>NZ_CP077658.1:4605000-8512626 GCF_019056675.1 Streptomyces sp. GMY02 | reverse complement strand
GTGGCGGGCGGTGCCGGAAGACGATCGGCGGCGGCGTGCACGGGGCGGTACACGGGCGGGGCTGTCGTAGGAGACGAGGCGGTCCAGCACGGGCAGGGTGAGCCACCGGTTGGCCGGCCGGGCGGGCTCGTCAACAAGCGGGGATACGGCGGCCGCCCCGTAGTAGTGGCGGCGGGCGGCCCAGGAAGTCGGCGGTGACGCAGTAGTCGGCCGTCTAGGCCCTGGTGCAGGGCGGCGGGCAGGTGGGGGCGGTGGCAGACCAGGGTCAGGCAGGCCGGTGAGGGTGCAGTTGCAGGCGGCGCATCGTGCGGCGGGCGGTGAAGCGGTGTGCGCGCAGGACGGTCAGCTGGGTGACGGGCAGGGCCGTGATCCATGCGGTGGCGGCTTCCCAGGCGGGCTGACGGCCGGCGGGAAAGCCGCCCGGGAGCAGGGGCGGTTTGCCCAGGGCGGCGAGAAGGTCGTGGGGCGAGGCCGGTCTCAAGCTGGTGCTGCCCAGGCCCGGGTGGAGGGGTGATCCGGCTGGACGGCACGTGGTGGGCGGCCAGGGCGGTGCGTGTGGAGCACGTCGTCATGGCGGGCGGTGACCATTGTGACGGGCGGCGGCGTGCGGTCATGCGAGGCGGCTGAAGGCCCAGCGCAGCAGTTCCCGGCCGGCTCGGGCCGGCCGGTGCGGGCGAGCCCGGTACGGGTGTGGGCGGTCAGCTGGGCCCAGGCGCGAAAATTTCCATGGGCGGCGTGACTGTCGGCGGAACGCGATGTCGTCACGTCGGCGTCGGCCCACACCGGATGGAACAGGGGGATGACCTGCTGGACTTCGCCGGGGGTAAGGCGGGTGAAGTGCTGCCAGATGAAGATGCGGGAGGAGAGCATCGGTTCGCGGCGCAGCACGGTGTGGCAGCCCTCGCCTCCGACGAAGATGATCGCGAGCCGGGTCGAGGGTTCGTCCCACAGGTAACGGAAGTACTCGAACGCCTCACCGTTGAGCCACTGGGCCTCGTCGACGAGGAAGGTGCGGGGGTGTTCGGCCAGGGCGGTCTTCAGCAGACGGTCGAACTCGCTGGGGTGGCGGGGCGGTTCACCGGGCAGGTCGAGGGCGGTGAACAGCCCGTAGCGCACGGCCCGGGCGGTGGGGCGGGCGCGGAAGGTGACCCGTCGGACGTCCTCGCCCGGTTCGAGTTCACGCAGGCAGGTGTTGACCGCGAGCGTCTTGCCGTGGCCGGCGCCTCCGTGGATACACATCATGGCGCGGGCGGCGACGGTGTCGGTGATGTTCTCCCGCGCGGTGAGCAGGGCCTGGGTGGTGACGACGGTCGCGTCGGGCAGGTCGACGTACTGGTAGGCGTCCTCGGTCATCAGGCGTCTCCTGCGGGTCGGGAGCCGGGCTCCGGCGTAACGTCCGCCGACGGGTCGGCTGGATCGGGGCGGGCGGGAGCGGCGTTGTGCCGGCCGCCAGGGCGGGCGGGGTGCGCCAGTGGGCCGGAGGCGGGGCGGGCGGGATCAGGTCGGGCAGTGCCAGCCGTGCGACGTCGGTGTAGTCGGCGGCGGCGAGTTCACGGTCGGCCTGGGCGGCCGTGACGGCTCCCAGCCGCTGGGCGGGCTCCGCGCTGGTGGTGGGGGCGAATCTCTGGCGGCGCAGGCGTTCGGCGGCCTTCGCGTCGGCGCGCAGGCGCCGGGCGCGCTCCGCCCGTGCCTCGCGCAGGGCCTGCAGTTGCTCGGGGGCGGCCGCGTCCGCGAGGTGCGCCGGGCCGAGGTGGCGGCCACGGGCGTCGCAGACCTCGATCTCGTGGTCGTGGTGGGGCATGTAGCGCACGCGGACCTGGCGGCCGGCCTGGCCGGTCATCCACGCGGCGGTGTAGGTGCGGCCGCGCCAGCTCACGCCGTGGCTGGTCAGTTTCTGGGGCCGGCCGTCGTCCTCGAGGGTGAAGGCCCACAGGTCGGCGGCGGGGATGTCGGTGACAGGGGTCGGATCGGCCTGCCACGCCTCCAGCGGCGTACGGCCCGACAGGGCTTTCGGGCGGTGCGCGGTGTTCCACCAGGTCGTCCACTCCAGGACCTCCGTAGTGAAGTCCTGGAACGACAGGGCGGACACCGCCCCCGCGGTGCGTCCGC
Source organism: Streptomyces sp. GMY02 (assembly GCF_019056675.1). Taxonomy (NCBI): domain Bacteria; kingdom Bacillati; phylum Actinomycetota; class Actinomycetes; order Kitasatosporales; family Streptomycetaceae; genus Streptomyces; species Streptomyces sp. GMY02. The sequence goes on along the minus strand of NZ_CP077658.1, from coordinate 8,510,517 downwards.
GCCGTTCCGAGCGGGGCCCGGTGGGCCCGGCGGTGTAGCCGGGCAGGGCGGCGAACAGCATCCGGTCCGCGGCCCGGTTGAGGCTTTCCACCGTGCCCTTCAGATGCGGGCTGTAGGCGGGCAGGTCCTTGACCGTCACGCCCATCGCGCCGAGCGCGGTGGTGACGGCGGCCGACAGGAAGTCCTTGCCCCGGTCCATCCTCACCAGCTCCGGCACTCCCCCGGCCGGGCCGTAGGGATCGTCCCGCACAACTGCGGCGCGCAAGGCGGCCAGTACCGACGCGCGGGAGGGATGGCCCGGGGTGACAGCGGTACCGGTAATAACTTTGGTGGCGGTGTCGATGAACCAGGTGATCCACGGGCGCACCAGGTCGCCGTCGGCGTCGACCAGCAGCGGGGCCTGGACGTGGTCGGTCTCCCAGGCGTGGTTGCGCCAGGACGCCGGCCGCTTGCCGAACACGTCGTGGGCGCGTGCTGCCTCCGGTCCGAGGGCGAGACCGGCGCGCTCCCCCGCCGTCAGATCGCGGCGCAGCGCGCGCAGGAACGTCGACAGGGACGGGACCGGATCCAGCAGCGGCACCTGCGACAGGGCTGCCCCGCCCGGAACAGCCACCAGGCCGGGCGGGACGGGCACGGCAGTGCCGGACGTTTGCGCGTGTACGCTCCCGTCCTCGGCCGCGGCGCGCTCCATGAGCTGGCGGTGGACTGCGGAGGCGTTTCCGTGCCAGTACGCCAGCAGCACCCGGATCTCCGCGGTGATCTCGAACCGGCCGGTGTGGCGGGCTCCGGGGTGCGCAGCCGCCGCCGGGCTCCGGGACGCCTCGGCCAGCCACCGCGACACCGTGCGCTCCGACGCCCCCAGGCACTCCCCCGCCAGCCGCACGTGCTGCCGCGAAAGACCGCCCCGGGCCCGCAGCGCCAGCAAGCGGCGCACCGCAGGCGCCCGCAGCGCGACCAGCGACTGCTTCCCGAGCACACCCGCCGGATCCCCCGGCGGCGGCCACTGCCCTCCCGCGTCAACGCCGTGGCCGCCGTTGGTGTCCTGCGGTCCGTTGTCCGTCATCGCGCCGTCTCTCCTCGCCGAACGGGGTGAGGCTTTCTGCCGTCGAAACCGGTGTGCCCAGGGCACGTGGGAGGGGCCGTCATGAGTACGGGCCGAGCCGGGCGCAGGCCTGGTCGATCGCGTCCCGATCCACGCCCGCACCGGGGTCGCGGCCCCGGGCTGCACAGACATGCGAGGTGATCTTCGCCCAGGTACGGAAGTTGCCGCGGGCGGTCTGCTCATCCGCCCGCACCAGGCCGGCCGGATCAGCGTCCTCCCACACCGGGTGGAACAGACCCAGCGTCCGCGGCACGTCCTCCGGGTCGAGACGGCTGACCTGATGCCAGGTCAGAACCCGGGAACGCATCGCCGCTGCCCGGGCCAGCGCCCGCTCACTGCCCGCCCCGCACAAGACCAGGGCAGCCGCACAGCCCGGCGAGTCCCACAGCTGCCGCAGGTAGTCCAGCACCGGCGGCGACAGACGCTGCGCGTCGTCGAGGAACAGCACACCCGGCTCGGCCAGCGCCTCCACCAGCGCCTGGTCGGCCGGTCCGGCACGGTGCGTCAGCGACCCCGACGGCAGCCCCAGCGCCTCGCACAACGCAGCCCGCACCTGCGGCAGCCCGGGACCGACCCCCACCACCGCCCGCCACACCGGCACCCGGCCGGGCAGCAGATGCAGAGCCTGCTCGACCGCGACCGTCTTCCCCAGCCCCGTGTCCCCGTACACACAGCCGATCCCCCGCGCGGCGACCGTGTGCCCCACCGCCTCCACCACCCCGGCCACCTGCCGCGTCGACACCAGCCGCGCCCCCGGCGCGTACAGGCGCACCCCACCCGACACCCGGGTACTCGAAGCGGTCTTCACCGCGCCGGGCCGCTGTTCACCGCCCGTGCCGGACGGCTCGGCATCCGGGCCGTCCACAACCGGCGGACCGTTCGCACCCTCTGCGAAGCCGAGTTCGGCCAGCGCCCGGTCGTACCGGCTCGGCTCCACCCGGCCCGACGCCGCGCGGGCGGCCTGAAGCACCCGGCCCGCCCTCAGCTCGTCCTTGATCGCACGGTGCAGCGTCGCCAACGACGGCACCACCTCGACACCCCACCGCTGAAGCCCGCCCTCGTCCTGCGCCCGGAGCATCCTGCGGCGCAGCTCGGCGACGTTCCCGCCCACCTGCGTGAGCACCTCCCACAAAGCGTCGCCCACCACGAACCCGCCCTGCCGCGGCCGCCCCTCCACCCGCCCCTCGCGCCCCTCGGCCAGCCACCGCCACACCGTCCGCTCCGTCACCCCCGCCAAACCGGCCGCGATCCGCACGTGCAACGACGACAGACCGCCCTCACCCCGGTCCACCGCCAGCAGCCGCCGCACCACCACAGCCCGCTCCACCCGCCCGGCCACCGCCAGAACAGCCGGACCCGGCACCGTCTCCCCCACCGGGGTTCCCGAACCTGTCACAAGGCCAACCCCACCGCCCCGGCCACCCCCTTCACACGAAGACCGGCAAACCCAACACAGCCGGACCGCGATCTGCTAGCCGCACCGTGACAGCCACCTGGTCACCCCATGACAGCAGCCGGTCTGCACGTTGTTGCCGATCCCAGACCGGAGACGCTGCGTTGTCGGGCAGGATGGGCCGATGCCCGGTGAGCGCTTCTTCAACGATGACCCCGTCGACGGGAGCGCCGACGCTCCTGACCTGCTGGGGCGTCGGCAGTACGCCCGGCATGCCGTCGGACTTCTCCACCAGGTGCGCGAGCAGAGCGAGTCCGGAGTCCTCGCGCTCATCGGCCCCTGGGGTTCCGGCAAGTCATCCGTCCTGCAGATGGCGATCCAGCACCTCAAAAACGCGGTCGCCAGCGCCGACACCAGTATGTGGTCGGTCGCCGAGCTGAACCCGTGGATGTACTCGGACCTCGAATCACTGACGCTGGCCCTGTTCAGCGAGATCCGCATGGCCCTCCCCGACGATGGCCAGTGGTCCGAACTGCGCAGGAAGGTCGGAGCGTTCGGCCAGGCGGTCAGTCCGCTGGGAAAGCTCACGGGACTGCTCGGCCTGGACTCCTCGGAGCTGATCAAGCTCGTCGCCGAACGCGTGGCCGGAGACACCAGCGCCTCGGCCGCCAAACGCACCGCCGAGACGGCCCTGCGGCAGGCGGGCCTGCCGGTTCTGGTCGTTATGGACGACCTGGACCGGCTCGCTCCCGAGGAACTACTGGTCGTCTTCAAACTCATCCGACTGGTCGGCCACCTGCCGAACGTGTACTACCTGATCAGCTTCGACGAGCAGACCCTGCTGGACGTCCTGCAACGGACCGACCTCGTCGGCTCGAACGACCAGCGAGCCCAGGAATTCCTGGAGAAGCTCATCCAGGTCCGGCTCGACCTACCGGCCTTCCGTGACCGCGACATCGCCGCCATGACCACGCGTCTCCTCAACGCACTGCTGGACTCCCACCAGGTGTCCATGACTGCGGACCAGGAACGGCGCTTCTCCGAGGCGTATTTCCGGCACCTCCAGGACCGGCTGCGGACCCCGCGAGCCATCAAACGCTACTTCGGACAGGCCGGCGCGACGCTCAGCTCGCTGGCCGGGGAGGTCGACATCGTCGACTTCCTGGTCGTCACCTTCCTGCGGACCAGCGAGCCAGGCGTCTACCGGATGCTGGGACGCCACCGCGCCGAACTGACCGGCACCAGCACCGACCCGGCGCTCCACCGCAACTCCCGACCCGGTGAGCACGCCGAGCGATGGAAGGACCGCCTGCGCCAGGCCGGCGTCGCCCAGGACAACCTCGACGGAATGCTCGAGCTGCTGGCCCTGCTGTTCCCCGCAGTCCAGCAGGCCATCGGCAACGGCAGCGACCCCCGCGCCGCCGCCCGCCGACGCGGGATCGGCAGCCAGGACTACTTCGACCGGTACGTCGTCTTCACCGTTCCCGCCGACGACCTCCCAGAAGCCGTCTTCCAGCAGGCCCTCGCCCAAATGGCATCAGGGACTGAAGGCGATGAGGCCGCACAACTGCTGCTCCGGCTCAGAGACGACACCCACCGCATCATCCGGCGCATCGACCAACTACGCGCCGACGGCGTCCCCGTACCCGCAGCCGCACTGCTCCAGGCCATGGCCGACAACTACGGCCAGCTGACCGCCGACCCGGAAGCCATGGGCCTGCTCGGCGCCGACCGAAGAGTGCGCTCAATGACCCCGAGCCTCCTGCTCGACCTGCCTCCCGACCAGCGCCCCGCCATCGTGGCGGCCATGGCAGCCACACCCGATGGAGCAGTCCTCGCCACCCGAACCCTCCACAGCGCCACCAACCCCGACGACACCGCCTCCGACCACGTGACGACCACCGAACCATGGGCCGCCCAGGCCCGCGACGCCCTCACCGGCCGCCTGGCCGAACACCTCACACCAGCCGCCGCACGGCCCACCCCAGACCTCACCGACCAGGACGACACCCTGATCTGGATGTGGCGCCACACCGACCCCGCCGGCATCCGCACCTGGCTACGCGACCGCCTCGACCACGGATGGGAACTCCTCCCGCTCCTGGCCGCACTCATCACGCCCCAGCAGTTCCCGTTCCCCCTCATCGACAACGACACCTGGGCCAGCCTCGACGCCATGTTCACCCACGACGACCTCTACACCCGCCTCACACCCCACCTCAACAACTCCCCCGACACCCCACCACCCACCGACCCGCACCAGACCAACATCCTCCAAGCACTCCGGGACCGCCGACCCGACCCACACCAAGCCACCCCCGACACCCCATAGGAACAGCCACCCCCACAACAGCCGAGCCACCCCACACAAGTAAGAAAACAGCAGCCGCTTGGTCACCCCATGACAGCGAACCCACCCCCACACAAACCCCCGGACCAGGCACTCAGCACCCCCACCCCGCTGACACCCACCCAATGCCACCAACACGCCCACTCACATCCTCCCGCCCGACCGGGCGCCCTTCCCCCCTCATCGACAATGACACCCTGCAAAGCCTCGATGCCCTCATCGGCCTCGAAGGGCTGTACAGCCGCCTCGGCCCACTCCTCGACGCCCCCGCAGCAGACCCCGACAGCTCCCAGGACGAACACCAGGCGCGCATCCTCCAAGCTCTCCGCGAACACCGCGGTAACGCCCCGAGCAGCGGCTGACGATCACCCGCCCCACGCCTCCCGACAAGAGGGATTAGCAAGCCGTGACAGACAGTCCGTTCGCCCTCGCACCCGAGCAATGCCAGCGCCACGGGGACGCCCGCTCGCCAGGCGCCCCGATTGCCGAGCGCACGTTCTCGCCTCCGCCCGCCAGACCTTAGACCGACACCGTCAGCCCGTACGACGAGTAGGTGTAGGCATGTTGGCCATCCGTGCTATCGGCCCGCGGCCTGCTGCCGGCGCTCTCGGGACCGGTTCCAGCACGGGCAGTAACCAGGGTTGTTCGGCACTGACGAGACGGCTGGCAAGGGGTAAGACGGGCTTGGTACCCGCCTCCGGCGAGAGCGCCTGTGACCGCTTGGCACAGTCGGCGCACGCCGCGGTTCCGAGGGGGCGGCTCCACGAGCGGAGCCACGCACGCGCCGGCTGCCCCTCTTGCTGAGCAGTGAATCGAGCGCAGCAAGGTCCGGCCACGCTGAACCGTCGGGCCGCGCAGTCCGTCGCAGATCCCGTGCTGGAATGACAGTGAGCAAATCCCGCAACGCTCGCATCCGGCTGTTGCCGTCCATCACCCAAAAGCCGATCCTCCCCATGCCCTCAGCAGCCCTGGCACCGACCCCCTGCGTCCCCAGGGCCTCCGGCCGGCCCTGCGAAGGCATCCACTCGGACAGCTTCCATCGGAAGTACTCGCTGTACTCGCTGCTTTCCGGCACGGCTCGCTTGACGTCCTGGATGTCAGGGAACGCCGCGTCAGTCTCTGTGTAGTCGAGGAAGCGGTAGGGCATCCGCCGCCCTTTCCGTGGGCGCACCACCCTGAACCATGGGTTGGACAGCGCGGTGGGAGCCGCTGCGCGCTTGGCGGGCTGCTCAGCCCGCGCACTGCGGTAGGCAGCCTGCTTGCACGCGTCGCTGCAGTACTTGCGCGTACGCCCGCGGGCCTTCTGCACGAAGGGCGGCGCGGTACAGCCGACACGCTGGCACCGATGGACAGGTACCTCTTTGACACCCTCCCAGACCAGGGCCGAGTGCTGCGGTCCCGTCCGGCTCAACAGCTCCTCACGCAGTTGGGGCCCGAACTCCGAGTCCCGCAGTCTGATCAGCAGGCTCCTGATGAGCTCCTGCAAGCCTTGTACCGTCCAACCGAACTGCCGGGCCATCTGAACGAGTGGCGCCCCGTGCAGATAGTCGAGCAGGAGCCGCCGTTCGGAGTCCCGCAACACCTTGCGCAGGGCACGCCCGAGGACGTCATCGCCGATCCGGCGGCTGACGGGGTCCTTGTCCGGCCAGTACTGTTCTCGCCTCACTGCGCTCCTCCCCCGCCCAGCTCCGCAACTGGCGTACTGTCCGGCGACGTCGCACCGTCGGAGAGCGCGGGATCGGCCACCGGCCCCTGCGGGCCTGCCCCCGGTCCCGCGCTGAGGCCAGCCTGCCCGACTCCCACCCGCAGCGACTTGAAGAGACCAGAAGCGTCCGCCCGCTGCTGTCCAGCATGACCGGCAGATCTTCGAGCCGCGCACGGCGGATAGCCAACGCAGCCAGAACGGCGTGGGCGACAAGCGCGGCCAGACAGACCAGGGCGAGCAACCCCACCACCGCCACAACTGCCCACGGGACGTCAGACATCAGCTTCGCTCCTTCGAGACTGAAAACGCCGATGGCCCCGACGCGTCTTCGCGTCGGGGCCATCGGCGTGAGGCATGAAAAAAACCCCGCCGGAGAAGGCGGGGCCGTCTGGTGCAGGCACATGTGTGCCACCACCAAGGCGAGCATAGCCACGTACAGCCCGAGCAAGACCGTTTCCCGGTATCGAAACCGCGTTTCCGCAGCTCAGAGGTGAGATAACCAGGAAGGATCTCCAGCAGGGCAAGAGAGCATTTCGTAACAACGCCTACCGGCCGCCGACTGCGGGACCCTCGCTCCGTCCTGCCAGGCACCTCGACGACACCCGACTACGCGGCCCGGCGCATACCCGTGATCAGAGAAAATGACCAACGCTCAGAAGAAGATGGCTACAACTGATCAACGACCCTGATACCTGACAAACCCACAGCTCAGACTGCCACCGCAACCAACACCTCAGCCGCCCAGCGATCACTTCCCGCCGCCCGCCCCCGAACACAGCCAGACGCACGAACTGATCAGCCCAGCTCAGCCACCCATGAACCGATCACAAAAACCGATCCTGGACAGTTGCCCTGCGCCACCGAAGAGCAGCGCAAGATCTGGCGTTCTCTGGTCACCGACATGGAACAAGCCCTGCGCCTTCGTCACCACACCCCGCACACCCTGGCGCGGCACGCCGACTACCTCCACCAGCGCACCGGCGGCGTCGTGGGCAGCCTCTCCCATCTCATCCGGGAAGCCGCCCTGACCTCTCTGCTCGACGGCAGCGAGAAGATCACCAAGAAGCTCCTGGCCGGCATCCAGCTCGACATCCGCGCCGAACAGCAAGCCCACCCGCCCCGAAAACGCCTCCCGCGTCCGCGCAGCCACAACGCGGGATCCTGACCCGGTTGGAGCGGCGGTGACGAAGGCCACCAGCGGGCGGCAGGCGCAGCCACCACAGCGCGAGCAGCCCGACCTCCACGCGCACGCAGGCGCCTTGGGAGCGGTGCGGGTAGCGCCGCTGCACGGTGAGACGACGCTGTCCTACCTGGGCCGAGTCGCCTCCCGCTACCGGCTCACGGCCAAAGAACTCATCGGCGCACTCGTGGACGTGGGACGGCGTCCCAACCTCTTCACCGTGCGGCCCGACGGCGAAGTCGTCTTCAACGCCGAGGCCCGGGCGGTGGTCGCCACCTTCTGCCGCATGCCCGAAGAACACCTGCGCCGTGCCCTACCGGCCTGGGGCCGGGAGGTTCCCTCGAGCAGGCTGGGGAGCGGGCCGGCCGCCTGGGTCCGCACGGCTGCCACGATCCCGCCGACGGACCCCGGATGCCGGGCCTGCACCGCGAGGGCCACACAGGGCCGGGAAGAAGCACGCCGCTACCCCCTGCCGCACGCATGGGTTTGCGTCAAGCACCAGTGCTGGATGCTCGAAGCCCCCGTCGTCGACGGAGCGACGGCAGGCACCGGGCAGCTGGACGTGCGGCATGTGCAGCAGGTCACAACGGCCCAGCGCCGTCATGTACGGCTGCTGCGGCGCAGCCCGCACGCCGGCGAACATCAAATGGATCCGCACCCAACAACGCGCCTGGAACCAGCTCCACCCCCACCAACAACACCTCCTGAACACCATCGGCATCCACGGCCCCACACCCCTATGCCGCTACACAACTCGTGCCGGCACAAGCTCGTCCCAGCGAACAGCCAGCCGCTCGTGATGCCTAGGAAAGTCGGCACCTGCAAGATCACGTCCTGCCGCATGAAGTAGACAGATCCTGTCGCGTCGAGTAGCCTAGCCGGGTGCAGAAACGAGTACTGCTCCGGGAACTGCGGCGAATCGCCGCCGACAAGGGGGCGGATCTCGTACTCGCGAGACAGGGAGCACGTCATGAGATCTACACCCTGCAGGGTGTGTCTCTTCCCGTCCCGCGACACCGAGAGATCGCCGAAGGGACCGCCGAGACTCTGATCAAGGCGGCGGAGGGAGCGTGATCGACGGGGGGCCGAGTCGAAGTCGGCCCCCCACCGATCAGGATCCCACCACTTCGGCGAGGCATACAGGAAGGGAAGGAGAAATGGCCGACACAACGACATACAACGCGATTGCGAAGCACGATGGCTCCCACTGGGCTGTGACGATTGCCGACCTACCGCAAGGCTTCGTCGGGGTCACACAGGGGCGCACTTGGAGCGAGGCGAGCAGGATGGCCGCCGACGTGGTGGCGATGCTGCTAGAGATTCCCGAAGAGTCATTCAAAGTCGTGATGCGACCGGCCGATCCCGAAATGGCCGAAGCAATCATCACGGCCGAGGAGGCTAGGGAAAAAGCCGAAGAAGCCGCCAAAGCGGCCACTGAGGCTCTCATGGCCGCCGCACGAACTCTGACCGCGAAGGCCACGGTCAGAGACGCAGGAGCCATGCTTGGCGTCTCACACCAATACATCGCCAAACTCGCACCCAAGAAGGGCTGACGCTTCTCCACTCAAGGTCACGGCGCCCCCGCAGGTTCACAAACCTGCGGGGGCGCCGCAGTCACACCACTAGTGAGCAAAACGTCCAACAACCGCCGCCACTCGGACCACTACAACAGTCACCGAGCGATCATGAGCACTCACCCAAATACCTGATCAAGCACACCATCAGCTGCTCCCCCGCAAAGAGCCCCAGCTCAGAGCCCACCTCAGGCATCACCCCCCGAGAACGGCACTCCAAATACTCGACAGTCACAGCAAATGAGGCACCAACCGGCCAACTGATCAGCCCAGCTCCACAGCTCATGAACCGATCAGAAAGAACGGACGGCGACAGCCGCGCTCGCCGGCCTCGGGCTGGAATGGGCGACCACGGAAGGAGCGGGATGACAGGTCTCGCGCGGTCGTGGGCACATGAGGCAGGCTTCTGTCTCTGAATCAGCTCAAATGCTCTACTCAAGGGCGGGGTTGTGGGTTGAAGTTATGTGCCATGAAGTGGTTACAAGGGTTCAAAAGGGTGTGGAAGCCGCGTCGTGGCTTCCACACTATCGTCATCGTGACCGTTATGGTGATGTGTTGTGTGTTGTGGTGGTGGGGCGGGCCGGTACTCCGGGCATTGGTTCCGATGGCCCGGCCAGAGTGGGACCGCCTGACTCCCGAAGCCCAGACGACGGCGGAGGGACAATACCGGCTCGCCGTGGTCCAGGCCGTGGCCGCGCTCGGTGCCGGGGTGGCGCTCGCGTACACGGCGCGGAACTACCGTCTCAGCCGCCGAGGACAGGTGACGGAGCGTTTCACCAAGGCCCTGGAGCGGCTGGGCTCGGAGGAGATGGAGGTTCGTATTGGGGGTGTGCTGGCTTTGGAGCAGATCGTGCAGGACTCCCCCGATCAGGCCACTCACGCCGCCCAGGTCCTGAACGCGTTCATCCGCCAGCGTGCGCCCCTCGTTCCAGCCGTGCCGGACCCGAAAGGGAAGACAGGCATGTTGGGGGCTGCCGCACTGCGCACAGCCCTCAACCACCCGGCACGGGTCTCGCGGCCTTCGGAGCGTCCCGAGGCTGATCTCCAGTCAGCCCTGTCCGCTCTCACACGACCCGCATCACGACGTCACGTCGACCCCACCCAGACGATTGACCTCACCGGACTCCACCTCGTCGGCGCGCGGCTCGACGGCGCGAACCTCGCCCACGCCCAACTTGAGGGCGCCACCCTTGCCGAGGCCTGGCTCAGCGACGCGAACCTCGCCCATGCCCGGCTCAAGAAGGCCAACCTCACGAACGCCCGCCTCGAAGGCGCCAGCCTTGTCAGCGCCGAAGGCTTCGGCGTGAACCTTGCCCATGCCCACCTGAAGAAGGCCGACCTCAGCCGCAGCAACCTCAGGGAGGCCGACCTCACCCACGCTCAGCTCGAAGGCGCCACCCTCGCTGGCGCATGGCTCAACCGCGTGAACCTTGCCCATGCCCACCTCAAGGGGGCCGACCTCAGCAACGCCCACCTCGGAAACGCCGACCTCGGAAACGCCCGACTCTGGAAATCTAACCTCACCAAAGCCTGGCTCACTCGTGCCAACCTCAGTGGCGCTGACCTTTTGAACGCCACACTCGAACGCGCCCACCTCAACCGTGCTCGACTTCGCAACGCTCGCCTGGACAACGCCAACCTCAGCGGCGCCTGGCTGGACGGAGCCGACCTCACCGGCGCCAGTCTTTGGAAAGCAGACCTGCGAAGGAGTTGGGGTCTGACCTCGAAGCAAGTCCTCTCGGCTCACCCACGGTCCAGCACCATGCTGCCGCCTGACATCACGGCCAACTCAGATGTGGTCGCACAGATCACCACAACCGAGGCTGTAGCGGCCGCGCGTCTCGCCGAAACCAAACGTCGGGGCGACTTCTGATGCCCGGACAAGCAGGGCATCGGTTGCGCGTAGTTGCGCAGACCGTCCCGCAGGCCGGGACCGTCGTCAAGGGGCCCATCGACTGCCGGGCCGTCGTTTGTCGGTGGTGGTTGAGATACTTCCTCCCGAGGGAGACGGGGAGGCTCTGTTGATCATTTTTGATACGAACGCGGTGAATCTTCTGCAGCCCGAAGGTCCCACGGCGGACATCATCAGGAAGTTGCGGCAGTCGGGACACCATCAGGCTGCCGTGCCGTGGATGGTCCTGGAGGAGATGGCCGCCCACAGGGCGCGGTACTACCCCGCCAAGTATCAGAGCGTCCTGAACACCCTGGCGAGGCTACAGGAGGACCTGCCCTGGGAGCTGAAGAGCTCCCTGGAACCCTTGGACCTGGAGCGCCTCCTGAGCCACTGGCGAGACGCTTACGGGGAGATTTTCGAGGTCATCGAGACCAGCAACGCGGCGCTGCGCAGGGCGTATCAGCGGGAAGCGATGGCTCTTCCGCCAGCCAAGGAGGTCAAGGATCACGCCGAAGGCGGCCGTGATGCGGCGATCTGGTTCTCCATCCTGGAGTTCCTCAAGAAGAACCCTGACCAGCACGTCTACTTCGTCACCAACAACACCAAGGACTTTGGTGACGGGAGCTCCTACCGGTATCCGATGAACGAGGACGTCCGCGGGCTCGAAAACCGGCTGACCATGCTCAAGGACTTCGACCAGGTCGTCTCCGAGTTCACCACGGAGGTGTCCGGGACGGAAGCAGAGGAAGCTGCCGCGCAGCTGTTGGCATCGTCGGCTGTCCGCGACAGCGTGGCGGAAGCGGCCCTGGGGCTGACCACGCTCACCGGCTACGACGGTCTCGGCGAAGGCGGCGCTAGGGAACGGTGGTTCGCCTGGTCCGGGACACCCGAGGTTGAACTGCTCGCCGTCACGGGCGTGACAGGGCACGCGATCGAGGGCGACGTCTGGTACACGGCCAAGGCGAAGTGGCTGCTGTACGGTCTCACGGTCGACGAGGCGGAGTCCCTTGCCGGATACGTCGCCTGTGTCTGGGAGACGAAGATCCTCTTCTCCGCCGGAGACGGCAGGGGCCCGACTCTGCTCACCTCGGGCGAGCCGATCCCTCCGGATACCGACGACGAGCCCTGCATGAAGCTCCTGCACGAACTCAAGAAACGAGTCACCGACTTCGCAGCAACCGCCAAGCGCGTTGCTCTCGCGGCCCGGACACCTGCGGAACGGTTTGTATCCAACCGGCTCGCCCCCACACTCGCAGGGCTTGACCTGTCCAGCGCCCAGTTCGCCCGGCACGTCATCGAGCAGGCGGGACTTGTCAACGGCCCGCTGCAGCAGTTCGCCCGCCAAGTCGCCGAACAACAAAGGCTCGTGAACGGCCCTATGCAGCAGCTCGCACGGCGTATGGCAGCCGACCAGGCCGCGATGTACAAAGCGGTCAACGCTCCAGGGGTCCGTTTCGCTCAGCAGGTCGCTGCGCAGATGGCCGCGTCGATGCCGCAGCTCGATCTCAAGCTGCCCCGCGTCGACACTGTGCTGCCTCGACTCGACATCCCCGGCTACACACATCAGCCGCGAAGCGGCGGTGGCGAAGCGCACCAGGACGACTTCGAACAGACTGAACGGCAGAAACCATCCGGCCCCGATACTCCGGAAAGCGAGCCCGACCGAGAGTGACCCTCCGCGCTGTAGGTGGAAAGCGCGAACCTACACCGGGCCCCGGGGACGTCATGGCTGATCCCCCGGTGCCTGTGGTGTGTTCACTTCTGTCGGTCAGTCGGTATCGGTGGCACCAACCGCGCGGCGGAGCCGGTTGCGGGCCGTTCTTGAGATCGCCGACCCGGTAGAGGAATTCGGCGCCATGCTTGTCGGTCATCCGGGTCTCCGGCCGGAGCAAGGCTCGCCGGCAACGTCGCCGCGGTGTCGGCTGGGGAGCCGTCGGGGTCGGCAGCCGGAACCGGGGCGCCTGATCGGTACTTCGGCGGCATACTGCCGGAATGAACGAGCCCACGATCGGTGAACGCGCCGAAGCACGTGTCGCCCGCTACCTCCGTGAGACGGGCTACGCCTTCGAGGTCGAGCCGGAGCTCGGCACGGGACGGTATCCCGACTACCTGATTACCGCTGGCGAGCACACCATTGTGGCAGAGGTGAAGGCGTTCGAGACGTACGGGATCTTCGAGAACGCCGCGCTGAGGCAGCCGATGGCGCGGTCGCAGGAGGACGCGCTGGCCCCGATCCGAAAGAAGATCAAGGAAGCAGCTGGTCAGCTCAGGGACTTGCAGGACCGCGGCCGGCCACTGGTCGTCGTACTGGACAACCCGGGCGGGCGGCCGATCCCCTTCGACTCGCCACACCTGATCATCTCTGCCATGTACGGCGATCTCGCCCTCGAAGCTCCCTTGGAGCCTGGAGGCACACTCGGTGAGTTCCGTGCGGTCGCCGGGCGCAACGGAAGACTGCGGAACACGCATGCGTATGTCAGCGCTGTCGCGGTCGTACGCCGTGAGGCTCATGCGACGCCCTGGGCCAGTCAGTGGTTCGATGAACACCGCAAAGACTTCGGCCCCGGTGACGCCTATGACGGTAACCAGGGCATGAAGGCGATGGGGGCCGCGTTTGTCGAGGCGAGTAAGAACGCCCCCGAAGGAGACGACCTCTTCCTGGACATCTTCGAGACCCTCAGCGACTCTGCGGTGCCCCTGCCCCGGGACGTGTTCAACGGCCCCCGCGACCGTCGCTGGGTTCCGAACAAGGACCGGACCGGACTCGTCAGTACCTGAGAGACGTCCGGACCGGAGAACAACGGACAGCAATTCGAGGTCCGGGTCCTTCCAGGCGAGAACGGCAGGGTGCCTCATGAGGGACGCGGTCCAGGGGCCCGCCGCATCGTCCTGGTCATGGTCGCCGGTGCCAGCGTCCGGGGCCTGGGCGACGAGGAAACGCGAGGTCAGTAATTGTTGGGCGGCATGGGGTCAACGACCCTGAACGCAGCGGGTGCAGGTGCGACTGCGGCAGGTTTCTTCCTTCGCGTTGCGCCGGCACTCGGCGCAGTGCCGCGCCTGCCATAGGTACGGCACTGCGTCTGCAGCCGCTTGGGCCGCCGCTCGGGCCTCGGCGAGCGCGGTACGGGTTGTCCTGGTCGTCCAGGAGCCGCAGCGCGCGGTGCAGCGCCTCGCGGGCCGCCGTAGTGTCAGGGGCCCAGCGGGCAGTTCCGGGCACGTGAACTCCCCGGTCTCAACGGTGTAGTCGAGCCTACGGGTGGAGGTGCCCCACGGGGTGCCTTCGGCGTCGGTCAGGTTCAGCACCTGCGTCTGGTGGGCGGTGCCCTAAGCTTGTCGTTTAACGTCCGGCCGCCGGAGGTGGCTCAGTCGAGCCAGATCAGCATCGCGTGACCGGTGGATGCGGCACCTTGGAAGAACTCTGTCAGGGGAGTAAACAGGTCGCGGGCCCACTCCAGTGAGGTGGACGAGTCCCAGATTCGGGGGTAGATCTCGGCCTCGGTGAGTTCGGAGGGATCGACACCCTGGATGAGCTGGTCATACGTCGTCTGGTGCAGGGTGTCAGCGGCCAGCCGGACCCGATCTGGAGTTAGGTATTGCGGCGGTCCGTAGCCCCAGTCGTCGGCAGCGAGGGGCTCCTCGCCGTGGACGATGTCGACCGGGAAGGCCGAGCGTCGCAGGAGGAAGCCGAGTAGATCCCATGTCTGGTGCGTGGTGAAGTGCCGCGCCCCGTTGGGTGCTGGCTCGTGCTCCTCCTCCGCGTCCTGAATCTCCTCGGCGAGGTCCAGGGCCCATGCGGGATCCTTGAGGGCCCGGTCCAGTTCCGCAGGTGTGACGCGCAGGTACTCCCCGTTCATGCTCATGGGCCGCAGCATACGGAGCAGGTCTGACAGCAGCGGGGCTGGGCCCCGGGCCGCAGGTCACTCTGTGCGTCGGGGCTTGGTGCCCTTCTTGTGGTGTGCTGGCCGTCCGCCGAGTGGATCGTTGTCCAGGTGCCATAGTCGGCTCAGCAGAGCCATGAAACGGCCCGGGTAGGCGAGGTGGTCGTCGGGGCAGGCGTTCAGGCTGGCCACCAGGCGCTCGTGCTTGGTGTTGCCCTCGTTGAGCACGGGAAGGCCCGGGCGCTCGCACAGCGCTGGCAGTTCCTTCGCGGTGTAGCGCGTGTACAGCGTGAGGAGCACGCCGTCGATCAGCCTCCGCAGCAGCGCCATGTCCATCTGTTCCCCCATCCCCTGATGATGAGCGACGCCCGGAGATGAGCGATGCCCGGACACGACTCCACCCTGCCCGTTCGCCTTTCCCCGGCAGCCAAATTCGCAGTGCACTCGCACAGCGCGCCTCTACCGTGATGCGCATGTCGCACGAATCGATCCACGAGCACCTGCTGATATCGGCCCGGAAGTGGGCGCGTACGGCTGTCGACGCGTACCTGGAGAAGCCCATCGACCAGGACTTCGCCGTGCACCACATGGCGGTCGCGGTGGAACACGCGTCCAAGGCGTACCTGGCGTCCATCGCTCCTGTGCCCCTTGCGTCAGAGAAGCAGCCGAGCGTGGACGACCTCCTGGTCCTGAGCGGGAACGAAGACAAGACGAAGAAGGGCCGCGCCGGGCTCAAGACCATCGGCGGCGAGGGGGCCATTCTCAGGGCAGCCCAGCTCCTTGGCCCCGGGCACAAGGCGCCTGCCAAGCTCAAGGAACTGCGGGAGTCCCGCAACGGCATCACCCACATGAGGTGGGGCCAGCCCGTCACCGAGTGCCGCGCACTCCTGGCCGCGGGCATCGAGCACATCAATGCGCTCCTGAAGGCCCTGTCGGCAGAGCCCGATGGCTTCTGGGGCACACACGTCGAAGCCTGCACCGCGCTGGTGGCCCAGGCTATGACCGAGATGGAGATCCGGTACCACGCGAAACTCCGGCAGGCCCGCGAGCGCTTCGCCGAGACCACCCGGCGCCTGTCCGAAGCCGAGATCGCCGAACTCGTCAGCAATCTCTCCGGGTTGCCAACGGCCGCCCCGTGGCCGATCGCCGTACCCGCAGAATGCCCCGCGTGCGGACACACCGGCTTCGCAAGCGGCCGGGACAAGACGGGGGAATACGGTGCGATCTGGTTCCTCCCCCGGCACTTCGGGTGCCGCCTGTACGGTCTCACACTCTCGATGTGGGAACTCGACCTCGCGGAAATCAAGGGCGAGATACTCAATGACGAAGAAGAGCCCGACCCGGACGTGGAAGGGCTTGTCACAGCGGAGGCAGGTGCCTTCCGCGCTGGTCTGGTCGAGGCGGGCAACTCGGGTGTCTGCGCTGCCACATCGCACACAGAACGCTTCCTGGGTCTTCATGGTTCTGGTGTACATCAGATTCGCAGCATCGTTCCCCTCGCTCCGATCCGAGGCGTCGGTGGCATGTGACACCGGGGTCGCCACGGGCCCGGAGAACGCTGATCTCCCGAGCCCGTGGTGTACCGAGTCAGGGTCGCCGGCGGAACCAGCCGCGGCCCCGGCCCGACTCGTGGTTCTCCTCCCGCTCCGGCTCCGGCGGCGCGGCGGCCTGGAGGCGGGCGGCTTCGGCAGCGGCCTCCTTGCGGGCAACGTCGTCGGCGTGGCACAGGCCGCACACGGACCGGCCCCCGGCCGTCCAGGCGCCACCGCGCGCGGTGGTCTCCTCCCAGCGTTCGCCGGTGAACTTCCGCCCGCACCGCCTGCACACCGGGCGCTCCGCCTCCCGCTGCGCGACGCGACGCCTCTTGTCCTCCGTATCGGCGCGGGCCTCCTGGTCGCGGTAGAGGGCGTGGCCGTCGGGGTTGTCGAGCGCGTCGGTCAGCGTCTGCTCGCCGTCCCGTCCCAGCCGCCGCCGCACCGCCGCATCCGCGCCGTGCTCCGTCAGCTGCTCCAGGGTGGTGACGACGACGGGCACCGCCTGGCGGTAGTCCCGGGCGGTGACCGCCTTCGGGCAGAGGGTGTCGTACCGGCGCGGCGCCCAGTAACGGTGGCCGGCCTCCTCCAGTACGGCGACCGTGTTGGCGACCTCCGCCTCGGTGGTGTCCGCGAACACAAACGCCACCGGGACCAGGCCCTCGCGGCCGGTCGGCGGGTAGACCCTTCGCCACAGCCGCTTCTCTTGGTCGACGCGCTCGATCGCGTCCGGCCGCGAGGGGACCAGGTCCACGGTGTGCCTGTCCGCGTCCCGTGGCAGCAGCCGGCCCCACTCCCAGTACCGGTACAGCTTGGCGACCAGGTCGTGCGCGTCCTCGGTACGGCGGTCGATCTCCAGCAGCAGCACCGGCACCCCGGCCTCCTGCGCCCGCACCACCACGTCCGCCCGCTGCACGAAACCGCTGCCGAGCCGGTGTCCGATCTCCGTCTGGAAGCCGAGCCGGTGGCCGGTCCCGGCGCGGTGGAGTTCGGCGGCCGTCGAGGTGACCGCCGCGGCGTGGTCGTCGTAGCCGGTGCCGAGCGGCTGCCCCGTGACCGGGTCGAACTTCTCTTCGCGCAGCACCGAGACCCGTATGCCCTCCGGCTCCAGCAGCTGCTTCGCCTCGCCGTGTCCTCGCCTGGTGAGCGCCCACACCTGCCGCTGGTCCTCCTGCACCGACTCGATCCGCACCAGGTGGTAGTCCTCCAGATCCAGGAGGTCGTCCCGCGTGAGCTTGTCGTGCTGGTTGCCGGGGCGGGTCAGCTTCCAGAGCTGGTCGGGGCGTAGCCCTCTGGAAGATCCCCAGTGCTTGCAGCAGCTCCCGGCGTCGGGGCCCGGTCGAAGTCCTCCGGTGCTGGGGCGAAGTCCTCCGGTGCTGGGGCGAAGTCCTCCGGTGCTGGGGACGCCTTGCTACATCTGCATGAGGGTTGTCGGACCTGCGGCGGCCCCCTGTCCGCCGGGTCTGACCTGCGGAAACGCCCGGATTCTGGGCGACGGGGCGCGGAGGGGGTGATGGAGGGGTCCACGGAGGGGGCCTCTCCGGTGCGGTCAAGGGGCTGCTCGGGCTCGTCGGCGGTGCTCGCCACAGGGTGCTCCTGAAGGCGGGGCGGGCCTGTCCCGCCATTCACCTTCTACAGGTGCGGTTTTCGGCTCTCGTGTGACGCCGACCCTGGAAAACCCCTCCGTCGTGACCGCATCGTGATCAACCGGAAGGGGGAGAGTTCTCCCCCGCCACGGCCGGACTCTGTCCACAGGGGCCATCAGCGCCTTCAACTACCTCCGGGCCGTCCAGGCCGACGACAGCGGCGCCGCTCGCGAGTTCGCCGGCGCGGAGCCGCGGATTCCCGAGCTGCTCGTCGACGTCGCCACCCGGATCGTCGTCCCGGTCACCGCGCCGCCCGGCCCGGACGCGGGTGAGCCGTGCGAGGACACCTTCGCCCTGGAGGCCCTGGGGCGCGTCTTCGTGACCTCCCTGCGGATCTGGACGCAGGCCGGGCCGGACGCGGCGGAGGGCATCGCCCGCGCGGTCATCGACTTCGCCGCGCAGTTCCTCGCTGAGGACCACGAGGCTCGGCGCCGCTGCCGTGCGCGCTTCTCTCGTGACCGTCACCTCGTCTCCCCGTCGCGCCGAGCGGCGACACCGTACAGCGTCCTCGCCCGGAATTCTCGCTCGAATCGCACGAGGCCGTGAATTCACCATGATCCACGGTAGCCGCCCCATTCCACACGGCTGCTTATCAGCCATATAGAGCGGCCGAAAACAATTCCGCACCTTCACTTACGGGAATTCGACATACGGAACACAACCATCCGCAATTCCCGGAGGTCGAACGTAATTGATACAGCGGTGTACACCCCATGGAGGCTTTTCGTGTTCTCTCCCTTCGCCGGTCCCCGCGCCCCGCGTGCCGCGGCGGCGCTGACTGTCGCTCTCGGAACCGGGCTCGCCCTGCCCTTCGTCCTCGGCGGGACGGCGAGCGCGGCGGCGCCGGCGGCCACCGCCGCGTTCAGCTCCACCGATCACGCGATCGTCTACACGGCGGCCGCGGGACAGACCAACGATCTCGTCGTCACCTCGGCCAAGGCCCGGGGCGTGGACGAGATCACGTACGTCATCGACGACACCGTGCCGATCACGGCGGGCACCGACTGCCGGCACCCGGACCCCGCCGACCTGACCACGGTCTCGTGCACCGTGGCGATGCTGGAGACACAGGACCCGTACGACACCCTGCGGATGGTCCTCGGTGACGGCGACGACGCGGTCAGCTACACGAACGGCACCGGACAGGCGTACTACATGGTCGCCTTCGAACTCGGCGAGGGCGACGACACACTGACCGAGTCCGGGTACCCGCCTGCCAGCCGGGTCGGGGGCGGACCGGGCGACGACCTCATCTCCGTGGGCGAGGCGAGCGTCGTCAGGGGTGACGACGGCGACGACGAGATCCGCGCCCAGGCCGGGACCCTGGTCTTCGGTGACGCCGGTGCCGACGTCATCTACTCCATCGGCGACGCGGCCCAGGCCGACGGCGGCGCGGGCGACGACGAGATCTGGGGCTCGTACGACCAGCAGCACCTGTGGGGCGGTGACGACAACGACGTCATCCACGGCGCCGGAGGCGCGGACTTCCTCTACGGCGGGCGGGGCAACGACGTGCTGTACGGCGACGGCGGCGACGACACGATCTACGGCAACACCGGCGACGACAAGCTGTACGGGGGCGCCGGGACCGACACCCTCTCCGGCGGTGCCGGTACCAACGTCGTCCAGCAGGACTGACCGGAAAACCGGACACCCCGCCGCCCCGTATACGCAGCGGGGCGGCGGGGCACCTGCTGACCGGGCAGAACACCCGAATCGGGATCTGCGCCGGGTCCATGAGCAGCTCGTGGATCTCCTCGTCCAGACGGCACAGGGTCACCGAGGCGCCCGCCATGCGGACGCGGCCGGCGGTCTGTCTGTCTGTCTGGCGGTGATCCACCGGGCCCCTCCGGGGCCGGGGCTGTGTTACGGGAGTGGCGCGTGTCTGCCGTCCGGGGCCCGACGCCGGCAACGGTCCATCCGTACCGGCCGATCCGAGGGCGTTGTGCCGGCGGACAGGGCAGAACGCCGCCCTAAGCCGTCCCGGGACGGCTTAGACGTCCTCTCCATTTGGTTGGGTAGCCTGCCGGTCGTGGCGGGGATCGTTGAGCGGCTGGTGCCGGACGAGTTGTGGGAGCTGTTCCAGCGGGTGGTGCCGAAGGCACCATCGCGGCCTCAGGGCGGTGGGCGGCGTCGGCACGGCGACCGCGAAGCGCTGGCCGCAATCGTCTTCGTGGCGAGCTCAGGCTGCACGTGGCAGCAGTTGCCCACCGCGTCGTTCGGGCCGTCCGGGACGAGGCTCACCAGCACGATCATCCGGACCGACGACAAAGCAGAAATGCTCCAGCGTGGCAGCGCAGCTCAAGCAGCCTGCGACACATTCGTCGCCAGGGCCAACGCCGTGCTACACGGATCAGCACCCCCTGAAGTGTCCAGATATGGGTTCACGTGCGTCCAGAACAGCTTGGACAGCGCCCGGACCCGACACCCGGCCCTGCGTTCGACCTCGCGGTCAGAGGTTTCCCGCTACGGCGGGTTCGCTGCCGCTCCGACGACCGAAGAGGTGGGACTGGGGCCGCCCCCGGTCAGGGGGTGACCATGATTGCCTCGATCGACCGGTTCTGCCCCGTCGTGCCGACCGTGATGCGGCCGCCCGCCACCCAGCCCTGCCAGCCGTAGCCGCTCAGGTGCGCGTTGGCCGCCACGCTTCCGCCCTGGGTCTGGAACTCGACGGCCTCGATCGGCAGGGACTGGCCGGTGGTGCCGATCTCCAGGGTCGCGTTGTCCCCGACGCAGATCCAGGGCTGCCAGCCGATCGTGGAGACGTGCGCACGCGCACACAGACCGGACATGCCGACCGTGACGAATCGCAGCGCTTCGACGGCCCTGCCCTCCCCCGTGGTTCCCGCCATCGCTCCGTTGCAGGAGTACGCACTCTCCCAGCCGATGCCCGCGACGTGCGCCTCGTAGCAGACCACGCGGTTGGCCGCGGCCTGCGCCGTGCCCGCGCCCGACTGCCCGCTCCCGGCGGCCCGGGCGGTGCCGACCCCGACGAGCGAACTGCCGAGAGCGAGCAGGGCGCCTGCAAGAGCCATCGTCGGTGACTTGCGCATGGGTCATCCCCTCCGGGGGTCGGCACGACTTCGACAACCAGCGGCAGTGCGTGCCAAGGATGTGCAACCGCCCTCCACACCGTCAACACCGCGCGCACGACCGCTCACCGCCTAGGCAGAATCGGGCAAACCTGCAGGAGGGACATCCACGACGGGGTCCCGCGCAGACGCTCGGCCTACGGGGGCCGATCGGCGTACGGCGGCCGGACCCCGGCCGGTCCGAGTCAGAGCGGACCTCGCTGCGACCAGGGCCGGAGCGGCGGGAGCGGTGACGAGTCGGGCTGTACGACGGGTACATCCTCGTACGGGGCCTGCCTTCCAGCCGATCCGCCTCCGGAGAAGCCGCCGCGGTGGACTCCACCCCCCATCGCGTCGTGATAGCCGAGCCGCTACTGGTCGGTCCGATCCTCCCCAAGGGCCCTATCCGCCCAAGGACAGACCACGAACACGGGCCTCGCCACCCAGAGTGACCAACGAGGGCCGACCAAGCTGGAATACGCGACACCTCAACACGCGGGCCTACCAGTCTCAACCCCCTGATCCGCTCGATGGGGGGATCTGCTCGGTCACGTCGGTCTCCTACTGGCGTCCGTAGGTCATCCACGAGCTGCGGGAGCCTCTCGCGATCTGCCGGGCGCGCCGCACCAGCTCGACGCCGTAGACGCGTCCGGCACGAACAGGCCAGGCAGCACGGCAACCGCGTCACCGTCGTCGACCGACGGACGCGGAGCGGGCACCATCACGGCGGCCGACGCCACCACGGCACTCAAAGAGCGTTTCGTCCTGGCAGAGGTATTTGATAACGCAGCAACGTGGTGGACGATGACGTGGTGTTGGTCCAGGTAGAAGCAGTGCCCCGGACGTCGACAGGTTCGGCGAGAGTGCGTGTTCGTTCCGACGTAGGCACCGCGGTGGTGTTCTGGGCCGGTGCTTCAGAGGAAGTGGGCGGCGAGCATCACGTCGAGTGGAGCATTGACGAGGACGTGTCCTGGGGAAGCAACACGTGGCCAGCCGCGGTGCCCGCTTTCGGCCTCTGGGAGAACGGCGGCCAGCTGGTGTTTCGGGGCCGTCTGAGCTTCACTGCCGACGGCGGAGCTACGTTGGAGTTCGCCAGCGCGCTGATTTTGCTGGACCTCGCCACACCAGGCCCGCCAGAGGTGGTCAGCGGCACAGGGGCCGAGGTCCAGGTGCCGCAAAGCAGCGTGAGCCTGTACCCCTACCTGCTCTGACTGCTGCGAGTCCCACAGCGCCAGCGTTCAGCCGTACCGCCAGTTCAGGGTTGATTCCGAGGTGGGTCTGCGGCTCATGAGGTCGACCATTGCCAGCTTGATCATGGCTTCGGAGCGGTGCGGGTGGTTTCGTCGTCCCGGGCCAGACGCCGGTGATGCATGAGCCAGCCGAAGGTGCGCTCCACGACCCAGCGACGCGGGATGACCTTGAAGCCCTTCTGGCCGGGGTCGCGTCGGGTGATCTCGACGTCGACGCCGAGACGGGCGCCGTACTCGATGGCCTTGGTCCGATAACCGCTGCCCACCCAGGCCTTGGTGACGCGAGGGTGGGCCTTGGAGATCTCTGTGTGGGCGGTTCGTAAGGTGATGTCGGTTTCAAAGTGAGGCTTGAGGCAGGGGTGCTGGCCGCGGTGTCGGCTACTGCCGCCGGGCGAACCAGCCGGTGTCAGCTTCGGTGAGGATACCGAGTTTGACCAGGCGCTTCAGCTTGGCCCGGGTGCCTTCGATGTTCTTCGGCAGCAGTTCATGGCGAAGGGCCTGGCAAACTTCCTTGGCCCGCAGGGGGTCGGTCGCCGCGTTGAATGCGGCGAGGATGCGCGGGTAGTCCGGGTGCTCGGGCAACTCGGGCGGGGATGCGGGGAGCCTGTCGGCAAGGCCGGTGACAGTCTTGCGGGTGATCGTGAGGTGCTCGAGGTGTGTCTCGGCCTCCCGCAGCCGGGTCTGCAGGTCGTCGATCTGCGCGCGAAGATCGTCAGCCAGCGCCCGGGCGGCGTCTTCCTGCAGGTCCAGTGCCTCAAGGAGGGGGCGAATGTTCACGTGCTCACGGCCTCTTCGCGCCAGGTGGAGGTGTTCGTGCCGGTGAGACGGCGGATCATGACATGGGACATCGCCCAGTAGACGCGCGAGGCGGACGAGGCGGTGGGGTGCTCGTAGTCACGGACCAGACGCCGGTGAAGCATCAGGATTCCGTAGGTCTGCTCGACCCTCCACCGCTTCGGCTGCGGCAGGAAACCCCGGTACCCGGGTTCGCGTCCCACGATCTCGACGTCGATGCCCAGGGCGGCGCCGTGTTCGACGCTGGTTCTTGAAGCGCTGCTCGACCAGGGCTTTGCGGACGGTGTCGCCGGTGTGCTCGGCGACCTGGTCCAGCAGGACGATGCCCGCGGTGTTGTCGTGGGTGTTCGCGGCGAGGATGACGACCGCGATGACCAGGCCGCGGACGTCCACGGCCAGGCCGCGCTTGCGGCCCGGCACCCGCTTAGCCGGATCGTAGCCGGTGGTGGCGGCGGGGACCCCGACGGCCGCGTAGACACTCTGGGTGTCCAGTACCACCAGGGTCGGGTCCTCTAATCGACGGGCGCGTTCACGGACCTGACAGCGCAGGAGTTCATGGATGACCTGGTCGGTTCCGTCGTCCCGCCAGGCGGCGAAGTAGTAGTACGTCGCACTCTTCTACGGCAGGTCGTGCGGGAGGTAGACCCACTGGCAGCCGGTCCGCACTTGGTAGAGGATCGCGTTCACGATCTCCCGCATGTCGTACGTGCCCTGATGACCGCTGACCGAGCGGTGCCGGTCCTTCCACGCGGTGATCACCGGCTCGATCAACGACCACTGCTCGTCCGATAAGTCGCTGGGGTATGGCTTGCGTTCACTCATCCCGCCAACCCCAGCAGGCCCCGCACCACGGACCCGCGGGTTCGCCCCCACCCCACACCATCAGGCGACCACAGAACGACTCAAAGACTCACGAACCGCCCACTAAGAGCGTGCGTTTGAGGTGCGGCAGGGACGCCACGTCCGTCGGCTGGGTACAGGGGTCGGTATCGGTAGGTTCGCTGCCTCCGGGACCGCCCCGTTGGGTATCAGCGTTCTGCACTCTCCGTAGCTCGCATCTGATTTGAGTAGACGGGGAATCGACGCCGACCGCATGGGCGTAACCCTCGAATACTGGCTTGTGCACCCGTTCCGTATCCCGATGTGGAACAGTGAGTCGGTCCCGCTCAGCAACATTTCCCTCGGCGCCGTGGCCGACGATCCTCGATCCGCCCGTGTCCCGGCCGGGACGCCCACCGTTGTACGCGTAGCGCGGCCGACCGGCACGTCACCGCACGCGGCGCAGCGATGTCCGGCCGCCGCTCCGCGGAGCGAAGGATGGCAATGGACCACCAGCGACCCGCAGCCGAGGAAGCCCCCATCCCCTCTGCGGTGACTCATACGGCGACAACTGGCTGGTCGTCGGGGGGACGGTGACGACTCCCGCGGGCAGTTGGGCCTTTGCCGATCCGTGTCTGCTGACCGGTGAAGCCCGTGAGGTGTCCGCTTGGTTGCGCGCGGTGGCCGCCGGGACGGTGGCTGTGACCGGATCTGATGCCGAAGGCTGGTTGTCCCCGGACACGTGGTTCGTCGAGCCAGTCCTGGCTGTTAGCCTCGCCGCTCGGAGCGACAGTGGGGCGGTGATTCGCGTTCACCTGTCCTTGGAGGAGGCCCCGCCATGGCAGCAGGGCAATAACGGGGCGGACATCGACCAGCACGTCGTGGAGGTGCGGGTGGATACGGATGCACTGCTTCATGGGACCTTGCTCTGGCTTCCTTCCCGACTCGCTGATCAGCGGTGACCCTTCTCCAGGGTGTCGGTGGGGTCTTCGAGGGGCTGGCCGAGCTCGTTCAGGAGTTTCTCGATGCGGTCGGCGGTGCAGTAGTGGCGTTCGGCTTCGTGGGTCCAGCCGTGGTTGGCGGCGTCGGTGGCGAAAGCGTTCTCAACCTTGCGTCGCGCCCCTAGCCGTGGCGCGTAGGCCGGGGTCGTGACGAACTTCGCGTCAGAGTGCCCAGTCACAGAAGTTGTGCCAGAGCCCGTTCTCGCGGACAGAGCCACTGTGCGGCGAGGATGACGCTGTTGCCGGGGCGGGCGGTGAGGAGACGTGGGCGGTAGTGAGGGCATCGGGGTTGGTGCTCCGCGCCATGATCTCCCCGAGGCCGTCGCCGGTGACATCGCCGGAGGCGATCACGGACACGCTGGTGCAGTCGGTACCGGTCCCGCACTCATAGCGTAAGCGCGCGGTCTACCGACGGGGTGGGCGTGCGCCGCATGAGCCAGGCGTAGATAGCCTGCGTCACCATGATGCGTGCTTGGATCCTGCCGATGCTGCTTGTGTTCTGCGGCTCTGCCGTCGCGGCTGGGCTGATCTTCAAGGGGAGCCCCGTCACAGCCGCAGCACTCCTGCTGGCG
The DNA here is from genome assembly GCF_019056675.1 of Streptomyces sp. GMY02. Classification (NCBI taxonomy): domain Bacteria; kingdom Bacillati; phylum Actinomycetota; class Actinomycetes; order Kitasatosporales; family Streptomycetaceae; genus Streptomyces; species Streptomyces sp. GMY02. Next base: position 8,484,755 of record NZ_CP077658.1, on the reverse strand, counting down.
TTCCTGGCGCTCGCCGGCGTAAATTCGCCTTTGATCTTTCCGAGGTCGATCGGTGCGCGGGAGGCACAACGCCGCAGCGCGGTCGACGGCCGGCCGGTCGTCTTCTGGCGGCCGGGCTGCAAGTACTGCATACGACTGCGCATCCGGCTGGGCCGCAGCACCCGCGAGTTGCACTGGGTCAACGTCTGGCGCGACCCGGCAGGAGCTGCGGCGGTGAGGGCAGCCAACGACGGCAACGAGACCGTGCCGACAGTTTTCGTGGCGGGCCAGCCACACACCAACCCCGATCCCGAATGGGTGCGCGAACAGCTCTTCCCTTCTGTGTGATCAGAAACCGCGAGGTGCGGCGGCCCGGTGACGAGCCGCTTCTGTCATCCCTGCTGCCGGCGGGTGATCCGCACTTCGCCCACCAGTATTACCGCCGGGTTGTCCACACGCTCGGTCATAAAGCCCCGGACGACGACGAGGATCTGCGTGATGTCCTCGAAGCCGACGTCGAACGGGTCTTCATGGGCTGGTGCTTCCGATAGGACCGCCGAACGACGCCCCGCCGCGAGCACCTGGGGCGGTCCAGTGCCGCCTGGCGCTGTTGGGCGGTGGAGCGAGGCGTGGCCGCAGGTACTGACTGCCTGTACTCCGGTAGCAGACCGCGCTACTTCGGCCTGCCGGACAGGGGCGCCACCTGGCCGGCGTCCGTGCCCACGGCCCGGATCCCGCTGAACGCCAAGAGCGCTGCTGCGGCCTTCAAGGGGGTATCAGCAGCCGCGGCCGACGCGAAGGGAGGTCATCTTGTCGTTGAAGTGTGAGGCCACCGCCGCTTCGGACCTGCCCTGCGGGATCGAGATCATGCACCCGACGTAGTTGCCGTGCTCGTAGACGCTGACCGTCTTGCCGGTGCGATTCCAGTACGAGGTCATGCGATCGTTCATGTAGTTGCCGACGTTGGGGTTCGACGTGGTGTAGTGCCTGAAGTCGCCCCGATAGCTGGACTGCTCCCAGACGCAGAACGATCCGGACGGACACTGGTTGGGGTCGGCTGCCGCCGGGGGTGCGGTCAGCGAGACGGTTCCTGCGGCGACCGTCAGGACGGCCGCGGCGGTCCACAGGCGCGAGGCGATGTTTCCGAGTCGGGACATGCTCTCCTCCGTTTTTCGGTCCGGACACCCTCGCCGGGGTGCCCGGATAATCCAGGCCCGGACTCGGGCCCGGCACCAGGTACTTCTCCCGACACTCCGACGTTCATGACAGATGTCACCCGCGTGGGCGAACCATCTGTGCGGCATTCCCGGCTTCGCCGCGTGGCGGCGGTCCGGACGACGTAGTGGACGTCATGGTTGAAGGGGAACGACAACTGGCCGAACCTCGCGCCGGTGCTGTCCACCAAGGCGATCGACTGGGACCTCGTCCTCCCCGGCAGCCGACCGGTACAGCCGCGCGGAGCCGATGTTTCAGCCTCGGCATCAGCTTGAAGGCGAGCATGTGGGCGAAGGCGAAGCCGGCTGACGGCAGTCTTGACGGCGTCATCGCCTGGTACTCGATCGTGCACACCCCTCCGGAGCTGCTGCCGGTTGTGTTCGCGGAGTTTCACCGCGTGCCGGCTCCAGGCGGCCATCCGCTGATCGCCTTCAAGGCCGGTGACGGGCTCCGGCACCTGGAGAACGCATACGGGCATGAGCTGTCCCTCGACGTCTACTGGGTCTCTCCTGACCGCATCGCCGAGTTGCTGAGCCGGACCGGGCTGATGGTGGATGCCCGGCTGATCCGCGGGCCGAATGAGCAGGAGAAGCCCCGGCAAGGTCAGCAGGCGTACCTCCTGGCCCGAATGCCGGTGAAGCCTGGAACAAGGGTTGCCGACACCATCGCGTAGCGCGACCCAGTAGTCCGCAGGTGTGCTCTGGAGGTTCATAGACGGCGGCGGGCGGCGGGGCCGCGCTCGGCAACGTACCAGGCGACCGCGTTGACGCCGGGGCGGGCGTACCGCTCCAGGGAGCGGACGGAGGCGTGCCGGGAGCGGGCCAGCAGCATCGGGGTGGAGGTGGCGTCCTCGGCGTCGTGTGTCAGGGCACTGTGGCGTAGCCGGTGGAGTCCAGCCGTCCAGGCCCTCGATGTCCTCGGGCGAGGCGAGGGGGTTGGCCAGCAGCTGGGTGTTCTCCTTGAAGATCTCCGCAGCCCGTCGATACGACAGCCTCGCCCGCCTGGTCTCCGGGCACATGTCCAGCGTCGGCGTCCCGGCCGGGGCCTTGCGGCCGGTGAGGAACAACTGACCACACGCGCGGCCCGTGATCAGTCGGGGCAGCAACTGGGCGGTCCCGGAATGCCAGTGAATCCGCTCAGTGGCGCCGCCCTTGCCAAGGTCCGGCCGCGCTTGTCGCCCGGATGCAGGTCCTCCACGTTCAGGCACAGCACCTCATCGGCCCGTGCGGCGGACTCGTAGAGCATCTTCCAATGCGTCTTCTCCCGGAGGCCAACGTCGAGGCGCCACCGGGCGGCGATCTGGTTCTCCGCCAGGGCCTTGGTGCAGTCCGGCGGCGTCGGCCGCCGCTCGATGCCGATCATCGGGTCGCCGACGATCCAGCCTTGGCGCTGCCACCAGCCGATCGCCTTGCGCGTGATGGACAGTTCCCGGTTGACGGTGTCGGCGTCCATCTCGTCCACCCGCGCCGCCGCCAGCTCGGCGAGTACCTCCGGCAGTGCCGGGTCGTCGATCGCGGTGACGGGGACGGCGGGTGGCTTCGCGCCCCGGCGGGCGGGTCCGGCCAGCGCGGGTTCACCGGCGAGCATCCACCCCCATGTCGTCAGCGAGATCCGGCAGATCCGGGCGGAGGACTTCGCGATGCCCGTGCCGGTGAGGTACCGCTCGACCGCCGCGGTGTATGACGACGGCGAGGCGGACAGGGGCACGACCCGGGCGTGCGCCAGCCGGAGCGCGCTCCCACTCCCGAGTTCGGTCACCGGTTCGGTCGTCACGCCGCCCCGCCCTTCCGACTCTGCGGCCGAAGAGTCCGCCGCAGGGCGCGGTGATCACCGTAGGGGCTCTGCCGCGGTAAATCCGGCCTTTACCGCGGCAGCGGAGCAGGCCGCTGAGCAGGACAGGTGGGCACAGACGCCACTTGGCCGTAGCTGTACGAAAACTGGGCTGTTGCCACGAGGGCGTCGCGGACATGTTCGGCGCTGCGGCCATCGGGCAGGTGGAAGCGCCACGAAGAGGCTGTGCGAGTCCGGATCCGGGGATGCCGGGAGTACCGGACGACATGCGCGAGGTGCTTCTCCCACTCCCTCTGTGCATGGCCCGTGGGCTCCCGGCTCTAGGCCCTGTCCGGCGGATCTTCGCGGGCCCGGAACGCCTGGCACGGCACCTCGCTGCGTTGTCGGACCGTCCAAGTACATCCAGTACGAGGACGGTCCTCCGCCTTGCGATCCTCCCCCGTAGCCCGAAAGGCACGGGAGGGACCCCCTCCACCAGCCGCCCCGGGCTGATCCACGAAGATCCGCCGGACAGGGCCTAGTGTTCTGAGTCTTAAATTTCCGTAGGGTTGGGTCATGGTGCGTCCGGGACCGAAGCTTGTGCCGTTGGATCTGACTGATGCTGAGCGGTCGGTGTTGGAGGGTTGGGTTCGGCGGCGTAAGTCCGCGCAGGACATGGCGATGCGGGCTCGTGTGGTCCTGGCCTGTGACGAGGTCGGGGAGGACGGTTTCCCTGTGTCGACGCGTGTGGTGATGGAGCGGGTCGGGGTGTCGCGTGACACCGTGTCGAAGTGGCGTCGGCGGTTCCTCGCGGACCGTCTGGACGGGCTGTCGGACGAGCCCCGTCCGGGCCGGCCCCGCACGGTGGGGGATGAGCAGGTCGCCGATCTGATCGCGCGGACTCTGGAGTCGGGGCCGGAGGATGCCACGCACTGGTCGACGCGGTCGATGGCGAAGAGGACGGGACTCTCCCAGTCGACCGTTTCGCGGGTCTGGCGGGCGTTCGGGCTGCAGCCGCACCGCTCCGAGACGTTCAAGCTGTCCGCGGACCCGTTCTTCGTCGACAAGGTCCACGACGTGGTGGGACTGTATCTCGACCCGCCGGAGCGGGCGCTGGTGCTGTGTGTGGACGAGAAGTCGCAGATCCAGGCACTGGACCGGTCTCAGCCGGTGCTGCCGATGATGCCCGGGGTGCCGGAGCGGGCGACCCACGACTATGTCCGCGCCGGCACCACCACCCTGTTCGCCGCGTTCGACGCGGCCACCGGCAAGGTGATCGGTTCGCTCCACCGCAGGCACCGGGCCGAGGAGTTCAAGAAGTTCCTGGGCAAACTCGACAGAGAGGTCCCTGCCGGGCTCCAGGTCCACCTGATCTGCGACAACTACGCGACCCACAAGACCGCGGCAGTCAAGAAGTGGCTGCTGGCCCATCCCCGGTTCCACATGCACTTCACGCCCACCAGCTCGTCCTGGCTGAACCTCGTCGAGCGATGGTTCGCCGAGCTGACGAACAAGCGGATACGGCGAGGCGTCCACAAGTCGGTCCAGGCACTGGAGAAGGACATCCGCACCTGGATCGACTCATGGAACGAGGACCCCAAGCCGTTCATCTGGACCAGGACCGCCGACCAGATCCTCGAATCCCTCGCCTCATACTGCCGACGAATTAGCGACTCAGGACACTAGGAGCGCTTCTCAGTGGCCCGTGCGATTGCCTGCCCACACTGGGGGAATTCGGCCCGCCCACGGGCTTGCCTGTTCGAGTTGGCCGGCGAGGCGGAAGAGGCGGCTTTCGAGGCCGTATCCGGCGGCGAACTGCATACCGATCGGGAGCCCCGTCTCGGCATCGGCCGTCACCGGCACGGACATGGCGGGCGTGCCCGCCATGTTGAACGGCATGGTGAACGGCGAGCTGTCGAAGACGCGGCTGATCCAGCCGAGGCCGTCCAGCGTCTGTGCGCTCTCGGCAAGGGTGCCCAGGGGCATGGGAAGCTCCGGCAAGGTCGGGGTGAGCAGTATGTCGTGGGCGTCGAAGTACTGTGCCAGGCTGCGGGCGACCCGGTTGCGGATCGTGAGAGCGGTGACGAACTGGGCGCCGCTGACTCGCTGCCCGTAGTGGTACCCGGCAAGGGTCACCGGTTCGAGGGTGGAGGAGTCGATGGGCCGGTCGAAGGCGGTAGCCAGCTCGTCGACCGAGGCCGCGAGGTTCGCCGTGAACAGACGGGCGCTGGCCAGCACGAACTCCTCCCAGCGGGTCCCGAGGTCGACCTCGACCTCCTCCACCTGGTGGCCGAGCGAGTCGAGCAGACGCACGGTGCGAGAGAGGGCGTCGGCCACCGGTGTGGTGGTGCGGCGTCCGCCCCATGCCTGGGTGAGGACACCGATCCGCAGCGAGCCCGGTTGGCGGGCGACTTCCTCCACGTAAGGCCGGGACGGCTGCTGGGCGAAGTAGGGGTCACCGGGTTCCGGACCGCGGATCTGGTCGAGCAGTGCCGCACTGTCGCGTACCGTGCGGCTGACGCTGCCCTGCACGGCCAGGCCGCTGAAGAGCTCGTCGAAGTCGGGGCCCAGGGAGACCCGGCCACGGGTGGGCTTCAACCCGAATAGGCCGTTATAGGCGGCGGGGATACGGAGCGAGCCGGCGGCATCGGTGCCGTGTGCGATCGGGACCACCCCGGCAGCGACTGCCGCCGCCGCGCCCCCGCTGGATCCGCCCGCGCTTCGTTCGAGGTTCCACGGGTTGCGGGTCGCGCCGTACAGCACTGGTTCCGTCGTGATGCTGTAAGCCATCTCCGGTGTCGCGGTACGCCCGAACGTCACGAGGCCAGCGCGACGGAAGCGCAGCATCAGGGAGGAGTCGGCGCGCGCGACGTTGCCGGCCACAAGGCGGCTGCCCAGCTCCATGTGCCGCCCGGCCATGGAGACTCCGATGTCCTTGATCAGGAAAGGGACCCCGGCCAGCCGTGTGCTGCCGGGGGTGGGCTCGTCGTCGGTCGACCACGTCTCCACGATGGCGTTGACCTGCGGATTGACTGCCTGCGCGGCCTCGTGTGCGGCTGCTTCCAGTTCGGTGGGGGTCACCTCCCCTTTGGCCACCAGCTCCGCGAGCCCGATCGCGTCGAAGTTCACGTACTCGGTAACTCTCACTCTCACTCCTAGCGGAAAGAACGATACTTCCGAGTCCCCGACGATACCGAACGGTATCGCATGGGGCGGACTGGTACCGTAAGAGCAATGAGGCAAGGGGTCCGCACCCGACCGGACATCACGGAGTAGTCATGGCATCGACCATCAGAAGGCCGAGCAGGGTGGCGAAACTGCCGCCTCGTGAGCGCATCCTCGACGCGGCGGAAGAGCTCTTCCAAAGCGAGGGAATCCGGCGGGTGGGCGTCCAGGCAATCGCCAAGAGGGCCGAGACCACCAAAATGGCGATCTACCGGCACTTCGAAACCAAGGACGCGCTGGTCGCGGAGTGGATGCGGATCGTCGCCGCCGACTACCAGGCGGCTTTCGACCGGGTCCAGATGGAACATCCTGGCCAGCCCAGGGAGCAGATCCTGGGCTTGGCCCGCTTCATTGCCGACGGATTGCCGGCCATCTCGCACCGGGGCTGCCCGTTCATCAACTCCCTCGCCGAACTGTCCGACCGCTCCCATCCCGCACGGCAAGTGATCGAGAAGCACAAGGCCCACCAGACCCACAGACTGGTCGGCATGTGCGCCGAGGCGGGGCTGCCCGACCCCGAGCAGGCCGCAGCCGAGATCACCTTCGTACTCGAAGGCGCGCAGGTCAGCACGCAGAACGGAAGCATCGATCGGGCGGGGGACCGCCTGATGAGAATCGTCGAGGGGATCGTGGATCGGCACCGTTCCCCCCTCGGCGCATCCAAGGCGACCGGCGACTGACAGTCGCGAATCCGCGTCCCCAATACCGAGAACCAGGTGCGCGTTCGCCCAAGTTCACGGGAACGCTTGTCTCCGAGTGTCGGATGCCTGTGTACTCGGTCAGGGGCTCCGAGACGCCGATCACCAGTACGGCGACGGCGGCGGCCACTCCCCGATGAACAGCGGCTGCTGAGACAGCCGCGGCCCTTCGTATTCCTCGTCCGACTGGGACGGTGTCCTACACCGGGCGGCTTCCCCGGTTGGAACAGCCCGCAGAGCACGGGGCGTTGGCTGCGGCAGCGGAGGCGGCTCCGGCAGCACGTCCGCTTCATGACCGTACCGCCGCCGGACGGAAGCGGCGGCGCATTCGCCGCCTTGGCCCGCAGTCCCTCGGTCGCTGCCTGTCCGTCGCCGAACTCGTCTTCCGGTTCGCGGGCCCGCTTCCGGCACCGTGCCTGCTTGCTGGTCTGGTGCGCGGCGAGCGCCTCGGGAGACAGCTTGAAGTAGCGGCGGACGTTCTCCGGCTTCTTGTGCCGGGACTTCGCCATCAGCATCAGCAGCAACGCCCCTGCTCGCTTAGGTGTGTTGTCGCCTGAGGTTGGTGTCGCCTCAGCGGCGGGAGGCGGTACGGCGGCGGACGGTGTCCGGGAGGGCCGTGCTGCGCCAGGCGGCGAGTCGGATGTGGGCGGGTGAGATGTCGGCGCTGATGCCGACGCGCCCGAGCGCCTTGGCCGCCGCCGCGGTGGTGCCGGTGCCGCCGAAGGGATCCAGGACGATCCCGAGCGGCGGGGCGTAGCCGAGGATCGGGCGGCGCGGCAGGGCCTCGGGCATGGCGGCGAAGTACCGGGCGTCGCCCAGTTCGGCCAGCACCTTCAGCGGGGTGGTGGGCACGGTCCAGACGCTGGGCAGGCACTACGGGGCCGCCGCCTCGCCCTCCTGGAACACGCCGCCCGCCACGGCCTCCGTGACGTTCCAGCAGCGAGTAGCCGCTGCCTTCGCGGAGAAGCTGCCTGAAACGGCGGCCGAGTTGTGGTGAGCAGCGCCCGTATCGGCGAGATGCGGTGGGGTCGTCTGCGGGACGACCGCCCGAGCGGGGCGGATGGCGTTCCGGCGCGGTTCGCCGTCGGCGTCCACCGGCAGGGCCGCCGCACCACGGCGGCGGCCCTGGCGTGGGGATCAGCCGAACGGGACGGCGTCGGCGGGGTCGGCCTGCCAGTTGGTGGCGATGGGCCGGTCGACCGTGACGGTGTGGGGGAGCTTGAGAGTGACGGTGTTGTCCTCGTCGCCCGCGACGGAGAGAAACAGCTGGCCGAACTGGATGCCGTTCTCGTCGTTGGTGGTCTTGGGGTTGATACCGGCGTAGGCGGCGGTGGAGCCGGAGAGGGTGACGCCCTCGCTGACGGCGTGCTGGGCGGGCGACACATGGCTGTTGCGGCTGGAGCCGAAGAAAGCGGTGGGCAGGATGCCCTCAAGGTGGCAGGTGACGCCGGACTTGGCCTTGGCGGTGACGAGGAGGTAACCGCCCGCCTGCGTCTTCGAGCTGATCTTGAAGGAGAGGTCGTTGGTGCCGCAGTCCCGCACGTTACTGCTGTCCCTGTCCCTGTCCCTGTCCCTGTCCCTGTCGCTGCCCGCGGTGGCAGCGGCGGTGGCGGCGCCGGTGGCGGTGGCGGTGAGCGCCACGGCCGCGACTGCGGCCAGGGCGAGGCGGGCGGGGCGGGTGGCGAGGTGCGAACGCATCAGCTTCTCCAGGGTGTGGAAGTAGGTCGTCCAGCGGTTCGCTTGGACGGCCTCAGCCTGTTCCACGAGCTGTTCCACCCGCCATGGAAAACAGTCATTCCGGGACGCTGGAACGCCGGAATGGGCACTGACCAGCCCAAACGATGACGCCCTGGGACGGCCTCCTGGGACGGGGGAGCTGACGGCGAACTGACCCGGGCTCGGCTTCGACGATGCGTCCGCCGTCGAGGACGATGACGCGGTCAGCGGTGCGGGTGGAGCCGAGTCGGTGGGTGATCAGGATGACTGTGCGGCCGCCGCTGAGGGTGCGGATGCGTTCGCAGACGGCTTCCTCGGTGAGGGGGTCGAGGGCTGAGGTGGGTTCGTCGCAGATGAGGACGGGGGCGTCGCGGTAGAAGGCGCGGCAATGTCGTCCGGATCGTTCAGGTCGGCGCACCAGGTGGCCGCAGTCAGGCCGGCCTCCACCGTCAGGTCCTCGGTCCGCCGGCTGATGTCGCATGCCTCGCACAGCCCGCCCGACCGGTCCTGCCCGCAGTCCTCGCACGGCAGCGCCTGCCGCACCGCGTCGGCGGCGGCTGCGGTCTCGCGCTCGGCCCGGTGCTGCGCGGCGGCACTGGCCGCATCCAGGCGGGCCCGCTCCGCCCGGGGCCCGCTCACGCGGCCACACGAAGTCCTGCGCCTCGGTGGCCGCCCGCTCGCGGAGCCACTCGCGTATGTCAACCGGATCAAGATGCTCAAGCGTCAGATGTTCGGGCGCGCCGGCTTCGCCCTTCTTCGCAAGCGCGTACTGCTCGCACAGTGCTCGCAATGTCGGCGGCTGATGCGAGGATCCTGGCGCAGCTACACGAGGAGATCAAAATGGGCACCTGGGACACTGGCCCCTTCGACAACGACACGGCCGCGGACTTCGCCAATGCTCTCGACGACGCCAAACCCGAGGAGCGTGAGGCACTGGTCCGAGGCATTCTCACGCGCACCGTCGACGCCACCGGCTGGCTCGCCGAAGGAGAAGAGGCGGTGGCCGCCGCGGCGCTGATTGCGGTGCAATGCCCTGGCGGCGACCCAATCGACACACCTTACGGCCCTGAAGAACCCATGCCCGCCTTCCCTGACGATCTCCGGACGCTCGCGGACGAAGCCCTCGCTCGCGTCATCAGCGAGGAGGCCGGGCCGGCCTCGAACTGGGTCGACCCGGAAGACTGGAAGCAGTGGCGAGCCAACCTCAACCGCCTTCGCGCAGTCCTTGCTCCGCCATCACCGTCCATCCCGCTGTTCGATATCGAGCAATGACAGAGCGTCACCCGCCACAAAACCTGAGCCAGAACCACAGTAGTGACGTCACTTGTCGATGAGTTTGGGAGACGCTCCGAACCGCGGTCGGGTGATGCTGATGAGCTCGGGAGGCGCCGGGGTTCTCGCCAGGGCAGCATCGGGATGCTCCTGGTGAAAGGTCCTGGTCATGCTGCAGATGTCGAAGGTCGAGCTGTACGCGGCGATCCGGCGTGACCTCACGATGGCATGTCGATGCGGGAGCCTGAGCGCAAGCACGGCGTGACCTGGCGGACGGTACGGAAGGCGTTGGACTCGTCCTGGCCGGAGCCTCGCAAGAAGCTGTCCCCCCAGGCGACCATGCTGGATCCGTACAAGCGGGTGATGACGAGATTCCGCGGGCGGATCTGGATGTACAACGCACCGACTCCTGCCGTCTCGCCGACATTCGAGCACGGGCCGAGGACCCGGCGAAGACCGTCTGCCCTTCCGAACAAAGCGGACAGTGTCAGCTCAGCCGTCCGGCTGAGCCAGGCCCGTGGCGGGCGGCCAACTTCGCAAGGTCATGTCGGCCACCTGCTGGAGGACGTCACGAGTGATGCCGCCGACGGCCTGGACGGCGATGCCGTTCGCCACGGTCATGAGGTGACGGGCGAGCAGGCCGGGATCGGCGTCGGGAGGCAGGTCACCTTCGTCAACGGCCTGCTGGAAGCGGTCGCGGAGAAGTGAGACGTGCTCCTCGCGCCAGGCGACGAGTGCGTCGCGGGCGTTGCTTCCCGGCTCACCGGCGGCAAGGGATCCCTGGATACCGAGACACCCGGCGGGGCTGCCGATGCCGGTGGTGGCCCGGACTGCGCCGTTGAGCAGCGCGGTGGCCACCTGACGGGCGGTCGGTTCCCTCATGGCACGGGCCCCGTATGAGGCGGGACCCTCCGTGTAGCGCTCCAGGCACTTCCGGAACAGGTCCTCCTTGTTGCCGAAAGCCGCGTACATGCTGGTGCGGTTGATACCCATGGCGCCGGTCAGGTCGGTGAGGCTGGCGCCTTCGTAGCCCTGTTCCCAGAAGACCCGCATAGCGCGTTCGAGGACTTCCTCGGTGTCGAATCCCCTCGGCCGGCCGATCGGCGCCTTCTGTCCCGTCTTCATGCCGTCGATCGTACTCCTTCTGTACCGGTCGGTGCGAAAGATGCTATGGTCTCATTCAGTACCGATCGGTACCGAATCTATGGAGGTCTTGACCATGGGGCAGCTCGAAGGCAAGACCGCCGTCGTCACCGGCGGCAGCAGCGGGATCGGTCTGGCCGCCGCCGTTCGGCTGGCGGCCGAGGGCGCGCACGTGTTCATCACCGGCCGGCGCAAGACTTTGCTGGATGCGGCCGTCGAGACCATCGGCCCGGCGGCGGCCACCGCTGTGGTAGGCGACATCTCCAGCCTGGCCGACCTGGACCGGCTCTACGACACGGTCCGCGCCCGGGGCTGCGGCCTGGACATCGTGTTCGCCAACGCCGGAACCGCGTCGTTCGCGACACTCGAGCAAGTCACCGAGGACCACTTCGACGAGACCTTCGGCGTCAACGTACGGGGCACGCTGTTCACGGTGCAGAAGGCGCTGCCGCTGCTCAACGACGGCGCGTCGGTGATCCTCAACTCCTCGGTGCGCGCCGACGACGGTGTCACGGCGTTCGGCACGTACGCGGCCTCCAAGGCGGCGATCCGGTCCTTCGCCCGCACCTGGGCCAACGAGCTCAAGGGGCGCGGTATCCGGGTCAACGCGATCTCCCCGGGCACCATCGACACTCCCGCGGTCGACGCCGTGGCCGAGGGAGACGCGCCCGTCACCAAGGCCCAGTTCGTCGCGGGTGTCCCGCTGGGCCGGATCGGGCGCCCCGACGAGGTCGCCGACGCGGTGGCCTTCCTCGCCTCCGGGCGGAGCAGCTTCATCCTCGGCACCAACCTGTACGTCGACGGCGGCGAGAACCAGATCTGACATCGGCGTACGCGACCCGAATGACACAACCCGAAATCCAGAGCGGCAGAAAGGCCATCATGTCCGACACCGACCTGCGCGAGTTTTTCCAGCGCTACATCGACGCACTCAACACTCACGAGTTTCGGCGCATGACCGAATTCATTCACGACGAGCTCGTCATGAACGGCCGGCCGGTCACGCGGGACGACGTCATCGCCGAGTTGGAGGGGCACGGCGACGCGGTGCCGGACTTCACCTGGCGGGTCCAGGACCTCGCCATTGAGGGTGATCGCGTGGCGGCCCGTCTGTTCAACAAGGGGACGCCCGCGAAGGAGTGGTTCGGTCTGCCCCCCACCGGCGCCACCGTCGAGTACGGCGAATACGCCTTCCACAAGGTCCGTGACGGGCGCTTCTACGAGATGAACTATCTGATCGACGCTCAGGCAGTTCAGCGACAGCTGGTCGGCTGACGTCCAGGTCGGCCTTCGTCAGCATCTCTGAGAACCGTTCGCGCGCCGCGCACAGTCGGGCGGGCCTCCAGGTTCCCGGGGGCGCCGGCCACCGCGCGAGATGCACCTGCACGCGGTTATGGCCGTGGCCCGGGCCACGGCCATAACCGCATTCGACTTCCCGAGCCGGTAATGGTCGAACTCAAGGGTGCCCGCCAGCCAGGGTCTCCGTCGCGTCGGCCAGCGCGGTCAGTGCGCTGCGTGCCCGCTCGTGCAACTGCTCAGCGCGGGCTTCCTGCCGCGGCAGGGGCTCACAAACAATCACACAGCCCTGGCACCGGCCCGCCGCCCTCACCGGCGGCGGGCTTCCGCCAGCCGGCAGTGCCGTCATTATTCATCGATATCCGCACACCGAGCCATCCCCAACCGTCTCCCGAACCCGTCCACAACTGCTACTCCTGGAGATGCACGAAGCCAGACGTGGCCGCGGGCGCCGGGCCCGTCACGTAACTCCTCACCGGATGGATCCTGCGGGACTACAAGCCGCGCTTTGACTTCGGCATTTGAGGGCCAGTCGGGTCAAGGACCGCTGGGTTGCTCCGGTGTGGGAGACGTGGAGGGTGATGAGCGGGCGCCGGTTCAGGTAGTAGCGCAGTCGTACGCCGGGCTGGTCCATCTCCCTCGCCACGAGGTCGGCGGTAGCGCTCTCCCAGCAGGCAGCGATGGCTTCCTTAGATCATCAGCCAGGCTCCGGCCGCCAACCGTGCGCGGCCGGAGCACCTGCGCACGCCCGTGAGCGGTCAGATGATTGTCTCCCGACAGGCTCGGACGTCCTTGCGGCGTTGGGGGCAGGGAACAGAATCCCACTCCGCCTCGGGCGGCCGCCCGGCACCTCTCAAATGTTCGCGGGGTAGCCCTCCGAGAAGACAAGGCACCGGTTCATCTCTGTCCGTGCGATCTCAAGCGCGCCGGCGTACTCGCCGGAGTGGTACCACTCCCGCGCGCGGTCCATTGCCGGGAACTCGACGACGGCGAACGTCACGTCGGGCTCCCAGTGCCCCTCCGCAACTTCGGGTGACCCGCCGGAGGCGATCACGCGTCCGTCGTACCGGCTGATCGAGGGCAGCGCGATCTCGACGTATCGCGCCAACGCGCCACTCTCGGAGTCCAAGATCCTGGATTCGGCGATCACATAGGCGTTCATCTCTGCTGAGGCGCCTTCGATGAGTGAATGGATTTCTGCCATAAGGGGATTGACGGTCAGGGCCGGTGCTGATGAGGGCATGTGCGCCTCAATGCGGTCCCGGTGGGCTCCAAGCCGGGCTTCTGCGTTCGGCGCCGGTGCGGTGCGCGGGGGGATAGGGGGTCGGTCGCTTCAGGCGGTTCAGGCGGCGAGGCGCTTTGCAAGGAGTTCGCCTTGCTGGACGGCCTGTTGGTGCGCGTCGGCCATGGCCGCCTCGTGCAGCGGGACGAGCTCGGCCATCGCGGGGACGACGGGCGCGAGGGTGAGCTCGGGCACGATCACGCGCAGGTCCAGGCCGAGCATGCGGGGGTTGGCGAGGATGTCCTAAAGGGACGGTACGAGGTGGTCCAGGCCGTGGTTGGGGCTGCCCGGGCCGTAGCCGCCGCCCCGGGCGGTGATGACGGTGGCGGGGCGGCCGGCGGAGGGTGGATTGGCGCCGGCGTCCAGGGTCCGTCCGAACACCATGACCTGGTCCAGCCATGCCTTGAACACAGAGAGCATCGTCAGGTTGTAGAGCGGGACCGTGAACAGGTAGGCGCTCGCACCGAGGAACTCCTCGATGAGTTCGTCCTGGACTGCCTGTGCCATGGCCTGGCTGGGAGTGTGCCCGGCGCGCTCCGTACTGCGCGCGGTTATCCCCTCCACGGTCAAGTGCGGGACCGGTGCCAGGCCAAGGTCGCGGTGGACGACGGGGCCGGTGAAGGCGTCGCGAAAGGAACGGGCGATCCGGCGGGAGACCGATCCGTTGCCGGGGGTGGCCGAGGAGTCGATGTCGAGCAGATACGGCATGTCGGTGCGGTGTCCTTTTTTGGGCACCCTTGACGGCGCGGCGGGAGCCGGCCGCCGCCGAAGGCGCGGGGGCGGTGGTCATAGGGAAGGGGGGACTGTGGAGGGGGACTGCGCGGTCTTGCGGACCGCAGGGACCGCCCTTGTCCGGCGTGGCCGGGACGGGGACGGCGCGGATCGCGTCCGGCGTGTGTGGCAGGAGAGCCGGCAGCAGCAGTGGCGTCGGCTTCCCGGGCCCCGGCGGCCGTGTTCCGGGTCGCCGACGGTGATGGTTCCGGGTGGCCGACGGTGATGAACGGCATCCCGCGGGCGCCCCGGTGGCCGTCCAGGCCGGTGCTGCGCGCGGTGTACGGTCAGCGGGCCGCGGGACTCGATGCGGCGTCGGCGGTGCGGAGTGCGGACAGGAGATTGTCGACCGGCTGCGCGCCGGAGACGCCGTACGCGCGGTTCAGGACGAAGAACGGCACGCCTGTCACGCCGAGCGCCTGGGCCTCGCGGATGTCCTCACGGACATCGGCCGCGAACGCGTCCCCGGTGAGGACCTGGCGCACTTTGTCGGCCGGAACGCCTACGTCGGTCCCCAGCCGCACGAGTGTCTCCACGTCGTCGACCAGCTCGCCCTCCACGAGGTGAGCGCGCATCAGCCGCTCGTGCATCTGCGCGCCGAGGCCGTGGAGACGGGCGAGGTGACTCAGGCGGTGGGCGTCGAAGGTGTTGACGGACACGGCCCGGTCGAAATCGTAGGCCAGCCCTTCCTCCGCCCCCAGCGCCACGAGCTGCCCGGTCATGGCGTGCAGCTCCGCCGGCGAGCCTCCCGTCTTCCTGGCCAGGGTCTCGTACACAGGCTCCCGCAGGCCGTCGCGGGGGTGGGGTCGAGCTGGAAGCTGCACCACACCACCTCGACGTCCTCGGCGTGGGCGAACCGGTCGAGTGCCTTGTCCAGCCGCCGCTTCCCGAGGTAGCACCACGGGCACACGATGTCGGACCAGACCTCGATGCGCAGCCGCCGCCGACGGCTCACAGCGGGCACGCCCCGTCCGCGCAGACGGGAGCGTTCTCGGTGCCCAGGACGACCAGGGCGGGGGCCGGCCTCTCGCGGGACGGCGCGGAATCCGGCCGCGGTCCGGGCTCAGCGGCTTCGTCCAGAAGTGAAGTGCGCATGTGAACTCCAATGGTTACTTCTTGTGCGTAGCCCCATCCTGCGGCAGCATGGCGGGGAACGGAAGGAGGCACTTTGATGTCAGCCACGCACATGGATGTGCCCGAGACCATCAAGACGACCGACGACTGCGCTGTACGTGACGTGCTCGACCTGGTCGGCGACAAATGGAGCGTGCTGATCGTCGTCCTTCTCGGCCGGCGCCTGCACCGCTTCACCGAGCTGCATCGCGCCATCGAGGGAATCAGCCAGCGCATGCTCACCCTGACCCTGCGCGCACTGGTCCGCGACGGGCTGGTGACCCGTACCCCGCACGCGACCGTGCCGCCCCGGGTCGACTACGAGCTGACCGAACTCGGCCGGACTCTGCTCGTGCCTCTCACCGCGCTGGACGCATGGGCCAACACCCACCGCGAGGAGATCCGGGCCGCCCGCCGACAGCATGACCAAACCCTCTGACCCGTGGATCGTCGGGAACCGGCGGCGCCTTGGATCCTTACAGGCAAAGCGCACGGGCATCCCTGAGACAACCCACGATCACTCGGAACGCGATAGGGAGACACGACGGGGCCGAAGAAGGCGATGGGATCGGCGGCGGAGTCGGGGCCCGGTACGGTGATGATCGGGCTTGTGACGTTCTGTCCCGCCAGCTGGCAATCCCGCCTCCTGCAGCGCCGCCTCCAGCGCCGCCCCGTGCTTGAGCTGCTTGTGCAGGTGGTACCGGGTACCGAGGGCTGTACAGAGGGGTTCGAGCACCTCACAGGCCCGTGGATGAGGCCGGCCGCGTACAGCCTGCGCTGAGCACCCGCAGCCAATCAACTCGCCCGCCGCGGCCCCCGAGCGGACCGGCGCGACACCGCGAACACCGGAAGGGACCAGGGACAGTGACTGCTCTGACGCTGCAGGAAGCGATGGACCGCACGGCGGCGGGCATCGCCAAGGCCACCGAGATGGGCGTGCCCATGAACATCGCCGTGGTGGATGCCGGCGGTCATCTGCTGCACTTCTCCCGGATGGAGGACGCCTGGCTGGGCTCCATCGACATCACCATCCGCAAGGCGAGGACGGCTGCCTTCTTCAGGACGCCGACAGCGGCGATCGGCGAGCTGTCACAGCCCGGCGGTGATCTGTACAACATCGAGGTCACCAACGGCGGCCTGGTGACCTTCGGCGGCGGCCTGCCCATCGTCAGCGGCGACCGCGTCATCGGCGCAGTCGGCGCCTCCGGCGGTCAGGTCGCCGAGGACACCGCGGTGGCCGAGGCGTGCCTCGCCTGACACGACCGGCGAAACTGCTCTGCTGCTGAGTGGACGCCGAGCTGCCGACACGTGCCCTCTCTCGGGGCGTACCAGGCAGCCGGAGGCCAAGAGCATCCCCGACGCGTCGCAGCGTCTTCCGATCGACTCACCGCACCACAGGCACAAACGATTTCCGTGTTCGTCCACAGGGACTTCTGCCACACAGTGACCGTATCGAGGGCACTAGCCGTTGCGGAGCATCCTTCCGAGTGACCCCGCCTACCCAGATGTTCAGCCGAGGTAGCTGATTTCAAGAACGGTGATGACTTGCTGGGGCAACGTAGCGCACTATTGGACGCGCTATCGGAGGCTTACCCATCCCTTGTCGCGGTCGCGGGTGAATCCCTCCCGGACGGGCTTCTTGCACTCGCGCGGCACGGTTTGCAGCGCAGCACCTTACACCGATATTCATCGGCTTCGTGAAGAGCACGACGTCCCCTTGGGCGAGGAGGCCCGGCGGCTGACCGTCGTCGTCGCGCCCGACCACCCCGACGGCGCCGGACTCCTCCTGGAGCCCGCCGGCCACCCGGCCGTCAAGCCCTGCCGCGACGCGCTGGTCAAGGACGGCATCCCACTCGCCCAGTTCGCCGTCCCCGACATGGAGGCGGAGTACGAGCGCCTGCGGGCCCTCGGCGTCCGCTTCACCCAGGAGCTGCTGGCGATGGACGCTGTCACCACCGCCGTCTTCAACGACACCTGCGGCAACCTGATCCAGACCGCAGCGCAGCCGCGGTAAGCGGTCAGGAGGAGCGGCGAGCACGGGCAGATCGGCCGGGCGCGGCCGGGCCAGGTTCCGCCCCCTCGCCGTGCAGGACACGGTTCAACTGGCGGGGTAAAGGACGTCGGCCTGGTTCCGGGCTCGCATCAGTTCCCATTCCAGATCGGCGAGCTCATGGGGCTCCACCACAGGGAGTTCCATGTTCAGTTTCATTTCTCCGGCCTTCACCGCCTGGGAAGCCTGGCTTTGATCGATCAAGGCTCGCACCGCCAGACCTCCCGCGTAGACACCTCGCACTGCCAGCTCCTCGTGAAGGGTGAGGATGTAGTTGCGCGCGGCCGCCATCAGCGGAACAGGCCCGGAAACACCCCCTGCGGGGAACATGACCGAAGAACCGTAGACGAACAGGATTCCGCCGTCTCCGCGCTCCAGCATCTCCGGCAGCACGTGGTGCACCAATTCGACGGGGGTCAGCAGGTACAGATTCACCCACTTCTGGAGCTCGGCAGCGTCGAGATCGGCCGCAGTGGTAAGAGATGCCGGGCTGAACGGGGCGTAGTTGACCACGTCGACGCGTCCGAACCGCTTCCGGATCTCCGTGACGAGCCCAGGGATTCCGTCAGTGTGGGACAAGTCCGCAGTGAACCCGGCAGCCTCGATTCCTTCGGCTGCGAGTGCATTGACAAGTTCGTTCAGGGGCTCGCGACGGCGGGCGACCGGCGCGATCCGGTAACCCTCCTGTCCGAAGCGGCGGGCCACCGCCTTCCCCATGCCGCTACCCGCGCCGAAAACCGCGATGGTCTTCGCGGCCGAATTGCTGCCCTCTGGTTTGGAACACAACTTGCTGTGCGAGGTAGAGGCCGAGGTCTACATCGCTCCTCCGAACTGGCGGTGGATCACCACAGCCAAGCTCACGCGAGTCAGGCTGACCAATCACAACCACACCAGCCTCCGTCTCGCTTTCCCGCTCACCAATCAGCAACTGCTGGGCCTTGAGGAACACCGGGCCGGGCAGGATCTCCTCCTAGAACTGCACATCAGCGGATTCTTCCAGTTCAACCTCCTCTCCGCTGAGAGCCGCGAGCAGATCCAGGTGCCAGCCAGCGTGTGGCAAGACGAACTGGAGCGGCTCGGCACTTCCTTCGGCTTCGCGCTCTCCATCCCTCTCTCCGCCCCCAACGGGGCACGCCGCGACGCGGCGGCGTACCTGCGCAACGCCCGGCGACTACTGCACGACGGCGAGCCCGACAAAGCGATCGGCAGCGCCCGCCAGGCAATGGAGCGCATCCTTGCCGTAGCCGACTGGCCTCAGATCAGCAAGAACGACGACCTCCACCAACGCAGCCAGGCGCAGCGATGGCGGGCGATCTACAAGGCAGCGTTCGACCAGGCATCTGGTGCCGAGCACGCCGACGAGGTGACGAAAGACTTCTCATACACCCCCGGGGAGGCAGAAGCCTTGATCGGTATCGCTGCCAGCCTTCTTCGCGCCGTTCCAACTTCCGGCATGTAGAGCTGGCGAGATTGCACCGTATGGATACGCGAGCGAGCCCCGGACCAGTGGTCCGCTGGCTGTTCAGAGCGCGGCTGCTACAGCTCGTACTCGAGGTGCTCGATGTCCGTGAACCGGACCTCTTCCAGGGAGCCGGCGCGGCGGCCGCCGTCCTGGAAGCACACCTCCTTGAGGGCTTCGGCGGCGATCTCCTGGAGGCGGGCGGTGAAATGGGGCGGCAGGGCGACGGTCAGGTGCCGGATGCGGTCCTGGTCGGTCGACCCGATTGGCGTGGTGTAACCCATGCGGGCGCGAGCGTCGATGACGATGCCGTGCGTGCTTGCCGCCTTCGCCCTGGCCTTGGCCCTGATCTGGGGCTGCCAGCGCTTCTTCACCTCGCGCTCCAGGCGCGCGGCGAGGTCCGGGCGGGGTTTCTTGATCTGGTCTTTCACGTACCGCTCCACGGTGCGCTGGGAGACTCGTAGCATCTGGGCAACCGGCTTGGTGCCGCCCATCTGCTTGACCAGGTACCGCATCTGCGGGCCCGCGTTCTTGGGCGCCGGGCGCATGAACGCCTTCTGCACGGCGGCGTCCAGGCCGTCCCCGAACAGGCTCATCGTGGCCCTCTCCTACTCTCCGTTGTCGACGTCGGCGACGGTGCCGTCCTTGATGTACCGGGCGAGGTTGAGCTCAGGGGCGTTGAACCGCTCCCGGACCTCCTCGCCCCACAGCACGGACTGGGTGCCCTCGTGCTTCACCAGGCCCGGGTTAACCCCGAGCTTGAAGCCGCCGGGCAGCGGCTTTCCCTCCCGGTACGGGAGGAAGTCCGGCGGGCTCGGTCCGTTCGCGGCGTAGACGACACAGTCGGACAGGATCGCGACCGGGTACTGCCCGGTGAACGCCGCATGCTTGACGATCTAGCGGTGCAGGTTGATCCGGGTGCGGGAGATGACCGTCGCCCGGATGTCCGGCCGCCACGTCGGGCGGGACAGCGCGCGCCACGGCTCGCCCGGCCGCCAGCCCTCCCCGCGCGGGCGCTCGCGGAGCTTGCCCAGGCCGCCCTTCACCGTCGCCTTGACCGCCGAGACGACGAGCGCCAGCTCCGGGTCGCGGCCCTTGCAGCCGTCCATCGCGGCCAGGAAGTCCTCCGGCGACAGGTCGGCGTCGACGCCGAGGTCGGCCATCGTGGCGAGGTAGGCGTCGCGCAGCAGGTTGTACCAGCCGTCCAGGTAGCGGCCGTTTTCGCGGCACACCCATGCCTCGGTCGCTCCTCGTAGCCCAGCTCCACCGCGTACGCCGCGGTCGGCGTCGCGTACCAGGCCGGGCCCTCGGGCCGCTCGCCCTTCGGCGTGAACGGGGAGGGCAACAGGCGGCTGTCCAGCTCCACCCACTTGTCCTTGCCGATCTTCACCTTCGACAGGTCGACGTGGCTGAGGTCGACCAGCCAGGAGCCGGGTAGCTTGGGGTCGACGACCGGGTTCGTGTCGTGGGTGGGCACGCCCAGGCCGACGTTCAGGCCGTTGGCGCCGGCCGCGAAGGCCATGTTCACGTCGATGCCGACCAGGTGGCGCAGGGTGTTCTCGCGCAGCGGCCGGGCCCGGCGGACAGTTCACGGTCCAGGAAGCGGCGCAGCGGGGTGCGGGGGCAGTGGAGTCCGGAGGTCAGGCTCATGCGGTCCACCGCCTGCACGGCACGCTGTTCCTGACGAGGGGAGCAACTTGCCCCCGGCCCGGGTTGACGACATGACACGATTGCGTGCCGGGTGCTGGTGGCCGCGGGCTGTCCCATCTGTTCGGCGCTTCGCCGGTTTGGAAAACCAGGACCCATCCCCGCGTACGCGGGGAGCAGGCCCGTCTGGACGGAGCCCGTCTTCTGCTGACCCATCCCGACAGGAGCCGCCTGTTCACCGGGGTCGGCGGCTTGAGCCGGCCGAAGCGGGGCAACGCGCTTTGGGCTGGGAAGCCCGTCAGCCGGCGACGGGAGTCTCGGGCCGCATCTCGTAGGAGTGCTGGATGGCCTGCTGCCGGGTGCCGAGACCGTCCGTGACCTTGCGCTCCCAGGGAACCTGCTGAAGCTGCTTGGTTTCTTCGATCATCGACTTGGGCTCCAGATTTCGGAAACTGTTGACCTCGCCGGCGGCGACGGACGTCAACGTCGCATAGACCGCTTCAGGATCGAACTGCGCTCGTGGGAAGGCGAGCTTGGAGTAGTCAAAAAGCCGTTGAGACGGGTCGTCCTCCCAGCTCTCCCAGGTCTGGAACATCCGGTCGTTGAAGCCGGTCAGAAATGGTCCGGGGTTGACCGTGGCGACTTCGATGTTGTGCTCCTGCAGTTCGTAGGCCATGGTTTCGGCGATCGCCTCGACTGCGTGCTTGGAAGCGGAGTAGATGCCGGTGAAGGGGTTGACGTTCAGGCCTTCTCGGGATGAGACCCAGACGATTCTTCCTGCGCCACGCTCGACCATCTGCTTGGCGATCCCCTGGGTGAGGAGCAGCGGTCCGGTGACGTTGACCTCGAACTGGTGCCGGATGTTCGGTACGGGAATGTCTACTGTTGAGCCGCCTTCGCCGACCCCCGCGTTGTTCACGAGGATCTCCACACCCCAGTTGAGGGCTTTGCGACGATCACCGTCGTTGGTCACATCGAGCTTTTCGACCTCCAGGCTCACCCCTCGCTCGGCGGCCTGGCGCTTCAGGGTCTGGACCTGGCCGTAGATCTCCACCGTGGCGATTACGTCGAATCCCTTTTCCGCCAAACGCATCGCGGCTTCATATCCGAAGCCGGTACCCGCTCCTGTGATGAGAACCTTTTTGAGCGCCGCATTCGCCATATTGTCCGCTTCCCTTCGGGTTGCTGGTGTCGATTTGTTCCGCCTCGGCCTCACGCTTTTATTTTGGCGGCCGTCCAATGGTCAGCAGACTGGTCGGGCCGGCCTCGATGGCGTACGCCGACAGCTTCGCGATCTCAGCATTTGGTGAACCCGCCCCGCAGCCAGCCGCCGCTTGTCGTCCCAGACCTCAGAGATGTCGCGGACGACGCACTCCCCCGCCTGCTCGCCTACTGATGAACGGTGGAGCCGTTGGCCGGCAGTCACGATGAGATCCGTGACGGCCGATGAGGGTGGGAGATCAGTGACACGTACGAGGAATCGATCTCCACCGTCTTGCGCGCTACTCCGGAAACCGCAACCCAGGAAACGGCCTGGTGTTATCCAAGTAAACATGTACTGTAAGTGTGAGCGGGCGTCCTGGAACCGGCAACTCGGGACCGGCCGGCGCGCCCACATATGGGCATTATAAAATGGAGAAATAGCTTCAGTGCTGCCCTGCGTGAATTGAATATTAAGGACGCATCGGCTCGCCTTCAGTGAATCATCGCAGGCTGTTCCGTAACCACGGGCCGCCCCTCAACGATGGGTCACTTCAGGCCTCCAAGATTAGCCGAAGATAAGCTCAACGTCCTTGTCTGCGCAGAACCGAAAAACGGTGACCGGCTGACTGACATCTTCGATACGCCGTCGCAGGAAAGGGTCACTGTCGTCGGGCTGACGTCGGCCAGCTATCGCCGACCGCCTTACCTTCAACGGCACCATCATCGCATTCACGGTGCTTCCGTCAGGTACTTCCGGTCCAGCCAGCTCGGTCGCCGCGGTGTGCCAATGTCGGCAATGCCGTCGTTTCTGGTCGACACTCGTGGACCGGGTTCACCAACTGAATCCGGAACCCGTTGAGAAACGCTGTTGTTAGTGATCAACGAAGTCACCAGGAGGACGGGTATTGGTTCGGGGAGTCTCGTCTTTGGCCATGACGGCAGTCTCCACCGCTTCTCAGAAGCACCGGTCGGGCATCATCAACGTCGACTCTGCTCGTTGAGTTCGACTGGCGGTCAGGACTGTCTCCCCATTCGCAGGTCAGTAGGAGTCAATTGTGCTGGGGCTTACCGAGCCAAGGTCCGGTAAGCCCGGTATCCTTCCCGCAGAGTTCGGTGCGCGGCGTTCAGCCAGCTTTCTTTGGTGGCCGCGAATTCCTGAAAGTCGTCGTGATGTTCTCTGATGGCGTCGCGCTGGACACGCTCGTCGGTACGGACCCAGATCCGCAGGAGGTTCGTCTCTTCCTTGCAGCGCACGTCGGTCCTCGCTGCAGTCAGTTCCCGGGCCGAAGGGCGCGCGGTCTTCCCCCACGCGGGGTCGCCGAAGGCCTCAAACGGATCCGCGTAGTTGAAGCCCGCCCGTTTCATGCAGCGACTCCACTCGCGGGTCTCCGCCTTCACCTCCGGTGTACGGCGGGCGGCGTCGAAGGCTTCCACTGTGTACCGGCCGAGCAGGGAGGTCCTGTCACGCGGAACGTCGCGGAGAAGGCGGGCGTGTGCTTGTCCCCAGCAGCCGCCGGTAACGCCGTTCTCCCCGAAGGCCACCAGCTTCTCCCGGGACGGCAGCCTGTCACGGGCATCCCACACCGCCTCGCGGTCGGCTTCAGCCCTGGTGGGCGGCGGCAGGTGATAGCCGTAGCGGGCCGCAGTTTCGGGTCCGGTCAGTCCGTACCGGCGTATGTTCAACGATTCCGTTTCTCCGGCGGACCGCGGGGGCGGCAGCATGTGCCAGTCCAGGCGCTGCTCGCGCATGCAGGCACGGATCAGCACGTCCTCAGCGGCCTCGATGGTGTCGGTATCGGACGGCGAGAACTGATAGGCGTCGAAGGGCAGGAGAATGGCACTCGCCCGCCCTGTGGTAGCAGGCGCGGCGGGCTCGGCCCGCGGTGTTTCGGATGTGGCCCGGGGGACAGTGATCGCGGTGACGAGCGACAGTCCGAGGGCGACGGTCACGACGACAAGGGTGATGAGGCGGCGCGGCATCGGCACGGTGTCCTTGTCCTTCATCGGGGCGCAGCAGGTGGGGCGGTGCCTTGTATGCGCGTTGGCACCGCCCCATCGGCCGTCAGATGAATATGATGCAGCTGGCCTTGTTGTTGAAGTCGAAGGTGCCGCCGTTGAGCTGCCCCAGGTCGGGCGCCTGGCTCCCCGGCGGGAACTTGACGTAGTCGCCGCTGCAACTCCCGCCGCTGCTGTTGCCGAACTGATAGAGGTAGGCCCACCGGTTGGTGAGGTTCTTCGCCGACGAGCTCAAGTTGTCGACCGAGACGCTGGTTCCGTCCCACTCGTCGTTCGCGAAGTACCGGTCATTGCCGTTGTAGGACTTCTCGTTGCCCGTGTAGTTGGGCCATTCGTAGATCCAGAACCGCCCCTCCACCGCAGCCGTCCCGACAGCAGCGGACCCGGTGCTCGGCCCAGCCGCCAAGGCCGACGGCGCCGTCCCCATCACACTCATCACTCCCAGCGCGACAGCGCCGAGAGCCACCCCCATGATGCGTCGCATAACGTTCCTCTCTCCCCGTACTTGACTGTGCGGTCGCTTGCCCCTCCAGGGTGATCGGACCTCGCCGCCCTGTCGTTGACCCACAGCGCACACATACTTGACGATGCGTCCACTCACACCGCCCATCACGCCGCCAGTAAGGGCCGGTAGTAGGTGTGGTTGTAGGCCTCGATAATCTGGAAGGCCCAATGGCACCAGACCGGCCCGCAGTCCGACCGCCTCGTCGCCGGACGCCTCTTCCGCAGACTTCTCGGGCACGCTCAACCACCCCTCTCCGGGGGAAATCCGCCCCGGTGTCCCATGAGGAGGCGACCGCGTGAGTCTCCTGGCTCTCGGGGGCATTGCTCGTCCTGGCCTTCCTGCCTCTCTCGGACGGCGACCTGCCGGAACTCGCTCGCCGATCACAGTGGCGGGACCGCGCCGGATTCGCACCGACTTCCTCGAACTGCCGTCGCCTTTTCACCGATCATCGTTCCGTCGCCGCCAGGCCGCCGTCACGAAAAGCGTTTCGGCGGCGACACGAGAGGCTTCGGCGGATCCTGTTCCGCGCCGCCGGGGGAGTAGCTGGAGGAGCGGCCAAAGTACGCGGGTTCCGGCCGGCGGTGGCCCGAATTCACGCCGGACAGGATCCGGCACCCGGTGAATCAGTGCTCGTCATTGATGACTGCGGTGACGCGGATCTCAATCCGCATGGCGGGCAGCCCGAGGACGGTCACGCCCGTCTGGGTCCAGACGGGGGCTCGACCGCCCAGGCACGCGCGGAACTGTTCGGCCATCACGTCGTTGTGGTCCTGCCCGATGACGTCCTGGCCCTGGGGCACCTTGTGGTACGAGTTGACGTGGATGACGTCCTTCCAGGTGGCTCCGCAGGTCGCGAGCGTCCGCTCGACGTTTTCGAAGGCACGGACGATCTCCTCCTCAATGCTGTCGGGGATGTTGAGGTCGTCGTCCCAGCCGCCCTGCCCGGACGTTTCGACGCGCTGGTCGACACGGACGGCCTGGCTGTAGCCGAGCGCCTTGAGCAGGATCTCGCCGTATCCCGGAGTGACATGGAAGGTTGCATTGCTCATGGTGACGGATTCCTCTCGCACAGTAATTTCATGATTGAGTTCAACCTTGTAGTAAGGCTACATGGGTTCAACGTTGAAGTACCATGGGGAGCGCTACGTGAACGTGAGGTGGGGATGGCAGCCGACAAAGGAGCGGACAGCGAGGACGCTCACGTCGAGGGCGACGGTCTCCGGTGGCTCGACCAAGCTGAGAAGGAGGCGTGGACCGGCGTGCTCTCGCTGGCCATGCTGCTGCCGGGCAGGCTGGAGTCACCACTGCGCCGGGAGCATGGCATCACGCTGTTCGAGTACCTCGTGCTCAGCCACATGTCCGAGGCCCCGCAGCGGCGGCTGCGGATGGGTGACCTCGCATATCTCGCCGGCGGCTCTCCGTCCCGGCTGTCCAACGTGATGAAACGCTTCGAGCGGCGGGCCTGGGTGGAGCGTTTCCCCGACCCCGGCAACGGCCGTTACATTCTCGCGACGCTCACCGAGGAAGGATTCTCCGTCGTGCGTCGCGCGGCACCCACCCATCTCCGTGCCGTACGTGGCATGCTCCTCGACCGGCTCAGCGTGGCCGACCAGAAGGCGCTGACCCGTATAGCGGAGAAACTCCAGATCCGTCCCGTGGACTTCCTCTAGTGTGATGCGCCAGAAATGACGAGACTAAGTCTGTAGGCTGTTTTCGTGGTGTCTCGGGGTCCTCGTGCTGTCGAAGTCGTACTGTCTGCCGAGGAGCGGTCGGAGTTGACGCGTTGGGCGGGTGGCGCAGTGTCGGCCCGTGTGGCGGAGAGGGCCCGGATCATTCTGGCCTGTGCGAGGGGAACGTCAAATACCGGTGTAGCGGCCGACTTCGGGGTGTCTACGGAAACGGTGCGCAAGTGGCACCATCACCCGCCCGAGAAAGCAGTGGTGCTGTGCGTGGACGAGAAGAGCCAGATCCAGGCGCTGGACCGGTCCCAGCCAGTGCTGCCGATGATGCCGGGCATGCCCGAGCGGCGCACCCACGACTACTACCGGCACGGCATCACCAGCCTGTTCGCCGCCTTCAACGTCGCCGACGGCACCGTCATATCGGAACTACACCGCCGTCACCGGGCCATCGAGTTCAAGAAGTTCCTGGTCACGATCGACAAGGCCGTGCCCGCCAGCCTCGACGTCCACCTGGTCTGTGACAATTACGCCACCCACAACACCGCCGAGATCAAGACGTGGCTCGGAAAACACCCACGCTTCCACGTCCACTTCACCCCACCGGCTCCTCCTGGATAAACCAGGTCGAGCGGTGGTTCGACCTGCTGACGGACAAGCTCATCCGCCGCGGGATGCACACATCCGTCAAGGCCCTGGAGCAAGACATCAGGGCCTGGATCGACGGATGGAACAAGAACCCCAGGCCTTTCACCTGGACCAAGACCGCCGACGAGATCCTCAACTCCCTCGCCGACTACCTCACCAAAATCAACCCGCCGACCACCAAAACCTGAAAAGACTCAGTCTCGTCATTTCTGGCGCATCACACTAGTGTCATGCGCCGGAAATTACAGGCTTAAGAAGCCATCTCATTTGGGCTGTTCGGTAAGCTTCAGGTGTGGGGATCGTTGAGCGGCTGGTGCCGGATGAGCTGTGGGATTTGTTCCAGCGGGTGGCGCCGGAGGCGCCGACGCGTCCGCAGGGAGGCGGTCGGCGCCGGCACGGGGACCGGGAAGTGCTGGCCGCGATGCCGGATGCGTCCTGAAGAATCCCTTGCATGCGTTCTTGGCTCTGCACCAGGAGGGCCTGCCCGCGCTACTCGACTGTCTTCGTCCGACCTGGACAAGGCTTCGGTGATCAGGCGAGTGGCGAAGTCGGGGTCGCCGGTGAGGCGGTTGATGTGCTCCGCGAGCAGAAAGGCGGTGTCTTCCAACGGATGTCCTCATCTCACTATCTCATTACAGCGTCTACACAGCAGCCCGCGACGGCTTCGATCCCTGCCGCGTCAGACGACGAGATCACCACGCTCTAGGTCGACGGTCGCCCACTGGACCGCCGCGGGCCGCCCCGGGGAGAACGAGGTCTTCGCCCGGTGGACGCCCCGGGTTACGGGTACCAGATGATGACCGCGACCCTGATCTCGCGGGCCTCGGGCAGCACGAGGTATTCCAGTTGGACGGGCTCGCGCTCGATCTGGAGGCTGTAACGCATGCCCAGGTCGTCCACAAGACGGCCCGGCGGCTGACGGCCGAGGTCGACGGCGTCGCCTACCTCGATCGCCAGCGCACGCGGGTAGTTGACCGTCGCCTTCCTGAGATCCAGGGGCATGTCGAGGACGGTCTCCGCGGGGATGTCTTCGGTTCAGACGGCCCAGTGGCGGGGCTGGTCGCTTACCAGGCTCCCTCGGCACGTTCAGCGAGTGCGTCCGCCGGGTGAAGTTCTCGCGAGCGACAGGCCACCAACCCTGCGGCGACTCCCGCCGCACTGCACGACCGGCTGGCCCTGGAGTTCATGGGCGCTAGCTGTGGTGTCTCAGGTCGCTGCGATGTCGGCTGCCCCGCCGCCTCCGCCGCGTCCTCGTCCGCCCCACGATGCAACACACCGCGCTCGCCCGGCCGCCCGTGCGATCCGCCGACCATCGCCGCGACGCCGGTGTTGCCCACCAGCCGCTGGAGCCAGACAGCGCGTTCTCCGCCCCCGGCTGCGGGAGCGCCCGAGGGTGGGCAGCGTGCTCGTCGTCGCGGTCGTGGCTCTCCCGTGCGACAGGCCCGCGTATCGACCGCCCCTCCTCGAACACCTCTCCCCCACAGTCTCGACAACCCGGGCGTACCGCACAAGGGCGGCGTGGAGCCCTGCCGCGCCAGATTGCGGACGGCAGCACCATGTGCCGGTGTCGCGCCGCGCGAGACGCTGACACGGTCCGCCCGCAGTGCTGTACCGGCACAGGTTCACGCGTTCTTCACAATGGATCGCCCGGTCCGAGCCCAGTCGCGTCGCCCCGCGCCTGCCGGACACGAGCGCCTGCTCGTCCTTCAACAGCGTCCAGAGCTCGACGAGTTCGTTCAGGTCCAACGGAGTACGGGCCACGATCGCCGATCGTCCTCGCAGAGCTTCACCCACCGCAGCCGTACGGCCCCGGACTCACCCACGGGGTGGCACCCCGCAAGATCACTGCCGTTTGCGGCTGGTGACAGCGTTCTTACCGGCACCCCGACCCGGGGCGCACGAGGCTTCGTGAGCATCCTCAGTGCTCACGAAGCCTTGACCACCACCAGCCGCCCACCGTGAAGGCGTTCACCGGCCCAGGATTGGGCAGAGTGCGACGCTCGAACTCATCGTCGAAACGAGCAACCAGCCGGCCGAGATCGCGCCGGGCACCGCGAGGGAGGTGAAGCATGACCTCTTCCAGATCATCGCGGGCATACTCCACCTCCAGTCCGGGCTGCCAGACCTGGGATGCCTTCAGGTAACGGCCGGGTTGCCTGAACGCCCACTCGAAACGGGCGAGCGCGTCAGCAACTGCACCAGGCCACATCCGCTCATCCTCGACGCGGCGAACAGTTGCACGAGTCTTCGCGGAAACGCCCCGGATCCGCCGAACTGCAACGTGTCTGCGAGGCCGCCACCGCCCAGCACGGACGGCCTTCGGGCGCCTACGCGGCATCGCCCTTTCTGATAAACATGCCGTCATCCTGCCACGAATGAGGCTGGCTCCGCACGCACGATCGAGCTCCCCGCCACTCGGGTGCTCTTACTTCTCACCAACACTCACGCCGAACACGGCTCCGGACCCAACGCCCAACGCTGAGTTGTCGAGCGCGCCTTCACCCCATCTACACCGGTTGCGCCGCCTGCGCACCCGCTGGGAGATCCACGACAACAACCACCAAGCCTTCCTCACCCTCGGATGTGTGCTCAGCTGCTGGCGCCGCCTGACCGCAGTTCAGCGACGCCACTCATAGACACCCGGTGAGGAGTTCAGCACCTCGCTCGGCCATTCCTCCAGCACCTGCCCGAGCAGCCTCCGCTGCTCGTCGATCCAGCCCCGCGCCCGCGGTGCTCCATGCCACCGCGATGGGTCCTTCGACAGCACGGCTGTAACGTCTCGCGGCTGGTGTCGTCCGTACGGGCTCGCCCACCGCGCCCGTGTCAGTGGCTCCTCCGGCGCCCCCGGTGATGGCAGGCGGTGTTCATCGGTCGGCGGGCCGGTGCCCCTACTGGCGGACGTGACGTGGGAACGCGCCGGTGTGTTCGACGATGCGGGTGCCGACGACGGTGTCGACCTGGACGGCGGCGGCTCCTCCGCTCTCGTCACCCGTGACCGGGTATCCGGTACGCCTGTGGTGCGCAACCACCCTGTCGGCGGGGCAGAGCGCCCGATTCCGGAAGGCATCGGGCTCTTCTCACGCGGGTGGCCCACCCGCCAGGGGCGTCACGGCAACGCCGCGGCCCTCGTGGGTCACTGGTCTCATGTAGCGGCTCTGGCCAGCCGGTTCAAGGTTTCCCGAAGGTTCCTGCAAGGTCCGGCTCGCACAGTGGTGATCGCGGTGCCCTTCGGTGCCGGACCGCTGGTCAGTCACGGGGTCCGGTTCAAGGGGCACGGCCGGATCGGCAACCGCCGTGCACGAACACCGGTGACCGCCGATTCCGTACACCGTCCTGGTGCGATCACGGTCAAGGAAAAGGAGTCAGAAGATGTATCAGAAGCTGGAAGCGCTGGGGAGCAGCCTGCTCGAGCGCTTCGTGCCGAAGGTGAGCGCGGCGGCCGCGGCACAGGCGTGTAGCTGGAAGTACTTCCCCACCTGCTGGCAGTGCGACTACCGGCCCTGCTACGCGTACTGCTGCGACGGGGCCGCCTGCACGCAGGTCCAGTGCTGATCCACACCACTGCCAGGGCACCCGCGCTGAAGTGCGCGTGACCCCGCTGTGCGGCCGCTGCGGTGCCGGCCATGCCCGTGTGGCCCGCTCGGCACCGTGGCGGCATCGTTTCCGGCCGACCGCTGTGGAGTTGTGGTGACGTACGTGGAAATCGGGGTCCGGTGCCTCATCGGCACGGTGTTCCTGGCCTCGTCGCTCGGGAAATCGACGGGCCGACGGGCCTTCGGAGAATTTGTCGGCGCCGTGCGCGCCATGCCTGTGCCCCTCGGTCCGCTGCCGGCCCGCCCGGTGGCCGTCGGGGTGCTGCTCGCCGAGTTCACCGTGGCGGCACTGCTCCTCACACCGTCGCCCGCTCCGGCGGTCGTGGGCGCGCTGGCACTGGCCTCGGGACTGCTGACCGCCTTCACCGTCGGCATCGTGATGTCCGTCCGGCGCGGGCTGGCCACGCCGTGCCGGTGCTTCGGGGCCTCCGCCACGCCGATGGGGACCCCGCACGCCGTCCGCAACGGGGTGCTCCTGACGGCCTCGCTGACGGGGGCCTGGACCGTCGCCACCGTACGTCCCGCCGTCGTCGAACCGCTCGGGGCCGTCGCCGCGTGCCTCATGGGACTCGCCCTCGCGGGCTTGGTGACGGCCTGGGACACCGTCGCGGAACTCTTCCGGCCGGTGACACCGCCCCGCCCGTCCCGTCGGTCGCCCGGTCGGACCTGAACCGGCCGCCCCTGCATCCCTTCCGAACGTTAAGGAGTCCCCATGCCTCTCCTCGTAGCACTCGTGGTGCTCGTGGGGGCGCTCTGCGTCCTTGATCTGGTCCTCACCGTCGGCGTCATCAAAAGGCTGCGTGAGCACACCGAACTGCTGACCGCTCCTCCGCCGGAACCTGCCGTGACGGTCGGGGAACGCGTCGGAGAATTCGCCGCGACCACCGTCGGCGGTTCGCCGCTCGGCCCACAGGACTTCGCCGGTGAGACCCTGGTGGCCTTCTTCTCGCCCACCTGCAAGCCCTGCAACGAGAAGCTGCCCGACTTCCTGCGGTACGCCAGGACACCGGTGGCCGGCGAACAGAGCCCGGTGGCCGTCGTGGTCGGCGAGCCCGCCCAGGCGAACGACTTCGCCTCCCGTCTCGCCCCGGTGGCGCGGGTCGTCGTGGAACGCCCGGGCGGCGCGATGGGCACCGCGTTCAAGGCCGACATGTATCCGACACTGCTCAAGGTCGCCCCCGCGGACGACGGAACGCTGGTGGTGACGGACAACGCCGCGGCGCTGGAGCGGTCCGCGGCGGTCGCCGCCCCCATTCCGGCTCGGTGAGGCCGGTGAGGGGGAACCGGCCCGCGCGCGCCGTCTCCGACGGACCGGCCGCGGGAGAAGGGGAAACGGCCTCGGCCGTCACCGCGCGCCACGCCGTGGCGGCCCTCTCCCTCACCGCGATGGCGGCGCCCATGGCACTGCTGGGATACGTCACCCTGGCGCTTGTCACCGGTGTGCTGCCGGTGGGCGCTGCCTGGCTCACCAAAACCCTGGTGGACGGGCTCATCGCCGGCGAGCCGTCGGGCCATACGGCGGCCGCCGCCGGGCTGGCACTGCTGGGCGCGGTCGCCGCAACCGCACCCCACCTGAATCAGTGTCTGCGAGCCGCACTGGAGCGCGAGGTGGGGCTGCTCACCCAGGACCGTCTGTTCCGCGCGGTCGAACGGTTCACCGGCCTCGCCCCGTTCGAGGACCCCCGTTTCCTCGACCGGCTCCGACTGGCGCACCAGGTCGGTGGTACGGCCCCCTGCCGTGCCGTCGACGGCGCCATCGGGGGTCTCCAGGCGGGGATCACCGTACTGGGATTCCTCGGATCGCTCTTCCTACTGGGTCCTTTGATGGCCGCACTGGTCCTGACGGCGGGGCTTCCCACGCTGGCCGCCGAGATCGCGCTGTCGCGGCGCCGCGCCCGGATGCTGTGGGACATCGGGCCCGTCGAACGCAGGGAGTTCTTCTACAGCCATCTCCTCGCCAGTGTGGAGGCCGCCAAAGAGGTACGGCTCTTCGGCACCGGCGGCTTTCTGCGTGGCCGGATGATGGCGGAGCGCCGCCGCGCGAACGCCGCACGACGCACCGTGGAGCGCCGCGAGGCAACCACGCAGTCACTGCTGGGGCTCCTCGCGGCGTCCGTGGCCGGCGCCGGCCTGCTGTGGGCGGTGGCCGCCGCCGCACGCGGATCACTCTCGGTCGGATCCGTCGCCATGTTCACCGCCGCCGTCGCCGGCATCCAGGGCTCGCTGGCCACGCTCGCCGGCGAGGTGGCGAGGACGCACCAGTCACTGCTGCTCTTCGACCACCACCTTGCGGTGACCACGGCCGCCCCCGACCTTCCGGTGCCCGACCGGCCCGTACCACTCCCCGCGCTGCGCGAGGGCATCGAGCTGCGCGACGTGTGGTTCCGCTACTCCGACGACCATCCGTGGGTGCTGCGCGGTGTCACCGTCCGTATCCCGCGGAACACCTCGCTCGCCCTCGTCGGCCTCAACGGCGCCGGCAAGTCCACACTGGTCAAACTGCTGTGCCGGTTCTACGACCCCACGCGCGGACAGATCCTGTGGGACGGCGTCGACATCCGCGACGTGGATCCGGCACTTCTGCGCCGGCGGATCGGCGCGGTGTTCCAGGACTACATGCAGTACGACATGAGCGCCGCCGACAACATCGGCTTGGGCGATCTGAGCGCCTTCGACGACCGCGGGCGCATCCTGACCGCGGCCCGGACCGCGGGCATCCACGATGTGCTGGCCGGACTGCCCTGCGGCTATGACACCCTGCTGACGCGCCTGTTCTTCGCCGAGGCCGACGCGGCCGATTCCGCGACCGGGGTCGAACTCTCGGGCGGCCAGTGGCAGAGGCTGGCGCTGGCACGTGCCCTCCTGCGCGACCGGCGCGATCTGATGATCCTCGACGAGCCGTCGTCCGGGCTCGACGCCGAGGCGGAGCACGAGATCCACCGGTCCCTGCGCAAGCACCGCGAGGGTCACACCAGCCTTCTGATCTCCCATCGGCTGGGCGCCGTGCGGGAGGCCGACCTGATCGTGGTTCTCGCGGACGGACGTGTCGTCGAACAGGGCGACCACGACGCTCTGATGGCCGCCGGCGGCGCCTACGCGCGGCTGTTCACCCTGCAGGCCTCCGGCTATCGGACCGGGCCCGCCATCCCCGCCCCCGCCGGAGGACGACCGTGAGTCTGCCCGTCCGCTCCGCCGCACGTCACGGAGTGAGTCTCCTCTCCGGCGGCGCCGCGGCGCTCCTGTCCACCGGGAGCCCGTCCCCAGCTCTCCTCTGCGGGGGGCTCGCCGCGACGCTCGGCCTCACCCTGGCCGTCACCGGGAAACTGGCCCGCACCCTGGTCGTGGTCACCGTCCACGGCAACAGCATGGAACCGGCCTACCACGACGGCGATCGTGTGCTGGTGCGCCGAGGAGCGCCGCCGGAGCCGGGACAGGTCGTGGTGATGGAACGGCCGGCCGCCGGGATCGGCTGGACCGCGCCGCCCGTGTCCACCGGAGCCGACCCCACCGCGGTCTCCGCGCGGGAGTGGCTGATCAAACGCGTGGCTGCGGTTCCCGGCGATCCGGTGCCGTATGAGATGGGCGTCGCGGACGAGCGGGTCCCGCACGTCCCCACCGGCCGCGTCGTCCTCTTCGGGGACAACCGCGCGGCCAGCCACGACTCCCGCCAGATGGGCTACTTCCCGGTCGAACGGCTGCTGGGCGCGGTACTCCGCCCTCTCCCCCGCTGACCGCGTCCCCGTGTCCCGACACCGTTCCGGCGCGTGTGCGGGGCCGACGAAGGGGCGAAGGCGCCTCTTCGGCGGCCCCTTCACCGCAGACTTGGGCGCCAAGGGTGCGCCATCGGCCCTTCACCGTCTCAGAAGAAAGAACGGGACGCCCCGCCACAGCACGCGTACGTCGGAGCGGCTGTCATCGGCCGCCTGATCCTCCGGAACTGCCCAGACCTTCACGGTGGTGGCATCGGCGGTGACCGGAGGCCAGCCTGTGTCGCCGTGGGCGGCGAAGTCGGCCCATGCGCGGAGCATGCGGCGGGACAGGACTCGGTCCTGTTCGTCAGGGGTGCCGCCGATGCGGAGGGCGGCACCGTCCGGGGCCAGGTTGCCGAAGGCGAACGGAATGTCGGCGGTGTGCCAGGGCCGGGCCTCGCCGTTCGGATTGTGGCGCCTGCGGGCGAAGCGGGAAAGAAACGTCCGGCCGCCGGCCCCCGCGTGGTGCTCGGCAAGCCGGCTGCTGTACTCGCCGAACTGTGCGTCGCCGAACAGCGCGAGGTATCGCTCAAACACCGGGGCGTCGGGCAGCAGCGCACGGTACCCGGCGACCAAGCCGGCCGGGAGACGGAGGGCCTTGGCGAAATCGACGAGTTCCGGCTCCGAAGTGACTTCCCTTACTCCTCCGGTCTCGTGCAGGAACCAGTGCTCCTCCAGGGTGTGGCACACCAGCAGGTCCACATCGCGGGAGACGCCGGAAGCCAGAGCGGAGAGCGGATCCATGGGCAGCACGTCGCCGTCGACCACAGGCTGGAAAACCACCGGATCGTACGCCCGGAGCGCCACTACGGGGTCGTCCCCGCACTGTGCGGCGACCTTGTCGGAGGCCGCGATCGGGTGCCGCGGAGAGACGGAGAGCAGTCCGTCGCCCAGCCCCCTGCAGACGAACTCTGCTTCGGCTTTCTCCCGGAATGCAGGGACATCGTAAAGTGTGATCGCCAACACGAACATAGCGGTCGATGACATGGAAGAGGCGGGCCCGGTTGACGCCTCGATTTCCTGCCCCAGCACTCGCCAAGGGGGGTAAGTACTGCTTTGCACCGAGCATACAGGCTGGTCTGTGCAGATCACTGGCTTCCGCGCCGACCTGTGATATTCGAGGGCCTCTGTGAGAGATATCGTCTCGGCTTCAGGGCATAGCACGGCACCGAGGACGTACAGATCACTTGGTGTGACTCTCATCGACGTATGTCAGCAGCACACCGAAGCCCCTCAGGTAGTCGGGGCGCGTGCGAGGGTTTCCGCCAGTCCAGGCACCTGGACGACGAGGCGTCAGCGCTGTGAGCAGCAGCAAGTGTCTGCCCGTCACCAACGCCAGCGTCCAGAACAGCGTCGTGGTCATCCAGAACGGAGCCAACTGGGCGCTGTACCGCTCCCCGAAGCGCTGCGTGGCATGGTCAGCCCCGGCTGACGATGCCTGCCCGAATGCCAGGGGCGTAATCACAGCAAGTAGAGGTCGGGCTCGTGTGCTTCAGGCTGCCGACCTAAAGCGTGTTGCAGAAGGCTGCGGGGCGGGCATTTTCCGTGCATGCGTGGGGTGTTGAGGGCTGAGGCGTTGTGGGTGGAGACTTTCACGGGTCTGCGGATGTGCCAGTTCGAGCGGCTGCTGAAGGTCGCGCGAGAGCGCGGTGGAAACGGTCCTGGCGGTGGCCGTCCGTGGTGTCTGCCGCTGGCGGACCGGGTGCTGCTGGTGGCCGTGTACTACCGCACCAACCTCACCATGCGGCAGCTCGCTCCGCTCTTCGGGGGCTCGCCGACGACGGTGTGCCAGGTCGTTCAGCGGCTGCGACCGCTGTTGGCGATCGAGCCTGCCGCCCGCCCGGCCGAGGTGGTCGACCGGTTGTGGATTGCGGACGGCACCCTCGTCCCGGTCCGCGACCGGAAGGCCGGAGCGTCCTCGCGCAACTACCGGTTCCCGGCGAATGTGCAGGTCATCATCGACGCCGATACCAAGCTGGTCATCGCCGCGGCCCGGCCGGTGCCGGGCAGCACCGCGGACGCGAACATGCACAGCCTCGCCCTCGCCACATGACCAGAACGGTCACAAACCCCGCCCCGACCTGCCTGAACACAACCTTCTGCAATACGCTTTAGACGTCCGTCAGGGCCCTGTGCATGCGTGGATGAGTCCCGGACCAGAGGGTTCAGCCACTGTGTTACTCGGCTCCTTCAGTAGCGGACCCTACGGCAGCAACCTTGATGAGGCGTGAGGCGATTGCTCCGAGGCTGCGGCCGAACGATGTTCTCGGGTGAGGTGAGGGGGTGGCGGACGCAAAGCGGCGAGCTTAGTATCTTGCGAGCTGGCCCGGTCTGAGAAGTCCGTGAGGCCCGCGACGGTAGCGCGGGGTGCTTCATAATCCCGGCGGGATCAACGCCCCGTACCAGCTCGTCAAGTCGCACGTCTGCCTGATGTCCACCTGCCAGGCCCCGGCGGGCTCGCCCGGCCGCGCCACCTCTGGCAAGGTTGCACTCAAGTACCACACCGCCCGCTTCCAGCTCGTCCCTGCGCTCCGCTCCGAACTCCGCGTCGCCACCCCCGATGTCCGGCACCCTGGCTCCGCTTAGCGGGCACTGCCGGTGCAGAAACTCGCAGCGTCGGCCGTGCCAATGAAGGTCCGCCTCGTATATGCCCGCATCTCCAGTAGAACGCAGGAAATCCAGTCCCAGGTCGACGCCCTCGAAGCGTCCGGCGTGCACCGGCTGTTCCATCACCGCCTCCTGGGTGCCGGGCGGTCGCCGTTCAGCACCTGGCCGGCGCGAGACACAAGCGTGCCGCAGACGATGAGCCCAGCCAGTGCTCCGAAGAAGAGTCCGGACTGGATCCAGGCACCGTCCAGCAGACCTTGCAGCCCTCCGATTAGGGGAGAAAACCCAGGTACGAGGCCATCGGGTGCCAGCAGGAGGCACTGCTTGGCATGCCGGGAACCCGGGCGGATTACGGATTCCAGAACTCCGTGCTCGGCCACGCGCTGCTGACCGTACAGCCGCGTCAGCCTTCGCGGCGATGTCCTTCGGCGGATGCTTCCGCGCGCCGCGTCGGCAGCGGTTGACCGAGTCGGCGGTGATGCCAGGCTCCTCTGCGACGGCCTTCGCGGACGTCAGCTGCTGGAGCAGGCAGCCGATCCGGCCCTTGAGGGGCTTCGGCGGCTCCCGGGGGAACGCTTCCCGGCCGGCCCGCTCGATGGCGTCGCCGGTCTCTCCGGCCACGGCCCACTCCCCTTCGTCTTCATCCAGGACGGCGTCGTGCAGGGTCTCGCCGCTCGTGACACGTCAATCTGGCGTGACCTGGGCGTTCTTGGCGGTCTCACGGGCTTGTCACCCATGGTCGGTCCCAAATCCGCGGCATTCCTCGCGAGGTCGAGGGCGAAGGCGAGATCAGGAGGCTTGCCCGAGTCGGCCGTGTACACCGCGCTGAGCCCCGGGCACGAGGACTACCGGCGAGCCCGGATCGCGCACCGATGAGTTTCCCGCGCCGCGCCGGTCCATACGCCGGACACCCACGGACGGAAGGCTGAGCCATGCGGAAACTGATCTACGGCATGAACCTGACCCTGGACGGCTACATCGCCGCGGCCGGCGACGACATCGGCTGGAGCGGACCACCGAGCGACGAGCTGTTCCAGTGGTGGCTCGACCACGAGCAGGCGAGCAGCCTGTCACTGTACGGGCGCAAGCTGTGGGAGACGATGAGCTCCTACTGGCCCACCGGCGACCAGCAGCCGGGCGCCACCCCGGCGCAGATCGAGTTCGCGCGGAACTGGCGGGACACGCCCAAGGTGGTGTTCTCCTCGACGATCGACAAGGCCGACTGGAACACCCGCCTGGTCACCGGCGACGCGATCACCGAGATCACCCGGCTCAAAGCCGAGGACGGCGGCCCGATGAACATCGGCGGCGCAACACTCGCCGGAGCGGCCATGCGCGCCGGACTGATCGACGAGTACGCGATCGCCACCCATCCGGTCCTGGTGGGAGGCGGCACGCCGTTCTTCACCGCACTGGACAACTGGGTGAACCTGAACCTGGTGGAGACACGGACGCTGCCCGGCGGCGTGGTCCTGACCAGGTACGAGACGAAGCGCTGAACAGCAGCACCCCACGCGCCAGTCTCACGGTGACGCCGTATACGGCATCGGTACGACGCGGCCCGTGAGGTTACGACATCAGCCGCGCAGCCCCTGATGCAGCGGGCCGGGTTGCAGCCCTTCTCCATCAGGCCGACCGCCCACAGCACCGACCGGACGCCCTCCGGCTCCGCCGGGCCCGGGGGCGGGCCCGAGGCGGAACCCGTCCGGCTGCGGCGTGCCGGACACCGCGTACGGCGGGAAGTCCAGCGGGCTCGGGTCCGGTGGGGGGTGGACGGCGCAGTCGGACGGCGCGGCGAGCGGGAACAGGCCCCTCATCCTCGCCGTATTGACGAGCTTGCGGTGCATGTTGACCCGCGCCTTGCTGATGACTGCGGCACGGATGTCAGGGCGCCAGGCCAGCCGTTCCAGGGCCGGCCACCGCCCGCCCTCCTTCCCTTGCAGTGGCGGCCCTGCGGGCGCTCGCGGAGCTTGCCGACGCCCGCCCTTGACCATGGCCCTTGACCGTGGCCTTGATGCCGGCAAGGACAACGGCCAGGGCCAGGCCCGGCCCGCTTGGGCTGCTCCACCGCGGCGAAGAACCCCGCGCCGGAAAGATCCCTGGTGACGCCGAGGCCGGAAAGGGTGTCGACGTACGCGGCCTTCAGACGACCGTGCCAGGGTCCAGGTACGCGCCGGTCCCGCGGCGCAGGCACGCCCCGGCCGCTCGACCGGGCGGACGTCGCAGCCGAACTCCTGGGCGCAGGCGACGGTGTGCGTCTGATACCAGGCCGGGGCTTCTCGGGCGGGTGCCGTCCGGGGCGAACGGGCCGGGCAGGCGCGGGCCCAGCCCGATGCCGCTCAGGTCGACCGGCCAGGAGCCGGGGACCTTCGGGTTGAACACCGGGGCGTGGAAGCAGCCGGGGGCGGACAGTCCCACGACCAGGCGGGCCGCGGCCGCGACAAACGCCGTGTTCAAGTCGAGTCCGACCGCGTGCGGCAGTTGCACTCCTCATCGCTGAGCGGATCCTCGCTGTCCGCGAGCAGCACTACGCAACCGTGACCGGCACCAACTCCGAGCAGTGGGACAAGGAACCGGCCGGGGATGTCGTGAGCATCGCGCTGCGGACCGTGCGCCTGGATGAACGGAGATCCACCCGCAGGCGCTGGAGGTGTACCTGCACGAGCAACGGCTGTCCCCGCCGGGGTACAGCCCGCTGAGACGCCGTCACCCGCCCCGGCAGCCGGGCATGCGGCGGAGGCCAGCAAGACACAACAGGCCTCCCAGCGCGACCTTACGGCCCTCGCCCAGCAGGTGGAACAGGAAAGCTCAGACCGGCCCGTACCAAGGAGCCACAGCAAACTGAGCACGGTCGACGGCGAGACCCAGCCGGTAGCCGCGAAACGGGCGTACGGATCCCCACCACAAAACCGAGACACGACAAGCTCACGGCCCAGCAGTTGGGCGCACCACGGAAGCCGGGCATCAAACCGGCCTGAGCGGGCTGCCAGCCGCCGGCCGCCGGAGCACGCTCCTTGTTCCAAGGTGAGGACCTGCCGCTCGGCCGGCTGCAGGTCCTGGAGCAACCGCGGACCCGCGGATTGATTCGGGCCTCGCGAAAAGACCTGTGAGCCGGTGTGCCATGTTCGCCCGGCTTCCCTCGCACGCACGCCTCGCACAGCGGTCTGCTCCGCACCCCCTCGCGCTGTCGGGGCGGGAGCCGCAGGGCATGCTGTAGCGGTGTCCCGCCCGTGTCCGATCCGCTCCGGAGGCGCTGTCCCATGGCCGCCCGCCTGTACGTCCGTTCCGGCCTCGATCCC
Source organism: Streptomyces sp. GMY02 (assembly GCF_019056675.1). Taxonomy (NCBI): domain Bacteria; kingdom Bacillati; phylum Actinomycetota; class Actinomycetes; order Kitasatosporales; family Streptomycetaceae; genus Streptomyces; species Streptomyces sp. GMY02. The sequence goes on along the minus strand of NZ_CP077658.1, from coordinate 8,444,820 downwards.
GACGCGCCGGAGACAGTGTTCGCCGTCCTCGTCGTCGATCCCAACGGCACGCCCGCAGAGCGTGCCGTCGCCCGACTCGGCTCATACTGCTACGAGGGCGACGAGGTGTTTTATCTCGTCCGTACGGACGGCTGGGCCGAACGGTCACTCGACGCAGGACTGCTGACCGTCTCCATCGCCGTCTACCCCGTCCCGTTGCAGCAGGTCAGCGTGGACCCCGCCAGCTTCCCCAGCCGGTCGGCCGTCGATCCGCAGGCCGTGATAGTCCTGTCCGCCCGGACCACGGCCGACCCCGCCCTGTCCGCACGCCTGGCCGGACCGACCGCCGTCTACACCGCCGGTCCCGACATCTCCCTCGACGACCTCCTCACGTCCGGGGAGGAATGGCCCATGGTACTGGCGCCTCCGCCCACGCACACCTGACCCGACCTGCCACGACGGGCCGTCAGATCCGGCCGCATACGGGGACGGCGCAGCAACCGCCCCACCTGTATGGACCAGGTGGGCGTCAGTACCGACCGGCGCGGGCGCTTCCGGGCCGCGGACCGGTCCAACGGCCGTCGCCTACCTCACCGACACAGGAGACGTCACCCTCACATGGCCACAGGCCGTCGCCGACCATCCCCCACCCACTCCCCACCGACAGCCCCGCTGGCACGGGTCCACCCACAAACAGCAGCCAGCACACGGAAGTGCAGCACCTGCCGACACCGACAACAGACCGCAAACCGGTGCCAAGCGGGAAGCCAGCGGCAAAGCGGGAGACAGACGATCGCCGCTGGCCGCGGAAAGAAGAGCTTCCGGGAACTCGCTTCCAGGAACAGCACGTTGAACCGATGCCCACGACCCCGCAGCCATCCCACACAGGCCGCGGGCCAGCCACACCAGCCAGAAGGGATTCACCACATGGACGACATCTTCGGGGAAATCATCGAGGAGATCGTGGAAGAGACAGCCGAAGAGATCGGCGGCGAAGCCGCCGAAGACGCCGTCGAAGAACTCTTCGACTGACCACACACCCACAGGATGCGGTGCGGCAACCAACCCCGCACCGCATCCCATGGACCAAACACAAGCCAGCCCAGCAACGCACTAGACCACTCCACACGACACAAGCAACAGCCAAGACGAACGAGGCCACGTGCAGTCGCGCCTGGTAGCGGAGTGCGAGCTTGTCGAAGCGGGTCGGGATCGCGCGGAACTGCTTGAGACGGTTGAAGCAGCGCTCAACCACGTTGCGGCCCTTGTACTGCTCCTTGTCTGTACTGCTCCTTGTCGAAGGCTGGCGGCCGGCCGCCGTGTGTGCCGCGTCGCTTGCGGTTGGCCACCTGGTCGGAGCGTTCGGGGATGGTGGCCCGGATACCGCGTCGCCGCAGGCCGGTCCTGATGGCCCGGGAGAGTACGCCTTGTCGTCCAGTACGCGGTCGGGGCGGCGTCGCGGCCTGCCGACCGTGGAGCGGGGCACCTTGATGGCGTCCAGTACCGCTGCGAACATCGTGGAGTCGTTCACGTTTCCGGCCGTCACGACCAACGACAGGGGCAGACCACGGCCGTCCACGGCCAGGTGGACCTTCGTGGTCAGTCCGCCACGGGACCTGCCGCGGGCCTGCCGCGCCGCCGAGCATTGCGGATCTTCCACTTTGTCCCCGTCCGGTTCCCCCTTTTTTCCGGGCACCGGCGGCATGCTGATGGGCCCGGTTGGTGGTGGAGTCCACCGAAACCGTCCACTCCAGGAGGCCCGCCGCATCGTCACGGACCTGAACGTGCTCCTGCAATCGGGCCCACGTACCGCCGGACTCACACCGGGTGAACCGCTCGTAGACCGTCTACCACGGCCCATAGCGCTCCGGCAGATCCCGCCACGGGGCGCCGGTCCGCAAGCGCCACAACACCCCGTCGATCACCTGCCGGTGATTCCGCCAGGGCCGCCCTCGACCATCCAGCGTCGGCAACAGCGGCGCTATCCGCTCCCATGCCGCATCCGTCAACTCGCCACGACCAGCCACAAGATCAATGATCAACTATGACTAGTCACCCATGAACCGCAGGTAGCTGCCCGGCGTCGCCGCACAAGCTCCAAGAAGCTCGGTGAGGTCGAGGAGAGCCGCCCTCTGCCGTTCGTCGTCGCAGCCCTTCGCCAGAGCGGCAGCCTCCTTGCTGGCGACTTGAGCCTCTTGCTCGTTGAACAGTGTGTCGCCATACGGATCTACCCATCCGAGCTTGCCCGAGCCTTGGCGGTCAAGCCTGCTCAGCGCCCGCGCCAACGCTTCACCATGCTGGTAGGACCCCCGCAGCAACGTGACTCGGGACGATCCCCTTCGCGCGGGCCGCCCCGAGTAAAGCTCAAGCTCGATCCCCATGACCCCTCCGCCAGCTCCGGACGCCCCAGCTTCGCAGAGATCAAATGTCAGACACGGCCTAGACCACTCCAGAAGACACAAGTAACAGCCAAGACGACCGAAAACCCGGGACGGCTGACCAGACGGCACGGTGTCAGCCCCCCAGGCCAGTCCCTGCCAACAGGGCCAGCGCCCAGCACCACACACCGACACCCCACGACAAACAGCACGTATTCCAACCGCTGGCCTCGGGTGCCCATCCGAGGGCATGTCGCCACCGTTCCTCTACGAGAACACCAACACTCACAGACCGGCCCAGACCGCCGTCACCGACAGCAAGAGCCGCCACGGCCGCGTCACCCAGTACGAGCACGAGCGCATCGAAGCCTCATGGCGGGAACGAGCCCTCAACGCCGAAGAGCAGAAGAGAAACTGACTCGCACCCAGCACGAGATCCTCGCTCAGCGACAGCAGACCGGCGAGCTCATGGGCCATCCCAGAGACTTCGACCAGATGGTCCCCGGCGAATCCATCCAGCACCCTGACCGCGGAGAACACCGCCCTCAAGCAACGAGTCCAACATCTGGCCCAGGAACACCGAACCCCGCAAGAACGACTCGAAGGCGGCCGTTCCAACCTCCGCTTCACCGACAAACGCATCGCCGACCTCGAAGCCCAACTTCTCGACAGGGCCAGGCGCGACATTCCATCCCCCTGGTGGAATCAGGAGGCGGTTGTCATACCGCTGTGCCGCCGTGCCGGTACTTGGCAGGGCGGCGTGGTCCGGCGCGCGGGGCATGCCGACGTCCTGCGCGCATCAGGCCGGCGCAGACCTTCTCCCCGCCTGCCCAGAGGCCGATCAGCGGCCCCGGCCCGTATCCTCGCCAGGATCTCCCGCACCCCCGGGCCGGACACACGCAGCACCCTGGGCGGGGCCCGGCGCTTGTTGACGATGACGTGCGTGTCCCTCCCGGCGCGACGCCATCAATCTGCGCCGTCAGGGTCTCCACCACGGCCGTGGTCTGGCCGTGGAGGCAGAACGCCTCCACGGCCACACGGTGTGCCGCGCGGTGAACGGGAACCCGCCGTGCCCAGCGCGGGGCGCTCAGCACGGCCGCCGCCAGTGATGCGGCCGGGCAGTCGTCGACGCGCACGGTCAGGGTCTACCGCAGCGCGGCCGAGGAACGGCGGTCACCGGCTGCGCCGGCTACCCGCCACGGCGGCCGACCGGCCCGCGCGTCACTGCCGTGAACAGGTCCTTCACGGCCGTGAGCAGGTCCTCCGGTACGTCAGCACAGCACGGTGCGGTCGTAGTTGCCGGTTATCCCCTCGTAGCCGAAAACCCTGGACGTCCCGACCTTGATGGCATAGCACGGGCTGTCGGGGCCCAGTGAAACGATCACCTTGACGCTGGCGGTCTTCTGGCAGTTGTTCTGCAGAAAAACGTCGAATCCCTCGATCGTCGGGTAGACCGTCCGCCCGACACAGCCCGGCGCGGTATCCCCCGGGGCGGCGTCGGCGGAGGGGGCTGTGACACCCAGGGTGCCGATGGCGACCACCCCTAAGACGGCGGTCCGGGTGAGCCTCTTGATCAGATACACGTGTATCTCCCCTGTCAGTCGCATGGCTTCCCACCGCGCTTCCGCCTGTCAGGAACGCGCGGCAGGCACGTGCCCGAAGCGCCGGCTCCTCACCGGCACACCTCCATAGTCAACAAGACGCAAATCACTGTCAACAGAGTGTCGAGTTTTCTTGTCTGCCCGTTAGCCGGGGTTTTCGCGTGCCGATACGGTTCCCGTATGGACTCACCCACGCCTTCCCCGGCACCGACACCCCGCACAGGACGCCGCCGCCCCACCCTCAGCCGGGGAGACCGGCAGGAAATGGCACTGCTCGACAGCGCCGAGCAACTCCTCTCCGCCAGACCCCTGGCGGACATCTCGCTCACGGACATCGCCTCCGGAGCCGGACTCTCCCGCGCCGGCGTGTACTTCTACTTCGACAACAAAGACGCCCTCGTTGAAGCCGCCATCGCCCGCCGCGTCAACGAACTCCTCAAGGCGATCAGCGACTGGACCGCCTCACCCGACGCCCCCTTCGCCACCAGCGCCGAACAGTGCATCCAGGCGTGCTTCGCGATCTGGCGCCGCAGCGGCCCCCTGCTGACCGCCGCGGTCGGCATGCTCAGCCACCGCCCCGCCCTCCGCGCCGCATGGGAGGAGTACTTCCACCGGTGCGCCGACATCCTGGCCACCGCGATCGAACGCGACCGTGACCGCGGCCTGCTCCCCCACCACGGCGACGCCCGCGCCATGGCCCTTGCCCTGAGCTGGATGGTCGAACGCAACGCCTACATGCTCTACAGCCGCAACCACACCGAAGAAGAAGAACAGACGCTTCTCACCACCCTCACCCTCCTGTGCCGGCAAGCAGTCGGCGCCACCACACCTCCCAACACGTAACAGAAGCAATCCCCCTGCCTTGTCCCGGAAGATGACCCGGCAGCTTCGCGCCATGACCCGCCGGGCAGGCCCGGTCCGGGCCTCTCCCGACTCCGCCCGTCACCACTGTGCCGCTCCTCTTCTCCGAACCGCCCGGGGTCCCGGTGCCGCTGCCGGCCGGCGGAACCGGCCGGGCCCACCGGCGACCCGGGCTGCGGCCGGCCGCCGATGACACGGCAGCAGGCATCAGCGCCACGCTTAAGGCCGGCGGAACCGAGCAAGATCCTCCGGCCCGCCCAGCCACGTCGTCCGGACCGGCCGTACAGCCCCCAACCGCACTGGCATCACGGCCCGCTGCTGAACGTGGACAGCGCCAGCCCCCTGCACCAGCACAGACGCGGCACCCAGTGCCGAAGCGGCGACAACACGCGGCACCGCTACCCATGGCCGTGGCAGCCGCCAGCCGCGTCACAACACGAGCAGCATGGATCCCACTCCGCACGCCGAGGCCAGCGCCCCGGACCCGCTCCGCTCAGACGCGACCGCCCCTCAGGAACTTCCCATCGCCGCCCTCGACCCACCAGCAAGCGGAACGGGCGAAGACGGCGATGCAGATGATCCAGCCCGGTACCAGCGGACGGCAGCCACGCCCCGGCACCGTGAACCGACGGCCATAACAGGCCAGAACCCGGCCCGCCATGCAGCTGTCCAAGCCCTGACGAGGATCTTTGAAAACGGCCGGGGCCGCTCCTCACCCCACTTGCTCGGTCTTTGAACTGCGTGAGAAGGATAGGAATCGAAGACCGGCCCTTGATCACCAGAATGAAAGGTTTTGCCATGACTGGCGACTGGCGGACCGACCGAATCGGAACTGCCCTGAGGGGCGAGAACCCGGCCGTAATGCGACGGCTGACAGCGGGGTTCGCAGTGATCGGGGACGTACAGTTCCTGCCCGGCTACTCGGTTCTGCTCGTGGACGAGCCAAGTGTTCAGCGGCTAACGGACCTGCCGAGGGCGAAGCGGCGGTCATTCCTGTCCGACATGGACCAGCTCGGCGAAGCCGTTGAGCGTGCCTGCCGACGCTTGGACCCCGACTTCCGCCGAGTCAACCTGGAGATCCTGGGGAACACCGACCCGTTCCTGCATGCTCACGTCTGGCCACGGTACGAATGGGAACCCGCCGAGCTGGTAGGCAAGCCTGTGTGGCTCTACCCGCGTGAACGATGGAACAACCAGCAGTCCAGAACCGGTCCACAGCATGACGCGCTGCGGGAAGCAATCGGCAGCGAACTGGACCAACTGCGATCAGTGGCCTGAATGTTGAGGGCCCGCCGACCATCAGGCCGACGCACCCCGCGATCAGCGACAATCACCGGACGACGGTCACTGGAAGCGTCTGAACGGAACAACGCCGGTAACGCCGTTGGCCATCACGGGGCGGACCGCAGCCTGGGCAGCAGACACGGCAACAACCGCGGAGCAACCGCATCACCTTCGCCCCTGCCACGGAAGAAGCCCTCGGCAAGCTCTCCTCCCCCAGCCGCGCCAGGCAGCGCCAACGTCCGCGCCAGTCGGGATGACAACGTCGGCGACGGGGTGCATCTGTGCGGCCTCCGGACCATGGTCCGGAGGCCGCACAGATGGCAGTCACTACCGGGCGGGTGTCACTTCGACCGGAGCGTTCGGGCACTGTGACAGCGTCTCGGTCAGTGCGTCCTGTTCGGCGGGGCCAGACCGCCAGATGCCAGCGGGTTTTGACCGCGCCCCAGCCGGTGGCCTACTCGCGGCGGTAGCCGGCGGCGGGCGGCTGCCAGGTCGCGGGATCTTGGTCGGTTTTGGAGCGGTTGGACTTCGCGGAAACCGCGATCAGGCGGGAGGAGAGGCCAACCGGACACGGCTGCAGCCGGACAAGCTGTGACGCAGGCCAGTCGGTTCAAGGGCGGGACGGTCAGACCACACGGGCGCACCCGGTGGTTTCTCCAGCGGCCGTAAGATTGCAGACTCGGAACTGGATATTCCGCGAGCGGAACCCCATGTTCAGGTTTGTGCTGTTCCAGGTCCTGAACGAGTTGTACGTGATCCATGGCGCGCCGATGCCAGCTTGGACCTTTCCCTTGAACTGGAAGACCCCTCGAAGGGTGCAGTTGCTGTTGGCACGGTTCATCGAGTACGAACCCCAGGTGATGTAGCCGGGGGTGTTGAGGTCGGGTGACTCTCGGTAGCCGTAGGTGCCGGATACCTTCCAGCATCTGCTGGAGGTGGTTCCGCTGATGGGGTGCTCGGCGGCCGACGCGTACGACGGGGTCAGGGCCAGAGCTGCGCCGGCAGCTACCGCGGCCATTGCTCCAGCTGCCTTTCTGCGATTCAGGCGCACAGGGTTCCTCTCTGTATGTGATGACAATGGGCAGCTTGCAGGTTTTTGACTGGGAACAGACCTTGGATCCACTGGTGGTGGCCATCGTTCCGTTGCCCCGCGCGGGTCGAATTTGCATGACCTGCCCCGTATCTGCTGAGGGTGGGGGATCCACGGATCTGGTTGTCCGGTTCCGTCAGACAGAAAGATGCCAGAGCGCGGGGCGGGATCCGTTGACTTTCCCTGCCAGGACCTTGTCAGTTCCCGCAAGATCTATTCAGGACCGCCTGCCGGTAATCGCTGGGGGCTGCTCCGTAGGCGGCGCGAAATGTCCGGCTGAAGTGGGCAGGATCAGCGAAGTTCCAACGGGCTGCGATGGCGCGGGCAGGAATGTTTCGCAGATTGGGGTCGGCGAGATCGTTGCGGCACTGTTCCAGTCGGCGTTCGCGAATCCAGGCCGCGATAGTTATTCCTTCTTCTTCGAACAGCCTGTACAGATGGCGGGTTGATACCGCGTGAGCGGCCGCGATGGTGTCGGGGGTGAGGGCGGGATCGCGCAGGTGCTGTCGGATGAAAGCGTGGACGCGCAGCCGAAGTGCCCGTCGGCGGGCCTCCGGGGACAAGGCATCCTCAACGTCCAGAGCACGGCTGAGCGTGGACGCCAGGAGGTCGGTGGTCAACTGGGCAAGGGCGGGAGTATCGGCGGCAGTGAACTCGTCGGCCCGCGCATTGATGTCGGTCAGCCAGCGGCCGAACGTCCCGCCCATGCCGCGGCGCCCGTCGATCGGGACGGTGAGCAGTCGCTGCACCGTCCTCTCCGGCAGCGGTATCAGCCTTCGGGGGAGCTGCACGGTCACATGCGACCAGCCGGGCCCAAGGGGACGGACCTCTCCACGGTAGGGGCGGCTGGAGTCCATCATCACCAAGTCGCCTTTGCTTAGCGCCGTGTCGGCTCCGGCCAGGGAGAGCAGTCCTGTCTGATGCAGAAAGTAGTTGATCTGGTACGCCTCGGGGTCGAACTGCCGGATAAGCTTAGCGGTCCGCGTGACCTCCAGATGCGGGATGTGCATCATGGAGACCTGCAACTCCCCAAAATCCAGAATTCGAATCCTGGCGCGGAAATCGTCTTGATTGTTGCTGCGCAGCCGGTTGGGCATGTGCGCCTGATCGGTAACTTCGGCAAAGAGTTCGAATCGCTCCCGCGCTGCAACGATCTCCGTGCTGAACTCTGTAACGAGCATCCCCAGTCCCCGTGATGGCCGGTTTCCCTTGCGTGGCTGTGAACGTGACATAGGAAGACGTATGCCGTTCAGCGGCACTTCAGTTGCATGAGCCGCCTATTCGCGGGCGATGAAGTATCAAAATCACAACGGCTGAGCCGTGGAAACAGACCGAACGGCTCGGGCCGACGTCTCGACGCCGTGCTGGGCGTGGTGGCGGCCGGGCGGGCCGGGCCGGGGCTCAGCAGGCGCTGGACGCAGACGGACGGGCGGCTGACCACGCCGGTGCCGGTGCCGTCCCTGCGGCGGCCATGCCGGTACGACAGTTGCGGGTGGGGCTGTGGTCGCCTGCCTGCGCGCACCGGTCGGGGAGCCGGTGAAATGCCCAGGGCGAATGTCCCGATGGCTGCTGCTGCGGCAGTGACAAGTTTCCTTGCTCTCATCCTTGCCTTCCTCCTCGTACGCGGAATCACCGAGAACAACGAGCACTTGACCAGCATTGGTCACTCACGGCAATTATTACGTAACTCATCGTCGCTACCGGTGCCGTGCAGGAGCGTGAAGGCGCAGAGGAGAGCGCTCGGGGGCACATACCGGCCCCCGCCGGGCGCCCCACCGTGCTCACGGGACCCTCAAACGCGGACCGGCTCCGGAACTACCGACCGTCCTTCGTCGGGATGCACCACCACAGAGGACCGATATCCTCGGCCCGGCGGAGTGGGGGACGGCGGGAAGCTCCGCGCAAACCGCCTCCCGCGCCGGCCTGGCGCCCAGACCCCCGGCCGGCGGCAGCCTCCCCTGCCCGCGCAGACGCCCCGTGACTTCGGCCGACTCAATCCAGCCGATATCAGGAGCTGAAACTCGATACCACTGAGGCCGGCCGGCCGGGGTACGGGCTGTTGTGTTGAGGCGCCCGTGTAACCAGCCGCAAGCGGACGGACCGCAGGCTTCCATACGGACCCCGATACGGCTGCGGGTAACCCACTGCGCTAGGCACTGGAGATGGAAGACTCCGCTCGCCACTTGGCGCGCATGCCGCCGTCATCGCCGAGCGCGAGCGGGGCACCGCCCGGACTTGTCCTGGCGATCATGTCCGGAGCCAGATGACGAAGGCAGTGGCGGTGGCGGTGGCGAGGCAGCCGTAACGGCGCTTGTCGTAGCGGGTGGCCACCGCCCGCTGCTGCTTGAGGCGGTTGATGGCCCGTTCGACGTTGCTGCGCTTCTTGCACCGCTCTTCGTCGAAGCCCGGTGGTCGTCCGCCTCGTCAGCCTTTTCGCAGGCGGATGGCCTGGCTCTCGGTATTCTCCGGGATTGTGTGCCGGATACCCCGGCGCCGCAGGTACTCACGGCACGGGCCGTTGCTGCAGGCCTTGTCGGCCGCGATACTGTCCGGCTTCTTACGAGGCCCACCCGGCCCTGGCTTCAGGACCCGGATCGTCTCCAGCACAGGCCTGAACCAGGCGCAGTCCACCCGCTGGCCCAGTGTCACGACCAGGGACAGCGGACGGCACCGGCCGTCCGCGCTCAGGTGGGGCTTGGTGATGAACCCGCCGCGTGAGCGGCCCAGGCCCTCACTTCTCGCACCGCCTCCACCAGGCGGGCCCCGGACCACGTCATGGCCGCACCCCTCTAGTGTCCTGAGTCGCTAATTCGTCGGCAGTATGAGGCGAGGGATTCGAGGATCTGGTCGGCGGTCCTGGTCCAGATGAACGGCTTGGGGTCCTCGTTCCATGAGTCGATCCAGGTGCGGATGTCCTTCTCCAGTGCCTGGACCGACTTGTGGACGCCTCGCCGTATCCGCTTGTTCGTCAGCTCGGCGAACCATCGCTCGACGAGGTTCAGCCAGGACGAGCTGGTGGGCGTGAAGTGCATGTGGAACCGGGGATGGGCCAGCAGCCACTTCTTGACTGCCGCGGTCTTGTGGGTCGCGTAGTTGTCGCAGATCAGGTGGACCTGGAGCCCGGCAGGGACCTCTCTGTCGAGTTTGCCCAGGAACTTCTTGAACTCCTCGGCCCGGTGCCTGCGGTGGAGCGAACCGATCACCTTGCCGGTGGCCGCGTCGAACGCGGCGAACAGGGTGGTGGTGCCGGCGCGGACATAGTCGTGGGTCGCCCGCTCCGGCACCCCGGGCATCATCGGCAGCACCGGCTGAGACCGGTCCAGTGCCTGGATCTGCGACTTCTCGTCCACACACAGCACCAGCGCCCGCTCCGGCGGGTCGAGATACAGTCCCACCACGTCGTGGACCTTGTCGACGAAGAACGGGTCCGCGGACAGCTTGAACGTCTCGGAGCGGTGCGGCTGCAGCCCGAACGCCCGCCAGACCCGCGAAACGGTCGACTGGGAGAGTCCCGTCCTCTTCGCCATCGACCGCGTCGACCAGTGCGTGGCATCCTCCGGCCCCGACTCCAGAGTCCGCGCGATCAGATCGGCGACCTGCTCATCCCCCACCGTGCGGGGCCGGCCCGGACGGGGCTCGTCCGACAGCCCGTCCAGACGGTCCGCGAGGAACCGCCGACGCCACTTCGACACGGTGTCACGCGACACCCCGACCCGCTCCATCACCACACGCGTCGACACAGGGAAACCGTCCTCCCCGACCTCGTCACAGGCCAGGACCACACGAGCCCGCATCGCCATGTCCTGCGCGGACTTACGCCGCCGAACCCAACCCTCCAACACCGACCGCTCAGCATCAGTCAGATCCAACGGCACAAGCTTCGGTCCCGGACGCACCATGACCCAACCCTACGGAAATTTAAGACTCAGAACACTAGGCCCTGTCCGGCGGATCATGGCCGGAGCCAGAGTCGGACTGCTGCGGCGGTGACGGTGCCGTGGAAAACGTAGGCCCGCTTGTCGTAACGAGTAGCGACTGCACGGGAGTTCTTGAGCCGGTTGATGGTCCGCTCGACTTCGTTGCGGCGCCGGTAGCGGTCACGGTCGAAACCGGCGGGCCTGCCGCCGTCTCTGCCTCTGCGTCTCCGGTTGGCCTGCTGGTCCCTCGGTTCAGGAATTGTGTGCCGGATGTGGCGTCTTCGCAGGTAACGGCGGTTTCGGCGGGAGCTGTATGCCTTGTCGCCGCTGACGTGGCCGGGCCGTGTCCGGGGCCGTCCGCCCAGTGGCCTGGGGACCCGGATCCGGTCCAGGACCTCGACCATCTGCGGGGCGTCGCCCCACTGGCCAGGCGTGAGCAGGAGGGCCATGGGGCGGCAGCCGCCTTCGCCAGCGAGGTCGATCTTGCAGGTCAGGCCGCCCCGGGACCGGCCGAGTCCCTCGTCGGGGCGGTGGTGCCGAGGCGTCGTCCTTTTTTCGGGACCCGCGGCTTGGCCTTGCGGGCGCCGGCCGCGTGCTGGTGGGCCCGGCAGGACGTCGAGTCGACGCCGACCATCGACCAGTCGATCCGGCCCGCGAGGTCGGCGTCGGCCTGGACCGACCGCAGGATCCAGTCCCAGGTGCCGTCCGCCGACCAGCGGCGATGCCGTTCGTAGACGGTTTTCCAGGACCCGTAGCGTTCCGGCAGGTCACGCCACGGGACACCGGTGCGGATCCGGAACAGAATCCCGTTGAGCACGGTGCGGTGGTCGTTCCACCGGCCGCCCCGGCCACCCGGCGAAGGCAGATGCGGCTCCAGCAGCGACCACTCGCCATTCGTCAGATCCCCCCGACCCATGACCCAACCAACGAGCAACCGGTCGGAAAGTCACATGATCCGCCGGACAGGACCTAGTGTTCTGAGTCTTAAATTTCCGTAGGGTTGGGTCATGGTGCGTCCGGGACCGAAGCTTGTGCCGTTGGATCTGACTGATGCTGAGCGGTCGGTGTTGGAGGGTTGGGTTCGGCGGCGTAAGTCCGCGCAGGACATGGCGATGCGGGCTCGTGTGGTCCTGGCCTGTGACGAGGTCGGGGAGGACGGTTTCCCTGTGTCGACGCGTGTGGTGATGGAGCGGGTCGGGGTGTCGCGTGACACCGTGTCGAAGTGGCGTCGGCGGTTCCTCGCGGACCGTCTGGACGGGCTGTCGGACGAGCCCCGTCCGGGCCGGCCCCGCACGGTGGGGGATGAGCAGGTCGCCGATCTGATCGCGCGGACTCTGGAGTCGGGGCCGGAGGATGCCACGCACTGGTCGACGCGGTCGATGGCGAAGAGGACGGGACTCTCCCAGTCGACCGTTTCGCGGGTCTGGCGGGCGTTCGGGCTGCAGCCGCACCGCTCCGAGACGTTCAAGCTGTCCGCGGACCCGTTCTTCGTCGACAAGGTCCACGACGTGGTGGGACTGTATCTCGACCCGCCGGAGCGGGCGCTGGTGCTGTGTGTGGACGAGAAGTCGCAGATCCAGGCACTGGACCGGTCTCAGCCGGTGCTGCCGATGATGCCCGGGGTGCCGGAGCGGGCGACCCACGACTATGTCCGCGCCGGCACCACCACCCTGTTCGCCGCGTTCGACGCGGCCACCGGCAAGGTGATCGGTTCGCTCCACCGCAGGCACCGGGCCGAGGAGTTCAAGAAGTTCCTGGGCAAACTCGACAGAGAGGTCCCTGCCGGGCTCCAGGTCCACCTGATCTGCGACAACTACGCGACCCACAAGACCGCGGCAGTCAAGAAGTGGCTGCTGGCCCATCCCCGGTTCCACATGCACTTCACGCCCACCAGCTCGTCCTGGCTGAACCTCGTCGAGCGATGGTTCGCCGAGCTGACGAACAAGCGGATACGGCGAGGCGTCCACAAGTCGGTCCAGGCACTGGAGAAGGACATCCGCACCTGGATCGACTCATGGAACGAGGACCCCAAGCCGTTCATCTGGACCAGGACCGCCGACCAGATCCTCGAATCCCTCGCCTCATACTGCCGACGAATTAGCGACTCAGGACACTAGACCGGGGCAGCGTGTTCAAGGAACGGACCAGGATGGCCGAGTGCGCCTTCTTGGTCGCCGACGAGACGCATCATGGTGTGCCGGACCTTGCGCAAGACCAGGTAGACGATGGTGTCCGTCCTGGTGGCTGGGATCGTTGCCGGGCTGTCGTCGGCCGGACCGACCAGGGCGTGGACGCCGCCGAGCCGGACATCTGGGGTGTCCGAACCGAGTTGTTCGACGGCCTGGGAGCAACGCTCGGTATAGAGCCGGGTGGCCTCTCGGTAGGCGACGACCAGGGCGACGAGTGCGCCGCCCCCCGCGACCACTCCGAAGGAGAGCTACCAGGTCGAAGAGCGTCTTCGCGTCGAGCTTCGCGGTCCTGTCGATCTCCTGAAAGTCCAGCAGGACCACCACCAGACCGAAGATGACACCGTCCGCGACCAGGACCGGCGGCGACGAACGTCACGGTCAACACCCGGCCTACCCGCCACAGCCGTAGCTCCCGGCTATTCGGAGCTGACCCCGCCTTGGGTTCGGGACGCGTGGGCGGGGAGCGACCCGGTCATCGTCAACACAACGCCCGCGCCGGAATTGTTCGGTCCATGCGGGCTGCAAGCGACTTCAGTGCCCCATTATGCGGTCCCCACGATCTCGCCGTGGACAAGACATTCAACCCGACGGCAGCAACGTAAACGTGTGGGCGAAGCGCCCGATCGGTAGGTGGAAGCCCGGCTTCATCGTCATCGAGCGGTACGAGCCGCCGCTCCACTCTCCGTGAAGCGGCTCGGCGTCACAGGTTCGCGCCATTGACCGGTCTCCCGATCAATGGCCCAGGGTCGCGTAGAACTCGTTGGCCTCCTCCAGTGCCTCCGCCTGGATCTCGGCCTCGGTGATCTGCTCCTCCGCGGTCAGGAAGGCGGCGTCCGAGCGTTCGATGGTTTCAGCAATGCGGGCCGCCACCTGTTCTTCCGCGCTCGCCTCGGCGGCACCCTCGCCCAACAGCTCGCCAAGCCATTCGATAACCAGCGGCCCAGCGACAAAGGCGACGACCGAGGCAATCGCGACCGCAGCGATCGCCGCCTCCGCCTTCGTGCCCGCTGCTTCGATGCCGTCCTTCCACGTGGTGTAGGTCTTCAGCGCGACCAGCAGATGCCGGCGCGCCCGGATGAGATTCGCGGTCGCCGCCCTGATGTCTCCACGGGCGAGCGCGGACTCCACGGCCAGCAGCGAACCGTAGGCATTGATCCAGATGGTCGGTGGCGGGATGTCGCGGTTGAAGAGGCGGTTCGTCCAGTAGCCCGCGAAGCCGGTGAAAGACGGCTCATTGATGAGGGCCGCCTGGACCTTGTGCTCGCCCTCGTACAGTTCAAGCTGCCTGCTGACCCGGTCGGCCGCGGCCCTGATCGCGCTGGCGGCCTGGGCCCGGGCCTGGTGCTCCCGCTCGGCCGGCGGGGTCGCGACGGAGAGCAGCACCCGCCCGTACTCATGGCCGTAGTCCGCCAGCGCGGCGGCGCAGTCCGGGCACGGCGGGCGTGACACCGCGACGGCCTTGAGTATGTGGTCCCCGGACATCAGGCGTTGCTCGGCATCACCCGGTGCTCCTTGGGCACCACGCGGCTGCCTCGCCGAGTCCGCGTCCCAGCGCCGCACCCCGAGTCCAGCCAGCACGGCCGCGACCGCAGGATCGTTCCAGTTCCCGCTGGAAGTCCAGTGATATACCGTCACGTCAGGATCATCCGGATCGAAGACCGCCCCGATCGCGAGCGTCTTCCACTGCCGCAGCACGGCGAGCGTCGCCGGACTCAGCGTCGTATAGAGCCGCGTGAGGAGGCTGACGCAGTCGGCGAGCACCGCCGGATGGGCGACGTAGGGTGCCGCCGGGTCGGGCTTGTCGTGGGGCGGATCGGCTCTTTGCACCACGGCCGCCGGGCGCGCCTGAGTGAGCATCGCCCCGACGGCCCGGTTCCCGATCATCCGCTGCATCGCGGGTACGCCGCCGGGAGCACCCAGATGAGCCACCGTGAGTGCGCTGTCGGTCCGCACGGGCTTCGGGACTCTCTCCCTCGCCGTGGCCGCCACCGGTTCGGAAAGATAGCCCATGCCTCGACGGTAACCCGACCGGGCACGGGAACCGATGGCTCATCAGCACGATTATCCGAACAGACACGCGGAGCCGCCTGAGAAGGCGGCGGCACTCGTCCGGCAGATCACACCCGCACGAAGGAACCCCTCCGGCGGGGCCCAAGCCGGGTGTGAGGATGGCGCCATGCCTCGGAACTGGTTGCGCCGACCGGCTCGCGGCTGGAGATACTGCCCCGGCCGCTGTACCGCCACCGGCGCTCTTCCCCCGGGAGCAGGGTCTGAGCCATGGGCGGGCATCCGGTGCCCGTGCCCCGCCGGAAGCACAGCTTCACGGGTAGCGGCCCCGGGGCGGGCGCGCGGCGCCGGGGTCAGCAGCCGCAGGTGCCCGCGACCGGGGCGGTCAGAGGGTCGGCGTCGCGGCGCTCCGGGCCCTGCCAGGTCTCGTACGTGAAGCCCTCGCGCACCCAGTACTCGAACCCTCCGAGCATTTCCTTGACCTGGAAGCCGAGTTCGGCGAGGGCGAGGGCTGCGCGGGCGGCACCGTTGCAGCCCGGCCCCCAGCAGTAGCTGACGACGGGCACCGACTTGTCGAGCAGGCCCTCGGCCCGCTCGGGGATCAGCGCGGTGGGCAGATGGATCGCACCGGGGATGTGCCCCTGGTCCCAGGACTCGGCGGAACGGGAGTCGAGAAGCACAAACCCCGGGCCGACGCCGGCCGCGAGCGCGGCGGCGACATCGGACACGTCGGCATACAGGCGCAGCGAGGCGCGGAGGTGGGCAGCGGCCGCGGCGGGCGCCACGGGGGCTGCGCGCAGGACAGGGTTCGGGACGGTCGTGGTCATGGAAGGGTGCCTTTCCTGATGCCGGGCACTACGATCGGGCTGCTCTCTGCGACCTCGAATCTACGGGCCGGATCCGGCACTCTGAAGGCATCATCCACTGCACCTTATTGCTCCGGCCGGGGATTCCGTGCTACTTCTCGGCCATGGCCGCGTTTTCCCCTGACGCCCTCGACTGGCGCATCCTCGACGTCCTCCAGCGCGAGGGCCGGGCCAGCTTCGCCGACCTCGCACGCGCCGTCTCCATGTCGGCCAGCGCCGTCACCGAGCGCGTACGCCGGCTGGAGGAGGCGGGGATTATCGTCGGCTACGCCGCGGTCGTGGACCCGGAGAAAGTCGGGCTGACGATCATGGCGTTCGTGCGACTGCGCTACCCCAACAGCAACTACAAGCCATTCCACGACCTCATCGAGGCAATGCCCGAAATCCTGGAAGCCCATCACGTCACCGGCGACGACTGCTTCATCATCAAAGTCGCAGCACGCTCCATGCGCCACCTCGAAGAGATCTCCGGCCGAATCGGCAGCCTCGGCTCCGTCACGACCAGCGTCGTCTACTCCTCCCCACTGCCCCGACGCCCTGTCAGCCACTGACACCCGAACGATCCGCCGGAGAGGCCGGAGCTCTCCGCAGGCGACCGCTTCACGGTCCGCCGCCGGACCGGCGTTCGACACCCTCGGCGCCGAGCATCCTGGGCAGCGCCCGCCGCAGTGAAGCCGCTCAATCCCCGGTGAGAACGCTCAATCTTCCTTGGGACAGAACAGACAGGTCCAGAACGGCAGGAGGACGGCAGGAAGTCCGGTGTGGCCCTGGGGCCGGGGCCCTCTACTGCCCGCCGGGCCTCAGCATCGCCCTGCACCGGCCCCCGGAGCGGCCGTTGAGCCCACCGACGGAACTCGCTGACGTGCTGAAACGCGGCCTGTGCGGAATAAAAGTCCCGTGAAGGAGTGACGCGTTTCCTGGTGAGCCACCGGCGCCCGGGCTGTGACCGAGCGCTTCAACCGGCCGACGAGCGTTCGGTCAACTGCGTGAAGCGCCCTGGTCCGCCCGGACAGGCTGATGGCGACGGCTCGCTCACCGGTCCGGCAGGAGGAGCCAGACCTCGGAGAAAGTGAGGCCGTGCTCTCCGGTCACCAGCCCGCACGGGCAGCCCAGCGTAATCAGCCGCCAGTCGCAGGCCACTGTCCACGGACCGTCCGCACCCGCACACCCGGGGCAGCGGACGGTGTCGGCCGTCCATACGCCGGGGGCGGGCCTCCCGTAATGCCGGAACCGACCCGCGTACCGGACCTCCCACGGCACGGCCGGAGGCGTGAGCGCAGCGGTCCCGGACAGACCCGGGACGGCCAGGGCGGCAAACAGCGCGGCCAGGCCAGGGAGCAGCGCTTCGCCTGCCCCGGTCGGCGGGACCGGCAAGCCGTCCGCCGTGTCCCGGGGAACCGGGTAGCGCGGCGCCGCCGCAGCAGCCGACGGATTCGGGGCGGCGTACCACGGCAGGAAAGCGCGAGCCACAGCAGCCAGAAGAGCCGCGGCCGGCGCACTGACCGCACCCGCATCGAGGTGATGCACTGTGGTACGCCAGACCCGCTGAAGCCGCCTGTCCCGGTCCACAGCCCGCACCCGTACACTGCTGGCCCCACGGGCCGGGAGCGGGGCGGTGAGACGGGCCAAGACTTGGGCCGCCGCCTCGGCATCCGCATCAGTAGGGCGCCACCCCCCGGCCATCAGGAACTGCCAGGCCCGGCCCGACTCCCGGACCAGGGCACGCGTCAGCAGCCGTTGCGTACCAGAGGCCGACACAGAACTGTCCCACCCGCCCGACCTGGCCCCCCGCCCCACCCCGCACCCATATCCGTATCCGACACGCTGCACCCGCACACCCGCCCCGAACAACAAAAATCAACCAGGCCGAGCAACCAGAGGTACGGGCCAGCGGTCGGCCGTAGCGTCGAATCCACAACTGGCCCCAGGGAGGTACCGCTGCCGAGTCTCATTTCCCTGTCCTGCTGTATCTCACATGGCTCCAGGCAACTTCTCGTCGAGTGGCTCCACACAAGAACTCCCGCGTATGGCAACACTGCATGTCACGCAGTCACACCGCCATCGACAGCATCGAGGCGCCGAAATGAGAAATCGGGCGGACAACGAAACGAGACTCAGCAACAGCGAACCGCACGCGCTGCCCGCCCGCAGTCCGTGAGCCGGGACGGCGACGCTCTCGGCACTTGCGCAGCTCACGGCTCCACGCGCGCGACTTCCCGGACGGCGCGCACGGCCGCGCCCGCTCGGTCTGCTTCTGTCCGTCTACCGGATGCGTTACTTCTCCCTGCACACGGCCTACTTGCTCGCCCAGCTCATCGCCATCTTCACCCCGGTGGCAGTTGTTCACGGAGGCAGGCGGCCCTGCGCCCGTGGTGGGCGGGGCCGGAGCCGGGCCGTAACTCCCCGGGGGCAGAAAGTGCAGTGCGTCACAATGTCGACAGTGGCGCGTGTCTGCCGTCCGGGGCCCGATGCCGGCAACGGTCCATCCGTACCGGCCGATCCGAGGGCGTTGTGCCGATGGACAGGGCAGAGCGCCGCCCGGAGCCGTCCCGGGACAGCTCAGGACACCCTTCCCTGCTACCGGGGATGCCTGGTAGACATGGCGGGGTTCCGCAGGCACACCGGAAGTCTCGCCATGAATCAGGACAACACCACCGACCTCATACCCTTCACGGTCGACCTGACCTTCGGGGAAGCCCGGCGACGGGCCGAGGTCGTGGCCGCGCTCGGGCCCGACTGGGACCCGGTGGCCGCCCTCCAGGGCGAGGACGCGGCGTACGCCCTCCTCTACTCGGGCCTGGACGCCGAGCAGCAGCGCACCTACGACCTGCTGGTGGCGGCCGGTGTCCTGCCGGGGGAGGAGCCGGGCCGTGCGGCTGCCCATTGACCCACAGGCGGACCGTGCCCGCCGCGCCTGGGCGGCCTGCCCCGTCTGCGACGACGCCCGCCACTGCGCGACCTGCGCCGGGCGCCGCAACTGCGGCGAGCACTGGCGCTATCTGATCTCCAGCAACGGGCCGGTCGTCCACCTTCAGTGCCCGCGATGCACACACATGTGGTCCCTGAACACCCGGCCCGGCGTCACCCAGGGGCCGGGCCCGCGTCCGTGAAGCACACGGGCCCATGGCCCGTCAGCGCGCGGTCTCGACCCGGTGACTGCTACGGCCGGCCGCCGGCAGATCGAAGTCTCCCGGACCGGCGGGAAGTCGGTGACTGCCGCGTCCGCGATTGCTGAAAGCAGAACGCGGGGCGGCGGGCGGGTCAGCCCCTCGAAGGGGGTGAAAGGGCGTGCCTCGTCCAAGAGGAACGCTTATACCATTGCTGACTTCTGGGAGAGAAGCACCGCCTGGCGGCAAGGTCGAACAGGTCAACGGCGCTATCCCTGTGCGGTTCTGGGGAGGGACTGGTATGACCCGGCGTGTTGTCGCGCGTCACGTAAGGCGCACGGCGCGAGGTCCGCAATCGTCGTCTCGATGGCCTTGTCGGCGGGGCTGAGCCCACTGCCGTCGCCGGCCTCGGCTGCGCCCTTCTCCCCAGCAGTGGATACGCCGCAGGAGACCGTCGTACCGGCCACTCTGCGCAGCACGTACACATCAGCCTCGCTCCTCACTCCCGGCACACAGTCGGGAACTGACGGAGCCGGAGCCCAGGAAGTGTTCCACCACCTGGAGGGCAACGCCGACCTGGTCTGGACACGCTACTCAGACAACAAGTCCATCCCCATACCCGTGGACAAGACCGCGCTGATGAAAACCGGAACGGGCAGCGACACGCTGTCCTTCCGCCACACCGGCAACAACATCAGCCTGTGGGACGCGACCGACAACACCACGCGCACTCTCCACATCCCCGATGGCCAGAACCTCGGCAGTGTCTACGGCACAACGGGCGTCGCAAGCGAGAATTACACCGACGACGACAGGACAACCGCCCGTGCGTTCCACCTGCTGACCCCGGCTGCCGACGGCACCACGCGTGATGTGCCCGTCAGCGGCCTGCCCGCCGGCATGGAACTGTGGCTCCCCCGCGCGGCGGACGGTACCAGCCTGTTGTTCTTCGCGAAGCTGGACGGCTCGTTCCGCATGGTGGCCGTGGACCGCGAAACCGGCCCGGTCCAGAGCTGGACCCAGCCGGTTCCCGTTTCGTACAGCCGGGCCAGGCTGTCCGAGGATCACATCGTCGTGTACGCGGTCAACAACACGAAGGTGCTGGTGCTGCCCCGCTCCGATCTATCGGCGCCCCCGACCGAGCTGGTACTGGACGGCGCCGGCTCCGTGAATCCGGCGGAGGACCTGGCCGTCGTCGGCGACTGGGTGGTCCACCGGCCCAGTGCGGGCACCGTGGTCCTGGCGAAGCCGCTGGCTGGCGGCGCGACGGTCACGGTGGTCCGCGCATCGAACCTCGGCGTCTCCTCGGCGTCCGGTGACTCCGCCGTTGTGCTAGGCCGTACCACCGCTGACAACTGGGGCATCCAGCGCATCACCCCCGGCACCGACGGCAGACCCGTCGTCACCACGGTCAAGCCACTTCCCCGGCCGGCCGCCAGGATCCAGGGGCTGTCCCTGGAACAGGGCAGGCTTGTCGTGACCGACCCCATCAGCGGCGATCGCGCCGCCTATCTGCGCACTGTCTCCCCCGCCGGTACACCCGAGTTCGGTGCACGCTCCGCGTTTACGGGTTCCAACACAGTGATCGCCGACTGTCTCGCCCAGGACGCCGGGTGCTCCGCGATCCAGGGGACGGCCGATGGTCGCGTCGCCTGGCTGGAACGGCGGGCCACGTTGGGCTCCGACCTGCTCCGCGTCTACGGGGCCGGCCAATACCCCTGCGCGTTCCGTGCCCGCCGGAGGCCACATCACCGATGTGTCCGGCAAGTACGTGATCTACACGGACACCAGCCGGCAATACGTGTACAGGCTCGACGACTTGGGCGCCCCCGTGACCCTCGCCAAGGGCGCGGCCGCCGTATGGGGCGATGAACTGCTGACCGCGGGAAGCACGCCGGGCAGCGTCACGGGCTTCAATCTGACGACGAAGACGGCGAGCACGGCCTTCACCGCGGACGCGGCGTGCGTTCCGCGGAAACTGCAGGCCGTCGGCCGCTGGCTGTACTGGAGTTGCGGACCCGGCGGAGGCGCGGGTGTGTACGACCGTACGGCGAAGAAATCGGTGCCCGTGCCGTCCGGCGAGGCGCGGCTCGGCGACGGCTACGTGGTCACGCACAACAAGGCGGCGGGAGAGCTGACGCTCACCACGATCACGGGCAGCGACGCCGTCAGCCGTGTCATCGGAGAGCTGCCCGACACCGGGGTCTCCCAGCGCGATGTCCGCTGGACCGTGGACGAGTCCGGCACGAACGCCGCGTACGTGGACGACCAGGAGCAGGTGCACCTCGTGCCGTCCGGGGTGCCCGCGCAGCCTTTGCGTCTGCTGGCGCCGGCCGCCAACGCCGCGTCCGTCCAAGCGACCAAACCGACCGTGACACCAGGCACGCTCACGAGCGTGCTGCTCTCGAAGCCGTCCGAGCAGTGGACCCTTACGGTACGGAACGCGGCGGGCAAGGCCGTGGACACGGAGCGGGGTGGCGCCGCGCGCGGCGCGCTCAGCGTCGGCTGGCACGGCAATGACCGAGCCCTTCCCGGCACTGTGTTCTTCCCGAACGGACGGTACGACTGGTCGCTGGCCATCACACCGGCGGACGGGCAGGGTTCTGCGCTGACCGTCACCGGTACGGTGGACCTCATCGGCGGCGCGCTGGGACACGCTCCCAAGGCCACGGCGGCACCTAGGATCACCGGCACCGCCAAAGTGGGCGCCAGACTCACCGCCGCCACGGGTACGTGGAGCCCCGCCGCAACCTCCTACGGCTACCAGTGGAAAGCCGACGGCACAGCAGCCGGAAGACCCCACCGAGCCGAATGGCTTGTTGATCACTGGCAACAGCGTTTCTCGACGGGTTCCGGGGTCAGTTGGTGATCACCCGGTCCACGAGTGTCGACCAGAAACGACGGCATTGCCGAGGGGGTCGCGAGAAAAGAGGAGGCGGGTGCCAACGGGTCGTTGACAGGATGTCCGCGCTCAACTCCTGACGGGAAAGGACCCGACGACCGTGGCTCATGCCATCACGCTGATCCGCTCCGCCTCCCTGTCCGACATCGCCGAGTACGCCTACGCGGCCACGGCGCCCGCCGACTCCCGTCTGATCTTCCTCGCAGGGGCGTGTCCCCTCAACGACGACGGCTCGACGGCAGCGATCGGGAACTACGCGGGTCAGGCACTGAAAGCAGTCGAGAACATGCGGGCTGCTCTCACTGCCGCTGGCGCGTCGCTCCAGGACGTCATCAGTACCAGGGTTCTCGTCGCATCCGCGCGGCGGGAGGATTTGGTGGCTGCCTGGGAGGTGGTCCGGGACTCGTTCGCCGACCATGACGTCCCCAGCACCTTGATGGGCGTCACCGTGCTCGGCTACAAGGACCAGCTCGTCGAGATCGAGGCCGTCGCCGCCGTGCTCGACTCTTGAGACCCATCGGCACACCGCGGCAACCGAGACGGCTGGACCGGAAGTACCCGACGGAAACACCACGAACGCGCGAGTGCCAGGTAGCGGCAGACTCAGCCGGCCTTGGCGGACCCCTCGGCTCGTGCTCGGGTGCTGGCAAAGCGGTAGGAGTCGGTACCGGTCTCAATAATGGTGCCGGCGAACAGACAACCCACGACCGGTGGCGCGCCCTGGCCACCACGCCGCGCATACCTGCACACCACACACCGAAACGCCGCCGCCCAAGAGCCCCGACTACGGGCGGCTGAACGCTCAGGCCGGTGGCCTTGTTCACTGGTTTCGGTTCTGGCTCAACTTCTGTGAGGCGGCCACGCTGAGTGACGGCTGAGACTCCCCGGGCAGTATGTGAAGCCGCCCGAAAATGAGCCGTGGGCAGGGCGGTTGGGATGACAGTTCGGGGCTGTGGAAGAGATCGTGCTCCGGTTGCAAGAGCCGTTGTTCCCGTCGATGACGGACGTCGCGGTGCTGTCGGTGGACGTGAGCATCGCGATGGTCCGCGTCGACGGCAAGTGCACTGCGAATGGTGCCGCGTGCGCGGCGTGCAAGGTCTGGTCGGACCGGGTTCATGGTTCCTACCTGCGGTTTCCCGCTGATGTGCCGAGCGCCGGACGAAGCGTTGTTCTCCGGCTGAGGGTCCGCCGGTTCACCTGCGGTAACTCGGAGTGCGCACGACGGACCTTCGTCGAGCAGATACCCGGCATGATGCGTCGACACGGTCAACGGACCGAGCGGCTGCGCTCGACGCTGGCCTCGGTCTGTCTCGCCCTGGCGGGCCGGGCCGGCGCTCGGCTGAGCTCCGTGTTCGGGGTGTCTGTCAGCCGCAGCACCGTCCTGCGCCTGGTCGACGCTCTTCCCGAGCCGGAGGTGCCCGCCCCGCGTGTGGTCGGCGTCGACGAGTACGCCACCCGCAAGGGTCGTCACTACGGCGCCGTTCTCGTCGATTCGAAACCCGCCGTCCTGTCGACCTACTGACCGACCGGGAGGCATCGAGCCTGGCGGCCTGGCTCGCCGATCGGCCCGGCGTTGAGGTCGTGTGTCGTGACCGGGCGCCATTCTTCGCCGAGGGCGCCAGCGCTGGCGCACCGCAGGCCGTCCAGGTCGCGGACTGGTGGCATCTCTGGCACAACCTGAGCGAGGCTGCCGAGCGGAGCGTTGCCCAGCACCGTCGCTGCCTCCGCGCTGTGGTCCCCATGGTCCCCGAACCCGATCCCGACGCCGTACCAGCAGCGGAATCGTCCGGTTCTCCCTGGCCGCGCGGACACCGATTCGCCGATCGGACCCGGGCCCGGCACGCCGCCGTCCACGCACTGCTAAAAGCGGGGCGCAGCCGGCGCTCGGTGCAGCGGCAGCTCGGGATGACCTACCGCACCGTCAAGCAGTTCGCCGACGCCGCAACGCCAGAAATGCTGTTCACCGGTCAATGGCAGAACCGGCCCTCCGTCCTCGACGACTACAAGCCCTACCTGGATCACCGCTGGAACGAGGATTGCACCAACGCCTGGAAGCTGTGGGAGGAGATCGTGCCACTCGGCTACAAGGGCAGCTACCAGCGCGTTCGCGCCTACCTGCACGACAAGCGCGCCTCACCGCAGCCGGTGACCGCCCCCCTCGCCCCGGACCGTCGCCGGATGGATCCTCCGCCGTCCGAAGGCCCTCACCGAGACCGGTCAACTCCAGCTCAAGGCCGTCCGGGCGCACTGCTCAGAACTCGACGCCCTCACCGAGCACGTCCGCTCCTTCGCGACCATACTCACCGAGCGTCAGGGCGAGCGCTTGCACGTCTGGCTCGACGCCGTCAGGCGGGACGACCTGCCCAGCCTGCACGCCCTCGCCGCAGGCATCGACCGCGACCGCGACGCCGTCATCGCCGGCCTGACTCTGCCCTGGAGCTCAGGCGCCGTGGAAGGGCACGTCAACCGGATCAAGATGCTCAAGCGCCAGATGTTCGGCCGCGCAGGCTTCGCCCTCCTGCGGAAGCGCGTCCTCATGTCCTGATCACCAACGGGAGGAACTCAATGGCAGCGGCATCGGCGGATGTGCAAGCCTTCCCCTTCCAGATGCCGACGGAGAAGACCTTGATGACCAGCGACGACGCCCTCGATCAGCTCAGACACATCGCGCGTGAGAGGGCATTTGGCAGGCATGTCGGGTCGGACAGGCTCATTCAGGCAGGTCTGGACGCGCTGATAGCTGGGGTCGAGAGCCCGTCCCTGGCCATGCTGACTGGACTCCTCCGGAGCGAAGAGCCCGAAGCGCCAGAGCTCTTCAACCAAGTACTGGAGGAGCTGGACTGCTCTTCCACCCGCCTGCGGACCCCCGGGCCGCAAAGTGGGCAATGGCCTACTGGATCGCCGGTCAGATCGCCGACGGATCCCTGGATCCCGCCGTCGGCACTCACCTCATCTGGGCAGACATCGCCTATGACCTCGGCTACCCCGAAGAGCTAGAACCCCTTGTGCACTGCGCGCACAACCGAGACGGCTGGGAGGAAAGCTGGGGAGTCTCCGTTGAGGAACTCAACGGAGAAGCGGTTGAGGCAGCGAAGCAGTTCCTTAGGAAAAGGTCTGCAGCCAAGGCGGGGGACTAACCCGGGGTTCGCTCTCGCCATCGGGATCGGTCACCCGCGAGGTGATCCGCTCACTCAACGTGGCCGCACCACAGAACCTGAGCCAGAACCCGTTCTCGTGCACAGAGCTAGGCCGGACTTCATCGGCAGGCGGTGACGGGTTGAGCCCTGCTGGACGGAGTGCCCGGCCACCCTCATGCCGGTCGGACGTTGAGATGGGGAGCGCGGCCCGGTCCCGGGTCCTCAGCCGGTGCCGTGCCGGGTACGACGAGCACCGTCCTTTCCTCTGGCGGGCGGCCGAACCTTGGCTCGGGTCTCGCTGAGGACGGACGAAAAAGATCTTGATCTCTGTGAGGACCTGCTCGGCGTTCACGTACCGCCAGCCCACTCGCTCGATGGCCTCGGTGATCTCACGCATCGCGTGCATCGCACGGTCCGGACGAGCGATCCCCGCGCGGCTGAGTTCCAGAACGGCCACGTGATAGTCTGCGGCGCTTGACGTGTTGCGCGCCGAATCGCCAGCCGACCTCGACCGCATTGCGGCTGTCGGTTACGGCACCGGGGGCGCCATTGCGTTGGAACTCGGGCGCGACGGCGTCAGCCTGCGCGCGATCGGGACAGTCAACGCACTGACCACGGGCCGACCGGACGAGACGGCACGCATCCGCTGCCCGGTGTGGGCCGGAGTCGGGTCGGAAGACCCGATCATGCCGCCCGCGCAACGGAACGCGTTCACCGCCGAGATGCAGGCCGCAGGCGCCGACTAGCACCTCACGGTCTACGGCGGCGCCTTGCAGCCTTCCACCCCCCGCGGCACGCACAGCGAGCTTGGCGCGACATCGTCGCCCTGCTCGCCGAGTGCCTACCCGTAACGCAGTGATCTGGTCGGCTCCTGACACTCACTCCTGGCCGCCGTCGTCATCCTCGTCCAGCTCCGGCACGTCCGGGTCGCGCAGCGGGCGCAGGGCGCCGCCAGCCGGGAGGCTGGCGGTGAAGCCGTAGCGGCCGAGCAGATTCAGGTTGCGGTGCTTGAGCGGCGACAGGCGGGCGACGTCCTCGTCGCGGATCTCGTGGCCCTCGGCACGCAACTGTTCGACGGCGGCGTCGATGTACTTCGTCGTCCAGGGCACGATGGCGTTGAGGACCAGGCCGAGCGCGCCGAGCTGGTCCTCCATTCCGTCGCGGTACGCCTGGTGGATGGTGTCGCGCTTGCCGTGGCATCCCGGGCCAGCATGTGACGGGACTCCTGCACGGTGAGCTGCCAGTTCCTCTGCCGCCAGTAGGTGTCGTCCACCGGGTCGACCACGCGCAGCAGGCGCTCGGTCTTGGTGATCCGCCCGTACTCGGCATACGCCTATCCCAGCGGCGCCCGTCGCGTCCGAACATGCGCAGCAGGTCGTAGGCGCGGACCTGGTTGCTGACCAGGGAACCGGCGACCTTCAGCATGTCCGGCCAGTGCGTGATCACCTTGTTCAGGTTCACGCGGTTGCGGGCCAGGTCCTCCTGCGCGCCGTACGTGCCCGTGTCGACGCCGGCCATCGTGGCCCGCCAGAACCGCTGGTCGTCCAGGTTGCGGAACCTGGGGCTGAAGTTGTAGCCGAGGATCTTGAACAGGCCGAACGCCATGCCGGAATACGAGGCGTTGTCGGGGGCCACCATCTCCGGCTTCACGCCGCCGTCCAGGTTCAGCAGCGCGTCCAGGATGTGCAGGGAGTCGCGCGGAGTGCCGGGGACGACCATCTGTCCGATGCCCGCGACTTGGTCGTTGACGGCGTTGAGCCAGGTGATGCCCCGCTTGAACCCGAAGTACTTCGGCGACGGCGCCGCGCTGACAGTGCGGACGGGGACGACGTACCGCAGGCCGTCCACGGAGGCGAGCAGGCCACCGTGCACATCTGGAGCGCGAAACCCAGCTGGTGGTGCGTGGAGCGTCGCCGCCCGATCAGATCGCGGTCGACGTCGTCCAGGAAGAAGAACCGCTCAAGCTCGGGGCGGGTCGGCTCCTCGGCGAACTTCCCGTACGCCTCGGCCTGCTCATCAGTCAAAAACTCCACCGGCACGGGCCGGACCGTAGCGAGCCCCGGGACCCGCCCGGCGATCTTTCCGTGAACCCCGGCGAATCCCTCAGCGGGTGTGCCAACCGACCATGATCGCTCTCCGTGCCAACTTCTGTACCGATGTTCCCCGAGGCCGTCGTCCTGAGGTCCACCACCGGTGGCGCTGGTCGACATCACGGCGTCAGCAGTCGCCGTGTTTCTGCGAGAAACGGTCTCAATCGTGCCTCCGGGGACGGAGAGCCTCCACATCGACATGGACCGCCCTTGCCGAACTCACGGCAGGCGATACTGAGGGACTCACCCACCCGGGACCCGCGGCGCGCCGGGCGTCAGCCGCGCGCCGCCGGGCCCGCGATACCGGTCATCCGGTCCAGGGTGCGGGACAGCATGCGGCGCTGGCTGAGGGCATTCCCGGTGTGCAGCAGATACGCGGCCGGGCCCGCGGCGGCCAGGGCCGTGCCGCGCGCCTGGCGGGAGGTGTGGCCGATGGCGAGCAGCCCGAACCCGGCGGCGACGGCACCGGCCACGAGCGGCTGGCCGGCGAGCCAGGCGCCGCCGGCCAGCGTCACGCTGGACGGAAGCTGCGTCTTGACGTTGACGGCGGCCGTCGCGGCGCCGAGATTCATCCCGGCCAGGCACTGGCGTAACTCGTCCAGGGGTAGGGCAAAACGGTCGTTGACCTCGTTCCGCAGATAGGCGTCCAGGGTGCGGCCGTCCGGGATGTCCGCCAGGGACGCCAGCTCGGCGGCGGCCTGGCCCACCGCCTGGCGGAAGGCGAGAAATTCCCGGCCGTGGCGCCGACGCAGCCGTACGATCTGCTCGGCGGACACTCGGTCGATGTCCGCGGGCACCACGAGCCCCAGGGCGAGGATACCGATGCGCTCGGCCAGCGACGGCCCGGCCTGCGCCGCCGCCTTCGTAGCCGCCTGCATGGGCGTCCGCAGCAGATACCCGGCCAGCAGATCGGCCGACCAGCCGTTGGCAAGGGCGAACGCATGTGGCTGATCGGTGGTCAGCTCCAGGTGGTTCGCCGAGCCGAACTCCTCCGCGAGGCAGCTCATGTACAGGGACACGAAGCGCTCGCGCAGGACCAGCCAGCGCGCGTCCACCTCCTGGGACAGCGTCAGCCGCCCCCGGACCGCCAACCCCGCCTCCACCAGGGCCCGCGTCAGATCGGGACGAACCTGGCTCTCGTGGAGCGCGGCCAAGCGAGGACGGTGGGGTGCCGTGGCTGAGGTGCCTGACGCGGAGTGGTCGAAGGCAGCCATGTCACGCTGCTGTACGCGCAGCCCGGCCCGCAGGGCACCCTCGTGACCCGCGAGCAGTTCGAAGAAGCGCGGTGCGATGGCGTCCACCGCGACCGCGGGGTCGACGTTCTCGATGAAGCCGGCCTGGTCGGCTAGGACGCGCACGGTCCGCGAGTCACGGACCGCGTAGTCCTCCGGGACGATGCGCACGATGGCGGGCCAGTACAGCGCGGATATCTTCAGCCAACGCTCGTCGCGGACGTGGAAATACGGGTAATAGAGGCCGAGGCCGGATGCGGGGCCTGGCACGGTGACGGTCAACCTTCGTCCTCTGGTCTGCGAACCGCGGGGGCCGGTACTACACGGCCGCCGCGAGCCGGTCGAATTCGGCCCTGTTCCTGTCGAGCTGTGCACGGTAGACGCCGGCGTCCACGTCGAATCCGCGGGTGCGCGCGTACTCCAGGCAGAGCCCCGCGCGATGCATGGTCACGACCGTGCGGAAGAGGTCCCTGGCCCGGCGGTCCTCCCCCTCGTCCGAGGCGATCGTGGTGACGTGGTCGCGATTGCTGTTGAGCATGACAGCCTCAATGGTGTGCATCGGCCCGCGGCCCGGGCCCGCGCCGCTGTCCTCCGTCATGCCGAGGATCTGGAAGAAGGGGCCGCGCAGCAGCACCTCCTTCTCGTACGCGTACGCCGACAGCCCGTCCACGGGCACGGCACACATCGACGTGACCGTGCTCGCCGGGAAGGCGGAGCGGTAGGCGCCCAGGAGTTCCGGCGGCAGCCCGGCGACGTCGATGCTCCAGAGCAGCGGGCGGCGGTCGGGAAAGCGCCTGGCGGTCTCCCAGGCGAAGGCCGTCGCCTTCTCCTGGCTGCGGCTGGCCGACATCATGGCCAGAGGCACCGAGAGATAGCGCTGCTCAACCGGACCTGCGGCGGCTCGGGTGAAGGCCGCCAACTCCTCGGCGGTGACCGCCATGCCCCGGTAGACGGTGCCCTGAAAATTGTCGGCCGTGCGGTGCCTGTGACGGTAGTTGAACAGGTCGATGCTCAAAAGCTCCACGAGGAACGCGGCACTGCGCAGGGCGACAGGATCGCCGGTCAGCGACACGGTGCGGAAAGCGGTGTTGATGGTGCTGAAGATACGCTGGTATCCGGCATCCGAAGTGTAGAGACGGACCGCACTGTAGTCCTCCGGCTGCGGACCGCTGTCCGCCCGGCGGTCGGCCCAGTCCTTGGTACTGGCGAAAAGTTCCGCCAACTGGCCGTCCAGCTCGGGATCAGTCGCTGCCCCGGAATCCGGATTCACCCGCTCCATATAGGCACGCAGTTCCGCCATGAAATCGGGATAGCGATCCCAGTGGATGCGGATGTCGTTGATCGCCCGCCGTACCTCGGACATCCGGCTCTGCACATTCGTCCCGGAAAAGAACGGGCGCCGGTCCTCCAGCATTCCGCTGGTGCACAACGGCTGGAGCTCCGACCACCCGGAAAACCTGCTGAGACTGCGTTCCGCTGCCACGGCCCCTCCCCTCCCGGCCATGTGCTGACCGGCCGCGCGGCTTCGGCCCCCATGGTAGAGGCCGCACCCCGGCAAGGTGTCAGTATTCGTCCACGTCGAAGGCCGACCCGTTTCGCATATGACTGCGGCACGAATACCCGAGGCAATAGTGTTCCCGAAAACAGCGGGCGGGCGGAGTACGACGGCGGCGCTCCCGGCCGGTGTCCCCGCCCACCGCGGCGCTGAGCTTCTGGACGGCCCTGACATCAGCTCTCTTCGTGGCCTGGAGCCGGCCGGGATGACCGTTACGCGGCCGGACGTTCTCGTCCGCGTATTGATCCCGGCGCTGGCGCAACGACGCGAGCGGACCTGGCTTCGTTCACTTCAAGCGGCAGTGTCTGTCCATCGGTTCGGGCGTCGGTGGGCAGTCGACGGTGGCCGGAATGCCCACGACAAATGGCTCTGGCTCCTTTTCCATGGAGGGCTGACTGAGTGTGATGTCGGTGGCGCGTGGTGAGATGGCCGGACTATGTGGTCAGTCGTGAATGACTCCGATCGAGTGCAGTGGCACTACACCCCCTTCGAGAGCGTGGGCCCGCTCCGATTCGGCATGAGTCACGAGGAAGCCGACGCTGCGATGGAGCTGCAGGGGTTCACTGGAACCGTCTCCTCCGTGCACCAGCGACACGGCGACCTTGTGCTCCAGGCCGGCTTTCATGAGATGACCGCCCGGCATACGCAAGGGCTGTCACTGTCTACTACAGGGAATCCGGCGGGCTGGCCTGCGTAGTTGTCGACGCACTGTGTGGACCACTGGTCTCAATGGACGGGATGCAGTTGGTTGGGCAGATGCCTCCGAGCTGACGAACCAGTTCCACGATTATCAAGAGGGGCGCGGCATGAGCCCCATGGTCTCTGTCGAGGGTGATGCGGCGTCGGACGAGCAGGCGTGGGGGTGGGGGGCGGGGGGTGCGTGCCAGTTCACGGCCGACCCGACCTGCGACGGTTACTGCGCAGGAGAACTACACGCATGCTGTTCGGTGCCGTTCTCTGATCCCGTTGAGCAGTTCGGGACGGGGACCAGGGAGGTGGGCGAGTGCCAGGTGAGAATCCAGCCGGCGGTAAGCGCCACCGCACCGCCTGCCAGGGCGATTGCGCCGCCTGTTCCAATGGCTGCCGCCACCGAGCCCAAGCAAACCGGCCCGACGCCCTGTAGCGTCATGCTGCCGGAGCCGAGCAAGCCGAAGGCCTGGCCCTGGCCATCCCGCGGCAGGGCGTCCAGGAACGGCCGTTGCAGGCCGAGACCGTAGGCGTATCCGAGGCCGCTAATCAGCAGCAGACAGGACGAGAAGCCCACTCCGGGCTCGGCAGCAAAGCCGATCAGCGGCAGCCCCGCCAGCGCAATCAACGGGACTACCAGTCGCTCCCGGGCGCGTGGCCGTAGCAGTCGGCCCACCAGCAGGTCACCGACAAGCATGCCAACCGGCAGACAGCCCATCAGCACCGCGTACCAGCCGGGCGCGAAGTGGCGTTCTCCCGCGTAGGCGACGATCAGGCCTTCCGCGCCCGCTACGAACGCGGGCGGTAGCCACTGAGCCAGCATCAGTCGTCGCACCGTGCGTCCGCGCAGCAGCAGGCCTGCACCATGCAGGCTTGCACGGACGGCCCCGCTATCGCCCCCAGCGCTGCCGGGTGTGCCGCCGAACTCTCCCGGCTGCAGCCGGGGCAGCCGGATGCGGACAGCGAGCGCGCAGCCGAGGTAGAGGGCGGCGCTTACCGCGAGCGCACGGTGCGGGCCGAGTACCGCGACGACCGCACCACCCAGCGCCAGACCGAACAATTGCGCGCCGGAGGCAGCGATGTTGTTCAGTGAACGGCCCAGTACATAGGCGTCGCCCTCCAGCGACTGCGCGACCAGCCGACTCGACGCGCCGTGAAACACCGGTGTGGCGAGGGCGACCAGCGCCACGACACCAAGGCTTGCCGCGACCGGCATCCGCACCACGGCGAGCAGCAGGGCGGCGGCACACGTCAAGGCGTAGCCGCCCGTGATCAGCGCGCGGGGCGGCAGTCGGTCGGCCAGTGAGCCCAGCAGCAGCGAGCCGAACAGCTGCGGGATGAAGCCGATGCCGAAGGCCACTGCGCTCAGCAGCGCGGAGCCAGTGGCCGAGAAGACCAGAACCGTGAACGTGGTGATCCGCAGCGCGTCCGCAGTGATCGCGACGGTGCGGGTTGAGAAGAGCAGCCGGAATCGCGGCTCGGCCAGCACCTCCCGATAGGTGGCACGGTGGTTGCCCTGTGCGGGTTCGGCGGTTGGGGCCATGACGCCCAGCCTCGCCGTGCGCCCACGCCGCTCACCAATGATTCGTCGCTGGACGAATCGGAACAACGTCCGGCGATAGCATGGCAAAGTGCTGCGCTTCGAAGTCTCCGTCGAGGACCTGCTGCGCAGCCGGTTCGCCCTGTCGCCCGCGCTGGACCTCTGCCTGCTGCTGCGCTCGCTCATCGGCCAGGGCCAGCCGCTGCCGCGAGCTTGGGCCGCCCGGCTCCTGCCGACCTTTGAACGGCTGCGCCGCGAGACCGAACTGGACGCCGCCCTCGCTCTGCAGGCCCCGCGCGGCGGACCGAACTTCGTCGCCCCGCCCCCGCGTGGTCTCAACCAGACCTGGGCGGAAGACCTGGCCACGATCAGGGCCACGCCGCTGGAAGCGGCCCGCCGCGAATTCGCCACCACCGCGACCGGCCCGTCCGCCCGCGATCCCCGCGTACGCGCGGTCCTGGACTCGCCGGACGCCGTCTCCAGGATCGCCGAGGCGATGGACCAGGCATGGCACGAGCTGCTCGCCGCGGACTGGCCGCAACTGCGCGCGATCTGTGAGCGCGATGTCGTGCACCGGGTGGGTGTGATCGGCGAACACGGATGGGCCACGACCATCGAGAGCCTGCACCCGGGCATCGCCTGGCATGCAGGCGGTATCGAGATCGACTTCTTCCGAGGCGGAACAGTCCGCCTCACCGGCGACGGGCTCCTGCTGATCCCTTCGGTCTTTGTCGGGCATATCGCCGCCCACCTGGAAGACCCCTGGCCCAGGACCTTGGTCTATCGTGCCCGCGGCACCGCCGCCCTGTGGGGCGAAGAGGAAACCGTCCCTCAACCGGACACGCTGACCGCTCTGGTCGGCCGGTCCCGAGCCCGGCTGCTGTTGGCGCTGGACGCCCCGGCCAGTACCAGCCACCTCGCCCGAAGCCTCGCCATGGCACCCGGTGCAGTGGGAGACCACCTCGCCATCCTGCGAGGCGCGGGACTGCTCGTCCGCGCCCGGTCCGGACGGTCCGTGCTCTACCGCCGCACCCCGCTCGGCGAGGCACTGGTCGCCGGTACGGGCTGAGGGCTCAGATCAGCACTGCTTTCTTGAGGCGCCGCCAGCAGATGACTGCGCAGCCGAGGGTGAGGAAAGCCTCGTGAAGGTCGTCCCGTATCTCCCAGCGAATCCGCAGGCGGCGAAACCAGTGCGGGTGGGCGAACGCGAGCTCCACAACCCAGCGTTGGGTTCCGAGACCAGAGCCGTGCTCGGTGCCACGGCGGGCGATGACCGGCTTCACGCCGAGGCCCCAGACGAGCCAGCGGTACTTATCGTGGTCGTAACCGCGGTCTCCGAATACGACGTCCGGGCGGCGGCGTGGTCGACCGCGCTTGCCGCGCACGGGTGGTACCGCTTGAAGCAGCGGGATGAGCTGGGTGATGTCGTTGCGGTTGCCGCCGATCAGGGTGACCGCGAGCGGGATGCCGGTGGAGTCGGTAACCAGATGGTGCTTGCTGCCGCTTCTACCCCGGTCAACAGGGCTTCGTCCCGTCTTGGAGCCCCCTTTGGCGCGCGGATATGGGAGCCGTCGACGACGGCCCGGGACAAGTTCAGGGGGTCCGCGCTGCGAAGCTTGGCGACCTCGTGCAGCCAGGGCCACACACCGGCCTCGGTCCACTGGGCCAGGCGCCTCCAGCACGTCTTCCCCGAACCGAAGCCGAGCTGATCGCCCGCGGCCTGGACGTGGTGGCACCGGCGGTGCCCAACCGCAGTCCGGTCGGCGACTCCGCCTACATCGCCTCAATCGTCCGTGAGATACCCGGTCCGGTCATTCTGGTCGGACACTCCTACGGCGGTGCCGTCATCACCGTCGCCGGCGTGGAGGACAACGTCAGAGCTCTGGTCTACCTGGCCGGCTACGCCTTGGAGGAGGGCGAGAGCCTGGGCGAGCTGCAGGGCCGCTTCCCCGACTCCGACCTTGCCACCGCGCTGGTCTGCACCCCCTTCCCGGTCGAGGGCTCCACCACTCCCGGCACCGACGTGTCCGTCCGGATCGACAGGTTCCCCTCCATCTTCGCTGCCGACGTCGACCCCGGCCTCACAGCCGTCCTCGCCGTCTCCCAGCGTCCGCTCGCCGCGCAGGCCTTCACCGAGAAGGCACCGGCGGCCGGGTGGAAGACCAAGCCCTCCTGGGGTCTGGTCGCCACGGCCGACCACACCATCAACCCCGATGTGGAACGTTACGGCTACCAGCGGGCCGGCATGACCAGCGTCGAGATCGACTCCTCGCACCTGGTGATGTGCGCCCATCCGGAGCGCGTCGTCGAGCTGATCGAGGAAGCTGTCCAGGCCACCGTCCACTGACCTGGGCCCGGTCCGCGCTTCCCACGCGGTCGCCGTGAGCGACCCACCTCCGTTCACCGATCTGGTCCCGCGCGCTGGCCGGTGAGCGGACCGGGGTGGCGACCCCCGCCGGGGAATCGGGCGTCAGGGGACGCGGTGCTTGCTCAGGATGGAAACCCGGTTGAACGCGTTGATGGTGATCGCCACCCAGATCGTGGCGGAGATCTCGTCGTCGTCGAGGGCCTGGCGAGCGGTTTCGTAGGCGTTCTCCTGCGCCACGGCGTCGGCGGGGTCGGTGGTGGCCTCCGCGAGGGCGAGTGCCGCGCGTTCCCGTGCCGTGAAGAGTTCGGTGTCGCGCCAGGCGGCGAGCACGCCCAGTCGCTGGGGGGTCTCGCCGGCACGCAGTGCGGCCCTGGTGTGCACGTTGAGGCAGTAGGCGCAGCCGTTGATCTGTGACACACGGAGGTTGATCAGCTCTACGAGCCTGCGGTCCAGCCCTGCCTCCGCGGCGGTCGCGCGGACCGCGTCGGCCGTCTCGACCAGGGCGTGGTAGGCCTTGGGGCTCTGCTTGTCGATGTAGACCCGCCGGCTCGCGGGGTCTGCTGCCGTGTCACCCAACGTGGACTCCTTCGGGGCCGTTCCCGGCCCTCGCTCTGCCGTGCATGTGGTGCCTGCGTGCGGTGGGGGCAGGCGCCTTACTATCTAGCCTGATTATTGAATATGAAATCACCTTCGGATGTGAAAGGGCGTGCGATGAGCAACGTCGAAGCGGATCCCGCCGCACCGCGCCGCGACGCCGCGGACCGCGGTGAGGCCGCGTCGCAGGTCGAGGTGCTGACCGCGCGGGACGTCCCCTTGGGCGGGCCGAGAGCGATGACGGTACGGCGCACCTTGCCGCAGCGCGCTCGTACGCTGATCGGAGCCTGGTGTTTCGCCGACCACTACGGTCCGGACAACGTCGCCGACACGGGCGGGATGGACGTCGCTCCTCATCCGCACACCGGCCTGCAGACCGTGAGCTGGCTGTTCAGCGGGGAGATCGAGCACCGCGACAGCCTGGGCAGCCACGCGCTCGTACGGCCCGGTGAGCTGAACCTCATGACCGGCGGGTACGGCATCAGCCATTCGGAAGTCTCCACCGCCCGCGCCACGGTCCTGCACGGCGTCCAGTTGTGGGTGGCTCTGCCCGAAGAGCACCGGCACACCGCCCGTGATTTCCGGCACCATGTCCCGAGCCCGGTCCGGCTCGGCGGAGCGGACATCAGGGTGTTCCTGGGATCCCTCGCCGGTGACACCTCTCCCGTACCGACCTTCACACCCCTGCTCGGCGCCGAACTCGTCCTCGATCCGCGCTCGACGACAACGATCCCGGTGGATTCCGCCTTCGAGTACGGCCTCCTCGTCGATCACGGGGACATCCGCCTGGCCGGAACCCTGCTGCGCCCGGCGGAACTGGGCTACCTCGGTCCGGGAAACGACACACTGACGCTGGCGAACGATACGTCCGCGCCCGCTCGGGCGGTGCTGCTCGGCGGGACACCCTTCGAGGAAGAAATCGTCATGTGGTGGAACTTCATCGGCCGCGACCACCAGGACATCGTCGCGGCCAGAGAAGCCTGGGAGAACGCGTCCGACCGCTTCGGCAGTGTCAGCGGTTACGACGGCGACCGTCTTCCCGCGCCCGCCCTTCCGAATGCCACCATCACGCCGCGCAAGAACCCGAAGCCGCTGAAAGGCACACGATGACACAGCCCGCCGCCGCTCCCGCCGTCCAGCGTGTGGACGCCAGGCACCGGTACGAAATCCTGGTCGACGGCATGACCGCCGGCCTCACCGCGTACCGCGACCGCGATGACCAGCGCGTTTTCTACCACACCGAGATCGAGGACGCCTTCGCCGGCCAGGGCCTGGCGTCGCTCCTCGTCCAGCAGGCCCTGACCGACGTACGCGCCTCCGGGAAGCGCATCGTGCCGGTCTGCCCCTACGTGGCCAAGTTCCTCAAGAAACACGACGAGTTCGCCGACATCACCGACCCTGTGACCCCCGAACTCCTGCAGTGGCTGAAGACCGCGCTGCCGCGGTGACCGCCCGCGCCACCGCCGTTTCCAACGCCTTCGGAACGGTGCGCGGGCACGCTCATCTCCGATCGAGATGACTGAAATCCCGAACCATCGCGAGCGGCGAGGAAGCATCGAGGGGCGGACGGACGCTTACACCTGCGTGACGGCATCGAAGACGCTGCCGATCACCGCACAGCGCTTCCGTCCGAGCCAATCGCCGGCTCCCCCCGCCAGGAAGGTGCACATGTCCAAGAAGGTGCACACGTCCGCGTCGTCCGACATCCGGAGCCCGCGCGAGCCCGCGACCGCCGAGGCCCCGCACGGTGTTCCGGGCTGGCTGGTCGCGCTCCTGGCCGTCGCCACCGGAATGACGGTCGCCAACCTGTACTACGCCCAGCCCCTGTTGTCCTCGCTGAGCGGTGTCTTCCACACCAGCACGGCCACCGCCGGCGCACTGATCACACTCACCCAGGTCGGCTACGTGATCGGCATGCTCTTCCTGGTCCCGCTCGGCGACCGGCTGGAGAAGCGCAATCTGATCACCGTCCTGCTGGCGATCACGACCCTCGCTCTCGTGGCGGCGGGACTAGCCACCAGCTTCCCCATGCTGCTGACCGCCTCGCTGGTCAGCGGCGCCACCTCGGTCGTCGCCCAGATACTGGTGCCCTTCGCCGCCGGTCTGGCGCCCGACCATGCCCGGGGCCGTATCGTCGGCCGGGTGATGAGCGGCCTGCTCACCGGCATCCTGCTCTCCCGCACCCTGAGCAGCCTGGTCTCCGACCTCACCGACTGGCGCGTCGTCTTCCTCGGCTCCGCCGTGCTCATGGCCCTGCTCGCCGTGGCCCTGCGCGTGGCCCTGCCGCGGCAGGCGCCGACCACCTCCATCCCGTACCACCATGTGCTGCGCTCGACCGTCCGGCTGGTCCGCACACACCCGGCGCTGCTGCGCCGCGGCCTCTACCAGGCGGCGATGTTCGGCGCCTTCAGCGCCTTCTGGACGACTGTCTCCTTCGTCCTGACCGGTCCCCGTTTCCACTACTCGGAGATCGGAGTCGGTGTCTTCGCGCTGGTCGGCGCGGCCGGAGCGTGCGTTGAGCCCGGCGACCAGGTGGGCAGGTCCTCTCGCGCGGCCACAGTCGGCTTGGCGCCACCCGGGACGACCAGTCGCCAAGAGGCCCGGGGCGGCAGTACCTCCTCTATCCGCCAGTCCCCCCCACGACTTCCAGCCCCGCGCGCCGCAACAACTCTATGAGCCTGTCTTTCCCACCCGTCATGGGAACTCGTCGTGCCCGGAGCGTTTCTCAGTCGTTCCAACGACCACGCTTCGTCGAACAGGCAGTTCAGGAAGTCGCTGAGCGCGGCGCGCCGTTCGTGCTCGGAGGTGGAGTCGCAAGCACGGGCCCACTCACGCGCCAGGATGACCGACGTCGGTGAGCTGTTCCAGATCCGCAACCCTGCAAAACGCATCGCACGTCAGTTAGATCTCCCGCAGCTCCAGCACGCAGAACTCGTTGCCCTCCGGGGCGGCCAGAACTGTCTGCGGTAGGTCGCCTTGGCCCACACACTGGCGGGCGTCACGCCGAGCTCTTTCAGGCACGCGACCAACTCCGCGTGATGGGCCGCGGAGCCGGCGGCGAGTTCGATGCGCGCGCGGTCTTTCACTGTTTCGGGGTCCGGGAACAGCGATGACATCGACGCAGTCGGCGACGGGGGCGGACCAAGCGGAACCCGCGGGCCTGACGCTGGTCGCACCGGGTCCCTCGCTGGAAACGCCTCAGTCGAACGCTCCCGCCCAGAACCGGCCCGGCGCCGTGTCATCCCAGGCTTTGAAATTCACCTCACCAAGTTGCAGCGCCATGCCGCAAACCCCATAGCCAAGGGATGAATTGACAGTCGAGACCGCCGGATTCAGACGAAAGGCCGGAAGCCGATCACGACTTCCCACCGGGCCGGGCAAAGGCCGGAGACGCACGTCGCGCGACTGTCAGGAACGGTCGTTTGTGAAAACTGTATCGGCCCCGGGGCCTGTCGCTGCCATCCGGAGGTCATTGTCCCGTCTCAGTCGACACGGTCTCGCAGGCGGTCCACAGCAGAGCGCAGGCGTGGCTCCTCCACTGCGACGGCGGTCTCGTTGAAGCGATCCACGGCGGCCCGCACGTCGTTTTGCATGGCCTCACTGCCGGTCAGGCGGCTCACCCGGACCATGACGAGGAGTGCGGTCGCCCAAGCGTGTCCATGAGCGCTCAGCAAGGCGTGGGACGAGTCAGGGCGGTTACGTAAGATGGCCTGGCTCAGCAGGTGGCTCTCCAGGGCCAGTCGCCAGGCGGCGTCGGTGTGGTGGTCGACAGCGGCGGCGAGGTCGGCGAGGGACCGGGCGTGCGCGGGAGCGGCTGCCTGGTCACGTACACGGGCGGAGACGGAGTAGGACTCTTCTCCGGTCAGCGCCCGGCGCAGTACGGCGACCCCGACCAGTCCGGTCGCGGCGCCGGCCGTACGCAGCGCCTCGTCCAGGGAGCGCGGGTGCGGCCGTGTGAGGATGCGCTGCTCCTGCTCCACGGCCGTGGATGACAGCTCGGCGGCGCGGGCCAGGAAGGGCCGGGCCTCTGCTGCGCGCCCAGCCGCACGCAGATGCACGCCCATGCGGGCCAGCGCCGCCGCGAGGTCCCCCCAGCCCTGCCCAACGGTGTTCAGTACGAACTCGTCGACGGCCAAAGCCGCGGGCCAATTCCCCTTGGCCGCCTCCAACATGGAGGCGGTGTCCGCGGCCATGTCAATCATGTAGCCAAGGTGGGCGGATGGATCGGCGTTCACAGCGGCGACGCCCTCCTTGTATCGGGCCAGGGCCTGTCCGGCACAGGCCAGAGCCTGGTCGGTGTCGCCGTGGACCCGGTGGACGACCGCGGCCTGGCTCAGGACGCGCGCCAGGTCGAGGGAGCGCGGCGGTCCCTCGTGGTGAACACCCCGCCGGGCGTACGTCGTCAAAGCCCGGTCGATGTCCGTCAGCGCCGACACGGGGTGCCCTGCAAGGCTGTGCGCACCGGCCCTGCGCGCCTCGACGTCGGCGATCAGCAGGTCCACTTCCGGTTGCGCAGACCTGCCGTAGTGGTACTCACTGTCCTCAAGCACCTTCGCGGCCTCGTCCGGCTGTCTGCCGGAGACAAGTGAGGAGCCCAGGGAGTACAGCACGGCGGCGAGCTTCCCGTGCACCGCGGGATCATCCGGATGCCGTCTCAGCCGGCGTCGCAGCATGCCCTCGGCGCGCCGGTGTACGGCAAGCGCCTCCCCGATCTGGCCCGACTGCTGCGCCGCTGTGCCCGTCCAGAACAGCCGGTCGACCCTGATCTCCCACCGTGCCATCGCGGACCCTCCTTGATGATCACTGTGCGACTCAACTGCCTTCCCCTACAGCAGTATTACGCACTGTTCAGGTGTGTAGGCATATAACCCATCGCACGGCGTACTGCGGGTGGGGCCTCGGTGATGACCAGGACGACCGCGCTGACAGCGATGGCGAGGAAGCAGAGCAGGGGGATCGAGCCGTACGCGTCTTTGTCCCACGGACCTGACAGGCGGATCGGTTGAGGCCGTTGCTCCCGCCGCTCGCCGCCTACACGGAGGCTGTCGGCATCCTTTGGTCTCGGTCAGACCCCGGGTGATGTGAGCGGCCTTGGTGTTGTCGCCGAGGCCGTGCCTGTCAGCGGTACCCACGGCCGGGGCGATGACGTTCTCGGCTGCTCCGCCGAGTTCGCAGCCGGTGACGGCGGTGCTGGTGCAGGGGCGGAAGTACGGAGTGTGGCAGGCGGCTCGGAGCCGGAGGGCGACCTCGGGGTCCGCGCAGGCGACAACGCTGGCGGCGGGCTGCCGGCGGACGATCTCGTCGGCGAGGTGGGGCGGGAGAGGACCGCGATCCGCTCGGGCCCCGCGCCT
The DNA here is from genome assembly GCF_019056675.1 of Streptomyces sp. GMY02. NCBI lineage: Bacteria > Bacillati > Actinomycetota > Actinomycetes > Kitasatosporales > Streptomycetaceae > Streptomyces > Streptomyces sp. GMY02. The sequence continues at coordinate 8,404,085 of NZ_CP077658.1, read as the reverse complement.
GTGATGTCTGCGATGACTCGCTCATCCGTTTGGCCTGCCGAGTTCGACGCCCTTCACCAGGGAGACGAGGACTGCGGCCCGACCGAGCACCGCACCATCCACACCGCTCCCGCCGACCCCGGCGCGGCCCAGATCTTCTACATTCGGCCATTTTACCAACAGAGTAAGGCATAGTGGGACAATTTAAGGGGCCGTGGGGTTAGCGCGGGTTCGTTGTCCGATCCGCAGGCGAGTGGCTGGAGCCTCAGAGGGACAGCCAGCCAGTCGTAAAAGATTGAGGGAACGTGCTCATGACTGAAGCTGCGCAGGATTTCGACTTCGTGGTGGTGGGGGCCGGCACGGCGGGTTCCGTACTGGCATCGCGTTTGTCGCAGGTCCCGTCCATCCAGGTGCTGCTGATCGAGGCAGGACAGGCCGAAGGGCCCCCGGCGATGGCTGTCCCGGGCGCCTGGGTCAGCCTGTGGGGCAGTGAGGCGGACTGGGGGTTCCACACCGTCGCACAGACGGGGCTGAACAACAGGGAAATCGTCTACCCGCGCGGCAAGGTGCTGGGAGGCTCCAGCGCCATCAACGCGATGATGCACGTACGCGGCCATCCCGCGGCCCTCGACGCGTGGGACGTCCGCGGCTGGGGATCCGCCGATCTGCTGCCGTACTACCGGCGCTGTGAGCACACCCAGGGACTCGACCCCGCCTACCGGGGAACCGGAGGGCCGGTGCGCCCCAGGGCCGTGGACGTCCCGCACCCCGCGTCCCAGGCGGCCTTCGAGGCGTTCCGGGACCTCGGCATCCCCGTGTCGAACGACATCAACGGTGCGGACCCCGAGGGCATCACCTGGACGGAGCTCACCGTGGACGACGGGGTCCGGCAGTCCGCCGCCGACGCCTACCTGACACCCGCCGCCGGCCGCCCCAACCTCACCGTGGCCACCGACGCCCTGGTGGTGGGGCTGGCCTTCTCCGGCGACCGGTGCACAGGGGTCCGCTACGTCAGGGGCGGGGCCGAGTCCGAGGCGAGGGCCACGCGCGAGGTGGTGCTGAGCGCCGGAGCCGTCGGCTCGCCGCACCTCCTGCAACTGTCCGGGGTGGGACCCGCGGACATGCTCCGCGAGCACGGCATCAAGGTCGTCCAGGATCTGCCCGGAGTCGGCGCCAATCTGTCCGACCACCCTGTGGCAGTGGTCACCTACGCGGCGGACATGACCCCCGGTGACAGCAACCACATCGATGTCTTCGCCGCCCTACGCAGCAGCAAGGACATGCCCCGGCCCGACCTGCACATCCTGTTCATGGACGTGCCGCTGGCACCGCCCGACCTGGCCAGTGGCTACACCATGATCGTCGGCCTGCTGTCGCCGTACAGCCGTGGTTCCCTCACGCTGGTCTCGGGAGCCCCGGACGTCGCGCCCGCCATCGATCCCGGCTTCCTCACCGACCAACGGGACGCCGACCGCATGATCGCCGGTCTGCGCCTGGCACGCCAGGCAGGCAGTGCGAACGCCCTCCAGCCCTGGCGCGACCACGAGGTGCTCCCCGGCCCGGCGCTCCAGAGCGACGACGACCTGCACGCCTACCTGCGCGAGGGGATCATCTCGTACGGTCACACCGGAGGCACGTGCCGGATGGGAACCGACGTCGCCGCAGTGACCGACGAGCACCTGCGAGTGAAGGGGATCGAGGGCCTACGGGTGGTCGATGCCTCGATCATGCCGACGCTGCCCGAAGCCAACACCAACGCGACCGTCCTTGTGATAGCCGAGAAAGCCGCGGACCTGATAGCCGGAACCTCACCCGCTTCGTAACACCGACCACTGTCCACCCCTGCCGCCAACCCGCACACCCCACGCACCACCGTCGCGGACATCCTGAACGGGCTGCACGCGGCGGAACCGGTCTGGATCGCCGAGAAGCGAGAAGGCCGGCGGGCCCGACGGGTTCCTGGCCGCAGCGGCCGCCGTCCCGGTGACGAAGACGAGGACGAGGACGACGGTGTGGTGCGGCTGCTGGACGACGAACTCGGCAAACGCCCCGATCCCGCGGCCGCTCTGCAATCCTGACTCGACTCCCCCACCACCGGAGAGATCCCCTCCCGCTCCGAGGTCCACCGCACCAGCTACGAAATCCCGCTACCGCACCCTGGAACACCTGCCCCAGACTCCCGCCGACGAGATCCGCGCCCGCCACGAACCCGAAGCCGCCCTGAAGATTCTGCTGGACCACTGCGGGCACAGCACAGGACGTTGGGAAGCACGCGCCGCTGCCATGACCTTCGACCACCACAAAGAGAAAATCACCTTCGGTCAGCTCCTCGACTCCCTGCACCCCACACCCACAGGAGCCCAGACATCCTGACCGGACCTCCAGCAGTCCATTGCCTGCATGATGCTCCGCGTGCGCGCAGTCCGCGAGGGGTCAGTAGCGTGCCATGTCGACAAAGCGCACGTACGTGCCCTGATAGGCGGCGGCGAGCGCGGGTCCACCAGCCTGCCGGGCTCGGCTGCATAGTGGGCAGCGAGCGCATGGCGCAGCCCTCCAAAACGGTCCCCCCAGTGCGCATGCGCCCGCAGGACGCGGCCGCAGTGGCCATGCCAGCATCGGCCGGTTCGGTGGCGGGCCGCGCCCCGGACGGAAGGATCCGCAGTGCCCGGACGACCGTGCGGCCCGCCAACGTGTAGGCAGCCTCGATGACACGGCCTGCTCCAGGCACGTATTCGTCGCCCAGGCCGCCGACCCGGGGCACACGGTCAGCTGGCCGGAGTCCACGTCGTACGCCACGGCGCCGGCGTGCCCGGCCAGTCCCGGACGGCAGCGCAGACACGGAAAGGGCCTCACGGACGAACGGTCAAATGGATCAGCGGACGGTACCACTCGCACTCGCGAGCCGCGGCACCGTACGCGCCGCCTCAGAGCACCCTCCTTCGGCACTACCCTCATAGTGGGTGGCATGATCCAGGTGTGGCGATCATGGTCAGTCGGGCGGTGCTGGCACATCGGCTGTCCACAGGGGTCTCTCGGTGTCATCTCGCCTGCCTGGCCGAGGAGTTGGCAGTGCCGTGGCAAGCCGGCGTCAAGGGCCGCCGCCATGCTGCACGAGGTTGGGCCAGGAAGCGGGCCGCAGGAGCTGGCGCCCGCCACCAGCTGGTGTTCGCAACCGGGTGATGGCCACGCTGATCCATCTGCGGCACGACCTGCCACATTCGGTGCTGAGCCTGCTGTTCGGCGTCGACCGCTCCACCGTCACCGCGCGATCGCAGAGATACGTGCGCTCCTGGCCGAGCGGGGATGCGCGGTCCCCGACCGCCCCGGCCTGCGATTACGGACGCCGGCCGACGTGTTCGCCTACGCCCTGGCCGAGGGCATCGAGCTGCGCCTGGACGCCACCGAGTTCCAGGTCTGCCGACCGTCGGCCGGACGTGGTGGACGGGCGGCGTTCGTCCCGGGGAAGAAGAAGCAGAACACTATGAAGGCCACGGTCGTCGCCGACTGGCGTGGCCGCACGTTATGGACCGATGCCCTGCGGCCCGGACATATGCACGATGCCACGGCCGCCCGCAGGGCATCGCCGTGTGCTTCCAGCACTTCCCCGACGTCGGGGTACTCCTGGACGACGGCTACCTCGGCCTGAGCCGCGACCACCGCGGGCAAGCGATCACACCGCCCAGAAAACCGCGTCCGGGAGCACTGCCCGGCAGAGTCGAACAGTGGGAGCGTGACCGCCACTGGCACTCCTCCGACCGCATCACCGTCGGGCATGCCCTCGCTGATCACAAACGCTGGAAGCAACTGATGCGCTGGACCTACCGCCGCGACCGCCTGCCCGACACCTACCGTGCCATCGTCGGCCTCGTCTCCGACCGCACCATCAACGCCTGAAGACAGGTCACGACCAGGCGAAACACGGCTCACCCGCTATCACGCGGCAACTCGTAAGACATCGTTTCCAATGGTGCGGTAGGAGTGCCTGCTAGATGAATGAGTCCGATGTTTGTGCTGGCCGCGACTATGGCGAAGGGCGCCCGTTGGCTTGGGTGTGAAGACCAGCCTGGACGCCCTTCTGGCGGCACTGTACGTGTTCATCGACGACCATGTGGCCCCTCGTCGCCGGATCGGGCGACCACCGAAACTGACGGACGCCGAACTGCTGTGCCTGGCGGTCGTCCAGGTCCTGCTGGGTTTCCCCTCGGCCCGGCACTGGATCCGCTTCGCGCACGCCCGGCTGGGGCACTTGTTCCGCTATCTGCCCCAGCAGTCGGCCTACAACAAGCGCCTCAACGCCGCCGGACCGCTGATCAGCCACGTGATCGAGGCTCTGGCCCGGCAGGTGCCGACCTGGCACGACGACCTGCGGCTGATCGACTCCACGCCCGTTGCCTGCGCGGCTTCCCGCGAGACCGTCAGACGCTCTGCGCTGGCCGGGCAGGCCGGCTACGGCTACTGCCGCTCCCATTCCCGCTTCTTCTGGGGATTCCGGCTCTACCTGCTGACCACCGCCGAAGGCATGCCGGTGTCCTGGTGCCTGGCCAACCCGAAACCCGGGGAACGGCAGGTGATGACCGCGCTGCTGCAACGCGACCACCACCTCGTCCGCAGCGGTCAGGTGATCCTCGCGGACAAGGGCTTCGCCGGGCGGGAGTTCGAGACGTTCCTCACCGAACGCCTCGGCGTCCATCTGGTACGGCCCGACCGGAAGGACGAGCCCGTCCGCCACGGCCGCCTCGCCCGGGCCCGCCAGTGGATCGAGGCCGTCTTCGACACCCTCAAAGGCCAGCTCAGCCTGGAACAGCACGGCGGCAGAACCCCGGCCGGAGTCTTCGCCCGCACCGGCCAACGACTCCTCGCCCTCGCCACAGCCATCTGGCACAACTGGACCACAGGCGCCAAGACCAAACGATCACTCATCGCCTACGACCACTGAGAACATCGGACTCACTCATCTAGGGGCTATGCGCCAGCCCACCCGGCCGTGTTGGAGTACGACTCGTAGCTGTACCGGGTGCTGCGGTCCCATTCCTCTCCAGTGATGTGCTCGTACGCCTTGTCGGGTACGTAGAGCAGGGCCTCGGCCCAGACGAGATGGCTGGCGTACGGCACGAACCTGTCTGGGTATCGAAGTACGGTCTCGTATTCGTCACGGCCAGCCGCGACGACGGCAGCCCGGGTATAGAGGAACGCATCGCCCGCCAGTCCTTCGCCGTACTCCTTGCGGTCCAACCTGTACAGAGCCCAGGAGAGCTGCTCGGCGAAGCCGATCACGTCAGACATGGGCCCGTTCACCAAGCGTGCTGTCAGGGCGGCAGCGAGCTGTTCGCCCTCGGGATCGGGAGTTGGGGACCGGCATTCTTCAACAAGCTGCCAGAAGACGTCTTCGTTCATGGTGAGATCATGGCGGATGGGTGTGACACCCCAGGGCGTCAGTCGTTCTCCCTCTCCAATCGGCGATAGCCGATGAGGACTGCGGCTATGCCGACGAAGGCGAGGATGCGTTCGGCCCTGCGCTCGTAGCGGCGGTGGAGGCGTCGGCAGCCGGATAGCCAGGAAACGGTCCGTACGCCGCCCTCCTGGGCGTCGCAGGAGATTGCCGACTCGCTCGCGCGGCATGGGTGGTCCGCTCGCCCCGGGCCGCTCTGTACGTGTGGCACCCATGCGCCTTCACCTTCCTCGCCACCGTGGCCTGCGTGCTCTTGCTACCCGCTCACGACGTGTGGGAACACGCGGTGATGTGGGTCTTCCACGCGGACAAGCCGCAGGTCCACGCCCGCGGACAAGGCGTACTCGTCCCGGGCGATCCGAACCCGTCTGCGCCAGCGCGGGATCCGCGCGTTGATCCCCCAGCCCGCCGACCAAGCCGCGAACCGCAAACGGCTCGGCAGGCGCGGCGGACGTCCACCGGCCTTCGATCGCGAGACCTGCAAACGGCGCAACACCGTCGAGCGCTGCACGACGTTCTTCTCGACCAAACCAGAAAGCCAGTCACCATGCACTATCCCGCCACCGACGTGCTCTCCAGCGGCGTCGGCCGCTCCCTCGCATCCGCCGTCGGCAACACACCTGCTGTGTAGATCTCCGCCCCTCTCACCGCGGCCGGGCGCGGCTTCTGGGTCAAGCTCGAAGGCTTCAACCCCGGTGGTATGAAAAATCGCCCGCCCTCCACATGGTCGCCGCAGCCCGCGCCTGAGGCGAGCTGCTGCCCGGGGCTGAGATCGTCGAGTCCAGCGGCGGCACCTTCGGCCTCGGCCTCGCTCTCGCAGGAAAGGTCCACGGTCACCCCGTCACCGTAGTGACCGACCCCGGACTCGAACCGAACATGCACCGGCTGCTGTGCGCCCAAGGCGCCCGCGTCAACCTCGTCACCACCCCGCGACGATCGGCACCAGTGCATTGTTCGCCGTCTCGGGTCTGGCCCCGGTCCCCGGCCAGACCCACATCACCGCCTGGTGCAAACAGCACTGGTCCTCCAGCCGAGCGGTCACGGTCGGGCCGGCACTCATGGGTGCCGCCATCCTGCCGCTCCCGGCGCCCGTACCAACGACCGGGATCGGCCGGACCATCGGCACTGTCGCTCCCGCAGTGGTGTGCGGACTGCTGCTGGCCGTGGCCACGGTGATCGTCTACCCCTTCGAGACGGACACCATCGTCCCCCTCGCCCAGAACCAACTCGTCGCCACCCACTACGCCCCGTACAACACCATCTTCGGCATCGATGTCACGGCGGGGAACCTCCTCACCGGTGCCGCCCCCGACGCCGCCGCCCGCGCCGGGATGCACGCACTTCTCTGGATCTCACGCACGACACTCGGACTCATCTGCGCCGACGCCATCCACCTGCTGTCCCGGCCCGGCCGGCGCTCAGCGACGGGCAAGAAGGAGGTCGCCGAACTCACCGGACGACCCTGGTCGGGAGCCGAGCTGGACTTCCTCCACGCCCACCTGGTCTCCCTGTACGAACTCCTCGATGCCCATGCCCCGGTCAAAGCTGCCGTGGCAATTCTCGGGTCCGGGCGCTCCGCGGTGCCTGTCGTCAAGTGGTCGCCGTCTGCGGGCGCTTGCGGCGGGTGAGTGGTTTCTCGACGAGATAGTGGGAGGCCAGCGCCGCCGCGAACGTGGCGGCGACGGCAGCCGGTACATGCCAAGTGTCCAGGCCCAGGCCGGCCATCAGGCGGCCGAGGGGGTAGTGCCACAGATAGAGGCCGTAGCTGAGGTTGCGCCCGGTCCAGGCGAGCGGGGCCAGGGACAGAACACGGGAGAGCAGGCTGAGCGGCCGGAGTTCCAGCGCCGCGACCACCGTGGCAGAGAGGACGGCTGTCACCAGGAAGCCCACGGTGTACCACGGCACCGTCCAGGTGCTGGTGCCGGTCATCGGTACCTGCCAGACGATCAAAGCCAGCATGCCCATCGCCGGCCAAGCCAGTCGGCCCGCCCATCGCCGCAACGCGGCCAGCCGAGGGTCCTCCGGGTCGAGCCGGGCGACCACCAGAGCGAGCAGCGCTCCGACCAGCAACTGGTCGGCCCGGGTGTCGGTGCCGTTGTAGATGCGGTGCGCCGCGGTCGGACTCCACAGCACACAGCGCCAGAGCACCGGCAGCAGGCAGAGCGCCACAGCGCACAGCAGTACGGTGCGGGGCCTGAAGCGGAGCAGGAGGAGCAGGAGAAACGGTGGCCAGAGCAGGTAGAACTGCTCCTCCACGCCCAACGACCAGGTGTGCCCGAGGAGTGCGGTTTCGTCGGTGTAGAGGCCGGGCTGGGCGGCCCGGACGATGTTGACCAGGAACGTGGCGGACAGAGCTATGGACGTCCACGCGTCCTCGAAGCCCCGGAGTTGCGTGGTGCCCGCGAGGACGGCGCACACTGCGCAGACCACCAGAAGGGCGGGGACGAGCCGCTTCCAGCGCCGCCAGTAGAACGAGCGCATACCGACGGCACCGGTGCGGGCGAACTCGGCGAGCAGCAGCCGGGTGATGACGAATCCACTGATGGTGAAGAAGACGTCCACGCCCAAGGCGCCGCCCGGCAGTGGGCCCGGTACGAAGTGGTAGGCCAGGACCAGGACGACGGCCAGGGTCCGCAGTCCGTCGACGCCCCGTACCCGGCCCTTCCCCAGTGCCGACGGGAATCCGTGCCCACCCCGGACGCGCCGGTCGTCCGGCCGCGGCGGGGCCAGGGTCACGGTGCCACCGGTCCGGACGCCGGAACCGGCGCGGCCTGGTGGCCCTGCGACGTTTCCGACGGGTCTGTCCGAACCGGGTCCTCGTGCAGTCGGAGTGCTGTCCATCCCGAGCCCGTGCCCAGGAAGCACTCGGGAATGCGTTTGTTCATTCAATTCTCAGAATTAACTCCTACTTCATGCTCCATTCACGTGCTTTCGCGGCGAAATGGACAATCCAGTCACCGAGGGAGGGCGCCGCCCCTGGCCGCTGAGCGGCACAGCCAGGGGCCGGGCCTCGCTGCCTCGCACGGCCGACACCAGCACCCCTTAAGATCCATATCTGTTGGTGAGCGGGAACAGGTCTGCGAGGAAACGAATCACCCATGCCCGGACAGACCACCGAAGCGTTACGGCGCGCCCTCGCGGAACGCAGTCGCCGTATCGTGGACTCCACAGCGTTCACCACGGCTGTCTTCTGCCTCATCGCGGCCAACGCCGCCCTGCTGGGGATCGAGACGTACAGCGGTGTCGTGCATCAATGGCACAACGCCCTGAAGGCCATCGAGCATCTCTTTCTCGTCGCCTTCACCGCCGAGATACTGGTACGCGTCGCCGCCCACGCCGACCGCCCGAGGGACTTCTTCCGCGATCCCTGGAACGTCTTCGACCTGCTGGTCGTCGGCCTGGCCTTCATGCCGTTCGCCCGTGAGAACGCCACCGTGCTCCGGCTCCTGCGCCTTGCCCGAGTGCTGCGGGCCGCCCGTTTCCTGCCTCAATTGCGCATCGTGATCGTGGCTGTGGGCAAGAGCCTCCCGGGAACCGTCAGTTTCCTGCTCGTCGGCACGCTCCTGCTGTACGTGTACGCCATGGTCGGGTGGGTGTTCTTCGCCGACGACGCTCCCGAGCACTACGGTTCGCTCGGTCGTGCGGCCCTCACCCTCTTTCTCCTGATGACACTCGACGGCCTCGGCGACGCGGTCCGGGCGGGCCTGGAGATCTCCCGGTGGACCATCCTCTACTTCGGCTCCTTCGTCCTTCTCGGTTCGTTCCTCCTGGTCAACCTCCTCATCGGTGTAGTCGTCAACTCCCTTGAAGAAGCTAAGGAGTTGGAGGCCGCAGAAGCCCAACAGCCCGTCGTCGGACCATCTGCCCACGCAGATGAATCGGAGCAAGCCCTCCGTGCCCAGATCGTCGCTGCCCGCCAAGCCCTGGACGCCGTCGAAGCCCGTCTGTCGGTGTCCCGGCCGACCTGCAGATGCGAGGACGCGGGGAGCTAGTACTTCGGTACGGTTTCGTGATCTACCCGGGAGATTCACAGCGGCCCATCGTGTCGGTGCCACCCCGCTGCCGAACGCGGTGACAGTGATGGGGCGGCGGTGCCGACGTACGCGATGCTCCTATCGGCTGGACCTCGGTGTCTGAATGGCCTTGGCTGCTGCCTGTGTTGCCTGTCGTGCCGCTTCGACGAGGCCGGTTCCGAGGGCGAGGTGAGCCGCCGTGACTCCGGCGAACATGTCGCCCGCTCCAGTGGTGTCGACCGCTGTGAGCCGGGGTGCGGGAAGGTGGGTCGTCCGTCCGTTCTCCACGACAAGGGATCCCTCGGAACCGAGGGTGATGATGACCGAAACACACCGCTGTGAAAAGACCTTCGCGGCATCCGACGGTGTGTCGGCGGAGGTCAGGAAGTGTGCTTCGGTGAGATTCACCACGAGGGGATCCGCCGGGGCGAGGACTTCGCCGGGAAGAGTGGTACTGGGGCTGGCATTGAGCATCAGCCGTGCGCCGTGTGTCTGCGCCCAGTGTGCAGTGGCTTCGGTGGTTGCGAGCGGGATTTCCTGCTGGGTGAGAACCACCTGCGGGGCGAGGGTGTCCAGGGCACGGGTGACATCGTCCGGGAGCAGCCGGTGGTTCGCCTCGGGGAGCACGACGATGCTGTTCTCGCCGTCGGGCGTCACGGTGATCAGGGCGTGCCCGCTGGCCCCCTCCAGGGCGAGGAAGTGGGACGTGTCGACTCCGCGCCGTACGAGCTCGGTAGCCAGCACCCGGCCGGCCTCGTCGGAGCCGCGGCGGCCGACGAACGACGTCGTGGTGAGGGTCGCCGCGGCGACCGCCTGGTTGAGGCCCTTGCCGCCCGGGTGCTGCCGGTAGGCGCCGCCCAGGACGGTTTCGCCCGGGGCCGGGCGGCGGGGGGTGTGGGCGACGAGGTCGAGATTGGCGGATCCGACAACGGCTACGTGGGTCAATTCTTGCTCCCGGTGGTGGCGACCGATGCGACGAAGTAGCGCTGCAGGCCGAGCAGGATCACCGCGGGGATGACAGCCAGTACGGCTGTCTCGGCGAAGACGCGCCCGTAGTCGCTGCTGAACGCGGCGAACGTCTTGGCGATGGCGACGGGCGCCACGTCCTTGCTGTCGCTGGTGGTGACAAGGATGGGCCACAGGTAGGCCTGCCACTGGAAGAGGAACAGGATGAGACCGGTACCGATGAGCGCCGGGCGGGTCAGTGGCAGATAGATCCTGAGAAAGATGCGGGGCCACCCCGCGCCGTCCATGCGGGCGGCCTCGGCCAGCTCCGGCGGGATGCCCAGGAAGAACTGACGGAGTGTGAAGACCGCCAGCCCGTTCCCGAGTCCGGGCAGGACCAGGGCGGGAAAGTTGTTCGTGAGGCCCCAGTCGCTGAACGAGTGTGCCAAGGGGATGGCGATGGCTTCGAAGGGGACGAGGAAGCTCAGCACGACCAGACCGAAGACGATCTTGCGACCGGGGAAGTCGACGACCGCCAGCGCGAACGCGGCCATCGCCGAGATCACGATGCCGAGGAGGACGGTCACCGCCGCGACGATCACACTGTTGGAGAGGTTGCGCAGGAAGCCGTTGTCGATGGCCGAATGAAGGTTGTCGAGCGTCCAGTGAGCGGGCCACAGCATGTGCCAGTTCATGGAGGAACTGGTGGCGAAGGTCTCGGCGGAGCTGCGGAACGTGCTGGCGATGAGCCAGAGGACCGGCAGCAGGAACGCCACGGCCACGACGAGGGCGATGACGGTCAGCACAACACGGCCCGTGCGGCTGCGTTTCGGGGTCGTGTGGACGCCAGGGTTCGGAACCGGGGTGCGGGTGCGGGTGCGGGTCATGATCAGCTCTCCTCGGCGCTGCGCAGCAGCCGGAACTGGACCGCGACAATGACGATCATCAGGGCGAGCAGCACGAGGAGTTCCGCCGCGGCGGTATGCGGGTCGGAGAGCTCGAAGCTGTTGTGGAAGATGTCGTACATGAGGAAGTTGGACTTTCCCTGCGGTCCCCCGTCGGTCAGGATCTGCATGGGCGCGAACAGGACGAAGTTCGACACGGTGTCGGCGACCAGGACGAACAGCAGTGGCCGGCGGAGCAGGGGAAGCGTCACCGACCAGAACCGGCGCATGGGACCTGCTCCGTCGATGGAGGCCGCTTCGTAGTACACGGTCGGGATGTCGTTGAGTCCGGCGATGAGGAAGATCATCCAGTATCCGACGCCGATCCAGCTCGCGATGAGGATGATGCTCCCGAGGACCTGTCCCTGTCCGGTGAGGAAGGGCTGCTGGTGGATGCCGACCGACGCAAGCGCCGCGTTGGCAGGGCCGTCCGGGCGCAGCGCGATCCCCCACACCACCGCGGAGCCGGTCATCGGGACCGCTGCGGGCAGGAAGATCAGGGTGCGCCAGATACCGGTGGCCGGCAGATTCTGGGTGAGGAGCAACGCGAGGGCCAGTGCCAGCACGATCTGCAACGGGTTGACGATGACGTTGAAGACCAGAGTCTGCTGGACTGAGGACCAGAAGGCGTGGGACGAGAACAGGGCGGTGAAGTTGTCCAGCCCGACAAAGCGAGGCGGCAGCGTACTGCCGGGCAGGCTCGTGTGAGTGGCGTCGTTCACGGCCTGGATGACAGGCATGAGCCGCAGCACGACGATAAGCGCGAGCACGGGTGTCAGAAAAATCGCCGCCGCGCTGAGATTGCCCAGAAACCTGCGCCGCTGAAGTGTTCCCCGGGGGAGTGGGGACGGTTTCGCCTCGCTGCTCTCCGGGAGGCGTGTTGTCAGTGTCATTGCGGGTTGTCCCTCTCGCCGGCCGAGGCTCCATCGGCTCGCCCCGGCCGGTCGGCTCGCATGGTCAGCGGTACTTCGCCCACGCCTGGTCGATGGTGCTGGTGGCCGACGACAGCGCGCTCTTCACGGAGGCGCCGTTACTGATGTCTTCGTAGGTCTTGGACAGTGTGTCCTCGAACTCGACGTAGCCGGTGGTCCTGGCACGCAGTGTGGCCGTGTTGGCCAGTTCGTACGTGGTCAGGTCCACGGCGCCCGCCATGCGGGGGTCCTTGAAGATTTTCTCGTCGTAGAAGCTCGCCGCGCCCGCCGTGTTGGAGGGCGGTACCGCGAGGCTGGGCATGTACTGGGCGAACCCACCGTTGTCGAGCCCCATGAACTTCATGAAGATCTCGGAGGCGACCGCCTTCTCGCTCGCGGGGTTCAGCCCGAGAGACCAGCCGCCGGTGGGGGTGACCGCCTTGCCGCCCTCGAAGTAGGGGTAGGCCGTGACACCGAAGTCCAGTTTGGAGTTCGCGGCGAACTTGGGGCCCCACCAGGGGCCGCCGGGGAAGAACGCGACCTGGCCCGAGGCGAAGAGGTCAGGAGTCTGTGCCACCGGCACGCCGCGAGGAGAGATCCCGTCCTTGAACAGCGAGCTGTACCAGTCCATCGACTTCTCCCAGCCCGCGGTCTGCAGTTCGGGAGTCAGGTTCTTGTCGCCGCCGGCGCCCGAGCCGCCGCCGAGGCTCTCCGCGAGGGGTTGCAACTGGTAGTACCGGTTGACCTGATCAAACACCAGTCCGTACTTGGCGCCGGCCTGCTGGGTCTTCTTGGCGTCGGCGGTGACCGTCTCCCAGGTGAGCCGGTCGGCGGGCTTCGCCGAGGGGAAGGGAACGTCAGCCTTCTTGAGCAGCGCCTTGTTGTAGTACAGGAGCTGGCTCGACGTCTGGAAGGGTATCGCGACAAGCTTTCCGTCGCTGGTCGCGGCGTCCAGTGACGTCTTGTCGACCTTGCCGGCCATGTCCGGGAACGCCTTGGACAGGTCGGTGAGCCAGCCCCGTGCCTGGTACGCGTCGGTACGGGGCATGTCGACGTCGTAGACGTCGAGAGTCGGGTCCTTGCGGCTCAGGCGGGTGCTGAGGACGCTGTTGAACTGGTCGAACGGGACCGCCTGGTAGTTGACGGTGATGTTCGGGTGTTCCTTGTGGAAGGCCGCGAGCACCGGCTTGATGTCGTCGGCCGAGTACGCGGCGCCCGCGTAGTTGATCGTGACCGGCTCGGCCGGATCCTTGAGCGCGCCGGCGGAAGTGAGGCCGACCGGCTGCTGTCCGCCGCCGGACGAACCGGTCCCGGAACCGCAGCCCGTGACCAGCAGGGCCACGGCGATCGCCCCGACTGCGAGTTGTGTTGCCGCCCGGGCAGGGCGTGGAAAAGCGGGAAGCTTCATGACGGTCCTCTCTGACGGTCATGGAATTGCGGTCAATCGCGGGCGGAAGTACCGGTGAGGCGATCGAGGAAGAGGTGGCCGAAGCCAGGCACGTCGGTGTCGACGGCGACCGAGGCGTTGGGGGGTCCGGGTGGCGGGGCGAGGGCGAGGCCACGGTCGGCGACGACCAGGCCCCGGGCCAGTTCACTGGTGGTGTCTGTGACCACGTGGGCGTCGGCCCACGTGCACAGCGACGGGTCGATGAAGGCCGCCACGACGAGGGGGTCGTGCAGGAAGCACGCGTCCCGGTGCTCCTCGCGCAACGGGAAGGCCCTGGACAGGAACTCGATCCAGGCCAGCGCGCACTCTCCGGCCCAGCGGCCGAAGGAGTCGCCGCGGGACAGCACCGCGGCGTCGTCGCGGGTGAGCCGCACCCGGGACGTCTGGTCGATGCCCACCATGCGCAGCCTGGCGCCACTGGCCAGGACGATCGCGAGGGCCTCCGGATCGACGTAGGCGTTGAAGTCGCCGACGACGGTGATGTTCTGGGCGTATCCGGTGGCGGAGCCCGCCATCATGATGATTTCCGCCACGTTCCGGGCGAACGCCGGATCGAGGCGCAGCGCGAGCGCCAGGTTGGTCATCGGGCCGATGGCGACCACCGTGATCTCGCCCGGGAACGCGGCCGCCAGTGCCACGAGGTACTCGGCGGCCGTGAGGTCGGCCGTCGGCCCGAGCCGGTCCTCCGCCGCTGTCCGGGCGGGGTGGTCTCCGACGACGTCGTCGAACAGCGCGCGGACGGGAGCCATGTCGCGCAGCAGCGGACGGTCGGCGCCGCGCAGAACCGGCAGGTCCGGGTGGCCCAGGCGCTCGCTGAGCCGCCTCGCGACGTCGACGCCCGTGTCGACGTCGACGTTGCCGTTGACGACGGTCAGCGCCTCGACGGTCAGCTCGGGCGAACGCAGGGCCAGCGCGATGGCGAGGCCGTCGTCGATGTCGGACCCGGGTTCGCCCAGGCCGGGGTCGGTGTCGATCACGATCCTGCGGGTGGCGGTCATGCGTGCACTTCCTGTTCGAAGGCGACACGGACGGCGTTCGTCCGTGCGGCGAGTTCGGTGACGTTGATGCGGTCGAAGCCCCGTACGGCACTGCGGACCACTCCGCCGGTCGGTTCCACCAGCCTGGCGGGTATGGCGTCGGACCCGTGCAGGGCACCGAAAACACTGCCGACCGTGGCCGCGGTCGAGTCGGTGTCACGGCCGGCGCCGACGGCGAGAGCCACCGTACGGACGAAGTCGCCCTCACCCCACAGGAGGGCCGCCGCGATGATGGCGGCGTTGTTGACGGTGTGCACCCAGTTGTAGTCGCCCAGCTCCTCGTCGATCCACTGCTGCGCCGCCTCGGCGGTGGCACCCTCTTCGAACAGACGCAGCACACCGGCCTGGCTCACATGGAGCCGGGAACGCGGTGGGACGACGGTCAGCGCGGCACGCAGGGCGCCCACCGGCTCGGTGGAGACCAGGGCCTCGGCGACCAGTGCGGCCGACCACATCGCACCGTAGATCCCGTTGGCGGTGTGTGACAGGACCGCGTCGGTCAGCGCCATCCCGGCCGCGGCACGCGGGTCGCCCGGCTGGACGTAGCCATAGATGTCGGTGCGGATCAGCGCACCGATCCACTCACGGTACGGGTTGTCGTGGGTGGCCGTCTCCGGCGCACGCAGGCCACGGATGAGGTTGCGGTACGCCGCCCGCTCGGCCGTGAACGTCTGGGTGAAGGGCATGCGGTCGAGCCACTCGTGGCCGATGTCCTCGGTCGTCAGGCCGCGCCCGTACGTCTCCAGCAGGTGCAGGCCGAGGATGGTCCAGTCCAGGTCGTCGTCGCGCGGGACGGCGTCGAAGCGGCCGGCCGCGGCGAAGGGTGCCGATTCGTGGAGGTGGCTGACCCCGGCGGGCAGCTCGTCCAGCAGCGGGATGAAGCCGGTCTGCGGCCACTGGCCCACAGCCCGCAGGTAGACGCCGACCTCGTCCCGTGTCAGTCCCTCGACGGGCTTGCCCATCGTGTTCGCCACACACCGTCCCAGCCAGGCACCTGCCAGGCGGCCGGGGAGTTCCTCCTCGGCGACGGGCCTGGCGGGCTGCGGCGGGGCGAGGGCCGCCCAGATCGCCTCGGCGTCGGACGGTTCGTCGAAGTCCCAGCCGGCGGGGCGCCGCAGTCCGGCGAGCGCCGCCGCGATGGAGGCCAGTTCCGCGAGGTCGTCGGCCGCGGCGGCACGACGGGCCGCTTCCAGCAACTCCTCCGCCGCGTACCCCGATGACAGAAGCTGTTCGGCTTCGTCGGGGACGAGATCGCGCGGGTCAAGTACGTCGTGCACGAGCGGTGAGCTCCTCAGGCAGATTCACGGTGAACAAGGTGGTGCTGGACCAGCACGCGGCGGGGCGTCGCGGAAGGGGCGTCCATACGGGCGAGCAGCAGTTCTCCCGCCACCCGCCCGATCTCCTGGGCCGGAACGCGGACGGTGGTCAGGGAAGGGCTGACAAGACTGGACGCGTCGATGTCGTCCACGCCCACGACGGCGACGTCGGAGGGAACCGACAGGCGGAGCGAACGGGCCGTGTCGAGGGCGCCGATCGCCATGAGGTCGTTGGCGCAGAACACCGCCGTGGGCCGGCGCTCCAGGTCCATCAGCCGTTGCATCGCCTTGGCCCCGGAGTCCCTCGTCCAGTCCCCCACCGCCTCGGCCGCCCGCAACGGCCGCAGGCCATGGTCACGCAGAGCCTGCCGGTAACCGTCGAGGCGGGCGGAACCGGGGGCGACCCGGACGGGACCGGAAATGATGCCCAGGTTCCGGTGACCCCGGGCATGCAGGTAGGCGACCGCGTCGGCGGCGATCCTCTCGTCGTCGGAGGACACCACGTCGGTCGACGTCCCGTGCCGGGGCGAGCCGACGGTCACCACACGGGCCCCTGAAGCGAGCAGAGGTTCCAGCAGCCGGTCCGGTACGTCGACGGCGGCCACGACCACCCCGTCGACGCGGCGCTGTACGGCCTCGTTGAGGAAGGCCTCGATCGGCGGGGTGCCCGCTCCGACGTCCGCCAGCAGGACGACGTAGTCCCGCCCGCCGACAGCTTGCTGGAGACCCCGTGCGAGCGCGGGGTAGAACGGGTTGGTCAGGTCCTGGACGACCAGGGCGACGGTCTGGCTGCGGCGGCCGGACAGGCCGAGTGCGAAGAAGTTCTGCTGGAACCCCAACTCCTCGACCGCCCGCGTCACCTTGCGGCGGGTGGCCTCGGAGACGGGCCGCCGTCCGGACAGGACGTGGGAGACCGTCGTCTTGCTCACCCCGGCCCGTGCGGCGACATCGGAAATCGTCGCGGGCCCCTTGAGCCGGTCGCCCTCCAAACCGGTTTGCCCAGGAACCCCCTTGGGCGCGCCACCCGTCTCCGCCATCTGTGCTCCTTCGCTGCAAACCGGTTTGCGTACGGAGGCAACAGTCATCCAGATCCGGCCATGAAGTCAAGGGGTGTACTGTCCGGAATTCGAAAAACGTTCATCCCGGTTCGGCCGCTCTCAACGGTCACACCGGGTGGTCATCACAGCCCGGCGATTTCTCGTGATGGATGTCATCGACGTGCGTGAGACGGCTCAAGGCGGAGCGGGCAAAACACCTATGGGCCGACGAAGCCGCCTTGGGCGGAGACCAGTCGGACTCCTTGACGTTCCGGCTGCCTGGTCTAAGAATGAGCGCGCTTGACAACGTTGTCGAAGCCTCGTGCCCCAGGAGGTACATGCGCGTGACCCATCAACCGGCCGAACTGAACAGGCGCCGTTTCGCCCAACTCGCCGGCCTGACCGCCGCATTGACCGCAGTGCCGCTTTCCCTCGCCGAGGCCGGACCCGCCTCGGCAGCCGACCGCCACAAGCAGGTGCCCCACACCGTGCCCCCGGACGACGTCGCCGCCGCCTACCATCAGGCGCTGCTCACGCACACCCGCTGGTCGGAGACGCAGTGGGACGCGGCCAAGGGCCACTACACCGCCAAGGACTTCGGCTTCGCGGTGGTCCTCGGCCACGCCCTCCTGCTCACCCGGGGCACCTACGACGCCGAGCGGGCCGGGATCGACAAGGAGACCCTGCGCTCGCGCACCCTCGCCACCCTCACGCACTTCGCCGCGTCGAACCGCCTCACCGGCGGCTCCGAATGGGGCCGCACCCTGTTCTTCGACACCACTTTCCAGCTCTACTTCGTGCTCGCCGCCCGGCTGTTGTGGGACCAGTTGGACGACACGACCCGTACCAACGTCGACACCATCGTCCGCGCCCAGGCCGCGTACACGACGGCGCTCGGCACGGCCAACGACCCCGCCTCCGGCGGCCTGGACGCCCAACGGCCTCACAGGCGGTCACGTGGGCGACACGAAGCTGGAGGAGATGGGCGTCTACGCCCAGTCGCTCGCGCCGGGCCTCGCCTGGGCCGCCGACGACCCCCGCCATGACGCCTGGAGCGCCTCCTTCGGCCGGTGGAGCCGCAACGAGGCCGGCCTTCCGGTCGCGGACCGCGCCAATCCCGCCCTCGTGGACGGCGTCGCGATCAGCGACAACACGGCGCAGAACCTGTACGACACGTTCATCGTCGAGAACCACAACTCCTTCGGTCCGCACTACCAGGCGGAGTTGTGGCGTACGTCGGGACGCAACGCGGCCCACTTCATCGCCGCGGGACGTCCGCTGCCCCAGGTGCTGACCGCGCAGCCCAACGCCGGTCCGCTCTGGGACACCCTGCTCACCGTCATGAGCGACGCCGGCGAACCGCTGATGCCGATGGTCAACGACCGTGAGTACCTGTACGGACGTGATGTCATTCCGATCGCCTTCCTCGCCCAGGTGCTGGGGGACCGGGCCGCGGCCCGCTCCGAGGCCGCGCTCGCCGAGCGCCTGGCGGCCTACCAGGCGTACGCGCCGGCGTACCGGCTCACCAAGTTCTCCGGTGAGCCCAAGTACGAGCCGGAGGCCCGCGCCGAGGTCGCCATCAGTTATCTGCTCCACGAATGGCGGGCCGGGCAGGGTGCGGCGGTCCGTCCTCTCACCGACGAGGAGTTGTTCGCGCGGGCGAGCGGTGTGAAGGACTTCGGCACGGGCCCGGGGCTGGTGGCACACCAGTCCCCCGCAGCCTGGGCCGCGTCCGTCAGCAAGCCGGGCTTCGTCAAGTTCTGCTGGCAACCGGCCCATGACGACTGGCTGTTCGCGTTGAGCGGTAACACTCCGATGTTCCTGCCCTCGGTCGCGGGCAGCGTGACAACACGCAACATCGCCACCTACAGCCGGGTCCGTGACGGCTTCGACGGCAGTGCCACGGTGTTCACACTCAGCACGGGCCATGCCGGGTTCACCACCCTGCCGTCGGGTGACGTCGTCTACGCGACGAGCGGTACGGCGGCGGGCGAGGGCCACATCGAGGTGCGGAACCTGACGATGCCGGGCATCGCCGGGCTGGACGGCAGCCGTACGTACACCACCGCCGAGGGCAGCGCCAGCGTCGCGGCCAAGGACGCGGGCACCGCGCCGCCTCCGACGACCGGGCGCACCGACGACCTCGTCCTCACCCCGGTGTCGTACCGTCACCTACGGGTCCAGGGCATCAGCCCCGATCCCCGCTACGGGTACTCGCTGTACGCGGTCGAGGTGCGCGACGGCGCCGACGGCGCCGACCTGGCACGGGGCGCCACCGCGACGGCCTCCTCCGCGGACACCGGCAAGGGCGCGCCCCTCGCCGTCGACGGCGATCTCACGACCCGCTGGGCCGTCTCCGTCGCCGACCGTCCGAAGGCGGACAGCTGGCTCGCCGTCGACCTGGGCGAGGCGCGGAGCTTCGACCGCGTCACACTGCGCTGGGAGGCGGCCGCGGGACGGGGTTACGTGATCCAGGGCTCCGCGGACGGGAAGGCGTGGACCGATCTCATCAGGTATCCGCGCCCCGACATCACCAGTAGCGGCGGCTGGGTCAGCGTCGACGGCCGGGCCGGATTTGTCGTTCGGGGCGCGAAGAACCCCCTCACCGTCTCCGGCGACATCCTCGTCCTCTCGGACGGACCGGCCGAGCCGATCGTGGTCGAGGGGTACGTGGGAGGGTCGGCGTCGGACGTAAAGGCTGCCGCGGCCCGCCCGGCTCCGGTGGCCGCGGCCGTGGCGGTGAAGGCCAGCGTCGCCGGAGGACACCTCAGCCTCTTCAACCTGTCGGCCGCCGCGGTGAAGACCACCGTGTCCGTGGCGCAGGACACCCGCACGCTCCAGTTGTACGCCGGAGACCAGACCGTCACGGCGACCGGCACCGACCATGTGGCGGAGCTGGCCGCCGCGTCCGCCTCGATCGCGCCGGCCCGTTTCACTCTGCGGTCGGAGACGCGTTCGCGCATCCCTGTCGGGGTGCGCGCGGAGGTCGTCGACGCGGCGACGGTCACGTTCTCGGGGCCGCCGTGCCGGCTCGTCCTCACGGCGCCCGGAGGCCGGAGCGTGCGTGTCGACATCCGCCGTGGGCGTACGGAGAGGGTGTCCGTACCGGGCGTCACCGGCTACCCGCTGCCGGATCTCGCGCTCGGGCGTGTCACGTTCCCGACGACGCCCCTGCCGTCCGGAATGTCCGATCCGGCGGGTGCGGTCGACGGTGATCCGCACACCTCCTGGAATCCGGGCGCGAAGGGCCGGATGGTGGTGGACCTGGGGGCGGTGGTTCCGGTCGGTGAGATACGGGTGGCCTGGACGAGCGGCCGGATCCCGACCTCCAAGGTCGAGTTCAGCGCGGACGGGCTGACGTACACAACGGTGGGAGCCCTGCGGGTCAAGAGCCGCACCGGCACGCTGACGGCCGAGGGCAGCGCGCGCTATGTGGCACTCACGGTCGGTGAGCGGGGTACGCACGACGCGCGGGTGGTCTCACTGTCCGTGCTCGCTTCGTAGGCCCGCAGGGACCGTCGTCCGCGAACGGGGTGGGCCCGCCCTGCGAAAGGGAGGGCCCACCCCGCTGCTACCACTCTGCGGACGTCCGGTGGGCCAAGCTTTGGGCCGTGCACAGGGCCAGAAGCGGCACCAACAAGCCCCCGCAGGCCCGGGACTCCCGAAGTCGGCGCAAGCCGCCGCCAACACTGGCCAACCGTTTGGGGCGGGGCGCGGGTCAGTGGGCCGTCTTCGGCCGTAGAGCGTCCATGACCAGGTCGAGGAGCCGTCCGGTTTGCCCAGGGGAGTCACCGCCCGTGGTGGCGAGGAGGGTTCCCATCAGCATCACAGTGATGTCCTGCGGGTCGACGTCGGTGCGCAGTGTGCCGGCTTCGGCCCCGCTGGCCAGGATCGTGGCGATGGCAGCGGTGATGCGTTCCCGGGTGGCCGGTGTGGCGATCCGCCCTGAGGCCCAGCCGGCTCGGAGCGTCTCGGCCATCGCCCGTTTCGTGGCGACGAAGGCCGCGTAGCGCTCCATCCATGCGTACAGTGCCGCGTCCGGCGGGAGTTGCCGGAGCAGTGCTGGAACGCTGCCGGTGGCATCATCGAGTTCGGCCGCGTACACGGCCTCCACCAGGGCCTCTCGGGTCGGGAAGTGGCGGTACAGCGTGCCGATGCCGACGTCGGCGTCGCGGGCGATGGCTTCGAGTGGGACGGTGCCGCCAGCAGCGGTGAAGGCGGCCCTAGGGGGTGTCCGGCGGATCTTGTGACTGCCCCAGCCTCAGTTCATTGGCATGCCCATGGGGCGGGGAGATTCTCACAAATGAAGAATGGCTGAAGCCGCATCTACCGAAGTCCGGTCAGCGCTGGGGCCGTTGGGAGAGTCATCGCAGGTGATCAATGGGATTCTGTTCCGGCAGGGCGCCGGGGTACCGTGGCGGGATCTGCCTGCGCGTTTCGGTCGGTGGAAGACCATGTACGAGCGGCATCGGCGCTGGTCAGCGGATGGCACATGGGACAAGCTCTTCGCGGCTGTCCTCGCCGATGCTGACGCGGAAGGCCGCATCGACTGGTCCATGGTGAGCGTGGGCCGGGCCCACCAACACGCCGCGGGAGCAGATAAGAAACCCCGTGGCTTCCGGGAGAAGACACACGCCCCTGCAGCACCGCCCCGATGAGGGCCTGGGACGCTCACGGGGCAGCCTGACCTGCAAGATCCACCTTGCCGGTGAGGGCGGACGCCGCCCACTCGCCTTGCTGATCATCCCGGGGGCAGTGGGGCGACGCTCCGCAGCTCATCCCGGTCATGGAGCGTGTCCGTGTCGCCCGCCGGGATGGCGGGCGACCGCGGACTCGGCCTGGCCACCTCGGCGGAGACAAGGCTTACTCATCCCGTCGCAACCGCCGCTACCTGCGGCAACGCCAGATCAAGCACACGATCCGCGAACCGAAGATCCAGCGAGCCAACCGACGGCACAAAGGCGGCAGGGGCGGTCGGCCCGCTGGCTTCGACAGGACGATCTGCAAACGCCGGAACGAGGTAGAGCGGACGATCAATGCCCTCAAGAGCTTCCGGGCTGTGGCGACGAGATTCGACAAACGCGCCTACGCCTTCTACGGCACCGTCACCATTGCCTCGATCCGACTTTGGCTCCGGTCGCGACCCACAGAAGAGACCTGGTAATACCCCTTCGCCCCGTCAAGCAGTCCCCTCACGATGTCCGCATGTCCCGCGTGCCGTCTGGTCTCCTCGACGAGATGGATGAGCATCCAGCGGAGGTTGGCGTTGCCGGAGCGGCAGCCGGGGTGGCGGCCGACGTCATCCAAAGAGGCCGCGGCCACGATCTCGTTGCTCCCGGCGCACTGGGCCTCGTGCGACGCACACTCGCGGCCGGGAGTGCGCCCCATCGCTTCGAGGGAAGCGGATGCGCACCACCGGCCGTGGTTCAGGCCCGGGTGTAGCCGCCGTCGGCGAAGAGTTCGGCGCCGGTGACGAACGACGAGGCGTCCGAAGCCAGGAAGAGGGCGGCCTCGGCGATTTCCTCGGCGTCGGCCAGCCGCCCCAGCGGCACAACGGCCTCGGCGAACCGGTCGACGTCCGGCCCTGCGGCGCCCAGCAGGCCAGGGGTCCGCGTGGGTCCCGGGCTGAGCACGTTGACCCGGAATCCGCGCTCCCGTGACTGCCGGGCCCAGTTGTGCACGAGGTTGCTCACCGCTGCCTTCGAGGCGCTGTAGACCTCGAGTTGCTCATTGGGCCGCACGCTGTTGCTCGAGCCGACGACCAGGATGGAGGCGTTCTCCGCCAGCAGCGGAAGCGCCTTCTGGACGGTGAACAGTGGGCCCTTGACGTTGACGGCGAGCGTCAGGTCGACGTTCGCCTCGGTGTGGGCGCCGAGCGCGGCGTCCGCGACGATTCCCGCGTTGGCCACCAGCACGTCGATGCGTCCGGCCTCCTCGCGGACTCGCGCGTAGAGCGCGTCCAGGTCGGCCAGGACCGAGACGTCGGATCGTACGCCGGTGGCCGCAGGGCCCATCTCCTTGACTGCCGCTTCGAGGCGGTCGATGTCCCGGCCGGTCACGAAGACCCGTGCGCCCTCCCGGACGAAGCGGTGGGCGATGGCCAGCCCGATCCCGCTGGTCCCTCCGGTGATCACGGCGACCTTCTCGTGCAGCACGCCTGGCATGTCGAACCCCTTCAGTTGTGGAATGGATCGTCCACAACGTAGGCAGTAATGGACGATCGAGTCAAGAATGGATAGGCTGAGGCCATGCCGAGACCACGCGCATTCGACGAACGCCAAGTCCTGGAGCGGGCCCGGGAACAGTTCTGGGCGACGGGCTATGCGGGAACCCGGATGGACGACATCGCCCGGGCGACCGGCCTGGGCAAGGGCAGCCTGTACGGCGCATTCGGCGACAAGGGCAAGCTGTTCCACCGTGTGTTCGGCGACTGGTGCACCGCAGTCGTCGAGGTGGCCGAAGCCCGGCTGGCAGGCGGCCCGGACGCAGAGGCCCTGGCCCGGCTGTCGGAATACGTGCACCTCATGGCGGAGAACACCGCCTCCGACACCAAACGCCGCGGGTGCCTGTTGGCCAAGGGCGCGGCGGAACTGGCCCAGCACGATCCGACAGTCGCCGGACGGTCGGCCGAGACCATGACGGCACTGCTGACCCTGCTGCGGACGGAGATCAGCGCCGCCCAGCGTCACGGTGACATCGATGGCGCTGCCGATCCGGAGCGGTTGGCGGCACTGCTGCTGACGGTGGTCCGAGGTATCGAGGCGGTAGGCAAGGCCGGCCTGGACCCGGAGACGCTGCGGAACATTGCAGACACCGCACTGGCGGTCCTGCCCATGCCCGAGGGGCAGAAACGCCCCGCACCCGGGCGCAGTCCGGCCCGCGAGAACTAACTTGGCGCCATCACGGCCACATGATCCGCCGGACAGTGCCTAGTCCGTGACCGTGGCCGCGGACTCTCCGGCAGAGCGGGCAGCAGGACGTGGTTCCTCGCCTTCCCGCCCGTCCTCCTCGCAGAACCCGAAGCTGATCCAAGGCTGAGGGATAGACCGCAGCACATGGCCCTGGCGCTTCACCTTGCCTGACGCGCCCACGTGCGCGGCGATCGTCGCCACATTGACCGGCATCATCGTGACCCGTGCTCAGTTGTCCCAGACTCTCCAGCCCGTCCTGAGCCACGGCGGAAGCCGTACGATCACGGATTCACAGCGAACGGTCTTCCTGGTCAACGCTGGTGGCGGGCGATCAGTAGTCCGTTCGGTGTCCATTCGCCCACGGCCCCCTCCCCCAGCTGACTGCCGCACCCAACTCGGAACCAAGCACCGCGTCAGCCGGGCGGGCGGCTCGACGGCCAGCAGGGACCGCAGCCGCAGGATGACCCGGCACACTGTCGCGGTCGAGACGCCGAATAGCGGCGCGAGCTGCCGCATCGTCAGGTTCGTGCGGTAGTACAGTGAGCGAGGCTCTTTGCCGGGTAGCGTTCACTCTTTACGCAGCAGCCCTTCAGCCCGGCCGGGCCCGGCGTCGCGGAAGCGTTCAGGCAGGTTATGGCGGCGCCATGGCAGCGAAAGCTAGAAGCCGTTGGTTTTTCAGAATCTGAAGACGTAGTCGCTGCCGACCCCAGCATGGCAATTGTTCGTGTAAGTCTTGGTGAAGTTCACCGGCTGTAGTTCCCAGTGGCCGGTGACGGTGACTGTGACCGGCGCGTAGTTGCCGGGACACGCGACGCCCGGTGTTCTCGGCAGGAGGTCGAATTGGCCTTTGACGGCGGCGAGTTTGGTGCAGGCGTCCTCGGGCGTGGGGTGGGTACCTCCTGTGGGATCACACTCGAGTGTCACTCGCTGGTTCATGCTGCCGGACTTGGTCATGGTCAGCTCTGACAATGCCGTGACCGTCCGTGGAGCCGCCGATGCCTCCGGGACCGCAACGACGGAAGCGGCTGCTCCGGCGGTCACGGCAGTCATAACCGCCAGCAGAATTCCGAGTTCCGTTTTCACTTCGTTTCCTCTCGTCGTCCGTTGTACGACCTGGGTGTGGTGCTCTGATGCGGTGGCCCCGCCAGGTCTCCGGCCGGCGCGGGCCGTCATGACGCAGGGGCCGCCGTGTAAACGGCTGTGATTCCTGAATCGCGTTCGTGGCGCACGAGTCTGGTGGTGGACTGACTGCTTCAGGAGGGGGTTTTCAGCCGATGCGGCAGTTGAGGGAAACGTGCGCGGAATGGTGGGCGCGCATTGTGGGACGCCTCACGCGGGCGGGATCAGTTTGATCAGTAATTCCTGATCGGGGGCGCCGGAACAGCGGCCTTGGTCGATTTCCGTGCCGACTTCCATGCCGCTGGCTTCCGTGCCTTCGTCGTACGGGCTCAGACACTGGCCGCTGCTGACAGGGCGAAGACGGAAGCGCCCGCCATATGGAGGGCCGAAGAGGTCCAGGCGGAACTGCTGGGCCTTGTTGTGGTCGGCACAGTCATTGCGCGGTTCAAGCAGGTCGCGGACCCGGGCCCGTCGGCAGGACGGTAAGGCAGCCGACGCTGTACTTCGGTTGGTGCCACGTTTCGGCGGTGACGATGCCGAGGGAGACGTAGCCGCGCTCGTCGTAGCGAGTGACGACGGCTCGTGCCTGCTTGAACCGATTGACGGCCCGCTCAACGGTGTTACGTTTCTTGTGGCACTCTTCGCCGAAGCCGGATGACCGCCCGCCGCCCCCTCGAATTCGCCGTGCGGGAGGGGGCAGCGGTTCCTCCGGTCAGTGTTGTGCCGAAACCGGTTCGCTCGGCCTCACACGGTGAATCCGTCGAGAGTGCTGTACTGACCGGACAGCTTGGTCACCACGATGGTGTGTCTGCCCGAGGAGAGCAGACCGGACGTGTACACCGCGACGTTCGCATGTCGTACGCCGTCGCTCGGCAGTGTGCTGACGACCTGCTGCGGTCCGCCGTCGATGCTGATGCCGATGTTTCCCTGGTCGGTGTTCTGCTCGCCGTACACCGTGACTCTGGTGCCGGTGAAGGTGAGCGACGCGGTCGACCCGTTCGACGTGGCGTAGTGGACGTCGTTCTGGTAGTCGCCGTACGAGCGGCCGCCCGCGTACGCGAAGCCGCTGTAGGTGATTGTGCTGTCGTCGTCGTTGAGCCGGATGGATCCGGGGACCTGCGGAGTGAGGGAGATCTGCCCGGCCGAGGTGCCGGCCGGAATCGGGACGATCATGAATCCGCTGGACAGACGGGTCACATTGGCGACCGGGGTGGTGCCGATGTAGACCGGCGTCGCCGGGCCGAAGCCCTCACCGGCGACGAGGACTTCCGTCGCGTTGGCCGTGGGCGACACGTAGAAGATTTTCGCGGGGACGGAAAGGACCGGCGTGAAGGAGCCGGAGCCCGTGCCCGCGGCGCGCAGCAGGGCGTTGGGCAGGTCGCCCGGCCTGGGGTTTGCCGGGATGGTCGTGTTCCCACTCGCGTGGGTGTCGACGGGCTGGGCGCAGGGATACGACTGGATGCCGGCGGAGAAGTAGTTGCCGGTGATCCAGAAGTGGCCCGTCGGGCTGCACCCGCCGTGTGCTTTGTCTCCGGCGCGGAAGGCGACGTTCCCCTGCCAGTTGATCCATTCCGAGCCGGCGTCGTTGTAATAGGTGAAGTTGGTCGTGGGGCCGTTGTAGGCGATGTTGCCGGTGACCTGAAGGCCCTTGGCCAGAGTCTGCACCGGGTCGATCGTCGTCCCGTCCGCCTGGTACACGTACTGCGCCTGGTGTCCCTCGACGTAGACGGCGCCGCCGTCGCTGCGGACGGACAGGTAGTCATGGAGGATGTTGTTGCTGATGGTGTTCGAGCTGTTGATGTTCGTGGTGTTCTGCGGGGTGCTCGCCTGGTTGACGTGCCCCTGGATGACTCCGGCTGTGATGCCGGTGTAGGGCAGGTCGTACAGGTTGTTCCGGGTAATGGTCGTGTTCCGCGAGAACAGCAGGGTGATGCCGCTGGCCGACGAGTAGTCGGTACCGATGTGATGGATGACGTTGTCCGCCACGGTGGTACCGGTCAGGATTTCGTTGGTGCCGATCGCAGCGGTTTCATTCGCTCCGTTGGGCGTGCAGTTCTGCTTGATCCCCGCAGCGTCGGCCGGATCGGTCGGCAGCGGGTCGTAGGTGCAACCGAGAAGGATCGCGGTGGAGGCGATGTCCGTGAACTCGTTGCCCTGAATCAGGGTGTTGGCCGCTCCGTACATCACGCCCAGTCCGGCTCCGCCGAGTCCGGTGAACCGGTTGCCGGTGAGCGTGATGTTCTTGGAAGCGGTGAACGAGACGTTCGCCAGGGGCTGGGTCAGCGATCCCCAGGGGCAGCTTCCCGCGGGATTGGAGAACCTGCACATGCCCTGGTTGTTCGCGCCGGTCATCCGCAGATTGCTCTGCACGTCGGCGAACCCGGAGCCGGCGGAGGGAGCGTTCCAGGTCGCGAAGGAGAACTGAAGACCGCTGAAGGTGATGTCGTGGATGGGCGCGGCGAGCGTGCCGGCGCCCTGGACCAGGGTTTCGAGGCGCGGCAGTTCCACGTCGAGGGCGGACATCTGCTGGCCTGCGGAAGGCTTGTAGTGCAGCGTGCCGCCGGCGCCGTCCAGGAACCACTGCCCGGAACCGAGCAGGGCCTGCGCGTTCTCGATGCGCGCGGGCATCGTGTGGGGCGACATGGACGGCAGGCCGCCGCTGGCTTGGGCGTAGGACGCCCGGGCGGTCACATTGGTCCAGCACGGCTGGCTCATCCTCAGCGTTCCGGCCGCCGCGGAGAAGCTTGCCACGCGGCACCTCGACTCGGTCCACGGCCCGTTGCCACCGGGGTAGGCGAACTCGACTCCCGCCACCTGGCCCGCGGTCAGAGAGCCGAACCACGCCATGGCCGCCTGGTCGCCGGAGATCGTGTAGCCCGTCGACGTTCCGGTCCACGAGCCCTGGAATCCCAGGCTCGCCGGGGTCGCCTGTGCTATCGGGGCCTTGTGGCCGTCGATGTACAACTGGCGGCTGTTGCTGGTGCTGGGTACGGGAGCGGACCACACCCCGCTCGATCCGCGCTGGGTCCATCCGGTGACCTGTGAGGCCCCCGAGATCACCGGATGCGCCCCTGGCGCGGACCTCCACACCACGGGGTGGCCCGGCGTGCCCGAGTCCGCCGGGCCGAGGGACCAGGTCCTCGACAAGCGGTACACACCGTCGGCCAGCAGTACGCTGACGTCCGCGGAACGCTCTGCGGCGAGATGGGTTCGAACTGCCTCCTGGGCACCGGACAGGGAACACGGGGCCGAGGAGGAACAGGTCGAACCCGCCCCGGTCGGCGACGCGTAGAGCGTTACGGAGGGCGCGGCAGCGGCGGATTGAACCACGGGTGCCGTCAGAATCAGACCGAGGGCTGCTGCGATCGGGCCGACGCGGCGCAGCAGCCTCCGCGTGATCGAACCTTGTGGTGACACGGGTGGGTCCTTCCCATGTACGGAGATGAGATGGTTCCGGGTGACTGGAGCATTGGCGTGGAGGGCCGGGCAGCATGAATATTCGTCAAGGGCGTTCCAGCGTCGGGAGCTCGGGCCCGGGTGGTAGAGGACGAGCGGGTATTGCGTCCGTTGGAAGACTCGCGTGCGTCTGAGAGAGGTGCCTCCGGCGGGCTGAGGGCCAGGACCACACACTTACATCCGATGTTTGGGGAATAGTCGAACTGGCCGCCCCTCCCTGTCAAGGGTCTGCGCAAGCATGCCGTGTCAACGCCTCTGTTCCGGCGGGGGTGTTGAGCATCCGGTCGCTGACCGCACGCTTACAGCGCCACCCGAACTGCCCACAGAGCCAGATTCATCGGATGTCCCGTTCGTCGGCCCAGGCATGACTTGCCCGCCGACAGCCTCCACCGAGGCGCGGGCCCTTCGCGCCCGCTCCCGCGCTCTGCCGGTGCCAATCAGAAAGGGGCAGGCGGCTGGTGACGGAGTCAACGCGAACCAGGGTGTGGCCCCGGGCACCCGCGTGGAGTAGGCGACGGCCATCACGTTGCACGCCCGCCGAGGCACACCCCTTCTTCGTAAAGCCGGTCTCGTGCACGATCAGCCCTCCACCCTCGGCGCCGAGGTGGTCCATGGCGCGGGCGCGGACGTCGTCACGGACTGCATCAGCGTCCCAGCGTGCACTGCGCAGCAGGCGCTGCATCGGCCTGGGCCGGGCATGGCCGTCCTGTTCAGCCAGCCGCCAGCAATCCTTGCGTTCCACGCCGGACAGCAGCCCAAGCAGATAGGCGCGGGCGGTGGCCCGGGGCTCCACCCGCCGGAACCGGCCCGCGATCCGGGTCATGGCGTTGTCGAACGTCGCCCGCCAGCGGGCAGGGTCCACGTTGTGGCCCGCGGCCACCGCACGATCTTCAGGAGTCCACACAACTCCCGATGATCACGCGGTGGCCGTTCCTGCTGCGGGTCGGCAGCGTTACTCGTCGTAGTACTCGCAGTCGTCGCCCTGGACGCGTGCCCCCAGCACCCCACCGATCTCCCGCATCTTCTTGAGCAGAATCTCGTCCGGGTTCTTCACCACGATCCGCCCCTCTCGCCAGTCCAACCAGGCGCCTTGAGTGTCCCGTTCTGGATGGGTGACCATCTGAGCCAGCCACTCGTGCCGGTACTCCATCCCGTCCTGGCCGTGCGGAGAAGCCTGAGCCACCCGAACCATCTCCAGGTCGGCGTCGGCAGCCACCACCGCCGCCCACTCCTGCGTGGTGATCAGCTCACCCTCTTCCTCCCACCACGGCGTACGCCGGGTGACGTGCACGTCATAGCCCATGTACGCCACAGTAAGGCGCACAACTGACAGGACTGGCCTTCCTCGCGACCGCCCACGGCGTACGCGAAGAAGTCGACCGGCAGATGCAGTCGACAGCCGGACTGTCACTGTCCCGCGCCAAGGTCCTCCAGGCGCTGGCCGCTCGCGGCGCGCTGCACCAGGCACAGCTCGCGGATGCTCTCGGGCAGGCACAGCGCTCGGTCACGCAGATCGTGGAAGGACTCCAACGCGCCGGTCTGGTCACCCGGACGGGCGACACCGAAGACCGTCGCCGCAAGACCGTGTCCCTGACGGACAAAGGCCGCACAACGCTGGCAATGGCCGAACAAGCAGGAACACACGCTCTTCGCCAGCTCTTCGGATCACTCGACCCGCAGCAAACGGCAAGCATGGAGGCGCTGCTCGCCCGCCTCGGCACAACCCTTGCGCGCTGACGAGGTCGGCCTACTCCCAGGCGCGGGCCGGACGTTCGGGTCAGGATTCGAGGTAGGTGAGCACGGCCAGGACTCGTCGGTGTCCGCTGTCGCTGGGCGGGAGGTCGAGTTTGGCGAAGATGTTGCCGATGTGCTTGCTGACGGACCGTTCGGTGATGTGCAGGGTTTTCGCGATGGTGGGGTTGTCGTGGCCCTGTGCCATGAGTTCGAGGACTTCTCGTTCCCGTGGGGTGAGCATGTCGAGGGGGTCGTGGCGGTTGAAGAGCTGCGAGACGACCTCGGGGTCCAGGGCCGTACCGCCGGCGGCGACGCGGGCGAGTGCCTCCTGGAATTCCTCCATGCGTGCCACCCGGTCCTTGAGCAGGTAGCCGATGCCTGCCGCGCCCTCTGCCAGCAGCTCGGCGGCGTAGGTCTCCTCGACGTACTGGGAGAGCATCAGCACGAGCAGACCGGGCAGTCGTCTGCGGGCCTCGATCGCGGCGCGCAGGCCCTCGTCGCGGAAGCCGGGTGGGAGCCGTACGTCGAGGACCGCCGCGTCGGGACGGTGTTCCAGGAGGAGCGGGAGGATGTCCGGGCCCGTGGACGCGGTGGCCACCACCTCGTGTCCGACTTCGTTGAGCAGCAGGATCAGACCCTCTCGGAGCAGGACGTTGTCCTCGGCGATCACGAGCCGCATGGCAGGTTCACCTCGATGGTGGTTCCGGCTCCGGGGCGGGAGTCGAGCCGTGTGGTGCCGTCGAGGGCGGCGACCCGCTGGCGGATTCCGGCCAGTCCGCTGCCCGCGGCGGGGTCGGCTCCGCCGCGGCCGTCGTCGCGTACGAGTATGCGCAGATCGGCTCCGCTGTGGTGCACGGTCACCTGGGCGTGGGCGGCGTCGCTGTGCCGGGCGAGGTTGGTGAGGGCCTCGGCGACGGTGAAGTAGGCGGCGGCTTCGACGGCGGCGGGTACGCGCAGGCTCTCGGGTGGCAGTTCGAGGGCGACCGGTATGGGCTGGCCCGCGGCCAGGGACGTGATCGCGCCCGAGAGGCCGCGGTCGGAGAGGATCGGCGGGTAGATGCCGCGGATGGCGGTCCGCAGATGGGCGAGTGCCTCCTGCGCTCCGTCCCTGGCTTCGGCCAGGAGCTTGTGCGCGCCTTCCGGGTCCTTCTCGAAGCGGCGCTCGGCGACACTGAGGCGCATCGCCAGGGCGACGAGCTGGGCTTGGGTGCCGTCGTGCAGGTCGCGTTCGATGCGGCGCAGTTCGGCTCCGTGCGCCTTGAGGGCCTCGGCCCGGGTCTGGGTCAGTTGCTCGACCCGCTCGGCCAGGCCGGCGCGAGGGGACGGGCCGAGCAGCGACGCGGCAAGCTGACGCTGGAGGTACGCGAAGCCGGGGACGACGAACGCGAGCACGGCGAGGATGGCGAGGCACTGCAGTAGCGGCAGGATCACCGCGGTGGGCCAGTTGTGGACGGTGCCGATGACACGGACCGACCGGGCGGGCGTGTGCTGCCACCAGATCGGCACGGTGACGGTGGCCAGCAGCGTGGGCCACAGCACGGCGGTGATGGCCCCCATGGCCACCCCGGTCAGGCCGTGCAGAAGGAGCCAGGCGATCTCCCGCCAGGTCGCGGCGGAGCTCAGGAGGCTGAAGGAGCGCTCCGGGCCCGTGGTGTGCGTCGCGGCGTACGGAGGCGGGATCGGGCGCCCGAGCGCGCGTGCCGCGCGGCGCCGCTCGACCCCGGCCAGGGCACGCACCGGGCGGATGAGGGCGAACAGCAGGGGCGAGAACAGCAGCATGAACGGGATGAGGGCGAAGCCGAGCAGCGCGGGCAGCGCGGTGCGGAGCCCGCCGACCACGTAGGTCGTCGCGCCCCAGCTCCGGCGTAGTGTTCCGGCGTTCCTCATCGGATCCCATGCTAGGCAGACCACCCGGCGGGCAGGTCCGCCCCACAGGCGTGGTGTAGTGCACTACACCATCGGTTCGGGACTGTGCCCGCTGGGAGCGCTCCGCGCCCGGATCTAGCGTCGGACGAAGTCGACAACGCGGATCGAAAAGGAGCGATGGGCACGATGACGACGATGGGTACGACGACGGACACACTGACCCGCCACGCGGTGGCGCTGGAGAAGGTGACGAAGAGATACGGATCGATGACGGCGCTGCGGGAGGCCACCTGGGCGTTCCCGCGGGGCAGTTTCACGGCGATCATGGGCCGGTCCGGCTCCGGCAAGTCCACTCTGCTGCACTGCGCCTCGGGACTGGGCCGTCCGACCAGCGGGAGTGTGCGGCTCGGCGAGATCGAGCTGGGCACGATGCCCGAGGCCCGGCTCACCGAGGTGCGGCGCGAGCGCATCGGCTTCGTGTTCCAGAGCTACAACCTGGTCCCCTCGCTGACCGTGGCCCAGAACATCACACTGCCGCTCACGCTCGCCGGGCGACGGCCCGAGCGGAGCTGGCTCAGGGAAGTGTCGAGCCGGGTCGGCATGAGCGGCCGGCTGCACCACATGCCGGCTGAGCTCTCCGGCGGACAGCAGCAGCGTGTCGCGGTCGCCCGTGCCCTGATCACCCGGCCCGAGGTCGTCTTCGCCGACGAGCCGACGGCCGCGCTCGACCCGCACGCCTCAAGCCAGGTGATGGCGCTGCTGCGCGAGGCGGTCGACACAACCGGGCAGACCGTGGTGCTCGTCACCCACGATCCGGCTGTGGCGGCGTGGGCGGACAGTGTGCTGTTCCTTGACCGGGGAGACATCGAGGACGAGCTGACCGAGCCGAGTACGGCGAAGGTCCTGGCCCGCTGGGAGCTGCTGTGAAGCGCGGAATCGCCCTCGGGGTCTTCATCGCCCTCGCCTTCTCGGCGATGCTCATCGGCGCCTTTGGTGTGCTGCTCCAGTCCGGCAGTCATGCGAAGGCCCCCGCCGGCCGCTACGCCTCGGCCTTCGCCGTGGTCAGCGGAGCGCAGACGATCAGCCGTACCACGGGTGCCGGTGACGAGGCGGAGACCACGACACAACCACTGACCGAGCCCGCCAGGGTGCCCGACGCGCTCGCCGGCCCGCTGGCCGCGGTCCCCGGCGTACGACAGGTCGTCGCGAACCTCACCTTCCCCGTCACCACCGCGATCACGACCCTGCCCGGCCACGGCTGGGACTCGGCCGCGCTCACCGACAGCACACTGACCACGGGCCGCGCTCCACAGGCGCCCACCGAGGTGGTCCTCGACGCGGACACCGCCGCGCGTGCCCGGGCACATGTGGGATCGCGCATCGATCTGCAGACCACGGCCCGGCCCGAACCCTTCACCGTCACCGGGATCGCCGACGGCCCGGCCGCCGCGTACTTCACCGCGCACGAGGCCGGGCAGCTCAGCGGCCACCCCGGCAGCGCCGACGCGCTCGTGGTCCTCGCCGCCCCGGGCACCTCCGTCACCGGGCTTGAGCAGGCCGCACCCGGACGGGTCGTGTCCACCGGCGCGGCGCGCGGCGCCGTGGCGGACCCCGCCGTGGGACAGGGCGCCACCGACCTGAAGGTGATCGCCGGATCGATGGCCGGGCTGGTGCTGGTCACCACGATCCTGGTGGTCACCGGAGTGCTCGGGCGCTCGGTACGGGACCGGACCCGAGAGCTCGCGGTCATGCGCGCGGTCGGCGCCACGCCCCGCCAGGTCCGCGCCATGATCCTGCGCGAGACGCTGAAGGTCGCGCTGCCCGCCGCGGCCACCGGCGCCGTGCTGTCCCTCGCCGCGGGAGCGGCACTCCTGAGCGCGCTCCGCGACCAAGGGGTGGTGCCCGCGAGTCTGAGCACCGCGCTCGGACCGGTGCCGCCGATCGTCGCGATCGCGGTGACCCTGTTCACGGCCGTCGTGGCGGCCCTGCTCACCACCCGGCGCATCTCCCGGATCGCCCCGGTCCAAGCGCTGGGCGAGGCCCAGGCCGAACCCGGCCGCTTCCCGCGTAAACGCGGCATCGCGGGCGTCCTGCTCCTGCTGCCGGCGGCCGGCCTCACCGTGCTCACCGCCCTGGTCGGCGGCACGATCGCCGCCGCGGCGGTCGGCATCCTGACCACCTTCCTGATCTGCTCCGCCACCCTGCTGGGACCGTGGATCGCGCGCGCCGGGGCCGGGCTGCTCGGTCTGCCGCTGCGCCTGGCGGCCCCCCGCGCCGGCCGGCTGGCCGCGACCGGGGCCAAGGCACAGGCGATACGCCTCGCCGCGGTCACCACGCCCGTCGCCCTCGCCGTCGGCTTCGGCGCCACCCAGTTGTTCATGCAGACCACGCTCGTCAACGCCACCACCACCCAGGCCGCCAGCGTGATCCACGCCGAGCAGATCCTCACGTCGAGCGGCGCGGGTGTGCCCGTCCGGATGCTGGACGAGCTGCAGGCAGCCGGCCCCGCCGGCACGGCCGCCACGGCGGTGAAGAAGACCACCGTGGTCATGTCCCTCAACTCGCTGAGCAGCCCGCGGATCAAGTCGGTGAGTGCCGAGGGGATCACCAATCCCGGCGCCTCCCGAACCCTCGACCCAGGTGTCGAATCAGGGTCCCTGGACAACCTGCGTGGCAACACCGTCGCACTCAGCAGCCGTACGGCCGACCACCTGCGCGTCGGGGACACCACCACTCTGTGGCTCGGCGACGGCACCGAGATCCATCCCACGGTGGCCGCCGTCTACAGCCGGGACATGGGAGCCGGAGACGTCCTGTTGCCCTACCGGACCGTCGCGGACCACGCGTCGACACCACTCGCCGACTACGTACTGGTCGCGGGCACGTCCGGCCCGGACACGGTCACCGGGCACTACTTCGGAGTGCACAACGCCACGAAAGCCGAGTTCAGCGCCGCTCAGGCCGCCCAGGCCAAGCAAGGGGTGTTCGTCAGCCTGATCATCGTGGCGGCGATCGCCGGACTCATCCTCATCGGTCTGGCCACGATGTTCGCGGTCACCACCGCCGGACGGCGCCGGGAACTGGGCCTGCTGCGGATGGTCGGGGCCACCAGGCGGCAGATCATGCGGATGCTGTGTCTCGAGACAGGGCTCGTGCTCGCCACCGGCACCGTCGTCGGTACGCTCATCGCCGCGTTCGCGCTGTGCGCCTTCGCCTCCTCGGTCACCGGCCTGTCGATGCTCTCGGCGCCCCCGGCCCTGTGCGCGGCGATCCTCGGCGCGATCGGTGTCACCGGGCTCGCCGCCGTCGTCCTGACCGCCTGGCCGATGCTCCACAACAAACTCGCGACCGAGTGAGGCCGGGCAGACCCCCGTACCACGGAATACGTATCGGTTCACGGCAGGCGGATCCGCCTGTCCTGAGCCGATACGGCCATGATGCCCCTTCTCGACGTGGACCTGGTGGTGGCGTGGAACGGGCAGGAGGTCACCGCACCGCGCTACCGCGACATGTACTGGTCACCCGCGCAGATGCTCGCCCATCTGACCGTCAACGGCGCCGCGGCCCGGACCGGGGACCTGTTCGCCTCCGGCACCATCTCCGGTCCCGAGAAGCATCAGCGGGGGCGTTCATCGAACTCACCTGGGGCGGCCGTGACCCCCTCACGGTACGTGGGGAGGAACGCACCTTCCTGCGGGACGGCGACGAGGTCACCATCTCGGCCACAGCACCAGGACCGAACGGCACCGGGATCGCGTTCGGTGAGGTCACCGGCCGGATCCAGCCCGCCGAGGCCGGCTGACCGACCAGGTCATGCGTCGGCGGAAGCGGAACCCGATCCCGCACGGGCGGTGCGGAGGTGTTCGTAGACGCGCATACGGGTCGTGGCGGCGTTCAGGTAGGGCGTGGGGGTGTCCGAGCGACGGGCCCGGTCGATGAAGTCGCCGAGCATCGGCTCGACTTCCGCCGCTCGTCCGGCGGCCAGGTCCCGGAACACGGAGGTGGTGAGCGGGGAACCCGGTTGGGTGGCGGCACCCTCGACGAAGGCGATCGCGTCGTCGCCGAGGGGTCGGCCCGCGGCGGCGCTGACGGACACGGCCTCCGCGACGATGGCACGAGCGACGTCGTACCCACCGGGCACCGCCACGATGTCGCCCACGGGCGCGTTCATCAGCGTTGTGAGGGCGGTGATGGAGACGATGAAGACCCACTTGCGCCACATCTCGGCGAGGATGCCGTCACTCACGAAGACGTCGATGCCGTTCACGCCGAGGAGGCCGGCGACGGCGGTGGCGTCTGCGCCGTCGAGGCTGCCGAGCGTGACGGACGCGGCCGGGTTCAACTGGGTGACGGTGCCGTCGGGCCGGAGGGCCGCAGCGATCATGGCCACTCCGCCGAGCACCGCGTGGGTCCCGAAGCGCCCGGTCAGCACGTCCAGGTGCGCGACGCCGTTGAGGACCGGCAGGATCCTGGTGTCCGGGCCGACGGCGGGCGCGATCTGCCCGGCCACATCGGTGACGGCGTCCGCGCGCGTGGCCAGCAGCACAAGACCGAACGGGCCGTCGAGCTCGTCCGCGGTGACCACGGCGGGCCGCAGTGTGAGGTCCTTGCCCGGCGTCACCAGACGCAGGCCGTGTGCGCGTACGTGTTCGGCCCGCGCGGAACGGAGCAGGAAGGTGACGTCGCGGCCCGCCTGGGCCAGGCGGGCTCCGAAGTACCCGCCGGTGGCGCCGGCGCCGACCACGAGGATGCGCTCGCTGGTCATCAGAACTGTTCCTTTCCGGAATGGCTTGCTGTCGACCGCGGAGCCAGAGTTGACATCGCTGCACCCCCATGCTTATGTCGCCGTATTGAGCGACATAAGCGTAGCGCATTTGGTTATGTCTGCCAGGCGGTGCGGAGAGAGGATTCGCGATGGCATCGTTCAAGGACAACCTGGCCGAGGACGTCACCCTGGAGGGGGCGGCCATGAACGGCGTGCTCCGGGGCCGCGATGCCGTGCTGGCACAGCTCGCGGTCGTCAGCGGGTTCTACGACGACCGGGTGGACGAGTTCAGCTTTGACCACGGCGACCATCACGTGGAGGAGTACTCGGCGGTCGTCGCGGGGCGGCCGATCAAGGCCACCGCGACGATGCGCCGCAACGCGGAGGGCAAGATCGACAGGGTCGTCGTCAACCATCGGCCGCTGTCCGCGGCACTCACGTTCTCGCGCCTCATCGCCGAGTCACCGATCGGCGCCGAGTGGGACGCCAACCGCTTCTACCGGCCGGAGGGGCAGACGTACCAGGACCTGCTGGACTACGCGGACAGTCAGAACGCCTCCGGAACGGAGGCGTGAGCGCATGACCACGGACGACACCAGGATCGCCGTCGTCACCGGCGCGTCCGGCGGCATCGGCGCCGCGTTCGCCCAGCGGCTGGCCAACCGCGGATACGATCTGCTTCTGGTCGCCCGGAACCGGGGCCGTCTGGAGTCCCTCGCCGGCGACATCACCACGCGCACCGGTGTACGCGCGGAAACACTGCTCGCCGATCTGACCCAGGACGCTGAACTCGCCCGGGTCGAGGAGCGTCTGCGTACCGACGCCACCGTCCGCGCGCTGGTCAACAACGCCGGCGGTGGGCTGTTCGGCCCGCTCGCCGCGGCCGATCCGGGCGCCGTGGACGAGCTGATCAAGCTCAATGTGACAGCCTTCACGCGCTTGGCGACGGCCGCCGTCGCCGGGTTCACCGCACGCGGCGACGGCCTGCTCGTCAACGTCTCATCGGCCCTGGCGTTGAGCTTCCTGCCGGCCGGCACGGTCTACAGCGCGACCAAGAGCTATGTGCTGACGTTCACCCAGGCCCTCCAGCAGGAGCTTGCCGACACCGGTATCAGGGTGCAGGCATTCCTACCGGGCGCGGTGCGTACCGGGTTCTGGGACGGCTCGGGCGTCGAACTGGGTGCCATCCCGGAGGAGTTGGTCATGTCGGTCGACGACGCGGTGGACGCGGCCTTCGCCGGCCTCGACGCCGGGGAGAACGTGACGCTTCCCTCTCTGCCCGACCTGTCCGACTGGGAGGCCATGGAGAACGCCCGCCGGGCCCTCGCCCACAGCCTCTCCCGGTCCGAACCCGCGGTTCGCTACAAGCGCTGACGCGCCCCTGCCGAGAGAATCGTCCGGGCGGCCGCCCAGCGCTCGGACGGCGGCGCCGCCGACAGGATGACCGACCGCGCCCGGTTCACCTCGTCCGTGCTCCAGTGGGAGAAGTTGTACCGCCCGTCGGTGCCCACCAGATAGGTCAGCAGCCCAGCAGGGTCGTTGACTTGGGCATTGAGATGGGTCGCGATGCTCATTCCCTGGAGCTTGCCTCGGAAGAACTGGGTGAACCACTGGTTGAGCGTCACCGCCTTGAGGTAGACCGTGATTCCCAGCGGCTTGAGGTCTTGCTGAAGCACCTGGCCGGCCAGCCGCATCCACGGTGTGGTCTCGATGTACAGCACTGTCGTCGAGAAACCCTTCGGGTGTGCCGACTGCGCCATTTCGGCCTTCGCCCGCTCCACGTCGAACGAATAGCGCGGCTGGCCAGCAAGGAACTTCTTCACGTTCTCCTTACCCGCGATATCGCTGAGTTCGTAGTCCGGCACCATGCCGTCGAGTGTCGACACATTGTTGTCGAATCCGGCCTTCGCCATGCCCGCCTTGTTCGTCGCATACGCGATGGCGCGCCGGACGTGCACATCATCGAAGGGTGCCTTGGTGACGTCGAAGCCGAGGAAGTCGGACCGTGACGAAGGAGCCGTGTAGGCGGTCGCACCGGGAACCTTGCGCCAACTCCCCAGCGTCTTCAGGTCCGTCACGCTGCCGGCGTCGATGCTTCCCGCCCGCAGGGCCAGACGCCGCGCGTTGTCATCCGAGATGATCGGGAAGTGTGCGAAGTCGCTCGCTGCCACGTACACCGCGATCGAATCCGGCACGCCGACCGAGGCCCGGCCATGGTGCCAGGCGGTGAGCGCGCTGGAACGGGTAGCGGTCGGCGATCTGATCCGGGTCGAGGCCCACTTCCCTGAGACGTCGCGCGATCTCGGCTCGTCCGGTCGTGTTCCTGTTCAACGGCGGGCCGGGGTCGAGTTCGCAATGGCTCCACCTGGGCGGACTGGGACCGCGGCGCGTCAGGCCGGCGACCGACCTCCGGTCGGGCTCCCTGCCGCCCTACGAAACGGAGGAAAGCCCGGCGACACTGCTGGCCACCACAGATCTGGTGTTCATCGATCCCCTGAGCACCGGCTTGAGCCGGGCCGCGAACGCCGACACGCAGGCGCACGCCTACTCGATCACCGCGGACGCCAAGCAGTTCGCCCGCGTCATTCACACATGGTGTGCGCGAGAAGGCCACATCGATTCAGCGAAGTACGTACTCGGTGAAAGCTACGGAACGGTACGGGCGGGTTGCCTGGCCCGGGAGCTGCTCCACGGCCCCAGTCCCATCGCGCTCAACGGCATCATCCTCCTGTCGCAGGCCGTCAATCTCCAGGAAACAGCCCAGCGGTCCGGGAACATCACCTCACGGGTTGCCGCGCTGCCCTTCATTGCGACCGTTGCGTGGTACCACGGGGTCGCGTCCGCCGGCCACGACACCGCCGAGCGCGCGACCCGGGCAGCTCTCGACTACACGTACGGCGACTACGCCTCGGTCCTGTTCCGCGGCAGTCTCGCCACCGCGAGCGAGGCCGACGACGCGGCTACGCGGCTCCAGGGGATCACCAGGATCCCGGCGGAGACCTGGGGGCGGAACAGACTGCAGAACACCAAGGGGGACTTCCGCCGCCTCGTACTGCGGGACCGGAACCAGGTCATCGGCACCATGGACGCCCGCTACCTCGCCGTCGCGGAGGACCGGGCCACAAGCGAGCGGGACATCGACCCGACACACGCGAGAATCGTCCCGGCCTATGTCGCCGCCACCGAGCGCTACCTGACCGAGCATCTCGGGATCGCGACCGGGGACGGTTACCGGAGCTTCAACCAGCGCGCGTTCCCCCAGTGGTGGTGGCGGGACGAGTCCGCTCCGATGGGCGGGTACGGCAGCGGCAACCCGACGGGCCCCTCGCAAGCGATACCAGTGTCAGTCACCCAGAGCACGTCACACGTGACACCAGCCAGCCAACTGACCCTGCCCTGCGGCCCATACAGAGCGCCACCTGATCCCTTCCGGCCTGCCACTAGGGACAGTGCGTGATCCCGGGTCCACAACTTTGTCGCTGAGGGCAGTGTTGCGTACGCCGGCGCAAAGACGGACGGCCCCATCACTCGTGTTACGGCGCCGGTTGGCCGTGCTCTCGACCGCCGTGAGCCATCTCGGTGCGGTCCTGTGGCTGACCGGTACCAGCAAACCCCGACCGCCCGGCCGGAACCCGGCTCAAGCGGAGGATCTCCGAGAGCGCACGTCATGTCGTCGGCGACCGCGAGCTGAGGGCCCGTGCGCAGACCGCGGCCCCCGGTGACTCCAACCGGGGAACGCGTCGCTCCTTGCCGGTTCTCTGTCAATTCTCCGGCAGCGGTCTGCGGCGGATGCGAAGTCCAATGCCGACTGACAACACCACCAAGCAGGCGGTGAAGACCAGCCCTGCGTTCCTCGACTCGCCGCCAGGGACGCGCCGACCAGCAGCAGACCGAAGACCGGGCATGACGAAGTGGGCCGACATCGCCTCGGGGCCACTGACGAATTGACTTTCCCGTTGCCCGCCTGCGGCCGGGCGCACGCTCTACCGTGCTGTCGCAGCGGAGAACAGAAACGCACAAAACAACGCTGCCCACACCGATGGCGACGCTGCCGCCTCTGAACTACTGGCACGCCGCACGACAGACCTACCGGCGCGCGTTGCCTTCCGCGCGCCCGAGGGAGGGCCTATTGGAAGGCCGGCAGGTTGCGCGCGACCCACTCGTCGAAGGGCCTGGCCGGCCGGTGGAGGACCTTCTCCACGTCTGGGCTGGTCGTCTGCTCGGCGGGCAGCGGGAGCCCGAGGATGTCCAGGGTGCCGTCGATGATCTCTTCGGGCATGAACTGGGCCATGCCGGCGTGGGCCTGTTCGCGGGACAGCTCCACAAAGGCGACCTCCTCGCCCAGGGTCCGGGAGAGTACCGCGGCCTGCTGGCGCGGGCTGATGGCCTCGGGTCCGGTCAGTTCGTACGTACGGCCCGCATGCCCCTCTTCGTGCAGTGCGGCGGCGGCGACCGCGGCGATGTCGGCCGGGTCGATGACGGGCAGGGCCACATCGGCGAACGGGGCGAAGACTGTGCGCCGGGTGCGGACCGGCTCGGCCCAGGCGAGGGCATTGGAGGCGAATCCGCTCGGGCGCAGGATCGTGAAGTCGGCTCCGGATGCGCGTACGGCGGTTTCGAAGTCGCGCAGGCGGGTGTGGGAGAGGGCCTCGGGGCGGGTGGAGTTGATCTGGGAGGAGAGCAGGACGATCCGCTTGATCCCGGCGTCCAGGGCCGCGTCGAGCAGGGCGTCCGGGCTTTCGCCGCGGCTGTTGAGCTCGCCGCCCAGCAGGAGGAAGAAGGCGTCGGCGCCGTCGAGGACGGGCCGCATGCCCGCGATATTCCCCACGTCGGCCCGGACGTGCCTGACCCCGGCCGGGAGCCCTTCGGGCTGCGGACGCCGTGAGACGGCTACGACGTCCTCGCCTGCCTCGGCCAGCAGGGGTACCAGGGTCCGTCCGATGTTGCCGGTCGCGCCGGTCACTACGATCACTACGACTCCCAAATGAGTTAGTTGACTGACTTAGTTGGACCGTAGCATGGCCGCACCGGGGATTGTCTATAGTTAGTTGGATGACTGACTCAGTGAAGCCCCGGGCGCGGGCGGCCGACAAGCGCCGACGGCTCACGGCCGAGGCGGCTCGCATCCTGCACGAGCAGGGCGTCGAGCGCACCACCCTCGCCGACATCGCGCGCGCGGCCGATGTTCCGGTCGGGAACGTGTATTACTACTTCAAGACCAAGGACGAGCTGGTCCTGGCCGCGCTCTCCGAGCACAGCGCACACCTGGACGAACTCACCGGCCGTCTGGACCAGTTGCCCGACCCGCGCGACCGCCTCAAGGCCCTGATCGGGGCATGGATCGACCAGCGCGAGATCGCCGCCCGCTACGGCTGCCCCACCGGCACCCTGGCCGTCGAACTCGACAAACGCGCCGACGGAACCCTCGACGCGGAGGCCGGCACGGTGATCCGGCGCCTGCTGGAGTGGACCGGACACCAGTTCCGCGCCCTGGACCAGCCCGACCCGGACGACCTCGCCCTCACTCTCGTCTCCGCCTACCAGGGCATGTCACTCCTGGCCAACGCCCTGCGCGACCCGGACATCATGACCCGACAGGGCGCCCGCCTCCTCGACTGGCTCGACTCTCTGAAGGCACCCGACCAGACAACCTGACCCGGCACAATCACCAGTCGCGCCGTCGCCGGACCGCCACCCGCCTCCGGGCGCTCACGCCCGATCCGATCGGCGTCCAGGCGTCGGCCCTCCTCCAAGAGGAGTTCGGCTTACCGCTCGGTCATCGCGTTCCGGACGACCGGGCCGACCGCCGCACGGCCCCGGGCCGTCCCGACCCCGGCCGGCACTCCAGTTTCGTCCTGGGCGGCGCGCAGCGGCCTGCCCGCCCAGCGGCGGCCGTCGGGCGGACAGAACACCGCTGCAGCCCCTCGGGCCGACGGACAATGCCCGGGCAGCTTTATCGATGTCCTCCCATGTCGTGGAGACAGTGTC
Organism: Streptomyces sp. GMY02; assembly: GCF_019056675.1. Classification (NCBI taxonomy): domain Bacteria; kingdom Bacillati; phylum Actinomycetota; class Actinomycetes; order Kitasatosporales; family Streptomycetaceae; genus Streptomyces; species Streptomyces sp. GMY02. The sequence goes on along the minus strand of NZ_CP077658.1, from coordinate 8,361,168 downwards.
GACGATTTCGTCGGTGAGATGCCTGCCGTCGGCGATCATCATGTCGACCTGGCGCCGCACGGTGGCGTATCGCACAGCGACTGCCCGGTGCTGCGCTGCAAGCTGCGGGTAATTCCAGATCAGTTGCGCGGTGCTGAAAGCTGCCACGGCAAGACTCAGCGTGCGGGTGATAATGCGCACCGCCGTCTGCGAGGAACCCACCAACGTCGCGAAGATCGCCGTGCTGACGACAGTGGACAGTGCCGCGGTCGAAATGGCGGTCACACGATCCCAGCGTTCGAAGCGTTCCGCTGCAATGCCGTGAGCGACATGCAGCACTCGTAAGCCCTCTGCCCAGTCAAGCCGTTCCCCAACAGTGGCGGCGCACAGAACACTCGGCACGGACGCCGCCGGAACTGAAGCAGCAGCCTCGCGCTTCCTTGCCGTCTCACCCGTCTCACCCGTCTCACCCGTCTCACCCGTCTCACCATCGAACGGACGCACCATTCGAGTATGACCACGCCCGCTGGCATCCCCCAAGACCTCACAACGCGCAGACAGAGCTCCAGCAGACCCGCGCCGCGTACGAGGCGCCCTGGTGCGGCCAGCCCTGGTTGGTGGAACCCGCACCTGGCTGAACCCGGGTGCAGTACGGCGGAAACCGCAGGGACGTCCCGGACAGCCCCGGCCACACCGACCAGCGGAAACGGGACGAGGAGCGGCCGAGAACGCGGCTGCTGGAGCTGTCCGTACCGATGTCGGAGCACCCGTACTTGCAACGCTGAGCGACGAGACTATGACTGCGCGGCCGCACCCGCAAGCCGGTGTCCACCACCCACCGCCGCCCTGGTCCAGGGAACGTGGTCGACCGAAACTTGGCCTTCCCGCCACGCTCACCTCCTGTCATGTTCATTACTTATCCATGACCAAGGGGGGTCGTGGTGAGGGAGGGGTCAACATGCGAGTTACACGAATGGGCGCAGGGTCGACAGTCGCCGTCACTGCCGTTCTCGGGCTGAGTCTGGCAATGGCCGGCCCCGCCTCAGCTACGGAGACCGGCACCTGGCGTGCTTACGGCAACACAAATCCGATCACCTCCAGCTCCAGCACGTGGCATTGCGGCAGCACCAAGACGGTCACCACAGATGTCCTCGCGCAGGTCTGTGCGATCAGGTCGCCAGGCGGGGGCGCCGTACAGGCGGCAGTGATCGTGCGCAACAACCGATCCAGTCTCTACAGTGCGGCAGCAGCAATGGACCTGTATACGTCCGCCGGCACTTACCTGGATGATTGGGCGTGCTCGTCATCGGGGGTCGGGGCGAACTCCTGGTCGGTGTGCTTCGGACGAACTCTCAGCCAGAGCAGCCAGGTGAACTCGGTAGGGGCGCTCAACGGTGTCGACCTCGGCATTTCCTCGAACGTCTGAGTAGTCGGGTCACCGGGGGTGAGATTGCCCCCGGCGACCGACGACCGCACGGCGGTCAGGCGAAGCTGGGTGGCGTAGGCGGGTGAGTCGGGGCGCAGGTTTCACCGCAGGCCCTGGCGGCCTCGCGTGCCGCGTGGAGCACGCTCCACGCGTACGGTTGCCTCCGCCCAGATCCCGGCCGCCGGCCGGACGAAAACCAACCCGCAACCGTTCGCTTGGGCGTGGCTCGGCTTCGGGCATCGTCTTGACAGCCGAGCGAAGCCAAGCATCCCGCCCAGCAGACGGCAATCGCGGGAGCAGACCCGAAAGGAGTCCCGGTGACACGGAACCGCGTCGGGGTGCCTGACGGTCCCAGATGGTCGCTTCCACGTTCGGTTCGGAGGGACCCAACAGGCCCAGGCGGCAGTGCGGTTGCGGCGGATCAGCAGCCGGTGGCTGCCCAGCCGCACTTCGGCCGCGTCGACGACGGCCCGTCGTAGAAGCGGTGTCACCTGGCGCGGCCCCGGCCGACAGCATCTGCCAAGCCTGCCTGGGCACCTTCGTGCCCGGGCTTCTGCGCGGAACTTCCCGGCACCGGTGGTGACTTCAGTCGAGCAGGCGGCAGCAAGCACGTAGCCGATATTGTGCTCTTCCAGTGCGGACCGCAGCTTCGGGTTGCCGCCGTAGACCTCGTCGCCACCGGCCCAGCACACCTAGCGCCCGGCGTCCAGGAACCAGCCGATCATGCGGGCGGCCATCTCCTGCTTGGCCACGAGGACGGTGTCCTGTCCCAGGCCCACGGCCCAGCAGCGGTCTCGATCGCACGTCCACGAGCGCGGGATGTACAGCTCGCGGTCCACCGCCGCCTGCCCGCGCAGTCCCGCGTAGACGAGGCAGACCGCGACCTGCGCGTTCTCGATCCTGCCGGCGGTGCCGGTGTACTGGCGCTGGACACCCACGGTGTGCGTGCCCTTCTTCACGTCCCCGGTCTCGTTCACGTCCCCGGTCTCGTCGACCACCAGCACCGCATCCTCGTCGTGCAGATGTTCCAGCACGTACTCCCGCGCGTCATCACGCACGCGGTCGGCATCGCATCCGGCCCGGCCGAGCAGGTGCTGCATGCCGTCCGGACTGGCCTCCCCGGCCCACTCGGCGATGCTCCAGCAGTTCTTGTGCGGCAGGTCCGACAGCAGGCACCAGTACCAAATCCCCCACCCAGCGCCGCGGGCCCCCACCCGCGCGAACCGGCCCGCTTTCCGGCCCATCAGGCCTTCGTATGCCTCCTGCCAGCGGGCAGGCTCTACGCTGTGACCTGCGGCCACCGCAAGATCTTCAGCCTTCAGACACCGATAATCAGCGGCGGCCGTCCCCTTTCCCGAGCCGGCCCTCGGCAGAACGGCGTGGCGCAGGCAGGCCACCGCGTGATCACTGACAGACCGATGAATTCGAGCCTCCCGGCAGGTCTATGCAGGACAAGAGTCCACAGGAGGTCCGATGCCCAAGGTCTATACGCACATGACGATGTCGCTTGACGGCTACATCGCCGACCCCAACGACGGAACCGGTGAGCTGCTCGGCTGGTACGACGTCGGCGATGTCACCGTGCCGAGTGCCGACGAGCGCTGGTCCTTCCAGGTCGACGCGAACAGCGCGGAGATGTTGCGCGGGTTTCTCGCCGACGCTGGTGCGCTCGTCTGCGGCCGTCGGCTGTTCGACCTGACCAACGGCTGGAACGACAGCCACCCGATCGGCGCGCCAGTGGTCGTCGTGACCCATAACGCGCCGGAAGAAGCCGCGAAGTGGCCGCGTACAACCTTCGTCGACGGCGTCGCAGAAGGTATCGCACGTGCCAAGGAGATCGCCGGTGACAAACACGTCACCATCGCCAGCGCCGACATCGCCAGACAGGCGCTTGACCTGGGACTGGTGGACGAGGTCCACGTCAGTCTCGTACCGGTGCTTCTCGGCAGGGGAATCCCGTACTTCGCCAACCTGACGAGCGCACCGCACCGCTTCGACGACCCGGTCGTGATCCAAGGCAAGGGCGCAACACACCTGCGATACCGCGTGCGACGCTGACTCCGCTGTAGCAGCAGAAGGCGGCGGCGAGGCCGAGGAAGGCCAGGTAGTTGCGGGGCTGGTGTTCGTAGCGGTGGTTAAGCCTGCGGTAGTCGGTCAGCCACGACATTGTCCGCTCGATCACCCATCTGTGGCGCCCTAATCGTTCGCGTCCGACAGGACGTGCATCTTCGAACCCGCTTTGCCCCGGTCCACGGGGCTCAGACGTGTGAGTTCGCCCCCGTCTTTTGCCCCGGACGCGAGCGGAGTCGAGGACCACGCGGGAGAGGTCGAGCAGCCCGCAGGCACCGACAACTTTTCTTTTCTTGACAATTTTCATTTCCGGTCGAACACTGGAGACGTTGCCGACACACCACGGCCGGAGAGACGACCGTGGCCTGCGTAACCCCCCGCCCCTTGATAAGGAGACTGACGTGTCCGGACCCGCCTCGTTCGCCCCTGATGTTGAGCCGACCAGTGCCAGCCATCGCGCGCTGTGGCTGCCGGGGCTGGCCTTCGCCGCGGGAGGCGCTGTCGCCGCGACAGTGGTGGCCGCAGTGGCAGACGCCGTCGGCGTGTCGCTTGAGATCGCCGATGAGCGAATACCGCTGCTGGGCTTCACGCAGCTTGCGTTCGTGTTCTCGGTCGTGGGCGTCGCGCTCGCGGCCGCCTTCCGGCGGTGGTCCGGGCGGCCCGCCCGGATGTTCGTCCGTACGACCGTTGTGCTGGTCGCGGTGTCTCTTGTGCCCGACCTTCTGATCCCCGATGTCGATGCCGTCACGCGGGTGACGCTGATCGTCAGCCACTTCGCGGTCGCTGCCGTCGTCATTCCGGGGCTCCGCTCCCGCCTGTGACGGCTGCCGCGCACGTACCGAAAGACGCCGCTGTGGTCGCACGGGCCGCGGCCCGGTCTGCTGTATCGGTGGGAGCGGGCAGCGGGACAGCGTCTCCCGTCGTGGCATGTTTCCATTCCGGCTGGATGGTGGAGCGATGCTGGACGTTGCTGTGATCGAAGAACCCGCCGCGGCCAAGGCGTCCCTGGACCCGATACGGTCCCGGAACCTCACCGCCATGCCAGCCGTCCTCCTGAGCCTGACCCGACAGAAAGCCAGCTACCACCTCAAGGAGCTCGAACGGCACGGGCTGGTCGAGTTCGTCGACGAACGGCGCAAGGGAAACGCCAGCGAACGATCCCTGACCCGCAGCCCGGCGTCCCCGACGGCACAGACACGCTCCGACGTCCCCAAGTACCACGCAGCCCTCACCCGTGCGCTGACACTGCCGACCACAGCCTTCTTCGGCGCGCGGGCGCGCACCGAATCGGTGTAGGTGTCGGTGGTGGTGAGGTCCTGGCCGGAGGAGCCGAAGATCACGCTGTTGTCGACGACCTGCCGTGCTGTCCCGCCTCCGTGATCCGGCGCAGATTCTCCGCCGCCGGAAGACACTTGCCCCGCGCCGAGCGGCCGTACCAGAGCACGGCCTCCTCCATCCGCCCCTGCTCCTCGTACAGGGTGCCCAGGTTGTTCATGGCGAAGAGGCCCTGCTCGTCGCCGAGGCTGTCGAAGATCTCGATCGCCTCCCGTAGCGCGGCCTCGGCCTCCTCGTAGCGGCCTGTCCCGCCGAGGGGGTTGGCGAGCTGCATGAGCGCCTGTGCCTCGCCGTCGCGTTCGGCGAGTTCCCGGTAGCGGCGCAGCGCCGACTCGCAGGCCGCGAGGGCCTGTTCGTGCTTGCCCTGACTGGCCAGGCAGCCGCCCAGATTGTTCGCGGCCACCGCGACGAAGTGGTCGTTGCCCAAAGTCTCGAAGAGCCGCCCCGCCTCCTCGTAGTACGCCTCGGCCTGCGCCGACTCGCCCCGCATGTGCCGCACCATGCCGTAGCTGAGCAGCGTACGGGCTCGGTACGCGGCAAGGTCCGGCTGTCCGCCGGGGCGCGGGGGCGCCGGCGGATCCGGTGGCTCAGTGGCCTCCGGTGCCGTGAACAGCGTCAGTGCCTCGGCGTGGATCGAAGGTGCGTCGGGGGCGGCACGGGCCTTCTTCAACGTCGTGGCGTAGTTGCTCACTGCGGCCTGCGCGAGGTCGTTCTCGTCTCCGGCGAGGAGCAGTGCGGCCCGGTGGGCGGCCCGTACCGACTCGCGCAGCCGTCCCACCGTGCTCAATTGCTCTGCCAGCCCGAGACGTACGCCGGCCTCCCGCCGCGAATCCCCGGCCGCCGCGTGCGCGTCCGCCGCCTCGCGGAGGGCGTTCAGGGCGTCCTCGGGCCGGTACATCTCGCCGTACACAACGGCAATCCGGGACAGCATCCGCCCTCGACCGCCCTGGTCGTCCAGCTCGGCGAAGACCGTCTCGGCCCGCCGGTACAACTCCACCGCCCGGCGGTACTTCTTCCCGGTGTCGAAGCACAGCCCCAGCTCCCCCAAGGACTCCGCCTCCAGCGAGCGCTCGCCGCTACGGTGGAAGGCCGCAGCCGCCTTCTCCAACGCGTCGACCGCGGCCTTGTGCTCGCCGGCCTGCCTGAGTGACTTCCCCAACTGCGCGGTCGCGATCGCGACACCGTACGCGTCTCCAGCCCCTTCGAACACCGCGATGGCGCGCCGGCAGGTCCCGATCTCGCCGTCTTGGCCACTCGCCTCGGTGCGACCGTCCTGACTGTCCCGGTCCTCCTGACCGAATGACATGGCGGCCAGATTGACCAGCGCCGCCGCCTCACCCCGCACGTACCCTTCCCTCCGGAAGACCGCGATCGCCCGGCGCAGCATCTCCCGGCCCTCGGCCTCCCGCCCCATCCGGGCCAGACAGGACGCCCGGTTGACGTCAACCTCCGCCACGGAGCTGCTGTCGTCCCGGCGGGCGAAGAGCGCTGCGACCGCCGAGAACTGCTCGTACGCCTCGCCCAGCCGGCCCTCCTCCATCAGAACCAGGCCAATGGCATTGGCGGCGTTTGCCTCACCGACGGGCCTGTCCGCCGCCCGGAGCAGTTCGGCGGCCGTCTCCAGCACCGGCAGTGCCTCACCGTTGCGGCCAGCGGCGGTGAACGCCCTCCCCAGATTGAGCGTCGCGTCCGGTACACCCTCCTCACCGAGCGCCTTCGCCGCTCGCAAGCCGGCCCGTGCGGTGAGAATCCACTCGTCGAGGTGGCGGCGCAGCTCGAAGAAGCTCGGCAGCCGCAGGGCAAGCACCAGCACGAGCTCCCACTCCTCACTGCCGGTGGCCCAGACCCTCAGGGCCACCAGATTCGGCAGCTCAGCCTCCAGCCAGTCGATCGCCTGCCCGCGTTCGGGCAAGGGCCCGTCCCCCGACTCCGGTCCGGCGATGTGCGCTTCGGCATCCCGCACATTGAAGGCGTAGAACTTGATCAGCCGTCCGGCCGCGCGCCCGCGCCCGTCCCTCTCCCTGTTCTCCCATCCGTGCTCGTTCGCGTAGAGCCGCAGGAGATCGTGCGTCCGCCATCTGCCGTACGCCGCGCCGCGTTCCACCAGGTGCGCCCGGTGCAGGGCCTCCAGGGTGCGGCGAGCCACCGGCTCGCGGACGTCCAGCAGCGCCGCCGCGGTCCGCACCTCGACGTCCGGACCCGGGTTGAGCGGCAACAGGCGAAAGAGCAGAGCCTGGCGGGCGTCCAGCCGCCGGTAGGAGAGGTGGAAGGCCGTCCGTACCGCAGCCTCTTCCCGCTCCAGCTCGTCCAGCCGCTCGTCACGCGCCTCCGCGAGATCGCGGGCCATCGCCGCCAGCGGCCTGTCGGGCTGATCGGCGAGCAGCGCCGTGACGATCTGCAAGGCGAGCGGCAGCCGTCCGCACAACCGGGCGATCTCGGCGGCCACCGTGGGCGCGTCCGCCACGCGGGTGTCGGACGCGCCGTTGGCAGCGGTCAGGCCGTCCTCCAACAGTGCGACGGCCTCGGCTGGTTGCAGTTCCGTCAACCGATGCGTCCGCGTGCCGGGAACGCCGAGGGCGTGCCGGGAGGTGATCAGCACGGCGGTGGCACCGTCGGACGGCAGCAAGAGCCGTACGTCCTCGGCGGCGGCCGCGTTGTCGAGGACCACCAGCAGTCGGCGACCGGCATCGGCGTACGTGCGCAGGATCGTTGCGTACAGCCTGGCGCGTTCCTGCGCCTCGGCGGGTACATGCTCGGCCGGCACGCCGAGTGCGCGCAGGAAGCCGGCCAGTGCCTGCTCGGGCGGCAGGCGGCGCTCGGGGTCGTAGCCGAAGAGGTCCACGAAGAGGACGCCGCCGGGAAACCAGCCCTCGCGGCGCAGCGCGCGGGCGGCGACCTGAAGGACGAGTTCGGTCTTGCCGACGCCGGGCATGCCGGTGACGACGTGGGCGACGCAGTCGTCCGCCTGGTCCGGGTCCAACGCCTGTGCGAGGTCGTCGAGATATGTGCTCCGGCCGCTGAACAACCGTGTGGGGGCCGGGAGTCCTTCCAGGGCGGGGGTGATTCGCTCCGGGACCTGCAGGACGAAGTCACGGCCGACGTTGCCGACGGTGATGAGGTCGCCCGAGACCAGATTGTGGGAGGTGTCCTGGTAGATGTCGCGGAGAGCGTGGGTGAGCGCAGGCTCAGGCATGACCTCCTCTGTACCCGGGCCTGCGCCCTCCGCCTCAGGACTTGCGGCCGATGGTGATGTCACGGCCGGCCGAACCGATCACGATCGCGTCGCCCGTGATCTTGTTGTGGGAGAGGGTCTGAGTCACCCGGGTCGCCCGCTCCTCCGGCAGCGCGGCCCGAGCCTGCGAGACCAGCGCCTCCAACTCACCGCGGGCTTCCGGGTGTTCGTCCAGGAAGTCCTGAAGACGCGTCTCCCACCGCCCGGCCACCCGCGCGAGCACGGCCGCCTCGTCGGCCTCGTCTGCCTCGGAGACCCGTACGACCTCGGCAGCGGACTCGTCCAGCCGCGCCAGCGCACGCTGCTCGCGCTCTGCGCTGCCGCGCCCGAGGATCCGGGCCAGTGTGTCCCTCGTGCTTTGCCACGCCTGCTCGGCCATCGACTCCGTGAAGGTCGTAGCCCCCGCAAGTGCCAGCGCGGCCACCCATTCCAGCATGTCGTCCTCCCCCGGCAGCGCCCCCGCGGGCCGCCTGTCCCTGCCCTCAGCGTAGGGGACGGGACCGGGCAAGTGTGGGTAGTTCGGCTCCGGGCTCGCACCGTACGCGACGTGCGGAAGCCGCACCGTCCAGGTCGGCCTGGAGGAAGCACTCCCTGCGGCCCGCCCATCGCCTGAGCCCCCTGCCTCGCACAGCAGGACTCGCGTTGTCGGCACCCGCAGCCCTCATCGGCCAGCGCCCCCAACGCCACATGCATCGAAATGAGGCTGAGCATCGCCCGCCCCCGGGCCATGTGCGGCCGTGGACGCCCGCGGGAGCCGCCCTCACGGCCGGAGGCTCCGGGTGGCAGCACCCGGTGCGGCATGGCCGCGAGGACAGCTCAGTCGAGTGTCAGCCGTTACTTGACCCAGAGAACGCAACTCGCCGCGTTGTCGCCGGTGCCGAGCGAAGGCTTCTTCTCCTGGGGCGACAAGACGGATATCAGGTTGGTGCACTTCGCAGGGTCGCTCGGGTGCGGGGTGGCGTAGAGGTAGACGGTGTAGCTGGTGTCGTTGTAGGCGGAGCTGGTGTCGTTGTCGACGCTCGCAGAGCTGCCGTTCCAGGTGTTGTTCGAGAAGTCGGGGTCCGATCCGGTGAACGACTTCTCCAATCCCGTGAAGTTGGCCCCGTCATAGATCCAGAACCGCTCGGGCTCCGCTGCCGCGCCGACGGCAGACGCGGGCGCGGGCGCGGCCGAGACCGGCCCGGCGGCGATGACCGGGGCAGAGACCGCGACCAGGGCAGCGACTACTGCGGCGGTGAAGCGGACGCGTGAGATGTGCGGTTTCAGCATGGTGTTACTCCCCTTGTGGTAGCGGCCGGGGATCCATCGCCCCGGCGCGAACCAAATCCTTCTAGGGAGCCGCCGCGGAGACCTTGACACAGCGTCCACTGTCCTTGACGGAGAGACCACACTTCAGCCACGCCCGGAACGGCTCCGCATCAAGAAAGCTGGTCACGTCCTCACCATCGGATGCGCACGGGTCGAGCACGGCTGTCGAGCGCGTCTTCGGCCGGCCTCAAGAACTGGCGAGGTTGCCTGAACACCCACTCGCAACGGGCGAGCGCGTCGGCAACTGCGCCAGACCACATCCGCTCATCCTCGACGCGGCGGGCAGCCGCACGAGTCCTCGCTGAAACGCCCCGGATCCGCCGAACCACAACATGTTTGCGAGGCCGCCACCGCTCAGCACGGACGGCCTTCGGGCGCCTACGCGGCATCGCCGTTTCTGATCCACATGCCGTCATCCCACGGTGTTATAGGGCGATCAGACCGGCTGTCGACTCCTTGAAGCCGCAGGCATTGAAATAGAACGCACGCAGATGCTCCTCGAAGTCAACGTGGAGCCATTCGCACTTCGCGGCGCGAGCTTCGCGAGCCGCTGCTGCGATCAGCGCGCCACCAACACCTTGCCCCTGGTGATGCTGTGCGACCACCGTGTCCAGGATGAAGGCGTGAACGCCGCCGTCCCAGACCACGTTGACGAAGCCGACCAGGGAGCCGCCATCCCGGGCGCAGACCCAGCCAAGGCTATGGCGCTCAAGTCGTTGTCTCCAGTCGGTCTGGGCGACCGGGTGGCCGAAGCCGTCAGCATGCAGCGCGTTAAGGGCGGCGTTGTCGAAGTCGTCGCGCCACTTGTACTCGATCGTCACTCCTCGATCGTAGGGTCCGGGCCAGGTCCGGCAATCGAATTACGGAGCGAGGAGAACCCGCTTGCGGCAGAGTTCGAATCCAGCGCGGCCGAACATCTGCCGCTTGAGCATCTTGATCCGATTGGCGTGGCCCCCTCCACTCCACGACACCGGAGTTCCACGGAAGTGAGGGGCCGACAACGACGGCGTCGAGGTCGCGTTCGGAGCGGTCGCGGTACGGGCGGTACGGACCGCGTTCTGGGGGCGAGGCTGTCGGCCTTGGCCCCGCTCGTACCGGCCCGCCCGGCGCGCGGGACCTTCCGTCGCGGAACGATTCGTCAACTGCGCCTGGACCGGACCGCCATGGCGACCGCCCCGACCAGGCCCGGCGGCTGCTCAGGTCAAGGGGCGACCCACCAGCCGGAAGCTTGTGGGACCCGAGGCATGAGGCTCGGCGGGCCGGGAGTGATCCTTCGTCGCGCCCGCGCACCGTCCGGAGCCGATACGGTGACGCCTGGGGAGGGAGCAGCATGATGGAGACGGTCTTTCACAGCGAAGACCTTCCGCCGGCCGAGCGGCTGGCCCGCTTCGACGCGTTTCAGGGCGACAGTCTGTACCCGATACGGATGGAGAGCAGCGACCGGGCACGGTTCAGCGCCACGGCGCGTGCGCTGGACCTCGCGACCGTGAACGTCATAGAGCTGACCTGCTCGCCCTCGGACGTACAGCGCACACCGCGGCTGATCCGGCGGTGCGACCCCGAGCTGTACTCGGTCATCTTCGCCCTGCGTGGCGGGCTCGGTGTCGTCCGGGACGGCCAAGAGGTGGAGTTGGGACCGTTCGACTTCGCGCTGCACGACAGTTCGCGCCCCTTCGACATGAGGATCGCCGCCGACCGCGGGACGGCCACGCTCGTACACGCCCTCGTACCGCGCGCGCTGCTGCCCCTGCCCGCGGACCGGAGCGCGGGGCTGATCGCGGTGCCGCTCCCGGGTCGCGAGGGCGTGGGGTCGCTCCTCACTCAGTTCCTCACCAGCCTGACCACCGACTCCGCCGCCTACCTGCCGGCCGACGCCCCCCGGCTGGGTACGGTCGCCCTCGACCTGCTGACCGCGGTACTCGCCCACCACCTCGACGCCGACGCGCGCGTGCCGGACGGCTCCCGGCAGCGCGCCCTGCTCCTGCGCATCGAGGCGTTCGTACAGCAGCATTTGCACGACCCCGAGCTGTCACCGGGCTCCATCGCCGCCGCCCACCACATCTCCGTCAGCTACCTGCACCGTCTCTTCCGCGCGCGCGACGACACCGTCGCGGCCTGGATCCGCGGCCAGCGCCTCGAACGCGCTCGCCGTGACCTCACCGACCGTACGCTCCGGACCGTAGCCGTCCACCGGATCGCGGCCCGCTGGGGCTTCCCGGACCACACCACCTTCACCCGTGCCTTCCGCGCCGCCTACGACCTCCCGCCCCGGGACTACCGCCGCCAGGCCCTCGACTCCCCGGCGTAGCCGGATTTCGCGTGGCCGCCGGGCGGTCGCTCAAAACTCCAACCGTCCTCGGGGAGTGCGGTGAATCCTGCATCCGCTGCTCCCGTATGTCGAAGGCGTCCGCGACCGACGTCCGGCCCGCGTGGGCCGCCCGTGTGGTCGCGGACGCGATGCCCAGGCCGATGACTCCGGGCACACGCGAGCCGGCCCGAGTCCGCGACGAAGCCAATCGCCGCGGCGTGCCGAGCGGCTCGGGGCGATGGCGGCGGGCCGGCGTACGAGTACCGCGGCGACGGCGCCGGACTCGGCCCGCTCCCGGATCCGCTGCCACCCTTGGCAGCGGTCCGGATCGGGCTAGCCGTACGCGTCGGTGATCACCTCGGTGACCGTCAGCCCACGTTCCCGCGTTCCCGCATTAAGGCGTGGGCAGCCGGGCGCCTTTGTACTGCTCGGCTCGGTCGGCGGTCAGGTGGTCAGGTGGTCAGGTGGTCAGGTGGTCAGTGCCGCAAGCTCCGCGTTGGCGCGCTCGGTGACCAGGGCGAGGACGCGGCCGGCGGCGGCCAGGTCCTCGGCGGGTATCCCGCCCCAGACGCGGGCGCTGAGGGGGGCGGTCTCGGCACCGACGGCGGCCGTCAGCTCGCGCCCTGCGTCGGTGGGGCGAAGGTACGCGCCGTCCGCGACGAGTAGCTGCTTGGCCAGCAGCTCGTCGACAGTGGTGCGGATGTCGTCCGGATCGGCCTTGAGGTAGCCGCGGACCTGGGTGACGAGTTCGTCGGGCGTTGGCGGGGTGTCGGCGTTAAGGGCGGCCCGCAGGGCGATCTGCTGCTGGAACGTGATGCCGTGCCGGGCCAGGACGTGTTCCAGGATGCCCCGGGCGGCGTAGTGGGCCAGCGCGAGTGCGCGGGCGTCGGCGACGGGTTCGTTGGTGGTGGATGCGGTGGTGGTCATGGTGTTGTCCCCTGAGTGTTCTCGTCGTTCGGCACGGATGGAGTGAGAGGTACGTCGAGCAGGGTCGTCAGCTCGTCGGCGAACGCGCGCGTCCGCGGGGCGTCGAGGCCGCCGAGCGGCTCCAGCAACTGCTGAAGCAGTTGCTGGACCACTGCGATGGCCTGCCGGGCGACGGCCTGGCCCTGCTCGGTGAGGGCGAGTTGTACGGCGCGCGGATCGCGGGGGTCCCGGGTGCGCTCGATCTGACCGGCCGACTCCAGGGCGCGCGCCAGCTTCGAGACGTACAGCGCCTCCAGGCCGGTGTGGTCCGCGAGTCGGCGCTGACTGGGCCGCTCGCCGGTGCGCTGTATGCCGTACAGCGACGCGACCAGTACGTACTGCGCGTGGGTGAGACCCAGCGGAGCCACCGCGCGATCGACCGCGACGCGCCACTTGTTGGCGAGCCGCCATACCAGGAAGCCGGGCGTGGGGCCCGATGAAACCTTGCCCATGCCGAATAGAGTACATGGACACTATGTCCATGGCTACTATTTTCTGATGGATGCGTCGGCGCACCCCGATCAGACCAACAAGAGCGAGGACCAGCCGTATCAGCCTCTTCGTCCTCGGCGTCCTCGACGGCGTCCGGGTCCAGGAATGGACGCAGGCCCTGGCCGGGGCTGCGGTAGCGCCGGGGACCCCCTCCCGCATCGCGGCTGCTCCGCGTACGGCCGGGTCCATCCGGCGGGGCGGGGCGACCTCCTGGTACGCGGCGAGCGCCCGGCGGTTGCCGTCCGCGGCGATCTCCCGGGTGCGCACCGGACCGGCGGGCGCGACCGCCGTGCACTCGGCGACCAGCGCGCCGATCGCCGTTCCGAGGCGCACCGGCTCGTACCGGTCCGAGGTGTCACACTCGTAGGCGTTGAAGAAGGCCCTGCGGGTTGGGGTCGCGCTCGATCGACAGCAAGTACGCGGCCGGGAAGCAGCGGAAAGGCGCGCTCGGCGTTCCTGAGCGACGGTACGGGCAAGGCCGGCCAAGGCGAAGGCCACTCCGGCGCTGGCGAAGCCGGGCGGCGCCACACCGCATCGCCGTTCTTCTACGAGGGCGCATACGCCGGCACGGCCGTCTGCTGACAAGCACCCGCACCATTGGGAGATCGGCCGACGGACCGTGCACCATCGCAGGCCGATCCCCCGTGTACGCGCCCTACCCTCGACGCTTGCTGTTTTCGACAGGTCCTCACACCGGTAGCTCGTTCCTACCAGCCCGACCTCGGCTGCGGCTTCCATCCGATGGCGACCGTGTTCGCCAAGCCGGTCGAGGTGCTCCAGCCAGCGAGAATGGTCCAGTGCTTCTGAATCCTGAGAAATCCCTGTTCATCCGGGGCGCCATACCCGTACTCCTGCTGGCCGACGCGCCCGTGCATGGCGCCCTTCCGGTCCTGACCGCGCCCGACGGGGCGGTGCCCCGGTGCGAGGGATGGAGCATCGTCCCCAAGCTCACGCTGTGTGTTGTGGACGGACCCGGCGAAGCCGGGCTCGTCGTCCCCGCCCTCGCCGCGCCAGTGATAGACAGCGCAGACGGCAGCAGCGAGCCGGGCAACATGGCCGACTGGTGCGCGGACGCCGAACATGCCAGGGGCGCGATCGTCCTGTCCCTCGACCAGTTTCCCGAAGTGCTCGACTGGGACCGCCTGTTGGGCTCGGGCGCCGCCCGCGGCGGCTTCCTGCCAAGCATGAGCTGATCCTGATCCGCCCGGTGGCAACGGCATGCGTCTCCCCGCCTGTTTCACTCATCCGTGCCGTATGTCGGAGCTGGCTTGCTCCGCTGCTGCTGCTTCGAGGCGCTCGGTCGGTCCAGCAAAGGCCAGATACAGGGAACGGGAACTGAGAAGCCAACGACCTTCGGCCTTGAGGAACGTGTCCTCGTAGTGGCCGACCTGCGTAGGTGGCCGCGGGGGCGCGAAACTGCCGGTATGTCCGTCGACACGGTAGGTCGTGAAGTAGGTGGTCGCGATGGCTGTTGCCTCGGATGTGACGGTGACCAGGATGTTCGCGCATATCCGTCGCGAGAGCCGGTCGGCGGGCCGACCAGCGAAATACGATCGAAGTGCGTCACGCCCCTGAATCCGGCGGTCACCTTCCGCCCACTCCCAGAACCCGACATCCGTTAACAGATCGGCCACGTCACCCGGGTCACCGAGGTCGAGCTTGTGGACAAACTCGACGATGAGACGTTCACAAGCTCGCTCAGCAAACAGACGGTCTGTGGGATCCAGTGCTTCAGTAGCCATCCCCGTGTCGTATCAGAATGATCAAGGACTCCGCGACAGCATTTGCCGCGCCCACACGCATCGCGCGGGTCTGTCGCTCAGGCGCGGCAATAGCCGCGCGGGGCGGTCTTCCGGATACGAACCGGCCCGGTGGGCACGGGCCGGGAGGTGTCGGCCGGGTCGGAGACACGTACGGACCGGGCTCCGGGATCTGTGTCGGCGAAGGTGGCCGACTATCCCACCGAGCAGCTCGGCATCGCGAACGCATCGGCGCTGAAGACGTACGGCGATCGGAAGAACACCCGGCTCGTCCAGAGGAGGGGGTATTCCGGCCACGCACTATTCCCCCTCCCGTCCGCAGTCCGTGGCCCCTGTCAGCCTCTCAAGCGACGGTCGCAGAGGCGTCACGCAGGGTGACGTTGGCATGGCTCTCCTGGAAGCTCTGGTCGGAGACCAGGGTCAGCCGGGCTGTGGACTGGAACTCCGGAAGAGTGGCGGAGCCGCAAGACACCATCGTGTTCTTGAGCTTGGCAATGGTCACGGCGAGCCCCTCGTTGAGGTCGCCGGCGTAGGGGACGTAGCCGTCGACGCCTTCCTCGAAGACCAGGCCCTCGCCGCCCTGGCCGTAGCGCTGCCAGTTGCGGGCACGGTTCGAGCCCTCGCCCCAGTACTCCTTCACGAAGCCGTCACGGGTGGGCAGCTTCGCGCCGGCCGCCTGGTCGAAGCGTGCGAAGTAGCGCCCCATCATGACGAAGTCCGCTCCCATCGCCAGCGCCAGGGCCACGTGGTAGTCGTGCACCAGCCCGCCGTCGGAGCAGATCGGAACGTACTCGCCCGTGCGCTTACGGAAGGCGTCCCGGGCCGCGGCGACGTCCAGTACCGCGCTGGCCTGGCCACGGCCGATGCCCTTCTGATCGCGGGTGATGCAGATGGAGCCGCCGCCCACGCCGACCTTGACGAAGTCCGCACCGGCCTCGGCGAGGAAGGTGAAAGCCTCACCGTCGACTACGTTGCCGCCGCCGATCGGGATCTCCGGGTAGTGCTTCTTCACCCAGGTCAGGGCTTGCGCCTGCCAGTCGCTGTAGCCGTCGGAGGAGTCGAAGCACAGTGCATCCGCACCCGCCTCCAGCAGGGCGGGGACGCGCTCTTGGTAGTCGTGGGTGTTGACGCCCGCGCCCACGCGCAGACGCTTGGCGGTGTCCACGGTCTGGTTCGGGAAGCGCTTGGTGTCCGCGTAGTCGGACCGGAAGACCAGATACTGCAGGTGGCCCTCGGTATCGAGCACCGGGAGGCAGTCCAGCCTCTGATCCCACAGCAGCGTGTTGGCCTCGGAGAGCGTGATGTCGGCTCCGGCGTGGGGCAGGTCGGCGATGGCAGTCATCCGACTGCCCACTGGTCCGTCGAGGTCATGGCGCTGGGGATGGAAGTCGCGGGAGGTCACCAGGCCGAGCAGGCGGCCGGTCGCGCTGCCGTCGTGGGTGACCGCGGCGGTGCTGTGACCGGTACGTCGCATGACGGCGACCAGGTGGCTCAGGCTGTCCTCGGGGCAGACGTTGGTGTCGCTGGTGACGAATCCGGCCTTGAAGTTCTTCACCTGACGCACGGCTGCGGCCTGGTCCTGGATCGACTGGTTGTGGTGCAGGAAGCTCAGACCGCCGTTGCGCGCGAGCGCGATCGCGAGCTCCGGTGTGCTGACAGCCTGCATGATCGCCGATGTGAACGGGGAGCCGAGTTCGATCGCCGACTGCTCGCCCACGACGTGCCGCACCAGGGGCGTACGCAAGTCGACTGTCGCGGGCGAGCAGTTGGTCTGGGTCCGGTTCGGCAAAAGCAGAAACTCGTTGAACGTCCTTGAGACCTCGGCGATGATCTGTGCCACTCGTTCCTCCTGACCCGTCGGCCGGAGCCCGACTGTCCGGCCGTGAAGACCGCGCCGTGTCCCAAGACCCGTGCAGGCAGATGCCTGCTCGGCAGCGGTGGAGGTGCCACGAACTGCGGCAGAGCCCTGACCTGCCCGTCATTCGAACCGGGTGCGGTCGTGACCCGTCACCCTATCGATTGCCTTGCTGCGGCACGAATCCCGTGCGATTCACCGGCGATCGCCGGTCGTGGTGTCTCCTTCTGGTCGTCGGCCCGTGCCGCGAGCTACGGCGAAACCGAGAGCGGCCGCATGGTGCCGGTAAAGGCATGGGAGCCGGGAACCGGGACGGCTCTTGTCGTCGATCCCGGGCGAGGCACCCCGCTCCAGCGCGCTCGGCGTAGCGCATCGTTGTCTGAGGGGCCAGGTGCTGAGGCCGGGGCGGACTCCGTCATGTCGTCGCTGGGTGGGATGCCTATGGGATGGGTGTGACGTGGCTGCGATGTCAGTGCAGCCACGTACGTTGGCCCGATGATTCAGAAAGCGGTCGACGAGCGGGCCGTCGAGGAGGCGGTCGACGATGCCGAACAGGCGATAGCCGAGTTCGATGGGGCTTGCCGGTGGCTGGCCACTGCCCGGCAGGGATTGATGGAGCCCCTCGCGGCAGAGGTCTGGGTGTTCGACAAGGGTCTTACCCAGGTGGTGTTGGTGAAGCACCGTTGGCGGGGTTGGGTTCCTCCGGGCGGGAAGGTCGAGTCTGGGGAGACACCGCGCGATGGTGCGACCCGAGAGCTTTTCGAGGAGACGGGCCTTCGGGTGGAACTGCTGCCCCAGCCGGCAGCGGTTGCGGTTCGCTCCTATCACCCGGACTGGCCGGTCACTCTCGGGTTGTCGTATACCGCTGTCGTTGATGCAGCGGTCTCGTTTGTCTCGGAGGCCGGGCAGCCGGTGGCTTGGAAGAGGTTGGACGAGGGCTGGGAGAGCTGTTTTCCCGACGATCTGTCCCGAATCCGTCAGCATGCCGCTTGGTTGGCTGATCGGCTGGACCGTCACTGATGGACTGCTGTGGTTCCTCCACGGCGGGCGAGTTCCGCAAGAACGCCTCACGAGGTCGGGTTGAACAGCTTCCAGTGGCCCTCGGAGACCACTTCGACGGCGCCGTCGGCCACCTTGATGGCGGTCTGCTCGTCAATCGCATACGCCGGCCCCGCGATCCCGGCCGCCCATCGTTCTGCCTCGGCCATGGTGTTTTCCGGACACGCCGGATGATCCAGGTGCGGGAAGATCGAAAAATCAACCACGCCCAGCGTGCTGTCGCCGCCGGTGGGCGGCTTCCATCCCACGAAGTTCTCCCCGATGCGGGGGGTCATCACCAAGCTCCCGGCGCTGAGTCCCACGTAGACCGTGTCGGACAGCGACGGCAGGAGTTCAGCCAGCCCGGATTCCCGCATCCAGTGGCCCAGGTACAGCGCGTCACCACCATTGACCAGCAGGACGTCGGCCTCCCGGACCCAGGAGACCCAGCGCGCTTCGTCGATGCTGGGCAGCGCGGTGAGTTCCAGCACGCCCACCGACTTCCACCCCAGCTCGGTCATGGGGCTGGGGGATCGTCCGCTGATGAACCGCCATGGCCCGCCCGGATCGGCGTCGGGGGCTCCGTACCCCGCGGTGGGGATGCAGAGGGCGCTGGACTCAGCGATCGGCCTGCCCAGGAGGTCGACCAGCGCCTTCTGGATGCTCGCGTTCTTGACACCGGAGTCGGTGAGGAGAAGCTTCATCATGCCCTTCCCGAGGAATGTCGTCGACGTGGTCAGAAGCAGTAGTTGGTCTGGCTGAACGGGCGCGCCTCCAGGTTCGGCTTCCGCCGGCCGGTCTCGATCCTCGACAGCGTGCTCGGCGAGATGCCAGTCGCACGGCTGACGCCGGTGACGTGGCGCCGCGCTGCTCGCGCGGGGCCCGCAGCCGACGGCCCGCAGGTCCCACGCGCGCTTCCATCCCCGCGAGTTCGGCGCGGGCCCCTCCCGCACGAAGCGTTACACGCCTCGGCTGCCGAGAGGTCGGCGCCCAGTTCGTGGTGCTGCCGCGGGACGTTCTGGGGTCTCCGCCCATTCGCCCGCGGCGGGGCGTTCGGCGGCTGGGAAGGTGCGCGGGTCGCGCTCCGGGACGGCGATGACGGGACCCGGCCCGAGGGGACGTCGTGTGTGGGGCATGAGGTAATTCTCGCCCGGCTGGCCCAGCGCCGTGATCGGCAGAGAAGCGGCGCGGGAACCGTGCAGCGAGAGCCGTTGCCTTCGCCGCTCGGTTCTCTCTGCACCACGTGGCGCGGCTGTTCAGATGCGCCAGGTGCGGATACGGTCGGCCGCGTCGTAGGCGTCGGTGCGCCCTGTGTCGATGTCGCGGGCGAGGTCGATGAGTGCGCCGTAGGGGGCGTCGATGCCTTCGCCCGCGGCGTTCATGTACGCGACGGCGATGCCCGCACCGAAGAGCGCGTTGCGGGCGGGGAGGGGGCGGAGCCGGATGATGGCGTGCATGAGGGCTGCGGCGCGCCAGGCGTTGTCGACGGTGGCGCCTATCCTGGGGGTGTTGACGCGGTGGCGGCCGACGGCGGCGACGAGGTTGGAGAAGTCATGGACCGTGGGGTGCTTCGGGAGGACTTCCGCCTGGCGTTCGAGGAGCCAGCGGATGTCGATGTAAAGGTCCATGGTCAGGCGGCCCGTCCCGGCGCGTCGAGACGGGCTGGTGTGTCCTCGGGGAAGGCGGCGTCGAACGCGTCCGCAGCGCCGTCTACGAAGTCGCGGAAGACTGCGGCGGCGCCTTCGAGGCGGGGGTCCCGAACCGCGTCGTGCGCGGCTTGCGTGATCAGCGCGGTCACCGTAGTGCCCTCGGCCTCGGCACGCTCCTTGAGCAGCGCGTACAGCTCGTCATCGACCCGGATCGTCACTGGCTTCGACATACCACCGACTGTACAGCAAGGCGTACAGCACAGGTACGGACCGACCCGGGCGGACACGTTCCCCGGACCGGTCCGCACGGCGAGAAGGTCCGGGATCAGGACACTGAGCGTTGGCCCGTAATCGATCTTCGAGTCGGTGTGAACGTGGTCAGTCGAGGTCCGGCACGCTCGTTCATCCGGTGAGGGCGGGAGTATGGAGTGGGGCGATGCCGGACTCCGTCGCCTTCAAGGCGGCAGTCGCGGAGGATCTTCCAGGTACTCATGCGGGCGAAGACGTGGTGCTCGACGCGGGCACGGACCTGCCTGTGGGACGTGTTGTGGGCTTCCTTCCAGACGGGCAGGTCTTCGCCCTTGGGGCGGCTCGGCCGGGGGTGGTCTGCCGGCCCTATGACCGTCCGCCGCGGTACCGGTCGCGGCGGACGGTCACTTCACCGGTCCGGGCTCACTTGACATCGACGAAGTCGGCCGAGCCGACCGTGGCCACGGTGAGGCTCGTGCCCGCGAAGTTGTAGCGGTACGTGCCGTCCGCCGTCGCCTTCACGGTGGCCGAGACCCAGCCGTTGCGGTCGGTGTTGATCTTCTTCAGCGTGACGAAGGGGCCGCTCGTGCCTTTGCGGTACTGGAGCACGACCTGGTGCCCGATGAGGGGCACGTTCTTGCGGTTCTCCCAGCTTGCGACAGTCATCTGGGCCTTGACCGTGAGGTTCTTGCCCTTCTGCACCTGCTGCGGTGTGGCAATGGTCTGGGACATGTACGTGTTGCGCTTGATGCGGGCCAGGTACGCCCCGTTCCCACGGGTGACGTTGCCGTCGCCGTCGACGGCCACGGGGGTGATGACCCAGACACCGGCGAGAGCGTTGCTGCGGAGGTTGACGCTCGGGTCGGCGGTCACGAGGGCCTCGCAGAAGGAGGTGGTCTCGTTGAGCCGCACACAGTGGCTGGACCCGACCATGAGCCCGCGGACCTTCGCTCCGTCGTCCCCGTTCCGCAGCTCGTACGACACGCTCCGGACGCCGGACGGGTCGGTGACCGTCGCGCCGACCGTGAACGTCCTCTTCACCGCGGCCTCGACGCCGACGGTGTAGTCGCGGTTGTGGTTGACATCGATGTTCCAGAACTGCGTGCCCGAGTCGTCTTGGGCGGCCCCGGCGGCCGGTGCGGTGAGAGCGGTCACGGCCAGGACGGCACCGAAGGCGATGGCGCGTCTGCGCATGCTGTTGTTTCCTCACGCTCGATGGAACCGAATGATCACTTCACCCGCGTCAGACAAGGGGGGCGCCCGGAAGGTTGTGCACTCTCGCGGCCCCGGCCTGTCGGCGACGGGTGAATCGTGGTTCTGGATCACTCCTAGCGCGGGACTGACGGGTGGTCACCGCCGGGGACGTATCCGGCACGACGGGTCAGCGGGCGGGGAGGCTGCGCTTGTGCAGGAGGTCCGCGTCGGCCCGGCCGAATATCGGCCGCTTCAGCGTCTTGATCCGGTTCATCCGCCCCTCCCCCGCTCCCGAACTGAACGGTAACGTCGACCGCGCCGGAAAACCCTGCCGTTCCCGCTGCCAAAGCCTGTCGCCGACCTGATGCGGGTCCGTATCCGGTCCCCCAGCACCTGCCCTATGCCATTAGCAGAAGCTCAGAGTGGCTTTTTCCTGGCCGTCAGCCCGGACAGCCAATGAATCCGGTCAGCTTCCAAGTCCACGTCCACCTGCGGAAGATCGGAGTCCCGCCGCAGCGCGGCAGGACCTCCGCCATTCACCAACTCGTTCTCCGGGCCCCGGCTCCCGTCATCGCGAAGGCGCTCGGCTGCCCCGACAAGACAGACACCAGCCACCCGCCTGGTCACCGAAGCCGGAGGAACATGGAGCGGATACGCCACCGCATGCGGGCCTACCAGTCCCAGGGACCATGTTTCCCAAGGCCGTTGGCGGCCGGAGGTCGAACTCGAGCTTGTCGATGATCAAGAACAAGACAGTCGCAGAGAGGACATGTGCCCGGCCGGGATCCCGCAGTCGATCAAGAACCTACCCCACGCTGCGCAAGTACAGCACCAGAACGGTCGCTCGCAGGAGGCAAGCGGTCGACACGCTGAACCCCCGTCACCTGCAGAGACGCAGCCTGCAGTCGATCATGACTGTCTGTATTGGATCTAGTGCGCTTAGCGACATTCCTCTTATGGTCAAAGCAACACCAACACCGCATCCATGGAGGATTCGTGGCACGCTTCCACACTCGTCTGGCCCTGCTCGGCTCGGCCGCAGCTCTCACCGCCGGCGCCGCCGTTCCCGCGCAGTTCGCCGGGGCCCAACCCGCCGCCGCCGCGGACCGCCAGTGGGTTGCGCTGGGTGATTCGTACACCGCCGGGGTCATCCCGGCCGCGGGCGACACCTTCGAAGTCCCGCGCGACGGCTGCGAGCGCACCGACCGGTCCTACCCCCAGGTCATCGACCGCGATCTCGGCTCGCTCTTCGACCTGACCAACGTGAGCTGCGGCGCCGCCACCATCGAGAACGTCACCGACGAAGCCCAGGAGCCGATCGGCCGTCACCTGCCGCCCATCTCCGAGGACCCGGACTACCCCTTCCCCGCGGTGCCGCCTCAGTCCGCGGCGGTGGGCCCCGGCACCGATGTGATCAGCGTCGGCGTGGGCGGAAACACCCTCGGCTTCGCCGACGTCCTCCGCAAGTGCCTGGAGCTGGGCCAGGAAAGCGGCGGCGTGGGCACGCCGTGCAAGGACGCGCTGGCCGCCGGTATCCCAGCCCGGCTGAACAAGGTGAGCCAGGAATACGACCGGATGCTCACCGTGCTCCACGAGCGCGCCCCGCACGCGAAGATCCTGGCCGTCGGCTACCCCACCATCGTCCCCCAGGACGCGTCCAAGTGCCGCTACAGCGACCTGACGCAGTTCGGCTCGGTCACCCAGGGCGACCTGGACTGGCTGCGCCAGGACATCCTGGAACCCCTCAACAAGACCATCGAGAAGTCGACCGGCACACAGGAAGCCGCCAGCTTCGTCGACTTGTACGACTCCTCCCGGAACCACAGCGTCTGCGACGCCGGCAAGTGGATGGAAGGCTTCATCACCGCCCCTGACCAACTGTCCTTCGTACACCCCAACGCGCTCGGTCACCGCAACGCCGCGGACCACGTTGAAGAAGCGATGCTGAACGCCATCGGCTGAGCTGCCCCGTACCCGGCACCTCCGCCGACGAACTACAGCGAACTGGCCTCCCGGCACCAGCCGGAGGCCAGTTCCGCATTCCGCGCAAACCCCAGGCCCAGCCTCGAACTCCCAGGAGCCCGGCTCCACCCCCGCAAAACCGCAGCACCGCTTTTCGAACGGCGTGGCAGCGAACGCTCGAACGCGGTGCTGCCGGACTGCCCGTTTCCGTTTACGGGTTACCGCCAGCCGCAGGGCTCGATCGGCGACGGGCCGTGTGACGGGTAACTGATCATTTCAGAATGAGTGTGGCTGAGTGCTCCAGTTGGCACTTGTACAGCTGAGTTGGCACCTTGGCCCCTGGTCTTGTGTATGCGACCGAAACAACGGACACAGATCCGGGCCGATCAGACGTGGGAGTGGGTGGATGAGCGCAGATGTGGAGCGGGAGCGCTGGGAGCTACGATCCGGAGCCGGTGTGGGCCCGCCCGTCCACCCGGCGATCCGCCTTCGCGCGCGCCCGCCAGGCCCCGCGGTGCCCGGGGTGAGGCGAGCAGGCGCGGCGTCTGCCGGGCGCGGACGCCGCTCCCGTGCCGACCGGGTCAGGTGAGCGTCAGGCCGTATGCGGTCAGTACCTCGTTGACCGGCTGCCAGTAGGTGATGCCCGACGTGGTGCAGGACGTGGTGCCACCGGACAGCAGGCCGAGCGCCAGGCTTCCGGAGAAGGAGGCCGCTCCGCTGTCGCCCGGGGCGGCGCAGCCGTTCGCGCGGAACAGCCCGTGGACGGCGCCGTCGGCGTAGTTGACGGACACGTTGAGAGCCTGCACGGTGGCGGGCCGGCAGTTGTAACCGGCGATATTGAACGGCATCCCGACCCGGGGCTCGGTGGACCCGGTGATGTCGACCTCGGTCTGCCCGCACCGGACGGTGCCGGGCCGGGGGATCGTGGAGTTGTCGTACCGGACGACCCCGTAGTCGTTGCCCGGGTAGCTGGAGCCGACCGTGGGGCCGATGGAGGTGGTGAGCGACGAGTCCAGGTACCAGTGGCTCACGTCCTTGGTGCAGTGTCCGGCGGTGACGAAGTAGTCCCGGCCGTTGTAGACCGTGTTGAAGCCGAGCGAGGCCCTCGTGTCGAACCCGTAGATGTACTCGCCGCCCTTCACGAACGGCGTCATCTCACCGGCGGGCTTCCGCAGTTCGGCGGCTGTGGCCAGCTCTCCGGGGATCCGCTCGAACTTCAGCGCGCCGGCCAGCTCGCCCGCGGTGCGCCGGATGTGTCCGATCTCCTGGTCGGAGACCGTCTCGTCCACCGACACCAGCACCTTGCCGGTCGCCGGGTCCGCGCTCCACGCCGTGCCCGCGACGTCCGCCTCCAGCACGGCGCCCCGTACGGTGTTCAGCTCCGCGACGCTGAACGTACGGGCCGCGGTCTGGCCGTTCGCCGGGCCGGGCGCCAGTATGCCGGCGGCCAGTGCTGTGAGTGCCCCCGCGACCGCTGCCGATCTGACGCGGGTGGCACACCTGTTCCTCATATGCGCCTCCTCAGTTCACACGATCACACCGTGGCATTACATGTTCACGACAATCCTTTCCCCGGTTCGCCCCGAGGTGCACCTGAACTCCCTGCCGGAGCCGGGCGGACGGACCCACTGCCGCCGAGCGAGTGTCCACGGCCATGGCGCGGCCGGTCACCGCGGTGGGACGGGGGACGGTCGGCGGGCGTGGCACGGCGCGAGCTTCCCCGCCTGAAGCGTGCTTGAGAGCGCCCCTCGCCGACTGTCGGCAAACAGCCGCTTGATCGACGCCCCTGACAGGGAAGGCACGTCAGGCGGGTCCGGCGTTGAGGACGCGTCCGGCGGGGCTGCGGGTGTGGAGCCAGGCGGGCAGGGCGGTCAGTGCCGCTACGGCAAGGAGTACGGCCGGGGCCGCGGTCGCGAGCCAGCTTCCCGGGGGTATCACCACGACCGCGCTGAACAGCGCGAACAGGCCGATCCCGATCGGGATCCCCACCGCGATCGCGCCCACGGCGGGCAGCAGTTGCGCGATGCAGAGCGCCGCGATGACCTGGCCGGGGGTGGCGCCGAGGGTGCGGGTCACGGCCAGGGCACGCCGGGCCTGCACTGCGGCGCTCCAGCTCACGAATACGGTGTTGAGCACGGACAGCGCCACGAGGGCGACCGTGACACCGAGCATGACCTGGCGTGTCACGGCGTTGCGGATCTCCTGGACGGTGGACGTTCCCTGGGCGGTGTCCGCTTCGAGCGACACCTGGAAGGTGAGTACTGCGGTCACCATGACGGTGGTCGCGGCGGTGCCGACGGCGCTCAAAGCCGCACGACTGGGACGGCGTGCGATCAGCCGTACGCCGATCAGGAGCGGTGTGGGCAGATGGGCCGTCATGGCCGTGAGGCGAGGACGGTACGCCGCCAGGTGCGCGGGGTCGGCGAGGGTGTCGACGGTGCTGGAGCGCACGGTGCGCAGGACGGGGCCGAGCGTGCCGATCAGGGTCACCAGCAGGGCGAGCACGGTCGCGGCCGCGACGATTCCGGTCGTCGGCGGGCCGGCTGTGTTGAGCAGCCCGGCACTGGGGTCGGCCAGCGCGGGCGCGGTCAGACATCCCACAGTGACCCCGACGGCGGCGGCCACCACCGTGAGGAGCAGGTACTGCGCGAGCAGCATCGCGGCCACGGTACGGGGCGTGGCGCCGGCCGCCTTGAACAGGCCCGCGCGCCGGTGGTCCCGCGGGGCGCGCACGGCGGCGAGCGACGCGAGGGTGACCAGCGAGGCCGCGGCGAGGAGACCGCCGCCGACGACCAGGGTGGGGCG
The DNA here is from genome assembly GCF_019056675.1 of Streptomyces sp. GMY02. NCBI lineage: Bacteria > Bacillati > Actinomycetota > Actinomycetes > Kitasatosporales > Streptomycetaceae > Streptomyces > Streptomyces sp. GMY02. The sequence continues at coordinate 8,335,540 of NZ_CP077658.1, read as the reverse complement.
GGCGAAACTCAGCAGCCGTGTGTCCCCGTCGACGAAGGTCTGCCAGGTATGGGTGTTGACCCAGTCCTGACCCCGGAGGTCGTCGGTGAGGACGGTGTCCGCCCAGTCGCGCGTCGCGTCGGGGTCGGACAGCTTGATGCTCAGCAGATACAGGAGGGGCTCGTCGCCGGCTGCCGCGCGGGCGTCGTCGGTGGTGAGCCAGATCCGGCCGCCACCGTCGGACGGCCCCGGGCCCCCGGCCCAATTGCCCCACGGATAGACGGCGGTGGCCGCGCTGATGGCCGTACCGACAACCGGGTACGGGCGCCCGCCGATGGTGACACGGTCTCCGACATGCACGCCGAGTGCCTGGGCGAAGCCGCGTTCGATGACCGCGCCGCCCCTGCGTACCCACGTGCCGGAGGTCACCAGCGGGCGGTCGACGGCGGACGCCGTGTGCTCGCGCCCCTCGACCGCGGTGTTCTCCGTCCGCCCGTGGGCGCGGACCGTGGTGGAGAACCCGGGCACCGGGTCGGCGAGCGTGTCCACGCCGGGGGCGTCCGCGATGCGCCCGGCCAGGGCGGAGGGGTCCCTGGCGGTGGTGATGGCCGTGATGTCGGGTCCCGCGGTGGCCTCACGGGTCTTCATGTACCCGCTGAACACGGCGTTGTCGGTGGCCATTCCCAGGGCCAGCGACGCGGTGGCGGCGGTGACCGCGAGAAGGAACATGACGGCCTCGCCGGGCCGGCGCCGCAGGTCCCGTGCGATGAGCCGCCAGATCAGCAGCAGACGGCCCATGGTCAGTCCTCCCAGCCGAGGAGCGTGCCGAGCTGCGAGCTGCCCACGGCCAGAGGTGTGTCCTCGGCCGACGCACCGTCGCGGAGGGAGACGACCCGGTCCGCGGTGGCGGCGACGCGTTCGTCATGGGTGACGAGTACGAGGGTCTGTCCGGTGGCCCGCAGGTCGGCGAAGAGGCGGAGAACGTCGTGGGTCGCGGCGGTGTCGAGGTTTCCGGTGGGCTCGTCGGCGAAGACCACGAGCGGCTCGTTGACCAGGGCGCGGGCGATGGCGACCCGCTGCCGCTGCCCGCCGGACAGCTCGGACGGCAGGTGCCGGTCCCGGTCCGCGAGCCCGACACGGTTGAGAAGGGCAGCGGCGCGACGGCGGGCGGTGCGTGGCGAGTCACCGGCGAGCAGCGCGGGCAGCTCGACGTTCTCGGCCGCGGTCAGTTCGTCCATCAGGTGGAAGTCCTGGTGCACGAAGCCGACGGCGCGGCGCCGCAGCCGAGCGAGCGCGCGTTCGCCGAGCAGGTCGATGCGCCGCCCACCGAGCCACACCTCCCCCTCGTCGGGCCGGTCGAGGCCGCTCAGCAGATGCAGCAGCGTCGACTTGCCGCAGCCACTGGGACCGGCCACGGCCACCGTCTGCCCGGCGGGTACATCGAGGTCGATCCCGTCGACGGCCACAACTGTGCTCTCGCCCTGCCCGTAGACCCGCGACAGGCCGACGGCCCGCAGTACCGGACCTGCCGTCACGTCCCCGGAGTCGCCGCGCCGGGACACCGCCCTGCCCCGTCGGCCGCCTCGTGTCGTCATCCGTTCCCTCCGCCTTTCCCGTACGGGGCGCGGGCGGACCAGGTCCGCTCGCACACCTCCAACCAGCGCAGATCGGCCTGCAACCGGAGTGCTATGCCCTCCAGGAGGAGCCCGGCCTCCGAGTCCGTTCCGTGAGTGAGGACGGCGTGCTGGGCCTCGGCGAGGCTGCGCCTCAGTTCACGTCGGCGCGCCTCGACGAGCGCGAGCGGCTCTGCCATGCCCGTCTCCGCGGCGGCCACCAGCTTCAGATGGAACTCCGTCACGTCCGCCCGGGGCCCGGCGGGCTCGGCCAGCCACCCGGCCACCCGCTCCCTTCCGGCTCCGGTCAGCGCGTGCACCTTGCGCCGCGGACCGCGCGCGGACGCGTCCTCGCGTTCCCGTACGACCAGACCCGCCTTCTCAAGCCGGGTGAGCGTGACGTACACCTGCCCGGCGTTGAGCGTCTCGCCGAGCGGCCCGAGCGCGGCGAGCAACCGTCCGCGCAGGTCGTACCCGTGCGACGGCCCCTTGACCAGAAGCGCCAGCACCACGTCCTGCACGGACTGCCCTCCCCCTCCTCTGTGATGCTCAATAGATAGCGGTTAACTAAAAGCGGCGTCAAATGTCCCGTCTCATTGGATCCAGCTCTCGGCCGGTGCTCTTGGCAGGCGCGGTGCAGCGCGTGGTGAGGCGGTCCGAGGCCGGCGCCTCATCTCTTCATGTTCGCCAACTGGGAGTGGACGACTGTGTCTCAGTTCATCGTGACCACGGGGATGGAGTCTCCCCGTGGGATCCGACGGGAGGTTCTGGTGCTCTGGCTCCGACGGCGATTGCCCTCGCGGTCAATGACGAGGTAGGACCGGCTCGCCATCAGAATCCTGCGTGAGTTTGGACTGAGTCGTTGGCTGGCGGGACGTCGGCAGGTCTCGGGATCGCCGGATCGGGGAGAAGAGCAGGATCAGTGCGGCGAGCGGGACCCCCGCTGTCATGATGGTCATGGCCATGCGGAGGTCGAGTGCGGTTCCGAGCACTCCGCCGAGCAGTGCTCCGATGGGGATCGTTCCGTAGTTGAGGAATGCTGTGCTTGCGGTGAGGCGACCGAGGAGATCCGGCGGGCAGTAGCGTTGCTGGAAGCTCGCCTTGATGATGTTGCCGGCCACGACGCCTGCGGAGACGCTGAAGCCCCCTGCCACAAAGAGCAGGATCCCGGCTCCGCCGACGGTCAGCGGGATGAGCGGAGCGAGCATGGGAAGCCCCAGTTCGAACAGCAGTGTCGCGCGGGCCGTGCCGATCCGCTGGGCGACCCGGCGTGCGGCGAATGCCCCGACCACGCCTCCCGCACTGGTAGTTGCGATGAGTGCGCCGACCGTCCCCGGGTTCAGGCCGACGCTCTGGACCAGGAAGACCACCTGGATCGACTGGTATCCCATAAGGGCCAGGTTGGAGGCGGCTCCGAAGAGCGTGAGCGTGCGGAACCAAGGGTCGACGGCGATCAGCCGCAGCCCTTCGCGCACTTCACTGACCAGTGAAGTGGGGCGATGTTCGGTCCTGGTGACAGGTGCCTCGCGGTGCCGGATGCCTGCGAGGCACAAGAGAGAAAGGAGGAATGTCGCCGCGTTGGCGAACATCCCGTTCACCGCACCTGCCAGCTGTGCGATCAGGCCGCCGGAGCCGAGCCCGGCAATCTGCGCGGCGGACGCACTGCCGTGCAGTTTGGCATTGCCCTCGGGCTGGTCGTCGGGCTCCAGAATGCTGGGGAGGTAGGCGCTGTAGGCGGTCTGGAAGAACACGGCTGCCGTGCCCGTCAGCAGGGCGATGCCTAGCAGGAGTCCGATACTCAACCAGCCGGACCATGCGGCGACCGGGATGCCGGCGAAGAGTAAAAGGGAGACTGCGGCGGCGGCCAGCATGATCGGTCTGCGCCGCAGCCGGTCCACCCAGACACCGACCGGGAGACCGATGATCAACCAAGGGGCCCAGGTGGCGGCGCTCAGCAGGCCGACTTCGAACGTGCTGGCGTGCAAGGTGGAGACGGCAACCAGCGGCATCGCCACCCCGGTGACGGACGCCCCGAACTTTCCTGCGGTCTCGCCGCACCACAGCAGCCGAAAATCGTGGTGGCGTCGCAGGAGGCCACCGCGTATGCCGTGGCTCATGCGGTGCCGCGCTCCTTGCGGGGAAAGGACTGGAGTTGCACGACGACAGGGAGCGCGTCCGGGGCGGGCTCGGCGTCCGGGACAGGGGTATGGCGGGCGATGACAGCCATCAGCTCGGTGTTGAGCGCCTCCAGCTGAGTCGGGGTCAACCGCAGGTCGCTCCAGTCCGAGACGGTGCCGGCGCTCCGCCACGTGTCGTCCCAGTCCTCGCTGATGTAGTTCACGACCCGGCTGAAGTACTGCTGCACAAGTTCGTGCAGGTAGACCGAGAGCGCGCCCCGGGTGTCGGGATCGTCCCGGAAATCGGCAGTGTTCAGCTCATTCGTGACGTCGACGCTTCTCCACCAGCGCTCGCGTTTCGTGCCCCGTCCGGTTTCCTCCTCGATGAAGCCGTGCTCGGCGAGGTGGCGCAAGTGCCAACTGATGGTGCCGGTGTTCTCCCCGAGGCGTTCGGCGAGCCTGGTGGCGGTGGCAGGGCCGTCCAGACTGAGCAGTTCAAAGATGTTCATCCGCAGCGGATGGGCCAGCCCCCGCAGACTGCGCGCATCGAGGCGCCGGGCGGGCTTGGCCGGCTGTGGTGTGCGTTCGGGTTTGTCGGACATGCCAACAGCGTAGGTTGCAGAGTCTTCTCTGCACAGCAGTCTCTGCAGAGAAGACTCTGCAAAGATTCATCGCGGCTTGGCGTGGCCCCGCTGCCCGCTCGATGGGCCGTCTGAGGGTGAGCCAGGCGCGAGGAAGCAGAGGAAGCAGAGGAAGCATTCGACGAGAGCTTCATTTCACGGTTTTGAGCGCGATGTAGCGGTAGATCGCGGCGGGTGCGGCTTTGAAGGTGCGAGCGATCTTCCGGACGGGGATGCCGAATTCGCAGAGCCGTTGTGCTTGTTCAATCTGCTCGATGGCAAGTCGTGGGGGCCGTCCGCCGGTCTTGCCGCAGGCGCGGGCAGCGGCCAAGCCGTCGTTGGTGGCGGCAAGCACGAACTCGTGGTGCAGGGTGGCGGAGACGGACATCATGCCGAAGAAGTCCCGTCGGAGCTGTCGTCGGGTGGCTGTCCTCGGCGTCAGCTCTGCCACCACCACCGACCGGCTCAAGTATGTGGACCGCCGGGCCCGGTACGTCAGCGGTGCTGTCGCCGCGGAGGGCCGGGGTGTATCGCGGGCGTATCGAAAACCGCATACACCGCCGTAACCGTCTTGCGTATTCGATGGGGGCTTGGACCGCAGCGCGTCGAGATGTGGGCGCCGCATGGGTCGGTTCGCCGATGAGGAAAGGCCGTGGTCATGGACCCGAATTCCGTACGTGGTGTCGACAGGCGGAGCCTGCTCGGGTGGGGCGGATTAGCCGCTGCCGGCATGGTGGGGGCCGGCGCGCAGCCGGCCGGCGCCCGACCCGCCCACGCCGAACCGACCCCGGCCGACCCCGATATCCCGCCGGACTGCCTGCCCGGCGGTGCCTACGACCGGTACGTGGCGGAGCTGGCGGCCGAGGACAAGTTCTCTGGTGTGGTGCTGCTGTCATACCGCGGCCGGACCGTGCTGTCGCGCAGTTACGGCATGGCCGACAAGGAGAAGGGGGTCCCCAACCACGAGGGCGTCGCGTTCAACCTCACCTCGGCGGGCAAGCCGTTCGGCGCGGTGGCCATCTTGCAGCTCGCACAGCAGGGCAAGTTGAAGCTGGCGGACACGGTGGGCACCTATCTGACGGGCTTCGCCAAAGAAATCGCCGAGCAGGTGACCATCCATCACATGCTCGCCGGTATCTCCGGGCTGGACACTCCGGACGAGGATCTGCAACGCGTCTTCCAGAGCCGGGAGGAGGTCCACGAGTACTACGAGCGGTGGGCCCGGCAGTCGAAGCTGGTGGCCCCCGTCGGCACTCCCACCGACCACGCCGGCGCCGAGATCGGCATCCCCGCGATGATCGTGGAGGCCGTGACCGGCATGACGTACTGGGACTACGTTCAGGAGCACATCTTCGGGCGCTGCGGCATGATCGGCACGGCGTTCTACACCCGGCAGCAGTGGCTCACCGACGAGCACATCGCGCACCCGTACATGACGGTGGAGGACGGCAGCCGGGTGGACGCCGTCCGCAACCTGGACAAGGGCAGCGCACACCCGTACGAACTGGGCAAGAACCCGGGCCGCCTCTTCATCGCCGCCCCCGGGGACGCCGGCTTCGCCACCGCGCCGGATCTGGTCCGCTTCGCGCACGGGCTGAGCGACGGAACGGTACTGGACCGGCCCTGGGCCGATGTGTTCACCGCGGCCAAGGTCCCTCATGGGCCGACGAGCTTCGGCGCTTACCAAATGCCCGTGAGCATCGTCAATGGCCAGTGGGTGCACTCGCGGGCGGGCGGTGGCCCCGGTAGCGGCGCCAACTGGAACATCTACCCGTACACGGGCTGGGTCGGCGTCATTCTCAGCAACTACGACGACTTCCCGCTGATAGAGATGATCGAGCGGGAGACCCAGGCCATCACCGGCCGGCGCTGAACCGCAGAACACCACCGCCCGGCGCCGACACCGCGCAGCGCCGGGCGGCCTTCGGTTTGCCGGCCTTCGGCCACCCTGGACGCTGTGGCCCGTCCCTGGATCTGGTTGGCCATCGGTTGGCCCAGCCCTGCCTTGTGGCGTTCGAACGCTGGTCCGGTGCCGGATGCATGGAGATCCAACGAGCGGGTGTGGGGCGCCTTCGAGGAGGGCGTGGCCGTTTTCAGGATCATCTGTGTCGGTCGATGTGGTCAAAGACGACCTTGTGGTCCTGCATCGCCCGCCAGTGGAGCCGGTGCCGGATGAATGGCCGGAAATGCAGGACCAGTGTCCGTTGGTGATCCTCCGGGGAGAGCATGACTGCGGCGTTGGCCAACGCGGGTTTGTGTCAGAGGAAAAGCACATCCGCTCACGGGGGGGGGACCGGGGGCTGGCGCGCTTCCCTGCGTGCGATTCTGGAGGTACCACCCATGCGGGTGGCGCGGCTCGGCTCCCGCAGGCGCCGCGTTGGTCGTCCAGGGGAGGTGAGTGTGTGAAGAACACGCGTCAGCGCGACCGTGACGCGCCGGGACCGCAGACGCCCTGGGACGAGATCGTGCCGGGACTGTGGATGGGCGGCCACTACTGGACCGATCCCGCCGGCGAACTTCAACCGGTCGTCGTCGCCAGCGAATTCGACATGGTCGTCAGCCTGTTCACCCGCTCCGGTCACGGGCCGCAGCCGGGCATCGAGCACCTCGTCGCCGAGATCCCCGACGGCCCCCTCACTGCCAACCAGATCGAGGCCGTGCAGCGGGTAGCACACGCCACCGCAGAGGCCGTCGAAACCGGCCGCACCACCCTCGTCCGCTGCCACTCCGGCTACAACCGCTCAGGCCTCGTCGTGGCGCAGGCTCTCGTCCAACTCGGCCACGAAACCACAGCAGCGATCCAGCTCATCCAGCTCAAGCGGTCTCCATGGGCCCTGAACAACCAGATCTTCCAGGACTACCTGACCACGGGCCTGGACGTCGCCTACCTCCTGACAGGACTTCAGGGTTGAACAGGCGACCAACGTTGGTGGAAGCGTCGAAGTGAACCCAGTCGCTGACGTCAACCGCGAGGACCAAGCGGCCGTCGGCGGCTGCGGCATGGGCAGGCCGACCAGCACCTACCCCACTATTGCAGGCCCGGTCGGTGCGCCAGAGGCCACCAGGGCCGAGGATGTAACGACGCATGAGCGGGGAGAGCCGCAAGCGGACCTACCTGCGAGAACGGGGGCTCACAACGACCAGGAGGTTGCTCATATATCAAGTCGCAGACCGGCGGATGACTTGGCAGGCTGCTCGTCATGAGCAACTCGTACGCGCAGGCAATACTGAGGACCACGGATGTTGCGGAGGCAGTGCGAGTCGCTGGGCTGCTACTCAATCTCGCTGACACCAGGGAACTCGAAGTCGACTTCGAAGCGGGGGTCTCCACGCCCCACGACCTGGAGCGGTTGAGCGAAGTTTTGCCGGATGCCGACTGGTGGTCCTATGGTACCGCCCGGCGCGGCTCCTCGCGCAGCGGCGACTCTCCGTCTGAGTGCCTGCCGATCTTCATGAGCAGATGGTGCCTGGGCCCGGACTCTGTGGAGGCGTTCTTGGCTGCCGCGAGAAACGTCCCGGCCATGGTGCGCTGGGACTTCAGCGGCTGGCCGGCGGCTCCAGAGATCGGCCTCGGTTGCGGGGGCACCAGAGGCGCCTATGTGACGGTATGTGTGAATGCCCGCGACGTTTACCTTGAGGATCTCGCGACGGACCATACGGTATATGTCCACGTGAAGCAGATCGAAGCTCAACGGTCCACCTGGCTGGCAGCGCAAGTCGGTCTGCAGGTCATCGGTGAGCTCCAGATGGCACCCGTCTGAGCCAGGTTGTGCGTGCCAGGTGCATGGCCTGCCGCGACGAAGCTCTGACGTGCTGGGCAACGAACCCGGACAGCCGGTCTGCCTACGGCCCGGCCGCGGCTGAAAGGCGGCGCGGCGCCTGCTCGCCTGGTGAGCAACAGCCCGCCATGGTCGATCATTGGCTGGCCAGTCGGCCCCGGGCCGACGGTAGGGGTAGGTAGGCAGTACCGGTTCAGCGCTCGACTGCGATCCTCCGTTTCCTTGTCGACCACGCCGAGTTCGAAGGTGCGTCTTACCTCGATCCAACGACATGACCGGCGGTCAGCCAGGCGGGTGCACCGTCACAAGTCCTGGAGTGAGGTGTGCGGCCCCGGTCGTCCGGAGGTGTGTGTTGGGCAGGGGGCCGCCGTCAGGGGAAGGAGACGGAGCCGCCCAGCCAGACGTAGTTGATCCTGATACCCAGCCAGCGGGAGGCCGTGAACATGGCGCGGGTGCATGCGGCGCAGGGCTCGTACTGGCCCGTGATCGTCATGACGTCGCCCGGCCGGAGGTCGGGGTTGCGGACGGCGCGGGCCTCGGTGTGGGTGGCCAGCGAGTTGCGGGGGTAGCCGAGGGCGGCTTCGGACGCCGACATGTTGCCGCTGGTCAGTTCGGCGCGGTAGATCTGGGCGCCGGCGCGCTTGACGGTGACGGTGGCCGAGTGCGGCGGCCGGTAGTCACTGCCCAGGACGCGGGCGAGTTCGGCGTCGTTGGGGGACGTGCGCTGGTCGAGGACGGCTCTGGCGGTCTTGTCCTTGGCGGAGGCCAGTTTCCGCAGTTCGGCGTCCGACATCACGCGGTAGCGGTCGACCAGGGCGTTGGCAGCGTCCGTGTCCGCCTTGGCCAGCTTGCGCAGTCGGTCCCGGGGCATCGCGTCGTACGACGGGCCGGGCTCACCACCGGACGCCGGGCCGCCGCCCCGGGTCTCCAGAGGAGCCAGCCGTTCCGCAGGCGCCTGTACGAAGCGCGGGCCGTCGCCGGCCATGGCGAGCGCCGGAATCAGCTCACCCGCGGGCCGCCCGGGCGCGGGCATCCGGCTCTTCAGGAACTCGCCCGTGGCGCGTGCCGCCGCCTGGATCTTCGGTGTGGCCGCCCTGGTCGGTTTGTGGAGCAGCACCGCGACGAGAATGTCGATGCTGATCGCGACCGCCGCCTTGGCGAAGTACTGTCCGGCCAGGTCGAGCGCGGCCTCGTCCTGCGCCCCGACCGCCGTGCTGATGAAGCCGTTGATGTCCCCGGCGATCTGGTACACCTCGGGGCCGACCAGCGCGGCCGACAACGCGATCAGGGCGACTCCGGCCGCACCCGCCGTACTGCCCTCCAGAACGGCGAACAGGATCGTCGTGCCGGCCATCAGCGCCAGCGCCTGCGGCGTCAGCAGCTCCGCGATCTTTCCCCTGACCTCCTCGCCGCCGTACTTCTCCGCCCGCCGTATCGCCTCGGCCAGTTTGTCCATCACGGACATGGCAGCCACGTTCATCCCGGAAGCCGTCCCTGCCACCGGCCACGGCGGCTCGGCCTGCGGGAACCGCGCCCGCCACGCGGCGTCCAGCGCCCGCCGGATCCGCTCGCCGTCGTACCGGTCCGCCATCCGGTTGCTGACGATCAGCAACCGCAACTGCCGTTCCGTCAGGCCGTCCAACGCTCCCCCGAGGTCCGCGTCAGGAGCAAAATCCAGTACCCGGAAGGCGTTGTCGGCCGCCGTGAGCGTGAAGAACTCACCGAAGTCGGCCACCGCCAGATGCCCGCGGACCAGCCCGTCCCATCCGCCGGCCGGCGGCGGCACCTTGCGGCGGACCACCTCGAACTGGTCCGGACGCTGCCGCACCCCCGAACGGATCAGCGCGTCCAGCAGCGGCGTCAGCAACTCCCCCGTCGTCCCGGTCTGCCGCAACCCCACCGTCCGCAGGCCCGCTTCCAGCCGGGCCAGGGCGTACGGCCCGAGCCAGGCCGCCGCGCCGAGGTTCCCCAGCAGATAACTGGCGTGTGCGAAACCGAGCTTCTCGATCTCGTCCACCATGCCGTCCATCGAACGGCCGTTGAGGTATTCCAGAACCTCCTTGAACTTCCCGGCCGCCACCCGCGCGCCGAGCGTCTCCGTGGACGTATCCCCGGCGCCGCCCTTCGGCGGCTCTCGCTGCACCGAGAACGCATCCTGCACCAAGAACGCACCGGCCGCGTGCCCGTTCCCCGGCCCCGCGGCTGCCGTCGGCTCCCCGCCACGGTTCAGGAGCCGCTGCACTGACGCGTTGCCCGCTGTCTGCTGCAACCGCAGCAGCCCTTCGGGCCGGTGACCCGGCGGGACAGCGGGCCGGGCAGGCGCGGCGGCGGACGGGGCGGCGGGCCGCCGCTCCGTACGCTCGTACGCCCCTCGCCCCACGCGTCCTCACCTCGCTGCCTCGGCGGCTCCCGGTCTCCCAGTGTCCGGACCGCTTCCCCGGGGCCGCATCCCGGCAGGGCGGACCGCCGTACACGCGGAAATGCCCGATAGGGCACCGGCGAGCGACGGGCCCAGCCGTTGCGGCGGTCATAACGTCACGGGCACCAAACGGCGTGCCCTGGCAGCGGACACGAGCCAAGAGGTGGACGAGCACACAGGGACAAGGCGCCGTCGCGATCTGCCTCGTGGTCCGCTCGTGGTCCGTCCGGCCGCTGCCGTGCAAGCCCGATCGGGCTGACGGCGGGCCCGGGTCGGGCCCGCCGGACGGCGACCTCCCGGACCGCCGCCTCCCCCCGCCTCAGCTCCGAACGCCGTCCTCGGTGGGGTCGCCGACCGCCTTGGCCGGTGCGTAGACCAAGTGGAGGACGCCGGTGCGGAACGTCGTGGACGCCGCCAGTCGCAGCGGGATCGGCTGGTCGCCCTCGTCGAACAGCCTCATGCCGGCGCGTACCGCGATCGGGTGGACCAGCAGGTGCAGTTCGTCCAGCAGCCCGTGCGCGAGCAGTTGGCGGACGACCGAGACCGAGCCGCCGACGGTGATCTCCCCGCCGGGCTTGCCCTTCAGGGCGGTCACGGCATCAATCAGGTCGCCTTTGAGCCGTTCGGAGTTCCGCCAGGTGAACGTCGGCTCGCTCCGGGAGGCGACGATCTTGCGGACGTCACCGAGCTTCCTGGCGAAGTCCGCCTCTGGGCCGCCCGTCGCTTCCCGTGCGGGCCAGGCTTCGGCGAACGCCTCGTAGGTCGTCCGGCCGAACAGGAGGGTGTCGGCAGCGCCGAGGACTCCGGCCACGGCCTGGCCCATCTCCTCGTTGAAGTAGGGGAAGTGCCACTGGTCGGGTGCTTCCACGACGCCGTCGAGCGAGATGAAGAGGCTGGCGGTGATCTTCCTCATGCTGTTCCTTCACGAAAGTGGTCGGATGGTCTGGATGGTCGATGGCCAGGGCATGTCGTCGGACTCCGGCCGTGAGGTCGTGCCTGCTCTGATGCCGGCGAGGTGTCCACGACCGCCGGGCCGCACACCGTGCGCCGGGGCTGCCCACCGTGCGCCGGCCCGGCCGCCGGGGACTGCGGCTGCCGGGGGCTCCGCGCCGCGGCCGTCCGGCGGCTACAGCACCTTGGCGCCGTACTTGACGAGTGAGGCCACCAGCGTGGCGGGGTCCGGGAACTCCTCCACGAAGCCGGGAGGGGGAAAGGACGAGGGGTCGTCCACCCTGGTGCCCGTCTCGAAGAACCAGTTCTCGAAGCCGGCCGGGGTGCCGAGAACGTGGAAGCGGGCCGTCGGCGACTCCACGCGGTAGCTGTGGGAGAGGTTCCGTGGCCCGTACGCGACGTCCCCCGGCCCCAGTTCCAGAGTCTGGTCGCCCACCCGCACGGTGAGTTCCCCTTCGGCCACCATGAACGTCTCGTCCTCGCGGGTGTGCAGGTGCGTGCCGGCGCCACTGCCCTGCGGAGCAGTCAGCTCCGAGAGCCAGAACTGGCCCCCGGTCTGCTCTCCGCCGGCGAGGAGCCGCATCATGGCGCCCAGGCGCCAGACGTACTGTCCTTCGTCAGCTCTGACGAGGAAGGGATGGGCGATAGTCATGGTTCCTGACGCTTTCTCTGGTGTGTGGTCCGCTGCGGGGCGGCCGACGTACGGGGGGGACGGAGGGCGGCAGCACCCACGGCACACCGGGGACGGTCCCGGCCCCGGGCTGCACAGGTGGCGGGTGATCAGGCGCCGTGGTGCTGGCCGGCAAGGAAGTCAGTGATGAGCCGCAGCCACTCCTCGGGGCGTTCGAGAGCGACAACGTGGCCGGTGTCGATCTCGGCGAACTGCGCACCGGTGATCTGCTCGGCGAGTTCGCGGTGCAGCGCGGGGGCAACCGTACGGTCGGCCGTGGCGGAGATCACCAGGGTGGGGACGTTGAGCCCGGCGAGGTCGTCCCGGACGTCGACGCGTGTCACCAGGGCGGCTTGCTCCGGGGTGCCGTCCGCACTCGAAGCGGCCGTGTAACCGAGGGTCGCCCGTAGTTGATCGGCCGAAAGCGCCTCCAGCGCCCGCGGGCTGAGCGCGACGGGGAGCAGGAACTCGGCCAGCAGTTCGCGGTCGCCCGATGCGGCCAACTGCTCCCAGACGGAGCCGATCAGGGTCAGGTTGTTGTCCGGGCGGGCGAAGGCCGCGGTCAGGACGAGAGCGCTGACGCGCTCGGGGTGGCGGGTGGCGGCGCGTATCGCGACGGGACCGCCGAGGGAGAAGCCGGCGAGGGCGAAGGTGTCCAGACCCTCGGCGACTGCCGCGGCGACCATCTGGTCGGCGAGGTCGTCCAGGGACAGCGGGGTCGGGGAGCGAGGAGTGTCGCCGCTGCCGGGGTAGTCGATGCCGACGACGGTGTGGTGAGCGGTGAGGCCCTTGAGGATCGGGCCCCAGGTGCCTTCGAAGCTGCTGCTGGCGCCGTGGGCGACAACCAGTGCGGGGCCGGAGCCGAGCCGCGTGCGGGCGAACGTCGGCTCGGGCAGAACGCGTGTGGACATGAGAGCTCCGGGACGGGGTAGGGACAGGCACAGCCATGAATCACACAGGCCGTATGATCTACTCACAGGTATATCACACATGTTGTGTGATTGTTGGCGCGAAGCCAATCACACACCTCGTATGAGTCGTGGTGTACGATGCGGGGGATGACGTCTGTCCACCGCCGCCGCCCGGAAGCCGGCAACCCCCGCGTCCAGCGCACCCGCGCCCACGCGCTGGCCGTCGCCCGCGGCCTCCTGCCCGAGGTCGGCCCCACCGGACTGACGTACTCCCTGCTGGCCGAACGCGCCGACATCACCCGCCAGACCCTTTACCGGCACTGGCCCACCCGCGCGGCCCTGCTCTTCGACCTCATCCTCGAAGGCCCCGACGTCGGCTACCCCGAGCCGGGCGCCGACCTGCGCACCGTCGCGACCGCATGGCTCACCAGCCTGGCCGCGGGCCTGAACGTCCCCGCGGCCCGCATCGCGGTACCGGCCGTGGTCGCGGAGGCGGACAACGACCCGGACAGCGACCAGGCCCTCGCCGACATCGGCACCGACCGCCGCGCGGCCCTCAACCAGCTCCTGGAACCCTCCGGCCGGCAGCTCACGGAAGACGAGTACACCCTGCTCTACGCGCCCGTCGTGGCGCGGCTCTACTTCGACCGACGCGAAATCACCGAGGCGTTCATCGAAACCGTCGTCACCCGGTGGCTCGCGGGCCTGGAGCACAACAGCCCGCAAGAAGAAGCGGACCAGGCGGACATCTGAGCCAGTCTGAACCAGTTGGTGGCCACGGAGCGGCTTACTCCGGCCGCGAGGGGGGCGAGGGACACGGCCGTCCCCGCGCGATCGTCCGTTACATCGTCATCTCAGCCGGAATCCTTGCCGTCACCGTCACCGTCAGCGTCACCTTCACCGTCATCCGACTCCTCGCGCATTGAACGTTGCGCCGCCGAGCACCGTCAGCGGGCGGCACCGCCGGCGCTGAGCCGAGAGCGAGACCGAAATCAACCACGCCACCGGAAGAGGTAGCCTCGCGTGACGGGGAGTCAGGTGTGGGGGCGCTTGTGGCGAGGAGTCCGTGGCCGGGGTTGGCCGCGTCGGTTGTGGTCACCGCGGTGGTGAGCGCGGTGACGTCGCTGGCGGAGAACGCGGCGACGGGCCAGGACCGGTGGCCGGGCCCGCTCGATGCGATCAGGCAGCACGCGTGGATCGTCCTGGGAGCCGGATTGGCGGTCGCACTGCTGCTGGCCCTGTATGCGCTGCGCGGTGGCGGCGATCCGCCGGAGATCGCCGGCGATCCGCCACCGCCGGTGCCGCCGCGGATACCGCGGTGGGTGGTGGACCGGGCGCAAGCGGCGCAGGTGGCTGGTGAGTTGTGCCGCCGCAGGGGGCGGCGTTCGGTGGGTATCACCTCCACAGCCGCGCTGCACGGGGCGGGAGGCTTCGGGAAGACCACGCTGGCGGACATGGTGTGGGCCGACCGCCGGGTCCAGCGGCGATTCAACGGACGGATCTACCGGGTCACCCTCGGTCTCGACGTACGAAGACGGGCGGAGATCGCCACAAAGGTGGCCGAGGCCACACGGTTCATCACCGGGGACACCACTGTTTTCGACGATCCGGACCTCGCGGGCGCACACCTGGGTCGGCTTCTGGACGCACGCGCCGAGACCCTGCTGATTCTGGACGACGTGTGGACGCCCGAGCAGCTCGCACCGTTCCTGACCGGCGGCGCCAACTGCCGCACGCTGATCACCACACGCCTGCCGGAACTGCTGCCGGCCAGCACGCACCAGGTCAGGGTGGACCAGATGTCCACGGCCCAGGCCCGGCAGGTCCTCACCTTCGATCTGCCCGGCAAGCTGCCAGAAGCAACCGTGCGCGGTCTGCTGAGAGCGACCGGACGTTGGCCGCTGCTGCTGCGCATCGCCAACCGTCACATTCACCGGCGCATGATGACCGGCGTCACGGCCGCCGACGCGGGGGCAGCGATTCTGGAGCGGTTACGGACCCGGGGGCCGGCCGGCCTGGATCCCGGAACGCCCGTCGACCTGAAGGATCCCCAGGCCCGGCAGACCGCGGTGCGCGCCGCGGTCGAGGCGGGCGCCGAGCTGCTGCCGATGGACGCGTTCGACCGCTTCACCGAACTCGGTGTCTTCGTCGAGGACGAATCCATCCCGGTCGGCCTCATCGCCGCGTTGTGGCAGGCCACCAGTTCTCTGGACCAGGAACAGTCCAGGGAACTGTGCGCGGCGCTGGGCGGCTTGTCCCTGCTCGCGCTGGATCCGGCAGCCGGGGGACGCGTACGACTGCACGACGTCATCCGCGGTTTTCTGCGCTCCGGACTGGACGAGGAGCGCCTGCGCGAGGTGAACCGCGCGCTGGTCGATGCCGCCGCCTCCGATGTGCCGCCGGCCGGACCGCAGCCGGGCGGCGGTGGCGGACCAGCGCGCGCCTGGTGGCAACACCCCGACCGCTACGTCGCGGACCACTTCATCACCCACCTGCTGGACGCCGGGCACGCGCGGGAGGCCGAAGCGCTGGCGCTCGACCTGCGCTGGATCGAACAGCGCCTGGACCACAGCGGAGCGAGCGCTCCCCCTGGCCGATCTCGCACGCGTCCCCACCCCGGCGGCCCGTCAGGCGGCCATCGACCTCGCGCGGGCGTCGCACCTGCTCGAACCGACCACCCCTGCCCACGCCCTCAGGGCGATCCTCCGCAGCCGCCTGGCCGGATCCGATGCCTGGCGTGGTCAGGTGGCCGCCTGGCGCTCCGCCCACCCCGTGCTTTACAACTGGTGGCCACTGCCCGATCTGCCGCACCCTGCACAGATCCGCGCCCTGACCGGCCCCGCCGGCGACGTAAAGGCGGTGGCGGTCTCCCCCGATGGCACCTGGCTCGCCACGGGCTACGACGACGGCTCGGTGGGAATCTGGGATACGGCCACCTGGCGCCAGACCACCACCCTCACCGGCCACACCCACGCGGTGGCCGCACTGGCCATCGCGCCCGACGGCGCCTGGATCGCCACCGGCGGCAGCCGTGACGGGTCGGTGCGGATCTGGGATACGGCCACCTGGCGGCAGACCACCACCCTCACCGGCCACACCCGCGGGGTGAGCGCACTGGCCGTCGCGCCGGACGGGGCCTGGCTCGCCACCGTCAGCGGCGATGGGGCCATGCAGATCTGGAGCCCGGCCACCAGGAGGAAGGCCTCTTTCTCCACAGGCCGTTCCAGAGTAGTGCGGGCGGCGGTCTCACCTGACGGGACCTGGATCGCCACCGGCAGCTACGACGGGACCGTGGGAATCTGGGACCGGGCAACCGGGCAGCAGACCTCCGCCCTCACCGGCCACACCAGTTGGGTGAACGTTTTGGCGGTCGCACCGGACGGCACCTGGCTCGCCACAAACTGCTTCCCCGAAGACACCGTGCAAATCTGGGACCGGGCAACGGGACGTCAGACCGCCACCCTCACCGGGCACACCGGTACGGTACAAGCGGTGGGCGTCTCCCCGGACGGAGTCTGGATCGCCACCGGCAGCTACGACGGCTCGGTGGAGATCTGGGACACGGCCACCTGGCAGCAGACCACCACCCTCATCGGCCATTCCAGCTCAGTGACTGCCGTAGCGGTCTCCCCGGACGGCGCCTGGCTCGCCGCCGGCAGCCACGACGGCACCGTGCGGATCTGGAACCCGGCTGGGGACAGTCATGCGGACGAGGCCACCGGCCACACCACGGGGGTGGTTGCCGTAGGTGTCTCGCCGGACGGCACCTGGATCGCCGCTTGCGGCAACGACGGCACCGTACGGATCTGGGATACGGCCACACGACAGCAGATCTCCACCTTCACCAGCCGCACCAATCACGTGAACGCTGTGGCTGTCACGCCGGACGGCACCTGGATCGCCGCCGGCAGCTACGACGGCTTGGTGGAGATCTGGGACACGGTCACCTGGCAGCAGACCTCCACTCCCGCCGGCCATTCCGGCACAGTGACCGGGGTGGCTGTTTCGCCGGACGGCGCCTGGATCGCCGCCCGCAACGACGACAGAACCGTGCGGATCTGGGATGCGGCGACCTGGCAGCGAATCTCCACGCTCACCGGCCACACCAGTTGGGCGAACGCCTTGGCGGTCTCCCCGGACGGAGCCTGGGTCGCCACCGATACCCACGGCACCGTGCGGATCTGGGATACGGCCACCGGGCAACAGGTCTCCACTCTCACCGACGTTTCCGGCACGGTGACGGCCGTAGCGGTCTCCCCGGACGGCGCCTGGATCGCCGTCGGCAGCCATAACGGCACCGTGGGGGTCTGGGATCCGGTCACCGGGCGGCGCGCTTCCGCCCTCACCGGCCACACCGAAAGCGTGACGTCAGCGGTCCATTCCCCGGACGGCACCCGGCTCGCCACCACCAGCGACGACCGTACGGTACGGATCTGGGACCCTCTGTCAGGAGACCAGGTGACCGTCATGCGGGCCGAGGGGCGTATGCGACTGCTCGCATGGATGCCTGACGGGCGAGGCTTGGCGGTGGCGGGAGACCGAGGCCTGTACCTGTACGGCTTCGCCCCAGGCGGCCAGCACACCACCTGAGCACGGCACCGCAGCAGCCCCGGCTCCTGTGACCGGCCGTCTTCGCCATCGGCCTGTACACAGTGGCCTTCGCTCGGCGCATCCAAAATCTCCGTAGCCGTCGCGGGCTCTCATCCTGGTTCGGCAAGGCCCCCAGAGCGTCACGGACCGGAAGGGCCACCCTGTCGTCGGCAACAGGACCGACATGAGCATTGGCGTGGGCCAACGGCGATCTCTTTCCAGGTCGTGCTCCAGCCAGTGGTCAAAGAGGTGTACACGGGACGGGCTGCCTCAACTGCCCGCAGCGGGTTCAGGCGGCCGCCGTGCCCTCGTGAAAGTTGGTCCCTCTCATGCTCATGCCCGGCCCGGGGCCGCTGGCCATGCGGCCTCAGGGCCGGGCATGAGCAGGGTGGTCACACGTGGGCCATGCCGCCGTCGACGACGAGGGTCTGGCCGGTCATGTGGGACGCGTCGTCGGAGACGAGGAAGGCCAGGGCGCCGGCGACGTCGCTGCCGCGGCCTACGCGCTTGAGGGCCTGGGCGCTGGCGGCTATGCCGGGGAAGCGGTCGGCCCAGCCCTCTTCCTGCGTGCCGGGCGTGACCACGGCACCGGAGGCGATCGTGTTGACGGTGATGCCCCAGTCACCGGCCTCGGCGGACAGTGCGCGGCCGAAGGCGATCATGGCGCCCTTGGAGGTGATGTACGCGAGCATGCCGGCCATGGGCATGAAGAAGGAGGTGGAGCTGATCTCCACGATGCGGCCCCAGCCCTGTTCCTTCATGCCGGGCACGAAGGCGCGGCTGACCAGGAAGCTGCCGCGGACATTGGTCGCCTGGACGCGGTCCCACTCCTCGACGGTGACGTCCAGGATGCCTGCGCCCGGCATGAGGCCGGCGTTGTTGACGACGACGTTGACCGTACCGAATGCCTCGGTCGACTTGGCGCGCAGCAGTTCCACGCCGTCCTCGGTGGACACGTCGGCCACGACGCCGATGGCCCTGCCTCCGGCCTTCTCGATCAGGTCGACGGTCTCGCCGACGTCAGTGCGGTCGTTGACGGCGACGGAAGCGCCGTCGACGGCGAGGCGCAGGGCGAGGTCCTGGCCGATGCCGCGGCCGGCGCCGGTCACCACCGCCACCAGGTCGTTACGGGTGTTCGTCATGATTGCTCCCACGGAAGTGTGATGGTTGCTGCGGACGGGCGGGGCGGTCAGGCGTTGATCTCGGGGAAGCGGTACTCGGTCCGGTCGCGCTTGGTGTAAAGCTGCCAGTACGTCTCGGCGAGCTCGTCGGCGTCGAGGACGTGCAGGCCGGTGACGCCACCCGTGACTGCGGCCAGGTCCTCGGGTGACATCGCCGCGTAGGACTCGCTGTTCTTGATCAGTGCGGCCAGGGTGGAGACGCCCGCGTAGACGCCGACGTCGGCGACCTCGCCGTGCAGGGAGTGGACGAAGTTGCGGATGGCCGACATGGCCGGGCCGATGCCGCTGATGTGCGGCCGCGGGTCGGCGGCGGTGAATCCGCCGGTGACGATGAAGCCGCCGTTGCCGCGTTCGGTCATCTCCGGCAGAACGGCGTGGGCGATCTCTACGGGGGTGAGCAGGAACAGGTTGACCAGCGGCGCCAAGCGGGCGGCGTCCAGCTCGGCGGCGGGGATGAAGGCGGTACCGCCGGGCAGTGGCTGGTACGAGACGACGTCGATGCGGCCGAAACGCTCGCGGATGGCATCGACGACCGGGCGGGCGTTGGCCGGGTCGGACAGGTCGGCCGGGAAGGCAGCTGCCTCGACGCCTTCCGCGGCGAGCGCTTCGACGATGGCCTGGAGCCGCTCGGCTCGGCGGGCGATCAGCGCGACACGAAAGCCTTCCTTGCCGAAGCGGCGGCCGAGTGCGGTACCGAGACCGCTGCCGGCGCCGAAGATGGCGACAACCTGGGACATGGGTGTTTCCTCACTGTGTTTGGGGACCGTGCTACGGGAGTCGTCAGCCACGGAAGTCGTCGACCGGTGGCCGACGGAGAGGGGCCGATCTGTCGCGAGCCTCCCGGTACGGCGCGAGCCTCCCGGCCGGTGACGGATCGGCGGGGGACGGATCGGCGGGGCATGCCCGTACCACGCCGATCAGGTTCGGCGGGCCCGTGGCTCGTTCAGGTCCTATCCGGCGGATCTTCGTGGATCAGACAGCGGCGTCCGACGGAGGGAGCCCCTCCTGTGCCGTTCAGGCCACGGGGGCGAGTCGTAAGGCGGAGGACCGGCGTTGTGCATGGCTCGGTCGTACGCGGACCACCCCGACAGCGCGGCGAGGTGCCGCCTGCCGCGGCGGCGGCTGGTGTCACTGCGGCGTCGCGGGCCCGGGCAGATCCGCCGAACAGGGACTACGCGGGAAAGTCGATGGACCGGGCAAGCGCCTCGCCGGCGTCGACCTCTTCGAGACGCCCGGTGAGCGCCGCCCGGATGGCCGCGTGGGCGTCGCTGCCCAGGGCGACGCGGCGCGGCGCGGGCTCGGTGGTGGCGGAGTCGATGATGGCAGCCGCCACCTTGACCGGGTCGCCGGGAGCCTGAGCGGTAAGGTTGCCGACGGCCCGGACGGCCTGGTGCACCTGTCCGACCGGGGTGTCCGCGTAGACCGGCAGCGGCTCGGCGACGCTCAAGGAAGCGCCGAATCCGGTGCGGATCACGCCCGGCTCGATCATGGTGACGCCGATGCCGAACGGGGCCACCTCGTCGACGACGGACTCCAGGAAGCCCTCCACACCCCACTTCGAGGCGTGGTACATGCTGGCGCCCGGGCCGGAGATATGGGCGCCCATGGTGGAGGTCTGGATGAACCGTCCGCCGCCCTGGGCGCGCAGATGCAGGACGACCGCACGGAAGAGCTGGATCGGCGCGGTCATGTTCAGCGCGATCTGCTCGTCGATCGCCTCGTCCGACAGTTCCTCGGCCGCGCCGACCGCGCCGCGTCCGGCGTTGGAAAACACCACGTTCACCCGGCCCAGCTCCGTGAACGCGCGCCCGACGACCTCACGGAGCGCGGCGGTGTCGGTGACGTCCAGAGCTGCCGTCCACAGCAGCTCCGGGTACTGCTTCCGCAGGTCGTCCAGGACCTCGGGCTTGCGCGCTGTGGCGGCGACACGGTGCCCCGCCTCCAGCAGTTGCTCGACGACCGTCCGCCCGATGCCGGCCGACGCGCCGGTGACAAACCACGTCTGTGCTGCCACGACCACTCCTTAATCCAACTAGTTGGTTGCGATGCGACCGTACGCCGCCGCCTCGCCATCGTCAAACCATCCAGTTGGATTTATCGTGGCTCCCGCTTAAGAATGCAACTGCCTGGTTGGTTTACTCTTGCGGGATGGGATACGACTCCGCCGCCACCCGCGCCCGGCTGCTCGACGCCGCCTTCGACGAGTTCGTACGCGTCGGGCTCGCCGGAGCGCGCGTGGACCGCATCGCCGCCGCCGCGTCCGCGAACAAGCAGGCCATTTACGCCTACTACGGCTCCAAGGACGCGCTGTTCGACGCCGTACTCGCCGACCGGTTGACGGTCCTCGCGGACATGGTGCCCTTCACCCCCGCCGACCTGCCCGGCTACACCGGGGCCCTGCTCGACGCGCTGACCGCCGACCCCGGGCTGCTGCGCCTCACCCAGTGGAAGGCACTGGAACGCCCCGGCGCCTCACACCTGGAGCGGGAAGCGCACGTCACCAAGGCCGCCGAGATCGCCGAAGCCCACGGCGTCAACGCCGAGGCCGGAATGGACATCCTGATGCTCGTCGTCGTAGCCGCCCAGGCCTGGGCCACCACGGCGCCGGAGATCCGCAACCCGACTGGTGCCGACGAGACCGCACGGCTCGTCCGGCACCGGGCAGCCATGACCAAGGCCGTCCAGGCCGCCGTCGACGCCGCGCTGCCCGCGACCACCTGACACCGAACCGACCCCGGCGGCTCATCAAGCACCGGCCCAGCTCTCTCGCCGTCGGACAACGGAACGGACGTACGGCGGGGACTCCGCGAAGGCCATGTCATCCGGTGCAGCGCACTCGCCGGTTCAGCGCGTCCGTCGTTGATCTGCTGACCGTGATCGTCGCAGCCTGATCGTGCCGCCCGTCAGCGACGACATCCCCGGTGGTCAGTCGCTGCCACGCGCCAACTCGTTACGCCCCGGTCCGGTAGGCCTCCAGGCGGGCGGCCAGTTCCGTGGGGTGGCCGAGCATGGGGCAGTGGTCGCCGGGCATTTCGTCGGGTGTGATGCCCAGGCGTTCCCGCACGATCCGCCGCATGTACCCCGCAGGGAAGAAGCGGTCGTCCCGGGCCAGCAGGAACTTTGTCGGCACGTCCGGCCATGCGGCCAGCGGCCATGGCTTCATGAACGGGGTGGCCGACTGCGTACGCGTGTGCTTGCCGGCCTCGGCTACCAGTTCCGGCGGGGTGTCATGGTGGAACAGGGCGATGTCGTCGTCGGGGTCCCTGCCATCGCGTTCGTCCTGTTCGCGCCTGGCCTGTTCGTAGCCGGTGTTGGCCCACCACTGGCCCGGGGTCTCACCCGGTGCCGGGATCTGCGCCTGCAGCATCACCAGCAGGTCCACCGGCACACGGTCGCACACCAGTGGGGCCGTGAACCCGCCGAAGGAGTGGGCCACCAGGATCAGGTCGGTACGATCACCGATGGCGTCGACCACGGTGTCGGCGTACTCGGCCAGCCCGGCCGAGTCGTCGTCACACGGCAGGTCCACCGCCACCACATCATGGCCCAGCCCATGCAGCTCGGCCTCCAGGAGATGCCAGTACCACGGGCTGGACGCGGCACCGGGAATCAACACGTACGTAGCCATCGTCAGGAAGCCTCCCGTTAGCGGACACGCGGACACGGTGCCTCAGCACCGTCGCCCGGACACCCACACCACCGCACCCTATGACGACCCCAGGGGACTCGGCCGGAGAGGGGCCCGCCGTCCGCTGCGCGACCCGGACGCGGCGCGGACGGCGGGCAACGGCGGAAGGGAATGGACTCCCCCTTCAGCTCCCGCGTCCGCCGTCGGCTGCGGACGCCGCTTCGGCGAGCTGGGAAAGACCCGGCCGGCGACGGTACCTACCCCGGCGGCGGATGCACCCGCGGCTCACCGCGCGGGAGCCCCGTCACATGTCGGCCCCGCCGCCACGCCGTGCGTTTTCGTCACGCGGTACGAGACACACCCCGGCCGGCCCGCCCGGAAGGCAGGCCGGGGCCCGACGGCAGCGGTCAGCTAAGCTGACGGGTGGGCATGATCGTGACCTGCTGAAAGTTCACCCGCGGCGGCAGGCCGGCGATGAACCCGATGGTCCGCGCGATGTCCTGAGGCGTGAGCCACTCCATCGTTTCCTTTGAGCCTTCCAGCCACTGAAGCGCGCCGTCGTCGGTGACATGCTTCTGGAGCTCGGTGCCGACGATGCCCGGCTCGATCGCGGACACACGTACGTTCTTCGCACCCAACTCGACGCGCAGGTGGCGGGAGAGATGGGTGACGTAGGCCTTGGTGCCGGAGTAGACGGCGAAGTTGGGGAAGATGTTCTGGGCCGCGATCGACGAGGTGTTGATCAGGTCGGCCACCCCGCGCTCGGCAGCGGCCTTCACGAGCTGGGGTGTGAACGCGCCGATGGCGTTCATCAGCCCGGTGACATTGAGGTCGATCTGGTGCTGCCACTGGTCCGCCGGCCATTCCTCAACCGGGGCGGGCAGCATGACACCCGCGTTGTTGAACAGCAGGTCCGCGCCACCCAGGTCGGCCATCACACGGTCGGCCGCCGCCTGCACCGCGGCAGCGTCCGTCACGTCCACTGCGATGGCCACCGCGATGCCACCGGCCTTCTCGATCCGGGCGACCAGATCATCCAGCCGGTCCGCGCGCCGTGCCAGCACCACCACGGTGGCGCCCAGCTCCGCCAGGTGCTCGGCGGACGCCTCACCGATACCGCTCGATGCGCCGGTGACCACAGCGACCCGGCCGGTCAGAGACGTGGCAGAAGATTCCGTCAGCATGGTGTACCTCTTCCAGAGGGAGAACGGAGCGAGTGCGGAACCGGTTGTCACCGGCCCCGCATCCAGCACACCACCGCCACACCCCCGTTTTTCCGCTCCCAGCGGGCCCTGCACGGGCAGGTACTCCGGAAACGGGCCCGGCACGGGCAGGTAC
Source organism: Streptomyces sp. GMY02 (assembly GCF_019056675.1). Classification (NCBI taxonomy): domain Bacteria; kingdom Bacillati; phylum Actinomycetota; class Actinomycetes; order Kitasatosporales; family Streptomycetaceae; genus Streptomyces; species Streptomyces sp. GMY02. The sequence continues at coordinate 8,311,744 of NZ_CP077658.1, read as the reverse complement.
TCGGGAAACAGGTACCGACAGGGCCACCCAGCGCTGGGCACGGCACCGGCGGCACGCTCAGACTGGGGGTATGGACCGCAGCAGCGAACTGGCCGACTTCCTGCGCACACGCCGTGCCGGAATCACACCGGACATGGCAGGACTGCCCGCCGACGGGCGTGCGCGCCGGGTGCCGGGGCTGCGCCGTGACGAGGTCGCCCGGCTGGCCGGAGTCAGCACCGAGTACTACACCCGCCTCGAACAGGGCCGTGGAGGAAACCCGTCCCCCCAGGTTCTCGAAGCCCTCGCTCAAGCGCTCAGGCTCGATACGGCGGAACGCGAACACCTCGTCAACCTCCTGGCACGCCCCACCCCGGCACGGCGCGCCCCCAGCAGCCCGCAGCGGGTCCGCCCCGGCCTGCACCTCATGCTCCACACCCTCGACCACGTGCCCGCCTTCATCCTCGGGCGACGCACCGACGTCCTGGCCTCCAACCGCCTCGCCCGCGCGATCCTGACCGACTTCGACGCTCTCCCCGCAACCCGCCGCAACCTCGCTCGCTACTTCCTGCTGGACCCCGCGGCCCGCGAGCGGGTCGGCGACTGGGAACGGATCGCCGCCGAGACCGTCGCCATGCTGCGCCTCGAAGCCGGCCGTTACCCCCACGACCGGCAACTCGCCGATCTCGTCGGCGAACTCACCCTGCACTCGGCGGAGTTCAGCACCTGGTGGAACGACCACCGCGTGCTGCGCCGCACCCACGGCACCAAGCACTACCACCACCCCCTCGTCGGCGACCTGCACTTCGCCTACGAGTCTTTCCAGGCACCCGGTGACACCGACCAGACCATGTGCGTCTACAACGTCGAACCCGGATCGCCCACCGCCGAGGCCCTTCAGCTCCTCAGCAGTTGGACCGCCCCCCAGCGCAACGCACCCGCCATGCGGCCGGACGTCCAGTGACCGAAGGGACGCGTGTGACCTTGTCAACAGCCTGGCGTGGGCCTTGTCCACGCCCCGGCGTGGACCTTGTACACGGCCCAGGTCCGCGGAAAGCGGTACCACCGCGAGATCCGGTGGTACCGCTCAGTTCCTGCGGCGTGCGTGCTTCTTCGGGCTACCGGACGTCGACGTAGTCGGCGGCGGCCGTAGCCGCGGCGGTGGACGTCGTACCGGCGTAGGCAAGGCGCCAGTACCCGTCGGCGGAGGCGCCGACCGTGGTCTTCAGCGCGCCCTTGCTGCTGGACGTGATGGTCTTGACATTGACGTACTTGGTCGTTCCGGCCTTACGGAACTGGAGCACCACCTTCTGGCTTCCGTATCCGACGGCCTTGTGCGTCTCCCAGTTGGCCACGGTCAGTGAGCCGGTGACGGTGATGGGCTTGCCCTTCTTCACCGGCTCCGGCGCTGCGTTGACCGTCAGCTTGGTGGCGCGCAGCACCTTGAAGGTGAGGGCGGGGTCCTTCTGTATGTAGTGGCCGTCCATGCCGTTGGCGTAGGCCCACATCTTCCAGGTTCCGGCGTGCGCGTTCTTGATGGCGTCGAAGGTGTCGTTCAGGGTGCACGTATAGACCGGGACGGCGTGCTTGCCGCAGATGGGAAGGATCACACCCCAGTCGTTACGGCTGATATTCGTGCCGTGGTAGAGGATTCCGCCGGCGTCGCTGATGCCCTTCGGGTCGGAGACGGTCATCTTGACCGTCACCGGCGTTCTCCCGGAGACGCCGAGCACGATGGGCTTGCCCCCGTTGACCACCACGCTGGAGATCCGGGTGTCGCCGTAGACGATGTCGGCCTGGGCGGCGGGCACGGTGAGTACGGACAGGGCCAGGGCGCCGGTGACGGCGGTGGCGACGGCCAGGGTGGAACGCGTACGTGTGTACATGGATACCCCCACATCGGATGATCCCGCCGAGCCCCCCGGCGGGTGACGGTGACGTCAACCCGAGTCTGCGCAGGCCTCGGTGTCCCCGGCGAGGGTCTGCCCGTGAGCGTCGAGGGCCCGTCGTCCCCCTGTTGCCGGACACGGACATCGTCACCGGCCTCCCCCGCCGGCAGCCCCGTACGTTCATCGACCGCGGGACCCAGGTGCGGGTACTGGTCCGACCGCGCCCGGTGGGCCGGGACGCGCTGTCGATTTCGTACGGCTTGACGGGGTCAGCTTTACGAGGCCGGCTTGGCGAGGCCGGCGTGAAGCGGCTGTTCGCCGTGGGCCCGGTCAGGGCGCGTTTGAGCTGGATGGATCCGTACGGGTTCAGTCCCCGCCGCCACCGCCACCGCCACCGCCACCGGAGTGACCGGAGCCGCTGTCCGTGTCGGAGCCGTGGTGGGAATCGTGGTGGGAGTCGCGGTCGGAATCGAGCGCTTTGCCCAGCCGGATCAGGGACTTGCCCAGCCCGGAGGGAAGTTCGGCTCCGCTGATCACGCGGCTCAGCCGCCGGTCCGGGACGGCCGCGGGGCCCTCGAAGACGTACGCGGGAAGGACCGCCTCCCGTACGGCGGCCTCCAGGCTCCGCCGGCCCGCCTGGGTGAGGCGGCGCCGGTAGCGCGTACGTAGACCGTACGCGACGAGCCAGCGCTCGATCGCTGCCGTCTCGGCGCCGCGCGCCACCTCGGCGAGCACCCAGGCGACGCTCCTGCTCTCCGGGCAGAGCGCGAGGAGGGCCTGCTCCACGGGATGTTCCGCCCCTCCCCCGGCCGGCCCGTCCGGGCTCTCCGCCGCGCGCACCCGAGGCCCGACGACCGTGATGACGCCCCGCCCGCGCAGTCCCACAAGCGCCGTCTCCGCCACACGCCTTGCCCCGCCCGCGAGATGGGCGATGTCGTACCGGTCCAGTGTCGGCGTGTCCGCCGTGGCCCGCCGCTGGAATATGGTCCCCATCGGTAATGATCCCCCCCGACCCTCCGGCCCCGCAGCTTCTCCTGTCATCAGTGTCGTCGGATTCGCCCCGCTCCAACCCGTACTTGCGCAGACCGCGTACGACAGCCGACGCCGGCCCTTGCCCACCGCCGCCGCGATAGCCGGTCCGGAACTCCTCCAACCGGCCCCCGGCCGCTCAAGGTTGCTTCTCGACGTCCTTCACCGATGTCGGCCCCAATTGCTTGGCGCTGGCGTACTCCGGCATCGTCATGGGCTTGTCGAACAGGAAGAACGACTGGTTCGTGCCGACCGTGAACTCCATGTACGCGCCCGTCGTGGCGTCGAAACCGTAGTAGGCGTTGCAGGTTGAACCCGAGGAGTACGTACCGTCCATGCCGGGCTGCGCGAGGACCGCGATGCCGTTGGAGGAGGACTCCACCCGCTCCGTCGGAGTGAGCATCTTGCAGCGCGGCACCGGCAGGCCCTTCATGATGAAGTACCCGTACTCGCCGTTGGCGTTCTGGATGTAGACGTACGAGAGTTTGCCCCGCTTCCCCCACGTCTTGAGCCACTGGTTGATCGCTTCGCGGGTCGGCGAGTACTCCATGCGGCCCGCCGGCTGCTCGGCCACGAGGCGGTCGTAGTTCTCCTGCTTTGCCTTGTTCTCCTTGTCCTGGCTGGAGTCGGTGCAGGACGTCAGGGCCAGGCCCACAACGAGCGCGACGACGGTGGCCAGGGCCATGCGTACGAACTTCTTCATGCGGTGCCGCCCTCTTCCCGGGGTGAGATGGGATCAGTTGGTGCACGTCGTGTGCTCGGCGGTGGTGTCCAGCCGGTACGGCAGATCCTTGTCACGGAAGGGCGCGCGGTGCTCCTGGGCGGCCTTCGAGTTGTAGGCGTTGACGGACTCGATCCGGGTGGCCTTCAGCGCGGTGATCGACTGGTCGATCTGCGTCGTGCGCGTCTCCGAAGCGGCCTTCCGCTCCTCCTGGAGCGCTTGGATCGTCCCTTCGGCGTTCTGCACGGCCGCGCACAGATCGAAGAACTCCTCGTACGTGGTCTGCCGGAACTCGCCCGAACCGACGGTGTTCTCGCGCTCGTCCGCCTCACCGCGGAACGGGGCGCTGATCCACCCCGCGCTGCCGAAGGCGAACACCCCGATCACGTACAACACCGCCAGGCCGACGACCCCGTAGACAGCCCAAGCCCCTAACCGTGCCCCCTCGCGTACGTGCCCCATGGTCATCCCCCTTCACAGGTGGTTCCGCAGCGTGGGACCACCTTCCGTGAAGGAGGACACGGCGCCCGGTGAAACGGTTCCGCCACGGACCGCCCGGTCGGTGCGGCGCTTCGGTCTCTTGCGGATGGCACCGTTCTCCTTCACTGCCGCCCGGTAACTACAAGGGCTTAGTACTCCAGCAGCGGTTCGTGTCCTGAGCTGCGTTTTCGGTAGTGGCAGTGGCGGGCGACGGCCTGGCGGTGTCTTCTCCAGGCCGACCATTTCAGTGTGTGGGTGACGGGATCACGGTCGGCTCGTGGGTGGGGCAGGAGAGCGTCCAGGAGCCGCCGGATCTCTGCCACGGTGAGCGGGACGAGGGCCGATCCGTTTCTGCAGCCCCCTTTGCGGCGTCGGTGGTGGCCTGGGCTGCGAGTGCGGCCAGGACGGCGTGGGCGAGCATGGCCAGGGTGATGTGCCGGTACCAGCCGATGTAACGGCGGACTTCGTACTGGTCGAGGCCGCACTCGTTCTTCGCAGCCTGGAAGCACTCCTCGACAGCCCAGCGGGAGCCGGCAATCCTGACCAGCTCGGCGATCTCGATCCCGACGGGTGAGTAGGCGAGGTAGTAGGCGATCCGGCCGGGGTCGGACAGGCTGCGGCGGGCCATCACCCAGCGGTGACGGGTGGGCGGATCGGCATCGAAGACGAGGTTGGCGGGCAGCCTGGCCGCGGCCCAGTCGTAGACGCGCGGGCCCTTCGCCCCGTGGCCGCAGGGCAGCCGTTGCCAGGCATCAACAGGCGCTTCTTTGATGAGCTGGTCGATGCGCCAGATGCCGGCCAGGGACTTGATCTGCTGGGATTTGGGCACCGCCACCACGTATCCGACGTCGAGTTGTTCGAGCAGGCGACGGAAGTGCCAGTCCTGTCCGTAAGCCTCATCCGCGGTGACCCAGGCGGCGGGCAGGCCGGCGGCGATGCAGCGGCGGACAATGTCCCGGGCCAGTTCACCCTTGGTGGCAAACCCTCGCTCGTCAGGGATCTTCGCGCCCCGGCAGCGGTCCCGGTCGGATGTCCATGCCTTGGGCAGGTAGAGTTCGCGGTCGACCAGGGCCCGGCCCGAGCGGGTGGCGTAGGCGGCGAACACTCCGATCTGGCAGTTGTCGATCTTTCCCGAGGTGCCGGTGTACTGCCGACCGACCCCCGCCGACGTGGTGCCCTTCTTGATGAACCCGGTGTCGTCGATGATCAGTACGCCGTCCGGTCCGAGTCGTTCAGCGACGTATGCACGGACGTCGTCGCGCAGGGCGTCCGCGTCCCAGACACTGCTGTTCAAAAGCCGCTGGAAGCCGTCGGGAGTGCGGTGACCTGCCCACTCCGCGAGCTGCCAGCCGTTCTTGCGTGCCGCCTGTCCCAGCAGGCCCCGGACATAGTCCCGCATCCGCCACCGCAGATCCGCCCGCCCGAACCCGCCCGCAACCCGCCCGAACACCGACTCCAACTCATCGGCCCACCAAGCGACTTCAGCCATCCCCTTCATACCAGGACAACGACAATCACCAGCTCAGGACACGAACCGCTGCTGGAGTATTAGAAGGGAGTTCGCCCCACCTGGCCGACTGTTACTCCTTCGGGGCCCTCTGCACGGCGGTACCCACGGCGACGCCCAGGACGATGAGCGCGATGCTGATGTAGATCTCGTAGCCGTCGACGTACAGGTGCCTCATGAAGCCCATGAGCGGGATCCACGTGCCGAAGGCCTCGTGAACGATGCCCTGCAGGCCGCCGACGATGAACGTGAAGCTGATGAAACCGAGTATGCCCTTCATGCCATGAACAGTAGAAACCCCTGTTCAGGGCCGGTATCGGTCATTGGTATACGGGGGTGGCGGGCTTGTAGTCCGAAAGTATCGCCCCGGCTGTACGCGGGACCCGGCGGCTGCGCCGCGGACGTAGATTCGGCGCTATGCGCAATCGCCGCGACTGGTTCGTCGACATCACCTTCTTCCTCTTCGCCGTGGTCTTCTCCGTGGTCACGGCGGACTCGGTGCACCTGGACGAGAGCATGTCCGGCGGCGAGCAGATCGCCGACCAGGTGGCCGGCGGGCTGGCCTGCGCGTTGGTGTTCCTCCGGCGGCAGTGTCCGGTGCAGCTCGCCGTGGTGCTGATGCTGGCCGGGACATATTTCCACCATCTGACCGGAGCAACGCTGGTGGCGCTGTTCACAGTTGCGGTGCATCGGCGACGGCGGGTCACCTCCTGGGTGGCGGCGGTCGCGCTGGTGCAGTTCGTCGTGTTTATGGCGCGGGGGCCGGATACGGCGTCCGAGGCGGCCAGTTCGGCCTTCACCTATTTCGCGCTGGTGGCGGGCGCCATCGGGTGGGGGCTGTACGTACGCTCCCGGCGGGCGCTGGTCGCGTCGCTGGAGGAACGCGCGGCCCGGGCCGCCGACGAGGCCCGACGGCAGGCACGAGAGGAGATCGCCCGGGAGATGCACGACGTCCTCGCCCACCGGCTGTCGCTGCTGAGCGTGCATGCGGGAGCGCTGGAGTTCAACCCGAGCGCCTCCGCGGCGGACATCCGGCACGCGGCCGAGGTGATCCGCGACAGCGCGCACCAGGCGCTCCAGGACCTGCGCGAGGTGATCGGTGTTCTACGGGCGCCGACGCCCGGCCCGGACGGGGCCGAAGAGTGGCCGCAGCCGACGCTGGCGGACGTGGGGCGGCTGGTGGCGGAGTCCCGCGAGGCCGGGATGGGCGTCACGTACCAACAGGAGGCCGAGGACGCGGACACACTCCCCGCCGCCACCGGCCGAACCGCATACCGCATCGTCCAGGAGGGCCTGACAAACGCCCGTAAGCACGCGCCCGGCAGCGGGATAACGGTCGCCCTGTCGGGCCGGCCCGGGGAAGGGCTGACGGTGGCCGTGACGAACCCGCTGCCGGGCAGCCCGGGAACAACGATCCCGGGTGCGGGGCAGGGCCTGATCGGGCTCGGCGAACGCGCCCAACTGGCCGGCGGGCGGCTGGAGCACGGCCCTCGGGGCGACTCGTTCGTGCTGCGCGCCTGGCTGCCCTGGGGCGGCACCAAGGCGGTGGGCCGCTAACGTGACCGTCATGATCCGAGTACTCCTGGTCGACGACGACCCGCTGGTGCGTTCCGGGTTGCGGCTGATGCTCGGAGGCGCGCCGGACATGAAGGTGGTCGCCGAAGCCACGGACGGGGCTGAAGTGGCGGCGCTGGTGGCCGAACACTCCCCCGACATCGTGCTCATGGACATCCGGATGCCTGGCATGGACGGCCTCGCCGCCACCGAGGCGTTGCGCGCCCGCCCTTCCCCGGCCTCTCCGGGAAGCCCCGTACCGGAGATGCGCCATCCCCCCGAGGTGCTGGTGCTGACCACGTTCAACACCGACGAGCACGTGCTGCGAGCCTTGCGCGCGGGCGCGGCCGGCTTCGTGTTGAAGGACACCCCGCCCCAGGAGATCGTGGCGGCGGTACGAAGGGTGGTGGCGGGCGAGCCGGTGCTCTCGCCTGCGGTGACGCAGCAACTGATCGCACAGGTACAGGTATCGGAGGGAAGGGGTACGGGCGGGCGCGAGACCCGGGCCGAGCAGGCCCGGGCACAACTGGCGCTGCTCGGCGACCGGGAGCGGGAAGTGGCGGTCGCGGTGGGGCAGGGCAGGACCAACGCGGAAATTGCGGCAGAGCTCTACATGTCGGTACCGACCGCCAAGACGCATGTCTCGCGCATCCTGGCCAAGCTGAACCTCAACAACCGCGTACAGATCGCCCTCGTGGTGTACGACGCGGGCGCGGCACGCTGAGCGCTGGGCCGCACCGGTCGTGGCCGGAGCCGTCCACGATGTCCGGGCCGCACGCGGGCACGGGATCACCGACTCCGCTGCACGCGCACCGCACTCCCGATTTCCCACCTGACCCAACATCATCTAACTGCACAGCGTCACCACCTGACGCAACATCACCTGATGTCACAGCATCCGGCGAAAGCTCAGGACGCGATATTGCCCGGGGCAAAAGACCGTGGCACGATCGAAAAACTATTCGCCCTGATGGCAGTGAGGTGTTCATGAAACGGACACGACGCCTGGTGGCTCACCTGGTGGGCCGGAAGCGGGTCAGCGGACGCTACATCTACTGGCCCTACCACGCTCGATAGCCCGACCCGTTCACTCGGTAGCCCGACCGTTCAGCGGAGAACGCCGATCGCAGGATCCCTCACGAGGGATCCTGCGATTCACCAGGGAGGGCGCGTGGCGCACAGCGAGAAGCTCAGATGGCCGCCGGGCCCGCGCGGGCACTGGCTGAGGGGCAACACCCGCGAGTACGAGGCCGACCGGATCGGCTTCCTGCGCCGCTGCCACCGGGAGTACGGTGACGTCTTCTCCTACGACGAGCACACGCTGTTCGTGATCGACCCGGAACTCACCCACGAGGCGCTCGCCCGCACCGGCGACGCCTTTGTGACCGAGCTGGCGCCTTTCGACATGCGGCGGGATCTCGACCAGGCCACCGCACACGGCACGTCCTGGATGTCCGAACGCCGGGCCGCGTGGCCGGGGCTCAACCGGACGGCGGCTGCCACGACCGACGACCTGACGGTCGCGATCCTCGACACGGTCATCGCCGACGCGGCCGGCCGTGATGTCGACGTACTCACCATGATGCGGACGCTCACCGCCCGGACGATCGCCGAATACTGCTTCGGCGCGGACTCCGCCGACGTCCCCGATCTGCTGCACGAGACCGTACGCGCCACCCAGCCCTTCGCGGAGTCGTCCCGTGAGTTCCCTGCGTGGCTTCCGCTCCCCCGCCACCGCCGTTTCTTCCGCACCTACCAGCGCCTGACCGAAACGCTGACCGGCCTGGTCAGGGAGCGGCGCGCGTACGCGTCGAAGTCCGACGCGCCCCGGCACGACCTGCTCGGCTTTCTCCTCGCCGCCGAGCCGACTCCGCCCGTCGACACCGTGGTGTCGACGCTGCACAGCGTCCTCATGGGCGGCCACGGCGTCCCCGCCGCCGCCCTCACCTCCGTCGTGTGGGAACTCGCCCGCCGCCCCCGGCTCGTGGACGACCTCCGCGACGAGGCGAACGGCCCTGCGGACGGCGGCGGCACTCCGCTGGCCGAGGCCGTGGTCCGGGAGACACTGCGGCTGTATCCGCCCGCGTGGCTGATGACCCGTACCGCCAGTACGGAGACCACCCTGGGCGACTGGTCGCTCAGCCCCGGTGACGACGTACTGCTCAATCCCTACCTGATCCACCGGGACCCCCGGTGGTGGCCCCGCCCGGACGAGTTCGACCCCACCCGGTGGCTGGACGGCCGATCGTCCCCCGGCCCGGCCTACCTCCCGTTCGGTGCCGGACCACGGGTGTGCCTGGGCGCGGCGCTGACCATGCGGCAGTTGACGCTGACCACGTCCCGGCTGGCGCACCGCTTCACCATCGAATCACCGAACGCCGAGTCGGTGACACCGCAGTTCGTCGACCGCCTGGCCCCCGCAAACCTCAAAGCCCGCTTCCTGCCTACCGGGGAGCGGTAACTGTCGCTGTACGCGGAACGGTGGCTGTCGCCCGCTCCTCCCTTCCACGGCCTGCTCCTGGACATGCCAGGAGCCACAGCACGGCTGGGGCAGCTTTAAGGACAGCGGTCAGGCCGGCCCGGCGGCCGCTGACCCTGCGTGGTCCTGACCGTGGGACCCGGCTCGGCCTCCGGGCGGTCCGGGCGGTCCGGGCGGTCCGGGCGGTCCGGGCGGTCCGGGCGGTCCGGGCGGTCCGGGGCACGATACGGAGGACCGTCGTCCGTGCTTGTCCCGGTTTGTATCACCGTCATACAGTGGCATATGCTCTCAGCCCGCCAGCGTGCCGGTGACACCGTCCCAGCGGATGCGCAGCGCACGCGCGCCGCCACGCGCGCCGTGCGGGACGGTGCGAACCCTGACGTGCGGCTCCCGGTGTGGCGGATGCCCCTCGCGGATGTGCTGCGGCTTCAGCGGGCCGTAGGGAACCAGGCCGTCACCCGCGGCGTCATCCCCACCCGGGAGGGCGCCCGCCCGGCCGGAACGGGACCGTCCAGCGGGGTCGTGGTGCAGCGGCAGGAGATGTCCACCGGCTTCGTCCCGTGGACCGGTGACCCCCTGACCATGGCAAACACCCTGCGGAACCTCGTCGGCGAGCAGGGCGTCGAGCCCGTCCTGGCATCGCTGCGCATGCTGTGGATCGGCAGCATCGTGGACACGCTGCGGATGCTGAGGGTCGACCCCGCCGCCTTCGGCACAGTCACCGGCGCGCCCCAATTCGCCGCGGACCCGCGGCTGTCGGGGGCGCTCGACGTCGTCCTGGACCGTCCGCTGCGTACGACCGGTCTCTTCCAGGACCAGGCCGTGGTGCTGGCGGCCATGCAGGACGCACCGAGCTGGCCGGACATCATCGGTTCGCAGGCGGCGCACCCCTGGCAGGCGGACCCGCCGATGTCGCTGCCCAATTCCGACTCCTCACCGGACATCGTCCGCCGCGACCCGCGCTACCTCCCGGAGCTCTACAACGCCATCCGGCGCAACAGGGCGATGGCGCGCGAGTTCGCGCTGCGGAACAGGGGCAGCGGTTACGTGTACGTCGGCCCCTCGCACAAGGGCGACAAGCCCGAGGGCCTCGACCAGGGCGGGGAGAAACGCAAGGCAGTCAACGCCGCCATCTGGCGCGAACTCGGCGTCGGCGAGGGCACGCAGGCGTCGGTCAACACCTACGACTCCGCCAAGTTCACCTTCGGCCCCGGGTTCGCGGCCCGCGGCGGGCTCGACGCGGTGATGAGGAATCTCGCCAAGGCGGGATCCGGTGTCCTGGAACCGCTGCGTAACGCCGGGGTGGTCTTCCGGGACAACAACTGGTACGTCGTCGACCCCGACGAGCAGGCCGTGAAGTCCGGCAAGGCCGCGCTGGACGTCTTGTCACGGGACAAGGGCCTTATCGACGCGTTCCTTGAGACGGCCGGCGACCCGAAGATGCGCCGGGACTGGATGGCAGCGGAATGGCAGGCCCTGAACCAGGGCGGCGGCGCGGCAGCCGTGCCCGAGCAGGTCGTGAACGGGTGGGACGTACCGACCGTGGTCTTCGTCGCCCACTGCGTGCACTGGCGCCCGGCGCTCGACTGGAAGCACTGGGACGGCCCGACCGCGCCGGACCTGCTGAGCGTCGTCCGCGAGATGGCCCCGCTGATCGACCGGCAGAAGGACCCCCGCATCCTCACCTGGGGCTCCGCCGCCACCCTGCTCGGCTTCAGCGACCGGCTGCTGTGGCGCACCCTGACGGCGAGCAGGCAGCCACAACCCCTGCCCGACGACTGGGCCGGCTCTGCCCTGTTCGAACGGGCGATAGCGCTGCCCGCAGACCCGCGGTCAACCGCTTTCTTCATCATCCAGAGCAACGAGGGGAACTGACACGGGTTCCCGCGCCACCTGCTCATCTGTCAAAACTCGACCCGCAGCCCCGGACCTCCGCACCGTTGATCAACACAACTGGTGAAGAGTCCGGCGCCACAGCGCCTCGAGCCAAAGCCCGCCCACAGCTTGTCGTTTAACCTGGTCTCCTTGAAGGGGCGGGAATGGATCAGATGGTCTTCGAGTCCATCAGGTACTCGGCGAAGTGCCAGGATTGCGGTGCGGAGCTGGAGTGCTGTGGCGTCCAAGCTTTGGTGAACGACTCCTTGCGCTGGGATACTGAAGCCAGTTGCCCAGCCTGCGGGTTCACCGTGGCCATATGCGGTGGCGAACTGCCTGCCGAACTACGGAACAGACTGCTCGAAGGGCGTGGATCAGCCCGTATTCAGGTGAGCCCATCAGCGAGGAGCGCGGCGATCATGCGAGTTCTGCGGTCAGAACTCGGCATCGGCCTGGCGGAAGTCAAGTCCTTGCTGGGGGAGCTCTTGGCGGGAGCACACTCGGGCACGATGCCTGAGATGGAGCTCCTGGCCCGCAAGCTGCGGGCGTCGGGCATCGACACCGTTGCCGTTCGCCCATAGGGTCCGGACCTGGCCGTTCAGTTGATACTCCGGATTTTGGTGCCCCCGTTGTGGCGTGTGAGTCGGGTGTAAGACTCGCCGGTGGCGAGGCCTCGTCCATCGTCGCAGCGGCAGGTCGGCTGTCGAATTCTCGATCTGGCTCATCGGCCCAGGCGCCTGCCCCGGTCGGTTCATTGCGCCGCCGAACGGGGACCACCACTTTCGCAACAGGCCCTGGTACGGACGCATCTAGGCTGCGGCGGGATACCGCCCACCACTGCGAGCGACGTCGTACACCAAGGCGAGGACCTCGGGCGGTGGGCGATGTCGGTGAGGCTCGGGTGGGACCAGCTCATCGGCGTGCAGCAGTCTATGTGCGAGCACGTCCTCCGGATCGAGCCCGCGACCGACCGTGGCGGCGGTGACGACGGCCCCGGAGTGCCGCGCCCGCTGTGAACGTGAACAGCCTGTGGCCGCGTGCCTCAGATTGACGGATTGGTGTCGGTCCCCGCTGGGCAGTGAGCAGAAGTCATGTCATGTGCACGACTACCGTTCCGTATGGAGGCCGACCATGCACGTCCGTACGTTGACCAGCGGACTCACCGCCGCCCTGGCCGTGACCCTTTCCCTGATGGGTGGCCAGGCCGTCGCCGCCCCCTCGGTGGACACGGACAGAGCGGCAGCCGCGCGTATAGTCACCTATGACGCCAGCGGCTCCGCGGAGTTCAGGTCCGCGGTCGACCGGGGCGCGGCGATCTGGAACGAGAGCGTCGACGCCGTCGAGCTGCGGCCGGTCGCCTCCGGGCAGCGCGCCAACATACGGGTCCTGGCGGACAACGGCTGGCCCCGCGCCATCACCACCTCCCTGGGCAACGGGACCGTCTACATCGGACGGCAGGCGGTGACCGAGGGGCACAACACCATCCGTATCTCCTCTCACGAACTGGGCCACATCCTGGGCCTGCCGGACCGCAAGCCCGGGCCGTGCTCAAGCCTGATGTCCGGTTCCAGCGCCGGAACCTCGTGCACGAACGCCTACCCGAACGCCGCCGAGAAGTCCGAGGTCGAAGGCAACTTCGGCGGCGCACTCGCGCGGACGCCCGCAGCGGTACCGCTCAACGTCATGATCGTGGACTGACACACGGCACGGAACCCCGAGCGGAAATGACCGCCCCGGAGCGCAGACCGCGCTCCGGGGCGGCTTTGGTACGCGGGCACACTCACCCCGCCGAGCGACGTCACCGAAGCACTCCGCACCGCCGCACGACGCCTCCGACCGGACCCGGAACATCGCCCTCCATGTCGCAGCAACACCGACCTCCGCGCGGGCCCCGACCCTGAACGCCAGGTCTGATCCCCTCCACAGCGCTTCGTCGCCCCTCCCGGCCGTGCCGGTGCCGGGGATTTCGTCGTTGACAGGCTCGGTTAATCACATTAGCTTTCAGCTAACGCAGTTAGCCAGACATGGAGGAAGTCATGACCGAGTACCTGGCCGTCGACGGCGGCAGGATCGCTTACGAGGTGGCGGGGTCCGGCCCGCTGATCGTGCTCGCACACGGCATGGGCGACAGCCGCGCCGCCTACCGTGCCGTCATCCCGCAACTGGCGGCAGCGGGCTACCGGGTCGCCGCGGTCGATCTGCGCGGCTGCGGCGAGTCCAGCGTCGACTGGCCGGCCTGGAGCCGCACCGCCATCGCCGGCGACCTGCTCGCCCTTGTCCGCCACCTGGGCGGACCGGCCGTGCTCGTCGGCCATTCGATCTCCGGCGGTGCCGCCACCATCGCCGCCGCGCAGGAACCCTCGCTGATCACCGCGGCCGTCGAACTGGCACCGTTCACCCGCAAGCAGTCGATCCGCCTCGGCGACCTGCGGGTGAAGCGCTTCCGGCAGAGCATGCTGCGGCTGCTCGGCACGGGCGCGTTCGGAAGTGTGCCGCTCTGGCGCTCGTACCTCGACGTGGCCTACCCCGGCGCGAAACCGGCCGACTGGACCGAGCGGCTCGGCCGCATCGACTCCCTGCTGCGCGAGCCGGGCCGGATGAAGGCCATGCAGAGCATGGGCCGCAGCGCCCCCACCGACGCCGGCGCGCAGCTCGGCAACGTCCGCTGCCCGGTCCTGGTCGTGATGGGCACACTCGACCCCGACTGGGCCGACCCGCACGCCGAAGGCTCGGCGATCGTCGATGCCCTGCCCTCCAGCCTCGGCCGCCTCACGATGATCGAAGGCGCCGGGCACTACCCGCACCACCAGTTCCCCGACCAGGTGGTCTCGCTCGTCCTCTCCTTCCTCCGAGCGGACGCCGCCTGTGCCTAGGGCCGGACTGGACCCGGCGGCCGTGGTCGCGGCCGGCGCCGCCCTCGCCGACGAAGTGGGTCTCGCCAACCTGACCATGGGCCTGCTGGCCACGCGGTTGGGCGTGCGTACCCCGTCCCTCTACAAACACGTAGGCGGCCAGGAAGACCTCAACCGGCGCATCGCGGCCCTGGCACTGGGCGAGGCCGCCGACGCCGTCGGCGGCGCGGTCCAGGGATACGCGGGCCGCGACGCCCTGGCAGCCGCAGCACGTGCCTTCCGCGCCTTCGTCCTGGAACACCCCGGCCGGTACGCGGCGACGCTCGGCATGGAACCATCCGGCCCGCACGACCCACTCGCCACCGCGGGCCGGCGACTGCTCGACGCGTTCACCACGGTCCTGCGCGGCTACGACATCAAAGAACCCGACGTGGACCACGCCCTGCGCATGCTCCGCAGCCTCTGCCACGGCTTCGCCACACTCCAGGCGGCCAACGGCTTCCAGTGGAGCACCGACATCGACGAAAGCTTCGAGTGGCTGATCACCTTCACCGACCAGGGCCTGCGCACGATCTGAGAACACCGCCCCCATCGACAGCAGGTCGGGGACGATCGGCCGGGACAGCGCATGATGTCCACACCCATCGAGAGGAGTTGTGCGGTGCCGATCAGCGTGAGACTTGAACGGCGGATCCGGCGTGACTTCCCCGAACCCGGCGCGGCGGCAGAGATCACGCGGATGCTTGATGAACTCCCGAGCACGGCGAGCCATGACGCGGAACACTTCGCGGGTGAGCGCCTGCAAGCAGCGATCGTGCTGCTCGCCGAGGGCAGCATCCACCGGTTTCATGAGGCCGTCCGGCTCGCCTTGGTGGACTGGCGCGACCTCCTGGTCGCGGCCGAGTTGGCTCACGAGAACTGGCCCGATCGCTTGCGGGCCGAACTGGGTACTGAGGCGGTTCGTTGACCGGCGCGCGGGATCCGGTCCCACGTACCGTCCGCCGGCCGGCGCCGATGCCGTCCGTTCCACGGAAGCAGGAACGGGGGCCCGAGTACGAGTACTCAGGCCCCCGCGATCCATGACGAGCCGCCGATCACCCAGGCCCGGACGGCTCGCAGCCGTCCGCCGACGCACACACCGCCACACGCCGCGCGGACCCGTCGGCGCCCCCGTCATCCGCGGCAGGTCACCAGTCGTGGACCGTACCGTCCTGGAGGCGGTTCACCGGCAGATACGCCTGCCGGTACGGGTGAGCCGCGGCCAGGTCCTCGTCCAGTTCCACCCCGATACCGGCCGCCTCACCCGGATGCATGTAGCCGTCGGTGAAGGTGTAGGCGTGGCGGAAGACCTCCTGCGTCAGTGTGTTGTGCCCCGAGTACTCCTGGATGCCGAAGTTGTGGACCGCAAGGTTGAGATGGACGGCTGCCGCCATACCGACGGGCGATATGTCCTCCGGCCCGTGGATACCGCTCTTGATCTGGTACTGGGCCGCGAAGTCGAAGAGCTTGCGCAGTGGTGTGACACCGCCGAAGTGGGTGACGGCGGAGCGCACATAGTCGATCAACTGCTCGGTGATGAGCGTCTGATAGTCGTGGACGGTGTTGAAGACCTCGCCGATGGCAAGCGGAACAGTGGTGTGCCGCCGCACCAGCCGCAGTGCCTCCTGGTTCTCGGCGGGCGTGCAGTCCTCCAGCCAGAACGGACGGTACGGCTCCAACTCCTGCCCGAGCCGCGCTGCCTGAATGGGCGTCAGCCGGTGGTGCGCGTCATGGAGCAGCGCCAGATCCGGCCCGAACTCGGCGCGTACCGCCTCGAAGACCCGTGGAATGTGGCGCAGATACGCCTCCGTGTCCCAGTCCTCCACAAGAGGCTTCGCGCCCTGATGCGGTACGGGCTTGTCGTCGGTGTCCGTGGTGTGCACCCCGTACACCGACTTGAGGCCGGGGATGCCGGTCTGGATCCGGATCGCCGGGTAGCCCTCGCTCAGCCGGGCGCGCACCGAGTCAAGGAGTTCCGGAAGATCCCGGCCCTCCGCATGGCCATACGTACGGATACGGTCACGGCTCGCCCCGCCGAGAAGCTGGTACAGCGGCAGTCCGGCCGCCTTCGCCTTGATGTCCCACAGGGCCACGTCCACGGCGGCGATCGCTGCCATCGTAACCGGGCCTCGCCGCCAGTACGCGCCCCGGTACAGCGACTGCCAGGTGTCCTCGATCCGGTGGGCGTCCAGCCCTATGAGCAGCGGTACGACATGGTCCTCCAGGTAGCTCACCACGGCGAGTTCACGGCCGTTGAGCGTGGCGTCCCCCAGGCCCGTGAGGCCCTCGTCGGTCGTCACCTTCAGGGTGACGAAGTTGCGTCCGGGACTGGTGACGACGACTTTCGCGTCGACGATCTTCATGTGTCTGCTCTTTCCGAGCCGGTGCTGTCCCGGCTGCGTCAGGGAGGTGAGAGGAGGAACGACCGGTCAGCTCTTGGAGGCTCCCGAGGTCAGACCGGCCACGAGGTACTTCTGGCCGACGACCGCGGCCACCACGACCGGCACCGTGATGAGGGTGGCGGCCGCCATCAGGCCGCCCCAGTCGGTACTCGCGTACGAGATGAAGTTGAACAGCGCCACCGGCACGGTCTGCGTACGGTCGTCGGCGAAGACGAGCGCGAACATGAAGTTGTTCCAACTGAACACGAACGCCAGGAGCGAGGCGGTCGCCGTTCCGGGGGCCGCCAGGGGCAGGGTGATCCGCCAGAAGGCGCCGAACGCGGTGAGCCCGTCGGTACGGCCGGCCTCCTCCAGTTCCACCGGCAGTCCCGCGAAGAAACTGATCACGATCCACATGATCAGCGGCACCGACACGAACATCTGGCTGAGGATCAGGACGGTGTACGAGCCGACAAGCCCGATCTGCGCGAAGAGGTAGTACCAGGGAACGAGCAGCGAAATCGCGGGCACGATACGGGCGACCAGGATGAGGGAGCCGGTGCGGTGCATCCGGAACCGGCCCACCGCCCAGGCCGCCGGTACGGCGATGACGGCGGAGAGCACGGTGGAGACCACCCCGACCAGCAGGGAGTTCCCCATCGAGCGCAGGATCTGGCCGGCCTCCACGATGTTGCGGAAGTTCTCCAGCGTGGGCGAGAACCACAGTCCGACCCGGGGGTCGGTCACCTGAACGTTCGTCTTGAAGGCCGCCGCGAACATCCACACGACGGGCAGCACGAAGATCAGTGTCACCACGGTGATGGCGACGCCGCGCAGCCAGCCCAGACCACGGCGGCGGCGTGTGCGCCCACCAGGCGCGGTGATGGCGTGGGAGGCGGTCATGCGGCGTCCTTCCTTCCGGAACGGCGGCGCAGCACCACGACCACGCCGACGATGAAGAGCGTGAACAGCACCAGCACGGCCGCGGCGAGACCGTACTCCTGGTAGTCGAAGGTGAGCCCGTAGGCGTACACGTTGAGGGTCTCCGCCTCGAAGTCCGAGCCGCCGCCCGGGCCTTTGGTGGCGTAGAGGATGTCGAACGTCTTGAGCGCGTCGACGGCGCGCAGTACGAGGGCCGTGCCGATCGCCGGGCCGAGCATGGGCAGGACGACATGGCGGAAGCGCTGCCAGGCGTTGGCCCCGTCGACGAGCGCGGCCTCTTCGGGCTCCTCGGGCAGGGTGGTGAGCCCGGCCAGCAGGAGCAGCGTCATCATCGGTGTCCACTGCCACACGTCGATGAGCATCAGTGTCGGAAGCGACTGGCTCACCGAGCCGAGGAATTCCATCCGGGGAAGTCCCATCGAGGCGAGCAGATGGTTGGCGATGCCGTTGGTGGGGTCGAGGATGAGCAGCCAGAGGATGCCGATCGCGACGGGCGTCGTCAGGAGCGGGATGATCAGGACCGTCCGTACCCAGCGCATTCCACGGAACGGTTTGCGCATGAGCATGGCGAGCGCCAGGCCCAGCACCGTTTCCAGCGCCACGGCTCCGATGGTGAAGATCACGGTCCGCTGCACGGCGGGCCAGAACCGGCGGGCGTCGCTGAGCGCGTCCACGAAGTTCCGCAGTCCCACATGCTGCTTCTGGGCGTTCACCGCGCCGAAGGCGTCGGTGAGGCTCAGGTCGATGGTGAAGGCCAGCGGGAAGACGATCATCAGTCCGACGAAGGCCAGTGCCGGGGTGAGCATCAACCACTTCAGCCGCCGGTTGGCCTGTTCTACGGTGCGCGGAGCCCGGCCGCGGGGCGGACGGGCGGAGTCCCGCGCCGTCGCGCTCACACGGACCTCGGTGGTGGACATCAGGACTCCTTGTGGCGGTTGTCGCGGACGAGGAAATCGGCGAACTCGGCGTCGGCGTCGCGGATCACCGGCTTCACCGGCTTGCCGAGGATCCCGGCCACCAGCGGGCGCCCGACGATGTCCCGGGCCCGGCCGACCTGGAGCACCTGGGGGCGGTCGTGCCCGATGCCGCGCTCGGCGTTGATCCGCATCGCCTCGGCGAGGTCGGGCGGGAAGGACGCGAGCGTGCTGGGATCGGACCACACGGACTGCCGGGCGCACGGTATTCCCGCGGACTGGAGCTCGCCGGCCATGTCCGGGCCGGCGGCCCAGCGGATGAACTCCCATGCCTCGTCCCGCAGTCGGGAGAAGGTGTTGATACCGAGGCTCCAGGACGGGATGTTGTGCGGGCGGGCGCCCGCGGGCCCCGCGGGGAACGGCGCGAAGCCGACGGCCTTGCCCACCGAGGAAATGCCGGGATCCAGGAAGCTGCTGTAGATCGCGTCGGCGTCGATGTAGAACGCGGCCTTGCCCTGGGCGAAGATCGGCATGGCCTGTTCCAGGCTCATATTGGTGGCACCGGGCGGACCCGCCTCGTGGAGCAGTTTGCCGTAGTACTCGTACGCGGCGGTCGCGGCGCGGCTGCCGATGCCGGACCTGCCGTTCACGACGAAGTCGCCGCCGTACGAGTAGAGATAGCTCGACCACTGGGAGACGGCGCCGCTGCGCTGCCCGCGGCCCACGTACCCGAAGAAGCCCTTGCCCGGGTCGGTGAGCCGCACGGAGGCGTCCATCAACTCGTCGAGCGTGCCGGGAGGATCGGCCAGATCCTTGCGGTAGTACAGCGCCGGGCGTTCGGTGACCACCGGGACACTGAGCACCCGTCCCTTGGTCTCCGAGGCACCTCGGGGGGCCTTCTGGAAGTCCTGCCAGTCGAACTCCGCCTCGCCGTGGACCCGGTCGGTGAGATCGGCGAGCCAGCCGTTGTGCGCGAAGACCGGCTGCTCCTGGAGGGCGCGGACCATCATCACGTCCACATCGGTGCCGGAGGCGTTGAGCTTCACGTTGTAGCTGCTGGCGAGCTGATCGGCGGTGAGCAGGGTCATGGAGACCCGCCGACCGATGCGCTCCTCGAACTCCTTCAACCGGGGGCGGACGGCCTGCGACCAGACGTGATTGATCGCCATGATCCGCAGCGGCGTGTCCGCCGACGGTTTGCCGCCCCCGCGCGAACAGGCGCCGAGCGCTCCGGCACCGACGGCCGCCGCTGCGCCGGCGGCCAGTCTGCCGAAGCCGCGGCGGCTGAGGAACTGGCTGCTCGTGGACATCCTCGTCCTCGTCTCTCTGCTGGTGATGCGTCCCGTGCATCCGACCACTGGTCCAACTGGTAGGACCAGTTGGTTCGTGGAGGGACGTTAACAGGCCATGCGAGTGCTGACCAGACCTTGGACCGACCGGCGACGGAGCGACTTGCCACACATCAAATGCGGGCATAAACGGCATAACGCCCACATGGTCGCGGGCGTGCGGGCAAAAGGGGGCCGTTCAGCCGCCGGTTTTCCGGGTCCTTATCCGGCCTGGTGATCGGATTCGGCCAGCAGCAGCTCGATGTGCCGCCGCGCCATGACATCCACCTGGACGTCGAGATCGGCGCCGTAGGTGCGCGTACCGAGCAGGAGGTGCTCCCGCATGTGCGCGCACGCCAGCTTCTCGTCGCGCGCGACGATCGCCTCGAAGATCTCCGGATGGTGCGGCACCCCCGGCTCCTCGATGGAGGGGTCCGAGTTGGAGCGGAGCATCATCTCGAACATCATGCCGCTGATCGACGACAGCATGATCCGCAGGACCGGGTTGCCGCTGGCGACAGCGATCGCGTCATGAAAGGCGACATCCGCGCGCGCCTTGGTGACCACATCGGTCGCCGACTCCAGTGTGGCCTGCGCCACACGCATCGCCTCGATGTCGTCCTCGCTCGCCCGCTGCGTCGCCAGCCGGATCGTCTCCACCTCCAGCGGCAGCCGCGCCTCGATGAGCTGGCGCACGGTGGGCCGGCCCGTCCTGTAGAGGGCGTCGTACCCGCGGACATGCCCGGACGACTGGTCCCGTACGAAGGAGCCCCGGCCCGGCGCCACCTCGATCAGCCGCTGCGCCTCCAGCCGCTGAAGAGCCTCCCGCACCACATTCCGGCTGGAGCCGAATGTCACGGCGAGTTCGCGCTCCGACGGCAGCTTGGCGCCGACGGCGATCACTCCGGACCGGATGTCGTGCTCCAGTTGGCGCGCGATGCGCTCGGTGAGAAGCCCGCTCCGGGCACTGGTAGCGGCCCGGCGCGACTGCGAGGACGGGGCAGGCGGCATAACCAGGAGGGTACAGCGTCTCCACGAGGCGAGTCGCCGCCCAGGGAGGACCCGGCGGCGGGCGGGGGTGCCACCGGGTCCGCCCCTCGTTCCGTGACCGCCATTTTCTGTTTCGGCGACCGCCATTTTCTGGACTTGCCGGTTCAGTTTCGGTGTGCACCGTGGACCGCGCCGGTTCGCACCACCGGAAGTGACCACGGGCACGGCCGGGCGATGGAGCGGGGGTCCCCAGGGACGTCGGACGGCGGGAGTGACCGAGCGCTATGTTGGCTCCCATGTACTCGACGCAGGTCTCCCGGCATGTGCGTGCCCCGCGTCCGGCCGTCTACCGGGCGCTTCTGGACGCGGACGCGATCGCGGCATGGCGGGTGCCGGCCGGCATGAGCAGCCACGTGCACGAATTCGATGCCCGCGAGGGTGGACGGTTCCGCGTCTCCCTCACCTACGACGCGCCGACGGGCACGGGCAAGTCGGCCTCGCACACCGACACGTACCACGGCCACTTCGTGAAGCTCGTGCCGGACGAGCAGGTGGTCGAAGTGTTCGAGTTCGAGAGCGCGGATCCGGGGCTTCACGGCACGATGACGATGACGACCACGCTCACCGATACGGACGGCGGCACCGAGGTCCTCATCGTGCACGACGGGATCCCCGACGC
The DNA here is from genome assembly GCF_019056675.1 of Streptomyces sp. GMY02. NCBI lineage: Bacteria > Bacillati > Actinomycetota > Actinomycetes > Kitasatosporales > Streptomycetaceae > Streptomyces > Streptomyces sp. GMY02. The sequence continues at coordinate 8,290,106 of NZ_CP077658.1, read as the reverse complement.
CGTGCCCGCCGCCGACAACGAGACCGGCACACGCATGGCACTGGCCAACCTCGCGCAGTTCGTCGAGGCGAACGGGCGTCACACGAGCTGACACCGACGCATACGCGGGCCCGGTCCGGCCCGGACCGGGCCGGGTGATCCCGGCCCGGTCCGGATTCGTCCGCCGGTCAGTTGAACGCGGCGGCGAACATGCCGGGCTCGTAGGAACCGCCCCGCTGGTGCACGATCACGGCGAGCCGGTTGGCCGCGTTGATCAGGGCGACCAAGGCGACGAGCGCGGCGATCTGGTCGTCGTCGTAGTGCTCGCGCACCTGGGCCCAGGTCTCGTCGGACACGCCCTGATGGGCGTCGGCGAGCCGGGTGCCCTCCTCGGCGAGCGCCAGCGCGGCCCGCTCGGCCTCGGTGTACACGGTGGACTCGCGCCAGGCGGCGACCAGGTTGAGCCGGACCGCGGTCTCACCGGCGGCCGCGGCCTCCTTGGTGTGCAAGTCGATGCACCAGCCGCAGCCGTTGATCTGGCTGGCGCGCAGCGACACCAGTTCCTGCGTGGACCTCGGCAGCGGCGACTGGTGGATCACCAGGCCGGCGTTGGCGAACCGCTTGCCGAACTTGGCGGCGGTCTCGTTGCCGAACATGTCGAATCGGGCGTCCATGACTTCGTCCTCACTCACGGTTGTTGCGCTGACGAACACCAGATGCCGGCGGCCCGCTCCCTGTGACGGGACGGCCATGTGACGTGCGCCACCGCTCATCGGTGTCACAAAGCCGCAGGGCGCCGACGTCTTGTGCGTACGGCGGTACGGCACCGTCGAGAGCGAACAGGCAGGAGCAGCCGGTGAGAAGCGAGCACGGCGAACGCGCACAGGCCATGTCCGGGCACCTGGCCGACGACGGACGCGCGGACCCCGCCACCGAGGTGTTCGTCGCCCATCGGAGCCTGCTGTTCACCGTCGCCTACGAGATGCTCGGCTCGGCCGCCGACGCGGAGGACGTCGTGCAGGAGACCTGGCTGCGGTGGGCGGGAGTCGATCTCGGCGCGGTGCGGGACCGGCGTGCGTACCTGGTCCGGATCACCACACGCCAGGCGCTGAGCCGACTGCGTACGCTCGGCCGCCGCAAGGAGTCCTACATCGGCCCCTGGCTGCCCGAGCCACTGCTCACCGCGCCCGACGTGGCGGAGGACATCGAACTGGCCGACAGTCTCTCCATGGCGATGCTGCTGGTGATGGAGACACTCACACCGACCGAGCGGGCGGTGTTCGTGCTGCGCGACGTGTTCGGCCTCGGGTACGACGAGATCGCCGAAGCCGTCGGCAAGAACCCGGCCGCGGTCCGCCAGATCGCCCACCGGGCACGGGCGCACGTCGCGGCACGCCGGCCCCGCGGGACCGTGTCCGCGAACGAGACCCGGGACGCGCTCGACGCGTTCCAACGGGCGGCAGAAACGGGCGACTTGCAGGGCCTGCTCGACATCCTCTCGCCGGAGGTCGTCCTCCTCGGGGACGGCGGCGGGGTCGCACAGGCCGTCCAGCAGCCCGTTGTGGGAGCCGGCAAGGTGGCCCGCCTGCTGGCCGCCGGGCTGGGCAGAATCAGCGCGGCGTCCCTGCGGCCGGCACACGTCAACGCCCACCCTGCGCTGGTTCTCCGGCTCAACGGCACGATCGACACCGTCGTGGCCGTACGTATCGACAACGGCCTGATCACCGGGCTCTACGCCGTACGCAACCCCGAGAAGCTGTCACGCATGCGGCAGGAGACCACCCTGCGCCGCTGAGCCCGGGGCCGTGCGGCCGGTGTCGCCCCGGGGCGCGGGGTTTCCCCTCGCACACGGGTCCGCTACGACGTTCACAAGTGCCGGCGTGTTGACGCCGCTGAGGCGTGTTTCGGAAGTCCCGTCCGCCTCGCCGGCGGACGACACCTTCCGAAACACACCCCAGGCCGTGTCCGGCCCTGCCTCAGTCCGCGTACACGCTCAGCCCCGAGAGCTGCCCCGCCGGCCAGCCGGTGTTGGCGGTGAACTGCACCCGTACGTACCGGGCCGACGAGCCCGCCGCGAGCGGGATGGTCACCGTGTTGCCGGTCGAGGGGTTGAAGACGTACCCGGCCGAGGCGCTCAGCGGGGACATGGCGCCGCCGTCGGGGGCCGTCGAGCCGAGGACCGAGAGGGTCTGGGTACGGGTCGACCAGGCGGGGTTCGGGGGCAGGGACAGGACGACGCGCTTCACCGGGCGGGCCGTGCCCAGGTCGACCTGGATCCACTGCGGGAACGCGTTGTTGGCGCTCTCCCAGTAGCTGTTGCTGTCACCGTCGACGGCGTTGCCCGGGGCGTAGTTCTGCGTCTGGCTGCTCGCGCTCACCGGGCGGCGCAGCGCGAGGTCCCCGGTCGGCGGCGGGGTGGTGCCGCCCGGCTGGGTGGGGCGGACCGGGGTCAGGGCCAGTTCGCCCTTCAGCATCCGCCCGCCGTCCCCGGTGAGCCGCAGATAGTAGTCCGACGAGCAGGCCGTACCGTCCTCGTCCAGCGCCCGGATTCCCGAACCCACCGGAATCTGGGAGGAGTTCTCGGCGGTCTTCGCGATCTGGTTGCCCTCGTTGAACTCGTCGAACATCGAGATGTAGATCCCCGCGACTCCGAGCCGGCACATGTTGTAGAACTGCCGCCACATGAAGTCGCCGTGCGAACGGTGCCCCGACTGGAGATCGCCGGGAAGGACGCAGGGCTGGTAGTCGATGCCGTAGGCGTCGCAGTGCGCCTGGTCGGGCGAGTTGACGTTGGCGTAGAAGTTGTCCGCGCCCGCGACGTTCCCGATCCGGCCGACCATCCACGGCGAGAGCATGTCGAAGGCGTGGTACACGTCCAGGTACCCGGGCCGTGAGTCCTCGTTGCCGCTCCGCCAGTGGGTGGGCACCCCGCCCATCACATAACAGCCCTGCGCCTTGAACCAGTTGACGACGTCCAGGCACACCGGCGCCGACCAGGTCTTGTTGGGCTCGTTGAAACCGAATCCCCAGATGCCCACCACCGGCTTGCCGTTCTGCCGTGCGTAGGCGGGCGAGGCGGTGTACGCCTGCATTTTGGCGAGCCAGTCCGCCTTCATCTCCGGCTGCATGTTCGTCCAGCCGGTGGCGTCGTACATGATGTAGAACTTCCGCCCGTACTTCTCGGCGGCGCTGCGCACCTTCGCCGCCATCGCGTCCCGGGTCGCGCCCTCACCACCGTTCGGGTTGAAGCGCTGGAGGGCGGCGGTGTCCATGCCGTACTGCTGCATCCACGAGAAGTGGGTGTCGACGGTCTGCTGGTCGTACGAGGAGAACAGCGTGGCCGGCTGACCGCTGCCGAGCGCCGGATAGGCCGTCCGGTAGGTGTTGGTGTAGTCGCGGACGTCGGGCCAGCTCACGATCGCGGTGTTGGTCGGGGAGGGCGACTGGCCCCAGTTCTGCGACCAGTGCCACCAGCCGTTGATCGGCGCGCCGTCACCGGAGCAGGCGAACCAGCCCTGGTAGCCGACGGTGATCTTGCCGACGACATCTCCCGGCGGGGAGGCCGCCGCCTGTGCGCTCTGGGCCTGGGCCCCCAGGCCCACAGCCGCACCGGCACCTGCCAGTGCGGACGCGATGACGGTCCGTCGGGAAACGGCCATGGGATTCCTCGCAATCGGCTCGGTCCGGTCCGTGTCCCTACGTCCCGGCGCGCGTGGTGCGAACGCCACTCAACGTAGGGACACGGAAGGCCATGAGCAAGACGAAGAACCGAAATTTATCGACCGACCGACGTCAGGATCCGACAAGTTCAGCGAAATTACTGCTCAGAACAGGTGCGGGATCTGAGGAACACGGCAGTCGGTGATCACGGCAACCGGTGATGCGGCAGCCGCGGATCAGGCGTTCACGGAGACCGCCGGCACGTTGTATCCGTCGAGCGACAGCCGCGGCTGCCCCGAGGCAAGCGCTTCGGCCGGCCAGGACACCGTGATCGTCCGGGTCTCGTCGGGCAGCAGCCACAGGTAGTTGTCGCCGTACAGGGCCGGCAGCACCCGGTCACCGGTCCGCGCGTCCCGCAGCGACAGCCTGACCATCGCGGCGACGGACGACCCCCGGTTGTGCACCCGTGCGGTCAGCTCCCGGCGCTCGCCCGACCTACTGACCCGGCCCGGATCCACGGACACCTTCGCCGTACGGACCGAGTTGAGGGCCCGCATGTCCCCCGGCTCGCGGTAACGCCAGTAGGTGTTCTCCGACAGCACACGCCCGCGCGCGTCCGTGAGGGTCAGCCGCAGCAGATGGAACGCCGGCAGGTCCCCGGTCACGTCGGCCGTGAACACCCGGGTGGTCGCCGATGCCCTCAAGTCCGTCTTCTGCCGCTTCTCCGCACCGATCCGGCGGCCGTCGAGCCCGTAACACCGCGCCGTCACCACGGCACCCGGGATGTCACGCGGAGTGTGATTGACCGCCATCACACGCCAGTCGTTCGGGTCCGCCTGCACATGCAGGGTCTCGCACGCCGTCCGGGCGCCGTAGTACGTGCCGTTGACGTCGAAGTCGTAATCGTACGTCTGCCACACCGTGCTGTACCAGGCAGGATGCGACATCCACAGCATCAGACCGCTCGCGTCGTCCCACAGCCGCGCGTTCCACGCCTCGAACATGGCCCGGGTGTTCTCGTAGTTGACGAACTGCGCCTTCCGGCAGAAGTCGTCGAGACCCTCCGCCGTGCCGAGCCGCGCCTCGATCGCCGCCTGGTAGTTCTGCGGCGCCTGATTCCCGCGGGTGCTCCAGTCGTGGTAGAACCACGCACCGCCGATCGGCCACTCCGGTCCGTCGCCCACGAGATTGCGCATGGTCTCCGCCGTGGACACCGTGGGCATGCCGATCTCGGTGTGGAAGCCGTACACCCCGCCGCCGTACGTCGAGGACGAGAAGTACGCCTTCGGCTCCACCCAGCCGTACGGGCCGCCGCCCGACACGATCCCGCCCGCCGAGTTGTTCTGGTACAGCAGTCCGGGCGCCTCCGCCGTGACCGCCTCCCGCATCCCGGTGTCGATCGCCTCCGGCGGATTGCCCTCGTTGGCACCGCACCACACCACAACGCTGGGGTGGATCCGGTAGCGCCGTACGGTGTCCCGGGCGAGGCCGTTGAACGCGTCGTGGTCCGGCGGGTCCATGGCCCAGGCGTTGGGGAAGTCGTTCCAGACGAGGAGCCCGTGCTCGTCGCAACTGGCGTAGAACTCCTCGCGGTTGCTGCTCGCCACCCAGTTGCGGATCATCGTGAAGTTCATGTCCCGGTGCATCCGGACCGCCGCGTCCATGCGCGCCGCGGGCATGCGCCGCGCCAGTTCGTCCCAGCCCCAGTTGCCGCCCCGGCAGAACACCCGCACCCCGTTGACACTGATCTTCAACGGCACGGTCGCGTTGTCGGCGGAGGTCACATCGCGCCACGACTCGCCGTCGTCGGAGACCTGGATGGTGTACGCGGCGGCGTAAGCGGACTCCCAGACGATCGCGACCCGGTCGAAGGAAACCCGCTCACCGAGATCGACCTGGATCCACTCGCCGTCCCGGTACTCCGAGGACCAACGCGTCGAGCCGTTCCCGTCCACCGCGTTGCCCGCCCCGCTGCCGCTCTCCGAGGACGAGGCGGTCGCGTTCTTGCGCAGCGCCAGGTCCGTACCCGGACGGCCGCTGTCCACCACGGACAGGCTCCACATCGAACAGCCCCAGCTCGTGGCCCTCTTGGTGCACAGCACCCGCACATGGCTGGCCGTCTGAGCCGCGAACTCGGTGGTCTGGAGGCTCGCGCTGCCCCCCGTGAACGGCAGTGGTACGGCGGAGTGGTCGACCGCCTTCACCTCGGTCCACGAGTCGCCGTCGGCGGACACCTCGATCGCGAAGGTCTTCGCGTACGCCCGCTCCCATGTGATCACCGCGCGGTCGAACCGCACGGCGGAGCCGAGGTCCACCCGTACCCACTGATCGTCCTCGAACGACGACGACCAGCGCGTCCGCGGATTCCCGTCCGTCACATTGCCCGCGGCGTTACCGGGATCGTCCACGGTGGACGCGAGGGCCTGCTTGCCGAGCGCCAGATCGGCGTCCGCCCGGGAGCTGTCCATCACCGCGAGGCTCCACATCGACGAACCCCAGTCGGTGGCACGCGTCCGGCACAGCACCCGCAGGTAACGGGCGGTCTGCGGGGCGAAATCCACGGTCTCCGCATACGAGTCGGACGCGGACTGGAACGTCAGCGGAATGTCGTACTCGTAACCGAACTGCCGTATGCCGAAACGGGTCGCACGCCGGTCACTCTCGCGTCCGTCGACCGACGCCACCAGCGTCAGATCATGGAGACTCGCCTCGCCGTACCCATTGGGCCACCACAGCTCCGGATCACGAAGCCGCAGCTCCGGATGGGTCACGGGAGTGAACGTGACATCGGCCGAGCCGCCGGCGGGCACCGTGACGGACTGCGAGACCTTGACCCGGCCGAAGGACGCCGCGACCGTGACACGCCGGTCGGCGGTCGCGGCGTTACGGACCGGAACCACGACGGTCAGCTCAGCGGTACGGGTGTCCGGCAGATCCGGCAGCGTGGTGTCCACACGCGGATCACCGATCACGGCGTCGCCGGTGGAGCGCAGCCGTACGTGATTCCAGATCCCGGCGGCCCTGTCGCGTACGGCCGGCATCCAGTCCCAGCCGGAAGAGGCCAGATACGTGGGCGAATTGCGGTTCATCGTGGTCGCGCCCGCGTCCACCCAGGCCAGGCCCTCGGGCCCCTTGTCGGCCGGGCTGCCCGGGAACGGCATCGGGCTGATCCGTACCGCGAGGGCGTGCTCGTCGGCTCCGGCCAGCAGCTCGGTCACATCGTACGAACCGCGGGCGAACGGGAAGGTCTGAGTGGCCGCCCTGGTGCCGTTCAGCCAGATCTCGGCCTCGTGGTTGATGCCGTCGAACTCCAGCCAGACCCGTCGGCCACGGCCGCTGTCGAAGCCGCGCGGGAGCCGGAAGCGGCGCCGGTACCACCAGGCGTGGCGGGAGAGCGCCTCGGGGATCTGGAGGTTGTTCAGCCCGGCGACGGGATCGGGCAGGTGGCCCTGGTCGACGAGCGAGGTGACCACGGTGCCCGGTACGGTCGCGGGCAGCCAGGCACTCGTATCCACCGCGGTTCTCGACAGCGCGGCGCCGTCGCCGCCCGCCCAGTCGTCCATGGTCAGATCCCAGCCGGACTCCAGCGGTACGGTCCCGTCCGCGGCGACCTTCAGGGGCTCGACCTCGCGCCGGCGGGTCCCCCAGTCCGTCCATCCGGTGCTCTCCGGGCGGGCTCCGCGGCTCACGCCGTACACCTGGAAGCCGTTGAGGCCCAGCGGGTTGGCGTTGGACCGCTTGTGTACGGTCATCCGCACCCAGCGGGCGGTGACCGGCTTCGGCAGCGCGATCTCCACGACCCCGCCCCGCCCGGAGTCCGTGCGGTGCACCTGCGTCCAGGACCGGTTGTCCCGCGAGACCTCGATCTCGAACACGACGGCGCAACTGGACAGGATCTCCTGGCCCGTGGTGCGGTCGCGCGGATTGCCGCCGGGGGCGTCGGTGTACGGCGGGTCGTCGGCGGTCGCCTCGAAGACGAGCCGCACCGACTCGACGTCGCACACGCCCTGGAGGTCGACGGAGATCCACTGCGGATCCCCGTCCGCCGCCCGCCATCCGGACCCGCGCACCCCGGCGGAGTCGAGACGGTCCACCACGAACCGCCCGGGCGTCGGCGCGTAGTCGGTGGAGGAGACGGTCACGGGGCGGTACGCGGCCAGCTCGCCCTTGGTCCGGGCGGCGGCCGGGAGGCCCTCGGTCGCGGCATGGCTCTGGGCGGGAAGCACCATTCCCAGACCAAATCCGGCCAGCAGAGTGGAGCCTGCGCCAAGAACGGTGCGACGGGACGGCGGTGAGGGCGGGACAGACATCAACAGAAGCTCCGATCAGGCACGCTGCCACAGAATGGTGAACCAGCAACCGAATGACAACGATGTCAGATCGTGCTGCGCCCTGAACGGCCTGTCAAGAGGTACGGCAGATTTCTGCCAGGAGAACCAACGGGAGCGGTTGGGAACGGTGCGAGCAGTGGGAGCGCTTCAGAACACCCGGACCGGGATCTCCGCCGGAGCCGCCAGCAGATCCTCGATCTCGTCGTCCAGACGGACCAGGGTGATCGAGGCGCCCGCCATGTCCAGTGAGGTGCAGTACTCGCCGACATAGCTCCGGCGGATCTCGATACCGCGCTCGGCGAGTTGCCGGTGCGCCAGCCCGTACACGAGATACAACTCGCCGATGGGAGTGCCGCCCAGGCCGTTGACCATCAGGGCCACACCGTCGCCCGAGGTGTACGGGAGGTCGTCGACGACCGCCGTGACCAGTTCCCGCACCATCTCGTCCGCGGGCCGCAGCTTCTCACGCCGCCGCCCCGGCTCGCCATGGATCCCCACGCCCATCTCGATCTCGTCATCGGGCAGTTCGAACAGCGGGGACCCCTTGGCCGGCGGGGTGCAGGCCGTGAGCGCCATCCCCATGGTGCGGGTGACGGAGTTGACCTTCGCACCGATCCGGTACACCTCGCCGAGGTCGGCTCCGCGCTCGGCCGCCGCCCCGACGGCCTTCATCACAAAGAAGTTGCCGGCCACTCCCCGCCGGCCGACCGTGTACGTCGAGTCCTGCACGGACACGTCGTCGTCGATGGCCAGCGTACGGACGGTGATTCCGTCGGCCTCGGCGAGCTCCTCGGCCATCTCGAACGCCATACGGTCACCTGTGTAGTTGTTGACCAGCAGCAGCACGCCCTTCGGGGACGCGACCAGCTTGACCGTCTCGTACACGTAGTCGGTGGGCGGCGCGGCGAAGACGTCCCCGGGGCACGCGGCGTCGAGCATTCCCCTGCCCACGCTCATGACATGGGCCGGTTCGTGTCCCGATCCGGAGCCCTGGACGACGGAGACCTTGTCGGCGCGCGGCGCGTCGGCACGCATGATCAGGTTGTACTCGGGGACGTATCGCAGACTGTCGGGATTGGCCAGGGCCAGCCCTTGCAGCATCTCGGGCACATAGTTCTTCGGGTCGTTGACGAACTTCTTCATCGGAGTCGCTCCAAGGTCTCGACGCTGAGGCACGGGAGGGGTGTTGAGGCGCTGGGGAGGTGGTACGGCACGGAAGAGGTGCGGGGTGGATCGCGGAACGGGTCAGGTACGCCGCGCCCATTCGTCGGCGATGCGCTCCGCGATGACCGCGATGGCCACGGCCCCCGCGTCGGGCGAGCCGATGCTGCGCTCGCCCGTGTAGCTGGGCCGGCCGCGTCTCGCCAGCATCGGGGTGGTCGCGTCGGCGGCGGTACGCGCGGCCGAGGCCGCGACCCGCGCGAGACGAGCGGAGTCCGCCACCGCGCCCCCGCCGGTCCGTACGGCCCGGATCTCCTCCTCCAGTGCGTCGGTCATCGGGATCAGCGCGTCCAGCAGTGTCTTGTCGCCGAGATCGGATCTGCCCCGTACCTTGATGCCCTCGGCGGCGGCGCGCAGCATGGCGACCGCGTCCGTACCGCCCAGTCCGGCCCGGTCACCGATGGCTCCGGCCGCCCGGAGGAACGCGGTGCCCCACAACGGCCCCGACGTCCCGCCGACGCGTTTGGAGATCACCAGGGCCACTTTCTTCAGAAAGGCCGACGGGGAGCTGCGGTCGAAGGTGTCCCAGTCGGCGAGTACGATCTCGAAGCCGCGCGCGAGCGAGTATCCGAAGTCACCGTCGCCCACGACCGCGTCGAGTTCGCCGAATTCGCGTTCGTTGTCCACCGCCGTCTGCGCGATGGTCCTGACGACGAACTCCAGATCGCTGTTCGCCGTCGATTCACTGCCCGCTGTCGGTGATGTCGCTGACATGTCGCTCCTGTCCGGCCTGTGCGGCCTGTTCCGACTGGCCTGTCCGGCCCCGTGTCACTTCGCGCCGGGGGCGGCGGAGAGCAGGAATTCGAGATCGGCGAGCCGGACGAAGGGACGCGGGTCCGCGCCGAGCGGGTCGCTCAGCACGTCCGTCGTGGTCTCCTCGGGCGCGGGGTCGCCGAGGGACGATACGACCAGCAGCGCGCCGGTGAAGTCCTCGTCACCGGTGTAGGCGCTGGGCGTGACAACGCACCCGAGACCGGCATCCAGCGCCGACAGCATTCCGTTCCGGCTGTCCTCGATCACGACCACGCCCGGGGGACCGAGGCCGAGTTGGTCCAGCGCGTACAGATAGATGTCCGGGGCCGGCTTCTTGCGCGGGACGATGTCCCCGGCGAACACGGCGAAGCGCGCGGCGAGTTCGGGCCCCATGGCGAGTTCCAGCACACTCCGCACAGCGGGCTCCGCCGAGGTGGAGGCGACGGCCAGGGTCCATCCGGCGGCATCGGCCTCGGCGGCGATCCGCCGTACCCCGGGCCGGGGCGGAATGGTGCCGCTCTCGATGATCCCCGTGTACACCTCGGTCTTGCGCCGGTGCCATCGCGCGATCTGCTGGTCGAGCGCGTCAGTGTCACTGGGCAGTCCGGCCGCGGCGATGAACCGAGGGGTGAGGAGCGTCTTCATCCGCTCCTTTCCCCCACCGACCTTCACTTTCTCGGCGTATTCGCCGTCGCTCCAGCGCACGGGCAGGCCGAATTCCCGGAAGGTCTGGTTGAACGCGGGCAGATGCCCGTAGCGCTCGGTGTCGGCGAGTACGCCGTCGCAGTCGAAGACAAGGGCCGGCATGGTGTCACCCGGCCCGTCCGGCGCTGCCGAACAGCGTCATGAGCGAGCCCGCCATTCCGATCACATCCTGGCGGACGGAACGGAACAGGGAGGGCGGATCCCATTTCTGCTTCTCCGCGGCCGATTCGAGGAAAGCCAGACTCGACTTCATGAATGTCTCTTTGAGGGCGGTGGAGATATTGACCTTCGCGCAGCCACGGGCGATGAGGTCGTGGAACTGCTCGTCGGACAGTCCGCTGCCGCCATGGAGCGCGATCGGCAGCGGGTGTGCCGCGACGATGTCGGAGACCCGCTGGAAGTCCAGGACCGGCGCGCGCTTGTAGGTGCCGTGGGCGTTTCCGATGGCGGGTGCGAAGACATCCACATGGGTGGTCGCGAGGAATTCCAGCGCCACGTCCAGATCCTGCTGAGCGGCCGCCTTGTCGCTGCCGATGTCGTCCTCGACACCCGTGATGGATTCGATCTCGCCCTCGACATGGGCGCCGTACGAGCGGGCCTCGGCGACGACCTCGACCGTCTGCCGCATGTTCTCCTTCACCGGCAGACGGGAGGCGTCGAAGAGTACGGAATTCCAGCCCCGTCGCAGGCACTCGGTGATGACCTCGCGCTCCGGACAGTGGTCGAGATGCAGGGTGACCGGCACCTCGATACCCGCCGTCATGGACGTCCACATGGCGTACAGGACATCGCTGCCGATCGATCTGACCGTCTTGACGGATGTCTGCACGATCAGGGGTGACGACTTCTCCACCGCGGCCGCGAGGACCGCCTCCAGGGTGAGGTCGTTGACGATATTGATGGCCGGCACGCCGTAACGCTCTTTGAAGGCGTCGGACAGGATGTCGGTCAGCGGTACGACGGACACGTCGGACTCCCGGGCTCGGGCTCACCCCGATGGCTCACCCCAATGGCCGTCCGGCCCTGGGGCGAGGGCCGGACGCTCCACGTCCATTCGACGCCAGTCGGCCGGGCGCCGCCACTCAGCGGGGGTGGCCCCGGTGGGTCCCGGCCCAGGGCGGCTGGTGCGGTGCATCGCAAGGCGGAGGATCGTCCTCGTACTGGACGTACTTGGACGACTCCGACAACGCAGCGAGGTGCCGTGCCAGGCGTTCCGGGCCCGCGAAGATCCGCCGGACAGGGCCTAGGTCGCCGTGGAGTCGGTGAGTGCCCGGGGCGGCTCGACTCCGATTCCCCGGAGCAGACCCGCCACCTTGCGGTCCAGCTCCACGCCCACCTCGCTGACCTGCGGAATGCCGATGCCCCCGAAGACCGTGCTGGGCTGGTCGAGAGTGAAGACCGCCATGTCGGAGGCGTCGCCGTGGACCAGGATCCGCAGTGGCGCGTACAGCAGGACCATGGGGCTGTGGCGGAACATCCTCTCCGCGATCACATGGTTGCCGAGCAGATACTCGACGGCCTTGGTGTGGTGCCCCGCGGGTGCCATCAGCGAGGTGCCGTCGACGGAGGCGAAGACCAGCAGGCCGTACGGTGCCCGGGCGTCCATGGCCGCCCGCACGTCGTCCCACGTGCCGCCGGTCTCGGTGATACGGAGCGTCGCGGCGGCGTCGAAGACCGGGGCCGCCTGTTCGAAGCTTCGCCGGAACTCCTCGAAGCCCATCCCGGTCGGGATGTCGAGGCGGGTCATGGTGTGTTGTGTGGCGTGTGGTGCGGTGATGGTCATGATGTCGGCCGATCTCTTCGAGAGCGCCCTTCATCACGTTACGAGCCGTCGGTGTGTCCGGCACCTTCTCCGGGAACCGCGTGCGCGACGCGGCGGTTGTGGATGCGCAGCGCGAGTACGGCGAGATCGGTGAGGGGCGTGGTGACGCCGAGTCCCCGCGCACGGTCGCACAGGTCGCCGAGCACACTGTCCACCTCCGTGTGCCTGCCTTCGGCGAGGTCCCGCGACATGGAAGACGTCATCGGCGATCCGGTGGCCGTCAGGGTGGCCCGGGTGGCCGCCAGGTCCTTCTCCCCCACCGGGTGGCCCGCCGCCCTGGCGACAGCGGCCGCTTCGGTCAGGACCCCCCTCCGCGAAGGCCGTCCCGCCCGGCACCGCGACGATGTCCCCCACCGGGGCGCGCATCAGCGAGGTCACCGCGCCGATGGCGGCGATGAAGACCCACTTGGTCCACATCGCGTCGACGATGTCGTTCCGTCCGCGCACCTCGATGCCGGGGACGGCGAACGCCTCGACGACCCGGTCGAGCCGGGCGCTGCCCGAACCGTCCAGTTCGCCCGTCTCGATCTCGATGGCCGGGGCCAGTCGCACGATCGTGCCGTGGTCGTCGAGCTGGACGGCGACCTTGATGACACCGCCGATCACCGCGGTCCCGAACCGTTCGGTGAGTGCGTCGACATGCCGCATGCCGTTGAGGAACGGCATGACGACCGTGTCGGCTCCGACGGCCGGTGCGATGTCGTCCATCACCTGGGGCAGGGCGTCGGCCTTCACCGCGAGCAGGACCAGGTCGTACGGCGTGGTGAGCTGGTCGGCGGTGGCCACGTCCGGCCGTACCGTCCGGGTGCTCCGGCCGTCGGTGATACGGAGACCGTGCTCCCGGAGCTGCTCCGCGCGGGCGGGCCGGACAAGGAAGGTGACGTCGCGGCCGTTCTCGGTGAGACAGGCACCGACCATGCCTCCGACGGCACCCGCCCCCGCGATGAGGATCTTCATGTCGTGGCCTTTCGCGCGAGGAGGGGACATCGGGCGCTACGCGGGCGAAGCTACCCGACGGTGAGATCCCCTGCGCGGGCCGACCCGCCATCGAGCGGAATGGCCGGACGGCGGCCTCGGCCCCCGACGCCCGATGCTTTGACAGGCAACCACCGACCACCGGCACCGCGCACCGGCTCAGTGCTGCCGGCCGTCCTTGAGCAGGCCCAGAGCGATCAGGCTCTCCGCGGTGGCCGTCACCGTGTCCTCGCTGGAGCGCGGGTTCCATCCGAGGACCCGGCGGGCCTTCTCGCTGCTCACACGACGGATCCTGCCCAGATTGCCGGCGGCCTCGCGCATCGCGGGGTTGTGCTCGGCGGCCCGGCGGACCATCTCGTCGGGAAGGATCCCGGTCGGCACCCGGTGGGCCCGCTCGCCCAGCCGCTCCCGCAGGACGAGAGCGATGTCGTGCAGGGAAACGGGCTCGCCCGCGGCGGCCAGAAAGCGCTGGCCGGCCGCGTCCGGGCTGGTCATCGCCCGCAGATGGAGATCGGCGGTGTCGCGTACATCGACGACCGCGAAGTACATGCGCGGGGTGCCGGGCATGTCGCCGTCCATCAGCGCCTTGATCAGGCCGATGGATCCGGAGAAGTCAGGACCCAGCACCGGCCCGAAGACACCCACCGGATTGACGACCGACAGTTCCATCGCTCCGCCTTCGCGGGCCATGAAGTCCCAGGCCGCCCGTTCGGCCAGCGCCTTGGACTTGATGTACGGGGCGATGCCGCCCTCGACGTCCGTCCAGTCCTCCTCGGTGAACGGCCGGTCCGTGTCCGGGTGGCCGTACCCGACGGCCGCGAAGGACGAGGTGACGACCGTACGGCGCACCCCCGCGTCCCGCGCCGCGCGCAGCACCCGTAGCGTTCCCTCCCGCGCGGGCACGATCAGTTCGTCCTCGTTCTCCGGCAGGACCGGGTAGAAGGGCGAAGCGACATGCAGGACGTAGTCGCAGCCGGCGACCGCCGCGGGCCAGCCGTCGTCCGAGGTCAGATCCGCGGCGGCGAAGCCCAGCGCGTCTCCGGCCTCGATGCCCGCGGCCTTGAGGTCTTGTCGTACCGCGGCCTCCCGCTCCAGCGTGCGCACGGAAGTACGGACGCGGTATCCGGCCTCCAGTGCCTGCGCGATGCAGCGGGTGGCCAGGAAGCCGGATCCGCCGGTCACCAGTATCGTCTCGTCGTTCATGTCGTCCTCGGGGTCTTGTCCGTTCGGTGTCGCCGGTGGGCAAACCGCTGCCCTGGGCCTAAGGCCCAGCTCATCGGCGGTTTGCCTGGCACTCACCGTAGGCGCGACCCGGGCGATGTCCCTGTCCCTGCCACTACCAGGGTTACGAGGGGGGAAGCCCGGGAGGACGAGCGCGAGGAACGGAGAACGCCCCCTCAGGATTCGGTGGCCTCCCGGAGCAGGATCCGTGCCAGCTCGTGCGGCTGGGAGAACATCGGCCAGTGCCCGGTGTTCATCCGCACCAGCCGCCACCGGTCGCTGGTCAGCAGCCGGGCCACTTCCTCGTCCGGCTCGGGGCCGTCGAGCAGGCATTTGATGTAGGTCGCCGGAAGCTCACCGAGGGGGCGTGCCAGGACGGCCGGTTCGGTCAGGGTGGCGCCGGGGTGCGGTGTCGAGCCGCCGACGATCCGGGCGATCTGCTCGTCGGTCAGGCCCTGGCCCGCGTATTCGGCGGCGGTCAGGGGTGCCCAGAAGCCGCCGTTCTCCGCGAGGGCGGCCTCGAATGCCGCCCGGCCCTGCCACCAGCCCGAGGCGAACGACTCGCCGTCGACCGGAACCACGGAGTCGACGAGGACTATACGGGCCAGCCGGTCGCCGATCCGTTCCGCGGCCTGGCCGACCGGGATGCCCGAGTAGCTGTGCCCCACGAGCACGACCTCGCGCAGATCGTGCCGCTCCACCTCCTCGACGATGTCCTGGACATGGGTCCGCTGCACGGCGGGCACACCCTGTCTGTCGCCGAGGCCGGACAGTGTCACGGGGTGGGTGCCGTGCCCGGCCGCGCGCAGCCCGGGCACCACCTCGTCCCACGCCCAGGATCCGAGCCACGCGCCTGCCACCAATACGTATTCAGCCATGGTCGAAACGTAGCGCGAGGGTCTGACAACGCACCCCGGCTCCCCTCGCCCGCATGCCGTACGGGTTACCCGTCGCGCGCGGCGCGGAGAGCCGGTTCGTGGCATATGGGCCAATGAAGACACCGTGCCGCCCGGCCCGCGGCCGGGGCATGCGGCCCCCTCCGGGGCCGGCCCACCGGGCCAACCCGTCAGCGCGACGCAGACTCGCGACTCCGACACCTGGAGACAGAATGAACTCCGAACAGCGCCCTCCCCTGCCCCCCTTCACCCGGGAAACCGCCATCCAGAAGGTCCGCGGGGCGGAAGACGCCTGGAACACGCGCGACGCCGAGACAGTCGCGCTCGGCTACACCGTCGATTCGTACTGGCGCAACCGGTCCGAGTTCCCGAACGGCCGCGACGAGATCATCGCGTTCCTCACCCGCAAATGGAGGCGCGAGCTGGACTACCGGCTGATCAAGGAACTCTGGGCCTTCGACGGTGACCGTATCGCCGTGCGCTTCGCCTATGAGTGCCATGACGATTCCGGGAACTGGTACCGCTCGTACGGCAACGAGAACTGGCACTTCGACGAGAACGGTCTGATGCATCACCGTTACGCGTGCATCAATGATCTTCCGATCAAGGAATCCGAGCGGAAATACCACTGGCCGCTGGGGCGGCGCCCGGACGACCACCCGGGACTGAGCGACCTGGGCCTCTGAGGCCAGGCCTTGACTATTGGACTCGCGCACCGAAAAGTATCAGTTATCTGAAATACATCGGAAAGAGAGGAATCTCCCATTCATGCAGCCCGCTCGTTCAGGCTCCTGATCGCTCCGAAGCGGCTTTCGCGACGGATGCGAGCAGAGGGCCGGCCGTTCGAGCCGGCGCTCCTCACGCCGCTGCTGGCGATCCTGGTGATCACGGTGGCGGCCGTCCTCACCCCCCATCTGCAGTTCAACCGCCTGCTGGGGGTGGCGCCGGCGCTGGCCGCGGCCATGTTCCCGGTGGGCGGCACGCTGGCCGTCGGGCTGCTGGCCATAGTGGCCGACACCGCCCTCGGCCTGGCCACCGAGCACAACCTGAACCAGACTCCGGGCTACTTCACCCTGCTCGCGATCGCGGCCATCACCCTGGCCGCCGCGTACGCCAGTCGCGTACGGCAGAACCGCGAGCGCACCCTCGCCGAGGTCCGCGCCGTGGCCGAGACCGCGCAGCAGGTGCTGCTGCGCCCGGTCCCCGCGCGCCTCGGCCAGATCGGCATCGAGGTGCTCTACCAGGCCGCCGCCGCGCACGCCCGGATCGGCGGCGATTTCTACGAGGCGCGCAAGACCCCGTACGGGGTGCGGCTGATCGTCGGCGACGTACGCGGCAAGGGGCTTCCCGCGGTCGAGGCCGCGTCGGTCATCCTCAGCTCGTTCCGGGTGTTCGTGCAGGACGCGCCGGACCTGCCGGCGCTGGCCCGGCGGCTGGAGACCAGCATCAACCGGTACTGCGACCATGTGCCCAGCGATGATGTGCTGGAGCGGTTCGTGACCATCGTGCTGGTCGAGATTCCGGCCGGCGCGCCCATCGCACGTGTGGTGAACTGCGGGCATCCCCCGCCGCTGCTGCTGCACCGCGGTGAGGTGCGCGAGGTGGAGCCGAGCCGGCCGTCGGCACCGATGAACATGGCCGCGCTGCTCGGCGATCACTACCAGGTCGACATCATCCCGTTCGCCGTCGGCGACCGCCTGCTGCTGTACACCGACGGGGTGAGCGAGACCCGCAACCGCGCCGGGAGCTTCTACCCGCTCACGCAGCGCGTCCGGCAGTGGGCCTTCGCCCCGCCCCGCCAGCTCCTGGACGACCTCCACCAGGACATCCTCACGTATGTCTCGGGCACCCACATGGACGATCTCGCGGCCCTGGTCGCCCAGCGCGTCACCATGGCAGGCGGATTCCCCTGAGCCCTGTTCCGTTCGCACACCGATGACACCTCGTGTTCACATGGGAGCGCACAGCAGCCGATCGCTTCCGGTCAACCAGAGGAGTTGTCATGCGTAACCGTCACACCCTGCGCACCACTGTCATCTCTGCCGTGACGTCCGCCGTACTGGCCCTGGGCTCCGGAGCCGCGCTGGCGAGCGACTGGTACGGCTATCCGTTGTCCAATCAGAAGGGGAAGCCCCAGCACATCCGGGCCTGCGGCTGCAGCAATCTGGCCGAGGGCAACCGTGCCTCCTACTACTTCGACCACCGCGGCCAGGACGCCACGATGTACAACGACCGCGACTGCCCGAGAGGGCACGGGCACTACAAGTTCCGGGGCGACTCGGAGCGGAACGCGTCGTTCGGCTGGCGGAGCATCGAGATCCACTGCTGACGGCCGCCCCTGACGGCGTCTCCCGGCCCCTCGCACGTCACGGAAGGACGGCGAGGGGCCGGGGCGCGCGGCGGCGCTGGCGCGCGGCGCTACTTCACCTCGGACGCGGCGCGCTTGCCGTACAGAGCGGCCCGCAGTGTCTTGGCGGTCTCCGCGACGGCGGCCTTGGCGGACTTGGTGTCCGCCAGCGCGTTGAGCATCATGAAGTCGTGGGTGATCGCCCCGTAGTGGGTGTTGGTGACGGCAACCCCGGCGGAACGCAGCTTCGCCGCATAGGCGTTGGCGCCGTCGAGCAGCACGTCGGAGTCGGTGATCACCAGTGCCTTCGGCAGGCCCCGGAGCTGCTCGACGGTGGCGTTGAGCGGCGAGGCCAGCGGCTGGCTGCGGGATCCGATGTCCGGGGCGTACGCGTTCCAGAACCACTCCATCGCGGGCCGGGTGAGCCAGCAGCCCTCGGCGAACCGGTCGTACGACGCCGTGTCGAAGCGCGCGTCGACGACGGGGTAGAGCAGCACCTGCTGGCGGAACTCGGGCCCGCCGCGCTCCTTGGCCATCAGGGTGACGGCCGCGGTCATGTTGCCGCCGACCGAGTCACCGGCGATGGCGAGCCGTGAGGAGTCGACATTGATCTCGGCGCCGTGGCGCGAGACCCAGTCGGCGACGGTGTAGGACTGCTGAACCGGTACGGGGAACTGCGCCTCGGGGGACGGCGTGTAGTTGACGAAGATCACCGCCGCGCGGGCGCCGTTGGCGATCTGGCGTACCAGCCGGTCGTGGGTCTGCGCGTTGCCGAGGACCCAGCCGCCGCCGTGGATGTAGATGATGCCGGGCAGCGGGCCCTTCACTCCGGGCGGGCGGACGATCCGGATGGACACGGGTCCTGTCGGGCCGCCGGGGACGGTCCGTTCGGTGATCTCGGCGGGCAGCTTGTCGACGGGGCCCGCCTGGAGCTTGTTGAGCACCTCGCGTGCCGCCGTGTACGACAGGTCGTACAGCGGTGTCCCGTCGGCGGCGGCGAGTTCGTTCAGGAACTCCTGGGCCTGGGGCTCCAGCTTCACCGGCGGGTTGCCGCAGGGGGCGTACGGAAACGCGGCCCGGTCGGCGGCGGCACCGGGACGGCCGACGACGGTTCCCGCCGGGCCGGCCGCGGGTCCGGCGCAGGCGCTGAGCGTGGCGGCCGCGGCGGTGACCGTCGCGACCAGGCCGTAGCGGGCCCTGTGTCGGGAACCCTTGGGTATGGATGAAGCCATGGCACGTCCTTTCCTGAAGGAGTGGGCCTTGGCGATCAGCTTGGGGCTGGGGCGGTCGCGTGGCACGCCCGGCTGACCCAATCGAGTCGGCCCCCCGCCGGTCCCGGAACCGCGTGCCGGCCGAGGGGTCGCCGGAGGTTCAGCGGCGGCGTACCGCGGGTGCCGGGACGAGGCGTACGACCGTGTTGAGCAGGTGGTCGATCGTGTCGCGCGAGGGATTGTCGGTGAGGTTGGCGAGCAGCCGGGCCAGCGTGTTGAGCAGGAACGGCGAGCCCATCACGGAGCGGTTCAGGACCGGCTGGAAGCCCGAACGGCTGAAGACGAGGTCGGCGGCCGCGTTGCCGAGTCGGTAGTAGCGCCCCCAGCGGCGGTTCATCTCGACGGGGTAGTGGTGAAGCGCCCGTTCGCGCCTCGGTCCTCGCGGGAGGGCCAGCGCGAGTGTCACGCTCTCGGCCGCGACCTCGCCGGCTTCCATGGCCTGGCCGATGCCCTCACCGTTCCAGGGGCTGATCATGCCTCCCGAGTCGCCGACCAGCAGAAGCCCCCGGGTGTAGAGCGGATGGCGGTTGAAGCCAAGGGGCAGGGCCGCGCTGCGGACCGGGCCCTCGGCGTTCTCCTCGCGCAGTCCCCATGCGTACGGTGTACGGGCCAGCCACTCGTCCAGCGCAGTGCGCAGGCCGGCGTTTCCGTACCGCCGGTGGGGCAGTGCGCCGAGGCCCACGTTGACCCGGCCGTCGCCCATCGGGAAGATCCAGCCGTACCCGGGCAGATAGCGGTCGGTCCCCGGGAAGCGGAGGTCGGCCCACAGTTCCAGATACTCGTCCTGGGAACGCTCGGGGCTGCGGTAGTAGCGGCGGGCGGCCGTCGCGATCTGCCTGTTCCTGTCGCGCTGGAGGCCCATCGCGAGGGCGAGCCGAGCGGAGGCGCCGTCGGCGGCGATCACGATCGGAGCGCGGTACTCCGCCGGCTCCTGTGCCGCGGACCGCGCGCCGACGCCGGTGACCCGGCCCGCGCGGTCCAGTACCGGATGGGTCACCTTCACTCCGGTGCGCAACCGTGCTCCGGCGGCGACCGCGTGGCGGGCCAGGATGTCGTCGAAGTCGTGCCGGCTGCGCGAGAGCCCGAAATCCGGATACCGGCCCAGGCCCGGCCAGTCGATGTGGACCTGACGCTCTCCCTTCACCCACCGCATACCGCGGGAGCGCGTCCAGCCCGGGGCGTTGATGTCGATGCCCATCCGGATGAGCTGGTGCACGGCCCGTGGGGTCAGGCCGTCTCCGCACACCTTCTCCCGGGGGAAGTGGGACTTCTCCAGCAGCAGGACGTCGACGCCGGCCCTGGCCAGGTGGAAGGCGGCGGACGAGCCGGCGGGCCCGGCGCCGACCACGATCACATCGGCTTCTTCCCCCGGGGTACGGCTGTCCGGCACTGTTTCCCTTGTTTCTTCTGTTTCGCTTTTTGCTTCGCTCACAGGGGCCTTTCCTGACATGGGGCATGGGACAGCCGATGCGGCGCCGGTGACGGCACCCCTGCACGTCATCATCGGTCAGTACGGGCGGACACGGAACCTGGCCCCGTTGCCGGGCCGGCCGCCGGGCCCGGCCTCCCGATGGCCGAAAGGGTCCTGTACGGCCCCGCCGTCCGCACGGACCATCGTTAAACGGGCACCACGGCACTGAGGCCGGTCAGGGCTCGATGCCGCTGCTGCGAGACCTCATCCCGAAGCACCGGCCCACCCCCTGGAAGGCGGACATGGCCTCTTCGCCCCTCAACATCCTCTTACCCACCCCGGTCCGGCGCGGCGGTGCGGGACTGCCGAGCGGACGGACTCTGATGATCCATCCGCCCTACGTGCACGACAACTACCTCGCCCGGGACATCCCCTTCGCACCCGACCGGCTGCCGTTCCTGCCCGTCGCGCCCCTGTACGCGGCCGAGTTGATGGAGCGTCACGGGATCGCAGAACCGACGCTGTTCGACTGCCAGCTCCACGATCTGCGCGAGGCCGCGGACCTGGAGGGGTACGACTCGTACGGGATCGCGGTCATGGGCGCCCAGAACATCGCCCCGGCCGCCCATGTGCACCGCTATCTCACCGTCGACCGCGCGATACCCGCCGAGCGTCTGCACATCGGCGGTCAGGGGATAGAGAAACTCTCCCAAGAGGAGTTCGGCCGGATCTTCCCCGGCTCGCAGAAGACCGACCGGCAGGCGCTGTCCGCGCTGCCCGGGGCCATGGACATCGATCTGCGGCGCCAGCTCGACCGGATCCCCGAGTCCGATCTGCGTGTCTATCTCACCCACGAGATGACACTGCCGTTCAGCCAGGGATGCATGTTCGGGTGCAGCTTCTGCGGGGCGCAGACGCGGAAGCGCGAGACGTTCTTCAACGTACGGGCCCATCTCGACACGGCCTGTCAGCTCGCGGAGCGCTTCGGGCTCTCGTCCCTGAATCTGTACTGCAGCTCACTGGACTTCTTCCAACAGGCCCTTCCGGGCGGCGATCTGGACCTGCTCACCGGGCAACTGGAGTCCATCGTCGAGCTGAAGGAGCGGTACCCCGGGCTGCACATCGATCTGCACGCGCTGACCCGCGCCGACTCGTACAACGCCGCGATGAGTTCGGACCATGTGCGCGATCTGGTGCTGAACGCGGGCTTCAACCGCTTCGGATTCGGTGCCGACGGCGCGGCCTCCGTCGAGGTGCTCCGGGCGATGCGCAAGCATGCCGACACCCTGCGCTCCGATCTGGTCACCGCGTTCCAGCACATGGAGGAGAACGGTCTGACACCGGAGATCCTCTATGTGTTCGGCATCCCCGAGGAGACCCCGGAGACCTTGGCGGAGACGCGTGCGCTGTGCGGGCTGCTGCTGGAGACCTTCCCGTCCTCCGAGTACCGCGGCTTCCCCGCGAAGAACGAGATCCCCGGCAACGCCAACTGGAACCGTACGGGCTGGAAGGGCTCCCCGGCCCATCAGCGGCTGCTCGACGAGCCCGACCAGTTCCTGAACCTCGGCTTCGAGACGCTCGCCAACGAGATCTCCCACGAGGACCCGGAGATGCGGCTCCTCGTGAACCACTACGCCGTCGACATGAGCCGGCACGCCCACGATCTCGGGCGCGTCCGCAGCTACTTGACGGTCCCCGTCTCCTCGCCTGGCGCTCCGGTGATGGACGAGCGTACGCTGGACGGCTTCCGTGAGATCGCCGCCCATTACGCCCCGGAGCTGACCGCGGACCTCACCGTCGAGAACCTCTCGGAACGGCGTGCCGCGCTCAACTCGGCGATTCCGAAGGACTATTGACCGAGCAGCACCGGACCCCCGGTCGGCGGGGGTCCGGTTGGCCGAGTGTGTACGGTCCGTTCTCGGGCGTTGTCAGGGGAACAGCAGGATCCCCACGAGCACCAGGATGACGAAGGCGATGAGGAACATCGTCGTCCGCCGCATCTTGTGGTGCTCGTACACCTTCGGTCCCCCTCCGCGTGGCCGGTCCTCGGGAAGCCGAGGGTGTGGCGGCCGGTCTCGTGAGTAGAAGTCGGTGTCGGCCATGGGAACCCCTTAGTGGTCGTGGGTTCGCTCCGGGCCCCTCGTCCGGGACCCGGACAGTGGTCCCATATATGCGATTTTACCCCTCTTCATCTGTGCTCTCAGAGCCCTCAAGGGCCCCGGCGGGCAAAGGGCCGTCCGCCTCGGGGCGGGAACCGGACGTGGCGGAAATGTGTCTGCCCTGGGGACAGGGTGTGGGGCTACCGCGTGGGGGGAACGCGATGATCAGCACGGATATCCGCGGGACGGCGGTGCGCCCGGCCGCCGCGGCGGGGCCGTCCGTCTCGGACCGGACCGGTGCCGGGGGAACGAGATGAACGCCTGGTCCGTCCCCGGATACACCGAGTCCCGTGAGCTGGGCTCGGGGGGCAGCGGGCGCGTCGTCCTCGCCGTCCATGACGCCACCGGCGTACCCGTCGCCGTCAAGTACCTCAGCGAGAGGCTGCGGGCCGACTCCGGCTTCCTCCAGGGGTTCCGGGCCGAGGCACGCCTGCTCAGTGACCTCGATTCACCGTATGTGGTCGGGCTGTACGAATATGTCGAGGCCCCCGGGGGCGCGGCCATCGTGATGGAACTGGTCGACGGGATCGCCCTGCGCGCGCTGCTGCGGCAGGAGGGTCCCACCGGTCCTGAAGCGGCGCTCGTGGTGCTCAAGGGCTCGCTCCTGGGGCTGGCCGCCGCGCACCGGGCGGGTGTCGTCCACCGCGACTACAAGCCGGAGAACGTGCTGGTCGCCCTGGACGGCTCGTCCAAGCTGGTCGACTTCGGTATCGCCACGGGCCGGGGCAGCACTCCCGGCGTGGCGGGAACCCCCGCGTACATGGCGCCGGAGCAGTGGAACGGCGAGCCCGCCTCGCCCGCGGCCGATGTCTACGCGGCGACCGCGACGTTCTACGAATGCCTCACCGGCCGCAAGCCCTTCTCCGGCGAGAACTTCGCGGAGCTGGCGCTCCAGCACATCGGCGCGCCCGTTCCCGAGGAGCAGGCCCCGGAGCCGGTACGGCCACTGATCCGGCGAGGTCTGGCCAAGGAGCCTCGGGAACGACCCCGTGACGCGGACGTGTTCGTCGCGGAGCTGGAGGAGATCGCCGGGGCGGCGTACGGGCCGGACTGGGAGGAGCGCGGTCAGCGCAGGCTCGCGGCCCTCGCCGCGCTTCTGCCGCTGCTGTTCCCTTCCGGCGGGGCTCGGGCGGCGGGCACCACCGCGCTCGCCACGACCACTTTGGGCAACGGCGGACCGGACAGCGGGCGGGGCAGGAGGCATGCCCGGAGCTGGAACCCCGGGCCGAGAGGAGCGCTGGCCACCGCCGTCGCACTGATCATCGCCGCGGTGGCCGCCGTCGCGGCAGGGGCGGTCGGGGACGGTCCGGGAGGACAGGCGACGGCCCGGGCGGTCACCACGGCGGGCCCGGTCGAAGCCCCCGCGGCCACCCCCGGAGCCACTCCCGGCGCCGCATCCGCCGGCCCGTCGGGCTCCGCGAGTCCCTCGCCGACCGCCGGCGCACCCACCAGCGGTTCCCCCTCCGCGTCGGACAGCGCGACCGCCGGAGCCAGCACACCTCCCGTGGCACCACCGCCCCCGCCCTCGACAGCCGCCCCGTCCACGCCGACCCCCTCGGTCAAGCCCGGCACCACCGCTCCGACAGCACAGCCCGTACAGGTGAAGGCCATTTCTGTCACGGGTCTGCGGCAGACGGGTACGGCGAGCGCCACGGGCACGGTCGAGATCGTCACGGACGGGACCGGTCCCATCACCGTCGTCGTCACCTGGTTCATCGGTGACGCATACGGTCAACTCGGTACCCAGGACGGCTCGCAGACCGTCCGGCGCGAGGGCGCCACGCAGTACTCGATCCCGCTCGACCACACCTTCCAGCAGCAGGGCTGCTACTGGGGCATGCAGGCGACCACGGACCCGGCCGCCGCGAACGGCGCCGCCTCGCAGCAGATCCTGACCCGGCGGTGCACGATCTCATGAGCGATCCACGCATCCCCTACGGCCACGACGGCGGGAAGCCCGGGCACCCGGACGGACCGCCGGAGGACGCCCGCCCCGAGCCGACAGCCGGGACCGGGGCCGGATCGGGCTCCGCAGCCGATACGTACAGCGCGACCGTGCTCGGCAGCCACTGGTTCCAAGGCCCGGACTCCGACTCCGACGCCGCCCCCGAACCGGCCCCGGATCCAGTGCCGGCGCCGCCGACCGCACCCGCGCCCGACCGGATCGAGGGGGAGGTCCTCCGCTTCGGGCCGGGGGTGACCGCCGCCGTACGGAACCGTCACTACGAGAACTCCACCGCGGCCCTCTGGCACGGCCCCCTGCCCGGACAGCCCGAAGAACCGCGGCGCGCTCCCGAACGCCGCGCCGGAGGCCCGCGCCGGTACGCGCTCGCCGCCGCGGTCCTTCTCGCCGTACTGCTGTATCTCACCTGGCAGCGGTACGGGCCCGCCCTCGCCGTGCGGGACGTGACCGTACGGGCTGCCGCACACGGAGCGGAGTGCGACGGCACGTCGGACATCGTCGCCACCGTACGGACCAATGGCCGCCCCGGTACCCTCACTTACCGCTGGATTCGCAGCGACGGCACCTCCTCCGGCACGCTGCGCGAGAAGCTGACACAGGGGCAAAGTGAAACGCGGCTGCATCTGCTGTGGACCTTCCGGGGCCGGGGCGAGTACCGCGCCACGGCCGAGCTGCGGATCACCGAACCCTCCCGGCACACGGCGGTCACCCACATCACCTACCGCTGTCCCTGACCCCGCCCGGCATCACCCGTTCGGTCCTGGCCCGTTGCCCGAACGGCCCTAGCGGGCGCCGCTCGCCCGCAACAAGGCTGGCCGGGACATCGACCAGCCGCGGAGGAGAGCCATGCGCGAGGCGAGCACGTCGGAACGGACCACGGCCACCCCAACGACCATGCCCACGGACGGCGCGGCGGCCGCCGTCACCGACGAGGAACTGGCCGCCCTGGTGGCCCACTGGCGTGCCGCCAACTATCTGGCGGCCGGCCAGATCTATCTCATGGGCAATCCGCTGCTGACCGAGCCGCTGCGCCCCGAACACATCAAACCCCGGCTGCTCGGCCACTGGGGCACCGCCCCCGGGCTGAATCTCGTCCACACCCATCTCAACCGGGTCATCAAGGCCCGGCGCGGGGACACCGTCTGTGTCTGGGGGCCGGGCCACGGCGGCCCGGCGGTGCTGGCCAACTCCTGGCTGGAGGGCAGCTACTCGGAGGTCTACCCGGACGTCAGCAGGGACGGGGAGGGCATGGCCCGGCTCTTCCGCCAGTTCTCCTTCCCCGGCGGGGTGCCCAGCCATGTCGCGCCCGAGACGCCCGGCTCGATCCATGAGGGCGGCGAGCTGGGCTACTCCCTCTCCCATGCCTACGGCGCCGCGTTCGACCATCCGGATCTGCTGGTGGCGTGTGTGATCGGCGACGGCGAGGCGGAGACCGGACCGCTGGCCGCGTCCTGGCACTCGAACAAGTTCCTCGACCCGGTGCACGACGGCGCGGTGCTGCCGATTCTCCATCTCAACGGCTACAAGATCGCCAATCCGGCCGTGCTCGCCCGTGTCCCCGAGGCGGAGCTGGACGAACTGCTGCGCGGCTACGGCCACGAGGTGCTGCATGTCGGCGGCGACGATCCGGACACGGTCCACCGGGCCATGGCCCGCGCGATGGACACCGCGCTGGACCGGATCGCGCTGATCCAGCGCACGGCCAGGGAGGAGGGCGCCACCGGGCGGGCCCGCTGGCCGGTGATCGTCCTGCGGACGCCGAAGGGATGGACCGGGCCCGCCACCGTGGACGGACTGCCGGTCGAGGGGACCTGGCGCGCCCACCAGGTGCCGCTCGCGGGTGTCCGCGAGAACCCGGAGCATCTGCGGCAACTGGAGGCGTGGCTGCGCTCGTACCGGCCGGAGGAACTCTTCGACGGCCATGGACGGCCCCGCCCCCGGGTCCTCGCCTGTGTCCCCGAGGGCACACTGCGGCTCGGTGCCACTCCGTACGCCAACGGCGGTCTGCTGCTGCGCGATCTGCCCGTGCCGGAGCTGGAACCGTACGCGGTGAAGGTCGACCGGCCCGGTGTCACCCTGCACGAACCGACGCGGGTGCTGGGCGATGTGCTGGAAGCTGTCATGGAGGCGACCAGCGGGCGCCGCGACTTCCGGGTGGTCGGCCCGGACGAGACGGCGTCCAACCGGCTCCAGGGCCTCTACAAGGCGTCGGGCAAGGCGTGGCAGGCGGGAACGCTGAGTGTCGACGAGCATCTCGACCGGCACGGCCGGGTCATGGAGATCCTCTCCGAACACACCTGCCAGGGCTGGCTGGAGGGCTATCTCCTCACCGGCAGGCACGGGCTGTTCTCCTGCTACGAGGCCTTCGTCCATATCGTCGACTCGATGGTCAACCAGCACATCAAGTGGCTGAAAGTGTCCCGCGGGCTGCCCTGGCGGCGCCCGATCGCCTCGCTCAACTATCTGCTCACCTCGCACGTGTGGCGCCAGGACCACAACGGTTTCTCCCACCAGGACCCCGGTTTCATCGACCATGTGCTGAACAAGGCGCCCGAGGTCGTGCGGGTCTATCTGCCGCCGGACACCAACTCCCTGCTCTGCGTGGCCGACCACGTACTGCGCAGCCGCGACTACGTCAATGTCGTCGTCGCGGGGAAGCAGCCCTGCTACGACTGGCTCACCCTGGACGAGGCGCGCGCCCACTGCGCTCGGGGCGCGGGGGTCTGGTCCTGGGCGGGCACCGAGCGCGAGGGCGAGGAGCCGGACGTGGTGCTGGCCTGCGCGGGCGATGTGCCGACCCAGGAGGTGCTGGCCGCCGCGCTGCTGATCCGGCGCCATCTGCCGCGGCTCGCGGTCCGGGTGGTCAATGTGGTGGATCTGGCCCGGCTGCTGCCGGAGACCCGGCATCCGCACGGTCTGTCCGACAGCCAGTACGACGCGCTGTTCACCCGCGACAAGCCGGTGATC
This sequence comes from Streptomyces sp. GMY02, assembly GCF_019056675.1. NCBI lineage: Bacteria > Bacillati > Actinomycetota > Actinomycetes > Kitasatosporales > Streptomycetaceae > Streptomyces > Streptomyces sp. GMY02. The sequence continues at coordinate 8,262,425 of NZ_CP077658.1, read as the reverse complement.
TTCGCGTACCACGGCTATCCCTGGCTGATCCACCGTCTCGCCTACCGCCACACCGGCCACGGGAATCTGCATGTGCGCGGCTACGAGGAGTCGGGCACCACCACAACACCGTTCGACATGGTGGTCCGCAACAACCTGGACCGCTACCGGCTGGTCATGGATGTCATCGACCGGGTCCCGGGGCTGGCGGTGCGTGCCACCCACGCGCGGCAGGCGATGGAGGACGCCCGGTTCCGGCACCAGGCCTGGATCCGGGAGCACGGTACGGATCTGCCCGAGGTGACCGACTGGACCTGGCAGCCGCTGCCGGTGGACAGCGAGATCTATCCCACGACGCGCCTGTGACGGGAAGTCGTGGTGCCATGGGACCAGACCAGGGGGTGTCCGGCTCGCGACGCCTGGCACTTTCACGAAGGGACGGACCATGGCCGGTGCGCCGTTCCCGGCACCGCTGCTGCGCTCCGTGCGGGCCGTGGTCCTCGACACCGACGGGGTGATCACCGATACCGCCCGGCTCCACGCGGCGGCCTGGAAGGGCGCGTTCGACGCCGCTCTGGCCGCCGCGGGGGCGGGCCCGCCGTTCGACGCGGTGGAGGAGTACCGGCGCCATGTCGACGGCCGCTCGCGCGAGGACGGGGCGGCGGCGTTCCTGGCCGCGCGCGGGCTGTCCTTGCCTCTGGGCGCACCGGACGACCCGCCGGGCACGGGTACGGTACGGGCGGTCGCGGCCCGCAAGGAGGAGCTGTTCACCGCGCGGCTGCGGACCGAGGGGGTGGCTGTCTGGCCCGGGACCGTACGTCTGCTGGAGGCGCTGCGTGACGCTGCCGTGCCCTGCGCGGCCGTGTCGGCGTCCCGGCACGCGACCGAGCTGCTCGACACGGCCGGTGTACTCGGTCTGCTGCGGGTGGTGGTGGACGGCCGGGAGGCCGCGCGGCTCCGCCTGCCCGGCAAGCCGGATCCGGCGCTCTTCCTGGAAGCCGCGCTCCGTCTCGGGGTGGCGGCGCGGGACACCGCGGTCGTGGAGGACGCGCTGGCCGGGGTGGAGGCGGGCAGGCGCGGCGGCTTCGGCCTGGTGATCGGAGTGGACCGTACGGCGGGTCCGACGAGCGCGGCCGATCTGCGGCGGCACGGCGCCGACGCGGTGGTCGGGGATCCCGGCGAGCTGCTGACCGCCGGCGGGGACTGACCATGCGTGCCTGGACCTGGACGTACGAGGGGTACGACCCGGAGTCGGAGCGGCTGCGCGAGGCGCTGTGCACGCTGGGCAACGGCTATTTCGCCACCCGGGGCGCGGCCTCCGAGACCTCCTCGGGGCCCGCGCACTACCCGGGCACCTATGTGGCGGGCTGCTACAACCGGCTGGTGTCCACGGTGGCCGGACGTCGGATCGAGAGCGAGGACCTGGTCAATCTGCCCGACTGGCTGCCGCTGCGGTATCGGGTGATCCCCGAGGGCGAGGAGCCGGGACCGTGGCTGTCGCCCGACGGCGCCGGGCTGGTCGAGCACCGGCGGACCCTGGATCTGCGGCAGGGCACCCTCGTCCGCGGTTCGGTGTACGAGGACGGCTCCGGGCGGCGGCTGGCGGTGGAGCAGTGCCGGCTGGTGCACATGGGGGAGCCGCATCTCGCCGCGCAGCGCACCGCGTTCACCGCCGGAGGGTGGGCGGGGAGCGTGGAGGTGGAGTCGGGGCTCGACGGCGATGTGCGCAACGCGGGGGTGGAGCGCTACGGCGATCTCGCGAACCGCCATCTCACCCGCTGGCGCACCGGCTCCGAGCACGGTGACACCCTCTGGCTGCACTGCCGGACCATCAACTCCGACGTCGGGGTGGCGCTCGCCGCGCGCACCCGGGCCTCGCACGGGAGCGTCGCGGCGGGCCCGGCCCGTACCCGGCTGACGGCCCGGCGGGCCTTCCAGAGGCTGACGGTCCCGGTGGCACCGGGCGAGACGGTGACCGTCGACAAGACGGTCGCGCTGTACACCTCGCGCGACCCGGCGATCAGCGATCCGCTGACCGCCGCCGTCGAGGGGGCGCTGTGGGCGCCCGGCTTCTCACGGCTGCTCGCCTCGCACGAGCGCGCCTGGGAGGACATCTGGCGCAGGTCGACGCTGGACGTGCCGGGCGAGGCGGGCCGGATCCTGCGGCTGCATCTCTTCCATGTCCTCCAGACGCTCTCCCCGCACACGGCCGATCTGGATGTGGGGGTGCCCGCGCGGGGACTGCACGGCGAGGCGTACCGCGGGCATGTCTTCTGGGACGAGCTGTTCGTCCTGCCGTATCTGAATCTGCACTTCCCGGAGGTCTCCCGGGCGCTGCTGGGCTACCGGTACCGGCGGCTGCCCGCGGCCTGCCGCGCGGCTCGGGACGCGGGCCGGGTGGGGGCGATGTTCCCGTGGCAGAGCGGCAGCGACGGGCGCGAGGAGTCCCAGGAGCTGCATCTCAACCCGCGCTCCGGCCGCTGGGTGGCCGACCATTCACGGCTCCAGCACCATGTCGGCTCGGCGGTGGCGTACAACGTGTGGCAGTACTGCCAGGCCAGTGGCGATCTGGAGTTCCTGCACACGAAGGGCGCGGAGACACTGCTCCAGATCGCCCGGTTCTGGGCGGCGGTCGCCGAGTGGGACCCGGCGCTGGAGCGGTACCGGATCCGCGGTGTCATGGGCCCCGACGAGTACCACGACGCCTATCCGGAGGCGACCGCGCCGGGTCTCGACGACAACGCCTACACGAATGTCACCGCGGCCTGGGTGCTGGCGCGGGCCCGTGAGCTGTGCCGGGCGCTGCCCGCCTCGCGCCGCCGCCGGCTCTTCGAACGGCTCCGGCTCGACCGGCACGAGACGGACCGCTGGGAGGACATCTCACGCAGGCTCCATGTGCCGTTCCACGGCGGTGTCATCAGCCAGTTCGCGGGGTACGGGCGGCTGGCCGAGCTGGACTGGGCGGCGTACCGGAGGCGGTACGGCGACATCCGGCGGCTGGACCGGATCCTGGAGGCCGAGGGCGACACGGTCAACCGCTACCAGGTGTCCAAGCAGGCCGATGTGCTGATGCTGGGCTATCTGTTCTCGCCGGGCGAGCTGTCCGGTCTCTTCCGGCGGCTGGGCCACCGGCTCGACGACGACTTCTGGCGCACCACCGTCGAGTACTACGAGCGCCGTACGAGCCATGGCTCCACGCTGAGCGCGCTGGTGCACGCGTGGGTGCTGGCCCGGATCCACCGGGACGAGGCGTGGACGTACGCCAGGGAGGCGCTGACCGGGGATGTCGCGGACGTGCAGGGCGGCACCACGGCTGAGGGCATCCATCTGGGCGCGATGGCGGGGACCCTGGATTTCGTGCAGCGCGGGCTGACCGGTCTGGAGACCCGGGAGAACGCGCTGTGGCTGGACCCGGCGCCGCTGCCGCAGCTCTCCAAGTTCCGGGTGGGCATCCGGTACCGGAACCACTGGGACGTGGACCTGCGGATCCGCACGGAGCGGGTACGGGTCGGGGTGCCGGCGCCGGACGGGGAGCCGGTACGGGTGGTGCTGGGCGGCCGGGTGTCGACGGTCGCGCCGGGCACGACCCGCTGGCTGGACCTGCCAGGGGGATGAGGCGGGCGCTCCGTCCCGTCGGTCAGCCCCCGTGGGTCAGCCGGGTACGAGGACGGCGGCGCCCCGGACACGGTCGGCCGCCAGGTCCGCGAGTGCCCGGTCGGCACGGCTCAGCGGGTACGGGGTCGTGGTGACCCGGATGCCGATGCGATCGGCCAGCGCCAGGAAGTCGTGGCCGTCCTGGCGGGTGTTGGAGGTGACGCTGCGCAGGTTCCGCTCCTGGAAGAGATGGCGCTCGTAGTTCAGCCCGGGGATGTCGGTGAGATGGATTCCGGCGATGGCGAGGGTGCCGGAGCGGTCCAGGGCCTCCATCGCCACCGGTACGAGATCGCCGACCGGGGCGAACAGGATCGCCGAGTCCAGCGGCTCGGGAGGCCGGTCGTAGGCGTCGCCGGCCGAGGCGGCGCCCAGTTCCAGAGCGAGTTCACGGGCCTGGGGCGACCGGGTCAGCACATGGACGGTGGCGCCCTCGGCGATGGCCACCTGGGCGGCGAGATGGGCGGAGGCGCCGAATCCGTACAGTCCGAGACGGCCTCCCTCGGGCAGCGCGCTGCGGCGCAGCGACCGGTAGCCGATGATCCCGGCGCAGAGGAGGGGCGCGAGAAGGACGGGGTCCCGGGACTCCGGCAGCCGGTAGGCGAAGGCCTCGGGGATCAGGGTCAGATCGGCGAAGCCGCCGTCGGCGTCCCAGCCGGTGTAGACGGACCAGGGACAGAGGTTCTCGCGGCCCGTACGGCAGTAGCGGCAGGTCCCGCAGGTGCCGCGCAGCCAGGCCCCGCCGACCCGGTCGCCGGTGCGGTACGAGGTGACGGCGTCGCCGGCGGCGATCACCCGGCCGACGATCTCGTGGCCGGGGACGGTGGAGGGGTGGTGCGGGGTCAGATCGCCCTCGGCGAGATGCAGGTCCGTACGGCACACACCGCAGGCCTCGATCCGTACGAGCAGGTCGCCCGGGCCGGGAACGGGTGTTCTGCGGCGGAGATGGACCAGCGGGCCTGTGGCGATCGGCCCCGGCGTCTCGACGGCCCAGGCACCGAGGGTGTCCGGGACCGGAGCGGTGCGGGCGGTGGACGCGGGAGAAGCCATATGTCCAGCGTGCGGCGGGTAGGTGTACGAGGCAAACGGTCACCGCCACTGCCGGGCCTCACACCCGGGCGGCCGAGGCGCTCACGCGGCCTGTGCGGGCAGCCGGCCGGACTTCACCGCGTCCGTCAGCACGCGGTGGTCGGCCTCGTTCAGATCGGCGTAGCTCTCCGCGAACGCCGCGAGCGCGCGGTCGAAGGCGTCACCGGCGCCGAGATAGGCGGCGATGGCGATGCGGTCCCCGGAGCGGGCATGGGCGCGGGCGAGGGTGGCACCGCAGAGTCCGCCGAACACGCGCATCCCCCGGGGCATCATGCCCTGCGGCTCGGCGATGCCCTTCCAGTCGTGCAACTGGCGCACATAGAAGTCCCTGCGCCGGTCGTCGAGCCCGGACACCCGGTCCCAGCCCAGGAAGATGTCGCCGACGGCCTGCATCAGGCGCTGTCCCGCGACCACGCGGTGTCCCTGGTTGTCGTACGCGCTCGGGGCGACGTGCTCGGCGAGCACCGACCGGTCGGCCTCCTTGGCCTGGAGGATCAGCGGGTCCTCGTCGTCCTTGCCGAGGAGCAGCAGGATCCAGCAGCGCGTTCCGACGCTGCCCACGCCGACGACCTTGCGGGCCATGTCGGCCACGCGGTACCCGTGCAGCAGATGTCTGCGGTCCGAGGACAGGCTCCGCCCGTACCGGTTGACGAGGTCGCGCAGCTCGCCGGCGACGATGTCCCGTCCGGAGCCCGGGAGCATGTCGTCGAGCCGTACGACCAGCGGCGGATCGGGGGCGAACCTGCGCTCGCCGTCGACCAGGCAGGTGAGCTTCGCGAAGGCCTTGAGGTTGTCCCTGCCGCGGGCCTTGGTCACGGCCCTGGTGAACTGGCCGCGGCCCCGCTTGCCGAGCTGGGTGTCCGTCACCGCCCGCAGTTCCTCGACATCGCCGCGGGCGTACCAGACGTCGAGGTTGCCCATGCCGGCGTAGGTCCGCATGTGCGTGCGGTACGACCGTACGGCGGCGCAGACGATGTCCGCCCGGTCCCGTTCCGGGAAGCCGTTCTCCCGCCCGGCGATCACCAGGCTGGTGGCGAGGCGTTTGACGTCCCACTCCCAGGGGCCCGGAAGTGTTTCGTCGAAGTCGTTGATGTCGAAGACGAGGCGCCGCTCCGGGGAGGCGAGCAGCCGGAAGTTCAGCAGGTGCGCGTCTCCGCAGAGCTGTGCGGTGAGGCCGGAGGAGGGGGTGGTGGCCAGGTCGCCGGCCATGATCGCGGCGGCTCCCCGGTAGAACCGGAACGGTGACTCCGCCATCCGGCCGTAGCGGATGGGGACGAGTTCGGGGACACGGGTGGCGGACTGCTCCTCGATGACCTTGAGGGGGTCGGGGCGGCCCATGTCCGGGGCGAATCCGGCGTGGCCGGACCGGGGCACCTGTTTACGGGCGGCCCTGCCGCGGTCGGCGCGCTCGCGGGGCGAGAGATGTTCCCGGTGATCGAGGTGGTCCCTGTGTTCCCCGGGCGGAAGATGCGATGCGTGGCCGGGGATTTCGCTGGCGCGGTTCATGGCGTACTCCTCCCATGCGCTCGCCGGACTCCCCCGGGTCCGCCGCTCTCCCATTCTCCCCGCGGGCCGCCACCGCCCGCATCTCCGCCTTCCGGCCCTGCGGGCGCCGTCCTGGTCCTGCGGGCGCCTATGGCCGGTTCAAATACGCGAGGCCGGGGTGGACGCTCGTATAGCCCTCGACCAGGCGGTGTGCCACGGTCACCGAGTCCACCAGCGGGTGCAGCGCGAACGCCTTCGCGGCGGTGGCGCGGGAGCCGCTCCCGGCGGCCGCGAGGACCTCGCGTTCGACGGCCTTGACGGCACACACCAGTCCGGTGGCATGGCCGGGCAGGGGCGCGACGGAGAGCGGGTGGGCGCCGTTGGCGTCCACCAGGCAGGGCACCTCGATGACCGCTTCCTCGTCGAGCACCCGCAGGGTGGTGCGGTTGCGGACATTGAGGATCAGCGTGGTGCGTTCGTCGCGGGCGATGGCCCGCATCAGGGCGAGGGCGACCTTCTCGTAGCCGCCGGACTCCAGGTCGTCGGCGTCCCGCTCGCCGACGCCCGCCGCGTCCCGGTTCTCGGCCATGTAGGTCGCTTCCCGTTCGGCACGGGTACGGTCCCAGGCCGCCAGGGCGGGGGTGTCCGGCAGAGCCATCTCGTCGTAGAAGCGGGCCTGCTGGTCGCGGAGGAACGCGCCGCGGGTCTGCTCGGCCTCCTGGTAGGCGCGGACCGTCTCCCGGTTGAAGTAGTAGTAGTGCAGATACTCGTTGGGGATCGCGCCGAGGGACATGAGCCACTCCGGGCCCAAGAGCCTGCCCTCCTCGAAGGAGCCGAGAGCCTCGGTGTCCGCGAGCAGACGCGGGAGTTCGTCGCGCCCGTCGACCCGCAGTCCGCGGAGCCAGCCCAGGTGGTTGAGGCCCACATAGTCCGCCGAAGCCCGGTCCGGGTCGGCTCCGAGGATCCGGGCGACACGGCGGGCGAGTCCCACGGGCGAGTCGCAGATGCCGATGACACGGTCGCCGAGGTGCTGGGACATGGCCTCGGTGACCAGACCGGCCGGGTTGGTGAAATTGATGACCCAGGCGTCGGGGGCGAGCCGGGCCACGCGCCGCGCGATGTCCACGGCGACGGGCACGGTCCGCAGTCCGTACGCGATGCCGCCCGCGCCGACCGTCTCCTGGCCCAGGACGCCCAGTTCCAGGGCGACCCGCTCGTCGGCCGCGCGCCCTTCGAGCCCTCCGACGCGGATCGCCGAGAAGACGAAGTCGGCGCCGCGCAGCGCCTCGTCGAGATCGGTGGTGGCGGTGACCTCGGGGGCGTCGGGGATGCCCGCGGCCTGTTCGGCCAGGACCCGGGCGACGGCCGAGAGCCGGGCGGGGTCGAGGTCGTGGAGGGTGACCCGGGTGACGCGGCCCTCTCCACGGTCGGTGAGGAGCGCTCCGTACACCAGCGGGACCCGGAAGCCGCCGCCGCCGAGAATCGTCAACCGCACGCCGCGACCGCCTTCTTGACCGGCATCATGCCCCGTACCACCTTCGCTTCGGCCTCCCCCGCGGAGGCATGGTCGTCCACTGTGCCGTCACTCGTCCGGCACAGCGTGCAACATTACGGGCCGGCGGCCCCGGTCTCCGCATCCGGCCCGGGGAGCGGCAGCCGTACCACGAATGCGGTGCGTCCGGGGCGGCTGGTCACCTCCACCGTGCCGCCGTGGGCGTCGACCACCGCGGCGACGATCGCCAGGCCGAGGCCGGTGCCTCCGGCGGTCCGCTGCCTCGCCTGGTCGGCGCGGCTGAACCGCTGGAAGACCTCGGACTGGAACTCCTCCGGGATGCCGGGTCCGTTGTCCGTCACGGTGAGTTCGGCGAAGCCCCCGGTGGCGGCGATGCCCAGGGTCACGGTGGTGTCCGGCGGGGTGTGCGTCCCCGCGTTGCCCAGGAGGTTCGCCACGACCTGGTAGAGGCGGTGCTCGTCGCCCGGGACGGTCACCGGTTCCCGGGGCAGTTCCAGCAGCCAGCGGTGGTCCGGCGAGGCGGCGCGCGCGTCGCCGACGGCGTCGAGGGCGAGCCGGGTGAGGTCGACGGTGCCGCGCTCCAGCGGGCGTCCCGCGTCGAGGCGGGCCAGCAGCAGGAGGTCGTCGACCAGGCCGCTCATCCGTTCGCTCTCGTAGTGGATGCGCTCCAGGGCGTGCAGGACGTCCTCGGGCACGGCCCCGGGATGGCGCAGGGCGAGTTCCGCGTGGGCGCGCACGGTGGCGACGGGCGTGCGCAGTTCGTGGCTGGCGTCGGCGGCGAAGTGGCGCAGCCGCTCCTCGCTGGCGTGGCGGCGGGAGAGGGCGTCGCCGACATGGCCGAGCATCCGGTTGAGCGCGGCACCGACCCTGCCGACCTCGGTACGGGTGTCGGTGTCCGGCACCGGGGGCGGCATGGCGACCTCGCCGCTGGCCAGGGGCAGCCGGGTCACCTCGGTGGCGGTCGCGGCGACCCGGCTGAGGGGCCGCAGGGACAGCCGTACCAGCAGTGCCCCCAGCACCCCGGTGATCAGCAGCGCGGCGGCGAAGACCGCCGTCTCCACGGCTTCCAGCCGGTGCACGGTGTCCATGACGCGGGCGTACGGCAGCCCGGTGAGGAGTGTGTCGCCCTCGTCACCCTCCTCGGAGACCATGCGGTAGTCGCCGAGGGCGGAGAGACGGACGGTGTGGCCCCTGCCGTCGTGGGGTACGGCGGCGAGCGCGGCCCGGTCGGCGGAGGTGATCGGTACGGGCACATGCGTCTCGCCGTGCACCATGGACGCCTGGGTCACGACGCCGAACAGCAGCCGGGCGCCGAAGGTGCCCTCCGCCTGGCCCCGGGTGTCGGCGACGTACTGCGTGTCCGGGTGCGCCTCGTGCTCCAGGCTCTCCGCGAACCGGCCGTCGGCCGCGACCAGTTGGCGGTCCAGTTTGTTGAGCAGGAACCTTTCGAGCGCCGTGACGGTGATCAGCCCCACGGCGAGGCAGGCGAGGGCGAGCAGCGCCAGCAGCCCGATGGTCAGCCGGGCCTTGAGGGTGCGCGGCAGCGGCAGCCGGTCCAGCAGGGCACGCGTCGCGCGGCCTGCCCGGGCCGCGCGGCTCACGCTGCCCGGAGGGCTCGTGGGTCCGACGGGGTCCACGCCGCTCACGCGTCCGGCTTCAGTACGTAACCGACGCCGCGCACCGTGTGGATCAGCGGGGTGCGGCCCGCGTCGATCTTCTTGCGCAGGTAGCTGATGTACAGCTCGACGACATGCGCCTGGCCGCCGAAGTCGTACGACCAGACCCGGTCCAGGATCTGGTCCTTGGACAGCACCCGGCGCGGGTTGCGCATCAGGAAGCGCAGCAGTTCGAACTCGGTACGGGACAGTTCCACCGGAACGCCGGCCCTGCTGACCTCCCGCGCGTCCTCGTCCATCACCAGATCCGCCACCTCCAGCCGGTCGCCGCCCGGCTCCCGGGCCATACCCGCCCTGCGCAGCAGTCCGCGCAGCCGGGCCAGCACCTCCTCCAGGCTGAAGGGCTTGGTCACATAGTCGTCGCCGCCCGCGGTGATGCCCCTGATCCGCTCCTCCACGGTGTCGCGGGCGGTCAGGAAGAGCACACAGACGTCCGGCAGGACGGACCGCAGCTCACGCAGGACCCGCAGGCCGTTCATGTCGGGCAGCATCCAGTCGAGCACGACCGCGTCGGGGCGGAACGTACCGGCGATACGGACCGCCGAGGCGCCGTCGCCCGCGCTCCGTACCTCCCACTGTTCGTAGCGCAGCGCCGCGCCGAGGACCTCGGTCAGGTCGGGCTCGTCGTCGACGACCAGGACCCGCACCGGGGTGCCGTCGGGCCTGCTCAGGGCGGGAGAGGCGGCGGGGCTCGCGTCAGAGGCGTCACTGTGCATGGTGGTTCCAGCTTCCCTCGCCCTGATCACCGACACCGGCAGGCAGGCCCCCGCGTCACCGGCGTGGCGGCGCGCGGACCGGGCCCGGGTCCCGCTCCCGGCGTTCTTCAGAGGTTCCTCAGAGGTCGGCTTGCGACTGTGTGACTTACGCCACTAAACGGCGCCATGCCTCTCCGAAAGAGGGAAACGCGGTGATCACCCAACAGGACCCGCAGAGCAAGCAGAGTCCTCATCCGGGTCTGCGCCACTTCGAGCACGCCATGGGGACGGTGTTCTCCTTCGACATCCATGACCCGGTCACCCAGCAGGTGGGCCGGGCGCTCACGGACGCGGTGCTCTGGCTGCACGAAGTGGACGCGGTGTTCTCCACTCACCGCGCCGACAGCACCATCAACCGGCTCGCGCACGGTGAGACGACGCTGGAGGAGTGTCCGGACATGGTGGCGGAGGTCCTCGCGCTCTGCGATGTGGCGACGCGGGACACGGACGGGTTCTTCACCGCCACCGCGTCCGGCCGGCTCGATCCGTCGGGTGTGGTCAGGGGGTGGGCGGTGGAACACGCCTCGCGGATGCTGTACGAGGCCGGGGCGCGCAACACGTACATCGACGCCGGAGGAGATCTCCAGCTCCGGGGCGAGACAGCGCCGGGCGTGGCCTGGCGGGTCGGTATCGCCCACCCGGTGTACCGGGACCAGCTCATCGCGGTGGTCCATGGCCAGGATCTGGCGGTGGCGACCTCGGGTTCCGCAGAGCGGAGCGGCCACATCATCGATCCCCGTACGGGCCTGCCGGCGTCCGAGCTGCTGTCGGCCACGGTGGCGGGCGCCGGTCTCGCCCAGGCGGACGCTTTCGCCACGGCCGCCTTCGCGATGGGTGATCTGGCGCGGTCGTGGATCGCGTCCCAGGACGGGTACGAGCTGCTGGCCGTCACGGCGGACGGCGAGACCTGGCGGAGCGCCGGGTTCCCCGCGTAGAAGTCCCGCGCCGCGCAGTCGGCGTACGACTGCCCCCGCCCCGGAGTGTCCCCTCGGGGCGGGGGCCCTGTCGTACGGGTACCGCCCGGAAGCCGTCAGCAGACGGGCACGCCCGGCAACTGGGCGGCCGGGTGGTCGATGTAGATGTTGGAGATGAAGCCGCCCTGGTCACGGAGCTTGCTCCACCAGTTGTTGGTGTAGCCCTCGGCGGTGACGGTGCTGCCCTGCTTCTGGCAGAGCACCACGACATTGGTCGGTCCCGCGAGGACGGTGACGACCGGCGAGGTCAGATAGGCGTCGGCCCTGACCCTGATGTCCGTACCCCAGGTGCGGAAGTTGCTTCCGCCGCCCCCGCCGCAGCCGTTGTCGCTGGTCAGGTACGACTGGTTGTACTGCGAGGGGTACGGCAGGCCCGTCCCGTTGACGACGATGTTCTGGCCCACGCCGTTGAGGAGCTGCTCGTAGTGGATGTGTGCCCCGGTGGAGTTGCCGGTGGAGCCGGTGACACCGATCTGCTGGCCCTGGGCGACGACGGCGCCGCTGGGCACCGAGTAGGACGCCAGGTGGAAGTAGTAGGTGGTCCAGCCGCCGCCGTGGTCGATGACGATGTAGTTTCCGGCGCCGCTGGGCTGGGACATCCGGGTCGCGGTGCCGGCCGCGGAGGCCAGGACCGGGGTTCCGGCGGTCGCGCCGCCGTCGGCGCGTACGAAGTCCAGGGCCCGGCGCACCTCGGCGGAGTGGTGGCTGAGGGTCCACCGCTGCCCGCACGGATAGGGCGCCTTGAAGTTCGGGGCGGCGAGCGCGGTGTCCGCGCCGGACCCGGGGCGCGCCTGGGCGGGGGCGGCGGTGAGGCCGACGAGCGCCAGGAGCACGGCGGCGAGAACGGTCAGCAGCCGTCGGGAACGCGTACGCATGGGGAGTGCTCCTTTGCCGTGGCGGTGTGCGGGGGCGCGCCGGTGCGCGGCGTTGTACGGGCTGCTCGGCCGGGTCAGCGCTGTCGGCCGGGTCAGCACTGGGGGACGCCCGGCAGCCACTGCTCGGGGACATCGATGTAGATGTTGGTGATGTAGCCGCCGTAGTCCGGCAGATAGGACCAGGCGTCATTGGTGATGCCGTCGACCGTGATCCGCTGGCCGTGGACCTGGCACCTGACGTTGACCTGGGTGGGCCCGGCGAGCCGTGCCACCTCGGGGGACGCCGTCGTGGCCTGCTGCCTGATGCGTACGTCGGTGCCCCAGGTGGGGAAGGACTTGCCGGTCTGCGGGCCGGTCCAGAGGTAGGTGACGGTCACCCATCCGTTGTCCCGCAGGCCGACATTGGCGAAGGTGCCGTCGGCGAGGTCGATGCCGGCCGGGTTGAGCACCCGCCGTCCCGAGCCGTCGAGTCCGCCGTTGTAGCCGTTCTCGTACGCGGCCTGCGCCTCGGGCTTGCCCTGCGGCAGGTCCTTGAAGCTCTCCCGGACCGAGGAGGGGTTCCAGTAGTCGTCCCGGGTGTTCCACGGGCCGACGTCCCAGACGGGCGCGGTCTCGCAGCGGGCGGGGCCGCAGACCTGGACGGAGTACTGGCCGCTGCCGTTGGGCGAGAGGCCGCGGCGCGAGGGCAGCGCCACGAAGTGGTCGTTCGGCTGGATGACATGGCCGTTGGCGGTGGTCCTGCCGACCAGCCCCTCGCGGGTGGCGAAGACCCGGGCGCTGAACGCGGCGGCGGCGCGGGGCGCGCGCGGCGCGGGGCCCCGGTCGGCGGTCAGCCGCAGGCCACGGACGCGTATCTGTCCATCGGTGTCCCAGAGGGTGATCCGGGCCTGGACGGCGGTGACGGTACGGGGCAGGGTCACCGCGGCCCCGTCGGCGGCGGTTTCGCGCCACTCGGTCCAGGAGCCGTCCTCGGCACGCCCCCGGACGTCGACGGCCACGCGCGCTCCGGAGGGGACGTCGGCGGAGAGCCGTGCCTCGACCCGGTTGACGGGGCGGTCGAGCGTCCTGGGCGCGAGCACCTGCGAGCCGTATCCCGCGTCGCCGCCCTCGGCGGCGGGGCGGAAGCCGCGCTGCTCCACGCGGAGCGCGCCCTGCGTGTAGCGAACGTTGACGTCGTCGGCGTCGACGCGGGAGAGACCCGCGTTCCAGGTGACGGGGGCCGGCGTGGCGTCGGACGCTACGCGCGTGGATTTTTGGGTGTCGGCGGCCCCGGCCGGTGGCGCGGTCACCGCCAGTCCCAGGCAGACGAGTGCGGACAGGGCTCCGGTCAGTGACCGGTGGAGCTGATGTCTCCGGCGCATCGGGTACCTCTCGCGTTCCGGGCCGGGCGAACGCCTTCCCGGTGACGCACGCAGGGGGTTCCCGTGGCGCACGCGTGGGGGCGGCCGGCGCAGGGTCTGGTGAACGGGCCGCGCCGGGGTGGCACGGCCCGGCACACGGTAGCGATTCCGCCATGTCCACGACAAGAGATGCCGGGGTTCTTCACGTACGGACGGACCCGTTCGGCGGGGCGACGACCGGCGGCCGACCGAGGTCCGGCCGAGGTCCGCCGAACAGGGTTTCCGGCAGGGGCAGTTCGGAGCTCCGGTGGTTCTCCGGGCGGGAGCCGCGCCACCCTTTGGCCGTCCCCTGCTCGCGGACACCGGGCGCGGCACGCATGGTCGACCTGTGTCCCTACCAGTGGAACCGGGCCGGGAGGCGGTGCCCGGCGCGCTGCCGCGCAGCGAGCCGTCGCGGGCCGCGCTCGCCCTCGCCGTCGCGCCGTTCACCCTGGCGCTGGTCCTCGGGCTGTGGGGGATCCGGCGCCGGGGGACGCTCTGGGCGGACGAGGCGGTCACCTACGAGATGGCGCACCGCGACATTCCGCAGATCCTGCGCACGCTGGGGAACGCCGACGCCGTGCACGGTCTCTACTACCTGCTGATGCACGGGGTGTTCGCGCTCCGGGACGGCGGGGAGGCGGTCCTGCGGCTGCCGTCCGTCGTCGCGGTGGCCGTGGCGGCGGTCGCGGTCACCCTGCTCGGGCGGAATCTCGCCGGACCGCGCGCCGGGGTGCTGGCCGGTCTGGTCTTTCCGCTGATCCCTGCGGTGCAGCGGTATGCGCAGGAGGGGCGTTCGTACGCACTGGTCTGCATACTGATCGCCTGGGCGACCTGTCTGCTGCCCGCCGCGTCGGCCCGGCCGGGAAAGCTCCGCTGGACCGCGTACGCCGCCCTTCTGCTGACCGCCTGTCTGCTCCATGAGCTGGCGGTCCTGACCTTGCCGGCGCACGGGGCGGCGGTGTTCCGGTCCGGGCTGCCGCGCGCGGTGATCCGCGGCTGGGGCATCGCCGCGGGGTGTGTGATCGCCGGGGTGCTTCCGCTCGCGGCCTTCAGTGCCACACAGTCCGGGCAGGTCGACTGGATCGGATTTCCCGACCTCTGGCAGACAGTGCAGTGGGTGATCGCGGCGCTGCTGGGACTGCTGTGCGCGCGGGTTCTGGGGCCCGCGGGATCCTCGGGCGCGGGGCGGTCCTCCGGCGCCGTGCGGGCCGGCGAGGCGCGGTCCGGCGAGGTGGCGTCCTATGGGGTGCTGTCCGACGCGGGGCGGCCGACGGTCGCGCTGCGGACGCTCGCGCTCTCCCTGCTGGTCCTGCCGACCGCGCTGCTCATCCTGCTGATCCCGGTGCGGCCGCTGTATGTGGACCGCTATGTCCTCTCGTACACCATCGGCCTCGCTCTGCTCGTCGGCGCGGCGCTCGACCGGATCTGGCGCGAGGCCGACCGCCCCCGGGCGCTGCGCGCGGCGGCGACCGTGGCGGCGGCGGGGGCGGCGCTGGCCGCGCTGTTCCCGGTGGGCGCGTATCTGCGGACTCCGCAGAGCCGCCTGAACGATGCCGTCGCGGTGGCACGGGCGGTACGGGAGACAGGGCGGCCCGGGGACGGTCTGCTCTTCATGCCGGCCCGGCGGCGGGTGTGGACGCTGGCGCGGCCCGAGGAGTTCCGGGGACTGTCGGATCTCGCGCTGAAGCGTTCCCCGGTCGCCTCGGACACCCTGCACGGCACGGAGTTCACCCCCGGCCGGATCAGGTCCCGCATCCTGGCCGCCCGCCGGATCGTCGCCGTGCACGATCTGCCGGGGCAGCCGCTGGAGGAGGCCGAGCGGGAGGCCGTCAAGCGCGAGACATTGCGCGACCACTTCGAGGAGTGCGCGGACCGTACGGTGACACAGGCCCGGATCACGGTGTACGCGCGACCCGGCACCTGTTGACGCAACTGGGCCCCGGGGTACGGGACTCGTACCGTACGGGCAAAAGCGCAAGCGTCTGCCCGTGGGGCGTTCACGGACTATCCTCATTTTCTGACTGGCAGTAAAGATCGGGGGGCTTGTCGGCGTGCGTTTCATTTTCGTCCACGGGACCGGTGTGCGCCGCAAGCGCTACGACCAGTTGTCCGCGCTGATCACGACGGCACTCGCCAAACGCTTCCCGGACGCCTCCTTCGTCCCCTGCTACTGGGGCGGCACGCATGGCGCCACTCTCGGCGCCGGAGGCAGGTCCATCCCCGGAGTCGACGGAACACGCGCGGCCGACGGTGGTCCGGTGGCCGGGCCACCGGACCAGGAGGCGGCCGAGTGGCTGCTCCTGCTGACCGATCCGCTGTGCGAGCTGCGGGTGCTCGCCGAGCTTCCGGAGGACGAGGACGACGGTCTGGGGATGCCCGGTGTGCGGAGCGCCGGGGAGATGGTCGCCGGACTGCTGACGGCGCTCTCGGCCGAGCTCCCCTCCGCCGGACCGCCCGCTGCCGAACCACTCACGGCCGAACTCCCGCCCTCCGACGAGCTGTTCGTACTGCTGCGCGCCACCGGGCTCGACACACACTTCGGTCCCGCGCTTGCGGAAGTCGCCGGTTCCGCCGAGTTCGGCGAGGCGTGCGCCGCCGCGCTGGACATTCCGGCGAGCCGGGAGGTCGCGACGGCCGCGAGCCGCGCGGTGGTCGCCGCCGCGCTGGCCGCCGCGGGCGAGGACGCGCTGTGCACGGGCGATGAACGGGACCGGCTGGTCGATCTGATCGCCGGCCGGCTGGGCGGTACGGGCCGGGTGCCGGGCGGCCGGGCCGCGGCCGTACTGGGCGCCCTCGCCCTGCGGATGACCACCCAGCCCGTACTCGACCTGTGGCGCGGCCCGATCACCCGGAAGAACGTGCCCAAGCTCGGCGACATCCTGCGCTACCAGGCACGCGGCGGCCCCCTGCGGGACCATCTCGCCGAACTGATCACCGCGGGCACGGATCCAGCGGGTCCCGCCGGTCCCGCCGAACCGACCGTTGTGATCGGGCACAGTCTGGGCGGGATCGCCCTGGTCGACCTCTATGCCCTGGCGGCGATGGAGCAGTCCCCGCTGCCGAAGCCGGAGCTGCTGGTGACGGTCGGCTCGCAGGCTCCGTTCCTGCATGAACTCGGCGCGCTCACCGGCCTTCCGCCGACGGCGACCGCCCTGCCGCCCGGTTTCCCGCGCTGGCTCAACATCTACGACCGCAAGGACCTCCTGGCGTTCCGGGCGGAGCCGGTCTTCGCCGACGATCCACGGGTCGTCGATCACGAGGTGTCCAGTCGCCAGCCGTTCCCGGTCAGCCACAACGCGTACTGGAAGCTCGACGCGGTGTACGACCGGATCGCGGAGGAGATCGAGGCGTCGCGATGACCGTGGTGGACGCCTCCGAAGTCACCGCCGGGGCCGCCTTGGGAGCGTCGGCGGGTACGGGCGTCACGGCCCCGATCGATCCCGCCCGGGTCTTCGCCCTTGTCGTGGGCATCGAGTCGTACGAGGTGAGCCACCGCTGGAATCTGGCGGGTGCGGCCCGCGACGCGGAGCGGTTCGCCGACTGGCTCACCGGCCAGGCCGGGGTGCCCGCCGGCAATGTGCGGCTCCTCGTGTCGCCCCTCGAACGGACCGGCCCCGAGCAGGACTTGACGAACCGTCAGCTCCCTACCAAGGAGAACATCGAGCGGATCCTGTTCAAGGAACTGCCCGCCTGCGACGGCGATCTGCTCTGGCTCTACTGGGCCGGTCACGGCTATCTCGACCAGTCCCACCGGATGCTGCTCCCCTACGCGGACGCCACCAGGGATTTCACCTCCCATCTCAATCTGGAGGAGGCGCTGCGCTGGTGGAAGAGCAGCCGGCTGCCGCCCGGACGCTTCCACCGGCAGATAGCGATCGGGGACGCCTGCCGGGTCGACACCGGCCGCGCGGCCAAACTCGCCTTCGGTTCCTCGGCGTACGGCGTCGGCGGCACGGCCCCCGAAAGGCGCCAGTTCACGCTCTACGCCTCCCACCAGGGCGAGGTCGCACAGAATCTCACCGACAAGGGCGCGGGCCAGTTCACGGACACACTGCTGCGCCGGCTCGACGGCAGGACCCTGGACGAGACCGTGCACGGTCTGGTGGACATCGCCCGTTCCGTACAAGCCGACTTCCATGTGCTGCGCAGCCGTGGACTCGCCTGGCAGGAACCGCAGTTCGTCATCGAGCGCGACTGGAGCGGCTCGGCGGTCCTGGGCGATGCCTGGACGGATCCGGGCCCCGGCGGTGGCGGCCCCGGCGCGCCCCGTCTCGACCAGACCGCCTGGACGGAGCTGGGCACGCTGCTGCGCGACCGCGATGTCCCGCCCTTCGCCTGTGACGCCTATCTCTGGGCCTTCGAGGTGACCGGCTGCGCTCCCCCGGCCCGCCGCGGTCTGCCCCCGGGCGGGCTCACCGAGATCACCCGCGATCTCGACAACCGGCAGGGCAGGCAGCGCGACATGCCGCTGGCACTGCCCTTCGTACGGCATCTCGCGGACCGCTCCGACGATCCGGCCTGGGCGCGCGGCGCCGACACCTGGGTGGACTCCACCCGTGAACGGCTGGGCGCCGCGCCCGTACCCGCGCCCCCGGAACCCGCGCGCGAGGGCACCGCGCTCCATGTGCGGCTGACGGCGGAGGAGGCCGAGGCGGACGGGGTGCACTGGGTGCGGATGTGGCTGTACCGCAACTCCGTGTTCGAGACGGTGTGGGAGTCCGAGCGCCCGCTGTCCATGGCTGCTGTCCGGGACGAGCTGGGCGCACAGCTCCTGGCCCGCTCCGCCGACCGGCTCACCCGGATCGAGTTCCATGTGCCGTACGAACTGCTCGGGGAGGAGTTCGAGTGCTGGGGTCTGCCGATCGGCAGAGCCTGCAAGACGATCGAACTGGGCTCCCACTACGAGGTGGTGGTGCGCTGCCCCGACGAGCGGACCGGGATCGCGCACTCCCACTGGAGACGGAAGTGGGACTGGTTCAAGACACACGGCGGGGAGGACCTGAAGGCCGTGCACCAGGTGCGTGACGACGATGTCTCCCCGAACCTCGGTGTCGTGCTCCAGGCGGCCGAGCCACCGGTGTGCGTCCTCGCCGAGGTGTCGGAGCACCGGCTGATGGACGCACTGGACGCGGTGCTGGACGCCGGGGTGCCCATCGCGGTCTGGCGGCGCGGCGGCCGGACGGAGGACATCGAGCTGTCCACGGAGCTGGCGGTCGCGGCCGGTACCGGCATCGACGTACGCCGGCTGCCCGACGTCCTGCGGACCCTACGGATCCCCGGCCCGCAGCGGGCGCGTCCGTCCCCGCGTCCCCTCGCGCTGATGTGGGACGACCCCGAGCGCGTACCCGAAAGGCGGTCGTTGTCATGAGTGGTGAGGGCATGAACGGGAGTACGAGTGTGAGTGCGGCGGCGACCGGCCCGGACGCGGAACCCGCCGGTACGAAGGACTGGTGGATCTACCAGGGCCCCGGAGATCCCGAGCGCAAGTGCGAGCGCCTCGCCGAACAGCTCCCGCCCTGGCGGAAGTTCACGGGTGAGCAGGACCCGGAGTACGTACCGCCGGACAGCACGGACCCGGCGTGGCCGGAGACGGACCGGCGCGGTTCGGGGTACGTACCGGACACGGAGGAGAAGGACGCGGTCAACACCGCGCTGTATCTCCGCCGTCCGCTGCTCGTGACGGGCAAGCCCGGTGTCGGCAAGTCGACGCTCGCGTACAGCATCGCGGCCGATCTGGAGCTGGGCCCCGTACTGCACTGGCCGGTCACCAGCCGGAGCACTCTGCGCGACGGTCTGTACCAGTACGACGCGATCGGCCGGCTGCACGACGCCAACCTCGGCCATCTGCACGCTTCCAGGGCGACCGACGCCCCGGTCCCCGACCAGTCGATCGCCCCGTATCTGCGCCTCGGCCCGCTGGGCACCGCGCTGCTCCCGCAGGGGAAGCCCCGGGTGCTGCTGGTCGACGAGATCGACAAGAGCGACATCGATCTGCCCGGTGATCTGCTCACCGTCTTCGAGGAGGGCTCCTTCGAGATCCCCGAACTGGCGCGGGTCGCCGGTCAGGAGCCGAGGGTGCGGATCGGGACGCACGACGATCCGAACCCGCGGGTGTGGGTGAAGGAAGGGCAGGTCAAGTGCCTGGCGTTCCCGGTGGTCGTGCTCACCAGCAACGGCGAACGCGACTTTCCCCCGCCGTTCCTGCGGCGCTGCATCCGGCTGCACATGGCGCCGCCGGGCAGGGAGAAGCTGATCCGGATCGTACGGCAGCGGCTCGGCCTGGACCCGGCCGCCGACGACCGGTACGGCGATCTGGTCGAGGCGTTCCTCAAGCGCAGGATGGACGGTGACCTCGCCACGGACCAGTTGCTCAACGCCGTACAGCTCCGGCTGAGAGGGGCGTGGCCGGACCCGGAGGAGCGCGAACGGTTCCTGGGGACGGTCCTGCGGCAGCTCACCGGCACGCCGTCCGCGTAGGGCCGCGCGGGATGATGGAGCACCTGCTGCGCCTCCTGGAGGAGTCGGGCGCGGACGCCGGGCCGGAGGAGCTGGCCGACATCCTGTGGCTCGCCGAACGTGTCGGCGGTACGGGCCGTGGCCCGTCCGTGCCCGGCGACGACGGGCCCGCGGAGGGCGGGGTGCCCGTACCGCCGCCCGGCGGGGAGCCGGTGTTCCAGGACGCGGACGCCCCCGGGCCGGGCGACGAGCTGTACGGCCCGGCCTCGGCCGAGGGGGCCGCGCCGGGCGACGGGCCCGCGCGGCGCGGCGAACCCGTGCTGGTACGGCGGGCGACGGCGCTCGACGACCCGCTGGGGCTGATGCGGGCGCTGCGTCCGTTCGGCCGCCGGACGGCGGAGGGCGGCAGGACGGAGCTGGACGAGGAACTGAGCGTCCGGAGCAGTATCGAACAGCGCATGGTGCTACCGGTGCTCAAGCCCGTGCGGGGGCGGTGGCTGGAGCTGGCCGTGGTGGTGGACACACACCACTCGATGCTGCTCTGGCACGACCTGGTGACCGAGCTGTGCCGCACGATCACCCAGACCGGCATCTTCCGCGATGTACGGATCTGGTACCTGAGCGATACGGAGGCCGACGGCACACCCACGGTGACCAGCCCGACGGGCGGGGATCCGCGCCGCCCCCGGGAGATCTCCGATCCCTCGGGCCGCCGCCTGGTGCTGGTGCTGACGGACACGGTCGCGGACGGATGGAGCGGGCCCGGTGTCGAGGCGATGCTGCGCCAGTGGGCGGCACACGGGCCGACGGCGGTGCTGAATGTGCTGCCCCGGCGGCTCTGGAGCCGGGGCGCGGGCCATCCGTCCGGGCTGCTGGTACGAGCGGCGAGACCGGCGGCGCCCAACGCCACATGGCGGCTGAGCCGCAGCAGAGCGCGGACGCGCGGATCACTGACGGGCCGGATCGCGGTGCCGGTGGTGGAGGTGAGCCCGGCGGGGTTCGCGGCGCTGGCCGATCTGGTGGCGGGGGGCGGGCGGTGGAACAGGATGTCGTGCCTGCTGATCGACCGGGCGGCGCGGGAGGGCGTACCGGAGCCGGTGGCCGGGCCCGCTCCCGGGTTCGATGAGCCGGGCCCGGATCAGGCCGTGCGCCGCTTCCAGGCCGACGCGTCGCCGGTGGCACAGGAGTTGGCGGGCTATCTGTCCGCCGTACCGCTGACCCTGCCGATCATGACGCTCGTACGCCGGGTCATGCTCAGGGAGTCGGAGCACGGCCATCTCGCGGAGGTCGCCCTCGGGGGCCTCTTCGAACCCTGGCGGGGCGGTCACCGGGAGATCGACACGGACCGGTTCCGCTTCGAGTTCCGGCCGGGGGTACGGGAGGCGCTGCTCGGGTCCCAACTGCGGCACGAGATCACGACGGTTCAGGAAGTGGTACGGCGCGAGATCGCGGCGTACGTGGACCGGCCACCGACGGGCGGGGGCGAGTTCCCGGCGACGCGGGTGGTGGCGGAGAGCGGCTCGCCGGGTGCGGACGGAGGCTCGGGGTCCGGCGGCCAGCTCGTGGAAGAGGGCGAGATCCCGTTCGCGGTTCGGCCTGCCGCGGTGCGAGAGGACGAGGGCATCGGCCGCCCGCTGGAGGAGGTGACGGATCCGCTGGAGTTCGGGGTGCATCCGGCGATCGAGGTGGAGGGGGTCGAGGGGCTGCCGGTGCTGCCGGCGTTCGTGGAGCGGGAGCACGACCGGGAGTTGGCCGGGCTGATGGCTCGCGCGGCTGCGGGCGAGAGCCTGTTTCTCCTGCTGGTGGGCAATAGTGCGTCGGGCACCTCTCGTTCGGTCTGGGAGGCGGTACGGAGGCTGCCGCCGCGCTGGCGGCTGTGGCAACCCCGAAACCCGACCGAGGTGAGAGCAGGACTGGCTCGGGTGCGTCCGCGGACAGTGATGTGGCTGGACCACCACTGGCCGTACGACGGGCTGGCGGACGAGCTGCGGGCACTGGTACGGGATCGGACGCGAGGGCCCGTCGTGGTGCTCGGCGCCAACTGGCAGTGGGCCGCGAACAAACGACGCTCGGCAGTGCGCCAGATCGACATCCCCGACCGCTTCGCGGCCCACGAAATCGCGGTACTGCGGACGAAGGAGAAGGCAGATCCGCGCCTCGCGCTCGCGCTCGCGGAAGAACCGTCGGGCTTTGTCCCTCGGGCCCTGAGCGGGGTGACATGGCTGGTCCAGCGTTATCTGAACGCTCCGGCCGGAGCCCGCGCCGTGATCAAGGCGATCATGAGCGAACGGGGTTCGTCCCGGCCCGTCACCATTTCGGCGGACAGACTGCGCGAGCGGGCCACGCTGCTGTTCGACGTGTCGAAGGAGGAGCCGGCCGACTGGTTCGAGCGAGCACTCGTGTACACCACTGCGCCCGGACCCGGGACGCCGGGGCTCATACGCGTCGAGGGTACGCACGATCGACCGCATTACGTGATGCCTGCTCTCGCTTTCGACGCACTGCGCCCCTATCGCGACGGTTCACAACCCGACCCATGGCCGACCACCGAACCGCATCTGGTGAGGATCAGCACCGAAGAGAGCACCAGTACCGGAGTGGTGGTGGGCGGCCGGCGCATTCTCACCACCGCCCATCAACTGCTCGACCCTTCGGGCTCGATGCGGGAGTCGGTCATGGTCACCCCCTGGCCGACCGGCTTCCAGTCCCGGGCCGCCGTCGCCTGGTTCAACGAGGCGCGGGACCTCGCGCTGCTGCATGTGACGAGTCCCACCAGTCTGTCGAGGAGTGAGGAACCGCCCGTCCTCGCCGAGCAGCTCCCCGAACCAGGGGACCGTGTCCAGATCATCGGGTTTCCGTTGACGCTCTCCGCCGACCCGGACCAGAGCGATCCGAAGCAGTTCGTCGGACGGTTCTCGGGCATGTCGCCCCATGCTCCCTCCGACATGATGCTGGAGGTGCTGGGCTCGTCGTCGCCGCCCCGGTCCTCCCTGCCCATCAGAATGTCGGGATCGGTGGTCCTCGACGCCTCCGGAGCGATTGCGGGACTGGTGACCTCGCGCGGCGGACCCGGACAGCTCTGGGCCACTCCGGTCGTAGGGTTCGACCAGACCAACCCCGATGGCGCCGCCGACACCCGTCACCCGCTCCTCCCCGATCCGGCGCGCTCCCGGGCCGTGCTCATCGGCGTCGCCTCGTACGAGGACCCGGGGCTGAGCGATCTGCCGGAGGTGCGCGCCAACCTCGCCGGCCTCACGCATGTCCTGGCTCCCGGCGAGGGACAGGGGAGTTTCGACCCCCGCCATGTGACGCACGTACGGGATCCCCGCACCCCCGGCGATGTCCTGGAGGCCATCGAGCGCGCCGCCGCAGAGGCGGAGGATGTGCTGCTGGTCTACTACTCCGGCCACTCCACACGGGACAACGAGGGCCTTGGGCTCTGTGTCTCGTCCACCGATCCGATGCTATGGCGGTCGACAGCCATCTCCTTCGAACAGATCCACCGCGCCGCCCAGCAAAGCCGGGCCCGTCGGTGTGTCTTCATTCTCGACTGCTCCTACGCGGGACTGGCGCTCCAGGACATGGTTGCGGAGAGGCGGTCGGGCTCAAGCCTGCAGACGAACTGGTTCCTGACCGCGTCGGGAAGCACGGCCTCGGCGCTGGCCGCCCGCTCGGGGCAGTCGCACACAGCCTTCACCGAGACTCTCATCAACTCACTGAGCACGACCGCCGATGGCGTGGAAGTGCTTCGCGTGGACGAACTTTTCGAACAACTACGCGACACGGCAGAGCGTCGCCATAACCCGCCGCCCGAACTGCACACCAGCGGCGCGCAGAGGAGAGACCTCGCCCTGGCCGTCCCGGCACAGACCCCACCTTCCGGCGCCGGATAACCGCCACTTCCCGCCGGGCATGGCCGAGAATGGGGAACTGCCGCGCCCTGCACGGTAGTTCTGATGGCGGCCCACGCCCTCGGGCACTCCCCCACAGGGCACGACCAACGCACTCTGTACGCATCATATGAAGGAGTGAACGCCACGATGGTGTTCAAAAAGCTGCTCGGATCACTGGGGGTCGGCGGCCCCTCGGTCGACACCGTGCTGGACGCCGGGCCCGTCGTACCGGGCGGCATGCTCACCGGCCGGGTCAATCTGCTCGGCGGCCAGGCGGACGCCGATATCGAGCAGATCACCCTGGATCTGGTGGCGAGAGTCGAGGCGGAGGGGCACGACGAGGAGACCGAGGGCACGGTCGTCTTCGACCGTGTCACGATCGGGGGCGGTTTCCGGCTGACGGAGGGCGCGGAGTTCACCGTCCCGTTCGCGCTGACGGTCCCGTGGGAGACACCGCTGACCGAGCTGTACGGCCAGCCCCTCGGTGTGGTGCTGGGGGTACGGACCGAACTCGCCGTGGCGGGCGCGCGGGACAAGGGCGATCTCGATCCGCTGTCCGTCTCCCCGCTGCCGGTCCAGGAAGCCGTCCTGGAGGCGTTCGGGCAGCTCGGCTGGGGGTTCAGGGCCGCCGATCTGGAGCTCGGACACATCGGCGGCACCGGTCAGCGGCTCCCCTTCTACCAGGAATTGGAGCTGACCCCGCCGTCCGGGTACGCGCACGCGCTGAACGAGATCGAGGTGACGTTCCTGGCCACGCCGGAGGGGATGGAGGTCGTCATCGAGGCCGACAAGCGCGGCGGGCTCTTCTCCGACGGGCACGACGCGCTCAACCGGTTCACCGTCTCGCACCACAACGTCCCGCACATGGACTGGAACGCCGAAGTCGACCGCTGGATCAGGCAGCTCGTCGAGAGCCGTGGCGCGCACTCCGCACACCACTCCGGCCACGGATCGTACGGGCATCACGACACGCACCACGACTCCCACCACCGTTCGGGCCCCGGCACGGGCGCGGTGGTCGCCGGTGCCGCCGTGGGTGTGGCGGCCGGTGTGGTGGGCGGCATGGTCGCCGCCGAGATCGTCGACGAGATCGGTGATGCCGTCGAGGGCGAGGAGGAGGACGAGGGCTCGGAGGAGGAGTGACCTCCTGAGCACCTCGGTACGGTGGCGGCGGCCGGGGGGCAGGCGGCACCCGGCCGCCGGACGGTCCCACGAACTGCTGAACACGGCCCGGCTCAAGGCCGAACTGAGCGCGCCTGACGGCGACTTGGGACAGTGCGAAAACACTAGCGAAAACACCGGGTTCGGATCTTCGGTGTCATCGGACCAGGGTCCGGTGTCATGCCCTATCAGCAGCGTTTTCCGTCCGTGGTGCCGCTGAGCCACCGGGGATGTCCGCATTTCGCCTTGACCCGGCGACAACGACAGTGGGCCGCGTGTTGACCGACCCAACACGACACGCCCTAGGCTGCTGTACAGCGGTCACCGACGGGTCAAGTGGTGACCCGGAACGAAAGGGCGACACCATGACATCCGTATCCGGCGCGCCGGGCAGCATCGAGGCGACCACAGCTCTCCTCCTGAGCGAACTCCCCAAGCTGGAAGCACAACAGCAGACACTTCAGACGGAACTCGCGACCGTCACCGAACGCCTGGACTCGGTGCGTGCCGCGCTGAGCGCCTTGCAGGCGTTGTCACTCGCTCCGCAGGTGGCGGAAGGTGCCGTGTCCGAGGCGGCCGAGGCCGTGGCACCGGCGGAGAGCGACACCCCGGACACGGAGTCCGCGGAGCCGTCGGCCGAGGCGCCCGCCGGGGAGGCGGACTCGGAAGCCGGTACGGACACGGCCGGCGCGGACGCCGAGGAAGCGCCCGTGCGGCCCAGAATTCCACGGGCCCGCGCGGGGCGGAAGGCGGCGGAGGACGCCGCGCCCGAGGACGCGCCGAAGGAGCGGAAGCGGCGCACGGCGAAGAAGGCGGTCGCGGACGCCGGTGAGGCGGACCAGCCCGCCGGGGGTCTGACCGAGCAGATCCTCACGGTGCTGGCCGACGCGGGCAGCACCCCGGTACGGGCCCGCGATGTGGCGCAGGTGCTGGGCCGGGACGACAGTCCGGGCAGTATCAACGCCGTACGGAGCACCCTCGACCGCCTTGTCGGCTCGTCGCGGGCCCATCGCGCCGGCCGCGGTCTCTACCAGGCCGTCCAGGACTGACCGTGGAGCCGTCCGGGGCCGCCCGGCCCCGGAGGCGGCGGTTACCGTCCGTCCGGATTCTGCTGTCACCGGCCGGAATACCGGGCAATGTACGGGAAAGGCCGGTCGTGCGCCGTGTCAAGGAAACATATCCGCGTGCGTCGCACACCGGATCATGGTTCCCGGCCCGCGGAACCGGCCCGTCGGCGCCCTATCAGAAATCGCCGGTCGAATCGGGCATTAAAACCACACGGCCAGGTGAGTAAAACCACACGGCGGTCAATTTGTTCGAATTCATAACCGGAAACCCGGCGTTCGGAGCACAATTGCGGTGGGCTCCATGATCACGCGAACAGGCAACGAGTGGTCAAAAACGGGCAGGCGTACGGACAGGTCTGCGCCAATAAGCCCGCGGTCCCGCCCGCCGGGTCCCGCCGAAAACGCGGAAGCCCGCACAGAGCAGCGGCGCCCCGGTGGGGGTCCACAGTTCTGTGCGGGCGGAGCCTTTCGCGCCGGGCCAGTCCCTACGTGCCGGCGGACCGGCCGTATCACTTGATGAAGTCCTCGACAACCTTGGGCGGCCAGGTGCCCACGTTGAGAACGCCCATCGAGTACGCGCGGGAGACCAGGGCGGCCCGGTTCGGAACCCGAAGCTTCCGGAGCAGACCGGTGACGTGGTATTCGACACCCTGCCGGCTGAGATAGAGCCGTGAGGCCAGCGGAATGGTCGACAGACCCGCCGCTATGCCTTCGAGGATCCGGGCGTCGATCTCGGTGAGGATCTTCTTCTGGCTGGTCAGCACACCCGCGTCGGCCGAATCCTGCGAGGAGCGCATCAGCACCAGGATCGCTGCCACGTCGGGGCTCTCCCCGCTCACGGCCGCGGCCGTGAGGGTGCCTGCGAACGCGGAGTCCTCCGGACCCAGGGCCACCACATGTGAGGCGAACCGCTGCCGTTTGCCTTCGACCAGCCGGGAGAACTGTCTCATCAGCGGCTGCTGCACACTGGGGTGGACCAGCTCACGGAAGCTGCGTCCGCACAGGTCGGACGAGGAGTCGCCGAACCGGCGGAAAAACTCCTGGTTCGCCTGCTGGATGGTCAGAGCCGGGTCGAGCGAGGCCATACAGAGCCCCGGCTGGTCGAACTGCTGGGCACCTCCGTGCCCGTCCTGGTCGGGTAGTTCGCTGGAGTGGAGCTGCGCCGAGTCTGCAAGTGCAGCAATCGCCACGAGACCGCCATCCTTTCGGGTCCCCCGGTTCTCTGGAAATTGACAGTGACGCTATGCGTCGAATAAAGCGACATCCGGCCCTACGCGTACTGATTGACCGGTTATCGATTTACCGAATTGAGACTAGATAACTTCGCGCTCGCCCGTCAACAAGCTCCCCTGCTCATCGGGCTAAAGCTGTGGTCGAACGCCGGGGAGGTTCGGTCCGCAATGACGGCGACGCGGGACGGGAAAATCCCGGCATGCCGGGCGGGGCAGACAGGGCGTGGATCCCTCAATTGAGCCTCCTTTGAGGTTCTCCTGAGGTTTGTCCGGCGCGGGCGGGCCGAACCAGCGGGCGCAGTCGTCGCAGAGGTCACACCGTCCGTAGCACGCCGTTAACACAAATGTGTTCGCACGCTACGCCGGGAGCGCGTCCGCCAGCTCATGCCGTCCCGAGATGCCAAGTTTCCGATAGGAATTCGTAAGATGTTTCTCGACTGCCCGTGAACTCACACCCAGTTCACCCGCAATTTCCTGATTGGTGAGGCCTCGGCCGACGAGGGAGACGACCCGCCGCTCACTGCGGGTGAGCACGGCGGTCCTGGGCGGCGGAGGGGGCGTGCCGAGGCCGTGCTCGGCCTGCTCCACCAGCCAGGGGGCGCCGGAGGCCGCGGCGAGGGCGCCCGCCTCGCGCAGCGCGGACTCCGCCTCCGGGCCGCTGCCGAGCCTGCGGCCCAACAGCACCAGGGTTCTTGCGAGTTCGAGGCTGTGCGTGGAGCCGCGCAGTACGCCGACGGCCTCGCGCAGCAGCGGGACACCCTCGCTGCCGTGGAGCCAGCCCTTGAGCCGCAGGGCGCGGCCTAATCCGGTCGGCGCTCCCCAGGCCGCGGCCCAGGTGTGCTCCTCCTCGGCCAGTCGCAGCGCGGAGGCCGAGTCGCCGAGCCGGTGGTGGAGGCCGATCGCCTGGGGGCGCCACGGGAAGAGCGCCGAGTTCCGCCACCCCGAGGCTTCCAGTCGCCGGCCGCAGGCCAGCACGCTCTCCAGGGCCTTGGCCCGGTGGCCGCGCTGGGCGTCCACGGACGCCTGGAGGATCTGGAGCGCCGCGGTCAGGGCGAGGCCCGCGGGCCTGCGGTCGTGGGCCCGGTCCAGGATCCGTTCGCTGAACGCCGGGTCGCGCAGTTCGAGGGCGACCGCGCTGAGGACGAGGATGGCGGGCTCACGCCATTGGGCGCCGTCCAGCCCCAGGGCGCGCTCGGCGTATTCGCGCGCCTGGGCGGGCCTGCCCTGTATGGCCACGGCCATCGCCCGTTCGGCGAAGAGGAGTACACCGTCGGCGCCGGTGGTGTTCTGGCGGCGGGTCTGCTGTTCGCTGGACAGCCAGGAGGTGACGCCCCGAATCGATTCAGCGGCGAAGAGGGTGATCACGACCAGTGGCACTCCGGTGTACGCGCCGGCGGAGGTGGCGGGTTCGCGCTCCAGGACGCGGTTGGCCGTACGGGCCGCCCAGTCGGCGGTGAGGCGGCCGGTGAGGGTGCCCGCGCAGAGCAGCGTGCCGACGAGTTCGCGTTCGGCGGCCGAGCCGAGGGGCGGCTCGTCGCCCAGTTCCCTCAGGCGTTCGGCGGCGGAGGCCAGTTCGCCGGGGTTCTCGTGGCCGTGGTGGCGCAGCCGGGCCTCCAGCAGCAGGGCCAGCTCGCGGGTCGGTTCGTCCAGGGCGGCGGGCGCGCCGAGTTCGGCGGCGGCAGCGCGCAGCAGCGCGTCGGTCGCGGGGGGCACGGCGCCCAGCAGGGTCGGCGGGATCCGCAGTGCGGCGGCGGCCCGGTCCCTGGGGGTGGTCAGCAGCGGCGCCGCCTGGACGATGTGGCGTTCGCACGCTCCGGGGTCGAACCCCCGCTCCACGGTGGCCAGATCGATCAGCAGCCGGGCCCGGCCCGCGTCCTGGGTGCGGTGGGCGAGCAGCGCGCGGCGCAGATAGCGGGCCGCGGTCTCGGGCGCGCCCCGGCGCAGCGCGGTGTCGGCCGCGGACCGCAGCATCGGCACCGTCCAGGGGCGTCCCGGGCCGGTGGCGGCCAGCAGATGGGCTGCGACCTGTTCGGCCGGACGGCCGCTGCGGTAGAGGAGATCGGCCGCGGCGGCGTGCGTGCGCTCACGCTCGGCCGGGGTCATGGAGGATTCGACGGCGTCCCGTACGACGCGGTGGGTGAAGCGCGGCCCGCGGGCGCCGGTGAGCAGTCCGGTCTCGTGGAGCGCGCGGCGCGCGGCGCCGAAGCCGGTCTCGTCGAGTCCGGCGAGCTGGGCGACGAGCGCGGGATCGGCGTGGTCGCCGAAGGCCGCGATCGCCGCCGCGAGCTTCCGTACGGCCGGTGCCTGGGTACGCAGATGGCTGGCCAGCCGCTCCCGCAGCTCCGCGGGCCGCAGGGCGCGCACCTGGCCGGAGTGGTCCGCGGTCGGCGTGAGCCCCCGGGCCACCGTGCCGCGTAACACCGACATCAGGAACAGCGGGTTGCCACCGGAGGCTTCGTGGCAGGCGCGCGCGTACTCCTCGTGGGCCGGGCGGCCGTGGCGTGCGCGGACGAGGGTTCTGGTGGCGTCGAGGGACAGCGGTTCGGGGCGCAGTACGCGGGTGGCGGCGAGGGCGATCTCGCGGACCAGGGGGTGGCGGGTCCTCGGCTCTCCGTCGCGGAGCGCGCAGACGAGGACGGCGCGCAGGCCGTGCAGCCGTTTGACGAGGTGGGCGAGCCAGCGCAGCGAGGGCGTGTCGACCCATTGCAGATCGTCGACGAGGATGAGCAGCCGGGCGTTCTCGCCGAGCCCGGCCGTCAGTGACCGGGGGCCGTGCAGGATCGCCTCGGACGCGGCGGGCCCGCCGTCACCACGCGCGGCGCCGTCGGTATCTCCCTCACCGGTGCCCGTGCCGGGATCGTCGACGGAGCCGTCGGCGGTGAACATCCCGCTGAGGCAGGCGGCTTCCCGCGCCCAGTACGTACCGTCCCCGTCCGGGGCACCCGCCGCCGCGCTGTCGAAGAGCTGCCGTACCACCCCGAACGCGAAGTCCTCCTCCATCGGCGCCGCGTGGGCGCGCAGGACCCGTACGTCCTCGCCCTCGCACAGGGCGGGCAGCCGCCGCAGCAGCGCGGACCGTCCGATACCGAGCGGTCCCGACAGCAGTATCGACGCCGACGTGCCGTCGCGGGCGGCTCTCAGGGCGGCGCTCACGCGCGCGAGTTCGGTCTCCCGCTCAAGAAGCATCCGCCGGCCGTCCTTCCATGGTCGTCACCAACTCGCACAGTTCCTCACGGCCGGTGATACGCAGCTTGCGGTACGTGTTGCTCAGCCGCAGCTCCACCGTGCGCCTACTCACCGACAGCAGTTCGGCGATCTCGCGGTTGCCGTGCCCGCGCCCGGCGAGGGTCGCCGTGCGCTGCTCGGCGGTCGTGAGTGTCGTCCAGCCCCGGGGCGGTGCGGGCTGCGACGGCCGTACCGGCTTCTCCAGCCGCTCGACGAACCGGCTCAGGGACATGGCGAGCCGGCTCGACGGGTGGGCTGCTGTGAAGGCCGACAGTTCGGCGGCGGTACGGGCGGCTGCCTGCCGGTCGCCTTCGTCCAGTTCGGCGCCGGCGAGCCGGGCGAGCGCCCAGAGATGGGCCAGCCGGGCCGGTGAGTCCCGCAGCAGGAGGACCGCCGAGCGGGCTCCGGCCATCGGGCCGGCGCCCGTGTCCGTCAGCGGCCCGGCCCACAGCTCGGCCAGGCCGAGCGCGCTCGCCGTACCCCATCGGCGGGCCGCCGCCAGTTCCGAGAAGCTCAGCCTGGTCGCCTCCTCGTGATCACCGAGGAACTGGCAGGCCTCGGCGGCCGACGCGCGCCAGGGCAGCAGCGCGGGGTTGTGCCACCCCCGGCGCAGCAGCAGCCGACCGCTCTCCCTGGAGAGTTCCAGGACTTCGGTCCAGCGCTCGTCCGCAGCGGCCAGCCGCGCCCTGGCGAGCAGCAGCCCGGACCACGCCACACCGTCCTCGGCCCCGGCGGGCAGGGGCAGTTCGGCCAGCGACCTCGCCCGTTGACGGTGCCCGGACTCCAGGGCGATGACGATCCGCAGGGACACCAGCTCGGGTGCGACCAGCGGGTGAAGGCTCGATGTCGGCAGCGCGCGTTCAGCGGCCTCGGCGTCCCGGGCGGCCGCGTCGAGCCGGCCGGCGTTCAGATGCAGTCCTGCCCGTACGGTGAGCACCCGCGCGGTCGCGGCCCGGAGGTGATCGCGCCGGGCGGCGGTGAGCAGGGCGTCCAGTTCGATACCCGCCTCCGCCCACTCGTCGGTGAGGATCAGCGCCTTGCAGGCGGCCAGCCGGGGCAGGACCTGGGCGGCCCCGGGTCCGCTGCGGGCGACGGCCGCGCGGGCCAACTCCCGTACCGTTTCCGGGTCTTCGCCCCTCGCGGCGAGCCACCAGGCCCGCACCGCCGCCTGCGCGGGCTGTACGGGACGGTCTCGCAGCGGGGGCACCTCGGGCACCATCGGCTCGGACTCGTCCCTGGCTTCGTCGGCCAGCCAGAACAGCGCGATCAGGTCCTCGCGTTCGTCGTCGCCGACACCGTGCAGGGCCGCCGCCGCCTCTCGGCGCACTCCGTCGCTGTTGCCGCGGGCGAGGGCCAGGTCGGCGGCGCGGGCGGTCAGTCCGGCGGGGAGTCCGCCTGCTCTGACGAGTTCGCCGAGTCTGCGGTCCGCGGCCTCGGGCCGGGAGACGGCTTCGACGGCGGCGAGTTCCAGGGTCAGCCGGGCGCGCTCGTCCGCCTCCAGCGGTTCGCGCAGTGCCCGGGTCAGACAGGCTGCGGCGTGCTCGGGGTGGTCCGCGCGCAGCGCGGCGGCGAAGCCCCGGCGCAGTGCGGGGACGACCCAGGGGAGTCCCAGCGGCGGGGCCATGAGCAGGAGGCGGGTGAGGTCGTCGTCCTCGACGGACGCCCGGTGGGCCAGTTCGGCGGCGCGGGAGCGCAGAGAGGCACGTTCGCCGGGAGGCAGGTCCTCCAGCAGCCGGGCCTTCACCATCGGGCAGAGCAGGACCTTCATGCCCACGGAGCTGACAAGGCCGGTGGACTCCAGCGTCGCGCGCAGGTCGCGGCCGGAGTCGGGCTCCAGCCCGGCCAGGGTGGGGACGAGCGAGAAGGGCAGCAGATCGCCGCAGACGGCGAGGACGCCCAGGAACGTGGTCAGTTCGGCGGGCAGTCCGCTCAGGGTACGGGCGATGAGGTCGCCCGCGACCGCGCCGGTGATGCTCCTCAGCTCGGCCAGCCGTGTCGCGACCGGTTCGTGGCCGTGGCTGCTGAACCGCCGCAGCACTTCGTACAGCACAACCGGATTGCCCGCGGTGCCGATGCGGGCGGCGCGGGTGAAGCGCGGATCGCCGGAGGTGCCGCAGACCAGCTTGACCGCCGCGGCGACACCGCCCTCGCTGAGGCCGTGGACGACGAGGTTCTTGGCGGGCACACGGGCCGGGGGGAGGTTGTGCAGCCAGTCGTGGCCCCGGACGGCGAGGCCGCTGCCGCTCGCCATCAGTGCGAGAGGGGTGTCCGGGGTGAGCCGCCGGACAAGTGTCTCAAGCCAGTTGAGGGACGCGCGGTCGAGCCACTGTGTGTCCTCGACGACCACCAGTGTCGGTACGGTGCGCGCGGCGCGCAGGAGGCCGTCGAGCCCTGGGGCCGGCCGTGGGCCTGCCGAAGGGTGCCCGCCCGGCGGTGTCTCCGGGCCCTGTGGAGTCGGTCCGCCGGGCGGGGACTCCGCGCCCGGCGGAGCACAGCCGTTCTCCGGAGTCCGTCCGCCCGGTGGGGCGTCCGCGTCGGGGGGAGCCGCTTCGTCCCCCGGAGCCGGCCCGTCCAGCGCCGCGAGGCCGCCCGCGGGCGCCGATCCGTACAGCGCCGTCATGAGCTGGAGGATCGCTCCGTACGGCAACTCCCGCTCCGCCGGGGTGGCTTGTGCGCGCAGCACCCGCAGCCCGGTCTCGTGGGCGAGCCGGGCGGCCCAGCCCAGCAGGGCGTTCTGCCCATGGCCCGGTTTGCCCCCGAGGGTCACGACCGCCCCGCGCCCGCCGCACAGCTCGGCGAGCATCGACTGGAGCGTCTTCTGCTCGGACGCCCTTTCGAGCAGGGGGAGTTCTTCGCTGTGGTCGCCCGGAGCGCGCGTCCACTCGGTGGACCGCGTGCTCAGACATTCGTCGTTCCGGCCAGTCCCGCGCACCGCCTCGCTCCGATCGCTTCAGCGTCGCCAGCGTGATTCGAGTACCCAGCCGGGCGGTTGTCCATCGGGGATGTCCGGAGTGTGCAGTACCGCGCCCAGTTCGGTCCGGCGGCTGACGCCCAGTTTCCGGTAGACGCTCGTGAGATGGGTCTCGATGGTTCTCACGGTCACGAAGAGCGATTCCGCGATGGATCGGTTGCTCTCCCCCGCGGCGGCGAGGCCGGCCACTCTGCGCTCCATTCCGGTCAGCATGTCCAGTGGCGAGGCGCTCATCTTCCGCATCCTGCCGCCTGCCGTGACCAGCAGTTTGCGAGAGGCCCCGGCGAGGGCGAGCGCGCCGCAGCGCTGGGCGAGGTCGGTGGCGGCGCGCAGCCGCTCACGGGCGCCGCGCTGGTCGCCGGTCTTCAGCAGCGCCCGGCCGAGCAGGTATTCGGCGTCGGCGTGCATGGCCCGGGCGGGCGACTCCGCCAGGAGGCGTACCGATTCGGTGAGCAGCTCGACACCCGCCCCGCCGGGGGTGACCAGTCCCCGGGAGAGCGCGGCGAGGCCGAGCGCGCGGGGGGTGCCCCAGCGGCCGGCCAGTTCGCTTCCGTACTCGACGATCTCCCGCGCCTCGTCGGCGCGGTTCATCTTCACGAGCAGCCGGACCGCCTCCGCCCACCAGGGGAGGAACAACGGGTTGGTGAACCGGGACTTCTCCAGCGAGTCACCGCATTCGAGGAACAGCGCGAGCGCCGCCTCGCGGTCGCCGAGCGCCCGGCGGGCCCGGGCGCGGGCCATCAGATACCAGTGGTACTGGAGCACGAACCGGTCCAGGTCCGGCCGTTTGATCCCGAGCAGCAGGTCCTCGGCGCGCTGGGGTTCGCCGCGGTCGACGAGGACGGTGGCGAGCGCGGCCTGCGGCATCACGGCACCGTCGCCCCAGCGCTCCTCGCCGATGATCTCGATGGCCGTCTGCGCGTCGGCCAGTGCGTCGGGGACGGCGCCCGCGCCGTGCAGGATCAACGCACGGGCGGAGAGCCCGAGCACGTAGGTCCAGACCGCGGCGGTCGCCTGGCTGTGCTGGAGCAGTCCGTCCAGCGCGTCCAGCGCATCGCCCACCTCGTCGGCGAGACTCAGCGCGAACGAGGAGGAGATCACCGCCCAGCTCTCCAACTCGGTGCCGGGGAAGCGCAGCGCGCGCCGGGCCTGTTCGGCCGTCCGGCCGGCGGAGCGGCCCTCCATCGCGTTCAGTACGGCCATCGTCGCGAGCATCTGCCGCTGGGCGGGGGTGTCGCCGGGCGGTACGGGGAGCCGCGCGGCCCGGTCCCTGGCCGCGGAGATGGTGGACTTCTCGTCGGCGCCGATGGTCAGCAGGACCGATTCGACCAGGGTGCGCAGCTCGCGGTCGGCGGGGTCGGGCTCGGGGCCGAGACCGGCCTCCAGCGCCGCCAGGACCTCCTCCAGAACCCGGGCCCCGGCCGGCGACTGCTGTACGGCGATGCAGGTCATCCCGTACCGGACGGCGACCGTCGCCCTGGTACGGATGTCGCCGACCCTGTCGAGCGCCTCCTCCAGCAGCCGGAGGGCCTCGGCCGGGTTGATCTCCGCGAGCAGGGTGGCCATCCGGACGCGGACGGGCACACTGTGCGGCTCGACTTCGAGCACCCGGTACAGATAGCGCACCGCGGCTTCGGGCGCGCCCCGGCCCTCGGCCTGGGCGGCGGCCTCGCGGAGCACGCCCGGCATCCAGGGCTGGCTCACCGCGGGCAGCAGCATGAGCTGTCCCGCGACATCCTCGGCGGGCCGGCCCGCGTCGCTCAGCAGCAGGGCCGCTCTGGTCCGCAGCTCGGCCGACGCCGTGGCACCCGCGGGTCCGAGGACGGCGGAGCGGACCATGTCGTGCACCAGATCGGGCCGGTCGGGCGCCATCAGCTCGGCGCGCCGCAGGACGAGCACGGCGTCGGCCACGAGCGAGGGGGGCACGTCCGCCAGGGTGGCGATCAGCTCCGGGGACTCCTCGCCGAGGACGGCGATGGCTCTGGCGACACAGCGGACCCACGGCGGCTGCCGGTCCAGCAGCGCGCCGACGGTCAGGCTGACCACCTGGCCGCCCACCTCGGCGAGTCTGCGCGCGCCCCTCTCGTCCGGCTGGACGCCTTCGGCGCGCAGCTCGGTCAGCAGCCGGCTGAGAGTGAAGGGGTTGCCGCCGGAGACGGTGGCGGCCCGCTCGACGAAGCACGGTTCGACGGGCCCGGGAAATACCCGG
This sequence comes from Streptomyces sp. GMY02, assembly GCF_019056675.1. Taxonomy (NCBI): domain Bacteria; kingdom Bacillati; phylum Actinomycetota; class Actinomycetes; order Kitasatosporales; family Streptomycetaceae; genus Streptomyces; species Streptomyces sp. GMY02. The sequence continues at coordinate 8,226,832 of NZ_CP077658.1, read as the reverse complement.
CGGGCCATCTCGGCCACGTCCCGCGTGGCCAGCGGCGCCAGCCGGAGCAGGGTGGGGCCGCGCTGGGCAACAATGTCGGCGAGGGCGACGGGTGCGACGGGCTTGGCCTCGCCACGCTGCGCGAGGACGACCAGCAGGGGCAGGCCCTCGGCGCGGCGGAGCAGGAAGTCGACCCAGCAGAGCGAACGTTCGTCGCACCACTGGACGTCGTCGAGGACGAGAACGAGCGGGCGGTCCGCCATCAGGTTCGCCACGAGCCAGTAGAGCCCGTGCAGGACGGGGTAGACGCCGGGCCCGCCGGGTGTCCCCTCGTCGGCCGGTCCCGAGGTGAGCGCGGGCAGCGCGCGCCGGGCGAGTCCGCGCAGCAGGGGGGAGTTCCTGGCGTCCTCGCCACTGAGGCCGAGGGAGCCGAACAGCTCGCGCACCCCGCCGTATCCGGCGCCTCCGACGACCTGGCGGCACGATCCGTACAGCACCGCCATGTTCCGGCAGGCGTCGCTCTTCAGGAAGGCCCGGAGCAGGCTGGTCTTGCCGATGCCGGCCGGCCCCGACAGGTGCACCAGTCCCGCCCGCCGGGCGCGCGCCGCCTCGGCGTGGCGGGCCAGCACCCGCAGCTCCTCGGCGCGGCCGAGCAGAGCGCTGGACAAACCCCTGAGATCGGCCCGGTCCAGCATCACGGTCTCCTCGCAGCTCGGGGGACACAACAGACGCGATGACTCGTCGATGACATCCCGCACAACAGGAACAACAATCGACCGGACGCGAGGGTACGTGATCTCAGGATCCCGCTTGCCCCTTGAGCCTCCGGAGCCCCGGCGCCGGTGGCTCCGGGCGCGCTGAGCAGGTCATCGACCGATCGATGCCTGGGGACTACCCCGCGCGGACTGGATCACTCACCACCGTCTCCCAGACGCCAGAAGTCGTTCAGGAGACGACAGCACACCTTTCGGTGAACACCGCCGCTTTCGGGGCAGGACACCGCGCCGGAAGAGCAACTCCCTTCCGGTGTACGGCAGTCCGGCGCGTCCGGCGCTGTGGTCCGGTGTCTGTCTGTCGTGTCCTCTGGTCTCCGGTGCCGGGGTGTCCCGAGTCCCGGTGGGCGGTGGATGTCGGTTGGTGGGGGAGGAGGAGTTGTGGTTCCCGGGGCCCGGTCAGCCGGAGGACGAGAGGTGCCCCCGCAGCAGCGCGATCACAGCGGGCGCCTGGCTGCCCAGGAAGAAATGCCCGCCGGGGAAGACCTTCAGGTCGAACGCCCCCGTGGTGTGCCCGCGCCAGTCCCCGGCCTCGTCCAGCGTGGTCTTCGGGTCGCTGTCGCCGGTGAGCGCGGAGATGGGGGCGCGGACGGCCGTACCGGGCTCGCACCGGTAGGTCTCGATGGCCCGGTAGTCGCTGCGGATCGCCGGCAGGATCATGCGCAGGATCTCCTCGTCGCCGAGGAGCGCCGTGTTCGTACCGGAGAGGAGCTTCAGCTCCTGGACGATCCCGTCGTCGCTGCGCCGGTGCACGTTCTCGTCGCGGAAGCGCGACGGCGCGCGCCGCCCCGAGGCGAAGAGATGCGACAGCTCACCGCCGTCGGCCTCGAACCGCCGCGCGACCTCGAAGGCGATCGTGGCGCCCATGCTGTGCCCGAAGAAGGTGGTCGGCCGCGCGTGGAACTGCTCGCGCAGCGCCGCGTAGACCTGGTCGGCCATGGTGCCGATGTCGTCGGGGCTGGTCTCCTTGCGCCGGTCCTGCCGTCCCGGGTACTGCACCGAGAACACCTCGGCCACGGACGACAGTTGAGCGGAGACCGGGAAGTAGAAAGACGCCGAACCACCCGCGTGGGGGAAGCAGAAGAGCTGTCTGGGGCTCTCGGGTGCCGGATGAAAGCACCGTGACCACAGGCTCTCCTCCGTGGACGTCGTCATCGTGTCGCATCCTCCTAGACCTGGGCAGGCGATCCGGACCGGCCGGCGGTGCCTGCCATCGACATGCGGACTCGTACGGCAGCGGTGGCCGGGCATGCGCACTCCGGCCGACGGCCACCACGCTCCCGTGCACGGCCACCCCATTCCACTAGGGCGGACAGTGGGTGATTCCCTAGTCTCTTCGCGCTCCACAGTGCCAGACACCGTCCCGTGCCGGACACGGGTACCGGCCGGACCGCGATCCGGCCAGGTACCCGTATCACTTTCAGGACAGGCCCAGTTCGTCGTCGAGGAGAGCGAACACATCGTCGTCGGAGGCGGTGTCCAGATCGAACTCACCGGTGCCGTTGGCCGAATCCTGCCGCAGCGCCGCCCACTTGGTCCTCAGTACCTCGATCCGTCCGGCCACATGCTTGAACTCCTGTGCGTCGACGGTCATTTCGGCGATCGCCTTCTCCAACTGGTCGAGCGTGGCGAGTACGGAGCCCGCGCCGGTGACCTCCTCCGTGACGAGCTGCGAGTGGAGATGGCCGACGACATCGGCCGCCGTGGGGTAGTCGAACAGCAGGGTGGCCGGCAGCCGCAGTCCGGTCGCGGTGTTCAGCCGGTTCCGGAAGTCCACCGCCGTCAGCGAGTCGAAGCCCAGGTCCTGGAACTGGCGCGTGGCGCCGATCGCCGTACCGTCCGCGTGACCGAGCACCACGGCGGCCTGGTCCCGTACCAGCTTGAGCAGAATTTCGCGGCGCTCCTCGTCAGGCAGTCCGGTCAGCCGCCGGGTGAGCCCCGCGGCCGTCTGCGGAGCGGCTGTCGCGGCCCGCCGGGACGGGGTACGGACAAGACCCCGGAGCAGGGCCGGGACGGCGCCCTGCGCGCGCAGGGCCGCCAGATCCAGCCGTACTGGTACCGCCAGCGCCCGCGCGCCGGTGACCGCGGCGTCGAACAGCGCCACGCCCTGGCCGGCGGAGAGTGGCGGCATGCCCGAGCGCGCCAGCCGTTCCATGTCGGCCTCGGTGACGCTTCCGGTCATGCCTCCTGTCTGCTCCCAGGGGCCCCAGGCGAGTGACACGCCGGGCAGCCCTTCGGCCCTGCGGTGTTCCATCAGGGCGTCCAGGAAGGTGTTGGCGGCGGCGTAGTTGGCCTGTCCGGCGCCGCCGAACACGCCTGCCACGGAGGAGAAGACCACGAATGCGCCGAGGTCGAGATCCCGGGTCAGTTCGTGCAGATGCCAGGCGGCATCGGCCTTGGGCCGCAGTACGGTGTCGAGCCGGTCGGGCGTCAGCGAACCGATGGTGCCGTCGTCCAGCACACCCGCGGTGTGCACCACGGCGGTCAGCGGGTGCTCGGCGGGCACGGCGGCCAGCACCTCGGCGAGCGCCGCGCGGTCGGCGACGTCGCAGGCCGCGAGTGTGACTTCTTCGGCACCGAGTTCTTCGAGCGCGCCGACGAGGTGCGCGGCGCCTTCGGCGCCCGGGCCGCGGCGGCTGAGCAGAAGGAGACGCCGTACTCCGTGGTCGGCGACGAGATGCCGGGCCAGGACTCCGCCCAGACCGCCGGTTCCGCCGGTGATCAGTACGGTGCCGCCGCGCTCCCACGGATCTTCGTCGGCCCGGCCGGGCCGGCCGTCGGCCGTGGCCGGTTCGGGCCGGGAGATCCGGTCGAGCCGCGCGGCCCTGATCTCCCCTGCGCGCAGGGCGAGTTGGGGTTCGTCGGAGCCGAGGGCACCCGGGACTCCGGGGGCTTCGGCGTCCGCTGCCGACGGCGTCGCCGGGTGCGTCGCCGGGTCGAGATCCAGCAGGCCGAAGTTGCCCGGATTCTCGGACTGCGCGGAGCGCACCAGACCCCGGACGGCCGCGGCGGCCAGATCGGGCACTCCTCCGCCGTCCACGGCCACGGCGCCCCGGGTGACGAACACCAGGCGCGATCCGGCGAACCGCTCCTCGGCCGACCACCGCCGCACCTGCTCCAGTGTCCGGTCCAGGACCGCCCGTACGGATCCGGGCATGGCACCGGCCGCCGAGTCACCGCGAACGGTCACCAGCACGGCATCCGGCACCGGGCCGCCTTCCGTGGCCGAGGCCAGCGAGGCGAGATCGTCGTACGCCTCGGCCCGGACCCCCGACTCGACGACGGTCTCGGCGAGCCCGAACGGATCCGGCCCCACCAGGGCGACCGATTCGGGAACGGCCGGTGCCGCCGGTACGGTGATCCACTCCACCCCGAACAGCGCGTCATGGGCGGTGCCCGCCGACTGGTTCAACTGCTCGCTGGACACGGCCCGTACGAGCAGCGAGTCGACCGTGGCGACCGGCGCGCCGGAACTGTCCGCGACGGCGATCGCGACGGCGTCCTTGCCGCCGGAGGGCGTGATCCGCACGCGCAGCGAGGCGGCGCCGGTCGCGTACAGCGAGACGCCTTCCCACGAGAAGGGCAGTCCGCCGCCGCTGTTCTCCGTGCTCTCCCCCGCGAGGAGGGAGGCATGCAGGGCGGAGTCGAGGAGGGCAGGGTGCAGACCGAACGCGTCGGGCTCGGCGCCCTCGGGGAGGCTCACCTCGGCGAAGATCTCACCGTCGCGGCGCCAGGCGGCCCGCAGACCCTGGAACACCGGACCGTACGAGAACCCGATCTCCGCGAACCGCTCGTAGCAGCCGTCGAGTTCAAGCGCCTCGGCGCCCTTCGGCGGCCATTGCGCGGCGTCGAAGTCGATGTCCGACGAGTGGGTACGGCTGGTGAGGGTGCCGGTGGCGTGCTGGGCCCAGGGGGCGTCGGCGGCGTCCTCGGGCCGCGAGTAGACGCCCACCGTGCGGCGGTCCGACTCATCGGGGTTGCCCACCGCGACCTGCACCTGTACGGCGCCGCGCTCGGGCAGGACCAGCGGGGCGGCAAGGGTCAGTTCGTCGACGCGGTCGGCGCCGACCTCGTCGCCGGCGCGCAGGGCCAGTTCGAGCAGGGCGGTTCCGGGCAGCAGGATCCGGTCCATGACCGCGTGGTCGGCGAGCCAGGGATGGGACTGTACGGAGAGCCGTCCGGTGAACAACACGCCTTGTCCGGCGGCCAGTTCGACTGCGGCGCCGAGCAGCGGATGCCCGGCGGAGCCGAGGCCGGCCGCGCGCACATCACCCGTACCGAAGCCACCGCCGGGCCGGCCGGCCGGCCAGAACCACTGGTGCTGGAAGGCGTACGTCGGCAGATCCACGCGCTGAGCACCTGTCCCGGCGAAGAACCGGGCCCAGTCGACCGATACACCGTGCGCATGGACTTGGGCCAGCGCGGTGAGGGCGGTCAGCTCCTCCGGCCTGCCCTTGCGCAGAACCGGTACGGTGACCGTCCCTTCGGGCGCGGACTCCTGGGCCATGGCGGAGAGCACCCCGTCCGGGCCCAACTCCAGGAGGGTGGTCACGCCCTGGTCGGTGAGGGCGCGGACGCTGTCGGCGAAGCGGACGGCTTCGCGGACATGCCGTACCCAGTACTCGGGCGAGCACAGCTCCTCGGCCGATGCGAGAGCACCGCTCACATTCGAGATCACCGGGATGGACGGAGCCTGGAAGACCACGCCTTCGGCGACCGATCGGAAGTCATCGAGCATCGGGTCCATCAGCGGCGAGTGGAAGGCGTGCGAGACCCGCAGTCGGCTGGTCTTGCGGCCGAGGGCTTCCAGTTGCGCCGCGGCCTCCACGACCGCGTTCTCGGCACCGGAAAGCACCACCGAGGAGGGACCGTTGACGGCTGCGATCGAGACCTGGTCGGAGAGATACGGGGTGACCTCGTCCTCCGTTGCCTGGACCGCGACCATCGCACCACCTGCTGGCAGCGCCTGCATCAGCGAACCCCGCGCCACCACCAGCCGACACGCGTCCTCCAGCGAGAACACCCCGGCCACATGGGCAGCGGCGATCTCACCGATCGAATGACCGGCCACGAAATCGGGCCGCACACCCCACGACTCCACCAACCGGAACAACGCCACCTCAATGGCGAAAAGCGCCGGCTGAGTGAAACCAGTCTCATTCAGCCGATCCGCGTCCTCACCCCAGATCACCTCCCGCAGCGAACCACCCAACTCCCCGTCCAACAGGGCGAGTACGGAGTCCAGCGCCGCCGCGAACACCGAGAACCGCCCGTACAGCTCACGGCCCATACCGAGCCGCTGCGAACCCTGACCCGAGAACAGCACCGCCGACTTACCACCGAGCACCGAACCCGACACCGCCAGCGGATCCGGCTCACCGGCCCCCAGCGCCGACAACGCCCGTACCGCCTCCGCCCGATCACCCGCCAGCACCACCGCACGCTGATCGAACACCGACCGGCCCGTCGCCAACGAGAAACCAAGATCCAGCGACCGAGACCCGGTCCCCTCCACCAGAGCCACCAGCCGCGCCGCCTGGTCGCGCAACGCCTCCGGCGACTTCCCCGACAGCACCCACGGCACCACGCCCGCATCAACCGGTTCCTGGGAAGAGGTCACCGGCTCAGGCACAGCCGTCGGCTGCTCCAGGATGATGTGCGCGTTCGTACCACTGATCCCGAAGGACGACACGCCTGCTCGCCGGACCCGCTCGGTCTCGGGCCAGGCGGTCTGCTCGGTCAGCAGCTCGACGGCGCCCGCCGACCAGTCGACATGCGACGACGGCTCGGTCACATGCAGTGTCCTGGGCAGCATTCCGTGCCGCATCGCCATGACCATCTTGATCACACCGGCCACACCGGCGGCAGCCTGGGCATGGCCGATATTGGACTTCACCGAGCCCAGCAGCAGCGGACGCTCGGGATCACGGTCCCGCCCGTATGTGGCAAGCAGCGCCTGGGCCTCGATCGGGTCACCCAGCGTCGTACCCGTACCGTGCGCCTCGACCGCGTCCACATCGTCGGCCGACAACCCGCCACTGGCCAGCGCCTGCCGGATCACCCGCTGCTGCGAAGGACCATTCGGCGCCGTCAGACCATTCGACGCACCATCCTGATTCACCGCCGACCCACGGAGCACCGCCAGCACCTCATGCCCATTGCGGCGCGCGTCCGAAAGACGCTCCAGCACCAGCATGCCGACACCCTCCGACCAGCCCACACCATCAGCCGTATCCGAGAACGCCTTGCACCTCCCGTCAGGCGAAAGCCCGCGCTGCCGCGAGAACTCCACAAACGTGCCCGGAGTCGACATCACCGTCACACCACCGGCCAGCGCCAACGAGCACTCACCGCCCCGCAGGGCCTGGGCCGCGAGATGCATTGCCACGAGCGACGACGAGCATGCCGTGTCCACGGTCATCGCGGGACCTTCGAGGCCCAGTGTGTAGGAGACCCGGCCCGAGGCCACGCTGCCCGCGCTGCCCTGGCCCTGATGGCCTTCGAACTCCTTGCCGTTGAGTGTCGTCCCGTAGTCGTTGTACATCACACCGGCGAACACACCGGTCTGGCTGTCCCGCAACGACACCGGGTCGATTCCGGCTCGCTCGACCGCCTCCCACGAAGCTTCCAGCAGAAGTCGCTGCTGCGAGTCCGTCGCCATCGCCTCCCGCGGACTCATCCCGAAGAACGCGGCGTCGAACTCCCCCGCGTTCTCAAGGAAGCCGCCGGAGCGGGTGTAGGCGGTTCCGGCGTGGTCCGGGTCGGGGTGGTACAGCGACTCGATGTCCCAGCCGCGGTTGGCGGGGAACCCGGAGATCGCGTCCGTGCCCTCGGTGACCAGCCGCCACAGATCCTCCGGCGAGGCCACCCCGCCCGGGAACCGGCAGCTCATTCCCACGACCACGATCGGATCGTCGGCCGTCGGCGGCAGCAGCCGGACCGGGACCGACGCCTCGGGCTCCGTGCCGAACAGCTCGTCGCGGAGATGGTCCGCCAGCGCCGCCGCGGTCGGGTAGTCGAAGATCAGTGTCGCGGTGAGCCGCAGCCCGGTCACCGTACTCAGCCGGTTCCGCAGTTCGACCGCAGTCAGCGAGTCGAAGCCCAGGTCGCGGAACGGGGCGGCCGCGTCGACCGCTTGCCCATCGGCGTGGCCGAGCACCAGGGCGACCTGACTCCGTACGAGGTCCAGCAGTTCCGCACGCCGCTCGGCGGAGGTCAGTCCCTCCAGTCGGCTCAGCAGTCCGGTGGCGGCGGCCGATCCTGCGGTGGCGTTCCGGCGGGCGCGACTGCGGACCAACGCCCGCAGCAGCGGCGGCACTTCGCCCCCCTGTGCTCGAAGCGTCGGAAGATCCAGTCGTACGGGTACGAGCGCCGCCTCGGAGTCGGCGAGTGCGATGTCGAAGAGCGCCACGCCCTGGTCAATGGAGAGCGGCGGCATACCCGAGCGGGCCATGCGCCGCATATCGGCCTCGGTGACGCTGCCGGTCATGCCTCCCGTCTGGTCCCAGGGACCCCAGGCTAGTGACAGCCCCGGCAGCCCTTCGGCCCTGCGGTGCGCGGCCAGCGCGTCCAGGAAGGCGTTCGCGGCGGCGTAGTTGGCCTGTCCCGCCCCGCCGAGCAGTCCGGCGACGGAGGAGAAGACAACAAAGGCGGCGAGGTCGAGGTCCTTGGTCAGTTCGTGCAGATGCCAGGCCGCGTCCGTCTTCGGGCGCAGTACGGTGTCCAGCCGCTCCGCGGTCAGCGAACCGACGGTCCCGTCGTCCAGCACGCCCGCCGTATGGACCACGGCCGTCAGCGGGTGCTCGGACGGCACAGAAGCAAGCAGGTCCGAAGTCGCGGACCGGTCGGCGAGATCGCAGGCGGCCAAGGTGATCTCGGCGCCGTACGCGGTGAGTTCGGTGACCAGTTCGGACGCGCCGGGCGCCTCGGCGCCCCGCCGGCTCGCCAGCAGGAGATGCCGTACTCCTCGCTGGGTCACGAGATGCCGGGCGAAGACCGCGCCCAGGCCGCCCGTACCGCCGGTGATCAGGACCGTACCGTCGGGGCCCCAGAGACGAGCCGTGTCGGTGTCGGTGCGGGTGTCGCTGTGGGTGTCGGTGCTGGTTGTACGGGTCAGTCGGCCCGCGAGGAACTCGCCTTCGCGGATGAGGAGTTGAGGCTCAGCCGTACCGAGCGCGAGTGCCTGCGGCAGGGCAGCGGGCGACGGCTTGTCGGAGCCGAGGTCCAGCAGCCCGAAGCTGCCCGGGTGTTCGGTCTGGGCGGAGCGCACCAGGCCCCAGACCGAGGCGGCGGCCACATCGGTGACCTCCTGGCCCCCGCCCGCGACCGCGCCACGTGTCACAAACACCAGCCGGGAGTCGCCGAACCGCTCTTCGGCGAGCCATTCGTGGATCAGCGCGAGCGCCTGTGCGGTCAACGTGTGGGCGGATTCCGCCACTTGCCCATCAGGCTCAGCGGCCATACCCACCAGGACGGTGTCCGGCACCGGGCCCTCCCCCGCTGCCAGAGCGGCGAGGTCGGCAAATGTCCGGGCTGGCTCGGCTGTCGCGGCTGTCGCGGCTGGCTCGGCTGTCTCGACGGGAGTTTCCGGCCGCGCCAGCCCTGCGGCGAGGTCCAGTACGTCGGTGCCGAGAACGGCGATCGAGGGCAGGGCATCCGCGCCGACGGCAGGCACCGCAGTCCAGGTGAGCCGGAACAGAGAGTTCACGGCGGCGGCAGCAGCTCGGGTGTCACCGAGTCCGTCGCCCGACACGGCTCGTACGAGGAGCGAGTCGACGGAGGCGACCGGCGCACCGGTTGTGTCCGCGACGCCGATCGAGAGTGCCTCATTGCCGGCCGGGGCGATCCGTACACGGAGCGCCGAGGCGCCGGTGGCATGCAGCGAGACACCTTGCCAGGAGAAGGGCAGTCCGCCGCCGCTGTTCTCCGTGCTCTCCCCCGCGAGGAGGGAGGCATGCAACGCGGAGTCGAGCAGGGCGGGGTGCAGACCGAACGCACCCGGCTCGGTGCCCTCGGGAAGGCTCACCTCGGCGAAGATCTCACCATCACGGCGCCAGGCGGCCCGCAACCCCTGGAACACCGGACCGTACAAGAACCCGATCTCCGCGAACCGCTCGTAGCAGCCCTCGACATCCAGGGCTTCAGCGTTCGCCGGCGGCCATTGCACCGCATCGAACCCAGCAGAGGCTTGCGTGCGGGAGCCGACCGTGTCGGCCGTCAGAATACCGGTGGCGTGCTGGGTCCATGGGACATCCGTGGCGCCTTCGGGGTGGGAGTGAATGGTGACGGTGCGCCGACCGGTGTCATCGGCGACTCCGACCCGTACCTGCGTCTGGATGGCTCCACGCTCCGGCAGGATGAGCGGGGCTGCGAGGGTCAGCTCCTCGACCCGGTCACAGCCCACCTCGTCACCGGCCCGGAAGGCCAGTTCGAGCAGGGCGGTTCCGGGCAGCAGGATCCGCCCCATGACGGTGTGGTCGACGAGCCAGGGGTGGGTACCGACCGAGAGCCGACCGGTGAACAACATCCCTTCGCCCTCGGCCAGTTCGACGGCGGCGCCCAGCAGCGGATGCCCGGCGGCGCCGAGTCCGGCCGCGCGCACATCACCCGTACCGACGCCACCGCCGGGCTGACCGGCCGGCCAGAACCACTGGTGCTGGAAGGCGTACGTCGGCAGATCCACGCGCTGAGCACCTGTTCCGGCGAAGAACCGGGCCCAGTCGATCGACACACCGTGCGCATGCATCTGTGCCAGCGCGGTGAGGGCGGTCAGCTCCTCCGGCCTGCCCTTGCGCAGAACCGGTACGGTGACCGCTCCGCCCGGCACGGACTCCTGGGCCATGGCGGAGAGCACCCCGTCCGGGCCCAACTCCACGAACTTCGTTACGCCTTGGTTGGCGAGGGTGCCGATGCCGTCGGCGAAGCGGACAGCTTCGCGGACATGCCGTACCCAGTACTCGGGCGAGCACAGCTCCTCGGCCGATGCGAGAGCACCGCTCACATTCGAGATCACCGGGATGGACGGAGCCTGGAAGACCAAGCCCTCCGCCACCGCCCGGAAGTCATCCAGCATCGGATCCATCAGCGGCGAGTGGAAGGCGTGCGAGACCCGCAGCCGACTGGTCTTGCGGCCCAGCGCCTCCAGCTCCCCCGCGACCTGTCGTACAACATCCTCGTCACCGGAGATCACGACCGAAGTCGGACCGTTGACGGCTGCGATCGAGACCTGGCCGGAGAGATACGGGGTGACCTCGTCCTCCGTTGCCTGGACGGCGACCATCGCACCACCGGCCGGCAGCGCCTGCATCAGCGAACCCCGTGCCACCACCAGCCGGCACGCGTCCTCCACCGAGAACACACCCGCCACATGAGCCGCCGCGATCTCACCGATCGAATGCCCGGCAACGAAATCGGGCCGCACACCCCACGACTCCACCAACCGGAACAACGCCACCTCAACCGCAAACAACGCGGGCTGAGTAAAGCCAGTCTCATTCAGCCGGTCCGCGTCCTCACCCCAGACGACATCCCGCAGCGAACCACCCAACTCCCCGTCCAGGAGGGCGAGTACGGAGTCCAGCGCATCGGCGAAGGCAGGGAACCGCCCGTGCAACTCCCGGCCCATCCCAAGCCGCTGCGAACCCTGACCCGAGAACAGCACCGCCGACTTACCGCCGACCACCGCACCCGACACCGCCAGCGGATCCGGCTCACCAGACGCCAGCGCCGACAACGCCCGTACCGCCTCCGACCCATCCCCCGCCAGCACCACCGCACGGTGATCGAACACCGACCGGCCCGTCGCCAACGAGAAACCAAGATCCAGCGACCGAGACCCGGTCCCCTCCACCAGAGCCAGCAGCCGCACCGCCTGATCCCGCAGCGCATCCGGCGACTTGCCCGACAGCACCCACGGCACCACGCCCGCATCAACCGGTTCCTCGGAAGAGGTCACCGGCTCAGCCACAGCCGTCGGCTGCTCCAGGATGATGTGCGCGTTCGTACCACTGATCCCGAACGACGACACACCGGCTCGCCGTGCACGTCCCGCCTCCGGCCAGGCGGTCTGCTCGGTGAGCAGTTCGACCGCCCCTTCCGACCAATCCACATGCGACGAAGGAGCGTCAACGTGGAGCGTCTGCGGCAGCACGCCGTGGCGCATCGCCAGCACCATCTTGATCACACCGGCCACACCCGCGGCGGCCTGTGTGTGCCCGATGTTGGACTTCAGCGACCCCAGCCACAGCGGACGCTCCGGATCCCGGTCCCGCCCGTACGTGGCAAGCAGCGCCTGCGCCTCGATCGGGTCACCCAGCGTCGTACCCGTACCATGCGCCTCCACCACATCGACGTCATCGGCCGACAACCCGCCACTGGCCAGCGCCTGCCGGATCACCCGCTGCTGCGAAGGACCATTCGGCGCCGTCAGACCATTCGACGCACCATCCTGATTCACCGCACTGCCCCGCACCACAGCCAGCACCTCATGCCCATTGCGCCGAGCATCCGAAAGACGCTCCAGCACCAGCATGCCCACACCCTCCGACCAGCCCACACCATCAGCCGCATCCGAGAACGCCTTACACCGCCCGTCAGGCGAAAGCCCGCGCTGCCGCGAGAACTCCACAAACGTGCCCGGAGTCGACATCACCGTCACACCACCGGCCAGCGCCAACGAGCACTCACCACTCCGCAGCGCCTGCATCGCCCAGTGCATCGCCACCAACGACGACGAACACGCCGTATCCACCGTCACCGCCGGACCCTCAAGACCCAAGGTGTACGACACCCGGCCCGAGGCGACGCTGCCCGCGCTGCCCTGGCCCTGGAACCCTTCGAACTCCTCGCCGTTGAGCGTCGTCCCGTAGTCGTTGTACATCACACCAGCGAAGACACCGGTCTGACTGTCGCGTAGCGAGAGCGGGTCGATTCCGGCTCGCTCGATCGCCTCCCACGAGGTCTCCAGCAGCAACCGCTGCTGCGAGTCCGTCGCCATCGCCTCCCGCGGGCTCATCCCGAAGAACGCCGGATCGAACTCCCCCGCATCGTGCAGGAACCCACCGCGACGCGTGTACGACGTACCGGTGTGCTCCGGATCCGGATCGTAGAGCGCCTCGACGTCCCAGCCACGGTTCACCGGGAAGTCCGACACCACATCCGCGCCCTCGGACACCACACGCCACAAATCCTCCGGCGACGCCACACCACCCGGGAAGCGGCAGGCCATACCGACCACCACAACCGGATCGTCGCCCATCGGCGGCAGCGCGGACACCGGGATCGCCACCTCGGCCTCGGTGCCGAGCAGTTCATCGAGGAGATGGTCCGCCAGCGCCGACAGTGTCGGGTAGTCGAACACCATCGTGGCGGGCAGCCGCAGGCCGGTCGCGGTGTTGAGCCGGTTGCGCAGTTCCACCGCTGTGAGCGAGTCGAAGCCGAGGTCGCGGAACGCCCGCCCCGAGTCGATGTCGGCGCCGCTGGCATGCCCCAGTACCAGGGCCGCCTGGGCCCGTACGAGGTCCAGCACCACTTCCTTCTGGTCCGCCGTCTCCAGCCGGCCCAGCCGCTGGACCAGGCCGCCGTCCACACCCGGACCCGCCGTCGCCGCACGGCGCGACGGTGTCCGGATCAGCCCGCGCAGGAGCGCCGGTACGGTGCCCAGGGCCCGCAGCACGGGCAGGTCAAGCCGTACGGGTACGACAGCGGCCTCACCGGTCGCGAGCGCCACGTCGAACAGGGCCAGGCCCTGCTCCACCGACAGCAGCGGCATGCCCGCGTCCGCGGCCCGCCGTACATCGCGCTCGTCGAGAGTGCTGGTCATGCCCGCGCCCCGGCCCCAGGGACCCCAGGCGAGTGACAGCCCAGGCAGCCCCTCGGCCTGTCGGCGGGCGGCCAGGGCATCCAGGAAGGCATTGCCCGCCGCGTAGTTGGCCTGCCCCGCGCCACCGAACGTACCGGCGACCGAGGAGAACACCACAAACCCGGCCAGGTCGAGATCCCGGGTCAGCTCATGCAGATGCCAGGCCGCGTCGGCCTTCGGCCGCAGCACCCGCGCCAGCCGCTCCGGCGACAAGGACCCGACCACACCGTCGTCCAGCACACCGGCCGTATGCACGACAGCGGTCAGCGGATGCTCAGCGGGCACCGACTCCAGCAGTCCGGCCAGCGCCTCCCGGTCCGCCACATCACACGCGGCGATCGAGACATCAGCCCCCAACTCCCGGAGCCCGGAAGCCAGTTCCTCAGCGCCCTCGGCTGCCGGGCCACGACGACTGGTCAGCAGCAGATGCCGTACGCCTCGCTCAGCGACGAGGTGGCGTGCCAGCACACCACCGAGACCGCCGGTACCGCCCGTGATCAGTACCGTGCCCTCGGGGTCCCATACCGGGCTGTCCGTGGCGGGCTCGGTCACGGTCATCCGGGTGAGGCGCCCGGCGCGGGTGCCGCCGTCGCGGACGAGCAGTTGTGGCTCCTCAACGCCAAGTGCCCTGGGGAGCAAGGCAACTGAAGATTCGTCGGAGTCCAGGTCGATCAGTCCGAAGCTGCCCGGGTTCTCCGTCTGCGCGGAGCGCACCAGGCCCCAGACAGAGGCCGCGGCCACATCGGCGACCTCCTCGCCACCGCCCGCGACCGCGCCCGTGGTGACGAACACCAGCCGGGAGCCGGCGAACCGGTCCTCGGCGAGCCATTCCCGCACCAGGGCGAGGGTGTCCGTCGTCAACGCATGGACCGAGTCGACGACTTCGGCTCCGTACGCACTGGCCACGCCCACCAGCACAGCGCCCGGCACCGGGGAATCCTCCGCCGCGAGCGAGGCCAGATCGGTGCGCCGGGTGACCTCGGTGCCCGTACGTTCCAGTCCGTCGGCCAGTCCGACGACATCCGGCCCGACCAGCGCGACCGTGCCGGGAAGCGCTTCGGACGGCAACGCGACCGGCACCCAGCCGACCCCGAACAGCGCGTCCTGGACCTGTCCGGCGGCACCGCTCAACTGCTCGCCTGACACAGCCCGTACGAGGAGCGAGTCGACCGAGGCAACGGGTGCACCGGCCGTATCAGCGACAGCGACCGAGAAGGCTTCGTTGCCGGCCGGGGCGATGCGTACGCGCAGCGCCGAAGCGCCGGTGGCGTACAGCGAGACGCCTTCCCAGGAGAACGGCAGGCCGCCGCCTTGTCCGTCCTGGCCCGCGAGGAGGGAGGCATGCAACGCCGCATCGAGCAGGGCGGGATGCAGACCGAACGCACCCGGCTCGGTGCCCTCGGGGAGACTCACCTCGGCGAAGATCTCACCGTCACGGCGCCAGGCGGCCCGCAGCCCCTGGAACACCGGACCGTACGAGAACCCGATCTCCGCGAACCGCTCGTAGCAGCCCTCGACATCCAGGGCTTCGGCGTTCGTCGGCGGCCACACCGTGGCATCGAAACCGGTGGACCCGGTGCGGACACCGGCGGTCAGCAGCACACCCACGGCATGCTGGGTCCACGGCCGCTCGTCGGCTCCGTCCGGGCGGGAATGGACCACCATCGCGCGGCGGCCGGAGTCGTCGGCGACTCCGACCCGTACCTGCACCTGGACCGCGCCCTGCTCGGGCAGGACCAGCGGAGCGGCAAGGGTCAGCTCCTCGACCCGGTCACAACCCACCTCGTCACCCGCCCGGAACGCCAACTCCAGCAGCCCGGTCCCAGGCACCAGCACCCGGCCCATCACCGCATGGTCGGCCAGCCAGGGATGCGACTGGACCGACAGCCGACCGGTGAACAACACCCCTTCGCCCTCGGCCAGTTCGACTGCGGCTCCAAGGAGCGGATGCCCGGCCGGACCAAGGCCCGCGGCCCGCATGTCTCCCGTGCCGCCGCCGAGCGCGCCCACGGGCCAGAACCAGCGGTGCTGGAAGGCGTACGTCGGCAGATCCACCCGGCGGGCACCGGTACCGGCGAACACCGCGGCCCGGTCCAGGGGCATGCCCTGCACATGGAGGGACGCCCAGGCGGTGACGGCGGTCAGTTCCTCCGGCCGGTCCTTGCGGAGGACCGGGACCATGACCGCGTCGTCCCCGGCGGACTCGCGCGCCAGGGCGGAGAGAACTCCGTCGGGCCCGAGCTCCAGATACGTCCGTACGCCCGCGGCCTCCAAGGCCCGGACTCCGTCGGCGAAGCGGACGGCTTCGCGGACATGGCGTACCCAGTATTCGGGCGAGCACAGCTCCTCGGCCGAAGCGAGAGCACCGCTCACATTCGAGATCACCGGAATACGCGGCGCCTCGAAGGCCAGGCGCTCGGCCACCGCCCGGAAGCCGTCCAGCATCGGATCCATCAGGGGCGAGTGGAAGGCGTGCGAGACCCGCAGCCGGCTGGTCTTGCGGCCGAGAGCCTCCAGCGCTGCGGCAGCCTCCACTACCGCGTCCTCAGCGCCGGACAACACCACCGAGGTCGGACCGTTGACCGCGGCGATCGACACCCACTCGGACAGGTACGGAGTGACTTCGTCCTCCGTTGCCTGGACCGCGACCATCGCACCACCGGCCGGCAGCGCCTGCATCAGCGAGCCCCGTGCCACCACCAGCCGGCACGCGTCCGCCAGCGAGAACACCCCGGCCACATGGGCGGCGGCGATCTCACCGATCGAATGACCGGCCACGAAATCGGGCCGCACTCCCCATGACTCCACCAACCGGAACAACGCCACCTCGATAGCGAAGAGCGCCGGCTGAGTGAAACCAGTCTCATTCAGCCGATCCGCGTCCTCACCCCAGATCACCTCCCGCAGCGAACCACCCAACTCCCCGTCCAGCAGGGCCAGTACGGAGTCCAGCGCTTCGGCGAACACCGGGAACCGCCCGTACAACTCCCGGCCCATACCGAGCCGCTGGGAACCCTGACCCGAGAACAACACCGCCGACTTACCACCGACCACCGAACCCGACACCGCCAACGGATCCGGCTCACCGGACACCAGCGCCGACAGAGCCCGTACCGCCTCCGCCCGATCACCCGCCAGCACCACCGCACGCTGATCGAACACCGACCGGCCCGTCGCCAGCGAGAAACCGACATCCACCGGACGCAGCCCGGACGGACGCGACTCGATCAGCGACAGCAGCCGCGCCGCCTGATCCCGCAGCGCCTCCGGCGACTTCCCCGACAGCACCCACGGCACCACCGCAGGCTCAGTCACCGAAACCGCCGAAGCCGCTGAAGCCCCCGAAACCGCCGTGGGATCCGCCCCGCCGACCATCGTCCCCTGGATCACCGTGGGCGGCTGCTCCAGGATCACATGCGCGTTCGTACCGCTGATACCGAAGGACGACACCGCCGCGCGCCGTGACCGGTCGACCTCCGGCCAGGCGGTCTGCTCGGACAGCAGTTCCACCGCGCCTTCCGACCAGTCGACATGCGAGGACGGCACATCGGCATGCAGCGACTGCGGCAGCAGCCCGTGGCGCATCGCCATGACCATCTTGATGACGCCCGCGACACCGGCAGCCGCCTGAGTGTGCCCGATGTTGGACTTCACCGAGCCGAGCAGCAGCGGACGCTCCGGGTCGCGATCACGCCCGTACGTGGCAAGCAGCGCCTGCGCCTCGATCGGGTCACCCAGCGTCGTACCCGTACCATGCGCCTCCACCACATCGACGTCATCCGCCGACAACCCGCCACTGGCCAACGCCTGCCGGATCACCCGCTGCTGCGAAGGACCATTCGGAGCCGTCAGACCATTCGACGCACCGTCCTGATTCACCGCCGACCCACGCACCACCGCCAGCACCTCATGCCCATTGCGCCGGGCATCCGAAAGACGCTCCAGCACCAGCATGCCCACACCCTCTGACCAGCCCACACCATCAGCCGACTCGGAGAACGCCTTGCACCGCCCGTCGGGGGCCAGGCCCCGCTGGCGGGAGAAGTCCACGAACACCGTCGGTGTCGACATGACCGTCACACCGCCGGCCAGCGCCAACGAGCACTCACCACTCCGCAGCGCCTGCATCGCCCAGTGCATCGCCACCAACGACGACGAACACGCCGTATCCACCGTCACCGCCGGGCCCTCAAGACCCAAGGTGTACGACACCCGGCCGGACGCCAGGCTGGTGCTGCCTCCGCCCTGGAAGCCCTCGAACTCGGGGCTGGCCAGGACCGCGGTGTAGTCGCTGTACATCACACCGGCGAACACACCGGTCGCCGTGCCCCGCAGCGAGACCGGGTCAATACCCGCCCGCTCGATGGCCTCCCAGGACGCTTCCAGGAGCAACCGCTGCTGTGAGTCCGTGGCGAGCGCCTCGCGTGGTGACATCCCGAAGAAGTCCGGGTCGAACTCGCCGGCCTGGTGCAGGAATCCGCCTTCGCGGGTGTAGGAGGTGCCCAGGTGGTCGGGGTCCGGGTGGAACAGCCCGTCGACATCCCAGCCGCGGTTGGTCGGGAAGCCCGAGATGGCGTCCCCGCCCTCCGTGACAAGCTGCCACAGATCCTCGGGCGAGGTCACACCGCCCGGATACCGGCAGCTCATCCCGACGACCACGATCGGATCATCGGCCAGCGCAGCCGACCGTACAGCCACGACGGGTGCCGTCAACTCGGCTTCGGAGCCGAGCAGTTCATCGAGAAGGTGATCGACCAGTGTCTGGACGGTCGGGTAGTCGAAGGCCATTGTGGCGGGCAGCCGGAGCCCGGTGACTGTGTTGAGCCGGTTCCGCAGTTCGACGGCCGTCAGGGAGTCGAAGCCCAGCTCGCGGAAGGCGCGCCCCGGATGGACGGCCGCTGCGTCGGCGTGGCCCAGGACGAGGGCGACCTGCCCGCGTACCAGATCCAGCAGCACCTCTTGACGCTCGACGGCGGTGAGACCGGTCAGGCGTTCCACCAGTCCTGTCGCCGCGGCCGATCCGGCCACCGCCGCGCGCCGGGAGCGGGTGCGGATCAACGCCCGTAGCAGCGGCGGGACTTCGCCCTGTGCGCGGAGTGCCGGCAGGTCCAGTCGTACCGGCGCCAGTACGGCGTCCCCGGTGGCCAGTGCCGCTTCGAACAGCGCGAGGCCCTGGGCCACCGGCAGCGGCGGCACGCCCGAGCGCGCCATCCGGTCGGTGTCGGCGTCCGTCAGTGTGCCGGTCATACCGCCGGACTGGTCCCACGGGCCCCAGGCCAGCGAGACGCCCGGCAGCCCCTCGGCCCGACGGCGTTCGACGAGCGCGTCCAGGAAGGCGTTGCCTGCCGCGTAGTTGCCCTGACCCGGGCTGCCGAACATGGCCGCCGCCGAGGAGAAGACGACAAACGCGGTGAGGTCGAGTTCGCGGGTCAGTTCGTGCAGATGCCAGGCCGCGTCGACCTTGGGCCGCAGCACATGGTCGAGCCGTTCCGGGGTGAGCGAGCCGACCAGACCGTCGTCCAGGACACCCGCGGCGTGTACGACGGCCGAGATACGGTGCCGGTCGAGCAGTTCCGCGAGTGCGTCGCGGTCCGTCACATCGCAGGCTTCCGCGGTGGCGTCGACGCCTTGCGATTCCAGCTCGGCGACGAGTTCCGGGGCGCCCTCGGCGGCCGGACCCCGCCTGCTGACCAGCAGGAGCCGTCGTACGTTGTGTTCTGCCACCAGGTGACGTGCCAGCAGGGCGCCCAGACCGCCCGTACCACCCGTGATCAGTACGCTGCCGCCGTCGGTGTCCCAGACGGGGCGTGCGTCGTGCTCGGCGGTCGGCCTGCGCACCAGCCGTCCGGCACGGACCTCGCCGCCTCGTACGAGCAGTTGTGGTTCGTCCAGGTCCAGTGCCCACAGTGGTAGATCCGCCGCCGCCTCATGGTGTGCGAGGCCGGGAACGACAGCGGAGTCGACGCCGGGGCCGACGCCAGGAACGACGCCGGGGTCGAGGTCGATCAGGCCGAAGCAGCCGGGGTTCTCGGACTGCGCGGACCGTACGAGGCCCCTGGCCGTGGCCGCCGCCGGATCGTGCCCGCCCACGGCGCCGCGTGTGACGAAGACAAAACGGGAGCCGGTGAAGCGTTCCTCGGTCAGGCGCTCCTGGATCCGCGCCAGGACCTGGTGGGTGAGGGCGTGCGCGGAGTCGGCGGTGTCGGTGTCGGGCGTTCCCGCCACCGGGATCAGCACCACATCGGCGGCCGTGTCGTGCGGAGAGTCGGCCAGCACCTCGGCCGACGCGCCGGCCAGGACATCGGCCAGGGCACCGGCCAGCCCCAGGGTGTCCGGGCCGGTCACCGCCACCGTACGGCCGGATCCCGCAACCGTCCCGGACGACGGAGCCGCGACCGGTGTCCAGTCCAGCCGGAACAGCGCGTCCCGTGTCAGGGCCGCGGAGTCGTCGAGGGTGTCGGTGGACAGCGCCCGCATCGCCAGCGAATCCACGGACGCGACCGGCGCCCCCGTGGTGTCGGCGACGGCGATGGACACCGCTCCATCGCCGGTACGGGACAGCCTGACCCGTACGGCGGACGCCCCCGAAGCCCGCAGGGACACACCGCTCCAGGAGAAGGGGATGCGGCCGCCGCCCTGCCGCTCCGCCCCTTCGGCGGGCGCGTCGATGAACCAGGCCGCGTGGAGGCCCGCGTCCAGCAGCGCGGGGTGCAGTCCGAACGCGTCGGCGTCCGCCATGTCACCTTCGGGCAGGCGCAGTTCGGCGAAGACTTCGCCGTCGAGCCGCCAGGCGGCGCGCAGGCCTTGGAAGACCGGACCGTACGCGAAACCGTGCTCGGCGCGGGCTTCGTAGAAGCCGTCCAGATCGACGGGTTCGGCGCCCGTCGGCGGCCAGACCGTGGCGTCGAAGTCGGTGGCGGCGGTGTGCGGGTCGGCGGCCAGTACGCCCGTGGCGTGCTGGGTCCACGGTTCCTCGGCCGCGTCTTCGGGCCGCGAGTGGATGGTGACCGTACGCCGGCCGCGCTCGTCGGCGACACCGACACGTACCTGTGTCTGTGTGGCGCCGCGCTCGGGCAGGACCAGCGGGGCAGCGAGGGTCAGCTCTTCGACACGGTCGCTGCCGACCTCGTCACCGGCGCGGATCGCCAGTTCCAGCAGGGCGGTTCCGGGCAGCAGGATCCTGCCCATGACCGCGTGGTCGGCCAGCCAGGGGTGCGATCGTACGGAGAGGCGGCCGGTGAACAACACGCCTTCGTCCTCAGCCAGTTCGACCACGCCGTTGAGCAGTGGGTGCCCCGCGGACACCAGGCCGACCGCAGCCGCGTCGGCGGTGCCGCGCGCTCCGTCCGGCCAGAAGGGCTGGTGCTCGAAGGCGTAGGTGGGCAGCTCCACGCGGGAGGCGCCGGTCCCGGCGAAGTACCGGTGCCAGTCGACGGCGGTACCGCTCACATGGAGCTGAGCGAGTGCCGTGACCGCCGACAGTTCCTCGGGACGGTTCTTACGAAGCAGCGGCACCGTGATCGCACCGTCGGGCAACGACTCACGGGCCATCGCGGAGAGGACTCCGTCGGGGCCCAACTCCAGCAGTACGGTGACGCCTTGGCCGGTGAGGGTACGGACGCCGTCCGCGAACCGGACCGCTTCGCGGACGTGCCGTACCCAGTACTCGGGAGAGCACAGCTCATCGGTCGAAGCGAGAGCACCGCTCACATTCGAGATCACCGGGATGGACGGCTCGGTGAAGGCCAGTCCCTCGGCCACCGCCCGGAAGTCGTCCAGCATCGGGTCCATCAGCGGCGAGTGGAAGGCATGCGAGACCCGCAGCCGGCTGGTCTTACGGCCCTGCTGCTCCAGACGTGCCGCGACCTCCCGTACAACGTCCTCGTCACCGGAGATCACCACCGAGGACGGGCCGTTGACGGCCGCGATGGAGACCCGGTCGGACAGGTACGGCGTGACCTCCTCCTCGGTCGCCTGCACCGCGACCATCGCGCCGCCGGCCGGGAGTGCCCGCATCAGCGAGGCCCTCGCCACCACCAGCGCACAGGCGTCCTCCAGCGAGAACACCCCGGCCACATGAGCAGCGGCGATCTCACCGATCGAGTGCCCCGCCACAAAGTCCGGAGCCACGCCCCACGACTCCACCAGCCGGAACAGCGCCACCTCGATCGCGAACAACGCGGGCTGGGTGAACCCCGTGTCGTTCAGCGACTCGGCGTCCTCGCCCCAGATCACTTCCCGCAGCGCGAGCCCCAACTCCTGGTCCAGTACGGCGAGTACGGAGTCCAGTGCCTTCGCGAACACCGGGAACCGCCCGTACAACTCCCGGCCCATGCCCAGCC
Organism: Streptomyces sp. GMY02; assembly: GCF_019056675.1. NCBI lineage: Bacteria > Bacillati > Actinomycetota > Actinomycetes > Kitasatosporales > Streptomycetaceae > Streptomyces > Streptomyces sp. GMY02. The sequence goes on along the minus strand of NZ_CP077658.1, from coordinate 8,204,879 downwards.
GCTGCGAACCCTGGCCGGTGAACAGGAACGCCGTCTTCCCGCCGACGACCGGGCCCGACACCGCCAGCGGATCCGGCTCGCCCACCGCGAGCGCCGCCAACGCCCGTACCGTGTCCGTGGGTTCACCGGCCGGCACCACCGCGCGGTGCTCAAAACTCGACCGGCCCGTGGCGAGCGAGAAACCGATGTCCACCGGCCGCAGTCCGGGCCGGGCCTGGAGATACGAGAGGAGCCGGGCGGCCTGGCCGCGCAGCGCCTCGGGCGTCTTGCCCGAGAGGACCCATGGCACCACACCGGGCTCGGCCACCACACCAGGCTGGGCCACCGCGCCGGGCTCGGCCACCGGCGTTTCGGCGCCACCGGCCACCGTGCCCCGGATCACCGTGGGCGGCTGCTCAAGGATGATGTGGGCGTTGGTACCGCTGATCCCGAAGGACGACACACCGGCCCGCCGTACGCGGTCGGCCTCCGGCCACTCGGTCGGCTCGGTGACCAGTTCCACCGCGCCCGCCGACCAGTCGACGTGGGAGGAGGGTTCGGTGACATTGAGTGTGCGCGGGAAGGTGCCGTACCGCATCGCCATGACCATCTTGATCACGCCCGCGGCGCCGGCGGCGGCCTGGGTGTGACCGAGGTTGGACTTCACCGAGCCCAGCAGCAGCGGACGCTCGGGGTCACGGTCCCGCCCGTATGTGGCAAGCAGGGCCTGCGCCTCGATCGGGTCACCCAGCGTCGTACCCGTACCGTGCGCCTCCACCGCGTCCACATCCACCGACGACAGACCACCGCTGGCCAGCGCCTGCCGGATCACCCGCTGCTGCGAAGGACCATTCGGAGCCGTCAGACCATTGGAAGCGCCATCCTGGTTCACCGCACTGCCACGCACCACCGCCAGAATCTCGTGGCCGTTGCGACGCGCGTCCGACATGCGTTCCAGGAGGAGCATGCCGATGCCCTCGGACCAGCCGACGCCGTCGGCCGACTCGGAGAAGGGCTTCGAACGGCCGTCGGGCGCGAGACCGCGCTGCCGCGAGAACTCCACAAAGGTGTCCGGGACGGACATCACGGTGACACCGCCGGCCAGCGCCAGCGAGCATTCACCGCTCCGCAGCGCTTGGGCCGCGAGATGCATCGCGACGAGCGACGACGAACACGCCGTGTCCACCGTCATCGCGGGGCCTTCAAAGCCGAAGGTGTACGAGACACGGCCCGAGGCCACACTCAGTGCGCTGCCCTGGCCCTGGAACCCTTCGAACTCCTTGCCGTTCAAGGTGGTGTTGTAGCCGCTGTACATCACACCGGCGAAGACACCGGTCTGGCTGTCGCGCAGGGACAGCGGGTCGATTCCGGCTCGCTCGATGGCCTCCCACGACGTCTCCAGCAACAACCGCTGCTGCGAGTCCGTCGCCATCGCCTCCCGCGGACTCATCCCGAAGAACGCCGGATCGAACTCCCCCGCGTCATGCAGGAATCCACCCCGGTTCGTGTACGACGTACCGGTGTGCTCCGGGTCCGGATCGTAGAGCGCCTCCACGTCCCAGCCACGGTTCACCGGGAAGTCCGACACCACATCCGCACCCTCGGACACCACGCGCCACAGATCCTCCGGCGAACCGATGCCACCGGGGAAGCGGCAGGCCATACCGACCACCACAACCGGGTCGTCGTCGAGCAGGGCCGGGGAGAGTTCGGGGGCGGCCGCAGCCAAGTCGGCGTCCGGGCCGAGGAGTTCTTCGAGGAGGTGATCGGCCAGGGCCACGACCGTCGGATAGTCGAAGACCATGGTGGCCGGCAGCCGCAGCCCGGTCGCGGTGTTGAGCCGGTTGCGCAGTTCCACCGCTGTGAGCGAGTCGAAGCCCAGATCGCGGAAGGCGCGCGCCGGGTCGACCCCGTCGCCGCTCGCGTGGCCCAGCACCATCGCCGCCTGGTCGCGCACCAGAGTGAGCAGTGCGGTGTGCCGTTCGGCTCGTTCCAGCCGGCTGAGGCGCTCGGCCAGAGCGCCGTCCGCGCCCGCTCCGGCCGCTCCGGTGCCGGTGGCCACGGTCCGCCGGGTGCCCGTACGGACCAGCCCGCGCAGGACCTCGGGTACGGAGCCCTTGGCCCGCAGGACGGGCAGGTCGAGCCGTACGGGTACGACAGCGGCCTCGCCGGTCGCGAGCGCCGCGTCGAACAGGGCGAGCCCCTGCTCCACCGACAGCAGCGGCATGCCCGACTCGGCGGCCCTGCGTACATCGCGCTCGTCGAGACCACTCGTCATGCCCGCGCCCTGGCCCCAGGGCCCCCAGGCCAGCGAGAGACCGGGCAGGCCCTCGGCCTGTCGGCGGGCGGCCAGGGCATCCAAGAAGGCGTTGCCCGCCGCGTAGTTGGCCTGCCCGGGCCCGCCGAACGTACCGGCGACCGACGAGAACACCACAAACCCGGCCAGGTCGAGATCCCGGGTCAGTTCATGAAGGTGCCAGGCGGCGTCGGCCTTGGGACGGAGTACGGAGGCGAGCCGCTCGGGCGTCAGAGAACCGATCACACCGTCGTCCAGCACACCGGCCGTATGCACCACGGCCGTCAGCGGATGCTCAGCGGGCACCGACGCCAACAGTCCGGCCAGCGCTTCCCGGTCTGCCACATCACACGCGGCGATCGAGACATCAGCCCCCAACTCCCGCAGCCCGGAGGCCAGTTCCTCAGCACCCTCGGCCGCCGGGCCACGACGGCTGGTCAGCAACAGATGCCGGACACCGCGCTCCCGCACCAGGTGCCGGGCCAGCAGACCGCCCAGGCCACCCGTACCGCCGGTGATCAGGACCGTACCCTCCGGATCCCACACCCGCGGCATGGTCAGCACGATCTTGCCCACATGCCTGGCCATACTCATGAAACGGAACGCGTCCCGCGCCCGGCGTACATCCCACGAGCGCACCGGCAACGGCTCCAGTACGCCCCGGTCGAACAGGCCCATCAGGGAGACAAGCATCCGCTGAATGCCCTCGGGCTCCACCCAGCCGAGGTCGAAGGCCTGGTAGTCCACGCCTTCGGGCAGGCCGGCGGCCTCGCGGATGTCCGTCTTGCCCATCTCCAGGAACCGGCCGCCGGGGCTCATCAGCCGCAGCGACGCGTCGACGAACTCACCGGCCAGCGAGTTCAGAACGACATCGACCCCCTCACCATCGGTGACCCGGGAGAAGGCCGCTTCGAAGTCGGTGGTACGGGACGACGCGATGTGGTCCTCCGCCACACCCAGCCCGCGCAGGACGTCCCACTTGCCCTCGCTCGCCGTCGCGAACACCTCAGCACCCAGATGGTGGGCCAGTTGAACGGCAGCCATACCCACACCACCGGCACCCGCGTGGATCAGTACCCGCTCGCCCCGGCTCAAGCCCGCCAGTTCGATGAGGGCGTGATAGGCCGTCAGGAACACCAGCGGCATCGAGGCCGCCGTCTCCCACGACCACTCCTCGGGCAGCGGGGCGAGAAGCCGCGCGTCGCCCACCACCAGTGAGCCGAAACCGCCCGAGACCAGGCCGGTGACCCGGTCGCCGGGGCGCAGTCCGGTCACCTCGGGACCGACCTCGACGACCACGCCGGAGGCCTCGCGCCCCATGCGCCCGGCGTCGCCGGGATACATGTCGAGCGCCTTGAGGACATCGCGGAAGTTCACTCCGGCGGCACGGACCTCGACCCGTACCTCGTGACCGGTCAGCGGATCGAGCACCTCGGGGAAGGGCTCCAGGGCCAGACCGTCCAGACTGCCCTTCTTCCGGCTGTCGAGCCGCCAGGGCACTCCGGCCGGCGGGACCAGTCCCGTACCGGACTCAAGGCGCGCGAGCCGCCCGGCCCGGACCCCTCCGTCGCGGACGGCCACCTGCGCCTCGTCCGTACCGAGCGAGTCCGCGAGCCGGGCGAGGCCGTCGGCCTCGAAGCCCAGGTCGAGCAGACCGAAGCAGCCGGGGTTCTCCGTCTGGGCCGAGCGGACCAGGCCCCAGACCGCCGCGGCGGCCACATCAGTGACCTCCTCGTCGCCGGCCGCCACCGCGCCCCGTGTCACGAACATCAGCCGGGAGCCGGCGAACCGCTCCCCGGACAGCCACTCCTGGACCAGTGCCAGGGCTTCGGCGGTCACGGTGTGGGCCGACTGTGCCGCTCCGGCGTTGTGCGTACCGTCGATGCCGACCAGTACGGTGCCGGGCACCGGGGACTCGTCCGCCGCCAGCGACGCCAGATCGGCGTACGCCTCGACCGCGATGCCCGTGCCGTCCAGGCCTCCGGCCAGCCCGATGACATCGGGGCCGACCAGTGCGAGCCGGTCCACCCCGGGCCGGGCGGCCTCGGGAACCGGTACCCACTCCAGCGCGAACAGCGCGTCGCGTGCCGACTCGGCGGCGCCGCTGAGCTGTTCGCCGGACACGGCCCGTACGAGGAGCGCGTCGACCGAGGCGACGGGCGCACCGGTCGTGTCGGCGACGGCGATCGATACGGCGTCCTTGCCGTCGGCGGGGGCGATCCGTACGCGCAGGGCCGCGGCGCCGGTCGCGTGGAGCGAGACGCCTTCCCAGGAGAAGGGCAGGCCGCCGCCTTGTCCGTCCTGCGCCGCGAGGAGGGAGGCGTGCAACGCGGAGTCGAGCAGGGCGGGGTGCAGACCGAACGCGTCGGGCTCGGTGCCCTCGGGAAGGCTCACCTCGGCGAAGATCTCACCATCACGGCGCCAGGCGGCCCGCAGCCCCTGGAACACCGGACCGTACGAGAACCCGATCTCCGCGAACCGCTCGTAGCAGCCCTCAACCGTCAGTGATTCGGCGCCTGTTGGCGGCCACTGGGTGGCGTCGAAACCGGTGGCGGGCTCCTGGGTGCCCAGAGTCAGCACACCTGTCGCATGCTGGGTCCAGGGCCGTTCGTCGGCTCCGTCGGGGCGGGAATGGACCACCATCGCGCGGCGGCCGGTGTCGTCGGCGACTCCGACCCGTACCTGCACCTGGACCGCGCCCTGCTCGGGCAGGACCAGCGGGGCGGCAAGGGTCAGCTCCTCGACCCGGTCACAACCCACCTCGTCACCCGCCCGGAACGCCAGCTCCAGCAGCCCGGTCCCGGGCAGCAGCACCCGGCCCATGACGGTGTGGTCGACGAGCCAGGGGTGGGTACCGACCGAGAGCCGACCGGTGAACAACACCCCTTCGTCCTCGGCCAGTTCGACGGCGGCACCCAGCAGCGGATGCCCGGCGAAGCCGAGTCCGGCCGCGCGCATGTCGCCCATGCCACCGAGCTGCCCTGACGGCCAGAACCAGCGGTGCTGGAAGGCGTACGTCGGCAGATCCACCCGCCGGGCGCCCGTGCCCTGGAAGAAGGCCGGCCATTCAATACCCGTGCCGCGCACATGGAGTTGGGCGAGGGCCGTGAGGGCCGCGTTCTCCTCCGGGCGGTCCTTGCGCAGTACCGGAATGGTCATCGAGCCGTCCGGCGCCGACTCCTGCGCCATCGCCGACAGCACACCGTCGGGGCCCAGCTCCAGGAACGTCCGTACGCCCCGCTCCCCCAGCGCCCGTACGCCGTCGGCGAAGCGGACGGCTTCGCGGACATGCCGTACCCAGTACTCGGGCGAGCACAGCTCCTCGGCCGATGCGAGAGCACCGCTCACATTCGAGATCACCGGAATACGCGGCGCCTCGAAGGCCAGGCCCTCGGCCACCGCCCGGAAGTCGTCCAGCATCGGATCCATCAGGGGCGAGTGGAAGGCGTGCGAGACCCGCAGCCGGCTGGTCTTGCGGCCCAGTGCCTCCAGCGCTGCCGCAGCCTCCACGACCGCGCTCTCGGCGCCGGACAACACCACCGAGGACGGGCCGTTGACAGCCGCGATCGAGACCTGGTCGGACAGGTACGGAGTGACCTCGTCCTCCGTCGCCCGCACCGCCACCATCGCACCACCGGCCGGAAGCCCCTGCATCAGCGAACCCCGCGCCACCACCAACCGGCACGCATCCTCCAACGAGAACACACCCGCCACATGAGCCGCCGCGATCTCACCAATCGAATGCCCGGCAACGAAATCGGGCCGCACACCCCACGACTCCACCAGCCGGAACAGCGCCACCTCCACCGCGAACAACGCGGGCTGAGTAAAGCCCGTATCGTTCAGCAGCTCGGCATCGTCACCCCAGATGACATCCCGCAGCGAACCACCCAACTCCCCGTCCAGCAGGACGAGTACGGAGTCCAGTGCATCGGCGAAGACGGGGAACCGCTCGTACAGCTCACGGCCCATGCCCAGCCGCTGCGAACCCTGCCCCGAGAACAGCACCGCCGACTTACCACCGACCACCGCACCCGACACCGCCAGCGGATCCGGCTCACCGGACACCAGCGCGGTCAGGGCGTCCACCGCACCCGTGGATCCACCGCCCGTCAGGATCACCGCGCGGTGGTCGAATGCCGACCGGCCCGTCGCCAACGAGAAGCCGACATCCACCGGACGCAGCCCGGACGGCCGTGACTCGATCAGCGACAGCAGCCGCGCCGCCTGATCCCGCAGCGCCTCCGGCGACTTACCCGACAGCACCCACGGCACCACCGTGGGCTCAGCCACACCGGCCGACGGCTCCGAAGAGATCTGCGGCTCGGCGGTACCGGTCGGCGGCTGCTCCAGGATGATGTGCGCGTTCGTACCGCTGATACCGAACGACGACACCCCCGCCCGTCGCGCGCGGTCGACCTCCGGCCACTGGGTCTGCTCCGTCAGCAGCTCCACCGCGCCCGCCGACCAGTCCACATGCGAGGACGGCACGGTCACATGCAGCGTCCGCGGCAGCACTCCATGCCGCATCGCCAGCACCATCTTGATCACACCGGCCACACCCGCGGCGGCCTGAGTGTGCCCGATGTTCGACTTCACCGACCCCAGCAGCAGCGGACGCTCCGGGGCGCGATCACGCCCGTACGTGGCAAGCAGTGCCTGCGCCTCGATCGGGTCACCCAGCGTCGTACCCGTACCATGCGCCTCCACCACATCGACGTCATCGGCCGACAACCCGCCACTGGCCAACGCCTGCCGGATCACCCGCTGCTGCGAAGGACCATTCGGCGCCGTCAAACCATTCGAGGCGCCGTCCTGGTTGACCGCCGACCCACGCAGTACGGCCAGCACCTGGTGCCCGTTGCGCCGGGCGTCCGAGAGGCGCTCCAGCACCACCACGCCCACGCCCTCCGACCAGCCGACACCGTCGGCCGACTCGGAGAACGCCTTGGAGCGGCCGTCGGGCGCGAGACCGCGCTGCCGCGAGAACTCCACAAAGGTGCTCGGGGTGGACATGACCGTCACACCGCCGGCCAGCGCCAGCGAGCATTCGCCACCGCGCAGCGCCTGCGCGGCGAGGTGCATACCGACCAGGGAGGAGGAGCAGGCGGTGTCGACGGTCACGGCCGGGCCTTCGAGGCCCAGTGTGTACGAGACCCGGCCCGAGGCGATGCTCGGTGCGCTGCCGTTGCCGCGGAAGGCTTCGTACTCCTCGCCCGTGAGCATGGGACCGTAGTCGTTGTACATCACACCGGCGAACACACCGGTGCGGCTGTCGCGCAGGGACAGCGGGTCGATGCCCGCCCGCTCGATCGCCTCCCACGACGTCTCCAGCAGCAACCGCTGCTGCGAGTCCGTCGCCATGGCCTCCCGCGGACTCATCCCGAAGAAGCCGGGGTCGAACTCGCCTGCCGTGTGCAGGAATCCGCCGTCGCGGACATAGGTCCTGCCAGGGCGGTCGGGGTCCGCGTCGTACAGTCCGTCGATGTCCCAGCCCCGGTTGACCGGGAACGGGGTGATGGCGTCCGTGCCCTCGGTGACCAGGCGCCACAGGTCCTCGGGGGAGGTCACACCGCCCGGGTAGCGGCAGGCCATGCCGACGATCACCACGGGGTCGTCGCCCGCCGGGGGCAGGGCGGCGACCGGAGTCACCGCCGTGCCGGTCCCCAAGTCCGTTTCCTCGCCGAGGAGTTCGTCGCGCATATGGTCGGCGAGCGCGCTCGGGGTCGGATGGTCGAAGACCATGGTGGCGGGGAGGCGCAGGCCGGTGACGGTGTTGAGGCCGTTGCGCAGTTCGACGGCCGTGAGGGAGTCGAAGCCGAGGTCCTGGAACTGGCGGGAGGCCTCGACCGCCGCCGGGTCGGTGTGCCCCAGGACACGGGCGACTTGGCCGCGTACGAGATCGAGCAGCAGCTCGCGGCGTTCGGCGGCGTTGAGTCCCGCGAGGCGCTGGGCCAGACCCCCGGCCGTCTCGGAGACGGCGGCCAGGGCGGCGGCGCGGCGGGCAGGTGCTCGTATCAGGCCGCGCAGCAGCGGCGCGATGTCGCCCTTGGCGCGCAGGACCGGGAGGTCGAGCCGTACGGGTGCGAGAGCGGCCTCGCCGGTGGCGAGAGCGGCGTCGAAGAGGGCCATGCCCTGGGTGAGGGAGAGCGGGGGCATGCCGGAGCGTGCGATGCGCTCGACGTCGATGTCGGTGAGTGTGCTGGTCATGCCGACGCTCTGGGTCCACGGTCCCCAGGCGAGGGCCAGTCCGGGCAGTCCCGCCGCCCGCCGGTGCTGGGCCAGGGCGTCGAGGAAGGCGTTGCCCGCCGCGTAGTTGGCCTGTCCGGGGCTGCCGAGGGTGGCGGCGACGGAGGAGAACAGGACGAAGGCGGCGAGGTCCAGTTCGCGGGTCAGCTCGTGCAGATGCCAGGCGGCGTCGGTCTTGGGGCGGAGCACACCGGACAGCCGTTCCGGTGTCAGCGAGCCGATCACACCGTCGTCGACCACGCCCGCGGTGTGGATGACGGCGGTCAGCGGATGGGCGGCGGGGACGGTCGTCAGGAGTTCGGCGAGTGCGCGGCGGTCGGTGACATCGCAGGGGGCGACGGTCACCTCGGCGCCCAGGCCGATCAGTTCGGCGGCCAGGGCGCCGGCTCCCTCGGCGGCGAGGCCGCTGCGGCTGACGAGCAGGAGGTGCCGTACGCCGCGTTCGGTGACGAGGTGCCGGGCGAGGGCGCCGCCGAGGCCGCCGGTGCCGCCGGTGATCAGCACCGTACCGTCGGTGTTCCATTCAGTGCGCTCGGGGGGGCCGGCGGGCGCGGGAACGCGGGTCAGCCGGGCGGCGAGCGGGGTGCCGTCGCGGACCACGAGGTCCGGCTCGTCGGGAGCGGACGCCACAGCGGACGCCACTGCGGAGGCGACGGCGGCCGGCACGGCCTCCGGGGGGAGTGAGGCCGTGCCGGGGTCCAGGTCCAGGAGGCCGAAGCGCCCCGGGTTCTCGGTGCGGGCCGTCCGTACGAGTCCGTGCACGGAGGCGGCGGCCAGGTCCGCGCCGCCGACGGCGCCGCGGGTCACGAAGACCAGGCGGGAGCCGGCGAACCGGTCCTCGTCCAGCCACTGTTGGACATGGCCGAGGACGAGGGCGCCGAGGCTGTGGGTCGCCTCGACGACCGGAGCCGCGGCGGTACGGTCGTCGTCCTCCGGCCCGCCGGAGACGGCCATCAGGACCACGTCGGGCACCGGGCCGTCCGCCGCGGCGAGCGACGCCAGGCCGGGGTGGGCCGTCACGGTCGTGCCACCGGCGCGCAGCGCATCGGCGACACCGAAGGTGTCCGCGCCGACCACGGCCACCGCCCCGCCGGGTCCCACGGGGGCCGCGCCCCTGAGCCGGGTCCACTCCACGCGGAACAGCGAGTCCGGGTGCACGGCGCCGCTGCCGTGCTGCGGTCCGGTGGGGACCGGGCGGGAGACCAGGGAGTCCACGGAGAGGAGCGGGCCGCCGGCCATGTCGTACACCGCGATGGAGACGGTGTCGTCGCCGGCCGGCGCGATCCGGGCGCGGACCGAGGAGGCGCCGGAGGCGGTCAGTGACACGCCTTCCCAGGCGAAGGGCAGTCCGCCTGTGCTGATGGCGCCGAGGTCGGTGTAGGCCGCGGCGTGCTGGGCGGCGTCGAGCAGCGCGGGGTGCAGGCCGAAGGCGCCGGCGTCGGGGCCCGTGCCGTCGGGCAGGGCGACCTCGGCGTACACCTCGTCGCCGCGCCGCCAGGCGGCCCGCAGGCCCTGGAACACCGGGCCGTAGTCGAAGCCGAGCCCGGCGAGCCGCTCGTAGCAGCCGTCCAGGTCGACGGGTTCGGCGCCGGCCGGGGGCCATACGGTCGCGTCGAAATCAGCGGCGGGGGCCCCTGCACCGGGGGCGAGGAAGCCACTGGCGTGCTGTGTCCAGGGCAGGTCGAGGCCGTCCTCGGCACGCGAGTGGATGCCCAGTGGGCGGCGGCCGGCGGCATCGGCGGCGCCGACGCGGACCTGGAGCTGTACGGCGCCGTGCTCGGGCAGGGCCAGCGGCGCGGCGAGGGTGAGTTCGTCGATACGGTCGCAGTCGACCTGGTCCCCGGCGCGGACGGCGAGTTCGACGAAGGCGGTGCCCGGCAGGAGCACCCGGCCGCCGACTCCGTGGTCCGCGAGCCAGGGGTGGGTCTGGACGGACAGTCTGCTGGTGAACAGGGCGCCTTCGCCGTCGGCGAGTTCGACAGCCGCGCCGAGCAGCGGGTGCTCGGCCGAGCCGAGCCCGGCGGCCCGCATGTCGCCGGCCTTGTTGAGGGAGGCGGCGGGCCAGTAGCGCTGCTTCTGGAACGGGTAGGTGGGCAGGTCCACCCGCCGGGCGCCGCAGCCCTCGTACAGGGCGGCCCAGCGTACGGTCGCGCCCCGGACGTGCGCCTGCGCGAGGGCGGTGACGGCGGCGGCTTCCTCGGGGCGGTCCTTGCGGAGCAGCGGTACGGTCAGCGCGCCGTCCGGGAGTGATTCCTGTGCCATGGCGGAGAGCACTCCGTCGGGGCCCAGTTCCAGCAGGGTGGTGACGCCCCGGCCGGAGAGGGTGCGGACGCCGTCGGCGAACCGTACGGGCTCGGCGACATGCCGTACCCAGTAGTCGGCCGAGCACAGCTCCTCGACGGCGGCGATCCGGCCGGTGAGATGGGAGACGACCGGGATCCGGGGTTCGTGGTAGGTGAGGCTCTCGGCCACGGCGCGGAAGTCCGCCAGCATGGGCCGCATCAGCGGGGAGTGGAAGGCGTGCGAGACGCGGAGGCGGCTGGTCCTGCGGCCGAGTTCCGTGAAGTGCGCGGCGATCTCCAGTGCGGCGCTCTCGTCGCCCGCGATCACCGTGGACCGGGGGCCGTTGACCGCGGCGACCGACACCTGTCCGGTGAGGAGCGGGACGATCTCGTCCTCGGTGGCCTGGATCGCGATCATGGCGCCGCCGGCCGGCAGGTCCTGCATCAGTGAGGCGCGCGCGGTCACCAGACGGCAGGCGTCCTCCAGCGAGAACACGCCCGCCACATGGGCCGCGGCGATCTCGCCGATGGAGTGGCCGCCGACGAAGTCGGGGGTGACGCCGAGGGAGGCGACGAGGCGGAAGAGGGCCACCTCGATCGCGAAGAGCGCGGGCTGGGTCCAGCGGGTCCGGTTGAGTTCGGCGGCGTCGGTTCCCCAGATGATGTCGCGCAGCGGGCGCTCCGGCTCCGGCCCGCCGTCCAGCAGGGCCAGTACGGAGTCCAGGGCTTCGGCGAACACCGGGAAACGGGCATGGAGTTCGCGGCCCATGCCGAGGCGCTGGGAGCCCTGGCCGGAGAACAGGACGGCGAGCAGCCCTTCGTCGACGACGCCCCGGGCGGCCTCGGTGACGCCTGCGGCGGCTTCGGCAACGCCGTGCGCCTCCTCGGCGGCCTCGGCGGTGTGCTCGCTTCCCTGAGGGAACAGCACCGCCCGGTGCTCGAACGCCGAGCGTCCCGTGGCGAGGGAGTAGCCCACATCGACGGGCCGTACACCGGGGTTGCGCTCGATGTACGACAGCAGCCGCGCCCGCTGCGCCTCCAGGGCGGCGGCGGTCCGGCCCGAGAGCACCCAGGGAACGACCCCCGGCACCACGGAGCCCGCGTCGTCGGAGGCGCTCTCCGGTTCGTCGTCGGCCGGCGCCTGCTCAAGGATGACGTGTGCGTTCGTACCGCTGACGCCGAAGGACGAGACGGCGGCCCGCCGGGCCCGGCCCGTCTCCGGCCAGGCGAGGGGCTCGCGCAGCAGTTCCACGGAGCCGGCCGTCCAGTCCACGTCGCCGGACGGCTCTGCCGCGTGCAGGGTGCGCGGCATCAGCCCGTGCCGCATCGCCATGATCATCTTGATTACGCCGGCGGCGCCGGAAGCGGCCTGCGTGTGCCCGATGTTCGACTTGAGGGATCCCAGCCGCAGCGGGCGTTCGCGTTCCTGGCCGTAGGTGGCGAGCAGCGCCTGCGCCTCGATGGGGTCGCCGAGGGTCGTGCCCGTACCGTGCGCCTCGACGATGTCGACATCGGCGGGCGTCAGCCGGGCGTTCTCCAGGGCGGCACGGATGACCCGGCGCTGGGAGGGGCCGTGCGGCGCGGACAGGCCGTTGGAGGCGCCGTCCTGGTTGATCGCGCTGCCGCGCATGACCGCCAGCACCGGGTGCCCGGCGCGCCGGGCGTCGGAGAGCCGTTCCAGTACGAGGACGGCGGCGCCCTCGCCCCAGCCGGTGCCGTCGGCGGTGTCGGCGAACGACTTGCAGCGCCCGTCGGCGGCCATGCCGCCCTGCGCGGTGAAGGAGACGAAGGGGCCCGGGGTGGCCATCACGGACGCGCCGCCGGCCAGCGCCATGGTGCACTCGCCGTTGCGCAGGGCCTGGGCCGCCCAGTGCAGGGCGACCAGCGAGGAGGAGCAGGCGGTGTCGACCGTGACGGCGGGCCCTTCGGCGCCGAGGGTGTAGGAGAGCCGGCCCGAGATCACGCTGGCGGCGTGCCCGGTCATCGCGTACAGCTCGGTGTCCTCGTCGGACGCCCTGATGACCGTGCCGTAGTCCTGCCCGGCGGTGCCGACGAAGACGCCCGCCCGGCTGCCGCGCAGGGTGCCCGGGTCGATCCCGGCCCGCTCCAGCGCCTCCCAGGCGACCTCCAGCAACAGCCGCTGCTGGGGGTCCATGGCAACGGCCTCGCGCGGTGAGACACCGAAGAAGCCGGGGTCGAACTCCGCCATGTCGTAGAGGAATCCGCCCTGCTGGGCGAGGCTGTGGCCGGGTCCTTCGCCGGCCAGGCGGTCCAGGTCCCAGCCCCGGTCGGTGGGGAAGTCCGCCATGACGTCGCGGCCTTCGGTGACCAGCTCCCACAGGTCCTCGGGGGAGGTCACCCCGCCGGGGTAGCGGCAGCCGATCCCGACGACGGCGATGGGCTCCTCGGCGGCCGCCACCAGCCGCTGGTTCTGCTGACGGAGCCGCTCGATCTCCTTCAGTGACGACCGCAGCGCCTCGACGTACTTGTTGGTGGACGTGCTCATCGTTCTCTCCAGATCTCTTTCAGTTCGCGTCGCCGGACAGTCCGCGCCGGGCGGTCACCGGTCCGTGTCGGACACGGCCCGGATGTCGGTGGCGAGCCGCAGGAGGCTTTCGGCGTCCAGGTCGTCGATGCCGTCGAGCGAGCCGTTCCCGTCGGCCGCGGCCGGGGCGGAGGTCCCGTTCGCGGCGTCGGTGTAGGGGGCGGCGAGTTCGAGCACCGTGTCCAGGAGTCCTGCCGTACGGAGCCGGCTGATGGGAACGGAGGCGAGGGCGTCGCGGATCCGCGCGTCCGGGTCGTCCGCGCGGGCCGCCCGTTCGGAGCGGTCCGTGCCGTCCGGACCGGGGGCGGTCCCGAAAAGGAGCGAGCCCAGGTGGTCCGCGAGGGCCGCCGGGGTGGGGTGGTCGAAGACCAGGGCGGCGGGCAGCGGCAGTCCGAGGGCGGACCGCAGCCGGTTGCGCAGTTCGACGGCGGTCACCGAGTCGAATCCGACGTCACGGAAGGCGCGGCTCGCGGGGATCGCGCCGGCCGAGTCGTGGCCCAGTGTCGAGGCGGCGTCGGCCCGTACGGCGTCGAGCAGGGCGCGGGCGCGTTCGGCTGCCGGCAGCGTGTCGAGCCGTTGCCTGAGCGGCGGGGCGGCTGTCGCCCCGTCGCCCTCGGGTACGGAGTCCCCGGCGGCCAGCGCCCGGCCGGCCTCCGGGATCCCGGAGAGCAGCGGGCTGGGGCGGGTCGCGGTGAAGCTGGGGGTGAACCTGTCCCAGTCCATGAGGGTGACGGTGAGCTGTGTGTCGCCGTCCTCCAGCATCCGCTGGAGCGCGGCGATGGCCAGTGGCGGTTCCATCGGCATGACGCCCTGGCGGCGGAGCCGCTCGTGAACCTCGTCGACGGTGGCCATGCCGACCTCGGCCCAGGTGCCCCAGGCGACGGAGGAGGCGGGGAGGCCCTCGGCCCTGCGGTGCTCGGCCAGGGCGTCGAGGAACGCGTTGGCCGCCGCGTAACCGGGCTGGCCGCCGCTGCCCCAGACCGCCGCGCCCGACGAGAAGAGTACGAAGGCGTCGAGGCCGGTGTCGCGGGTCAGTTCGTGCAGATGCAGGGCGGCGGTCAGCTTGGAACGCATCAGCGCGTCGAGCTGTGCCAGTGTCAGCGTCTCCACGGAGTCGTCGCCGTCGGCAACTCCCGCGGCATGGAACACCGAGGTCAGCGGGGTGTCGGCGGGGATCGCGGCGAGTACGGCGGTGAGCGCGTCGCGGTCGGCGGCGTCGCAGGCCGCGATGGTGACCCGGGCGCCCAGCTCCTCCAGTTCCGCCCGGAGTCCGGCCGCGCCGGGCGCCTCTTCGCCGCGCCGGCTGGTGAGCACCAGATGCGCGGCGCCGCTCTCGGCCAGCCAGCGGGCGACCCGGCCGCCGATACCGCCCGTACCGCCGGTGATCAGCGCCGTGCCACGGGCCCGCCAGGGGCGGTCGGGGGCGGCGTCCGCGGGCGCGGCGTGCACCAGGCGCCGGGCGTACACACCGGAGGTGCGGACGGCGAGCTGGTCCTCGCCGTCCGGGCCGGCCAGTACGGAGATCAGCCTGGCGCAGGCCCTGGCGTCGGGGGTCTCGGGGAGGTCGACAAGACCGCCCCAGCGGTCCGGGTGTTCCAGGGCGACGACCCGGCCGAGGCCCCACAGTGCTCCCTGCACCGGGTGGGCGAGCCGGTCGTCGTGGCCCACGGAGACGGCGCCGCGGGTGGCGCACCACAGGGGGCGCGCAGCCCGGCGTCACCGAGCGCCTGGACGAGGGTGAGGGTGAGGGCCAGGCCCACGGGCACCGAGCCGAAGGCGGTGTGCCGTTCCTCGGCCGGGGCCAGCAGGGCCAGTACGCCGGTGAACTCCCCTTCTTCGGCGCCCAGTTCGGCCAGCCGCTTGGCCCAGGCCGCCCGGTCGGCGGCGGGGTCCGCCTCGAACCGTACGGTGTCGGGGCCGAGCGCGGCGAGCGCGGCGGCGGCCCAGGGGTCGTCGGCGTCGTGGCCTGCCGGCACGACCGCGAGCCAGCGGCCGGCGGGGCGCGCGGTGGTGCCGGGGTCGGGCAGCCGGGTCCAGTCGACGCGGTAGCGCCACGCGTTGACGGTGGTGCGTTCGCGCGCCTTGGCCCGCCAGGCGGAGAGGGTGGGCAGGACCGCGCCCAGCGAGGACAGTTCGCCATGGGCGTCGACGCCGAGTTCACCGGCGAGGGACTCCAGGTCCTGGCTCTCGACGAGCCGCCAGAACGCCGCGTCGGCCTCGCCGCCGGAGCCCACGCCGGTCCCGGAGCCTGTGCTGTCCGTTCCGGCCGCGGGCTCGGGCCAGTACCGGCGCCGCTGGAATGCGTACGTCGGCAGCTCGACCGGTTCGTGACCGCCCTCGGGGAAGGCGGTGCGCCAGTCGACGGGTGTGCCGTGGACATGGGCCTCGGCCAGGGAGGTCAGGAAGCGCCTGAGACCGCCCTCGTCCCTGCGCAGCGATCCGAGGACCACCGCTCCGGCCGCCGTCTCCTGGCTCTCCTGGGTCTCCTGGATGGGCGCGGCCAGTACGGGATGCGGGCTCAGCTCGATGAAGACCCGGTGCCCGTCGGCCAGCAGCGCCCGGGTGGCCTCCTCCATCCGTACGGTCTGCCGGAGGTTCGTGTACCAGTAGGCGCCGTCGAAGACCGCGTCCTCCACCCGGCCGCCGGTGACCGTCGAGTAGAACGGCACCCGCGGAGCGGAGGACGTGACCGGGGCGAGGACCCGGGCCAGTTCGTCGCGTACGGCTTCGACGTGCGCGCCGTGCGAGGCGTAGTCCACGGACACCTTGCGGGCCCGGACTCCCTGTTCCTCGCAGACGGCGAGCAGTTCGTCGAGCGCCGCCGTGTCACCGGAGACGATCACCGAGGAGGGGCCGTTGACGGCCGCCACGGAGAGCTGCTCGGCCCAGGGCTCCAGCAGTGCGGCGACCTTGTCGACCGGCGCGGCCACCGACATCATCCCGCCGAGGCCGGACAGCCTGGGCAGCGCCTGACTGCGCAGGGCGACCACGGCGGCGGCGTCCTCCAGGGTCAGGGCGCCCGCCACATGGGCGGCGGCGATCTCGCCCTGGGAGTGTCCGACGACCGCCGCGGGCTCGACACCGTACGAGCGCCAGAGCGCGGACAGCGCCACCATCATCGAGAAGAGCGCGGGCTGGACGACGTCGACCCGTTCGAGCAGCGCGGGGTCGCCCTCACCGGCCAGCACCTCGTGCAGGGACCAGTCGGTGTACGGGGCGAGGGCGGCGGCGCAGGCGTCGACGGACTCCCTGAACACCTCGGAGGAGCCGAGGAGTTCGCGGCCCATGCCCCACCACTGGGAGCCCTGGCCGGGGAAGACGAACACCGGCCGCGCGGAGCCCTCGCCGACGGCGCCGCTCACCACACCGGGCGCGCTGCCCGCGGTGACGACGGCGTCGAGGGAGCGCAGCAGGTCGTCCCGGCTCTCGCCGAGGACCACCGCGCGGTGGTCGAAGGCGCACCGGGTGGTCGCCAGCGACCAGCCGACACGCGCGGGGGACAGCGCGGGGTCGGCGTCGGCGCGGGCGAGCAGCCGGGCCGCCTGCTCACGCAGGGCCGCCGCGGACTTGGCGGAGATCAGCCAGGGCACCACGCCCGCTTCCTCCGTTGCGTCCGTGATGTCCGTGGCGTCCGCGGTCGCTTGAGCGGTCTCGGTCCCGGTCTCGTCAGGCTCGGGGGCCTGTTCCAGGATCAAATGCGCGTTGGTGCCGCTGATCCCGAAGGACGACACTCCGGCGCGCCTCGGGCGGCCCGTGTCCGGCCACTCGGCCTGCTCGCGCAGCAGCTCCACCGCGCCCGCCGACCAGTCCACGTGCGACGACGGAGTGTCGGTGTGGAGTGTCCTGGGCAGGACGCCCTCGCGCATGGCCATGACCATCTTGATCACACCGGCCACACCGGCGGCGGCCTGCGTGTGCCCGATGTTGGACTTCAGCGATCCCAGCCACAGCGGACGCTCCGGATCCCGGTCACGGCCGTACGTCGCCAGCAGCGCCTGCGCCTCGATCGGGTCACCCAGCTTCGTGCCCGTACCGTGCGCCTCCACCGCGTCCACATCGGCGGACGTCAGACCGGCGTTGGCGAGGGCCTGGCGGATGACCCGCTGCTGGGAGGGCCCGTTGGGGGCGGTGAGGCCGTTGGACGCGCCGTCCTGGTTCATCGCCGAGCCCCGTACGACCGCGAGGACCCGGTGTCCGTTGCGCCGCGCGTCCGAGAGCCGCTCCAGCAGCACCACGCCGACCCCCTCGGCCAGGGTCATCCCGTCGGCGGCCTCGGAGAATGGCTTGCAGCGGCCGTCGAGCGCGAGGGCCCGCTGCCTGCTGAAGCCCACGAAGGCATGCGGGGTCGCCATCACGGCCGCGCCGCCCGCGAGGGCCAGGGAACTCTCACCGCTGCGCAGCGACTGGCAGGCGAGATGCATCGCGACGAGCGAGGACGAGCACGCGGTGTCGACGGTGACCGCCGGGCCCTCGAACCCGAAGAGGTACGACACCCGCCCGGACAGCACACTGGCCGCCGTGCCCGTGACCATGTGCACCTCGGACCCCTCGGTGCCGTTCTGCACACTCGACGAGTAGTCCTGGTAGCTGGCGCCGAAGAAGGTGCCGGCCGCGCTGCCGCGCAGGGAGTCCAGTTCGATCCCGGCGCGCTCGAAGGCCTCCCAGGACGTCTCCAGCAGCAGCCGCTGCTGCGGGTCCATGGCGACCGCCTCGCGCGGCGAGATCCCGAAGAAGCCGGGGTCGAACTCCGCGGCCTCGTGCAGGAATCCGCCCTGGAGCGAGTACGTCCTGCCCTGCCGGTCCGGGTCCGGGTCGTAGATGCCCGCCCCGTCCCAGCCGCGGTCGGCGGGGAACTCGGAGATCACGTCGGCGCCGTCCAGAGCGAGCCGCATCAGCTCCTCGGGCGTGTCCGCGCCGCCGGGGTAGCGGCAGCTCATGCCGATGATGGCGATCGGATCGTCGTCGATGCCGGCCGCACCGGCCGCCGCCGACCGTGCCGGGGCCGTGTCCGTACGGTCGCCGCCCAGGGCCGCCGACTTCAGGAAGCCGGCCAGCGCGACGGCGTTGGGGTAGTCGAAGACCATGGTCGACGGCAGCGGCAGTCCGGTGGCGGACACGATGCGGTTGCGCAGATCCACGGCGGTGACCGAGTCGAAGCCGATGTCGCGGAAGGCGCGCCGCTCGGGGAACGCCTCGGCCGAGGCATGGCCGAGGACGGCCGCCGCCTCCGTACGGACCAGCGTCAGCAGAAGGCGCTCCTGCTCGGGGGCGGCCAGGTCGCGCAACCGCGCGGCGAGATCGCTGGTCTCCGGCCGGGCGGTGGCGCGTTCCTCGTTCTCGGCGAGCCTGCGCGCCACCTCGGGCACCTCGTCGAAGAGACGGGTGGGGCGGCCCGCGGTGAAGACGGCGTGGTACGTGTCCCAGTCGATGTCGGTCAGGCCGATGACGGTCTCGTCGTCGTCCAGGACCTTCCGCAGGCCGTTGAGCGCGAGCTTCGGGTCCAGGTAGCGCAGTCCGCTGCGGCGGATGTGGTGCGGGTCGGCCAGCTCGCGCTCGATGTCGTCGGGCCACTTGCCCCAGTGCACCGAGGTGGCGCGCAGCCCGCGGGCGCGGCGGTCGACGGCGAGCGCGGCGAGATAGGCGTTGCCCGCCACATAGGCCGCGTGGTGGCCGCTGCCCCACATGCCAGCCGTGGACGAGTAGAGGATGAAGTCGTCCAGTTCGTCGTTGTCGAGCAGCTCGTCGAGATGGCGGGCGCCGGCGACCTTGGCGTGCACGACGTCGGAGAAGGACTCCATCGTGGTCTCGGCCAGGGTGTACAGCTCGATGACGGCGGCCGTGTGGATGACGGTCCGTACGGTACGGCCTTCGGCCTTGAGTCCTGCCAGCAGCGCGGCGACCGCGTCCCGGTCGGTCACATCGCAGGCGACGGCGACGGCTTCGGTGCCCGACTCGGCGAGTTCCGCGACGAGTTCGGCCGCGCCCGGCGCGTCCATGCCCCGGCGGCTGGCCAGCACCACGTGTCCGGCGCCCTGTGCGGCGAGCCAGCGCGCGAGATCGGGGGCGAGCGTCCCGGAACCGCCGGTGACGAGGGTGGTGCCGCGCGGGGTCCAGGTACGGGAGGGGCCCGCGCCGCCGGATCCGGCGCGGACGACACGGCGGGTGAGCACCCCGGAGGAGCGGATGGCGAGCTGGTCCTCCTCGCCGGCGGCCCCGGCCAGGACCGAGGCGAGCCGACCGGCGGCGCGGTCGTCCAGGGTCCCGGGCAGGTCGACGACACCGCCCCAGCGCTGCGGGTGTTCCAGCGCGGCCGTCCAGCCCACTCCGGCGACCTGGGCCTGAACGGGCGAGGTGATCTCGTCGGAGCGGCCGGTAGAGAACGCGCCCCGGGTCAGGAACCAGAGCGGCGCGTCCACTTCTGCGTCGCCCAGCGCCTGGACGAGAGAGACGGTCAGGGCCAGACCGAGCGCGAGACCCGGGTAGCGCTCGCCCGGCTCCTCGGCCGTGGCGAGCACCGACACGATGCCGGTGATCCCGTCGAGACCGGCCAGCCGCCCGGTGAGCGCCTCCCGCTCCACACACGCCTCGTCGAGGACGAGCCGCCGTACCTCGGCGCCCCGGCCGCCCAGCGCGGCCACGGTCTCGCTGTCGTCGGTGCCCTCGGCGGACACCACCAGCCAGGTGCCGGTCAGCCGTGCCGGCGGGACATGGCCCAGCGGGGACCAGGTGACGCGATAGCGCCAGGAGTCGACGGTCGTACGGTCCTTGCGCGACCTGCGCCAGGACGACAGCGCGGGCAGCACCGCCGCCACCGAATGCTCGTCGGTACCGAGCGCCGAGGTCAGCGCGGGGAGGTCCTCCTGCTCGACCGCCGCCCAGAACTCCTCGTCCAGCGGATCGGCCGCGACGGTCTCGTCGGCGACGGAGGGGAGGTTCCAGAAGCGCTCGCGCTGGAAGGCGTACGTGGGCAGATCCACCCGGCGGGCGTCCGTACCCGCGAACACCGGGGCCCAGTCGACCTCGACGCCGCGTACGAAGACCTCGGCCGCGGAGAGCAGGAAGCGGGCGAGCCCGCCCCGGTCGCGCCGCAAGGTGCCCGCGACGACGGCCGGTTCGCCGTACTCCTCGATCATGTCCTGTACGGGCATGGCCAGTACGGGGTGCGAGCTGATCTCGATGAAGGCGCGGTGCTCGGCGGCGAGGAGTTCGGTCACGGCGTCGGCGAAGAGGACGCGCTGCCGCAGATTGCGGAACCAGTAGCCGCCGTCCATCTCCTCGGTGTCCAGCCACCCACCGGTCATCGTGGAGAAGAACGGCACCTGCGACGCACGAGGACGCACCGGGCCGAGCACATCGAGAAGCTCGTCCCGCAGATCCTCGACCTGCGCCGAGTGCGACGCGTAATCGACGGCGATGCGCCGGACCCGTACCTCCTGAGCGGTCAGCTCCGCGAACAGCTCGTCCAGGGCCTCCGGTTCACCCGAGACCACCGCCGAACGCGGGCCGTTCACAGCGGCGATCGAGATCCGGCCGGACCAGGCCTCCAGCCTGCTCTCGGCCTCGGCCACCGGCAGCGGAACCGACATCATCCCGCCACGCCCTGCCAGCCGGCGCCCGATCGCCTGGCTCCGCAGCGCCACCACCCGCGCACCGTCCTCCAGGGACAGCGCGCCCGAGACCACGGCCGCGGCGATCTCGCCCTGCGAGTGGCCCACCACGGCATCGGGCTCGACACCGTACGAGCGCCACACCGCCGCGAGCGACACCATCACCGCGAACGACGCCGGCTGCACCACATCGACCCGCTCCAGCGTCGGAGCACCCTCGGCCCCGCGCAATACGTCCACCAGCGACCAGTCCACGAACTCGCCGAGCGCCTCGGCGCATTCGGCGATCCGTGCCGCGAACACCGGTGATTCGTCGAGGAGTCGGGCACCCATGCCCGCCCACTGCGAACCCTGCCCGGGGAAGACGAACACCGTCTTGCCCTCGACATCGGCGACCCCTTCGGTCAGCTCGGCCGAGGAGCGTCCTGCTGCCAACGCCTCGACCGCGGTGCGGAGTTCGTCATGGTCCGTGCCGACCGCGACCGCGCGGTGCTCGAAGAGCGCGCGGGTCGAGACGAGCGAGAGCCCGGTGTCGGCGGGCCGGGGCCGCGGCGCGGTCCCCAGCCATGAGACGAGTGCCTCGGCCTGGTCCCGGAGCGCGGACGCGCCGCGCCCGGACACCACCCAGGGCACCGGCCCCGCAGCCGGGACACCCGGCTCCGGCACTTCTTCGGCCCCGGACTCCTGGTCGGCGGGGGCCTGTTCCAGTACCGCGTGGGAATTGGTGCCGCTGATGCCGAAGGACGAAACGGCACACCGGCGCGGACGGCCCGTATCAGGCCACTCCACCGCCTCCGACAACAGCCGCACCGCACCCGACGACCAGTCCACATGCGACGACGGAACCTCCGCATGCAAAGTCTGCGGCAGAACACCGTTCCGCAGCGCCATCACCATCTTGATCACACCGGCCACACCGGCGGCGGCCTGCGTGTGCCCGATGTTGGACTTCAGCGACCCCAGCCACAGCGGACGCTCCGGATCCCGGTCCCGGCCATAGGTCGCCAGCAGCGCCTGCGCCTCGATCGGGTCGCCGAGTCTCGTACCCGTACCGTGCGCCTCCACCGCGTCCACATCGGCGGGAGACAGCCCGGCCGTCGTCAGGACCTGGCGGATCACCCGCTCCTGGGAGGGGCCGTTGGGCGCGGTCAGCCCATTGGAGGCGCCGTCCTGGTTGACCGCGCTGCCGCGCAGCACCGCCAGGATCCGATGCCCGTTGCGCCGTGCGTCGGAGAGGCGTTCCGCGACGAGTACGCCGACGCCCTCGCCCCAGCCCGTGCCGTCGGCGTCGTCCGAGAACGCCTTGCAGCGGCCGTCGGGGGCGAGACCGCCCTGCTTGCTGAACTCGACGAAGACGGAGGGTTCGCTCAGTACGGTGACACCGCCGATCACGGCGAGCGAGGACTCGCCGTTGCGCAGCGACTGGGCCGCCACATGCAGCGCCACCAGCGAGGAGGAGCAGGCGGTGTCGACCGTGATGGCGGGGCCTTCGAGACCGAGGGTGTAGGCGAGCCGCCCGGACAGCACGCTGGCGGCGGTGCCGGTCAGTGCGTGCCCCTGGAGTTCGCCGGCCGCAGCGGCCGACGGCTGGCCCCAGTGGTAGGCGCCGACGAAGACTCCGGTCTGGCTGCCGCGCAGGGAGGTGGGGGCGATTCCGGCGCGCTCCAGCGCCTCCCAGGACACTTCCAGGAGCATGCGCTGCTGGGGGTCCATCGCGAGCGCCTCGCGCGGGGAGATGCCGAAGAATCCGGCGTCGAATTCCGCCGCCTCGTAGAGAAAGCCGCCTTCGTGGGTGGCGCTGCTTCCTTCGCCGTCGCCGGTGAGCCGCTCCAGATTCCAGCCGCGGTCGCCGGGGAATCCGGATATGGCGTCGCCACCGGATTCGACCAGATCCCACAGGGCCTCCGGGGAGCGGACTCCGCCGGGGAGGCGGCAGCTCATTCCCACGAGTGCGATGGGTTCGTTGTTCTTGAGTTCCAGTTCTCCTATGCGCTGGCGCGCGCGGCGGAGATCGGAAGTGACCCGCCTCAGGTAATCGACGACTTTTTCCTGCTGGTCTTCTGGCACCGGTCCGTCCTCGTCATCGGGTCGCGTCGGGTCACAAACGAAAGCAGCGGATCTCAGTGATTCTCTAAGTGGTTTCGAACTCTTCATCGATGATGTCGAGCAGGCGGTCGACCGACACCGTCTCGATGTCCTCGGCGGTTGTTTCCGTTTCCGCTGAGGCGAAGGGCGTGGACCGCCGCAGCGAGGAGATGATTTTCTCCAGGCGGTCGGCTATCACCTGGCGTTCGAAACCGTCCGCCGGCACCGACTGGATGACGGACTCGAACCGGGTGAGTTCGTCGTCCGCGGAACCCGTCGCGGCGGTGACGGGTTCGGTGAGGACCGCGGCGAGATGGCCGGCGACCAGGAACGGGGTCGGGAAGTTGAAAACGAGCGTGCTGGGGAAGTCGCGGCCGGTGAGGGCGCCCAGCCGGTCGCGGAGTTCGACCCCGGCCAGCGAGTCGAAGCCCATTTCCTTGAAGGCGTGATGGGGGCCGACCGCGTCCGGGGTGCCATGGCCGAGGACGGCCGCGGCTTCGGTCCGTACGAGATCGAGCAGATGGCGGGCCCGCCTGGCCTCGGGCATCTCCGCCAGCAGCCCGATGAGCGTGGGCGTTCCGGTGCCGGCCGCGCCTGGCCTGGCCGCGGGCGGCCGTACGGTCCTCGTTTCCGCGGCCGGCGTCCGGCCGCGGGAGTCCTGGGCGGCCCGGACCTCGCGGGTTCCGCGAGGGGCGGCTGCGGTCTCCTCCGGGCTGAGCGGCCGTACACGCAGTTCCTCGGCGGTGAGCACCGGTGCCCCGGAGACGTCGAAGGCCTTCAGCGCGAACGCCCCGTCGTGGCCCGGGGTGAGCCGGATCCGCAGCGCGGTGGCGCCGAAGGCGTGCAGGGACACGCCCCGCCAGCGGGCCGGCAGGGTGCCGCCGTCGGTCATGGCGGCGTGCCGGGCGGCGTCCAGCAGGGCGGGGTGCAGCCCGTACGCCTCCGCGTCGGTCATGTCGGCGGGCAGCGCGGCCTCGGCGTACAGCTCGTTCTCGTACCGCCAGAGCGCCCACAGTCCCCGGAAGGCGGGGCCGTAGTCGAAGCCCTGGTCGGCGAGGCGCTCGTAGTGGTCTTCGAGGTCGACGGGCTCGGCGCCCTCGGGCGGCCAGCTCTCCAGACCCTGTCCGGGCTCGCCGTAGCCCGGGGTCAGTACGCCGCTGGCGTGCCGCGTCCAGGTGCCGTGGGCGGCTCCTTCGGTCCTGGAGTGGACCGTGACGGTGCGCCAGCCGATGCCGTCCGGCGCGGAGAGGCGTACGTTCAGCCGCACCGCGCCGTGCTCGGGCAGGACGAGCGGCTCGGCGAGGACCAGGTCCTGGACGCGGTCGCAGCCCGCCTCGTCGCCCGCGCGGACGGCCAGCTCCACCAGGGCCGTTCCGGGCAGGGTGATCCGTCCGGCCACGGCGTGCTGGGCGAGCCAGGGGTGGGTGCGGACGGAGACGCTGCCGGTGAACACCAGGCCCTCGCCCGCGGGGAGTTCGAGCGCGAGGCCCAGCAGCGGGTGTCCGGTGACGCCCGCGCCGGTCGCCCCCGCGCCGCCGGGCGGCGGGGCCGGCCAGTAGCGCTCGCGCTGGAAGGCATAGGTCGGCAGGTCCACCCGGCGGGCTCCGGTGCCCGCGAAGAAGGCGGGCCAGTCGAGCGGGACACCGGCGGTGTGGAGGCGGCCCAGGGTGGAGACGAGGGCGGCTTCCTCCGTACGGTCCTTGCGCAGGGCCGGTACGACGGTCATCCGGCGCGCGGCCTCGCCGAGGGCGTCCTGGGCCATCGCGGACAGAACGCTGCCCGGGCCCAGCTCCAGCAGGACGTCGATGTTCTCGTCGCGCAGCGCCCGGATGCCGTCGGCGAAGCGCACGGCCTGCCGGACATGCCGTACCCAGTAACCGGGGGTGCCGAGCTGTCCGGTGGCCAGTTCCCCGGTGACGTTGGACACGACCGGGACGGCGGGCTCGTGGTACGTCAGTGACTCCGCCACGGCCTGGAACTCGGCGAGCATCGGGTCCATCAGCGGCGAGTGGAAGGCGTGCGACACCGGCAGCCTGCTGGTCCTGCGCCCCCGGCCCGTGAAGTGCGCGACGATCTCCAGGACGGCGCTCTCCTCGCCGGCGACCACGACGGACTCGGGGCCGTTGACGGCGGCGACGGACACCTGGTCCCCATGGCCCACGAGCAGGGGGACGACCTCGTCCTCCGCGGCCTGTACGGCGGCCATCGCGCCGCCGGAGGGCAGCGCCTGCATCAGCTTCGCGCGGGCCGCGACCAGCCGGCAGGCGTCCTCCAGCGAGAACACGCCCGCCACATGGGCCGCGGCGATCTCGCCGATCGAGTGGCCGCCGACGACGGCGGGCCGTACGCCCAGCGACTCCACCAGCCGGAAGAGAGCGACTTCAACGGCGAAGAGAGCGGGCTGGGTCCAGCCGGTGCGGTTCAACGGCTCGGGGTCGTCGCCCCACATGACCGCGCGCAGGGAACCGTCGAGATGGCGGTCCAGCGCGGACAGTACGGTGTCGAGGGCGCCCGCGAAGACCGGGAACCGCCCGTACAGCCCGCGCCCCATCCCCAGCCGCTGGCTGCCCTGTCCGGAGAAGAGCACGGCGGTGGTGCCGTTGCCTGCGGCGCCCCGGGCGACCGGGGTGACCCCGTCGCCGTCGGCCAGCAGGACGGCCCGGTGGCGCATGGCGGCGCGGCCGGTCGCGAGCGAGTAGCCGATGTCGACGGGCCCGGTGCCGGGCCGGGCGGCCACGAAGTCGGTGAGGCGGGCGATCTGCGCGTCGAGAGCGGCCTCGGACTTGGCCGACACCAGCCAGGGCACAACGGCGGGCACGGCAGTCACTGGGGCCGCGCCCGGGGCCCGCGCGAGGTCCGGGACCGCGGCGGGCCCGGAATCCGGCGCGAGGGCGGAGCCAGAGGCCATGGCCTCGGCCGGGGCCGCGCCGGAGGCCGGGACCGTACCGGAGGCCGGTGCCACGCCGGAGGCCGGTGCGGGGCCCTCGCCCCGGTCCGAAGCGGGAGTTGGGCTCGCGGCCCGGGCCGAAGCCGGAGTCCGGCTCGCGGCCCGGTCTGAAGCGGGAGTTGGGCCCTCGCCCCGGTCCGAAGCGGGAGTTGGGCTCGCGGCCCGCGCGCGATCGGACTCCGCGCGCTGCGCCGGTACGGGCCGCGCGGCCGGCGCAGGGCCGGAGAACGGCGCCGCCGCGGGGTCTGCGGGCTCGGCCGGCGCCTGCTCCAGGATCAGGTGCGCGTTCGTGCCGCTGATGCCGAAGGACGACACTCCCGCGCGCCGCGGCCGGCCCGTCCCGGGCCAGGGGGCCGCCTCGGTCAGCAGTTCCACCCCGTCCGACCAGTCCACCTGCGAGGTCCGCCGCCCGACGTGGAGCGTTCCGGGCAGGACGCCCTCGCGCATCGCCATCACCATTTTGATGACCCCGGCGACACCGGCCGCCGCCTGCGCGTGGCCGATGTTCGACTTGAGGGAGCCGAGCCGCAGCGGGCGCCCGGGGTCGCGGTCCCTGCCGTAGGTGGCGAGCAGCGCGTGCGCCTCGATGGGGTCGCCCAGCTTCGTACCCGTACCGTGCGCCTCGACCGCGTCCACCTCGGCCGGGGAGAGTCCCGCGTCGGCCAGCGCCTGGCGGATCACCCGCTCCTGCGCCGGACCGCTGGGCGAGGTCAGCCCGTTGGAGGCGCCGTCCTGGTTGATGGCGGAGCCGCGTACCACCGCGAGGACCGGCTGCCCGTCGCGCCGCGCGTCGGAGAGCCGCCGCAGGACGACGATGCCGGCGCCCTCGGCCCAGGCGGTGCCGTCCGCGTCGTCGGAGAAAGCCTTGCAGCGGCCGTCGGGCGCGAGACCGCCCTGCCGGGAGTAGCCGATGAAGCCGACCGGTGTGGACATGACGGTCACTCCGCCGGCGAGGGCCGTCGAGCACTCCCCCGCGCGCAGCGAACGCGCCGCCCAGTGCAGCGCGACCAGCGACGAGGAGGACGTGGTGTCGACGGTGACCGCGGGTCCTTCGAGGCCGAGGGTGTAGGCGAGCCGCCCGGACGCGACACCGGGCGAGAGGCCGGTCACGGCATGGCCCGCGAGGTCCTCCGCCGAGCGCTGGGTGACGGTGGCGTAGTCCTGCCCGTTGGTGCCGACGAAGACGCCGGTACGGGTGCCGCGCAGGCTGTACGGGTCGGTCCCGGCCCGTTCCACCGCCTCCCAGGACGTTTCGAGGATCAGCCGCTGCTGGGGGTCGGTGGAGACCGCCTCGCGCGGTGACATGCCGAAGAACCCGGCGTCGAAGTCGGCGGCGTCATGCAGGAATCCGCCTTCGCGGGTCACGCTCGCGCCCGGTCCCTCACCGGTGAGCGCCTCCAGGTCCCAGCCGCGGTCGGCGGGGAATCCGGAGATCGCGTCACGGCCGGCCAGGACGAGTTCCCACAGTTCCTCCGGGGAACGGACTCCGCCCGGATAACGGCATGCCATCCCGACGACCACTACCGGGTCTTCGTCTGCTCCGATCGTCATGACGACGCACACCCCTCGGAAAGTCGGGCCTCGGACACCTCTCCGTGCCGGATCGTATGGGGGGCGGGGCTGTACTTTTCCCTAAGGAATTCAGGGGCCGTGGTGAGGTCCTGTGGGCGGGGGTCCGGCGAAGACTAGGGATTCTCCGGAGCCTGGTGTGAGACCAAGTAACTGTCCCGCCCGATCGCGCGGCGCGGCCACCCGGCGACCCGCCGGGTGGGTACTTGTGGCGCCGAGCCATCGGACCGCCACTTCCGAAGGGTGTTGTCCATGGGCTCGATCCGGCGGCCGATCCTGTTTGTCAGCTATGCCGAAAGCGGTCTTCTCAATCCGCTGCTCGTACTGGCGGAGGAATTGTCCCGGCGCGGGGTGGAGGATCTGTGGTTCGCGGCCGACGAAAAGGCGCGCGACGACATTGCGGCGGCGGGCAAAGCGGGAACTCCCGTGGAGTTCGCGTCACTCGGTGAGGTCGTCTCCGAGATGTCGGCCGTCACCTGGGACGACGAGACCTACCGCGAGGTGACGCAGCGCTCCCGGTTCAAGGCGCATCGCGCGGTCATCAGGCATTCGTTCGCGCCCGAGGCGCGGGTGGAGAAGTACCGGCGGCTCGAAGCGATCGTCGACGAGGTCAAGCCGGCGCTGATGGTGATAGAGAGCATGTGCCAGTTCGGGTACGAGCTGGCGATCACCAAGAACATTCCGTTCGTGCTGGGTGTGCCGTTCGTACCCAGCAATGTCCTCACCTCGCATGTGCCGTTCGCCAAGTCGTACACCCCGGCGGGCTTCCCGGTGCCGCACTCGGGCCTGCCGCTGGAGATGAGCCTCACCCAGCGGGCGGCCAACCAGCTCTTCCGGCTGCGGACGCTGGGGATGTTCCTGGCCCCTTCGATGCGGAAGGTGGTCGAGGTGGACAACCGGATCCGCGAGGAGCTGGGGATCGCGCCCGAGGCACGCCAGATGATGGCCCGGATCGACCATGCCGAGATGGTGCTGTGCTACTCGGTGCCGGAGCTGGACTATCCGTTCCCCATGCCGGAGAAGATGAGGCTGGTCGGCGCCATGGTGCCGCCGCTGCCGCAGGCCCCCGACGACGACGGTCTGTCCGACTGGCTGTCGGCGCAGGAGTCGGTGGTGTACATGGGGTTCGGTACGATCACCCGGCTGACGCGGGAGCAGGTCGGCTCGCTGGTGGAGGTCACCCGGCGGCTGGCGGGGCGCCACTCGGTGCTGTGGAAACTCCCCAAGGAGCAGCAGGAGCTGCTGCCGCCGCGGGACTCGCTGCCCGGGAATCTGCGGATCGAGAGCTGGGTTCCCTCGCAGCTCGACGTCCTCGCCCATCCGAAGGTCCGGGTGTTCTTCACACACGCCGGCGGCAACGGCTATCACGAGGGGCTGTACTTCGGAAAGCCGCTGGTGGTGCGCCCGCTCTGGGTGGACTGCGACGACCAGGCCGTCCGCGGCCAGGACTTCGGCGTCAGCCTGACCCTCGACCGTCCGGAGACCGTCGATCCCGACGATGTCTTCGACAAGCTCACCCGGGTGCTCGACGACCGTTCCTTCAGCGAGCGCGCGGAGCACTTCGGGGAGCTGCTGCGCGCGGCGGGCGGCCGGGGCGCCGCGGCGGATCTGCTGCTCGGCCTGCCCGTACTCGCCTCCCACTGATCGGGGTATTCCATGTCATTCACCCATCCGGTTTCCCGGCCCTGGCTCGGCGGGCGGGAGCTCGACTATGTGACGGAGGCCGTCAGCGACGGCTGGATCTCGTCGCAGGGACCGTATGTACGGCGGTTCGAGGAGGAGTTCGCCCGGTACAACGGGGTGGCGCACGGCGTCGCCTGTTCCTCGGGGACGACGGCGCTGACCCTGGCGCTGCGGGCGCTCGGGGTCGGCCCGGGCGACGAGGTGATCGTTCCCGAGTTCACGATGATCGCGAGCGCGTGGGCGGTGACGTACACGGGGGCGACGCCGGTCTTCGTGGACTGCGGGGACGATCTCAACATCGATGTCTCGCTGATCGAGGAGAAGATCACCCCGCGCACCAAGGTGATCCTTCCGGTGCACATCTACGGGCGCCGCTGCGACATGGACGCGATCATGGATCTCGCCCTGCAGTACAACCTCCGGGTGGTGGAGGACTCCGCCGAGGCGCACGGCGTGCGGCCGGTCGCCGACATCGCGTGTTTCTCGCTCTTCGCCAACAAGATCATCACGGCCGGCGAGGGCGGTATCTGTCTGACCGAGGACCCGCGGCTCGCCGAGCAGATGGCGCATCTGCGCGCGATGGCGTTCACCAAGGACCACAGCTTCCTGCACAAGAAGCTGGCCTACAACTTCCGTATGACCAGCATGCAGGCGGCGGTGGCGCTGGCGCAGACCGAGCGGCTCGACACGATCCTGGAGATGCGCCGGGAGATCGAGCGCCGCTACGACGAGGGGCTGCGGGGCATCGACGGGATCATCACGATGCCGCCGCGCGATGTGCTGTGGATGTACGACGTGCGTGCCGAACGCCGGGACGAGCTGCGGGAGTTCCTCGCGGCCGAGGGCGTCGAGACCCGGCTGTTCTTCAAGCCGATGAGCCGGCAGCCCGGCTACTACGACGCCGACTGGCCGTCGCTGAACGCCAGCCGGTTCAGCGAGGACGGCTTCTATCTGCCGACGCACACCGGACTGACCGCTGAGGACCAGGAGTTCATCACCGGCAGGATCCGCAAGTTCTACGGCGCGGCGTGAGGCCCGCGCGGGGTACGGCGCCCGTCTCCGTACGGCACGCGCTCGGCTCCGTACCGCACGGGCAGTTCCGAGTCCAGCACGGGCAGTTCCGATCCTCAGGGGAATCCCAGACATGACAACTACCGACAGGTGCCCGGTCGCCTTCCCGCTGCGGCGGCCGGGCCGGCCCTTTCCACCAGTGGAGTACGCGGACTTCCGGCACGCGGAGGGGCTGGTCAAGTCGACGCTGCCCAGCGGGGTCCCGGTCTGGCTGGTGACGCGGCACGAGGACGTACGGACCGTGCTGACCGATCCGAGGATCAGCTCCAACCCGTCCCATCCGGGGTTTCCCCGGGCGGCGAAGACGGGCGGGGTGCCCTCGCAGGACCAGGTGCCGGGCTGGTTCGTGGCGCTGGACCCGCCGGAGCACGGCCGGTTCCGCAAGACGCTGATCCCGGAGTTCACGGTCCGCAAGGTCAGGGAGATGCGGCCCGCCATCCAGCAGATCGTGGACGCCCGTATCGACGCCCTGCTCGCCGCGGGGAACACGGCCGATCTGATCGCGGACTTCGCGCTGTCCGTGCCGTCCCTGGTGATCTCCGATCTGCTGGGGGTGCCCCATGTGGACCGCGACTTCTTCGAGACGAAGACCCGGGTCCTGGTCACGCTCACCTCGACGGACGAGGAGCGCGAGTCGGCGACCAAGGCGCTGATGCGCTATCTCAACCGGCTGATCACCATCAAGCAGCGGCGGCCCGGCGACGATCTGATCAGCCGGCTGCTGGCCGACGGCACCATCTCCCGGCAGGAGCTGACCGGGGTGTCGATGCTGCTGCTGATCGCGGGCCACGAGACGACGGCGAACAACATCGGGCTCGGTGTGGTCACACTGCTGAGCAATCCGCGGTGGATCGGTGACGAGCGCGCGGTGGAGGAGCTGCTGCGCTACTACTCGGTGGCGGATCTGGTGGCGTTCCGGGTGGCCGTCGAGGATGTGGAGATCGGCGGGCAGCTCATCGCCGCGGGCGAGGGCATCGTGCCGCTGGTCGCCGCGGCCAACCACGACGGGACCGTCTTCGACCGGCCCGACGAGTTCGACCCGGAGCGGTCCGCCCGGTCGCATGTGGCGTTCGGCTACGGGGTGCACCAGTGCCTCGGGCAGAACCTGGTCCGGGTCGAGATGGACATCGCGTACCGGACGCTGTTCTCCCGTATCCCCACGCTGGAGCTGGCGGTGCCGGTCGAGGAGCTGAGGCTGAAGTACGACGGAGTGCTGTTCGGGCTGCACGAGCTGCCCGTCCGCTGGTCATCGACGGAGGAGTGATGGTGCGCATCAGCGTGGACACCGAACGCTGTGTGGGGGCGGGGCAGTGTGTGCTGTCGGCTCCCGATGTCTTCGACCAGGACGACCACGGCATCGTGACGGTGCTGGAGGAGCCGGCGGACGAGCCGGCGAGGGACGCGGCGCGGCAGGCCGGCCTGGTCTGCCCGTCGCAGGCGATCACGGTCGCGGAGAGCTGACGGTTCTCCGCACCGGCCCCTGACACCGGGCGCCGTACAGCGTCGTACGGCGCCCGGGAACACGGAACGGGCCCTGCCCCCGAAGCCTCGGGGAGCAGGGCCCGTTCGCGTTTCCGGAAGTCCCTGTCGGCCGGAGGAAGTCCCTCCTGGCGGAAGAGTCCCTCCTGGCGGGAGGTGCCCGCCGGCCGGAGGTGTCTCGCTACCAGGTGACCGGCAGTTCGGTGAGACCGGCGGAGAGCTGGCCGCCCAGCACCTGGAGCTGCTCCACCGGGAGCGCGAGGCGCAGTTCGGGCAGACGGGTGAAGAGCAGGGTGTACGCGGTCCTGAGCTGCATCCGGGCCAGCGGGGCGCCGATGCAGTGCCACATCCCGTGGCCGAAGGTGAGATGCGGGTTGGGCGAGCGGTTGATGTCGAAGAGTTCGGGCTCGTCGAAGACCTGCCGGTCGAAGTTGGAGAGGGTGAAGTCCAGCAGCACCAGGTCCCCGGCGCGTATCGTCACACCGCCGATCTCGACGTCCTCGCCCGCGTACCGCGGCAGCACCGAGCCGCCGCCCTTCGCCGAGCGGAGGATCTCCTCGACGGCGCCGGCCATCATCTTCGGGTCCCCCAGCGCGGCGTCGCGCTGGTCGGGGTGGAGCGTGAACAGGATGATTCCGAGGTCGACATGGCTGGCGACGGCCTCCAGCCCGGCGAAGAGCACCCCGGCCGCGATGGGACCGATGCGCTCGTCGGAGGGGTCGCTCTCGCAGAGCCGGGAGATGACGTCGTCGCCGGGCTCGGCCCGCTTGCGGCCCGCCAGCTCCACCAGATAGCGGAAGAGGTCCTGCTGTCCGCCCTGGACGGCGGCCGGGTCGTCGAGTCCGCCCATCCGGGAGAGCAGCATGACCAGCAGGCCCTGGTCCTCGGCGGGGATGCCGATCAGCTCGCAGAGGACGGCCAGGGAGAACGGCAGCGAGAAGCCGCCGTGCAGATCGGCGGGCGGCCCCTGGGCGATGAAGCTCTCCAGCACGCCTTCCGCGATGGCCTCGACCTTGGGCATCAGGTTGAGGACACGGCGGGCGGAGAAGTTGGGGGTGAGCAGCGCGCGGGTCTCGGTGTGCAGTTTGTGGGCCAGCGCGAAGTCGTCCGTGACGAGCATGTCAAGGAAAGGGTTCTGCACATAGCGGGGAGCGGTGGCGGGGGTGGGGTGGGCGCGGCCGAGACGCTCGTCGTGGAGCAGTTCCTTGAGTTCGGCGTGCCGGGTCACCAGCCAGCCTTCGTCGCCGGCGGGGGTGCGCACCTTGCAGATGGGGCTCCTGGTCTGGAGGTCGCGCAGCAGCGGGCTGAGCCGCAGGACGGACGGCGGCCGTGCGGTGAGGGCGGGCAGCTCGGGGGATGTGGTCATCGGGTGTCTCCTCGGACAGTGGGTGCCTGTGGGTGCTCGCCGCGCCCGGGCCCGGGGCGGCCCCCGCCGTGGTCGTGTACGACGGTACGGGGGCCGCCCCGGGGTGTACGGGTGGAGCCGGCGCGGCGAGTCGGTGCGGAGCCGGGGTCTACGCGCCGCCGGCGGGGAGGGCGCCGAGCCACTCCTCCATGGCCCGCGCGGTCAGCGCGGAGTGTTCCTTGGCGAGGGAGAGATGGTTCGCGTCGATGTCCCGGATCTCGTCCGCGGGCACCGAGGCGGTGTCGAAGAGGAACCCGCCGAAGGACCGGGTGCACCGCACCAGCAGGGTCGGGGCGGTGGTGGGCACCGTCTCGATGTCGGTCATGGCCATGAACCAGTGCGCCATCGCCGACAGCCGGGCGCTGTTCAGCGTGACCGACGGCGAGTCGATGTCGGCGAGGTAGTACTGGGTGGTCCTGTCCAGGTCGTTGCCCTCGCCCACCCGGTAGCGGATGCTCGCGGTGTCCAGCAGGACGACGGCCTCGGGCCTGATCCCCCAGGTCTCCTCCAGCACCCCGGCGGCGAGATAGGCGAGCGAGCCGCCCGTCGAGTGGCCGGCCAGGACGAAGGGTTCGCCGTCGCTGGCGTGCAGGACGCTCTCCGCCACCACTCGCGCCGCGGCCTCGCTGGTGGCGGGCAGCAGCTCACCGGGCGCGAAGCCCATGAGCGGCAGGGCGGAGACATGCCGCTTGCCGCGGAAGTGGGCGGCGATACGGGCGTACTGGTGGACACCGCCGGTGGCACCGGGCGCGCTGACGAAGACCAGACGGGGGCTGCTCGGGCCCTCGGCGAGGGTGACGGGGACCGACAGCTCCTCCAGATCGGCCGGGGTCTCGAAGGTCGGCCGGGTCTTGGCGACCGCCACCAGCATCCGCATCGCCTCGACCAGCTTGCCGCCCTGGACCGCGCTGTGGAAGAGACCCTCCAGGGTCTCGCCCGGGTCCTGGGCCGACCGGGCCGCCGCGGAGGCGCCGGAGGAACCCGCGCCGGGGCCGGGGACCGGGGCGAGCTGCCCGGCGATCTCGCCGTGCAGCCACCGGGCGAGCTTGACGGGCGTCTCGTTGTCGAACACCACCGAGGTCGGCAGCCGCAGCCCGAGCGCCTCCGCGAGCTGGTTGCGCAGCGAGACGGAGACCAGCGAGTCGAACCCCAGCTCCAGGAAGCTGCGTTCGGGGTCGACCCCGCTCGCGTCACGGTGACCGAGCAGCCCGGCGGTGTAGCCGGTGACCAGCTCGACGAGGAGGCTCTCCTGTTCGGCGGGTACGAGATTCCGCAGCCGCTCCCGCAGGGTGACCGGCGACCGGTCACCGGCCGACGCGGCGCGCCGGGTACGGGGTACCAGCTCGCGCCAGAGCGCGGGCAGGGCCTGCTGGGTGCGGAGCCCCGCGACATTGATCCTGGCCGGAACGAGCGCCTCGGCGCCGTGCCCGGTGGCGGCGTCGAAGAGGGCCAGGCCCTCGTCGAGGGCGAGGGCCGGCATGCCGCCGCGCGCCATCCGCTCCAGATCGGCCTCGCTGACATGGCTGGTCATCCCGCTGCCCCGGCCCCAGGGACCCCAGTCGAGGGAGACCGCGGGCAGCCCCTCGTCCCTGCGGTGCCTGGCCAGGGCGTCCAAGTAGGCATTGGCGGCGGCGTAGTTGGCCTGTCCGGGGCTGCCCAGGACACCGGAGACCGAGGAGTACAGCACGAACGCGGACAGATCCAGTTCGCGAGTGGCCTCGTGCAGATACCAGGCGGCGTCGGCCTTGGGCCGCAGGACGCGCTCCAGTGCCCCGGCGGTCAGTGAGCCGGTCATCGCGTCGTCCAGCACACCGGCGGTGTGCACCACGGCGGTCAGCGGATGCGCGGCGGGCACGGCGGCGAGCAGCGCGGCGACCGCGTCCGGATCGCCCAGGTCGCAGGCGACGGCGGAGGCCTCGGCGCCCGATTCGGCCAGGTCCGCGAGGAGTTCCGCCGCGCCGGGCGCGCCGGGGCCGCGACGGCTCGCCAGCAGCAGACGCCGTACGCCGTGGCGGGCGGCGAGATGCCGGGCGAGCTGTCCGCCGAGCCCGCCCGTACCACCGGTGATCAGTACGGTGCCCTCGCGGTTCCAGGCGGCCGGGGCGCCCGGGGCCGTGGCGGCACGGTCGCTCTCGGGCGCCCTGGTGAGGCGCCCGACGCGGACGGTGTTGGCACGTACGACCATCTGCTGCTCGTCGAGGGCGAGCAGACCGGGCAGGACCCCGGCCGACAGGAACGTGTCGTCCATGTCGACGAGGAGGAAGCTGCCCGGGTTCTCGGTCTGCGCGGACCGTACGAGGCCCCATACGGCGGCCGCGGCCAGGTCCTGGATCTGCTCACCGTCGACGGCGACGGCACCACGCGTGACGAAGACCATCCGGGAGCCCGCGAGCCGGGGTTCGCCGAGCCACTCCTGAAGCAGGCTCAGTACCGAGGCGGTCAGTGCCCGCACCGCCTCGGGCCCGTCGAGCGCGGGGTCGCCGACCACGGGCACCAGGAAGACGTCGGGCGCGACTCCGCTGTCGCCGACCGCGCCGGTCAGGGACTCCGCGTAGGCGCTGACGGTCTCGTCGGCGCGGTGCATGGCGTACCCGAGGTCGAGTTCGTCGGCGCCGACGACCGCCCAGCGGGTGCCGGTGGCGGGCGCCGCGAGGGCGGCGGGCACCCAGTCGAGAGCGTAGAGCGTGCCCTGGTCGGCGCCGCCCCCGGCGGACTCGGGCCGCTGCTGTCCGGAGAGCGTGCCGAGGCGCAGCGAGTCCACGGTGAGGACGGGGGCGCCGCCCGTGTCGACGGCGGTCAGGGCCACCGAGTCCTCGTCGGCCGGGGTGATCCGTACGCGCAGCGCGGTGGCCGCCCCGGCGTGCAGGGTCAGTCCGGTCCAGGCCAGCGGGACCGGGGCGGCGGGCGCGCCCTCCGCGTCCAGGGCTCCGGCGGCGCGGAGCGCGGCGTCCAGCAGCGCGGGGTGGATGCCGAACCCGGCGGTGTCACCGGCTTCGGCGGGCAGGGCCGCCTCGGCGAACACCTCGTCCTCGCGCCGCCACAGTCCGGTGAGGCCCTGGAAGGCGGGGCCGTGGGCGAGTCCGGCGGCGGTGAGCCGCTCGTGCAGCGCGGCCGACGCGACCGGCTTCGCGTCGCGCGGCGGCCACTCGCCGGTGTCAAAGGCCGTCGCGTCCGCGGTGGATCCGTCGTCGGCCGGGGAGAGCACCCCGCGTGCGTGCGCGGTCCAGGGCCGCTCGTCCTGGCCCTCCTCGACGGCGGGCCGCGAGTGGACCGTCACGGGGCGCCGCCCCTGTTCGTCGGCCGCGCCGACCCGTACCTGTACGGTGACCGCGCCGCGTTCGGGCAGTGCGAGCGGGGCGAGCAGCGTGAGGTCCGCCACCCGGTCCTGTCCGGTCTGGTCGCCCGCGCGGATCGCGAGTTCGGCGTAGGCGGTGCCGGGCAGCACGGTCCGGCCCTCGATCCGGTGGTGGGCGAGCCAGGGGTGCGAGCGCAGGGACAGGCTGCCGGTCAGTACGGTCTCGTCCGAGTCGGCGATCGTCATGGCCGCGCCCAGCAGCGGATGCCCGGTGGCGGCCAGGCCCAGCCCGGCGGCGTCCCCGCTGCCGGCGGCGAGGGTGGGCCAGAACCGCTCGCGCTGGAACGCGTACGTCGGCAGATCCGTCCGGCGCGCGCCCGTACCGGAGAAGAATTCCGCCCAGTCGACCGCGGCGCCCCGGACATACAGCCCGGCGAGCGCGGTGACGGCCGCGGTCTCCTCGGGCCGGTCCTTGCGCAGTACGGGCACGGCGGTGACGGCCGGGTCCTGAAGGGATTCCGCCACGAAGGCGGAGAGCACGCCGTCCGGGCCGAGTTCGAGGAAGGTCTGCACGCCGCGCGCGGCGAGCGTCCGTACCCCGTCACTGAACCGCACGGCCTCGCGGACATGGCGTACCCAGTAGTCGGCGGAGCCGAGTCCGTCCGGCGAGGCGAACTCCCCGGTCAGATTGGAGACGACGGGTACCGCCGGGCGCCGGTAGTCGAGGGAGGCCGCGACGGCGCGGAACTCGTCGAGCATCGGCTCCATCAGCGGCGAGTGGAAGGCATGGCTCACCGAGAGCCGGGTGGTCTTGCGCCCCTGGGCCGTGAGCCGCTCCGCGACCCCGTTCACCTCGTCCTCGGCTCCCGAGATCACCACGGAATCCGGGCCGTTGACAGCGGCGAGGGAGACCCGGCCGGTCAGCAGCGGGGTCACCTCGTCCTCGGTGGCACGTACGGCCACCATGGCGCCACCGGCCGGCAGCGCACGCATCAGCTTCGCCCGCGCGGCCACCAGCCGGCAGGCGTCGGCGAGGGAGAACACCCCGGCCACATGGGCGGCGGTGATCTCGCCGATGGAGTGACCGGCCACGAAGTCGGCCTTGACGCCCCACGAACCGACCAGCCGGAAGAGCGCCACCTCGACAGCGAACAGGGCCGGCTGGGTGAACCCGGTCTCGTTCAGCAGGCTTTCGTCGTCGCCCCAGATCACCTCGCGCAGCGGACGGTCCAACCGCTTGTCCAGCTCCGCCAGTACGGAGTCCAGTGCCTCCGCGAAGACGGGGAAGCGCGCGTACAGCTCCCGGCCCATTCCGAGGCGCTGGGATCCCTGGCCGGTGAACAGGACGGCCAGCGGGCCCTTGCCGGTCACCCCGCGGGCCGCCTCGGCGGGCGGCGCGCCGTCGGTGTGGGCGAGGAGTACGGCGCGGTGCTCGAAGGCGGAGCGGGTGGTGGCCAGCGAGTGGCCGATGTCGAGGGGGCCGGGGGCCGC
The DNA here is from genome assembly GCF_019056675.1 of Streptomyces sp. GMY02. Classification (NCBI taxonomy): domain Bacteria; kingdom Bacillati; phylum Actinomycetota; class Actinomycetes; order Kitasatosporales; family Streptomycetaceae; genus Streptomyces; species Streptomyces sp. GMY02. The sequence continues at coordinate 8,166,896 of NZ_CP077658.1, read as the reverse complement.
CGGGGCATCGGCGAAGGAGCGGATCCGGTCGAGCTGGGCATCCAGCGCCGCGGCGCTTCTGGCCGACACGGGCCACGGTACGGCGGTGAGCGCCACCCGTGGGGCTGTCTCGTCCTCCAACTCGGGCGCCGTCGGCGGGGCCTGCTCGATGATCACATGCGCGTTGGTGCCGCTGATCCCGAAGGACGACACTCCGGCGCGGCGCACCCGCTCGCCCCCGGGCCACTCCACGGCCTTGGTGAGCAGCCGTACGTCACCGGACGACCAGTCCACGTGCGAGGAGGGCGCGTCCACATGGAGGGTCGGCGGGAGGACGCCGTTGCGGAGCGCCATCACGATCTTCATCACGCCGGCGGCACCGGCCGCGGCCTGGGTGTGCCCGATGTTCGACTTGACCGTGCCGAGCCACAGGGGGCGGCCGGGTTCGCGGTCCTGGCCGTAGGCGGCGAGCAGGGCGCCCGCCTCGATGGGGTCGCCCAGGGTGGTGCCCGTACCGTGCGCCTCGACCGCGTCCACATCGGCCGGGGTGAGTCCGGCACCGGCCAGGGCCTGGCGGATCACCCGCTGCTGGGAGGGGCCGTTGGGCGCGCTCAGACCGTTGGAGGCGCCGTCCTGGTTGACCGCGCTGCCGCGCAGCACCGCGAGGACCGGGTGTCCGTTGCGCTGGGCGTCCGAGAGGCGCTCGACCACCAGCATGCCGACGCCCTCGGACCAGGCGGTGCCGTCGGCGGCGTCGGAGAACGCCTTGCAGCGTCCGTCGGCGGCGAGTCCGCCCTGGACACTGAACCCGGCGAAGCTCGCCGGGGTGGCCATCAGGGTCACCCCGCCGGCCAGCGCCAGCGCGCACTCGCCGTTCCGTACGGCCTGCGCGGCGAGATGGAGGGTCACCAGCGACGACGAACAGGCGGTGTCGAGCGTGACCGCGGGCCCTTCAAGTCCGAGGACGAAGGAGAGCCTGCCGGACAGGACGCTCGCGGCGAGACCGTTGCTCGCGTAGCCGCCCATGTCGTCCCGCGAGGCGAGGACGAGATGCGCGTAGTCCTGGGAGTTGGTGCCGACGAACACGCCGGTCCTGCTGCCGCGCAGCCCGCCGGGGTCGATACCGGCGCGCTCGAACGCCTCCCAGGACACTTCGAGGAGGAGCCGCTGCTGCGGGTCCGTGGCGAGGGCCTCGCGCGGTGAGATCCCGAAGAATCCCGGGTCGAAGTCCGGTGCCTCGTGGACGAAGCCGCCCTCCTGGGTGGCACTGCCGCCGGGGCCGTCCCCGGCGAGGGCCTCCAGGTCCCAGCCGCGGTCGGCGGGGAAGCCGGAGATGGCGCTGCGGCCGGAGGCGAGCAGCTCCCACAGGTCCTCCGGGGACCGGACCCCGCCGGGGAACCTGCATCCCATCCCGACGATCGCCACGGGTTCGTGGCGGCCGGATTCGGCTTCTTGGGCCCGTTGGCGGGTCTGGTGCAGATCCGCCGTGACCCACTTCAGGTAATCGACGAGCTTCTTTTCGTCCGGCATGGTCCGAACCTTCCTGGGATGTATCGCGTGCGAAGGGAGTGCGGCGGCGGGGATGGTCGGGGGCGGGGGCCGGGGCGGAGTCCGGGCGCCGAGGCCCGCACGGGGGATCAGAACTCCGCCGACCGGCCCAGCTCGTTGTCGATGAAGGCCAGCACCTCTTCGGCGCTGGCGGCCTCGATCCGTTCCGTGACGACGAGTCCGCCGGTCTCCGGGCCCGGTGCGTCCCATCGCGCGAGGAGCTGCCGCAGCCGTCCGGCGACGCCGTTCCTGGTGACCTCGTCGAGCGTGCCCGCGGCGAGCGCCTCCTCCAGCGTGCCGAGCGCGGCCAGCGGCGACGGGCCCTCGCCCGGCGCGGAGTCGCCGAGCAGCTCCGACGCCAGGTGCCGGGCGACGGCGGCCGGGGTGGGATGGTCGAACACGAGCGTGGCGGAGAGCCGTACCCCGGTGGCCCCGGTCAGCCGGGTGCGCAGCTCCACCGCCATCAGCGAGTCGAAGCCCAGCCTGCTGAAGTCCCGGTCGGCGGGGATCGCGTCCGCGTCGGTGTGCCCCAGCACGGCGGCGGTCTCCGCCCGTACCAGCTCGACCAGCCGGGCTTCCGCCTCTTCCGGGGCCAGCCCTTCCAGGCGCTGGGCGAGACCGGTGGCGCGCCCGCGCCCCGCAGCGGCCGTGCGGCGCCGCCTGCGGAGCAGTCCGCGCAGGATCGCCGGGATCTCCGCCGTGGTCCCGCCGGCCCGCGCGCCCGCGCCCTCGGCGATCAGGACCGGTACGAGCAGCGCCTCGTCGCGTGCGGTCGCGGCGTCGAACAGCGCGAGGCCCGTGTCCACCGGGAGCAGTGCCAGGTCCGAGCGGGTCATGCGTCCCATGTCGGCGTCGCTGAGACCGCTGGTCATTCCGCCGCCGGTCCGCGCCCAGGGGCCCCAGGCCAGGGACACCGCGGGCAGTCCGAGGGCGGCGCGGTGCAGGGCCAGGGCGTCCAGGAAGGTGTTGGCGGCGGCGTAGTTGCCCTGGCCGGGGCCTCCGGTGATACCGGCGACCGAGGAGTAGAGGACGAACCCGGCCAGGCCGAGATCGCGGGTCGCCTCGTGCAGATGCCAGGCCGCGTCCGCCTTCGGACGCAGTATCCGGTCGACCAGCGCCGGGGTCAGCGAGCCGATGGTGGCGTCGCCCAGCACACCGGCGGTGTGCACCACGGCGGTCAGCGGGTGTTCGGCCGGTACGCCGGCGAGCAGCCCGTCCAGGGCCGGGCGCTCGGCGACATCGCAGGCCGCGACGGTCACTTCGGCACCCTGGGCGGTCAGTTCGGCGCGGAGTTCCTTGGCTCCGGGGGCGTCGGGGCCGCGCCGGCTGACGAGCAGCAGGTGCTTGATGCCGTGGCCGGTGACGAGATGGCGGGCGAGTTCGGCGCCGAGGCCACCGGTGCCGCCGGTGATCAGGACCGTACCGTCGCGGTCCCAGGACCGGACGCCGCTGCCGGGCGACCGGGTCTGTGCCTGGGCGAGCCGTGCCAGCCGGGCCACCTGGATCCCGCCGCCGCGGACGGCCGCCTGGGTCTCCCCGGTGTCGAGGAGGGAGGGCAGCGTGGGCAGGACGGTGCGCAGGGCGGTGGTGTCGTGGAGGTCCTCCAGATCGAGCAGCAGGAAGGCTCCGGGGTTCTCCGACTGGGCGGAGCGGACCAGGCCCCAGACCGGGGCCGCCGCGAGATCCCGGACACCGTCCCCGGTGCCGGTGGCGACCGCGCTCCGGGTGACGAACACCAGCCGTGATCCGGTGGTCCGCGGGTCGGCCGACCAGGTGCGCAGCAGGTCCAGCACGGTCCCCATCACGGCCCGTACCCGGGTGGGCAGGGTTGCCCGCTGATCCTGACGGTCCGGCTGATCGTCCGTCAGATCGCTGACGGCCGGGGCCAGTACGAGGTCGGGCAGCGGTTCCCCGGAGTCGAGGAGTTCGCGCAGCGACGCCGCCCGTACGAGGGAGATGTCGTCCGGCGCGGCCAGGGTGTCTCCCAGGACCGCCCAGCGCCGGCCGGTGGGGGACGCGGGAGTGGCCGGTGCGGGAGTGGTGGGCGCGGAAGTGGTGGGAGCGGGCACCCAGTCGAGTCCGAACAGCGGACCCGGCGTGGGCTCGGCGGACCCGGCCGCGACCCCTGTCACGGAGGCCGGGCGCAGGGTCAGCGAGCGCACCGAGAGCACCGGCGCGCCCTCCTCGTCGACGGCGGCCAGCTCGACGGTGTCGGGGCCGGCCGGGGTGAGACGTACCCGCAGGGCCGTGGCGGCGCCCGCGTACAGGGTCAGCCCGCGCCACTCGACCGGAACGGTTCCGGCGAGCGGACCGGCGCCCGAGCCGTCGGAAGTGCCGGTGGTGCCGTTGGCTTCGGTGGCCCCGGGCGTCTCGGTCGTCTCGGTGTGGAGCAGTCCCGCCGCGTTGACGGCGGCGGTCAGCAGCGCCGGGTGCAGCGCGAACGCCCCCTGTGCGACGGCCTGTTCGTCTTCTTCGAGCGCGACTTCGGCGAAGACCTCGCCGTCCTGGAGCCAGGCGGCCCGGAGACCGGCCGCGCCGGAATCCGCGTCCGCGTCCAGGTCCGGGGGCAGGTCCAGGGACACGGCCCCGGCCGGCGGCCAGGCCTCCGTACCCAGTTCGGTGACCGGCGCCATGTCCGGCGCCTGATGTCCGGCGGCGCTCAGCACCCCGGCCGCGTGCAGGGTCCACGGCTGGTCGGCGCCGTCGGGGCGGGCGTGCACGGTCAGCACGCGGCGGCCGGTCCGGTCGGGGGCGGCCACTCGCACCTGCACCCGTACCGCGCCGTCGTCGGGCACGACGAGCCCGGTGGCGAGGGTCAGTTCCTCGACCGCGTCACAGCCGGTCTCGTCCCCGGCCCGTACGGCCAGTTCGACGAAGGCGGCCTCGGGAAGCACCGCGCCTCCGGGCACCGGACGGCCCGTCAGCCAGGGATGCGTCCGCGCGGACAGACGTCCCGTGAGCACCACCTCGTCCGAGCCCGCCACGGTCATCGCCGCGCCCAGCAGCGGGTGCCGGGCCGATTCGAGGCCGAGGCCCGAGGCATCGCCCGGGGCCGCCGAGAGCGACGGCCAGTACCGCTCGCGCTGGAACGCGTACGTAGGGAGCTCCACCCTGCGGGTGGCGGTCCCCGCGAAGACCGCACTCCAGTCGGCCTGAGCACCGTGGGCGTGTGCCTGGGCCAGCGCGGTGACCGCGGTCAGCTCCTCCGGCCGGTCCTTGCGCAGGACGGGCACCACGACCGCGCTGTCCGGGACGGACTCGCGGGCCATGGCGGAGAGCACACCGTCCGGGCCCAGCTCCAGGAAGACCTTCACGCCCCGCTCGGCCAGGGTCCGTACACCGTCGGCGAACCGGACGGTCTCGCGGACATGGCGTACCCAGTACTCGGGCGAGCACAGCTCGTCCGCCGACGCGAGAGCACCGCTCACATTCGAGATCACCGGAATCGCGGGCTCCTCGTAGCCGAGCCCTTCGGCGATCTCGCGGAACTCCGCCAGCATCGGGTCCATCAGCGGGGAGTGGAAGGCGTGGCTGACCGTGAGCCGGGAGGTCCTGCGTCCGTCGGCCGCGAGGAATCCGGCGATGTTCCCGACCTGCTCCTCGTCGCCCGAGAGCACCACCGAGCGCGGTCCGTTGACCGCGGCGATCGCCACGTCCTCGGACAGCAGCAGCCCGCTGACCTCGTCCTCGGCGGCCTGCACCGCGATCATGGCGCCGCCCTCGGGCAGCGCGTCCATCAGCCGGGCCCTGGCCGCGACCAGCCGGCAGGCGTCGGCGAGCGGGAACACCCCGGCGGCGTGGGCGGCGGCGATCTCACCGATCGAGTGGCCCGCCACGAAGTCCGGTGCGATTCCCCAGGACCGGACCAGCCGGAAGAGCGCCACCTCGATGGCGAAGAGGGCGGGCTGGGTGACGGCGGTCCGGTTCAGTGCCCCGGCGTCGTCTCCCCAGATCACCTCGCGCAGCGGGCGGTCCCGGCCTGCGGACTCGGCGTCGAGATGGGCCAGTACGGAGTCGAGGGCGTCCGCGAAGACCGGGAACCGGTCGTACAACTCCCTCCCCATGCCGAGCCGTTGGGAGCCCTGACCGGAGAAGAGCATCGCCAGGGACTGCCCGGCCGCCTCTCCCCTGGCGATCTCCGGCAGGCCCTGCCCGGTCGCCAGCAGCACCGCCCGGTGCTCGAACAGCGAGCGGGTCGTGGCGAGCGAGTGTGCGATGTCGGCCGGGGAGAGTCCGGGGTGTTCGGCCGCGAAGGATCGCAGCCGCTCGATCTGTCCGTCCAGCGCGGTCTCGCTCCTGGCGGAGACCGGCCAGGGCACCACGGCCGGGACGGAAGTCCCTTGGGCCGGGGCGAGGGTTCCGTCGGCCCGGGCGGGAATCCCATTGGCCGGGGCGGTGCCCGCGCTCTGCGTCGGGGCCTGCTCCGTCGGGGCCTGCTCCGTCGGGGCCTGCTCCGTCGGGGCCTGCTCCGTCGGGGCCTGCTCCAGCACCACATGGGCGTTGGTGCCGCTGATCCCGAAGGACGACACAGCCGCGCGCCTCGGGCGGCCGGCGTCCGGCCACACGGTCTGCTCGGTGAGCAACTCCACCGCGCCGGAAGCCCAGTTCACCCGGGTCGAGGGCTCGGTCACATGAAGGGTCTTCGGCAGTTCGCCGTGCCGGAGCGCGAGGATCATCTTCATCACACCCGCGACCCCTGCCGCCGCCTGGGTGTGCCCGATGTTCGACTTCACCGAGCCGAGCAGCAGGGGGCGCTCCGGGTCCCGGTCGCGCCCGTAGGTCGCGAGCAGCGCCTGTGCCTCGATCGGGTCACCCAGCGTCGTACCCGTACCGTGCGCCTCCACCGCATCCACATCCGCCGGCGACAGACCACCACTGGCCAAAGCCTGCCGGATCACCCGCTGCTGCGACGGACCATTCGGCGCCGTCAAACCATTCGAAGCGCCATCCTGATTCACCGCACTGCCCCGCACCACCGCCAGGACCTCATGGCCGTTGCGCCGCGCGTCCGACAGCCGCTCGACGACGACCACTCCGACACCCTCCGACCAACCGGTGCCGTCGGCCGAGTCGGAGAACGCCTTGCAGTGGCCGTCGGGCGCGAGGCCGCCCTGCCGGGTGAATCCGGCGAAGCTCGTCGCGGTGGACATCACGGTGACCCCGCCGACCAGCGCCATCGAGCACTCGCCGCCACGCAGCGCCTGGGCGGCCCAGTGCAGGGCGACCAGGGAGGAGGAACAGGCGGTGTCCACGGTGACGGCCGGGCCCTCGAAGCCGAAGGCGTAGGACAGCCTGCCGGAGATGACGCTGGCTGCGAGTCCTGTACCCGCGTGGCCCTCCACGTCCTCGTTCGCCCGGAGGACGAGATGGGCGTAGTCCTGACCGTTGGTGCCGACGAAGACTCCGGTACGGCTGCCGCGCAGCGATGCCGGGTCGGTGCCGGTACGCTCGACCGCCTCCCAGCTCACCTCCAGCAGCAGCCGCTGCTGCGGGTCCATGGCGAGCGCCTCGCGCGGCGAGATCCCGAAGAAGCCCGGATCGAACTCCGCCGCCTCGTACAGGAATCCGCCCACCCGGGTGGCGCTGTGGCCCTGGCCGTCGCCCGCCAGGACATCGAGGTCCCAGCCGCGGTCGGTGGGGAACGCGTCGATGCCGTCGCGGCCCTCGGCGAGCAGCCGCCAGAGGTCCTCGGGCGAGCGCACCCCGCCCGGGAAGCGGCAGGCCATACCGACGACGACGATCGGGTCGTCGTCTGCGGACCGGGTGTCCGCCCGGACGGGTGCGGCGCCGGCGAGGGCGTCCTCGCCGAGCAGTTCGGCGAGCAGGTGGTCGGCGAGGGCGCCCGGGGTGGGGTAGTCGAAGACCAGGCTGGCGGGGAGCGTCAGCCCTGTCGCGCCGGTGAGCCGGTTGCTCAGCTCGACGGCGGTCAGCGAGTCGAAGCCGAGGTCCCGGAATGCCTTGTCGCCCCTGATCGCCTCGGCTCCGGTGTGTCCGAGGACCGCGGCGCAGTGCGTACGGACGACGTCCAGCAGCACCGCGGCGCGCTCGTCCCCCGAGGCGTCCGGGACCGCGAGAAGGCGCTCCCGTAGCTCCGAAGCCGCTGTTCCGGTCTCCCGCCGGGTTTCCTGAAGCACCGTCAGCGCACTGCGGGCGGCGGGCAGTTCGGCCAGGAGCGGGCTGGGACGCAGGCTCAGCAGGGCGGTGAGCAGTTCGGGGCGCCCGAGGTCGGCGAGGACGACGGTCGGCTCGGGCTCGGCCACCACCCGGAACAGCGCGGAGACCGCCAGTTCGGGGTCGAGCGCGCCGGACGCCCGCCTGCGGTCGTGTGCCCGGGAACCGGTGGTACCGGATTGCTCCGCGCCGCCCGCCATGCCCGCGCCGTCCCACGCGCCCCAGGCGATCGAGGTGGCCGGGAGCCCGAGCGCCGCGCGCCGTTCGGCCAGCGCGTCGAGCACCGCGTTCGCAGCCGCGTAGTTGGCCTGGCCGGGGTTGCCGACCGAGCCGGCCACCGAGGAGAAGAGCACAAAGGCCGACAGCCCGAGATCGCGGGTCAGTTCGTCGAGGAGCAGGGCGGAGGCGACCTTCGCGTGGAAGACCGTCTCGAACCGCTCGGCGGTCAGCCCGGCCAGGACGCCGTCGTCCAGCACGCCCGCCGTGTGCACCACTCCGGTCAGCGGGCAGTCCGCGGGAATGGCCTTGAGCACCCGCTCCAGCTCGCCCCGGTCGGCGGCGTCGCACGCGGTGACGGTGACCTGTGCGCCGAGACCGGTCAGCTCCGCGAGCAGTTCGGGCGCGCCGGGCGCCGCCAGACCGCGCCGGCTCAGCAGGACGAGATGCCGGGTGCCCTCGCCGGCCAGCCGGCGGGCGACCCGCGCGCCGAGCGCGCCGGTGCCGCCGGTGATCAGGACGGTGCCGGACGGCTCCCAGCGTGCCTCGCTTCCAGCCGCTGTGTCGGGGGCGGGCGCGGGCAGCATCCGCCGGCCGAAGACGCCCGAGGCGCGGATCGCGAGCTGGTCCTCGCCGGTGGTGCCGGTGAGGACGGCGACGAACCGGCGTACGGCGTGCTCGTCCAGTTCTTCGGGGAGGTCGACGAGCCCGCCCCACTGGCGCGGATGCTCCAGTGCGGCGACCCGCCCGAGACCCCAGACGGCGGCCTGCGCGGGTACGGGCGGCGGCCCGGAGGGTACGGGGGCGACCGCGCCACGGGTGACGGCCCAGAGCGGGGCGGTCACTCCGGCGTCCGCAAGGGCCTGGACAAGGGTGGCGGTGGCGACCAGTCCGGCGGGCACACCGGCCGTACCGGACGACTCGTCCAGGGCGAGCAGGGACACCACACCGGCGAGGGTCTCGATGTCCGCGACCGCGGCGGAGAGCCGCTCCCGCAGAGCGACGGGGTCGGCGCCGTCGATGTCCACCCGTACCGCGGCGCTGCCGAGTGCGCCGGTCAGCGTGTCCGCCCAGGCCGCCCAGGCGTCGGCGGCTCCGGCCGCCGGGGCGAGGACCAGCCAGGTTCCGGGCGGGGCGCCCGGGGAGGCGGTGAGGGCCAGCGGCTGCCAGGACTCCCGGTGGCGCCACGCGTCCACCGTCGAGCGGAGCCTGCGCCGGGTACGCCACGACGACAGGGCGGGCAGTACGGCACCGAGCGAACCACCGTCCACGTCGAGCCGGGACGCCAGGGACTCCAGGTCCTCCCGTTCGACGGCCGCCCAGAACTCCGCGTCGACCGGGTCCGTACCGGCCGCGGTCTCCGCCGCCACGGCCACCTCGGGCCAGAAGCGCTCGCGCTGGAAGGCGTATGTCGGCAGGTCCACGCGCCGGGCGCCGGTGCCCGCGAAGAAGGCCGGCCAGTCCACGGCCGCCCCGGCCACATGGAGCCGGGCCAGCGCGGTGACGAGCGCGGTCTCCTCGCCGCGGTCCTTGCGGAGCGCGGGAACCACGACGGCGTCGGCGGGCAGGGACTCCCGGGCCGGCGCGGACAGCACCCCGTCGGGGCCCAGCTCCAGGAATACGGTGACGCCCTGGCCGGCGAGCGTACGGATGCCGTCCGCGAACCGGACCGCCTCACGGACATGCCGTACCCAGTACTCGGGCGAGCACAGCTCGTCGACGGAAGCGAGAGCACCGCTCACATTCGAGATCACCGGGATGGCGGGCTCCTGGAACGCCAGGGTCCCCACCACCGCCCGGAAGTCGTCCAGCATCGGGTCCATCAGCGGCGAGTGGAAGGCGTGCGAGACCCGGAGACGGGTGGTCCTGCGGCCGAGTGCCTCCAGTTGGGCGGCGGCCTCCAGCACCGCGTCCTCGGCGCCCGAAAGCACCACGGAGGAGGGGCCGTTCACAGCCGCGACGGACACATGGCCGGAGAGATACGGGGCCACCTCCTCCTCGGTCGCCTGGACCGCGACCATCGCGCCACCGGCAGGCAGCGCCTGCATCAACGAAGCGCGCGCCGCCACCAGCCGGCAGGCGTCCGCCAGCGAGAACACCCCGGCCACATGGGCGGCGGCGATCTCACCGATCGAATGCCCGGCGACAAAATCGGGCCGCACCCCCCACGACTCCACCAACCGGAACAGCGCCACCTCGATCGCGAACAACGCGGGCTGAGCAAGCCCCGTCTCGTTCAGCGGCGCGGCGTCCCCGCCCCAGATCACGTCGCGTACCGGACGCCCCAACTCCCCGTCCAGCAGCACCAGTACGGAGTCCAGCGCCTCCGCGAACACCGGGAACCGCCCGTACAACTCCCGGCCCATGCCCAGCCGCTGCGAACCCTGCCCCGAGAACAGCACCGCCGTCGGCCGCTCGGCCGCGAGGCCCCGGGCGATTTCCGGGACACCGTCGTCCGTCGCCAGCAGCACCGCACGGTGCTCGAACAGCGACCGGCTCGTGGCCAGCGAGAAACCGATGTCCACCGGCAGCGCGGGCGCGTACCCGTTCCCGTGTCCGTTCCCGCTCCCGTCTTCGGCGAATTCCCTGATACGGGCGATCTGGCCGTCCAGCGCCGCTTCGCTCTTGGCCGACACGAGCCAGGGCACGGCGCCCGGCGCCCCGTCCCGTGCGACGGTGGCCGGACCGGAACCGCTCGCGGTCTCAGTCGGGCCTTGCTCCAGGACCACATGGGCGTTGGTGCCGCTGATACCGAAGGACGAGACTCCGGCACGCCGGGCGCGGCCGGTCTCCGGCCAGGCGGTCGTGTCGGCCAGCAGCTCGACGGCGCCGGCCGACCAGTCGACGTGGGTGGACGGCTCGGTGAGGTGGAGCGTACGCGGCAGGGTGCCGTGGCGGAGCGCCATCACCATCTTGACCAGCCCCGCGGCGCCGGCGGCGGCCTGGGTGTGGCCGATGTTGGACTTCACCGAGCCCAGCAGCAGCGGCCGGTCCGCGTCGCGGTCCTGGCCGTACGTGGCGAGCAGCGCCTGCGCCTCGATCGGGTCGCCGAGCGGGGTGCCGGTGCCGTGCGCCTCGACCGCGTCCACCTCGGTGGGCGAGAGTCCGGCGTTGGCCAGGGCCTGCCGGATGACCCGCTGCTGAGCGGGTCCGTTGGGCGCGGTGAGACCGTTGGAGGCGCCGTCCTGGTTGACGGCGGAGCCGCGTACCACCGCCAGGACCTGGTGTCCGTTGCGCCGGGCGTCCGACAGCCGCTCCAGCACCAGCATCGCCGCGCCCTCCGACCAGCCGGTGCCGTCGGCCGAGTCGGAGAACGCCTTGCACCGGCCGTCGCCCGCCAGTCCGCCCATCCGGGAGAAGCCCGCGAAGTTCGCCGAGGTCGTCATCACCGTCACCCCGCCCGCGAGAGCGAGCGAGCACTCGCCGCCGCGCAGCGCCTGGGAGGCGAGGTGGAGGGAGACGAGGGACGAAGAGCAGGCTGTGTCGACGGACATCGCCGGGCCTTCGAGGCCGAGCGCGTACGCGAGCCGTCCCGAGACCACGCTGACCGCGAGGCCGGTGGTCGCGTGGCCCGCCATGTCGTCCTTGGAGCGCATGACGAGTCCGGCGTAGTCCTGGCCGCTGACTCCGACGAAGACACCGGTGCGGCTGCCGCGCAGGGCCGCCGGGTCGATTCCGGCGCGTTCCGCCGCCTCCCAGGAGACTTCGAGGAGGACGCGCTGCTGCGGGTCCATCGCGAGGGCTTCGCGCGGGGAGATGCCGAAGAAGTCCGCGTCGAAGTCGGCGACGTCCCGCAGGAATCCGCCCTGGCCCTCGACGGCGCCGATGGACGGGTCGGCCTGCCAGCCGCGGTCGGCGGGGAAGCCTGTGATGGCGTCCTCGCCGGAAAGGACCAGCTCCCAGAGGCCTTCGGGGGACTCGACCCCGCCAGGGAAGCGGCAGCTCATGCCGACGATCGCGATGGGATCGCCGGCGGTGGTGCCGTCGTCGGCCGTCTCGCGTGCGGTGACGGCGGCCTCGATGTCGTCCGCGCCGACCAGTTCGCCGAGCAGGAAGGCGGCGAGGCGGGCGGGGGTGGGGTAGTCGAAGATCAGGGTGGCGGGCAGGGTCAGGCCGGTGGCGGAGGAGAGCCGGTTGCGCAGTTCGACGGCCGTCAGCGAGTCGAAGCCGAGCTGCCGGAACTCCCGCTCCACGGCGATGGCCTCGGGCGAGGAGTGCGCGAGGACCACGGCGGCCTCGGTACGGACGAGTTCGGTGAGCAGCCGTGGACGCTCGGTCTCGCGCAGTGCGGCCAGCCGTTCGACGAGCCCCGCCCGGGACACGCTCGCGGCGCCGCTCTTGGCGGCGCGGCGGCCGGTCCGTACGAGACCCCGGAGCAGGGCCGGGACCCCGGCCGACGAGGGGATGGAGCCGCTGCCGATTCCGAGCGGCACCACCAGTGCCTCGTCGCTCAGGGTGGCGGCGTCGAAGAGGGCGAGGCCCTGCTCGACGGAGAGCAGCGGCATGCCGGAGCCGCTGACCCGGCGCACATCGTGGTCCTCCAGGGTGCTGGTCATGCCCGCGCCCTGTTCCCAGGCGCCCCAGGCCAGCGAGAGACCAGGCAGGCCGAGGGCGCGCCGGTGGGCGGCCAGGGCATCGAGGAAGGTGTTGCCGCCGGCGTAGTTGGCCTGTCCGGGGCTGCCCATGACTCCGGCGGTGGACGAATAGACCACGAAGGCGGCCAGGTCGAGATCGCGGGTCAGTTCATGAAGGTGCCAGGCGGCGTCGACCTTGGGGCGGAGTACGGAGTCGAGGCGCTCGGGGGTCAGCGAGCCGATGACACCGTCGTCGAGGACACCGGCCGTATGCACCACGGCGGTCAGGGGGTGGCCGGCGGGGATCGACGCGAGCAGTCCGGCCAGTGCTTCCCGGTCGGCCGCGTCGCAGGCGGCAACGGCGACGTCGGCGCCCGACTCCCGCAGTTCGGCGGCGAGTTGCTCCGCGCCCTCGGCGGCCGGGCCTCGACGGCTGGTCAGCAGCAGATGCCGGACACCGCGCTCCCGCACCAGGTGCCGGGCCAGCAGACCGCCCAGGCCACCCGTGCCGCCGGTGATCAGGACCGTACCCTCCGGATCCCACACCCGCGGCATGGTCAGCACGATCTTGCCCACATGCCGGGCCATACTCATGAAACGGAACGCGTCCCGCGCCCGCCGCACATCCCACGACCGCACCGGCAACGGCTCCAGCACACCCAGGTCGAACAGACCCATCAGGGCCTGGAGCATCCGCTGGATGCCGGCCGGATCCACCCAACCGAGGTCGAACGACCGGTAGTTCACCCTTTCGGGCAGATCGGCTGCCTCGCGGATGTCGGTCTTGCCCATCTCCAGGAACCGGCCGCCGGGGCTCATCAGCCGCAGCGACGCGTCCACGAACTCACCGGCCAGCGAGTTCAGAACGACATCGACCCCGTCGGTGACCTGGGAGAAGGCCGCTTCGAAGTCGGTGGTACGGGACGACGCGATGTGATCCTCGGCGACACCGAGCCCGCGCAGGACGTCCCACTTGCCCTCGCTCGCCGTCGCGAACACCTCAGCACCCAGATGACGCGCGATCTGAATGGCGGCCATGCCCACACCGCCCGCGCCGGCATGGATCAGGACCTTTTCGCCCTGGCGCAACTCGGCCAGCTCGATGAGGGCGTGATAGGCCGTCAGGAACACCAGCGGCATCGAGGCCGCCGTCTCCCACGACCACTCCTCGGGTACGGGGACCAAGCGGCGCTCGTCGCCGACCACATGGGTGCCGAAGCCGCCGAAGAGCATGCCGGTGACCCGGTCGCCGACCCGGAGCAGGGACGCCTCGGGCCCCGTCTCGACCACCACGCCTGCCGCCTCGGAGCCGAACAGCCCGGCGTCGCCGGGGTACATGCCCAGGGCGTTGAGGACATCGCGGAAATTCACTCCGGCCGCACGGACCTCGATCCGCACCTCGCGGCCGGTCAGCCGATCGAGCACCTCGGGGAAGGGGTCCAGGGCCAGACCGTCCAGACTGCCCTTGGCCCGGCTGCCGAGCCGCCAGGGCACTCCGGCCGGCGGCATCAGGCCCGTACCGGACTCCAGGCGCGCGAGACGGCCGACGCGCAGGGCGCCCGAGCGCACCACGGCCTGCGGCTCGTCGGAGGCGGCGAGGCCGGGCAGGTGCGGCAGGGCGGCGGCCGGGTCCGCCGAATCGTCCGCGTCGAGATCCACCAGCAGGAACCGGCCCGGGTTCTCCGCCTGCGCCGAGCGGACCAGACCCCACACCGAGGCGGCGGCCGTATCGGTGACCCCGTGGGCAGGGTCCTCGACCGCGCCCCGGGTGACAAAGACCAGCCGGGAGTTGGCGAACCGCTCCTCGGCGAGCCACTCCTGGATCAACTCCAGTACGTGCCGGGCGAGTTCATGGGAGGACTCGGCGCTGCGCGCGGGGTCGCCCGTGAGCGGTACGAGCACGGAGTCCGGCACGCCCTCGTCGTCGGGGCCGGACGGACCGGTGCGTTCCAGGAGGTCGGCGAGGGTACGCGCGGGGGCGCGCAGCCGGGCGGCGCCGACCGAGGCGAGCGCTCCGGTCAGGCCCAGTTCATCGGTGCCGAGCACCACCCACTCGCTGTCCGCGGCCGGGCCGTCGGAGGCCGCCGGGACCCAGTCGACCCGGAACAGCGAGTTCACCGCTTCGCGGCGGGTGTCGACCGCGGACGGCGGAGCGGCGGCCCTGAGGGCCAGCGACTCCACCGAGACGACCGGCTCGCCCTGGATGTCGACGGCGGCGATCCGTACCGCGTCCCGGCCCTCGCTGGTGACGCGTACCCGCAGGGTCGAAGCGCCCGAGGCGTGCAGGGAGACACCGTTCCAGGCGAAGGGCAGCAGGCTTCTGTCGTCGCCGTCCGCACTGGCGAAGACCGTACTGTGCAGGACGGAGTCAAGGAGCGCGGGGTGCACCCCGTACGCGTCGGCGTCCTCGACCTCGCGGTCCAGCGCGACCTCGGCGAAGATCTCCTCGCCACGGCGCCAGACGGCACGGAGTCCGCGGAAGGCGGGCCCGTATTCGAGGCCGTTGCCCGCGTACCGGTCGTAGAGCCCCTCGACATCGACGACGGTCGCGCCCTTGGGCGGCCATACGGTGGTGTCGAAGCCGAGTACGTGCTCGCCGCTGCCGATGCGGCCCGAAGCGTGCAGGGTCCACTCGTCGTCAGGCGCGTCGGCGGCGCGGGAGTAGAAGCGCAGCTCACGGCGGCCGTCGTCGTCCGCTCCGCCGACGGCGATCTGCACGTGGACCGCGCCGGTACGGGGCAGGATGAGCGGGGCGGCCAGCATCAGATCGTCGACGCGGTCGCAGCCGGCCTGGTCGGCGGCGCGGATCGCGAGTTCGAGGAATCCGGTGCCGGGGAAGAACACCATGCCGCCCACGACATGGCCGGCCAGCCAGGGGTGGGTGGCCAGGGACAGCGTTCCGGTGAGCAGCAGTTCGTCGGAGCCCGCGACCGACATGGCGGCGCCGAGCAGCGGGTGGTCGGCGGACGTCAGGCCGAGACCGGCGGCGTCCGCGGGCCGGTGGGTCGTCTTGGGCCAGAACCGCTCGTGCTGGAAAGCGTACGTGGGAAGGTCCACCGGGCGGGCGCCGGTGCCCGCGAAGAAGGCCGGCCACTCGACACCCGTACCGCGCACATGGAGTTGGGCCAGCGCGGTGACGGCCGAGGCCTCCTCGGGGCGGTCCTTCCGGAGCAGCGGTACGGTCACCGAGCCGCCCGGTGCCGACTCCTGGGCCAGTGCCGAGAGCACGCCGTCGGGGCCCAGCTCCAGGAACGTCCGTACGCCCCGCTCCCCCAGCACCCGTACACCGTCCGCGAACCGGACAGCCTCCCGGACATGCCGTACCCAATACTCCGGCGAGGACAGCTCCCCGGCCGATGCGAGAGCACCGCTCACATTCGAGATCACCGGAATCGACGGCTCGGCGTAGGACAGTCCTTCCGTCACCGCCCGGAAGCCGTCCAGCATCGGATCCATCAGCGGCGAGTGGAAGGCGTGCGAGACCCGCAGCCGGCTGGTCTTGCGGCCCAGCGCCTCCAGCTCGGCCGCCACCTCCAGCGCCGCGTCCTCGTCGCCCGAAATCACCACCGAGGACGGTCCGTTGACCGCGGCGATCGACACCCGCCCGGACAGCAGCGGCCGGATCTCGTCCTCGGTCGCGCGTACGGCGATCATCGCGCCGCCGGCCGGCAGCGCCTGCATCAGCGAGGCGCGCGCCGCCACCAGCCGGCAGGCGTCCGCCAGCGAGAACACGCCCGCGACATGAGCCGCCGCGATCTCACCGATCGAATGACCCGCCACAAAGTCCGGAGTCACACCCCATGACTCCACCAGCCGGAACAGCGCCACCTCCACCGCGAAGAGCGCCGGCTGAGTGAAGCCCGTCCCGTTCAGCCGGTCCGCGTCCTCACCCCAGACGACCTCCCGCAGCGAGCACCCCAACTCCCCGTCCAGCAGGGCCAGTACGGAATCGAAGGCCTCGGCGAACACCGGGAACCGCCCGTACAGCTCCCGGCCCATGCCCAGCCGCTGCGAGCCCTGACCCGAGAACAGCACCGCGCAGGGAGTACGGCCCACGACCGTGCCCTCGACGGTCCCGGGTGCCGTGCCGTGCTCGGTCCAGGCCGCCAGAGCGGCCCGCCCGGCGGCGCCGTCCTCGTCCGCGATCACGGCGAGCCGGTGTTCCAGGCTCGCTCTGGTGGTGGCCAGGGAGAGCGCCACATCGGCGGGGCGCAGTCCGGGTTCGCGCTCCAGCCGGTCGAGCAGACGGGCCGCCTGCTCGCGCAGCGCCTCCGGAGTCCGGCCCGAGATCACCCAGGGCAGCGCCCGCGCCTGAGTGGTGGCGGTCGCCTCCGGGGCAGGGGTCTCCGGAGCCTGCTCGATGATCACATGCGCGTTGGTGCCGCTGACCCCGAACGAGGAGACACCCGTACGGCGCGGCCTGCCGGCGTCCGGCCAGGCGCGGGCCTCGGTGAGCAGCTCGACCTTGCCCGCCGACCAGTCGACGTGCGAGGACGGCTGCTCGGCGTGCAGGGTCCGCGGCAGCACTCCGTGCCGCATCGCCATGACCATCTTGATGACGCCCGCGACACCCGAGGCCGCCTGGGTGTGCCCGATGTTGGACTTGACCGAGCCGAGGAACAGCGGCTGCTCGCGGTCCTGGCCGTACCCGGCGAGCAGGCTCTGTGCCTCGATGGGGTCGCCCAGCGGGGTGCCGGTGCCGTGCGCCTCGACCGCGTCCACCTCGGCGGGGGTGAGACCCGCGTTGGCCAGGGCCTGCCGGATGACGCGCTGCTGCGAGGGGCCGTTGGGCGCGGTGAAGCCGTTGGAGGCGCCGTCCTGGTTGACGGCGGAGCCGCGTACCACCGCGAGGACGGGATGCCCGTTGCGCTGCGCGTCGGAGAGCCGCTCCAGCATCAGGATCCCGGCGCCCTCGGACCATCCGGTGCCGTCGGCCGCGTCGGAGAACGCCTTGCACCGGCCGTCCCGCGCGAGGCCGCCCTGCCTGCTGAACTCGACCAGCGAGCCGGGGGTGGACATCACATTGACGCCGCCGGCGAGCGCGAGCCCGCACTCGCCGTTGCGCAGCGACTGTACGGCGAGATGGAGGGCGACCAGCGAGGACGAGCACGCCGTGTCGACCGTGATCGCGGGTCCCTCCAGGCCGAACGTGTACGAGAGACGCCCCGACGCGGCGCTGGCGGCGATCCCGGTGCCGACATCGCCGGTCGCGTCGTCCAGCGACCTGACCAGGAGATACGCGTAGTCCTGCCCGTTGGTGCCGATGAACGCGCCGGTCCTGGTGGAGCGGAGCCGGGTGGCGTCGATCCCGGAGCGTTCGATGGCCTCCCAGGCGGTCTCCAGCAGCAGGCGCTGCTGGGGGTCCATGGTGACCGCCTCGCGGGGCGAGATACCGAAGAAGCCGGGGTCGAAGTCGGCGACGCAGTCGAGGAAGCCGCCCTGCTGGCTGACCGAGGTGTCGCGGGCGTCGGTGCCGCTGTCGCGCAGCGCGTCCAGGTCCCAGCCGCGGTCGGCGGGGAACGCGGAGATGGCGTCGGTGCCGGACGCGACCAGGTCCCAGAGCCCTTCGGGCGAGGCGACATCGCCGGGGAAGCGGCAGGCCATGCCCACGATGGCGATCGGCTCGCTGGCGGCGGCGACGAACATCCTGTTCTGCCGTCGCAGCCGCTCGGCCTCCTTCATCGCGGCGCGCAGCGCTTCCACCACGCTGTTGCTCTGGGAGTTGTCCGTAGGGGCGTTCTCGGTGGGGGCATTCATCGTCTGCTCCATCGCTCCGTCACTCGCGCTACAGGTCGGACTGGCCGTTGAGCGCGGCCCGCACCAGGTCTGCCACGGCCATCGAGTCGATGGCCTCGCCGGATTCCTCGGTCTCGGCCGGGGCCGTGCCGCCCCGGCCGGCGAGCTGGAGCAGCGGCTCCAGTACGCCGATGTCCCGGAGCCGGGCCAGGGGCACGGAGGCGAGCAGGGCCCGGATCTCCGCCTCCTCGGCATCGGTCCCGGTGCCGTCCCCGGAGGCGGCGGTGTCGTCGGGGAGAAGCTGCCGCAGGACGTGCTCGGCGAGGGCCGTGGGGGTGGGGTGGTCGAAGACGAGCGTCGCGGACAGGCTCAGTCCGGTGACCGTGTTGAGCTGGTTGCGCAGTTCCACGGCTCCGAGCGAGTCGACTCCGAGGTCCCGGAAGGACCGTTCGGCGCCGACGGCGTCCGTGTCCGGGTAGCCCAGGACCTGGGCGGCCCGGGTACGGACCAGTTCCACGACGGTTTCGAGGCGCCGGTTCGCGGTCATGGCCAGGAGCCGGTCCCGCAGGCCGCCCCCGTCCGCGCCGGCGGCGGGGGCCGCTGCCTGGGCGGCGACCATGTCGCGGTAGCCGGGGAACTCGCGCAGCAGGGCGCTCGGGCGGTTCGCGCCGAAGGCGCCGACGAAGTGCTCCAGGGCCACTTCGGCGACCACCGCGGTCGGTTCGGCCTCCATGACCAGCCGCAGCAGCGCCTCACAGGCCAGCTCGGGATCCATGGCGCCGATTCCGGCGCGCCTGGCGGCCTCGTCGGCCCCCGCGCCCCCGGCCATTCCGCCGCCGCCCCAGGCTCCCCAGGCGATCGAGGTGGCCGGGAGGTCCAGCGCCCGCCGCCGCTCGGCGAGGGCGTCGAGGACCGCGTTGGCCGCCGCGTAGTTGGCCTGGCCGAGGTTGCCCACGGCCGCGGAGGCGGACGAGAAGAGGACGAAGGCCGTGAGGTCCAGGCCGCGTGTCAGCTCGTCGAGCAGCAGGGCCGAGGTGACCTTGGCGCGGAAGACCGGCGCGAACCGCTCCGGGGTGAGCCGGTCGAGCACTCCGTCGTCGAGGACTCCGGCGGTGTGCACCACGCCGGTCAGCGGGTGCTCGTCGGGGATGTCCGCGAGTGCGGCGGTCAGTTGGCCGCGGTCGGCGGCGTCGCAGGCGGTGAGGGTGACTCGGGCGCCGAGTCCTTCGAGCTCGGCGCGGAGCGCGTCCGCGCCGGGTGCCTCCGGGCCGCGGCGGCTGAGCAGCACCAGGTGCCGGACTCCGTCGCGGGCGAGCCTGCGGGCGACATGGGCGCCGAGGGCTCCGGTGCCGCCGGTGATCAGTACGGTGCCGGCCGGGTCCCAGGTACGGGCCGGGCGGTTGCCGGGTGCCCGGACCAGGCGCCGGGCGAGGACGGCGGAGGCCCGTACGGCCACCTGGTCCTCGCCGTCGAGTCCGGCCAGCACCCCGGTGAGCCCGGCGGCCGTCCGCTCGTCCAGGGCCTCGGGCAGGTCGATCAGCCCGCCCCAGCGCTCCGGGTACTCCAGCGCGGCGACCCGGCCCAGACCCCAGACGGCGGCCTGGAGCGGGTGGCGGGGTTCGTCCGTACGGTGCGTGGAGACCGCGCCCCGGGTCAGGCACCAGAGCGGGGCGCCGATTCCGGCGTCGCCCAGGGCCTGGAGCAGTACGGCGGTGAGGGCCGTTCCCGCGGGCACGCCGCCCGCCGGGGAGTCCCGCAGGGCGAGCAGCGAGACGACTCCGGCGAAGGGCGCGCCGTCGGTCCCGGTGCCTTCGGTACGGGCGCTGTCGGCCAGGGCCCGGAGTCCGTCGGCCAGTTCCGCCCGGTCGGGGGCGCCGACCGGGGCCCGTACGACCGAGGTGCCCAGCGCGTCGAGCGCCGCCGACACCCAGGCGTCCTCGGCCAGTTCCTGCGGGACGACGGCGAGCCAGGTGCCCGTCAGCGGCTTGCGGTGTGCGAGGGAGGCACCGGCCACCGGCTTCCAGACGACCCGGTGCCGCCAGCCCTCCACGACCGATTCGTCGTCGCGCTGCCGGCGCCAGTCCAGCAGCGCGGGGAGCACCTTCGACAGGGCGTCGCCCTCGACGTCCAGGGCGGATTCGAGCGAGGCGAAGTCCTCCCGCTCCACGGCTTCCCAGAACGCCTTGTCCGTCGCGGCGGTCTCCGGTGCCGCCGCGGCAGCCGGCGGGGTGTCCGGCCAGAACCGGCCGTGCTGGAAGGCGTATGTCGGCAGATCGGCCCATCGCGCCCCGGTGTCCGCGAAGAACGCGGACCAGCGCGGTCCCGCACCGTGCACATGCAGCCGGGCCAGCGCGGTGACCAGGGTGGTCTCCTCGTCCCTGCCCTTGCGCAGGACCGGTACGGCCAGGGCGGCGGGCGGGGCCGACTCCTGGGCCAGTGCGGCGAGCACCCCGTCGGGGCCCAGCTCCAGGAAGGCGGTCACCCCGCGCGCGGCCATCGTCCGGACGCCGTCGGCGAACCGTACGGCCTCGCGGACATGCCGTACCCAGTACTCGGGCGTGCCCAGCTCCCCGGCGGTGGCGAGAGCACCGCTCACATTCGAGATCACCGGGATCCGGGGCGTCTGGTACGCGAGCCCCTCGGCGACCGCGCGGAAGCCGTCCAGCATCGGGTCCATCAGCGGGGAGTGGAAGGCGTGCGAGACCCGCAGCCTGCTGGTCTTGCGGCCCCGCTTCTCCAGTTCGGCCGCGACCTCCAGCACAGTGTCCTCGTCACCGGAGATCACCACCGACGTCGGACCGTTGAGCGCGGCGATCGACACCCGGTCGGCCCGGTCGGTGAGGAACGGAGCGATCTCGTCCTCGGTGGCCTGGACGGCGGCCATCGCGCCGCCCGCGGGCAGTGCCCGCATCAGCTTCGCGCGGGCCGTGACCAGCCGGCCGGCGTCGGCCAGCGAGAACACCCCGGCCACATGCGCGGCGGCGATCTCGCCGATCGAGTGCCCGGCCACAAAGTCCGGGGTCACCCCCCAGGACTCCACCAGCCGGAAGAGCGCGACCTCGACGGCGAAAAGCGCGGGCTGGGTGAAGCCCGTGTCATTGAGGGCCTCGGCGTCCTCGCCCCAGATCACGTCGCGCAGCGGGCGCTCCAACTGGCCGTCCAGCACCGCCAGTACGGAGTCCAGGGCCTCGGCGAAGACCGGGAACCGCTCGTACAGCTCACGGCCCATCCCGAGCCGCTGCGAGCCCTGGCCGGAGAAGAGGACGGCGCGCTTGCCGGTCTTCTCCACCCGGTGCTCCGCGAGCTGGGCGAGGGTGTTGCCCTCGGCCAGGGCGGCGAGACCGTCGAGCAGGGCGTCGCGTCCGGTGACGGTCACGGCGGCCCGGTGCTCGAAGACCGAGCGGGTCGTGGCGAGCGAGAAGGCGAGGTCGGTCAGGTCGAGACCGGGGCGCTCGGTGATGTGGGCGAGCAGTCGGCGGGCCTGGGCGCGCAGCGCGTTCTCGGTCCGGCCGGAGAGCAGCATCGGCAGCGTGGCCGCCTCGCGGCTCCCCGACGGGGCGTCGGGCCCGGGGTCCGGTGCCTGTTCCAGGATCAGGTGCGCGTTCGTACCGCTGGCGCCGAACGAGGAGACGCCGGCGCGGCGCGGGCGACCCGAGTCCGGCCAGGCGACCGGCTCGGTGAGCAGCCGGGCCGCGCCCGCCGTCCAGTCGACATGGGAGGTCGGGGTCTCGGCGTACAGCGACTTCGGCAGGGTGCCGTGCCGCATCGCCATGACCATCTTGATCACGCCCGCGACACCCGAAGCCGCCTGGGTGTGACCGATGTTGGTCTTGAGCGAGCCGAGGAGCACCGGGCGCTCCGGGTCGCGGTCCTGGCCGTAGGTGGCGAGCAGCGCCTGTGCCTCGATCGGGTCGCCGAGCTTCGTCCCCGTACCGTGCGCCTCGACGGCGTCCACATCGGCGGGCGACAGGCCGGAGTTGGCGAGGGCCTGCCGGATCACCCGCTGCTGGGCGGGGCCGCTGGGCGCGGTCAGCCCGTTGGAGGCGCCGTCCTGGTTGATCGCGCTGCCGCGCAGGACCGCCAGTACCCGGTGGCCGTTGCGACGGGCGTCGGAGAGGCGCTCGACGACGAGCATGCCCACGCCCTCGGACCATCCCGTGCCGTCCGCCGCCTCGGAGAACGCCTTGCAGCGGCCGTCGGCGGAGAGCGCGCCCTGCGCGCTGAACTCGACGAAGCCCGCCGGGGTCGCCATCACGGTCACCCCGCCGGCCAGCGCGATCGAGCACTCGCCGGAGCGCAGGGCCTGGGCCGCGAGATGCAGCGCGACCAGCGACGAGGAGCACGCGGTGTCCACGGAGACCGTGGGGCCCTGGAGTCCGAAGGAGTACGCGAGCCGGCCGGACAGCAGGCTCGCCGACTGCGCGGTCTCCCACTGGCCCGCCTCGGCGGGCGGCCGGTAGTCGCCGCTGCGGCCGCCGACATAGACGCCGGTGGTGCTGCCCCGCAGGGTCGCCGCGTCGATACCCGCGCGCTCCAGCGCCTCCCAGGCGGCTTCGAGGACGATGCGCTGCTGCGGGTCCATCACGATCGCCTCGCGCGGCGAGATACCGAACAGGCCCGGGTCGAAGTCGGCCGCGTCGTAGAGGAATCCGCCCCGGCCGGTGGCGCTGCGCCCGCGTCCGCCCTCGGGCGGGCCCCCGAGCAGGGTGTCGAGGTCCCAGCCGCGGTCGGTGGGGAAGTCGCCGACGGCGTCGGTGCCTTCGGTGACGAGCCGCCACAGGTCCTCGGGGGAACCGACGCCGCCGGGGTAGCGGCAGGCCATGCCGACGATGACGACCGGGTCGTCGTCCGTACGGACCGAAGCCGCGACGGGTGCGACGGTGGCGGTGACCTCTCCGAGCAGCGACGCCCGCAGCTCCGCCGCGAGTTCGGCGGGCGTGGGGTGGTCGAAGACCAGGGTCGCGGGCAGGCTGAGCCCGGTCGCCTCCCTGAGCTGGTTGCGCAGGTCGACGGCGGTCAGCGAGTCGAAGCCGAGGTCCCGGAAGGGCAGATCGGACTCGACCGCGGTGGTGTCCGGGTGGCCCAGGACGACGGCGGCCTTCTCGGTGACCAGGGTGAGCAGCGCGTCGGCGCGCTCGGTCGCGGGCAGGCCGAGCAGCCACTGCCGGTACGTACCGGCCCCGGACTCCGGCAGTTCCTCCGCCCGGTCGCGGGCCGCCGTCCCGATGGCGGTACGGGCCTCGGGCAGGTCCGCGAACAGCGGGCTGCGACGGGCCTCGGTGAAGGCGGGTGCGAAGGTCTCCCAGCGCACATCGGCCAGGGTGACCGCGGCCCCGCCGTCGGCGACGGCCCGGCCGAGGGCGGTGAGCGCCGCGTCGGTGTCCATGACGGGCAGCCCGTTCATCCGCAGATGCGCGGCCATGGAGTGGTCGACGGCATCCGTCCAGGCGCCCCAGGCGACCGAGAGGGCGGTGGCGCCCCGCACGCGGCGCTGCCGGGCGAAGGCGTCCAGGAAGGCGCCGAGCGCGGCTTCGGTGTCCCGGCCCCGTACGCCCCAGACTCCCGCGATCGAGCCGAACAGGACGAAGGCGTCCAGCGGCCGGTCGCCGAGGACCGCGTCGAGCTGGACCACTCCGGCCAGTGCCGAGGCGAGCGCGGCCTCGGAATCGTCCGCCGGCTCCTGGGCGTGGATCACGGCGGTGAGCGGCGCGTCCTCCGGGACGGTGGCGAGCAGCGCGGTCAGCGCGTCCCGGTCGGCCGGGTCGCAGAGGGCGACGGCGGCCGTGGCGCCGAGCTGCTTCAGCTCGGCTTCGAGCGCTTCGGACCCGGCGAGGTCGGAGGGGTGACGGCCGGTCAGTACGAGATGCCGGGCGCCGTCACGGGCCAGCCGACGGGCGGCCCGGGCGCCCATCGTCCCCGTACCGCCGACGACGAGCACCGTGCCGGAGGGCCGCCAGAAGCCGCCCTCGGCGAATGCGCCGGACGCACCGGATTCCGCCGGCGCTTCAGGTGCTTCAGGTGCCGTACGGACCAGGCGTCGGCCGAAGGCGCCGGTGGCGCGGACCGCGATCTGGTCCTCGCCGTCCCGTCCTGCCAGAACGGCGGCGAAGGCGGCCCCCGTCGGCTCGTCCAGCGACTCCGGAAGATCGATCAGTCCGCCCCAGCGGTCCGGGTGTTCGAGCGCGGCGACCCGGCCCCGGCCCCAGACGGTGGCCTGTGCCGGGTTGCGCACCGGCTCGGACGGGGTCACGGAGACGGCTCCCCGAGTGACGCACCACAGCGGGGCGTCGATACCCGCCGCGTCGAGGGCCGACAGCAGCGCGGCGGGCGTCGCCGGGACGGCGGGCAGGTCGTCCGCTCCGGTGGCGAGCAGGGAGACGACCCCGGCGAAACCGGTTCCGTCCGGGCGCCCGGAGACCTCCTCGGAGTCCGGCTCCGCGCCCGCCTCCATGACCGCCGCCGAGGCAGCCGACGCCAGCCGCTCCCGCAGGGCCGCTTGGCCGTCTGCGGTGAGGTCCACTTCCACCCGTAGGGCATCCGGGCCCAGCGCCTCGACGGCGGCGGCCGTCCACTCGTCCCGCGCACCGGCCGGTACGAGCACCAGCCAGGCGCCCAGCGGTCCGGCGGCGAGCGGTCCGGGCAGCTCCGGCAGCCCGGTCCAGCCTTCCTGGTAGCGCCAGTTCGCCCCGGCGGTCCGCTCGTTCCTGCGGCGGCGCCACGCGGAGAGCGCGGGCACCATCGTGGTCACGGTCTCGCCGTCCAGGTCCAGCGAGACGGCCAGCGACTCCAGGTCCTCCCGCTCCACCGCCGACCAGAACTCGGCGTCCACCGGGTCCGGCGCGCCGCGTCCGGTACCGCCCGCGCCCGCCGGCGGCACGGCGGCCTGCGGCCAGTACCGCTCGCGCTGGAACGCGTACGTCGGCAGCTCGACCCGGCGCGCTCCGGTGTCCTCGAAGAACGCGGACCAGCGCGGTCCCGCACCATGCGTGTGCAGGGTGGCGAGGGCCGCGACCACAGCCTCTTCCTCGCTCCGGCGCGCACGCAGCAGCGGCACCAGCACGGGCGCCGGATCGGCTCCGTCCAGGCTCTGACCGGCCATGGCGCACAGCACTCCGTCGGGCCCCAGCTCCACAAAGGCCGTGACTCCCGCGTCGCGCAGGGTCCGTACCCCGTCGGCGAACCGTACGGCCTCCCGGACATGCCGTACCCAGTAGGCGGGCGAGCGCAGTTCGTCCGCGGTGGCCAGCTCACCGGTGAGGTTCGACACCACGGGAAGCAGGGGCTCGTGGTACATGAGGGTCTCGGTGACCCGGGCGAAGTCCGCGAGCATCGGGTCCATCAGCGGGGAGTGGAAGGCGTGCGAGACCCGCAGCCTCCTGGTCCTGCGGCCGTCGGCGGCAAGGCGCTCGGCGATCTCCAGGACGGCGTCCTCCGCTCCGGCGACGACCAGCGCCTCGGGGCCGTTGAGCGCCGCGATCGACACGTTCTCGCCGAGCAGGGGGGTGATCTCGTCCTCGGTGGCCTGGACGGCGACCATCGCGCCGCCCTGCGGAAGGGCCTGCATCAGGGAGGCCCGCGCGGCCACCAGACGGCAGGCGTCCGCCAGCGAGAACACCCCCGCCACATGGGCCGCGGTGATCTCTCCGATGGAGTGCCCGGCCACGAAGTCCGGGGTCAGGCCCCATGATTCGGCGAGGCGGAAGAGCGCCACCTCGACGGCGAAGAGCGCGGGCTGGGTCCAGCCGGTCTCGTCGAGCAGTTCCGACTCGAAGGTGCCGGGATCGGCGAACAGCACTTCGCGCAGCGGGAATTCCAGCTCGGTGTCGAGATGCGCGAGGACCGCGTCCAGTGCCTCGGCGAAGACCGGGAACCTGTCGTACAGCTCCCGGCCCATCGCGCCGCGCTGGCTGCCCTGGCCGGAGAAGAGGAACGCGGACCTGCCGGGCGCCCGGCCCGCCGCTCCGCGCGCGCTCTCCCGTACGCCGTCGGCGCCGGCGAGCAGCACCGCGCGGTGCGGGAAGACCGTACGGTCGGTGGCGAGGGAGCGGCCGATGTCCAGCGGGGACAGTCCGGGGTGGTGGGCGGCGAAGGAGGTGAGCCGGTCGATCTGCGCCTGGAGCGCCTCGCGGGTACGGCCGGAGACGATCCAGGGCACAACCGCCGGAGCGGTGCCGGGGGTCGTGCTCCGCTCGGGGGCCGGTTCGGCGGTCGGTGCCTGCTCGACGATGACATGCGCGTTCGTACCGCTGACGCCGAAGGCGGAGACCCCGGCCCGGCGCGGGCGGCCGGTCTCCGGCCATGCGTGGGCCTCGGTGAGCAGCTCGACCTGGCCCGCCGACCAGTCGACATGTGCCGAAGGGGTGCCGATGTGCAGGGACTTGGGCAGGGTGCCGTGCCGCATGGCGAGCAGCATCTTGATGACGCCCGCGACGCCGGCGGCCGCCTGGGTGTGTCCGATGTTCGACTTGACCGTGCCGAGCAGCAGCGGGCGTTCCCGGTCGCGGCCATAGGTGGTGAGCAGGGCCTGTGCCTCGATCGGGTCGCCGAGGGTGGTGCCGGTGCCGTGCGCCTCGACGGCGTCGATGTCGGCGGGGGTCAGTCCGGCGTCGGCGAGGGCCTGGCGGATGACCCGCTGCTGGGAGGGGCCGTTGGGGGCGGTGAGCCCGTTGGACGCGCCGTCCTGGTTGACCGCGGTGGAGCGGATGATGCCACGGACCTCGTGCCCGTTCCGTACGGCGTCGGAGAGCCGCTCCAGCACCAGGATGCCGACACCCTCGGACCAGGCGGTGCCGTCGGCGCTGTCGGAGAACGCCTTGCACCGCCCGTCGGGAGCGAGCCCGCCCTGGGTGGAGAACTCGACGAAGGAGTCGGGGCTCGACATCACGGAGACTCCGCCCGCGATCACCAGCGAGCACTCCCCCGCGCTCAGCGCCCTGCCGGCCCAGTGCATGGCGACCAGTGAGGACGAGCAGGCGGTGTCGACGGTGACGGCCGGACCTTCCAGGCCGAGCGCGTAGGAGAGCCGGCCCGACATGACGCTGGCGGTGTTGCCGGTGGCCGCGTAGCCCCGTACGTCCGAGGCGGAGCGGCGCAGGACGTCCACGTAGTCCTGGCCGTTGGTGCCGACGAAGACGCCTGTGGCCGAGCCGCGCAGCGCGGAGGGGTCGATCCCGGCCCGCTCCAGCGCCTCCCAGGTGGTCTCCAGGAGAAGCCGCTGCTGCGGGTCCATCGCGAGGGCCTCGCGCGGGGAGATCCCGAAGAAACGGGCGTCGAAGTCGGCGACCCCGGTGAGGAATCCGCCTTCGAGGGTGTCCGAGGCGCCCGCGCCGAGGGCCTCGATGTCCCAGCCCCGGTCGGCCGGGAAGGCGGTGATGCCGTCCCTGCCCTCGTCGAGCAGCCGCCACAGCTCCTCGGGCGAGTCGGCGCCGCCGGGGAAGCGGCAGGCCATGCCGACGACGGCGATCGGGTCGTCGTCGTGGCCCGCCCGGGACCGGGACATGCCCGCCGGCACGGGCGCGGCGGTCTCGGGCAGCGAGCCGAGCAGTTCGGCGAGCAGATGGTCCGCGAGTTCGCGCGGGGTGGGCAGGTCGTAGACGAGGGACGCGGGCAGACTCAGCCCGGTCGACGCGGCGAGTCCGTTGCGGAGTTCGAGGGTGGTCAGCGAGTCGAAGCCCAGATCACGGAAGGCCCGGTCGTCG
This sequence comes from Streptomyces sp. GMY02, assembly GCF_019056675.1. Classification (NCBI taxonomy): domain Bacteria; kingdom Bacillati; phylum Actinomycetota; class Actinomycetes; order Kitasatosporales; family Streptomycetaceae; genus Streptomyces; species Streptomyces sp. GMY02. Next base: position 8,138,974 of record NZ_CP077658.1, on the reverse strand, counting down.
TCGACGGCCCGTGCGTCGGCGTGGCCGAGGACGGCGGCCACCTGGGTACGCAGCAGATCGAGGACATGTCCGGCGCGCTCGGCCTCGGGCAGCGCGGCGAGCCGCTGCCGCAGCTCGGTCTCCCCGGCGGTGCCGTCGGCGGACGGGGCGGCCCTCCGTACCTCGGGCAGATCGGCGACGAGCGGTAGCGGCCCGGTCGCGGCGAACGCGCGCGCGAACCGGCTCCAGTCGATGTCGGCGACGGCGAGGGCCGTGTCGTCGTGCTCGACCGCCAGGAGCAGGGCGCGTACGGCGGGTTCGGGCGCGAGGGGTTCGAATCCGCCGCGCCGTACCCGGCTCTCGATCCCGGCGGCCTCGGCGACCATGCCGGATCCGGCCCAGGGGCCCCAGGCGAGGGAGAGCGCGGTGAGGCCGTGGGCGCGCCGGTATTCGGCGAGGGCGTCCAGATAGGCGTTGGCGGCGGCGTAGTTGCCCTGGCCCGCCGCGCCGATGACCCCGGCGGTGGAGGAGAAGAGGACGAACGCCGCGAGGTCCAGGTCTGCGGTCAGCTCATGGAGGTGGCGGGCCGCGACGACCTTGGAGCGGAGTACGGCGGTGAAGGCGTCCGGGGTCAGCGCGTCCACGGTGGTGTCCTCGACGACTCCGGCCGTGTGGATCACGGCGGTGAGCGGGGCGTCGTCGGGGACGGCGGCGAGCAGGGCGGCCAGGGCGTCGCGGTCCGCGACATCGCAGGCGGCCACGGTGACACGGGCGCCCAGCTCCTCCAGTTCGGCGCGGAGTTCCGGGGCGCCGGGGGCGGCCTCGCCGCGCCGTCCTGCGAGCAGCAGATGGCCGGCTCCGTCCTGGGCGAGCCGCCGGGCGACATGTCCGCCGAGACCGCCGAGACCGCCGGTGATCAGGACGGTGCCCCCGGGGCCGAACGGGCTCCGCCCGCCCGCGGGTCCGGCCGGCGAGCGGTCGGGGGCGGGGCTGTGGACGAGGCGCCGTACGAAGACGCCGGAGGCGCGTACGGCGGTCTCGTTCTCGCCGTCGGTTCCGGCCAGGACGCTCCTGAACCGGCGGGCGGCCTGGGTGTCGAGCCGCTCGGGCAGATCGACGGAGCCGCCCCAGCGGCCGGGCCGCTCCAGGGCGACGGTACGGCCGAGCCCCCAGACGGCGGCCTGGTCGAGGCTGATCACATGCTCGGAGCGGCCCACGGACACCGCGCCCCGGGTGACGCTCCACAGCGGCGCCTCGATCCCGGCGTCGCCGAGGGCCTGGGCGCCGAGGGCCGTCAGGGTCAGGGCGGCGGGCACCTCGGGGTGGGCGGCGCCGTCGTGGCCGACGAGGGCCAGCAGCGACAGGGCGCCCGTGAACTCGGCACCCTCGCCGCGCAGTCCGGCCAGTCGCGCGGCGAGCGCGGCCCGGTCGTCGGTGCCGGTGACCTCGACGAGGACGGTCTCCGTACCGAGCGCGGCGACGACCTCGGCGGCCCACGCGGCGTCCTCCGTACGCGCCGGGGCCAGGACCAGCCAGCGGCCGGACAGGACGGCGGGCGCGGTGGAGCCGGACCTCGGTTTCCAGGTGACCCGGTAGCGCCAGCCGTCCACGGCGGACTGCTCGCCGCGGCGGCGGCGCCAGGCGGTGAGGGCGGGGACCATCGCGGTGACCGTGGTGTCGTCCAGGCCGAGCGTGGCGGCCAGTTCGGTCACGTCGTCGCGTTCCACCGCCGACCAGAACTCCGCGTCCAGCGCGTTCGCGCCGGTCCCCGGGCCGGTGGCGTCGTCGGCCGCGGCCTCGGGCCAGTAGCGCTCGCGCTGGAAGGCGTAGGTCGGCAGCTCGACCCGGCGCGCTCCGCTGTCCGCGAAGAACGCGTGCCAGTCGATGTCCGCACCGTTGGCCTGGGCGCCCGCCAGCGCGGTGGTGAGGGCACGGACCTCGGGGCGGCCGGCCCGCAGCAGCGGCAGCAGGGCGGTGCGGGAGCCGTCGGCCAGGCTCTCGCGGGCCATGCCGCACAGGACACCGTCCGGGCCGAGTTCCAGGAAGGTCCGTACGCCGCCCCGCTCCGTCAGCCAGGCGATCCCGTCGCCGAAGCGTACGGCCGTACGGACATGGCGGACCCAGTACTCGGGGGTGCACACCTGGTCGGCGGCGGCGAGCGCTCCGGTCACGTTCGACACAAACGGGATGACCGGCGGATGGTAGGTGACGCTCCGCGCGACCTGCGCGAAGTCGTCGAGCATGGCGTCCATCAGCGGCGAGTGGAAGGCGTGCGAGACCCGCAGCCGCTTGGTCTTGCGGCCCTCGGCCCCGAGGGCCGCGGCGATGTCCAGGACGGGGTCCTCGGCACCGGCGACGACCACCGAGGCGGGCCCGTTGACGGCCGCGACCGAGACCTGGCCTTCGGCCTCCGCGAGCAGCGGCAGGACCTCCTCCTCGGTAGCCTGGACCGCGATCATCGCGCCGCCCTCGGGCAGCGCCTGCATCAGCCGGCCGCGTGCGGCCACCAGGGTGCAGGCGTCCGCCAGGGAGAGCACGCCCGCGGCGTGGGCGGCGGCGAGTTCGCCGATGGAGTGCCCGGCGAGATAGTCGGGGGTGAGGCCCCACGACTCGGCGAGGCGGAACAGCGCGACCTCGATGGCGAACAGCGCGGGCTGGGCGTACCCGGTCCGGTCCAGCAGCGCGGCCTCGGGCGAGCCCTCGGCGGCGAACATGATCTCGCGCAGCGGGCGGTCCAGCTCGCCGTCCACATGGGCCAGTACGGCGTCGAGCGCGTCGGCGAACACGGGGAACCGGTCGTACAGTTCGCGTCCCATGCCGGGGCGCTGACTGCCCTGGCCGGTGAACAGGAACGCCGTACGGCCACGGCCCGTACCGCCCTGGACCACCCCGGGTCCCGGCAGTCCGTCGCGCAGGGCCAGCAGTCCGCGCAGCAGTTCGTCGCGCTCCTCCGCCACGACGGCGGCCCGGTGGTCCAGGCTCGCCCGCGAGGTGGCCAGCGAGTGGGCGAGGTCGACGAGGCGGGTGCCGGGCCGCTCCTCCACCAGGGCGAGCAGCCGGCCCGCCTGGGCGCGCAGCGCCGCTTCGCTCCGGGCCGAGACCAGTACGGGTACGGCGCCCGGCACGGCTTCTGGTCCGGGTGCTCCGGCGGGCGCCGGATCGGCGGCCGGGGCCTGCTCCAGGATGGCGTGCGCGTTGGTGCCGCTGAGACCGAACGAGGAGATGGCGCCGCGGCGGGGACGTCCGGTCTCCGGCCAGGCGGTCTCCTCGGTCAGCAGGCCGATGGCGCCCGACGACCAGTCGACGTGCGAGGACGGGGTGTCGATGTGGAGGGACTTCGGTACGACGCCCTCCTGGAGCGCCATCACCATCTTGATCACACTGGCGGCGCCGGAGGCCATCTGGGTGTGGCCGATGTTGGACTTGACCGAGCCGAGGAGCAGCGGGCGCTCCGGGTCCCTGTCCTGCCCGTAGGTGGTGAGCAGGGCCTGCGCCTCGATGGGGTCGCCCAGCGCGGTGCCGGTGCCGTGGCCCTCGATCACATCGACCTCGGCGGGCCGCAGCCCGGCGTTGGCGAGCGCCTGGCGGATGACCCGCTGCTGGGAGGGGCCGTTGGGGGCGGTGAGCCCGTTGGAGGCGCCGTCCTGGTTGACGGCGCTGCCGCGCACCACGGCCAGCACCTGGTGTCCGTTGCGGCGGGCGTCGGAGAGACGCTCCAGCAGGACCAGACCGACGCCCTCGGCGAGGGTCATGCCGTCGGCGGAGTCGGCGTACGCCTTGCAGCGCCCGTCCGTGGCGAGGGCCCGCTGCCGGCTGAAGCCGACGAAGGACAGCGGGGTGGACATGATGCTCACCCCGCCGGCCAGCGCGAGGGAGCTCTCGCCGTCGCGCAGCGACTGGCAGGCGAGATGCATCGCGACGAGCGAGGACGAGCAGGCGGTGTCGAGGGTGACCGCCGGGCCCTCGAAGCCGAAGAGGTACGAGACGCGGCCGGACAGGACGCTGGAGAGGGTGCCGGTGATGGCGTGGCCCTCGGAGCCCTCGGCGGTGTTGGGCACGGCCGAGGCGTAGTCCTGGTAGCTGGCGCCGACGAAGGTGCCGGTCATGCTGCCGCGCTGGGCCAGCGGGTCGATCCCGGCGTGCTCGAAGGCCTCCCAGGCGGTCTCCAGGAGAAGCCGCTGCTGCGGGTCCATGGAGACCGCCTCGCGCGGCGAGATCCCGAAGAAGCCGGGGTCGAAGTCGGCGACGTCGCGCAGGAATCCGCCCTGCACGGAGTAGGTCTTGCCCTGCCGGTCGGGGTCCGGGTCGTACAGCTTCTCGGCGTCCCAGCCGCGGTCGGCGGGGAAGCCGGAGATGGCGTCGCCGCCCTCCCTGACCAGCCGCCACAGCTCCGCGGAGGAGGTGACACCGCCGGGGTAGCGGCAGCTCATGCCGATGACGGCGATGGGGTCGTCGTCGGCAGCGGAGAGCGCGGCGGTCGCGCCCGCGTCCCCGGCGGCCGTCCCGGCGCCCGCGATCTCGGACCTGAGGAAGGCGGCCAGCGCGGCGGGGCTGGGGTGGTCGAACACCATGGTGGTGGGCAGGGTCAGCCCGGTCACCGACGCCAGACGGTTGCGCAGCCCGACCGCGGTGAGCGAGTCGAAACCGACGTCGCGGAACGCGCGCTGGTCCGGCAGGGCGTCGGCGGACGAGAGGCCCAGGACGGCGACGGCCTCCGTGCGGACCGTCTCCAGCAGGAGCCGTTCCTGCTCGGCGCCGGAGAGCCCGCGCAGCCGCGCCACGAACTCCCCTTCGGCGGCCGTGCCGGTGGACCGCTCGGCGGCCTCGGTGATCCTCCGTACCTCGGGCACCTCGGTGAAGAGCGTGGTGGGGCGGCCGGAGGTGTAGACGGGGTAGTAGGTGTCCCAGTCGATGTCGGCGACCGCGAGCACGGTCTCGTCGTCGTCCAGGGCCCGCTTGAGCCCGCTGAGGGCGAGCTGCGGGTCCATGAACTCCAGGCCGCTGCGCCGGATCGACTGCGGGTCGACCCGGCCGAGCTTGAGGTCGTCGGCCCAGATGCCCCAGGAGAGGGAGAGGGCGCGCAGACCGCGGGCGCGGCGGTGGGCGGCCAGCGCGGCGAGATAGGCATTGCCCGCCACATAGGCGGCGTGCGCGCCGGTGCCCCACATGCCGGCCGTCGACGAGTAGAGAACGAGGTCGTCCAGTTCCTCGTCGTCGAGGAGTTCGTGCAGCACCTGGGCGCCCGCCACCTTGGCGTGCATGACCCGGGCGAAGGCGTCGAGGGTGGTCTCGGCCAGCGGGTACAGCTCGATCAGCGCGGCGGTGTGGACGACGGTCCGTACCGTACGGCCTTCGGCCCTGAGGTCCGCCAGCAGTGCGGCGACCGCGTCCCGGTCCGTGACATCGCAGGCGGCGACGGTCGCCTCGGTGCCCGACTCGGCGAGTTCCGCGACGAGTTCGGCCGCGCCCGGCGCGTCCATGCCGCGGCGGCTGGTCAGTACGAGATGTCCGGCGCCCTGGGCGGCGAGCCAGCGCGCGAGGTGCGGGGCGAGGGTTCCGGAGCCGCCGGTGATCAGGGTGGTGCCGCGCGGCTGCCAGTCGCGGGCGGGTGCCCGCTCGCCGGCGGCGGCGCGGACGATACGACGGGTGAACACACCGGAGGACCGGATAGCGAGCTGGTCCTCCTCGCCCAGGGCTCCGGCCAGTACGGATACGAGCCGGTCCGCGGCGCGGTCGTCCAGCGCGGGCGGCAGATCGACGACACCGCCCCAGCGCTGCGGGTGTTCCAGCGCGGCCGTCCAGCCCACCCCGGCGACCTGGGCCTGCACCGGCGAGGTGATCTCGTCGGAGCGGCCGGTGGAGACGGCGCCCCGGGTCAGGAACCAGAGCGGCGCGTCCACTCCGGCATCGCCCAGCGCCTGCACCAGCGAGACGGTCAGGGCAAGACCGAGGGACAGACCGGGGTGGAGGGTGCCCGGCTCTTCGGCGGCGGCGAGCGTCGAGACGATCCCGCTGATCCCGGCGATGTCTTCGAGGTCTTCGAGCCCGGTCAGATGCGCGGCGAGGATCTCGCGGTCCACGCACGGCTCGTCCAGGACCAGCCGCCGTACCTCGGCGCCCCGGCCGCTCAGCGCGGCCACGGTCTCGGTGTCGTCGGTTCCCTCGGCGGACACCACCAGCCAGGTGCCGGTCAATGCGGCGCGCGGCAGGCTGGTCACCGGGTTCCAGGACTCCCGGTAGCGCCAGGAGTCGACGGTCGTACGGTCCTTGCGCGACCTGCGCCACGACGACAGCGCGGGCAGCACGGCCGCCACCGAACCCTCGTCCGCGCCGAGCGCCGAGGTCAGCGCGGAGACGTCCTCCTGCTCGACCGCCGCCCAGAACTCCTCGTCGGCGGGGTCCGAGGCGAGCGCCCGCTCCGGCTCCGGCGCTACGGCCCAGAGCTGTTCGCGCTGGAAGGCATAGGTGGGCAGATCCACCCGCCGTGCGCCGGTACCGGCGAAGAGCAGGCTCCAGTCGAACCCGGCCCCGCGGACATACAGCTCGGCGGCCGAGAGCAGGAAGCGCGCGAAACCGCCGTGGTCACGGCGCAGCGTCCCGCCGGCGACACCCGGTTCGCCGGTCTCGTCGATCATGTCCTGTACGGACATGGCCAGTACGGGGTGCGAGCTGACCTCGACGAACGTACGGTGTCCCGCGCCCAGCAGCTCACGGACGGCGTCGGCGAAGAGGACGCGCTGCCGCAAGTTGCGGAACCAGTAGCCCGCGTCCATGACCTCGGTGTCCAGCCACCCACCGGTCATCGTCGAGAAGAACGGCACCCGCGACGCACGAGGACGCACCGGACCCAGCACATCGAGAAGCTCGTCCCGCAGATCCTCCACCTGCGCCGAGTGCGACGCGTAGTCCACCGCGATCCGCCGGACCCGTACCTCCTGAGCGGTCAGTTCACCGAACAGCTCGTCCAGCGCCTCCGGTTCACCCGACACGACCACGGAGCGCGGGCCGTTCACAGCGGCGATGGAGATCCGTTCCGGCCAGGCCTCCAGCCTGCTCTCGACCTCTCCGGCCGGCAACGGAACCGACATCATCCCGCCACGCCCCGCCAGTCGGCGCCCGATCGCCTGGCTCCGCAGCGCCACCACCCGCGCGCCGTCCTGGAGCGAGAGCGCCCCGGACACCACGGCGGCGGCGATCTCGCCCTGCGAGTGGGCGACGACCGCCGCGGGCTCCACACCGTACGAGCGCCACACCGCCGCCAGCGACACCATCACCGCGAACGAGGCGGGCTGCACCACATCGACCCGCTCCAGCGTCGGAGCACCCTCGGCCCCGCGCAGCACATCCACCAGCGACCAGTCCACGAACTCGCTCAAAGCCGCCGCGCATTCGGCAATCCGCTCGGCGAAAACCGGGGACTCGTCAAGGAGTTGGGCACCCATGCCCGCCCACTGCGAACCCTGCCCCGGGAAGACGAACACCGTCTTGCCCTCGACATCGGCCACACCCCGGGCGACCGCGGCCGACGGTCCGTCCGTCGCGATCGCGCGCAGCGCCGCCACATGGTCCTGGTCCCCGGCGGGGACGAGCACCGCGCGGTGCTCGAAGGCGGCGCGCGACGCCACCAGCGTGTGGGCGACGTCGAGCGGCCTCGGGCCGGGGTCCTGGGTCTCGATGTACGAGAGGAGCCGCGCGGCCTGTTCGCGCAGGGCCGCACCGCTCCGGCCCGATACGACCCAGGGCAGCGCGCCGCCCGCCACCGGCACCGGCTCGACGGCGGGCGCGGACTCCGCCGGCTCTTCGTCCTCCGGGGCCTGTTCGAGCAGGGTGTGGGCGTTCGTTCCGCTGATGCCGAAGGACGAGACCGCGCAGCGGCGCGGACGGCCCGTGTCCGGCCACTCCACCGCCTCCGACAGCAGCCGCACCGCACCCGACGACCAGTCCACATGCGACGACGGAACCTCCGCATGCAGCGTCCTCGGCAGAACACCGTTCCGCAGCGCCATCACCATCTTGATCACACTGGCGACACCGGCGGCGGACTGGGCGTGCCCGATGTTCGACTTGACCGAGCCGAGCAGCAGGGCGTGCTCGGGGTCGCGCTCCCTGCCGTACGTGGCCATCAGCGCCTGGGCCTCGATGGGGTCGCCGAGGGGGGTGCCGGTGCCGTGCGCCTCCAGGGCGTCCACCTCGTCGGGCGACAGTCCGGCGTTGGCGAGGGCCTGGCGGATGACCCGCTGCTGGGACGGGCCGTTGGGGGCGGTCAGACCGTTGGACGCGCCGTCCTGGTTGATCGCCGAGCCCCGGATCACCGCGAGGACCGGGTGTCCGTTGCGCCGGGCGTCGGAGAGACGCTCGACCAGCAAAATGCCGATGCCCTCGGCGAGGGTCATGCCGTCCGCGTCGTCGGAGAAGGCCTTGCAGCGGCCGTCCTGGGCGAGGGCCCGCTGCCTGCTGAAGGCGACAAAGGGCGCGGGAGTCGTCATGATCGTGGCGCCGCCCGCGACGGCCATCGTGGACTCGCCGTTGCGCAGGGACTGGCAGGCGAGGTGCAGGGCGACCAGCGACGACGAGCAGGCCGTGTCGACGGTGACGGCGGGGCCCTCCAGACCGAAGACATAGGAGAGCCGGCCCGACAGGACGCTGGGGCTGCTGCCGGTGACCATGTGGCCCTCGGCGCCGTCGCCCGCGCCGAGCCCGTACTCCTGGTAGCTGGAGCCGATGAAGGTGCCGGTGAGGCTGCCCCGTACGGCCGCCGGGTCGATTCCGGCGCGCTCGAAGGTCTCCCAGGTGGTCTCCAGCAGCAGCCGCTGCTGGGGGTCCATCACCAGGGCCTCGCGCGGGGAGATACCGAAGAAGGCGGGGTCGAACGCGTCGGCCTCGTGCAGGAATCCGCCGCGTGTCGAGTACGTACGGCCCTGCCGGTCCGGGTCCGGGTCGAAGAGCGCCTCGGCGTCCCAGCCGCGGTTGACCGGGAACTCGCTGACCGCGTCTCCACCCCGCACGACCAGGTCCCAGAGCTGCTCGGGCGAGCCCGCCCCGCCGGGGAAGCGGCAGCTCATGCCGATGATGGCGATGGGTTCGTCGTCGGCGGCGCCGGTGGCGACGGGGCCCGCCACCTCCAGGACGGCGCCGAGGATCTCGGCCCGCAGATAGTGCGCCAGCTCCACGGGGGTCGGGTAGTCGAAGACCATGGTGCTGGGCAGGGTGAGACCGGTGACTCCGGCCAGGCGCTTGCGCAGTTCGACGGCGGTGAGCGAGTCGAAGCCGATGTCGCGGAAGGCACGGGACTCCGGGACACCGTCGGCGGAGCTGTGGCCCAGGACGGCCGCGGCCTCGGACCGTACGAGATCGGTGAGGAGGCGGGTCTGCTCGGGCTCGGCCAGGGCGCGTACCCGGATGGCGAACTCCGAGGCGCTGCCGGTGTCGGCGGCCCGGTCCCCGGCGGCCTCGGCGAGTGCCCGTACCTCGGGCAGACCGGCGAGCAGGGCGCTGGGTCGGGCGGAGGTGAAGACCGGTGCGTAGCGGTCCCAGTCGATGTCGGCGACCGTGACGGTGGTGTCCTGGGCCAGGACGGCGCGGCGCAGTTCGGTGAGGGCGGGGCCGGGCTCCAGGAAGCCGAGGCCCTGGCGCCTGAAGGTGCCGGAGACGGACTCGTCGGCGGCCATACCGGCTTCGGCCCAGGGGCCCCAGGCCACCGAGGTGGCGGTGAGACCGCGGGCGCGGCGGTGCTCGGCGAGCGCGTCGAGATAGGCGTTGGCCGCTCCGTAGGCGCTCTGGCCGCCGCTGCCCCAGACTCCGGCGATGGAGCCGAAGAGGACGAAGAAGTCGAGGTCCCGGTCGCCGAGGAGGGCGTCGAGATGGGCGGCCCCGGCGAGTTTCGCCGAGGTCAGGTCCGCGAATTCGGCGAGTCCCGTGTCGGCCAGCGGCCCGTACTGGCCGACGCCCGCGGTGTGCACCACTCCGGTGAGCGGGAGTCCGTCGGGGACGGCGGCGAGTACGGCGGCGAGCGCGTCGCGGTCGGCGGCGTCGCAGGCGGTGATGGTGACGCGGGCGCCCAGTTCCTCCAGTTCGGCGCGGAGTTCCGCCGCGCCGGGCGCGTCCGGGCCGCGCCTGCTGATCAGTACGAGGTGCTCGGCGCCGGAACGGGCCAGCCAGCGGCCCACCTCGGCGCCGAGGCCGCCGGTGCCGCCGGTGACGAGGACGGTGCCGCGTGCGGTGAACTCGCGGGCGGCGGGCAGCTCTTCGACGGCGTGGCGGACGAGCCTGCGGCCGCTGACGCCCGAGGCGCGCAGCGCCACCTGGTCCTCGCCGTCGGGGGCGTCCTTGGTGGCGAGCAGTCCGGCCAGGCGCTGCGCGGCCCGCTGGTCGAAGGTCTCCGGCAGGTCGACCAGGCCGCCCCACAGCCGGGGGTATTCCAGCGCGACGGTCCTGCCGAGGCCCCAGGCGGTGGCCTGGGCGGGGTGGGTGAGCGGGTCGCCGGGCCCGGTGGACACGGCACCCCGGGTGGCGGTCCAGAGCCGGCCCCGCGCGGAGGTGTCGCCCAGTGCCTGGACGAGCGCGACCGTCAGGGCGAGACCGTCGGTGAGCGGCGGGTGCGCGGCGCTCGGCCGCTCGTCGAGCGGCAGGACGGACAGCACGCTGGCCGTGCCGTCGTACTCCTCGACGGCGAGCAGCCGTTCGGCGAGGACGGCCCGGTCGGCGCAGGAGGCGTCGAGGACCAGCCGGCGTACGCGGGCGCCGTGCGCGCCGAGCGCGCCGGTCAGCTCGTCGCAGAGGGTCTCGTCGACGGCGTCGGTGGTGACGAGGAGCCAGGTGCCGTCCAGGACGGGGGCGGCGGGCCTGCGCAGCGCGGTCCATTCGGCGCGGTAGCGCAGGGAGTCGAGGAGGGTCTTCTCCTTCGCGCCGCGCCGCCAGGAGGTCAGCGCGGGCAGCAGGGAGCCGAGCGAGTCGTGCTCCTGCTCGCCGAGGCCGAGGATCGTGGCGAGTTCGTCGGCGTCGCCGCGCTCCACGGCGGCCCACAGGCGCTGGTCCCCGGGGTCCGCCGGGATCCCGGCGAGGCCCGGCCGGTTGAGCTGCGGCCAGTAGAACTCGTGCTGGAAGGCGTACGTCGGCAGGTCCACCCGGCGGGCGCCGCTGTCCGCGAAGTAGGCCCGCCAGTCCGGTGCGGCCCCGTGTGTCTGGAGCAGGGCCAGCGCGGTGGTGACGGCGACTTCCTCCGTACGGTCGGCCCGGAGCAGCGGGACGAGCGCCGCGTCGTCGGAGTCGCCGAGGGTGTCCCGTGCCATCGCGGAGAGCGCCCCGCCGGGGCCCAGCTCCAGGAAAGTGGTCACGCCCGCGTCGCGCAGGGTCCTCACGCAGTCGGCGAAGCGGACCGCTTCCCGGACATGGGCGGTCCAGTACTCCGGGGAGCCGACCTGCTCGGCGGTGGCGAGAGCGCCGGTCAGATTCGAGATCAGGGGGATCTCGGGCGCGGAGTAGGTGAGTCCTGCGGCGACGTCACGGAACGCGTCGAGCATCCCGGCCATGCGCGGCGAGTGGAAGGCATGGCTCACCCGCAGGCGCTTGGTCTTGCGCCCCTGGGCCTTGAAGGAGGCGGCGAGCTCCAGGACGGCGTCCTCGTCCCCGGAGAGGACGACGGACTCCGGGCCGTTGACGGCGGCGACCGACACCTGCTCGGACAGTCCGGCCAGCAGCGGGGTGATCTCCTCCTCGCCCGCCTGTACGGCGACCATCGCGCCGCCGGAGGGCAGTGCCTGCATCAGCCTGGCGCGGGCCGCGACCAGGGCGCAGGCGTCGGCGAGCGACAGCACGCCCGAGGCATGGGCGGCGGCGAGTTCACCGATCGAGTGGCCCGCCACGTAGTCCGGCCTGACACCCCAGGACCGTACGAGCCGGAACAGCGCGACCTCGACCGCGAACAGGGCCGGCTGGGTCCAGCCGGTCTCGTCGAGCAGTGCCGCCTCAGCGGTGTCCGGAGCGGCGAACAGCACCTCGCGCAGCGGGCGGTCCAGCAGTGGATCGAGTACGGCGGCGATCTCGTCGAGCGCCTCGGCGAACACCGGGTGGCGCTCGTACAGTTCGCGTCCCATGGCGGGCCGCTGGCTGCCCTGGCCGGTGAACAGGAACGCCGTCCTGCCGCGCCCGGCCGCCTCGCCCTCGACGAGCGCGGCGTCGGGGCGGTCGGTGGCCAGCGCGGCCAGTGACCTGAGCAGGGTGTCGCGGTCGGTGGCGACGACGGCGGCGCGCTGGTCGAACTGCGAGCGGGTGGTGGCGAGCGAGAAGGCACCGTCGAGCAGGTCGAGTCCGGGGCGCTCCCGTACGTACGAGAGCAGCCGCGCCGCCTGGCCGCGCAGGGCGTCCCGGGTACGGCCGGAGATCAGCCACGGAACGGCGGCGGGGCGCGGTCCGGCGGGCGCGGGGGTCTTTGCCCGCGCGGTCCCCGGGGCCTGCTCGATGATGGTGTGGACATTGGTGCCGCTGATGCCGAAGGAGGAGATCCCGGCGCGGCGCGGGCGGCCGGTCTCGGGCCAGGGCGTCTGCTCGGTCAGCAGTTCCACCGCGCCCTCGGACCAGTCGACGTGCGAGGAGGGAATCCCGGCGTGCAGGGTCCTGGGCAGCGTGCCGTACCGCATCGCCATGATCATCTTGATGACGCCCGCGACACCGGCCGCCGCCTGGGTGTGCCCGATGTTGGACTTGACCGAGCCGAGGAGCAGCGGCCGCTCCGGGTCGCGGTCACGCCCGTACGCGGCGAGCAGTGCCTGTGCCTCGATGGGGTCGCCGAGGGTGGTGCCCGTGCCATGGGCCTCGACCGCGTCGACCTCCTCCGGCGTCAGCCCGCCGGACGCGAGAGCCTGCCGGATGACCCGCTGCTGGGAGGGACCGTTGGGGGCGGTGAGGCCGTTCGACGCGCCGTCCTGGTTGACGGCGCTGCCGCGCACCACGGCCAGGATCTCGTGCCCGTTGCGCCGGGCGTCGGAGAGCCGCTCCAGGACGAGCATGCCGACGCCCTCGGCCCAGCCGACCCCGTCGGCCGCGTCGGAGAAGGCCTTGCAGCGGCCGTCGGGCGAGAGCCCGCGCTGCCGCGAGAAGTCCACGAACACCGACGGTGTCGACATGACGGTCACCCCGCCGGCCAGTGCCAGCGAGCACTCACCGCTGCGCAGCGCCTGCATCGCCCAGTGCATGGCGACCAGCGACGACGAGCACGCCGTGTCGACGGTCACGGCCGGGCCCTCCAGGCCCAGGGTGTACGAGACCCGGCCGGAGGCCAGGCTCGGTGAGCTGCCGCTGCCCTGGAAGCCCTCGAACTCGGGGCTCGCGAGGACCGCGCTGTAGTCGCTGTACATCACCCCGGCGAACACGCCCGTCGCGCTGCCGCGCAGCGACAGCGGATCCACACCGGCCCGCTCGACGGCCTCCCAGGACGCCTCCAGCAGCAGCCGCTGCTGCGAGTCCGTCGCCAGTGCCTCGCGCGGGCTCATCCCGAAGAACCCGGGGTCGAACTCGCCCGCCTCGTGCAGGAATCCGCCGGAGCGGGTGTACGCCGTACCGGAGTGGTCCGGGTCCGGGTGGTAGAGGGAGTCCAGGTCCCAGCCGCGGTTGGCGGGGAAGCCGGAGATCGCGTCCGTGCCCTCGGTGACCAGCCGCCACAGGTCCTCCGGCGACTCCACCCCGCCCGGATAGCGGCAGGCCATGCCCACGACCACGATCGGGTCGTCGGCCACGGCGGCGCTGCGCGCCGGCGCGGGGGCGGCCGACGCGCTGTCCGCGCCGAGCAGTTCGTCCAGGATGTAGGTGGCGAGGTGGCGTACGGTCGGGTAGTCGAAGACCAGGGTGGCGGGCAGCCGGAGCCCGGTCACGGTGGTGAGCCGGTTGCGCAGTTCGACCGCCGTGAGGGAGTCGAAGCCCAGCTCGCGGAAGGCGCGGCCCGCGTCGATGTCCTCGCCGCCGGCGTGGCCGAGGACGAGGGCGACCTGTCCGCGGACCAGGTCGAGCAGCAGATCGGCGCGGTCGGTCTCGTCGAGCCGGCCGAGCCGCTGGACCAGACCGCCCGCGGTGGCGGAGCCGGAGACCGCGGCCCTGCGGGAGCGGGTACGGATCAACGACCGCAGCACCGGGGGGACCTCGCCCGCGGCGCGCAGGGCCGGCAGATCGAGCCGTACGGGGACGAGGGCGGCCTCGCCGGTCGCCAGCGCCGTGTCGAACAGCGCCGTGCCCTGCTCCACGGACAGCGGCGGGACCCCGGAGCGGGCCAGCCGCTCGGCCTCGGTGTCGGCGAGGGTGCCGGTCATACCGCCGGTACGGTCCCAGGGGCCCCAGGCCAGCGAGGTGCCGGGCAGCCCTTCGGCCCGGCGGCGCTCGGCCAGGGCGTCCAGGAAGGCGTTGCCTGCCGCGTAGTTGCCCTGTCCCGCGCTGCCGAGGACTCCGGCGAGGGAGGAGAAGAGGACAAAGGCGGTCAGGCCGAGATCACGGGTCAGTTCGTGCAGATGCCAGGCCGCGTCGGCCTTGGGGCGCAGCACGGTGTCCAGCCGCTCCGGGGTGAGCGAGCCGATCACTCCGTCGTCCAGGACGCCCGCGGTGTGCACGACGGCGGAGACGGTGTGCGCGGCGAGCAGGTCCGCCAGGGCCTCGCGGTCCGCCGCGTCGCAGGCGGCGACGGCCACATCGGCGCCCTGCGCGGTCAGTTCGGCGACGAGTTCACCGGCGCCCTCGGCGGCGGGCCCCCGGCGGCTGACCAGCAGGAGCTTCCGTACGCCGTGCTCGGCGACGAGATGCCGGGCGAGGACCGCGCCGAGACCGCCCGTACCGCCGGTGATCAGAACCCTGCCGTCGCCGTACCGGACGGGGGCGGCCGGGGTGTCGCCGGGGACCCTGCGGACCAGGCGTCCGGCGCGGATCTCACCGCCGCGGACGATCAGTTGGGGTTCGTCAGAGGCGAGGGCCGCCGGCGGCAGCCCGGCCGTTCCCTCGGGATCCAGGTCCAGGAGCCGGAAGGCGCCCGGGTGTTCGGACTGCGCGGAGCGCACCAGGCCCCAGACGGCGGCCGCCGCCGGGTCGTGCCCGCCGACCGCGCCGCGCGTCACGAAGACCAGCCGGGATCCGGCGAACCGCTCCTCGGCGAGCCAGGTCCGCGCCGCCGCGAGGGCGTCCGCCGTCAGGGTGTGGGCCGCGGCGGCGCCGGGCTCGCCGGAGAGGGTCATCAGGACGGTTTCGGGGACCGTGCTCTGCGCGGCCAGTGACACCAGGTCCTGGTGGTTCCCGGCCGCCGCGAGCGCCGGGTCCCCGGCGAGTCCGAACGCGTCGGGGCCCACGAGGGCGATCGACGCGGGCGCGGGCGCGGTGCTCCTCGGCGCCACCCAGTCCAGCGCGAACAGCGCGTCCCGGGCGGCGCCCCCGAGCGGCTGTCCCGCGACAGGACGCAGCACCAGCGAGTCCACGGAGACGACGGGCTCGCCGGCGGGGTCGACCACGGTGAGGGAGACCGCGTCCTCGGCAACCGGGGCGAGCCGTACCCGCAGCGCGGTGGCGCCCGTCGCGTACAGCGAGACGCCCTCCCAGGAGAAGGGCAGCCCGCCCCGGCTCTCCGCGCCGAGTTCTATGAAGGACGAGGCGTGCAGGGCCGCGTCGAGCAGCGCGGGGTGCAGCCCGAAGGCCTCGGCGTCGGCCTCGCCGCCCTCGGGCAGGGCGACCTCGGCGTACACCTCGCCGTCGCGCCGCCAGACGGAGCGCAGACCGCGGAAGACCGGGCCGTACGCGAATCCGTCGTCGGCGAGCCGCTCGTACAGCCCGTCGGTGTCGACCGGTTCGGCTCCGGCCGGGGGCCAGACGGAGGCGTCGAACCCGGTGCTCGCCTCGCTCAGCGCGAGCACACCGGTGGCGTGCGGGGTCCATGCGGCGGTGTCGTCGCCGTCGTCGGGGCGGGAGTAGACATGGACGGTGCGGCGGCCGGAGTCGTCGGGGCTGCCCGCCCAGAGCTGGACCTGCACACCGCCGTGCTCGGGGAGGACCAGCGGGGCGGCCAGGGTGAGTTCCTCGACACGGTCGCAGCCGACCTCGTCCCCGGCGCGCACGGCGAGTTCGAGGAAGGCGGTGCCGGGGAGCAGGGTGGTGCCGCCCACGGCATGGTCGGCGAGCCAGGGGTGGGACCGGAGCGAGAGCCGGCCGGTGAGCAGGACGCCCTCGGAGCCGGCGAGGGAGACGGCGGCGGAGAGCAGCGGGTGGTGGGCGGCGCCGAGCCCCGCGGCCCGCAGGTCGGCGGTGTGGCCCTGGACTCCCTTGGGCCAGTACCTGCGGCGCTGGAAGGCGTAGGTGGGCAGGTCGGTACGGCGCGCTCCGGTGGCGGCGAAGTACGCGTCCCAGCGGACGGCGGCCCCGCGCACCTGGAGTCCGGCCAGGGCCGCGGTGAGGGTGTGGATCTCGCGGCGGCCTGCGCGCAGCGCGGGAAGCACGACCGGGTCCCCGGCGGTGTCCGCGGCCTCGACGCAATCCTGGGTCATCGCGGAGAGCACGCCGTCGGGGCCGAGTTCGAGGAAGTCGGTGACGCCGTGGCCGAGCAGCCAGGCGACGCCGTCCGCGTACCGTACGGCCCTGCGGACATGCTCCACCCAGTAGTCGGCGGAGGTGACCTGGGCGACCGTCGCGGGCTCGCCGGTGACATTGGAGACGAACGGCAGGAGCGGGGCCTGGAGGGTCAGGCCCGCGACGACGGCGCGGAACTCGTCGAGCACCGGCTCCATCAGCGGGGAGTGGAAGGCGTGCGAGACACGGAGCCGCCTGGTCTTGCGGCCGTCCTCCGCCAGGCGTGCCGCGATGCGGGTGACGGCGTCCTCCTCGCCGGCGAGGACGAGCGCGGAGGGGCCGTTGACGGCGGCGACGGACACGGTGTCCTCGTGTCCGTCGAGCAGCGGGGCGACCTCGTCCTCGGTGGCCTGTACGGCGATCATGGCGCCGCCCGCGGGCAGGGCCCCCATCAGCCGGCCGCGGGCGGCGAC
The DNA here is from genome assembly GCF_019056675.1 of Streptomyces sp. GMY02. Taxonomy (NCBI): domain Bacteria; kingdom Bacillati; phylum Actinomycetota; class Actinomycetes; order Kitasatosporales; family Streptomycetaceae; genus Streptomyces; species Streptomyces sp. GMY02. The sequence continues at coordinate 8,121,998 of NZ_CP077658.1, read as the reverse complement.
GAGCGCGGCGGCGTCGGCGAGCGAGAGGACTCCGGCGACATGGGCGGCGGTGATCTCGCCGACCGAGTGGCCGGTGAGGTAGTCGGGCTTGAGGCCCCAGGACTCGACAAGGCGGTAGAGGGCGGTCTCGACGGCGAAGAGCGCGGGCTGCGCGTACTCCGTACGGTTCAGCTCGTCGGCGTCCTCGCCCCAGAGGACCTCGCGCAGCGGCCGGTCGAGCAGCGGGTCGAGCGCGTCGATCACTTCGTCCAGGGCCTGGGCGAACACCGGGAAGCGGGCGTGGAGTTCACGGCCCATGCCGAGGCGCTGCGAGCCCTGGCCGGTGAAGAGGAACGCGAGTTTGCCGTCGCCCCGAGCGGTGCCCTGGACGAGGCCGGCCGGGACGCGGTCCTCGGCGAGCGCGGCCAGTCCGGCGAGCGCGGTGGGCCGGTCGTCGGCGAGGAGCACCGCGCGGTGTTCGAAGCCGGCCCGGGTGGTGGCCAGCGAGTGGGCGGTGTCGAGGACGCCGGTCGCGGGGGCGGCCTCCAGCGCCGCCAGCAGTGCGGCGGCCTGGGCGCGCAGCGCGTCCCTGGTCCGTCCCGAGAGCAGCAGGGGTACGGTGCCGGGCTCCGCGGTGTACGGGGGCTCCGCCGGGTCCTCGCCCTCGTCGGTGCTCTCGGGGGCGGGCGGGGCCTGTTCGATGATGGTGTGCGCGTTGGTGCCGCTGATGCCGAAGGAGGAGACGGCGGCCCGCCGGGGCTCTCCCGTCTCGGGCCAGGCGGTGTTCTCGCTCAGCAGGCGGACCGCGCCCTGGTCCCAGTCGACGTGCGAGGAGGGCTCGTCGGCGAGCAGGGTCCTGGGCAGCACTCCGTGCCGCATCGCCATGACCATCTTGATCACACCGGCGACCCCGGCGGCGGCCTGGGTGTGGCTGATGTTCGACTTGACGGAGCCCAGCAGCAGCGGGCGGTCCCGGTCGCGGCCCTGGCCGTAGGTGGCGAGCAGCGCCTGTGCCTCGACGGGGTCGCCGAGGGTGGTGCCGGTGCCATGGGCCTCGACCGCGTCGATCTGCCCCGCCGAGAGGCGGGAGTTGATCAGGGCCTGGTGGATGACGTCCTGCTGGGACGGGCCGTTGGGCGCGGTCAGGCCGTTGGAGGCGCCGTCCTGGTTGACGGCGCTGCCGCGTACGACGGCCAGGATCTCGTGCCCGTTGCGCCGGGCGTCGGAGAGCCGCTCCAGGACGAGGACACCGACGCCCTCGGCCCAGCCGGTGCCGTCGGCGGAGTCGCCGAAGGAGCGGCAGCGCCCGTCGGCGGAGAGTCCGCCCTGACGGCCCATCTCGATGAAGGTCCCGGGACTCGACATCACGGTGACACCGCCGGCGAGTGCCAGGGAGCATTCGCCGGAGCGCAGCGCCTGGGTGGCGAGATGGACGGCCACCAGGGAGGAGGAGCAGGCGGTGTCGACGGTGACGGCGGGTCCGACCGTACCGAAGGTGTAGGAGATACGGCCGGACAGGACGCTGCCGGTGTTGCCGGTGAGCTGGAATCCCTCGGCGCCGTCGGCGGGCCCGACCCGGTAGTCCTGGGCCATGGCGCCCATGAAGACACCGGTCTGGCTGCCCTTGACGGAGGCCGGGTCGATCCCGGCGCGCTCGAAGGCCTCCCAGGCGGATTCGAGGACGATCCGCTGCTGCGGGTCCATGGCCACGGCCTCGCGCGGCGAGATGCCGAAGAATTCGGCGTCGAAGTCGGGCGCGTCATGGAGGAATCCGCCGGAGGCGGTCGCCGAGCCGGCCAGTGCCTCGGTGTCCCAGCCCCGGTCGGCGGGGAACGCCGAGATGCCGTTCCCGCCGGCCTCGACCATGCGCCACAGGTCCTCCGGGCTGCTGACCCCGCCGGGGTAGCGGCAGGTCATCCCGATGATGGCGATCGGCTCCTGAGCGGCCGTCTCCAGTTCGGTGACCCGCTGCCGCGTCCTTCGGAGATCGGCGGTCGCAAGCTTGAGGTAGTCCCGGAGCTTCTGTTCGTTGTCCATCTCAACTCAACCCATCTCGACAGCCAGCGGCCGAACATGAATCACGCCGGACATCTCGCGCTCGTTGTGCATTGCGGCGTCATGCTTGCGGCAAGAAGAAAGCCACATGGCTTTGCAGCCGATTCAGGAAAGCCATGTGGCGAGTGTCGTGGGAACCGTGGCGGGGAAATCCCTAGTTTCCCCGGCCCCGCGAGTTCCGCTACCAGTTGGAAGCCAGCAGAAGGTCTCCGTATTCGTGTTCGCGGGAGACCTGGTTGAGGTCGGCGTCCACCATCATCCGCATGAGTTCCGAGAAGTCGACGGTGGGCTTCCAGCCCAGTTTGGTACGGGCGTGGTCGCTGTCCGCGCAGAGCACCTCGACTTCGGCGGGACGCACCAGTTCGGGGTCGATGACGACATAGTCCTGCCAGTTCAGATCGACATGCTCGAAGGCGATCCGTACCGCGTCCCTGACCGAGTGCATGGTGCCGCTGCCGATCACGTAGTCGTCCGGCTCGTCCGGCTGGAGCATCAGGTGCATGGCGCGTACGTAGTCGCCGGCGAAGCCCCAGTCGCGGACCGCGTCGAGGTTCCCGAGGTGGAGCTTGTCCTGGAGCCCGAGCTTGATCCGGGCGACCGCGAGGGAGATCTTCCGGGTCACGAACTCCGAACCGCGGCGCGGCGACTCGTGGTTGAAGAGCATGCCGGAGACCGCGTACATCCCGAAGGACTCGCGGTAGTTACGGGTGATGAAATGGCCGTACGCCTTGGCGACGCCGTACGGGCTGCGCGGGTGGAAGAGCGTCGTCTCGCGCTGCGGGGTCTCGGCCGCCTTGCCGAACATCTCCGAGGACGACGCCTGGTAGAAGCGGATCTGGCCGCTGCCGGAGGCGGTGCGCGAGCTGTTGAGGCCGCTCACCATCCGGATGGCTTCGAGGACCCGCAGCACGCCCATGCCGTTGACCTCGGTGACCAGCTCCGCCTGCTGCCACGACATGGGGACGAAGGAGATCGCGCCGAGGTTGTAGACCTCGTCCGGCTGCACGGTGTCGACGGCCGAGACCAGGCTGCCCTGGTCCATCAGATCGCCGTCCACAAACGACAGTTCGGATACGAGCCTGCTGACGCGGGACTTCCGCGGGTTGGCCTGACCGCGGATCAATCCCCAGACCTGATAGCCCCGGGACAGCAGATGCTCGGCCAGATAAGAACCGTCCTGCCCGGTAATTCCGGTGATCAGCGCTCGCTTGGACATACCTACCTCTTCTCGACCACGGAGAGACCGCCCAAACGCAGAGCTCGGTCGACGACCTCGCATCGAATACGCTTCTGTCCGGACGATAGACACCGGCACGCTCGCAAGCCGCCGCCACCGGTGTCAAGAAAACCCGGGCTTACTAGGGAATTCCCGAGTGCGGGTACCGCGGCGAAGACGGATCGCCGGTAACACTAGGGATTTTCGGGCCCCGGATGCGGTGCACTGTGTGCGTCGGCGTCCGGGCCGGCTCTGTCAACCGGAGTGTCTTTCCGTGCTGTTCGGACTTCTGCGAACTCATGTGCGTCCCTATCGGCGGTCGGCGGCCCTGCTGGTTCTTCTGCAACTCGTGCAGATCCTCGGCACCCTGCTGCTGCCGACACTCGGTGCCGCGCTGATCGACCGCGGGGTGGTCGCCGGGGACAGCGGCTTCATCACCCGGGCCGGCGCGGTCATGGTGGCGGTGGCGGTCGTACAGATCGCGGCGGCGGTCGGCGCGGTGTCGCTGGGCGCCCGTACGGCGATGGCGATGGGGCGCGACATCCGCTCGGTGGTCTTCCGCCGGGTGCTGGACTTCTCCGCCCGCGAGGTGGGCGGCTTCGGTACGCCGTCGCTGATGGCCCGCACGGTCCACGATGTGCAGCAGGTGCAGACGCTGGCCCAGTCCGGGTTCGGGATCGTGGTGTCGGCGCCCCTGATGTGCCTGGGCAGCGTGGTGCTGGCGCTCCAGCAGGACGTTCCGCTGGCGGTGATCCTGGTGGTCCTGGTGGTGGTCGTCGGGGCCGCGTTCGGTCTGCTCCTGGCCCGTATGGGGCTGTTCTACGAACGGATGCAGACATGTCTCGACCGGCTGAACCGGCTGCTGCGCGAGCAGATCACCGGGGTGCGGGTGGTGCGCTCCTTCGTCAGGGACGCCCATGAGCGCGCGCGGTTCACCCGGACGAATACCGAACTCTTCGATGTGTCACGGCGGGTGGGCCGGCTGATCGCGTCGATGCTCCCGGTGGTCCTGCTGCTGATGAACGGCTTCATGGTGGCGATCCTGTGGGTCGGCGCCCACCGGATCGACAGCGGCACGATGGGGATCGGCGCGCTCAGCGCGTTCCTGAGCTATCTCTCGCTGATCCTGATGTCGGTCGTGATGATCGCGTTCGTGTTTCTGTCGGTGCCGCGCGCGAAGGTGTCCGCCGAGCGGATCCAGGAGATCGTGGCGACCCCGACGAGCGTGCTCCCGCCCGCCGTTCCGGTACGGCCCTCGGGCCCGGCCGGCGGACTCGACATCCGGGGGGCCGAGTTCCGCTACCCGGGCGCCGAGAAGCCGATACTCCACGGGATCGATCTGCGCGCGGAGCCCGGCGAGAGCGTGGCGATCCTCGGCAGCACCGGCAGCGGCAAGACGACCCTGCTCAATCTGGTCCTGCGGCTGATGGATGTCACCGGGGGCTCGGTACGGGTCCAGGGCACCGATGTACGGGAGCTGGACCCCGGAGTGCTGAGCCGCGCGGTGGGGTTCGTACCGCAGAGGGCGTATCTGTTCTCCGGGACCGTCGCCAGCAATCTGCGTTTCGGGAATCCGGACGCCACCGACGAGGAGCTGTGGCAGGCCCTCCGTACCGCTCAGGCCGCGGACTTCGTCGAGGCCATGCCCGGCGGACTCGGCGCACCGGTCGCCCGGGGCGGTACGAATGTCTCCGGCGGCCAGCGCCAGCGGCTGGCCATCGCCCGCACCCTGCTGCGCCGGCCTGCGGTCTATCTCTTCGACGACTGTTTCTCGGCGCTCGACTACGCCACGGACGCCGCGCTCCGTACCGCCCTGGCGCCCGAGACGGCGGGGGCGGCCGTGCTGACCGTCGCCCAGCGTGTCGCCACGGTGCGGCACGCCGACCGGATCGTGGTGCTCGACGCGGGGCGCGTCGTCGCCACCGGCACCCATGACGCGCTGCTGCGCGACAGTTCGACCTACCGCGAGATAGCGCTCTCCCAGCTCACCGAGGAGGAGGCCGTCCATGGTCTCGCCGGACAGCCCTGACCAGCCGGACTCCCCGCCGGCCGGCCCCGTCCCGCCGGAGTCCACCGCCCCGTCGGAGTCCACCGGGGCGCCGGAGCCCACCGGGGCGGGCCGTCGGCTCCTCGGACTGCTCCGGCCGCACCGTTCCCGTGTCGCGATGGCTCTCCTCATGGGCATCGCCGGGATCGGCTGCAACGCCTTCGGCCCGCTGCTGCTCGGCAAAGCCACCGACCTGATCGTCGAAGGATTCCTGACGGACGGTCAGAACGCTGCGGCAGGGGTGGACTTCGGCCGCGTCGGCGATCTGCTGCTGATCCTGCTCGCGCTGTATGTCGCGGCCTCGCTCTTCATGCTCGTGCAGGGCCGGCTGGTCGCGGCCGTCGTCCAGCGGGTGGTCTTCGGACTCCGGGAGCGGGCGGAGGAGAAGCTCGGGAAGCTGCCGCTGAGTTACTTCGACCGGCATCCGGCGGGCGAGGTGCTGAGCCGTACGACCAACGATGTCGACAATCTCCAGCAGACCCTTCAGCAGACCCTCGCCGAGCTGATCACCTCGGTCCTCTCGATCGGGACGATGCTGATCCTGATGCTGGTCCTCTCCCCGTCGCTGGCGCTGATCATGGTGGCGAGCGTGCCGGTGTCGGCGGTGCTCGCGGCCTGGATCAGCAAGCGCGCCCAGCCCCGGTTCGCGGATCAGTGGGCCGCCACCGGCTCGATGAACGCGCATGTCGAGGAGATCTTCACGGGCCACTCGCTGGTCAAGGGCTTCGGCCGGCGCGAGGAGGCCGAGCGGGACTTCGACGCGCAGAACGAGGCGCTGTACCGGGCGGGCGCGAAGGCCCAGTTCGCCGCCGGCTCCATCGAGCCCGCCATGATGTTCATCGCCAACCTCGGCTTTGTGGTGGTGTCCGTGGTGGGCGCGTGGAAGGTCGTCAGCGGCGCCCTGACCCTGGGCGACGTCCAGGCCTTCATCCTGTACTCCCGGCAGTTCAGCCAGCCGATCGTCCAGGTGGCGAGTGTGGCCGGCCGGCTCCAGTCCGGCATCGCCTCCGCGGCCCGGGTGTTCGCCCTGCTCGACGCGGAGGAGCAGGACCCCGATCCCGTACGCCCGGCCACGCCCGGCGAGGTCAGGGGCCGGGTGCGGTTCGACCGGGTGTCGTTCCGCTACTCCCCCGAGACCCCGCTGATCGAGGATCTGTCGCTGACGGTGGAGCCGGGCAGTACGGTCGCGATCGTCGGCCCGACCGGCGCGGGCAAGACCACCCTCGGCAATCTCCTCATGCGCTTCTACGAGGTCGACGGGGGCCGGATCCTGCTGGACGGTACGGACACCGCGTCGATGACCCGGGATGATCTACGGTCGCGGTTCGGTCTGGTGCTCCAGGACACCTGGCTCTTCGGCGGCACGATCGCCGAGAACATCGCGTACGGGCACGAGGGCGCGACCCGTGACGAGATCGTCGCCGCCGCCCGCGCGACCTGCGCGGACCGTTTCATCCGTACGCTGCCCGACGGCTACGACACCGTGCTGGACGACGAGTCGTCGAGCGTCAGCGCCGGTGAGAAACAGCTCATCACGGTCGCCCGGGCGTTTCTCGCCGACCCGGCGGTCCTGGTGCTCGACGAGGCGACGAGTTCGGTCGACACCCGCACCGAGGTCCTCATCCAGCGAGCCATGAACACCCTGCGCGCGGGCCGGACCAGCTTTGTGATCGCCCACCGGCTGTCCACGATCCGGGACGCGGATCTCATCGTCGTCATGGAGTCGGGGCGGATCGCCGAGCGCGGCACGCATGACGAGCTGATCAGGCGTCAGGGCCTCTACGCCCGGCTGCACTCGGCCCGCGCTGCGGCTCCGCGTACCGCCGCGCTGCCCGCCGGCGGCTGACCCCGCCCGACATCTGCCCGCAACACGGCATCCCGGGCCGCGTCATGTGTTTCCGCGTAATCTCGCAGGGTGGGCGCGCCGGCCCGGCCGGTCCGGCGCCCGAAGACCGATGGGAACACCAACGAGGGGGACGGTGCTGTGTCCGACGGAAGGCTCCTTGCCGTCAGTGATCTGCATGTCGTGTACGACGAGAACCGCGCGCTGGTCGAGGCGCTGCGGCCGGACTCCGACGAGGACTGGCTGATCGTCGCCGGCGATGTCGCCGAGAAGTACGCCGATGTCGAGTGGGCGCTGCGGCTGCTCAGCGACCGGTTCGCCCGGGTGGTGTGGGCTCCCGGCAACCACGAGCTGTGGACACATCCCCAGGACCCGTGCGATCTGCGCGGCGAGAAGCGCTATCTCCATCTCGTCGAGCTGTGCCGGGAGCTGGGGATCTCCACGCCCGAGGACCCGTACCCGGTGTGGCGGGGCGCGGGCGGTCCGGTGGCGGTGGCGCCGCTGTTCGTGCTGTACGACTACTCGTTCCTGGCGCCCGGCGCGACCACCATGGAGGAGTCGCTGAAGGTGGCGACCGAGGCGGGCATCGTCTGCACCGACGAGCACTTCCTGCACCCGGACCCGTACGACGGAAGGGACGCCTGGTGCCGGGCCAGGGTCGCGGAGACCGAGCGCCGGCTCGCGGCCGTGGACCCGGCACTGCGTACGGTCCTCGTCAACCACTTCCCGCTGGTCCGCGAGCCCACCCGGGTCCTGCGCTACCCGGAGTTCGCGCAGTGGTGCGGCACCGAACTGACCGCCGACTGGCATGTACGGTTCCGGGCCGCGACGGTGGTGTACGGGCATCTGCACATCCCCCGGGTCACCTGGTACGACGGTGTCCGCTTCGAGGAGGTGTCGGTGGGCTATCCGCGCGAGTGGCGCAAACGCCCGCCCCGGGAGCCGCTGCGGCAGATCCTGCCGGTGCCGGCCGGCCGAGAGGGTGCCTGGTGATCGGGGAGATCCTGCCCGCCTCGGTGGCGGCCGAGGCGGCGTACGACGATATGGCGGCCGGGGCCGCTGACGCGCTGTTCCCGCAGGAGCGGGCCCATGTGGCGCGGGCGGTGCCCAAGCGGCAGCGGGAGTTCACCACCGTACGGTTCCTGGCCCGGCAGGCGCTGCACCGGCTGGGGCAGCCGCCCGTACCGCTGCTGCCCAACAAGCGGGGCGCGCCGCAGTGGCCGGAAGGCATCGTCGGCAGCATGACCCACTGCGACGGCTACCGCGCGGCGGTGGTGGCCCGGTCGGCGGGCGAGGACGCCACGGCGGCGCTGGGCATCGACGCGGAGCCCGACGCGCCGCTGCCGGAGGGCGTGCTGGAGGTCGTCACGCTGCCGTACGAGGCGGAGCGGATAGCGAAGCTGACGGAGCGTCATCCCGAGGTGAGCTGGGACCGGCTGATTTTCAGCGCCAAGGAGACCGTTTTCAAGGTGTGGTATCCGCTCATGGGCCGCGAACTCGATTTCTCCGAGGCGGACATCGACATCAATCCGGTCGAACGGACTTTTACGGCACGGCTTCTCGTACCGGGTCCTGTGGTGGGAAACCGCCGGCACGATGAATTCTCGGGACGCTGGACCGCCGGACGCGGGCTGGTGGCGACCGCTATCCATGTGCCTCTTGAGGCGCCCCTTGAGACGTCATAACCTTTTCATGAACACGCCAACAAAATGACGCTCTGGACTGCTATCCATGACGGGTCCATGCCCCCACCATTGGAGACGTATTTCCGTGCGTTCATTGAAGGCACTTTTCACCGTCCTGCTGGCATTGGTCGCGGCGGTCACGGTTTCGACCTCGGCACAGGCCGCGGACGGCAAGTACGTGGCGCTCGGCGACTCGTACGCCGTCGCCCCCGGCACCCGGACGTACGACGATCCGAACGCCGAATGCCGCCGCGGCCCGCTGGCCTACCCCCGGCTCTGGGCGGCCCAGCACCCGTCGGTCGCGTTCGTGGAGGCGTCGTGCTCCGGCGCCACCACGGCTGATGTGATCAGTACGCAGATCCCCCAACTGACGGCGGACACCACGCTGGTGACGCTCCAGGTCGGCGGCAACGATGTCGGTTTCGTCGATGTCCTGGCGAACTGCATCCTCACCATCGACGACCGGGACTGCGTCAACGGCGTCGAGCTGGCGAAGCAGGCCGCGCAGGCCTACCTCTCCCCGGCGCTCGCGCAGACCTACGCGGCGGTACGGGCCAAGGCGCCCAACGCGAGAGTCGTCGTCATCGGTTATCCGCGGCTCTACACCATTCGCGGCAACTGCGGAATTTTCGGATTGAGCGACACCGAGCGCTCGGCCATGAACTCGGCCGCCGACACTCTGGCGAGCATCATGTCCGCCCGTGCGGCCGAGGCCGGTTTCACATTCCTGGACGCCCGGCCGATATTCGACCCGCACACGCTCTGCTCGGGTGGCACCCCGTGGGTGACCAGCCTGGAATGGGACAAGATCAATGAGTCCTACCACCCGAATACGGCGGGGCACCGCGACGGGTATCTCGCGGCGCTGAAATCGCTCGTCGGCTGACCGGAAGCACCGGCCTCAACGAATAGCGCATAGCTCAAGGTGAGGGCGTTCCGCCACTTCGGCGGAACGCCCTCGCTGTTTTACGCCGACCGGCGGTCAGTGTGGTGCTTCGACGAGTTCGCCGCCGATTCCGCCGCTGTCGGCGCTCGATTCGTCCGGCTCATTGACGAGCATCTGGGAGGCGGCGAGTTCGCGGTAGAGCACATCGGCCTCCACCAGTTCCCGGTGGGTTCCCGCGGCACGCACCAGACCGTGTTCGAGCACCACGATCTGGTCCGCCTCGGTCACCGTGGACAGCCGGTGCGCGATCAGGATCACCGTGCAGCGCCGGGCCACCTGGTCCACCGCCTCCCGCAGTGCCCGTTCATTGCTCGCGTCGAGCTGGGCGGTGGCCTCGTCGAGCAGCAGCACCTCGGGCCGGCGCAGCAGGGCCCGCGCGATCGCCAGCCGCTGCCGCTCACCGCCGGAGAGGGTCACCCCGCGGTTGCCGACGGCGGTGCGCAGCCCGTCGGGAAGGCGGTCGATCAGAGTGTCGAGCCTGGTCAGCCGCAGGACCTCGGCGATCTCCCCGTCCGAGGCCCCGGTGGCCGCGTAACGGAGGTTGTCCTCGATCGTGCCCGCCATGACGGGCGACTCCTGCTCCACATACGCGATGCGCCGGCGCACCTCGGCGCGGGGGAGGGTGGCGATGTCGACGCCGTCGATGAGGATCCGGCCGGAGTCCGGCTCGTGGAAGCGTTGCAGCAGCGCGAACATGGTGGTCTTGCCCGCGCCGGAGAGTCCGACCAGCGCGGTCTGGGTGCCGCCGGGCACGGTGTACGAGATGCCGCGCAGGGCGGGCGCCCGGCCGGGGTACGAGAACCGTACGTCGCGGAACTCGACCGGCGGCGCGGCGGACGGACGCGCTCCCTCGACCTGCTGCTCACTGCCGGTGCCGGTGTCGGCGTTGCTACCGGTGTCGGTGGCGGTGTCGGTGTCGACGTCGTCCTCGACCGGCATGTGCTTGACCTGCTCGATACGGCCGACGGCGCCGAGCCCCTGTTGCAGCATGCTCAGCCCGGCGACCAGCGAGCCGACCGGGCTGGCCAGATAGAAGACGTACAGCAGGAAGGCTATCAGCGCGGACGCGTCGAGTCCGCCGGAGGCGACCAGCGCGCCGCCGACACCGAGCACGGCGAGGAACGCGGCCTGGATGGACACCCCCGACAGGACCTTGACCATCGCCACATAGCGGGCGCCGGTGAGGCCCGCGCGATAGGCGCCCTCGATCGCCTCGCCGGCGAGAGCGGTCTCCCTGCCCTCCGCGCCGTTGGCCTTCACGGTCCTGGCGGCGCCGAGCGTACGGTCCAGCGCGGCGCCCACGGCGCCGACCGACTCCTGCGAGCGGGCGACCGCCTCCCGGATCCGGGGCAGGACGAGCATCATGACCAGGGCGACGGCGAGCAGGACACCGGCGGTCACCCCGAGCAGTCCGAGATGCACCACGCCCATCAGGACCACCGCGCCGAGGATGCTGAGCACGCCGTTGGCGACCATCACCAGGCCCTCGGTGGCGGCGTTCTGCACCAGGGCGCTGTCGGAGGTCACCCGGGCGATGAGGTCGCCGGGCGGGCGGCGGTCCAGCTCGGGCACGCGCAGCCGGATCAGCCGGAACACCAGGTCGCGGCGGATCTGCCGGACCACGCGTTCCGAGGTCCGCTGCTGCCACCACGACTGGAGCCCGGTGAGCCCGGCGCCGAGCACCACGAGCGCCGCGAGCAGGATCACCGGCCCGAGCACCCCGCGCCCGTCACTGAGCCCGTCGAGCACATGCTGAGCCACCAGCGGCTGCACCAGCCCGGCGGCACTGGCCGCGAGCACGAGCAGCAGGGTCGCACTCAGCACGGCCCGATGGGGCCGCGCGTAGCGAAGCAGGACTCGCAGCGGTGCGACGGTCTCGGGCGGCGCGTCGGGGGCGGTGGGGGGTACCGCGGTGGGTGGGGGAGCGGTCGTCATGGAGAGGATCCCGGGGGTCGCGGGCAGATGTTCCGGCGGGGCGGGGCGGTTCAGCGGGAAGAGGGGGCGGGTTCGGCCGGTACGGGCACGGGTCCGGGTCCGACAGCGGGCGCGGACTCCGGTCGTACAGCGGCGGTTTCGGCACGGACCACGCCGGACTCGGCCCGCACGTTGGCAGGTTCAGCTCGTACGGAGGCGGGTTCGGCACGGACCACCCCGGACTCGGCCCGCACAGGCACGTGTTCGGCTCGCGCAGGTACGGGTTCGCCCCGTACGGGGGCGGGTTCGGCTCGTACAGGGGCGGACTCCGGTCGTACCGAGCCTTGTTCGGGTGCCACCGGCGCCGCGTTCCGCGCGCTCACCAGGACCAAGGCCTCCCCCGCTGTCCGTTCCAAGTGGTCGGCGGCGGCCGACTGGCCGCCCGCCTCGCGCAGTGAGCGGCCGATCGCCTCGGCCGCCGAGCGGTGGCTGCCCGCCGGGTCCAGGACCGTTTCGATCGCCGCGGCCAGCCGCTCCGCGTCCACTCGGCCGAAGCGGACCCGTACACCCGCGCCCGCGTCAACGACCTGGCCGGCGACGATGGGCTGGTCGTCGCGGATCGGGGCGAGGACCAGAGGCAGGCCGTGCCAGAGCGACTCACAGACCGTGTTGTGACCGGCGTGGCAGACGACGGCGTCCACCCGTGCCAGCAGGTCGAGTTGGGGAACGTGCTCACGGACCAGTACGCCCGGCGGCACCGACGCCAGCGTGTGGCCCGGGTCGACCACCACGCCCTGCACCCGGTCACGCAGGCGGTCCAGCGCCGTGACCGCCTCGGCCAGGAACCGTCCGCCCGCGTCCGCGTTGGCCGTACCGAGCGAGACGAGCACCGTGGAGCGCGCGGGATCCAGCTCGTCCCAGGGGAAGTCCGAGCGGTCCGCGCGCGGCGCGATGGCCGGGCCGACCAGATACGTCCGCTCGTGCGGCAGCGGCGCGTCGCCGAGCAGCTCGCGTCCGGTGAACGCGATGACGCCGTGCGGCGAGAACCGGGGATCGCCCGTGCGCGCGGGATCACCGATCCGCGAGCGCAGTCCGCCCAGCAGCTCGTGGAGCCAGGCCCCCACCTTCGGCATCCCGCCCAGCGGGTCGACGAGTTCGGCCGAGGTGGTCGCGGAGGTGACATGGACGATCCCGCGCCGCTCGGCGACCAGCGCGCCCGCCACGGCGTGCTGGTCGGTGAGGACGAGGTCCGGCCGGAACGAGTCGATCGCCGCCTCGACACCCGGCGCCATCGCGTCCGCGAGCGGTACGAAGAACTCCGCCCACAGGAAGCGGAACGCGGCGGGCCCGGTCAGCCCCGGCGGCCGGCTCAGTCCGCCGCCGGGCACCACGCAGTCGTACACCGTGGCCTCCGCGCCCGCCAGCCGCCTGATCTGGCCGGCGTGACCGGCCCACGCCACCTCGTGGCCGCGCCGTACCAGCTCGTCCGCGACCCCGACCAGCGGGTTGACATGCCCGACGAGCGGCGGGACGACCAGTAGGAAACGGGTCACAGCACCGCACCGGCCAGAGTGTGTTCCCGTACCCAGTCCAGGATCAGTTCCCGGGTCTCCTCGGTCCGCTCGACCAGTACGGAGTGCCCCTGCTCGGTGAGGACGACCGTACGGCAGGACGCCAGCTTGGCCTCCAGGCCGGGCACCTGGGCGCTGAGCCCGGACTCGTCGCCGAAGATCGCCAGCACCGGACAGCCGAGCGCACCGAGGTCGTCGCCGATGACCCGCCCGGCCGGGATGTCCTCGGCGAGCGTGGTGGTACGGAGGATCCGGCTCGCGCCCCGGGAGAGCCGGGCGGTGTGCGCGCCGTGCTTGGCCGAGATCCAGCTTATGACCTCTTCGCGGGCCAGCCGGTTCTTGGCGTCCGCGAGGCCGTCGGCCATGTGCCGGGTCCACTCCTCGACCGGCGGCTCGGACTCGATCATGGTGACCGTGGCGACCCGGTCGGGGTGCCACGCGGCGAGGGCGGCGGCGACCGTACCGCCGAAGGAGTTGCCGACCACATGCACCCGGCGCCGCTCGTCCAGCGCGTCCAGCAGTCCGACGAGGTCGGCCACGAAGGACTCCAGCCGGTAGCCGGTGGCGGGCCGGTCGCTGCGGCCGTGCCCCCGCAGGTCGTACATGATCACGTCATGGCCCGCCGCGGCGAAGTCCGGGCCGAGGGTGAAGTAGTAGCTGGCGAGGCTGTCGGTGAGCAGGCCGTGCACGAACACGACCACGGGCGGCTCGCTCCCGTCCGCGGGCCGGACCGCCGCGGGCAGCCGCTGGACATGCGTGGTGATCTCGCCGGTGCTGATCTTGGCCATGGGTCAGCCCTCCGTACCGGCGCGCAGGGACGCCGCGACATAGTCGGCCAGCTCACCGACGGTGAGCGCGATGATCTCGTCGAGTTCCAGATCGGCGATGAAGAGGGCGACATTGACCTGGTCGCCGTAGTGCTCGCGCAGCGACCCGGCGAGCGTCACGAGATCGATGCTCTCCAGTTCGAGATCGTCGTGGAAGGTGGTCTCCCGGGTGATCTCGGCGTCGTCGAGGCCGTCCTCCGCCAGCAGGTCGCGCAGCATGTCCGCGATGTCCGCCAGTACGGCGGCGTCGTCGGTGCGGGATGGCGTACGCTCCCCCGGCTCCGCGGTCGCGAAGCCGATCGCCTCAGTGCTCATCAGAACTCTCCTGTCGTGTTGTCACCGGTTGTCGTGGGGTCACCGGTCGTCCAGGCGACGACGTACCGCCGCTCGGGCAGTCCCCGTGGATTGGTCACGTGCCGTACGCGCACCTCGTACGACTGGCCTTCGGTCACCACGCGGAGCCGGTCGTGCTCCGCGGCGACCACGCGGAACGCGGCCGGCCGCCCGCCCAGCCCCGTGCCGCGCGCCTTGGCGACGGCCTCCTTGGCCGTCCAGAACCGGGTGAGCCACTCCGCGCCGCTCTCCGCGGATCCGGCCACCAGGCGGTCGAGGAGGGCGAGTTCGGCCGGGCCGCACACGGTCTCCGCGGTGGACCTCGGCTGTTCGGCGATCTCCTCGATGTCGATCCCGCAGGGCCCGCGCCGGGCGATCGCCACCCCGCTCTCGCGGCAGTGCGCGATCGACACGGTCAGCTCGCCGGTCTCGCGCCCGTGCACGCCGTGGACGAGGGGGCGGCCGGTGGTGTCGTTGGCGACGGCGATCTCGGCGGGGTAGATCTCGCCCTCGCCCTCCTGCCAGAGCAGTCCGCGCACCGCGTCCTTGGCGGCGATCCGCCCGAGCAGCCACTGACGTCTGCGGACGGGCGGCAGCGCCTCGTAGCGGGCGCGCTCGGCGCCGCCGAGCACATTCCGCATCATCAGTTCGCGGGTTGCCAGGTCGGGCCACCGCTCGTACACCAGCGACCAGTCCCCGGGTTCGGTCGTGGAGAGCGTGTTGCTGCCGGGGAAGCGGTCCACCGCGCGGATATTGGGGTCGGTGTCGAAGCGGCGGTCCTGCCAGCCGGTGAACTCGGCCCAGACCCGCCCGTCCCTGGTGAGCTGCATGTCCGCGGTGAGGGTGAGGGGGGCGACCTCGGTGATACGGATCGCGCACTCCAGCCGCTCGCCCGGGCGCGGGTCGGGACCGTGGAAGCGGATACGGTCCATCGCCACCGGGAACACCGTGGTGCGCTCGGTGAGCGTGGCCATGATCCAGTAGCCGAGGAGCTGCCCGACATTGTCCAGCAGCGCGCCGGGCGCCTCCGGGGCGGTGATGACTCCCCGCACGTGCAGATCGCCGATGGCGGTCAGCTCGCTGACGCCCTGGAAGCGCGGGCCGTGGAACATCCACCGCTCGCTGTAGAGCTGTTCGGCCCGCATCTCCGGGGTCCGTTCGGCGGCCGGGTCGACCGGCCAGGCCCGCGGGGGCGCCGGGTGGCGGTCCGCCAGCTCGACCACCGCGCGGGAGAAGCCGGTGAGGCTCACCTCGACCCGGTCGGGCGCGAGCCGCCGTATCTGCACCGGCACATCGGCGGCGGGTATGGCCTCGATCCACTTCAGCAGCCGTACGTCGTGGACGGCGACCGCGCGCATGTCGGGGACGGCTTGTTCGGCGATCCGCATGAGATGCCCGATCACGGTGGTCGCGGGCACGATCGGCCAGCGGTCCGCGTCGTCGGGCCAGCCGGGACGCTGCCGGAAGAAGCAGTGATCGAGGAGGTACGGCATCTCGGCGACGTCCACGCGCAGTACGGCGGGGACGGACGGCGGCCGGGCGGCGGGCAGGGCCGGCCGGGCGGGCGGAGCGGGCGGCATCGGAGGGGCGGGGGGACGGACCCGGGCGGGCGGGGCGCTCCGGCGGGCGGCGCCCGCGCCGATCAGTTCACTGGCGGTGGCGGCCGTGTCCTGGAGGAGCGCGGCCAGTTCGACGGCGACCGGGAAGCGGGCGCCCGCCCGGCCCAGCAGTTCCAGCGCGCCGCCGTCCGCGACGGCGGCGGTACGGGTGGCCGTCGCGCCGAGGACCCCCCGGGCCTCCTCGGGCAGCGACACCAGGGCCCCGCCGAGATCCAGTCGGACTCCCCCGGCCCTACTGCCGGACGGGCGCCGCTCCTTCGCCGGGGCCGACACGCGGCCGGTTTCCAGCAGGGGGGCGACATCGGGTGCCGCACCGTCCACCCAGAGCGCGGTCACCACCCGGCGGAGCTGCGCCAGACTGTCCCGGGCCGTGGAGTGCGCGGAGACGACCAGCCGGTCCCTGCCCGCCAGGGTGTCGTCGATCAGCGAGCCGAGCTGGCCCGCGCCGAGCTGTACGAAGGCGCGGTATCCGGCGTCGTGCATGGCCGAGATGAGCTGCCGGAACCGTACCGGTTCGAGGAGATGCCGTACGAACAGCTCCCGTACGGCGGCCGGTTCGTCCGGGAAGCGCGCCGCGGTCGTCGCCGACCAGACCGGGGTGGTCTGCGGATGCAGGGTGTACGTCTCGGCGGCGCGCCGGATCGGGCCGAGGTACGGCGCGAGCATCGGGGTGTGGAATCCCGAGCGGAACGGCAGCACCTGCCCGATCACGCCTCTGGTCCTGAAGAGCTGGACCAGGGCGGTCACGGCCTCCTCGGGGCCGCAGATCATCGACTGGTTGGGCGCGTTGTCGTGCGAGAGCACCACGTCCGTACGCCCGTCCAGTTCGGCGAGGACCTGGTCGGCGGGCATCCCGAGGACTCCGAAGACCGCGCCGGGCACGCGCAGCGCGTCCGGGTCGAAGTCCGCGAGGAAGGCGTCGACCTCAGCGGCGGAGTGGATACCGCCGCAGGCCATCGCGGTCCACTCGCCCACGCTGTGCCCGGCGACCGCGTCGGGGACGACGGCGAGCCTGCGCAGCGCGGTGTCCAGCATCCGGCCGAGCTGGAAGACGGCAGCGCCGTGCCGTCCGACATCGCCGACGCGGGTGTCCCGCCCCGGGCGCCAGTCGAGGCCGAACCGGTCGGCCAGTTCGTCCACCTGGGCCTCGAACTCGGCCTCCAGACCGGGGAAGACGAACGCCGTCCGCCCGCCGGCCGGGCCCAGCAGCGGGCTCGGGCTGAACCACACATCGCTGCGTCCACGCCAGGGAGTGCCCTTGGCGACCGCCTTCCTGGCCAGCTTCAGCCGGCGCGCGGTCGGGTCGACGATGCCGAGCCTGACCGGGCCCGCCCCGGGGCGCGCTCGTCGAGCCCGGCCGCCAGGACCGCGGAGTCGTCGGTGTCGAGCAGCGCGGCCAGCTCCGCCGGGTTCCGCGCGGCGAGCCGCAGCACCCGCTCGGGCTCGCTGACCGTCGTACGCGGCGAGCGGACCGTACGGGCGGCCGAAGCGGCCGGCTGCTCCAGGACGACATGGGCGTTGATGCCGCCGAAGCCGAAGGCGTTGACGCCCGCCCTGCGCGGTGTGCCGGTGGGAGAGTCCTCCCACTTCCTGGCCCGCGCCAGCGGCTCGAACCGGGTGGCCTCCAGCGCGGGGTTGGGCTCGTCGCAGTGCAGGGTCGGCGGCAGCACGCCGTGGTGGACGGCGAGCGCGGCCTTGATCAGTCCGGCGATCCCGGCGGCGGGCATGGTGTGCCCGATCATCGACTTCACCGAGCCGATGGCGGCGCGTTCGCCCGTCGCCGGGCCGAACACCTCGGTGAGTGTGGTCAGTTCGGCCCGGTCTCCGGCGACGGTGGCGGTGCCGTGCGCCTCCAGCAGCCCGATGGCGTCGGCGGCCCGTGGGTCGAGTCCCGCCGCGTCCCAGGCCTGCCGGACCGCGCGGACCTGGCCGCCGGGGTCGGGGTTGAGGAGGCTGGCGGAGCGGCCGTCGCTGGCCACGCCGGTCCCGGAGATCACCGCGTACACCCGGTCGCCGTCGCGCTCCGCGTCCACGAGCCGCTTGAGCACCACAACTCCGGTGCCCTCGCCGATGAGGACCCCGTCCGCGTCGCGGTGCAGCGGACGGATCCGCTCGCTCGGGGAGAGCGCCCCGAGCTGGTTGAACACACTCCACAGCGTGATGTCGTGGCAGTGGTGCACCCCGCCCGCCAGCATCACGTCGCAGCGCCCGGAGGCCAGTTCACGTACCGCGTGGTCGACCGCGACCAGCGAGGAGGCGCAGGCCGCGTCGACGGTGTAGGCGGGGCCGCGCAGATCGAGCCGGTTGGCGACGCGCGAGGCGGCCAGATTGGGCACCAGACCGATCGCCGACTCGGGCTGTTCGGGCCCGAGTTGCCCGGCGAAGGCCGCCCTCACCTGCTCGATGCGGTCCTCGCCGAGTTCGGGCGCCAGCTCGCGGAGCGTACGGACAAGCTGGCCCGCCGTCCGTACCCGCTGGTCGAGCCGGACCAGACCGGGCGTCAGATAGCCGCCCCGGCCCAGTACGATCCCGGCGCGCTGCCGGTCGGCGGGGAGTACGGGCTCGCCGCCCGCGTCCTCGATGGACCGGTGGGCGACCTCCAGCGCGATGAGCTGGTCGGGCTCCGTGCCGGCCACGGAGGCGGGCATGATGCCGAACCGGGCGACGTCGAACTCGGTGTCCTGGTCGACGAATCCGCCGCGCCCGCAGTACACCCGGTCGCTGCGCCGCGGCCCGCCGGGGGCGTAGAACTCCGCGTCCCACCGGTCGGCGGGCACGTCCGTGATCGAGTCGACCCCGTTGACGATGTTGTGCCAGTAGCGGTCCAGGTCACCGGCGCCCGGGAAGAACGCGGCCATGCCGACGATCGCGACGGGCGCGGCGGCCCGTGTGCGGTCCGGCGCGGCCGCTGTGCGGGACGGCCCGGACTGGGTACGGGAGGGCACGGCGGTCACCAGCCCGACGCGGTGTAGACCGTGGCGTGCACCCCGGGCGCGCCCCAGGCCAGTTCGCGCAACAGGCTCAGCGGCCCTTCCTCGGGGTCGATCAGCTTGATCCCGCGGGCCGCGTACGAGCGCATCAGCTCGGCGGTGACCATGCCACCGTTGGTCTCCGAGGCCGCCCAGGGACCCCAGTGGACGGTCAGACCGCGCCGGTCCCGGGTGGACCAGCGGCGACCCAGCTCTTCCAGGGCGTCGTTGGCGGCGGCGTAGTCGGACTGGCCACGGTTGCCCAGGGCGCCCGCGATGCTGCCGAAGAGGACCGCGAAGCGGGGGCCTTCGGGCAGGGTGTCCACGGCGTCGAGGACCGCGCGGGCACCGGCCACCTTGGTGGTGAAGACCCGGCGGAACGACTCGACCGGCTTCTCGGCGATCAGTTTGTCCTCGATGACGCCGGCCGCGTAGACGACTCCGTCCAGCCTGCCGTGCTCGGTGTGGATGTCCTTGACCGCGGCGCGGACCGCCTCGGTGTCGAGGACGTCGACGCAGTGGTAGCGGACCCGGCTGCCGAGCGCCCGCAGGTCCGCGACCGTCCTCCGCACCTCGCGCGCGGCGAGTACGGCGGAGACACGGCGCTCGACCTCGGCGGGCGAGGTCATCCCGGAGCGGAGGAAGGCGGCGCGCAGCGCGTCGCGGTCCGCGGCCCCGGCGGTCGCCGGGTCCTCGGTCTCCGCCGGTACGGGCGTACGGCCCATCAATTCGATCCGGCACCGGCCGGCGGCGGCGATCGTACGGGCGAACCTGGCCGTGATCCCGCGGGCGCCGCCGACGAGCAGGACGACCGCGTCCCGGTCGAGCCCGGCGGCCTCGGCCTCGGCGACACCGTCACCGGCCGGGCCCGCGCCGGTCGCGGCGAGCGCGCCCAGGTCGGTGGGGGTGAGCCGCAGGGCGCGCCGGGTGCTGCCGTCGGTGAGGACGACCGGTTCGCGGTCGGTGGCGGCGAGTTCGGTGGCGAGGGCCTCGGCGACCGCCGCGTGACCGGCGTCGGGCGCCACTTCGACCAGGGTCGCGGTGAGCTCGGGATATTCGCGGGCGACGCTGCGGAAGAAGCCGCGCAGCCCGCTGGCCGCGCCCTCGGTCCTGTGCTCGACGGAGAGCAGCCGCCGCGGGGCGTCGGCGAGCACGGCCCGGAAGAGGGGGAATGCCTCGGGCAATGGCGCGTCGGCCGAGACCAGGGCGTCCAGATGGATCACGGCGTCGGCGGTGGTCCCGGGCAGCTCTCCGGCGGGTACGAGCATGGGTACGGCTCCGGCGGCGCGAAGCCGCTCGGCCACGACCGGGGCCAGCTCACCGCCGCCCAGCAGCAGGACCGTACTGCCGTCCGGGATGGAGCCGGTCACCTCGGGCAGCTCGGCCTCGGTGAACTCCAGCCGCTGCGGGGCCAGGATCTCGGCCTCCACGGTGGCCTGTTCTGCGGGCGGGGCGGGGGCGGTCGGTGTGGCGGGAGCGGCAGCCGTCTCGTCCGGACCGGCGAGCAGTGTGACGAGAAGTCCGGCGATCCCCGCGGCGGTACGAGCGGCGCTCAGGCCGTCGAGATCGGCGCCGGAACCGGCCGGGAGACCCAACCGGACCGCCAACTCACCGGCGATCTCAGCCCGCTTGATCGAATCCACACTCAGATCCGCCTCAAGATCAAGCTCCGGCTCGATCATCTCCACCGGATAACCCGTACGCTCGGCCACCACCGCCAACACCGAACCCAGCACAGCCTCACGATCCATCGCGGGCGGCGAGCCCACGACCGCGGGAGCCGTCGCGACGGCGGCGGGCGACGCCCCCTCGCCGAACGCGCCCACCAGCAGCGCGGCGATTCCGGCGGCGGTACGTGCAGCGCTCAGACCGTCCAGATCGGCACCCGAACCGGCCGGAAGACCCAACCGGACCGCCAACTCACCGGCGATCTCAGCCCGCTTGATCGAATCCACACTCAGATCCGCCTCAAGATCGAGTTCGGGCTCGATCATCTCCACGGGGTAGCCGGTCCGCTCGGCCACGACGGCCAGTACCGAGCCGAGGACGGCCTCCCGGTCCATGGCAGGCGGTGCGACCATCACGGACGCGGCGACGGCCGCTTGTGGAAGAGGCGCGGGAGGCAGTGCGGTGGGGGCGGTGAGCGCGGGGGCCGCCGCCGCGTAGGCGAGCGGCCGGCCGACGGGCTCGGCGGACGGCAGAGCCGCCGGCCCGCCCAGATAGCTCAGCATCACATCACGCTGCGCCGCCACCAGATCCCGGCTGGTGCGCAGGAACTCGGCGACAAGGGCGTCCGGCCCGGACGCGGCGGCGCCGTGGGGGGCGTGGTTCTCCGGCACGATCAGCTCCGTAACAGCTCTGGCGGGGTGGAGGGCGTTGGCGGGGATGGTGCCGTCGGCGCGGCGGACGAGCTGGCCGTCCACGGTCCAGCCCGCGGGCCGGTCCGCGGTGGCGGTCTCGGGGTCGACCGCGTCCCGGCCCTGGAAGAGCCGGCCGGTACGGAGATCCGCCCCGCCGACGGCGAGCTGCGCCAGGGCGGTGAGGAAGCCGGTCAGCCCCGCTCCGGGCGCCCGGCCGCCGTCGAGCGGAACGGTGCGGTGCGGACGGTCGCCCAGAACTGCGGAGACCAGCCGGCTCAGTACCCGGCCCGGGCCCACCTCCACGAAGACACGGGCACCCGCCGCGTACATCGCCTCGATCTGCTCGGTGAACCGGACGGGCGCGCCGATCTGCGCGGCGAGCCCGGCCCGTACCGCCTCCGGAACGGCCGGGTACGGATCGGCCGTACGGTTCGCCCAGACGTCAAAGTCCGGCGCGTACACGGTCATCGAGGCAAGGCGCTCGGCGAAGGCGTCGCCCGCGCCGGCCAGCAGCGGGCTGTGGAAGGCACAGGCGACCTGGAGCGGCTTGGCGGAGTATCCGGCGTCCCGCAGCCGGGCGACCGCCTCGCCCATGGGCCCGGTCGGGCCCGAGATGACGGTCTGCTCGGGCGAGTTGTGGTTGGCGGCGACGACGGTCCCGGCCAGACCGGCCGCCCGCAGCACCTCCTCGACCTGTCCGGCCGAGGCGGTGACGGCCGCCATGGTGCCGGGATCGCCCCCTTCGACCTGGGCCAGGATGGCTTCGGCTCGGGCCGCGCTGGCAGTGAGGACATCCTGCGGCGCGAGCGCGCCCGCCACACCGAGCGCGACGAGTTCACCGTAGCTGTGGCCCGCGGCCATGGCCGGGCGTACGCCGAGGGAGGCCAGCAGATCGGCGGCGGCCAGTTCGACGATGCCGAGCGCGGGCTGGGCGACGGCGGTGTCGGTGATACGGGCGAGCTGGGCGGCCCTGCCCTCCTCGTCGAAGGCGGCGGGCGGGTAGAGCGTGTCGGCCCAGCGGGCGCCGAGCTGGAGGTAGCGCTGCAACTCGGGGAAGGCGACGAACAGTTCGGCCAGCATGCCGGGGCGCTGGCTGCCCTGCCCGGGGAAGAGGAAGGCCAGTTCACCGGCCGCACCGGCAGGGCCCTCGCTCGCGCCGGTGGGCTCTTCCGCCGTGTGGAGCCCGGCCTTCGGGTCCTGCTCCCCCTCGGCGGCCCGGCGCAGCAGCTCCGCGAGTCCGTCGAGGCTGTCGGCGACCAGGGCGATCCATACGCGCTCGCCCCGCCCGGCCGCCTGGTCGCTGCGGTGCGCCGCATGGCGCGCGTAGTCGCGCAGCCGCCATGCCCCGCCGCGCCGTACGAGGTCCAGCAGGGCGCGCGCGGACCGGCGGGCCGCCTCGGCGTCCCTGCCGCGGAAGGTGAGGAGTTCGGCCGGCCAGGTGTCCAGGGTGTGCGCGGCCGGCGGCTGATCGTACGCGCGTAGAACGACATGGAAGTTCGTACCGCCGAAGCCGAAGGCGCTGACGCCCGCGATGCGCTCCGCCGGTTCCGCGGCCCAGGGCCGGGCGGCGGTGTGGAAGACGAAGGGGCTGGTGTCGCCGTCCCAGGCCGCGTTGGGCTCCCGTACATGCAGCGTCGGCGGCTTCACCCCGTGGTGGAGTGCCAGGGTGGTCTTGATCAGCCCGGCGAGTCCGGCGGCGCACTTGGTGTGCCCGATCTGGGACTTGACCGAGCCGATGGCACAACTGGCGGGCCGTGCGCCGGCTTCGGTGAACACCTCGGTGAGTGTGGCGAGTTCGGTGCGGTCGCCGACGACCGTACCGGTGCCGTGGGCCTCGATCAGACCGACATCGGCGGGTGAGACCCCGGCGTTGCGGTAGGCGCGGGTGAGCGCGGCGCGCTGGCCGGCCGGGCGGGGCGCGGTCAGTCCGAGTGCGCGCCCGTCGCTGGCGCTGCCGACACCGTCGATCACCGCGTAGACGCGGTCGCCGTCGCGCTCGGCGTCGGCGAGCCGCTTGAGGACCACGCAGGCCACGCCCTCGCCGAGCGCGATGCCGTCGGCGGCGCCGTCGAAGGTGGCGGAGCGGCCGGTCGGGGAGAGCGCGTGCACGGAGGAGAAGAGCAGATAGTCGTTGATGCCGTTGTGCAGGTCGGCACCACCGCACAGGACCAGGTCGCTGGTGCCGGTGACGAGTTCCTTGCAGGCCACGTCGACGGCGGTGAGGGAGGAGGCGCAGGCCGCGTCGACGGTGTAGTTGGCGCCGCCGAGGTCGAGCCGGTTGGCGATCCGCCCGGCGATGACATTGGCGAGCATCCCGGGGAAGGAGTCCTCGGTGAGCCGGGGCAACTGCTCGTCGAGCGCGGCGGGGATGGTGCCGACGTAGCCGGGCAGCACCGTGCGCAGGGTGGTCGCGTTGGACAGATCGCTGCCCGCCTCCGCGCCGAACACCACGGAGGTACGGGCGTGGTCGGTGCCCGCGCCGTCGTATCCCGCGTCGGCCAGCGCCCGCCGTGCCGCTTCCAGCGCGAGGAGCTGTACGGGCTCGATGCTGGCCAGGGACGCCGGCGGGATGCCGTACCGCAGCGGGTCGAAGGGGATCTCCGGCAGGAAGCCGCCCCAGCGGGACGGGGTGCGCTCGCCGTCGCCGTCCGGCGCGTAGTACCGCTCGGCGTCCCAGCGGTGGGCCGGTACCTCGGTCACGCAGTCCTTGCCCGCCAGGATGTTGGCCCAGAACTCGGCGGTGTCGGGGGCGCCGGGGAACATGCCCGCCATGCCCACCACCGCGATCCGCAGCGGCGCGGGCGCGGGCTCCTCGGCGGTCCCGGTGGTGCCGGATACGGGGCGCAGCGCGGCGGCGCGGGCGCGCAGCCAGTCGGCGGCGCCGTCGGCGACGGAGTGGTGCAGCGCGGCGACGGTGGTGGTGGCGGAGCGCAGGACACAGACCTCGCCCGCCATGAACATGCCTTCGCTGTCCTGGCGTGCCTCGTCGACCGGGCGCAGTTCGTCGCCGACCCGCTCGATCCCCTTGCTGGCCAGCCGCAGCCGGCCGACGTTGAACCGCTCCAGCCGCTCCCAGATCTCCCGGTCGGGCACGCCCTGCTCGCGCAGTTCGTCCTTGAGGCCCGCGAAGTCCTCGGTGATGGCGCTGTGGGCACAGCGGGTGGCGTGTCCGGGCGCGGTCTCCAGCAGGTCGGTGCGCTCGGCGGCGACGATACGGCGCTGGAACAGCGGCTGGATCGCGCCGGCCGTGACGGCCTCTTCGGTGAAGAGGTACGCGGTGCCCATGAGCACTCCGAAGGCGACTCCGGCGCGGGTCAGCGGGGCGGCCAGGGCGGCGGCCATCGCGGCGGAGCGCTCGTCGTGGATACCGCCGGCGAAGAGCACCGTCAGCTCGCCGGCCGCCTCCGCTCCGGCCTCGGCGACGAAGTCGAGCAGGATGTCGGTCTGGGCCTCCCAGAGCGGGAAGCTGTTGCGCGGTCCGACATGCCCGCCGCACTCGGCGCCCTCGAAGATGAACCGGCGCGCCCCGGCGGCCAGGAACTGCCGCAGCAGGCCCGGCGAGGGGACATGCAGGAAGGTGGTGATGCCCTCCGCCTCCAGCGCGGCGGCCTGGGCGGGCCTGCCGCCCGCGATGATCGCGTGGGTGGGCTTCAGCTCGCGTACCACGTCGAGCTGCGCGGCCTTGATCTCCTCGTCGGCGAATCCGAGGATGCCGACTCCCCAGGGCGCGTCGCCGAGGGCTTCGCGGGTGCGCTCCAGCATCGAGCGGGTACGTTCCGCGCTCGCCAGCGCCAGCGCCAGGAACGGCAGTCCGCCCCCGGCGGCGACGGCGGCGGCGAACGCGGGCTCGTCGCTGACCCGGGTCATCGGCCCCTGTGCGACGGGGAGCCGGGTGCCCAGGGTCCGGGCGCCCGCCGATCCGGCGGCGAGCGCGGCGGCGGGCCGGTCGTCCTCGACGGCGGCGGTCATCGCCGCCCGGACACCGCGGACCGCCTCGCCCACGCTTCCCCAGCGCCGGGCGAAAGCGGCGGCGAGGAAGGCGTCCTGGCCGACCGGCAGGAACTGGGTGCGCAGATCGTCGCTGCCGACCCGGGCCGCGAACTCGGCCGGATCCGCGGGGAGTTCGGGGGCGCCGGGGCCCCGGCGGCGCAGTACGCGCGTCCCGTGGTGGAGCACGGTCTCCGAGCCGTCGAGCCCGGTGAGCGCGGCGGTGATCTCGGCGGGCAGCCCCGCCTCGTCGAAGAGCGCGAGCTGGGTGTCGAGGACGACACCCGCCGCGCCTCCGGCGACCGCGGCGGCGGCCGTGTGGGGTCCGATCCCGCCGCAGGCCCAGACCGGCAGGGTGAGCGACGGGTCGGCCAGTATTCGCTGCAACAGCACGAAGGTGCTCAACTCGCCCGCCCGGCCCCCGTTTTCGGCACCGCGGACGATCAGCCCGGAGGCCCCCGCGGCGGCGGCCCGGGCGGCGCCCGCCGGATCGGTCACCTCCACCAGGACCCGGCGGCCGGGGAATTCGGCGGGCGACCGCGCGGGGTCCGCCAGCAGCACGGTGTCCACCGGTCCGGGCAGGTCACTGTCGGTGGTGGGGCAGCCGGGCCGGATCCGGACCCCGAAGGGCAGCGACGACCAGCGGCAGGTGCGGTCGAGCGTGTCGGCGACGTCCCGGGGATCACCGGACAGTTCCAGCACGCCGGTCGCGCCCGATCGGGCGGCGACGGCCGTCAGCCGCGGCGACGGCCGGTGCAGCGGATTGACGACGATGACCGAGTGTGTCAGCGAGAAGTCAATGGACACGCCGGGCTCCGGCATCCGCATGAAGTCTCCCGAATCAGTGGGGGGGTTTACCGGCGGGTAGTTAACTGGCCCGGCTTCCCCGGGGTCAACCGGTCACACTCAGCGACCCATCACCCTCGGTAGATATGCAATCACTCCGAGTGGCGGAAGATTTTCGATGAGCCGACAGCAAAGGGACGTTTTTCAAGGGCGCCATCCCGGGCTCACATGCGCGATATCACGCTGTCATGCCAATGAAATGCAGAGTCTGCATTCGGGGCGATGCCTGTGCCGAAGGTCACAGCATCCCGGGTCCCCATTCGCCCCCTCGAAGGTAGCGCCTACGGGGCGTGACGTAACCCCCTCGGACGCGCAAAACTCTTTGAGCGCCGGGCATTTCGTCACGACCGAAGCAGATCGAACACTCGTATATCGGATATGCGAAACGGGATGACCGCGGTTGAGAAATGCGCTGCCCCTACCGCATTTCCATGAGAGCGAAGTGACCGCGCCGTTACGACTTGGCTACCGATGGGTAGGACATCGGTGGCCGCCGCCCAAGTCGCCGTCGGAGCAGGGGATTTGAGAGGTCTGCCGGCGGAAGGGGTGCCGCGTGTCCGTAGTACGGCCGCGCACCGTCGGCGTCCGCCGGACAGGCGCACCGAAGGAATGATTTCGGCCTCGGTCCCGGCCGGAACGGTACGCCGAGCACCGCCGCCCCGGGATGCCCCGGTGGGAAATCCACCGGACCGCGGTCCAACGCCCAGGAGAAAACCGCACGTTCGGGACGGAAAATCCGGGTGACGGTCCTCTCTCCGCCGTATCCCGGACTTCTTGTACCGGCCTTCCCGTCCCGGCTCCGGAACTCGGCGGTCATGTCCGGCTCCGTGCCGACGAGTGGTGTTTTCTGCCCACTGCGCGGGACAGCGGTATTTCCGGCCGGGCCGAGAAGTCCGTCTTCGGCCGACCGGACGTATACCGACATGCGGGTCCGTGCCCGGTCCGTGAGACTTGGCGGGGTGAAACGCGATCAGGACACGGATCGGAACACCGATCAGGACACCCCTGCCCCCGGCCGGCCCGACGAGGGCTATCTGCCGATCGCCGAACACGGTCTGATCGGGGATCTGCGGACCGCCGCGCTGGTCGGCACCGACGGGCGCATCGACTGGTTCTGCGCCCCCCGCTTCGACTCCCCCAGTGTCTTCGCGTCCCTGCTCGACACCGAACGCGGCGGTTTCTGGGACATCTCACCGATGTGTGACGGCGCCACCCGCAACCAGTTCTACTTCCCCGACACCAATATCCTGATCACGCGCATCCTCACCGGCGACGGCATCGTCGAGGTCCAGGACTTCATGCCGGTCGTACGGGAACGGGACCCGAAGCACCGCCAGCGTCTGGTCCGGCGGGTGGTCAATGTCCGGGGCCGGATGCGGCTCGCCGTACGGATCGCGCCGAGGCTGAACTACGGCCGCGACGCCCACCGGCTGGAGCGGATGCCCGACGGCGTGCGGTTCGTCGGCGAGTCCCTCACCCTCTGGCTGCGCTCCTCCGTACCCCTGGCCTTCGACGGCATGGACGCCCACGCGGAGTTCGAGCTCTTCGCGGGCGAGACCGCGCTGTTCGATCTGGAGACGGCCGGCGGGGCCGACGGCTCGGTGACGGAGCCCGATCCCTGCGCGGTCGACGCGGTCGCCGCCGAGGCGCTCTTCGAGTCCACCGTGGCCTTCTGGCGCCGCTGGCTGAGCCAGTCCACGTACACCGGACGCTGGCGCGAGACCGTCCACCGCTCGGCGCTGACCCTCAAGCTGCTCACCCATGAGCCCACCGGAGCGATCATCGCCGCGCCCACCATGGGGCTGCCCGAACAGGTGGGCGGCGCGCGGAACTGGGACTACCGGTACGTGTGGATCCGGGACGCCGCGTTCTCCCTGTACGCCCTGCTGCGGCTGGGCTTCACCCAGGAGGCGCAGGGATTCATGGACTGGCTGACCGACCGGCTGCGCAGCGCGGAGCCCGACGGCGCCGAGGGCCCGCTGCGTGTCGTGTACTCGATCGACGGACACGCCCATCTCCCGGAGGAGGAGCTCGGGCACCTCGACGGCTACCGGGGCTCGCGCCCGGTGCGTACCGGCAACAACGCCAGCGGTCAGCGCCAGCTCGACATCTACGGCGAACTGATCGACTCGATCTATCTGTTCAACAAGTACGGCATGGGCATCTCGCACGACAGTTGGACGGATCTGTGCGACATCCTGGAGTGGCTGATGGACCACTGGGACATCACCGACGAGTCCATCTGGGAGACCCGGGCCGGCCAGCAGCACCACACCTACTCACGGCTCATGTGCTGGGTCGCGGTCGAGCGCATGATCAGGATGGCGCGCCAGCGCGGGCTGCCCGGCAATCTGGTCCACTGGACCGCCGTACGGGACAGCATCTACCGGCAGATCATGGCGCGCGGCTGGAACCCCCGCGAGCGCGCGTTCGTGCAGCGGCTCGCCGGCGAGGACGGCCATGAGCCCGAGAACATCCTGGACGCCTCCCTGCTGCTGATGCCCATGGTCAAGTTCGTCTCGCCCATCGACCCGCGCTTCCTGTCGACCATCAGCGCGATCGGCGAGCGGCTGGTGGCGGACAGTCTGGTGTTCCGGTACGACCCGCAGCAGTCCCCCGACGGACTGATCGGCACCGAGGGCACCTTCTCCATCTGCTCGTTCTGGTGGGTGGAGGCGCTGGCCCGCGCCGGTGAGGTGGAGCAGGCACGGCTGGCGCTGGAGAAGATGTTCACGTACGCCAACCATGTGGGCCTGTACGCCGAGCAGATCGGGCTCACCGGTGAGCACCTGGGCAACTTCCCGCAGGCGTTCACCCATCTCGCCCTGATCAGCTCGGCGATCAATCTCGACCGTGCGATGGGGCGCTGAGCCGTGCCGACGACACGACACGCGGTGGTGGGAGCGCCCTGCTGGGTGAGTCTGATGGCCGGCGATCTCAGGTCCGCGCAGGACTTCTACGGCGCGGTCCTCGGCTGGACCTTCCGGCCCACGGCCCTCGGCCCGGAGTTCCGCGTCGCGCTCGCCGGACCGTCCGCCGGCGGGGGCCCGGTCGCGGGCATCGGAGCGCTCGCCCCGAGCCTGGGGACGGCGGTGGCCTGGACCCCGTACTTCCTCGTCGACGACGCCGACACGGCCGCCGCCCGGGTCCGGGAGCGGAGCGCCACCGTCGCCATCGGCCCGCTCGCCATGCCCACCGGCCGCGCGACCCTGGCCGCCGACCCGGACGGCGCGGTGTTCGGCCTCTGGGAGGGCAGGACCCTGCCGGGCTGGTCGGTAGGGTGCGGCAGCGGGCCCGCCCGGCTGGAGCTGCGGACACGGGACGCGTTCGCAGCCGCGATCTTCTACGGACAGGTTCTGGTCTGGGGTTCGGACGAGCGGGAGAGCTGCGAGGTGCAGTACGAGAACCACGAGGTCCTGGTCCGCGACGGTACGCACACGGTGGCGGCGCTGCGCGGCGGAGCCATCGGGAGTGCCCCCGATCCGCAGATCCGGCCGCGCTGGCATGTGTTCTTCCGGGTGGCCGACACGGATGCCGCGGCCCGGGCCGTGTCCGCCGCCGGAGGCATCGTCGTCACCCCGCCGGCCGCGGCGGACTCCGGCCGGCAGGCCACCCTCCGCGACCCGGACGGCGGGCTCTTCAGCGTCGTGGACGGCTGACTCACTCGGCGCGGGCCGCGTCGGTGTTCTCCGTCCCCTCGGCAAGCCGGGCCAGCCGCGCGAGCCGGGCATTGCGGCGGACCGAGGACCAGAAGGACCAGGCGATCAGGATCACCCCGACAAGACCCGTGATTATCTCGCTGACCTGGTACTGGATCGTCACGAGCAGGATCACGGCGAGCGCGCCGATCGCGTAGTGCGCGCCGTGCTCCAGATAGACGTAGTCGTCGAGGGTGCCCTGCCGGACCAGATAGACGGTGAGCGACCGTACGTACATCGCGCCGATCCCGAGGCCGAGTGCCATCAGCACGATGTCGTTCGTGATGGCGAAGGCGCCGATGACCCCGTCGAAGGAGAACGAGGCGTCGATGACCTCCAGATAGAGGAAGGTGAAGAACGCGGCCCGGCCGGTGAGCGCGGCCACCGCCCCGTTCCCGAGGCCGCGTTTCACGCGTTCCTCGCGCGCCTCCTCCTCGGCCTCCTCCTCCGCTTCCTCCTCCTCGATGCGGTTCTCGAAGAAGCCGGACAGCCCGGCCACCACCAGATACGTGATGAGTCCGGCGACCCCGGCGGTCAGCACCGTCGCCGCCTTGTCGGCGTGCCCGCCGCCGTGCTGATGGGCATGCGTGGCAACGGTCATGGCGGCGACGACCAGTGCGATCAGCGCGATGCAGACCGAGAGCATCTCGATCTTCCCGAGCCTGGCCAGCGGCCGTTCGAGCCATGCCTGCCACTTGATGTCCCGCTCCTCGAAGATGAAGTTGAGGAAGATCATCAGCAGGAAGATCCCGCCGAAGGCGGCGATCGCCGGATGCGCGTCGGTCACGAGCTGCTGGTAGCGGTCCTTGTCGTTCAGCGCCAGGTTCACCGCCTCGACCGGCCCGATCTTCGCGGTGACCGCGACGATCACCACGGGGAAGACCAGCCGCATCCCGAAGACCGCGATCAGCACGCCCACCGTGAGGAAGACCGTCTGCCAGAAGGCGCTCATCCGCTTCAGGATCCCGGCGTTGATCACCGCGTTGTCGAACGACAGCGAGACCTCCAGGACGGCCAGGATCGCGACGATCCCCAGGGCGGCCCACCCGTCGTAGAGCGCCCCGGCCGCGAGGCCGGCGGCGGTGACGAGAAAAGCCCACCTGAACGTCTTCAGAACCACTGACTTGTCATCCTCCCTGGATACGGCGCGCCTCAGCGGCGGACCGGACAGATCTCACCGTAAGGCCCGCACCGCAAGTGAACACGGCAGGTCCCGGGCGGGCGAATCACCTCCTGGTCCGCCCTTCCGGGAAACACCCGCGGCTGACAGACTCCTCCCGTGCCCGACTTCGACATGCTTGTCATCGGATCAGGACCGGGCGGCCAGAAGGCCGCCATAGCGGCGGCCAAGCTCGGCCGGCGGGTCGCCGTCGTCGACCGGCCCAATATGGTCGGCGGCGTCTCCATCCATACCGGAACCGTCCCTTCCAAGACACTGCGCGAGGCGGTGCTCTATCTCACAGGGCTCACCCAGCGGGATCTGTACGGCCAGAGCTACCGGCTCAAGGAAGAGATCACCGTCGCGGATCTCACCGCCCGCACCGAGCATGTGATGGGCCTCGAGGTCGATGTCGTACGGAACCAGCTCGCCAGGAACCAGGTGACGCTGCTCTCGGGCACCGGCCGGTTCGTGGACGACCACACCGTGGCTGTACGGGACGCGTCGGGCCAGGAGCGGGTCTTCACCGCCGGGCACATCGTCATCGCCACCGGAACCCGCCCGGCCCGCCCGGCGAGCGTGGAGTTCGACGACCGTACGGTCCTGGACTCGGACAGCGTGCTGAGCATGGAGCGGGTGCCCCGGTCCATGGTCATCGTCGGCGCGGGTGTGATCGGGATGGAATACGCGAGCATGTTCGCGGCCCTCGGCAGCAAGATCACCGTGGTCGAGCAGCGCGAGGGCATGCTCGGCTTCTGCGATGTCGAGGTGGTCGAGGCGCTCAAGTACCGGCTGCGCGATCTGGCGGTGACCTTCCGCTTCGGGGAGACGGTCGCGGCGGTCGAGCGGCACGAAGAGGGCGCGCTCACCATCCTGGAGAGCGGCAAGAAGATAGCCGCCGACGCGGTCATGTACTCCGCAGGGCGGCAGGGCATGACCGAGGAACTCGACCTCGACAAGGCGGGGCTCTCGGCCGACCGGCGCGGCCGGATCACGGTGGACGAGCACTACCGCACCGAGGTTCCGCACATCTACGCGGTCGGCGATGTCATCGGCTTCCCGGCGCTGGCCGCGACGTCGATGGAACAGGGCCGGGTGGCGGCGTACCACGCGTGCGGCGAGCCGGTGAACGCAATGCACCACCTTCAGCCGATCGGTATCTACACCATTCCGGAGATCAGCTTCATCGGCCGGACCGAGGACCAGCTCACCGATGAGCGGGTGCCGTTCGAGGTCGGGGTCGCGCGGTACCGGGAACTGGCCCGCGGCCAGATCATCGGGGACGCGCACGGAATGCTGAAGCTGCTGGTGTCGCCCGAGGACCGCAAGCTGCTCGGTGTGCACTGCTTCGGCTCCGGGGCGACCGAGCTGATCCATATCGGACAGGCCGTGATGGGGTGCGGCGGTACCGTCGACTATCTGGTGGACGCAGTGTTCAACTACCCGACGCTGGCCGAGTCGTACAAGGTCGCCGCCCTGGACGTGACGAACAAGATCCGCCAGATCGACCGTATGAAGCGCTGAGCGCGCGGGGTCTTCCGCCTGGCCGTCACCGTGAACGGCCAGGTCCTGGCTGCCCTCTCACCGTGACCCCATGTGGCCGGGATGTGACTACGCGTGAGGGCGGGGGTTGTACGATCCCCCAACAGCGTCCGGTGAAGAGGTAGTTCTACCCATGATCAAGCCGTATGTCCGTGCCGAGGCCGCAGGGGCCCAGCGCCCCACGCCCGCCCGTCCGGCGCTCATACCGGCTTCCCGCTGCCTTCGCCGCCCGTGACTTCCGCCGGGTGAATGAGGTCCTGTCCGGCGGACAGGACCCGAGCCGGACCACGTTTTTCAGCCAACTCGAAGGTTTTCCATGGCACGTTCCCCCGCGCCCTCACGTCTTTTCCGTACCTCGCCGTGGCCCTGGCCGGTGACTCTCGTCATGACCGGCACCGCGTTCGCCGCCGCGGTGGTCTCCCTCGCGCGTGTCCACGCCGGCGCGGCCGTGGCCTATGGCGTGGTCACCCTGCTGGTGCTCGTCTCGCTGGTGAACCTGCGCGGCCTCCACCGACGCGCCGAGGAGGCCGCGGCACGCCGCGAGGCCGACTGGCGCTCCCGGCTGGAGCAACAGGCCGAGCTGGTACGGCGGGAGGCCGAGCACCTCGTCGAGGAACGGCTGCCCGCCGCGCTCAGCCGGACGGAGATCCCGGTGCCGCCGCGTACCGGCGGCGGACGGCTGGGCGACACGGTGGCCGGGTGGTTCGACCGGCTGCTGGCCGAGGTCGCCGACTCGGTCGAGCACCGCGAGGAGTCGCAGCGCCTCGCGCTGGTGGAGCTGGCGAGCCGGGTCCAGACCTCGGCGCACCGGATCCAGGCCGCGGTGACGGGGCTGGCCGACCGCTATCCCGGCGACGCCGATCTGCTGGAGACCACGATGCGGGTCGACCACGCGGCCACCCAGCAGGCCCGGCACGCCCAGAGCCTGAAGGTGCTGTGCGGCGAGTGGCCGGGACAGCAGTGGCAGAAGCCGCTCGCGCTGGTGGACGTGGTCAGGGCCGCGTCCGGCCGTATCGTCGCGTACCGCCGTATCGAGGTCACCGGCGACCCGGACATCGGGGTGCGGCCCGCGGTCGTCGAGCCGCTGGTGCATCTGCTGGCCGAGTTGCTCGCCAATGCCACGGAGTACTCGCCGCCGCGGACGAATGTGCCGGTGACGGTGCGTACGGTGCAGCGCGGCGCGGTCATCGAGGTGGACGACGGCGGGCTCGGCCTGGACGAGTACCGGCTCGCCGAGGCGCGCGAGATCGTCTCCGGACGCAGGCTCCTCGGGGTCGGCGAGGTCGGCGAGATCCCGCAGACCGGTTTCGCGGTGGTGGGGCGGTTCGCCGACCGGCACGGCTTCCATGTCGACCTGGGGCCGTCCCCGTACGGCGGTGTCCGCGCGGTGGTGCTGGTGCCCTCGGAGGTGCTGGAGACCCTCGCCCCTGCCGGTACGACACCGCCCCGCCGGTCCGTCAGGAACGTACCCCGGCCCGCGCTTCCGTCGGAGACGGCCGACAGCCCGGTGCCCGGCACCCCGCCGGCGGAGCCGCCTGCCGTGCGCACGCCCGCGGCGGACCGGACGTCCGTCTCCGCCATCGCCCCGCTGCCCAAGCGCCCCGCCCCCATGACCCCTGTCCCTGCGATTCCTGCCCCGGTGACTTCCAGCCCTGTGAACCCCGACCCGGTGACACCCGGCCCCACGGCCTCCGAAACCCCCGCCCAGGGGACGCCCGCCGCCCCCCGGCGGGGATCGGGGCGACTGCCCCAGCGCCGCTCACGACGCGGCGAATACGCTCCGGCGGCCGAGGCGGCACCCGCCGCCACACCGCCGCCGGGCACACCGGAACAGGCCGGCAACTGGATGGAGCAGTTCTTCGAGGGCGGCCGGCCCGCGCCGGCGTCCGGCTCCCTCCCGATCGAGGGCCATGACGGCCCGTCCTCCCCCACATCCGAACGGAAGGACTGAACTGAGCATGAGCTACGTGGAGAACCCGGAGCAACGCGGCTGGATGATCGCCGATGTCGCCGTGGTGCCCGGGGTCAGAGAAGTCATCGTCTTCAGCGCCGACGGATTGCTGCTGGCCAGCTCCGAGGGCATGGACCGGAACTCCGCCGACCGTTTGTCGGCGAACTGTTCCGGCCTCCAGTCCCTCGCCCGCAGCCTGGGCCGGGAGTTCGGCGAGGACGGCGGGGCCGTGCATCAGCAGATGGTGGAGTTCAACGGAGGCTTTCTCTTCATGCGCAGCGCCAACGGAGCCCATCTCGCCGTGGTGACCGGACCCGTGGTGGACCCGAAGCTGGTCGCCCGGCAGATGCAGGCGCAGGTGCTGAAGATCGGCGCCGGGAATCTGAGCAGTCCGCCGCGACAGGAATCGGCTCGGTGACCGGTCCGGGGAACGAGGGCGAGTACGGGTCCGGCGCGTTACGCCCGTACGTGATCACCAGGGGACGGTCCCGGCCCTCGCGCAACACCGTGGGGGTGGAGACCCTGCTGATCGCGGCCGATCCGCCCTGCGAACTGCCGGTCTCCGCGACCCGGGAGGAGCGCGCCCTCGTCCGGATGTGCGAGCGGCTGCTCTCCCTGGTGGAGGCGTCCGCCCATCTCGAACTGCCGGTGAGTCTGGTGAAGGTGCTGGCCTCCGATCTCGTCGACAGCGGCCATCTGTCCGCGCGCTCCGGCGTCCCCCAGGCCGTGCAGCCCGACCCGCAACTGCTTCAGGAGGTACTGGATGGTCTCCGTCGGCTCCGCTGACCGCTATTTGCCCGACACTGTCCAGCAGGCTGTGAAGATCCTGATCGTGGGCGCGTTCGGCGTCGGGAAGACCACACTGGTCGGCTCGGTCAGCGAGATCGAGCCGCTGCGCACCGAGGAGGTGATGACCGAGGCGAGTGTGGGCGTGGACGATCTGGCCGGGATGTCCACCAAGACCACCACCACGGTCGCCATGGACTTCGGGCGGGTCACGCTCAACTCCCGGCTGGTGCTCTATCTGTTCGGCACTCCGGGGCAGCGGCGGTTCTGGGATCTGTGGGAGGGGCTGGCGGAGGGCGCCCTCGGGGTGCTCGTCCTGGTCGACACCCGCAGGCTGGAGGACAGCTTCGACGTCCTGGAGCAACTGGAGCTGCGCGGACTGCCGTTCGCGGTCGCGGTCAACCAGTTCCCGGACAGCGAGGAGTACGCCACCGGGGAACTGCGGCGCGCGCTCGACCTGTTGCCGGACACACCGGTGGTGATGTGCGACGCGCGCGAGCGGGCTCCCTCGGTGGACGCGCTGATCAGCCTGGTCGAGTATGTGTCCGCCGCCGGTACGGTGCCCGCCAAGGAGACCGTCTCATGACCCAGACCGCCCCCTCCGCACCCTCCGCTCCTTCTGCTCCCTCCGCCCCTTCTTCTCCGGGTTCTCCCGCCGCACCGCCGCCCGGCTGTCCCGCACACACGGGCGGTGGCGGTACGGATCCGCTTCCGCTCACCTCCGCGACCGGCGCGGCCGAACCCCGCGAGGTCTACCGCACGCTGCGCGAGGAGTGGGGCACCGTCGCCCGGGTCGAGCTGGAGCCGGGCGTCCCCGCCTGGCTGGTGATGGGCTACCGGGAACTGCTGGCGGTCACCCGCCAGGAGCAGGTCTTCTCGCGCGACGCCCGCAACTGGCGCGACCTCAACGAGGGCGCGGTGTCCCCTCGTTCGGGACTCCTGCCGATGATGGCGTGGCGCGCCAATGTCATCGGTGCGGACGGCCCCGAGCACCGCCGGCTGCGCCAGCCCCTGGACGACGGAGTCGCCCGTATCGACCAGCGCAAGGCGCGCCGCCAGGTCGAGAAGGTGTGCACGGAGCTGATCGCGGAGTTCTCCCCGCACGGCCGCGCCGATCTGGTGAGCGAGTACGCGGCGATCGTGCCGCTGCTCTCCATCGCCTCGCTGTTCGGGCTGGACAGGAGCGAGGGGCAGGAGCTGCGGCGGGCGCTGGTCGCGCTGTTCGGCAGCGCCGACGACTCGCAGGACGGCAACCGCCACTTCCAGGAGATCCTGGTCGACACCCTGTGCGAGCGGCAGGTCAACCCGGCCGACGATCTGACGACCGCGATCATCCATCACCCGAATCTGCGCACCGACGCGGAGCGGCTCCAGTCGATGGTGGTGATGATCTCCTCGGGGACGGAGGGGGTCAACGCCTGGATCTCGCACGCCCTGCGGCTGATGCTCACCGACCCCCGGTTCGCCGCCCGGCTGCACGGCGGCCGGCTCGGGGTGGACGACGCCCTGGACGAGGCGCTGTGGCGCGATCCGCCGATGAACAACATGCCCGCCCGGTACGCGCTGCGCGACACCGAGCTGGGGGGCCGCCGGATCCGGCGCGGCGATGTGCTGATCCTGGGGATCGCCGCCGCCAACGACGACCCCGCGATCCGTCCCGACGAGGCGGGCGAGCCGGGCAACCGCGCGCATCTCGCGTTCTCGGCCGGTCCGCATGTGTGCCCGGCGCAGGTGCCCGCGCGGCTGATCACCCGTACCGCGGTGAACACCGCCCTGCATCTGCTGCCGGACATGAGGCTGGCCATCCGGGCCGAGGAGGTGAGCTGGCAGCCCTCGCCCTGGACACGGGTACCGGTCTCGCTGCCGGTGGAGTTCACCGCCGCGCCGCGCCGGCCCGGGCAGGGGTGACGCGCCGTGCGGCCGGGCCCGTGGGTGTCAGAGCCGGCCCGCCTCCACGATCCGCCGCAGGAACCGCTTCGTACGGTCCCGGCGCGGCGCCCCGAAGACCTCCGCCGGGGTGCCGCGCTCCAGGACGACCCCGCCGTCCAGGAAGCAGACCTGGTCCGCGACCTCCCGGGCGAAGCCCATCTCATGGGTGGCGAGCACCATCGTCATTCCCTCGTCCTTGAGGTCCCGTACGACCGAGAGCACCTCGCCGACCAGCTCCGGGTCGAGCGCCGCGGTGATCTCGTCGAGGAGCAGCAGCCGCGGGCGCACGGCCAGGGCACGGACGATCGCGGCGCGCTGCTGCTGGCCGCCGCTGAGCCGGTCCGGGTACTCCCCGGCCTTGTCGCCGAGACCGAGCCTGGCCAGCAGTTCCCCGGCCCGCTCCGCCGCTTCCTCGCGCGGGACGCCGAGGACCCGGCGGGGCGCCAGGGTGATGTTCTGGAGGACCGTCATGTGCGGGAAGAGGTTGTACGACTGGAAGACGACGCCGATCCGGCGGCGTACCGCGTCCGCGTCGGCCCGGGGGTCGGTGATCTCCTCGCCGTCCAGGAAGATCGCGCCGTCGTCGATCTCCTCCAGCAGATTGGCGCACCGCAGCAGGGTCGACTTGCCGGAGCCCGACGCGCCGATCAGCGCGGTCACAGTGTGCGGCGCGACATCGAGGCTGACGTCCCGCAGCACGACCCGGTCCCGGCCGAAGGTCTTGCGTACGGACTCCAGGCGCAGCACGGGCGTGTCGCCGGCCGTCATACGGTTCCTCCCTGCGCGCGTCGGCGGTCCATCCGGGCGGTGACCCAGTCGGTGAAGCGGGTCATGGGGATCGTCAGCGCGACGAAGACCAGGCCCGCGACCACATAGGGCGTGTAGTTGAAGTACTTTCCGGCGATGATCTGGGCCGCGTAGACGGCGTCGACGGCACCGGCGATCGAGACGAGTCCGGTGTCCTTCTGGAGCGACACCAGATCGTTGAGGAGGGGCGGTACGACCCGCCGTACGGCCTGCGGAAGCACCACGTACCGCAGGGTCTTGGCGTTGGACAGGCCCAGTGAGCGGGCCGCTGCGCGCTGCGAGGGGTGGACAGACTCGATGCCCGCCCGGAAGACCTCGGCGACATAGGCGGAGTAGGTCAGGACGAGCGCGGTGCCGCCGAGCAGGACGGGGTCGTTGGTGACGCCCTGGAGCCGCAGCGCGGGCACCCCGAAGACGACCATCAGCAGACAGATGATCAGCGGGAGTCCGCGGAAGAAGTCGGTGTACGCGGTGGCCAGCGCCCGGACGGGGAAGAAGACCGGCCCGCGCAGGGTGCGGGCGACGGCCAGCAGCAGCCCCAGCACAAGGACGCAGACGCCGCAGACCGCCAGCAGCCGCAGATTGAGCAGCAGTCCGTCGAGCACCTTGGGCAGTGCCATCCGGGCGTACTCGGCGCTGAAGAAGGTCTCGCGGGTGCGCTGCCAGCCGGGCGAGCCGGTGATGACGAGATAGAGCACGGCGCCGGTCACCAGGGTGGAGAGCGCCGCGACGGCGGTGGCGCGGCGGGCGCGGGCGCGCTTGTACCGCTCGCGTTCGAGCCGGCGCGCGGACGGTGTGTACCCGTCGTCGCCGTCGTCCTTGCGCGCGCCCCCGCCCGTCCCCCCGTCCTTCGCCAGGGGTGTGGTTCCGAAGGTCACTTGAGCACCGGCGCGTCCACGGCGTCGGACAGCCACTGCTTCTCCAGCGCGGCGAGCGTGCCGTCCTCGCGCAGTCCGTCGACGGCCCGGGTGACGCAGGCGGTGAGCGCGCTGCCCTTGTCGAGGACGAGCCCGAACTGCTCCGCCGTACCCGCCGAGTCGGCGAACTGGCCGACGACCTCGGCGTCCGGCACCTCCGCCGAGGTGATGTAGAAGGCGGTGGGCAGATCGACGACGATGGCGTCGACCTGACCGTTGCGCAGCGCGGACTTGGCGAAGTCGTTCTTCTGGAAGACGGCGGGCTGCTGCGACGGCTTGATGATCTCGTTGATGGTGTCCAGGCTGGTGGTGCCGACCTGGGCGCCGAGCTTGGCCCCCTTGAGGGCGGCGGCGCTGGTCGCTCCGGCGTACGGGGACTTCTTGAGCGCGACGACGGCCTGGCGCACGTCGTAGTAGCCGGAGGAGAAGTCGACGGCCTGCCTGCGCTCGTCGCTGATGGAGACCTGGTTGATGTCGAAGTCGAAGTTCTTCTCGCCCGGCGAGAAGGAGTTGTTGAACGGGACGGTCTGCCAGACGACCTGGTCCTTGGTGAAGCCGAGTGCCGTGGCGACGGAGTACGCGACGGCGGACTCGAAGCCCTTGCCGTTCGCGGGGTCGTCGTCCTGGAACCAGGGCGCGTAGGCCGGCTTGTCCGTTCCGACGGTCAGCTTCCCCTTGGTCTCCGTGGCCAGCGCGCCCGCCTCGCAGGAGGCCGCGGCGGACGGCGCGGCGCCACCGGCGGACGCGTCCGACGACTCCGGCGACGAGGGCGAATCCTGCGGAGCGCAGCCTGCGGCGGCGGCGACGGCGAGGACGAGAACAGCGGGGAGGAAGCTTCGGGCGGTGAGGTGCATGGCGGGAGAGTGACACCGTATGGGGGTGTCTGTCGAGATCACAGGATTGCGATCGTATGAAATCCGCCGGTGGGAGGGGCCGGGAGGTTTGAGCACGGTGGAACACCGGGCCGGGCCGGGATCGCCGCACCGCGCCGGATGGGACGGCACCCGCCGGACGGCGGGTGATCTCCGCCGCTTGGCGCTGCCGGGACGCGCCGGACCGGAGGCAGGATGGCGGGACGGGTCACAGAGAGGTGACCGCGCACAGAGGGAGAGAGCCGATGACCGTCACTTCGTCCTCGTACGTTCCGCCCGCCGAGGGACGGACCGGTCCCCCGCCGCCCTTCGATCCCGAGCTGGCGGCGGCCCTCGATGTGATCAGGGAGCAGCTCGGGGACACCCTGAAGCTGAACGATCTTCCGGCGATACGGCAGGCCGGGACTCTGGCGCGGCTGCCGGAGGAGGACCTGCGGCGGGACGGTGCCATCGAGGTCGAGGAGCGTACGGTGCCGGGGCCGGCCGGCGAGCCGGACATCTCCCTGCTCATCTGCCGCCCGGCCGGCGCGGGTACGGGGCTGCCCGCCGTCTACAACATCCATGGCGGCGGCATGGTCCTCGGGGACAACCGGACCGGCATCGACCGTCTGCTCGACTGGGCGCAGGAGCTGAGCCTGGTCATCGTGTCCGTGGAGTACCGGCTGGCCCCCGAGCACCCGCATCCCGCCCCGGTGGAGGACGCCTACGCGGGGCTGGTCTGGACGGCCGAGCACGCCGC
This sequence comes from Streptomyces sp. GMY02, assembly GCF_019056675.1. Classification (NCBI taxonomy): domain Bacteria; kingdom Bacillati; phylum Actinomycetota; class Actinomycetes; order Kitasatosporales; family Streptomycetaceae; genus Streptomyces; species Streptomyces sp. GMY02. The sequence goes on along the minus strand of NZ_CP077658.1, from coordinate 8,081,401 downwards.
CGAGCTGGGGATCGACCCGGCGCGGATCGTGGTCGGGGGCGGCAGTGCCGGGGGCGGGCTCTCGGCGGCGGTCGCCCTGCTGGCTCGGGACCGCGGGGGCCCGGCGCTGGCCGGGCAGATGCTGATGTGCCCGATGCTGGACGACCGCAACGACACGCCCTCCAGCCATCAGATGGCCGGCCTGGGAGTCTGGGACCACGAGGCGAACCACACCGGGTGGACCGCCCTGCTGGGCGAGCGGCGCGGTGGCCCGGATGTCTCCCCGTATGCCGCTCCGGCCAGGGCCGAGGATCTTTCGGGGCTGCCGCCGGCGTTCATCGATGTCGGTTCGGCGGAGACCTTCCGGGACGAGGACGTGATCTACGCCACCCGGCTCTGGCAGGCGGGCGGCCAGGCCGAACTGCATGTGTGGCCGGGCGGCTTCCATGGCTTCGACGGTCTGGCGCCGCAGGCCGCGGTGTCCCAGGCGGCCAGGGCCGCCCAGCTCTCCTGGCTGCGCCGGCTGCTCGCGGACTGACCGGGCGGGAACCGACCGTTGGCACCGCCCGTTGGACGGCGCAGGATGAAGCGGTGAAAGAGCTGGCGGGCAGGCTCGCGGCACTCGACCCCGACGCGGGCGCGGCGCTCCAGGTGATCGCGTACTTCGACCGGCTGGTCGAGGGCCGCGCGGGCCTGGAGTCCCTGGTGCGCGGCGCGGCCGTGCTGTCGGGCTGCGCCGCCCGGCTGGTGGACGAGGCGCGCGGGGTACGGATCCGGGTGGGCGCCGACGGGGTGCGGCAGGACGGCGGCGGCCCCGTCGATCCCGGCTGGATGTCGGCCGCGCTGGTGCCGGGCGGTGGCGCGGCGGTGTGGCTGGAGCGGACCGGACCGCCCGGCGGTGTGCACGCGATGGTGCTGGAGCGGGCCGCGGCGGCGGCCCGCGATGTCCTCGACCGGACCCGGGGCCGGGCGCCGGTGGAGGGCCCGGCGGCGGATCCGGCCTCGGTGGAGGTGCTGCTGGACGCCTCGGCGCCGGAGCACGCCCGGCGGCAGGCGGCCGTACGCCTCGGTCTGCGGGACGCGGCGCTCGCCCGCGCGGTGGCGCCCGCGGGAGGGCCCGTGGTGGTCGAGACGATGCCCTCCCCGGGCGCGCGTACGCCGTCCGCCGGCGCTCGGCGCGCCGGGATCGGCCCGGCGGTGCCCGTACCCGACCTGCCCGCTTCGGCGGCAGCCGCGCGGACCGCGCTGCGGTTCACGGCGGAGGGCAGTGAGCAGGATCCCGGGCCGCGGATCGTGTACGCGGACGATCTGGGCGGTCTCGTGCTGCTGGCCGACGCGGTCGGTCCCGGCACGGAGCCGGTGCCGGATGTCCGCGCGCTGGACCGCGCGATCGCCGCCGCCCCCTGGGCCGCCGTCACACTCCAGAAGGTCGCCTTCGCCACCAGTCTGCGGGCCGCGGCGGCGGAGCTGACGCTGCACCACTCGACGCTCCAGGACCGTCTGGCGCAGGCCGAGCACTGGCTCGGCTGGCCGGTGCAGGAGCCGCACGGCCGGCTGCGTCTCCAGCTCGCGCTGACGGTGTGGCGGCTCCACCGCAACCAGCACCTCTGAGCGCCGGGGCCGGGGAACTCGTTAGGCTGATGGGCGATGTTCACTCCGGAAGGTCCGACCCTGCGCGAACTCGCCGTCCAGGCGCTGTCGTCCGTCGAGCGCGGCTACGACCTGCTCGCCCCGAAGTTCGACCGGACTCCTTTCCGTACGCCCGACACTCTGTTGGACGCGGTCGTACATGCCGCCGCGCCGCTCGGCCCTTTCGGTACGGGGCTCGACATCTGCTGCGGGACCGGGGCCGGGGTGGGGGTGCTGCGGCGGCTCTGTGACGAGCGGGTCGTCGGGGTCGACTTCAGCGCGGGCATGCTGGCCGCCGCCAGGGACGCCACCGGGTCCGCCGTACCGGATCAGGTACCGGATGACGCGTCGGACGCTCCGGGCGCCCAGGGCGCTCAGGGCGCTCCGGCCGTGCACTGGGTACGGGCCGACGCCCGCGCCCTGCCGCTGGCGCCCGTCTTCGATCTGGCCGTGAGTTTCGGGGCGTTCGGGCATTTCCTGCCGGCCGAGCGGCCTGCCCTGTTCGCACAGGCACGGGCCGCGCTCCGGCCGGGCGGCCTGTTCGTCTTCCCCGTCCCGGCGCCGCCCCGAGTGGGCTCGAAGCTCTACTGGGCGCTCTGGGGGTTCGACACGGCGATGCGGCTGCGCAATCTGGTGTGGCGCCCGCCGTTCGTCATGTACTACCGCACCTTCCGGCTCCCGGACGTACTGGACGAGCTGGCCGGGGCGGGCTTCACCACCTCCGTGCTTCCCCTCTCCGGCCTCGGTCTCCGGCCCGACGGCAGCCCCCGGTGCGCGCTGGTGGTGGCGCGCACCGCCTGAGCCGGCAGCCGGGTCAGTCCTCCAGGGGACGGCCGGGGCCGCGCGGTCCCGGCCGCTCGTCGAACACCTCGGGGAACTCCCGGTCGTGCGGCCGGGGCGTCTGCGGGCCGTGCGCGGTCATGATGACGGTCTGCTCGATCCGCACCACGCGGTAGACGTCCTCGCCGATGATCACCTGGTCCTCGCCCCGGGCCACGGCCTCGGCGGCCCGGGTGAAACGCGGAGCCAGCTCGCCCGCGCTCGCGGCCCGCAGCCGCAGCACATCGCGCAGATCCGCCCGCGCCTCCTCCTCGGCCTGAACGGCGGGGAAGAGCTGCCGCCATCCACGGTCCTCGTGAAGCATCGCGGAGTAGCCCGTGTAATGCGCGACTGACATCCGGTCCGTATCGGGACCGTCCACCGGGAACGCCCGTCTCAGTGCCTCCTCACGCTGCCCCAGCTCCAGCAGCCGCCGGGCGGCCGCATCGTCGAATACACCGTCCGCCGTGTCGTCCGAGTTCGCGCTCATACGAGCAGAGTGCCGTATGAACGCGGTTCGCGCGTCACGGATACAAGGATCATCCGGTGTAAATCCGGCCATCTTTCCGTCACACGAATTCGCCACCGTTGGACGTGATAACCGCAGGCAGGAGGGGTTGAATGGGGAGTGCGGAGGGCATGGGCAGCAGGCACAGGCGCGAGGCACAGGGCAGTCGAGCGGCACGGGAAGCGATCCGCCATGGACCGGAACCAGCGGCCCCCGGGCGAGGACCACGGCAGGCAGCGCAGCGGCAAGGAGACCGTCGCGCTCACGGGTGTCCCCGAGACCCTGCTGTGGAATCTGTACCAACGGGCGTGCGCCGCGCGGCAGCCGTCCTGGAAGTTCCATGACCCCAAGGCGGTCGAGCTGGTCGACGCCATCGACTACCCCTTCGCCGAGACCTTCGGCCCGCCGAACCCGTTCCTGGCACAGGGCCACTGCCTGCGGGTCCGTACCTTCGACACCGTCGTACGGCACTTCCTCACCGAGCGCCCCTACGGCACGGTCGTCGCGCTGGGCGAAGGACTGGAGACCCAGTTCTGGCGGGTGGACAACGGCCGGATGAGCTGGCTGACCGTGGAGCTGCCCGAGACCGCGGCCGTCCGGCGGCGGCTGCTCCCCGACGGCGACCGGCGCCGTACCTACCCGTGCTCCGTGCTGGACCCGGCCTGGCCCGACCAGGTCGGCACGGCCCACGGGGTGCTCGTCACGGCACAGGGGCTGCTCATGTATCTGCGGCCGCCGGAAGTACGGGAGGTGATCGCGACCTGCGCCGGGCGCTTCGCGGGCGGGGCGCTGGTCTTCGATGCCGTCCCGAGGTGGTTCAGCGCCTGTACGAGGCGTGGCGCGATGCGGACCCGCCGGGGCTACGCCGTACCGCCGATGCCCTGGGGCATGGACGGGGGTGAGCTGCGGAAGGTGTTCGGGGCGCATCCGTACATCACGGCCGTACGCGAAGTTCCGCCGCCGCGGGGACACGGTCCGTACTACGGCGTGGTCCAGCCGGTGCTGCGGCGGGTGCCCGTCGTACGGAATCTCCGGCCCACCATGACCGTACTGACCCGGTTCGCGGCCCAAGCCTGATCAGGCAGCAGTGGACGGCCCGTGGCCCGCACTGTCATGCCTGCGCGCTGAGGGCGCGCACCGCCGCCTTCGAAGCCCTCTCGACCATGGCGACGCCCGCCTCCTTGCTGGCGCTGCCCCGCGAGAGCACGGTCAGCAGATAGCCGTGCCCGTCCACCGTCACGCGCCCGATGCTGTTGATGTCCCACAGGCCGGTCGCTGTCCGCGGCAGCCAGCCGTTCTTCAGCCCGGTGAGCTTCCCCGCCGCGGACACGCCCCAGTCCTGCTCCGTCGACACCGTACCCATCAGCCCTCTTATGAAGGTCTGTGAGGCCTCGCTGAGGTCGGACTCGGAGTCGTCGCCGAACACGGCGGAGAGCAGGACCAGTTGATCGGCGGCCGTGGTCTGGGTCAGCCCCCAGTGGCCGTTCACTCCGGCGGTCGTCGCCTTCAGCCCGAGTCTTCGGTTCGCCTCGTCCAGGCCGGACGACCCGCCGATCGCAATCCACAGCGCGTCCGCCGAGGCGTTGTCGCTGAGGCGGATCATGGAGGTCGCGTAGTCCTTCTCCTCCGCCGTCAGATGGCGGTCCTGGTCCTGTGCCTGCAGCAGCAGGGCCACCAGGATGTCGACCTTGACGATGCTCGCCGTGTCATAGGTCTTCCCGGACCCGTACGACGCCGTGTCCCCGTCCTCCGTGTCCAGCACCGCCACCGAGAGGGAGGCCGAGTCGGACTTCACGACCGGTGCGAGCGAGGTGGCCAGCGCCTCGTCCGGATCCACCGCGGGCTTGTCCGGCTCTGCCGAGGGCTTGTCCGGCTTCGGCGAGGGTTTGCCATCGGTCCCGGAGCCCCGGCCGGCCTCCCCGGCCCGTACCGCGCCCACCGCCCGGAGCCCCGGCAGCGGAGCCGCGCCGGATCCGGGCGGGACGGGCGCGACGGCAGCACGCGCCGGGACCGGAGCGTCGCCGCCGGTGGTCAGCAGGAGACCGCCGGCCGCGACCCATCCGGTGACCAGGAGGGCGGTGACGGGGTTCGGAGCGATTCTGTGCCGGGCCATGGCGTGAGGTTAGAAACAGATTCTGTGATGTGGATATGTTCCAGGTAATAGGTTGGTGACAAAAATTCCCGAGACCGATACTGACGGACGAATCGTCTGATATCGCGGACCTGGCTAGCTTTCGCGGAAATACCGGCCGATCAGCTCATTGCGGAACACCCCGCGCGGGTCGAGCTTCGCGATGAGCGCCTCGAAGTCCGCGTACCGCTCGTACCGTTCCCTGACCCGCTCCGGGCCCATGGTGAAGACCTTTCCCCAGTGCGGCCGGGCGGCGAACGGTTCCAGCGCTTCCTCGATGGCGTCCAGCACCGGTACCACCGCCGCCATGTCCGGGTGCCAGGTGAAGTGGAAGGCGACCGAGTCGCGACCGTACGCCGGGCTCAGCCAGAGATCGTCCGCCGCGACCGTCCTGATCTCACCGATCTGGAGGGCCGGCGCGATCCGCCCGCCGATCGCCGTCAGCGCGTCGAAGGCCGCGGGACCGTCCTCGCGCGCGACGAAGTACTCGCTCTGGAGCTCATCGCCGTTGCTCGGAGTGAACTCGGGCCGGAAGTGCGGCAGCCGCTCGTGCCAGGGCCCGGGCACGCCGCCCTGTACGGTGCAGGTCCCCGCGTCCATGCCCGGCACCGGATGGCGGGGTCCGTCGGCGAGCACCGCGCCCAGCCAGGTGTCCGGCGCGGGGTCCTGACGCCCGTCGCCGGTCCGCTGCTTCAGCCAGACCTGGTCGATCCGGCCGGTCCGCCAGGTGGTGAAGAGGCTCACGCTGTAGGCGGCGCAGAGCACCTCGTCGAACCGCTCGCGCAGCCGCTCGTACGGGAGGCCCTCGTACACCCACTGCCGGATGTCGTACGCCGGTACGAGGTCCAGCGTCATCCGGGTGACGACTCCGACCGCGCCCAGCGCGACGACGGCGCCCGCGAAGTCCTCGTCGCCCCTGGTCAGGGTGAGAGTTCCGCCGTCGGCGGTGACGAGTTCCAGGGCGCGGACCGCGGAGGCCAGATTGCCGTTGCCGGAGCCGGAGCCATGCGTTCCGGTGGCGCAGGCGCCCGCGACGGAGATGTGCGGGAGCGAGCCGAGGTTGTGCAGCGCCAGGCCCGCGCGGTGCACGGCGCCGGTGAACTCGGCGAACCGCAGGCCCGCGCCGACCGTGACCGTACGGGCCTTCTCGTCGATGTCCACGGTCTTCGGCAGCCCGGCCACGGAGACCAGATCGCCATGGGTGTCCGCGAGCGTGTTGAACGAATGACCGCTGCCCAGCACGCGCACCGAACCGCTCCCGGCGACGATCTCCCGCAGGCGCTCCTCGGACGAAGGGGTGTGCGTGCGGGCCGCGTTGAAGGTGATGTTCCCCGCCCAGTTCGTCACCGCCGGCGGTATGGCGGCCTCACCGGACTCACCGGGCTGACCTGATTCGCCGGGGGCGGCGGGGCTTTCGGGCGCGTGGGGCACGGCGTTCTCCCTGTTCCGTTTCTTCCTGCCGAAATCTTCCTTCCAGGACTCTGACATGCGTGTCCTCGGAACGGGCAACCGGCGGGCCGGGCCCCCGCCCGGTGACCGACGGCCCGGGGCCCCGTGGCCCGGTCACGTTTCGGCTTCGGCCTCGATCAGCCGAGCAGTGCCCGTCAGCCGAGCAGTGCCCCCACCCGCCGCAGTGCCTCGCGGACATTGGCCTCGGCCGTGGCCTCCATCGCCTCGGGCACGGACATCCAGCGCAGCGGCGCGTCGGGGCGCTCCGGGCGCGCCGCCTCGGGCCGGTCCGTGGACAGGACGAAGCGCAGGTCGGCGTGCTCATGGGCAGGTTCGCCACCGCCCGCGGGCACCGGGACGATCACCACCTGGACGAGTGAGGGACCGGCGCCGTCGGGATGGGGATACGGGACCAGATCGTCGAGCCCGGTCTCCTCGACGGCCTCCCGCAGCGCCACATCGAGCGGTTCGGTCTCGCCCGGGTCGCCGTGGCCGCCCACCTGGAGCCAGGACTCCAGCCGTCCGTGCCAGCGCAGCAGCACCCGCGCGCTCGCGGGGTGGACGATCAGCGCGGACGCCGTGACATGCAGCGGGGTCGAGCGCAGCCAGGGATCGGCGGCGCTCTCCGCCAGCGCGCGGACGCGGCCGACATCGGCGGCCTCGGCCGGGTCCTCCGTCCGGTATCGCGACAGCGCCTCGGTGATCGGCCGGCCCACAGCCCCCATGACGTACTCCCTGCATATGCCTGGTCTGGTCGGTGCCGCGCGGTCCTCGCGGGGCACGGAGGAGGCTACGGAATCCCCGGCGCCGGTGTCCTCCGGGTTTTCGGGGCGCCCCGCCCGTACGCCGAACCCCGGGACGGGCCGTGTGATCTCCGCTGCACTCCCGGTCCGCGCACCGGACACCCGGTCCATCGGGCATACCATCAGACGTTGGCATGGACATCACTTGGTGGGGATTCGCCGCGCTCGCCGCGGCCGCGGCGCTCGTCGGCTTCTCGAAGACCGCGGTGAGCGGCGCGAACACGGTCAGTCTGGCCGTGTTCGCGGCCGTGCTGCCCGCCCGGGATTCGACCGGTGTGCTGCTGCCCCTGCTGATCATGGGCGATGTGCTCGCGGTGCTCACCTACCGGCGCCATGCGCACTGGCCGACCCTGTGGCGGCTGTTTCCGGCGGTCGCCGCGGGTGTCGTGGTGGGGACGGTCTTCCTCCTCTGGGCCGACGACGAGGCCGTCCGTACCTCGATCGGGGCGATCCTGCTGCTGATGGCCGGAGTCACGGTCTGGCGGCGGCGCGCCGCGGCGGACGCCGCGAAGGGGACGGGCGGCACCGAACCGGAGACGGGCGACGGCACCGGCCGGGACTCCGGTGCCACGGACGGCCCGGGTCCTTCGGGCGGTCGCCTCAAGGCCCGTTCGTACGGTGTGCTCAGCGGGTTCACGACGATGGTCGCCAACGCGGGCGGCCCGGTCATGTCGATGTATCTGCTCTCCGCGGGCTTCCGGAAGCTCGGCTTCCTCGGCACCTCGGCGTGGTTCTTCCTGATCGTCAACCTCACCAAGGTGCCGTTCAGTGTGGGGCTCGGCCTGATCGACGCCCGCTCGCTCCTGCTGGACGCGGCGCTGGTGCTCTTCGTGTTCCCGGGCGCCTATATCGGCAAGGTGTGCGCGGACCGGATCGATCAGCGGCTCTTCGAGCGGCTGGTGATCGCGGCGACCGTGCTCGGCGGGCTCCAGTTGCTGCTCCGCTGACCGCTGCTCCACGTGGTTTACGGTGCCTTCATGCGTGACGATCATGAAGGCCGTGCCCGCTCCGGCCGTACGCGCGCCGCGCTCCGGACCGTCGCCGGGTGGTGGGCCGCGTTCGCCGCCTCGCCCTTTCTGCCCGCTGTCGTGATCATGGTCATCGCCGCCACGGCCGCCGGGCTCTTCGCGGGCTCGTACACGTACAACATGGCGAACCCGACACCGCACGGGATCCCCGCCGCGGTGGTCGGCCCCACGCACACCGCGACCGCCACCGCCTTCGTGGAGGGCATGGAGAAGCAGCTCAACGCCTCGCTCGAACTGCATCCCTACGCCACCGGCGCCGCCGCGCGCCACGGAGTCGAGGAGCAGCAGGTGTTCGCGATCCTGACCTTTCTGCCGCACCACGTCGACTTCGCGGTGGCGAGTGCCGCCGGGGCCTCCGTGGCCCAGGTGCTCACGGAGACCGCTCCCGCGGTGGGCAGGTCCCTCGGTGTGCCGGTGCGGATCACCGATGTCAAGCCCCTCCAGAAGGGCGATCCGCGCGGACTCGCGCTCTTCTACATCTCGATCGCGGCCGTCATCATCGGCTTCGTCGGCGCCACTCAGCTCAATGTCCACGCCGGCGCGCTCACCCCCGGGGCGCGTATCGCCTGCACCGCAGCCCACTCGCTGCTCGGCGGATTCTCCATCGCGGCGGTGGTGGACTGGTGGCTGGGCGCGATCCGGTTCCCGTTCGTCGAGTCCTGGCTGATCCTGGCGTTCACGATGTTCACCACCGGCATGGTCTTCACCATGTTCAACACCCTTGTCGGGCGGTGGGCGCTGGTCCCCACCTGGGGGCTGATGGTGGTGCTCGGCAACCCCTCCTCCGGCGGAGCCGTCTCCTGGCCGCTGCTGCCCTCGCTGCTGGGCCACATCGGACGCTGGCTGCCGCCGGGCGCCTCGATCAACGCCCAGCACACCGCCGTCTACTTCGGCAACGCGCAGCACGCGTTCCCCTTTGTCGTCCTGGCGTGCTGGGCACTGGTGTCGACGGCCGTCTTCCTGATCTGGCGCGAACGCCACCCCGGCGGCCACGGGTCCGCCTCCGCCCCGCCGGACGGAAGCACTGGCCGGGACCAGGATGCGGGCGCGGTATGACCGGTCCGTACGCATGGCTCTACCCTGAGCGCCATGAACGCAGGGGGCCAGGAAAAACGCGTGATCGACGGCCGGTTCGAGCTGCTGGGCCGGCTCGGCGCGGGCGGTATGGGAATGGTGTGGCGCGCCCGTGATCTGGCGCTCCACCGCGAGGTGGCGCTCAAGGAGGTACGGCCGCCCGATCCCGCGCTGCTCGCCGCGGATCCGACGGCGGCCAGGACGCTCCGCGAACGGGTGCTGCGGGAGGCCAGGGCACTGGCCAGGATCGATCACCCGGGAGTGGTGACGATCCATCACATCGTGGACGCGGCGGACATCGCGCATCCCTGGATCGTCATGGAGCTGGTGCAGGGCCAGTCGCTCCAGGAGCGGCTCGCGGAGGGCCTGCTGACTCCCGGCGAGGCCGCCGCGCTCGGCCGCGGAGTGCTGGCGGCGCTGCGCGCGGCGCACGCGGCCGGGATCCACCACCGGGATGTGAAGCCCGCCAATGTCCTGCTGCGCCCGGACGGCAGGCCGGTGCTCACGGACTTCGGTATCGCGGCGCTCCAGGGAACGAGCGGTCTGACGGCCACCGGTGAACTCATCGGCTCCCCCGAGTACATCGCCCCCGAGCGGATCCGCGGCGACGAGGGCCGTACCGCCTCGGACCTGTGGTCGCTGGGCATGCTGCTGTACGTGTCGGTCGAGGGCACGCATCCGCTGCGCAGGACCACGCCGCTCGCCACGCTGGCCGCCGTGCTCGACGAGGAGATACCGCAGCCCGTACGGTCCGGGCCGCTCGGGCCCGTGGTGATGGCGCTGCTGGACCGGAACCCGGACGCGCGGCCCGAGGCGGCCGAGCTGGACCGGCTGCTCGCCGCGATCCCGCAGAACCCCGGTTTCGGGCCGGCCGCGCCGGACACCGCACCGGCGCCCCTGCCGCCGACCCTGGTGACGTCCCCGCCGCCCGCTTACGGGTACCGGCCGACCCCGCCGCCCGTTTACGGGCAGCACCCCGCCCCCTCACCCGGCTTCCGGTCGCCGACGGCGCCCTTCTCGGCGCCCGCCTCGCCCGCCCCGCGCGGGCCCGCGCCCGTCACCACCGCCCCGTCGCGCCCGGTACGCGCCCGCAGGAACCCGGTCGTCCTGATCGCGACCGCCGTCGTCGGGGTCGGTCTCACCGGCGTACTGGTCTGGAACCTGATCCCGGACCGCACCGTCGACGACAACTCCCCCGGCACGGACCGGACCGTGAGCGGCGCCCCCGTCGATCCCGGCGCTCAGACCTCCGATCAGGGCACCCCGTACCAGCGGTCCACGGACTCGCTGCTCACGCCCTCCGCCGCCAGAGAGGTGATCCAGAAGCTCAAGCCGGTCATGGGCGGCACGGAGGTGACCGGGTTCAAGCTCTACAGCGAGTACGCGTCGGCGGACGCCCCGGTCGCGGGGAACAAGAAGCTGTACGACACCTATGACTACCGGGGCGGCCGGACGACCAAGAGGGCGGGCGGCACGCTCTCCGACGACGACGGCACGGTCGACCTGACGTCGATCAACTGGGACGCCCTGCCCGCTCTGCTCAGCAAGGCCGAGAAGGATCTCGGTGTCGACAAGCCGACCTTCCGCTATGTCGTCGTCGAAGGCGCCTGGACCTTCGCCGACGACAAGCCCACGCTGCTCGTCTATGTGTCGGACGACTACGGCGGTGCTTATCTGGCCGCCGACATCTCGGGCAAAGTGCTGGAGAGCTACCCCAGGGCGGGGAGCTGATCCGCCGTCACCCGTACGGCGGCGAACAGCGGTCGAACAGGGGCGGCGGGGACAACCACCCGGCCCATTCGCGTGTCATCTCAGTCGAGCGGCGCGGAACATGACCCGTGCCGGGCGTGGACGCGTCCGGCGCCGTGCCGCCCTCGACCGATCGACCGAAACGGGGAAACCTCCATGCGTATCCGTCCTGTCCTCGCCGCACCCGCGGCAGCCGCCTTCGCCCTTCTCCTGCTGGCCGGAACCGGTACCCCGGCCGCCGTCGCCGCCGGCCCGGCGGCCCTCCCCACCTGCCGCGAGTCCGCGGTCTCGGTGAGCGCCGCGCCCGGTGCCACGGCCCATGCCGTCCGGATCGGCGTGACCAACCGGAGCGGGCGCGCCTGCGTCGTCAACCGCATCCCCACCGTCACCTTCGGGGACCTGGACGGCGCGGCCCTGCCCGTGCCCCCGGTGGAGAGCGCTCCGTACCGGCTCGCCGCCAAGGGCTCCGCGTACGCCGCCGTGCGCACCCTCGACCCGGCCGCCACGGAAACCCGTACGGTCGCGTATCTGACGGTGGCGGCCGACCCGTCGCACTACGGCAGGTCGTTCGACGCGGCTTCGGTGGGATCCCCCGGCGGCATCCTCGTCTGGGAGCCGGTCACCACGCTGTGGCAGCCCACCCGCGCCGCGGCGGACGCGGCCCTCGCCGCCACGGTCCGCTGACGTCCCGCCGGGGTCCGTATGCCCGGCGGACCCCGGCCCGTCGGGCGCCTGGCAGAGTAGAGGGGCCGGATGGGACGTACGGACAGTGGGGTGCGGCAGGCGTGACGGACGAGGGCGGAGTGAGCGGTGTGGAGCAGGACAACCGGAACAAGACGGAGTCGCAGACGGTCGCGGGGGCGCCCTGCTGGGTGACACTCCTCTCGCGTGAACTGCCCGCGGCCCAGGCCTTCTACGGTGATGTGCTGGGCTGGTCGTACCGGCCGGCGGGGCTCGGGGACGACTTCTGCGTCGCCCTCGCCGACGGGATGCCGGTCGCCGGCATCGGCGCGCTGGCCTCGTCCCTCCAGGTCGCCGTCTCCTGGACGCCGTACTTCGCGGTGGCCGATGTGGACGCGGCGGCGGCCCGGATCAGGGAGCGCGGCGCGACCGTGGCGGTGGGTCCGCTGGCCTTCCACTCGGGCCGGGCGGCCCTCGCCACGGATCCCGACGGCGCGGCCTTCGGGATCTGGGAGGGCGCGGTGCGGTCGGACTGGACGGTGGGGCGCGGGAGCGCGCCGGCCTGGCTGGAGCTGCGCACCCGCGACACCACGGACGCGGCCCGCTTCTACAGCCAGGTCCTCGGCTGGGCGCCGGAGACCGAGGGTGGTTTCACCCTCGTACGGGAGGACGGTCACGCGGTGCTGCGGCAGGACGAGCACGTGGTGGCCAAGATCCGGGACGGCGGTGTGCGGGCCGTACCGGATCCCCGGATCAGGCCGCGGTGGCATGTGTACTTCCGGGTGCCGGAGGTGCCGGGCGCGGTCGACGCGGCGCTGAAGAGCGGGGGCGCGCTGCTGTCGCCCGAGGCGCCGTCGCCGGAGCTGAGCGAGGCGACGCTGCGGGATCCGGACGGCGCGCTGTTCACGGTGACATCGGAGGCGACGGGCTGACGGCCCGGCCCTCGGGCGGACGAACGGGCGCGCGGCCGGCATCGGTTCGGCGCGCGTCCGGGCGTCCCGGGGCCCCCGCCGCCTCGGGGCGCCGGGTCCCTTCCGGGTCAGGCGGGCCGTTCCGGGGGAACGCCCTCGACCTCGAAGACGACCTCGTCCTCGTAGCACCACCACCAGCCCTCGCCGGGCTCGAAGGAGCGGATGAGGGGGTGGCCGGTCGCCTCGTAGTGCCCGGTCGCGTGCTTGTTCTTGGAGGAGTCGCAGCAGCCGATGTGCCCGCAGGTCTGACACTCGCGCAGATGCACCCAGGTGTCGCCGAGCGCCACGCACTCCGGGCAGGCGTCCAGGCTATCCGGGTCCACCGGCCCCACATCCGCGAGATGACTGCAGATCATCCCGCCGATCCGCTCTTCTTCCTCGTCCATCATGCCGCCGCCCGTCCGACCGCACCGGTCCCGTCGAGTCAGTCGCCTCTTCACCGTACGACCGGTCCCCCGTGACCGCCAGCAGAGCGCGACCGCCCGGGGAGCGGAGCCCTCGGCGGGACCCGGGAGCGGAACGCCGGTACCCGCCCTGAAGCAACTTGACACGTCTCTGACATCGGAGAACTCTTATCACCCGGCGCTCGGCCGGGGCCGAACGGGGTACGGGGGGTAGTGGAGTGACACAGACGCGCGCGCGTATACGGATGGGGCTCTCGGGGAAGGCCACGGCGGCGAGCGCGGTGCTGGCGCTCGCGGTCCCGCTGGCCGGTTGCGACTCGGCCGGTGACAGCGGCGGCGCGGCGGCCCCGTCGGTCAGCACACCCGCTCCGAGTCCCACGCCCACCGTCGAGCCCGCCGCGTACCGTCGGGCGCTCACCACCACCCTCGGCCCGCTCGACAAGGCCCTGCGCGCGGTGGACCGGGCGCGGGAGGGTGCCGCGCTGAGCAAGGCGCTCGGCACGGCCGCCGGCGCGGCGAACACCGCCGCCTCCTCACTGGACACCGCCGAGACCCCCGAGGACGCCGTCAGCGGCAATGCCGCGCTCGCCGCCTCGCTGCGCGGGCTCAGCCAGGATCTGGAGGACGCACGGGCCGACGGCGGGCGCTGCGCCACCTCGCCACGCGTCGAGCTGAACGCGGCGGACGGTCTCCAGCCCGTACGGGACGCCGGCGCCGCCCTCTCGGAGCTCGGCTATCCCGTCCATCTGAAGCTGCCGAGGACCGAGAAGCCCAAGCACCGGCGGCTCGGCAACGGCTCCTTCGTGAAGGACAGCGGACGCGGCGGCCTCGGGCAGCTCACGATCAGGAACGGCACCAGCTCCGACGCGGTGATCTCGCTGACCCGCGGCAAGCGGACCGTCTTCACGGTGTATGTGCGCAAGGACTCCAAGACGACCGTACGGCGCGTCAAGGACGGTTCGTACACGGTCTACTTCACGTCGGGCACGGACTGGAACGCGTCGAAGAAGTCCTTCACCCGCGACTGCTCCTTCGAGAAGTTCGACGACAAGGCGGACTTCCGCACGGTCGAGGTGTCCGGGGGCACCCAGTACACGGTGCTGACCTTCTCGCTCGCGAAGACGATCGGCGGCAACGCCACCACCAGCGAGGTCCCCGCGGACGAGTTCCCGTCCTGACCCGGGCGGCCGGGAGGCGGGTGATACCCGCCTCCCGGCCCCCCGGAAACGGGATGACAGATTCCGTACGACTTTCAACATATGGCGTACGAGCTGCCGTCACCCGGTCTTCACATGGCCGCTCGAACATCTGACTCGCTGAGCATCACAGGTATCGGCGAGGAGCAGAGATGGGCCACGGCCACCACCACCCGCACAACCACGGGCACGACCACACGCACGACAACCCGGCCGAGAACGGCCCGCTGCCCGCCGCGCTCGACGCCGGTGTGCCGGACAGCGAGCTGTCCCCGAGCCAGCTCTCCCGCCGCTCGATGCTGCGCCGCGCGGGTCTGCTCGGAGCCGGTCTGGCCGGTGCGGGCGTGCTGGGCGGTGCCGCGACCGCCGCCGCCGACTCCAGCGGCTCCCCCTGGGCGACCGTTCCAAGAGCAACGGCTTCCTGTGGCTGGCGGGCGACCACCACATCCACACGCAGTACAGCGACGACGGCAAGTACCGCGTCATCGACCAGGTCCGCCAGGGCACGGCGCACGGCCTGGACTGGATGGTCATCACCGACCACGGCAGCCAGACGCACGCCAAGATCGGCGTGGACAAGGTCAACCCGGACATCCAGGAAGCCCGCGAGAAGTTCAAGGACCAGCTCGTCTTCCAGGGCCTCGAGTGGAACATCCCGGGCGCCGAGCACGCCACGGTCTTCGTCCACCCGGGCCGCAACGAGGTGGAGGTGCTGAAGAAGTTCGAGAACGACTACGACGGCAGCCTGCACCCGAGCAGCGACAACGGCGTCAACGAGGCGCTGGCCATCTCCGGCCTCCAGTTCCTGGCCGAGCAGGTCCGCCGCCGCAAGGTCGACGACGCCGTGATGCTGGCCAACCACCCGGCCCGCAACGGCATCGACTCGCCGCACGAGATCCGCAACTGGCGCGACGCCACCTCGGCGGACCACCCGATCGCCATCGGCATGGAGGGCGCCCCCGGCCACCAGGCCGCCGGTCTGCCCAAGCCCAAGGGCGGCGGCCAGGCCCGTGGCTTCTACGGCAACAACCCCAACGCCAACTCCTTCCCGGGCTACCCGGCGGACAGCTACCGCACCTGGGGCGGCTTCGACTGGATGACCTCCACCGTCGGCGGTCTCTGGGACAGCCTGCTGGCCGAGGGCAAGCCGTGGTGGATCACCGCCAACTCCGACTCGCACCGGGTCTACGCCGACCCCTCCGTCTACGGCCCCGACGACAACTTCACGGGCAACGGCCGGCACTCCGACCCCGTCTACGGCAACGACGGCCTCAACCTCACCGAGGGCGACTACTGGCCGGGCCACTACAGCCGTACGCACGTCGGCGCGGACCGGTTCTCGTACGCGGCGGTCATGGACGGCATGCGCGCGGGCCGTATCTGGGTCGACCACGGCGCGCTGATCAGCGGTCTCGACGTCCGGATCAAGGGCAGCAGCCGCTGGACGACGCTCGGTGGCGCGCTGCACACCAAGCGCGGCGACAATGTCGAGCTGACCATCGACATCTCGCTGGCGAACGGCGCCAACTGGGCGCAGTTCGTGCCGAAGCTGGCCCGTGTCGACATCATCCAGGGCGATGTCACGGGCCCGGTGCGCGACAAGGACACCTTCACCGCGCCGACCGCCAAGGTCGTCAAGTCCTTCGAGGTCAACAAGTCGACGGGCACCGTCAGCCTCACGTACAAGCTGGGCCGGGTGTCCACCCCGCTGTACGTCCGGCTGCGCGGCACCGACGGCAACCGCAGCGCGGTGGGCGTCCACGGCGCGGCGGTCGACCCGTTCGGCCCGGCGCTCGACGTCGTCGGTGACGCCGACCCGTGGAAGGACCTGTGGTTCTACTCCAACCCCATCTGGGTCCTGCCTTCCTGAAACGGATCCTGAGAGCGGGGAACTTTCCGAGACGGTCCGCCGTTGAGGAAGAGTGAGAGGGTGCGGGCCGGAGTCCCCGGTTCCACACCTTCCCCCTGTACGGCCCCGACTGGAATCCCCCGTCCGGTCGGGGCCTCTCTCATCCCGGGCGCGGACTCCGGGCGGCTGCGGTGAGGCGACGATGGCGGGCCCGGGCGAGGCGGCGGAGCGCGGTGGTTTCGAGGCGGCCACGGGCGACGGACCGGCGCCCGACGC
Organism: Streptomyces sp. GMY02; assembly: GCF_019056675.1. Classification (NCBI taxonomy): domain Bacteria; kingdom Bacillati; phylum Actinomycetota; class Actinomycetes; order Kitasatosporales; family Streptomycetaceae; genus Streptomyces; species Streptomyces sp. GMY02. The sequence continues at coordinate 8,064,855 of NZ_CP077658.1, read as the reverse complement.
GGAGCCGCGGGCGCGGGCGGCCGAGGTCCGGGTCGCCTTCGAGGGGCTGCTCCAGATCCGGCGGCTGACGTCCACGGGCGCCGGTGATCCGGCATCCGTGCCGGCGCCCTGGGAGCGGCAGCGGCCGGTGCGGGCGGTGGCCCTGGCGCTGGAGGCGGCCGGGCTGGCGCCGTCGGCGGTGGACGGAGAGGGACGGCGGACCGTGACCGGGTTCCGTGTGCTCGCCGGGGAGCGGCCCGCGAGCGTACGGGTGGAGTGGCTGGGCCCGCCCGGGGGCGGGGTCGCGCAGCAGGAGAAGCGCGCGCTGGCGGAGTGCGCGGCGGTGCTGGAACGGCTGGGCTGGGAGGCGCTGCTCTACAGGGGGCCGCGCCGCCACCGCTTCCTGGAGGTGGAGCCGCTCCCCTGAGCAGCTCTTCTGAGCCGCTCCCCTGAGCCGCCGCACCGGTCCGTCCTCAATCGCCTGACCGACCGGCTCACCTGACCGACCGGCTCAGCCGGGCTCCGCCAGCTCGCGCAGCACTTCCGTGTGGCGGGGTTTCCAGCCCAGTACGGACCGGGCCCGTGCCCCCGTGAGCCGCTGGTCGAGCGCGAACGCCTCGGCGACCGGCCCCATCCGGTCGACCGCCTGAGCGAGCGTCAGCCGTTCCGTACGGCCTGGGCAGCCTGCGGCGCGCCCGACCGCTCCGGCGATCTCGGCCAGCGTGGGGTGTTCCTCGGTCACCCCGGCGAAGACCGATCCGGCGGGCGCGCCCAGCGCCAGGACGTACAGCTCCGCGATGTCCTCGACATGGACCACCGTCCAGTGGTTGGAGCCGTCGCCGATCAGGGGCACCGCCCCGGACTCCCGTGCCGGACCGGCGAGGAACGTCTCGATGAGCCCGCCGCCCCCGCCGTGGACGACACCGGGCATGACGACGACCGGGTGTCCCCCGGTGGCCGCGCGGGCAAGGACGCGCTCCTCGTTGGCGAGCCGCCACGCGGTGATCGGCGGCGGGTTCCTGGGCGCGTCCTCATCGACGACGACCCCCGTGTTCCCGTACACCCAGACCCCGCCGGTATGGACGTACGGTCCGGCGCCCACGCCGTCCTGCAGGGCGTCGGCGGCCCCGCGGTCCACGGTGGCCGCGTCGGCCGAGGCCTCGGCGCCGAGATGGATCACACCGTCCGCCCGGGACGCGGCCTCGCGCAGCACATCCGTATCGGTGAGGCTGCCCCGTACGGGCTCGGCGCCCAGCCGGGACACGGTCCCGGCTGACCGGTCGCTGCGGACCAGCGCGGTGACACCGATCCCGTGGTCGCGCAGGGCGGCGATGGCGCGGCGGCCGATATAGCCGGAACCGCCCGTGACGAAAACCGTGCTGACCGGCATGTCCCGCCTCCGCTGCTCCCGGGCCGCTGTCCGTCCCCCGCCATCCTGCTCGACGGGCGGCCGCGCCGCACGCCGGAACGGACGGAGCGGCCCGCCGACGGGATCTCCGTCCGCGGACCGCTCTCACGGCCGTCTCCCAGGCCTCGGGAAGGGACCTGTCAGGGGTAGGCGACGAGGTTCGCCACATTCGTGGCCGAGTTCGACGGGCCTCCCCGGTCGTTGATCACATGCCGGATGGTCCCGGTGCCGCCCAGGGACACCGTCACCATGTTGCGGAACCGCACATTGACGTTGTTGGGCACCTCGAAGGCATGCTCCGCCGTCACGCTGTTGTTGACGTTGAAGAAGCAGTAGCTGCCCAGACCGTACGCCTGGTGGCTGGTCACGGAGTCGGCCACCTTGTACGCGGCGTATCCCTGGGTCCCGCCGTTCATCCAGGCCGCCTGGTTGGGCGGGTCGTACGGCATCTCATTCTGGTAGAAGTACGTCTTCCCGCCGTTGCCGTTCCAGATCGTCTGGTGCTTCTGGTAGTGCTCGACGAACAGGCCGTACATGGTGACATCGGCGCCGTTGACGACCAGCCCGGTGTCCGCGGTGTTGGTGTTCCAGCCCACCCCGCTGCCGTGGTCGGCGCGCCAGATCCACATGTGGTCGCCGATCACATTGCGGCTGTTGACGACCAGGCTGGTGGTCGCCTTGCCGACGCCCGCGCCGCCGACGCGGAAGAACACGTCGTGCAGCGAGGTCGGGTTGGCCGCGTGGCTCGCGGTGGAGCCGTCGGCGCCGACCTCCATCAGGCGCTGGGAGTTGACGGGCCCCGCGTCGATGAGCAGACCCGCGACCTTCACTCCGTCCACATCGGCGACCGACACCGCGGTGATCCCGTTGTCCGGGATGAAGGTGGCGAGGCCGAGCCCGAGGACGACGGTGTCCGGCCTGGTGATCCTCAGGGTCTGGTTGAGGTGGTAGACCCCGGGGGTGACCAGCAGGTTCTTGCCCTGTGCCAGTGCGGCGTTGAGATCCGCCGCGGTCGCCCCGGGCTTCGCGATGTAGAACTGGTCCAGCGGGATCGACGTACCGGCCGGAGCCCCGGCCGACCAGGTCGTACCCCTGGAGTTGTTCCGCAGCGCCGGGACGAACACCTTGTAGGCGCCGGCCTGGTCGACGTACAGGAACGGCTTCTCACGGACCTGCGGGGTCTGGTCGACCGTGGTGTAGGGCGGGCTGGGGAAGCTGTTCGCGGGCGCGTTCTGGGCGCCGACGAACACCATGTTCCAGTTGGATCCCGTCCAGCTCCCCCATTCGGTGTTGCGGGAGAGCCACTGCTGCTGCGAGCCGGACCTGACCTGCCCGTCGACCTTGGAGTCGGCCATGAAGCCACCGCTCGACCAGCCGCCGTCGTCCAGTGCCAGATTGCCGCGGACATGCATACGGCGGTACGGCGCGGCCTGCGAGACGGCCCAGCGGTCGGTGCCCGAGGTGGGGGTGACGGAGAGGTTCTCGGCGCTGCGCCAGAAGTTCTGGGTGGCGTTCTGCGGCGGGAACCAGTCGGCCTCGACATGGACCGAGCCCCGGATGTTCACCTCGTCGGGCGACAGACCGAGACCGGCGACCTGGGTGTAGAAGCCGACGTTCACATTGGCGTCGTAGGTGCCGGGCTTGAACAGGAAGGCGGCCCGCTGGGTGCCGAACTGATTGGTCTCCTGCTGGCGGAAGGTGGCGTCCACCCGGCTCTGGATGGTGCCGGCCGACATCGACGGATCGAAGACGACCACATTGGGTCCGAGGTCGGGCGTGCCCGGGGGCACCGGCGGATCGGCGGCCTGCACCCGGAAGGACTGCGCGCTCGATCCGTTGCAGGTGTACTGCTGGAGCTGGACGCTGTCCGCGGTGGAGGCGGCGGGCACATCGAGGCACTTGCCGCTGCCGCGGTTCACGAAGTGGTACGCGCCGTCGGCCTCGGCCACCGGCTGCCACTGCTGGTTGGCGCCGTCGCCGTACGTCCAGAGCTGGATCGGCGCGCCGTCGGCGGCCGAGACGTCGGTGACGTCCCAGACCTGGTTCTCGGCGTTGCGGTTGCCGGCCCTGACGAAGCCGCCGCTGGTGGCGGCGAGGCTCCAGTGCTGGGCGAGGCTGCCGTTGCAGGTGTACTGCTGTACGGCGGTGCCGTTGCCGGTGGCGGCGGCGCGGGCGTCCACGCACTTGCCGCTCGCCTTGTTGACGACGGTGGTCCACCCGGTGGGCGGCGCCGCAGCAGCGGCACCGCCCACCGTGACACCGCCCTCCACGGCGGTCCCCGCCGCGGCCTCCTGCTGGGGCAGGGCGGCCGACGACATGCAGAGAGCCACTACGGTCAGCAGCAGCGTGAGCGGGGACAGCCGGTGGTACCGGTGGCGGCCCGGCGTGGCGCCGCCACCGTACGAGAGCGTGTTCATGTGTTCTCCCCGCCGGTCAGCCGGCGTACTGCGCGAAGACGCGGGTGAAGTCCCACGCCTGCTGGCCGATGCCCGAGCAGGTGTCGGCTCCGCCGCCGGTGCAGGGCCGGTCGCGGTTGACCGACCAGAAGGTCAGCCGGGCGAGATGGTGCTGCTGCGCGTAGGCGAGGATGGTGCGGAAGTCCGCGACGGTCACCGTCTCGTTGTTGTCGGTGATGCCGTTCATCGACGAGATGCCGATGCGGCGGTACGTCTGGTCGTCGCTGTACCCGTACGCGTTCTTGACCGCGGTCTTCAGGCCCTCGGCCGCCCGGGTGGTGAGCGTGCCCATGTTCTGGCCCGTGCCGCCGAAGTTGAACGGCATGATCGTCCAGCTGTCGACGGTCAGACCGGCGGCGGCGGCGCGGTTGATCAGGCTGGTGTCGGGGCCGTTCTGGCCGGTGCCGAAGGTGATGTACACCTTGATGCCGGGGTTGTTGGCCTTGATGGTCTTCAGCGCGTCCACGGTCCGCTGCTGGACGGTGGGGCTGTCGTACGCCGCGGCCTCGATGTCGATGTCGATCGCCTTGAGGCCGTACGCGTTGATGACCTTCTGGTACGCGGCGGCCAGCTCACCGGCGCTGGAGCAGGAGCTCTCCAGCTTGTTGCCGCTCCACCCGCCGAAGGAGGGGATGATGTCGCCGCCCGCGCCGCGCACGGTGTTGATGGTCTGCTGGTCCACGCCGCCGGTCAGCGGGCGCCCGCCGTCCCACTGCGGGTTGCAGTAGCCGTTGCTGAGCACGAAGGCCAGGGTGAACCACTTCACGCCGGTCGCGTTCATGACGGTGACCGGGTTCGGCGGGCTGCCCCAGCCGTTGTAGATGTACGGGGCGACCGCCATGGGGCCGCTCGCGGGCGGGTTGCCGCCGCCCGAGGGCGCGGTCCACTTCTGGTTCGCGGCGCCCGTGCAGGTCCAGATCTGGAGCCGGGTACCGTTCGCGGAAGTGTTGCCCGTGACGTCCATGCACTTGTCCGCCTGGGTGTTGACGATGTCGCGCGCGGCGGAGACGGTCCACTTCTGGTTGGGCGTGCCGGCGCAGTCCCAGATCTGGAGCTGGGCACCGTTGGCGGTGCTGTTGTCCTTGACGTCGAGGCACTTGCCGAGGGCGCGGATCGAGCCGTCGGAGGCGACGTCCCACTGCTGGGCGGCGGAGCCGTTGCAGTCGTAGAGCTGGACGGCCGTGCCGTTGGCCGGGTTGGCGCCCGCCACGTCCACGCACTTGCCGCCGAGGCCGGTGATCGTACCGACCGCAGCGACGGCGGCGGTGGCCGGGGCGGGCGCGGTGACCAGCGCGGCGCCGGCCGCGAGCGGCAGGGCGATGAGCAGGGCCAGGGATCTGAGGGTCTTGCGGATACTGCCCGCGGCGGACATCAGCGGTTCACCGTCCACTTCTGGTTCGCGGTGCCGGTGCAGGTCCAGATCTGGAGCCGGGTGCCGTTCGCCGAGCTGTTGCCCGTGGCGTCCATGCACTTGTTCGCCTGGATGTTCACGACATCACGGGCGGCCGGCAGGGCCCACTGCTGATTGCCGGTGCCCGCGCAGTCCCAGATCTGGAGCTGGGCGCCGTCGGCGGTGCTGTTGTCCTTCACGTCCAGGCACTTGCCGAGCGCGCGGAGCGAACCGTCGGAACCGACCGACCACTGCTGGGCGGCCGAGCCGTTGCAGTCGTAGAGCTGTACGGGGGTGCCGTTGGCCGGGTTGGCCCCGGCCACGTCCACGCACTTGCCGCCGAGGCCGGTGATCGCACCGCCGCCTCCGCCAGGGCCGTTGTCGTTCGTGGTGACGCGTACGTAGTCGACGACGAGCTGCGAGGGGAACGGGGTGCTGCTGTTGGGGTCGCCGGGCCAGTAGCCGCCGACCGCCAGGTTCAGAATCATGAAGAACGGCCTGTTGAACACCCAGGCCCGGCCGCCGAGATCGGCGGGGGTGCGGCGCTGGTAGACATTGCCGTCGACGCTCCAGGTGATGGAGTCGGGCGCCCAGTCGATGGCGAAGGTGTGGAAGGCGTCCGCGAACGCCTGGCCGCCGGGCAGGGTGTAGCCGGCGCCGATGCCGCCCGAGCCGGAGTAGCCGGGGCCGTGCAGGGTGCCATGGACGGTGCCGGGCTCGAAGCCGACGTTCTCCATGATGTCGATCTCACCCTGGTCGGGCCAGCCGCCGCCGGTGCTGCCGAGCATCCAGAAGGCGGGCCACATGCCCTGGCCGCGCGGGACCTTCATCCGGGTCTCGACCCGTCCGTACTGCGCGGTGAACTTGCCGGCGGTGTTCAGCCGGGCGGAGGTGTACTCGCACCGGCCGTACCAGCACTGGTAGTTGCCGGGGTTGTCCTTGCGCGCGGTGATGACCAGGTTGCCCTGGCCGTCGAGGGCGGCGTTGTTGTTGCCGGCGGTGTAGTACTGCCGCTCGTGGTTGTTGACGTTGTCGCCGGTCTCTATCTGCCACTTGCTGCCGTCGACGCCGGATCCGGCGGGCCCGTTGAAGTCGTCGGAGAAGGTCACCGCCGCGATCGCGGCGGCCGCCTCGGCGCGGGGTTCGGGCGCGGAGGCCGCGGAGGCGGGGACCGCCGCCAGCACGCTGGTACAGCAGAGCAGGGCGAGCGCGGAAAGCGCGATTCGGCGTCCCAGGGGGATTCGCACAGGTCATCACTTCGCTTCAAGTGGGGGGTCATGCGCATGACATAGCACCGAGGGGGGACTGTCCGGAGGAACACCTCGGGCGCTTATTTCAGTACTTGATTTAAGGGAGGGCGCGAGGGGCCGTCAAGGAGCTGGTATGGACCAAAGTTGGCCAGCTCCTTGGTCATTGCTCATCCATATGAACGCAGACCCTCCGGAACCGGGCGGTCCGGGAGCCGATCCACGATTGACTTGACCTGCACATGACCGGCAGTGTGTGTTTTCGCACAGCCCCACGGGCCCACAGGCCCGGTGGAAGGCTCCCCCCGCCGGAGAGGACAGTCACCCATGTCCCGTCGTCAACTCCCCACTCTACGCGCGTTGCTGGTGCTCGGTGCCGCCACCGCGGTGCTCGCCACCACCGCTGCCGCGGCACCGGCCGCCACGCCGCCCCAGGCCCCGGCCCCCGCCCCGGGCACGGCCCGTACCCTCGCCGCGCTCGACGACACGTACTACCAGGGCGCGCTCGGCAAGACCGGCCCCGCGCTCAAGTCGGCCCTGCACACGATCATCAGGAACCAGACGAAGATCTCGTACGCACAGGTCTGGGACGCGCTCAAGAGCACCGACCAGGACCCCGCGAACAGCTCGAACGTGATCCTGCTGTACTCCGGCCGGTCGCAATCCAAGTCGAGCAACGGCGGCAACTCGGGCCAGTGGAACCGCGAGCACGTCTGGGCCCAGTCCCACGGCGGCTTCGGCACCTCGGCCGGCCCCGGCACCGACCTCCACCATCTGCGCCCCGAGGACGTCGGCGTCAACGGCATACGCGGGAACAAGGACTTCGACACCGGCGGCAGCGCGGTCTCCGGTGCCCCGGGCAACTACACCGACTCCGACTCCTTCGAGCCGCGCAACGCGGTCAAGGGCGATGTCGCGCGGATGATCCTCTATATGGCCGTACGGTACGAGGGCGGCGACTCCTGGCCCGACCTCGAACCCAACGAGCGGGTCAACAACGGCTCCACGCCCGCGATGGGCAAGCTGTCCGTACTGAAGCGGTGGAGCGACCAGGACCCGCCGGACGCCTTCGAGAAGCGCCGCAACGAGGTCATCTACAGCCAGTACCAGCACAACCGCAACCCGTTCATCGACCACCCCGAATGGGTCGAGGCCATCTGGTGAGCGCGGCGCGGCATGCCCGTGCCTGACCGGGCCCGGTGCCAGACTGTGCCGCGTTAACTCCAAGCGCCCCCACCGGGGAATGCTGGCCGGAGCCCCCGGGGACGCGCTTCCCCCGGGGGCTCCGGCTTGCGCGGAAGCTGCGGCGGTCGGCGGTCGGCGCCGAGCACTCCTGGACATGTGTCTATACTTCCTGAGCACATGTCCAGTTGTTTCTGCCGAGTTCGGGGGGACCCACGTCATGGGGACAGCCGCGCACATACTCGTCGGCCTGGTGGCCGCCTTCCACGTCTACATCATGGTTCTGGAGATGTTCCTGTGGGAGCGCGCACCGGGCCGCGGGCTCTCCGGGTTCGACGCCGAGATGGCACGGGCGACCGCGCCGCTCGCCGCCAACCAGGGCCTCTACAACGGGTTTCTGGCCGCCGGGCTGTTCTGGGGGCTGATCGCCGGCGACCCGACCGGCTACCGCGCGCAGATCTTCTTCCTGATCTGTGTGGTCGTCGCCGGGGTGTACGGCGGGATCACCGCGAACCGGCGCATCCTGCTCGTCCAGGCGCTGCCGGGCGCGGTCACCCTGGCCGCCGTCCTCGCGGCGGGATGAGCGGGACGTTCCCCGGGACACCCCCCGGGCCCCCGCCCGGCGGTCCGCCGGGCCGTCCTTCCGCCGGCCCGGCGGGCGATCCCCGTACGGCCAGGACCCGGGCCAGACTGCGGCAGGCGCTGCTCGACGAGTGCGCCGAGCGGCCGTTCGAAGAGGTCGGTGTCGCGGCCCTGGTGCGCCGGGCCGGGACCGGCCGGGCCACCTTCTATCTCCACTACCCGGACCTCCAGGCACTGGCCGTGGACGCCTGCGCGGAGGTGGTACGGGACGCGGTGGACGCGCTGCACGCCTGGCGGGGCGTCCCGGATCCGCGTGTCCCGCCGCCGCCCCTGACCGTCTTCTTCACCGGTCTCGTCCCGCACGCGGCGCTCCACCGGGCCCTGCTGCGCCCGGGCGGCGGCGGACCGCTGGGCGAGCTGCTCCACCGCGAACTGCGCGAACGCAGCCGCGCCGAACAGGCCCTGGCCGGGGTGCCCGCCCCCGAGCTGATCGCCTCCGCGGTGGCCGCGGCCTTCACCGGGGTGCTGGCGGACTGGCTGCACGGCCTGATCGAGGACACTCCGGAGGGCATCGCGGCCCGGATCTGGCGGCTGCTGGTGGCACTGCACCGCCATCAGGGCAGGCCCTGAGACCGGAACTTCGGCCGGGAGTCACCTGGGCACCGCCGGGGCCGGCACCGGGCACGCCACCGGGGCCGCCGACCGGGGCTGTCGACGGGTACCGCCCGTACACCCTGCTCCGCGCGGCCCGTGACATATGCCACGAGCATCGCCGGATCGAGTGTTGCCAAACGCCTTACGGCCCCGGGGTGCCTGTGCGAGAGTTCATAACAGTCCATCAGTCGGACGTGACAGCGCCGCGCGCGTATCGGAGTACGAGATGCCGTCCCCCCTCTTCGCGGACCGTCCTGCTCAACAGCCTCCCGAGCCGGGGACGGTGGACGCGCTCATCACCCAGACCCGTCGGCTGCGCGGCGAGATGGACGCCGTACGCCGGGACACCACCGCGGTCGACGACGGTGGCACCCGGGTGCGCTGGCAGCGGGCGCTCTGCGATCTGGCGGTCCATCAACTGGACGATCTGGGCGCGCACTTGGACCAGCTCAGGGACGGACCGCCGGACGACCCCGCTGCCCCGGAGGATCTCCGCGGGACCGCGGGCCCGGCGCCCGGCCGGGTCGGCAGCGCCGAGTGGGACCTCCTCACGGACGAGGTGAGCTGGTCGGACGAGCTGTACGAGATCCTCGGACGGGCGCCGGAGAGCGGCCCGATGACGCTGGACGAGCTGCCCTCGCTGGTGTTCGACGACGATCGGGCTCTGCTCACCGCGCTGGTGACGGACTGTCTGATCGACGGGCGCCCCATCGACGGCGAGTTCCGTATCGTCAGGCCCGACGGGCGGGTCCGTACGCTGCACATGAGGGGCGAGCCGGTCCTCGACCCCGACGGCTGCACCGCCTCCATGTGGGCGGTTCTCCGCGACATCAGTGAACTGCGGCGCAGCGAGCGGACGGTACGGGACAGGCGTGACTCGCTCCGTCGCGAACAGCGGATCACGCAGACCGAGCGGCGGCTCGTGGCCGAGTTGCAGGAGGCCGTACTGCCGTCCTGGCGCGGTGCGTTACGGACTTCCCGGAGCGGCCCTGCCGCGCTCGAACTGGCCGCGCGCCATCTGCCGTCCGCGGCGGACCCGCTGAGCGGCCGTGACTGGTACGACGCGCTCGAACTGCCGGACGGCGACACCCTGTTGACCGTGGGCGATCTCACCGGCCAGGGCATGGCGGGCGCCTCGTCCATGGCGATGACCCTGGGGGCACTGCGCGGTATGGCCGTGGCGGGCATCGAGCCCGGGGCGCTGCTGGGCCATCTCAACCAGCTTGTCGACGCCTCGGAGCAGCCCGCGCTCGGCAGTGTGCTGTGCTCCCGCTACCGCCCGGCGACCCGGACCTTCTCCTGGGCGCAGGCGGGACACCCCGCCCCGCTGCTGTTCCGCGGCGGGACGGGGCGCGTACTGACTCCGCCGGACGGTGTCCTGCTCGGGGCGGTCCCGGGGGCCGCCTATGAGCAGGCCGATGTCCGGCTGCTGCCCGGAGATCTGCTCGTACTGCACACCGACGGGCTGACAAGCGCCGATGACAGCCCGGGGACCGAGCGGGACCGGCTCCTGGCGCTGGCGCCCCGGCTCGCCGGGACCCGCAGCGCACAGGAGTGCGCCGGGGCGGTCGTCGAGGAGTTCGGAGGGACCGAACGCGCGGACGACGCCTGTGTGATGGTGGCCAGGGTCGGCGGCTGACCCCCGGAGGGACCGGACCCGCGGGCCCCTCCCCGTACCCGCACGCCCCGTCGTACGCACAAGCTCCGCCGTACGCACAGACCAGCCGTACCCGATTCCCGCAGCCTCCGGCGAGAGCGCTAGATGTCGGCGCCGCCCGTCCTCTTGGCCGCCTTCTTGGGCAGTGCGAGCTGGATCTCGTGGCGCAGGTCCTCGATCTTCCCGTACCCCGCGTACTCCCCGGTGAGCCGGTACATCTCGCGCAGCCGGTCCCAGGTGCGGTGCGAGGAGGTCTCCCCCATCGACACCAGCGCCAGGCGCGCGTACCGGTCCGCCTGCTCCGGGTCGTCCGCGATGAAGCAGGCCGACGCCATCGAGATGTAGTCGAAGATCTTGGACCGCTGCCGGCCGCCGCCCCGCAGTTCCAGTGCCTTCTTGGCATGGCGCTGCGCCACGGTCGCCGCGGCCGGTTCATGGTCGGCGAGGGTACGGAACGCCAGGGCCTGCATCCCGTGCATGTCGGCCTCGTCGAACATCTGCATCCAGCAGGGCGGCGGCACATCGCCCTTGTCCGACACGAAGAGTTCCTCCGCCTCGCCGAGCGTGCGGCGCATGGCCTGGCCACGGCCCATGGACGCCTGCGCCCAGGCCTCGATGGTGCGCAGCATGGCGCGGGTCCGGGGCAGAGTCTCGTCGCCAGAACCGGACTTGGCGAGCTTCATCAGATCGAGCGCCTCGTCGGGCCGGCCGAGGTGGACCATCTGCCGGGCCGCTCTGGACAGGGCCTCGCCCGCGCGGGGACGGTCGCCGCCCTCGCGCGCGGCATGGGTGGCGATAACGAAGTACTTCTGGGCGGTGGGTTCGAGGCCGACGTCGTGGGACATCCACCCGGCGAGTACGGCGAGGTTGGCGGCGACGCCCCAGAGGCGCCGCTGCAGATGGTCGGGGTGCCGGTAGGCGAGCATGCCGCCCACCTCGTTGAGCTGCCCCACCACCGCCTTGCGCTGGAGGCCGCCACCACGGGCGGCGTCCCAGGCGCGGAACACCTCGACGGAATGCTCCAGCGCGTCGATCTCCTGCGACCCGATGGGGGCGGCCTCGTAACGGTCGAACCCGGCGGGGTCGGTGTGCAGGGGGTCGTCGATCCGGGGGGCGTCCTGCGACAGTGCGGGGTCGGAGTGCAGCCAGTCGTGCATGGCACTGGTGAGTGCGGAGCCTGCGGTGAGCGCGGCACCCGCGCCCACCAAACCGCGACGGTTGAGCATGAGGTCCATTCCCGTGAATTCGGTGAGGACCGCAGCCGTCCGGTCGGGTGCCCACGGGAGACCGTCGGGGTTGCCGCTCTTCCCGGCGTCCCCGGCGACTCGTCGTTTCCCCGCGCGTCCGCTCCGCACGAACCCGAGATCCTCAATGGTCACGACACGACCGAGCCGCTCGGTGAACAGAGCTGCCAGCACTCCCGGCACGGGATCGCGCGGGGTCTCCCCCATGTCGATCCAGCGCCTCACCCGCGAGGTGTCGGTGGCCAGTTGGGGGTGGCCCATGGCCGCCGCCTGCCGGTTCACCAGCCGTGCGAGTTCGCCCTTGGACCAGCCGGCCAGGCCGAACAGATCCGACAGACGGGTGTTGGGTTCTCCGCTCACGTCAAGCCCCCAGGTTCTCGGCTGACTTGACACTACCCCCGGGGGCCGCGTGGCGACTATTCGCCAGGGTTCGCCAGGGTGCGCCAGATGGTGTGCCACCCGCGCCCGGGTGTCGGGTAGGAAAGCGCCACCCCGCCCCGGCGGCAGGACGTACTCCCCAGGGTGCCGAACGGCCGGCGGGCGGGGTGGCGCACGCAACTCGTCGGCACACGAAGGGATCTGTATCGCCCATGTACACAGCATCGTCCTCCGTGTCCGCCCCGCCCCGGTCGCAGCGTACGGTCGTGCCCGGAAGCGGACCGTATCTCGACCCCACCCATGTCGGGCGGACTCGGATCAGGACGGGGGCCGTCACCCAACCGCTCAGCGGGAGACTCGACTTGTCCGGCCCTCAGGGCGCGCAGTTGCGGATGGCCATCGCGTCGGTGCACCGGATCTGTCCGGAGTTCAATCCGGTGCAGGTGCTGCGCCGCAGCGGCCGTTCCGTACTGCTCGTCGGAACCACCGGGCGCACCACCGCGGTCGCCAAGTGCCTGCTGGACCACTCGCCGGTGTGGACCGAGAGGTTCAGGCACGAAATAGCGGTTTATCGCTCGTTCGTCCGGCACCGGCCACCGGTGCGGGTGCCTCGGCTGGTGGCGGCGGACCCGGACAACTGCACGCTGGTGATGGAGCGGATGCCGGGCCGGGCGGCGGCGCTGACCCGTCATCCCGTGGAGGCGCCGCCGCGGGGCGATGTACGGGCGGCACTCGGCGCGATCGCCCGGCTCAACACCTGGCGGCCCCCGGCCGGGCTCTTCGACGCGCCGCTCGACTACGCGGCACGGATCGCCCGCTACCACGAGCTGGGCCTGTTCACGGACCGGGATCTGGGCGATCTCCAGAAGCTGCTGCACGGACTGGCGGCCGGCCGGCAGGGCATGGGCCAGTTCTGCCATGGCGACGCCCTGCTCTCCAACATCCTGCTGTCGTCGGCCGGTCCTGTGCTCGTCGACTGGGAGCACGCGGGCTGGTATCTGCCGGGGTACGACCTGGCGACGCTGTGGGCGGTGCTCGGCGACGCACCGGCCGCGCGGCGGCACATCAGTCAGCTCGCGCAGGTCAGGGGGCCGGCGGACCGGGACGCGTTCCTGGTCAATCTGATGCTCGTACTGACCCGGGAGATCCGGATGTACGAGACGGCGGTGCAGCGCGCGATGCGTGAGGCGCCGGAGCCGGGCGCCGGTCCGTCGCCGTCGTCCGCCTCGTCGCCCTCGTCCTCGGCCGGCTCCGCGGCGGCGCCGGGGTCCGCGCCGGGCGGACCGGCCACGGGCGAGGAGCAGCGGCTGCTGCTGCGGCGGCTGCACGACGACTGCGCGATGGCGCGGCGGGCCGTGCGCGCCGCGGTCGGCACCCGCTGAGTCACTCACCGCCTCGCACCCGGCCGCGCCCGAGGCGTGACCCGACGCGTCGCCGCCCGCCGGGCCGTCCGTAAACCCGCCGCGCCGTCCGTCGTCCCGGGCCGGCTCCGTCGGATCGTCCGGCCCGCCCGTCCGCCCCTGGGGCGGAGAGAGAACCGCGCCGCGCGCCCTGTGCCATCACACGGGGCGCGCGGCGCGTTCGGGCCGCTGTCCGCCATGGCGACCTGGGCCGGTCCCGGCCACGCACCCGCCGCGGTCCCGCCGTCGCCCAGCCCCCGGGCAGCACTCCGTATACCTTCATTGGTTCACTCCACTGACGCGCCGCAGGCCGGGGCAGCACCGCCGCGAAACTCCGTCAGACCTGCGCTGACGTGCGAAATCCCCGCTGTGGTCGATGATTGACGGATCGTCCGGGAGCCGATACCTCTGTAGGCACTCGGCCCGGCAGGCCCTTCGCGCACCACCCGTCACTGGAGGCTGCATTGCAAGGTTCCGTCCCCCCACCCCCGAGATTCCGCCGCGCACGCGCGCTGAGAGCGGGCGGAGTCGTCGCATCCGCCGCCCTGCTGCTCCCCCTGGTCTCCGCCGCCCCCTCCGCCACCGCGGAACTGCCCGGACCGGGTGACCTCCAGCGTGATTTCGCCGTGGCGGCCGAGCGCTACCGGGTGCCGGAGAGCGTTCTTCTCGGGGTCTCGTATCTTCAGTCGCGCTGGGACACCCACAGCGGCGCCCCGAGCGTCTCCGGCGGCTACGGTCCGATGCACCTCACCGACGCCAGGACCGCGCTCGCCGAGGCGCCGCACCATTCGGACGGTACGGAGGACGCGCGCGGCGACCTGTCCCGTCCGGCGCGGACGGCGGACACGGCGAGTGCGGCGCGGACCGCGCGCAACGCCGCCGCCCGCGTGCCGAAGGCGTCCGAACTGCCCGCCCGGCTGCGCACCCTGGACCGCGCCGCCGCGCTGACCGGCCTGCCCGCGAAGGAGCTGCGGGAGAGCGCCGCCGCCAATGTCCTGGGCGGCGCCGCCCTGCTGGCCGCCGCCCAGCGGGAGCTGGGCGAGCCGCCGAGCGCCGATCCGGCCGACTGGTACGGAGCCGTCGCCCGCTTCTCCGGCGCCGACGACACCGCGACCGCCACCACCTACGCCAACGATGTGTACGACGTGATCAGGGGCGGCGAGCGGCGTACGACGGACAGCGGCCAGCGCGTGGCGCTCCGCGCGGTCCCCCGGATCGCGCCCGACACCTCGGGGACCGCTCGGCTCGGCCTGCGCCGCACGGCGGGCGCGCCCGCGACGGAGTGTCCGCGCACGGTCGCCTGCGAGTGGATCCCCGCGCCGTACGAGGAGTTCGGCGACAAGGACTACGGCAACCATGACAAGGCCGACCGCCCGGCGGCCCAGTCGATCGACTACATCGTCATCCATGACACCGAGGGCTCGTGGGACACCACGATCAAGCTGATCCAGAGCCCCGACTATGTGTCGTGGAACTACACCCTGCGCTCGTCCGACGGGCACATCGCCCAGCATGTGCTGGCGAAGGACGTGGCCTGGCACGCCGGCAACTGGTACGTCAACGCCAAGTCGGTGGGTCTGGAGCACGAGGGCTTCCTCACCGCGCCGGACGCCTGGTACACGGAGGCGATGTACCGCACCTCGGCGCGGCTGGTGCGGTATCTGGCGGACAAGTACGACATCCCGCTGAACCGGCAGCACATCCTCGGCCATGACAATGTGCCGGGCACGACCACCGCGTCGATCCCCGGGATGCACACGGACCCGGGTCCCTACTGGGACTGGGCGCACTACTTCCAGCTCCTCGGCGCGCCGTTCCAGGCGACGGCGGGAGCGGAAGCGGACGCGGTGACCATCCGTCCGCAGTACGCCTCGCACCAGCCGTCGTACACCGACTGCGACAAGGCGGGCCAGGCGTGCGCGCCGCACGGCTCGGGTGCCGTACGGCTGCACACCGCGCCCGACGAGAGCGCCCCGCTGGTGAAGGACATCGGGCTGCGCCCTGGCGGCGAGGACTCCACGACCGGTGTCAACGACCTGGGGGCACGCGCCTCGACCGGCCAGCAGTACGCGGTCGCCGAGCGCCGGGGCGACTGGACGGCGATCTGGTACCTCGGGCAGAAGGCGTGGTTCCACAATCCGCGGACGCGGCCGACCGCCGTGAACGCCAAGGTCCCGCTGCTGACGCCGAAGCCGGGCGTGACGGAGGTACCGGTGTACGGGCGTGCCTACCCGGAGGCGTCGGCGTACCCGGCCGGCATCCCGGTGCAGACGGTCGCCCCGCTGCCGTACAAGGTGCTCGCCGGGCAGCGGTACGTGGTGGGCGATCTGGCCCCGGGCGAGTACTACTTCGCGCCGGTGTTCGACATCACGGAGCACCGGGTGGTGCGCGGCAAGGAGATGTACTACGAGATCCAGATCGGGCACCGGGTCGGCTATGTGAAGGCGTCCGACGTCGAGGTGAGCGGGATGCGCCGCTGACGTACGGCGTAGGGGCGGGGAGCGAGGCGGGTGTCATCGGCCGACGGGGGGCCGATGACACCCGCCGTCTCCGTCCGCCGCACAGACGCGCGACCGGCGGAGTGTCAGTAGCGCAGTACCGCGGCGATCCTGTCGTGTGCGGCGAGGGTGCCGTCCGGCAGGAACACCACCTCGGCGCCGCCGTCCAGGGCCGTCTCCACCAGCTCGTCGACGATGTCGTCACGTACGTCGTTGCGGCCGCCGTCGCCGCTCGCCGCGGCCCGGCTCGCGGGTGCGGCCGTGAGCGCCGCCTCGTCGACCGGTACGAGATGGCCGTCGCAGACCCTGACCGTACGCCGGTAGTGCTCTTCGAGCGCGATCAGGTCGGCGCGCTTGCCCCGTACCGACTCCCAGACCTCGTCGAGCCCCGCGGCGAAGGTGCGCCGTCCCCTGGCCTCGTCCAGCCGGTTCAGTACGTCGTCCTTCTCGCGGCGCGCGTACTCCTCGACGACGGGCCGGAGTTCCTTCAGCAGCACCGGCGCGGGCCCGTCCGCCAGGCCGCCCTTGACCAGCCTGCCGGCGGCCGGCCGCGTGGCGCTGCCCGCCTCCTCCAGCAGGGCCAGCGCGGGCGCGAGACCCACCAGATAGAACGGCCTCGGCCGGCGCGCCAGCACCGCGCCCATCGCGTCGTCCACGGACCGCAGGAACTTACGGGTCTCCTCGTCGCTGAAGGTGCTCGGCGTGTCGCCGATCCGTTCCTCGCGCTCGACGTCCCAGCTCTCCTCGGGCGGCGCCATCGGGAATCCGTTCCCGCGGTGCTCGCGCAACGACTCGCCGGTCCCGCTCCACAGCGTGGCGCGGTCGGCCGCGACTCCCAGCACCCAGTACGGCCGTGACTGCGCGGTGGCGGCCACCAGATTCCGGGTGAGATAGCTGTCGCTGAGGACGACCCGCTCGGGCACCTCGCGCGGCAGATACCAGATCCGGTGCTCCTGGCCGTCCGCGAGGATCAGCAGTCCGTCGAGGGCGCGGCGCAGATCGACCTCGGTGAGGGCCCGGCCGAGCTGGGCGCTGAGCGCGGTACGGGCCCGCTTGTCCACCTCCGGGTCGGCCTCCAGCCGGTGCGCCGCCTCGGTGAGCAGATTGCGCAGCCGTACCGTGTCCTGTTCATGGCGGGGGTCACGCCGGTGCGTGGGCATCGTCAGGGACACCGCCGGATAGGGGCGCGAGCGCCGCAGCTCCCGCAGGACGTCGGGTGTCAGACCGTTGTTGTCCATGCTGCCCCTTCGCTCGCTGGACGGCCGGGCGGCGGGCGGACAGTGGCGTACGGGCCCCCTCGCCTCCCTCCATCGTGCGCGATTCCACCCGGTTTCGCGCGAGGTGCGGCCGTGACGATCCTGTGCCGATCACATCCGTACCGGGCCGTTCGGATCCGTACGGACCAGGGCCCCGTCCGCTGCCACACCGGACGGGGCCCTGGATTGTTCGGCCTGCGGCCGGTCTCCGGGGAATCCCTCTACGAACCGAAGACGTACGTCCGGCCCGCGGTGGCCCGGAAGGTCCGCTCCCCGCCCGGCAGCAGGGTGCTGCGCACGGTCAGCTCGCCCGTACGGCTCGCGCGCAGGACGATCCTGGTGGCCTTGCCGCCCGACCACTCGATGTCGAGCGTCGCCCCGCCGCGCGCCCGCAGACCTGTCACCCGTCCGTCGGACCAGGAGGCGGGCACGGCGGGCAGGACCTCGATCGGCCCGTGCTGGCTCTGTACCAGCATTTCCGCGATCCCGGACGTGGCACCGAAGTTGCCGTCGATCTGGAAGGGCGGATGGGTGTCCCAGAGGTTGGGCAGCGTGGAGCTCTTGAGCTGCTCGGAGAGCATCTTGTGCGCGTGGTCGCCGTCCAGCAGCCGCGCCCAGAAGTTGATCTTCCAGGCCTTGCTCCAGCCGGTGCCGCCGTCGCCGCGCGCGGTCAGCGAGACCTTCGCGGCCTCCGCCCAGGCGCTGCCCGCCTGGATCTGCCGGCCCGGGTGCAGGGCGTACAGGTGCGAGACATGGCGGTGGTCGTCGGTCCGGCTGTCGAGGTCGGTCTTCCACTCCTGGAGCTGGCCCCAGGAGCCGACGCGCAGCCCGGGGTCGAGATCGGCGAGCGCGGTCTCCAGCCTGCGGCGGAAGTCCGCGTTGTCGCCGAGGGTCCGGGCGGCCTCCAGGGTGTTGGTGAACAGGTCGAAGACGATCTGCTGCGACATCGCCGCGCCCACCGTGAAGTCACCGTGCTCGGGCGAGTAGCTGGGAGTGACGACCAGCTTTCCGTCGCGCGGGTCGGTCCGGAGATTGGCCAGCCAGAACTCCGTGGCCTCCTTCATCACCGGGTAGGCGGTGGAGCGCAGATAGGCGGTGGAGCCGTTGAAGCGGTAGTGGTCGTAGAGCTGCTGGGTGAGCCAGGCGGCGGCCTCGGGGAACCAGAAGGAGGTCGCCCAGTTGTGCACCCCGGTGAAGCCGTACGGATTGGTCTCGTTCTGGACGACCCAGCCGGTCGAGCCGAAGATCTCCCGCGCGCTCACCCGGCCGGGAGCCCGCATCGACTCGACATACCGGTCGTAGGGGGCGGTGGTCTCGGCGAGGTTGGTGACCTCGGCGAGCCAGTAGTTCATCTGGAGATTGATATTGACGTGATAGTCGGCGGACCAGGGCGGGTTGGTGACGTTGTTCCAGACGCCCTGGAGGTTCGCGGGCAGCGACCCGGCACGCGAGGAGGCGATGAGGAGATAGCGGCCGTACTGGAAGAAGAGTGCTTCGAGCGCGCGGTCGGCGGCGGTGGTGCCTCCGGTGTACCCGGCCAGGAGCTGATCGGTGGGCAGGTCGGGGAGCTGCTGGCCGATGTCGAGCGAGACCCGGTCGAAGAGCTCGCGGTGGTCACGCACATGGTCGGCGCGCAGGGCGTTGTACGAGCGGCGGGCGGCGGCGTCGACGGTCCTGGTGACGGCTCCGTGCGGGTCGGTGCCCCGGTACTGCGGATAGGTGTCGGCGTAGTCGGTGCCCGCGGCGAGCACGAACCAGGCGCTGTTGGCGCCGCTGACCGTAAGGGTGCCGTCCGGGCCCGCGGTGACCCTGCCGCCCTCGGCGCGTACCCGGATCTGCGCCTCGAACCGCAGCCCGTTGTCCTGGAGCGTGCCCCGGATGGTCAGCCGGTCGCCGCTGGCGGTGGCCGTGTAGTCGTCGCGGGGCGAGGTGTAGCGGAGGATGAAGCCGGTCTGCCCCGGCCGGTCGGCGGAGAACCGGCCGGCGATCACCTGGCCCGGGTACGAGGCGAAGAACTCCCGGGTGTGGGTGACGCCTTCATGGGTGTACGAGACGGCCGCGAGAGCCGAGCCGATGTCGAGCGAGCGGCGGTACGAGCTGTCGGGGGCCGTCGGCGCGCCGGGTACGGCCAGTTGCAGTTCGCCGAGGACCTGATAGGCGCCGAAACCGTGCTTGGGCTGGCCGAGTTCGGCGGCTACGGTCTCGGGGGTGAGCTTGCCCTCCGCGTCGAGACGCTGCTGTACGGAGGCGAGGGCGCCGGGCCGGGGCGTGGTCCAGTTGCCGTGGTCGTATCCGCCGGAGGCTCCGGGGCCGCCGGTCCACAGCGACTTCTCGTTGAGGGTGAGCCGCTCGGTGGCGAGCGTCCCGAAGACGCTGGCGCCGAGCGCGCCGCTGCCGATGGGCAGCGTTTCGCGCTCCCAGTCAGCGGCAGGCTTTTGATACCAGAGAGTAAATTCATCGGAGGTGTCATGGCCCCCTGCGAGGGCGGGCACGGCCGGGACTCCCAGCGTCAAGGCGCCGGTCACCCCTAGTGCGGACTTGATCGTGGTTCTGCGGCTGATCCCAGGCGTCATGGCCCGGACGTTAAAGGTCCGATGACGGAATTGGCAATACGCATGACAAATTCGGTTCACAGGCAGCACGAACAGGGCCGCGCCGGCCTCCTGTTCGGAGGCGGCGCGGCCCTGGATCCGTCGGTGTACAGCTCAGCGCGGGAGCCGGTCGCTCAGCCCTGCTGGAACAGCTCCGCGGGCAGCGGCTTCAGCAGCGCGTACAGATCGTCCGTGATCGGCCGGTCCCAGCTCGCGATGGTGACCAGGACATGGTCACTGCGGTCGAACTGCACACAGGAGATCCGGCTCTCGGACAGCTTGAGACGGCGGACGATCAGCAGATTGTCCCCCTGCATCACCGGGATGTCCTCGCTGCCGACGACCTCGACCGGCTCCTCGTTCTCCAGCGCCAGCAGAAGCTGCGCCACCTCGAACGGGATCTGTCCGTCCACCAGCTCGCGCGCCGGTGACCCCTCGGGCAGATTTCCGATGATCATCGCGGGGCCCCGGCCGCCGAAGAGGTCGTACCGGAGGAAGACACCCTGGCAACTGCCGTCGGGGGCGGGCAGCAGACCGGCGCCCAGGTTTCCGGGCCAGTCACCCGGGTCCATGGCCAGGACATCGAAGTCCGGGCCGGCGGGTGTGGCGGCGCTGCGGCGGCGGAGGAAGGACATCCCACTATGGTACGGGTTCGCGCCACTTCCCCGGAGCCGGGTGGACCCTCTTCCGGGGAGCCTGAAGCGGTTCGGCGGAAGCCGTTTTCCGTGCGTCGGTGCTGGTGGGACGGATGGTGCGAGTGATACGGAAGCGGCGGCCCCGCGCGTACGGCGACGGCCGCATCCGGCCGTCAGCCATGGGCGAACACACGCGTGCCACATGCCGGAAACGTATGCCGGATCCGCCGCACCCGGCTCAATCACCGCCGTACGGAGGCGAGTCGGGTGCGGAAGCCCGGAAGACCGTCGGAGGCCCCGCTCAGGTGAGGTCGAACTCCCCCTCACGCGCGTTGATCACAAAGGCCCGCCACTCGGCCGGGCTGAAGATCAGCGACGGGCTCTCCGGGCGCCCGCTGTTGCGCATTGCGATAAAGCCCTCCACGAAGGCGATCTGGACGTCACCCGTGCCCCGGCTGCTCGACTGCCATTCCGCGTTGCTCAGATCGAGTTCCGGCTTGTCCCAGCCCGAAAGCGGCTTCTGGGTGGTGGTGCTGTCGGCCACGTCCTGCTCCTCCCGCTGCGTCGTCCGCTGCCAGCCTATCGACCGGCGACGGTCCCCGACAGGCCA
Source organism: Streptomyces sp. GMY02 (assembly GCF_019056675.1). Classification (NCBI taxonomy): domain Bacteria; kingdom Bacillati; phylum Actinomycetota; class Actinomycetes; order Kitasatosporales; family Streptomycetaceae; genus Streptomyces; species Streptomyces sp. GMY02. The sequence goes on along the minus strand of NZ_CP077658.1, from coordinate 8,043,688 downwards.
CGGCGGACGGACCCTCTTCTCCCTTGCGCGGGCGAGGAGTTGGCCCCGGTCCGGTCACGGGCTGATGGCGAGGAAGACGAACGCGGCGAAGATGCCCAGGTGAACGCCGCCTTGCAGCAGGGTGGCCCGGCCGGGTGCGACGGTCAGCGCGCCCACCACCACGGTCAGCGCGAGCAGCACCATATGGGTCGAGTTCAGGCCGAGGACGAGCGGTCCGCTGAGCCAGACGGTGGCGAGCGCGATGGCCGGGATCGTCAGCCCGATACTCGCCATCGCGGAGCCGAGCGCCAGATTGAGGCTCGTCTGCACCCGGTCGCGGCGGGCGGCCCGTACGGCGGCGAGTGTCTCCGGCAGCAGCACCAGCAGGGCGATCACCACACCGACCACCGCCTGCGGCAGCCCGGCCGACTCCACTCCCGACTCGATGGTCGGTGACACCGCCTTGGCATCGCCGACGACGGCGACCAGCGACACGACGAGCAGCACCGGGCTGAGCAGAGCCGCGTAGTGCCCGGGCGGCGGGACGTGCGGCTCCTCCTCCCGTACCTCGCCCTCCGGGGTGACCGGCAGGAAGGAGTCGCGGTGACGCACCGTCTGTACGGTGACGAACAGCCCGTACAGAATCAGTGAGGCGGCCGCCGCGAAGCCGAGCTGCGCCGGGGAGAACTGCTGTGCCGGCTTGCTGGTGGTGAAGGTGGGAAGCACCAGGGTGAGCGTGGCCAGTGTGGCGACGGTGGCCAGGGCGGCGCCCGTGCCCTCGGGGTTGAACACGGCGACCCGGCTGCGCAGCGCGCCGACCAGCAGACAGAGGCCGACGATGCCGTCGCAGGTGATCATGACGGCGGCGAAGACGGTGTCCCGGGCGAGCGTGGCCGCCTTGTCGCCGCCGCCCACCATCAGGGTGACGATGAGCGCGACCTCGATGACGGTCACCGCCACCGCCAGGATGAGCGAGCCGAAGGGCTCCCCCACCCGGTGGGCGACGACCTCGGCGTGGTGCACGGCCGCGAGGACCGCGCCCGCGAGACAGAGGCCGACCAGGGCGACGGCGAAGCCGGGCAGTGAGCGCCCCCAGCTCAGCACCAGGGCGATCAGCGCGAGCAGCGGCACCACCACGGTCCACTTCGACACCAGTGATCTGATGCGGTCGCTCCACGTCACGCTGCTCACGTCGGCTCACGCTGCCAGAGGTGCCGGTGGTACGCGCGGCGGGCTGCGCCGGACGGCTTCCGCGGGGCGCTTCCGGTGATGCCGCGTCAGTTTCGCCGTGATATCGGGGCCGCGCGGGGCGGGAGGGTTGACACCGTCCGGACCCCGCAAGAAAGTTTCAGCATTCGATCGCGATCCCGAAAGATACTTTCAAGGGAGGGCTCTCTGATGGCGCAGGACGGTTCGGGCGACGGTACGGACGGCGGCGCGGCCGACGGGATCAGCCGGCGCAGGCTGAGCGGCGGGGTGCTGGCCCTGGGCGGGGCGTTCGCGCTGGCGCCGGTTCCGTTCGCCGAGGGCACGGCCCGCGCGGCGACGGCCGGACCGGGCGGCGGAGGCCCGGGCGCCGGGACCGCTGGGCGCCCGGGCCAGGGGCCCGGCTCCGGGCGCCGGACCCTGCGGCGCGGCTCGGCCGAGCGGGCCGGTCTGATCCCCCGTGAGCTGGAGCGGCTGGTCGGCGACGCGGTGGCGTTCCTCGGCCCCTCCCCCGTCCGCCCCTGGTACGCGGGCGCCGTGCTGCTCGCGGGCCGGGGCGGCACGGTCGCCCTGCACCAGCCGATCGGCAAGGCCGTGCGCTACTCGGCGTACGACGAGAAGACCGGCGAGGGAGTCGAGTTCCCGGCGGAGCGGCAGATCGCGATGGCCGAGGACACGGTCTTCGATCTGGCGTCCGTCTCCAAGCTGTTCACCTCGATCCTCGCCGTCCAGCGAATCGAGCGGGGCGCGCTGGAACTGGAGGAGCGGGTCACGGCGTATCTCCCGGAGTTCGGGCGGGCGGGCAAAGATGGCATCACGGTGCGTCAGTTGCTGACGCACACCTCCGGCTTCCGCGCCTGGGTCCCCCTCTACACGGCGCCGACCTACGAGGGCAAACTCGAACTGCTGTGGAACGAGGCCCCGGTCAGCCCGCCCGGTACGGCGTATCTCTACTCGGACCTCAATCTGATCTCCCTCCAGCTCATTCTGGAACGCATCACCGGACAGCCGCTGGACACACTGCTCCGGAACGAGATCACCGCTCCGCTCGGGATGCACCGCACTCGCTACAACCCGCCCGCCTCCTGGAAGCCGAAGATCGCCGCCACCGAGGACGCCCGGGCGCCCTGGTCCGGACTCGACCGGGGCCTGGTGTGGGGCGAGGTGCACGATGAGAACGCGTACAGCCTCGGCGGGGTCGCCGGCCACGCCGGAGTCTTCTCCTGCGCCTGGGACCTGGCGGTCCTCGCCCGGACGCTCCTCAACGGCGGCGCCTACGGCCAGGCGAGAATCCTGCGTCCCGAGTCGGTGGAGCTGATGTTCACCGACTTCAACACGGACTTCCCCGGTGACGCCCACGGTCTGGGCTTCGAGCTGTACCAGCACTGGTACATGGGCGCGATGGCCACCCCGCGCACCGCGGGCCACACCGGCTTCACCGGCACCAGTCTGGTCCTCGACCCGACGACCGACTCGTTCCTTGTCGTCCTCGGCAACTCCGTGCATCCCGTGCGGAGTTGGCGCTCCGGCAGCGCGCCCCGGGTGGCGACCGCCGACCGGATGGCCCGGGCCGTCGCGGTCCGGCCGGAGCGGGGCCGTACCGCCTGGTTCTCCGGAATGGCCGGTGCCACCACGGCCACGCTCACCCTGCCCCCGGTCACCCCGGAGTCCGGGGACGCGCGGCTGTGCTGCTCCCTGTGGTGGGACACCGAGCCCGGCTCGGACGCGCTGTCCCTGGAGGCGTCGGCGGACGGCGGCGCGAGCTGGCGGGCGGTGCCCTTCACCACCGTACGGAAAGGGGAGAAAGGAGGGGTGCCGCAGGAGCACCCCACGGGCTCGGCGACCGGCTGGTCGGGACGGGTCTGGCACCGGCTGACCGCGGATCTCGCGCGGTGGCGCGGTACGGAGGTACGGCTGCGCTGGCGGTACACCACGGACCGGCTGTACGTCGGGCGGGGCGTGTACGCGGACGCCCTGCGGATCGAGGACGGCGGCCGTACGGTCTTCGACGAGGCGCGGCAGGAGGACAGGGCTCGTATCGAGACGGTGGGCTGGACGGCCTCCGAGGACTGACACCGCCCGCCCGCGGAGGGCCCGTACTCATCGCCCGAGGGCCGCCATCGCCGCGTTGTGGCCCGGCACTCCGCTCACTCCGCCGCCCCGGACGGCGCCCGCGCCGCACAGCAGCACATTGGCGTGCGCCGTCTCCACGCCCCAGCGCCCGGTCTCCTCGGTGGCGTACGGGAAGGAGAGGTCGCGGTGGAAGATGTGGCCGCCGGGCAGCCGCAGTTCGCGTTCGAGGTCGAGCGGGGTTTTCGCCTCGATACAGGGGCGGCCGTCCGAGTCCACCGCCAGACAGTCGGCGATCGGCTCGGCCAGCCGTTCGTCGAGCTGGGCGAGGGTCGCGGCGAGCAGCTCCGCCCGTACGGACTCGTTGTCCGCGGCGAACAGCCGGGCGGGGGTGTGCAGTCCGAACAGGGTGAGTGTCTGGTACCCCCGCTCCGCCAGCCCCGGTCCGAGAATCGAGGGGTCGGTGAGGGAGTGGCAGTAGATCTCGGACGGCGGGGCGCTCGGCAGCCGACCGGCGGCGGCCTCCCGGTACGCCGTCGCCAACTGCCCGTATCCCTCGGCGATATGAAAGGTCCCGGCGAAGGCCTCGCGCGGATCGACGGAGCGGTCGCGCAGCCGGGGCAGCCTGCGCAGCAGCATATTGACCTTGAGCTGGGCGCCCTCGGCGGGAGCGGGCGGCTCGTCGCCGAGGAGCGCGGCGAGGGCCTGGGGCGACGCGTTCACCAGCACCTGACGGGCCGTCACCGTGCCCTGGCTGTCGCCTGCCCGGAAGGAGACCTCGGCGGCCTTGCCGTCGGTGTCGATCCGGATCGCCTCGTGACCGGTGACGATCTCCGCGCCCGCCGACCGGGCGGCATCGGCCAGCGCGTCGGTGAGGGCGCCCATCCCGCCGACCGGCACGTCCCAGTCGCCGGTTCCGCCGCCGATCACGTGGTAGAGAAAACAGCGGTTCTGTACGAGTGAGGGATCGTGGGCGTCGGCGAAGGTGCCGATCAGGGCATCGGTCAGCACCACGCCCCGGACGAGATCGTGCTGGAACCGCTCCTCGACCACCGCCCCGATGGGCTCCTCGAAGAGCGCGCGCCAGGCGGTCCCGTCGTCGACCCGCGCGCGCAGCGCCTCGCGTGTGGGCAGCGGCTCGGTGAGGGTCGGGAAGACCCGCTCGGCGACCCGCCCCGTCATCGCGTAGAACTCCTGCCAGGCCGCGTACTCCCGCTCACCGCCGGTCAGCGCGGCGAAGGAGGCGCGGGTACGGCCCTCGCCGACCAGCAGTCCGCCGTCGCCGAGCGGGGTGTACGAGGAGACGGTCCGCTTGCGCACGGTGAAGCGCAGCCCCAGCTCCCGGACGATCTTCCGCGGCAGCAGGGACACCAGATACGAGTACCGGGAGAGCCTGGCGTCCATGCCGGCGAAGGGCCGGCTGGAGACGGCCGCGCCACCGGTGGTGCCGAGCCGCTCCAGTACGAGGACGGAGCGCCCGGCGCGGGCGAGATAGGCGGCGGCGACCAGGCCGTTGTGGCCGCCGCCGACGATGACGGCGTCGTACGAGACATGTGCGGGCATGGCTCTTGGTAACACGAGGCTGATCGCGGGGCCAGGGGGTGTCTTGTGGATCGGGCCCCGCGAGCCCGGCAAGATCGGCGAGACACCCCTTGGGGATACGGGTGCGCGGGGGTACGCGCCGCGGCCGACTCGGGGACACCGCCGGGGCACGGCGACCACGACCGTACGACCGCGCCTTCGCGGACCCGGGGTGCGGGGAGCCGGTCCCACCGGCCCGTACCGGCCCTTGGCCGAACGACATACTCCGGTCCCGGACGGCGCGCGGGCGCCGGTCCCGGACCGGACCGGACTCGGGAGTCGGTCCTGTACCGGACTGGCCATGAGGGCCGACGCCGTACCGGACCCGGGCGCCCGTCCCGTACCTGACCGGACATGGGGGCCGCCCCCGTACCTGGCCGGACCCGGGAGCCGACCCCGTACCTGGCCGGACCCGGGGTCTCAGCCGCCGCGGGTGCCCTGCTGGCGCAGCGCTGCCACCCGGCGGTACAGCTCCACCGCCTCCGCGCCGCGGCCGAGCTGTTCCAGGCAGTGCGCCTCGTCGTTGCGGCTGGCCAGCGCGTCCGGATGGGCCGGGCCCAGCACCCGGTCGCGGGTCTCCGCGACCTGGCGGTAGACGGCCAGGGCCTCGCCCCAGCGGGCCAGCCAGCCGAGACCGACCGCGATCTCCCGGCGGCTGACCAGCGTGTCGGGGTGGTCGGGACCCAGCACCCGCTCGCGCAGCGCGCAGACCTCGCGGGACTCCGTGAGCGCCTCCCCCCAGCGGGCCAGCCTGCCCAGATTGACGCCGTAGCCGTGCCGGGCCCGCAGGGTCTCGGGATGCTGCGAGCCATGGACGCGGGTCCGGTCCGCGACGAGCGCCCGGTACAGCTCCAGCGCCTCCGCGCTGCGGCCGAGCCGGCCAAGACCGATCCCGACCTCGTAGCGCGCGGCGAGGGTGTCGGGATGGTCGGGGCCGAGCGCGCGGGCGCGGGCCGCGGCCACCTCGTGGTACGCGCTGAGCGCCTCCGGCCAGCGGCCCAGCAGCCCGAGCGTGTACGCCACCTCGTACCGGGTGACCAGGGTGTCGGGATGGCCCGCGCCGAGCACCCGGGCGCGGGCTTCGGCGACCTCGCGGGCCAGCCGGCAGGCGTCTTCGAGCCGGCCGAGCCTGCTGAGGTTGTACGCCAGGTTGTGGCGGCAGCGCAGCGTGTCCGGATGGTCGGGCCCCATCGTGCGCTCGCGGGAGGCGAGCACCGCCGTGAACACCTCGTGCGCCTCGAAGTGCCGGCCGAGCTGCCCGAGGACGTACGCCATCTCCTGGCGCGCGGTGAGTGTGTCGGGGTGGTCGGGACCCAGGGCGCGCTCACGGCCCTCCACGACCCGTGCGAATTCCCGCAGCGCGTCGGCCGTACGGCCGGTCCTGCTGAGCGTGAACCCGACTTCGTACCGGCTCCGGAGGGTGTCCGGATGGTCCGGGCCGAGGGCGTGCTCGCGCTCGGCGGCCACCGCGCGGTGCACCTCGCCCGCCTCCTCCCAGCGGCCCAGCCGGCCCAGGCTGAGCCCGGCGTTGTGCCTGCTGGCGAGGACGGCGAGCTGTTCGGGCGACGGGGTGGGCCGCGCGGGGCGCGGATAGGAGAGGCCGGTGGCCAGGCGCGGGTCGACGGGGGCGGTCCACTCGCCGGTCAGGCCCGCGGTGTGGTCGGGCGGTGTCTGCCGGAGCAGGGACATCCCGGTCGCCTTGTGCCCGGTGGTCATCCCCCGTGTCCAGGACGGCAGCCGGGGCCCGTCCGGCGGCGGTCCCGGCCGGCCGGCCGCACCGGGGTGCGGCACGGGGTAGGCGTACGGGCCGGTCCCGGGGCCCGGACCGGGCGCGGGGAGTGCCGAGCGCGCGCCGGTGATCCTGCGCCGCAGATCCGCCGCGTCGGCGGGCCGTTCCTCGGGCACCTTGGCCAGCAGATCGAGCACGATCCGGTCGAGGAAGCCGGGCAGTTCCGCCCGATGCCCGCTGGGCGGTTCGGGGACGGTGTCCCGGTGCCCGACCAGCACCGCCCAGGCGTCGTCCAGGTCGAACGGCGGGGAGCCGGTGGCGATCTCGTACAGCACGCAGCCCAGCGAGTAGAGATCGCTGCGGTGGTCGACATGGCCGCCGCCGATCTGCTCGGGCGACATGTAGTGCGGGGTGCCCATGGCGATGCCCGTACCGGTGAGCCGGGAGGTGAATCCGATGTCGTGGCCGAGACGCGCGATTCCGAAGTCGCAGATCTTCACCGTGCCGTCGGTGAGCCGCATGATGTTGGCGGGCTTCAAATCCCGGTGGATGATGCCCTGTTGATGGGTGTACGCGAGGGCGTCCGCGATTTGTTCAGCGATGTCGACGATATCGGGCACCGGGAGCGGCCGCTGTTCGTTGTCCTCAAGGAGTTGGCTCAGGTTGCGGCCTTCCAGCAGTTCCATGACCAGGTAGAGGACACCTTCGTACTCTCCGAAGTCATGAACGACCGTCACCCCGCGGTGCTGGAGGGCCGCAGCTACCCGTGCCTCGCGGCGGAAGCGCTCCCGCATGATCCGGGTGAACGACGAGTCCTGCTGGGGGCCCAGCGGCTTGAGGCACTTGACCGCGACCCGCCGCCCGAGCGACTCGTCGCGCGCCCGCCACACCTCGCCCATGCCCCCGCGCCCGATCTGTTCGAGCAGCCGGTAGCGGCCCTGGATCAGCCTGGTCTCCCCCATCGCGTGCTGTCGCCCCCGTCACCTCGCTGCGCCCTCCCCGGCCCGTCCAGTATGGCCGTCCCGTCCGGGAGTGTGTACGGGGTGGGACGGGTGTCGGCGCCCAGGCGGGCCATTGCCCGCAGAATGTGCCGGGGCGGGAGCTGCCACCGCACCCGTGCGGGGATGCGGCGCAGCAGGCTCCCGGCCGTGGTGAGCCGCCGGGTCACGGTCTCCGGCGCGGGGGCCGGTCTGCCGTACAGCGCGTGGGCGAAGGGCGGCAGTGCCTGGTACGCGAGCGAGGCCACTTGCCGCCAGAACAGTTCGCGCGCCGGGGCGAGCAGCGGATGGACGGGCGGCCTGCGGAGAAAGGCGTCCACGTCCCGGGCCTCGGGTCCGCACTCCAGTTCCGGGAGCACCCCGGCGAAGTAGCGGGCCAGCCCGGCGACGGTGTCCGGGACCAGGGCCGGGTCGAGGCCGACCAGCCGGGCGCCCTCGCGGTGTTCCGCCACATAGCGGTCGGCCTGCGCGTCGGTGAGGGGGATGCCGGAGCGGCGCAGGACCTGGAGGTACGAGTCGACCTCGGCACAGTGCACCCAGAGCAGCAGCGCGGGCTCGTCGACGCCGTACCGCTCGCCGGTCGCCGGGTCGGTGGCCGTGAGATGCCGGTGGATACGGCGGACCCGGGCGCCGGCCCGCTCGGCGGCCTCGGTGGTCCCGTAGCTGATGGTGCCGACGAAGTGGGCGGTACGGCGGAGCCGGCCCCAGGCGTCGTTCCTGAAGTCGCTGTTCTGCGTGACGCCCCGCATGGCGCGGGGGTGAAGCGCCTGGAGATAGAGCGCCCTGATTCCGGCGATCCACATCATGGGGTCGCTGTGGAGCTGCCAGGTGACGGACCCGGGGCCGAAGAGCCCGGGGTCGGCGGAGGGGGCGCGCGATGTGCCGGGGCCGTGCCGGCCCGCCGTACCCGGTGCGCCGGGGTACGGTCCGGCCCCGGCCGGGCGGTCGGGCCCACCCCCGGCACCCTGCCCGTCGCACGGCCCGCGGTCGACGCGGTCGTCCATGTAATTGCCCCTCCCCGCCGTGCACCCGGCTCCGTACCGTCGCGCCGCCGGGGCGGTACGGCCAGGCTAGGACATGCCCTGGCGCCGTACGTTTCCGGCCCGGCTCCGGTCCCGGCACAGGACGCGCGGACGTGCGCCCCGCGTAGCACGATGGCTGCATGATGCTGGCACCGCTCGCCCGTGTCTCCCGGGAGGTCGCGCAGACCTCGGCGCGGTCCCGGAAGATCGCCCTGCTGGCCGGAGTGTTCCGTACGGCCGGGCCCGAGGACGTGCCCATCGTCATCCCGTATCTGGCCGGACGGCTGCCCCAGGGCCGGATCGGCGTGGGATGGAACGCTCTCAAGGACCCGCCCCCGCCCGCGGACCGCGCCACCCTCACCGTGCACGGCGTCAATGACACCTTCACCGCCCTGGCGGCCGTCGCGGGCCCCGGATCGCAGCGCGAGCGGCGGCGGCTGGTCCAGGGGCTGCTCGCCGCGGCCACCGAGGACGAGCAGCGCTTCCTGATCGGGCTGGTCTCCGGCGAACTGCGGCAGGGCGCGCTGGACGCGCTCGCCGTCGAGGCGCTCGCGGAGACCTCGGGCGCCGCGCCCGCGGTGGTGCGCCGTGCGGTGATGCTGGCGGGCTCGCTGCAACAGGTCGCGCAGCGGCTGCTGGCCGAAGGGCCCCATGTGCTGGAGGAGTTCCTGCTGACGGTGGGCCGTCCCGTACTGCCGATGCTCGCGCAGACCGCCGCCGGTGTCACCGAGGCCATCGGGCGGCTCGGGGACTGCGCCGTCGAGGAGAAGCTGGACGGCATCCGGGTGCAGGTGCACCGGGAGGGTCCGGCGGTCCGGATCTTCACGCGCACGCTCGACGACATCACGGACCGGCTGCCGGAGGTGACGGCGGCGGCGCTCGCGCTGGACGGCGACCGGTTCGTCCTGGACGGCGAGGTGATCGCGCTGGACGAGCGGGGCAGACCGCGGCCGTTCCAGGAGATCGCGGGGCGGGTGGGTTCCCGTACCGACGTACGGTCCGCGGCGGTGGCGGTGCCGCTCTCACCGGTCTTCTTCGATGTCCTCGCGGCGGACGGCGAGGATCTGCTCGATCTGCCGGCCGCCGAGCGGCACGCCGCGCTGGTACGGCTCGTCCCGGAACCGATGCGGGTACGGCGGCTCGTCGTGTCCGCGGCGTCCGGGGCCATGGGCGCGGCGGAGGCCGAGGAGTTCCTGCGGATCACCCTGGACCGGGGGCACGAGGGCGTGGTGGTCAAGGGGCTCGACACCCCGTACAGCGCGGGCCGCCGGGGCGCGGGCTGGCTGAAGGTGAAGCCGGTGCACACCCTGGACCTGGTGGTGCTGGCCGCCGAGTGGGGCCATGGCCGGCGCACCGGCAGGCTCTCCAATCTGCATCTGGGCGCCCGGCGCGAGGACGGCTCGTTCGTGATGCTGGGCAAGACCTTCAAGGGGCTGACGGACGCGATGCTGGAGTGGCAGACCGGGCGCCTCGGGGAGCTGGCGGTACGGGACGACGGCTTCACCGTCACCGTACGGCCCGAGCTGGTGGTCGAGATCGCGTACGACGGGCTCCAGCGGTCGTCCCGCTATCCGGCCGGTGTGACACTGCGCTTCGCCCGGGTGATCCGCTACCGGGAGGACAAACCGGCGGCGGAGGCGGACACCGTGGGGACGGTACTAGGTCATGTCTGACACATCGCGTCTGGCTCGCGACGCCTGGCACGCACGCTCGCCGCGTTGTCGGGATCATCCAAGTACGTCCAGTACGAGGATGACCCTCCGCCTTGCGATCGCACGCACCAGCCGCCGCGAGCCCCGCCCTGCGGGCGGACGACGCTATGTGACAGACACGACCTGGCAGCCCACGGCCGGGGCGCCGAGGAGCGGACCTGAGGCGCCCCGGCCGTGGGTGTGGGGACGGGGAGTGGTCGGTGGTGGTACGGAGGGGTCCCGGGCCGGCGTCCCTTCCGGCCCGGGACCCGGTGGCTCTACTGGGCCGCGCCGCGCGCGACGACCGACTGCAGTACCGGCTTCAGCCCGTGCCAGTCGGCCGAGATCAGGCTCGCGTTGCGCTGGGCGAGAAGGGCCAGCCGGTCGCGGGCCTGCTGCTCGGTGGGGTTGGTGCCGTCGATGGCGGGCGGCACGTTGTGCGCGTCCGTCATCAGCACGAAGTAGTTGCGCTGCGCGTACCAGGAGGTGTCGATGCTGCCGCCGGTGAAGGCGGAGGCGTCACCGTCGAAGAACACGAACCAGGGGCGGATGGAGGCGTCCGCGTACCGGGTGCGTGGGTCGCCGGCCGCGGCGTTGTGCACGGCGGGGAAGGCGGACGCCTCGCGCAGCCGGCCCGCCGCCTTGAGGTCACGCAGATAGGTGGCGTACTCGCGGTCGGTCCACAGCGTGTCGAACGGGTTCTGCTCCTCGACCGTGCCGGGGATGAGTTCGACGATGAACTTGCCCGCGAGCTGAGCGCGGGTGGGCCAGGCGCCGGCCTGGGCCGCCTGGTCGAGGTCGCTGTGGCCGCCGACCAGATCGGCGGGGCGGTACAGCGCGTCACCGAGCTTGCTGGTGAGCAGGGCGTCGAGGGCGGCGGGGCCACGGCCCGCGGTGCCCAGGAAGCCGTCCTTGAGTTCGAGCTTGAGGACGATGGGGCGGTGGCCCGGGTTGGCGTCGTGCCAGACCTTGATGTCTGCGAGGCAGCCGGCCAGATCGCGGTTCTGCGCCTTGTTGCGCAGCTCGCCGACGTTGGCGGCGTTCACGCAGTTGTTGTCATTGCCCAGCGGGTTGCTGTGCGAGACACGCCAGGAGGCGCCGAACACATTGGTCCACAGGTCCAGTTCGAGCATTCCGGCGCCGGAGTCCAGGGCGTCCGCGAAGTAGGGGAAGGTGGACTTCTCGTACGCGTTGTGGACACCGACCCCAGTGGCGGCGGGGAACGGGAGCCGGCCGGTGTCGGCAGCACTGGCCGGAGTGGTGACGAAAGCGAGTACGGCCACGGCGCCGGCGGCGATCGTGGTGCGAAGAAGCTTTGCCATATCCCTTGTTCCTCCCGCTGAGCATGTCTTGGGCATGTCAACCGAGAGGGAGCGTAGGGGAATTCAGTGACCAGCGGGAGGACGCGAGCTTACGGTTGCGCAGGCCACGGAGGGCGGCAAAGAGCGCGCCCCGACCACTCATTGGCGGCGGGGCGCGGGCTCGGGAAGGGTGCGCAAGGCTCGGCGGGGGGGCGCAGGGCTCGGTGGGATGCGCGGCGCGTGGTGGGGGGCGCGGGGCGGGGTCGTACGGCTGCGCCCCGCGGAGCGGGGCATGACGGAGGTACGGGGATCAGGGCCGGTGATGCCAGGGTCCTGCCCGGGTGGGCGGGGCCCTGGGGCAGGGGCAACGGTGGTCTGCGGCTCCTCCCAAGTCCTGCCCGGGTGGGCGGGGCCCTGGGGGTGCGCTACGGAAGCTGCTCCTCGATGGCCGCGCGGCCCCGCTCGGCCAGCCGGCGCCTGGCCCACTCGATGTTCTCCGGGGTGAGATCACGGCCCGAGGCCAGGGCGAGATCCTCCGCGGTCACCTCGTCACCGGCGGTGTGCAGCAGCCGGTCCGGGGTGATGCCCTCGTGCCCCTCCGGCCGCGCAGCGGACTCTGCGTTCATGCCGCCTCCTCGTTCGTCCGGTGTGAGGCCATTCTCGTTCCCGCCCGCGCCCACCGCATCCCCGGTGCCCCGTGGGCGCCGGCCGGAGACGGTCTAGACCGTGTCCGGTGCACGGCGGGCCGGGCGGCGGCCGAGCAGTTCCGCCAGGCCGCGCCGGGTGGCCGCCACGACGACCCGGTCCCGGGGGTGCAGCACATAACCGGGGTGCAGATCCCAGACCAGACCCGCCGGCCGGCGGTCCTCGCGGTCGAGCCGGGTGTCCGCGAGATCGGGCACCCGGTCCCCCGGTTCCGCCGTGTCCAGCGCGATGATCCGCCAGGCGCCCGGCCGGAACACCTCGGCGACCGTACGCCCTTCGAGCCGTGGATGGCCCGCCACATCGATGGCCGCGACCAGCAGCACCTTGCGCTCCACCGGGATGGCGCCCAGGATCTGACGCCCCATCATGGCGATGGCGAAGGCGGGAGCGGCCAGGGTGGACACACTGCGGCTGCGGGTGAGCGCCTCGGGGTGGGCGGCGCGCAGCGTGCGGTAGACCGCGGTCGCGAAGTCGTCGTCGTACACCCTGAGCGCCACCCGCAGGCCGGGCGCGAGGGAGCGTGCGGAGAGCGCGGCTTCGAGATTGGTGGTGTCCACGCTGGTCAGCGCGAGCAGGGCGTGCGCCCGCTGGATCTTGGCCTGCTCCAGCACGCCCTCCTGGGTCACATCGCCCAGGACGACCGGCACCCGCAGCCCGCGGGCGAGCGCGATGCCGCGCGCCTCGGGGTCCTCCTCCACGCACACCACCGGGATGCGCAGTTCCCGCAGCCGGACCAGCACCCGGCTGCCGATCTTGCCGAGGCCGAGCAGCACCACATGCCCGGAGATACCGCGCGGCGGACGGCGCAGCGCGGATGCCGTACGGAAGGTGCCGAGGGCTTCCAGCACCGCCGCGATCACCACCGGCAGCAGCAGAAGTCCCGTGGCGCCGGAGAGGAGTTGCAGGATCTGACGGGGCGCCGGCTCGCCCTCGGCGGGGTCGCCTATGGCGAACAGGTCGAGCAGGGTGAGATACGTCGCGCGCAGCAGATGGACCCCGGTGAAGATCCACGAGCACATGGCCAGCACCAGTACGGCCAGCACGATCCCGGCGAAGGACCAGCGCAGCCGGCGGGAGAACAGCGAGCCCAGCGGCGCCCCGCGCCCGCCGAGCCGGCGCGCGGGCAGATCGGGGCCCGCGTGGGTCACGGCCTCCAGGACCACCATGCCCCGTCCGGTGGCGGCGGCGGCGCTGGCGTCGTCGGGCAGCAGCCGGGGGCCTTCCTGCCCGCTGTTGTCCGAACCCTCCGCGCCCGCCGGGTCGTTGGTGGTGGCCGACAGCAGGGCGAGGGTGCAGAGCCCCGGATCGGCGACCTCGCCGGGGCCCGGCGGGGTGCGCTCCACGGCCCGGAGCAGCAGTCCGTCGGCCCTGACGACCTTGCTGGTGCCCGCGACGGCGGTGGCGGCCAGCGCGGGCGCCGCGGTGTCGGCGTCCGAGAGGACCGTGGTGGAGGCGTCGAGGGCCGCAGCGTCGATCCCAGGGATGGCGACGGCGGCGGCCTGGTCGAGCAGCGCCTCCAGATGCTGGCCGAGCTTGCGGTTGTACAGCCGGATGACCAGGCGCAGTTGGGGATTGAGGCGGCGGGCGGCGAGCGCGGCGCGGATATTGATCCCGTCGTCGTCATGGACGAGGGCGAGCGCCGCGGCTTCCCGTACCCCCGCCTCCACGAGGACGTCCTCGTCGGGTGCCTGCGCCTCGATGACCCGTGGCCCCTCGGCCCGCCCGATGCCGTCCCCCGCGGGCTGCGCCCCGGCCGTACGGTTCACCGCCGCCGACATCCGCCCGATGAGGGCTGAGGCCCTGCCGCGCGCCACGAGCGGGGCGGGCGGAAGGTGGCCGCGGGCGGGCGGGACGACGAGCGTGACCTGCTCGCCGTACACGTCACGCAGCTCGCCCGCGAGCCGCTGGGCCAGGGTGTCGTCGCCGCAGACGATCATATGGCCCGTGGGAATGCCGAGTTGCACCTGGTGAGGAAGTGAGGTCACACGAACAGTGTGGAGGGCACGGGAATTCGGGGCCACCGCGGGGGCGCGCGGTGACCCCGATGTGACCCGTCGTCAGCTCTTGACCGAGTAGGAGTGCGCTCCCACTCCGGCCAGCGCGCCCTTGTCGACGATCAGGTACTCGTCACGCTGCGGAGTGCCCGCGAAGAAGTTCTCCAGGATCTCCCGGGTCCCCGCCGCGTACCGAGCCTGCGCCGAGAGCGAGGAGCCGGAGATGTGCGGGGTCATCCCGTGGTGCGGCATGGTCCGCCAGGGGTGGTCGGCGGGCGCCGGCTGCGGGTACCACACGTCGCCCGCGTACCCGGCGAGCTGTCCGCTGCGCAGCGCGCGGTCGATCGCGTCACGGTCGGCGATCTTGGCGCGGGCGGTGTTGATGAGGTACGCGCCGCGCTTCATGGTGGCGATCAGCTCGTCGCCGAAGAGGCCCTCCGTCTCGGGGTGGAGGGGCGCGTTGATGGTGACCACGTCGCAGTGCGGGACCATCGCGGCGGCGCTCTCGTGCCAGGTGAGCCCCAGCTCCTGCTCCACGGACTCGGGCAGCCGGTGCCGGTCGGTGTAGTGCAGCCCGACGTCGAAGGGCGCGAGACGGCGCAGCACGGCGAGGCCGATACGCCCTGCGGCCACCGTGCCGACCTGCATGCCCTCCAGGTCGTACGAGCGCGAGACGCAGTCGGCGATGTTCCAGCCGCCGTCCAGGACCCACTTGTACGAGGGCAGATAGTTGCGTACGAGCGACAGCGTCATCATCACCACGTGCTCGGCGACGCTGATGCTGTTGCAGTACGTGACCTCGGCGACCGTGATGCCCTTGGCGATGGCGGCGTCGAGGTCGACGTGGTCGGAGCCGATGCCCGCCGTGACGGCCAGCTTGAGGTTCTTGGCCTTGGCGATCCGCTCGGCCGTCAGGTAGGCGGGCCAGAACGGCTGGGAGATGACGACATCGGCGTCGACCAGTTCCTGGTCGAAGACCGAACCCTCCCGGTCCTTGTCCGAGGTGACGACCAGCGTGTGGCCCTGGGACTCCAGGTAGGAGCGCAGACCCAGTTCACCGGAGACACTGCCCAGCAGATGGCCGGGGGTGAAGTCGATGCCCTGGGGCGTGGGGGTGGTCTGCCCGCCGGGGTAGTGGTCGATCTTCGGGAGGTCGTCCCGGGCGTAGGTCTTGGGGTATCCGTCGACCGGGTCGTCGTACAGCACGCACAGCACCTTTGCCATGACTGCGGCTCCTCATCGATTGCTGCGGGAAGGTGCTTTCCACCCTGCTCCGAGCCGCGACCATGGTCAAAATGAACGTTTCTATGTCGGGATAGAGACCGGCTATCCCGACGCCGTACCGGTGCCGTCCCGAGGCTGGTCCGTCGCTGCCACGGTGCCGTCCAGGCGCTGTTCCGGCAGGTCGGCGGGGTGCAGATAGGTGTCGAGAAGGTCGTCGAGCGCCTCTCGTACGCCCGCTTCCCTGGCGATCTCCAGCAGGGCCCTGGCCAGTACGGGTTCCGGGCTGCGGTCGGCGATGACCAGGCCGACCCGGGGGCCGTGCGACGGGTGCTCCAGCGGCATCACCCGCATCCCGTCCGGGACGCCGAACATATGGAGCCAGGCGTGCGAGATCACACTGGACCAGCGCCCGGCGGCGAGATGCGCGTACAGACCGGCGACCGAGTCGGTCTCTATCGCGGGGGCGACCGCGGCCACCCCGTCGGCGGCGAAGTACTCGTCCATGATCAGACGGTTGCGCATCTGCGGCGAGAGCAGGCAGAGCGGCAGATCGGCGATCTGCGCCCAGCGGGCGGTCCGCTGGCCCTGCATCGGCCCGCCGGCCGGGGTCAGCAGCAGATAGCGCTCCTCGTACAGCGGTGTCTTGCGCACCTGGCCGAGGCTCTCGTCGTCCAGATAGGTGAGCGCGATGTCCAGCTCGAATTCGGCCAGGCGCTGGGTGATGTCCCGCGAGGGAAGCGAGTCGAGCGAGACCCGTGCCCGAGGGTGGCGTTCCACGAACGGTGTGGTGAGCAGCGAGGCCGCGGTGAGCGCGGTGGGAATGGCGCCCAGCCGCAGCGTGCCGGCCAGACCGCCGCGCATCGCGGACAGTTCATGGCGCAGGGCGTCGCGTTCGGCGAGGATACGGTGCGCCCACAGCAGTACGCGCTCGCCCTCGGGGGTCAGCCCCTCGAAGCGGCGGCCCCGGCGCACGATGGGCACGTCCAGCTCGTGTTCGAGCTTGCGGATCGCCGCGGAGAGGGACGGCTGGGACACATAGCAGGCCGCCGCGGCGCGGGCGAAGTGCCGTTCCCTGGCCAGTGCGACCAGGTACTCCAACTGACGCAGCAACATCGCTCGCTCCCTGCTCTCCGGTACGGCCCTCGCACGGCTGGCACCGCGCACACCGCACATACAGCTCACCTGGGGTCTGTCGGCTCACATCGCGACGAGCGTCACCTCGGTCGCCTTGACACTGGTCCACACCGACGAGCCCTCGGCCAGGCCGAGTTCTGCCGCGGCCTCGGGCGTGATCTCCGCGACCAGGTCCGGTGCCTCGTCCGAGGTGATCAGAACACGCAGACGGCTGCCGAGGGCGGTGATCTCCCGTACCGTTCCCGTCCAGACGTTACGGGGGCTGCCGCCGGGCCGGTCGCGGTGCACGGAGACGGCCTCCGGGGCGATGACGGCGAGCGCGCCCGTACCGTCGGCCGGGGATTCACCGTCGGCGGCCGGGGCGACGACCAGCCGCCCGCCCCCGCTCAGTTCGAGCCCACCGGGACCGTAGGTGCCCGGCCAGGCGTTGCGGCCGAGCATCCTGGCCACCCAGGGCGAGCGAGGATGGCGGGTCACCTCGGTGGGCGGCGCGTCCTGGAGGGCGAGCCCTTCGTCGAGTACGAGGATCCGGTCGGCCAGCGAGAGGGCCTCGACCGGATCATGGGTGACGATCAGACAGACTCCGCCGAAGCTGTCGAGATGGCCGCGCAGGGTGTGCCGTACGCGCGCGCGGGTGGTCTGGTCGAGCGCGGCCAGGGGCTCGTCCAGGAGCAGCAGCCGGGGCCGGGCGGCCAGCGCGCGGGCCAGCGCGACCCGCTGGGCCTGTCCGCCGGAGAGCTGATGCGGTCGGCGGTGGGCGAGAGGGCCGACGCCGAGCAGGTCGAGCCACCGCTGAGCGGTACGGCGGGCCTCGGCCCGGCGCACGCCCTGGGCGCGCAGACCGTACGCGGTGTTGGCGAGCGCGCTGAGATGCGGGAAGAGTGCGCCGTCCTGGGGGACCCAGGCGACCCCGCGCCGGTGCGGCGGCAGGGCGGTGACATCCAGATCGCCGAGGCGCAGTTCGGCGTGGGCACGCGGGGTGAGCCCGAGGAGGGCGCGCAGCAGGGTGGTCTTGCCGGCGCCGTTGGGGCCGACGACGGCGATGGTGGTGCCGGGCTCGGCGTCCAGGGTGAGCCGGTTGAAGCCGCTGACCTCGGCGTGCAGCCCGCAGGGCTCGGGCAGCGCGGGTATGCCGGCGAGGGACGGGCCAGCAGGCGGCGCCTTCGTACCGGCCGTACCGGTCGCGTCCACCGTGCCCGGCGTGCCCGCGGTGTCGGCCTTGGCGCCTGTGTCGGCGGTGTCGTTGTCGGCGGCGGGTTCCGGCCGGGGCGCACGGTCCACGGCGGCGCCCGGGGTCCAGCGCCCGCGCAGGGCGATCAGCACGCCCATGGCGATGGCGAGCAGCAGCAGCGACACGGAGGTCGCGGCCTCCGGCGAGTCCTGGAGCAGCAGATAGACCTGGAGCGGCAGGGTCTGGGTGGTGCCGGGGAGATTGCCCGCGAAGGTGATCGTGGCGCCGAACTCACCGAGCGCACGGGCCCAGGTCAGCGCGGCGCCCGCGGCGAGCCCGGGAGCCACCATCGGCAGGGTGACGGTGAGGAACACCCGGAGCGGCGGCGCGCCCAGGGAGGCGGCGGTCTCCTCGTACGCGGGGCGCAGCCCGGCGAGAGTGCCTTCGAGGCTGATGATCAGGAACGGCATCGCGACAAAGGTCGAGGCGACCACGGCGCCCGAGGTGTGGAACGGCAGGGTGAGCCCGAATGTCTCCTCCAGCCAGGGCCCCAGCAGCCCGCGCCGGCCGAAGCCCAGCAGCAGCGCGACACCGCCGACGGTGGGCGGCAGCACCATCGGCAGCAGGACCAGGGTGCGCACCAGCACCTTGCCGGGGAACGGCACCCGGGCCAGCAGCCAGGCCAGCGGCACCCCCAGCACCAGGGACAGCCCGAGCGAGCAGAAGGAGACCAGCAGCGACAGTTTGAGCGCCTGGACGACCTCCGGGCTGGTGAGATGCGTACCGATGTCAGCCCAGGAGGTACGGGCCAGGATCCCGATCAGCGGCAGCAGCAGAAACGCGATCGCGAGCAGCGCGGGCACCGCGAGTGCGAGGGGGGTACCGGTGCTGCGGGTGCGTGAGCGGCTCATCGGGTTCCTGGGCTGGGGGCTGCGGTGATGCGGGGGCGGTGCGGTGGTACGGGCCGGCGGTACGGGCACCGCGGATGAAGAACAGGCTTGCCCGGTCCTACGTCCCGGACAAGCCCTGGAACACGGCGAGAACGTTCGTACGGCTCGTATAGCTCGTATGGCTCGTATAGCTCGTTGTGGAGCGTCTCCGTACGACACGCGTACGACACGTGCCCGCGGCCAGCGCCTGCGCGGATGGCCGCTCGTACCGCGGGCAGCGGTTTTCGTGCCGCGCGCCGCGGTTACGGCTGCTGGAAGCCCGCGTCCTGGAGGATCTTCTGCGCCTCGGGACCGCTGAGCCAGCTCACGAACGCCGCGGCCGCCTCACTGTGCTCCGACGTCTTGAGCGTGGCGGCCGGGTACTCCGCGACGGCGTTCTGCGCGTCGGGGATCTCCACCGCGTCGACCTTGTCGGGCGCGGTCTGGGCATCGGTCTTGTAGACGATGCCCGCGTCGGCCTCGCCCAGCTCGACCTTGCTCAGTACAGCGCGGACGTTCGGCTCCTCGGAGACCGGCTTCACCGTGATGCTCTGCGCGTCGAGCACCTGCCTGCTGTAGCGGCCCACCGGCACGTCGGGCGCGGCCAGCACGACCTTCAGCTTCGGGTCGGCGAGGTCCTTGAGGTTCGCGATCCCCTCCGGGTTGCCGTCGGCGGTGGCGATGACCAGCCGGTTCTTCGCGATGACCGTCGGGGTGCCGGTGTCGGCCTCCAGTCCGTCCATGGTCTTGGTGTCGGCGGTGACGAGCGCGTCGGCCGGGGCACCCTGCTCGACCTGGGCGGCCAGTTCCTGCGAGCCGGCGAAGGAGAAGGTCACCTTCGTGCCGGGGTGTGCCTTCTCGTAGGCGGCGCCCGCGGTCTTGAAGACATCGGTCAGCGAGGCGGCGGCGAGCACCGTGAGGTCCGCCTCGGGGACCTCGCTCGCCGAGGCGGAGGCCGTGGACTCCTTCTTGGAGTCGGCCGTGCTGTCGTCGCTGCCGCACGCGGCCAGCAGCGGTGCGAGCAGGGCCGCGGCGGTGAGAGCGGCGGCGCGGCGGCGGGTGAGGGCGAAGGACATGGGTGGACTCCTTGGCGTTACGGACCGGAACAGGCCCGTGAGCGGACGGTGACAGGAGCGCCGGGGACGGACGACGCCGGGTGGTGCCGGAGAACGAACAGCCGGAGAGCGAGCCGCCCGCCGGCGCGGGGCCCGCGGCGGTCGGCTCGGATTTCAGGTGCGGTCGGGCTCAGATGCGATCGATCGGGTTCAGGCGCGATCGGTCAGGTGCGGTCGGGTCAGGTGCGGTCGATGTGCACGCTGGTGGCCTTCACACGGGCCGTGGCCTGCATGCCGACCTCCAACCCCAGTTCCTCGACGGCCTCGCGGGTGAGCAGCGAGACCAGCCGGTGCGGCCCCGCCTGGATCTCCACCTGCGCCGCGACATCCCCGAGCTTCACGGCGGTGACGATGCCCGGGAACGCGTTGCGGGCGGAGGTGTACGGGACGTCGTCCTCGCCGCCGCCCTGAGCGGCCTCGACCGAGAACGCGGCGAGCGCGCGGCCTTCGATGAGACGACGCCCGCCTTCGTCGCGGTGGGTCGCGACCCGGCCGCCGTCGGCCCAGCGGCGGACGGTGTCGGGGCTCACCCCGAGAAGACGGGCCGCCTGACCGATTGTGTAGGACTGCATGTGCGACAAGATATGCGTGATCAGCTCGCATTTACAATGTCGGAACTGCTCTACGGGCCGCTTCTGCGGCTCAGCGTTTGACGGCCCGCAGGATGACGAACTTCGGATCACTCGTGACCGTCTCGCAGTTGCCGAAAAGCCGCCGCAGCTTGATGTGGTAGCCGAGATGCCGGTTCGCCACGACCCACAGTTCGCCCCCCGGCCGCAGCGCCGCGCGTGACCCGGTGAACATGCGCCAGGCCGTCGCGTCGGTCGTCGCCTGGTGGGAGTGGAACGGCGGATTGTTCAGCACCAGGTCGACGGTCCCCGGCGGTGTCTCCGCGAGCCCGTCGCCGAGCAGGAACTCCGCCGGGGCGGCGGCGTCGACGTTCTTGCGGAAGGTCGCCTCGGCCGAGGCGAGCGCGGAGAACGACTCGTCGATGAAGGTCACCCGGGCCGCCGGGTTGTCCAGCGCCGCCGCCGTACCGATCACACCGTTGCCGCAGCCGAGGTCGACCACATGTTCCGGGCCGTTCCGGTGCGGGAGGTTGCGCAGCAGGAAGCGCGTACCGATGTCGAGCCGTTCCGCGCAGAAGATCCCCGCGTGATTGACGACGGTACGGCCCGACACGGCGCCGAGTCCCTCCGGCAGCGCGTAACTGTGCGGCCATGGGCTGGGGGCCGGCGTCCGGTCCGGCGCGGGCACGCAGAAGATCAGCCGCGCCTTCCGCTCGGCGAGCGAGGTCCTGGTCGGGCCGAGGATGCGCTCGAACAGTTTCAGGGTGGAGGTGTGGATCTCGGTGACCCGTCCCGTACCGATGACCACGGTGCCCGGGTGCACCGCCGGGGCGAGCCGGTGGAGCTGGTCCTCCAGCAGGGCGAGGCTCTTGGGGACCCGGACCAGCAGGACGTCGATCCGTTCCGGCGGGGTGTCCCTGACGGACCTGAGCCGTACCGCGCCCGGGTCGGCGCCGCCGCGCCGGAGATTGGCGCGGGTCGCCCGCTGGGTGAGATACGAGTCGGTGATCTGGACGAGCGGGTCCGCGCTGTACTGGTCGAGCCGGTGGGCGGCGAGGGCGGTGGTCAGGGCGCCCCACCGGTCCCCGAGGACGACCACGGTGCCCGAGAGGTCGACCGGCCGGCCGACCGGACCCCGCTGCGTCCCGTCCTCCGCACCGGACGCCGGCCCCACACCGGACGTCGGCCCCGCTCCCGCCGCCGGCCCGCTGTCGGTTCCGGTCCCCGCGAGATGCCGCAGCAGATATTCGTCGGCGGTGTCCCAGGCGCGGAGGGGGTCACGGGGCTGCTCGGGGAAACGCGTGAGGCCGAACTCGCCCCAGGCTGTCGTCAAACGGTTCATCGTGCCTTCAGGCTAACCGCCCTGTGGAGGACCGTACGCCACAAGGATCATGCGGGTGCCTGCGGAAACGTACCTCCGCGGGTCTCCCGCCGAGTCCTCCGTCTCTCCGCCGAGAGCCGCCACCGAGGTGACGATGCGTCAGCAAACTGCCGGGCACGGCCCTGAGAAGCCACCGCCTCCAGGCCCCGGAGCCACCCGAATGCCCTCCTCGCCGGGCCGCCCCGCGGCCGGGGCGGAATGCTCGTACCACGTCCCGTCGTCGAACCGCCGCCCGCCACGCGGCGGCCGCTCGCGCTTGCCGCGTTCTGGTCCTGTCCGGTCGACGACCGGGCCCAGCGGCCGTGCCGCGGCCGTCCGACACCGGAGCGAGAGGGGCCGTAGATGACCACCCCCGCCGACCGGGCGGCACAGGGCAGAGCCGCGCGGAAGGAGGCGTCGCGCTCCTCGCACGGGCTGTGGATACCGGCGGCCGACCGGCTCGACCCGCTCACCGTCCTGGCCCGGCAGACCGCCACCCGGGTGCCCGAACTGCTGCCGCTGCGGTACGAGCGGATGGCGGCCTCCCCGTACGCCTTCCTGCGCGGCGCCGCCGCCGTGATGGCCGCCGATCTGGCCACCCAGCCGCGCTCGGGCCTGACCGTGCAGCTCTGCGGGGACGCGCAGTTGCTGAACTTCCGTGCCTTCGCGTCGGCCGAGCGTGCCCTGCACTTCGATCTCGACGACTTCGACGAGACCCATCCGGGCCCGTTCGAATGGGATCTGAAGCGGCTCTCGGCAAGCATCGCGGTCGCCGCCCGCGACAACGGCCAGTCCGTGGACGAGACCCGGCAGGCCGTACGCGCCGCGGCCGAGGCGTACCGCACCTCGATGCACCGGCTGGCCGGTCTCGGCGAACTCGACGTCTGGTACGACCACATCGACCCGGCCGACATCCTCACCCTCGTACGGTCGGGCCGGCGGCAGCAGCATGACGAAAACCGGGACCCCTCGCAGACCCGGCCGCGCACCACACTCCGGGCGCTGGAGGAGCTGACCGACACACCGGACGGGCTGCGCAGGATCACCCCCGACCCTCCCCTGCTGCAACCGGTGGGACGGCTCGACACGGCGATGCTCCGGCGTATCTTCATCGGATACCGGTCCACGCTCCCGGAGGAGCGACGGACCCTGCTCGACCGGTTCCGCTTCGTCGACGCGGCGCACAAGGTGGTGGGGGTCGCGGGTGTCGGACTGCGCTGCCACATCGTCCTGCTGGCCGGGCGCGACACCGACGATCCGCTCCTCCTCCAGATCAAGGAGGCGGAGCGGCCGGTGCTCGAACCCCATCTGCGACCGAGCACCTATGCCCATCAGGGCCACCGGGTGGTGGCGGGACAGCGGCTGCTCCAGGCGGGCAGCGATCTTCTGCTCGGCTGGGTCACCGGGCCGGAGGGCCGTCACTTCTACTGGCGCCAGCTCCGCGACACCAAGGGCTCCACGGCGGTCGAGGACATGTCGCCCTCGCTGCTGCTCGACCACGCGTGGCTGTGCGGCAAGGCGCTGGCCCGCGCGCATGCCCGCTCGGGCGACCGGATCGCCATCGCCCACTACCTCGGCACGTCGGACGTCTTCGACCGGGCCATGGCCGATTTCTCCCTGCGGTACGCGGACCGCAACGCGGCCGACCACGCGGCGCTCGCGGCAGCGGTCACAGCGGGCCGGATCCCGGCCCCGCACCCGGCCCCGGCGTGGCGGCTGTGACACGGTGCGGTGCGACCTGGCTCCGGTACGACCTGACCCGCGCGTCCGGCGTCGCGAGCGGTACCGAAAGGGCGCCGGGTTCGCCGTACTCGCGCGGCACACCCTGTCCGCTCCACTGGTCAGCGGTCGAGGGCGGGGCCCGTCGTGTTGAGAGCCAGGCCCGCGTCCTCGGCCAGGGTCACCGCCACCTGGCGGACCTGGCGGGTGGGGACGAGGCCGGGGCTGGGGCGGAGCATGAAGCGGCCCAGGTACCGGCCGTGGCCGGAGACCCTGATCTCGGTCTCGCCGGCCGGCCAGCCGCGGCCCTCCAGGTCCCAGGGCCGGCCGTCCACCACGACCGTGCCGTCCTGGAGCAGCCGGGCCGGGTGGCCGAGGAGTGTGCCGTACTCGAATCGGCAGCCGCGCAGCCGCAGGATCTCCACGAGATGGCGGCTGACGCGGTCGACGACGGCGTCGGGCGAGCCGGTGGACTGGGCGAGGACGGCGGTGTCATGGATGCGGGCGAGCAGGCCCGCGTCGACCACGGTCAGGACTCGCAGCTTCCGGGCCCGGGCGGCGAGCTGCGATACGGCTAGCCCCACAGCCAGCAGCAGGACGGCCGTCCCGATGTCGTTCGAGTCGTTGATGGTGAAGCGTCCGAAGGGCTGGGTGAGAAAGAAGTCGAACCACGCGGCCGACGAGAGCGCGGCGACCACGCCCGCGACACGGTTGCTGAGGGCGGAGACCGCCACGACGGCCACGACCAGGATCAGCGCGAGATCGGTGCCGGCCAGGTCCGTACGGAACGGCACCAGCAGCGCGGTGACCACCAGGGGCACCGCCAGCGCCGCGACCAGGGCGAACCGGTCGCGCAGCGGATACGTCATGGTTCCACCTCACCGAGCCTCGTATCGGACGCATACCGGGACGGACACCCGGACCGCCCGGTGCGGCCCTCCTGGACAGCCTCCCTCCGCTCTTGCCCGGCGGCACGGCGGGCGGGCGGTCTTGACGCGGTCCTGCCGCCGGACCCGCGGATCGTTTACGCGGCCTTGCCGCCCGTGGCGCCCCGAGTACGGGCGGCGTCCGGGCCTCGACAGGAACGTACGGGCGACGCGCCGGTGGCCTGTCGGCGGACGGCATCGCGCGGTCCTGTGAACCCGCCGTGGCGGCGCCACGGCGCGTGATAGCTCTCCCTGTCATGGATGATCTTGTGACAGAGCGGCTGGTGCTTCATCCGCTGAGCGTTCTGGAGGCCGAGCGGGTCGCGGCGGGTGAGCCGGATCCCGGGGACCGCTGGGCCTCGGGGTACCCCGCCGAAGGCGACATGGTCGGTGCCAGGCGCTATCTGACGACCTGTGCGATCACCGGGGATCCCCGGCCCTTCGGCGCGTACGAGATCCGGCGGCGCGAGGACGGCCGCGCCATCGGCGGGCTCGGATTCCACGGCGCCCCGGACGACGATCTCCGTGTCACGGTCGGCTATGGACTCGTGCCCTCGGCGCACGGCAAGGGCTATGCCTCCGAGGCGCTGCGCGAACTGCTGCGCTTCGCGCGGGCCCGCGGTGTGAGCGCCGTACTGGGCGACACCGACCACGACAACACCGCGTCACAGCGCGTCATGACGGCGGCGGGCATGCGGCTGATCGGGGAGGACGAGCACCTGAAGTACTACCGGATCGGCTGGGCCGACGACCGACGGACCGGGTGATCCCCGCCCGCCGGTCGTCCCGCGCGCCATCGTGCCGTCGGCCTGCGACCGCTAGGGCGTGTTTTCGGAAGTCCCGTCTGCCCCGCGAGGCGTTCCGGGCCCGCGAAGATCCGCCGGACCGAGCTTGGCCCTACCCGCGGCGCTGAGCGGAGCTACCGCGCCGTACGGAACCCCTGTCGGACGACCGGCCGGACGACGGCGAGCGGCCGTTGGGCGACCGGTCGGAGCCGGAGGACGGCCGGTCGGAGGCGGAAGGCGAGCGGTCAGGGGCAGTGTCCGCGGGGCCGCCCTCGTCCTCCCCCTCACCGTCGTACAGGGGCGGCAGTTCGACGGTGTAGCGCGGCTCCAGGAAGATGCCGTGGTGCTGCGGACGCGCGTACTGCGCGGACGCGGCGGAGGGTTCCCGCAGCGGATCGCGGCGGGACGGTGAAGAAGGCATGCACAACCGTTCGGTGAGTCGGGCGGCCGCGCGGCCCAATGCCGATCGACCCGCTGGAGAGGTGTCTACCTCATCCGCCCCCGTCCTGCACAACCGCCGCTCCCCTGCGCGCCTCACGCTCCCCTGCCGCACGCTCCCGCGCCGTCCGCTCCTTCGCCGCCCGCTGCGGCCGCACGGTGTACACGGGGTCCTCCGCGGAGGCGATCCCCGCCGCGAAGATGCCGAACCGGGTACAGGCCGACCCGGCGAGCAGCATGGCGCCGCTGCCGACCGCCACCGTACGGCTGTGCCGGCCGAAGACGGCCGCGCCCGCCGCGCCGGCGGCCGTGAGCACACGGGCGGCGCGCAGAAGCTGTCCCGCACGCCCCTCGCGGTAGGTCTCGGCGACCATGCCCAGGCTGCGCTCGGCGGCCGACATCGCCGACATCTCCCCGGCCGCCGCCAGTACGGCCGCGCACCGGGCGGGCCTGTTCTCCCGGACCGGCGCGAGGACCAGCGCCATCCCGGACGCCGCCGCGGCCGCCGACGCGACGAAGACATACGGGAGTTCACGGTGGGCGCCGTGCCAGGCGGGTACGGCGGTGTCCGCGGCGAGCACCGCCGTGTACGCGGCCACCGCGGGCCCGGTCACGGCCGCCCCGGCGGTAGCGACGGCTCCGGCCCTGGGCAGCCGGCCGGTGACGGCGCAGAACGCGGCGGCGCCCGCGCAGGGCCCGTACCCGGAGAGCAGCCACGAGCCGACGCTCATCGGCGAGGTCGGTTTGAAGACCCGCAGCATGTTGCCGAACCGGCTGGGCCGTCCCAGATCGTTGACGAGCGCGGCGGCGGAGAGCGTGATCGCGGCGAGCGAGGAGATCTTCATCGCCTTCGCGGTCGCCGGGCGCCGGGTGAGTTGCGCGCCCGCGGCCAGGACCGAGCCCGCGCCCGCGAGTCCGCCGAGGAAGAAGTATCCGGCGATGTCGCGGGCCGACCAGCCGGGTGCCTTGATGACGGGCCGTCCGTAGTACGAGTCGAAGTCGGCCCGGGGCACCATCGGCTCCTCGCCGTTCCGCTTGTGCCGGCGCGTGCCCCGCGCCCCGTCGGCGGTCACATCTGCCCTTTCCCTCACGGCAGTTCCTTCCTTCCGGCGAGCGCTCCGGTCAGCCCTTCGGTGAGCGTGGAGGCCGCGAACGACAGGGCGATGCCGCCCGCCAGGCAGAGCGCGGCCGCGGCCGCGTGCCTCCACATCGCGGGCAGATCTCGGGTGGTGACCACGGGTTCCGGCGGCAGGCCGTACACCTCGGGCCGGTCGAGGAGCAGGAAGAACGCGCCGTCGCCGCCGACCCCGTCGTCCGGCTCGTGCCCGTACAGCCGCGCCTCGGTGACACCCGCCGCGTGCAGCCGGCCGACCCGCCGCGCGGCCCGTTCGCGCAGTTCGTCGAGCACGCCGAACTGGATGGACTCGGTCGGACAGGCCTTGGCGCAGGCGGGTTCCTGTCCCGCGCCGAGCCGGTCGTAGCACATCGTGCACTTGAACGCCCGGCCGTCCGAGGGCCGTTGCTCGATGACGCCGTAGGGGCAGGCGGGCACGCAGTAGCCGCAGCCGTTGCAGATGTCCTCCTGGACGACGACCGTGCCGAACTCCGTACGGAAGAGGGAGCCGGTCGGGCAGACGTCCAGGCAGGCGGCGTGGGTGCAGTGCTTGCAGACGTCGGACGACATCAGCCAGCGCACCTCGCCGTTCCCGGACGCGAGCGGCAGTGTCGTACGCCCGTCAGGAGCCGGCACATGCCCGTCCGAAGCCGAAGCAGGCACCGAAGCCGATGCCGGACCCGGCGCCGAAGCCGGCTGCCCGGCCGGCACGGACTGCTCGATGAAGGCCACATGCCGCCAGGTCGAGGCGCCGAGGCTCTGGGTGTTGTCGTACGACATCCCGGTGAGCGAAAGCCCGTCCTCGGGAATCGCGTTCCACTCCTTGCACGCCACCTCGCAGGCCTTGCAGCCGATGCAGACCGAGGTGTCGGTGAAGAACCCGACGCGCGGCGGCGCGTCCTCGTGGCCCGCGTCGCGTGCGGGGTCCGTCTCCGGCCCGCTGAGCAGATGGCTCGTCATGTCCTGGCCTCCATTCCGGTCTTCTCGGTGATGCCGGCGCGCTGCCGGTACGCGGCGACGAGCCGGAGCAGATCGGGGCCCCGGGGTCGGCGGCCGGCGATGATGTCCGCGGTCAGCGCCTTGTCCTCCTGGATGTGCGAGTTGGGGTCGAGCGCGATGGCCACGAGCTCGTTCGCGGCGTCGCCGGTGGAGATGCCGTTGGGGCCCCAGTGGAACGGCAGCCCGATCTGGTGGACCGTACGGCCGTGCACCGTCAGCGGTCTGATCCGCTCGGTCACCATCACGCGTGCCTCGACGGCGTTGCGCGCGGTGATGATGGTGGCCCAGCCGCCGTGCCGGAGCCCGCGCTCCGCGGCGAGCGCCGGGGAGATCTCGCAGAAGAACTCCGGCTGGAGTTCGGCGAGATAGGGCGACCAGCGGCTCATCCCGCCCGCGGTGAAGTGCTCGGTGAGCCGGTGGGTGGTGACGACGTACGGATAGACGCTGGAGCCCGGTTCGTCGCCGCTGGGGTGGTAGCGGTTGCCCTCGCGGTCCATCAGCCGCCGTACGGGCGAGCGCGACACCATCGGGTACAGCGCGTTGGTGAACGGCGAGTCCTGCGGCTCGTAGTGAGTCGGCATCGGGCCGTCCTCCAGACCGGTGGGCGCGAACAGCCAGCCCTTGCCGTCCGCCTGCATGATGAACGGGTCGTCACCGCGCAGTGCGTCGGGGCCCGTCGCGCCCTCCGGGGGTACGTAGCCGGGGGCGCGGTCCGGGATGAAGTCCGGGACGTCGTGGCCGGTCCACCGGCCGCGCGCGGCGTCCCACCACACGTACGCCTTGCGCTCGCTCCAGGGGGTGCCGTCGGGGGCGGCGGAGGCCCGGTTGTAGAGGATGCGGCGGTTGGCGGGCCAGGCCCAGGCCCACTCGGCGGCCACCCAGTCCTGCTCGGTGTGGGGCTTGCGGCGGGCGGCCTGGTTGACGCCGTCCGCGTACACCCCGCAGTAGATCCAGCAGCCGCAGCGCGTCGAGCCGTCGTCCTTCAGCTCGGTGTACGCGCTCAGCGGCGAGCCGTCCGCGGCCCGTCCGTTGATCTCGGCGAGCACGGCCTCCGCGACCGGGTCGTCGAAGCGGCCCTCCACCGGATAGTCCCAGCTCAGGTCCTGTACGGGCCGGTCCATCGGGTCGGTGGAACCGGCCAGCTTCGCCTTGATCCGGCGGCCGAGGTGGTACATGAACCACAGGTCGCTGCGCGCGTCGCCCTCGGGTTCGACGGCCGCGTGGTGCCACTGGAGCCAGCGGTTGGTGTTGGTGAACGAGCCGGACTTCTCGGTGTGTGCGGCGGCCGGGAAGAAGAACACCTCGGTGCCGATGGACTCGGTGCGCAGTTCGCCGGTCTCGATCTCCGGGCCGTCCTGCCACCAGGTCGCGGACTCGATGAGTGAGAAGTCGCGGACGACCAGCCAGTCCAGTTTGGCCATGCCGAGCCGCTGGAGGCGGGTGTTGGCGGAGCCGACGGCTGGGTTCTCGCCCATCAGGAAGTAGCCCTTGCAGACCCCTTCGAGCTGCGCCACGACCGTCTCGTACGTGGAGTGCGAACCGGTCAGCCGGGGCAGATGGCCGTAGCAGAAGTCGTTCGCGGCGGTGGCGGCGTCTCCGTAGTACGCCTTGAGGAGGCTGACGAAGTACGCCCGCGCGTTGCCCCAGAAGCCCTTCTCCGTACGGCTGGAGGCAATGTACGCCTCCAGGTCGGGGTGGGCGTGCGCGTGGGGCATCGGCAGATACCCGGGGAGCAGGTTGAACAGCGTGGGGATGTCGCTGGAGCCCTGGATGGAGGCGTGTCCGCGCAGGGCCTGGATACCGCCGCCGGTGCGCCCGATGTTGCCGAGCAGAAGCTGGAGCACACTGGCCGCGCGGATGTACTGCGCGCCGACCGAGTGCTGGGTCCAGCCGACGGCGTAGACGAAGGCGCTGGTGCGCTCGCGGCCCGAGTTGGCGGTCAGCGCGTCGCACACCTGGCGGAATGCCTCGCGCGGAACTCCGCAGGTCCGCTCGACCAGTTCGGGGGTGTAGCGGGCGTAGTGGCGCTTGAGGATCTGGTAGACGCAGCGCGGATGCCGGAGAGTCTCGTCACGCAGGGCGTGCGGTGTCGCCTGGGGGCCGCCGGAGCCGTGCGCCTCGGCGCCGCCGGCCTCGTGGATGCGCGCCTGCGCGATCCGCTCGGCCGCGTCCCTCGCGGGCTGTCCGTTCTGTCCGCGCCGGTCCGGGCGCCCGCTCCGGCCGTCCGGACGGCCGCCGGGAGCCGTGGCGGACGTCCCTGCCGTCGCTGCCGTTTCTTCGTATCGCCAGCTCGTGTGGTCGTAGTGGTGGTGGTCGTCGTCGAGCCCGGAGAAGACCCCGTCGAGATCCTCGGTGTCCCGGAAGTCCTCGCTGACGACCGTGGCCGCGTTGGTGTAGGCGAGCACGTACTCCCGGAAGTCCTTCTCCTCCGTGAGGACATGGTTGATGATCCCGCCGAGAAAGGCGATGTCGCTGCCCGCGCGGATCGGTACGTACTGATCGGCGAGCGCGCTCGTACGGGTGAACCGCGGGTCCACATGGATGATCCGGGCCCCGCGCGCCTTGGCCTCCATGACCCACTGGAATCCGACGGGGTGCGCCTCGGCGTAGTTGGAGCCCTGGATGACGATGCAGTCCGCGTGCTGGAGGTCCTGCATGAAGGTGGTGGAGCCGCCGCGTCCGAACGAGGCACCGAGACCGGCGACGGTGGAGCTGTGGCAGACCCGGGCCTGGTTCTCGACCTGGACCACCCCGAGGCCGGTGAACAGCTTCTTGATGAGGTAGTTCTCCTCGTTGTCGAGCGTGGCTCCGCCGAGGCTGGCGATGCCCAGCGTGCGCGCGGTGCGCACCCCGTCGCGCTCCCACTCCCAGGTACGCCGGCGGGTCTCGATCACCCGGTCCGCGACCATGTCCATGGCCGTGTCCAGATCGAGCGGCTCCCACTCGGTGGCGTACGGGCGCCGGTACAGGACCTGGTGGCGGCGGGCCGGTCCGGTGGTGAGCTGGAGCGTCGCCGAGCCCTTGGGGCAGAGCCGGCCCCGGCTGACCGGTGAGGCGGGGTCCCCCTCGATCTGTACGACCCGCTCGTCCTTGACGTACACCTGCTGGCCGCAGCCGACCGCGCAGTACGGGCACACGGACTGGACGACACGGTCGGCGGTCTCGGTGCGGGGCCTGAGGTGCTCCGTACGGGAGGACATCGCGGCCCGGCCGCGGCCGAGCGGGTCGGAGCCGGTGAACTGGCGGCGGACGGGCCAGTCGTGGATCAGTCTGCGGACACCCATCGCTTCCTCCCGTGTCTGTGGAGCGTGGCCCCGGCTTCCCGGGGAGGCGCTCCTCCAGACTCACCCGGCGAGCCCGGGTGTGCGACCGGTCGGGGCGCCGAAGGAGGGTTCACCGGATGCGGGTCATCCACACGGCCCTATCGGCGGCCCCGCCGGGTCGGCGCGGACCGGCTACGGGAAGGGAGTCCCCGTGGGTGTTGTCCGATCCTCGGTGAGCGCGCCGGTGGCCGAACTCGTGAAGCGGCGCCGCGAGCCGGCCGTGGCGCAGACGCTGCGCTCCACGGCCGCGGCGACCATCGCGTACGTGGTCGCGCTCCAGTTGAGCAGCGAGGCCGCGCCGCTCACCGCGCCGCTGACCGCCCTGCTGGTCGTACAGGTCACGCTCTACTCGACACTCACCACCAGCGTCCGCAGGGTCAACTCGGTGGTGGCGGGGGTGCTGCTGGCCAGCGCCTTCAGTGTGCTGGTCGGGCTGTCCTGGTGGAGTCTGGGGCTGATCATCCTGGCTTCGCTGGTGGTCGGGCGGCTGGTCCGGGTGAGTGAGTTCGTGCCCGAGGTGGCGATCAGCGCGATGCTCGTGCTCGGGGTCACCCGGGTGGCGTCGACGGCCTGGGACCGGGTGCTGGAGACGCTGATCGGCGCGGTGGTGGGGCTGCTGTTCAACTTCCTGTTCGTACCGCCGGTATGGGTGGCCAGCGCGGGCGAGTCCATCGAGGACCTGTCACGGCGGATGCGCAGGCTGCTGCTGCGGATCGGCGAGGGGCTGACCGGGACGATCCCGGTCGAGCGCGCGGCGGCCCGTCTCCATGAGGCGCGCCGGCTCGACCACGACATCAGCGAGGTGGACGCGGCGCTGCGGCAGGCGGAGGACAGCCTCCGGCTCAACCCGCGGGTCAGGGAGGGGCTGCTGCACCGGGTGGTGCTCCGTACCGGTCTCGACACCCTGGAGATCTGTACGGTCATCCTGCGCGTGCTGGCCAGGACGTTCACCGACCTCGCCAAGGAGCGCAGGGAGGAGGCGCTGTTCCCGCCGGAAGTGGGCACCGCGCTGGAGGACTTGCTGGAGAGTGTCGCCGACGCCGTGGTGAGCTTCGCGGTCCTGGTCACCACGGAGGCGAGCGAGAGCGCCCGGGTGGCGGAGGCACGGCTGTCCGAGGATCTCGCGGAGGCGACGAGGAGCCGGGAGAAGGTGGCGCGGCTGCTGCTGGAGGGCGTCCAGCGGCATCCCCGCCAGTGGCAGCTCCATGGCGCGGTGCTGACGGAGATCGACCGGATCCTGGACGAGCTGGACATGGAGAACCGTTCGCAGCGGCTGATGGAGGAGCTGGACCACGCCTCGCGCGAACAGCGGGAGCGGCACCCGCGGCTGGCCGCCGCCCGGCAGTGGGTACGGCTACGGGTATCGCGCCGCGGCCGTACGTAGGAGCGCCCGGGCACGGGGTACGCGGTACGGAGCACGCGGATACGGAGCACTCGGGGCACGGCGGGAGGCGATCGCGTACGGGCATCGCGGTACGGGTCCGGAGCGCGCGGAACGGTCCGTACCGCGGTCGCATTTCCGGTGCGCGCGCATTCCGAAATCCGGCCGCCGTCCTGGCGTGATTCGCTCGTTCTCGTCGCAACGGGAAACTCGCGCCCATTAATTGACGCAAATTTTGCCCAATCCGCAATGATCCCCGCGGTATTCGGGGAACAGCCCCGGCACCCACCGCCCAAAACCCGGCGGAAAAGGGCGTCATCAGCGATGACGGCGCGATCCCGCCGCCCGGCCCGATGTGATCATGGTCATGCGCGCGGCCCTCCACGCCCGGCCGCCGGACCGGCGGCACGCCTCTCACCAGGGACATGAGGCGTGCGGAGGGCGTGAGTTGGGTGGGGCGGTTGATGCGGTCCTGGCAGATGGCGGTACTGTGCCGCCCGCGCCGCCATCGTGGGCGGCGCGGTTAAAGCGGAGGAATCTGTGACTCTATTCAGCGGATCATGGCGGCGCAGAGGCGCCCTCATAACAGTCGCGACGGCGGGTGCGATCGTCGGCCTCTCGGCCGTTCCCGCGGTCGCGCACACGCCCAACTGGTCGGTGACGTGCTCCGAGGTCAGTGTCGACCTCACCGCGTACGGCAACAGCGACCAGAACACCGTGACGATCACCGCGGACGGCAAGGACCTGCTGCCCACGGAGAACTTCAAGAACGAGTTCCACAAGAAGCTCGCGCTTCCTGAGCACTCGACCGAGCTGAGCATCCGGCTCGTGGTGAAGGCCGCCGACGGCGAGCGTTACAACGTCGACCAGGAGAAGACCGCTCCGGTCTGCGAGGGCACCTCCCCGTCGCCGTCGGAGTCCACGACTCCGCCGCCGGCGGAGAGCCCCTCCACCGAGGCCCCCACGGAGGCTCCCACGGAGTCCGCTCCGGCCTCGGAGGCGCCGACCGAGGAGCCCACCAGCTCCGAGGAAGCACTGCCCTCGTCGCAGCCGAGCCCCGCCGGGGACAACCTCGCCGAGACGGGTTCTTCGAGCGCCACCCCGGTGATCGCCGGTGCGGCCGCTGTTGTGGTGGTCGCGGGAGCGGGCATCATGTGGGCCGCGCGCAAGCGTCGTACCGCACAGAACTGACCCAGCGCCTCACGTACGACCCCGCCGCCACGCCGGCTGCCGTCCACTCCTTTCGCCGCCACCATGCGGCGGCCCGGACGGCTCTCGCCCGGCCGAGAGGCATGGACCGGCTGACCTCCTCCAGGCCCTGCCTGAGATGTGTCGGCCCGGACTCCGTACGGCGGGACGCGTGCGCGTCGTAGCACCACCTCGGTGAACGACGGGCCACGGTCGAGGCAGGCCCCGCGGCAATCCCCCGTCTGCGGGGCCTTGCCATGCGCGGCGCGCCGCCGCCGCCGACAATGGGCGGGACGCGACCGACACGCTGGGGGCGCCCATGGATCCGGTGGAGGCTCTCGACAGGATCGCCTTTCTGCTGGAACGCTCGCTGGCCGAGACCTACCGGGTGCGGGCCTTCCGTACCGCCTCCGAGGCAGTGGCGGGCATGTCCCCCGACGAGGTCGCGCGGCGCGCCGCCGCCGGCACACTGGGCCGGGTACGGGGCATCGGCCCCAGGACCGCCGAGGTCGTCGAGGAGGCGGTCGCGGGCTCCGTCCCCGGATATCTGGAACGGCTGGAACGGGAAGCGGGCGCGCCGCTTGCGGACCGTGGCCAGGCACTGCGCGCCGCGCTGCGCGGGGACTGCCATCTCCACTCGGACTGGTCGGACGGCGGCGGTTCGATCGAGGCGATGGGGCGTACGGCCGCCGCGCTCGGTCATGAGTGGGCGGTGCTCACGGACCACTCCCCCAGGCTGACCGTCGCACGCGGCCTGACGGCCGAGCGGCTGCGCGAACAGCTCGATGTGATCGCGGAGCTGAACGAACGCTGGGCGCCGTTCCGGCTGCTCACCGGGATCGAGTGCGACATCCTGCCGGACGGTTCGCTGGATCAGGAGCGGGAGCTGCTCGACCGGCTCGATCTGGTGGTCGCGTCGGTGCACTCGAAGCTCCGGATGGACTCCGCCCCGATGACCAGGCGCATGATCGCGGCGGTACGGGATCCGCTGACCGATGTCCTCGGGCACTGTACGGGACGCCTGCTGACACCGCGCCGGGGTACGGGGCAGCGCGGCCGGCGCGCTCAGGGTGACGGCACCAGGCCGGAGTCGGTGTTCGACGCGGAGGCGGTGTTCGCGGCCTGTGCCGAGTCCGGTACGGCGGTGGAGATCAACAGCCGCCCGGAGCGGCTCGATCCGCCCCGCCGGCTGCTGCGCGAGGCGGTCGCGGCGGGGGTCTTCTTCGCCGTCGACACGGACGCGCACGCGCCGGGGCAGCTCGACTGGCAACTGCTCGGCTGTGCGCGGGCGGAGGAGTGCGGCGTACCGGCGGACCGGGTCGTCAACACCTGGACGGCCGACGGGCTACGGGAGTGGACACGCACCCGGCAGCCGCCGTCGAACGAGGCCTCGTCCCGCGAGGCCCCGTCCTCCGACTGAACGTCGTCGCGCCCCCGGGGCCTTCAAGTTCACTGGCCTTCGGTTCAGTGGCCTTCGGGTTCACTGGCGTTCGAGTTCCGCGAACAGGCTCGTGTCGAGGCGGGCCAGCAGCTCGGTCGGATCCTCGTAGACCGCCGCCGCGCCCGCCGCCTCCAGGGCGGCGCGCGGAACGCCGCCCGACAGCAGGGCGACAGCGCGGACCCCTGCCCGGCCCGCCGCTTCCATGTCCCAGACCGTGTCCCCGACGAACACCGCGCGCTCGGCCGGCACCCCGGCCGGCTCCAGGGCCCGGTGCACCGGGTCGGGCAGGGGCTTGCCGGTGGCGGCGCCGTTGGAGCCGATGGCGGCGGAGATCACCTCGTCGGCGTCGATCGCCCGGCGCAGCGCGGTCAGTTCGGCCTCTCCGGCCGAGGTGGCGAGTACGACCCGCCAGCCGCGGTCGTCCAGCGACCGCAGAAGATCGCCCGCGCCCTCCAGTGCGGGCAGCCGGCCGAGGTAGGTCCCGTAGAGGGTGGTGTGCGCGGCGCTGATCCAGGCGTCCTGATCGGGATCCCGCTCGTCGCCGAGGAGATGCGTGATGAGTTCGCCCGCGCCGAGTCCGACGGACCGGTGGATCTCGGACATCGGCACCGTGTGACCGGCCTGCCGGAACGCCTCCCACCAGCAGGTCACGTGCAGATGATTGGTGTCGACCAGGGTTCCGTCGACGTCGAACAGTGCCGCGCGCGTGGCCATGGGTGTCGCTCCCGTTCCGGTTCAGGGCCCCAGGGCCCCGGGCCTGGAGCAGAACCTCGATCATGCCGTCTCCCCCGGCCGGGACGGCCTCATCCCGTACCGCTTCGGCGCGTCCCCGGCGGGCGGCCACCCGGCCACCCCGGCAGCCGCCTCCTGCGGACAGCCGCCTCCCCGCCTCCCGGCCTCGGGTCATGGGAGGACCTCGGGTCACGGAAGCCGGGAGGCGGTTCCATGGGATCTACGCGAACACTCCCGTCTACGCGAACACTCCGTCCAGCCAGCTCTGCCACGCGCCCTCGATCCGCTTGGCGTCGGCGCCGGGGGCGAAATCGTGCACGCTGATCCCGACCGGCGCGCCGAAGTGGTTCCTGCCGAACACCCGGTACATCGCGGTGTCGGTGCGCAGCCCAATGAAGTACGGGTTGCGGTAGTCCACGACCGCGTCGACAGCCGCTTCTCCGGGCAGTTCGACCCGTACGGTGCTGCCTTCGGCCGCGTCGTCCGGCAGCCCGAGCCCCCGGCTCGCCACCTCCAGCGCGTCCGGCGCGGTCGAGGCCGTCGGCCCTTCGGCGCCGGCGAACACGGCGGGCCGCCCGGTGAAGTGCAGCAGGTACTGGCGCAGGGTGTGCAGATAGAAGTCGGTGTGCTTGTCGGCACCGTCGTACTGGTTGTCCCAGTCCTCGACGAGGATGCCGCTGTGGACGTAGCGCACATGGGAACCTCCGCCCTCACGGGGCTGGATCACATGGTCGAGCTGGTTCAGCGTCTGCTGCGACATGCCCTCCACGTCCTCCGTGCGGGCGGTCAGCCGCCTCGGCGGGTCCCAGGCGGTGAGGGTGCCGCCGAACGGCGCGGCGCCGCCCTCGCGGGGCTCGTACTCCATGGGCCACAGCCAGCCCGCCGTACCGGTGGTGACCGCTTCCCAGACCTGCTCGGGGCTCGCGTCGACCTCGAACTCACGGACGATCTCGAATTCTTTGGACATGTCTTCCTCGGACATAGAAGTGACTCCTCAGGGGCGCGCCGTGGCGCGTGGGCGATGTGCTGAACACCGGTGAGGCCGTACGCCGGTGAAGGCGCTCATCCGGCCGTCGTGGCGGCACCTTCCGGTGGCACGGCCGGCACGGCGCCGCCCGGCTCGACGCTCGGTTCGCCGCCCGGTCCGGCGGTGCTGACGGTGGGGTGGATCTTCACGGTGGGATGGAGCGCGACGACGATCCGGTGGTCACGGCCGGACTCGGCGTGCTCGTCGTGGTACTTGGCGACCAGCGCGGCGAGGCCATGGGTCAGCTCCTCGACGAACGCGGCGCGTTCGGCCGCCGAGCCGAACCGCACCTCGGCGTCGAGCGCGTAGGTGGCGAGCCCCTTGCGGGCCTTCGCCGCCCCGGTGATCAGGGCGCCCACATCCCGTACGAGCCGCGCGGCGAGCGCGAGCAACCAGCGCGCGGAGAGCTGGTCGCGGAACCGGCCCGGATCGGGCTGCACCTCGGCCAGGGCGAGCGGCGAGATGACGTACGAGGCCGCGGTGGCCCGCATCAGCCGCTCGGTGACATTGCCCTTCCTGCGCTCGCCGGCCAGCTCGACCAGGCCGTGCCGCTCCAGCGCCTTGAGGTGATAGTTGACCTTCTGCCGGGGCAGTCCGACCCGGCCGGCGAGCATCGTCGCGGAAGCCGGCCCCGCGGCCAGCTCGGCGAGCAGCCGGGCTCGCACGCGGTCCAGTGACACGGCTGCCGCCGCCGCGTCCTCGATCACGGTCACATCAAGCATGGCTCCACACTCTCACCGAAAACTTTTTTTGTCCACGACGGATTGGTTGTCGGTGGTAGCGGACCTTCAGGAGCGGGTGGGCGCGGGCGGAAGCCGCAGATGGGCGAGGTCGTCGGGGACCGGGCTGTCGGGCCGGAACAGCGGCGCCGACTCGCCGTCCGGCGCGGTGGCGGGCGCGTCGGAGAGCCGGAAGCGCTCACGCAGCCTGGTGTAGAAGTCGACCGGACCCAGCCGCACCAGCCGAAGCCGGTACGCCGCCCCGTACACCCCGACCCAGTCGCCCGGGTCCAGCACGCCCCGGAGCTGACCGTCGATACTGAGCGCCGCCTCCCCCGAGTGCGGCAGCACCCGTACCGCCACCGGCTCGTCCGGCGCGGCCACGACCGTGCGGTCGAAGGTCATGTGCGCGGCCACCGGCGTGAAGACCACGGCGTCCATGTGCGGGGAGAGCACCGGTCCCCCGGCGGCGAAGCTGTACGCCGTCGAACCGGTCGGGGTGGCCACGATGACCGCGTCGGCGGAGTACGAGGCGAGCAGCCGGCCCGCGATGTAGATCCCCAGATTGACCTGGCGGTCCCGGGCGAGCTTCTCCACCACCACATCGTTGACGGCGGTGATGTCCAGGGCCACGCCCCAGCCCTCGCCCTCCGTGGTGTCGGGCCTGACATGCGGCGGCGGCAGGGCGGGCCCGCGGCCGTAGCGCAGCAGCGCCTCCATGCCGGTCGGCATCTCCAGCGCGCGCGAGGCCCGCATGGTGAGGGTCATCCGCTCCTCGATGGTGGCGCGCCCCTCATGGACGGCGTCCAGGGCTCGTGTGACCTTCTCGGCCGGAACCTCCGTCAGAAATCCGACCCGGCCCAGATCGACCCCCAGCACGGCGGCGCCGTTCTCGGCGGCGATCCGCGCGCCGCGCAGGAACGTACCGTCGCCCCCGAGGGTGACGACCAGGTCCGGGTTGCCGGCCGAGGACGCCTCCTCCTGGCTGTCATGGCGCCGCTCGTGCCCCCGCCACACATCGATCTCCTTGTACGGGACGCCCCGCGCGCCGCACCAGGCGTGGACGGCGCGGGCCGCCTCGACGGCCTCGGGGCGGCCGTGGTGGACGATCAGACCGATCCGCTGCACAGCCATGTTCCCGCTCTCCGTCCTCCATGCGTTCCGTCTCCGGGCTCCGTCCGTCACGCACGGTGCCCGTCGGCCCCGAATCCGGCCGCCCCGCCGTCCAGGATCGCCGCGCCGGGGACGATTGGTTACGTCAACTGAAGAATACGGATCAATCGCCTTTAATTCACCCGAATGGCGGATAACTCCAACGGGTCGCCATCCCCGGCGAACACCGCTCGAACGGCGTAAACGGGCTGTATGGACTTGACGTCCCGACTCTCCCCAGGTTGCCGCCCGTGCCCGACGGAGGCGCGATGGTGTCGTGCGCGCCTGACCGTGAGGGGCCAAACCCGCAGACGCGCTTCCCCCACGCGAGGAGTGATCGCTGATGTCAGCCGATGGCGTGTTCAACGACCCCAGCAGGCTCACGGGGCTGCCCGTGTACGACAAGGACGGCGACAAGATCGGCAACGTCGGCCAGGTCTATGTGGGCGACCGTACGGGCCGCCCTGAGTGGGTGACCGTGAAGACCGGTCTGTTCGGTATGAACGAGACGCTCGTTCCGCTGGCCGGCGCCCGTCGCGCCGGTGAGGACATCCATGTCCCGTACGCCCGGGAGACGGTCAAGGAGGCACCGCGCCTGGCGGCCGACGAGCATCTCGACCCGGGCCAGGAGAAGCAGCTCTACCAGCACTACGGCCTGGCGACGACCGGCGCCGACATGGGCATGACAGAGGCCCGGGGCACGGCCGCCGCCGGGACCGGGACGGAGTCCGGTGCGGGTACGGGGATGAGTACGGCGGCGCGCCCCGGTATGGCCGGCACCGCCGCAGGCGCGGGTATGCCCGCCGGGACCGGGCAGGCCACCGCGGGAAGCCAGGGCAGGGCCATGGCGGGGATGCGCGGAGCCGAACCGGGCGAGGGCAAGGCATCGCAGGCCGAGGAACTCATCCGGTCCGAGGAGCAGCTCCATGTCAGCACCGAGGAGCACGAGATCGGCCACGCGCGGCTGCGCAAGGTCGTGGTGACCGAGAACGTGACCACCTCCGTGCCGCTCAGCCATGAGGAGGTCCGGGTCATCCATGAGGCGATCGCGCCCGAGGACCGTTCGCGGATGGGCCGTTCCGCCATCAGCGAGGCCCAGACCGAGGTGACGCTCCACGCCGAGCAGCCGGTCATCAGCAAGGAGACCATCCCTGTCGAGCGCGTACGCATGGAGACGGAGAAGGTCACCGAGCAGAAGGAGGTCTCGGCGGACGTCCGCAAGGAGCGGATCGAGTACGACACCGACCAGACGGGCCAGGACTTCGGCGGCAGGCGCGGCCGGGGGCGCTGAGGCCCTTGGGCGCCGGGGCTTCCTTGGGCGCGGGACCTGAACCGTACCTCCACGCCCCCGCCTCCACCACGGTTCTTCCCGTGGCCGGCGGGGGCCGGGTCCGTTGTCCTACGACTCGGCAGTCCGCGCGGCGGGGTTCACACACCGCGGGGAGAGCGGAGGTCTTTCTTGAGGGTCAGCGGACGGTACCGGTGCCGGCACGACGCTGAGGGTGCCGGGCGTGTACCCGGAATTGCCGATGACGACCTGTTCCTGCC
This sequence comes from Streptomyces sp. GMY02, assembly GCF_019056675.1. Taxonomy (NCBI): domain Bacteria; kingdom Bacillati; phylum Actinomycetota; class Actinomycetes; order Kitasatosporales; family Streptomycetaceae; genus Streptomyces; species Streptomyces sp. GMY02. Next base: position 8,003,418 of record NZ_CP077658.1, on the reverse strand, counting down.
CGCCGCCGAAGGGGGACGCCGTACCCAGCGAGGGAGTGGCGGAGCCTGTCTGTCTGCCGCCGTCGCTGTTGGAACAGCCGGCCAGGGCGCTCACGCGGACTGCGGCACGCAGGGCGGCCAGGGATGTCCGGCCGGTGCCGTGCGAGAGCGGCGTGGTGTGTCCGAGCTGTCGGCCCCATGGAGGCGGTCAGTATTCGCTTGAGGTGGTGGTGGGGGTGGCACCCGGGCTCTTGGTCGGGCTGGTGCTGGAGACCGGGGTGGTGATGGCCTTGCCCGCGGTGTCGACGACGTACCACTTGGCGCCGAAGTCGGTCAGACCCTGGCCGTTGGTCTCGCCGGGCTTCTTGTCGCCCTCGAACCGGTACAGCGGGTGGTTGTTGTACGTGACCTGCTTGGTGCCGTCGCTGCGGGTGATGGTGGAGAGCAGGTTTTCCCGCACCCCGCCGGTGCCGGCCTTCGGCGTACCGGTGAGCACGAGTCCGGGAGGCCACGCCTTGGCGCACGCGTCCTTGCAGGTGGACTGCTTGGTCTTGTCCGCCTCGAAGAGGTAGAGCGTACGGCCCTTGTCGTCGACGAGGATGTCCCCGAGCGGCCCGCGCTTGGCGGAGATGGTGCCCACCTCGTCGGACGGGTTCACCGAGGGACTGTGTGTTTTCGTCGGTGCGGTGGTGGTCGGGGCCGCTGCGAAGTCCGCGGGTGCCTCTGCCTGGGACTCGGCGCCGCTGTCGCTGCTGCCCGAGCATCCTGCGAGCGCCGCGACACAGAGTGCGGCGGCGGCCATGGCCGCGGCTGTCCTGGTGTTGGTCCTCATCAAGACTCCTTTGGTCCGGCCGCCACAGGGGCAGCAAGTCCGACCGCGAGATCACGGCCACAGCACCCACTACACGACAGACCCCGATACCGGGCCACCGGACAGGGCCGTCCGGGTGGCGCGCCGCGGGCGGAGGCGGCGTGGAGCACCGCGGGCGGAGGCGCGTCCCGGTGCTCGTGGGGCCGCGGCTCCCGGTGCCGACCGGCCGGGAGACGGCCTCGGGCGGTGGGGTAGTGTTGTTGACCGCGAAGGGGAGTAGCCCCGCGAACCGGTCGTCGACACACTGGAGCCTTCGGGTTCCCGGTGGCCGGGCCCGCCGTTACGGCGGGCGGGCGAGACCTTCGGTCAGGCATGACGCACCCGTATCCCGCGGGCGCGCCGTCGTGCCGGACCGAGAGGTCGTCCCGCTCCGCACGGCGCGTCGCGAAGACCCGGGTCCGGCCCTCAGAGAAAGCCACCCGGAATGTCTCTCGACCCCCTGGCGATCGTCACCGCCTTCGGGCTCATCTTCCTCGCGGAGCTGCCCGACAAGACCATGTTCGCGTCCCTGGCCATGGGCACGCGCATGCGTCCGCTCTATGTCTGGTTCGGTACGTCAACGGCGTTCCTGGTGCATGTCGCCATCGCCGTCGGCGCGGGAGGTCTCCTCGGGCTGCTGCCCGGCTGGATCGTCAAGCTCGTCTCCGCACTGCTCTTCGCCTTCGGCGCCTTCATGCTGCTGCGCGGCGGGGGCGGTGAGGACGACGAGGAGACGGCGCCGAGGACGGTCACCGGGTTCTGGCCCGTCTATTCGACCGCTTTCATGGCCGTGTTCATCAGTGAGTGGGGCGACCTCACTCAGATCACCACGGCCAACCTCGCGGCAAGCAACGGGCCCTGGTCGACGGCGATCGGTTCGGCCGCCGCGCTGATGTCGGTCTCGGCACTGGCGCTGCTGGCGGGCCGTTTCATCGCCACGCGTGTCCCGCTGCGGACGGTCCAGCGGATCGGCGGGCTGTGCATGCTCGGGCTGGCGGTCTGGTCGGTGGTCGAGATCTTCGTCGGCTGACGCCCGCTCCCGTGTGTGAGCCACGAGCCCCCGCCCGGAACGCCGGACGGGGGCTCGTACTGCCGGGTGAGCGGGCATTGCCGGGGGCTGTTCTTCGTTTTCTGGAGGGGCGACTCCAAAGCGCGGTTATCCTGAGGTCATGTCCACCGAAGAAGCCACCGCCGCCCCTCGTCTGACCCGGAAGGGCATGGCGACGCGCGGCCGGATCGTCACGGCCGCGGCTGAGCTGATGTCCGAGCACGGAGTGGCGGGGACCAGTCTCGAAGACGTCCAGAAGGCCGCCGGGGTGAGCCCCTCGCAGGTCTACCACTACTTCGAGGGCAAAAAGTCCCTGGTCAGGGCCGTGATCGCGGTCACGACCGACGCCGTACTGGACGCGCAGGAAGCGCTGCTCAGCCGGCTCGACAGTCTGGAGGCGCTGCGGGCGTGGCGGGACTTCATGGTCGCGCTCCAGGTGCGGCGGGGCTGCGCGGGCGGCTGTCCGATCGGCTCGCTGGGCAGTGAACTCGCCGAGACCGATCCGGCGGCACGCGAGGATGTCGCCGCCGGTTTCGCGCGGTGGGGGCAGTCCATCCAGGACGGGCTTCAGGCGATGTACGACCGGGGCGAGCTGCGCCGTGACGCCGATCCGGGCCGGTTGGCGCTCGCCGCACTCGCGGCGCTCCAGGGCGGGCTGCTGCTCACCCAGATCCGCCGGGACACCGTGGCGCTCGAAGCGGGGCTGGACGCGATGCTGGACCATATCGCCGCGCTGTGCGTGACCGCGCCGGAGCCGACGGGACCGTAAGTACGGAAGTCCGGACCGTACTACGGAAGTAAGTACGGAAGCGGTCGGGCGCCAATAGGACGGACCCGCCCGCCGGGCCGGCGCCAAAAGCGGCACTGGCTCGGCGAACGGGTCCAGGGGCGGTGGGACGGTAAGGGCTCAGCCCTTCGCGGCCAGGTGCTTCTTGAGCACGGCCAGGACATCGCGGGCCGCCGTGGGCCCGGTGTTGAGATAGAAGACGTCGTCGTCGACCGGGACCGCCGTCCCGCCCGCGACGGCGGACAGGGTCGGCCACAGCGGCGCCCCCGTGAGCGCGGAGGACTTGGCTCCGGCGTCCTGGACTCCGTAGAACAGCCAGTCCGCGTCGGCCCGGTCGAGCTGCTCGTTGCTGATGTCCTCCGACGTCTCGTCGAACCGCTGGCTCTCCGGCCGCCCCAGTCCGGCGTCCTCGGCGATGCTGCCGGTGAACGAGGGCACCCCGAAGACCCGCAGACGGTCGCCGTTGAGCCGGAGGAAGGACACCGTGACCGGCTTGTCGAGACTCTTGCCCAGCTCCGCGGCGTCGGCGTGGAAACCGTCGAGGATCGACCGCGCCCGGGCGGTCCTGCCCAGCCCGTCGGCGACGAGCAGGAAGTCCTGCTTCCAGTAGAGCCCGGTGCCCTGGGTGGCGATGGTGGGCGCGAGCGCGCTCAGTGCGGTGTAGAGGCTCTTGGCGTTCTTGCCCGCGATGTTCATCAGGATCAGATCGGGTTCGACATTGGCGATGGCCTCCAGATCGGGGTCCACCCGTGACCCCACATCGGCGACCTTCGCCAACTGGGCGGCGTACTGCGGGAAGTCGTCGATCAGATACCGGGGTACGAGATCCGCGCCGTCACCCCGGGTGGAGCCCGCCGGCACCGTACCGAGCGTGAGCAGCGCGTCGGCCTGGCCGGTGGAGATGACCACGACTCGCTCGGGCTCGGCCTTGACGGTGGTCCGGCCCTCGAAGTGGGTGACCGTACGCGGGAATTCGCCGTCCGGTTTGCCGCTGCCCATGCCCTTGGGCACGGAGCGTGGCGCGGTATGGACCGACGCGTCGGCCGGTTCGGCCGACCGAGTCGGTTCGGTGGCCGAAGAGCCGGCCGAGTCGGTGGAGCAGCCGGTGAGCAGCAGGGCGCCGGCCAGGGCGACACCACTGACAACACGGGTGAGATGAAGATCACGGAAGCGGTACACGAGCGCTTAGCTTAGGCTTCCCTAAGTGTCGATGAGTAGGTATGGCAGCAATGCGATAGATCACATATCCGGAAGCGCGCACTCCGCCCATCCGGAGACGGAACAGCCGGAGACGGAACGGTCGAAGGCGGAACGGTCGAAGGCGGAACGGTCGAAGGCGGAACAGCACCGAGCCGAGCGCGCAGCGGAGGGGAAGCCCGGGCGGAGGTCCCGACTGCCGGGCGGCGCACGGCTGTTCGTGGCGTTCCTGGTCTGTCTCGGTGTCGTCGTACTGCTGATCCTGGTCAGCCTGGGGGTCGGCGCGCGGAGCATCCCGCTGGGAACCGTGGCGCGTGTCCTGGTCCATGACGACGGAAGTCCGGAGGCCATCATCGTCCGGCGGCTGCGGATGCCCCGTACCGTCCTGGCGGTGGCCGTCGGCGCGGCGCTCGCCCTGGCCGGGGTCGTCATGCAGGCCATCACCCGCAACCCGCTCGCCGAACCGGGGCTCGTCGGCGTCAACGCCGGTGCGTCGTTCGCCGTGGTGATCGCGATCGCCGGATTCGGGGTCACCGGCGCGTCCGGCTATGTCTGGTTCGCCTTCGCGGGCGCCGTCCTGGCCGGCCTGCTCGTGTACGCGCTGACCTCCGGCGCCGCCCGCGGCCACCACCACACCCGGCTCGTACTGGCGGGGGCGGCGCTCTCGGCGAGTCTGGGGGCCTGTACGGGCATCCTCACCATGTTCGACACGCAGGCCTTTGACTCGTACCGCTTCTGGGTGGTGGGCGCACTGGAGAACCGCGGTACGGAGGCGCTCACCGCCACCGTCCCCTTCGTCGCCGCCGGAACACTGATCGCGCTGGCGCTCGGTCCGGCCCTCAACGCCCTTGCGCTGGGCGACGAGACGGGCGCGGCGCTGGGGCTACGGGTGAGCCGGGTCCGCGCGGCCGGCTTTCTCTCGATCATGCTGCTGTGCGGTGCCTCGACCGCCGCCGCGGGCCCGATCGCCTTTGTGGGCCTGGTCGTTCCGCATGTCCTGCGGATGCTCATCGGCCCCGATCTCCGCCGGCTGCTGGTCTTCTCGCTGCCGGGCGGGGCCATGCTGCTCCTGGTCAGCGATGTCGCCGGACGGGTGATCGCTCCTCCTGGTGAGATCGAGGCGGGCATCGTCACCGCGTTCATCGGCGCCCCCGTGCTGCTGTGGCTCGTCGTACGGCGCCGGGAGGTGACCGCGTGAGCGCCCCGACGCGTGTGCTGCGGGTTCCGGGCGGGTTCACGCTCCGCTGGTCGGCGCGGACCGCGGCTGTCATGGCCGTACTGCTGCTGGCCTGCGCGGCGGTGTGGGTGCTCGCCGTGTTCACCGGTACGTACCGGATCGGTACGGGCCGGATCCTGGACGTGCTCGCGGGCGGCGGCTCCGGCACCGACCGGTTCATCGTCGTGGGTCAGCGGCTGCCGCGCGTCTGTGCGGCGCTGCTCGTCGGGGCGGCCCTCGGCCTTTCCGGGGCGCTGTTCCAGAGCCTGTCGCGCAATCCGCTCGGCAGCCCGGATGTCATCGGTTTCACCACCGGCTCCACCAGCGGCGCGCTCGTCGTGATCCTGGCGGGCGGCGGGGCGGGCGGCGCCGCCGGTACGAGTGTCGGCGCGGGCGCGGTGCTGGGCGGTCTGGTCACGGCGGCGGCCGTGTACGGGTTCACCGCGTCGCGCGGGGTGTCCGGCAGCCGACTGGTCCTGGCGGGTATCGCCGTCGGCGCCATGCTCGCGTCGGTCAACGACTTCCTTCTCACCCGGGCCGATCTGGAGTCGGCGGAGAACGCGAAGGCCTGGACGTTCGGCAGCCTCAACGCCGTGTCCTGGCCGCAGGTCACCCCGTTGGCGCTGGTGCTGCCGGTTCTCGCGGTGATGGCGCTGGTTCTGGGACGGCCGCTGCGGCTGATGGAGATGGGGGACGACACCGCGGGCGCGCTGGGAGTTGATGTCACCCGGGTCCGCGCGCTCGCGCTGCTGCTCGGTGTCGCGCTCGCCGGTGCGGCCATCGCCGTCGCGGGCCCCATCGGTTTTCTCGCGCTGGCGGCGCCCCAACTGGCCCGCAGGATCACGCGTTCCCCCGGCGCCCCGATCGGTTCGGCCCTGCTCACCGGAGCGCTCGTGCTGGCCCTGGCCGATCTGCTGGCCCAGCGTCTCCTCTCCCCCTTCCAGATCCCGGTGGGGCTGGTCACGGGGGCGCTCGGCGGTGTCTATCTGCTGTGGCTGCTGTCGAGGGAGCGGAAGAACGTACGCCCTTCGTGACGCAGGGCACTTGGCCGGGCGTCACGCCTTCCGGTCTTCCGGACAAGGCGCGGTTCGGCGAAGCCTCCGGTCTCGGCTTACGATGATCGCATGAGACGGCCACCAGGCGGATTGGTACGGCCCGCTCGGGTGCGTGCCCTTCTGCTGCTGGTGCTGACCCTGGCGGCGGGAGTGCTGGCCATGCACGGCCTGGCTCCGGTTCCTCCGGAGGCCTCCCCCGCCGCCGCACCGCCAACCGCCCATGTCATGCCGGTCGGTGCGCGGGACTGCGTACAGCCGGGCCATGAGGACGGCGGGCATCTCGATCACGCGGACGGCCTGTGCGCGGCGGCCGGTACCAGTACCGGACCCGCGCTCTCCGCACTGGCGGCCTCGGGCCTCCCCTCCGGCCTCGCCGATCCGGCGACCGGCCCGCGGCAGGCACCCGGAGCCGCGTCGGGCGGCCCGGCCCCGCCAACCCTGAGCGAACTCCAACTCCTGCGCATATAGGCCCGCCCCACGGCCGACCCCTCGCTCTTCGGGCCGTGGGCCGACTCGGCATGCCTTCATCCCGCTTGTTCGTACCTCTCGCACAGGAGTCGCTTCACCATGACCTCATTCCGTACCCCCGCCCGCCGGGCAGCGGCCACCGCGGCCGTCACCGGCGCCGTACTGGCACTCGCCGCCTGCGGCGGCAACGACACCAACTCATCGGGACAAGCCGGCCACGGCAACAGCTCGTCGCACTCCGCTGCGGCCTCGGCCTCCGGTACGGCGGCGGCCCCGGGGTCCGCGTCGGCACCGGACACGGCCCGCAACGCCGCGGACATCGCGTTCGCGCAGAGCATGATCCCGCACCACCGGCAGGCGGTCGAGATGGCCGATCTCGCCACCACCCGCGCCTCCTCGGCGGAGGTCATGACACTCGCCGCCGAGATCAAGAAGGCCCAGGACCCGGAGATCAAGACCCTGTCCGGCTGGCTGAAGGGCTGGGGCGAACAGATTCCGGCCGCGGGCGCGGACCACTCCGGTCATGCCATGGCCGGCATGATGGGCGAGGACGACATGTCCTCGCTGGAGTCGGCGTCGGGCGCGGAGTTCGACACCGCGTTCCTGAAGCTGATGGTCAAGCACCACGAAGGCGCGGTCACCATGTCGAAGACGGAGCAGTCCCAGGGCGCCAACCCTGCCGCCAAGGATCTGGCCGGCCGTATCGTCACCGCTCAGAGCGCCGAGATCACCCGTATGAACGGTCTCCTCGACCGATAGCGGGGAGCAGGCACCGGCACAGGTAGCACCAGATGCAGGGCCGGGGGCCGCGTACAAGCCGCGGCTCCCGCGCCAGGCCCGTGTGCTGCCGGCGCTGTCGATTCCGTCAGTGCTGTTGCGCGCCGCTCTCGCCGGCCCAGATGCCTCGTACGTGGCCCATATGACGCCGCATCAGCTCCTCCGCGCCGTCCGCGTCGCCCGCCTCGATCAGGTCGAGCAGTTCCGCGTGCTCGTGCGAGGAGGGGACGAGCTGGTCGTGGGCGGCCAGGATGCTGAGGCCGTAGATCCGCGACCGGGAGCGCAGCGAGCGGACCGTTTCGACCAGATAGCTGTTGCCCGTCAGGCCCAGCAGCGTGAGATGGAACTCCATGTCGATGGCGACATGCGCGATCAGGTCCTGGCGGCGGGCCGCGTCCTCGATCCCCGCGGCCAGCGGGCGCAGCCGTTCGATGACCGCCGGGTCGACCCCGGCCTCGGCGATCCTGCGCACAGTCGGGATCTCGATCAGGGCACGCAGATGGGTGATGTCGTCGAGGTCCTGCTCGGACAGTTCGGTGACCCGGAAGCCCTTGTTCCGTACGGCCTCCACCAGGCCTTCCCGTACGAGATCGAGCATCGCCTCGCGCACCGGCGTCGAGGACACACCGAACTGCTCGGCCAGGCTGGGCGCCGAGTAGACCACGCCGGGGCGTAGCTGCCCCGAGATCACCGCCGCGCGCAGCGTCTCGATGATCTCCTCGCGAAGATTGCGCCGGGCGCTGAACGAGGGCAGTACCGGTGTCATGGGGTCGCCCACGCTCATTTTCCGTCTCCTTCACTGATGGCCTCGTGCACCGCACTGGCCACGACCAGATCCTCCCACGCCATGCCGACGCTCTTGAAGAGCCGGGGGCGTCGGCCGTCCACGGCGACGGTGCCGTTGACCAGGTCGGCCAGTGGCACCAGGCTGTCCGGGCCGATGCTGCCGTCCGCCAGCTCCGGGATCAGGTCCCCGGCTTCCCGTACGGCCGCCGCTCGGGACTCGACCACGACCGTCGAGCGGTGGACCGTGGCCGGGTCGACCTCGCGGGCGTCCGGTTCATGGGAGCCGACGGCGATGACGGTGGCATGGGGCGGGAGCAGCGACCCGTCAAAGAGCGGTGCCCTGGCGGTCGTACAGCACGCGACGAGGTCGGCACCCGCGACATCCGCGGGCTCCCCCGGTCCGATGTCGAGCCCGGTGTCCCGGCGCGCGGCTTCGATGAATTCCGCCGCACGGCCGGGCGTGCGCCCCACCACGGTCACCCGGTTCAGCGGGCGGACGGCCCGCAGCGCGTCGAGGTGGCCACGGGCCTGAGGGCCCGTACCGAACAGCACCAGATGCCCCGCGCCGGGTTCCGCGAGGTGATCGGCGGCGAGGGCCGAGACCGCGGCGGTGCGTACGGTCGTCAGCGCGCCCCCGTCGAGCAGCGCGAGCGGGGTGAGGGTCGGGGCGTCCAGAAGCAGGTACTGCCCCTGGATACGGGGCCGCCCCGCCGCCGGATTGCCCGGTGCGACGGTGGCGATCTTGACCCCCGCGTACCGCCGCTGATGGGCGGGCATCAGGAGGAGCTGGCCGTACGCGACGGGCACGACCGTACGGGGCGGATCGGACTCCGGGTCCAGTCCGCCCCCAGTGCGCGCCGCAGCGCGTCGACCGCCGACGCCATCGGCATGGCGCGGAGGACATCGGCGGCGCCGAGGAGCCGGGGCGCGCTCGCGGCCGTAACAGCCGTCGTGGCTCTCACAGTTCGAAGCCCTCGGGGAAGGGGTCGTCCGGGTCGTAGTGGTACTGCGCGGTGCCGGTGATCCAGGCGCGGCCGGTGATGAGGGGCGTCACGGTGGTGAGCGTGCCAGGTGCGCCCTGCCGGTCGCCCTGTCCGCCGGACTCCTGCCCGCCGCCCTCCTGCCCGACGAGTTGGCCCTGTTCGACGAGGCGGCCCGTGAAGTGCGTCCCGATGAACGACTCGTTGTCGAAATCGGTGTCCAGGGGCAGTTCGCCGCGTGCGTGGAGCTGGGCCATCCGGGCACTCGTACCCGTACCGCACGGTGAGCGGTCGAACCAGCCGGGGTGGATGACCATCGCGTGCCGCGAGTGCCGGGCGTCCGAGCCGGGGGCGGCCAGATAGACATGGTGGCAGCCGCTGATCTCGGGGTTGCCCGGGTGGACGGGACGGTCCTGCTCGTTGATGGCGGCCATGATCGCCAGACCGGCGTCGAGCAGGCGCTGCTTCTCGGCCCGTTCGAAGGGGATGCCCAGCTTCTCCAGGGCGACGATGGCGTAGAAGTTGCCGCCGAAGGCCATGTCGTACGGGACGTCGCCCCAGGGCCCCACCCGTACCGTACGGTCGAGACCGAGCGCGAACGACGGCACATTGCGCAGGGTGACCGCCTTGGCGGCCCCGCCCTCGACCCGTACCTCGGCGACGACGAGTCCGGCCGGGGTGTCGAGACGGATGGTGGTGACCGGTTCCACGACCTCGACCATGCCGGTCTCGACCAGTACGGTGGCGACACCGATCGTGCCGTGGCCGCACATCGGGAGACAGCCGGAGGTCTCGATGAAGAGCACGCCGTAGTCGGCGTCGGGGCGGGTCGGCGGCTGGAGGATGGCTCCGCTCATCGCCGAGTGGCCGCGGGGCTCATTCATCAGGAACTTCCTGATGTGGTCGAGGTGTTCGACGAAGTACCGGCGCCGGTCGAACATGGTGGCGCCCGGTACGACTCCGACGCCGCCGGTGATCACCCTGGTGGGCATCCCCTCGGTGTGGGAGTCGACAGCGTGGAAGACTCTGCTGCTGCGCATGTCTGTTACCCGAGTCCTTCCGCGAGCGCCTTCTCGGTGGCCCGCCGCACGAGTTCCTCGTGCTCGGGGGTCAGGGGTACGCGCGGCTGGCGGCACGGGCCGCCGTACCGGCCGGCGAGATCCATGCTGAGCTTGATCGCCTGTACGAACTCGGTCCTCGAATCCCAGCGCAGCAGCGGGTGCAGTGTCCGGTAGAGGGGCAGCGCGGTCTCCAGATCGCCGGACGAGGCCGCCCGCCAGAGCGCGACCGAGGCGCGCGGGAAGGCGTTGGGGTAGCCGGACACCCAGCCGGGGGAACCGGCGACGGCCAGTTCCAGCGCGACATCGTCGGCGCCGCACAGGACATCGAGACCGGGGGCGAGTTCGGCGATCCGGTAGGGGCGCCGGACATCGCCGGAGAACTCCTTGACGGCGACGATCAGCCCTTCGGCGTGGAGTTCGGCCAGCAGTTCAGGGACGAGGTCGACCTTGGTGTCGAAGGGGTTGTTGTACGCGACGACCGGCAGGCCCGCCTTGGCCACCTCGCGGTAGTGGGCGATCACCGCGCGCTCGTCGGCGCGGTACGCGTTGGGCGGCAGGAGCATCACGGCGTCGGCGCCGGCCTCATGGGCCTGCTCGGCCCAGCGGCGGGCCTCGTCGGCGCCGTAGGCGGCCACGCCCGGCATGACGGTGAAGGGATCCGGTGCGGTGCCGGCCGGGGCTGCCGCTTCGGCCGCCCGGGAGGCCTGGCGGGCCGCTTCGACCGCGGTGGTCACCACACGGGAGCGCTCCTGGGGCGAGAGGGTCTGGTACTCGCCGAGCGAACCGTTCGGGGTGACACCGTCGCAGCCGTTCTCCGCAAGCCAGGCGACATGCGCGGCGAATCCGTCGTAGTCGACCTCAAGCCGCTCCCCCGCGCGCTCGCGCAGGGGCAGCGCCGTCGCCACCAATACGCCGTGCCACGGTTGCGCGCGCACGCTCGTGCCCATGCTCATGCGACCTCCATGGTTCCCGTTCCGGTGTCCGGGAGCTCCCGGGCGTGTGCAGTGTGACATTCCACTGAGGCTGGGTGCAATACGGCATGTGACATTCTACTGACCGGATTTCTGGTCCGGGGCGGACTCTTCGGGGGCGGGGTCGGCCGGGGCGGAGCCGTCAGCGCCGGGAGCGGGGGCGTCAACGTCGGGGGCGGGGTCAGGCTCGGGGTCGTCGGCGCCGAGGCCTGCCGCGAGCGTGCCGAGCGTCAGGGGCTGCGCGACAGGCCGGCCCGCCATCGAGCGCAGATCGTCCTCGGTCGGCCCGCGCCCGGTGCGCGCGGCGACCAGACAGCCGACGGCGTAACCGCAGACCCGCCCCTGGCAGAGCCCCATACCCGGCCGCGCGTACAGCTTGACCCCGCGGGCATCGGTCGCGCCCAGTTCCTCGACCGCCTCGGTGACCGCTTCCGAGGTCACCTCCTCGCACCGGCACACCAGGGTGTCGGTGTCCAGCCATGTCGTCCATCCTGGCCGTACCGGGTATGCCTCGTGCAGGGCGGTGGCGAAGCCCCGCTGCGCCGCGCGCCGCCGTGTCAGCCTGCGTACCACCGCCCGGTCGGCGACCGCGCCGGTGGTGACGAAGGCGGCGTGCAGCCCGGCGAGTTCGCCCTCGGTCACGGACAGGGCCGCTCCCCCGACCCCGCAGACCTCCCCCGCCAGATAGACGCCCGGGACGGTACTGAGCTGCCGTCCGTCCGCGGTGGCCACCAGGCTGCCGTCGAGATCGATGTGAGTGGCACAGCCGAGTTGGAGCGCGATCTCGGTCTGGGGTGTGAAGCCGTAGCCGACGGCGAGTGTGTCGCAGTCGATACGACGCTGAGTGCCCGGCACGATCCGCCACCCCGCGTCGAGGCGGGCGACCGTCGCTCCGGTGACCTCGCCGTCGCCATGTGCGGCGATCACGGCGGTACGGGTCCGGTACGGCACCCGGTGACGCAGCAGGGTGCGCAGGAAGTCCGCGCCCTCGGCGAGTTTGGCGGGGTTACGGGCCACCGCGAGCGGATGGCGCGCGAAACCGGCGGGCAGCCCGGCCTCGAAGACCCCGACCACGCGTGCCCCGGCCTCGGTCAGGCCCGCGGCGACGGCGAGCAGGAAGGGCCCGGTGCCGGCGACCGCGATCCGCTGCCCGGCCACCACGCCCTGCCCCTTCAGCAGAGCCTGCACCCCGCCCGCCGTGAAGACGCCCGGCAGGGTCCAGCCGGGGAAGGGCAGTTGACGGTCGTACGCACCGGTCGCGACGACGACCGTACGACTGAGCAGGACACGCCCGGCCGGGCCGTCGACTGTGTGGCCGGAAGCCATGTGGCGTGCGGCCATATGATGACGACCCGTGTGGTCGGGGCCCATGTGGTCAGGACCTATGTGGTCAGGGCCCATGTGGTCAGAGACCGTATGGCCGGGAGCGGTCTGGGCGGCGGCCGTGTGCGTGGAGACCATATGCGCCGGGCCGGTATGGGCCCGGACCATATGGGTGCGGAAGCCATCATCCGTCCGCTCGACATGCCAGACCCAGTGCCCCGCCAGGTAGTCGATCCTGTCCGCGTGTGCGGTCAGTCCGTACCGCAGCCGCTGGAAGGCCGTCCGGCCGTGCCCCGGCACACCGTCGCCGCCCGGGCGGTGCCGCCAGTACTGACCGCCCGGCCGCGGCCCGGCATCCACCAGCGCCACCCGCGCGCCCGCCGCGGCGGCTGTGACGGCAGCCGCGAGACCGGCCGGTCCCGCGCCCAGGACGGCGAGATCGTATGGAGTGTCAGCACGCGAGATCGTCATGGCCCGCTCCTTCCTGTGTCTGTACGAGGTCTGCGGGGGCGGCCTCGACCAGACAGGCCCGGTTGTTGGGGCGGCCGTTGACGACGACCAGACAGTCGAAACAGATCCCGATCCCGCAGAACACCCCGCGCGGCGCGCCCCCGACCCGGGTGCGGCGCCACGAGCGGCGCCCGGCGGCGATGAGCGCGGCACCGATGGTCTGACCGGCTTCGGCGCGGACCGTCTCGCCGTCGAAGCGGAACTGGAAGGATGCCCCGGTCGCTCCGGCACCGGTGCCGGAGACCGGGTCAGCACCCGGGTCGGTGACGGGATTGGTGTCCGGGGTCATGCGGCGGCCTCCTCGAACCGGTCCGGGCGGAAGGGCGTGAGGTCCAGATCCGGTTCCGCCCCCGTGATGACCTGCGCGATGAGCAGCCCCGTACCAGTGGACAGCCCGATCCCCGCGCCCTCGTGCCCGCCCGCATGCAGAAGACCGGGGGCTCGCGGATCGGCGCCGATGACCGGAAGATGGTCCGGGCAGTACGGCCGGAATCCCAAGTAGCTGCGCAGCAGCGTCACTTCGGCGAGGAACGGAAAGACGGCGATGGCCTGCGCGGCCAGTTTGCGCAGCACCGGCAGCGACACCGAGCGGTCGAAACCGACCCGCTCGCGGCTGGCCCCGATCAGTACGGTGCCGGCCCGGGTGCCCTCGACCACCACCGAGGTCTCCAGGGCCGCGCTTCCGCTGGCCACATTGGCGACGTACTCGGCGGTGTACACCTTGTGCCGGATCACCCGGGGCAGCGGCTCGGTGACCAGGATGAACCCCCGGCGCGGCAGCACCGGAACCGGCACCCCCGCGAGCCCGGCCGTCTGCCCGCTCCAGGTCCCGGTGGCGTTGACGACGGAGCCGGCATGGATGACGGGCGCCGAGGACGAATTCGTACGGACACCGCGGACCGCGCCGCGGCCGTCCCGTACGAATCCGGTGACCTCGGTGCCCGGCAGTACGGTCGCCCCCCGGGCACGGGCCTCTCGTAGCAGCCGCGCCGCCGCGAGCATGGGCTGGACCTGGCTGTCCTGCGGGTAGTACGCGCCGGAGACCACATCCCGGGTGATGTTGGGCTCCCGTTCGACGACTTCGGCGGCGGAGATGTCGACGGCGTCGATCCCTGCCGCGCGCTGAACGGCGGTGAGTTCACGGAGCCCGTCGGCGGTCGGCTCCGCGGCGGCCACCACGACGCCGCCCTTCGGCTGGTACTCCAGCCGCTCCGCCCCCACCGCCTCGGCGGCCTCCCGCCACAGCCGCGACGAGAGCAGGGCGAGATCGAGTTCGGGCCCCGGCTCCTTGTCGGAGAGCAGGATGTTGCCCTCACACGCGGCGGTCGTACCGCTAGCGATCGCGCCCCGCTCGACGACGGTGACGCGCAGGCCCGCCAGCGAACAGTAGTAAGCACAGGCGGCACCGACCATGCCTGCCCCGATGACAAGGACATCGGGAGATCGATCCGAGGTGTTCATGGCAGTACAATGTCACGCTGCAATGTCGCGCACCATACCCAGATCCTCCCGCAGGAGCCTCCGCCCGCTCAGGGCTCGGCGCCGCTGCTCCCCAGCAGTTGCCTCCGTAACGCCAACTCGACTTCGTTCAGCGGGACTTCGGGACAGAGCCGCTCGGGATGGCCACGCACCGGCCCGGTCAGCGGCCGGGAGTCAGGCCGGGACGGCGGGGGCGAGGGGGGAATGTAGACCCAGATCCGACCGTAGGCGATCACCCACTTCCCCATGGAAGAGACGAGGGAACGCAGGAGCCGGGCAAGACGGAGGTACATGCCCGAAGGATGGCGCAGCCCGCTGGAGTCGGACCCGAACAATCGCTGTAATTTTTCGGCCAATCGGCGTACGCATACGGTCTGCCTGCTGTACGGACAGGTCATGGGCGGCGATCGAACAGGTTTACGCGTCCGTCATGGAATGGCCCGACCGGAAGCTTTCCGCCGTCGAGTAGCGAATTCGGTCACGGCGCGGTTCTGTGCAGAGAGAGCCGTACATATCGAGGAGGCCGGAATGAATCGACTCGTCGAAGGAGCGTTCAAAGGGGCCGCGGCCGGGGCCGCCGGCACCACGGCTCTGAACGTTGTCGGGTATCTCGACATGGTCGTACGGGCGCGGCCGGCCAGCACCACCCCAGAAGGCACCGTGGTACGGCTGTCGCAGATACTGCGGCTGCCCATTCCCGGGTCCGCGTCGGCGCGGGCCAACCGTATCGCCGGTCTCGCGCCCCTGACCGGCATCGTCGCGGGCCTCGCGGTGGGGGCCCTGCTCGGGACGGCGCGCTCGGCGGGCTGGCGGGCGGGGCCGGTGACCGATGGCGCCGGCACCACGCTGGCCGCCCTGATCGGCACGAACGGACCCATGACGGTGCTGGGAGTCACCGACCCCCGTACCTGGTCGGCGCTGGACTGGGTGTCCGACGTCCTGCCCCATCTGGCCTACGCGGCGGTGACCGTCGCGATTCTGGAGGGCCTCGACAGCCAGTCGGTACGCCCCGCTCAGCGGGGAGGACGCTCGGCGGGCTGCCGGAATCCCCGTTCGCGTGCGACAGAGGTGACCAGAGCCACGGTCAGAAAAGCGACGGGCAGGGCCGGTGCGAAAAACCGGGCGTCAGTGATCAGATAGCCACCCAATACGGCGCCGACGGGCAGTGTCAGGATCAGAAGCGCGGTTCTCCACCGCAGCCTCCGCTTGGTGGCCAGTTCCGCCAGGACTCCGGTGAGTGTGCCGGTCAGATAGGTGGTCGATACGTTGGGGGCTCCCGCAACCCGTACCACAGCGCTCTGACAGCCCATGGCGAAGGCCGCCGCCACCAGCAGCCCGATCCGCGTTCCCGGGCCTGGCCGGCCGGAGACCGCCATCCAGCAGACGAGGACTCCGCAGAGCACCAACAGCTCGACGGCCAGGGCGGTTTGATGGGCCCCGTAGCCCAGCGGTCCACGCCTCGCCACGGCGATCCGGGTACCGGCGAGGGCGCCGCAGACATATCCGCCGAACGCCATCAGAGCGTGTGCCGCGAGGGAGAGATCCTGCGAGCCCACGGCCAGTCCGAGCAGCGCCATGTTCGCGGTCATGACGCTGGTGAAGACGCCTCCGAGCGCCAGGAAGCTGATCGCGTCCACCGACCCGGTCGTCAGGGTCAGCGCGATCACCACCCAGGACGAACCGAGCCGGTCCGCTGTCGCCGGATGCGAGGGGTCGTCCTGGTCGGGCGGCTGGTCAGGGGAGGATGGAGTCGACATAGCCGCCGTCGGCCCGTAGCGCTCCCCCGGTCGTGGCGGACGCCTGCTCGGAGCTGAGATAGACGACGAGATTCGCGATTTCCTCGGGCTCGATCAGCCGCCCGAGGAGTGACTGGGGCCGGTGCTCGCGCATGAAGGTGCGCTGCGCCTCGTCCCAGGGCAGGGATTCGCTCACCAACTGGTAGACGAAGTCCTCGACGCCGCCCGTGTGCGTGGCGCCGACGATGACCGAGTTCACGGTGACACCGGTGCCCGCCGAGGCCTTGGCGAAGCCTCGGCTGACGGCCAGCAGCGCGGTCTTGGTCATGCCGTAGTGGATCATCTCCGCGGGGATCGCCACGGACGCGTCACTGGCGATGTACTGGACGCGGCCCCAGCCCCGGGCGATCATCCCGGGCAGATAGGCGCGGGTGAGCCGGATGGAGGACAGGACGTTCACCTCGAAGTAGCGGCGCCACTCGTCGTCGGTGATCTCCAGCGCCGGGCGGGCTTCGAAGATCCCGAGGTTGTTGATGAGGATGTCGGCCTCGGCCAGCAGTTCCAGCGCGCTGGCCGCGCCCTCCTCCGTACCGAGGTCCGCCACCACGGGCACGATGCTCGCGTGCGGCGCCTCCTTGAGAAGGCGCGCCACTGCCTCCTCCACCCGCGAAGGGTCCCGCCCGTTGACACCGACGCGCGCGCCCGCCCGGGCGAGCCCCGCCGCGATCGCGGCGCCGATGCCCTGTGTCGATCCGGTGACAAGGGCGGTACGGCCCTCGAGGTTCAGCTCCATCAGCGCGCTCCCAGTCCGGCCGGCTGTCTCCCCCTTCCGTCCGATCATGAACGAGCCGCGCCGCCCCCGCAGCGGGTGAGGGGCCGACCGGACCCGGCGGACGCCGCGAGCCGTGCGCGACGACCGCCCCGGCGGGGTCCCGCGGCGGGCAGTGCTCCGCCACGGGACCCCGGTCGCTACGGGCATGACGCCGGAGCGGGGTTATTCCTGGATCTGGATGGCCAGGGCCGGGCAGACCGCCGCCGCGTGGCGGGTGTCGTCGGCCTGGTCCGGGCTCGGGTCGGAGGTGAGGAGGACCGCGATGCCGTCCTCGTCACGCTGGTCGAACACGTCCGCGGCGGCGACCACGCACTGTCCGGATGCGACACACTTGTCCTGGTCGAGGATGACCTTCACGATATCTCCTTTGACGGCGCTGTTCGTTGGGCTGAGAAGTGGTGGAGCTGGGGGTTGCGGGGCCGGGGCCGGGCGCGGCCGGTCACCGGGGTCACCAGGTGACGGGCAGCTCGTAGACCCCGTACACGACGCCGTCGTGCTTGAACGGGATCTGTTCGAGGCCGGCCGCCAGTCGCAGGCCGGGGATGCGCTTGTACAGGGTGCTGTAGACGATCTGCAGTTCCAGCCGGGCCAGCGGCTGGCCCAGGCACTGGTGCACTCCGAATCCGAAGGCCACGTGGTGGCGGGCGTCGCGCTGGATGTCGAGGCGGTCGGGGTCCGGGAACGCCTCGGGGTCGCGGTTGGCGATGTCGGTGGCGAAGACCAGCCCGTCGCCGGCGTGGATGCGCCGGCCCGCGATGTCGATGTCTTCGAGGGCGACCCGGCGCCGGCCGTTGTGGACGATGTTGAGATAGCGCAGCAGTTCTTCCACGGCCGAGGCGACCAGCTTGGGATCGTCCGTGTCACGCAGGAGCGCGAGTTGGTCGGGGTGTTCGAGCAGGGCGAGCGTACCGAGCGCGATCATGTTCGCGGTGGTCTCGTGCCCGGCGATCAGCAGCAGCACGCCCATCTGGGCCGCTTCCTGCCGGGTCAGCTCGCCGGCCTTCACCCGCTCGGTCAGCCCGGACAGCAGGTCGTCGGCGGGCGCGGCGAGTTTCTCGCCCATGAGGTCGTCCAGATAGCCGCTCAGCGCGCCCATGCCGGCGGCCCGCTCCTCCGGGTCGGCGTCGCGCTTGATGACGACCTTGCTGTTGTCCTGGAAGAAGTCGTGGTCGCTGTAGGGGACTCCGAGCAGTTCGCAGATCACCAGCGAGGGCACCGGCAGGGCGAACGCGTCGACCAGGTCGACCGGTTTCGGGCCGGCCAGCATGCCGTCGATCAGGTCGTCGACGATCTTCTGGATGGCCGGTCGCAGCACCGCCACGCGTTTGATGGCGAAGGGCGCCGTCACCATGCGCCGCATCCTGGCGTGTTCGGGGTCGTCCATCAGGATGAAGCTGCCGGTCCCTGACCGGTTGCCGGGGGCGATCGCCGTCGGCAGCGGGTAGCCGGGCCGGGTGATGTCCGCGCTGACCCGCGGGTCGGCGAGCAGGGCCCGCTGCTCGGCGTACCGCGTCACCATCCACGGTGTGCTGCCGTCCCACAGCCGGACCTTGGCGAGCGGGGCCTCCTGCTGCTTGGCCATCGCGGTCGGAGGCGGGTCGAAGGGGCAGCCCGCCGCCCTGGACATGGGGAAATCGGGGATGTCGGCCGGGAGTTCGCCGGCCGTGGGGACCGTGCTGGTCATCCTGTACTCCAAGGGGGGTGTGTTGTGTTGCGGTGTTGTGTTGCGGTGTTTCCGCGGTCGGAAAGTGGTGTGGGGGTACGCCCGGCCGGGCCCGGGTCGGTGGGCCCGGCCGACTGGACCCGAGTGGGCAGCCGCGTCGCGGGGAGGGCCTGCGCGGCGCGGACGGCGGGGAGTCAGCGCGGCGCGGGCGCGGAGTCGGGCGCGGCGAGCGCGTCGGCGACCTCTTGGCGGCGCATGCGCGCCTGCTTGGGCATGTTCCAGCCGAGTACGCCGGTGACCCTGCCGTCGCGTCTGTAGCGCGCGACGAATCGCCCGGTCTCCGGGTCGCCGTCGACGACGGTCACTTCGGCGTCGGCGGGGAGCACGCCGTACACCTGGATCCTGGTGCCGAACTGGTCGGTCCAGAAGTACGGCACGGGGGTGTACGGCCGGTCGCCGCCGAGGATGTTGGCCGCGACGGCGACGGCCTGTTCGGTGGCGTTGGTACGGTTCTCCAGCCGCAGCAGCGTGCCCAGCCGGTCGTGGTGCCATCGTGCGACGTCCCCGACGGCGTAGATCCCGTCGGCGGCCCGGCAACGGGAGTCGCACACCAGGCCGTTGTCCACCGGCAGACCGCTGTCGCGGAGCCATCCGGTGACCGGGTCGCCCCCGATCGCGACCACGACCAGGTCGGCCGGCAGCACCTCGCCGGTGTCCAGACTCACGCCGGTGACCGTGCCCCGGGCGCCGGTCAGTCCGCGTACGCCCGTGCCCAGGCGGAGCCGTACCCCGCGCTCGGTGTGGAGTCCGGCGAGCCGGTCGGCGACCGGCCGGCCGAGCTGGCTCGCCATGGGGGCCTGCTGAGGACCCGCGAGGGTGACGTCCAGGCCCATGGTCCGGGCGGTGGCGGCGACTTCGGCGCCGAGCACTCCGTCCCCGACGACCACGAGCCGTGCGCACCGCAGCAGGCCGGCGCGCAGTGCCAGCGCGTCGTCGAGGGTGCGCAGGACATGGACCCCGGCCAGACCGGCCTGCCCGGGAAGGGTCCTGGGGCTCGTCCCGGTGGCTATGACAATGGTGTCGGCGCGCAGTGTCCGTCCGGACGCGGTGCGGACGGAACGTGCCGGTGCGTCCATACCGACGGCCGGGTCGCCGAGGACGAACTCGGCGTCGAGTGCCGCCAGTACGTCCTGCGGTCGCAGCAGAGCCCGGTCCGGCTGCCAGGCGCCGGAGAGCACCTGCTTGGACAACGGCGGCCGGTCGTACGGCAGATGGGGCTCCGCTCCCAGTACGGTCACCGCGCCCGGGTAGCCGCCCCGCCGCAGCGCTTCCACCGTGGCCAGGCCGGCGGCGGACGCGCCGACCACAAGGACGCCGGCGGGGGCGGTCACGCCCCCTCGCTCAACGAGATCGCGGCGGCCGGACACACACGGGCGGCCTCGCGGACGACGGTGTGCAGGGGCTCGGGCGGGGCCGCGTCGAGCAGCACCACCACGCCGTCCTCGTCACGCTGGTCGAACACGTCCGGGGAGGGCAGTACGCACTGGCCCGCGCCGCAGCACATGGCCTCGTCCACCGTTGCCTTCATCGTCGGCACTCCTGCGGTTCACGTAATTGCATGGGGGGTTGTTCCTTCCTCAGGCGCGTGAGACGGGGGCCAGCAGCAACGCGACGATCGCGTCGACCAGGCCCGTACCGGCGTCACGCCAACTGGATCGTGGGGTGGGGGTGCCCTGGGCGAGCGCGCGCTCCCGCTCGGCGCACATGTGCACCATGAGCTGTCGGGCCATGTCATTGCGCTCGGCCCGCACGTCGGCGGGCAGGTCGGCGAGGCACCGGTCGAGTCCGTCGGCGATCCGGTGCAGCGAGGGCGAGCCGAGCGATTCCTGGATCATGATGTCGCGCAGGGCCGGGTCGGTCATGACCTGCGCGCCGAACCGGGCGTACCAGGTGGGGCTGCCCAGCGCGTCGAGATATTCGGTGACCGGGCGTACCAGACAGGCGACCCAGTCCCGGGTGTCGGTGGAGCCGTCGGCCTCGGTGACCATCCGCAGGCGCAGCCGCTCTATCCCCTCGTTGTGTTTGTGCGCGATCGCCCGTACGAGATCCGCCTTGGTACCGAAGTGGTAGCCGACCGCCGCGTT
The DNA here is from genome assembly GCF_019056675.1 of Streptomyces sp. GMY02. Lineage (NCBI taxonomy): Bacteria > Bacillati > Actinomycetota > Actinomycetes > Kitasatosporales > Streptomycetaceae > Streptomyces > Streptomyces sp. GMY02. Next base: position 7,982,556 of record NZ_CP077658.1, on the reverse strand, counting down.
GTTGCCCTGCTGTGCGGCTTCGCTCACTTGGCGATTGGAAATGGCGAATACCCCGTGTTCCGCGAAAAGCCGCTCGGCCGCGGCGAGGATCAGCTCACGCGTCGCGTCGGCCCGGGCCGTACGGACGGCCTTGCCCGTCATGGTCACCACCGCACCGGCAGTTCACGGAGCCCCCGACGACGAGACCCTCTCTCCGGCGCAGCTCCCGCGCCGGAGATCGGATGGCTCAGTACCTGATCGCTCTCACTGTGGCTCATCGCATGTCTCCTCGAAGCCGCTCTGCGTCGAAGCTGGATTTGCGCCTGTGATCAGTTAACTGTGGCCCTGGGGGTAATGCAAGCGACTGACTTAATTTCGCCCCCGGCATCCGCGCCCCGGACGGAGGCGGCCTGTCACGCCGGAGGAACTCAGCTCCGGGCGAGGTCCGACGCCTCCTGCGGGACAGCGGATACGGCCGCAGGCTGCCCCAAGGACGCCTTGCGGCCGGGGATGGCGAGGGTGATGGCGGCGGCGACCAGCGCGACTCCTCCGCCGATGAGCATGCCCGTACGGAACCCGTCCTCCGAGGCGATCTCGTACCCGCCCATCCGGACGGTCATCTGCGCCAGGACCACACCGACGACGGCGGCCGAGACGGAGGTGCCCACCGAGCGCATGAGCGCGTTGAAGCCGTTGGCGGCCGCCGTCTCGGACTGGGGTACGGCGGACATGATGAGCGCGGGCATGGCACCGTACGCCAGGGCGACCCCCGTACTGCCGATGCAGACGACGATCATCAGGCCCCAGGCCTCGCCCATCAGGAACAGGGACGAGATGTAGCCGGCGGCGATGACCAGGGAACCGACGAACAGGGTGACCTTGGGGCCGCGGGCCGCGGAGAGCTTCGCGCCCACCGGGGAGAGGGCCATCATGAACAGGCCTCCTGGCATCATCCACAGACCTGCGGCGAGCATCGACTGCCCGAGACCGTAGCCGGTGGCCTCGGGGAGCTGGAGCAACTGCGGCACGATCAGCGACTGGGCGTACATCGAGAAGCCGACGACGACCGAGGCGAGGTTCGTCAGCAGGACCTGGCGCCTGGCCGTGACCCGCAGGTCGACAAGCGGGTCGGTGACGCGCAGCTCCCAGCGGCCCCAGAGCAGCAGCAGGACGACGCCCGCGGCGGACAGGCCGAGTGTGGTGCCGCTCGTCCAGCCCCAGTCGGCGCCCTTGGAGACCGTCAGCAGCAGGCACAGCAGTCCCGAGCCCAGGCCGGCCGCGCCGACGTAGTCGAAGCCGCCCTGCCCGGTGGGCTCGATGCGCGGTACGACCCGCCAGATCAGCACACCGATCACGGCACCGAGGGCGGCCGAGCCCCAGAACAGTACGCGCCAGCTCATGTTCTCGGCCACGGCGGCGGCGATCGGCAGGCCGAGCGCCCCGCCGATCCCCAGGGAGGCGCTGATGAGGGCGATGGAGGAGCCCACCCGCTCGGCCGGTACGACATCGCGTACGGCGCTGATGCCCAGCGGGACGATGCCCATGCCCATGCCCTGGAGGGCCCGTCCGATCACCATGGGGGCGAGCGAGTCGGCCAGGGCACAGGTCACCGAGCCCGCCACCAGCGGCAGTATCGAGACGAGCAGCATGCGCCGCTTGCCGAACATGTCGCCGAGCCGGCCCATGACCGGAGTGCAGATCGCCCCCGCCAGCAGGGTGGCGATCACCGCCCAGGACGCGTTGGAGGCGGTGGTGTGCAGGATCTGGGGCAGCTCACCGACGAGCGGCACCACCAGGGTCTGCATCAGGGCGGCGACGATTCCGGCGCACGCCAGCACGATGACGGTCCCCCCGGAATGCGGACCGGGGCCGGCGTGCGCGCTGGGGCCGGACTGTTGGGCGTTCACGTTGTTTCCTCCATGGCGGAGCCGCAGGCAGGCATGTGCATCATGCAAACGATGAGCATCGTACACGCGATATGCATCATGCACATCCGGTGGTATACAAGAGGAAAGGCCCGGCAAAGAAACGATGAAGGAGGGTCACCGTGACGACGGAAAGCCGACGACGGCTGGAGCGCGAGCTGATGCTCCTGGGACGCCACTCCGTCACAACCCCCCGGGGCAAGCGCGGCGGCGGGCTGATGGACCGCAGCGCGTACCTGCTGCTCAGCAGGATCGAACTGGAGGGCCCGATGTCGGTCGCGGAGTTGTCGGACGCCTTCGGCCTCGGCGTGTCGACACTCAACCGGCAGACCTCGGCGATGCTACGGGCCGGCCTGGTCGACCGGGTGCCGGATCCCGACGGCGGGATCGCCCGCAAGTTCCGTATCACGTCCGTCGGCCGGGACCGGCTGCACAAGGAACGCGACGTCGTGGTCAACGGACTCGGGCGCGTGCTCGAACACTGGAGCCCCGAGGAAGTCACGGCCTTCACGGCGGCGCTGGAGCGGTTCAACTCCGACGTGGAACGTTATGTGGGCCGCCCCTGGCCACGCCCCTGCGAGGACGCGCCGCCGGAGGCGGTGGCGTCCGCGAGCACGGAGTAGCCGGAACAGCCGAAGTCGGAGCCGGAACAGCCGAAACCGTAGCCGAGCAGCCGGAGCCGTCCCGGAGCCATCGATGGCCCGCACGGACGGCCCGCCCGCCCGCCGCCGTGGACGTACCGCTCGCGACGCGTGCTTCGTTCCCGGCCGGACGGTTTTCGGACTCATTTCCCCCGGACCGCCGGAATGCCACCGGAGGACGACGCCCCAAGCCTATGCTTCTACAGCAGTGTAGATACGCGAGGGGCGGTACGGATCTCCCGGCCGCTCCGGGCGACACGTAACAGAGAAGGAGTGAACGCCACGATGGTGTTCAAGCGGCTGCTCGGCTCACTCGGCGTCGGCGGCCCGGAGGTGGACACGGTCCTCGACACGGACGCGGTGCTGCCCGGCGGCGCACTGACCGGACAGGTCCATATGAAGGGCGGCGGCGCCGACTTCGCGGTCGAGCACATCACCCTGGAGCTTGTGGCCCGGGTCGAGGCCGAGCACGACGGCGGGGAGTCGGACGGCACGGTCGTCTTCGAACGGTTCACCGTCGGCGGCAACTTCCGTCTCGCCGAGGACGAACGGCTCAGCATCCCGTTCAGTGTGGTGCTGCCCTGGGAGACCCCGGTCACCGAACTGCACGGCCAGCCCCTGGGGATCGCCCTCGGCGTCCGCACCGAGGTGTCGGTGGCCGGCGCCAGGGACAAGGGCGACCTCGACCAGCTCTCCGTACGGCCGCTGCCGGTCCAGGAGGCGGTCCTGGAAGCCCTCGGGCAGCTCGGCTTCGGGTTCAGGTCCGCGGACCTGGAGTACGGGCACATCCGCGGCACCGGTCAGCAACTGCCGTTCTACCAGGAGATCGAGCTCACCCCCTCCGCGCAGTACGCGCACCAGGTGAACGAGATCGAGGTGACCTTCCTCGCCGATCCCGGCGGGATGGAGGTGGTCCTGGAGGCCGACAAGCGCGGCGGCCTCTTCTCCGGCGGCCATGACGCGGTGACCCGTTTCACCGTCAGCCACTACGACGTCGGACAGGTCAACTGGTACGCCGAAGTCGACGGCTGGATGCGCCAGTTGATCGAACACCGAGCGGCGTACGGCTCACACGGCCCGCACGCTTCGTACGGGCACGGCGACGCGTATCACGGCGGAGGTCACCACGGCCACGGCGGACATCACCACGACGAGGGGCACGGTCAGCGCTCCGGGCCCGGCATGGGCACCGTGATCGCCGCCGGGGCCGCGGGGCTGGCCGTCGGCGTGGTCGGCGGAATGGTCGCGGCCGAAGTGGTGGACGAGGTCGGCGACTTCTTCGAAGGCGACGAGGAGGAGGGCGACGAGGGCTGACGCCCCTCGCCGCCACGGCGCGTCCGGGCCGCCCCTTCCCGGCGGCCCGGACGCGCTTGCCTTGTACGGGGATTCATATGGCCCTGCCGGAAGCCGCTCACCGCCCGGCCGCAGCGGGCAACCATTTTCTACAGTGCTGTAGATTTTGGTTTACGGTCACCGGGGAGCCGAGCAAGCGCCCCCGGACACGGGAAAGGGAAACGACATGGGTGTGAGCCTCGGCAAGGGCGGCAATGTCTCGCTGAGCAAGGAAGCCCCGGGACTGACCGCGGTACTGGTCGGGCTGGGCTGGGACGTACGTACGACCACGGGCGCCGACTACGACCTCGACGCCAGCGCCCTGCTGCTCAACGACTCCGGCAAAGTCGCCTCCGACCGGCACTTCATCTTCTACAACAACCTGACCAGCCCGGACGGTTCGGTGGAGCACACCGGGGACAACCTCACGGGCGAGGGCGAAGGCGACGACGAGTCCATCAGGGTCGACCTGGCCTCCGTACCCGCGGACATCACGAGGATCGTTTTCCCGGTGTCGATCCACGACGCCGAAGACCGCGGCCAGAGCTTCGGCCAGGTGCGGGGTGCCTTCATCCGGGTGGTGAACCAGGCGGGCGGCGCCGAGATCGCCCGCTACGACCTGAGCGAGGACGCGGCGACCGAGACCGCGATGGTCTTCGGCGAGCTCTACCGGCACGGGACGGAGTGGAAGTTCCGCGCGGTCGGCCAGGGTTATGCGTCCGGCCTGGCCGGTATCGCCGCCGACTTCGGCGTGGCCGTCTGACAAGCCGTACGTACGAACGAGCCGGGTCCGGTCGGTCACCTGGCCGGCCGGACACGTCCTGACCCCTCCCGCTCCAGGCCCTGTCCGCCCGGCAGGGCCTAGAGGTTGTAGCCGCCCGATACCTCGATGTTCTGAGCGGTGACCCAGCGGCTCTCGTCGGAGACCAGTGTCGCGATCATCGCTCCGATGTCGTCGGGTTCGCCGACCCGGCCGAGCGCGGTCTTCGCCGCGAGGGCCGGGACGACCTCGGGGAACCGGCTGAAAGCGTCGTCGCCGATGCGGGTGCGGGTCGATCCCGGCGAGACGGCGTTGACACGGATGCCCCGTGTGCTGAATTCCTTGGCCATGTACCGGGTCAGCACGTCCAGGCCGCCCTTCATCGACGCGTAGACCGAGTAGCCGGGCTCCACGCCGGTGGCCGTCGTCGCCGAGCTGCTGCTCGTGTTGACGATGGCCCCGCCGTCCGCGATCAGGGGCAGCAACCGCTGCGTCAGGAAGTACGGTCCCTTGAGCAGCACCCGCATGAGGCCGTCGAACATCTCCTCGGTCATGTCCTCGATCAACGACGTCTGTGCGAAACCCGCGTTGTTCACCAGGTAGTCGAAGGTGTCGCGCTGCCAGGTGTCGCGCAGCGCACCGGCCACCGAGTCACGGAAAGCCGCGAAGGTACCTGACTCACCGACGTTCAGCGGCAGTGCGACGGCGGTGCCGCCCTCCTTCTCGATGGCGGCGGCCGTTTCCAGCCCTCCTTGCGGGTTGTTGGCGTAGGTCAGGATGACTCCGGTTCCGCGCCGGGCGATCTCGATCGCGGCGCTCTGTCCGATGCCGGAGCTGGCGCCCGTGACGATGGCGACCTTCATGGTGTGTTCCTCCTGGGGATGCGGTCGTGCTGACGTGTAGGTGCGTCTGGGTGCGTGCGTATGCGTACGTGAGTGAGTGAGCGGGCAGCGCTATGCGGCGGAGGCCGGGGGCAGGACTCTGGCAAGCCAGTCGGTACGGGTCCGGCGGGCCGTGGCCGAGATCCGCGCCTGCGGGTAGAGCGCGTCGAACCCGTGGAAGCCGCCCGCCCAGACGTGGAGTTCGGCCTGACCGCCGGCCGCCCAGATGCGGGTGGCGTAGTCGGCGTCCTCGTCGCGGAAGACCTCGGCGGAGCCGGTGTCGACGTACGTGGTCGGCAGCCCCGAAAGGTCGCCGGCCAGCGAGGGCGAGACGTATACGGGTATCTCGTCGTCGGTGAGGTCCCCGAGGACACAGCGCCATCCGAACTCGTTCATCTCGCGCGTCCAGACGCCGGGCCCGTCCGCGTACTGGCGGCTGGAGGTGCTGGTGCCGCGGTGGTCGAGCATGGGGCAGATCAGCATCTGCGCGGCGATCGCCGGGGTGCCGAGGTCGCGGGCCAGCAGGGTGACACCGGCGGCGAGGCCGCCGCCCGCGCTGGCTCCGGCGACGACGATCCGGGCGGGATCGATGCCCAGTTCGGCGGAGTGCTCGGCGACCCAGAGCAGTCCCTGGTAGCAGTCGTCGACCAGGGTGGTGCCGGTCGCCTCCGGCGCGAGCCGGTAGTCGACGGAGACCACGACCGCGCCGAACTCGTCGAGCCACTCCAGCGGGATGTCGATCTGCGAGAAGCGGTCGCCCATGACCATCCCGCCGCCGTGCATCCAGTAGACGCAGGGTGCGGCAGTGGTGCGATCGGTGTCCGCGGGGCTGAAGACCGACAGGGGGATCGGGGCGCCGTCCTTGGCGGGCACGGTGACCTCGCGCCGCTCGACCTGCCGGTGAGCGAGGAGGGACTCGACGGGGGCCGACGGGAGCCGGCGCAGTTGTGCGAGTACTTCCGGGCTGAGCTGGGACATGAGGGGCATGTCGGCGAGCAGCTCGCTCAGTTCGGGGTCCAGGCCGGGTCGTGCCGTGATCATGGTGCCGCCTTTCGTGGGGTGGTGCCGAACGGGGTGTCGTCGTACGGGGTGTTGTCGCACGGGGCGTTGGTACGGGGCGATCCGTGGGTCAGAAGGCAGCCCTGCCACGGACCGGCACGTAGTCGGTGTACTCGGACTCCTTGGCCAGCAGACCGTCGATCCGCGCCACGATGGCCTGGGCGGCCTCACCCGCGAAGATCCGGTGGTGGTCCTCCTCGCTGGTCCAGCCCTCGGTGACATGGACGACGTCCGGGTCGGACGCGGAACGGGAGACGAGGTAGACGACGCAGTGCTCGCTCGCGCCGGGGCTTCCCTCGGCCAGGCCGGTCAGCAGCAGGTCGACCAGCCGGTCGCCCATTCCGGGCTTGGCGGTCAGGGTGGCGTTGAAGCCGTAATGGGCGATCATGGATGCCTTCTTCCACAGGGATGGGATTTCGTGTTTGACGCACCTGATGGAGTGCGGTGATTCCATTCAACCCGCGTGATCTGCGGAAACGTTAGAACGATGCTCGCTCGGGCTTGCACGATCCTCGCGATGACGGGAGCCGTGGCGCGCAATGGTGCTGCAATGGACACATGCATCTCGAAGAGCTACGCACCCTGCTGGCCCGGCATGCCCGGCCCGACTGGACCACCGCCGTCGACGGCGTCCTCATCTCGAAGGTCGACCAGTCGGATCCGCCGGCGCCCTCGATGACCGGCACCGTGCTGGCGGTCATCGCCCAGGGCGCCAAACGGCTCGCTCTGGGCGACCGGGTGTACGAGTACGGCGCCGGGCAGTACCTGGTCGCGTCGGTCGACCTGCCCGTGACCGGACAGTTCACCCAGGTGGTGCCGGGGCGGCCGGCGCTGGGGTTCGGTCTCCTGCTCGAACCGTCCGTTGTCGCCGAGTTGCTGCTGAAGGCCGGGCCCGAAGAGACTCCCCGTATCGGCGGAGGCGCGCCGTCGGGGATCGCCGTCAGCGATGCCCCGGCCGCGCTGCTCGACGCGGTGGTCCGGCTGCTGCGCCTGCTCGACGAGCCCAGGGACCGCGCCGTACTGGCCCCGCTGATCAAGCGCGAGATCCTGTGGCGCCTGATCACCGGCGAGCAGGGGGCGACGGTCCGCCAGCTAGGACTGGCCGACAGCAGTCTCAGCCATGTGTCCCGGGCCGTGCGCTGGATCCGCGAGCACTACGCGCAGCCGTTCCGGGTCGAGGATGTCGCGCGGCTGTCCGGCATGAGCGTCTCCGCCTTCTACCGCAACTTCCAGGCGGTGACGGCGATGAGCCCCATCCAGTTCCAGAAGCAGATCCGCCTTCAGGAGGCCCGGCTGCTGCTCGCCACCCACCCGGGCGACGTCACGGGAGTGGGCCAGCGCGTCGGCTATGACAACGCGTCACAGTTCAGCCGTGAGTACCGCCGCCAGTTCGGCGCACCCCCCAGCCAGGACGCCGTCCGCCTCCGCAGCGGCGTCCGCTCCCCCGCCGGGGTCCTTCCCTGAGCGGGCCGACGCGGCCGGCATCACCATCGATCAACCCCTTGTGCCCGGTCCCGGGCACCGCCGAATTCCGCCACCGCCTCGAACAGATGGAGTGACTGCTCAACGACGCCCTCGCGGGAGAATTGGAAACTGCCGTCCGCCCAGTTCAGGAGAATCTGGTTCACGCCTCCGACCACGGCCATGGACATCGCGGTGATATCGATTCCTGGGTCGGGCCAGTCCTCGCGGAGCAGCGACTCCACCAGGCCGGCCATGTGCCGCATCCCGCGCCGCCGCTCCTTCGCGGCGAGCGGGCCCGCCGCGAGGGACTCGATGAGCTTGACATGCCCCTTGCGCGGATCGTCGGTGACTCCGCGGGCCAGCACGTCGAGTATGCCCCGCGCCCTGTCTTGACGGGTTCCAGCCGTATCGAGGACGTCCTGGCACCCGGCGAGTTCTTCCTGGTTGATCTCTTTGAGGATTTCCGCCATCAACTCGTCGAGAGATGAGAAGTTCTCCGCGAAATATCTGTCCTGCAGCCTGCTGCGGCGCAGCACCGCGCGGATCGACGTCCGGGGATATCCCTGGGTGTGGAACAAATCGAGCCCGGCTTCCATGATGCGGCGCCGCCGTGCCGAGACTCGTTCCTCAGCGGTCATACCGTCATAAGTTCTCATTCGATCAGACTCCTCGGGCTCCCTGCGCCCCACACACCATCTGATGGCACGCGCCACCAGATAGGTGTACCGTCAATGACATCAGGACTAAACCAGACATATTGCCGCCCGGTGGACCACCACTGCCGGTGGTCGTCGGAACGGGGCGCGCCCGATACAGCGCAACTGAGAGAAGCACTTGCCATGAATGTGAATCACCTGTTCATCGGGGGGAAATGGACAGCACCGGCCGGCGGCGACACCATCGCCGTCACATCCGCCAGTACCGGTGAATATCTGGGCTCGGCTCCGGCCGGAGTGGAGTTGGACGTCGACCGCGCCGTCCAGGCGGCCCGCTCCGCGTTCGACGGACCGGGCGGGTGGCCCACCTGGGAGCCGGAGCGCCGCGCCGCGGCGATGACGCGGCTCGCGGAGGCGCTGGACGCCGGAAGCGAGACGATGGCGCGCACCATCAGCGCACAGAACGGCATGCCGGTCTCCACCGCCGAGCTCTACGAGGGCCAGGTCCCGGCCATGCTGCTGCGCTATTACGCCGGCTTGGCCGTCGACGCGTCCGGCGAGGAGCATCGCGTCGGCCTGCCCCAGGGCACCACGGTGGTCCGCCGGGACCCCGTGGGCGTGGTGGCGGCCGTCATGACCTGGAACTTCCCCCAGACCATGGCCTTCTTCAAGGTCGCTCCCGCCCTGGCCGCGGGCTGCACGCTCGTACTCAAGCCTGCGCCGCAGACGGTGCTGGACCCGGCGCTGCTGGCGGGCGCGATCGAGACGGCGGGCTTCCCCGAGGGTGTGATCAACATCGTGCCCGGCGGTCCTGACGTAGGCGCGTACCTGGTCTCGCACCCCGGCGTCGACAAGGTGTCGTTCACCGGATCGACCGCGGCGGGCCGTCGCATCGCCGCCGCGTGCGCGGAGCTGCTACGGCCGGTCACCCTGGAGCTGGGAGGCAAGTCGGCCGCGGTCATCCTCGACGACGCGGACCTGGACTCCCATACCGAACAGCTCTTCATGGCCAGCCTGATCAACAACGGCCAGACCTGCTACGCGAGCACCAGGATCCTCGCCCCCCGCAGCCGCTATCCCGAGATCGTGGAGCTCTACACCGCCATGGCACGAGGCGCGGTGGTGGGCGACGCGCTCGACCACGCCACGCAGATCGGCCCCCTCGTCAGCGCCCGGCAACGGGACCGCGTGGAGGGCTATGTCCGCAAGGGCCTCAGCGAGGGTGCCCGGCTGACCACGGGCGGGGGCCGGCCGGCCGGACTCGACCGGGGCTGGTTCGTCGAACCGACCATATTCGCCGACGTGGACAACTCGTCCACCATCGCGCAGGAAGAGATCTTCGGCCCTGTCCTGACCATCACGCCGTACGACGGTGAGGACGAGGCCGTTCGCCTCGCCAATGACTCGGCGTACGGACTGGCAGGCACGGTATGGACCTCCGACCTCGACCGGGGCGCCCGCGTCGCGCGGCGCATCCGTACCGGCACCGTGGGACTCAACGGCTACCTCCCCGACATCACCTCGCCCTACGGCGGCATGAAGGCCAGCGGACTCGGCAGGGAACTGGGCCCCGAGGGGCTCCGGGCGTACCAGGAACTCCAGTCGATCTTCCACCCATGACCGCCATGGAAAGCTACGACTACATCATTGTCGGCGCCGGGAGCGCCGGGTGCGTACTCGCCAACCGACTCAGCCGCGACAGCTCCGCCCGTGTGCTCCTGCTCGAAGCCGGAAGCCCCGACACCGACGAGAACCTGCGCATACCGGCCGCGCTCGGAACGCTGTTCAAGTCGGACATGGACTGGAACTACCGGACGGTGGAGCAGTCACCGCCGGGCCGTACGTTCTACTGGCCGCGGGGCAGGACCCTGGGCGGATCGTCGTCCACCAACGTCATGATCTACATCCGCGGCAACAGGCACGACTACGACGGCTGGCGCGACGACTTCGGCGCGGAGGGCTGGGGCTACGACGATGTGCTCCCGTTCTTCGTGGCATCCGAATCCCACCACCGTCTCGGCCCGCCCTACCACGGGTCGGCCGGTCCGCTGCACGTCGAGGACCGCCTCTACACCCACGAACTCTCCCGCGCCTGGCTGGATTCGGCCCTGGACTGGGGCCTCGACCACAACGACGACTTCGCCGGGCCGTCGCCTCTCGGCGCCGGCCCGTACCAGGTGACATGCCACAACGGGCGTCGCTGTTCCACCGCCGACGCCTATCTGCGCCCGGTGCTGACCCGTCCCAATCTCACCGTACGGTCCGACACGCTGGTGACGCGGATCGTTCTCGCGGGTTCCAGGGCGACCGGCGTGTCCTGCCTCGCGGACGGAGCGGAGGAGACCGTGTACGCCGACGCGGAGGTTGTCGTCTGCGCGGGAGCCGTCAACTCGCCGCAGCTACTGCTGCTGTCCGGGATGGGTCCCCCGGACGACCTCCGGGCCCTGGACATCGAGGTACGGGTACCACTGCCAGGAGTCGGGCGGAATCTGCAGGATCAACTGCTGGCCCCCATCGTCTGGGAGACCAGGAACTCCAGCGACATCGTCCGGGACCTGCTCACACCGGAGCATCTGGAACTGTGGCGCACCACCGGTGGCGGGCCGTTCGCCTCCAATTACGGAGAGGTCGGCGCGTTCCTCAGCGCCACCGAAGGCGGGGACAGGCCCGACATCCAACTGACCGGCGGGGCCACGGCCTTGATCCTCAGCGGAGAGGAGGTGCCTCGGCGTCCGGTGTTCACGATGAACTCGACCGTCCTGAATCCGGTGACGCGCGGGACCGTCCGTCTCGCGTCGGCCGATCCCCGGGCACACCCGCTCATCGATCCCCGGTACTTCGACGATCCAACGGATCTGAACCTGTTGACCGAGGGGCTTCGGGCGATGACCGGCATCGCCCACTGCCCGCCCTTCGCCGACCACCTCGCCCGCCCGTACCTTCCGGACACCGTCGACCTCGACTCCCTCGACGACGCGGCGTGGCAGGACCACATCCGCAGGTGGAGCGCCACGTGCTACCACCCGGTGGGAACATGCGCCATGGGTGACGGCGCGGAGTCCGTGGTGAACCCCCAGCTCAAGGTGCACGGTGTGGACGGCCTGCGCGTCGTGGACGCCTCGGTCATGCCAACGGTGACCAGCGGAAACACCAACGCGCCCACCATCATGATCGCGGAGAAGGCCGCCACCCACATCCGCGCGCATGCTCAGCCGGGCAGGTCCTGAACCGCGTCGAGCAGCAGTTTCGCGGCCACCGTCGTCCCGTCGGGGCGGATCGTGGCGGCCTCGGCCGCCGCCCGGTCGCGGGTCGCGGGGGTCAGGGCCGTCTTGAGCGCGGCGGACAGGGACTCGAAGGTCGGGGTCGGACCGTCGTGTGCCGTGCCGATGCCCAGTTCGGCCACGCGGCCTGCCCAGTACGGCTGGTCCACCGCCTGGGGTACCACCACCTGGGGCGCGCCGGTCCGGGCCGCCGTCGTCGTCGTACCCGCGCCGCCGTGATGCACCACGGCGGCCACCTGGCCGAACAGTGCCTGATGGTTGACCTCGCCGACGACATGACAGTCGTCCCGGTCGTCGATCAGGGCCAGGTCCGCCCAGCCACGGGCCACGACCGCGCGGCGGCCCTGCGCGCGGATCGCCTCGACGGACACCTGGGCCGCGTCCGCCGAGTGGTGCATGGGCATGCTGCCGAAGCCCACGTACACCGGTGGTTCACCGGCCTCCAGGAATGCCACCAGCCCGGCCGGGAGCGGGCGTTCGTCCGGCAGGAACCACGCACCGGTCTGCACCACGTCCAGGTCCGCCGGCTCCTGCCACGGGTCCAGGAGCGGGTCCGTCGCCAGCCACGGCCGGTCGCCGATGACATAGTCGCGGACGTTGTCCACCGGGGGCAGGCCGACCGACTCCCGGTTCATGTTGAGCGCCTCGCCGAACAGCGCGTCGATGCTCCGCGCGTCCAGGTCCCACAGCACCCGGTTGTCGGTCACCTCCGGTGGGAACGGCCGGCCCGGATACGCCAACGGCGGATGGTGCGGCGACGGCAGAGTGAGCTTCTGGAAGGTCACGTAGACGGAGCGGATGCCCAGTTTCTCGGCCACCGACCGCGCGCCGGCCGCAGCGGGCATCACGCCGGTCGCCACCAGCGCGTCACATCCGTCGGCCGCCGCGGTGACCGCGTCGAACTGGCCGGTGATCATCTCGGCCGCGCGCCGGGGCAAGTCTGCCGCCGATGACGACGACGGCGCCGCGGTCGTCAGCGCTCGCGCCGACCGTCCGAAGGGCATCAGCGGTACGCCGACCCCGGCCAGCCGCTGCGCGAAGTCGTCGTCCGGCGGTGCGCACACCCGTACCTCCGCGCCGAGTTCCCGCAATCGCACCGCGAGGGCCACCAAGGGTTCGACATCCCCACGCGACCCGTACGTCGACAACAACACACGCACTTCGTGACTCCCGTTTCCGCAGGTTCCGGCCTCGGCGGGTGATTCTGCGGCACAACCGGGGCCTTGCCGCAAGCCCCCCGGTGCGCTATACGTTGAGCATGGCAAGGAGCGGACGACCTCCTTGCCTTTTCCTTTTTCCGTCCGCTTCGTCCCCTCCGCCCGCTCCCTGCGCTTGCGCTTCGTGCGCCCCATGCGCCGCGGACAGAGCGCACGGACACCCTCCTCACGCATCGGCGGCACTCCGCGCACGGCGGCCGGCCAGGCCGAGGCCATGGCTCGGCATGCGGACCGCTGCTCCGAATGGCCTGATGGATGGAGTGAGGAAAGGAGTGGACCGATGGGTTCGACCACGGGTTATGACTATGTCGTCGTGGGCGCGGGGACGGCCGGATGCGTGCTCGCCGCGCGGCTGACGGAGGACGAGAACGTCCGGGTGCTTCTGCTGGAGGCCGGTGCCCGGGATCCGCTGGAGCTGATGGCTGTGCCGGGTGCCTGGCCGGCGCTGATGGGGAGTACGGCCGACTGGGGCGGTACGACCGTCGTACAGGCGTCGACGGGAACGGCGATTCCGGCGCCCCGCGGACGAGGGCTGGGGGGTTCCTCCAGCATCAACGGGCTGAACTTCATCCGTGGCCATCGCTCCAGCTACGACATATGGCCCGAGCAGGGCGCCACGGGATGGGGATTCGACGATCTCCTGCCGTACATGCGGCGGAGTGAAACGGCCGAGGGCCACGATCCCGCGCTGCGCGGCCAGGACGGTCCACTGACCGTAGGGCCTCCGGCCGAGCCCAATCCCCTGGTGGCCGCGTGTGTCGACGCGGCGGTGGAGACGGGGTACGCGCGCGCGGACGACATCAGTGACGGTCTGGAGACAGGTTTCGGCTGGTGCGACAACAACATCGCGGACGGCGTACGCCAGAGCTCGGCCGACGCGTATCTCAGGCCGGTCATGGCCCGGGCGAACCTCGATGTGGTGACCGATGCCCTTGTACTGCGCCTGGTGGTGACCGACGGCCGGTGCCGGGGGGTCGAGTACGCGAAGGACGGTGTGATCCGCTCCGCGGAGTGCGCCGAGGAGGTCGTGGTGACGGCGGGCACGATCGGTTCCGCTCAGCTACTGCTGCTGTCCGGAATCGGACCGGCGGACCATCTGCGCGCGGTGGGAGTGAACGTGGTGCTCGACCTGCCGAGTGTGGGGGCCAATCTGCACGACCATCCCATGTCGACCCTCACGTACACCACCCGGCGGCCCGTCCCGCGGAACATGAGCAATCCCCCGGGTGAAGCGATGGGGATGGTACGGACCGGCCCCGACGTCGCCGTACCGGATCTGCAGATCCTGTTCGCGAGCCTCCCCTACCGCGCCCCGTCTCTGCCGGGGCCCGAGAGCGGTTACACGATCGCCTTCTCGGCGGTGAGTCCCCGCAGCCGTGGATCGGTACGTCTCGCGAACGCAGAACCCGGAGCGACGCCCCTGGTGGACCCCGACTACCTCGGCGACAGCCGCGACATCGAGACGATGACAACCGGTCTGCGTGTGGCACGTCGGATCGGCGAGGCGGACGCGCTGAGTGCCTGGCGGGACGAAGAGGCGCTGCCGGGCCCCGGCACGAGCGACGGCGACGCCTTCCACGACTACCTCGGCAGGAGCCTGCTGGTGTACTTCCATTACGCGGGCACCTGCCGCATCGGCCCGGACGAAACCACCTCCGTCGTCGACCCCGCCCTCCGGGTACGGGGAATCACCGGGCTCCGGGTGGCGGACGCGTCCGTCATGCCGTCCATCGTGAACTCCAACACGAACGCGGCTGTCTACGCGATCGCCGAACGCGCCGCCGCTCTCATCAAGGGGCAGGCGACCGCCCGTCGTTGACGGACCTCGGCCGGCCGGGCGCCGGTGTCAGTGTGAGGACCATCGTCATGCCGCCGCCCGGGGTGTCCTCGGCCGTGAGGGTCCCGCCCATGGCCTCGGTGAATCCGCGGGCCACCGCGAGGCCGAGACCGACCCCGGCGCCGCGCGGGGCGTCCCCGTACTGCTGGAAGGGCGCGAAGATACGGTCCTTGGCCTCGTCCGGGACGCCTGGTCCCTGATCCGCCACCCGCATCTCCACCCGGTCCACGATGGCACTGGCCGACACCAGTACCCGCTCGCCGGCCGGGCTGTACTTGACCGCGTTCTCGACGATGTTGGCCACCACGCGCTCCAGGAGTCCCGGATCGACGGCGACCATCGGCAGGTCCTCCGGGATGTCGAGTACGACGCTGTGCTCGGGTACGCCGCCGAGCGCCATCGGAATCACCTCGTCCAGGTCGATCTCACGGATGACGGGCGTCACCGTGCCGGTCTGGAGCCGGGAGATGTCGAGCAGGTTGCCCACGAGGTGGTCGAGGCGGTCGGCGCCGTGCTCGATACCCGCCAGCAGCTCCGCCTCGTCCTCCTCGGACCAGTCCACGTCGTCGGAGCGAAGAGACGTCACGGACGCCTTGATGCCCGCCAGTGGTGTCCGCAGATCATGGCTGACAGCCGCCAGCAACGCGGTACGGATACGGTCCCCTTCGGTGTACCGGCGTGCCTGTTCGGCCTCGCCGACGAGGCGTTGACGGTCGAGTACGACGGCGGCCTGGGCGGCGAAGGCGGCGAGCACGCGGCGGTCCTCCGCCGGCAGCGCCCGTCCGGTGAGCGCGAGCGTCATGTCGTCGCCGATCGGCATGTCGACGTCGGCGTCCTCGGGATGGCCGGCCGGCTCCGGGCCCGCGCTTCCCGTACGGGTCCAGGGTCCCGTGCCGCCGGTCCGTTCCAGAAGCGCCACGGACCGCATGACGAAAGTCTCGCGGACCCGTTCGAGGAGGGCGTCCAGGGCCGTCTCACCGCGCAGCACGCTGCCCGCGAGAAAGGAGAGGATCTCGGACTCCGCCCGCAGACGCGCCGCCTGCTGGGTGCGGCGGGCCGCCAGGTCCACCACCGAGGCCACAGCGACCGCCACCAGTACGAAGACCGAGATGGCGACGATGTTCCTCGGATCGGCGATCGTGAGGCGGTGGATCGGCGGGGTGAAGAACCAGTTGATGACGACCGAACTCAGGGCCGCCGAGGCAAGCGCCGGGAGGAATCCCCCGAGCAGGGCCGCGGCGACCGTCAGCGACAGATACAGGAGCATGTCGTTGGCGAGGCCGAGGTCCGTGTCGATGTGCGTCAGCAGCAGCGACAGCAGGAGCGGGCCGGCCAGACCGGTCAGCCAGCCCCACACCCTCCGGGCCCTGCCGAGCCGCGCTCCGCGTGCCACCGGCAGTCCGCGCCGTTTCACCGCCTCCTCGTGGGTGACGATGTGGACGTCCAGGTCCGGTCCGGAGTCGCGGGTGGTGATCGCCCCGACGCCCGGGCCGAAGATGTACTGCCAGGCACGGCGGCGGCTCGAACCAAGCACGATCTGAGTGGCGTTGACACCGCGGGCGAACCCCAGGAGCGACGCCGGGACGTCCTCGCCGACGACATGGTGGAAGGTGCCGCCCAGGTCCTCGACCAGGGTGCGCTGAGTGACCAGTTCTCTGGGCGAGGCGGAGCTCAGGCCGTCACTTCTCGCCACGTACACCGCCAGTACCTCGCCGCCGGCGCCCTTCTCGGCCAGCCGGACGGCGCGGCGGATGAGCGTACGGCCCTCGGGACCGCCGGTCAGGCCGACGACGATGCGCTCGCGCGAGCCCCAGATCGTGGAGACCCGGTGTTCGCTCCGGTACTCCTGAAGGTATTCGTCGACCCGGTCGGCGACCCAGAGCAGCGCCAGCGCGCGCAGGGCGGTCAGACTGCCCGGGCGGAAGTAGTGCGAGAGCGCCGCGTCGACCTTGTCGGGCGTGTGGATGTTGCCGTGGGCCATCCGGCGCCGCAGGGCCTGGGGCGACATGTCGATCAGCTCGATCTCGTCGGCGCGCCTGACCACCTCGTCGGGCACGGTCTCGCGCTGCCGTGCCCCGGTGATCGACTCGACGATGTCCCCGAGCGACTCCAGGTGCTGGATGTTGAGGTTCGTGATGACGTCTATGCCCGCGTCGAGCAGTTCTCCGACGTCCTGCCAGCGCTTGGTGTTGCGCGAGCCCGGGACATTGGTGTGGGCGAGGTCGTCGACGAGGGCGACGGCCGGGCGGCGCTCCAGGACCGCGTCCACGTCCAGCTCGGTGAAGACCGCGCCCCGGTATTCGGTCTCGCGGCGCCGGATCTGTTCCAGCCCGTGCAGCATCGCTTCCGTACGCGGCCGGCCGTGATGCTCGACGAACGCGGCGACGCAGTCGGTGCCCCGTTCGATACGCCGGTGCGCCTCGGACAGCATCGCGTACGTCTTGCCGACACCCGGCGCGGCGCCGAGATAGACGCGGAGTTTGCCTCGGGCCATGATTCCGGTCCCTGTCGTTCGTCTGCGGTGAGGTCGTCTGCGGTCGAGGGGGATCACACCTCGAAGCGGTATCCCATTCCCGGCACGGTGATGAGGCTCCGGGGGTGTGCCGGATCCGCTTCGAGCTTGCGCCTCAAGTGCGCCATATGGACACGGAGATAGTTGCTCTGTGTCCGATGGGCGGGGCCCCAGACCTCCTGGAGCAACTGGCGCCGGCTGACGAGCCGCCCGCGGTTGCGCGTCAGAACTTCCAGCAGGTGCCATTCGGTCGGTGTGAGGCGGATGTCGTTCCCGTCGCGCTGTGCCTTCTTCGCCGGCAGATCCAGTGTGAATCCGTTGGCGGTGACGACCGCGGTGCCGTCGGAGCACGAGTCTGGATCCGCCCGGCGGGTCGCGGCCCGCAGCCTCGCGAGGAGTTCCTCCATGGCGAAGGGCTTGGTGATGTAGTCGTCCGCACCCGCGTCGAGCGCGGCCACCTTCTCGTCGGACGTACTGCGGGCCGAGACCACCAGGACCGGCGCCCGGGACCAGGCTCGTAATGCTTTCATCACCTGGATACCGGACATGTCGGGCAGTCCGAGGTCCAGCAGGACGGCGTCGGGCGGAAGCACCGAGGCGAGTTGAAGCGCGGTCCTCCCGTCCGGCGCGACATCGGTCTCGTATCCCCGAGCCCTCAGACTGATCTCAAGGGCCCGCGCGAGCTGCGGCTCGTCCTCCACGACCAGCACCCGGGACATTCGTGCGGCATCTTCCCCGGACGCTCCGGCCCGCTCGGGTGCGCGGAAGTCGTCCGATTCCGGGGCCGGGGCAGGAGCCGGTGGTACGGGGGGCCTGCTGCGGAGCGTGAGCTCCTGCCCCCTGCGGTAACACGGTCACTTGGCTGTGAGTTCCTTGAGTGCGATTTCGGGCTGGGACATGGAAATACCGGTGCGGGCAGGCCGACGCGGAGCCGAGTGCGCCGGGCGGCGATCCCCGGATGCTCCGCAACGGAGTGCCGGACGGACGTCCTGAGGAAACCGCCTCGTACCGGATTCCCGTCTCTCGTTGACGGCGCTCTTACGGCCGTCGCCGCGTACTTGACGTTTTCCTTACGCCGTCGTCCTCACGCGGCTCGAAGAGGTGACGGCGATCGCAGGGCGGGGCGTCCAGGAGCCCGGCACCGGCCCTGCCGCCTTCGCGTCCCAGGCCCATCCGCGCCTGCGTAAAGGGTCCATATGCGTCCCATCAGGAACGACCGGCACCACGTCAGTGGTCCGTCAACACGCGCTTTGGGGCCTGGCCTCGTCCTTAGCATCCTGGCATGCGACGACGCGTCATCCGCTCCCCGCGTGAACAGCACAGCACGCGTGAACAGCACAACACCGACCGCACCGCACGTGGGAGACCTGTCGCGCACGACACCGGCTGGGCCGGGAACGCGCGGGCCGCCGTCGGCTGTGCCCTGCTGCTTCTTGTTCTGCTGCTGGCAGTGGACACCAGTGCCGGCACCATCAGCGGGCCACGTGGCGCGCTGTGGGCAACACTCGCCGTTCTGCTGTTCGTTGTGCTGTGGCCGGCGAAGGTGACCGCGGGACCGGGCCGGCTGTCCTCGCGCGGTCTGCTCGTCGAGCGGCGGGTGCGGACAGACCGTCTCACCTCGGTCCACTGGTCCGACGGTGTCTCACAGCGGCTCGTGCTGCGGGACGAAAACGGCGGACGGGTCGAGATCGACGCACGGGTCCTCGTCGCCAACCCCGAGCTGTGGCACCTGCTGGACACGGACGCCCGCGCCGCGACTGCGGCCGGAACCCTCTCGCACGGGGTGATGGCGCTACGGCAACTGTCCGAGCGCGTCGACCGCGAGACGGCCCTCACGGTCTTCAAGGTCTCCGGCGTCGAGTAGTCCTCTCCTCCTCCGCCGGCGCCACCTCCGGCCGCCGCGCCCACGGGGCAGGATCTCCAGGCCCGCGAGCTTCTCCTCGGTGTGCCGGCGCCCGTGGCATTCGACGAATGCCACGACGGCATCCGTGCCGCGCTCCGCCCTGCGACTGCCTGCCTGCCTCCAGCATCCGGTACGTCTTGCCGACACCGGTCGCGGCACCGAGGAACACCTTCAGTCTCCCGGGCCCTTTCGGTCCTCTCGGCCTGGCATCCGGCTCCGCCACCGCACACACCTCCTGTTACCGGACTCGACACGACCCGCTGAGCCCGCTCTCGTTCGACAGGTCGCGGGCATGCCCCGCACCGGCTCAGTTCGTGAGCGTTCCTTCCGCGAGTGCGCTGAGGGACAGTGCGGGAAGGAAGTTGAGGAGCGCCAGGATGACGGCCGCTCCGGTGGCCAGGACGACGAAGTTGACACCTTGCGGACGCAGTGTGCCGACGGTCACAACACCCGGCTGCTGTGCGGCCAGTCGGCCCGCCAGCGCCAGGACACACGCCATCGGCAGATAGCGGCCGAGCAGCATCGCCACCACCATCAGCGGATTGTGGAAGTCGGTGGCGCCGTTGAAGCCGGCCATCGCACTGCCGTTGCTGTTGGTGTTGCTGGTGTACGCGTAGATCAGTTCGGTCAGGCCGTGGGCTCCCGGGTTGCCCATGGACGTCTGTCCGTGCCCCAGCGAGAGCGTGAGGCCCGTACAGGCCAGGATCACGGTGGGCGGGACGAGGGCATACATCACGACGTACCGCATTTCGCCGAAACCGAGGCGCTTGCACAGGTATTCGGGGGTGCGGCCGACCATGAGCCCGCCGATGAAGACGGCTACCAGGACCACCATGATCAGCCCGTACAGGCCGCTGCCAGTGCCGCCGGGTGCGATCTCGCCGAGCATCATCGCGGCGAGGAGCACACCGCCGCCCAGGCTGGAGAAGCTGTCGTACGAGGCGTTGGCCGCGCCGTCCGCGGAACCTGTGGCCGCGACACCGAAGAGGGTGGAGCCGGGGATTCCGAACCGGGTCTCGGTGCCTTCGTACGGCCCTCCGACCGCCTCGGTCACCGTGCCGGTGCGGGCGCTCTGCGCGAGGGTGCCCGCGGCGAGCAGCAGGCCGAAGAGGATGGAGACCACGGAGAGCAGTGTCCAGCTCTGCTTCAGGCTGCCGGTCATCCTGCCGTACATACGGACGCAGGCCGTCGGGATCAGCAGCATCAGCACGATCTCCACCGCGTTGGTCCATGCGGACGGGTTCTCGAAGGGGTGCGCGCTGTTGGCGTTGAAGACTCCGCCGCCGTCCCCGGACATCAGCTTCAGTGCCTCCCAGGAGGCAGCGGGCCCGCCGGGGAGCGTCTGCCGCCCGCCCGCGGCCGTGGTGACGGTTTCCGGGGCGCCGAGGCTCTGGACGACGCCTCCCGCCATCAGGATCAGGCCGGCGACGACGGCGATCGGAAGCAGGATCCGGAGGACGGTACGCAGGAGATCGACCCAGAAGTTGCCGAGGTCGGAGGTCGAGTGCCGGACCAGGCCGCGTATCAGCGCGAGAGCCGCGCAGATGCCGACAGCGGCGGAGGCGAAGGCCTGGACGCCCAGGCCGGCCATGACGGCGAGATGCCCCGTCGTCGATTCACCCGCGTAGTTCTGCCAGCTCGTATTGGTGGTGAAGGAGACGGCCGTGTGCAGTGCGAGGCGCCACGGCATGCCCTCGTGCCCGGTCGACCAGGGCAGTGTGTCCTGGAGGGTGAAGAGGGCGAAGAGTGCCGCGATGCTCATCACCGAGAAGGCGAGCAGGGCGGTGAGGTAGTGCCGCCATGTCTGTTCCTTGTCGGGGTTGATTCCGCAGAGACGGTACAGAGCCCTCTCCGCCCTGCTGTGTCTCCCACCGTCGAGGACGCGGGCCATGTGGTCGCCCAGCGGGATGTGCAGTCCCGCCACGACGGCGAGGACGAGCGATGCCTGGATCCAGGCCGCCATGGTCAGGCCCCTTGCTTCGGGTAGGTGCGGTCGAGCGCGATGTTCAACTCGACGACATTGACGGCAGGTTCACCGAGTGCGCCGAGTGCGCGGCCGGTGGTGTACTTCTTGATCAGCTTTTGTACGGAGGTCTCGTCGGTGCCGCGCTCCCGTGCGATGCGCGGGGTCTGCAATGCGGCGTACGCGGGGCTGATGTGCGGGTCGAGACCACTGGCGCTCGCTGTGACGGCGTCGGCGGGGACGACCGGGTCGGCCGGTGCGTCACCCCGTACGGGAACGGTCACGGCACGGCTGTAGTCCGCGCCGGGCCTGGCGCACTCGACCGGAACCCCTTCGTGGAAAGGGCGGAACGGCTTGGCCGGGCACGGCTGGTCGAGGCTGACGACCCGGGTGACACGACCGCTCGTACCGCCGCTGTGGAACACACCGAGGACCGCGCCGACACCGTCGGACGTGCAGTACGGGCGTGAGCCGTCGACGCCTTCGAGGTCGCCGACCGCCTTGCTGCGGCCGCACACCAGGGTGAGCAGACTCGGCTTGTCCTGGGCGTCCACGACGCTCTCCGGGCCCTGATTGCCGGCGCCGGACGCCGAAGCGTCGTACCCCGTACCGGCGTTGGAGGGCCGCGGCTGGAAGTACTTCTCGATCGGATGTCCCTTTTCGTCGGCGAAGGACTGGCCGATCAGCGAGCTGCCCGCGTCCTCGCCGCCGGGGCCCTCGACCCGGGAGCCCCGTGCGCTGTCGCGCAGTCCGGGTATCTGTGCGGCGGCCGTCATGGCCAGCGGATAGAGCAGGCCGGTCAGCAGTGTGAGGACGAGGACGACGCGTACGGCGGCGATGTGCTGGGCGAGCCAGTGCGGCAGTCGTTGGTTCATGTCAGATCCCCGGGATGAACTGGACGAGGGCGAAGTCGATGAGCTTGATGGCCAGGAACGGCGCGATCACACCGCCGAGTCCGTAGATCCACAGGTTCCGGGTGAGCAGGGCGGAGGCACTGCTCGGCCGGTAGCGCACACCGCGCAGGGCGAGCGGGATCAGCGCCACGATGACCACCGCGTTGAAAATGACCGCGGAGAGGATCGCGGACAGCGGCGAGTGAAGATTCATGATGTCGAGCCGTTCGAGCCCCGGATACACCGCCACGAACATCGCGGGAAGGATCGCGAAGTACTTGGCGATGTCGTTGGCGATGGAGAACGCGGTCAACGCGCCCCGGGTGATGAGGAGTTGCTTGCCGATCTCGACGATCTCAATGATTTTCGTGGGGTCGGAGTCCAGGTCGACCATGTTGCCGGCCTCCTTGGCGGCCGACGTACCGGTGTTCATCGCGACACCGACGTCCGCCTGGGCCAGCGCGGGCGCGTCGTTGGTGCCGTCGCCGGTCATCGCGACAAGGTGCCCGCCCGCCTGTTCGCGCTTGATCAGGGCGAGCTTGTCCTCGGGGGTCGCCTCCGCGAGGAAGTCGTCGATGCCCGCCTCCTCGGCGATCGCCTTCGCGGTACGCGGGTTGTCGCCGGTGATCATCACCGTACGGATGCCCATGCGGCGCAGTTCGGCGAAACGTTCACGCAGGCCCGGCTTGACGACGTCCTTGAGGTGAATGACACCGAGCACCTCGGCCGTACCGTCGCTGCTCAACTCCGCGACCGCCAGGGGCGTTCCGCCCGCCGACGACACCCGCTCCACACTCGCCCCAAGGGCGGCAGGCACCTCACCGCCGTGCCCGCGTACCCATGCCACCACGGAAGCCACCGCGCCCTTGCGCAGCCGCTGTCCCGTGGGCAGGTCGATGCCCGACATCCGGGTGGTGGCGCTGAACGGCACCCACTCGCCACCGTGGACGTCACGGGTGTCTTCAACAACCGTGTGGTGTGCGTCATTGACGTACTCGACGATCGAGCGGCCCTCGGGCGTCTCGTCGGCGAGGCTGGACAGCAGTGCCACCTTGGCGAGCCGGTCCATGGAAACACCACCGACCGGCAGGAACCCGCTCGCGCGCCGGTTGCCATGGGTGACGGTGCCGGTCTTGTCGAGCAGCAGCATATTGACATCGCCTGCCGCCTCGACCGCCCTGCCGGACATGGCCAGTACGTTGCGCTGCACCAGGCGGTCCATGCCCGCGATCCCGATCGCGGAGAGCAACGCGCCGATGGTGGTGGGAATCAGGCAGACGAGGAGCGAGACCAGGACGATGCCGGTCACACCGTCCGAGGTGAGCGCGGCGGTGTCGGGCGCGGCCGCCATGGACCCCTTGGAGAAGATCGCCATTGGCTGAAGTGTCACCACCGCCACCAGGAAGACGAAGGTCAGCATGACGAGCAGCAGATTCAGTGCCAGCTCATTGGGGGTCTTCTGCCGGTTGGCACCCTCGACCAGGGAGATCATGCGGTCCAGGAAGCTCTTCCCGGGCTCCTGGGTGATCTTCACGACCAGTCGGTCGGACAGGACCCGCGTACCGCCGGTGACAGCACTGCGGTCGCCGCCGGACTCACGGATGACCGGTGCGGACTCACCGGTGATCGCGGACTCGTCAACGCTCGCCGCGCCCTCGATGACATCGCCGTCACCGGGAACCAGCTCCCCGGCCGGAACGGAAACGATGTCGCCGCGCCGCAACTCCGAGGCAGCGACACTCACTTCCCGATACGAAGCCCGGCTCGTGCCCGGTTCCCAGCCGGTCAGGCGCCTGGCCCGCGTCTGCTGCCGGGTCTTCCGGAGTGTGTCGGCCTGCGCCTTGCCGCGGCTCTCGGCGACGGCCTCGGCGAGGTTCGCGAAGACCACGGTCAGCCACAGCCAGCCGGTGATCAGCCAGCCGAACGGAGTGGGGTCGACGATCGCGATTCCGGTGGTGAGAGCGGCGCCCACCTCGGTCACGAACATGACCGGGTTACGGAACAGCGTGACCGGATCGAGCTTGCGCAACGCCTCGGGGAGTGCGCGCCACAGTTGTCCGGGATCGAGCATGCCGGCGCCGACGCGGCGCGGCCGTTCGGCGCCGGCGGACCGTGCGTCCCGTACCGCGACGGGCCTGACCGGAGCGGGAGCGGACATCAGGAGCGCTCCGGCGTGCTCGGGGCCACCATCAGGCGGGCAACCGAGTTGGCGGCCACGATCAGGCCGGCGGTGTTTTCGCGGGTCATCGAGACCTCGTCCTCATGCTTGGGGAATTTAGGTGATCCTGGGGGCTGCCCGCGGCAGGCGCGGAACGCCACTTCGCCGAGGGGTACTCGGCGGGGACGGGGCACGGGCGGCTTGCCCAGGGCGGGTATCAGCGAGTCCGACGCGGATCCAGCACGGCATTCGGTCCCGGGGCCTCGGGGTGATCAGCCTGAGACAACGCTGTTGCTCCTTGGGGACGACGACCTGTGCCGCCCGGTCGGACCTGCGGTGGGCGCGCTTCGGTGACGCTATGCCCGGTAGTCGGTGGGAGCCGTGTTGCTTACGGGCGCTTGATACGCGAACCCCCGGACGTAACGCGATACATACGGGAGGCGGGCGGTTCGACCACTCGGACGCCACAACGCGGTGTGCGGAGTCGGCGGCTCAACCGTTCGGGCCCTGCCGTCGCGGGAGTTCCCGCGACGGCAGAGCCAGTGACGGGCGCGGGGGCGGGGAAGGACACCCCCGCGCGTCGGCCGTCGGAGACGCGACCGGAGGAACGCCTCCCGGGATGAGGTCACGCACCGGCGACCGCCCCAACGCGAGAGACCCCCGGTTCGTGCTCATCGGGCCGAGCCCACCATCAGCGGCCCGCTGTCCGTCCGATCGCCTGATTCTCAAGGTACGAGCGGACGTTGCGGCGGGTCTCGGCCACGTTGTCGCCGCCGAACTTCTCCGCGACGGCGTCCGCGAGGACCAGTGCGACCATCGCCTCGGCGACGATCCCGGCCGCCGGTACGGCGCACACGTCGGAGCGCTGGTGGTGGGCCCGCGCCGCCTCACCGGTGCTCACGTCCACGGTCGCCAGCGCGCGCGGCACGGTCGCGATCGGCTTCATGGCAGCCCGCACCCGCAGCAACTCACCGGTCGTCAGACCACCCTCGGTGCCGCCGGAACGACCCGACGCCCGCTTGATGCCCTGATCGGTGGCGAGGATCTCGTCGTGCGCCCTCGAACCGGGCACGCGCGCCAGGTCGAACCCGTCGCCGACCTCCACCCCCTTGATCGCCTGGACACCCATCAGCGCGGCCGCGAGCTGGGCGTCCAGGCGGCGGTCCCAGTGCACGTGCGAGCCGAGGCCCACCGGCACGCCGTACGCCAGGACCTCCACGACTCCGCCGAGCGTGTCACCGTCCCGGCGGGCCCGGTCGATCTCCGCGACCATCGCCTTCGCCGTGTCCGCGTCCAGACAGCGCACCGGATCCGCGTCCAGCCTCTCCACGTCCGCGGGGGCCGGGTACACACCGTACGGCGCCTTCACGGCCGCCAGCCCGACGACGTGCGAGACGATTTCGATCCCGGCCGTCTCCCTGACATACGACCGGGCCACCGCGCCCAGGGCCACCCGCGCCGCCGTCTCCCGGGCGGAGGCCCGCTCCAGGACCGGACGGGCCTCGTCGAAGCCGTACTTCTGCATGCCCGCCAGGTCCGCGTGACCGGGCCTCGGCCGGGTCAGCGGCGCGTTGCGGGCCAGCCCGGCCAGGATCCGCGGATCCACCGGGTCGGCGGCCATGACCTGCTCCCACTTCGGCCACTCGGTGTTCCCGATCATGATCGCCACCGGCGAGCCCATGGTCAGACCGTGCCGTACACCGCCGAGGAACGTGACCTCGTCGCGCTCGAACTTCATCCGGGCACCGCGCCCATGGCCCAGGCGCCGACGGGCGAGGTGGTCCGCCACCATCTCCGTGGTGACCGGCACGCCGGCGGGAAGACCCTCCAGCGTCGCCACGAGTGCCCGGCCGTGGGACTCCCCCGCGGTCAGCCAGCGCAATCTGCTCAACGGACCACTCCGCCGGTGAAGCCGCCCGAGGACGAGAAGCCGTGCAGCCAGTCGACCTTGTCGTACAGGTCTGTCTCGGAGAAGGCGGACAGCATGGCGTTGCGCGCCGTCGCGTCATCGCCGGCGGGATGGTACAGCCGGGTGCCCATCTCACGGGCGACGAGCTGCGCATCGGCCGTGCGGTCGTAGCGCTCGGCGGCGTACTTCTCCAGTCGCGGGGCGATGGTGTCGGGGCCGACGTGGCGGTCGAGGAGCTCTCCGAGGACGACGGCGTCCTCAAGCGCCATGCAGGCGCCCTGGGCGGCGTACTGGAGCATGGGATGGGCGGCGTCGCCGAGGAGCGCCACCCGGCCGTCGGTCCAGCCGCCGACGGGGTCGCGGTCGCACAGGACCCATGTCCTCCAGTCCTCGCCGAGTTCCAGCAGGCGGCGGGTCGTGTCGCCCAGGCCGGGGAACTCCGACAGCACCTGGCTGCGTTCGACGGGCTCTCCCGCGACGGCGACGGTCGCTCCGTCGTCGCGGGTGGCGGCGAGATTCAGGTACCTGCCACCGCCGATGGCGTAGTGGACGAAGTGCCATTCGGGTCCGGCCCACAGGGTGACGGCGTTCCAGCGCAGGTCCTCGGGGACCCTCTCCATCGGGATCACGGAACGGTAGATGGTGTGGCCGGACACCCGTGGTTCGCCGTCGCCGACGAGTTGGGCGCGGACCGCCGAGCGGATGCCGTCCGCGCCGATCAGCGCGTCACCGGTGACCGGGGCACCGTCCGCCAGAGTGGCCGCGACCCCGGCGTCGTTCTGCACGTATCCGGTCACCGAGGCTCCCGCGACCAGCTCCACACGGGAGGCGGCGCGGCAGGCCCGCAGGAGCGGTTCGTACAGGTCGCCGCGGTGCACGACGGCGTACGGATTGCGGAAGCGGGCGCGGTACGACTCGGTGAGCGGCATACGGGCCACGCACACGCCCGACGTGCCGTCCATGAAACGCAGTTCGTCGATGAAGACGGCCTTGTCGCGGACGTCCGCGCCCACGCCGAGGCGGTCCAGGGCCCAGAAGGCGTTGGGGCCGAGCTGGATGCCGGCGCCGAGTTCCTCGAAGGCCCGGCGGCGTTCCAGCACGACGGCGTCGTGTCCCTGCCGTTCGACGCTCAGCGCGGCCGCCAGTCCGCCGATGCCGCCCCCGACGACAATGATCCTGGCCATGATGTGTCAGCAGTCCCTTCCCTGTCGTACGGACGGATGACGGCCCCGCGGAATGCGGACGCGTCACCTGGATGAGTCGTCACGTGGACAATGCCGAGGTGAATCCCAGTCGCCGCGGTTCGCCGTGGAAGCCGGGGAACGTCTTGGCCACGCACGCCGGATCGTCGAGGGTGACGCCACGGACGCGCAGCCCGAGCACCGAGAACGCCATGGCGATCCGGTGGTCGCGACGGCAGGCGATCAAGGCCCGCAGCAGTGCCCGGCTGGTGATGCCCCTGGAGCCCGGGACGCGCGCGGTCAGGGCCTCCGGGCGGGAGCCGGTGTCGGCGGTCAACGTCGCTTCACCCTTCCAGCGCGAGTCCGCGGCCGCCGAGGCCCGCCACGGTGAACAGTCCCTCGACGGTCGCCTCGACGTCGAAGGCGGATACGGAGGTCGGGGGGTAGCCGATGAGTTCGGCAGCCCGCGGCGCCAGCGGCACCGCGGCGGCCTCGGCGGACTCCCAGAGGAGCACCGCGCCCCAGCGCTGTTGCGCCGCGTCCGAGATCCAGAACTTCAGCCGCAGGCCGGGCACCTGGGCGAAGCGGTCCACGGCCTCGTCCCGCAGGAACGAGCGCAGCGACCGCACCGTCTGCGCGGAGTCGGCCAGGTCCCACCACACGATCACGGCGCGCATGAACCGAGCACCTCCGTCATCAGGGACGCGGTGATGGCCACGCCGTGCTGGGTGAGAACCGACTCGGCGTGGAACTGCACGGAGGCGAACCCGCTGCCGCGCAGGACGTGGACCTCGCCGTTGTCGGGGTCGCGGCAGATCTCCACGACGCCGCGGAGGGAGTGCTCGGTCTTGTCGGAGCCGGAGCGCGCGGCGAACGTGTTGTAGAAGCCGACGCGCTCCCGCCGCCCGAAGAGGTCGATCTCGCGCTGCACGCCCTGGTTGGGCACGTCCCGCCGGACCAGCGGCAGGCCGAGGAGCGTGGCGAGCACCTGGTGGCTCAGGCAGACCGCCATGAACGGCCGCCGGCTTTCCAGCAGCCGGCTGATGGTGCCGCGCAGATGCGCGATCTTCGGGTCGTCCGTGGCACGGGGGTCGCCCGGGCCGGGACCCATCACGACCATGTCGTAGGCGTCGGTGTCGTACGGCTCGTCGAACCGCCGCACCGTCACCGTGAGGCCGAGCGAGGTGAGCTGGTGCCCGATCATGGAGGTGAAGGTGTCCTCCGCGTCCACCACCAGCACGCTGCGGCCGGCCAGTCGGGCGGCGCCCGCGACCGCGGGGCCCTCCGCCGTCCCGGCCAGCCAGAAGTCCGCGATGGTCTCGTTGCGCCGGGCCAGCGCGCTGAGGACCTGCGGCTGGGTGGCGAGACGGGGGGAGCCGCCGCCGTCCAGCGCCGCGAGCAGCCCGGCCGCCTTCGCCCGGGTCTCGGCGACCTCGGACACCGGGTCGGAGTGGCGTACGAGCGTCGCTCCGACACCGATCCGGAGCCGCCCGGAGCCGTCGATGTCGGCGGTGCGGATGAGGATGGCGGAGTCCATGACGGGCGTGCCGGAGGTGTCCCGGCCGATGAGAGCGGCGACACCGCTGTAGTAGCCGCGGCCGGCGGGCTCGTATGTGCCGATGACCTTGGCGGCGCTTTCCAGCGGGGAGCCGGTGACGGTCGGGGCGAACAGCGTCTCGCGCAGGATGTCGCGCACGTCGCGGTTGGTACGGCCCTCGATGAAGTACTCGGTGTGCGCCAGCCGCGCCATCTCCTTGAGGTGGGGGCCGGTCACCCGGCCGCCGGTCTCACAGATCCGGGCCATCATCTTCAGTTCCTCGTCAACGACCATGTACAGCTCGTCGGTCTCCTTGGGGTCGCCGAGGAAATCGAGTACGCCGCTGAGAGTGGGGCCGTCGGCCGGGTAGCGGTAGGTGCCGCTGATGGGGTTCATCACGGCGGTGCCGTCGCGCAGGCTGATGTGCCGCTCGGGTGTCGCGCCGACGAGCGTGCGCTCGCCGGTGTGGATCAGGAATGTCCAGTAGGCGCCGGTCTCGCGCTCCAGCAACCGCCGGAAGAACGACAGGGAGGACGCGGGGGTGTATCCGGTGATGTCTGCGGTGAACGAGCGCTTGATGACGAAGTTGGCGCCCTCGCCGGTGCCGATCTCGTCGTCGATCACCCGGCGCACCACCGAGGCGTAGGTGTCGTCGTCCGTGTCGAAGCGGCCGTCCGTCAGGGTCACCGGCAGGTCGGGCAGCCGGCGCAGGATCTCGCCGAGCGGCAGCGCGGCCTGCTCGTCCACCGTCAGCACAAGCAGGGGTTCGCCGTCGTCGACGGCGGCGAACCCGCGTTCGGCGAGCTGCCGGTAGGGCACCAGGACGAGCACCTCGTGCCCGTCGCCCGGGCCGTCGGCTCCGTCCCCGGCCGGAGAGGCGGCCAGCGGTATGTCCGCCAGGGAGGCGCACTCGGCGATGTCGCCGAGCACGAGGTCGACGACGCCGGGGCCGGTGGTGTGCGGCCGGTGCAGGAGGGCGAAGGCGGGCGGATGGTCGCCGAGGATCCGCCCCAGCAGGTCGGCGTGATGCTGAGAGGCGTGGTGTGGTGAGGCGTGGTGCGTAGAGGCGTCGTGCGGAGCCGTGTGGGGCGGTGTGGTGCGATACGGGGCGGTCACCGGGCATCCTCCAGATCGGTCAGCAGCCGCTTGGTGGTGGCCACGCGGGCGCAGCGCTCCGCCGCATACGTCAAAGCCATCCCGTGGTGAGCGGCGGAGAAGTCGGCCACCGCGTCCGCGGCCAGGAACGGCTGGATGTCGTGGGTGAAGGCGTCCACCGCGCTCATCAGCACACCGACATGGGCGTAGACACCGCAGATGATGAGCTGGTCGCGGCCCGCGGCCCGCATCCGCTCCAGCAGGTCGGTGCGCGCGAAGGCGCTGTAGCGCCATTTGGTGAGCAGCCAGTCCCCGTGCACGGGGGCCAGCTCGTCGATCACCTCGCGGTCCTCCGGGGACGTACGCATGCCCGGTCCCCAGAAGTCACGCAGCAGACCCCGCTGTTCGACACTCATGTCGCCGGGCTGCGCGGTGTACGCCACCGGGATTCCCGCGGCGGCGCACCGCTCACGCAGCAGGGCCGCGTTGTGCGCCAGCGCGCCGCCGAGGGCGTCGTCGCCCGCGAACGGCCGCAGGAAGTAGCGCTGCATGTCGTGAATCAGCAGGACGGCCCGGCGCGGATCGGGGACCCAGGAGACCGTGCCCCGCGGCAGGTCGCTCTCGGTGGGCATCGGGTAGGACTCGATGGGGGGGATGCCCGGGGCGGGCGAGGTCACCGTGTTCTCCTCACTGGACACCGAGCGTCGCCCCGCCGTCCACGGTCAGGCTGTGCAGAGTGATGTGGCCGGCCTCGTCCGAGAGCAGGAAGGCGACCGCTTCGGCGACGTCCTCGGGCCGGGCGACCTTGCCGAGGGGGATGCCGGTCTTGAAGGCCGACGGCGTTCCGGCCACCGAGGAGCGGACGGCGGCGTCCCCCTCGTGCATGCCGTGCAGCATCGGTGTGTCCGTGGAGCCGGGAGCCACCACGTTGCAGCGGATGCCGTAGGAGGCCACCTCCAGCCCCAGACACTTGGTGAACGCGGTCGCCGCGGCCTTGGAGGCGGCGTACGCCGCCATCTCGGTCCGGGCCGTGCCGGCGGCGTTGGAGGCGATCGTGACGACGGCCCCGCCGCCCCGGGCCACCATGCGGTCCACCACCGCGCGGGAGACGTGGAAGACGCCGGTGGCGTTGACGGCGAAGGTCTCGGCCCAGTCCCGGTCGGTGAGCTTGCGGGCTTCGCCCAGCCGCAGCACGCCGGCCGCGTTGACCAGGTAGTCCACCGGCCCCACGGTGTCCTCGACGGCGCCGACGGCCCGGTCGACGTCCGCGCTCGACGTGACGTCGGCGGGAACGGCGGTGACACGCAGCCCCCGCGCCGTCAACCGGTCCACGGACTCCGCCAGCCGGGAGGCGTCCCGGTCCACGGCGGCGACCCGGGCGCCGCGCTCGGTGAGGGTACGCACGACGGCTTCGCCGATACCCCCGGCCGCCCCGGTGACCAGGGCAATCCTGTCTTCCATGCTTTCCTCCGTGTCGTAGGCGTGGCGGCTCCGTTCGGGTGCCGGGCCGGGACGTCGGTCCCGGTCATCCGCGCCAGGCCGAAACCACCTCGACGGCCTGCGCGGGACTGAGCCTCGGGTCGCAGAAGCTCAGGTACTTCTCGCCGACGTGGTCGAGGTACGAGGCGTTGCGCACGCACTCGGTGACCGTCTCCGGCGTCGTCTCCAGGTGCAGGCCACCGGCCGTGCCACCGTTCTCGCGCACCGCCTGCTGGAAGTTGTCGATCTCCCGCACGATGGTCTCCAGGAACCGCGTCTTGAGCCCGTTCGGGCCGCTGACCGTGTTGCCGTGCATCGGATCGCTGAGCCAGATGACGGGGTGCCCCGCCGAAGCGACGGCCTTGACCAGTTCGGGCAGCCGCTCGGCCGCGGCCGCCGCGCCCATCCGTGCGATCAGTGTGAGCCGGCCGGGACGCCGCTCGGGGTCCAGCTTCCCGCACAGGGCGAGCAGTTCGTCCGCCGACATGCCGGGGCCGACCTTGCAGGCGACCGGATTGCTGACGGCGGCGAGCAGCGCGACGTGCGCGCCGTCGAGCTGCCGGGTCCGCTCTCCTATCCACGGCCAGTGTGTGGAGGTCAGCAGCAGCGAACCGTCCGGCTCGCGGCGCAGCAGGGGAAGCTCGTAGTCCAGCAGCAGTGCCTCGTGACTGGTCCATACGGGCAGTTCGAGGCGGTGGCGCCGGGGCGTGCGCCAGCCGAGGTGGTGCATCGCGTCGCTGGCGGCCCGGTAACCGGACAGCAGGTGCCCGGGGTCGGGGCGGCGGCCCTCCGGGTCCGGCTCGGGGCGGTTGACCATGTGGCCGCGGTAGACGGGGAGTTCCATGTCGCCGACGGTCTCGGTGGGCCGGGAGCGTGGCTTGCCGAATTGGCCGGCCAGGCGACCCACCCGTAGCACCGGCTTCAGCAGTGCCAGCTTCATGGTGCCGCCCAGCACGTCGAGCAGCGCGGCCTTGCGGGCGATGTCGGACGGGTTGCATTCGGCCGGATCCTCGGCGCAGTCGCCCGCCTGCACGATCTGGATGTGCCCGGCGGCCGCCTCCATCAGGAGTTCGCTCAGCCGGTGCACCGCCTCGGCGTCGACCAGCGGCGGCATGTGGGCCAGTTCGTCGCGGACTTGGTCCACGTGTCGTTCGTCCGGCCAGTCGGGCTGCTGGAGGGCGGGCAGAGTACGCAGATGCGATGTCATGTCGGTCACGGGAACCCCACGGGGTGGTAGGCCGGTACACCGTCACGGGACGGCATCAGGGAAGCGGGTGCGAGCACGGCGTCGGCCGCGGACGGGCGGTCGGCCCCAGGGGGGCGCCGCCCCCACGCGGGTGCGGTTGCGGGCGCGGGCGCCGTGCCGGTGCGGACACCGGTCAGAACTCGACGCGGACGTCGTACTCGGAGACCCAGGTGTTGAACTCGACCAGTCGTTCAAGAACTGCACGGGCGCTCCAGGGGCCGCCGACTCCGAAGGAGCCCGTGGGCCGGTCGAGCAGTCGGCGCACGTCCTCCTCGGAGACGATGCGCAGTACCGGAGCGCCGTCGGTGAGGATCTCCTCGACCTTCCGCCGCAGGGCGAGTTCATACCTGGCGTCCTGGGTGGACGGGTACGGGTTCTTCTTCCGGTCCAGTACCGAGTCGGGGAGCACGCCGCGCATCGCCGCGCGCAGCAGACTCTTCTCCCGGCCGTCGAAGTTCTTCATCGCCCAGGGGGTGTTGTAGACGTACTCGACCAGCCGGTGGTCCGTGAACGGCACCCGGACCTCCAGACTGACCGCCATGCTGACGCGATCCTTGCGGTCCAGCAGGAAGTTCTCCCACCGGGTGATGTTGAGGTAGGTCAGCTCGCGCATACGGGCCTCGTGGCCGCTCTCGCCGGACAGGCGCGGAACCTCCTCCAGTGCCTCCGCGTAGCGCCGCTTGACGTAGTTGGTGAGGTCGAGGCGGTCCCACAGCCCGATGTCGCGCAGCGCGCCGATACCGCCGGCCTTCTCGAAGGGGTGGTGCCACGGGAAGCTGTCGAGCGCTACGGCCTCCTTGTCGTGGAACCAGGTGTACCCGCCGAACAGTTCGTCGGCCGCCTCGCCCGAAAGCGCCACCGTCATGCGCTCCTTGAGCGCGCGGCACAGCAGGAACAGGGAGTACTCCATGTCGCCGGTGGACACCGGCAGGTCCTGCGCCCGCAGTACCGCGCCGCGGACCTCGGGGTCGAGGATGTCGTCGTTGTCCAACTCGACGACGATGTGCTCGGCGCCGACCCGCTCGGCCACCTCGATGGCGAACGGGGTGTCCGGGTCCTCCCATTGGACGTTGGACTCGAAGCGCTGCTCGTGTCCCACGAAGTCCACGGAGAAGGCGCGGATCGGCTCGGTGATGCCGCGCCGGGCACGGGCGGCCGCGGCGAGCGCGGTGACGGCGCTGGAGTCCAGCCCGCCGGAGAGCAGGGTGCCGACGGTGACGTCGGCGACGAGCTGCCGGTCGACTATGTCCTCCAGCAGGGCCCGCACGCGGGTCACCGTGGTCTCCAGGTCGTCGGTGTGCTCGCGGGCTTCCAGCTTCCAGTACGTCAGGGTGCTGACGCCACTGCGCGAGAACCGTGCCACGGTGGCCGGCAGCACCTCGCGCATGCCCTTGAACACCGCGTGGCCCGGGGTCTTGACGATGCTGAAGATCTCCCGCAGGCCCTCGGCGTCGACGACCGCCTCGACCTCGTCGTGGGCGAGGATGGCCTTGGGCTCGGAGCCGAAGATCACGCCGTCCTCGGTCGTGTGGTAGTAGAGGGGCTTGACGCCCATCCGGTCGCGGACCAGGAGGAGTTCCTCGGTGCGCGGGTCCCAGATGGCGAACGCGTAGATGCCATTGAGGTGCTCGGCGAACGAGGCTCCCCACTCCAGGTAGGCCCGCAGCACCACCTCGGTGTCGCTGGAAGTGCGGAACTCGTGTCCCAGCGCGGCGAGTTCCTCCCGCAGCTCCTGGAAGTTGTACACCTCTCCGGTGTACGTGATGGCCGGAAGGCTGCCGTCGGCCGCGGCGGCCATCGGCTGCCGGCCGCCTTCCAGGTCGATGACCGCGAGCCGGCGGTGGCCGAGGACCGCGTGCTTCGACGTCCAGAGACCACCCGCGTCGGGACCCCGGCAGACCATGGTCCCGGTCATCGCCGAGGCGACCTCGCCCGCCCCGCTCAGATCGCGTCCGTAGCTCACCCATCCGGCCAGTCCGCACATGAGAATTCAGGTCCTTTCGTTGAGCGTGGGGCGGTCAGAAAGCTTCCGCGTCATGAAGCAGAACGTGCCGCGTCAACTGAACCCGACTGGATACGTCGAGTTTCAGAAACGCGTTTCTCACATGCGTATTGACCGTGTGGGGAGATACGGTCAGTTCCTCGGCCACTGCACGGTTGCTCAGCCCTCTCGCCACCAGGCGAGCCACCTGCAATTCGGCCGGTGTCAGCGAATTCCAGCCCGACCGGCATCTGCTCGGACGAGCCCCCCTCGTCACCTTGCGCGTCTGCATCGACTCGCTTTCCGTGTCACTGCGTTGCTAAGTCATCGTAATTGCACCACGCCCTGCGGGTGTTTGTTTCTCCGCGTTTTCCGGGCGATTACAGAGACGAGAATGCCCTGCCGCCGGACCCAACGGCAAAGCGGAATGCAGGACATCATCAGACGCGTCGGAGAATGTCACGCGCCGGACACATGGTCAGGTACGGGGAATTTCGTCACCGCCGCAGAATTACGTCAGCTCCGGCGCACGGCGTCAGGTCCGCCGCATCCCGTCAGATCCGGGCGGCTGCGTCAGAATCGGGAAACTTCGTCAGGTCCGGCGGTCAGTGCGGGCTCCGGGCTCCGGGCTCCGGGCTCCGGCGAGAACTTCCACGCGGGGCATGGCGAAGGGGGCCACGGCTTCCGCGACCCCCTCCTCGCGGCGCGTCACCACGCCGTACACCTTCCCGCGATCAGGCGGTGGCACCGCCGTCGATCACATGGTCATGCCCCACAACAAAGCTGGACTCGTCCGAAGCCAGCCACAGGACGGCGTTGGCGACCTCCTGCGGGTCGGCGACCCGGCCCAGCGGCACCGTCGGGGCCAGGCGGGCGTCACGCTGCTCGCGGGTCTCGCCCGGAAGGTAGGACATCGGGGTGTCGATCGGGCCCGGGCTGATGGAGTTGACGCGCACGCCCTGCTTGATGTACTCCAGCGCGGCGGTACGGGTCAGGAAGCTGACGCCGGCCTTGGATGTCGAGTAGGCACTCATGCCGGCCAGGCGCCAGTGGGCACCCAGGTTGGAGGCCGTGTTGACGATGACGCCGCCGCCATTGGCCGCCATGTACGCGGTCTCGTGCTTCAAGGCGAGGAAGACACCCGTGAGGTTGACGGCGAGCACCTTGTTCCACACGTCCTCGTCGTGCTCACCTACCGGCGTGCCGCCGCCGAGGATGCCCGCGTTGTTGAAGGCGACGTGCAAACCTCCATGACGGGAGACCGCGGTGTCCACCATCGCCTTGACGCTCTCGGAGCTGGTGACGTCGACGACGACGCCGGAAGCCCTGCCGCCCTCGTTCTCGATCAGCTTGACCGTCTCGTCGACGCCGCTCTCGTTGAGGTCGGCCACGACAACGGTCGCACCTTCGCCGGCGAAGGAAAGAGCCGCGGTCCGTCCCAGCACGCCGCCGGCGCCGGTGACGAGAACGACCTTGTCGGTGAAGCGTGTACTCATGACGAACTCCTTGTTTTCTCAGGGATGTGCACTGTGCGTTGGCTTGTGTCAGTCGCGGGACGCGGCACCTGCCGCACCCGCCGTCGACTCCTCCTCGGGCGCGACCGGCGGGGTCCTGGCAGACCTCGTCGCGCGCTGGAGCAGTACGAGCCCTGCGGCGACGGCCAGTGAGACGGCCGCCACGCCGAAGGCGAAGCCGTACCCGCTCGCGTCCGCCGCGGCCTCGCTGCCCCCATGGCCAGCGGCGTGCGAGAGGGCGAGCGGTACGAGGGCGGCCAGGCCGACCGGAGGCCCCACCTCCATGGCCGTGTTCACAACCCCTCCGACCAGGCCGGCCTCCCCGGGCGCGGTGCGCTCCACCGCCCACACGGTCGCCCCGGAGAAGGTGAAGCCGGCGCCGACCGGAAAGAGCGTGATCCCCACCACGAGCACGCCCCAGTACGAGGAATCCGCGTCGAGCGTGCTCAGCAGGCCCATTCCGGCAGCCCCCAGCGCCAGCCCGGCGGCCGTCAGGACACCGGCCCCGAACCGGCGCGCGGCCCTGCCACCTGCCGACGCCGTGAACAGCACCGCGAAGACGGGGGGAAGGAAGGCCGCCGAGGTGCGCAGGGGTGAATAGTCCAGCGTCTTCTGGAAGTAGAGCGCCAGGAGGAAGAAATACGACGCCATCGCGGCGGCCGTCACACCGATGGCGAACAGCGCCGCCAGCCTGCGGGCCGACGCCAGCAGCGCCGGCGGCACCAGCGGCCGGGACGACCGGGCCTGGGTCAGCGCGAACAGGGCCAGCCCCAGAGCGCCGACGCCGATCCATGTCCAGTCCGACTCCCCCAGACCGAAAATGAACGCGGTCAGCCCCGCCGTGATGAGCAGGGCGCCCGGCACGTCGAGCCTTTCGCGCCGGCGTGCGGGGCCGGTGGGCAGCAACGGCGCACACAGGACGATCACCGCGGAGACGACGGCCGGCGCGACGAACACCCAGCGCCATTCGACCCGGGACAGGATCACACCCGACAGGATGTTGCCGGAGCTGGCGCCGATGCTGGCCAGCACTCCCCAGACCGCCATCGCCCGGCCGCGCCGCGCCGCGCCGGGAAAGACCGAGCTGAGCAGAGCCATCGCGGCGGGGGCCGCCAAGGCCGCGCCCACGCCCTGTGCGAACCGGGCGGCCACCAGGACCCACAGTGTGGGGGCTGCCGCGGCGGCGAGCGAGGCGGCGCCGAAGGCGGCCACCCCGGCGACGAACACCGTCCGGTGACCCAGCAGGTCGGCGAGGCGACCGCCGAGGACCAGGAGCCCGCCGAACGACAGGCTGTAGGCGGAGGTGGCGAAGACAAGATCCGTGTCGGTCAGACGTAAGTCCCGCTGGATCACCGGCAGAGCCACTGTGATGACGGTGATCGTGGCGATCAGGGTGATCTGGACCGCACCCAGGAGCGCGAAGGACAGTCCCGGCCGCAGCCGGGGCGGGGCCGTACCGGGTGAGATGTCCCCAGAGACCGTACCCATAGATGAATGCTCATTCCACTATAGGGACAAAATAGCTGCGGGAACCCCGGCAACTAAGGTGATCGAAAGCTAGCACGCTCTTGAACGAGCGGTCCAGTTCTGATTTCGGATGCCGTGGCCGAATCCAACGCGGGCGGTCTCTTTCCGGGCAGAACGCTGGCGGCCGGAAGCAGCGGGAGACACCCGTGCCGCGGTCGGAAATCGCCAGAGATCGCACGTTCATGCGATGTCCCAGCGCTGCGAGCCGACCAGACTGCGGCTCAATCCACGGATCAGGAAGGCAACGCCCCATGGCCACATACAGCTGGACGCTTCCCGTAAAGGGAACGGGAGAGAACCCGGTCTGGCCGGACGCCGACCACGTCTGGGAAGGGCTGGTCCACAAAGCGGAGAACCCCAGTCCGTACGTACCCGCGGTGACGGCCTGCCGTGTCCTGGAACGCTACGACGACGGGTTCCTCCGCGAGATCACCGTGCGCGACACGGACCGGGTCCAGGAACGCGTGACGTTCGAAGGCCGCGAACGCGTGGTCTTCCGTCCCGTCGACGACCCCTGCATCGAGCAGATCGTCAACGAACTCGGCAAGGACGAAGCGGGCCGCCCCACGCTGACCCTGCGCGTCACCCTCAGCCCGGCCGGGGTCGAGAAGGCCGATGGGACCCGCTACTTCCTGCACGAGACCAAGCGCTACTTCTCGGACGCGTTGCGGTTCATCGTCGACGGCCTCGTCCAGCGCCATGCGCGCTGACCGCCGCGCCTGCCGATTCCCCCATCCCCTCCCCCCACAGGGCACCGGAGCATGCGACCCCCACACCTCTTGCCTGCCTGTACCGCACGCCCCCCGCCCGACCTGCCAGGAAACTGAAAGAGGAGCACACCACCATGCAAGGCCACTCCCGTCGCGCTTTCGTCAGAGATGTCGCGCTGATAGGTGGCGCGACGGCCGTCCTGCCCGCCGTCACCGCCGCACCGGCGGCCGCCGCTGAGCCGTCGAAGGCCACCGCCGCGGTCGCGGCCGATGACGCCGGATCCACCGTCGTCACGGTCAGGCCCGGGGACCGCCGCTACCCGGACCTGACCTGGGGCAGCAACCAGCGCTGGGTGGGCACCCCCGACAACGTGCAGTTGGCCGGCACGCCGGCCCAGGTCCTCACCGCCGTCCAGCAGGCCGTCAGCGGCGGGAGGGGCTTCGCGGTACGCAGCGGCGGCCACTGCTACGAGGACTTCGTCACCGCCGACCGCGTCCGCACGGTCATCGACCTGTCCGGCCTGAAGGCGATCGGGTACGACGAGACCCGCAGGGTGTTCCACGTCGAGCCCGGCGCCCGCCTCGGCGACGTGTACCGCACCCTCTACCACCAGTGGGGTGTCACCCTGCCCGGCGGGAGCTGCCCGACCGTGGGAATCGGCGGCCATGTGGCCGGCGGCGGGTACGGCCCGCTGTCCCGGCGGCACGGACTCATCGTCGACCACCTGTGGGGCATGGAGCTGGTCGTCGTCGACTCCGCCGGCAAGGCGTCGAAGGTGGTCGCCACCCGGGAGGCCAACGACCCCAACCGCGGCCTGTGGTGGGCACACACCGGTGGCGGCGGCGGCAACTTCGGCGTGGTCACCCGCTACCTGTTCCGATCCCCCGACGCCACCGGCACCAGCCCGGCCGACCAGTTGCCCAAGCCGCCGTCCGAGGTCATCGTCTCGAACGTCACCTGGTCGTGGAGCGATATGACCGAGGCGGCGTTCACCCGCTTGCTGCGCAACTTCGGCAAGTGGTACGAGACCAACGGCTCGCCCGACTCGCCGTACGCCACGCTCTTCAGCCAGCTCAAGCCGCAGCACAAGTCGGCCGGTTCGTTCTCCATGACGACGCAGATCGACGCATCGGTGCCGAACGCCGCCGCGCTGCTCGACTCCTACCTCGCCGCCGTCAACGAGGGCACCGGCGTCAACTTCCGCGTGGACGACCGCCGCAGGATCTCGTGGCTGCACGCCGTCACCCAGTGGCCCGGCTTCACCGGAACCGACACCACCACACGCTTCAAGGGCAAGTCGGCGTACATGCGGCGCGGATTCACCGACGCCAACCTCAAGGCGTTCTGGACGCACATGACACGCACGGACTACGCGCATCCCGCGTCGCTCGTCATGATCACGTCGTACGGCGGCAGGACCAACACCGTGCCGGCGGCCGACACGGCAGTTCCGCAGCGCGACTCGATCCTCAAGCTCCACTACGTGAGCTTCTGGACCGACCCCGCCCAGGACGCCACCCACCTGGACTGGATCCGCTCCTTCTACCAGGACGTGTACGCGGCCTCCGGCGGCGTGCCCGCCGCCAACGCCGACACCGACGGCTGCTTCATCAACTACGCCGACGCCGATCTCGCGGACTCCCGGCACAACACCTCGGGCATCCCGTGGCACGAGCTGTACTTCAAGTCCGGCTACCGGCGGCTCCAGACGGTCAAGGCCCAGTGGGACCCGAAGAACATCTTCAACCACTCCCTGTCGATCAAGGCGGTATGACGGTGGCATCCAGCACTCCTTCCCCCGACGACCGCGCGGAGGCCTCCTCGGCCGCCGGCTGGTCGCGCCGGCGCCTGATGACGAACGCGGCCGTCCTGGCGGGCGCGGCGGTACCGGTCGCGACCGGCCGGGCCGCCGCGGCGGACGCGGCCGGGACGGCGGAGGCGGCGCCGTTCCCCGCCACCACAGTCCACCCCGGCGACGCCCGCTACCCCGACCTGGTGCGGGGCGTGAACCAGCGTTGGACGGCCCGGCCGGAGAGCGTGCGGCTGGTCGCCTCCACCGAGCAGGTGCGCGACGCCGTGCAGCAGGCGGCCGACGCGGGCAAGCGGCTCACCGTGCGCGGCGGCGGCCACTGCTACGAGGACTTCGTCTTCAACGACGCCGTCGAGACGGTCGTCGATCTCTCCGAGATGACCTCGGTACGCCACGACGAGCAGCGCGGCGCCTTCGAGGTCGAGGCCGGCGCCACGCTCACCGATGTGTACGAGCGTCTCTACAAGGCGTACGGAGTCGTCGTCCCGGGCGGCGTGTGCTACTCGGTCGGCGTCGGCGGGCACGTCAGCGGCGGCGGCTGGGGCATGCTCTGCCGCCGGGACGGCCTGATAGTGGACCACCTGTACGCCGTCGAGGTGGTCGTTGTGGATGCCCAGCGCAGGGCTCGTGTGGTGGTCGCCACGCGCGAGCCGGACGATCCCCACCGCGAGCTGTGGTGGGCTCATACCGGCGGTGGCGGAGGCAACTTCGGTGTGGTGACACGGTACTGGTTCCGCTCGCCGGGCACGACGGGCACCGCGCCCGGTTCACTGCTGCCCAGGCCGCCGGCCGAGGTA
The DNA here is from genome assembly GCF_019056675.1 of Streptomyces sp. GMY02. Classification (NCBI taxonomy): domain Bacteria; kingdom Bacillati; phylum Actinomycetota; class Actinomycetes; order Kitasatosporales; family Streptomycetaceae; genus Streptomyces; species Streptomyces sp. GMY02. The sequence continues at coordinate 7,941,308 of NZ_CP077658.1, read as the reverse complement.
CTGCTCAGTGCGGTCTCCTGGCCCTGGGAGGAGATGACGCAGCAGGCGGTCACCCGCCTGGTCCGCAACTACGGTGCCTGGCACGAGGCGCACGCTGCGGCCGGGGGCCCGTACGACGGGCTGGTCGCCAACCTCAGCCTGAGCCACCGCTCCAACGGCCAGATCGGCCTGCTGACCCAGATGGACGCGACGCTCCCGGACGCGCGCGGACTGCTGGACGCGTTCCTCCGGGCCGTCTCCGACGGCGTGGGCGTACCCCACGGCGCGGTGACCAACGCGATGGGCGAGCACGGGCCGATGCCGGAGTTCGCCACCCCGCGGCGGCTGCCCTGGCTCCAGGCCACGCGCTATCTGGGTGTCACCAACTCCGTCCTGGTGGACCCCACGCTGCGCGGCGACCACAAGTCGGCCTATGTGCGCCGCAACCTGCCCGAGCAGCAGATCGCCACGATGTACCGGCACCTGACCCGGACCGATTTCGCCAACCCGAACGCCATGGTGCTGCTCAGCTCCTACGGGGCGGCCGTGAACTCCGTGTCGCGGAACGCCACCGCCTCCGTCCACCGTGACTCGGCGTTCAAGCTGCTGTACCAGACGTACTGGCACTCGGCCGACGAGGACGCCGCCAACATCGCCTGGCTGCGCGACATCTACGAGGAGGTGTACGCCCGGACCGGCGGCGTACCGGTGTCCGACGACAACACCGACGGCTGCTACGTCAACTACCCCGACATCGACCTGAACGACCCGCGCCGCAACCGGTCGGGCATACCGTGGACCACGCTCTACTACGGCGAGAACTATCCCCGGCTGCAGCGTGTGAAGGCCGCCTGGGACCCCACCGACTTCTTCCGGCACGGGCAGTCCGTCCGGCCGCCGGGACTCTGAGCCCCGCCCTCCCGCCGCGGTAGCGGATGTGACGCCCACCGGTGCCCGGCACACCCGGAAGCCCGCCCCCAGCACACCGGGGGCGGGCTTTTCTGGACTGGTCGGTCTGTTCGTTGTTAGCCTCGTGGGTATGGCCAGAACCAAGGAATTCGATCCCGACGTGGTGCTGCAGCGCGCTATGGACCTGTTCTGGGAGCGGGGCTACGAGGCGACCTCGATGGCCGACCTGGTCGAGCACCTTGGCATCGGCCGGGCCAGTATGTACGGCACCTTCGGCAGCAAGCACGACCTGTACCTGGCCGCCATGCGGCGGTATCTGCGGGGCAGCGAGGCGGGCTTCGTCACGGCGCTCGCCCAGCCGGGCCCCGCCCTGCCGGCCGTACGCGCCTTCGTGCAGAGCTGGGTCACCGAGGCCCTGACCGACCCGCGCCGCCGGGGCTGTCTGGTGGTGAACGCGGCCGTGGAGCTGTCCCCACGCGATCCCGAGGTCGCCCGCCAGGTGGAGGTGAGCTGGAGCGTCGTGGAGACGGCTCTGGTTTCCTCCCTGCTGCGTGCCCAGGCCCAGGGCGAGCTGGCCGCCGACAAGGACCCGCACGAGATCGCCCACTTCCTGCTCGTGGTGATGCAGGGCGTGCGCGTGATCGCGCGGGCCGCGCCGGAGGCCGAGCGGCTGCGGGCCGCCGCCCGCCTCGCGCTGGCCGCACTGGACTGATCGCTGCCTACGGGCCCCATTACGACCTCACGGTCAGCACGTCGTCGGACACGGCAGCGTGTCCCCCGGTGCCTGCCCCCGGCCTGGTCCTGGCCTGGTCCTGGCCTGGTCCTGGCCGAAGCCGCCCGGAGAGCCGCCCGCGCGCCGGCCGGTCCGTGAGGTGGGCCCCGGGGCGGGGCGGCCCTTCAGCCGGGCAGCCCCTCACCGCCCCGGAGGGCCGCCGCTTCCGTCTCTTCGGCGGGTTCACCGAACCAGAGCCGCAGCGCCGCGTGCAGCCCGTCGGTGCCGGACCCGCCGGCCGGCGCGCTCCAGGCCGCGTAACCGTCGGGACGCAACAGGATCGCGTCCGCGAGCGGTTGCCCTTCCACGTGGGCCGTCACGACGTCCACCCGCCCGGCCCAGCCCGCGGCGGCCCGCCGTACATCGGCGCGGTCCGCCAGGTCGAGCAGCACCGGTCGCCCGGGGTGCAGCAGCGCCGCGAGGCTGGTCCTGCCACCGGCCGTCCTCAGCCGCGTCTCGGGGATGAAGCGTCCCGCCAGCGCGTCCGCGGGACGCCCCACGTCATAAACGATGTCCGACCCACTGACCATGCCGGCCAGGTACGCGTTGACCTGGTCCACGCTCATGAGGTCGGCGAACAGCCGGCGCAGGGCGTCGGTGGACGGGCCGGGGTGCATCAACGCCACCTGGGCACGGACGTTCTCCAGCACCCGTGCGGCGACGGGATGCCGTTCCGTGTGGTACGTGTCGAGCAGTCCGGCCGGCGCGTGCCCCCGCACACAGGCGGCCAGTTTCCATCCCAGGTTGACGGCGTCCTGCAGGCCGGTGTTGAGCCCCTGGCCGCCCGCGGGGAAGTGCACGTGCGCGCTGTCCCCGGCCAGCAGGACGCGTCCGGCACGGTAGCGCTCGGCCTGCAACGCCGCGTCGCTGAACCTGGAGAGGTGGCGGGGCGCGTCCATCTCGATGGGGTGTCCGGTGATCCGCTCGACCTCCGACCTGAACTCCTCGAAGGTGACCGGGGACTTCCGGTCGGGGTGCGGGCCGCGGAAGTCGTACGTGCCGACACGGCTGTACCCCGCGGGGCTGACCCAGAAGATGGTCCAACCGCGCGGGGTACGGTTCCAACCGCCCGGCGCGTCCTGGGGGTTGGCCAGCCGTACGTCACCCATCAGGCAGGAGATCGTCGGCAGCGTGCCGGTGAACGCGATACCGGCCTTCCGCCGCACCACGCTGCGGGCCCCGTCGCACCCCACCACCCAGCTCGCCCGCAAGGACCGCTCACCGCCATTCTTCTGACGATACGTCACCTCGACGTGCTCGCCGCTCTCCCGCAGGTCGGTCACCTCGGCGCCCCGCACCAGCCGCCCGCCCAGCCGGACGGCGCGCTGGGCGAAGACCGCTTCGGCGTAGGTCTGCGGACTACCGACCATCGCGGGGAACTCCTCGACCACCGGGGCCAGGTCGAGGTGCGGCAGGCCGCCGAAGTGGAACGGCACGTGGCGCTGCGGGGCGCGTCCGGCCACGTACCGTCCCGGCTGCACGGCCTCCAGCAGTCCGCGCCGGTGCAGTGTCTGCGCGGTCCTGGCGTGCAGCGTCCCCGCCTTCGACTCGCCCGAGGGCTCCGGCTCCTTCTCCACCACGGTCGTCCGGACTCCGTGCAGGGCCAGTTCGCCGGCCAGCAGCATGCCGACCGGACCGCCCCCCACGATCACCACGTCCGCGTCCACGGCACCGGCCGTGTCCCCCACCCCGTCCACGACAGTCGGGCTCCTCTCCATGTGACGCCTGGCTCGGCGGTGTTGTGCCGGTTCCGTCAGGCGATCTGCAAGTGATCACCGCACGGCAGCTCAACCGCCTGGTCGCGTACCGCGGACAGGGTCACGATGGCATGCGCCACGGCGCTGAGAGTGGTGTGGCGGTGCCAGCCCCCGAAAGTCCGGCCCTCGAAGTCCATCGCGCCGACCTTGGTGCTGATCTCGGCGAAGTCCTTGTCGACACGCTCGCCGAGGCGGCCCAGGCGCACGACGAGCGAGGGCGGCGCCTCTGTCTCTGTCATGTTCGACAGCCACAGCTCCCGCGCCCGGCGCTCCCCGAGGCGCCGTGCGCCGACCAGCCGCAGCATCGGGCTGCCGGAGCCGGGCGACAGCACGACGTCGGTACTGGTCACAACGGGCGACCGGCCGGCTTGGCAGGTACGGCCGGCCCACCGGACCGGACGTCCGCCGGGGTCCGCCCCCTCCGCGAGGTGCTGCGCCGCCATCAACCGGACCGTCCCGCCCGCCCGTACCGTGCTCCACGGGATCAGCCGCATGGCACCGCCGATCCTCAGCACGAAGGGGACCTTCGCCGCCGTCAGATGCCGCACCAGAACGCCCGCGTCCTCCTCCAGGGCCTCCGCGATCACCGGTCTGGGGCTCAGCCCCCATCCCCGTGTCAGCTCCAGCACGGCAGCCGCCGCGGGCGGGACGCCGCCGTCGTCGGCGCCGACCCGGTCCGGGATCTCCGCGCGCCGCCTGCGCTCGCCGTCGGCGAGCCACTTCCCGGACAGTCTCAGCCGCGAGTTGACCGGTGCGCTGTAGTGGTCGTTGGCCATCCACACGCCGTACGAGCGCTGACTGTTGACGATACGCCCGAGTTGCGGAACGAACGATTCAGTAACCCCGACGGTGTGTTCGCCCGTCTTGAGGACCACCATCGGCTTGACCACCCACGCCAGCGGGTCGAGCGCCTGATCCAGGTCCGCGGCCAGCGCCTTGCGCACCGGGACCCAGTCCCACGACGACTTGCTGATGAAGTGGTGCAGCCGCTGCTCGGCCGCGCCGCCTCCGGCCATCGACGCTATCGAGCGCATCGACTTGCGACTGGTGAGCGACAGCAACCCGGAGATGTACAGTTCGCCGTACTTCCGCTGGTCGCGACGCGGCAGCGACACCAGCATCCGTCGACTGTACTCGGTGACGAAGTCGTCGGCGACCCCGCTCCAGACGATCTCGTGTGTTCGATGCGAACGGTGTAAATCCACGACGAAAATCCCTCCGCCGGACACCGGATCCAGTCACCCCACCGCGCTGGACCAGGAGCCCCCGCTTGTCCTTTGGCGTGGTCTAGTTGAACATACGTTTTAGATTTTCACCATGGTCGTCCATTTCACACGACCTCTTCGAAACGGCCTCGGGCCTCTGAGCGACTCCTGCGCACTTCACCGTCTGATCCACATATCCGCAGGTCAGAGCGGTCTGTCCAGTCGCTTCCCGATCTCGTCCACACGGTTGCAACAGTGCGGAAGCATGTTTCACTCGGCCGACATGAAGAGATGAACGCCCCAATACCAAACCGACCGTTCAACTCACAATGGAGTTTTTGCGTCGGCCAACTCCGTGACGGAGTCACGCACCCGGGGGCGATGGGATGATGATCGATGACAAGGCGACGGCGGTTCGAGGAAGTCGGTGCGAATCCGGCGCGGTCCCGCCACTGTGATCGGCGAGCGAGTTCCGGCAGTCACTGTCCGAGAGGGGCGGGCAGGCCCGGACGAGCGACGACCCGAGAGCCAGGAGACTCACGCGGTCGCCTCCTCATGGGACACCGGGGCGGATTTCCCCGGGGAGAGGGGTGGTTGAGCGTGCCCGAGAAGTCTGCGGAAGAGGCACCCGGCGACGAGGTGGTCGCACGGGAGGCCGACCTGGTGCCGTGCCGTGTTGTCGTGTGCCGGGACTGCTGCTGTGGCAGTGCCAAGGTGACCGGGGTCGATCACGCGGCTCAGACCGCACGTCTGCGTGCGGAGGTACCCGTACGGATCTCAGCGTGCCTGGACGTGTGTGAGCAGGCCAACGTCATCGTCGTACAACCCTCGGCCGCGGGCCGGGCAGCCGGAGGGCGGCCGGTCTGGCTGGGGCTGGTCAACGACCCCGACGCGACCGAGGACATCACGGACTGGGCACGCGCGGGCGGCCCGGGCATCACACCCATGCCGGAGATCCTCGGTCTGTACGCCATCACTCCGCCGCGGCTCGGCACGGCTTCCCGGAACGGGCCTGATGCCGACCGTCGTTGAGACCACCGCGGACCACGCCACCACCCGGACGGCGTTCTGACCGGTGCCGTGGCCCCTACCGGCCGGGGACACCGGGGAACGGACGCGCTTCGGCCTCCGTCCCCGGCTCCCCGGCCCGTACACCGTGCAGCACATGGGCCAGCACCTCCGCCCCGCGCACCACGCGGGGGCCGGGGCGGTTGAAGTGGGCCGGGCCGTCCAGCACGTGGACGCGCCCGGCCCGTACCGCGGGAAGCTCCGCCCAGCCGGGCAGGCGGGTGAGCGACTCCGTCTCGCGAAGGGTCCGCTCGGGCGGAAGGCCACAGGGCAGGACCAGTATCATGTCCGGCCGGGCCGCGCGGACCGCTTCCCAGGTCATCGGCTGGGTGTGCGCGCCGGGGAAGGCGAGCGCGCAACCAGCGCCGGCCAGGCCGGCGCTGATCGATGGTGTGCGGTCGGGTGGGGTCGGGTGTGGTCAGGTGTCCCGAGGGTGGGTGCGTTCGTAGTGGCGGGCGACGCGGGTGCGGTTCCCGCAGACATTGCCCACGCACCACTTGCGGCGCCTGTTCTCGGCGAGGAACAGCATCGAGCAGTCCGGGCTGCCGCATCTGCGCAGGAGCTCCAGCCGCCCGGGACTGGCCAGGAGTCCGATCACCTCGCCGGCGATGGCCGCGAGCGCCGCGTTCCCGCCGTGCTCGACATGCCAGCGGGTCTCCTCACGCACCTCCGGCCCGGTCGTGACCAGGCGCGGGCTGCGCGGAACCGACGACGCGGCCGCGTTGATGTCCTCCACCGACGCCGGGTCCGCCGCACGCCCCTCCACCCGCGCGTCCAGCACATCACGGACGGCAGCCCGCAGCCGCCGCACCGCGGCGGGAGCGGGAACCGGACCGGGCGGCAGACGACGCGCCTGAATGCCCCACCACACCGCCCCCGCAGCGGGATCCCCGATCAGATCCACCGGCGGGTCCTTGACCGTCATCACCGTGTCCACGAGATCCAGCGCCACCAGCGGCTCCCCACCCATGGGGAAGCCCGCCGCCTGCAACTCCTCGACCGTCACCTTAACGCTCATGTGTGAACAGTAAACATTAGAGGGACTGACGTCCATCAACGTCGACAATCAGTAACGTCGCGCCCCGATCGAGCAGAGGCGACGCCTTGCAGCTCGCTTCTAATGGATATAGCGTCTACTTATGCGTTAGTAGGCGTGGAGTGGTGCGGCAGTCCGCCGCAGCGGGTCCTGGGCAACAGGCCCCCTCGGATCCGTCCCTCGTTCCAGCCTCCGGACAAAGAGATCAAGGAGACCGTCATGACAGCGCCTCTGCGGAACAAGACGGTGCTCGTGGTGGGCCGCGGCAGCGGAATCGCCCGCGCTGTGACCGACGCCGCACTCGCGGCCGGCGCCCGGGTGATCGCGGCGGGCCGGGACCGTTCCACTCTCGAAAAGGACTACAAGGGCACCGACGTGCTCACCAAAAGCGTCGACCTGACCGACGAGGACTCCATCGCGGCGCTCGCCGAGGGCCTCGGCAGCGTCGACCACGTGGTGTCCGTCGCCTCCGCCAGGGCACGGGGAAAGGTGAGCGAACTGACACCCGAGGCGATTCTCCTCTCCTTTCACACCAAGGTCGTCGGGCCGATCATGCTCGCCAAGCACTTCGCGCCGAACATGCCCGAGAACGGGTCGTTCGTACTCTTCTCCGGAGTCGCCGCCCTTGAGCCCGACCCCGGATTCCTCGCGGTTGCCGCGACCAACGGATCGGTCAACACCGTCACCCGCTCCCTCGCCGTCGAACTCGCACCGATCCGGGTCAACGCGATCTCACCGGGCACCATCGACACCGGCGCCTGGGACGCACTGGGAGAGCAGCGGAAAGCGGAGTTCTTCGCGCGCCTGTCGAAAGACAACCCCTCGCGCCGCATCGGCACACCCGACGACATCGCTCAGGCGGTCATCTTCGCGCTGACGAACACCTTCATGACAGGCGTCTCACTGCCCGTCGACGGCGGCCAGCCCCTCGTCTGATCCACCCGCCCCACCTCGGAGGGAAAACATGCGTGCCATCGTCATCGAGAAATTCGGCGGACCGGACAGCCTCGTCTATACGGAACTGCCGGAACCCGAACCGCTCGACGGTCATGTCGTCATCGGGATAAAGGCGTTCGGCCTGAACCACGCCGAGATGCATATGCGCAGGGGCGAGTGGGCCGAAGCCGCCAGGGTCAGCGGTATCGAGTGTGTCGGCCTGGTGAAATCCTGCCCCGGTGGCGAGTTCCCGGTCGGCGCGAAGGTCGCGGCGCTGATGGGCGGCCTCGGTCGTACCATCAACGGCAGCTACGCCGAATACACGAGGGTCCCGGCGTCGAACGTGGCGGTCATCGAATCCGGCCTTTCCTGGGCCGAACTGGCCGCGATCCCGGAGACCTACGCGACCGCCTGGACGTGCCTGTTCCGCAATCTGGAGATCACTTCCGGGCAGACGCTCGTCATCCGGGGTGCGACCTCGGCCTTCGGCCGGGCCGCGGTCGGTCTCGCGGTCGATGCCGGCGTGCACGTCATTGGCACTTCCCGCAATCCTGAGCGGTTCCCCTTGCTGGAGAGGCTCGGTGTGGAACGAGCCGAGCTGGAGGGCCCCGGCCTTTCCGAACGGATCAAGGAAGCCAAGCACATCGACGCCGTACTCGATCTCGTGGGAAACAGCACCGTCCTCGATTCTCTGGAGATGCTGCGGCGAGGCGGCCGGGCATGTCTGGCGGGCTGGCTCGGGGGTCTCGACCCGATCACCGACTTCAACCCCCTGCTGCAAATGGCGAGTGGTGTCTGTCTGACCTTCTTCGGCAGCTTCGCCTTCGGGAAGCCCGGCTTCCCACTGTCCGATGTGCCGCTCCAGACGATCGCGGAGCGGGTGGCGGCGGGCCGTTTGAAGGCGAAGCCCTCACGCGTGTTCCGTTTCGAGGAGATACGGGAGGCACATCGTGTGATGGAGGCCGGCGAGGCCGGGGGCAAGATGGTCGTCGTCCACGATTGACCTGCGGGGCACTGCACCTGCGGAGCACTGCCTGCCTACCGAGTTCACCAGCCTGTCCCACGTGAAGTTGTCGGCGGCGGAGCCGGGGCGGCGGTCTCCCCTGCGTACGGGGCTTGTGTTGGACTGGCCCGGCATAATCCGTACACCACGATGGAGTGAATGCGATGCCTCTTGAGGGCGAGTACGAGCCGAGTCCGGCGCAGTGGGTGCGCGATCAGGTCGAGCTGTATGAGAGTTCGGGTGGCACGCAGGGCACAACGCTCTGGGACACGGGTCTGCCGGTCGTCATTGTCACGATGCGCGGCGTGAAGAGCGGCAGGATCCGCAAGATTCCACTGATGCGCGTGGAGCACGAGGGGCGGTACGCGGCGGTGGCCTCGAAGGGCGGCTTCCCGCACCACCCGGTCTGGTACTTCAATCTCAGGGCCGACCCGCGGGTGGATGTCCAGGACGGCCCCGAACTCCAGGGCATGACGGCCCGTGAGCTCACCGGGGACGAGAAGGCGCAGTGGTGGCAGCGCGCGGTCGCCGCGTATCCGCCGTACGCCGAATACCAGGAGAAAACCGACCGCGTGATCCCCGTCTTCGTACTCGAACCCGATCACCTGGCCGGGCCGGCGAACGCCCCGTCGCCGACGGGGAACTGAGCTCCGGACCTCACCCGCCCGGCCCGGCAGGGCGCCGCGCGGCCGGGGACAGGGTCCGGCGCCGCCCTGGACAGGCTCACCTGGCCTTGTTCCCGGAATGCGAACGAAACAAGGTCAGGTGAGACAGAGGCGAGGTCCCGCGAGACGGGCCAACGCTCCTGCCTCCGCCGCCAACCCCCGAAGGCTCACCTGCCCTCAGTGGCCGGGGGACGTGCTCCCGGGAGGGGCTTGGCGCATGGCGGCGGATCACCTGCCGTTACCGTCCAGGGCAGCGGCGCGGCGCCAGGCCGCGTCGCGCAGCAGCCGCAGGCCGTTGAGGCCGACGATGACGGTGGAGCCTTCGTGGCCCAGGACGCCGAGCGGCAGCGGCAGGTGTCCGACGAGGTCCCAGACGACGAGGCCGGAGATGAACAGCCCGGCGATGACCAGGTTCTGGACCACGAGGCGGCGTGCGGCGCGGGAGAGGGCGACGACCGTGGGCACGGTGGCGAGCTCATCGCGGACGATGACGGCGTCGGCGGTCTCCAGGGCCAGGTCCGATCCCGCCCGGCCCATGGCGATGCCGGTGTGGGCGGCGGCCAGGGCGGGGGCGTCGTTGACGCCGTCGCCGACCACCAGCACTTTGCGTCCCGCCGCCTCCTGTTCGCGTACGGCGGTGACCTTGTCCTGGGGCAGCAGTCCCGCCCGTACGTCGGTGATGCCGGCCTGGGCGGCGAGGTGGGCGGCTGCGCGCGGGTTGTCGCCGGTCAGCAGTACGGGCGCCCTGCCGGTCAGGGCGGTGAGGGAGGCGACGGTGGCTGCGGCGTCGGGGCGCAGACGGTCGGCGATCCCGAGGATGCCAACGGGTACACCGTCTCGGAGGACGAGGACCACAGTGCGGCCTCCGCCCTCCAATTCGCCGACGATCGCGCCGACGTCGGCGGTCTTCGGATCGGTGGTGTCTTCGAGGAGGCGTGCGGGTGTGCCGATGGAGACCGTGCGGCCCGCGATGACGGCCGTCACGCCGATGCCGGGGGCGGAGGTGAATTCATGAGCGTCCGGGATACCGAGGCCGCGTTCACGGGCGGCGTCGACGATGGCCCGGGCCAGCGGGTGTTCGCTGGGGTGTTCGGCCGCCGCCGCGAGGCTGAGCAAAGCGGCCTCGGTCAGTTCGTCACCGTCCGGTCCGGCGCCGGTCAGCGGACGGAGCGGACGGATGTCAGTGACCCGCGGGGTGCCTTCGGTGAGTGTGCCGGTCTTGTCCAGGGCCACGGCGTCGATCTGGCCGAGGCGTTCCATGACGACTGCGGACTTCACCAGGACTCCGTGCCGTCCCGCGTTGGCGATGGCGGAGAGCAGTGGCGGCATGGTGGCGAGGACCACCGCGCACGGTGAGGCGACGATCATGAAGGTCATCGCCCGCAGCAGTGAGTCGGTCAGGTCCGCGCCGAAGCCCAGCGGGACCGCGAAGACCGCCAGAGTGGCGAGGACGATGCCGACCGAATACCGCTGCTCGACCTTCTCGATGAACAACTGCGTCGGAGCCTTCGTCTCCGACGCCTCCTCGACCATCGCCACGATCCGGGCGATCACCGAGTCCGACGCGTCGCGTTCGACCCGTACGCGCAGCGCGCCGGTGCCGTTGAGGGTGCCCGCGAACACCTCGTCGCCGGTCTCCTTCGCCACGGGCAGGGGTTCACCGGTGATGGTCGCCTGGTCCACCTCGCTCGCGCCGTCGAGCACCCGCCCGTCGGCGCCGATCCGTTCGCCGGGGCGGATCAGGATGGTGTCGCCGACGGCGAGGTCCTCGGTGGCAACCGTCTCCTCCCCGCCGCCGGCCGGCAGTCGGGTCGCGGTCGCGGGGGCGAGATCGAGCAGCCCGCGTACGGAGTCGGCGGTACGGGCAGTGGCCAGGGCCTCCAGCGCGCCGGAGGTGGCGAAGATGACGATCAGCAGTGCCCCGTCCATCACCTGACCGATCGCCGCGGCCCCGATCGCCGCGACAATCATCAGCAGGTCCACATCGAGGGTCTTCTCCTTGAGCGCCAGCAGCCCCGCCCGGGCGGGCTCCCAGCCACCGGACGCATAGGCGAGTGCGTACAGCGGCCCCCACGACCAGGCCGGCGCGCTGAAGAGCTGGAGCGGCAGCGCGATCAGAAAGAGAACGAGCGCGGCGGCCGCCCAGCGGGCCTCCGCAAGGGCGAACACGCGCGTACGCCGCCGAGGTGCGACCAAGCCCCGCTCGCCTGCGGACCGCGCCGGGAGATCAGTGACGGTGGAAAACATGCGGCTGGGTTCCTTTACGCGGTCGGCATGGACGACCCGTCCACAGTACAGGAAAATATGAACACTTCTTCATTTGTCGTCAGTAGAATGGAACCCATGGGCCATGGAGTCGACGAGAACACCACCACCCGCGACCGTCTGGACGCGGTAGGGGCCACTGATGTCGCCGCCACCCTCCAAGCGCTCGCGACCCCTTCGAGGCTGTACATCCTCGCCCGCCTGAGGGAAGGCCCCTGCTCGGCCGGCGACCTGGCTCTGGCGGTCGGCATGGAGCAGTCCGCCTGCTCCCACCAGCTCCGTCTGCTACGCAACCTCGGGCTGGTCACCGGCGAGCGCAACGGCCGCTCCATCGTCTACTCGCTCTACGACCACCACGTCGCCGAGCTCCTCGACCAAGCACTGCACCACGTGGAGCACCTGCGCCTGGGACTGCGCGACGCCCCCGCCGAAACGAAGCGGGCGGGCACGGTGACAGGCCGATAACCCGAACGCCGCCCTGGCCTCCTGCTCACGGAGCTGGAGAAGGAGTCGTCGGGGGCGCGACGCTCGCCGCCGGACTCGGCCCGCCACCGGTCACGGGGACCGAGGGACACCCCGTATCGAAGTGCGTGCCATCGGGCAGTACTGCGGCTCCTGAGAACCAGATGGCCGGCCACGCCGCCCGCATGCTCATCCGCGAAGTCGGTCAGGCGCGGGCGCTCACCGCCGCCGTCGACCAGGCTGGGGAGCCTCGCCGGAGACGTCGGTTACGCCAATGCCCACGGCCCTGCCTCCACGTGCACGGCCACATGCGTTCAACGCGTGAACGCCGTGCCCAGTGCCGGCTGGTTCCCGTTCCCGGCTGTTGAGGCCCTACTTGAAGGCGAGCGTCTGACGATCCTCCCGTGGATCTCCGGCAGGCCAATCGCTGAACAGGGGTGAGCCGATGAGTGGAGTGGTGTCAGAAGCCGAGCACGGCCCGCCGGCCTACGCCCGTATCACCCTCGCCCCCTTCTCGAACCCGTACCCGCCCGCCTGGGCCTGGTGGGACTGCCCGGACCGGGCTGAAACGACGGGGACCACCCACCCGCAACAGCCCCGCGCGCCCTTCCTCTGCTTCGGCGCCGGACCGCCGAATGCATCGGCGACAGCCAATGCGTCGGCGACACCTTCGCCATGCCCCAGGCCACGCTCACCCTGGCCACCATCGCCGCCCACTGGCACCTGCACCCCACATCACGCCGGGAACCCCGGCCCGCCCTGAGCGCCGTCCTGAGCCCCCGCACACCGCGCATGCGGTGCCAGGCCCTTCCACAACCGACAGGAAAGAGCGCGCCATGACAACAGTGCCCAGCACGCCCGTGGCCACCGCCCGCCACCGGCTCACCCCCGCATCGGGAGCCACCGCGATGGACGCCACCGCCCCGGCCAGGCCGACGATCACAGAGATCACCACCTCCCGGGTCGACCCGTATCGCGACAAGGTCGTCCACACCTACGCCGACGACCCCGAGGACTGGCGCAGAGCTCTCGGTGACACCTGTCTGTTCGAGTGGGGCATCTACGAGGGCGCACGGCGCGACATCAGCCTCGGCGAGGCCGGGATTCGTTTCTTCGACCGGCAGTTGCACCTCGCCGGCCTGCTTGAAGGCCCCCGCCCGCGCTTCGACCGCATCCTCGACCTCGGCTGCGGCTGGGGTTTCATCACCTACCTCCTCGCCCGCCGCTTCCCGGACTGCCCGCGCATCGACGCCGTCAATATCAGCGAACGCCAACTCGCCTACTGCGCCGACTACCTCGCCGACCACGACCTGGCCCACCGGGTCAACCTCTACCTGTGCGACGGCCAGGACATCGACCATCTCCCCGCTGCCGACACCCCTTACGACCTTGTCGTCATCCGCGGCGTCTACACGCACTTCACCAACGAGGTCTTCGAAGCCTCCGTCGCCGCCCTCGCCGAACGCGCGCGCTCCGGCACCACCGTGATCATCTCCGACACCCTCTACAAGACCCTTGACGGCTACCGATCGTCCATCCCCGACGACGTGGACCGTGTCGCCTGTGGCAACCGCAAGACCCCCGCCCACTTCATCCGCGTACTTGAGCAACACGGCTTCGCCATCGACGACCTACGGGTTCTGCCCTCCAACGCCGACGTCGCCCACTGGTTCGAACAAGTCAAAGCCAACATCGAACACCATTTCCCCCACGGCGTCACCGGCCCCCTGGAAGAACTCAGTGTCATGGCCGACAACATGTGCGCGGCCCTGCATGCCGACAGAGTCTCCGCCCACAGCGTCATCGCCCACTTCGACCGCGGACAGCCGCAAGGAGACCGGCATGGCCAGTGAAGCGCCATTCCGCCAGCGTCGGAGCACGACCTCCAGCGCAGGATTCCAGCATCCCCCGCAACCCGGGGCGGGAGAGCGGAGGCCACCTCTGAGAGCCGACTCGTCCGGCTCGTCGCTGGTCTCGGCCGACGGCTTCCGGGACCTCATGGCGACCTTTCCGTCAGGGGTCGCCGTCGTCACTGCCTTCGACACGAGCGGCCTGCCCTGGGGGATGACATGTTCGTCCTTGTGCAGTGTGACGACTGCTCCGCCCACTCTGCTGGTCTGCCTGCGACAGGGCGGCCCGACTCTCGCAGCCGCACTCCAGCACTCGCTGTTCAGCGTCAACCTTCTCCAGTCCGACGCCATGGAGGCCGCAGAACTGTTCTCCTCCGGCGACCCCCTTCGCTTCTCCCGCGTCCGCTGGTCCACACCTGACGACAGCGGTGGCCCACACCTCCCGGACGCGGCGCACACCGTCGCCGACTGCGGTGTCTCCCACACGCACGATGCGGGCGACCACACGGCAGTGTTCGGGGAGGTCCTCCGTGTCCGCCGCTACCGCGCATGCGCCCCGCTTCTCTACGGACTACGCCAGTACCAGCCCTGGACCACACCACACAGGACAAGGAGCGCCACCCCATGAAACAGACCGTGCACGACGTCGCGATCATCGGCGGGGGCTTCGGTGGCTCGCTGCTCGGCGCGATCCTCGCCCGCAACGGCGTGGACGTCGTACTGATCGAAGGAACTCCCCACCCCCGGTTCGCCATCGGCGAGTCGACGGTCCCGGAGATGTCGTTCCTCATGCGTCTGCTCGCCGCGCGGTACCGGGTTCCCGAGATCGCCCACCTCGGATCGTACGGCGACCTCCAGCGCGTCGTGCCCACGGTAGGTGTCAAGCGGCACTTCTGCTACGTACTGCATCACGACGGCGAACCCGCCCGGGGCGGCGACACCATACTGGGTCCCACCCTGCCGCCGCCCCTCGGCCCTGACATGCACTACTTGCGTCAGGATGTCGACGCCTATCTGTACGGTCTGGCGATCCGGTACGGCGCGGCGCCACGCAGCGGCCTACGGGTGAAGGAGGCGGACTTCACCAGCCACGGCGTCACGCTCCAGGCAGAGAACGGTGAGCAGGTGGCGGCCCGGTACGTGATCGACGCGGGCGGCCGCAACGCGCTCGTCCCGCGACAGCTCGGGCTGCGGGACATGGAACCACGGTTCATGACCCGGACCCGCACACTGTTCACACACATGACCGGCGTTCTGCCCTGGGACGCGGTGGGTCCGACACGCAAAGAGCACGGCCTGCCCTTCCCCTTCCACCAGGGGACACTCCACCATGTCTTCGACGGGGGCTGGATGTGGGTGATCCCGTTCGACAACCACCGCACGTCGGTCAGCTCACTGTGCAGTGTCGGTATCAGCCTCGACATCGACAAATACCCCTACGATCCGGAGATTTCGCCGGAGCGCGAATTCTGGCAGGTGATCGAGCGGTTCCCCTCGGTCAAAGCACAACTCGCACAGGCCAGACCCGTCCGCCCCTACATGGCGTCCAGCCGGAACCAGTTCTCCGCCCGGCACATCGTGGGCGAACGCTACTGCTTGCTGCCGCACGCGGCTGAGTTCGTCGATCCGCTCAACTCCACAGGGCTGTTGGTGACGGTGTCCTGTATCCATGCTCTGGCACACCGGCTGATCGACGCCGGCCGGGACGGCGACTTCTCGGCGGAGCGTTTCGCCTACATCGAGGAATGGACCAGGCGTTCCTTCGACTGCGCCGACAAGCTCGCGTGGAACATGTACACGAGTTTCTCCGGAGACATCAGGCTGGTAAATGCCGCTTTCCGGCCCTTTGTTCTCCTCGGGACCTACAGCACCTTCAGTCCCGTGGAGACCTGGACCCGTTACCAGCGCACCAAAGACCCCAAGGTTTTCGACAGGCTGGAACAGGCTCCGCAACGAGGTATTCTCTCGGCCGACAAACCCGCCCTCCAGCAGTACCTCGACGACACTGTCGAAGAGCTCCGGGCGTACAAGGACGGTCGGCAGACGGCGGACGAGACGGTGAAGGCGATCTACCGACACCCCGTGCTGCACACGTGGTCGCCGCCGTTCTTCAAAGGCATGACCGATCCGGATTCCCGTCTCCCCATCGGCAAGCTCTCCATCGGGAACGTGGCGCGTCTCCTGTACTGGAGCAAGCACCGGGCACCGGTGGAAATCCTCTCTCCTGCCGCCGTGCCCAGCGCGCTCGGCGAGGGAGCCAGGCAGTTGCGACGTCAAGCAAGGCAGGCATATGACGTAATCCATCCTTACACCCGGGACTGCGTAAAGCCCTGGAACAACGACTGGAAGGCGAAGGAACACGCCCAGGCGGATCCATCTTGATATCGGGCCGGAACAGTGCGGGTGCCCGTCAGGCAGCGACACCGTCGCAGACCACCGAGTAGTTACGGCGACGCGGGGTTCCGCGATCGCTCCCGCGCCATCGGTCTTAAGGGGGGAGCATGACTGAGAACTCTGCATCGGTCCTGGCCCAGACTGTTGCCGCCGTGGCAGCCGTACTGGTCATGGGCGCGGTATTGGCTCCCCTCCTGCGGCGGCTGCGCCAGCCCAGAGTAATCGCCGAGATCACCACAGGAATTGTCCTGGGACCGAGTCTGCTCGGCCTGCTCCCCGGGCATCTGACGACCGCGCTTTTCCCCATGGCGGTACGCCCAAATCTGTCGGCCATCGCCCAGGTGGGAATCCTGCTGTTTATGTTCCTCGTCGGCTGGGAGATGGATCTCAGGCATCTCCGCGTCCGCGGCGGCACCGTACTGGGCATCTCCCTGTCATCGGTGGCACTGCCGTTCGTCGGCGGTATTGCCCTGGCAACCTGGCTCTACCACGACCACGCCAACGTCGATCAGCACCGCGTCGGAGAACTCGCCTTCGCGCTGTTCGTCGGCACTGCCATGGCTGTCACCGCCTTTCCCGTACTGGCGCGCATCATCGTGGAACACCGACTGCAGACGACGTCCGTCGGCCTCCTGTCACTGGCCAGCGCGGCCGTTGGCGACGTCCTGGCCTGGTGCGCACTCGCCGTTGTATCCATCGTGGCCGCCTCCTCCGGCCAGGCCGAGTTGTGGCAGCTCCTGGGCTGCACCGCCCTGTACGCGGCGGTTCTCTGTCTGGCCGTACGGCCGGTCCTGCGACGCCTGATCAGTCGCATGACGCGCAACGACACCATCTCCCCGCAAGTCATCGCCGTCGTAGTGGCGGGAGCGTTTATCTCTGCCTACGTCACCAACCAGATCGGCCTGGATGCCATATTCGGCGCCTTCGCCTTCGGCCTGGCCATGCCTCGCGGGTTGGCAAAACCCCTCGAATCGAACCTCAGAACTCCCTTGGAAAACGTCACTGCCCTGCTCATGCCCATCTTCTTCGTCACCACCGGCCTGACTGTGAATGTCACGGACCTCGGAGGCGACGTGCCCCAACTGGTGGGCATTGTCGCCGTCGCCTGTGCGGGAAAGCTCGGGGGCGCCACCGCGGCCGCTCGCATCTCCGGCATGACCTGGCCGGAGGCGGCCACTATAGGTGTGCTGATGAACACGCGAGGCCTGACCGAACTGATCATTCTCAATGCCGGTTTGAGAATGGGCGTCCTCGACACACGCATGTTCACCATGATGGTTCTCATGGCCCTGGTCACCACCGCCATGGCAGGCCCCCTCATTCCGGACAAGGAGTTTCGTCATGCCCATCGATCGCAGCGCGCTGTACGGCCAGTCGTTCTTGATGCCGGACGTGATCACCAACCTGAGAGAAGAGGTACGGCCTGACTGCGCTGAACTGGACGCGGACACCAACACATGGGCATGGGGGCGCTTGCTGGAGTACTTCGGCTCCGAGGAGCTCGCCAAACGGTACGAACGGCAGCGCATCTGTCACTTTGCCTGCATGGTGTATCCGCGTTCCCTGCCGGACCGGAAAGCGAATACGCACCGGTCGATGATGTCGATCGTGGTGCTGGACGACACGTTCTCCAGACCACAGATCCAAGCATCGGCCGAAGCCGCGAAGGGTTTGCACGACAGGTGGTGGAGGCTGTTCGACCTCAAAGCACCTGGGCCGGGAAATCCGGTCTTCTCCGTCGCATGGGAGACAATCGAGCTGACCGAGCGGCAGGACCCGCTGCTGTCTGCACGATTGCGGTGGCGGTGGCGGGAGCTGGCCGACTCGCACTACTTCGAAGCGATCGACCGGGCGAAGAAGCATGTGCGCACCTACGAGGACTACATCGAAGAGCGGCTGACCAACATCTACGGGTGGTGGCTGACGGACACGATCGAGTATCAGGCAGGAATCCTCCTGGGGGATTTGACGTCTTCGAATCCGATCCTGGAGGCAAGGATTCCGGCGATGCGGCATGTGGCACTGGTCAACGACCTTTACTCATTCCCAAAAGAGATAGACCACACGGAAGAGAAGAACGCGATCCTGGTATGGATGACGCACGATGGATACACGCTTCAGGGGGCGGTAGACCGGCTGGTGGATGAGATCCATCTGGCAGAGGCAGAGTACGTTCAGGCTCGCGAGAAGATTCTGCTTCTTCCTATGGGGAAACGGAAGGATGTTCAGACCTACCTCGAAGGGCTGGAGTTTCTGATGACAGGAAATCTGCGCTGGTCACAGCTCACAACACGATACTTCGGAGACAACCACGACGGTAGGTCGGTGAAAGCGGCTCGAATCTGGATCGAACCAAAGGAGAAGATGTACGACTGAACCGGAAACACGGAGAGCAACCAAGGCTTTGCCAATACCTGCCTTCCCGGATACCGTGATCAGTTGTGTCGCGGGCTGTGGTCGTGCACGGATCAGGCGGTGACTGGGCCCAGAATGTCGCGAGGTGAGGCACTCCGCAGGCGCCACCGCTCCGCTCGGCGCGCTGAACGGAGAGCCGGCGACTGTACGAACGGAGTCCACTGCCCTGGCATTTGACCCGGCGGCCGGAGGTCCTCCTGCCTCCGGCCGCCGGCGATAGCTTGCAAGAGACCGGGCCCGGCCGCACAGCGCCGACTTTGACGGCCGACAAGACGTACGGGCTACTCCAGCCCAGGGCCGTGCTTATTCCTCGGGGCTCGCTGAGTTCGAGTGCCGCCTGTCGGGTTGGAGTTGGCCGGTGGCTCGGTCGCGCCCGTGGAGTGCGGCGAGGTACGCGTTGTACGCGGTGAGCGGGTCCTTGCCGTCGCCGCGGTCGATGGCCCGGTCGATTCGTTTGGCCTCCCGGGCGTCCGAGCGGACCCACTGGGCTGCCAAGGTGATGGTGGTGATCAGCATGGGGATGTCGCCGGTGGCCCAGGCGATGGCGCCGGCCCGGTACTGGTCGTCGGCCAGGGTGGCGCCCCAAACACGTTCCACCGCCTGAAAGTAGTCACCGCCGATCAGATCGGTGGAACTCATCAGGGCGATGGAGAAGAAGGAGTGGAAGGGCATCGTGATGACGAGGATGATCAGCTTCGCGAAGTGCGGAATGCGTCGCGGAGCCGGGTCTATGCCGATGATCACCCAGAAGAACAGCAGACCCATGGCGAGAAAGTGCAACTGCATCGCCAGGTGACCCAGATGGTTGCGCATGGCGATTTCGAAGAGCGGCGTGAAGTAGACCACGAACGAGCTGCCGATGAAGAGTGCCATGGCGGCCACCGGGTGCGTGATCGCCGAGTTGATCCGGCTGTGCAGAATCCTCAGCAGCAGTTCGCGCACCCCCGCTCTGCCGCCTCTGGGAGCAGGGCGCAGGGCCCGCAGGGTCAGGGTGATCGGCGCACCGAGGACCAGAAGGATCGGCACGACCATGGCCATCGCCATGTGCTGCCCCATATGGACGCTGAACATGACGCGGCCGTAGGTGGCCAGACCGCTCATGGTGCACAAGGTCAGGGCGAACAGGCCCAGCATCCAGGCCACCGTGCGTCCCGGCGGCCAGGCATCGCCGCGTGCCGTGAGACGGCGTACACCGCGCCAGTACGCGAGGGCCGCGACGGTGACGATCAGCGCGAAGACCGGATCGAAGCGCCATTCGGTCAGTAGCCGGAGGGCGTTGACGGGGGCGGGCATCTGATAGCCGATCAGCTCACGCGCCGCCGAGTAGGGCAGAGGCTCGGTGGCGGGCGCGGGACTGCGGGACAGACCTACGGCCAGCCCGACCGTGATGGCCATCAGCAGCAGTTCCACGACGGCGAGACGCACGAACACAGCCCGGCGCCCGGCTTCCAGCGCACGCAGGGTACGGCGTCGGTGCCAGGCCCCACAGGCCGCGAGTACGACCAGCGCGATCGTCTTGGCGATGAGCAGTTGTCCGTACGAGGTGGAGATGAGCCGGGTCGGCGAGTCGACGCGGATGAGCGCGTTGACGATGCCGGACGCGGCGACGGCGAGCAGACACCACCCGGCAAGCGCGCTGAACTTGCCGGCGACCCCTACCGCGTGGCCGCGGGCCCGCACGGCGGTGGCGGCGACAGCGACGAGTCCGGCGATCCAGACGGTGGCGGCCACGATGTGCACGGCCAGGCTGATGACGGCCGCGTCGTGGTTTCCTGCTGAGGCGGAGTGTCCGGTGAACGCGGGCGGGACCAGGGCGGCGAGCGCGATCAACAGAGCCACACGCGCGCCCCGTACGGTGGTGACGCCGGGGCCGAAGGTGACGAGTGCCAGCGTCGCACAGGCGGTCAGCGCAAGGGAGCGCCCCTGAGGCAGTGAGACGGCGAGATTCGTCAGCAGGCGGGGTTCCAGGACCTGCCCGACCGGTTGGGCCAGCAGGTCCGAGGCGGTCAGCAGCAGCGTCGCGACGGTGGCGGCGAGCCAGAGTCCGGCCGCGCCCCAGGCACAGGTCAGTGCGCGCTGCCGCTCTTGAGTCAAGCGATACGGCCCGGTGGGCAGCAGGGCCGTCACCAGGAGCAGACAGCCCACGGTGAGTACGGCGGCCAGGTTCGCGGTGGTCCTGGCCAGTGGCAGGCCCCAGGAGGTGACCGGTCCGGCGTCGGGAAGTCCGGGCAGCGCTTCGGGAACTCCTCCTCCGAACCAGACGGCTCCGAGGGTCGCGGCGCCGGCGGCGGACAGAGCGACGGCGGCCAGCAGCGGCGGACGCAGAGCTGAGCGCCGGAGGACGTGATCAAGCACCATAGCGGCCTCGCCGTTGCCTCAGCCCGAATACCGTGGCACCCGCGGCGACGATCAGCACCACACTGCCCACTACCGCTGCCGTCGAGACGCCAAGGTCCTTTCCACTGGCACTGGCACTGGCACTGGCCGCGGTGGTCGCGGCTTGCGGGCTTGGAGCGGCCGTCGGAGGGGCCGTTTTCATCGGACCGATCGGACCGACGGCAGTGGCACCGACGCTTGGCGAAGGCGCGGGGGCAAGGGTGTACGTGAGGCTTCCGGTGACGGGATGGCCGTCGGTGGACACAACACGGAACGCGACGGTGTAGCGGCCGGCGGAAGCGGTGGCCGACAGTGCCTGCCGCACGGTTTGCCCTTTGGCCGTCGCACTCCCGCTCGTAACGGAGCGGCCGTCGGGTCCGGTCACGGCCACACGGGCGTACGCGCCGCCCATCTCCTCGTTGAACGTCAGCGCGATCTGCTCGGGCGGTACGGAGAGTGTCGATCCGTCGGCCGGATCGGTGGAGTTGAGCGCGGTGTGTGCGTGGGCGGGTGGTGCGAGGACGGCTGCGGCGCCGAGGACGGCGCCGGCCAGCGCCCCCATCGTGATCGCCCACGTACGTGGCAATGGGGTCATGACAATGCCTTCACTCCGACCGGCCAGTGCGGTCGGGGCTTGGCGGCTGCTACCGGTGGCAGCGGGCCGCCTCCGGCCGTCAGGCCGGCAGAGCACCGCCGCCCGGTACGAGCCGGATGGGAAGCAGGGTGCGTGGTTGCTGTCGGCGACGAGGCGGGGCCCGGACCGGGCGACGGGGCGGTGCGCGGAAACCCGTCGGTGCCGCGCGAGGCCCGTCCACCGGAATCAGGGGCAAGGCCGGACATACCTGCATGTTGCGCACCCGCACCAGGGCGGCCCGCTCACGCACCGTGATGATCAAGTAGCACAGAGGCTGACGCAGGGCGTCGGCGACACCGAGCAGGCGCACCGCGAGGACGACAACCACCGCGTGGGCGGCCGGCATTTCCCAGCCGGGATGGTTGCTGCCCGTGGTGTGCTCCAGCCAGAGTGCGGCGGTCCGTGATCCGGCAGCGGCACAGGCCCCGGGCAGGGTGTAGGCGGCGTGGAAGGCGAGTTGGGCACCGGCCAACGCCGCCAGGGCCTGCTGGTGCGAGAGCGGGCGGCGGGCGAAGAAGGCCGCTGCTGCGCCCGTGAACGCGATGAACCCCCACAACGCGATGCCGGAGGGCAGGTGGCCGGTGAACGCCCGTTGCCCCAGCAGTGGAAGCAGCACACACAGCGCCGCGAAACCCGCCGCCCGCACAACACCGGACGGGCGCTGCACGCCCGGCCCAGTGGCGGGTGTCGTCGGTCGCATCGCGTCACAGCTTCCAGGCAGGTAGGGGCGGCGAAGGCCGTACGGCGTCTGTCGCACCGGGCCAAGGGCGTTGCCCTGACTGGCTTGTTGCCCTTCGCTGTAGCGTACTGGGGCCGATCGCGGCGGCTTACCCCGCCTGTCCCGACTCGGGGTTGTCCGCCCATACACCCGAACATCTGACCTGAGCGGGACCGTGTCAGGCTGTCACGCATGCACGACCAGGACGAGCGGACTACGACGCGCGATTGTCCGCTCCGCGTTCTTGGCGGCTCATCTCCGGTTTGGTCGGCGTCGCGATCGTCCTGATCGTTCTTCCCTACGGCTTGTTGCCCATGATCGGCGGGCTGGTGGCCGGTACAGACCAGCACGCCGGGCGCCGTGGGCCCCGGCTGCGCGCGCCGCTGAGCTGGTCCGCCTGCCTGGCCACCGTCCTGATCGCGCTTGCGGTGTGCTCCCAGGTTGAGTCCCGCCCGCAACGCGTGCGCGTCGGCGCCGACGAGCGAGGTGAGGAAGGCGGAGGCGAGAACCGCCGGGGCGACGGAACCGTGAAGACCCGGATTCTGGGCGGCCATGGACGATTCTGATCAGGGACCAGCGTTTCTGGCTGACGCGTCATCAACGGCTGGTGTTGCTGCTTTCTGCTCGCACAGCCCCAGCACCCCAACGAACAATTGCCAATACCTGCGGGTGGGGCGAGTACGCCTTCCGAGCAGGGTGACGGAAGCCCCTGGAAGATGGACTTGAGTCTCCCGTAGGGGGAGACACAAGGGTGAGGGCATGGACGGCGACACGCTCTACACGATCGGGGCGCTGGCCCGGCGGACCGGGCTGACGGTGAAGACCATCCGGTTCTACTCCGACACGGGGATCGTGCCGTCGACCGGCCGCAGCCCGGCCGGCTACCGGCTTTATGACATCAGTGCGCTCGCGCGTCTGGACCTGGTGCGGACACTGCGTGACCTGGGACTCGACCTTGCCGTCATCCGGCAGGTGCTGGACCGGGAGATCTCGGTGCCCGAGGTCGCGGCGGCGCATGCCGACGCTCTGGAGGTGCAGATCCGCACCCTTCGACTGCGGCGCGCGGTGCTGCGAGCGGTGGCCAAGCGGGGCTCCACCCCCGAGGAAATGGACCTCATGCACAAGCTCGCAAAACTCTCCGACGACGAACGCCGGCGTCTCGTCAACGACTTCATCGACGACACCTTCGGGGGCCTGGACGCCAACCCCGACTTCGTGGACATGATGCGTACGGCCATGCCTGGCCTTCCGGACGACCCTGAACCCGAGCAGGTCGACGCCTGGGTGGAACTCGCCGAACTCACCCAGGACGCGGACTTCCGCGCCGCCGTGCGCCGGATGGCCGAGTACCAGGCGAACGAACGTGCCCAGGGCGACACCACCGGTCTGCACCACGACCTCACCGAATCCGTCCGCGACAGGGTCGGCCACGCCCTCGACGCCGGCATCGACCCGGCGTCCGCCGAGGCCGCCCCCAACATCGACGCCCTTACTACCCGCTACGCCCAGGTCTTCGGCCGCGCCGACGACACCGAACTGCGCCACTGGCTGCTGACACGCCTGGAGATCGCCAACGACCCCCGCGCGGAACGCTACTGGCACCTCCTGGCCGTCATCAACGGATGGCCCGTCCCGCCGAGCCTGGCGCCAGTATTCGCCTGGTTCATCGAGGCCCTGCGCGCCGGCACCGAGCAATAGCCTCACTGCTACGCGACCTCCACCCGGCCCCGCGGTCATGCCGCGAGGGCCTCGGCGCGTCCGACGAGCTGCCCTCGTTCGAACCGGGCTCGGGCACGGTCGAGGGCGACGAGGTGCGGCTCGATCGGGCTGGTGGTCCGCAGTTGGATCCAGTGTTAGGCGGAAACCTTGTCGTGAAGGCCGACCGCGCCTGGTGCTCTCATAGCAGCGAGCCCGACGAGTTCCAGATCGTGCTCCCCATCACATCAAGGGAACACGGGAGTTGGGCGTGACGGTCCGGGCGTGGACGGTAACGTATCCACAACGGCAGCCGGTCGAGGGAGGTGTGCCCGTGGTACGTCGTGCAGTGGCGGCTCTGCTCATGCTCGTCGCCGCCGTCCTGGTGCACGCCGTCACCCCGCACCACGCCTGGACCGCTCCTCGCGTCAATGCGGCGAGCCACCCGCAGGACCAAGTGCACAGTACCCCGCATCTGATGTTCGAGGTCCAGGCGCCGAGCAGCCTTCACGACGATCAGCAGGATCCTCTCGCGCTGCCCAACCGGGTGCAGAACAGCCCCTTGGCCCTGGGAGCGGTCGACGGCAGTCAGACGGACGGCGCTGTCCCGGAAACCCACGACGCCATCGCCGCTTCCCACCCCGCGACGGCCCGCGACAGACACCGCCCCACCGGCGCCGCCGCGCCCACTCCCAGCACACTGCAGACCTTCCGCTGCTGAGCGGCCCCGCGTTCTCCAGCCC
Source organism: Streptomyces sp. GMY02 (assembly GCF_019056675.1). Taxonomy (NCBI): domain Bacteria; kingdom Bacillati; phylum Actinomycetota; class Actinomycetes; order Kitasatosporales; family Streptomycetaceae; genus Streptomyces; species Streptomyces sp. GMY02. Next base: position 7,916,426 of record NZ_CP077658.1, on the reverse strand, counting down.
CCGCACCTTCCTGCTCCGGCCTCTCGCGGGCCGTCGCTGAGGTGTGCCCACTGGCTGTGAACGCCTCCCGTACGCGCACTCATCCGTACGACGAGCACGAGGCCGACCATGCAACCGCTCATCGACCATGCCCGAAACTTCCCAGCCGCGATCGCCGATCGACGGCAAGAGTTCGCCCAACTGGCCCATGGCCAGCGGCCACTCGCCCTGTTCATCTCCTGCTCGGACTCCCGGGTCGTTCCCTCCCTGGTCACCGGTGCCCGCCCTGGTCAGCTCTTCGAACTACGCACCGCCGGCAATATCGTGCCTCGCTACCGAGCTCAGGCCGCCTGCGGCGTGGCCGCCGGCATCGAGTTCGCCGTCAAGGCGCTGAATGTCCCTGACATCGTGGGCTGCGGTCACTCCCACTGCGGCGCCGTCGAGGGACTGGTGAACCGGCGGAGCGTCGAATCACTGCCGCTCGTTCAGCGATGGCTGTCCTGGGCCGGACATCGCCCCTCCCCCGCTCCTACCAGTACGTCGACGAATCACACACCGACGTACCAAGAGACGGACCAAGATCCGACCACGATTGCGCAACGGCACCTGGTGACACAACTGGACCAACTGCGCAGCTACCCCTGCGTCGCCAGGCGTCTCGCGGCAGGCCGCCTGCGGCTGCACGGCTGGTTCTACGCCGTCGACAGCGGCCAGGTCCTGGTGTCTTCCCAGCTTTCCCGCGTATTCCGGCCGCTGTGAATACGCCCATGTGCCGCCGCGCCTGAGCCCCAGACGCCTCCAGCCGGCCAGTCCCCCCCACCACGCGCTCACAAGGAACAACACCCTCATGCCTCAATGGAAAGCCGTCGGAAACGTGCTGCGTACCGACGCTCCCGCCTCCCTCGTCGTCTTCCTCGTCGCCCTGCCTCTGTGCGTGGGCGTCGCGGTCGCCTCCGGCGTGCCCGCCGAACTCGGGCTGATCACCGGCATCGTGGGCGGTCTGCTCACCGGTCTGCTGCCCGGCAGCAGTCTTCAGGTCAGCGGGCCCGCCGCCGGGCTGACCGTCCTCGTGGCCGAAGCCGTCCGCGGTTACGGTCTGCCGGCGCTGGGCGTCATCGTGCTGGCCACCGGGCTGCTCCAGATCGCACTCGGCGCCATGCGGCTCGGCGGCTGGTTCCGCGCGATCTCCGTCGCCGTCGTCGAGGGAATGCTCGCCGGCATCGGGCTGGTGATCATCGCCGCCCAGTTGTACACGCTGGCCGACACCCCGGCGCCTGCCTCAGGCATCGGGAAAATCGCCGGACTGCCCGCGCTGATCGGCGAAGTGACCACTTCACCGGCTGCCGCCTCCGCGCTCGCTCTGGGCGGCACCACCATCGCCGTGTGCGCGCTGTGGCGGTGGATGCCCGGGGCGCTGAAGCGGGTGCCCGGCGCACTCGCCGCGGTCCTGATCACCTCGCTCGGCGCGGGCGCACTCGGTCTGCCGGTGACCACCGTCGAGGTCGGCGGCCTCCTGGACGCCGTCAACTTCCCCTCCGCACAAGAGGCCGGGACACTGACCGGGCTCGGCGCGCTCGCCACCGTTGTGGCCTTCACTCTCATCGCCTCCGCGGAGAGCCTCTTCAGTGCCGCCGCCGTCGACCGCCTCCACGACGGTCCCCGTACCCACTTCAACAAGGAACTGATGGCCCAGGGCGCGGGCAACGCGGTGTGCGGGCTGCTCGGAGCGCTGCCCATGACCGCGGTGATCGTCCGCAGCGCGGCCAACGTCCAGGCGGGAGCCAAGACCAAGGCGTCCCGGGTCCTGCACGGCGTGTGGCTGCTGCTGTTCGCAGCGCTGTTCCCCGCGGTGCTGGGGCTTGTACCGGTGGCAGCCCTGGCAGGCGTACTCATCCACGCCGGATTCAAGCTGTTGCCCATACGGCAGGTACGTCCGATGTGGCGCGCACACCGCGGCGAGGCGGTCATCCTCCTCACCACAGCCGCCGCCATCGTGACCGTCAACATGTTCGAGGGCGTGCTGATCGGCCTGGCACTGTCCGTGGTGAAAACCGCCTGGGACATCTCACACATCCAGATCGACGTCACTCACAACGACGACACCGGACCACTTCTGGTCCGCATCACCGGCTACGCGACCTTCCTGCGTCTGCCGAAACTCCTCGACACACTGGGCTCCCTGCCCGCCGACCGCCCCATCCACCTCGACCTCACACAACTGCGCCACCAGGACCACGCCTGCACCACAGCACTCCTGGCCTGGGCCGAACAGCACAACACCCACGAACCACAACGGGTTCACGTCATCGCGGCTGTCTGATCCACACCGCGACACCTCCTTCGGCGGCCCGGCACCTCCCGGCGCCGGGCCGCCAACCCCATTGGAAGGAAAGACTGTTGGACCTGCTCAATGAGGAGGCCCGGATACGTGCGGCGCTCGACGATCTCGGCATCGAGGTACCTGGCCGCCTGCACCAGGCGCACAGCGACGACGCGGGACTTCGGCGTGCCGCATTGTGGGCGCTGCTGTGGCGGACGGCGGGAACCCGCCTCGCCGACGCCACCGAGGGCGGTGACGATTACGGCTATCTCGTCAGCGCGTACGAATGGCCGCTCGCCGAAGACCAGCCCCGCCGCGCTCTGCAAGAGCTCCGGTTCACCTGCGCGCGGGTCGAGATCATGGCCGGCTCGGTCGCGCCCTGGTCGGTTCCGGTCAGTACGGGAGGGGAGGACGACCTGACCGTCGACGGCTGGGCGGCGGCCGCATTCTGCCTGATAGAGGGCGCCGATGCCCTGCTCGGCCCCCTGGCACATCATTCCAGCGCGGAGCCGGCCGCGCACGATGCCGTCGAGCGCTGCCGACACCTTCTCGGTCGGGCCCAGGAGTACCTCGACCGGATCACCGAAGCGATCGGCGACAAGGACCTCGGGCAATCACCGAAGGACCGCTGAGGAACTCTTCATCGCCTCGGTCAGTACGTGCAGCAGATGGCGGCCCTGGTCGGTCAAGGAGTACATGACCAGGCGGCCGTCGCGGCGCGAGGCGGCGAGGCCGGCGGTACGCAGCAGTCGTACGTGATGGGAGACAAGATTCTGTGCCTGGCCGACGACCCAGGCCAGATCGCAGACGCATAGTTCCCCGCCTTCGGCGAGAGCTACGGCGATGCTCAGTCTGGTGGGGTCCGCAAGGGCTTTGGCTGCCGACGCGGCTGCCTCCAAGTCCGGCGTCTTCGAGACACGGCTGCGGATCCCCTCCGCCACGGGCAGGTCGAGGCACAGCAGGTCGCAGGAATCCGTACTCTCCGGGGTCACTTGAACATCCTAACGCTTGTTGATACGCGAGCGGCCTACCGCTAGTACTTCATATCAATATTCGTTAGTATGTTGATACTGATGGGCGGGACCAGCCACCTCGACGAGGGACGTGGCGGACGGTGTCGTACAGGAGAGGGGGGATCACGATGGGCGCGGAGTGCTGCGCACCGGCCGGGGCGGGTACGGCCGCCGATGACCAGGAACACGAAGCGGGCGCGCTACGGCTTTGGCAGGTCCGCGAATTGCGGTTCGCGGCAGTGGCGGGCGTGCTCCTCGGAGCGGGGTGGCTGAGCGGCCTCGCCGGAGCGGAGACAGCGGAGCTGGTGCTGGAGCTGGCCGCCGTGGTGGCCGGCGCGTCGACGTTCGTCCCCGCGTCCGTACGTAACGTCGTCAAACACCGGCACATCGGCGTCGGCACCCTGATGACGATCGCCGCGCTCGGCGCGGTCGGGCTGGGCCAGTTCTTCGAGGCCGCGATGCTCGGTGTGCTCTTCTCGATCGCCGAAGGCCTGGAGCACTACGCCGTCGTCCGTACCCGGCGCAGCCTGCGGGCGCTGCTCGACCTCGTCCCCGACACGGCGTCGGTCCTGCGTGCCGGCCGCGAAGTACGGGTCGCTCCCGCTGCCTTGGTGCTCGGTGACATCATGCTGCTCCGCCCGGGCGGGCGTGCGGCGACCGACGGCATCATCCGTACCGGGACCACCAGCTTGGATGTGTCAGCGATCACCGGCGAGTCGATACCCGTCGAGGCGGGCCCCGGCGACACGGTGTACGCGGGCGCCATCAACGGAGGCGGCGCGATCGAGGCCGAGGTCACCGCGCTCGCCAAGGACAGCTCCCTCGCTCGTATCGTCCACATCGTGGAGGAGGCGCAGGAGCGCAAGGGCAGTGGACAGCGGCTCGCCGACCGTCTGGCCAAGCCCCTGGTGCCCGGCATCATCGTCCTCGCCGCTCTGGTGGCCGGGCTCGGCGTGCTGTTCGGGGACCCGCTGCTGTGGCTGGAGCGCGCGCTCGTCGTACTCGTCGCCGCCTCGCCGTGCGCGTTGGCCATCGCCGTCCCGCTCACGATCGTGGCCGCCATCGGTGCGGCGGGCCGCACCGGCGCCCTGGTCAAGGGCGGACTCGCCGTCGAACAACTGGGTGCCGTACACACGGTGGCGCTCGACAAGACCGGCACGCTGACCTGTAACGAACCCCGTGTCATCGCCACCGTCCCCAACGCCCCAACCCCCGAAGCCGAGTTGCTGCGACTCGCCGCCGCGCCGGAGTCACGCAGCGAACACCCGCTGGCCGCAGCCATCATCAGCGCCGCCACCGACGTCCCGCTCGCCACCGACGTCATCGCAGTTGTCGGCCACGGCCTCACCGGTCGTATCGGCACAGCACAACTGCGGCTCGGCCGCCCCGGGTTCATCGAACCGGGACCGCTGGCCGCCGATGTCGAACGCCTGCAGACCGAAGGTGCCACCGTCGTCCTTGTCGAACGGGACGGCACACTGCTGGGCGCGATCGCCGTACGGGACGAACTGCGGCCCGAAGCCGTCCAGACCGTACGCGAACTGCACCGCATCGGGGTCCGGGTGACCATGCTCACCGGCGACAACACCCGCACCGCCGGCGCCCTCGCCGCGGCGGCCGGCATTGACGACGTACGGGCCGATCTACGCCCCGAGGACAAGGCCGCACACATCGCCGAGCTCAAGACCACCGGGCCCCGCGGCACCGTGGCCATGGTCGGCGACGGTATCAACGACGCCCCGGCACTCGCCACCGCGGACATAGGCATCGCCATGGGCGCCATGGGCACCGACGTCGCCATCGAGACCGCGGACGCCGCCCTCATGGGCGAGGACCTGCGCCACCTGCCCCAACTGCTGCGCCACTCCCGCCGGGCCCGCACCATCATGATCCAGAACATCGGCATGTCCCTGGCCATCATCACAGCCCTCGTTCCCCTGGCCGCCTTCGGCGTACTGGGTCTGGCCACCGTGGTGTTCATCCATGAACTCGCCGAGGTCGTCGTCATCGCCAACGCCGTCCGGGCGGCCCGCACGACGCCGCTCCCCGGGATGGACACGCTCTCTTCCGCACCGCTCACACCGAACCGGGCGAATCTGCCCGCGGCGGACACGGCCAACCAGGACGGCGGCGGCTGCTGCGCGGAGTGCGCCACAACCAACGGCAGCGCAGACATCTCGCCCGGCCGGCCACTCCCGGTAATCGCGATCACGCCTCGCTCAGCCCAGCACTGAACGAACGGCCGCCGCCACTCGTATCTCTCGGTACGCCCAGCCCCACCCGTGGAAGGGACAACCGGTGACGGCCCATCGTTCGCACCGCCCGCGTACCGCCGCGCTCCTCGCGGTACTCCTCATGTCTCCGCTCGTGCTGGGCTGTTCGGCGGCTTCGCCTCCGCAGAGCAAGAGCAGCCCCCAGGTGCGGAGCAGCGGCAGCCGAGTGACCGCCGCACCCGCCAATGTCGAGAAGATCGCTTCCATGACGAACTGCACCGTCGAGCTGCGCACCGAGGCGGATGAACTTCGCGAAGGGGTATGCGTCACACCGCAGGGCAACTGGATCGTGACGACCTTCCCGGCCGAGAAGTTCAAACGGTCATGGCTCGACGCCGCGAGCATGTACGGCGGGACCTATCTCGTGGGGCCGAGATGGGCCATCAGCGGCGAGTTGGCCGTACTCAAGACGCTCCGCAAGAAAGTCGGCGGCGAACTCCAGGAACTGCGCGGCATCGGTTCCCCTGCGCCCTCGGACCCGTCCGGCGCTTCAGCCGACCCTCAGGGACGGCCGTAGACCGGCGACCTCTGAGGAACAGGCAGTCAGCTGCAAGCAGTTGACACACCTTTACGCGAGGTCAGCGGGCGTCGGGTGCCGACATGTACGGCAGCCATGCCGCGAGACGGCCGGCAGTTTTCCGACGCCGTACGAGCTGCCCTTGAGCAGCAGGGCGGCTGCCGCGGGGTAGCCGGGCGGGGCGGTGGTCGCGGTCAGCGCGATACTGCCGTACGCCCACCGAGGTCTCATCCGCCGGGTTCGGCAACACCACAACCGTGCACGGAACGAGACCCGCGAGCAGACAGCCCAGCAGCGCGGTCAGATGGTCGCGACCGGTGGGCAGCGGCACAAGCACACGGTCGCCGGAGGCGAGGCCACGGTCCAGGAGCGCCCCCGCGGCTCCCCGAAGGGCGACAGAGGTCTTGGTCAGTATCCGCCCCTGCCCCTCCAGGATGTAGAGTTTCAGTCACCCTACAAGGTGTAGGGTGAAGGATGGAGCGGGAGAGAAAAATATGAACAAGTCATCGAGTCCTGCTCAGCGGTGCAGTGCGGAGGTCGAGGAGATCCAGCCGCGCGGCGGACAGATCCTCCTGCTGCAAGGTCTTACGCATACGAACCGGTGAAGAGTGCCGCCAAGTTGACCATCCAGGTCATGCATCAGGCACTCGGCAGCGGACTGGTCGCGGGCGCCCCAACCCCCGTGCTGTCCCGGTAAGCGCTCCCTGCGCCTACCCGAGGACGGGCGCAGGCTCCCGTAGGCGGTGTCCCGTTTCCCGTCTCCCGTCCACGCCGGTACTCCCGGCCTCTTCGCAAGGTGACGCCACGGTGCCCCTTCAGCAGCCCGTACCGATCTCCCAGCAGGGGAACTCCTCCTTGCGCCCTGTCCTCGGTCGCGTCGGACGCCCGCTCGTTGGCTCACGGTTGCGGTCGCGGGCAGCCGCGGCCACGGTCTGGTATCTGCGGCTGGTCGCGCTGCTCAATCTGGTGGCGGTCGTCTCGGTGCCGTTCCGTGAGGAGATCCACGAGCACAACGCGGGCGAGTACTTCACGCCTTACCTGGCCACCGCCGCTCTGGTCTCTGCGGCGCTGGCGCTGTTCCTCGCCACGGTGATGCGGCGCCGTAAACGCGCGGCGTGGATCTTCAACATGCTGCTGGCCGGCCTTCTGTTTGTGCTCTACGTCCTGGCCCTGGCCCAGGAGCAGTACCGCAGGCACGCCTTCAACTGGTTCTCCGTCCTGCTGACCGGTCTGTTCGTCGTCGCATTGCTGTTGGGGCGCAGGGAGTTCACGGCCGTCGGAGACCGCTCCAATCCGAGGCTGGCCCTGGCCGTGCTGGTCGGTGGCGTCCTGGTCAGCGGCACCGTCGGCACTCTGCTCGTGAGCGCCACCAACCGTGTGACCGGGGCGCCGCTGGGCGACCGGATCGCCTACACCCTGCTGCGCGGGGTCAGCATCGGACCCCTTGCCGACCGCTTCGACACCGTCGCCGCTCCGCGCTGGGTGGACGTACTGATCAACATCCTGATCGCCGCGGCCTTCCTCCTTGTTCTCTACGCGTGCTTCCGCGCGCCGCGCAGTCGCGAACTGCTCGGTGAACACGACGAGAAGCGCCTGCGCGCACTGCTGGCCGAGCACGGCGAACGCGACTCACTGGGATACTTCGCACTGCGCCGCGACAAGGCCGTCATCTGGTCCCCGAGCGGCAAGGCGGCGATCGCCTACCGGGTGGTCGGCGGCGTCACCCTGGCCTCCGGCGACCCGGTCGGCGACCCCGAAGCGTGGCCCGGCGCGATCGAGGAGTGGCTCAAGGAAGCCCGTCGTCACGCGTGGACACCGGCCGTGATGGGCGCGAGCGAGGAGGCCGGCATCATCTACGCCCGGCACGGCCTGGACGCCCTCGAACTGGGCGACGAAGCCATCGTGGACCGGGCCGGCTTCACCCTCGACGGACGTGCGATGCGCGGGGTCCGGCAGGCGCACAACCGCATCCGCCGGGCCGGGTACACCGTGCGTATCCGCCGCCACGCGGACATTCCCGAGTGCGACATGACAGCCTTGATCGAGAAAGCGGACCATTGGCGGGACGGCAGGGGTGAGCGCGGCTTCTCCATGGCCCTGGGGCGTCTTGGCGATCCGGACGACGGCCTCTGCATGATGCTGGAGTGCCGCGACGGCCGGGGCGAGCCACGGGCCCTGCTGAACTTCGTACCGTGGGGCGAGCAGGGGCTGTCGCTGGATCTGATGCGGCGGGACCGCGACTGCGAGAACGGACTCATGGAGTTCACCGTGGTCGAACTGCTACTGCGGGCAGAGGAGTTGGGCGTTGAGCGGGTGTCACTGAACTTCGCGATGTTCCGGTCCGTCTTCGAACGCGGTTCCCGCCTGGGCGCCGGACCGGTACTGCGCCTGTGGTGCTCGGTGCTGACCTTCTTCTCCCGCTGGTGGCAGATCGAGTCCCTCTACCGGGCCAACGCCAAGTACCGGCCGGTCTGGGAACCGCGCTATCTGCTGTTCGAGAAGAGCAGCGAGGTCCCGCGCATCGTCGTCGCAAGCGCCCGTGCGGAAGGCTTCCTCACCGTACCCGGCCTGCCCGCGCTCTTCCGCCGCCGGCACACCAGCCCCGCGCCGGACTCCCCGGCCCAACTGCCCCACGGAAACGGTCACTTCGGCGGGAAGCCGGCCAAGCGTCCGCACAGCGGTACGGCCCCGGATCACCGCCGCAGCTCCCCGACGAGCAGTTCATCAACCCGCTGATCGACAAAGCCTGGACGCGGCGAGCCGTATCACTGCCGCCCACCGCACAGCGCGGCGAACCAGCCCTGCCATCGGCGATGGCCAGCGTTGTCACGTTCCCCACCAAACCCACCGAACCCGCAGAAACACTACGCGCTGTAAGGTGGCGACATGGCAGGCACAACACCCCGCGGCAGAGCGGAACGGCGGAGCGCCGGTGAGCTGGAGAGTGAGGTCCTCGCCGCCCTGTGGGCGACGGACGAGGCGCTCACTCCGGCCGGGATCCAGGCCCAACTCGGCGGAGACCTCGCGTACAACACCGTGCACACCATCCTCAAACGCCTCCATGACAAGGGCCTGGTCCTGCGCGATGTGGACGGGCGCCGGGGCGCGTACCGGCCGGCGAAGAATGCCGCCGAGCTCACCGCCGAAGCCATGCATCAGGCGCTCGACCGCGGCCCCGACCCGATCGCCGCACTCCAGCAGTTCGTCACCGGGCTGAGCCCGGAAGAGGAGCACGCCCTGCGCGACCTCCTCGGCGGGAGCAGCCCATGAGGATCGACGTCTACGGCCCACTCGTCCTGTCACTGCTGCTCCCCGCGATCAGCGGGCAGGTGGGCAGGCGGGTGGCGCCCGCGCTGGCCGCCCGTGTCCTGACCGCCTCGGCCGTTCTGACCGCGGCTGCCACCACCTGGGCTCTCGTCCTGCTGGCCTTCACCCTCGTCGGCGAGGTCCCGCCGGTGGCCGCCGAGGCCCGCGAAAACGGCCGCGACCTGGCAGAACCGGTCCCCGAGGCCATCGCGCTGGTCGCAATCCTTACGCTTTGCCTGATCGCCCACCGGTTGTACAAGGCCGTCCGCGCCGAGTACCTCACCCGCCGCACGCTGCACCGCCTGTGCGAAGGCCACCCGCCGGACACCGAACTCATCGTCGCGGCCTCCGCCACCCCGCGGGCCTTCGCCATCCCCGCCGCCAACGGCAGGCCCGGCCGCATCCTGGTCACCGCCGTCATGCTCGGCGCCCTCCGCCCGGCCGAGCGCCGAGTCCTCCTCGCCCACGAACGCGCCCACCTCACCCACCGCCACGCCCTGTACGCGTATGCCGTCGCCCTCGCCGCTGCGGCCAATCCCCTGCTCACGCCGACGCGTACGACCGTCACGTTCCTCATCGAACGATGGGCCGACGAACAAGCAGCGGAAGCGGCGGGGGACCGTCAGACCGCCGCCCGGGCCCTGGCCCGCGCCGCCCTCATCGTCCAACGCCCGCGCCCCGTCCGCGCGCTGAACTTCACCGACGGCGCCGTCATCCGCCGCATCGCGGCCCTCCAGACCGCCCCACCCCCGCACCTGTGGCCCATCGCCGCCTTCGCCCTCGCCCTCGGCATCCTCCCGGCCCTCGGCGCCATGGACGCCACCGACGACCTGCTCGAACTCCTGGAACACGCGCTTCACCTGTAGAAGGGCACACACCAATACGCGGCTGTGCCCGGGCTTTCGACGATCAGCGGTACGCGACGAAGGTGTACGGCTGCAAGGCCGCTACGCGGTTCCTGTGGGCCCAAGAGGCAGCCGTACGGTGAGGGCCGTTCCTCTCCCGAGGCCCGGGGATGTGGCCATGATGTCGCCGCCGTGCGCTCGGGCGATGCCGCGGGCAATGGTCAGGCCGATGCCGCTCCCGCCTGCGGGGGCGGGGCAGGCGGGCGGAGGAATCTGGGCCGGAGGCTCAGGTTCTCTGGCTGGGTCTGCTGCCCCCTCGCCGACGCACTGCGCCGTTGGGAGCGCAGCAGGGCCCACGCTCGATACGGTGCCGGGGTGTAGGTGACCATGGTCCTGCCGCAGTCGGCCGCGATGTCGAGCAGGCGGTCGTGCTCGTCCTGGTCGGCGGCGAGTCGCAGCGGAGTTTGGTCGCGGTTCACTCCGAGGCGTACCGGCACAGCGCCGCCGACGCCGGCGCCAGCCACTCGAAGGGGTCCTGGTCCGACTCCTGCCTGTTGGAGCGGGCGGTGACCGCGACGAGTCTGGTCGTCTGCCGCTGGTCGTTCGCGTACGCCTCACGCCGCGTTGGGGTCCAGGGGGAGGCTCCAGCTGGCGGGGAGCGCTATTCGAGGCGCGCGCTATTCGGGGAGCGAGTCTCGGCGATTTCGTGCGACCGGACCCGTTGTCGCGAACGCGGCACTGGAGCCAGCCTCCACTGCGAGGCGCTCAAGGTTCCGTTCGATGAGCCGGACAGCGCCGCGAGGCTGATTGGTCCAGTGCCAGTTGCTCCCCGAACCTGTTCGCCTCATCCGAGTACATCGAGGACCTGGACGGCTGGACGCTCCACCGGGCTCCGCCACAGCGCCCTGACACACGACGCAGAGGACGGCACCTCCACCCCGATGCTGCTGGCCCGCTCCACCACGCCTTCGTCCGCTCCCTAGAGCGGTATGTCCCGCCCCGGCGTCGACTCGGGCGCCCGACACGTCGCCGAACGCAACCCCGCGGCCACAGTCGCAGGCGAGTCCAGCTACCTGGAGCAGTTCGCCCAGTACTGCCAGGCAGCCGCACCCGTGGAGGCCGTTCCGCTCTCGTCCGTGGGCACGGTACTCGCCGGCCTGGAAGAGTTCACGCTCAGGCAGACTGGCGATCTTGGCATCGAGCACGCGCAAGAGGTCGACTCTCCTGTCCGGGACTGAAGACTGTACAACTGCAGAACCGCCGCCCTCCGCGGCGGAAGCCGGTGGCTTCCACCTCTCGGGGTCAGCTGTGGAACGCGAGGATGGCGCGGCCGGCATCGTAGAGCGACTTGGCGATGGTCCCAGGGTCGCCGAGGTAGCCCCCGACCATTGCTCCGTCGCGCAGCATCACCAACTGGTCGGCGGCGACGGAGACATCGGTGACGCCGAGCTCCTGGATCATCTCCTCGATGGTCGCCTTGAACCACTGTCGATGGGCGTGCACGACCTGCCGGACCGGGTGCTCGGCGTCGGCGTACTCGGCCGCCGCGTTGATGAACGGACATCCTCGGAAGCCCGGTGAGCAGCTCTCGGCTCCGATTCCCTCGGCGATGATGCGGAACACCTCGGATGCCTTGCCAGCGGCCGCGAGGCGCGCCGCCTCGACGGCGCCGCGTTCCCATCCGGCGCGGCGTTCGAGGTAGGCGACGATCAGCTCGTCCTTGGTGGGGAAGTGCCGGTAGAAGGTCACCTTGGTGATGCCGACCTTGGCGATGACCTTCTCGGCGCTCACGGCTCGGATGCCCTGCGCGTAGAACAGTTCCGCCGCGGCCTCGATGATCCGCTCCCGCATCGACGGCTGGCCGCCCCGGGACAGTGTGGGCGTCATCGTGCGACCCCGTCCGTGCTCGTACCTGTCGTCTCGACGTGCTGCTGCGTCATGTGATCCACCCTTCCATCCTCTCCCCGTCGCGAATGCGCCGTGCGCGGTTCGCGCCGCGAGAGGCGTGCTAGGGTCAAGTAGAGTTACTAGTTAGTCTACCTAGGCGGGCTGGAGGCAAGCGAGCATGTCCACATCAACCCCGGTCGTCTTCGTCCACGGACTCTGGATCCACTCGGACTCCTGGCGGAACTGGTTGGACCTCTTCCGACGGGTCGGCTACGACCCGATCGCCCCGGGATGGCCCGGCGACTCCGACACCGTGGCCGAGACCCGCAGGAACGCCACCGCCGTCGGCAATCGGGGTATCGACGAGATCACCGCGGGCTACCTGCGCGTGATCGACGGCCTCGATACCAAGCCGATCGTCATCGGCCACTCCTTCGGTGGCCTGATCGCGCAGAAGCTGCTGGCCGGCGGGAACGCGTCGGCCGCCGTGGCCATCGACCCGGGCCAGATCAGGGGCGTCAAACCCGTACCGCTCGCGCAGATCCGCTCGGGCCTGCCGGTGCTCTCCAGGCCCGGCAACAAGAAGAAGGCCATCTCGCTCACCAGGAAGCAGTTCCGCTACAGCTTCGGCAACGCCATCCCGCAGTCCGAATCGGACGAACTGTTCGACCGCTGGGCCATCCCCGGCCCCGGAAAACCCCTCTTCGAGGCGAGCACCGCCAACTTCAGCAAGAACTCGCCGGCGGCGGTGGACACCAGGAACGACGATCGCGGACCCCTGCTCATCATCGGCGGCGGCAAGGACCACACCGTCCCCGAGGTCGTCGCCAAGGCCGCGTACAAGCTCTATGCCGGTTCGAGCGCCACAACCGACTACCAGGCATTCCCCGACCGGGGCCACTCCCTCGCCTTCGACCACGGCTGGCGTCAGATCGCCGACTTCACCCTCACCTGGCTCATGCACCAGAGCCTCTGAACCCCACACCCCACGCCGCTCCCGCGGCGAACCCCGACACTCACGGAAGGAAAAATTCATGCAATCACCACGGAGACTGTCCAAGAGTGGAGTCCGACTCGCCCTGGCGGGCGCTGCCATAGCCCTCGCCGCGGGGGTTCTTCCCGCCACGCAGGCATCCGCCACCGCGGACGGGAAGCACGGCGACCCGGCGGTCAAGCCGACCATCGTGCTCGTCCACGGCGCGTGGGCGGACGGCTCCAGTTGGAACCGCGTCGTCAGCAGGCTCCAACACGACGGCTACACCGTCCGCGTCCCCCCGAACCCGCTGCGCGGCGTGGCCGGGGACTCCGCCTACCTCGCCAGCTACCTCAAGACCGTCCCGGGACCGGTCGTACTGGTCGGACACTCCTACGGCGGATTCCTCATCACCAACGCCGCCACGGGCAACACCGACGTCAAGGCGCTCGTCTACGTGGACGCGTACATCCCCGCCCAGGACGACACCCTGAACGGACTGACCGCCCAATTCCCGGGCAGCCACGTCACGCCGGACGCGCTCGACTTCGTGCCCTCCGCCGACAGCGTCGTCGACGCCTACCTCAAGCCGACGAAGTTCCACGACATCATGGCCAACGACCTCCCGGCCCGGCAGACCGCCACCATCGCCGCCGCCCAGCGGCCGCTGGCGGCATCCACGCTCGACGAGCCGTCCGGCGCACCGGCCTGGAAGACTATCCCCAGCTGGGACGTCATCGGAACCGCCGACCACGCGGTGCCCGCAGCGGCGCAGGAATTCATGGCCAAGCGGGCCGGTGCGACCGTGACCAAGGTCCGCGCCTCCCACCTGTCCATGATCTCCCACCCCGCCACGGTGAAGGACGTCATCGAGGACGCGGCGCGCCACACCTCGTAACCCTAAGGCGGCCGTACGGGACAACTCCCGTACGGCCGCCCCCACGATAGGCGCGCCGTGTGACGTTCGCTCGGATACCGGGGCTGATCCGGGGCCACCTGTGGTGGCGGAGGATCAGGAGGCTGGCCATGAGGGACCCTCACTCCGGTGGCCATCGCGTCACGGAGGCCAGCCGTCAGGCCGGCCAACTCGTGAGCGGTTTCCCTTCGCACCGCCCGGCCGTCGAGAGCGCACCGGCCGCCGGCGGCTCAGCCTTCGAAGGCTCGCCGGATGAACTCCTCGCGGGTGGCGGCGGAGGCCCGCGACACCGGGGGTCTGCAGCCAGTGCGTCGAACCCGTGGAACCGCCGCCCCACATGTGGAGGTCGACGTTCACGTCGGCCTCGGACAGGCGGCGGGCGTAGGTGAGGATCTCGTCGCGGAAAACCTCGACGGAACCGGTGTCGAGGTAGGTGCGGGGCAGGTCGGTGAGGTTCTCGGCCCGGGCCGGTGCGGCGTACGGTGACACGTTGGGGCCAGCGCGGCGGTCGCCCAGCAGGGCGGTCCAGCCGAACAGGTTGTCGTCGCGGTCCCAGGTCCCCTCGCCCCGCATCATGCGGCTGCTGTGGGGCTCAAAGCGGTCGTCGAGCGTGGGGCAGATCAGTACTTGGTGGCTCAGCTGGGAGAAGGCCCGCTCGCGGGCGAGCAGCGCGGTGCCGGCCGCCAGTCCGCCGCCAGCACTGACCCCGGCGATGAGGAGGCGCTCGGGGGCGAGCCCAGGTCAACCGTGTGCTCCACCGTCCGCACAAGCCCGGCGTAGCAGTCCTCGATGGGGGCGGGGTCGGGGTGTTCGGGGGCCAGGCGGTACTCAACTGACACTACGACTGCGCGGCCCTCGACCACGAATGGAAGGAAGGCATCCACACCCGTGCGGCGGTCCCCGCAGGCCATGCCCCCGCCGTGGATGTGGAAGATGCCACCCACAGGTCCACGGTCTGCGGCCGGACTGAGGATCAGCAGCGTGAGGTCCGGCGCCCTGAGGCCCTGGAACCTGGCGCTCCTCCACCCGAACGCGCCCGCCCGCCGTCAGATCAAGCGGTTCCGCTCCCGGCATCCCCTCGGCCCCGCCTGCCGGTAAGCCGCGAGGCTCTCCTGCGACCACCGCGGCATGATCGCGGCATACGCTTTGACCACGGGGATGAGTTCGGCGTCGAAAGGCGGCCGTTGCGGCGCGGCGCCGAGAATGTCTGCTGTCGTCTGGTCGGTCATCTCACTCCTTCATGGACGGGTGATGACAGGGCGTCATCCGCTCCTGGCCTTGGACGCGGAGAGCTGAACCCTGCGGTTGGCGGCAGGAGTTGGTACGCAATGCTTGAAACGACGTACTCCAGCGGCCCCACAGCGCGCTGGCGTCCGCCGGTGCGGGGCACCGGCCGCTGGCCGGTGCCGCGGCGAAGCACTGCATGCACCCGTGCGCAGCCCGGCGGGGCACGGGATGGATCAGCTACGAAGTCCCGCCCCGGGGCGACCGCGGTTGACCTGCCCACCCGATCAGAGCCGAGTCCTAGATGAATGAGTCCGATGTTTGTGCTGGCCGCGACCATGGCGAAGGGCGCCCGTTGGCTTGGGTGTGAAGACCAGCCTGGACGCCCTTCTGGCGGCACTGTACGTGTTCATCGACGACCATGTGGCCCCTCGTCGCCGGATCGGGCGACCACCGAAACTGACGGACGCCGAACTGCTGTGCCTGGCGGTCGCCCAGGTCCTGCTGGGTTTTCCCTCGGCCCGGCACTGGATCCGCTTCGCCCATGCCCGTCTGGGACACCTCTTCCGCTACCTGCCCCAGCAGTCGGCCTACAACAAACGGCTCAACGCCGCCGGCCCGCTCATCAGCCAGGTCATCGAGGCCCTGGCCAGGCAGGTGCCCACCTGGCACGACGACCTGCGGCTGATCGACTCCACACCACTGCCCTGCGCGGCCTCCCGCGAGACCGTCAGACGCTCCGAACTGGCCGCGCACGCCGGATACGGCTACTGCCGCTCCCATTCCCGCTTCTTCTGGGGATTCCGGCTCTACCTGCTGACCACCGCCGAAGGCATGCCGGTGTCCTGGTGCCTGGCCAACCCGAAACCCGGGGAACGGCAGGTGATGACCGCGCTGCTGGAACGCGACCACCACCTCGTCCGCGCAGGCCAGGTGATCCTCGCGGACAAGGGCTTCGCCGGGCGGGAGTTCGAGACGTTCCTCACCGAACGCCTCGGCGTCCATCTGGTACGGCCCGACCGGAAGGACGAGCCCACCCGGCACGGCCGCCTCGCCCGGGCCCGCCAGTGGATCGAAGCCGTCTTCGACACCCTCAAAGGCCAGCTCAGCCTGGAACAGCACGGCGGCCGCACCCCAGCCGGAGTCTTCGCCCGCACAGGCCAACGACTCCTCGCCCTCGCCACAGCCATCTGGCACAACTGGACCACCGGCGCCAAAACCAAACGATCACTCATCGCCTATGACCACTGAGAACATCGGACTCATTCATCTAGGCGGGCGACGGGGACGAAGCCCGCGTGGTGCGGCAGGGCAGCGGCGAACTCCCCGTCGGAGAATTCGCCGTTGATCCGGGCGGTGGCAAGGCCGTTAGCGCGCTGGAAGGTGACCGTAGTCGGCTGTGGGCGCATGAGGGATGCTTCTCCTTTCTTGTCGCACCGGTGCCGGGTTCTAGCGACTGCGGCCCCGAATGGCAGAAGTGGACGTGCTGGATGCGGCGGGGACTGCTGCGATCCCGTCAGTGCCTGCCGGCGGGTGTGCTGCGGCGGCGGGCGACGATGGCGCGGCGGCGCTGCTGTGGAGCGTGTGGTCCTGGTGGATCTCGGCGAGTACGGCTCGTGCGCGGTGGGGGACAGGAGGGCTTCATTGATGTTCGCGTCGAATCCGGCAGCGCGCAGAAGGCACACGGCACGGGTGGACCGGGCCTTCTCCTCTTCCTCCTCGCCCAGACCCGCGGGGAGTTCGTGCCAGACGTAGTGGGGCGGATCGACTTCTCGGTGAAGCCGCACGCCTTCAGGATCCGGTGGGCGTGTGCGTTGCCGCTGTCGGCGATGACCTCGGTGCTGAACTGCCTGCGGTAGATCTCGGCGTCGGTGCCGTACTCCTCATGGAGGAAGGACATGAAGCGGCCTTTCGAGGAAAGGAAGTTGGCGGTCAGCGGGACCGCCGGGGCCCCGGCGGTGTGGGCAGGGCCGTGGCGGCGGACTGGGTGAGCACGGTGGCCGGGGCGCCTGCGTGTTGTGGTGGGGCTGTTTCGCGGTAGGCGGTGAGCTGGGTCTGCCAGTTTGGTACGCCGGGTGGGCCGAGGGCGCGCAGCCGGTCGCTGGCGACGTGGAGGTCCTCGCTGATCTCGGTGAGCCGCCTGGCGGCGTCGGTGAAACGGCCGCCCAGGTCGAAGCCGTCCTCGTTATCGACGGCGTTGGCCTGCTCGGCGGCGTCGAAGAACTCGCTCAGCCTCGCCAGTACACAGTCGACCGGATCCAGGACCTGCTCGGTCAGGGATGCCGCCGCGTCGTACGTGTCCGCTGCCTTGAGCCGCTCGGCCACGGCCACGATGTGCAGACCGTGCACGCGGGTGCCGTGGGGACCGGCGGGCGTGGTGACAGGTGAGGCATCGAGGCGCGGGTCGAGGTCGACCTGGTAGTCGGCCGCGGTGAGCATCCGGGCGGCGTGGCCGGCCATCTCGTTCTCGCGCGCTTCGCCCAGGTCCCACGGCAGCCGGAACGACTTCGTCCTCGCCGGACCGGAGGCATGAGCATGAGAACGCCCAGACCAGGGCCCACAGACCGTAGAGGCCAAAGGGCGGCGGGTGCATCGTGACACCGATGCACCCGCCGTCCTTCCTCTTGCGTCAAGCCGCCTCGAACGCCCGCCGGATCAATGGCGCCGCCTTCTCCAGGTCGGCTGCTGAGGCGATCCGGACCTCCAGGTCGCCCGTACCGTGGTGGCCGATGCCGCGCATGTCGCGCGAGAAGCCCTCCTCCAGCGTCACGGTGTCCGGGTCCACCTTCAGGTAGACGAGGACTTCCTCGTTCTTGGGCCGGAAGACGACGCAGGCCACGTTCACCAGCCTCCGGTAGGCGATGTAGTGCAGCTTGACGTCGACCTCCACCTCACCCGAGGCGGCCAGTACCTCGTCCAGCTCGTCGTACAGAGCCCGAAGCGAAGCAGGCGCCGCGTCAAGAGCCGCCAGTTCTGACTTCGTCCGGCCGGCACCGGCCGGCACCTCACGCTCCCGAGGATCTCGCCGTGAGGCGACAGATCTGGCCGAGCCAGGGGTGGACTCGACCAGCAGCAGGCTCAGCAGTCCGCCGTCGAAGACGCGGTAGCGCACCAGGTCGATCCGCTCGTCCAGACGGTGCACCGCGACCCGGTCGTGGTGCGAGAAACCGGCGGCGATACAGACCATCCGCGGATTCCGCCAGTCGATCGCCTCGGCGGTCTCGGAACCCAGTTTCTCCTTGACCAGCGCTTCGAACTCATGACGCGCGGAGCACAGCCACGACAGGTAGGACACGGCCTGCGACAGAACCCCGCTGTCGCTGCCCTTCTTGTACTCGATCACCACCGGCGTGTTGTTCTCGTCCAGACCAAGCGAGTCGACCCGGCCCCGATGCCACGGCCCCGTCGGGTACTCAGATGCAAGGAACCGGACACCGAGCATCGCCTCCATGCTCGCCTCGACCCGATGCTGCAATTCCACCTCCAGCGCCACCGCCGAACTACGCAACTCGACATCCCGGCCATCGGTGCCGAGCCGGAACAGCTTCAGATCGGTCACCCGTGCCCCCTCGCGTAATTGCTACGCGAGAACCAATCGACAGATGCGGCGCGGTATTCCCTCCACCCGCCTCGGATGGGTCCGAAGGGGATGTCCATGTCTCAGCTCGGGGTTGCGATATGCGACCTGGTTACGCGCAAAACAGCCGACCCGTCCGCCATTTGACAGACCGGTCGCCGAGTCGGGCTGGGGCAGCGGGTGTGGCGTACCGGCTGTGACTAGGGTTGTCCGGTGATTTCGGCGGCCTCCTTCTTGCCCGCCACGGAGCGTTGGCCGGGCCGGGACAGCAGGTGGATGGCGCCGGCGTAGATGAGTCCGAGCGTCGTGAGTGAGATCCAGGGCAGTGCGGGGATTCCGGCGCGGGCCGCGGCGTCGAGAGCGGCGCCGGTGAGGAGGTTCCCCGCCGTCACACCGATGCCACAGATAGTGTTGTACAGGCCGTAGTGGGTGGCCACGAGCCGGCTCTGCGTGAAGGTGACGATGGTGTCCCTCTCGAACGGGTAGACGATCATCGTGGCCACGGCCAGCAGTAGTCCGCACAGCACTGCCGGAGCGACGGCGCCGATGGTCCGGCTGATGCCGGTTGTTGGTACAGGCCACAGGAGCGGGACGAAGGCGGCACCCATGAGTGCCAGCCCGACGGTGATCGCTCTGCTGGAGGACCAACGCTGTTTGCACCAGGCGCTGACGCGGGTCTGGCTGAGGATCGTGGCCAGGCCCGAGACGGCGAACAGCGCGCCGGTGCCGATTGTCGCGGTTCGCTCGTCGTCCGCCGTGTCCCGTACGGCCATCGGCAGTGCGAGGAACGGCCGGTTGGCCAGCACATGCCGCCACTGACGCGCCAGGCTCTCGCGCTGGGCGCCCCCAGCTCCGTGCGCCGGGGGCAGTGTCCGTAGTTGCACGACCCCCAAGACGGCTGGTGGCTCGTCCTCACCCCTGCGTGCGACATCTACGAGGACCTGCCCAGCGGCGGCAACCGCGCGGCCAAGGCCGAGTACGTGCGTCTCGCCAAGGCGGTGCCGTTGAGTGAAGCGCCCTTGATCGCTCGTTGGATCGAGGCCGGATCCCCCACCAAGGGGAGCCGGGAGCGGAACGCGGCTCTGGAGATGTTCCGCGACAACAACGCCCGTTACCGGATTCTGCCCAAGTACCTCGACATCCCGGACCTCCTGGTCGACTTCGAGATCGTGCAGTCTGTTCCGTCAGCAGAGGTCCGCTCGTGGGCCCGCGTCGCCACGCCGGACAGCCCGTTCGCCGAGGCCATGCTGACCTCACACGGGCACATGGTGGCCAGGATCGGCACCCCGGTCGTCGACTACGAGAACATCAAGCAGTCCCTGGGGCTGGACGGAAAGGGGAAGACCACGGACCAGAACTCGGTTCCGAGCCCTCGTACCACGACGAAGGACGCCCAGCAGTCCTGATTCTCGGCCAGGATGATCAGCCTGTCGGCCATCTCGCCAGCGCGCTGAATTCTGAAGCGTGATCTGAGCCCGACCGTGTCGGGGATCTCAGACGGCAGAGTCGTTGAGCCCTGTGATCCATGGGAGGTGAGCTGGCCCATGCCTCCGCAGGGCCCGATACGTCGGCACGAACTCGCGCACAAGTGCGAAGGGGGGAGCACCCTTCAACCGGTGGCACTCTCCGGCAAGGACTTCAGCGAAGGCCAGCAACTTGCGGTTGGCTGCTCCCTCCATCAGGTGTGCTGCCGCCTTGGCGCCGACGCTGATCAGCTTCGTGGTGCTGATCAACTCGTCCTTGGCGGCTGAATCCCCGTGTGCAAGAGCAGGCGACAAGCGGTCTCGTTCTCCGAGCACGTGGGCAGCTGCCAGGCAGAGAACCGTCGACGTTGTTGTCTCGGCGGATTCTCCCGCATTGGTCATGGCATTCACCAGCAGGGGGAGAGCGGCGAAAGGCAGGGGGTCGGTAATGTCCCAGAGGGGCTCCGCGACCTGGAGCCCGGCATGTGTTCCCGTACGGTCCACGTGCAGCAGAGGCCGGTCGGGAGATGCCTGACGTAGTTCCCAGCGCTCGACGCTGGGGTCCGCGATGGCGGCCCCGAGGATCGCACGAAACGCCTCTCTCAGGTTCTCAACGGAGACGTCGGGCACGTCCAGCCGCACGAGGCTGCCATGGCGCCGGATATCCAGCACCGGGAATCTGGCTTCTCCCGCTGCCTGGAGTATGGAGAGGTCTCGGCCGACGTAGTTCGAGTCCTCTGCGCCCCGGATGACCAGCGATGCGTTCTGTGCGTAGGCCACGGCGACCCCGTGCTCGAACCCGCGGCAAATGGCGCGAGCTCGGAGCGCGGCGTCCAGTACCTCGTCGAGATCGGTTTGCCGTCCGCCCAAGAGGAGCGTGTCGTTGACAGGGTCCCAGCGGAAGTCCTCGTGGGCGTTCGCGTTGCGCCACTCAGAGCGGATCGTCGAGGCAAGCAACTTGCACAGTGGCTGACCGTCTTGAGCTGCCAGCACATCCCGGACGGTGGCGAGCGAGGCCCCCTGCGGAGCCGTCCTTCCCAGCAGCTCCAGTACCACAACAGCCGTGCGCCTGACGTCTGCTTCCAGCACGGCCCGGTGCAGGTCCATGACCGCCCGCGCCTTTTCTTCCTGGTACTCCTCCTCGTAGTAAGCGTTGAGGTAGGCGATCTGTCCCCGATGGGCGGACACCATCTCCGGTTCTCGAACGTCGTGTCGTGCCATCAGTGAACATGCGAGTTCCGGATCGGACTTCAGATGGGACGTCACCAGGTCACGTCCCAGGAGGGCAGCACGGTGCGTTACCAAGGGGCGATCGGAGACCGCTAGGACGGCAAGGTGATGGAGAAGTATCACCGTTAGGGGCAGCGAGTCATCGATCAGATGTCTCATGCTCCGGCGCAGCCGATGATCGAGCATCTGCGGGGCTTCCGCCCAAGCGGCCAGGAGGCGGGCCCGCGACGCCACACCCGACCCGGGACCCACTTGCTCGGCCGACACCCCGAGCGTTCGCTGGTAGACGTCCTCGTAAGGAAGGCCAGCGTGATCAGTCCTGGCGGCAGCTTTCAGAGTTCGCCAGGCCGCCTGAGCCGCGAGAGCATACTTCCGTACTGCAGACCAAGCGGACTCCGCCCATCCCTGTTCCAGGCAGGCGAACAGCGCCTGAACCTCGTTCCGATTCGCTTGCGCCAGGTCAGTCGCCAACCGTCGCTCTGCCGCGCTGGTACGGGACGGACTGAACCGGGACATCTCTCCTCCGGCAGCACCCACAGCAACAACCGACGCGTGGAGACTCCGCAGCAACTCCGGAAGCCGCTTTCCGATGGTTCGGCCGGAAGCGGTCCGCAGGCGCAGGATCTCCGTAACCTTCTTGTCGGTCTCCCGCTGAAGCCCGGACAGGTCGGCTTCCCTCAGCACTGTCTTCCATTGCGCGCGGGTCACCGGTACAAAGGCGACCTCCTGCTGACCCGTGATCTGCTCAGGAAGCGCGGAGAGATTCAGCTTTCGGATCACTTCTAGCGCAGCCGCGCAGGAATCTCGTTCAACTGTGCCCAGTTGGTCGGGAAGAGATACGTCCACCAGCACAGGATGACACCGGCACCCCGCTTGAAGCGTGATGTTTTCCCAGCGCCTATCGGTGCCCTCGTACGATGGTGATGCTGAGATCCCGCCCCCTGTGTTGGCAGGTCTTCGTGCGCGCGATGCGCGAGCGGATGGTGAGGCACAGGCATCAACGCCGAAGTCTGCACCCCAGCACCGCAGGGGACATGCTGGGAGTGCCCGCTGTGCGGCTACTGCCGCACAGCGCCGACGCCGGTCCACCGGTGCTCGCCCTGCACGTGCGACATGGAGTAGCGCACAGCGAATTTCGGGCCCTCTCTCTTCGTGTATGACGTACAGAGGCGGCGATCGCGGCTGAACGAAGAGGGGGACCCGCAACGTGACGATGCTGGATCTGGGAGTCGTCGGCCCAGCTCAGAGTGACTACCTGTACCACTTCACCGGTCGCATTGGACAACGGCCCGACTCGGTACCGGAGTCGATTCAGGGCATGAGCGCGCAGGAACGCCTGGACAGCATCCTGCGAGAGAAGCAGTTCCGGGCGTACGCGCCGTTCGGCGCGACCACACCGTGTATCTGCTTCTCCGAAAGCCCGCCCGATCACCTCAAGTACCTCCTCGGCATCGGCCGGTTCTCCCCCTGGGGCATCGTCACCCACCGTTCCGCGATCCTCAGCGCTGGCGGGGGCTCGGTCGCCTATGTCCCGGACACCGTGCACGCGCAGTTTCAGCAGGCCGAACTCGCACACTGGAGTGTCCGCACGGCAACGGGCTCGACCTGGATGCACGAACGCGAGTGGCGCCTTCCTCGGCCCCAGGGCACCGCCGGAATCCTGTACGTCACTGCCATTCTCGTGGGCGACCCCAGCTGGCGGCCGGCGCCCGTCGAGACCGGCTGGGTGGACGCGTCCACCGGGGAAGAGGCCAGCCCTTATGCCGAGCCGGTCTACGAACTGCCCATCCTGTGGCGCACGTCGTGGATATGGGTCTGGGACCCGCACCAGGAGGCGGTGATGAAGTACCCACCCGGCACCCTGCGCTGAAGACTGCTCCTGACGCCCCCGAACCGACACCGCAGCGCCGTTGCCCGTGTTGGCATCGCACGCGAGCCTGGTCGGGGCGCGATGCTCTGCGCACCTCTGGAGCTGAGACCGGGCGGTCTGCCGAGAGAACCGCCAGTGCACCGGTCTCCGGTGCCCCGAGTGGTTCGAATCCCCTGCCGGAGCCTCGCGCACACCTCTTGCCGACGCAGCGCGGACTAGTGTTCTGAGTCTTAAATTTCCGTAGGGTTGGGTCATGGTGCGTCCGGGACCGAAGCTTGTGCCGTTGGATCTGACTGATGCTGAGCGGTCGGTGTTGGAGGGTTGGGTTCGGCGGCGTAAGTCCGCGCAGGACATGGCGATGCGGGCTCGTGTGGTCCTGGCCTGTGACGAGGTCGGGGAGGACGGTTTCCCTGTGTCGACGCGTGTGGTGATGGAGCGGGTCGGGGTGTCGCGTGACACCGTGTCGAAGTGGCGTCGGCGGTTCCTCGCGGACCGTCTGGACGGGCTGTCGGACGAGCCCCGTCCGGGCCGGCCCCGCACGGTGGGGGATGAGCAGGTCGCCGATCTGATCGCGCGGACTCTGGAGTCGGGGCCGGAGGATGCCACGCACTGGTCGACGCGGTCGATGGCGAAGAGGACGGGACTCTCCCAGTCGACCGTTTCGCGGGTCTGGCGGGCGTTCGGGCTGCAGCCGCACCGCTCCGAGACGTTCAAGCTGTCCGCGGACCCGTTCTTCGTCGACAAGGTCCACGACGTGGTGGGACTGTATCTCGACCCGCCGGAGCGGGCGCTGGTGCTGTGTGTGGACGAGAAGTCGCAGATCCAGGCACTGGACCGGTCTCAGCCGGTGCTGCCGATGATGCCCGGGGTGCCGGAGCGGGCGACCCACGACTATGTCCGCGCCGGCACCACCACCCTGTTCGCCGCGTTCGACGCGGCCACCGGCAAGGTGATCGGTTCGCTCCACCGCAGGCACCGGGCCGAGGAGTTCAAGAAGTTCCTGGGCAAACTCGACAGAGAGGTCCCTGCCGGGCTCCAGGTCCACCTGATCTGCGACAACTACGCGACCCACAAGACCGCGGCAGTCAAGAAGTGGCTGCTGGCCCATCCCCGGTTCCACATGCACTTCACGCCCACCAGCTCGTCCTGGCTGAACCTCGTCGAGCGATGGTTCGCCGAGCTGACGAACAAGCGGATACGGCGAGGCGTCCACAAGTCGGTCCAGGCACTGGAGAAGGACATCCGCACCTGGATCGACTCATGGAACGAGGACCCCAAGCCGTTCATCTGGACCAGGACCGCCGACCAGATCCTCGAATCCCTCGCCTCATACTGCCGACGAATTAGCGACTCAGGACACTAGGTTCTGTCCGGCGGATCATGAGCGAAGCCATAGGCGCATCGCGACGGCAGTGACGGTGCCGTGGAAGACGGAGGACCTCTTGTCGTAGCGGGTGACGACAGCGCGAGAGTTCTTGAGCCGGTTGATCGTCCGCTCCACTTCGTTTCGGCGCTTGCAGATCTCGCTGTCGAAGCCGGTGGGCCGACCGCCCCTGCTGCCCCGTCTCTTGCGGCTGGCCCGCTGGTCCTTCGGCTCGGGGATGGTGTGCTTGATCTGGCGTCTTCGCAGGTAGCGTGGGTTTCGGCGTAAGCTGTACGCCTTGTCGCCGCTCACGTGGTCCGGTCGTTCGCGCGGTCGGCCGCCTTGCGGGCGGGGGACACGGATGCGTTCGAGGACCGCGATCATCTGTGGTGCGTCGACCCACTGGCTGGGTGTGAGCAGGAAGGGCATCGGGCGGTATCCGCCTTCACATGCCAGGTGGATCTTGCTGGTCAGGCCGCCCCGGGACCGTCCGAGTCCTTCGTCGGGGCGGTGGTGCCGGGGCATTGTCCTTTTTTCGGGACGTGCGGCTTGTTCTTCCGGGCGCCGACCGCGTGCTGATGGGCACGGCAGGACGTCGAGTCGACGCTGACCATGCTCCAGTCGATCCGGCCCGCGAGGTCGGCTTCGGCTTGGACGGCACGCAGGATACGGTCCCACGTGCCGTCAGCCGACCAACGGCGGTGCCGTTTGTAGACGGTCTTCCAACTGCCGAAACGCTCGGGAAGGTCCCACCACGGTATGCCCGTGCGCACGCGAAACAAGATCCCGTCGATCACTCTGCGGTGATCGTTCCGCCGGCCACCACGCCGTCCCAACCGTCGGCAAGTGCGGCTCCAGCCGGACCCACTCGGCATTCGTCAGATCACCCCGCCCCATGCCGGGAACAACGAGTCAGCAATCCGACAGTCACATGATCCGCCGGACACTGCCTTAGGCGTCGTTTCTTATGGTTGACGCTCGCGTCGTTGACCGACTGCGCGGTTGTCAGTGCGGTATGGGAGCCTCCCGGGCATGACTTACGACCTTGCTGTCTGGGAAGGCGAGAGACCAGCGGATGACAAGACCGCCGGCCTGGTCTTCAGCGATCTGTACGACCGCTACATCGATGGGGAGGTGGAGGAGCCTCCCTCCGAACGCATTGCGGCCTACGTCGCTTCGTTGCTTGAGCGGTGGTGCGACATCACCGAGGACGACGAGGACACCTCGCCCTGGTCCACTGGTCCGTTGATCGACGAGGCAAGCGGTCCGCTGATCTACTTCGCCATGCGGTGGAGCATGGCTGAAGAGGCATCGGCCTACGCGGCGGCCGTCGCGCAGTCCATGGGGCTGATCTGCTTCGACGTTCAGCAGGACCGGCTCAGGCCGTGAGCGCAGTAACCAATCGGCGGTAGCCGATGAGGGTTGCGGCTGTGCCGACGAAGGCGAGGTAGTGTTCGGCCTTGCGTTCGTAGCGGCGGTGGAGCCTTCGGCAGCCGGCCAGCCAGGACACGGTTCTCTCCGCCACCCAGCGGTGCCTGCCCAGCCGTTGTGATGACTCAATGCCCTTACGTGCGATGCGGTGGCGGATGCCACGCTTGCGGAGCCATCGGCGCAGGTGGTCGTAGTCGTAACCCTTGTCTGCGTGCAGTTTCGCCGGTCTGCGGCGCCGGGGCCCGCGGCGGGACCGGATGGGCGGCATGCCCCGCACGAGCGGTTCCAGACCCTGGCTGTCGTGCATGTTCGCACCGGAGATACCCAAGGACAGCGGCAGCCCGTTCCGGTCACAGATCAGGTGGATCTTCGATCCCGGCTTGCCGCGACCGGTCGGGTTCGGTCCCGTCAGCAGCCCCCTTTTGCGGCGTGCAGGCTGACCGAGTCGATCGCGCACCGGGACCAGTCCAGCTCACCCCTCGCTCCGAGTTCGTCGAGGATCACGCGGTAGAGCCGGGCCCAGACCCGGTCCCGGCTCCACTGGGCGAACCTGCGGCAGACCGTGGGCCAGGCGGGGCCGAACACCGGCGGCAGCTGCCGCCACGTGCAGCCTGACGTCACCACGAAGATGATCGCTGCCAAAGCTTCACGGTCACCTGCCCGACGCCGACCACCACCCTGCGGACGCGTGACCACTGTCGGCGGCACCACTCGCCTGAACAACACCCACAACTCGTCCGGCACCAGCCACTCAACGAGATCAGCCATGTACGGATCAACGACCGATCACGCCATAAAAAACGACGTCTAAGCGCCCGGCGACCAGGCACAGGCGCCCGTGACCGACCACACGCTGGGTGCTCTCGCCTTTTCCCGGCTGGCACCCCATCCCGTATCATCGGCCCTTCCACGGCCCAGCGGCCGCGGCGTTCTGTCAGGGACTTCAGCAGTTTGCCCAGCGGTGGCCGGAGATGTTGTTGTTCATCGACTGGCCCTGACCGGAGTTGCCGTCCCACAGGAAGTAGATGCCCGACAGGTCGTTGAGGTAGTAGCCGTTGGGTAGGCAGTTCCTGGCGCCGCCGTAGCCCGTGGTCCAGTACAGGTTGACGTCGTCGTACGAGCCGGCGTAGCCGCGGTTCTCCAGGGAGCTGGCCCTGTTCCGCATGGTCCCGTTGTTGCTGGATCCGGAGCACGTGTTCCAGTCTGAGTCGTCGCCAGCCCAGTAGCAGTAGACGCCGCCCCTGTTGATGCCGTCCCACGCCCAGAGGTTGCCGTCCGGGGCGGCCATGGACACGGAGTCGGACGACGCGGGGCCTGGGGCCGCCGCCTGTGCGGTGCCGGGGGCGGTGAACACGGCCAGGGCGGTGAGCGCCAGAGCGGACAGGGCGGTGTTGATCTTCGTCACTGTTCTTTCCTTCTCTTCTCGGCAGGTTGGTCGGGCTGGTCCCGTTCGTTCCGGACGGTGGAACGACTGCGTTCCAGAGCGGCGGCTTCCAGTCGCCGCCTGGTGAGTACCTCGTCCGCGTACTCGTGCCGCAGGCGCTCGCCGTATCGCCGGTCCAGGCGACGGGCCGTATCGGAGAGGCCGCTGCTGATCGCGCATTCGGCCTCGGTGACCGCTGTATGTATTTCCCTCACCCGCGGAACGGCCTTGTCCGGGTCCAGGAACACGGCGCGGGCTTCGTGGGGATCCGCGTACAGGGATCCCCTTTCCCGCATGCACGCCGACCACTTTCTGATCGAGTCGGCGTAGTCGGTATCGGCGGTGACCTGTGAGTAGCGGATCTTGTTGAGCGCGTCGGTCACCGTCGTGACGCGGAACCAGGCAGCCAGGTCCCCGTAGAGCCTCTTCTGGGCCAGCGCGGTGCAGCCGCCGTCGACGCGTCCGAGCGTCATGCCGTCCGGGGTCCTGGCCTCCAGGCGCCTCGCGGACGGTTCGCCGTGGAGGGCGTCCAGCGCGCGCTCGCGTTCCATCGGCGACAGACCGTCGAAGTACCGCCGGTTCGGGTCGGATACGCGCAACTGATCGCGTCGGGTTCGGATATCGCTTCCGTAACCGTGTGCGGATGCCCACGGCACATCGTCGATGACGTACGGGAATTCACGGTCCTCGGGCAACGGTTTCCGAGGGACGACCCACATTTTGAAACCGCGGGATGCCATACACGAACGTGTCAGCGACTCCTCGGCGTCATGGAGCAGGTCCTTGTCCTGTTCGGTGAGTGGCCGCGTCCCGTACCCCGTCGTCGGCTGTTTTCCGGCGACCGGACGGGAGTCGGACATGCCACAGGAGACCGCTGCCAGCGCGACCGCGACCGCGGCCGTCATGGCGACCGCTCGCCGGTGAATCCGCATGCCGCCCTCCTTGGCGCTTTCACGCTCCTCCCCCTCGTACGAGGTCTCTTTCCTACGGAAGGCGCGGGTGTTCTGTGTGGTGTTTGTGATGCTGCCCATAGGTATAGTCGCGAGGGGGTTGTCCAGCACGTGCACATCAGGGTGGACAAACAACGTCTGAACCACCATGGGGGGACCGTGGGGCGTCCGGAGCGTCGGCTGGATCCGGAGGCGGGGCCGCTTGAGCGGTTCGCCTGGGAGTTGCGGCAGTTACGGGGAGCCGCGGGCGGGTTTGAGTTACCGGGAGTTGTCCAGACGCGCGCATTTCTCGGTGAGCTTGTCGGACTGATCGGTTCGAGGCAGGGATGTATCTGCGGACGCTGGGCGCAGTGAGTATCTGCCAGGAAAGTGCAAGCCCACTTGGCCAGCGACACGGCCGGGGCGGTGAACGCGTGAGCACCGAGCTGAGCGGTGTCGATTCTCCGACTCAGGAAACTAAGACGTCGTTTTTTATGGCGTGATCGGTCGTTGATCCGTACATGGCTGATCTCGTTGAGTGGCTGGTGCCGGACGAGTTGTGGGTGTTGTTCAGGCGAGTGGTGCCGCCGACAGTGGTCACGCGTCCGCAGGGTGGTGGTCGGCGTCGGGCAGGTGACCGTGAAGCTTTGGCAGCGATCATCTTCGTGGTGACGTCAGGCTGCACGTGGCGGCAGCTGCCGCCGGTGTTCGGCCCCGCCTGGCCCACGGTCTGCCGCAGGTTCGCCCAGTGGAGCCGGGACCGGGTCTGGGCCCGGCTCTACCGCGTGATCCTCGACGAACTCGGAGCGAGGGGTGAGCTGGACTGGTCCCGGTGCGCGATCGACTCGGTCAGCCTGCACGCCGCAAAAGGGGGCTGCTGACGGGACCGAACCCGACCGGTCGCGGCAAGCCGGGATCGAAGATCCACCTGATCTGTGACCGGAACGGGCTGCCGCTGTCCTTGGGTATCTCCGGTGCGAACATGCACGACAGCCAGGGTCTGGAACCGCTCGTGCGGGGCATGCCGCCCATCCGGTCCCGCCGCGGGCCCCGGCGCCGCAGACCGGCGAAACTGCACGCAGACAAGGGTTACGACTACGACCACCTGCGCCGATGGCTCCGCAAGCGTGGCATCCGCCACCGCATCGCACGTAAGGGCATTGAGTCATCACAACGGCTGGGCAGGCACCGCTGGGTGGCGGAGAGAACCGTGTCCTGGCTGGCCGGCTGCCGAAGGCTCCACCGCCGCTACGAACGCAAGGCCGAACACTACCTCGCCTTCGTCGGCACAGCCGCAACCCTCATCGGCTACCGCCGATTGGTTACTGCGCTCACGGCCTGAGCCGGTCCTGCTGAACGTCGAAGCAGATCAGCCCCATGGACTGCGCGACGGCCGCCGCGTAGGCCGATGCCTCTTCAGCCATGCTCCACCGCATGGCGAAGTAGATCAGCGGACCGCTTGCCTCGTCGATCAACGGACCAGTGGACCAGGGCGAGGTGTCCTCGTCGTCCTCGGTGATGTCGCACCACCGCTCAAGCAACGAAGCGACGTAGGCCGCAATGCGTTCGGAGGGAGGCTCCTCCACCTCCCCATCGATGTAGCGGTCGTACAGATCGCTGAAGACCAGGCCGGCGGTCTTGTCATCCGCTGGTCTCTCGCCTTCCCAGACAGCAAGGTCGTAAGTCATGCCCGGGAGGCTCCCATACCGCACTGACAACCGCGCAGTCGGTCAACGACGCGAGCGTCAACCATAAGAAACGACGCCTAAGGGGCATCGGGGCGATACCGGTGGTCGCACTCTCCGGGACTTCCGCCGTTGTCCCTCAGCGTCCTCCTTGTTGACCACGGCGCCGGACCGGCGGCTCGGGCGCCGGGGCCGGGGCTCAGAGCTGCCCTTCATCCACTCCAGCAGCCGGAATGCCCGGTCGCTGTATTCGCGGGGTGCGTACAGCGCGGTGCAGGCCACTGCTCCGAAGAAGACCAGCAAGGCGGTGACCACGACCACGTCTGTGCCGGTGCCTCCCGCGCGTCGGTCTGTGGTCACTATCAACGTCCTCCCTGTCGCTGAGGCCGCGCCGAAATCCCGGAGGCGTGGACTTGGGGTTGCCGGCCACCAGCGTAAGAGCTGGAAGGGGGAGCCACCGGAGTTCGAATGGAACCTGCCCCGGGGGGCATCTGTGGTTCGCGGGGCGACCGGCGGTTCAGGGTGTTCTTGGGGGTTCCCATAAAACCGCCGATCCCCGAAGGCGGCTGATGGCGAATCGGCGAGCAAGGACGTCGCTATGGAGGGACCAGCCGTGGACATGATTCTCGTTACAGTCAGCTCGCTTCGCTGGCGCCACGGCGAACATGAGACGGTCATCGGGTTGACGGGTTCGGGGAAGACACCACTTGGAGTCGGCAGCCGCGAAGTGGGTGAGCGAACCCACGGGCACTCCAGGCGAGGCCAGCTCAGTACGCTGCAGAGGACGTCGCGTCGGGCCGAGGGGACCGTGAACCAAATGGGCGCAGTTCGACAGGGCACTACGCGAAATGTCCAGGAGCGGTGATTGGCTCGTTCTTCTCGACGAGCTGAGTGCTGCCGCACCTTCCGGGAACTCCGGGGTGCTTCCGAGGCGGCCGATCCACGGGCTACGGGCTCGCCAAGCAGGGGGAGTATCCGGTCAGGGTGCTGCGGCTCGGCAACGCCTACCGTGTGGTGACAGCCGACCTGCTGAAGCTGCTCGGGCTGGAGCGCCAGCAGCCGGAGGGTGACCAGATCGAAGCCGGAGGCGATCTCCATGGCCTGTGCGCTTAGACGCGATCACATCTCAGTGCGCACCGCTCGATGCGTAGATCAATGTGCAGGGCCTCGGTGCCGCCGGGTCCCTGCAGTCTGCGGTCGTGGCTCCTGCCAGGAGCCAACAATCAGGGGCCGCAACGAGAGCCGACGAGATTTCTCTGATCTGGCCGGAGGCTGCATTGCCCGGTCATCAGCAGCGGTGTGCAAAGGTTTGTCTGCTTCAGTACTCCGGTTGCAGTTCGCTATCGCTGCTGGTCAGGCGCAGGTTTCTGAGCGTGGTGGGCTGACTCGCCGTCACGTGGCAGGGGTTCGCGACCGCGGTGCGACGCTTGTAGTGGCAGCGCCTGGTGAGGAGCGTTTATCGCCCTCGCCTGAGAGCACTTCTTCCGGATCATCCAGGAGGGACTCGCCGGCTTGGTCGACGGGGAGCACTTTTTCGACATCCTGGCCGAGGACGTCGTAACCGACTATGTGGTCTCCGTCCCTGGCTACCCGCACCAAGTCGAGGGGCGCCGCGGCAATTGCCGACCTATACCGCAACTACGGCGACACGATGGTCCTGTCAGGCGCGGACGAGTTGGCCTCCACCACGACACCGGCAAGTCCGTGGTCGTCCTGGTGGAGTACGCCGTGCACGGGCGAGCGGTCCACACCGGACGCGCCTACGACAACCACTTCGTCTCCGTGATCACCATCAAGGACCGTCAGGTGACGCACTGGCGCGACTACCTCGACCCCATCGCCGCCTTCCAAGCCCTCGGTCGGCCGACAGAGCCGCGCTGACGGGGCGAACCACGGCTTGCCAAAGTGGCCAAATTCGCCTGCTTTCTCCTCCATTCTGCATGGGCCTGGTAGAGAGGGTGATCTGGAGGCAGATCTGGTCCAGCAACCCGCGAGAGGGGCTGAACAAGGAACTCCGCCGACGTACCGATCAGGGTTCCTCCCTGACCACACCGCCTTGATCCACCTGGTCGGCACGGTCCTGGCCGAACGAAGCAACGAGCGCCTCACCGCCCGCACTGAGAACCGTGATGTCTTCACCACGCTCGCAGCGCGCGACGCGCAGTACGACGCCATCGTGGAATGGGGTGTCCCGGACCGCCATGCGCTCTCCCGACTGCAGTCGATCGTCCAGCCGACACTCGTCACACAGGGTGACAACGACCTTATGATCCCTACCCGGAACAGTTACCTGCTGGCCGCCCTCATCCCAGACGCCGAATTGCGCATGTCGAAGATGCCTCCCACGCCTCCCTTTTTCCAGTACCCCGAGCGCTACGCCGCCGACGTCAACACCTTCCTCAACAAGCAGCGCCGGATAGCTGAAGGTCTGTCCGAGAAAGGCCCGGGAGAAGCGAGGGTAGTAACCAGACCACAGCCAGGCTGGTCAAATCACCTCTGTGAACCGGTACTCCATCCGTCTGGATGGAGTACCGGTTCACAATGTTTCTTGACGTTGTGGGGTACCGGGATTCCCGCCATGCAACCCTTCTCAAGCTGCATGCTCGGGACCGTATATCGGAGCCACCGTGAGAGTTTTGGAGATGCGTACCGCATGGTCGACGTCGTGGGGGGTCGTCTGCTCCCGCAGCCACACGCCGGCGGTCGACCTTGACGCGTCTGAGTGCATGATGGGAACGTCGGCGCGCATCCTACATACCGGCGGCGGAGCTGAAGCTGGCGGAATGGGAACGGAGCGACTACTTTACGAGGCCTTCTCGCTGAGTAGCTGGGCGCTGCCGCGGTCGGCGGCGATGCGTTGGACGGTGCGGGCGAAGGCGATGACCTCGGGCCGTGAGGTCTTCGGGAGCCAGCCGAGGGCCAGCGTCGTCGCGGGCAGGTCGGTCACGGGGACGGCGACGACCTCCCGGGTCAGGCGATCGGCGGCGGCCGAGCCGACGACGGCGATGAGCCGGCCCAGTGCGACCCGGTCGACGATCTCGTCGAGGCCTATGGGCGGGCAGCGTTTCAGGTAGGCGGGCTCCTGGCGGAGGTCGGCGGTGCTCACCGCCGTGCGATGCGCGAGGGGGTGGTCGTGCGGCAGGAGCGCGACGGGGTATTCCTCCGCGACCTCGGTGGTCTGCAGGTCGGTGAGGTCGGCGCTGTCCATGCAGAGGATGGCGACCTCGGCCGTTCCGTCGCGCAGCGCACCTGCCTGGTCGTCGGTGAAGACGAGCTCGGGTTCGACCCCCTCGTGGGACCGCAGGACCTGCGCGAGCAGCCCGGACCCGGTGCCGGGACGTACGGCGATGACGAGCCGTGCGGGACCGGCTGCCCGCCGGGTGCGTTGCACCGCGGCGTCCAGTCCTCGCAGCAGTCGGCGGCAGTCGTTGAGGAAGACGACCCCGGCAGTGGTGAGCTCCACCCGGCGGCTGGTGCGCTCCAGGAGACGCACTCCGATACGGCGTTCCAGCCGGGACACCGCCCGGGACAGCGGCGGCTGCGCCATCCCCAATCGCTCCGCCGCCCGGCTGAAGTGCAGCTCCTCGGCCACCGCGACGAAGTACACGAGCTCCCGGGTCTCCAACTGATCCATACCTCCAGAGTATCGCTTCGTGTCGGAATGGTCATGGCTCCCCGAGCGACACGCTGCTTCGATGGAAACAGCCGCGGCGGGCGTTTCTCCCCACTGGAGAGCGCCCCACCGGGCATCTGCTGCGGGTCCCGGATGCGGCAATGAGACGACGAAAGGAAACTGCTCCCATGAGCGACGAGCGCAAGGTGCAGGAAGTCTTCGCCCGCTACGTCCGGGCGACGGACCGGCGCGACGGCAAGACGCAGGGCGCCCTGTTCACCGACGAGGCGGTCGTGTCGATCAAGATCAAGGCCGGCCCCGACAGCTACGAGCCGTTCGGCGAGCCCCTGATCGGCGGGGCGGGTGTGGAGTACGCGGTCACGAACCTCATGTCCCCGCATCCGGAGGGCGGCTCCAGTCACCACACCACGTTTGACCACCTCATCGACGTCGACGGTGACGATGCCCACCTGAACGCCCAGTTCGTTGTCTACAAGGTGCAAGCCCTTACCCGCCCGGTCGACGGTTGGCCGACCGGGACGATTGGGCCCCAGGCCACCATCCGACCCGTTGAGTCCGGCTACTACGACACGGACCTGCGCCGGATCGACGGCGAGTGGAAGATCGTCAGGCACACCGTGCTGATGGACATGCCCATCGCGATTCCGGGGACCTGATGCGCGCCATGGTCTACCGCCGCTACGGCGGCCCGGAAGCCCTGGAGCCGGGCGAGCTCCCCGAGCCCAAGACCCATGTCGACTCGGTCCTGGTGCGGGTACGGGCCGCCGCGCTGAACCCCGCCGACCTGGCTATCCAGGCCGGGGCGCTCGACAGCGCCGTCGAGACGTACTTCCCGGTCATCCCCGGCTGGGACATCGCGGGCGTGGTCGAGCGCGCAGGACCCGGGGCCCCGGAGTTCGCCCCGGGGGACGAGGTCATTGGATACATCCGCGGCGACGTGCAGCGCGCCCACGGCGGGCTGGCTGAACTCGTCTCCACCGGTGTCGGCACCCTCGTGCGCAAGCCCCTGACCATGGGCTTCGCCGAGGCGGCTGGCCTCCCGCTGGCAGGCCTGACTGCCTACCAGGCGATCGTCCACGTCCTGAAGGTCCAGCGGGGCGAGATCCTGCTCGTACACGGCGCGGGCGGCGGGGTGGGGTCCCTCGCCGTCCAGATCGCCCGGTCCCGCGGAGCACGGGTCATCGGCACCGCCTCCACCCACGACCACGCCTATCTGCGCATGCTCGGGGCCGAGCCGGTCGCCTACGGGGAAGGCGTCGTCGAGCGGGTCCGGGAACTCGCACCGGGTGGCGCGGACGTGGTCTTCGGTGCCGTCGGCGGTGTGCTCGCCGCGACGGCGGCAGCCGGTCGCCGCGGTGCACGGATGGCGTCCATCGCCGAGATCGGTACTCCGGGCGTCACCTCGGTGTTCTGCCGTATGGACCGCACCGATCTCGCCGCCCTGACCGAGCTCGCCGAGACCGGCCGGCTCACTGTGCGGGTCGGCGCCACCTACCCCCTGGAACGGGCGGCCGACGCACAGCGCGCGCTCGCAGGTGGCGGCACGCGGGGGAAGGTCGTCGTCGAGATCCGCTGAGCCGTCGGCTCGGCCTCGTGCTGATCCCACTACACCCTCGCCTGCCTCGGTCGCACCCCTTCTTCGTCGAACGCGCTGCGGGCGCGATGTTCGGGGTGCGCCCAGGCGCGTAGTCGATCACCTGTCAGCAACCTGACCGCACTACGCGGTTACTGTCCTTGGGACGGACTCACACGACCATCGCCCCATCTCGTCGCCGCACTGTGCGGACGACCATGATCGCCCCAGCCGTTGCGGCTGGTGTGAGCCTCGTCGGCGTCGGTGTCAGCAACGCCGCCACCAGGGGCCCTCCGCCAGCCGCTGCGGCGACCCGTGCCAATGACTCCGCCGGCGCCCACGTCCAGCAGATCCTGGCGCGCTACGTACGTGCCACCGACCACCGAGACGGCGCCGCTCTGTCCGCGCTCCTCACACCACAGGGAAAGGTGGACGTCTCCGCCAAGAACGCCAAGGGCGACCACCAGCCGGTCGGATCGCGGATCGTTGGCCGGACAGCCATCGCTTCCGCGGTCACAGAACGTCAGAGCCCACTGGGAGGGATGCGCTCCGAGCACCACGTCACCTCCGACCCGCTCGTGGAGATCCACGGGAAGACCGCGCACCTGAACGCCCAGTTCCTCACCTACGCCGTGCACGGAGCAGCCGAACCTGCCATCGGCTGGCCGGCAGGCACAACCGGCGCCCAAGGCGTCATCAAGCCCTTCGAGGCGGGCTACTACGACCTCACCTTGCAGCGGGCGGGCTCCGGATGGCAGATATCCCACCTTCGTGTCCTGCACGATCTGCCGATCGCACTCCCACAGGGCTGAACCGCTGCCCCGGTCTAGTGTCCTGAGTCGCTAATTCGTCGGCAGTATGAGGCGAGGGATTCGAGGATCTGGTCGGCGGTCCTGGTCCAGATGAACGGCTTGGGGTCCTCGTTCCATGAGTCGATCCAGGTGCGGATGTCCTTCTCCAGTGCCTGGACCGACTTGTGGACGCCTCGCCGTATCCGCTTGTTCGTCAGCTCGGCGAACCATCGCTCGACGAGGTTCAGCCAGGACGAGCTGGTGGGCGTGAAGTGCATGTGGAACCGGGGATGGGCCAGCAGCCACTTCTTGACTGCCGCGGTCTTGTGGGTCGCGTAGTTGTCGCAGATCAGGTGGACCTGGAGCCCGGCAGGGACCTCTCTGTCGAGTTTGCCCAGGAACTTCTTGAACTCCTCGGCCCGGTGCCTGCGGTGGAGCGAACCGATCACCTTGCCGGTGGCCGCGTCGAACGCGGCGAACAGGGTGGTGGTGCCGGCGCGGACATAGTCGTGGGTCGCCCGCTCCGGCACCCCGGGCATCATCGGCAGCACCGGCTGAGACCGGTCCAGTGCCTGGATCTGCGACTTCTCGTCCACACACAGCACCAGCGCCCGCTCCGGCGGGTCGAGATACAGTCCCACCACGTCGTGGACCTTGTCGACGAAGAACGGGTCCGCGGACAGCTTGAACGTCTCGGAGCGGTGCGGCTGCAGCCCGAACGCCCGCCAGACCCGCGAAACGGTCGACTGGGAGAGTCCCGTCCTCTTCGCCATCGACCGCGTCGACCAGTGCGTGGCATCCTCCGGCCCCGACTCCAGAGTCCGCGCGATCAGATCGGCGACCTGCTCATCCCCCACCGTGCGGGGCCGGCCCGGACGGGGCTCGTCCGACAGCCCGTCCAGACGGTCCGCGAGGAACCGCCGACGCCACTTCGACACGGTGTCACGCGACACCCCGACCCGCTCCATCACCACACGCGTCGACACAGGGAAACCGTCCTCCCCGACCTCGTCACAGGCCAGGACCACACGAGCCCGCATCGCCATGTCCTGCGCGGACTTACGCCGCCGAACCCAACCCTCCAACACCGACCGCTCAGCATCAGTCAGATCCAACGGCACAAGCTTCGGTCCCGGACGCACCATGACCCAACCCTACGGAAATTTAAGACTCAGAACACTAGGCCCTGTCCGGGCGATCATGTGGCGGGCATGGGCTGCTTGAATCGTTATGCCTCGGGAACGGCAGCCAGTTGTAGATGGTTGGTGTCACCGAAGGGCTGCGCCTGGACCTCGACGACTGATGCGTCGAGCCGGAGTGTGAAGTAGGGCACCCTCAATCCTAACCGGAAAAGTGTTCCCGATTGAGGTACGGTGGATTTGTAAGCGGAAAAGTCTTCCCGGTTAGTTCGACACTGGGCCCGCCTCCTGGAAGGGGTTGATTGTGATGCGTACGTGGCTGATCACCGGAGGGACCTCTGGTTTCGGGCAGGCATATGCGGTCGCCGCCCTGGAGGGCGGCGACCAAGTGGTACTGACCGCGCGACGACCCGAGCAGCTCAAGCAATGGGCCGACGTGCACGGCGACCGTGTGCTGACGCTCGCTCTGGATGTCACCGATCCGAGGCAGGCTGCCGCGGCGGTCGCTGCCGCCGAGGCACGGTTCGGCGCGGTGGACGTACTGGTGAACAACGCCGGCGGCGGCTCGCATGGCTCGGTCGAAGACGCTGACGAGCGCGAACTGCGGCAGACCTTTGAGATCAACTTCTTCGGGACCGCAACAATGATCCGTGCAGTTCTGCCCGGCATGCGCGTCCGGCGCAGGGGCTGCATCGTGAACGTCTCCTCCGTGGGCGGCGTACGTGCCTTCCCCGGCGTGGGGTACTACAACGCTGCCAAGTTCGCCGTCGAGGGCCTCTCTGAATCTCTGCGCCAGGAGGTCGAACCGCTCGGGGTCAAGGTCCTGGTTGTCGAGCCGGGGGCCTTTCGCACCAGAGCCGACAGCGTCGGCTACTCCCTCGGGGCGTTTCCCGTGCGCGAGGACTACGAGGGAACCGTCGGTGTGTTGAGGGATGCGCTGGTCATGATGAACGGCACGCAGCCGGGTGATCCGGCACGAGGGGCTCGCGCGGTCGTCGAAGCGGTGGCCTCGGGAAACCCTCCGCACCGCCTGGTTCTTGGGGGCCTGGGTTACGAGCAGGTCACCCAGAAGCTGGAGGCGATGCTGGCCGAGACACGGGCATGGCAGGACGTCTCGCGTGGCGCAGACTTCCCTGACAGCGCCCATCAGCCGGGCGAATACGTCTGACCGAAGGCCCAGACCCGACGTCGGCCCCGCTCCCTTGCCCTTGAGGAAGAGGACCTCTCATGCCCGACACTCCGCGCCCCCTGAGACGGGACGCCGAAGCGAATCTCACGCGCATCCTGGACGTGGCCGTAGCCACCTTCAGTGAGGAGGGTGTGGACACCAGCATCGAGGTCGTCGCGCAGCGGGCGGGTGTCGGTCTGGGCACCATCTACCGGCGCTTCGCCAACAAGAACGCCCTCTTGGACGAACTGGGCCGACGCCTGCTGGCAAATGTGGTCGCCATCGCCGAGCACCATCTCGAAGATCCTTTGGGGACCGGGTTGGCCGGCTACTTCCAGGACATCGGCAAGTTGCTGTCGACACACAGCGGCCTGATGGCGCGCCGTTGGACGATGCCCGACGCCGAGCCTGTGCTTCAGCGCTCCCGTGAACTTCAGGGTGTGCTGCTGGCCGACGCCCAGCGGCATGGCCTGGCACGGCCCGAGCTGACCGCCGAGGACGTCGCGGTGGCCTGCTGGTCCCTGCAAGGCGTGGTGGACACCACCCGTGGCCTGCCGGTCCAGGCGTGGCAGCGGCATGTGGAAGTTCTCCTCGCCGGCTTCGCGCCTGCCGGGCAGCGTTTCATCCATGCTCCCCTCACTGCCGCCGAGATGGACTCAGTCATCAGCTCAGCCCCCAACGATCCCACCCGTCCGGTCAAAAAGCAGTGAACCGAGACGGCAACGGCCCCGGATCCTTCGGCCCGCCCCAGGTTCCGGCCCCGCGGTGGAAGATCATGCCGTGGGCGGTGAGCTGACTCCTGTCGGTGGTCATCACGCCGGTCGCTATGCGGTGCGTCGATGTCGATCGTGCCGGGCCAGCGGCATGCATCCAGCTCACGGGCTTCCGTGTGTCCACCTCATCCTCCTCGCCAGCGGTGGCCGACTTGGTTCGGGCGCCGTCGAACGCTGCCCACGCTGCGATATCGACCTACTCGGGGAGTGGGCGGTCGTCGATGACGTTCTTCATGACCAGGGTGGAGGTCAGGCGCTGGACGCCGGGCAGTGTGGCGAGCCGCTGATCGTAGAGCTGCTGGAAAGCGGCCAGGTCGGTTGTGGCGACGCGCAGGAGATAGTCAGGTTCGCCGAACAGTCGCTGGGCCTGGATCACTTGCGGAACATCTGCCACGGCCTCCTCGAAGTCGGCGACAGTGTGTGAGCTCTCCCAGCGCAGGGTGGCGAACACCAAGGCTTCGAAGTTCAGCCCGACGGCTGCGGGGTCCACCACGGCGCGGTAGCCGCGGATCGCCCCTTCCCGTTCGAGATCGCGTACGCGTCGGTGGCAGGGCGAGACGCTCAGCCGCACCCGTGCGGCCAGCTCGGTCACTGTCAGACGGCCATCCAGCTGCAGTTCAGTAAGAATCTTCCGGTCCAAGGCGTCCATGAGGAAGATTCTCCCCCAGATAGACCCGAATCGGGGGTAAGAACAGGAACACCTTCGACCATATCCGACCTAATGTTCCCTCTCGTAAAGCAAGAAGTGAGAGGCAACGCGATCCATGGATACGACCAAACTGACCGCCTTCCTGGCGGTGGATCTCCTGCTGGTGTTCACTCCCGGCGCGGACTGGGCCTACGCCATCTCCGCGGGACTGCGCGAGCGGGCCATCGTCCCCGCGATCGCCGGGCTCATAGCCGGATACGCCGGATACACCCTGCTCGCGGTGGCCGGCCTGGTGGTACTCGTCGCGAGCTCCCCCAGCATGCTCACGGCATTGACCGTCCTTGGAGCGCTGTATCTGATGTGGCTCGGCCAAGGTGTCCTGACCCATCAGGTCGTCCTGGGTGCGGGCGCGGAGCCCACCGGCTCCTCCCGGCGGCAGATCATGCTGAAAGGCTTCGGAATCAGCGGCCTGAACCCCAAGGCCCTGCTGCTGTACTTCTCCCTGTTCCCCCAGTTCATCGCCCCGCACTCGGGGTGGCCCGTAGGCGCCCAGATCGGACTGCTCGGCACCTTCCACATGACGATCTGCGCTGCCGTCTACCTCGGCGTCGGCCTCCTGGCCCGGACCGTCCTCCGGACCCGCCCCTCGGCGGCCCGCGCGGTCACCCGCACCTCCGGCGCCATGATGATCGCCATCGGCGGATTCCTCCTCGCCGAACGGCTGGCTGGATGACCGGCCGCTTCGCCCAACCCGACGACCGCAGCACCCAGCTACTGCTTACGGCTGGTACGGCCGGCCATGTTGTCCACCCGGAGGAGGGCACGTGGAAGACCAGACGTTGCGGGAAGAGGTAAGCCCAGAGGCAAAGGCACACCTCTTGGCCAGTTCCGAAACACGGCAGCAAGGGTTAAGCCCACAGGTACGGGGGCACGTCCGGGCCAGTTCCGATCGACAAGGGCTGATGGGGCGCCTCGGTTCACGCATCGCGCACCTCGCATCGGAGCGCGTGCACATCGTGCTTCCGGCCCGGCCGAAAGTAACACCGCATCACGGCTTTTTCCACGCGTGCCACCAGTACCATCACCGACAGCGCGGGCGGCTATGCCGCCTTCACACTGTTTCCCATGGGCGCCTCGATGCTCACGGTGGAGTACAAGATGAATCTTCTCGCGCCAGCGAGGGTAACTGTATCGAGGCCGTAGGAACTGTTCTCCGGTCCGGGCGGATACTGACGGTATGCCGGCCTGGAAGTATCAAAACGGCCAGCGTCTGCTCGTGGCGGCCGGCCAGCAGACGCCGATCTACGTGGAAGAACAATCCGGAAACTGAGCTATACGGGCAGAAGCCCACTCGGTACGGGCTGTCGCCGGAGTCGCGTCGGCGACAGCCGCACTGGTACGGAGGGGCTGGAGATACCCCTGGCCGCGCTCTGATCCTAAGCGTTGTCCCGTAAATGATCTACGGCATGCTGGCTGACCTGACTGCTTCTATGTCATCCGGTAAGGGCGAGGTTGTGGAGGCGGGCTATGCCGTGGATGGCGTGGTGCACGCCGTCGCCTTTGAGGCGGCAGTCGCGGAGGATCTTCCAGGTCTTCATGCGGGCGAAGGCGTGCTCGACGCGGGCTCGGACTTTGCGGTGGGAGGTGTTGTGTTCGTCTTTCCAGGCCGGGAGTTCGCTCTGGCCGGGTTTTCGGCGGTGCGGGATGATCAGGCCGGTTCCCTGGTAGCCGCCGTCGGCGATTACCGTGGTGCGGCCGACCGCGGCCCTGGCGCCGGATTCCTCCCAGGCTGTGCAGTCGTTGCGGTTGCCGGGCAGGGGCCGGCCGACGGCCACGACAAGCCGGGTGCCGGCGTCGATGACGACCTGGTGGCTGGTGGAATAGCGGTAGTTCTTCGACTGCGCGGCGACGCTGTGGTCGCGGGTGGGCACCAGGGTGCCGTCCACGATCAGCACGGTGTCCTTGCGGAACCGCTTGCGGGGCTCCAGCGCGAGTGAAGGCCCGAGGTGGTCGATGATGCGGGCGGCGGCCGACTTCGAGACGCCGAACAGCGGGGCGAGCTGCCTCAGGGTCAGGTTCGTCCGCCAGTAGGCCGCCACCAGCAGGACTCGGTTCTCCAAAGGCAGCGACCACGGACGGCCCTTGCCGACCGGGTCGGCACCCTCGCGCCGCAGGGCGGTGACGAGCTTGCCGAACTGCCGCGGGCTCAACCCGCTGAACGGGGCTATCCACGAGGGCTCCGACGCCGTGATCAGACCAGCCACACCAAGATCATCTCACCTGCGGACGATCACTTACGGGACAACGCTTAGGCTCAACATCTGCCACATCCCCGGCGCCATCCTGAATGAGGAGGCGTTGAGGAGGGAGAGTTGGCGCACATCGACCAGCCCCTTATCAGGCAAATCACCTGCGGGGAAGACGGTTGGCATCCCGTGCGGCGTAGCCCGGCCGATCATCTTGGAGTTGGCACTTTGCAACTCCACCAAGACGCCACGCGGCCCTCTGCGTTCAGCCCACCTGTCGCACCGCGACCGCGACCGGCTCTGCGCAGTCGGCGAGACAGAAGCCGGCTGCGGACCTCGCGTCCTCGCCGCCGGAGCCCCGCCGTTCGGATCCTCAGCTCGGAAAAGGCGCACCGGTGCTGCAGAAGCAGGATCCGAGCAAGGGAGTCACGCGCTGGCCGGACCTACTGCGGATGATCCACCTTCTTGGGCGCCCCGCGCGGAACGCCCGCAGGGCCCGCCGCCAGGGGCCGCACCGAAATCAGGAGAGTCGGCGTAGGTGGTCCCGCACAGAGGATGGCGCCCGCACCCCACTTCCTTGCTTGCAACTCCCAATAGCTTCACTGTATAACTAAGGTGAGTGAGTAACCTAAGTGCATGCGTGACGCTTTGGGGTTGCGTGCAGATTGAGGGCGAACCTCGCTTCGGCCGCGCGGCTCCGAGGAATGGGGTGCCCACGCGGCAGAGCGGCAGTTCTTCGTGCCGGACGGGGGGCCGCCCGCCAGGCCGGTCAGCGCCTCCGCCCTGAGCCTCCGCGTATCGGTCTACCGGATCACCTCCGTCGTGCCACGCACCCAGCGCCTCGCCCCCTGGCGGGCTCATCAGACGCAGGAGGGTCGTTTCTCGTGGAACCGAAAGGACAAAGAACTTGATCACCGAACCGGACAACGGCCTGCCACAGGTTCCCGCCGCCCGGACATGCCCCTTCTCTCCCCCTCGGGAATACGCGCTTCTGCGGGAAGCCGGGCCCGTCACCCAGGTGGCACTTCCGGGAGACAAGCATGCCTGGGCGGTCACCACTCTCGCCGCGGTGCGCGAACTCCTGACTCGTCCGGACATCAGTTCCAACCCTCAGCACCCCAACTTCCCAGAGCCCTTCCCCGATGTAGAGGCAGAGGAAGCTCCCGATGACGCCGAAAATGCAGCAGCTGCGGAAGAGGAGCCGGACGAAGAGGGCGGCGGTGAGCCCTTGCCGCAGCTGATCGAGATGGATCCGCCCCTGCACACCGTGTACCGGCGGATGCTGATACCCGAACTGACCGTGAAACGCGTCAAAGAGCTCCGGCCGGGCATCCAGCAACTCGTTGACGGTCTGATCGACGACATGCTCGCCAAGGGCCCCACCGCCGATCTCGTCAGTGCCTACTCGTTGGCC
The DNA here is from genome assembly GCF_019056675.1 of Streptomyces sp. GMY02. Classification (NCBI taxonomy): domain Bacteria; kingdom Bacillati; phylum Actinomycetota; class Actinomycetes; order Kitasatosporales; family Streptomycetaceae; genus Streptomyces; species Streptomyces sp. GMY02. The sequence goes on along the minus strand of NZ_CP077658.1, from coordinate 7,872,815 downwards.
ATTCCCTCTGCCGTCATCTGCCAGCTGCTCGGCATTTCCAACGACAGCCACCACTTCTTCCAGACGCGCACTGAGACCGTGGTGTCCAGGGCCGCTACGAGTGCGGAAAAGCTCACCGCGTACATGGAGCTGTACAGCTTCCTCGACGTGACCGTGACCGCGAAAGAGACCGAGCCGACCGATGACATTCTGGGTCGCCTTGTCACCAAGTACTTCAGAACCGGTGAGCTCTCCCATGAAATGCTCGTCAGCACGGCCGTACTGCTGCTCCTCGCGGGGCACGAAACCACGGCCAACACCATCTCGCTCGGCGTGCTGGCCTTCCTGCAGTACCCGGAGCAGCTCCAGGCACTCCGGGAAGACCCTGCCGCCGCGGTGAACTCCCCCGACGAGATGGTGCGGTTCCAATCGCTCGGCGACGTCGACATCTCCCGAACAGCAACGGCTGACTTCGACTTCCAGGGCACACAGATCAAGAACGGCGACGGGCTGCTGCCGATCATCTCGGTAGCCAACCGCGACCCCGAGGCCTTCGATCACCCCGATGAACTCGACATCCGCCGCGAAGACACCCGTCACCATGTCGGTTTCGGCTACGGCCCCCACCAGTGCCTCGGCCAGAACCTTGCCCGGGTCGAGCTGGAGATCGCCTACCGCACCCTCTTCGAGCGCATCCCCGGCCTGCGCCTGGCGGTGCCGCTCGATGAGATCCGTTTCAAGAACGACTCCCAGATCTTCGGCGTCCACAGCATGCCCGTCACCTGGTGAGTGATGAGCACTCCCCCTCCAACCGTGCTCGCACCCCAGAAGTGGAAAGCTCCCATGAAGATCAACATTGATCGCGACAAGTGCTGCGGGGCCGGCCAGTGCGTCCTGGCCGCTCCGAATCTGTTCGACCAGGACGACGACGGGATCGTCCTTCTGCTCAACGAGTCCCCGGGCGAAGCGGAAGCCCCCGCCGCCCACGAGGCGGCCATCCTCTGTCCGGCAGCGGCCATCGTTCTTGAGGACTAGGCCATGGCGATATCCCAGCAGGAACACATCGTCATTGTCGGGGCATCCGCCGCCGGCCTGAGCACTTTGGAAGGCCTGCGCCGCGAGGGTTTCGACGGCCGCGTCACCATGGTGGGTGAGGAAAACCGGGCACCGTACGACCGACCGCCGCTGAGCAAGCAGTTCATGGCCGGAGACTGGGACACCGACCGTGTCCAGCTACGCAATGCCGATGCCATCTCAGCACTCGACGCCCAATGGCTGCTCGGAACACGTGCCGAAGCGCTCGACGCCACCAACCGCGTCATCACTCTCTCGACAGGGAAGCCCCTGGGCTACGACCAACTGGTCATCGCCACCGGCGTGACCCCTAGAACGCTCCCCGGCGCGATCAGCGGGGTTCACACACTCAAATCACTCGACGACGCCATCACACTGCGCGAGGAACTCGCGGCCGCCCCGGATGTGGTTGTCATAGGCGCCGGACCGCTGGGCTCGGAGTTCGCCGCGACCGCGCGCGGCAGAACAGACCGAGTGACGCTGATCGACCCCTCTCCCACACCTCTGTACAGGCAGCTTGGGCTCGTCGTCGGCGAGCACATAGCCGATTTGCACCGGAACCACGGTGTCAGCCTGCGTATGGGGGTCGGCGCTGCGGGACTGCTCCATGAGAACGGTAGGGTCACCGGCGTACAGCTAACCGACGGCAGTAGCGTCGATGCCCAACTCGTCCTGGTGGCCATCGGATCCGTGCCCAACACAGCGTGGCTGACCGGTGCGGGCCTGACCCTGGACAACGGGCTGGTGTGCGACATGACCTGCGCCGCCGCACCGGGGATATACGCCGCCGGAGACGTCGCGCGCTGGTACAACCCCACCGCCGGAGAGCTGGTGCGCATCGAGCACCGGATGAACGCCAACGAGCAGGGAATGGTGGTGGCCCGCAACCTCCTGGGACAAGGACGGCCTTACGACCCCACCCCCTACTTCTGGACCGATCACTACGACACAACCATCCAGGTACGCGGCACCTGCGGGCCGGACTTCTCTTGCGTTGTCGCCCAAGGAGGCCTCGACAGCGGTCGGTTCGTCGCCCTGTACGGAACGGACAGCGATGTCACCGCCGTCCTCAGCTGTAACAGCGTGAAGCAGGCCCGCGGTTACCAGCATCTGGTCAGCAGACCGCACACCTGGGCTGATGCCATCGAGAACCTGGAGCCGAAATGAGCAAAACCGACATATTCCTCAAAGTTCGTGTACAGGTGCTTTCGGATCACATCGAGGAGTTCAAGAAACTCATCACGCGCGTCTCCGAGCAGCCCCCGATCGAAAACGGTCCGGCGAGTGTGGCGTACTACTACGACGATCAGACGCAACAGGCTGTCTTCCTGGAGAGCCACGTCAGCTCCGCAGCGCTCCTGGCGAATATAGGAGCTGACGACGGCGGCGACCGCGCACTCCTCGGCAGCATGTACGAACTCATCGACATCGACATTTACGGGACGGTCAACGACCAGGTCCGCAGCGCACTGGGAGCTGCCGCCACCTACTATCGACCGTTCTGACAGCGCAGTTGATGCACCACGCGCATCTACGGCGCCGCTGATCCAGAGGGACCGGGCCGAGAACCCGCCCTGCGGCAAACATCAATCCAGAGAGGGGCTGTCGAAGCTAGCTCCGACAGCCCCTCTCACCTGCCCTTTCGTACGGGACTGGATCGGCCACGCATCCAGGTAGGCCCTTGCCGCCCTCTCACGCCGGGCGCTTCCGTCGCATCACTCCGGCGGCAAGGGCGGGGACGGAGGCCGCGAGCCGGCAGCGGGCATCGACGGCGGGTGGACCTCCCGCTGTCGATGCATGAGGGAGCAGCAGGCGAGCCGATCCGCTGACTCGACGAGCGCATCCGCTTCCAGGCCGGCTCCCCGCAGGCATGCCAGCGCACTGATGCGCGCAGGCCCGCCCAGGCCAGGCATTCCTCGCCGCCGGACCGGGGCCATCGTCGCGGTGCACGGACAGTCACCGGAGCCGTACCGCTGCTGGGCCGGAACGCCCCTCGACACCACACCGCGCAGCTTTCTCCTCGACACCGCGCAGCTTTCTCGAGCGCCACGGATAGGCCGCACGGCCGACCCTCGGCAGCGACGGAGCCACAACTTGAAACAAAAAGGTTAGTGCATTACCTTCTACATGTACTTACCTAACTCCTGGAGGTGAGGGCCCATGCTCTCCAGCCCCCCGCCGGTCTCAGCCGACACCGACACACAATCTGCGCACCGCAGCGTGCTGTTCCTCATGGTGCCGTTGATGCTCGTGCTGTTCATCTCGAACCTGGATCAGACGATCGTGGCCACAGCCCTGCCAACCATCGGCCGGGATCTCCAGTCGACCACGGGAGCGTGGGTTGCCACGGCGTATCTCCTGACGAGCGCCATCACGACACTCATATTCGGCAAGCTGGGCGACATGTACGGCCGCAAGAAGATCTTTCAAATATCGATCGTGATCTTCCTGGCCGGCTCGGTACTGTGCGGAGCCGCACAGAGCATGACCATGCTGATCATCTTCCGTGCACTTCAGGGAATTGGTGGCGGTGGTCTGAATTCTCTCATCCTGGCGATCATCGGCGACGTCGTTCCGCCGCGTCAGCGCTCGAAGTATCAGAGTTATCTGGGAATCGTGTCGACACTGGCCCTGATCGCCGGCCCGTTCCTGGGCGGGCTCTTCGCAGACACCCTGTCCTGGCGATGGATCTTCTACATCAACATACCGATCGGCGTTGTCGCCCTGATCATCGTCGCGGCGCGCCTTCGTCTGCCTCGCCGCGCCAGTGAGGCACGCGTTGACATTTCCGGCGGTCTCCTCGCCGCTGCGTTCACCACCTCGGTGCTGCTCTTCGCCACCTGGGGCGGGAACCGTTACGCCTGGACTTCCCCCTGGATCATCACCCTGGGCGTAGTCAGCGTCGTATCTCTGGTCACGTATCTGCTCGTCGAGCGAAGAGTGGCTGCCCCCATCACACCGCTAAGGCTATTCCGCAGCAGTGTCTTCAATATCTCCGCGGCCCAGTTCCTGATCTCGACGATGGTGCTTTTCGTAGCCATGCTCTACGTTCCCCTGTTCCTGCAAATAGTCCAAGGGAAATCTGCTTTCGCTGCGGGACTTTACGTCATCCCACTGCTGGTCGGCCTGGTTGCCGCCACTGCTGTTGTGGGCCCCTTGATCACCAAAACCGGCCACTACAAGGTCTACCCGGTGATCGGGGCCGTCCTCACAGGTGTGTCGATGTGGGTAATCTCCCTGTCTGACCAGCACACCAGCACCCTCGCCCTCATAACCCCACTCGTCGGTGCCGGCGCGGGGTTGGGACTGTTCGTGCAGGTCGCTCTCCTTGCGGGCCAGAACGCGGCGCACTACAAGGATCTAGGCGTGGCCACTGGCGCTCTCAATTTCTTCAAGAGCATCGGTGGAGCGTTCGGAGCAGCTCTGTTCGGAACGGTTTTGACGGCGCGTCTCGGCTCCGGAACACCCGGCCTCCACACGTCGGTTCATGCTTTTGACACAGTCTTCCTGCTCACCGTTCCCTTCATGGTTCTGTCCCTGATCCTGGCCGTGGTGATGGAGGAGAAGCCCTTGTCGGAGGAGATGGCCGAGATCGTGGAAGGCAAAGCCGAAGCCCCTGAATACTGATCACCGTCCTCCAACCCCAAGGGAAACAGCGGTCAGAAGAAAGATGACACTGGAACAGTGGCCCGGCCCGTCGGCAGTCGAATACGTGCTGTTCGAGCGGGTCAGGACATCAGCCGACTGGAGGGAAATGAAACATCACTCATCCAGCCACCGCCTTCTCCCCTCCCTGCCCTTGTAGTTCACTCCGATCACGGACTCCTACTGCACGGACCGAAACCCCTCCCACCTCTATCTGATGTGTCTGTGAAGTGTGAACATGGCTACCGATCATGACATCCCATCACCATGTCCGTCACTCAGGGATCGTAAGAAGGCTGCTACACGCGCAGCCATTCTTGACCATGCCGAACGGCTCTTCGAGGAGCGCGGGTATGACCAGGTAACCGGCGCTGAGATCGCCGACGCGGCGAACATCTCCGTGAAAACACTGTTTGTCTACTTCCGATCCAAGGAAGACCTCGCCTTCGCCGACACGTGGTTGATCGACGCGGTGGTCGACACGTTGAGCCGGCGCCCCTCCGGTACGAGCCATGCCCAGGCCGTCGGCGAGGTCCTGAACCAAGCTCTCCGCACTCTTAACCCCGATTCAGGCGGCCTCGATGCCTTCCACCGAGGCTTCGGGGAGTCGGAAGCACTGCGTTCAAGGTTGTTGCGAATGTGGGCCGACTACGAAGATGCCATTGCAACGGTCCTTGCCCGGGAGGCGAGTCTTCCGGCGCCTGATCCCGCGATACGCCTGGCGGCGACTCAACTCATCGGCATCATAAGATCATGTACTTCGGATGAGGTCCGTGAGTACGTTTCCGGGTTCCCCGGTGAGGAGACCGACGCCCTGCGGGGCTGGATCCGGCAAGCAGTCGAGCAGGTCGACAACGGGCTTACCCGATTCCTCGACAGGACTTCGCAGTCACCGGGAATATAGCGCATCGTCCATAACTCCGCTGATGTCATCGACGATGCGCTACGTCCAACTCGCGAATCTTGCCGCGCCCATTATTTACCGGGCGGCCGGCGGGTGGGCAGTCAGTTGCTGACCTTCTCGTCGGCGCGTCGGCGCAGCCGCTTCGCCACGAAGCCGACGATCACGATGAGTAGAACTGCGAGAACGCTGTACTGGATGGTGTCCATGTATGGCTCGACCCGTTGCCAGTTGGCGCCAAGCGCATAGCCCGCTCCCACGAAAGTGCTGTTCCATATCAGACTTCCGGCTGCTGTGAGCGCGACGTACAGAGGGATAGGCATGCGTTCAACGCCTGCCGGCAGGGAGATGATGGTCCGGAAGAGCGGCAGCATCCGCCCGAAGAAAACTGCTTTTCTGCCGTGCTTGCTGAACCATGCTTCGGTCTTGTCGAAGTCGGCGGCTTTCATAAGTGGCAGTTTGTGCATGAGCGCTCTGAGTCGATCGCGGCCGAGATACATGCCGACGAGATACGAGAGTAGTCCTCCCACTACGGAGCCCAGCGTTGTCCAGAGTATTGCACTGACGAGGGAGAAGGATCCGCGGCTGGCGCTGAAGCCGGCCATCGGAAGCATGACTTCGCCGGGGAACCCGACGATGAAACTATCCAGTGCGACGAACAGTGCGGCTCCGGGTGCGCCGATCTTGTCCATGAGATCCAGTGCGAATCCGGCGATGCCGCCGATCGGTTCGGCCTGGGCCAATGTGCTGATCATGATTCTAAAGCTATTGCGGACCGGGGTGCCGACGAATCCGCCTGCGGGATCGGACAGCGCTGTTTCTTCTGCGGGGGCGTGTACTCCCGCGGGAGTAGGCCGCGTTCACCCTTTGGTCCGACCTCGCGACCATTCCTTTTAGGTATCGTCCTACGAAATGAGGAGATCTACCGGGATGAAAAGGGGCACGGACATTGCGGCAGGGGCACTCTTCGTGCTCCTGCTGTGGTTTACCCCTGAGTGGGAACACGGCGTCCGGTTCGGGCCGCTGGAGTGCGTGCTCGCCGTGAGCGGCGTGGCGGCCATCGCTTTGTGTCACCGGTGGCCGTACGCGGCGGTGGCTGTGATGACGCTTGCCCTGGTGTCCGGCTACACCCTGCACACCGGGATCACGCCGTACCAGGTGAGTCTCGGGTTCGCCCTGTACTCCGCAGCGAAGAAAGGGCCGCGCCGTGAGGCGTGGCTGACGGTGGTGGGTGCCGGTGCGGTCATCGGTGTGATGGCCGCGCCCTGGAACAGTAGTGATCTGCTGTCCACGCTGTTGTGGCTCGTAGTCACGGTCACCGCGGGCGACCGCACGCGCAATCGGCGCGCTTACCTGTGGGCCGTCGAGGAGCGGGCCCGGCGGGCGGAGTTGGCCCAGGAGAACGAGGCCAGGAGGCGGGTGGCGGAGGAGCGTCTGCAGATCGCCCGCGATGTCCACGACACAGTCGGGCATCGCATCGCGATCATGAATATTCAAAGTTCTGTGGCGGCTGAGCTCATTACGAGTGACCCGGTGAGCGCCAGAGTGGCGCTCGACCATGTGCGTGCCGCGGGTGCGACGGTTCTCGACGAGTTGAGCAGTCTGCTCGACGTCCTGCGCGGTCCGGGCCTTGGGGATCGCGCGGCCGGGATCGGCTCGCTGCCGGAGCTGACGGCGAGTCTGTCGGCGGTGGGTTTCACGGTGGAGACGTTCACCGAGGGGCATCCTCGGCCGCTGGATCCGCGGATGAGTGAGGCGGCCTACCGGATTATCCAGGAAGCGCTGACCAACGCGGTGAAGTACGGTTCCGGGCGGACTGCGAGCCTTTTTCTGACCTACCGCGATGAGGAGTCGTTCGGCATCGAGGTGCGCAACAGGGCTGGGGCGGCGCGGGTTTCCAGGGGTGGGAGGGGAATCGCCGGAATGCGGGAGCGGGCGACGGAGGTCGGCGGCACCCTCACGGTCCGCCAGTTCCACGGCCGGTTCCTGCTGAGCGCGGCTCTCCCCTACACGTCACGGCCGGCGGACGCCGGTGTGTCCCTGGTAGTACCAGGCGACTAACTGTGCGCGGTCGCGCGCCCCGAGTTTGACCATGATCCGGCTCACATGGGTCTTGACCGTGAGCGGTGAGAGGTCCAGCCGTGCGGCGATCTCGTGGTTTGACAGTCCTTGTGCCACCAAGTCGACGACCTCTGCTTCCCGTGCTGTGAGGGAATAGGTGCCCACACGCGGCCCCTCGGCCATGCTGCGGACCCGTTCCAGCACATGCAGGGTCGCCTTGCTCGACAGCAGCGACTCTCCTGCGGCCACGCTGCGGATCGCCTCTACGAGTCGTGCGGGGTCGCATCCCTTGCCGAGGAAGCCGCTCGCTCCCGCGCGAATCGCTCCCACCACGTGGTCCGACAGCTCGAACGTGGTGAGCATGATCACCCGTGCATCATCGGACTCGGCGCAGATGCGCTGCGTCGCTTCGATGCCGTCCATGTCGGGCATCCGGATGTCCATCAGAACAATGTCAGGTCGTTCCCGCCGTACTGCGGCCAGCGCTTCGGTGCCCGTGCGCGCCTCGCCCACCACTTCGATGTCCGGTGCTGCGCCGAGTACCACTCGAAAGCCCGTCCGGACCAGTTCGTGGTCGTCGACAAGAAGCACCTTGATCATGTGCTCAGGCCTCGGCCGGTTGCTGGTGGAGGCCGGCGAGCATCAGGCGTTTCGCGGTGTCGCGCTGTTGTCTCGTCCCTGTCTCCGTCATACGCATGAAGGTCGCGATGTCGTCGGCACTGACGTCGGTGCTCAGCAGCCCCGCCGCTCTTGCCCTGCCCAGTACGGGTTCCACGAGCTGTGTCCCTATGCGGTGTCCGCGCTGCGCGGCGTGCGGGGTAGTGCGGCACAGGCTCTCGAACAGGAGCAGGTCGCTGTCATCAAGCACGCAACCGTGGAGGAAGACCATCGTGAAGGCCTCCCAGGGGTCCTCGATCGATTCTGCGCGGCGGCCTACCTCCCCTGATCCCTCGGCGAGTTGGTCCATCAGTGCGTCGATGAGGTCGTCCTTGGTCGGGAAGTGCCGGTAGAACGTGGTTGCCCCGACGCCTGCGTCGCGGGCGATCGTTTCGACGCTGATGTCGGGGCCCTTGCTGGTGAAGGCCAGGCGCGCGGTCTCCAGGAGGCGGGCGCGATTGCGGATCTGGTCCTTGCGCGGCCCACGGCGCCGTTCCGGCGGTGTTGGTTCGTGGGCCTGGGTCCTCAGTGCTGCGCTCACTGTCGCGTCCGTTCCTCACCACCGAAACAAAATGGGTGTGCCACCACCACTTAGGTGATAGTGTTCCGAAACGATAGTGGCACTACCGAATATACCGCCTCCTGTCGCCGTGCGCGGGAAGCGCCAGCTCTATTGGAGATTCACGTGCGTGCGTTCGTCGCTTCCCCTGCGCCGGAAACCCTCGCCTGCCTGGCCGAGGTACCCGAGCCGGAACCCACTTCTGACCAGGCGCTCGTCTCGGTCGAAGCCTTCTCGCTCAATCGCCCCGACTATCTGTATCTCGCGATACCCGGCTCCACGTTCCGGCCCGGGATCGACGCGGTTGGCAGGATCCTGCACCCTGCCGCCGACGGCAGCGGCCCCGCGGCCGGCTCGCGTGTGCTCCTCCACTCCCCCGAGGGTGGCGCCGCCGCCGAGCGCATCGCTGTCTCCACCGGTCAGATCGCCAGCGTCCCGGACAGCCTCGACTCCGCGACAGCGGCGGCCCTCCCCTTGGGAGGGCTGGTGGCGCGACGTCTTCTCGACCGGCTGGGAGACCTGGCGGGCCGCCGACTGGTTGCCACCGGGGTCGGGGGAGGAGTCGGACAGTTCCTCGTCCAGTCGGCCGGGGGAGCCGAGATCACAGCGGTCGCGGCGCAGGACGAACCGTGGGAGCACCTGCCTCAGCTGGGCGCCAAAGTCGCCCACCGCGCCTCCGACCTCACTGACGCGTCCTTCGACGCGGCCCTGGAATCGGTAGGAGGCGAACTCGGCTCCGCCATCGCGTCGAAGCTCCGTACCGGGGGGACCTTTCTCTGGTTCGGCCAGGCTGGCGGAGAACCCATCACCCTGGACTTCTTCGGGCTGTTCTCCGGCGGCCAGTCGCTGACGCTCCACCATTTCGTCTACTCGCAAGGAATGACGGGCGGCGACCGCGAGGACCTGGAGGCGCTCGTGGTCCTCGCCGCGAGCGGCCATCTGCGAGCCGAGATCGGGCATCGTGGCAGTTGGGAGGAGACCCCCTCCGTTCTGCAACGCCTGGGTGCCGGCCGCATGGCCGGGAAGGCGGTCCTCAGCGTCACCGGCTGATCCGCGCTTCGGTCGGACAGGTGGCCGGCGGGCGGTCAGTCGAAGCGCAGAGCGCTCAGCTGGCGGACGACGTCCGTATCCGCGTGGTCGAAGAACTGCGACGAACCGACCTCCAGGCCGGCGATCCGCTTCATGTCGTCGTCAGTGAGCGAGAAGTCGAACACGTCGAGGTTCTCGGCCATGCGGTCGCGGCGGACCGTTTTGGGGATGACAACCACGCCGCGCTGGATCATCCAGCGGAGTACGACCTGCGCGACGGATCTCCCATGCGCCTCGGCGAGCGCAGTGAGGGTGGGATTGCCGAAGAGGTTGTTCTTCCCCTGCGCGAACGGCGCCCACGACTCCATCTGCACGCCCTCGGCACACATGAGTTCGTGGTAGTCGCAGTTCTGACGGAACGGATGAGTCTCGACCTGGTTCACTGCCGGAGTGATCTCGTTGTTGACGACGAGGTCGATCAGTCGGTCTGCGGGGAAGTTGGAGACGCCGATCGCGCGGATCCTTCCCTCTTTGTGAAGGTCCTGCATGGCGCGCCATTCACTGTAGTAGTCGCCAAAGGGCTGATGAATGAGGTAGAGGTCAAGGTAGTTCAGACCGAGCCGCTCCGTAGACGCTTCAAATGCACGTTTGGTGTTCTCCTCACCTGCGTTCTGCACATACAGCTTCGTGGTGATGAACAATTCGCCACGGGAGAGGCCGCTGTTCCTTATGGCACGGCCGACGGCTTCTTCGTTGCGGTAGCCGGAGGCGGTGTCGATCGACCGGTAGCCGGCCTCGAGGGCGTCGGAGACTGCCCGCTCGGTCTGCTCGGCGTCGAGCTGGAAGACACCGAAACCGAGTACCGGCATTTCGATGCCGTTGTTCAGAGTGGTTGTCTGCATGAGACGCACATCCTTTTGTCACTGGACGGTGGCGCGATCCGGTCCGGGAGGCGGGAAGACCCGCTTCCCTGTGATCCCACTCCAAGTTCAGTCCCTTGCGTGGGATTAAGGCAGTGACGGCCGGTACGTGTACTGGCAGTCAGTCCCTCACCGGCGGTCAAGGTCGTAGCGTGGAGGCATGGATAATCAAGCCGAGGTGCGGGATTTTCTCCGTACCCGCCGCGCCCGGATCTCCCCGGCACGGGCGAACATCATTGGTGGCGGCACCCGCCGTCGCGTCCCGGGCCTGCGCCGCGAGGAAGTGGCGTTTCTGGCCGGTGTGAGCGTCGATTACTACGCCCGGATGGAACGCGGAAATCTCGTCGGCGTCTCCGAGGAAGTACTCGCCGCGCTCGCCGCCGCCCTCGGCCTCGACGAAGCCGAAACCTCGTATCTGTACGACCTCGCCCGCTCCGCGAGGCCCCAGCCGGCCAAACGACGTAGAGCGCGGCGCGACACGGGGGTCCGGCCGAGCCTGCTCCGGCTTCTCGACTCCATCACCAGGGCGCCGGCCTGTATCCGCAACCAGCGTCTGGACTTCGTCGCCGGCAATCCGCTCGGCCGCGCTCTTTACGCTCCGGTGCTCGAGGACCCGGGAAGTGGCGGGAACAACGCCCTGTACGTCTTCCTCAACCCGGGCGCCCGGGTCTTCTACGCCGACTGGCAACAAGGAGCCGACGACGTCGCCACCACCCTCCGCCTTCATGCCGGACGCAACCCACGCGACAAGGACCTCACTGACCTCATCGGCGAACTCGTCACCCGAAGTGACGAGTTCAGGGTCCGCTGGGCCGCGCACAACGTGGGCTTCCACCGCGGCGGCGTCAAACGCCTCCACCATCCCGCCGTCGGCGACCTCGAGCTGGCCGTCGAGACGATGGAACTCCCCGAGAGCCCCGGATGGACGATGTTCGGCTACACCGCCGAACCCGGCTCACCCACCGAAGACCGGCTCCGTCTTCTGGGCAGCCTCGCCGTCACCCAAGCAGGTCATGGCGACCCAACAGACCTATCCAAGCACAGAGAGTAACAGCAAATTCCCTCATTCGACATCCTTCATCACTCACTGAATTTTTGGTGTACTGGAGATATGCGAAGAAGAGAGGCTACCGTTCACGAGAACGGGGTCCGACAGAACGGCTCCGTTGTCAGGACCGTCCGCGGCCTCGAGCGACAGGCGTGGCAGCGTCCGGTCGATTCTCCTCGGCAGCCACCAGTTGGCCTTGCCGATCAGGTGCATGATCACCGGAACCAGCACCATGCGCAGGAGGAAGGCGTCGACGGCCACAGCGGCCGCGAGACCGAGACCGAACATTTCGCTGACCCACTCTCCGTGCATGGCGGAGGAGGCGAAGACGCAGACCATGATGACAGCGGCGGCACCGATGACCCGGCTCGTCTCCGCGAGGCCGATACGGACGGCCCGACGGTGTCCTAGGGAACGAGTACCAGTTGCGCCAGGTCATCGGGAACCTGCTCGCCAACGTACGCGCTCACACCGGGCCGGGCGTCCCCGTCGCTCTGGCCGTCCGCCCGATGGGCTCGAACGCCGTACTGACCGTGGCCGACGAGGGTCCTGGTCTGAGTTCCGAGGACGCGGCCAGGGCGTTCGACCGGTTCTTCCGGACCGAGCAGGACAGCACACGCAGCGGAAGCGGCCTCGGGCTGGCCATCGTTCAGGCGGCCGTCCTCTCTCATGGGGGGGGGACCGTGGAGCTGGACACCGCTCCCGGCCGAGGCGTCACCGCCGTGGTGAGTTTGCCGCTTCAAGGTGATTCCGAGAAACGAAGTAGCGGTGACCGGGGCGCAGCAGGGTCATGACCTGACGATCAGGCGCGGCGAACGGCATAGTCGGCGAGACCGTCGGCCAGCATGTCGGCCGATCGGCCTACGCAGTCACGCAGGATCTGCTGCTGTACGGACAGGGGATGGCGTGCCACCAGGACACGCACCTCTTGCGAAGTGACGGTCCGCAGAAGGAGCACCAGCTGGGCTGCAGCGAGCCGCGTCGGCGGGTCGGGTGTCTCGGCACCGGCCTCCTCCGCGAGCACCTTGGCCAGTGCCTCCTCGTACCGGTCGAAGGTCACCAGCAGGCGCGCCTGCAGGGCGGCCGACTTCCCGATCGTCCGGTGGAATCCCTCCAGACCGTGGACCTGGTCAAAGTCGTCGACCATGGCATCCACGAAGTCCCGAACTGCGTCCAGCGCCGGAGTACCGGGAGCCCTGCTCCGTACCGCGTCGACCAAAGCGTCCCGAGTGGACTCCTCGGTCCCGAAGACCAGGTCTTCCTTAGAACTGAAGTACGTGAACAGGGTCTTCACCGACACATTGGCAGCGTCGGCGATCTGGGCAACCGTCGCTCCGTCGAAGCCCTGTTCGTCGAAAAGCCTCTCTGCGGCGTCCAGAATCGCCTGTCGGGTCATCTGCTTCTTACGCTCGCGCAGTCCGGCAAGGGGCGCCCGTCCGGGGGTAACTTTCACACAACCCACAGTAGAGATGATACTGTGAAAGTCAAGTCGGTGAATTTATCAAGTAAGGCGTCATCGACACCGCGCCATGATGCGCTGTGCGGGTCCGGTTCGAGCCCGGGCCCTGGGCTGCCGTAGTTCGCGCGGCCGCGCCCATACGGATGAGCATGGGGAATTCGTAGGCGCCGATCGCCGCGTCGACGTCGATGTGCGTGCGTGAAGTCAGTGCGTCGACGAGTTCGAGGGCGTCGAGGAGGCCCATGTTCACGCCTTGTCCGGTGAAGGGCGGCGTGACGTGGATGAAATCGCTTTTACCTCGTCCAGGATGCCGCGCACACGCGCTGAGAAGCCGGCGCACTCACGGTCGAGTTACGCACGCAGTCAGCGTTCTTGACCAGCGCACTGTTAGTGCGGCCAGGGGCTCCGTCGCAACGCCGGGCGAAGTAGACGCGGATGGAACCGTCACCGTTGCGCTGGCACAGCAACACCCTGTTGTCCCCGATGACCAGTCCTGATCCCCCGCCGACGATCTCCGCCGCCTACGAGCCAGGTAGCGGATGTTTGATCTCTCCGGCGATCAGGGTGACTCCGACGTAGGAAGGGGGTTCCCCGGCGACGGCGGCGCGGGCTTGGGAATTGACGCCGTCGGCGCCGATCACGAGATCCGCCTCGATCTCGTCGCCGTCCTCGATGGCGAGCCGCCAGCGGCTACCTGCCTGTTCCACCGCCGACACTCTGCGGTTCCACTCGATGGCGCCCTGGGGAAGGGAGACCCTGCACCGAGTTCATCAATCACAAGGAACGACAGGCCCGTACCCCCCCGTTTCGATGGATGGCCACACCCGCCCGGCCCCTCACGTGACCGCCGCCTTCGAGCGGTCCGTCCCACCGGAATCCGTGCCCGCGCATACAAACTCGCCGCCGCAGAAGCACTGGGCTCCCTCACCGGCACCCTCCGGACGGCGATTCCCGCACTGACCGACGACGACTGCCGCGACGTCGTCACGGCAGCGGCACCCAGAGGTTCCGCTTGCCGGCGTCGCGCCCACCGGGCAGCTTCAAACAGGAGCGGGTTCGGTCTTCCAGGCCGACTTCTTCGTCGAGCCAGCGTTGGTCCGTAACCCTCGGCATTGTAGTGGTCCGTGGACACACTCGGGTCACGTTTCTCGTCCTCATCCAGGCTCCTGGCCCAGGCTGCGCGGCGGTAGGCGTACGCGTCGCCGCCCAGCCGGAGTCGCAGCGAAGGCTCGTCGTGTCACGTGACGGTAAGGACCTGGCCGACTTCGGCGGGGTCGCCGTTCGGCCAAGTTGCGGTGACGGCGAACACTTTGGGCCTGGCAAGACTCCGTGACGTAGCTGGTGTACCGGGACATGGGGCAACGTGCACAGCGCCGATCCAGTGGATCTCCACGGCAAACAGGGTGCCGAGGCGCAGCCGGCGGCCGTCAGTGGCGTGACGGTGCGGCAGTACCCGGGTCGGCAGCGCTTTCAACGAGTCGTTGCAGGTGCTGCTGCATCAGCTCTCGGGCCTGAAGGCGGAACAAGCTCAGGCGCCGTGTGTGTGACAGCAGGAGCAGGCCGGCGGCGTGTGCGAAGGCGTCGGCAGTGATCACCACTGCCCGATCGGGGTCGGCTCCCAGCTCCCGCGCGGCCTGCCTCACAGGCTCCAGTGTGGCCAGGAGAGAAGCGTTGAGTTCCCGGTTGAGTTCCTCGGACAGTCCGCGGGGCTCGATTCCGCCACCGAACAGGTAGAACCCGAGATCGAGATCGCGGGGATTGGCATCGTAGAAATCGAAAAATGCGACGCCCGCGCCGATGAGGCGATCCGCCGCGCTGCCCGCCGGGGCGGCGGCGGTCTCCGTGGCTTGCCGCAAGCGTGTCAGGGACTCGCCGAGTGCCGCGGCGTAGATGTGCTCCTTGCTCGGGAAGTAGCTGTAGATCGCGCCCGGGGCGTAGCCCGCCTCCTTGGCGATGGCGCGGATGCTGGCACCGTGCAGGCCCTCTACGGAGAAGACGCGCAGTGCGGCTTCGAGGATGATCCCCCGCTTCATTTCGGCTACGGCGCTGCGCCGCCGCTCCGATGCGTCCCCGGCCATGGGACCACCTCGCCCTCGAAGTGCGGTAACGCTTTCGCAAGCATCAGAGTGTTCCTTATTGAACAGGCTTCCATGCCGCGATGGACGTTGCGTCTGTCCCGGCTCGCGCCGCATCTCGTTCCGTACGGCATCTTGAGCCGAAGCACGGCCGCCCCGTGTTCACCGACCAAGATTTGCACCAAAAATACCTTTTATTCCCCCCCCGTCCCAGTGTTAGCGTGAACAGTGTTCGAAAATTTGGACATCATTCATTGCTTGGTGGTGTCGTTCAACGATGTCGCAGAACACGGACAGGGTTGTCAGCGAGCGGGTCGCGGACTACACCGCGCGCTTCGCGTCATTTCTCCAGGGCACGGTGGCCACCGTCGAGGAAGAGCTGGCCGGCCAGGAGGTGGGGACCGGGGGGCGGCCGGGCCTGGACGAGGCGGGCCGTATGCATCCGATGGTGTGGGAGGCTCGGCGCGAGGTGCGGCGCCAGGCGGGTGATGCCGGACTGTACGCCCCGCACAACAGTGTTCACGTGGGCGGCGGAGGCTTCTCGCGAGTGGAGATGCACCATGTCGAGGAGTTCGTCTACCGCCGAGCCGGGCTGGGCCTGGGGCTGGCAGCCCTCGCGTGGACCGAAGGCCCCAACCCGGCCATTGAGCACTGCTCCCCGCAGGCGCGCGAGCAGTACCTCAGCCCCCTGATCAACGGTGAGATCACCGCGGCGTTCGCCAACACCGAGCGGGACGCCGGCACCGACGTGCTGGGTATGTCGACCTCGGCCAAGCGGGACGGCAGCGACTGGATCATCAACGGGGAGAAGGCATGGATCACCAACGCGCACTTCGCGGATGTCGTGCAGGTCGTGGCCGTCACCGAGCCGGGTACGGGCAGCCGGTCACTGTCGATGTTCCTTGTCGACGCGAACATGCCCGGGTTCCGCCGCGGGGCCGACCTGCCGACGATGATGACCGACGGGCTCACCGGCGAGCTGGAGTTCAGCGATGTCCGTGTCCCCGCCGAGAATATGGTCGGTGAGACCGGCGACGGCTTCGCACTGGCCATGTCATGGATCAACTGGCGGCGGCTGTGCCGGGGCGGCATGTGCGCGGGCTGGGGCCGGTGGCTGCTTGACCGCGCCCTCGGCTACGCCCGCGAGAGGCGGGCGGGCGGGCGGCCGATCGCGGATCTCCAGGCCGTGCAGCGGTTGCTGGCCGACATGGACGCCGATGTCTACCAGGCGCGTGCGACCTCGCTGGTGGCCCAGGCGGAACTCGACGCGCTCGGCCCGTTCGACATCCCGCTGCACCCCGAGGCACCGCGCCTGATCAGCCTGGTCAAGGTCATCAACGACGAGGCGTTCGGTCGTGTGACGGATAACGCTGTACAGATCCGCGGCGCCAGGGGCCTTCTCCTCGGCTCGCCGGAGGAGAAGCTGTTCCGTGTGGCCCGCAACCTGCGCATCCCCGCGGGAACCGCCGAGGTCCAGCGCAATGCCATCGCTCGCAGCCTGCTCCGGGAGCGTGCAGCATGACCACTCAAGAGGCCGTACCACTCACGCAGTACTCACCGGGCGGTGGATGTGCCTGCAAAATGCCCCAGAGCCTGCTGAATGATGTGCTGTCCACAATGCGCGGCGACGGCCTGCTGGCCGCGGTCTCGGGGCCCCTGTGGGTGGGGACGGATCCGGCCGACGACGCCGCCGTCTACGACCTGGACAGCCGGTCCCTGGTGTTTACCTGCGACTTCCTCACCCCCGTCGTGGACGACGCCTACGACTGGGGGCGAATCGCCGCCGCGAACGCTCTGTCCGACGTGTACGCGATGGGTGGCCGTCCGCTTGTAGCGCTCAACATCCTTGCCTGGCCCGCCGATCTCGACCGGGAACTGCTCGCCGAAGTGATGCGCGGCGGTGCAGCGGCGGTCGGCGAGGCCGGGGCGCTGCTGGCCGGCGGGCACAGCATTACAGATCCAGCCCCCAAGTACGGGCTCGCCGTCGTCGGCGACGTCGACAGGGGCACGATCCTGCGGAAGGGTGGCGGCCGCGCCGGTGACGTACTGGTGCTGACCAAACCCCTGGGAGCGGGAGTTGTGGGAACCGCGGTGAAACGCGGCGAAGCCGACCCCGCCACCGTCCGGGCCGCCGTGCAGGCGATGACCCGGCTCAACGCCGACGCCGCGGCGGTGGCCCGCGCGGCACGCCTCAGCGGCGGCACAGATGTCACCGGCTACGGGTTGATCGGGCATCTGCATGAGATGGCCTTCGCCGCCGGCGTTGCCGCACGGGTCCGGCCCGGCGAGATACCGCTGCTGCCCGGTGTCACTGAGCTGATCGAACGGGGATGCGCTCCCGACGGGACGCGCCGCACCCTCGCGGGCGCCCTCGACGAGGGATGGTTCAATCCAGGACCGCTGACGCGTTCGGGTCAGATACTCCTCGCCGACGCACAAACCTCCGGCGGACTGCTGCTCGCGGTCGAGCCCGACCGCGCCGACACCGCGGTGGCCCATCTGCGCGATCGCGGCGACCGAGCCGCCGCGATCGTCGGTGATCTTGTGGCTGGGGCCCCTGGAATTGTGAGCGTTCGGGGAGGACATCCATGAGTGCTCCCGTATGCGTCACCGGCCGGTTCCAGCCGGTGCACCACCAGCACCTGGAGCTCTTCGAGCTGGCACTGCACGAGGGCGAGCACCTGATCGTCGCGGTCACCAACCCCGACGCCGGGGCCCGCCGGGAGGAGGCCTCCTCGGCCCACCGGCACCTGCCGTCGTCCAACCCCTTCACGTACTACCAGCGGGTCCGCATGCTCCAGGCCGCCTGCGCCGCCCGCGGCCTGGAGGCCCGCACGACAATTGTTCCCTTCGACCTGACGCGTCCCGGGCACTGGAGCGACTACGTACCCCTCGACGCCGTCCACTGGGTACGTGCGTACAGCGACTGGGAATGGCACAAGGCTCAGATGTTGGCGGAGGCGGGCTATCAGGTCCGCGTGCTGACGGGCGATCCCGGACACCGCCTGTCCGCGTCCGACATCCGGGGCCGCCTGGCGGAGCACTCCGACTGGCAGGAGCTGGTACCCGAGGCAATCGTCCCTCACCTTCGCCCTCTTTTCACCTCGGCTCTCACCTCGACGGCCAAGGAGCATGGCGCATGAAGCAGCCCGGCTACGGCGAGGACCATCAGCGCCCGGGCGACGACCGGCTGCCCATCGTCCTCGTCATCCTCGATGGCTTGGGGGACCGCCCCGTCCCCGAACTGACCGACCGCACACCGTCCGAGGCCGCCCACACCCCGCACCTGGACGCGCTGGCCCGCCAGGGATCCAATGGCTGGCACCTGCCCTTCGGCTGGGGCCGTGCCCCCCACCTCCGAACTCGCCCACTGGGCGATGTTCGGCTACTCCACGGTGCCCTTCCCAGGCCGCGGCGTCCTCGAAGCCCTCGGCGCCGACGTGAACGTCACCCCGAACGCCGCGACTGTCCACGCCTCTCTGCGTACCTCCCAGCAAGACGGTGACCGACTGTGGATCACTGGACGGTCCCTGCGTGCCGACAACGACGACGCGGACGCGCTGCTCACCGCACTCGGGCCGACACTCGCCGACCACGGCATCCACATCCAGTCGCTCGGTGGACGGGGCGAGGCTCTGCTCACCGCACCCGCGCACACGATCGCGGATGTCACCGACTCCGACCCGTTCTTCGAGGCCTTCCACCCATGGCTGCAGCCCCGGCCCACCAGTGACGCTGGCAAGCCGTTTACCGTGACACTGACGAACGCCCTGTACGCGGCTCGGAAGTACCTGGTCGGCAGCCCGATCAACAGCCGCCGAACCGCCCGCGGTCTACCCGCGCTGGACGTACTGACCACCAAGTGGGCCGGGGTGTACGAGCACGTACCCGCCTTCATCGACCAGATCGGCGTCGCCGGAGCGGCCGTCACCAGCACCCGGCTCTACCGGGGCCTGGCCACCATGCTCGGTATGCGGCACATCCATCTCGGGCCCCAGGCAGACATGAAGCAGGACCTGGATGCCCGTCTCACCGCGGCCGAGGAACTCATCGACGTCGGCGCACGCTTCGTTCACGTACATACCAAGACCACCGACGAAGCCGGCCATACCAAAGCCCCGCACGCCAAGCGAACCGTCCTGGAGGGAATCGACCGCGGACTGGCCCGTCTCGGAGACATCGCCGAGCACGCGATCGTCGCCGTCACCGGAGACCACTCCACGCCCTCCACCCACAGCCTGCTGCACGCTGGTGAGCCCACTCCGCTGACGGTCGTCGGCCCCACGGTCCGATGTGACGAGGTCACCGCCTTCGGCGAGGCACCCGCCAGACACGGGTGGTACGGAACTGTGCGTGCCGACGAGTTGCTGCCACTGCTGCTCGGCCACGCCAACCGGCCGGTCCTGCTTGGCCACCGCATCACTCCTCGGCCTGTGATCGCACTGGCCGACCAACCACAACACCTGCGAGTTCAATAGGACTGAGACACGGCAATGAGCACCTATCACGACACCTACAGGGCAAGTCTCGACGACCCGGAACACTTCTGGCAGCAGGCCGCAGCAGCGATCGACTGGTACCAGACACCCACTCGAATCCTGGACCGGTCCCATCCGCCGTTCTACCGGTGGTTTCCCGACGGTGAACTGAACACCTGTTACAACGCGCTTGACCGACACATCGAGGCCGGAGACGGGCAGCGGACCGCACTCATCTACGACAGTCCGGTCACCAATACCAAGGCCACCTACTCCTACGCGCGACTGCGGAACGAAGCAGCCCGCTTCGCCGGCGTCCTCACCAACTGCGGTGTTGTCAAAGGCGATCGAGTAGTGATCTACATGCCGATGCTGCCGCACACGGCGATCGCGATGCTGGCCTGCGCCCGTATCGGCGCCGTGCACTCGGTGGTCTTCGGCGGGTTCGCGCCTCAGGAACTGGCCATCCGCATTGACGACGCCTGCCCCAAGGTAATCGTCTCAGCGTCCTGCGGAATCGAGGGAACCCGCGTCATCGACTACAAGCCACCGCTCGACAAAGCCATCGACATCGCCGAGCACACCCCTGACTGGTGCATCATTCTCCAACGCCCCCAAACCGAAGCCGCAATGCACGACCGCGACCTGGACTGGGAGACCGCGACCGCCCAGGCGGACCCGGTCGAGTGCGTATCGTTGGCAGCCACCGATCCCCTGTACATCCTGTACACATCAGGAACCACGGGGAAGCCCAAGGGCGTTGTCCGTGACAACGGTGGTCACGCGGTCGGCCTGCGCTGGTCCATGGCCAATGTCTATGACATCGGCCCCGGCGACACCCTCTTCAGCGCCTCCGACGTGGGCTGGGTGGTCGGCCACTCCTACATCGTGTACGGCCCGCTCCTGACCGGCGCGACCACGATCCTGTACGAGGGCAAACCGGTTGGCACTCCTGACCCCGGGCAGTTCTGGAGGGTCATAGCCGAGCACCAGGTCAAAGCGATGCTCACCGCACCGAGCGCGGTGCGGGCGATCCGGAAGTAGGATCCGAAAGGCGCATTCCTGCGCGAGTACGACCTGTCGCGGTTCAAGTACCTGTTCTTCGCCGGCGAACGGCTGGATCCGCAGACCCTGGGCTGGGCCCACAAACACCTCGGCGTGCCGGTAATCGACAACTGGTGGCAGACGGAGACCGGCTGGCCGATCGCCGCGAACCCGATGGGTCTGGACCCCATGAAGGTCAAACCCGGCTCGCCCACAAAGCCGGTGCCCGGATGGGACATCCAGGTTGTCGACCGGTCCGGCAAACCCACCGAGACCGGCACCGACGGCCTGCTGGGCCATCAAGCTGCCCCTGCCGCCCGGGGCGCTGACCACGTTGTGGAACGACGACTCGCGGTTCGTATCCTCCTACCTCGCTTCGGCCGACGGCTTCTACATGACCGGCGACGGCGGCCACCTCGACGCCGACGGTTACCTATTCATCATGGGGCGTACCGACGACGTCATCAACGTCGCGGGGCACCGGCTGTCCACCGGCGCCATGGAAGAGATCCTCGCCTCCCACCCGGACGTGGCCGAGTGCGCCGTCATCGGGGTCACGGACCCGCCCAAGGGACAGGTGCCACGCGGCTTCGTCGTCCTCACGGCCGATGCTACGACGGACCAGCAGATACTCTGCGCCGAACTCATCCAGCTAGTGCGTGAGCGGATCGGTGCCGTCGCATCTCTCAAAAACGTCTCCGTCGTCGCTTCCCTGCCCAAGACCCGCTCCGGGAAAATCCTGCGCGAGTACATGCGCACCATTGCCAGCGGCAAGCACGAGCCCACACCTGCCACCATCGACGACCCCGCAGCCATCGACGCCTTGAGGTCCACCCTGCGCGAAAACACCTGAGAGGGGAGCGGGGGATGTACGCAGAGCGGGCGAGCGCACCGCTTCCGCGGAGAGGTGAGCGCCGAGGCGTCGTCGGGCTCAATGGTGCCCTGCACGCAGCCGAAACGGCGGGGCTGGTTATTGGCTGACTGGCTGCGGCCCGAAGCCTTTGATCGACCACGCATAAGGAGGGAATTTTGAACGCGCGTTTCGTCCTGCCGCAGCGTGCTGTACGGCGAACCGCACGCCCCGCGCAGGGGCTTCACCCCGACCGTCCTGGTCGACATCACGGCCTTCCTGGACGACAAGGTCAAAGCGCTGGCCAGGCACGAGTCACAACGAGGCCGCTGGTATCTCGGCGAGACCTACACCCGCCTACGCGCGACGGCGGCCGGCTGGCGGCTGCGACCCTCGGACGCCGCGGCGGGCCGTGCCTTCGAGGCGTTCGAAACGCCGCTACTCACGCTGCTGCACCCCGTGCCGGAACAGGAGTAGTCAGTGATCTACATCGAGCAGCCGCCGTTCCTGCCGTGGCTGGGTTTCTGCGAGGCACTGATCGCCTGCACGAGCGTCGCGCTCTACGACGACGTGCAGTTCACGCAGGGCGGATGGCAGAACCGCAATCGGATCAAGACCGCCAACGGCCCCGCCTGGGTCACCGTTCCGGTGGTCCGTGCCACAGGGCAGCTCATCCGTGACACACGGATTGCCGATGACTTTCGACATGCCGAGCATGGTCAAGACGCTACGCCTGGCCTACGGACGTAGCCCGTACACCGAAGAAGCCCTCCAGGTCATCGAGCCGCCCCTGTCGGCCGGTCACCGCTGGCTGGCCGACCTGAACACCGACCTCGTAACGCAGATCGCGCTTGCGCTCGGCTCCCGTGCCTCCCAGCTCCATACCTCCCGGATGTCCTCGACCACCGCCGATGACAAGTCCGAGCGCCTGGCACGCATCTGCGCCGCCGCCGGCGAGCACGAACTATGGGCCGGTTCGGGCACGAGGCAGTACCTCGACACCACGGCGCTCGCCGAGCACAAAATCACCGTCACCTGGAATGAATTCACCGACCGGCACCCGCGCTACGCCCAAGCCTGGCCCAAGCAGGGCTTCGAGCCGGGCTTGTCCGTCATCGACGCCGCCTGCGCCATCGGCTGGGCCGGGGTGTCGGCCATGCTCAACGCCGGCCTGAGCACCTACCGCCCCACG
This sequence comes from Streptomyces sp. GMY02, assembly GCF_019056675.1. Lineage (NCBI taxonomy): Bacteria > Bacillati > Actinomycetota > Actinomycetes > Kitasatosporales > Streptomycetaceae > Streptomyces > Streptomyces sp. GMY02. The sequence continues at coordinate 7,849,844 of NZ_CP077658.1, read as the reverse complement.
GGGGAAGCACAGTGACCCGGCCGCTCATCATGACCGGCATCGACCTGCCCTTGGAGCCGTCCTGCGGCTCCACCATCTGGTGCAACGACCTGGCTTGCCCCTGACTTCCGCATCACGTTTCTGGCCCTGCCCGGCTCCGGCGGATGGCAGCACTCCTTCGAGGAAACCACCGACCTCACCGCAGCGAAGCGACCTTACGGCCCAGACTTCGCCCAGTACGCCGAGAAGCTGACGGAGGAGGTCGAGCGCCTGGTGCGTGAGAGGCGTCCGGACCTCATCCACGCCCAGCACCTGGGCTTTGGACTCGCGCTCGCCTTCGCCCGCGCTGCGGGCAGTACTCCGCTCATCTCCATCGCGCACGGAACCGATGTGATCGCCGCCGCCGAGAACGAGCAGGTCCGCGATGCGCTGATCGAGATCATGGCTGCCAGCACGGCCGTCGCTGTACCGAACGCGGCCATGGCCGACCAGGTGAACGCCCTCACCCAGAGGAAGTTCAACGACCGGCTGATCACCATCCCCTGAGGCATCCCCGTACCGGACCACCCCACCGTTCAGCCCAGCAACAGGCGCCGACTACGGCTGCTGCACGCCGGGCGACTCGACCCGAACAAGTCCACGGTCACCGCGATCGAAGCCATGGCCTTCACTGCCGACGAGCATCAGCTCACCGTCATCGGCAGCGGCAGCGAACTGCCCGGCCTCACGGCGCGGACCACTGACCTCGGCCTCAGCCACCGGATTCGGTTCAAGCCATTCATACCCCGCGAGGAACTATGGCTGCGCTTCGCCGGCTTCGAGGCGTTCCTGTTCACCACCAAGCAGTTGAGGGCATTCGGCCTGGTCGCTGTCGAAGCCCAGGCCCATGGACTCCCGATCGTGTACGGCGACCTGCCCGGCCTCCGCCACACCCTCGGCGCCGGGGCCCTGGCCTATCAGCCCGGCGACACCGCCGCCTTGGCCGCATGTATCGACCAGCTCGCCAACGACCCCGAACTCCGCCGCACCCTGGGCGACGTAGCAGCGACCAGCGCTCGGCGCCACGACATCAGCACCACCACCGCGCACCTGCACGAACTGTCGAAGACCGTGATGGGAGCTGCCGCCCGTGTCTGACATCCCGCTGTACGCCAGCCGCCTGTGGCCCCCCGTACGCCGCCGCGCCGCCGACGCGACCGCGCCCACCATGGACCTGCTGGAATCCCTGGGATACGTCGCCAAGACCGACGCCACCGGTGTCTTCACCCTGCTGCCGCTGGGGCTGCGCGTCCATGATCGGCTCACCCGGATCGCCCAGACGGCGTTCGAGGAGCGCGGCGCGAACACCGTCGCCTTCCCCACCCTGCAGAGCCGCACGCTGTGGGAGCAGTCCGGCCGCTGGGACGTCTACCGGTCGGAGGGCGCGCTGCTGACGTCAACGAGCAGGAGTGGCGAGCAGATGTGTCTGGCCCCGACCTCCGAGGAGATCGCAGCCGCCACCGTGCGCGAACACCTGCGCTCCCACCGCGACCTCCCGGTCCGGCTGTTCCTCAGCACCTCCAAGTACCGCGACGAGATTGCCCCGCGCGGCGGATTGATGCGAGGCCGAGAGTTCACCATGGCCGACGCCTACACCTTCGACACCACCCCCGAAGGAATGCGCACGTCGATCGGCTTCCTCAACGACGCCTGCCATGCCGCCCTGCTGGGCATGGGCCTGACCGGCGTCTTCCAGGCCGCGGCCGACGGCGGCTGCATCTCGGCCGGCCCGACCACCGAACACCTGGTCCTCGGCGACACCGGGCAGAGCACCATCCTGGTCTGCGACCGCTGCGGCCACCGCGGCGACGACGCCATTCTGCGGGCCCGGCCGGCTCCACTGAACGACCCGGTCGTCAACATCATCGCCTTCGCCCTCACCGCAGACGACGGCTCGACCGTCCCGGCAGCCGTGGCGATCCGCTCGGACCTCCGGGTCAGCCCTCGCAAACTCGCCGCCGCCACCAGCGCCACCCGCGTCGATCTCCTCGACTTGGCCCAACTGCCCGAGCTGTTCGGCAAGGAGGCCGGCACTCTCACGCCCTGGGACTGCACCGGAACCACCACCCTCTTCGACACCTCCGTCGCCCACCTCGACAACTTCGCCATCTCGGACGGCTCTACCGGTTTGCGCCACAATGTGGGCTGGTCGGGGACCGCCGGTCTGGAAACTCTGTCGCCCACCGGCACCGACCTCCACCGCGCAGCCCAGGGCATGGGATGCGGCCACTGCGAGGACGGTCACTATCGCGAGGCGCGGGCCATCGAACTCGCCCACGTCTTCGAGCTTGGCACCCAGTACACCGCCCCGATGAACGTGTCTTTCACCGACGAACACGGGGCCGCGCGCACCCCGTACATGGCCTGCTCCGGCATCGGCATCACCCGCTGCCTCCAGACCCTTGCCGACCTCCAACGCGACAAGGACGGGCTCCGGTGGAAGAAGGGAACCGGGCCCGCCGACCTCCACATAGTCGTCCTGCGGCCCGACCAGCCAGCCATGCGCGAACGCACCGACCAGGCCGTACGACAGCTCCGCGACCGCGGAGCCGCTCTGTTCGTCGACGACCGCCCGGAACCCGCCGGCGAGAAGTTCCGCTACGCCAAGCTCCTCGGCCTCCCGCATGCCTTGGTTCTCTCCCCCCAACAGGACGGGGACGAGGCCGAGTTCATCGACCGGTGGACCTCCAGGGCGCACCGAATGCCAATCAGCCAAATCCCGGATGCCCTGAATCTGCGTTAAGCCAGCCGCATTCCCAGCTAAAGCCAATGTAAGCAGTCGCTCAACTATTACCGCACAGTGTGTCGAAATCCGCCTGCCTAAAAATAAGGAAAAGGAACGACCAGAGAAAAGGTAAAGGCGTGACTTAAATTCTCCTCCGATTCCGATCTCGGCATTGACCGGACTTCCCCCCCTTCCCCTAACCTCGAAGTCACCAACGGGTCGTAGCTCAAGGGCTGGAGCACGGCATAAGTGTTGCCGAAGAGCTGGTTCGAATCCAGCCGACCCGACAAACCTCCCAGTGGGTACCGCTCGGATGCCCAGCTCACAGCGCCGGGCGCGGTAGCAATGAAAACCCGAAGAAAATCCCCTTCAATGAAATTGCAACCACACAGGCCAGGTGCAGTCTGAATGAAAATTGGAATTACCGGAGGCGGAAGCGCCGGACATGTCGTCCCCGCCCTTGCCGTAGCGGCCCGGCTTCCCGAACAAGGCGTGAAAGAACTGGTGTTCTTCGGGCGGCCGGACAGTATTGAGCACGAATATGCGGAGAAGGCCGGCATCCCGTTTTGCCCAGTTCCCTCTGCGGGCCTGAAGCGCTACGGCTCATGGAGCAACCTGTTGATGCCACTCACTGTGCTGCGCGGCATCGCTGCTGCAGTGAGGGCCATGCGACGCGAACGCCCCAACGCACTGTTCTCCAAAGGCTCGTACGTATCCGTGCCCGTTGGGATCGCCGCCTGGCTTTGCCGAGTCCCGATCGTGATCCACGAGTCCGACCACTCCCTCGGCCTCGCCAACAAGATCGTCACCCGGATGGCCACCAGGGTCTGCCTGTCCGTCGCCGCCCCTGCCGACACACCACAATGGCTCGCCCGCAAATCCGCCGTCACTGGTCTGCCGCTGCGACACGACCTCGCCAACGGCGACCCGGAAAGGCTCCGTAAGGGGCTCGGCATCCCTGCCGGAAAGCCCGTACTGCTGATCTTCTGCGGGAGCAGCGGATCCCAGCGCATCAACGACGCCGTACAGAGCCAACTCGAATCGCTGCGTGCGCGCTTCGCGATCGTGCACGTCCGAGGGAAGGGCAACCTTGCCCCCTCACTCCAGAACGTACCGGGGTACTGGCAACTGGAGTACCTCCACGACGAGATGGCCGACGCCCTATGGCTCGCCAACCTGGTAATCGGACGCGCCGGCGCAACGACGCTCGCCGAACTCGAAGCGCTCGGCAAACGAGCCGTCCTCATTCCGCTGCCTGCCACAGTCAACCGCGGCGACCAGCTCGACAACGCCGCCGCCTACGCGCGACGGCACCCCGGGCGGTGCGTTGTGGTGCCCGACGACGACCGGCTGCACGATGGAGCATCTCTGGCCAAGGCGTGTATGGAGCTTGCCGCCGACCTCGGCCAGACCGATCGGAAGTGGCCCGGCCCGGAGGTCATCCATCGTGCCGCCGACCTGATCGCGCAGGAGACCGTCGCTGCAACCAGGCCGGGCCGCACCCGTCGCGCCCGGTAGAACTCAGCCGTCGTGGTGCCCGTACATCGCCAGGATCTGCTCGTCGGACTCCCCGCGGTGGTACACGTGAAAATGCAGGTGCTGGGACTCCTGATACAGCCCGACGTTCGTGGTGACAGAAGCCGCGCCGTGCTCTCCCTTGATCTGCGCTGCGACCTGCCCTACAACCGCCATGACTTTCGCCAGCAGTTCCTCGCCCCCGTCACCGAGGTCGATCAGCGAAGGAATATGCCGCTTCGGTACCACCACGACGTGCACCGGATGGGCGGGATTGGTGTGCTCGAACGCGAGCACATCCTCCGTCTCCACCACCACCTTGACCGGCGTAAGTCCAGGGATGGCCTGATGGCAGTAGAAGTCCGAAGTCGACGGGGCCACAGCAGCGCTCACAGTAAGTAACTTTCCGTGTCGGGCGGTAACTTCGTCGCCACACTACCCTCCAACCTCTAGCCAACTCGCTTCACATCAGCCTCGCGAGGTCTCGTTGGCTCTTGGTGTACGCCCGGCGGGTGGCATGGGATAAGACGCCACGGTCGGCCCCTACGGAGGGAACTGCGGCCTGCTTCAGCAAGCCGTCGATCTTCACATGGAGAGGGGTCGCGCGGGCGTTCGGATCGTTCGTCACACAGCGATCACGGACGCTCTCACTCCTCACCGCGGATCGCCCGTTGGGATGATCATCCAGCCTTCGGCTCCCAGAAGCACCCCGTCTCACCCGAACGGATGTACGTGTCCCTCGCGTGCAAACCCTTGTCCCGCAGGCCGTGCCGCGCGGCGCTGTTGGATCGATACTGAATGCCAGCGGCGGACCGCCGCAGAGCGTCTTCAACCGCGCCCGAAGGAGCTGACCATGCGTCAGAAAAGTCAGCATCTAGTCAGCATCAGTATCGCCGAAAGCCGCTTCGGAGCGCCGGGGACCGCCAAGATCGCAGAGTGACCACAGCACATGTGACCTGCGAAAACCATGGTCAGAGGCATAGCTGCTAACCTACCCGGGAGACACCCATGAAGATGCTCATCAATGTGCCGGAGACCGTGGTCGCGGATGCCCTTCGGGGGATGGCCGCGGCGCACCCGGAGCTTTTTGTCGATGTGGACAACCGTGTGGTGGTACGGGGGGACGCGCCCGTCGCCGGGAAGGTGGGGCTGGTCTCCGGTGGTGGGTCCGGGCATGAGCCTTTGCACGGAGGGTTCGTGGGGCCCGGGATGTTGTCGGCCGCCTGTCCAGGTGAGGTGTTCACCTCCCCCGTGCCCGACCAGATGGTACGGGCCGCCGCCGCGGTCGACAGCGGCGCCGGGGTGCTGTTCGTCGTCAAGAACTACACCGGCGACGTCCTGAACTTCGACATGGCCGCCGAGCTGGCCGAGGACGAGGGCATTCAGGTCGCGAAGGTGCTGGTCAACGATGATGTGGCGGTGACGGACAGCCTCTACACGGCGGGCCGCCGCGGTACGGGCGCGACGCTGTTCGTCGAGAAGCTGGCGGGCGCGGCGGCCGAGGAGGGGGCGCCGCTGGAGCGGGTGGAGGCGATCGGCCGTCGGGTCAACGAGCGCTCGCGGAGTTTCGGTGTCGCCCTGAGCGCCGTCACGACCCCCGCCAAGGGCAGTCCGACCTTCGATCTGCCCCCGGGGAGCTGGAACTGGGCATCGGTATCCATGGCGAGCCCGGCCGCGAGCGGCGCGCGATGATGACCTCACGCGAGATCGCCGACTTCGCCGTGGACGCGGTGGTGGAGGATCTGCGGCCCTCCGGCCCGGTGATCGTCCTGGTGAACGGCCTGGGCGGGACACCGCTGCTGGAGCTCTACGGATTCAACGCCGAGGTGCAGCGGGTGCTGAAGGAGCGGGGCGTACCGGTGGCTCGTACCCTCGTCGGCAACTATGTGACATCGCTCGACATGGCCGGCTGCTCGGTGTCGCTCTGCCAGGTGGACGAGGAGCTGCTGCGCCTCTGGGACGCGCCGGTTAAGACCCCCGCGCTCCGGTGGGGCCGCTGAAAGCTTCCGGCGGCTCCGCTCAGAACTGCAAAGAGACAGCAAGGCCGACGGGGACGGCGGAGCGGAAGCGGAGACTGGCAGTGCGGGGGCGACGGCAGGGTCAGGGGCAGGGCAGAACGGTGCAGGACAAGGTCGGGCAGGGACAGGCATCAAGGACAGGGCTCAGGAACACAGGAACAGCAGGGCACGATTGACGGGCGAGGGAGATCACGTGACCGATCAGAAACCCGACCGGATACTCGACTCCGACTTCTTCCGCCGCTGGCTGACGGTCGCCGCCGCCATGGTGGAGCGCGAGGCCGGCCGGCTCACCGAACTGGACTCGGCGATCGGCGACGCCGACCACGGCAGTAATCTTCAGCGCGGTTTCCGGTCGGTGACGGCCGAGCTGGAGAAGGAGTCGCCGGCCGGCCCCGGGGCCGTACTGGTGCTGGCGGGACGCCGGCTCATCTCCACGGTGGGCGGTGCGTCGGGGCCGCTGTACGGGACGCTGCTGCGGCGTACGGGCAAGGCGCTCGGCGATGCCACCGAGGTCACCCCCGGTGAGTTCACCGAGGCGCTGCGCGCCGGGGTCGCGGCGGTGGCTCAGCTCGGCGGAGCGAAGGCCGGGGACAAGACGATGCTGGACGCGCTGGAGCCGGCGGCCGAGGCGCTTGGAACTTCGTTCTCCGCCGCCGCCGAGGCCGCGGAGAAGGGCGCCCTGGCGACCGTACCCCTCCAGGCGCGCAAGGGCAGGGCGAGTTATCTCGGCGAACGGAGCATCGGGCACCAGGATCCGGGGGCCACCTCCTCCGCCCTGCTGATGGCCGCTCTCGCGGAAGCCGCGGAGGCGACGCCATGAGCAATGGGGAGCCGGTCGGCATCGTGCTGGTCTCGCACAGTGGACCGGTGGCGGAGGCCGTCGCCGTCATGGCCCGGGGGCTGGCGGGCGGTGGCGCGACCGCGCCGGTGGCGGCGGCCGGGGGTACGCCGGACGGGGGCCTCGGCACCAGCTCCGAGCTGATCTCGGCCGCCGCCGCGCAGGTGGACCGGGGTGCCGGTGTGGCGATACTGGTGGATCTCGGCAGCGCCGTACTGACGGTGAAGAGTCTGCTCGCCGAGGGCGACGAACTCCCGGCGGGGGCACGGCTGGTGGACGCCCCGTTCGTGGAGGGCGCGGTGGCGGCGCTGGTCACCGCCTCGGCGGGCGGGAATCTGGACGCGGTGGAGGCGGCGGCGACGGAGGCGTACCAGTACCACAAGGCGTGAGCGAGCACGCCGATCGGGGTGACCGTGCCTCCGCCCACGGACTGCCCGGCTCGGACCACATGGGCGCGACGCACATGGGTGCGGAACACATGAGTGTGGAGCACATGGCTCGGGGGCACATGAGCCGGGGGGCACATGGGTGGGACGCACATAGGGGCAGCGCACATGGGTCCGGGACACATCAGCCCGGGGCACCGATCCGGGACACATGTGCGCGACGCACATGGATCGAAAGCACATGGGCGTGGGATACACCGCCCAGCGGCATATTGGCTCGCGGAGCACCGGGAAACGGCGCATAGTCGCCGTGATCCGCGCATCGCGCCTCCGGGTCCTCCCCCGTGGGAATACTGACTTCGTACCGATCAGGATCAGTACGGGGCACAGGACCGCGGAGGAACAAGCATGGTGAACACGGCAGACGCGGAGACCGACCGGGCGCGCGGGGAGGGTCCGTACCGTTCCCCGGACCGCCGGACCCGCCATGCCGTGGTCGTCGGCGGGAGCGTCGCGGCCCTGCTGACGGCCCATGTGCTCAGCAGCCATGCCGACCGTGTGACGGTCGTCGAGCGCGATCTTCTTCCCGAAGGACCGGAGCCACGGGCGGGTGTCCCGCAGAGCCGCCACACCCATGTTCTGCTGGAGGGCGGGCAGCGGGCGCTCGACGAGTTACTTCCCGGCATCGTCGCCGAACTGCGCGAGCACGGCGCGCCGCGGGTCGGACTGCCCAGCGACATCGTGCAGTGGCAGGCCTGGCGCTACTACCGGCGTACCGGCGCCACCGCCCATCTCCTCACCGGGACCAGGCCGTTGCTGGAGTGGCTGGTACGGCGGCGGGTGCTGGCGGAGCCGCGGATCACGGTGCTGGAGGGCACGGAGGTGGTGGGGCTGGTCGGGGACTCGGCCCGGGTCCGGGGCGTACGGCTGCGCCGACGCGGGTCGGAGACCCATCAGGACGTACGGCAGCTCGCCGCCGATCTGGTCGTGGACGCGTCGGGCCGAGGTTCCCGAGCACCGGACTGGCTGGCCGCGATCGGCGCGGAACCGCCGCACGAGGAGACGCTCGACACCGGCTTGGCGTACGCGACCCGGGTCTACCGGCACGGGGACACGAACGGTTCCGCGGACACCGGGTCGACCGACACCACCCCGGCCCACGCGGGCTCGACCGACACCGGCTCGACCGACACGGCTCCGGCCCACGCCGACCCCACTGACACCACCCCGGCCCACACCCACCCCGCCCACACCGGCCCAATCGACACCACCCCGGCCCACACCGGCCCGACCGACACCGACCCGACCGGTGCCGACACCGGCCCTGCCCGCACCGCCGATTCCAGTGCCGGCGCTTCGGACACCGGTGCCGGCGTCACGGACAGCAACCCCGACAACTCGGTGGCCGGTAGCGGTGACACCGGCGCGACGGACAGTGTCGGTTACTACTTCGTCCCCGGCCGCGGCCAGGCCCGTGGCGGGGTCGCCCTGCCCGTCGAGGGTGGCCGCCATCTCGTCACGCTCTCCGGCCTGCGCGGGAGCGAACCGCCGTCCGACGAGGCCGCGTTCGTCGACTTCGCCGCCCAGCTCCCCCATCCGGTGCTGCACGAGTGGCTGTTGAAGGCCCGGCCCGAGTCGCCGGTGCACGCCTTCCGCTCGACGGCCAATGTCCGGCGCCGGTACGACCGTCCGGGCCGCCGTCCGGCCGGCTTCCTCGCCATCGGCGACGCACTGTGCGCGTTCAATCCGGTGTACGGGCAGGGTCTGGCGGTCGCCGCGCTCGGCGCGGTCGCACTGCGCGACGCGCTGGCCGATCCCCGCCGTACCCCCACAACACGCCGAGTGCAGCGGGCGTTGCTCAGGGCCTCGCGGCAGGCCTGGGACATCGCTGCCGGAGCCGACAAGGAGCTGCCGGGCGCGCGGGGCGACGCGGCGAGGACCCGTGCGGTGGACCGTCCCGCTGCCTGGTATCTCGCCCGGGTGGTGCGGCGCGCGCCGGGTGACCCGGTGGTCGGTGCGGCGTTCCGCTCGGCGACTTCGCTCGTATCACCGGTCTCGGTGCTGTTCGCGCCGCGCGTCGTACGAGCGGTGCTGTTCGGCCCGGTCCTGCCCGCGCCGACGGAACCGCCGCTACGGAAGGAGAGCGCGGCTGGCTGACCGCGCGGAAACCGGGCAGCGGCGGGACGGACTGGCCGGAGTGTCCCGCCCCCGGCACCGCATCCTCAGCGCCCGGTCCCGGAAGCCGCCTCCGCTCACAGCGGGGTCGCGGCCTTGAGCACCAGGAAGAGCGTGATCGTCGCGTTCGCCGAGGAAAGTGCCGAGCCGATGGTTCCCGCCGCGGCCGTCCAGACCGCAAGGCCGACCGCGGTGGACACCGACGGCCAGCTCACGGCCGTGGGCGCGGGTTCCAGCAGGGCCGCGACCCGGCGCGGGACCGGGCCCGGCGCGGCGAAACCGGCCAGCGTCGGGGTGGGCGTGCCCCGGGAGACCAGCGCGGCCTTGCCGATGGCGCGTGCCACCACCGTACGTTCGCCGGTCACCCGGGCCGCCTCCTCGTCCGCCCATCGTTCGGTGGTGTACGCCACCGCCGAACGCAGCGGGCGCAACAGCGGGTTGGCCCGCGCGGCGAGCCGTACGGCGAGCAGATACCTGTGGTGGTGCCCACCGAGATGAGCGTGCTCATGGGCGACCAGCGCCGCGCGCTCCCCGGCGTCCAGACAGTCCAGCATGGCCGTGGACACCACGACCCGCCCGGCCCGGGTCCCCGTACCGGCACCCGTACCGGGCAGTGCGTACGCGTACGGTGCCTCGTCGGTCAGTACGGCGAGTTCGCCCACGGGCAGACCGGCCAGGGCGCGGTGAGCCCGGCGGCGCACCGTACAGTGCCGCCCGGCCGCCGCCACACACCCGGCGGCGACCGCGACCAGAGCGACGATGGCCGCCTTGCCCGCGATCTCGTCGTACGGAACGGCCGCGCGGACTTCGGGGTCGGACCAGGCGTCCGGCAGCGGATTGCCGGGGAGCTGCGCCGTACCGACCACCACGAGCAGCCCGAGACAGAGCGTGCTGCACAGCGCCAGCACCCCGGCCAGCACGGTCAGTAAGCGGGTGGCGATACGGGGATGGAGATACGGTTCGGCCAGCCGTGCGATGGGCAGCGCGGTCAGCGGGAGTACGAGCGGCAGAAAGACGAACACCCCCACCCCGTCAGCCCTCCGCCCCGGACTCGGCCCCGGGTTCAGGCTCCGCACCGGCATCGGGACCCCCGGCCCCGGCCTCGGAGTCCTCGGGCAGCCCGAGCAGATCGCGCAGCAGCCGCTCGTCGTCCGCCGAGAGCGCGGTGACGAACCGGGCCAGTACGGCCTCGCGGTCCGCCTCCGCGTCCAGGACCTTCCGCATCCGCAGGGCGGCGAGCCCGGCCTCGTCCGAGGCGGCGCGCCATTCGAAGGAGCGCCCCGCCCGTTCGCGGGTGACCGCCTTCTTGGCCTGGAGGCGGGTCAGGATGGTCATGACGGTTGTGTACGCGAGGTCTCCGCCGAGTCGTTCCTGCACCCAGGCGGCGGTGACGGGTTCCGGCGCCTGCCGCAGGACGGCGAGCACCTGGGACTCCAGCTCGCCCTGGCCGCGCCGACGGGGGCGCCCGTCCGGACCGCCGGAACCGTCCGGGCCTTCCGGACCTTTCGGACCGCCGTGCACCCTCACGTTGTCTCCCTCCAGCCGCGCCGCCGCGTTGGATGGCAGCCGTTCATGTTACTGAGCACCGGCGTACGCCTCGCTGTCGCGGTCACCACTCCCGCTCACTTCTACACTGCTGTAGATTCTATCCCGGTCAGCCGGCCGGCCCCGTACTGGCGCGGGGGTGGGCGGGCGCGACCACGGCAGGGGCACAGGACGCGGGGCGCGCGTTCTGTGCCCCGTTTGTCATTGCGGGACATCGCCGGACGCGGACTTCGCACGGACGTTGTCCGTCATCACGGCGTCACGGCGTAATGACGCAATGGCGTTACGGCCAGCCGATCAGCCGGTCAGCCTCGGCCGGTCGATCAGCGCACTCCGGCAGCTCGCGGCGGACCTCGGTCAGCCGGTCAGCCGTGGCTGGGTGCCGGGTCCGTCGCTTCGGGCGCGCTCGGCTCCGACGCGGGCAGTTCGGAAGCGGACTCCGCCGACGGCTCGGGCTCGGCGGCTTTCACCGGCGCCGCCTTGCGCCCACGTAGCCCGCCGGGCCCGCCCAGTGCACGCACCCCGCTGAGCCCGCTGGTGAGCCGGCGCGCCAGCGGCTCGGTCCAGCGCGCGGCAAGCGGCCCGAGGATCACCAGGAGCAGGACATACGCGGTGGCCAGCGGCCCGATCCTGGGTTCGACGCCGACCGCGAGACCGGCGATCACGATGGAGAACTCGCCGCGCGCCACGAGCGTGCCGCCGGTCCGCCACCGGCCCGCGGTCCTGACCCCGGCGCGCCGCGCCGCGTACCAGCCGGTACCGATCTTCGTCAGGGCGGTGACCGTCGCCAGGATCAGGGCGGGCACCAGCACCGGCGGGATGGCGGCCGGGTCGGTGTTCAGACCGAAGAAGACGAAGAAGACCGCCGCGAACAGGTCACGCAGTGGGACGAGCAGATTGTGCGCACCCTCGGCGACCTCGCCGGACAGCGCGATACCGACGAGGAACGCCCCGACGGCAGCGGAGACCTGGAGTTCCTGGGCGACCCCGGCGACCAGCAGCGTCAGCCCGAGGACGACCAGCAGCAGCATCTCGGGGTTGTCGCTGGAGACCGCGCGGCTGATCAGCCGGCCGTGGCGCAGGGCCAGATAGAGGACCGCGCCGACCGTACCGAGCGAGATCAGCAGGGTGAGGCTGCCGCCGGCCAGGCTGAGTCCGGCCAGCAGGGCGGTGAGCAGCGGCAGATAGACCGCCATGGCGAGGTCTTCGATCACCAGGACGCCGAGGATCACCGGGGTTTCGCGGTTGCCGAGCCGGCCGAGGTCGCCGAGGACCTTGGCGATGACTCCGGAGGAGGAGATCCAGGTGACACCGGCCAGGGCGACGGCGGCGACCGGGCCCCAGCCCAGGATCAGCGCGGCCACGGCGCCGGGCACGGCGTTCAGGACGAAGTCGACGATGCCGGAGGGGTACTGGGTCTTGAGATTGCTGACGAGTTCGGAAGCGCTGTATTCGAGGCCCAGCAGAAGCAGCAGAAGTATGACGCCGATCTCCGCGCCGGTTGCGATGAACTCCTCGCTGGCGTTGAGCGGAAGCAGTCCGCCATGGCCGAAGGCGAGTCCGGCGAGCAGATAGAGCGGGATCGCGGAGAAGCCCACCCGGCCGGCGAGGCGGCCGAGTATGCCCAGCACCAGGATGACGGAACCGAGTTCGATGAGCAGTGCGGTGGTGTCGTGCACGGGCGCTTATCCTCCGGTGATCAGTTCGGCGACGGCGTCGACGCCTTCCCGGGTTCCGACGACGACGAGGGTGTCCCCCGAGGCGAAGCGGAAGTCCGGTGTGGGCGAGGGGAAGGCGGCGGTACGGCGCAGAACGGCCACGATGGAGGCGCCGGTCCGGGTACGCACCTGGGCTGAGCCAAGGGTCCGGCCCGCGTACGGCGACCTCTTGGTCACCGGGATGTGCTCGGTGAGCAGGTCGATCTCCAGGTGCTGGTGGAGATGGGCGACGGGGTCGGGCACCAGGAGCTTGGACAGCGCGGTCGCCTCGTACGGGGCGAGGGACACGGCCTCCTTGCAGTTGTCGTCGTCCTCGGGATCGTGGAAGGCGATGATCCGCCGGCCGTCCTGGTGCACGACGACCGAAAGATGCTTGCCCGCCTCCGTGTTCAGGTCGTAGCGGGTGCCGACTCCTGGCAGGGCGGTTTTGCTGACATGAGCGGTGTGCTCCATGAAAACGCTCCATACGGGCGTGTTGAGAGGTCGGTGGGCGCGGGGTGTGTCTTACAACACACACCCGGGCCCCTGGTCCTGAGCGGCGGATGACTTGTACGTGCCACCCGAACACGGATTCTCCATCATCCGGCCACGGCGGCCGGGGCGCGGACCTCGGGGGGCGGGTGCGGAATGGCCGGGAGGACCGGCGTACGACGGGAGTCCGGGCAGCCCGGGATGGGCAGACAGTGGGTGGCGCCCACGCGAACAACGCGTACGAACACCCCCACAGGACGCCGCGCCACCACGCACGGAACCCCGAGCGGAATCACAAGCGGAACGAGGCGAGACATGAACCCGGGCAAGAGCTGGGAGTTCACTGACGACCGTGGCCATCTGACCGTCGCGCCGGGCCGGCCGGCCCGGGTCGTGGCCTATATACAGGCGGGCGCGACTCTGTGGGACCACGGCCTGCGGCCCCTGGGAATCTTCGGTTCCCACCATGACGGAGAGGCTCCCGACCCGGCGAAGGCCGGTGAGTTGCCCCTCGACGGGCTGCGCTCGTTCGGCGCGGGCAGCGCCCTCGATCTGGACGCGCTGCACGCGGCGGAACCGGATCTGGTGGTCGCGGTCAGCTATGGCGGCGGGCAGGTGTACGGCATCGACCCGGAGGCGGCCAAGCATCTGGAGGAGCGGCTGCCGGTGGTCGTCCTGGATGTGGGCAAGGACCGTACGCTCGACGGCATCCGGGACCGGTTCACGGCGCTGGCCCGCGCGCTGGACGCGCCGCGCCCGCCCGCGGCCGCCGAGCTGGAGCGGGCGGAGGCGCGGCTGCGGGCCGCGGCGGGGCGGCCGGGCGCGCCCCGAGTGCTGGCCCTGTCGGCCGCCGACTCGGAGACCGCGTATCTGGCCAGGCCGCTGACCTGGCCGGATCTACGGGCGGTCGGTGAGCTGGGGGTGGATCTCATCGACCCCGAGGAGGGCGGCGGCGCCAACTGGCGTACGGTCACCTGGGCCGAGGCCGCCGCGCTGGAACCGGACATCGTGCTCGCCGATGTCCGCGCGAACGCGGCGCCACGCGCGCGGCTCCTGGACAACACGCACTGGCGCGCCATCGAGGAGCGGGCGCGGATCGTGGCCTGGAATCCGGAGGCACCGTGCAGCCATCTCGCGCACGCGCGGTTCCTGGACACCGTCGCAAACGCGGTCGACGGACCCTGAGTCGTGTCTTCCTGCGTCGTGCCTTCCTGAGCCGCGCCCTCAGGCGCGCCCCCGCGCCCTCGCATCCTCAGGCGCGCCCTCTCAGGCGCACTTCCCTATCGACTCGAACTCGCACCAGACCGCCTTGCCCTCGCCTCTCGGTTCGACGCCCCAGCGGGTGGCGACCGCGTCCACCATCAGCAGGCCCCTGCCGGAGGTCGCCGCCTCGCCGGGGGTACGGCGGCGTGGCCAGGCGCTGGAGCGGTCCTTGACCCAGAGGCGTACGCGGCGGACCGGGTCGGGCAGGACCTCCAGGGTGAGCACGGCGCCGCTCTCGGTGTGCAGCAGCACATTCACCAGCAGCTCGCCGGCGGCCAGCTCCACATCGTCCGTCAGCGCGGTCAGATCCCAGTCCGCCAGGGCCTGGCGGAGCATGGCGCGGGTCTCGACCAGGCCCTCCGGGTCGGCCTGATGGACGTACTGATGGATCCGGGGCGCCTGGCCGGTGCCGGGATCGGGCCTGCGGCGCAGGACGAGCAGCGCCATGTCGTCGCCGGTCCCCCACCGCTCCCAGAGCCGGTCGGAGAGATGGTCGGCCAGCGAGCCGGCCGGGCCGGGGCCCGATCTGACGATGTCGGCGAGCGTGTCCATGCCGGCCGTGATGTCATGGCCGGGCTCCTCGACCAGTCCGTCGGTGCACAGCACCAGCGTCTCCCCGGGTACGAGATCGAGCCGGGTCTCGGGGAAGTCCTCCTGCCCGAAGGTGGTGGCGAAGCCCAGCGGGAGCCCGCCACGCAGATTGGGCCAGCTTGTCCGTCCGTCGGTGTGCCGGATGAGCGGGCCGAGATGTCCGGCCCGTACGGCTCGTACGATCCCGGTCGACAGGTCCACCTGGGCATAGGTGCAGGTCGCGAAGCGTTCCGTGTCCAGTTCGGCGAGAAAGCGGGAGGCACGGGCCAGGACGGTCGAGGGCGCGTGGCCCTCGCCCGCGAAGGCGCGCAGGGCGATCCGTAGCTGTCCCATGACGGCGGCGGCATGGGTGTCGTGTCCCTGGACATCGCCGACGACCACCCCGACCCGGTTCCTGGGCAGGGCGATCACGTCGTACCAGTCGCCGCCGACCTCTCTGCCGCTCCAGGCCGCGTGGTAGCGCACCGCGATCTCGGCGCCGGGGAACTCGGGGATGTCGCGGGGCAGCATGGACGCCTGGAGGCCGGTCGCGAACTCGCGCTCCTGGTCGAAGAGGACGGCGCGCTGGAGCGACTGGGCCACGATCCCGGCCAGCACCATGCACATCGTGCGGGTCTCGGGCGAGAAGTGGGTGCGCCGCCGGTAGAAGAGCGCGAGGCAGCCGATGGAGCGGGCCTGGGCGACCAGCGGAAGGAAGGCCGCCGCGTTGAACCCGAGCCTGCCGACATAGGGCCGCAGCCCCGGGAAGCGGTCGATGACCATCTCGCGCAGCGAGGTGACAAAGCGCGGCCGCTGGTTGAGGACGCTGTCCGCGAGCGGCAGGGATCCGTCGAGGCGGTGCAGCCGCAGATCGTCCAGGACCTCCATGGACTCCCCGGCCAGCGCGATGAGTCTGAGCGTGCCGCCCTCGACGAGGCCGAGCGCCAGCCCGTCGGCGCCGAACCTCTCCAACCCGCCCGCCCCGGTCAGCACGGCCGCGACATCGTCCACGGTGACCGCCCTGGACAGGGCTTCCGTGGTGCTCTGCACCAGGCGGTTCAGCCCTTGCCTGCCGAGTTCCGGAGGACCGGCCAGGGTGGAGCATTCGGTGAGTTCGGCCGTGGCGTTACGCACGATTCCGACGATGCGGTACGCGCGGCCCCCGTCGTCCCGGAGGATCCGGCCCCGGGTGTGGGTCCACTGGTACGCCCCGTTACGGCGGGTCAACCGGAAGTACGAGCCGTACGACGAGCGGCCGTCACGGACGGCCGCGTCCACGACGGCTCTGAGCCGTATCCGCTCTTCGCGCGGCGACCGGGAGAACAGGGCGTCGGCCGTGCCGTCGTACTCGTCCGGGCGCAGGTCGAACACCTCAAGCGCTGCCGCGTCGAGCTCCAGGATCCCGTTTTCCAGATCCCAGTCGAAACTCCCCATGCGGTTCAGCGCGAGTCTCTCGTCTGCGCCTATCGCCGCTCGGCTGCGGTCCCGATTGCGTGCTGCCATGCGCCCCGCTCCGGAGGTGGGCCGGGAGCCCCGCCGCCCTTCCACCCGGTCGCCGAAGCTCATGTGTTCGAACAAGAAGCCTAACCTTTCTTGCTAAATCTTTACATATGAGGCCTTCTATCCAGAATCATGCATATGTGAGGAACCCGAACCCGCGCCCAGCCTCAAGCCCGTAGCGACAGATACGCCTACGCGATAGCAACGCTACCGTCCAATTGGTAGCATCCCCTTCATGAGCACGCGAACACGCATTCTGGAGGTGGCCGCCGAGCTGCTGGCGAAGTCGCCGAACGGCGACATCTCCACGCGGGCGATCTGTGACGCCGCCCAGGTCGGGGCGCCGGTGCTCTACCGGCAGTTCGGCGACAAGGAGGGGCTTCTCTCCGCCGTCGTCGACCATGGCTTCGACGCCTATCTGGCGACCAAGCGCCTGCATGAGCCGGGCGCGGACCCGATCACGGACCTGCGCGAGGGCTGGGACTCCCATGTGGCGTTCGCGGTGGCGAATCCCAATCTGTACCGGCTGATGAACTCCCCGGCGATGCGGAAGCCGCCCGCCTCGGCCCTGGAGTCCCACCGGATCCTCACCCGCGACCTGGAGCGCGCGGCGGCTCTCGGGCTGCTGCGGATCTCGCCCGAGCTGGCGGCCCAGATGATCATGTCGGCGAATGTGGGCGTGGCACTGATGCTGGTCTCCCGGCCCGCCACCTTCACCGATCCCGAGATGTCGCGGCGGGTACGGGACTCCCTGCACGCGGCCGTGTTCACCCCCGAGGCAATGCGCTCCCCCGTGCCCAACGGCGGGGCGTCCGCCGCTCCGGCCGCTCCCGGCACCGAGACCCCGGCCGCCGCGGCCCGGCTGGGGGCGCTGCTGCGCCAGTCGCCGCCCTCGGCGCTGACCGCGGTCGAGGCCGCGCTGCTGTCCGAGTGGCTTCAGCGCGTGGCGAACACCCCGGGAACCCCAGGCACCCACGACAGCCGCGACATCCCCGACGTCCACGGCGCCCCGCACACGTCCGACACGCCGGACGCCGCGGTCTCCTCGCCGACGGCCACCCCCAGCTCCTCGTAACCGTGACCATGCACCACCTCCCGTCGGCACCCGCACCCGCACTGGCCCCCGCACCGGGACCTTCCGAAACGTCACGGACGCCACGGGCCCCACGGCGACCCACAGGCCACCACGGACGCCCTGGATCGCGCGACCGAAAGATCAGATGATGCCGCCGTTCGCCCGCAGGATCTGACCGTTGACCCAGTGGCCGGGACCCGCCAGAAAAGCGACGACCTCGGCTATGTCCTCCGGAGTGCCCAGACGCTCCAAGGGCGGCTGGGCCGCCATCCGCGCGATGGTCTCCTCGTCCTTGCCGTCCAGGAACAGCGCGGTCGCGGTCGGCCCCGGCGCCACCGCGTTCACCGTGATGTCCCGGCCGCGCAGTTCGCGGGCGAGGATCAGGGTGATCGCCTCGACGGCGCCCTTGCTCGCGGCGTAACCGGTGTATCCGGGCAGGGCCAGACCCAGCACGGAACTGGAGAAGTTGATGATGGCTCCGCCCTTCCGTAGGCGGCGTGCCGCCTCCCGGCCCACGACGAAGGTGCCGCGGATATTGATGCGGTGCATGGCGTCGAGAGCGTCCAGCTCCAGCTCGGCCAGCGGCGACAGCACCATCCGGCCCGCGGCGTGGACGACCACATCGACTCCGCCATAGGTCTCGGTCGCGGCGTCGAAGAGGGCGGCGACCGCCGTCTCGTCGGCGACATCGGCCTGGACCGCGATGGCCCGGCCGCCGTCGGCGGTGATGGCCTCGACCACCGAGTCGGCCTCTTTCTCGCTCCCCGCGTAGTTGACGACGACCGCATACCCGTCCGCCGCCAGACGCTCGGCGCTCTGCCGGCCGATGCCGCGTGAGCCGCCGGTGACGATGGCCACCCGGGGCCCGGGAAGCGTGCCGTTCTCAACGCTCGCGACGTTCGCGTCAGTCACAGGGCTCTCAGGCATGACAGTGCTCCCTTCCGGTCGGGGTACGTCGATCCGCACCCCCAGAAGCAACGCTAACACCCTTCAGTTATCGACGCTACCCGGATCTCGTAGCAATGTTTCACGCACCCCACCCCCGTCGTCAGATTCTGAAACGACACCCACCCGACACGCCCCGGTCACCCCACAAAACCCGACAATCACCGCGTCCCGCCCGTTATTTGTTGTCGGCAGCACAACCGAACTTGACGGCCTCGTGCACAACTCTTGACGTGTCCGAAACACGAGAGAAGCATCTCCTCTACCGAGAGAGCGCTCTCCGGCTTTCTTTCCCTCCCGCTCCGCCTGCCCCGTTGTCCGAATGACTCAGGAGACCTGCCCATGCACGCTCCTCCGCTCACTCCACCGGTGTTCCGGAGAACCGCTCCGGGACGCCGGCGAGGACTGGCCGCCTCCGTCGCGGCCACGCTGATCGCCTCGCTGCTGCTCCTCATTCCCAGCACCACCGCCCAGGCCGCGCCCACCCTGCTCTCGCAGGGCAAGGCCGTGACCGTCTCCAGCGTGGAGAACGCGGGCACCCCCGCGACCGGCGCCAACGACGGCAACACCGGGACCCGCTGGTCGAGCGCCGCTGCCGACCCGCAGTGGATCCAGATAGACCTCGGCTCCACCGTCGCGGTCAGCCAGATCGTCCTGAACTGGGAGACCGCGTACGCCAAGGCGTACAAGATCGAGTTCTCGACCGACGGCAACGGCTGGACCCAGGCGTACTCCACCACCACGGGACCCGGTGGCACGGAGACGCTCAATGTCTCGGGCAGCGCCCGTTACGTGAAGCTGACGGGCACCCAGCGGGCCACCCAGTGGGGCTACTCGCTGTGGGAGTTCCAGATCTACGGCGGCACCTCGGGCGGCACCGGCGACCCGATCCCGGGCGGCGGTGACCTCGGCCCCAACGTCATCGTCTTCGACCCGTCGACGCCGAACATCCAGGGCAGGCTGGACGAGGTCTTCAAGCGTCAGGAGGCCGACCAGTTCGGCTCCGGCCGCTACCAGTTCCTGTTCAAGCCGGGCACGTACAACAACATCAACGCCCAGCTCGGCTTCTACACCTCGATCTCGGGTCTCGGTCTGTCGCCCGACGACACCACCTTCAACGGTGATGTGACCGTGGACGCCGGCTGGTTCAACGGGAACGCCACCCAGAACTTCTGGCGCTCCGCCGAGAACCTCGCGCTCAACCCGGTCAGCGGCACCAACCGCTGGGCGGTCGCGCAGGCCGCGCCGTTCCGTCGTATGCATGTCAAGGGCGGGCTCAACCTGGCGCCCAACGGCTACGGCTGGGCCAGTGGCGGCTACATCGCCGACAGCAAGATCGACGGCACGGTCGGCCCGTACTCCCAGCAGCAGTGGTACACCCGTGACAGCTCCGTCGGCGGCTGGACCAACGGCGTCTGGAACATGGTGTTCTCCGGGGTCGAGGGCGCGCCCGCGCAGAGCTTCCCGAACCCGCCGTACACCACCCTGAGCAACACGCCCACCTCGCGGGAGAAGCCGTTCCTGTACCTGGACGGCAACGCGTACAAGGTGTTCGTCCCCGCCAAGCGCACCAACGCGCGGGGCACCACCTGGGGCAATGGCGCGCCGCAGGGCCAGTCCCTGCCGCTCGACCAGTTCTACGTGGTCAAGCCGGGCGCGACCGCGGCGACGATCAACCAGGCGCTGGCGCAGGGGCTCAACCTGCTCTTCACGCCCGGTGTCTACCACGTCGACCAGACCATCAACGTGACCCGCGCCAACACGGTGGTCCTGGGTCTGGGGCTCGCCACGATCATCCCGGACAACGGGGTGACCGCGATGAAGGTCGCCGATGTGGACGGCGTGAAGCTGGCCGGCTTCCTGATCGACGCCGGTCCGGTGAACTCCCCGACGCTGCTGGAGGTCGGCCCGGCGGGCGCGGCCACCGACCACTCCGCGAACCCGACCACGGTCCAGGACGTCTTCATCCGGATCGGTGGCGCGGGCCCCGGCAAGGCCACCACCAGCATGGTGATCAACAGCGATGACACGATCATCGACCACACCTGGGTCTGGCGTGCCGACCATGGCGCGGGCGTCGGCTGGGAGACGAACCGCGCGGACTACGGCGTCCGCGTCAACGGTGACGACGTGCTGGCCACCGGTCTGTTCGTCGAGCACTTCAACAAGTACGACGTCGAATGGTACGGCGAGAACGGCCGGACGATCTTCTTCCAGAACGAGAAGGCGTACGACGCGCCCAACCAGGCGGCGATCCAGAACGGCAGCATCAAGGGATACGCGGCCTACAAGGTCGCCGATTCCGTCAACAACCACGAGGGCTGGGGTCTGGGCAGCTACTGCAACTACACCTCGGACCCGAACATCCAGCAGGACCACGGATTCCAGGCACCGGTGAAACCCGGTGTGAAGTTCCATGACCTGCTGGTCGTCTCTCTCGGTGGCATGGGCCAGTACAACCACGTCATCAACAGCACGGGGTCACCGACCTCGGGAACCTCGACGGTCCCGTCGACCATCACGTCGTTCCCGTAAACCCCCGGTCGGTCCCATGACCCACGCCGGTCCCCCGGCACACAGGGGCCCGGTCTCCCCCCACGGAGGCCGGGCCCTGCGCCGTTCGGCGCAACCGTTCATACGATGGGCTCGGCGCGTCACCGCAATGCTCCGGCGTGTCATCCCGCGCCGGAGCCCCCGGCGTTCCCGGCCGACGGCCGGTCCGGTGCCCGTGTAGGGCGGCGCACTCCCCCCGGCGCGCGAATGGCGACGCTTCGCGCCCCCACGGAGACTTGACGGCATGTCGGGCAAACGAAGCGCGGGACTCCTCCTGTACCGGGTCGGCGACACCGGTACCGAAGTGCTTCTCGGACACATGGGCGGACCTTACTGGTCGGGCCGCGATACCGCCGCCTGGTCGATCCCCAAGGGTGAGTTCGGGCCGGAGGAGGAGCCCGAGGACGCCGCCCGCCGGGAGTTCCGGGAGGAGCTGGGACTGCCCGTCCCCGAGGGGCCCTGGATCCCCCTCGGCGAAGCCCGCCGGCGCGGCGGAAAGACCGTCACCGCATGGGCCGTGGAGGGGGATCTGGATCCCGCCCTGGCCGTGTTCGGCACCTTCACCATGGAGTGGCCCAGGGGGTCGGGTGTGGTGCGTGAGTTCCCGGAACTGGACCGTGTCGGCTGGTTCGATCTGGCGGACGCCGTGGAACCGCTGGTAACGGGACAGCGAGTGTTCCTCGAACGACTGGGCGAGTGCATAGGCACCGACCGGCGTCAGCCTCCGCCCGGCCGTTAGGCCGCATCGGTCCGGGGCTCCTCGCTGTCCCTGAACGCCGTCCAGGAGCCGTCGGGAGCCCGCATCCAGTCCAGGAACCAGGAAAGGCATCACCCCGTGCATCCTCGCACTTATGTGCTTATCGCCGCCGGTACGGCACTGCTGACCGCCGCGGCCGTTCCCATCACCGTATTTCCCGCCCTGGCCCAGCCCACCGATGAGCCGCCGCACGGGCCGCGGGCCGAGCGCCTCGGCGTACCGGGGCCACCGGGCGCGAAACCGCAGGGCGGGCCGCCCGCCCCGGAACTGCGCGCCGACGCCGGGCCCGTCGATCCCGGGCCCGTCGATCCCGGCCTCGTCGACCCCGGGCTCGTCGGGGACGAACCGGTGGGCGACGTGCCCGCCGGCGACGGACCGGTCAGCGCGGCGGCACTGCTCTCCAAGGTCAGCCGCTGCCGGCAGATCTCCAACGGCCTCTACCGCACCCGTGAGAGCGCTCCTACCGCGGTACCCGTCTGCGACGCCAACGGGGCCGTGTTCTGGAAGGCGGACATGGACATCGACTGCGACGGCCAGGTGACGGACCGTTGCAACAAGAGGACCGACCCGTACTTCCAGAGTGCGACGTCGTATACGGAGTCGAGCGGCAGGGCGCTGAACGCCAAGGAACTGCCGTACATCGTCGTGCCGACCCCGAGCCGGATCTGGAACTACCGCAATTCAGGCATCAGCGGCGGGTCCGTCGCGGCTGTCATCCATGGCGACCGGGTGCAGTACGCGGTCGTCGGGGACACGGGTCCGCCGGGGATCATCGGCGAGGGATCGTTCGCGGCGGCCCGTGGCCTCGGGATCGCGACCGACCCCAGCAGGGGCGGTGTGGGAGAAGGTGTGACGTATATCCTTTTTAAGGACTCGCAGGTCCCGTCCCTGGAGGACCAGGACACCACGGCCCGTCAGGGCGAGGAACTGGCGAAGCAGTTCCTCCAGGAGAATTAACGATTCCCCTTCAGGAATGAACGATTCTCCGGTGAGCCGTCGGCGGTCGGGGAATGGTGTGCGGTGGACGTGCGGTCCGGAAAACCCCAGGACGGCACATCCACCACACACCACCCTCGTCCGTCAGACGATGCCCTCGGAGATCTCCGACTGCTCGCGGGCGTTGCCGTACGCCTGCGGAGTGCTGTACGCGCTGCGCGCCACGTACCACCACACCGTCGCCAGGATCAGCACGATGGCCAGGGCGATCACCGCGTAGTTCATCGAGTCGACGGTCACCGGGTTGGACTGCGGCAGACAGAACAGCACCGTGACCACCGCGACCCAGATCACCGCGATCCAGCCGATGGGCTTGCTCCAGCGGCCCAGGGTCCAGGGGCCGTGCTCGAAGCGGTTGCCGGCGCGCAGCTTCAGATAGATCGGGATGGCGTACGCCGGAGTGATGCCGATGACGTTGATGGCCGTCACCGCGCCGTACGCGGTCGTGGAGTACAGCGACGGCACGGCGAGCAGGCACGCGACGACGACGGAGAGCCAGACGGCCGGCACCGGGGTCTGGGTACGGCTGCTGACCCGCTGCCACAGGGCCGAGCCCGGCAGGGCGTTGTCACGGCTGAACGCGAACACCATACGGCTGGCGGCGGCGACCTCGGCGTTGCCGCAGAAGAGCTGCGCGACGATCACGAGCAGCAGCAGCGCCGTGGCACCGCTGGTGCCGAGGGCGTCGATCAGGATCTGGGCCGGCGGCACTCCCGTGGCGCTCTCCCGGGTCCCCGCGTAGTCCTGGATCGCGAAGGTGAGTCCGGCGAGCAGCACGAAGCCGGCGATCCAGGAGACCCAGATGGCGCGGACGATACCGCGCGCCGCCGACACCGAGGCGTTGGAGGTCTCCTCGGAGAGATGCGCGGAGGCGTCGTATCCGGAGAAGGTGTACTGCGCCAGCAGCAGGCCGATGGCCGCCACATAGATCGGGTTCTCCCAGCCGGTCTCATTGACGAACTCGGTGAACACGAAGGACGGCGACTGGTGGCTGTCCGGAACGATGGCGAGGGCGCCGACGATGACGGCCACACCGGCGAGATGCCACCACACGCTGATCGAGTTGAGGACACTGACCAGCCGGACGCCGAAGAGGTTCAGGGTCGCGTGCAGCAGCAGGATGCACATGAATATGACCATGGTCCAGCCGGGCGTGGGGTCGAAGCCGAACTGAAGGTTCAGGAAGGCCCCGGTGAAGAGCGCGGCGCCGTAGTCGATACCGGCGATCGCACCCAGCAGTCCGAGCAGGTTGAGCCAGCCCGTGTACCAGCCCCACTTGCGTCCGCCGAGCCGGTCGGCCATGTAGTAGAGCGCGCCCGAGGTGGGGTACGCGCTCGTCACCTCGGCCAGTGCCATGCCCACACAGAGGACGAAGAGGCCGACGCCCGCCCAGCCCCAGAGCATCACCGAAGGGCCGCCGGTGCCCATGCCGAATCCGTACAGGGTCATGCATCCGGAGAGGATGGAGATGACCGAGAAGCTGATCGCGAAGTTGCCGAAGCCGCCCATGCGGCGGGCGAGAACCGGCTGATAGCCCAGTTCGCGCAGCCGTTGCTCTTCGTCCTTCTGCGGGACGAGATCGGCCTTCGACCAGGCCGGTGGGGAAACGGACACGGGAAGTACCTCCGGGGAAACGCCTGTAGTAGGGAAACGAAGGAGAACTGACAGGAGAGATCAGGAGCGAACAGATGGTGCGGCGGTACGGATGGTGCCGTGCGGGTGGTGCGGTACGGGTGGTGCCTGTGATGTCTGTGGTGCCGTACGAGTGCTGTGCGAGTGCTGTGCCAGGAGAGCCGTGCGAGTGGTGCCGTACGAGTGGTGCCGTGCGGCGCATACGTGCCGGAGACGCGTCGTACGGTCCCGGCGGGGCGGGTCAGCCGGACGGCCCGTTCCGCCCCTCCCGGCTGCTGAGACAGCGGCTGCGGGCACGGACGAACACGTCCTCGGCCTGAGCCGCGTCACCGGGACTCCGCGTACGGTACGCCCATGGCACCGTCGCGTAGAACGGGCCCAGCGCTTCGAACACCCTGGCCCCCTCGGTGAATTGGAGCGAGCCCCAGAGGGCGTGCGCGAGATGGTTCAGATCGGGCAGTGCCGCCTCGGCCAGGTCCGCGTGGTCGAACCAGAGATGCACGGCGCGCAGGGCGTCCCGGGTCGCGTCCTCGGTGACCCAGTGGAGGTCGAGCGCCTTCTCGTGGCCGTTCTCGCGGCGGTAGCGCTCGACCCTGACGAACAGCGGCAGCGCGTGCAGTGGCGAGCCCTTGGGCGCGGCGGAGGCCGCCCACTGAACGAAGTTGACCGCTTCCGAGAGCGATCCGTCGCTCCTCCGCGCGTAGACGAACTGGAGCATACGGTGGTACGCCTCGCGGTTGAACGGATCGCGCTTGTCGGCCTCCGCCAGCAGGCCCCAGGGGCCGGGGAACAGCATCGGTCCGGGCGGCGCGAGCCGGTGCTCGTCCATCTGCTGCCGGTCGTCGAGCCGGGCCAGCGCCAGCAGGCACACCCAGGGAACCGGGTCGTCCGGAGCGTGGCGGGTGGCGCTCCGGCATGCCTCCCAGGCCTGCTGCCACAGCTCCTGGGTGCGCGTATGGCCGTCGCGATGGGCCCGTATCGCGCGTTCCACCACGACCCGGGTGTGCATCACCGTGGCGGCGAGGCTCTCCGGCTCCTCGGCGCGCCAGGCCTGTACGGCGTCGGAACCGGCGGCGACGGCGGCGAGGATCTGGGTCCGCTGGGTCCACCGGCCCCAGTCGGACGTCCCGGCGAGGAGGTTGCGCATCGCGAGCCAGCGTCCGGTGCGCAGATCCTGTACCGCCGCGCGCAGTTCGTTGTCGTGGCCCGCCGGATGGTAGACGGGGCGGAAGTTGTCGCTCGCCATCAGCTCGGATCCGTCCGCGCGGCCGAGGATCCGGGGTACGAGGCCCGGGCGGCCGAGGACCGCTCGTAACGACGGGGCCAGGCAGGGCCGACGAGGCCCCCGGCTGAGAAGATGGTCGTCATAGATCCTCTGGGACGGTGAGGGGGGTGGAGCGGTCCGGTGGGCGGTACGCGGGCACCGACCTGACGTGGGCCACGGCAAGGGCGAAACCGGTCAAGGACGCCTGCCGCCGCGGCGATCAGTGTAGGGGGCGCGATGAGTCCACTCGAACACTTTGCTGATCTTTCGCAACTCTCCGTTGATCAACGCAGGTTACGCCCCTCCGGAACCGGTTCCGCGGCGGCGTCCTGGAACCCTTGACGCCTGCTCTGACCTGCACCACGCTTTCGCTGAGCGATCAACCCGCCCGTGTACGGGGCTTCCGCGGGGCCGGAAAACCGGTCCGGCCGGGCCCCGGAAGACCTCGAAGAACACTTGAAAGGCCCTCGAACCCGAGGCTCCGCAGCCCCTCGAACCGAAGAACAGGACATGCCGCCAGTCCAGCGATCCAGCCGTCCGCGCGCCCACGCGGCCGGCCGGCCGGTGCTCGCCCTCGATCAGGGCACTTCGTCCACCAAGGCCCTGGTCATCTGCCCCGAACGGGGCGTGATCGGTACGGGGTCGGCCCCGGCGCCTCCCCGGCACGGCTCCGGCGGCGTGGCGGACATCGATCCGGCCGTGCTGCTCGGCTCCGTACTGGACGCGGGGCGCGAGGCCCTCGCCGAGGCGGCGGAGCCGGTCGCGGCCGTCGGTCTGGCCAACCAGGGCGAGACGGTGCTCGCCTGGGACCCGGTCACCGGGACGCCGCTGACGGACGCGATCGTGTGGCACGACCGGCGCAGCGAGTCCCTCTGCACCGAACTCGCCTCGCACGGCGAGCGGTTGAGGGCTCTCACCGGGCTGCCCCTCGACCCGTACATCGCGGCACCGAAGATGGCCTGGATCCGGCGGCACCGGACCCGCGAGGGGGTCGTCACCACCAGCGACTCATGGCTGATCCACCAGCTCACGGGCGAGTTCGTCACGGACGCGGCGACCGCGGGCCGTACCGGACTGCTCGACCTCGACCTCGTCGACTGGTCACCGGAGGCCCTGGACATCTTCGGGCTGTCCGGAGAGGCGCTGCCCCGCATCACCGACACGGCGGGACCGGTCGGCACCACCACGGCCTTCGGCGGCGAGATCCCGCTGACGGGAGTGATCGTCGACCAGCAGGCAGCGCTCCTCGCGCAGAACGTGACCGAACCGGGATCCGCCAAGTGCACCTACGGCACAGGGGCGTTCCTGCTCGCGCAGACCGGCGGCCGGCCGCTCCGGGGGACATCGGGGCTGGTGAGCTGTGTCGCCTGGCGGCTCGGCGGGCGGACCAGCTACTGCCTCGACGGACAGGTCCTCACGGCCGCGTCCGCGGTGGGCTGGCTGGCCGGGCTCGGGGTGATCTCGGGGGCGGCCGATCTGGACACGGTCGGCTCGGGCGTACCGGACAGCGGCGGAGTCACTTTCGTACCGGCACTCGCCGGACTCGCGGCGCCCTGGTGGCGCGGCGATCTGCGTGGCTCGATCAGCGGTCTGGGACTGGACACGAACGCGGGTCATCTGGTGCGCGCGCTGTGCGAGGGGCTCGCCGCCCAGGTCGTGGTGCTGGCGGACGCGGTGGCCGGCGATCTCGGTGTGCCGCTGGGCGGTCTGCGCGTCGACGGCGGTCTGACGCGGTCGTCGTTGCTGATGCAGACTCAGGCGGACCTGCTGCAAAGGCCCGTGGAGGTCTCGAAGCGGCCGGACATCACGGCACTGGGCGTGGGCGCGCTCGCGCGGCTCGGCCTCGATCCCGGGCTGACGCCCGGTCAGGTCGTACCGGAGTGGAAGCCCTCCGCGATCTACGAGCCGCGTATCGGCCGGGCCGAGGCCGCGGACCGGCTCGGTGTCTTCCGCTCGGCGGTGGACGCGCTGCTGACCCGTACTCCCCCGCCCACCACAAGACCCTGAGCCGGGAACTGGAGCACCATGGCTGTCACGACCTCCGGACCGCTGCCGGACGAGGTGTACGACATCGTCGTCATCGGCGCCGGAGTCGTCGGCGCCGCCATCGCCCGCGAACTGTCCCGGTATCCGCTGCGTGTCGCGCTGGTGGAGGCGTCCGGCGATGTCGGGGACGGGACGTCCAAGGCCAACACGGCGATCCTGCACACCGGTTTCGACGCGGTACCCGGTTCGCTGGAGTCCCGGCTCGTACGGGAGGGACAGCGCCGGCTGGCCGCCTATGCCGCCGCCGCGGGCATCCCAGTGGAACCGGTGGGCGCGCTGCTGGTCGCCTGGAACGAGGAGCAACTCGCCGCCCTGCCACGGCTGGTGGAGAAGGCGGAGCGCAATGAGTACCACGAAACGCGGCTCATCGGCGCCGACGAGCTGTACGCCCTCGAACCGCACCTCGGCCGCGGCGCGCTGGGCGCACTGGCCGTCCCCGGCGAGAGCATCATCTGCCCCTGGACGACCACGCTCGCGTACGCCACGGAGGCCGTCCGCGACGGCGTCGATCTGCATCTCAACTGCCCGGTGACCGGGGTCGGCAGCGGAGCGCCGCATGAACTCGGCACCGGCCGGGGGCCGTTGCGTACGCACATCCTCGTCAATGCCGCCGGACTGCACGCCGACGAGATCGACCGGTGGCTCGGCCACGCCGACTTCACCGTGACACCGCGCCGCGGTCAGCTCATGGTCTTCGACAAACAGGCCCGCGGCCTGGTCCGCCACATCCTGCTGCCGGTGCCGACCGCGCTCGGCAAGGGAGTGCTGGTGGCGCCGACGGTGTACGGGAACGTACTGCTCGGCCCGACCGCCGAGGATCTCGACGAGAGGACGGCGACCGGTTCCACCGCGGAGGGGCTGGCCTTTCTGCGGGAGAGGGGCGAGCGCATCCTGCCGGAGCTGCTCGACGAGGAGGTCACCGCCGTCTACGCGGGGCTGCGCGCCGCCACCGAGGAATCCGACTACCGGATCCGCTGCCACGCCGACCAGCGCTATGTCACCGTGGGCGGTATCCGCTCCACCGGGCTGACGGCGTCGATGGCGATCGCCGCGCATGTCGTGGAGCTGCTCGCCGAGGCCGGCGAGAAGCTGGGCGAGCCGCGCGAGCGCCCGGCGGTACGGATGCCGAACATCGGCGAGGCGTTTCCGCGCCCGTACCAGCGCGCCGATCTGATCGCGGCCGATCCTGAGTACGGACGAATCGTCTGCCACTGCGAGCGGGTGTCCCAAGGGGAGATCCGTGACGCGCTCGCGAGTACGATCCCGCCGAGCACGCCCGAGGGGCTGCGGCGGCGCACCCGCGCCCGGGGCGGCCGGTGCCAGGGGTTCTACTGCGGAGCGGCCGTGCGCGGGCTGTTCAGCCCTGAAGCGGCCGGCGGCCCCGGTGGTCCGGGCGGTACCGCTGCTCCCGCCGCCTCCGGTGTGTCCGGAAGCGGCGCGTCGTCCCTGCTGCCGGAGGTCGGACCATGAGCGCGACGAACCGGGACGGTCTGGCCGTCCCCGGGCCCGGCCGGCGGACGCGTACGGTCGATGTGCTGGTGATCGGCGCCGGTCCGGCGGGGCTGGCGGCCGCGGCCCGGCTGGCCGCGGCGGGCGCCGGCACGGTCGAGGTCGTCGACCGCGAGGAGCAGGCCGGGGGTGTCCCGCGCCACTGCTACCACTCGGGATTCGGGCTGCGCGAGCTGCGGCGTCCGATGAGCGGCCCGGCGTACGCGCGCCACTGGTGCGAGCTGGCGGCGGGTGCGGGCGCCACCGTACGTACCGGAGTCTCGGTCACCGGCTGGGCGGAGCAGCCGGGCCGGGGGACTCTCGCCCTGGACACCACCAGCCCGGCAGGGCTCGAACGCGTCACCGCGGGAGCGGTCGTCCTCGCGACCGGCGCGCGCGAACGCCCGCGCAGCGCACGACTGGTGCCGGGGACCCGGCCGGCCGGTGTGTTCACCACCGGCGAGTTGCAGCAGGCCGTCCATCTGCGCCATCAGCGGGTCGGGACACGGGCGCTGGTCGTGGGCGCGGAACCGGTCGGCTACTCCGCCGTCCGTACCCTGCGGGGCGCTGGGGTCGAGATCGCGGCCATGGTCACGGACCAGCCGCGCCACCAGACCTCCTGGGCATCGGGCCTCGGCACCCGGCTGCACCACCGGGTTCCGCTGCTCACCGGGACGACGGTGACCGGACTGATCGGCCGGGGCCGGCTGGCGGGGGTCACGCTGCGGCACAGGGACGGCAGGACGACGACCGTCGCCTGCGACACGGTCGTCTTCACGGGCGACTGGATCCCCGACCATGAACTCGCCCGGCTCGGCGGGATCGAACTGGACCGCGGCACCCGGGGCCCGGCGGTCGACACCGCGTTCCGTACGGCCGCCGCGGGGGTCTTTGCCGTGGGCAATCTGCTGCACGCCGTGGAACCGGCGGGTACGGCGGCCCGGGAGGGCCGGCTGGTCGCCGGACCCGTCCTCCGCCATCTCGCGGACGGTGGCTGGCCGGGCGGGCAGGTGCCGGTGGAGGTGGACGCGCCGCTGCGCTGGGTCGCGCCGAACCGTATCGACCCCCGGGGCCCCCGTCCGCCGCTGGGCCGGTTCACGCTCCGTACGACCCGTACCGCCGGGCGGCTGTCGGCGCTGCTCATCTCCCAGGACGGCCGCTTCCTGCACCGTGAACGGCTCCGCCGGGGCAGTGTGCCGGACCGTCCGCTGTACGCCTCGGCCGACTGGATAGACCGCGCGGACCCGCACGGCGGCCCGGTCGTGATCACGGCGGGCTAGGGTCTTTCGTCTGGATCGAGCCCAGCAAGATCCAAACGAGAGGCCCTACGTGGTGTCCGGCCGGAGGACGGCCGCGGCGAATCCGGCACGCCGGGCCAGCGGGGTCAGCTCGGCCGCGCGGGCCGCCGGGAGAAGGACCAGGGGATAGCAGTCCGATTCGATGTCGAGCACCGCGAGCGCCGTGCCCACGTCGAGATGCAGCGCGCCGTAGTGAGTCAGAAAGGCGTACGTGTCGAGCGCTTCCGCCTCGTCCGCCTCATCCGCCTTGTTCGCATTGCTCGCGAGTGACCACGGATCCGTGGCCGGACGGGATTCGAGGGCGCGGACCTGACGTCTGATCTCCTCGCCGCTCTCCTTCCAGTCGACCTCCGCCAGCAGCCCCTGCGCGGTCAGCGCATCGACGAGCGCGATCCAGGCGAGGTCGTCGACGGGCTCGTCGATCCCCCGTTCGTCCAGCCGCCCGGCATGCGTCCGTACATACGTCTCCGGGTCCTCGTACGCCAGCAGGACCTCCTCGGTGACGGCGGGGCGGCCGGGCGCGAGAAGCTCCGCCAGTTCGGCGAGCGCCTCGGCGACGGGGGTCGTACGGTCGGGCATGACGCCATCTCCTGCTCGGGATCGGCTCGGGGCACGGTGACCCAGGGGCATACGGACGTACGGGCATACGTCCATGGCTCGACGCGGTGTCGCGCCGGGTCCGTCGAAGACTCTGCCACGGGGGTACGACAACGGGCCGGTCACGGAGTCCTCCACGCGACGGCCACACCCCGGCGAGAGCCGTAGCAGAAGTTAAGATCGGCCCCAGGGCGGAGGCGTCGGAGCCGACGGACAGGTCCGACCGGTGGAGTGTGACGCTGCGGACGCCCCGCTTCCCCTCATGGTGAACACCGAGTGACCGGCTTCCGTCCTGCGGTCATGGACCCGACGACGGTTCGCCGACGCGGGTGATCCCTGTGCAGTGATGGGTGTTCGCAGTTGGAATGTCGTTCACGCGCAGGCCACGCCGTGTGCCGAACATCAAGGAGTAGCCAGGGGGCAGTCCCCCGGCGCTCTTGCTGATGCGCTCGCACTCGGGAGACCGCACCCATGACACGCATACGCTCCGCAGTCGCCGCAGTCGACCGCCGTTCGTTCCTCACCGCGACCGGAGCGGTCGGCATCTCCGCGGGCATCGGTCTGGCGCTCGGCGCGGGCGGCGGTCCCGGTGAGGCCGCCGCGGCGCCCGGAGCGGCGACCGCGTCCTCGGTGCCGGTGCCCCGTACCCCCGCGGCCTCGCCCACGCGCAGCGTTCCGGCCCGTACGACGCTGGAGACCGTCGCCGCGCCCCGCGACTCCTCGGCGGCCTTCCGGCGGCTCGGCGACGGACCCGGCTGGCGCCGGGTCGTACGCGAGTCCCTGGCGGCGCCCCGGGCGGGCCGGGCCGCCCGGCGTACGGTGCTCAGCTCCTTCGTGCAGCTCACCGATATGCATCTGACGGACGTTCAGCATCCGGTGCGCACCGAGTACTTGCGCTCGCAGGGGGTGTCGGGGTGGCGGCCCCAGGAGGCGCTCACCGTCCCGGGAGCGGTGGCCCTGATCGAGCAGATCAACGCCATCAGGTCGGGGCCCGCGACCGGTGCGCCGCTGACCTTCGCCGTGACCACCGGCGACAACACGGACAACAACTCCCTGGCGGAGCTGGACTGGTACCTCACGGTCATGAGCGGTGGACGCATCTCTCCCAATACGGGCGACAGCCGCCGGTACGAGGGCGTGCAGAACTCCGGCGAGCGGCTGTTCTGGCATCCGGAGGACTCGCGCCGCGACACCGACAAGGAGTACGGCTTCCCCCAGATCGACGGCTTCCTGGACGCCGCGATCCGCTCGGTGAACAGCCCGGGTCTGCGGCTCCCCTGGTACTCGACCGTCGGCAACCATGACAGCCTGGCCAGCGGCGCCATCGCCGATCGCACCGGTTATCTGGCCGAATTCGCCGTCGGGGCACGGAAGTTGTACGACATCTCGAACGGTGACGCCAAGACGCTGTCGAAGATCCTGGCGAAGGGCAGCCGGCCGGGCGGCGGTGAACTGATCGATCTGCTGCGCGAGTCGAAGCGCTCGATGCGTTCGATCACCCCGGACCCGGGCCGGGCGCCGTTCGGCCCGCGCGAGTACGTGTCCGCGCATCTCGACCCGTCGCGGGTGGGGGCGGGTCCGATCGGCCATGGTTACACGAAGGCGAATCTCGACAGCGACACGCTCTACTACACCTTCTCCATGGGCGAGAACATCACCGGTATCAGCCTTGACACCACCGACCGGGCCGGGCACTTCACCGGTTCGCTCGACTCGGCGCAGTTCGCCTGGCTGAAGCGGCGGCTCAAGGAGCACCGGGACGAGTACGTCGTCGTCTTCAGCCATCACAACAGTTGGACGATGACCAACACCCACCCGGACCCGGCCCGTCCCGGCGAGACCCGGCACAACGGCGAAGAGGTCCTGGAGCTGCTGAACAAGCACCGGTCGGTGCTGGCCTGGGTCAACGGTCACAGCCACCGGAACTCGATCAATCCGCGCGGCTCCTTCTGGGAGATCACCACCGCGTCGCACATCGACTTCCCGCAGCTCGCCAGGATCATCGAGATCACCGACAACAGGGACGGCACGCTGTCCCTGTTCACCACGCTGATCGAGTCGGCGGCGCCGCACGGTACGGACTTCGGGGACCTCTCGCAGACCGGACTGGCCGCGCTCTACCGGGAGCTGGCGCACAACGCGCCCGGCTCGACCACCGCGCCCGCGGGCAAGCTGATGGACCGCAACACCGAGCTGCTGATCACTCGCTGACGATCAGTCAGAAGAGCCGGAAGAGCCGTCGATCAGCCGCTGGAGCGACGGGCCGTACAGCGCGGCCAGTTGCTCCGGCGTGGCCCGTGCGTTGGCGCCCTCGCGGTGCAGGCTGAGCGTGGCGCCGAGACCGAGAAGCTGACCGACGACCAGCTCGGCGCGCAGGGCCCGTTCGCGGCCGGGCAGCAGAGCCGCCAGCCGGCGGGTGATCTGCTCGCCGAAGCGTTCGCGCAGCAGGACACGCTCGTCGTCGTTGCCGAGCGCGAAGACGACGCGGAGCAGGGGGTCCGCCTGCTGCTCGCGGCGGCTGCGGACCACGGTCAGTACGAGATGGCGGCCGAGCGACTCCGGCGGCGCCGCGAACAGCAGGTCGGCCGCGGGCCCGAAGTCGGCGACGGTGTTGAACAGCCTTTCCTTGGTGCTGAAATGCTTGACGATGAGTGAGGCGCTCACCCCGGCCTCGGCGGCGATCCCGCGCAGGGTGACCTCGGCGTACGGGCGGAAGGCGAAGGCACGCCGCGCGGCCCGCACAATCGCGGCGCGCCCGGTGCCCGCCTCGGGCCCGGAGCCGACCTCGGGCCCGGTACCGGCCTGTCCGGAGCCGGCCTCGGCCCCGGAGCCCGCGTCCGGGCCCCCGGCCGCATCCGGGCCCGCCGCCTCCGCTCCCGCCCCCGTGGAAGATCCGCTCGGTGATCCGCCGTCGTCGGTGATCCCGCCCGCTGCCTGCCCGTTCATGTGCCCTCCTGGGCGAGCGACGCCGTCCGGTCGTCCCGCCCGACGGTACCCGGGACTGTGATCCGCTGCGCCGGCAGACACAGCGTGACGGCCAGTGCGAGCAGCGCCGCGCCGCCCGCGATCAGGAAGACCAGCAGATACGCGTGGAGGGTGGGCACCGTGCGCCCGTCGGCCTCGAAGGTGACACGGGTGAGTACGGCGGCGACGGCGGCGCTGCAGAACGCCTGACCCACCGACCGCATCAGGGTGTTGAGGCCATTGGCCGCACCGGTCTCGCTCACCGGCACCGCGCGCATCACCAGCGCGGGCAGCGCCGAGTAGGCGATGGCGGTGCCCGCCGAGACGACCGTCGCGCCGAGGATGATCGTCCAGAGCTGGTGACTTGTGAAGAAACGGACCGCATAGCCGGCCACCATCACGGCCGAGGCGAGCGCCAGCGTGGTCCTGGGGCCGTACGCGGCGGAGATCCGGGCCGACACCGGGGACAGCGCGACCATCGTCAGCCCGCCGGGCAGCAGACAGAGCCCGCTCACCACGATGGACGCGCCCAGTCCATAACCGGTGCTCGTCGGTTCCTGCACCATCTGCGCGGTGGCCAGGGAGTTGGCGTAGAAGGCGAAGCCGATCAGCAGCGCGGCGGCATTGGTCAGCAGCACCGCGGGCCGCGCCGAGACCCGCAGGTCGACCATGGGGGTGGTGAAGCGCAGCTCGTACCGGCCCCAGAGCAGTCCGGTCACCAGCGACAGCGCGAGAAGTCCGAGGGTACGGGCGGATGTCCAGCCCCATCCGCCGCCCTGGGTGACCGCCAGCAGCAGACAGACCAGCGTCGCGGAGAGCCCGAGGACACCGAGGGTGTCGAAGCGGCCCCGGGTGCGCAGCGGCGACTCCGGTACGCAGAGCAGCACCAGCGCGATGTCGAGCACTCCGAGCCCGGCCGAGGCCCAGAACATGGTGTGCCAGTCGGAGTGCTCCACGACGAGCGCGGCGACCGGTAGTCCGACGGCCGCGCCGATGCCCAGGGTCGAACTCATCAGCGCGACCGAGGGCAGCACCCGCGCGGGCGCCAGTTCGTCGCGCATGATGCTGATGCCCAGCGGTACGACGGCCAGCGCGGCGCCCTGGAGCGCCCGCCCGGCGATCAGTACCCCTATCTGCGAGCTGGCCGCGCACAGCACGGACCCGGCGACCAGCACGCCGAGGGACACGAGGAGCACCCGGCGCTTGCCGTACATGTCGCCGACACGCCCGAGTACGGGGGTGCAGATGGCACCGGTGAGCAGGGTGACGGTGACCAGCCAGCTCGCGGCGGTGGGGGTGGCTCCGGTGAGTGCGGGGATGTGCGGCAGGAGCGGTACGACCAGGGTCTGCATGACCGCCACCACCACCCCGCAGAAGGCCAGGACGGCGACGAGGAACCGGGGGTGGTGCGGGGCGTCGGGGCCGGATATCGCTTCTCGCGCTTCGGTCATCTCTCTCCGTACGGGTGAGGAATCGAGGGTGCGGAATCAAGCGGGGCACAGGGGTGCACAACTGTTCACCCCTCTCAGGGTAAACACGTGTACACCCCCGCCGTCCACCGGCCCCGTACGCCCCGTGCCAAGGGCCTGTACACATACCGGCACACTGTGGTGGGCGGTTCCGGGTCCGGTGCCCGCCGCGACGACCGCCGTGGGAGGCACGATGGCGCTCCAGATCAGCGCGACCAATCCCGAGCAGCCGGCCGTGCTCCTCGATCTGCCGTGGAACACACCGCTCGACCAGTGGCCCGACGCCTGTCTCGTGGCGCTGCCCCGCGGTATCTCCCGCCATGTGGTGCGCTTCGCGTCCGCCGGACCCGAGGTGGTGGCGGTCAAGGAGATATCCGAGCGGGGCGCGGTCCGGGAGTTCGGGCTGCTGCGCGATCTGCACCGGCTCGGCATTCCCGCCGTGGACGCGCTGGCGGTGGTGACGGGACGGGTGGACGCGGACGGCGAGCCGCTGGAGCCCGCGCTGATCACCCGCCATCTCAAGGGGTCGCTCCCCTACCGTTCGATGTTCGAGTCGACGATGCGCCCCTCGACCGTCAAGCGGCTCATGGACGCGCTGGCGGTCCTGCTCGTACGACTGCATCTCGCCGGGTTCGCGTGGGGCGACTGCTCACTGTCCAACGCTCTCTTCCGCCGGGACGCCGGGGCGTACGCCGCGTATCTGGTGGACGCCGAGACCGGGCAGATCCAGCCGAACCTGAGCCGGGGCCAGCGGGAGTACGACATCGAGCTGGCGCGGGTCAACATCGCCGGGGAGCTGATGGACCTGGAGGCCTCGGGCGCGCTCCATCCGTCGGTGGACCCGGTGCCGTTCGGCGCCGCGATCGTGCAGCGGTACGAGGACCTGTGGCACGAGGTGACGCGCGAGTCGGTCTATCCGGTGGACAAGCGGCACTACATCGACCGCAGGATCCGGCGCCTCAACGATCTGGGCTTCGATGTGGCGGAGATGCAGATCGAGCGCTCCCCGATGGGTGACACGGTGACGTTTCTGCCCAAGGTGGTGGACGCTGGCCACCATCAGCGGCAGTTGCTGCGGCTGACCGGTCTGGATGCCGAGGAGAACCAGGCGCGGCGCCTGCTCAACGATCTGGAGAGCTGGATGGCCGGCGAGGACGACTACGCGCCGGGCGATCCACTGGGCGCCCGCCCCGAGGTGCTGGCGCACCGCTGGGTCCGCGATGTCTTCCGGCCGACGGTACGGGCCGTACCGCTGGAGCTGCGCGGTGAGATGGACGCGGCGCAGATCTACCACGAGGTGCTGGAGCACCGCTGGTATCTGTCGGAGCGCGCGGGGCGCGATGTGGGTCTGGAGGCGACCATCGAGGACTACATCGC
Organism: Streptomyces sp. GMY02; assembly: GCF_019056675.1. Taxonomy (NCBI): domain Bacteria; kingdom Bacillati; phylum Actinomycetota; class Actinomycetes; order Kitasatosporales; family Streptomycetaceae; genus Streptomyces; species Streptomyces sp. GMY02. The sequence goes on along the minus strand of NZ_CP077658.1, from coordinate 7,812,638 downwards.
GCATGTGCTGCCGCATTCGGTACGGGCGATGACCCCGCCGGACCCGGCGAACGGCCTGTCCCCTTGAGCCGGCCGGCCCCGGAGCCGGCCCTGTGGCGGCGCCGTCACTGCAGAGCGCGTACCGCCGCCGCGAACAGCGACGGCATCCGGGCCGCCGCCGGTACGATCAGCCGGGCCCCCGCCGCGTGGCCGCTGACCCGGAGCAGCCCCTGAGTCAGCAGCCGGTGGCGCCTGGAGAGTCTGCGCCAGGCGTTCTCGTACTCCTGCGGCCGTCCCGCCCGCAGACACCGTACGGCGGCCTCGGCCGATGCCAGGGCGAGCGCGATGCCCTCGCCGGTGAGCGCGTCGACATAGCCCGCCGCGTCACCTACGAGCAGCACCCGGCCCGCGGTCCTGCCGCGTACCCGCTGGCGCAGGGGGCCCGCTCCGCGTACGGCGTTCGCGGGCTCGCCGTCCAGCAGGGACAGCAGCTCGGGGAAGCCTTCGAGATGGGCGTCGTAACCGCGTCTCACCGGGCTGAGCACGGCCACCCCGACCAGGTCGCCGGCCACCGGTGTCACATACGCCTCCCCCGCCGACGACCAGTGCACCTCGACGAAGTCAGTCCAGGGCTTCATGCGGTAGTGCCGCCGCTGGCCGTAGCGCCGGGGCCCGCGGTCGGGCAGGCCCAGGCCGAGACCGCGCCGTACGGGCGAGTGCAGCCCGTCCGCGGCCACCAGCCAGCGCGCCCGCAGCCCGCCGGCGGTCACCGAGTCCGTGCTCTGGACGACTTCGCCGACACGGCCGGTCAGCATCCGTACCCCGGTCTCCCTTGCCCGCCGCGCCAGCGCCGCGTGCAGTTCCGTACGCCGTACCCCCAGCCCGGTTCCATGGTCGAACGGCGCCTCGGCCCGGTGGTTTCCGCGTACGTAGCGGATACCGCGTAGCGGATGCCCGCGCGGCAGGTCGAGTCCGAGGGCGGTCAGCGCGCGTACGCCGCTGGGCATCACGCCTTCGCCGCACGCCTTGTCAACGGGGGTGGCCCGCCGCTCGATCACCACCGTCTCAAGACCCGCCTGCGCGGCGTGGACGGCCGTGGCCAGTCCGGCGGGCCCGCCGCCCACCACCAGCAGGTCGATCATGGCCGGGCTCCGGCGGTGGCCAGGGCCAGGGCGTGGTTCTCGCAGCGGATCCGGACGGCCAGCAGCACGGCGTTGAGTGCGGTGAACACCAGCGCGGTGAGCCAGGCACCGTGCGCCAGGGGCAGCGCGACGCCCTCGGCCACCACCGCGACGTAGTTGGGGTGCCGCAGCAGCCGGTACGGGCCGCCCGTGACCAGCGGCAGCCCGGGCACCACCAGCACCCGGGTGTTCCAGCGCGGTCCCAGCGTACGGATGCACCACCAGCGCAGCGCCTGTGCGGCCACCACCACGGCGACCATGGTCCAGCCGAGCACGGGGGTGAACGGGCGCTCGGCCAGCCGTACTTCGGCCAGGCAGCCGATCAGCAGCGCCGTGTGCAGAACGACCATCGGCGGGTAGTGGCCCCGGCCCCGCTCGACGGCGCCGCGCTCCAGGCTCCAGCGCGTGTTCCGCCGGGCGACGACGAGTTCGGCGAGCCGCTCGGCGCCGACGGCCAGCACCAGCACGCCGTACCAGATCATGTCTCTTCCCGTTCCTCTCCACCAGCCCGGTCCGCCTGCGGTGCGGTCGGTTCTACCACCGGAGCAGGACCAGTTCGGAGCAGAATCCCGGTCCCATGGCGAGCATCAGCCCCGGGGTCCCGGCCGGCGGCGGCCGTTCCGCGAGGGTGTCGCGCAGCACATGCAGGACGGACGACGAGGACATGTTCCCCACGGCCGCCAGCGAGCGCCAGGTCATGTCCAGTGCGCCGTCCGGGAGTTCGAGGGACTCCTCCAGCGCCTCCAGTACCTTGGGCCCGCCGGGATGGCACACCCACGCGGTGATGTCCTCGCGTTTCAGGCCGTGTTGGGCGAGGAACGCGTCGACGTCCTCCGAGAGGTACTTGCGTACGACGTCGGGGACGCTGGTGTCCAGGACGATACGGAAGCCGGAGCCGGAGATGTCCCATCCCATCACCCGTTCGCTGTCGGGGTAGAGCCTGCTGCGGGTGTCGACGACGGCGGGCCCGGTGGTCCGGCGCCGGGCGCCGCAGGCGACGACGGCCGCCGCGCCGTCCCCGAAGAGCCCGGACGCGACGAGATTGGCGGGCGACGGATCGTTTCGCTGGAAGGTGAGCGAGCACAGCTCGACCGAGAGCAGGACCGCCACGTCGTCGGGCCGCCCGAGCAGATAGTCGTGCAGCCGCGCGATGCCCGCCGCTCCCGCGACACAGCCCAGTCCGAAGACCGGCACCCGTCTGACGTCCGGCCGCAGACCGAGCCGTCCCACCAGGCGCGCGTCCACCGAGGGCGCGGCGATGCCCGTCACCGAGGTGAACATCAGCAGATCGACATCGCGCGGGGAGAGACCCGCCGCGTCCAGCGCCCCTTCGACGGCCTCGGCGCCCAGCGGTACGGCCGCCGCGATGAAGGCGTCGTTGACCTCGCCGAAGTTCGTGAGTCCGGCGTACCGGTCGAGCGGCAGGGCGGTGTGACGGGTGGACACGCGCGCGGCGCGGTGCAGCCGGTCCAGCACCCTGCGGTCGGCGTCCGCGGGCAGACACACCTCGGCCACCATGTCCGTGAGGTCCTGCTGGGCATACTGATGCGGAGCCAGGGCTCCATGGACGGCTGCGATGCGTGTCATCTGCGGTCCGGGGTCGGGGGTGGTGACTGACGTGCAATCCCTGCCCCGGCGACGGCGTGTCACACACTTAAGTCGCCTGTACGGCCGCGCGATCACGGCGGCGTCGGCGATGACGCGCGGAGCACCGCGTGCCGCGTGCTGCCTACGATGGGCGCGTGGACGGCATCGACGGGGTGGGCACGGCCGAGGAAGTCGACCTTCGCGGCGGGCGGCGGCGCGCCGACGCCGCGCCGGTACGGTGGCCGCGCCGGACGGCCGCGCTGCTCGGGGCGTGCCACCCCGGCCCCACCGCCGCCGTGACCCTGCTGATCACCGGGCTCGCGGTGGCCGCCGGGCAGGACGCCGCCGGATGCGCGCTGGTGGCCGCCGCCGTGCTGGCGGGGCAGTTGTCGGTGGGCTGGAGCAATGACGCGGTCGACGCGGCCCGCGACACCGCGGTGGGCCGGAGCGCCAAGCCCGTGGTGGGCGGCGCCGTGAGCGCGCGGGCCGTACGGACGGCCGCGCTGGTCGCGCTGGCGCTGTGCGTACCGCTGTCCCTCGCGTACGGGCGGCTCGCCGGTACGGTGCATCTCGCCGGGGTCGCGGCGGCCTGGTCGTACAACCTCCGGCTCAAGTCCACCGTCCTGTCCTGGCTGCCGTACGCGGTGGGGTTCGCCTCGCTGCCCGCCTTTGTGGCGCTCGGTCTGCCCGGCCAGCCCCGGCCCGCCTGGTGGACCGTCACCGCCGCCGCGCTGTTGGGGGTCGGGGCGCATCTCGGAAATGTGCTGCCCGACATCGGCTCCGATCTGGCGCTGGGGGTGCGGGGCTGGCCGCAGCGGCTGGGGCCGTCCGTGGTGCGGCTGCTGCTGCCCGTCCCGCTGGTGGCGGCCACGGTCCTGCTGGCGCTCGGCAGGCCGGGGCCGCTGGGCGCGGTCGCCGTGGCCGCGGCCGTGGTCATGGCCGCCGCCGGGTCGCTGATGGGCCGTCACCGGCCGAAGGTCCCCTTTCTCGCGGCGATTCTCGTCGCGGGGGTCGATGTGGCGCTGCTGCTCCGGCAGGGGACGGCCCTGGCCTGAGTCCGAGCGGGCGCGTGCGGACGGGGCAGGTCAGGCCGACGGCGCGAGGTGGGTGCGGAGGAAGGCGAGCGTGCTCTCCCAGGCCGACCTGGCCGCGTCGGCGTTGTAGGCCTGGGGCCGGGCGTCGTTGAAGAAGGCGTGGCCCGCCCCCGGGTACAGCCGGAAGTCGGGGACGATGCCCGACTGGGCGACGATCCTGGACTTGAGGTCGTCGAGGCTCTTGGGCGGCACGGTGGGGTCCTCCTCGCCGTACTGGCCGAGGATCTCCGCCCTGAGCAGGGAGAAGTCGGGGGCGCCGTCCCGGATGACCCCGTAGAACGGTACGGCGGCGGCGACCCGCTGGTCCTTGGCGGCGAGGGCGAGCACGAATCCGCCGCCCATGCAGAAGCCGACCGTCCCGAGCGAGTCGCCGTCGGTCTCGGGCCGCGAGAGCAGATAGCCGACCGCGCCGGAGAGCAGGTCGACGCCCCGCTCGGTGGGCAGATCCGCCATCATCCGCGCTGCCTCGGCGCTGTCATGGGCGACCCGGCCGCCGTACAGGTCGGGCGCGAGCGCGACAAAGCCCGCCTGTGCGAAGCGGTCGGTGACGTCCTTGATGTGGGCGGTCAGCCCCCACCACTCCTGGATGACGATCAGGCCGGGGCCGTGTCCGGCGGGCGGCACGGCGAGATAGCCGTACGCGGTGGCTCCGGCGCTCGGGAACGAGACGTTCTGGAAGGCGGGCTCGGTGGGCATGGGAGGTGCTCCTCAATGGTGACCGGTGACACCGAGATCGTAGAGAGCGGGCCGTCGGCCGACGACCGGGGGTGGGCCGTGGCTTCGCATTCGCAACACAATCCCCCGATCAGGTGAACGCACCCCTCCCGGGTGATTCGAACGCGACACGATGACCCGACCGGCCCGGACCCGTACGGACTACCGGGCCCACTCGAAACTCTGTCCGACGATTCGTCCTTGAGGGCCCGTTACACGCCCTTGATCAGGTCCGTTGTCCGAGCACCCGCAACCGTTGTCGTCAGTTCAGGAGGCCTTGTGTTACCTGTTCCCCCTGCCGCCCGCCGTCCCGGCGGGCTTCGCGCGTTCGAGTACGACGCCACCTCGCCCGGGGCTGCCCTGCACGCGGTTGACGCAGAGGGCGGTGCCGCCGAGTGAATCCGCTGCGCCTTCCCCGCCGGCTCCAATTCCGCTTCCGCCCCGCGCCGTACGTCCAGAACTCGCCGCCCGAGCAGCTCCTCTTCGGCGGCCGGCTGAAGGGTTCCTGGGGCTGGACCACCCATGAGGGCGCGCGCCTGCGGACCTCGTTCTGGTCGATCCTGCGGCAGATCCCCCGGCTGGTGGGCCATACGGTGTCGCTGGCCTGGCGCGCCGACCGCGCCGCGCTGACCGTCGTCGCGATCGCCCAGCTCGGCCAGGCCGCGGCGACCGTCTTCGGGCTGCTGGCCACCAACCGTGTGCTCGTGAGCCTCTTCACCGCGGGCCCCACCGCCGACCGGATCGCCGAGGCGCTGCCCTCGCTGCTGCTGGTCGGCGGGGCCGGCGCGGTGGCGGCCACGCTGCGCGCGGTCACCTTCGGCGGTACCGGGCGGCTGGAGCCCAAGGTGGAGCGGCTCGCCGCGCTGACCATGCTCACCCCGGTGATCCGGGTGGAGATGGAGCATCTCGAACAGCCGGAGTTCCACAAGATCCTCGACTCCGGCCAGCACGGCCAGACCGCCGCCCGCCAGTTGATCCAGCACACGCTCGGCATCGTCGAGTCGCTGATGGCGCTGATCGCGGTCAGCGGGGTGCTCGCGGTGCTGCATCCGGTCCTGCTGCCCCTGCTGATCGCCGTTGTGGTGCCCAAGGCCTGGGGCACGGTCAGGGCGGCCCGCCGTACTTACGAGTCGATCCAGGTGTGGATCGAACACGTACGGCAGCAGGGCGAGTTGCGCCGGCTGCTGATCTCCCAGAAGGCGGGCCCGGAGCTGCGGGTCCATGGCGCGGGTCCGTTTCTGCTGGAGCAGTTCGACCGGATGGGCGTCGAGGCCGCGCAGGAGCAGACGAAGCTGGCGCACCGGGAGGCCGGTACGGACCTGCTGACCTCGGCGCTGTCCGGGGTGACCGCCGCGGTCACGTACGGACTGCTGGCCTGGCTGCTCACCCATGGCCATATGCCGCTCGCCTCGGGCGCCACCGCGGCGCTCGCGCTCACCAACGGCACCTCGGGGCTGCGCCGGATGGTCACACACATCCACCATCTCTACGAGCAGTCGCTGTTCATGACCGATCTGATCAAGGCGCGGGACGAGGCCGCGCTCCGCGCCATCCCCAGGGGCGGTACGCCCGTGCCGGGGCCGCCCGCGCTGATCGAATTCGACCGGGTGTCGTTCACGTACCCCGGCCGGGAGACCCCGGCGCTCGACTCGGTGTCGCTGACGATCCGCCGGGGCCAGATCGTGGCCCTCGTCGGGGTCAACGGCAGTGGCAAGACGACACTCAGCAAGCTGCTCGCCGGGCTGTATCTGCCGTCGGAGGGGCAGATCCGCTGGGACGGGACCGATGTCCGCGACCTGGACCGCGACCAGGTCTTCGACCAGGTGGCGCTGGTGCTCCAGGACTACCAGCGCTGGCCGTTCACGGCCCGCGCCAATGTCGCCATCAGCCGGCCGTCCGAGATCGGGGACCTCGAACGGCTTGAGGTGGCGGCGGAGCTGGCCGGCGCGCACAAGGTGGTCGGCGAGCTGCCGCGCGGCTGGGACACCCTGTGCGAGAAGGGGTACGAGGGCGGGGTGGACCTGTCGGGCGGGCAGTGGCAGCGGCTTGCCCTGGCCCGCGCGTACTACCGCGGGGCGGGCCTGCTGATCTGTGACGAGCCGACCAGCAGCATGGACCCGGCGGCCGAGATCGCCGCGTTCCAGCAGATCCGCGATCTCGCGGGCGACGGGCAGACGGTGATCCTTGTCACGCACCGGCTGCACAGTGTCCGGTCGGCCGATGTGATCTATGTCCTGGACCAGGGCAGGCTGGTGGAGGCGGGCGACTTCGCGGCGCTGATGGCGGAGGGGCACCAAGGACCCGGCCTGTTCAGGAAGTTGTTCACGCTCCAGTCGGAGCAGTACCGGACGGGCGGTCCCGAGGTGCCCGCACAGTCCGCTCCGCCCGCGGCCCGGACCGGGACGGAAAGGCCGGCGGAACGGGCGGACGAAACCGTGCCCGGCGGTACGGGGTGATGCCCGCGCGGGCACGGGACGGCGGTCCCGGACGTTGAACGGCTGGCTCTGCGCACCACCTGAGGAGATGACGGAATGGCCCTGTGGGACCGGTTCAAGGAATCCGCCACGACGATGCAGTCGCAGCTCTTGGCGAAGAAGAACGATCTGAAGAGCGGTGCCTTCCGCGACGCGAGCATGGCGATGTGCGCCCTGGTCGCGGCGGCGGACGGCTCGGTGGACCCCGCGGAGCGGCAGCGGGTCGCCACCCTGATCGCGACCAATGAGGTGCTGCGGAACTTCCCGGCGGAGGATCTCCAGCGCCGTTTCGACGCGGCCCTGGACAAGCTGACGGCCGACTTCGCGTTCGGCAAGGTCGGAGTGCTCCAGGAGGTCGCCAAGGCCAAGAAGAAGCCGGCGGAGGCACGCGCGGTCATTCAGATCGGCATTGTGATCGGCGGCGCGGACGGGAACTTCGACAAGCAGGAGCAGGCCGTGGTCCGCGAGGCCTGCTACGCGCTGGACCTGCCCCCGCACGAGTTCGACCTCTGAGCGGTACGGCGGGCAGGGGCGGGGCGGTGGCTTCCGCAGGCCACCGCCCCGTCCGTCCCGCCGAGCCCCTGCGTCCCGCCGAGCCGCAGAAGTGACGGGGTCAGCTCTTCGCGGGTTCCCGCTTCTCGGGTTCCTGCTTCAGGGGCTCCCGGTTCGGGGGTTCCCGCCTCGGTGGCTCCTTCTTGAACGCCCAGGCCATCTCCGGCTCCAGGGCGAAGCGGAAGATCCGCTGGAACGGCTTCGTACAGAGCAGGGTGACCGCCACGGCCGCGACCAGCGATACGAACACCGCGCCGGCGGGCCCGTACAGCCAGCCGTGGTCGTACCAGCCCCAGGTGCCCGCGCTCTGGGCGAGGAATCCGTGCAGCAGATAGCCGCAGAGCGTGCCGGCCCCCAGCGCCGTGAACCACAGCCGCCGCCCGGGGACCAGGGCGAAGAAACAGGCGGTCAGGACGAGGGCGCAGCCGAAGAGCGCGAAGGTCATCAGCACCCCGGCCCACCAGGGCGCACCCAGTTCCTGCGCGCTGGCGCGGTGGAAGAACCACGCCATGTTCATCCGGGTGACGGCCCAGTACGCGAAGACGACGGTGCCGGCGAAGACCGGTACGGCGGCGATCCGCACCGCGCGCCGGCGTACGAGCTGGAAGTGCTCGGGCCTCAGCCGCAGACCCAGCACGAAGAACGGCAGGAACTGCAGGAGCCGCTGGAGATCCAGATCGTCGCCGATCTCCGGTGAGGTGGTGGCCAGCGCGGCGATCAGCAGGGCGGTCGGGACGGGCCACCGCACCACCCGCCAGAGGGGCGCCGACATCCGCCAGACGAAGAGCGCCAGCAGGAACCAGGTCAGGTACCACGGGTCGAGCAGACTGACCGGCATGTCCGGATCGTTGTCCGTCCAGCGGTGGAAGAGGCTGTAGGCGACCTCGAACACGATGTACGGGACGGCGATGCCCGTGATCAGTCGGCGCACCCGGTCGGGCCGGAAGTCGAAACTCCGTGAGAAGTAGCCGGAGATGATGATGAACGCGGGCATGTGGAAGGCGTAGACGACGATGTAGAGCGCCGAGACCGCGCGGCTGTCGCTCCGGAGCGGTTCCCACGCGTGCGCGACGGCGACCAGGACGATCGCCAGATACTTGGCGTTGTCGAAAAAGGCGTCCCGGCTCCTGGCGGTCCTGGCCGCCTCGCCCGGCGCGGCTCCCGCGGACGGCTCCGCGACACTTTCCGCCGAGTCCTTCGCCGTACCGGCCGTGGCGGCGCCGGACACGGACCGTGCCGGCTGATCGGTGATCTGCGTCATAGAGCCTCCCCGGTGGAACCCAAGGTGGCGGGGAGGCCTCTTAGCAGGATTGCGGGGGGAATCAGCGGAGCGAACATTCAAGGCACCCTAACGAATCTGTCAACCACCCGTTAACCCGGGTGTCACTCCATGGCCCCCGCCCGGCCGACCTGCCACACCCGGGCGGATGTGAAGATTCCGAGCCCAATTGTCACGGACTCCCCGGTTCCGCTCCTGTACGGTGCGTCTCCGTCCGATCACATACGGTTTTCGGCCACCGATCGGCATATGCACGCCACTCTGGCCGGATCGGGCTCGTGACAGGTCGTCAACAAGGCCTTCATAGTTGGAACTTCGGGCCCTCCAAAGGAAGATCTCCCCGTCCCGGGAAATCGCCCCACGGAATCGCCCGCCGCACCGCGCGATGTCACTGCCAAGAATTGCGGCCCAGACCACCGGCCTCACAGAACGGCGCAAGGAGAGCGGCCGTGCATGACGAATTCCTTTGCCATGTCACCGCATATGGAGTCTGCGGTGGACAGCGTATCGGCGTACCCCTCGGCACATATCGCGCTCCCACTCTGGCACTTGCACTGTGGTGGTTGCGGGATCGCGCGACATGGATAGCCGAACGGCTCGATCCCAGCCCAGAAAGCAAGCATTTTCCGGCGGAGGCACTGGCTCCGGTGGCGGACACCGTGCCCGACGTCCCGGCGACCCTGCGCGCCTGGCGGGACGATGTGGCCCACCAGGACCTGGTCGCCGAGCACTTGGCCGCAGGACGGCTTCTGCGTGTCGCCACCCGCGACGACACGACGGAATACGAACTGCTCGCCGAATCGGTTGACGCGTTACGAATGGACCGGGCTCTTCCGGTTATGCTCGCGCCCGCCTCGCTGCCGGAAACGCCCCTTCAGGAGCGCTCGTTCGCCGCTACCGCGCTGGCTCCGGCGCACCAGTACCGAAGACACCCGGGCCACACCGGCCGGCAGCGGGTGACGAGCGAGGAATCCCTCGCCGAAACCATGCAGTTGGGCCGGTTGTACGGATGAATTCCCGGACGAGCCCGAAAGGGGGTTCGAAACAGCGGTCCCGGTGATCCGGGGCCGGCCCGCGGCGGCGGACGATCAGTCCGCCGCGCTTTCTCCCTGCGCGATTTCTATATGGTCGTGGAGGTCGTCCGCCGCGCCCACCGCCGTGGCGCCGGACAGCACCACGCAGCACAGCAGTGCGCCCGCGATCAGCCGGCCCGTACGGGACGGCAGCCCCGGGCCGCTCGCTCCACCGCTCCCGCCGAGCAGCGCGGCGACCCGCCGGGGCACCGGCCCCGCGGTCGCCGCCAGGACGGCGCGCGGCCTCGCTCGGTCCCGGTCCTCCCTGGCCGCCAGGGCGGCCCTGCCGATGGCGCGCGCCGCGAGGCGCCGGTCGCCGACGGCCGCCGCGGCGGCCTCGTCCGCGGTGCGCTCCAGCGCGTAACGGAGCGGCTCGCACAGGGCACGCAGGGCCGGGTGGCAGAGCGAGGCCAGTTCCACGGCCGTGAGGAAGAGATGGTGGCGGCCCCGGAGATGGGCGCGCTCATGGGCGAACAGCGCCTCGCGCTCGGCCGGTTCGAGGGCGCGGAGCATTCCCGTGGTCACCACGATCCTGCCCGGCCGCCCGGGCAGGGCGTACGCGTCGGGCCGGGCGTCCCGCAGGACCGCCAGCTCGCCGTCCGTACCGCCCGCGGCGGCCCTGGCCCGGCGGAGTTCGGCGCGGCCGCGGTGCGCGGCGACGGCGAGTACGCCCGTACGCCAGACCAGCAGGGCCCCGGCGACCAGCGCGAGCGCGACGGCCACCACGGGCGGCCCTGCCTTCAGCGGCTCCAGCAGTTCACCGAGAACGGCCACGACGGGCAGGTACGAGGCGCCCGGGACGACCAGCAGGGCCAGCGCGGCCGAACTGCTGGCGGCGAGCACGAGGGCGACGGCGGTGAGCAGCCAGGCGGCGTGGCGCGGCGCCAGGGCCGCGGCGACCCGGCGGGCGGCGGGCACCGCGAGGAACGGCATCAGCAGCGGGACCCAGACGAGGTAGATCATCCGGCGCGCCCGCCGTCCGGACCGTCCAGGCTGTCCACACCGCCGGCCTGATCGTCCATCCTGGGCTCCGCGCCGTCCAGCAGTGAGCGCAGCAGCCGTTCGTCCTCGTCGTTGAGCTGGGAGACGAAACGGGCGAGCACCGCGCTGCGGTCCTCGTCCTTGGCCAGCTCCGAGTGCATACGGCGGGCGGTCAGCCCGGGGGCGTCCTCGGTCGGTGTGTACGCGTAACCGCGGCCCGCTCTGACCCGGGTGACGGTGCCCTTCTCGTACAGCCGCGACAGGATCGTGGTGATGGTGGTACGGGCGAGCCGCGTTCCGAGCGCCCCCTGCACCTGGCCCGGGGTGAGCGGTCCGTCCGCGGCCCACAGCGCCGCCAGCACACCGGCCTCCAGCTCTCCGGCCGGCCGCCGCTCCGCGCTCTCGTCGCCCATGGGGACGCTCCTCCCGTTTCTCGTCTACAGTGAAGTAGACCGTCTACAGCACTGTAGACAATCAGATCGTCACGCAGGACACCCCTGCCCACCATTATGGGAGCAGCCCCCTTATGGCCGTATCCGCGCTCGCCGCGATGCCGCAAGCCGTGAACCTCCTCGACGCGGGATCCCTGCTCTCCGCGTTCGGCGCCCTCGGTATCGCCGTCGTCCTCTTCGCCGAGACCGGCCTGCTGATCGGATTCTTCCTCCCCGGCGACTCGCTGCTCTTCACCGCCGGGCTGCTGAGCGTGCCCGGCGCGACCGGGCCCGCGCATCTCTCGCTGCCCCAGGTGCTCGTCGCCTCGGCCGCCGGAGCCCTGCTGGGGGCGCAGACCGGCTACTGGATCGGCCGCCGGGGCGGCCGGGCGCTGCTGGCGCGCAGCCGGGCCCGGAAACTGCACGAGGGCGCGGCGCGCGCCGAGGAGCTGCTCGACCGGTACGGCCATGCCAAGGCGATCGTGCTGGCCCGCTTCGTACCGGTCGTACGGACCGTGCTCAACCCGCTGGCCGGCGCGCTGAACGTACCCGCGCGGCTCTTCACCCTCTGGCAGGTCCTCGGCGGCGCGGTCTGGACGGTCGGTCTGGTGCTCGCCGGATACGCGCTGGGCTCGTCCGTACCGGATGTGGAGCGCTATCTGCTGCCGATCGTCGCCGTCGTGGTCGTGGTCTCGCTGATTCCGCTGGCCCTGGAGGTGCTGCGCTCGCGCCGCGCGTCCGAAGGGGAGGCCCGTTGATGGCCGGCGTGGCGGGCCCTGTACACGACGGGCGGTTCGACGACAGCCTCCGCACGAAGGGGACGACGATGGCCCTCTTCGGCGTTCCGCTGCCGGCCGCGTGGTGAGGCCCATGCCATCGGGGGCTCTTCGTATTCGTACGGCGGCGCTGAGCGCGCTGTTCGCTGCTGCCTTCGCCCTGCTTGCGGTGCTGGTGACCGGCCGGAACGGGGCCCCGTTCCCGCTGGACCGCGACGCGCTCGACTGGTCTCTGGACCACCGCCCGCCGGAGGCAACGGCGGTGGCCCGGGGCATCACAGCGACCGGCACCGGGGTCCCGCCCTATCTGTGCGCGGTCGTGGCGGGCCTGCTCGCGGGCCCCGGGATACGGCAGTGGCGGCGACAGATGCCGGACGGAGCGACGGATTCGGCGGAACAGGGATGGGCGGGATCTCTGCGATACGGCCTGCCGGCCGCGGCCGGCACCCTGCTGTTCCTCATCGCCGGGCAGCTCCTCCGCCACGTCCCGCTCGCCGCCGTCCACCGCTCGCGTCCCCCGGCGGGCGACTGGGCGACGCATGCCTCCAACTACGCGTTCCCGTCCGGCCACGCCACCACGTCCGCGCTCATGGCGGGCCTGCTGATCTGGGCCCTCACCCGCCGGCGCGGGGGGACCGCCGGCCGCCGGGTCCTCACGTACACGCTCTGCGCACTCATTGCCTGCTGGGCGGTCGCCGTCGGGCTGAGCCGGATCTACCTTGGGGTGCACTGGGCGACCGATGTCCTCGGAGGATGGCTGTACGCGGCCTTCTGGCTGAGCCTCGGCGCGACGCTGCTGGCGCTTGTGCGGGGACCGATGAGTCCGGGCCGCCTCGACCGTCTACCTCTCGGAAGCTCCCCCGGAAGGAACGCGCCCCGAAAGGACGACTGACATGTTCGGCACCACCAAGGCATACAGCGGATTCGCCGTCGACGACATCGAGAAGGCCAAGCGCTTCTACCACGAGACGCTGGGGCTGGACGTGTCCGAGGAGTACGGCCTGCTGCGTCTGCGCCTCGCCGGCGGTACGACCGTACTGGTCTACCCGAAGGCCGATCACACGCCCGCGACCTTCACCGTCCTCAACTTCCCGGTCGACGACATCGACGCGGCGGTCGAGGAACTGGGCCGCCGAGGCGTGACCTTCGAGCGGTACCCCGGCATGGACGCGGACGAAAAGGGCGTCCACCGGTCCGGCGGCCCGTACATCGCCTGGTTCACCGACCCGGCGGGCAATGTGCTCTCCGTACTCCAGGAGCACTGACCGGCCCGGACCGGGCCCCTCGGCGAGCGGCGGCTCAGCGAGCGGCTCACAGCGGACGATGCATGATGTGCAGCCCGACATAGCCCTGTGCGGGGTGCCGGAAGCCCTCCGGCACCGTGCCCAGGATCGTGAAGCCGAGCGACTCGTACAGCTTCACCGCGTACGTATTGGTCTCGACGACCGCGTTGAACTGGATGGCGCGGAAGCCCGCCGTGCGTGCCCAGTCAAGGGTGTGCTCGACCAGTGCCCGCCCCACACCCTGCCCCGACCGCGCCGGATCGACCATGTAACTGGCGGTGGCGACATGCCCGGCGTTTCCGGACTGGTTGTTGCCCATCTTCGCGGTGCCGAGGACCGTACCGGCCTCGTCGACGGCCACGACGGTACGGTTCGGAGCCGTCTGCATCCACCACTCCCGGCCCTGGCTCTCGCCGAGGTCGAGCGGATACGAGAAGGTCTCGCCCGCGGCGACGATCTCGTGGAAGAACGGCCAGATGGCGGTCCAGTCCTTGGTGGTGGCTTCCCTGATCGGCATGCGGCCAGGATGCCCGTGGGGTCCGCCGGGCCGCCAGCGCTTTTCCCGCACCGCGCCGTACCGCACCGGCGGCCCGGGGTTCCCGCCCCCGGGGCAGTGCGCCGTCTTTGCAGGATAATGACCAAGAAAGAGGCGATACCGAGAAGGATCCATGAGGGATCCGAAAAGAGGTGAATCGTCCATGTTCGAAGCTGAGGACATCCGGGAGTGGCGGGGCCACGATGTGGTCGACGCGGACAAGAAGAAGATCGGCTCTCTCGAATCGGTCTATGTCGACACCGCGACGGACGCCCCGTCGTTCGCCACCGTAACCGTCGGGCTGCCCACCAGGCGGCGTCTGGTCTTCGTCCCGCTGGGCGACGCCACGGTCGGTCCCGGCTATCTGAAGGTCACCTGGGACAGGAATCTGGCCAAGGACGCCCCCTCCATCGACACCGACGGGGAGCTGCTCGCGGAGGACGAGCCCCAGGTCTTCTCGCACTACGGGCTGCCTTACACGACCGGCGCGGCGGGCGAGCGCCGGCTCGCGCGCCGCTGAGACGGGCGGGGCAGGGCGACAGGGCCGACCAGAAGCCGGGCGGGTCCTTCCGGCAGGGACCGCCCGGCCGGAAGGGCCCCGGACCCGGACCTCGGGCCTGGGGCTCACACGGAGGACTCAGCGCTGGGACTCGGCGCTGGGACTCAGAACTCGGTCTCAGACGAGGTTCTTCTCGAGGTTCGCCAGATACGCGGGCATGAAGTGGTCGCGGATGCCGTCGCAGGCGGGCGCGAACAGATCGGCCGTACGGCCCGTCACCCGGTCCTTGAGGACATCGACGAACGGCAACCGGTCATGGATCTTCCCGTCGGCGTCGAAGTACTTGACGCCGTCCACATGCGTGAACAGCGGCGCCGGCGGGACCTGCGGCACGATGTCGTTGTTGTTGACGAAACGGTACGTACGGCTCTTCAGGGCGGCGTTGTACGCGGCGGCCAGCAGCCGGTCACAGGTACGGGGCTGCCCGTAGGTGTAGATGCCGTCGGCCAGGATCCGTGGCTCCTCGAAGTACAGCCGGGTGCCCGCGAGCATGGCGAGCGCGCCGCCCAGGCTGTGGCCGGTGAACCAGACGGTCTGGCCGCTCGTACGGAACTGCTTGATGGCGTCGCGCACCTCCGGGTAGACCGAGGCGAGCGCCCGGTGGAAGCCGTGGTGGACGAAGCCCTTGTTCCCGGGGCCGGGGACGGGCGGGGCGTTGCCGTCGGTCAGCCAGTCACGGATCTCCTGGGGCGTGGTCCCACGGAACGCGGTGATGATCATGCGGTCGCTGGCGGCGGTGTACGCCTGGGTGTCGTCCAGGGGGAACGGCATCTCGTGCGGTGACTCGAAGTGCCGGAACCGGTCGAACCCCCATTCGGTCAGGGCCGCTCGGGCGATGTCCTTGTCGCGGTAGGCCAGCTCCGAGGCCTTGGCCAGCCAGTAGGCGTGCGACAGTTGGTAACCGGTCGTCCGATGGTCGATCGGGGCGAGAGGCACGGCATTCCTCCGGTCGGATGCGGGTGTCCATTGGCGAGACCGATGATTTACGACTTTCCGGACTCGCCCCAGGGCCGCGTTCACCCGCACGGGCGGCGTACGGAAGCGCTCGCACCGCGCCCTGGGACAAGTGGCAGGACGGGCCGAACTCCGTACTCTGAGCACAACAGCCACGCGGAAGCCGACGCGAGAACCCGGGCCCGGTTCCTCCGTCTCCGCATCGTCCGCCTCCGCGCGGGATTCCCTCGGCGAGCGACCGCCTCGGACGCACTCGGTCAGGTGACCGACCCGCCCGGCGCTCCTCGATCCGCCCTTCTCCTGAAGGAGTCCCCCATCATGCGCAACTCCGACGCACAGACGGGCGGTTCACCCGCCATACCCAGCCGACGCGCGGTCGTCGCCCTGCCCGCCGCCATGGGCCTGTCGCTGGCGATCGGCTCGCCGCGGGCCGTGGCCGTGCCGCGCGGACCTGCCGCGGCGCGACGTGGTCCGGCGCTCCAGCCGGTCGCCGCCTTCTACGGCGCGATGCCCACGGGGGTCACCATCTCGCGTTCCGGCCGGATCTTCGTGAACTTCCCGCACTGGGGCGACGAAGTGCCCTTCTCGGTGGCGGAGATCATCGAGGGGAAAGCCGTCGCGTACCCGAACCGGCAGATCAACGAGGCCGACCCAGCGGATCCAGCGCGCCACTTCCTCGGCGTGCAAAGCGTGGTCGTCGATGCCGCGGAGCGCCTCTGGGTCGTGGACACCGGCCGTATCGTGTGGGCCGACGCCCCGTACGGCGGGCCGAAGCTCGTCGCCATCGACCTCGCGACGAACAAGGTGGTGCGCACCATCGTCCTGCCCAGGGACGTCGCGGGACCACACAGCTTCGTCAACGACGTGCGGTTCGACCTCAGCCGCGGCTACGCGTATCTGACCGACGCCACCCCCGACCGGCCCACCGGCCTGATCGTCGTGCGGCTGGCCGACGGTGCGTCGTGGCGGTGCCTCGACGACACGCCCTTCACCCTGCCGGCGCCCGACTTCGTACCCGTGATCGACGGCAGACCGTTCCTCAACAAGCCCGGTGCTGCGCCCGGGACCCCCGTCGGCATCGGGGCGGACGGGATCGCGCTCAGCCCGGACGGCACCTGGCTGTACTTCTGCCCGCTGTCCAGCCGGAAGCTGTACGCGGTCCGCACGAGCGACCTCATCGCGTGCCGTGAGGGACGGAATCGGAGCGAGCCCCCGGTGCGCGACCTGGGAACCAAGGGCATGTCCGACGGTCTGGAAATGGACCGGGCGGGCCGTGTCTACGGCGGCGACATCGAACACAACGCCATCGTCCGCCGGGACCTGGACGGTGTGTTCCGGACGGTCGTCCAGGACGACCGGCTGATCTGGCCGGACACCCTGTCCATCGGGTACGACCAGAACCTGTACGTGATCGCCAACCAGCTCAACCGCCAGGCGGCCTACAACAGCGGCCACGACCTCCGGCGCAAGCCGTACTTCCTGTTCCGGGTGCACATCGGCATCGGCCCGGCCAGACGCTGAGCCCGAGACGGTTTTCGGCCGTCCTGCGCTTCCCCGCTCCGCCCGTGCCGCCGCCGGACAGGTCGGCCGCACGGGCGGACGCGAACGTTTTCCGGCCCTGGGCCGGTATCCGGTTCCGGCACGGGACCTGGCCGGAATTCAGCGATCACTCATTCGATTGGTCTGGACCACATACCCGGGTGCCCGCTAGGGTCCCTGCCAGCCGACACCCTGACGAGCCTTCCCCGACCGGCCTCACCCTGTCCCGCTCCCTCGTCGGCTCCGTAACCGAGGGCAGAAGTACCGTGATTGATATCGTTGTCGTACTCCGGGCCGAGGACGCCGTTCTCGACTTCCTGTCCGTACTCACCGATGACCGGGGCGGGGAGATCCGGGTGATCCTCGGCGACCGCGCCGAGATGCTGAGTCTCGCCGCGGGCACGGATCCGGCCGGGCGTCCCGCCCTCCTCGCGCCCCATGTCAGGCCCGTCACGGACGGCATCGTCCCGCCAGGGCCCGAGGTCCTCGCGGAGCTTCTGCTGCGAGCCGGCGCCGGACGGGGCGGACAGGAGAGTCAGGGCGAGGAGACCGTACGGGTCTGGACCCACTCCCCGGCGGACAACCGGCGCAGCCATGGCCGGCTCGGCCGGGACACCGCCGTCGCCTGTGAGGAGATCCGGTACGGCCCCGCCGGACTGCGGCACGCCGTGGGCTTCTCGCCGTACCTCCAGTTCCTCAGCGATCTCGACCGCCCGCTCACGCGACGTCATGTCGCGGCGAAGCTGGATTTCGTCAACCGCCACTGCGCGGAACTGCTGACCGAGCCGGACCCCGAGTATCTCGTCCAGACACCGCGTATTCCGGCCACCGAGCGCTTCTTCGACGCCGACCCCGCCCAGCGCGAGCGGCTCTACGCGCTGCTCGCCAGCCTGGACGACGAGGCCGCTTCGGTCGCGGACCCCTGGGAGTTCGGCAGCTCGCCGTACGAGGAGCAGCGGCTCGACACCACCGCGGCCTGGGTACGGGACCGCTGCGGCACCTCCGGAGGAACCCTGGTGGAGGTGGGGGCCTGCGAGGGCGCGCTGACCCGCCGGCTCGCCGCGGCGGGCTTCTCCGTACGGGCCACCGAGCCCAACCCGGTCTTCAGGACCCGGCTCGCCGCCGCGCTCGCCGGCTCCGGCACGGTCACCGTGGACGGCGCCGATCTCGCCGGACTGGCCAAGGAGGACGGCCCTGCCCGCGCCACCGCCCATCTGCTGATCGAGATGCTCTACTACGGCCAGGACCTGGCGCTCCTCGACGGGCTCGGCACGGACCAGGTCTTCCTCGCCCTCGAACCCGAGGCGCTCGCCTCGCGCGTACGGCCCTGGCTGGAGCGGTCGGCGGTCTGGCGTGCGGAGGAGGAGATCGTCCTCGTACCTCCGCGCGTCGAAACGGTCTGCGCGGGCCGCGCCTATCTCAGCAAGCGCGGCAGCGTGGGGCTGCTGCTGCGGCGTACGGCCGGCTGACCGCCCCCGGGGAGAGCCTCATGCCAGAGATCTACGACCGCTGCGTCGGGCTCGGCTACCACTGCGAGTCCACCCATCAGATCCGCAGGATCACCGGTGACGACCGCGCCCACTTCTTCGACTGGCTCGATCTGGACTTCGAGTCGGTCGTGGAGACCATCGCGGACGACTTCGCGCATGTCCTGCGGCCCGGGATGGTCGAGCCGTTCAGTGACGGCCTCTGCGCGCTGGACCGCGGCTCCGACATCCGTTTCTTCCACGACTTCCGCCCGTCCTCCGGCAGCACCCTCAGCCGGCCGGACATCGAGAGCCAACTCGGCTCCGTCCGCGCCAAGTTCGCGGCGCTCGCGGACCGCTGGCGGGCGCTCGCGGGATCGTCCGCGCGGGTGCTGTACGTCCATCACGACGCCTTCGACGAACTCGCCGCGGCCGATCTGCGCCGGCTGCGGCTGGTCATCGCGACGGCGCACCCGGGCCACCGTTTCGATCTGCTGTGGCTGCGCCGTACCCCACCCGGCAACACGGCCGCCGACGCCCTCGGCCCCGGGATCACGTGGGGCACCGTGGCCGCCGCCCCCGGGCGGTGGCAGGGCGACGACGCCCAGTGGGACGCGGCGTTCCGCGAGGTGCGGTTCGCCGCCGCCCGGCAGCTCAGGACCAGCACCGCACCATGACCGACAGGAGCGCTTCCCCGATGACCACACCGCCCACGCCCCCGCTCGCCCCGGATCCGCCCGCCACGGTGATCCTCTCGCCGCACTTCGACGACGCCGTGCTCTCGCTCGCGGGGCTGATCCCGGCGCTGGACTCCCCGGTCACCGTCGTGACCGTCTACGGCGGGGCGCCCGCCCCCGGCCATGAGGTCTCCTGGTGGGACAGCACCTGTGGTTTCTCCTCGGCCGGAGAGGCGCATCTGGCGCGGCTGGCGGAGGACGCGCGGGCCTGCGCGCTGCTCGGTGCCGAGCCAGTGGCGCTCGGGCATCCGGACGGGCCGTACGGGGACGGCGGTGTGCTCGACGAGATCGACACGTATCTCTCGGGGCTCGATCCACGGACCCGGCTGCTGATTCCGCTGGGCACCAATCAGCCCGATCACGCGAAGGTCCGCGACCGGGCCCTGCATGTGATCGGGGTGCTGGGCAGGCCGCTGCCCCTGGTCTACGCGGATCTGCCGTACACCGGACACCTTCCGGAGTGGGGCACCCCCGAGGCGGAGGCCGGGCTCGCCAAGGACGAGGACTACGGACCGGCCTACCGGGATCTCGACAGCCGGTTCCGGCTCCGGGTGGCGCACGAGCTGAATCTGTCCGACGAGCAGTGGGCGGCCAAGCGCGCGGCGGTGCAGTGCTACGCCTCGCAGCTCGCGCCACTCGCCGTCGACCACGGCAGTGTGCTGGCCCGCGGCGGTCCGCTGCGGGCCGAGCGGGTCTGGGAGCTGGAGGAGCCCGTCTGACCGGGATCTCGTGAACCGCGGGCCGAGGGGTCCGGGCCGGGCACCCATCCGGGGGCCGTGCCCGGACCGTCCCGCCCTCCGGGGTACAGACGACACATGACCAGAAAGCGTCTCGGTGCGGCCGCCTTCCGCCACCGGTTCCAGCGCGTGTACGGCAGGTTCCTGACCTCGCCCGCCGCACTCGCCTGGAACCGGGGCCGGGGAATGGAGCTGATGCACCGGGCCATGAGCTTCGCCGCGCTCGGCTTTCTGACGCTGGTGCCCCTGCTGGTCCTGGTCGCGGCGGCCGACCCGGCGAGCGGCGAGGGGTTCGCCCGCTGGCTGGGGCAGGGGCTCGGGGTGTCGCCGACGGCGCAGCGGGAGATCCAGGAACTGTTCGGCAGACCGGGGACGGCACTCCAGCGCACGACGGCTTTCGGTCTCGCGGCGCTCGCCGCCTTCGGTCTCACCTTCGGCTCGGCGGTGCAGATCGGTTACGAGAAGGTCTGGGAGCTGCCGACGGCCCGCTGGCACACGATGTGGCGCCATGTCGTCTGGCTCGCGGTGCTGGTCTTCTTCCTGCTGCTCTTCGTCAATACGGGGGTGTCCTCGGAGTCCAGGTTCGAGGTGGTGCTGTCGACCGTGGGCGATCTGGTCGGCACGTTCCTCTTCTTCTGGTGGTCCCAGCGCTTTCTGCTGGCCGGCCGCGTCCTGTGGCGCGCGCTGGTTCCCGGCGCCATCGCGACCGCCCTGGGGCTGCTCGGTCTGCGGGTGTTCTCAAGGCTGGTGTTCTCGCCCCTGATCGCCGCGAACGCCGTCACCTACGGCCCGTTCGGGACGGTGCTGGTGCTTCAGTCCTGGCTCGTCGGGGTCGGTTTCGTGGTGTACGGGAGCGCGCTGGTGGGGCGGCTTTACCACGAGCACCGCACGCATCTGCGCCTCCAGCGGGAGATCGAGGCCGAGGAGATCTGACGGCAGTGCCCACGGGGAGGGCAGGGCTTCGCCGACTCGTCCGGGCCGTGCGCGACCGGTCCGAGTGCCTGACCGGCCCGAGCCGTGCTTCCGCGAGGTGCGCCGGGGGGCGTGCCGGGGGGCGTGCCGTGTGGGGCCGGCACGCCCCGGCTCATGAACGTACGCCCCGGATCATGGCCGTACGCCGAAGCGCCCGACGCTCAGAGGTCGAACTCCTCCGGCGCGATACCGACGGCGAAGCACGCCTCCCGGACGACGGCCCGCTCGGTCTCGTCGAAGTTGCCGTCGGCGCCGCCGATGACGATGCCGATCTGGATGACCGCGCGCGCCTCGGTGGGCTTCTTGGCGACCTTGGCAATGGTCTGAAGGACACCAACCTTGCCGAATTCGAAGTCGAGCGTCAGCTTCTGGCAGTAGTCCTCGAACCGCGCCCTGAGGTCGTCGGCGGGGAAGTTCTGGAGCACCTCGTTGGTCATGATCAGCGAGGCGACGCGGTGCCGCTCGGACGGGTCGACCGAGCCGTCGGCGGCGGCGACCAGGGCGCACATGGCCATGCTCGCGTCGCGGAAGGCGCCGCTCTTGAGGTCGTTCTTCTTGGCGTTGAGCTGTGCCTGCATCGACGAGGCGGAATCCTTGATGCGGTCCCACAGGGCCACGGGAAGTCTCCTGGGAGTGTTGGTCGGTTGCGGTGGCCGGTCGCAACGGGCCGGTCCGTAGCGCAAATCTACAGCACTGTAGAAACCGGCCCCAGCCGCCTCTACACGCTTGTAGAGAAAGTAGAGTCTACGCATCGCGCAGGGCGATGACCGGCATGGCGGCGCATGGGCAGTGGCGCCGTCGGGCCGGGACGGGGGACGGAGGAACAGTGTGGGCACGAAATCGAGTGGACGGCACGGCCCCTCGGCGGACGGCGGCCGGGACGCCGGGAGCCCCCCGGGCCGTACCAGGCTCACCAGGAGGGGCCGGATAGCTGTCTGGTCCTGCGGAACCCTGGCGGTCGGGCTGATCGCCGCGGCGGGCGGGGCCGCCTGGATCTACCAGAATCTCGACGGCAACATCCACTCCGCTGACTTCGACAACAAGGTCGGCGGCGGGCGCCCGGTCAAATCGAGTCCCGGCTCCAAGAACATCCTGGTCGTGGGTTCCGACTCACGGGCGGGCGCGAACGCCGCGTACGGCAGGAACCTCACCACCATGCAGTCGGACACGCTGATGGTGCTGCATGTGGCCGCCAACCGGAAATGGGCCACCGTGGTCTCGCTCCCCCGGGACTCCTGGGTGGCCATCCCGGCCTGCGACCGGGGCGACGGCAGCCGGTCCACACCGCACCACTTCAAGATCAACGAGGCCTTCGCCATAGGCGGTACGAGCGGCGAGATCGCGGGCGCGGCCGCCTGCACCGTCAAGACCGTGGAACAGAACACCGGGCTGCGCATCGACCACTTCATGTCCGTCGACTTCCAGGGCTTCAAGGGCATGGTCAACGCGCTGGACGGGATAGAGGTCTGCCCGGAGGCGCCGATCCATGACACCAAGGCCCATCTGAACCTGGCCGCCGGCTGCCAGACCGTCAGGGACGAAAAGGCCCTCGGGTACGTACGGACGCGCTACAGCATCGGGGACAGCTCCGACCTGGGGCGTATCGGACGGCAGCAGGAGTTCATGGAGGCACTGGCGGACAAGGCACGGTCGAAGCTCACCAGCCCGGGCGCGCTGTACGGATTCCTGGACTCCGCCACCCGGTCGCTGACCACGGACGGGGAACTGGCGGGGCTCGCTCCGCTCTCCGCCCTCGCCTCGGAGATCAAGGACGTACCCCGCGACCGGCTGACCTTTCTGACCGTGCCGAACTATGTGCGCGAGGCCGATGTGCCGACGGACCGGGCCAATGTCGTCTGGCAGTATCCGCAGGCCGCCGATCTGTTCACCGCCCTGGCGAAGGACAAGGAAGTGGACAAGGAGCGGCTGGCGGCCGGCTCCCGGAATCCGGTGTACGCCCACACCGTGCGGGTCCAGGTCCTCAACGGCACCGGCACCCAGGGGCGGGCCGCGGAGGTCGCGGACGCTCTCGGCACGGCGGGATACACGGTCACCGGGACCGGCAACGCGCCGGAGCGCACCCGCGGGACCACGGTCGTCCATCCGCCGGGGCTGGCGGCGGAGGCCGAGGTACTGGCCTCGCGGCTGCCGGGCAGTGTCACGCGCGAGGACGCGGGAGCCGCCCCCGGGCTGGTCACGCTGACCGTGGGCACGGAATTCAAGGCGCCCCGATGATCCGTGGATCCGTATCCAAACGCGCCGGCCGCCGGATGGCGGGTGCTGGACATCACGTTGCGCAGCTTTGCGATTCCTTTACGATAGCGGGAGCGGTGTTCGCACCGCCTCGTGGCGACCTGCCATGGCCTGACCGCTTGACCTCGCAGTATCTCGACATTTCGATATCTGGACCACCTGATCACAGAAGGAGCCGCGGTCCCGCAATGGGTGAGCCTCCCAGTACGAGCCGTGCCGTCGACGTCCCACCGAGACCCGGGACGGAGGTGGCACGGTGACCGAAGTGCTTCTGCTGCTTCTCGCCCTCGCGCTGACCTTCGCCTGCGCGGTGTTCGTCGCGGCCGAGTTCTCCCTGACCACCGTGGAGCGGGGCGAGCTGGAGCGTGCCGCGGCGGCGGGCGAGCGGGGTGCCGCGGGCGCGCTGGCGGCGGCCAGGCGGCTGACGTTCCAGCTCTCCGGCGCCCAGCTCGGCATCACCGTGACCTCCCTGGTCATCGGCATGCTCGCGGAACCGTCGCTGGCCGTGCTGCTCAGCGGTCCGCTGAAGGCCCTGGGCCTGCCGTCGGGCGCAGTCTCCACCGTCGCCACCCTGCTCGGGGTCGCCCTGTCCACGGTGGTGCTGATGGTGGTCGGCGAACTGGTGCCCAAGAACTGGGCGATCTCCAGCCCGCTGACGGTCGCCAAGATGGTCGCGGGACCGCAGCGCTGCTTCACCGCCGCCTTCGCCCCGCTGATCCGGCATCTCAACAACACCGCGAACCGTCTTGTACGGCGATTCGGGCTGGAGCCCGCGGAAGAGCTGGCCTCCGCCCGTACCCCCGAGGAGTTGGTCGCGCTGGCACGGCACTCCGCGCGGGAGGGCGCCATAGCTCCGGACTCCGCCGAGCTGTTCGTCAGGACACTGCATCTCGCGGAGCTGACCGCGGAGAACGTGATGACGCCCCGCGTGGACGTCCGGGCCCTGGAGGCCCATGCCACCGCGAGTGACGCGGCCAGGCTGACCCTCGCCACCGGGCTGTCCCGCTTCCCCGTCTACCGCGACAGCCTGGACGAGGTCATCGGCACCGTCCATATCCGGGACGTACTCGCGCTGGACGAGGACCGGCGCGATCACACGCCGGTCACCGAGCTGGCCACCGATCCGCTGCTCGTACCCGACTCGCTCCCCGTCGACCGGCTGCTGCGGCGGCTGCGGAAGGCGAGGACGATGGCCGTGGTCATCGACGAGTACGGCGGCACCGCCGGGGTCGCGACGGTGGAGGACATCGTCGAGGAGGTCGTCGGCGAGGTACGGGACGAGCACGACCCGGACGAGACCCCCGACCTGGTGCCCGGCAAGCCGTCCGCGGACGGCCGCCGGATCTGGGAGGCGGACGGCGGCGTACGGCTCGACCAGCTCGAAGAGATAGGTCTGAGCGCGCCCGAAGGTCCCTACGAAACACTCGCGGGCCTGCTCGCGACCCGGCTGGAACGGCTGCCGGTGGTCTCGGACACGGTGGAGGTCGGCGGCTGGCGGTTCACCGTGCTGCGCGTCGAGCACCGGCGCGCCGACCGGGTGCTGATCACCGCGCCCGCCCCGGCCGCCGAGCTGACGGGAGACGCCCGATGACCGCCCTCCAGCTCGCGATCGGCGTGCTCACCCTGTTCACCAACGCGTTCTTCGTCGGCGCCGAGTTCGCGCTCATCTCCGTACGGCGCAGCCAGATCGAGCCCGTGGCGGTCCGGGGCAGCCGCCGCGCCAGAAGCACCCTGTGGGGTCTGGAGCATCTGTCGGCGGCCATGGCCACCGCGCAGCTCGGCATCACCATCTCCTCGCTGGTGCTGGGCGCGGTCGCGGAGCCGGCCATCGCGCATCTCCTGGAGCCGCCGTTCGAGGCGGCCGGGGTGCCGGAGGCGCTGATCCACCCGATCGCGTTCGTGATCGCGCTGACCCTGGCGACGTATCTGCACATGCTGATCGGCGAGATGGTGCCGAAGAACATCGCGCTGGCCGCGCCCGCGCCGACCGCGCTGGCGCTGGGTCCTGTGCTGGTGGCGCTGACCCGGGCGCTGCGGCCGGTGATCTTCGGGATCAACGCGTTCGCCAACGCCATCCTGCGGCTGCTGAAGGTCGAGCCCAAGGACGAGATCGGCTCGGTCTTCACCGACGACGAACTCGTCCGGCTGGTCAAGGACTCCAGCGCGGCGGGGCTGCTGGACCCGGCGGACGGGGAGCGGCTGCGGGACGCCCTGGAGCTGGGCACGCGCCCGGCGGGCGAGGTGATGGTCCCGCTGAGCAGGACGGTCACCGTCGACCACCGGATCACTCCGCGCGAACTGGAGCGCGCCGCCGCGGCGTCGGGCTTCTCCCGGCTGCCCGTCACCGGGCCCGACAACACGATCCTCGGCTATCTGCACATCAAGGACGCGCTCGGTGCCGCCGACCGCACCCGGCCCTTTCCGCGTGCCGCGCTGCACACGGTGATCAGGGTCGAGATCGACACCCCGCTGGACGACACCATGACCGCCATGCGCGCCGCCGGGACCCATCTCGCGGCCGTCACCGGTGACAAGAAGACCGTCATCGGCTTTGTCACCATGGAGGACGTCCTCGACGAACTGGTCGGCCCCGCGGCCGGCTCACCGACCGCCGCATAGCCGGGCGGCGGACCGAGCGGCCGGTGCTCCGCCCCGAGCACCGGCCGCTCATCTCGCCCGCACGTCCGGCCCGCACGGGTGCCATGCCCGCTGCACCCGCCTCAGGGCTCGCGTGCCGTGTGTCTCACGGCTTGCGGGCCACACCGACGTAGAGGGCCGCTTCCTTGAGGGTGACGGTCTCCGCGTGGTCCTCGGGGTCGGGGCGCCACTCGTGCGAGGGGACGATCCCGGGTTCGAGCAGCTCCCAGCCACTGAAGAAACGGGTGATCTCCTCGCGGGTGCGCGCCTGTCCCGGTGTGCCCGACGCGCGGTACGCGGTGGTGAGACGGGCTATGCCCTCGGGGTCCCACTCGGCCGTGACATGGGCGATCGCGAGCGTGCTCCCGGACGGCAGCTCCTCCTTGAGGAACTCGACGATCTCATGGGCGTCGTACTCGTCGGTCACGAAATGGAGCAGCGCGTTCAGGCTCAGCGCGATCGGCTGGGTGAAGTCCAGCGTGGCACGCAGCTCCTCGGTGGCCAACAGGGCTTCCGGCGCCCGGACATCACCGTGCACATACGCCGTGCGCCCGGCAGGATGGCTGTGCAGCAGGGCACGTGCATGGGCCAGCACGATCGGATCGTTGTCCGTGTACACGACATGGGAGGTCGGGTCCTCGCCCTGCGCGACCTCGTGGAGATTCGGCGAGGTGGGGATGCCCGTACCGATGTCGAGGAACTGGCGCATGCCGTTCCTGGCGAGGAACCGTACGGAACGGTGCATGAAGCGCCGGTTGATCCGGGCCGTTGCCAGGATCGACGGGAAGGCCGTCATGGCACGGGCCGCGGCCTCGCGGTCGGCGGGGAAGTTGGTCGTACCGCCCAGGTAATAGTCGTACATACGCGCCGAGTGCGCCCGGTCCAGCTCCAGGTCCACCGCGCCGTTGTCCCCCACCGTGTCTCCCCCTGGCATCGTTACTGTTGGCTTCCGTCGTCGGTTCATCGCGTGCCGGCAGTCCTGCCCACCGCTCGATACGGACAACCGTACGAGATACGCCAACTCCGGTTACGGGTGGGCCGGGTGGGAGAGGAGAAAACAAAAGGCCGAAGTGATCCACCTACGAGGCCGAGTAATCATATGATGACTATCAGCGAAAAGCCCCAGAGGTGCTCTGCACAGTGAGGGCACTCTTCCGGTTGGCTGACCAGTGAGAGAGGACCACACCTCTCGCGCCGACGCCCTCTGCCCTGGAGCGGCGCGGTGCCCAGGGAACGGGGCGTCCGTGCACGTCGATCTGCAAACCCCTCAGCGGCCGCAACGGCGGCTGGAGTTGACATTCGACGCTTTCGACTCGCACCACCACACGCTCTGGCTGCGCTACGCCCACAGCCAGGTCGGCAGCAGGGCCGCCGCCGAGGAGGTGGTGGACGCCGCTTGTGCGCGGCTGCTGGAGCACTGGCAGCATGTACTTTCCCAGGCGTCGGTCTCCCGGTATGCCTGGGCGGTCCTGAAGGAGGAGGTGGCATGGTGGCTGGACGACCACGGGGCACGGCCCGCCCTGGTCGGCACGGCCGCGTTCCAGGCGGCGGTCCGCAAGCTCTTCCTGAACGAGACGCTCGATCAATTCGCGGTGCTGCAAGGGGAGATGGGCCTGTACGGCGCGATCTCCCGGCTTCCCGAGCGGCAGTACGACGTCATCGTGCTGCGCTATGTCCTTCAGATCCCGGACGAGGAGGTCGCAGAGTACATGGGCATCGAAGTCGCCACGGTCCGTTCTCATATACGGCACGCCAGACGGCGGTTGGCCAAGATACTCGACTTACGAGAGACCGAGACGGAAGAGTAGAAGCCCGTGCGCCGCACCAATGAACCCCCCTCCGCCTCCGTCGAGGTGCTGCTGGAGAACGCTGAAGTTCTCACCGACACCTACGACGACTACGACACGGAAGCGGCCCGCGGACGGGTCGCCGCCCGCCGGGCCGCGGAGAAACCTTCGTGCAGCGCGAGTACGGCCGCGAGCACGACTGCGAGTACGGCCACGGGTACGGGCATGGCGCCCCCGCGCCGCCCGTCCGCCCATGAGCAGGCCGCCCAGGATCTCAATCTCGCCGTGGCCCTGATCCTCAACGCCCCCGAGGCGGCGGCCAGTCTGACGCACCTGGTCGACCACGACAGCATCGACCCGGAGGGCGCGGTCGTCTTCGCCGCCCTGCTGCATCTGACGGGGCATCAGGACGCGGCGCAGTTCTGGTGGCAGTTCGCGGCCGGCGGCGGCAACAGGACCGCGGCCTTCTGTCTCTTCCTCGCCCATCAGCAGCGCGCCGAGTTCAGGGACGCGGCCTACTGGCGCAGCCAGTCGCGCCGGCTGCCCCGGCCGGGCCGGGCGAAGACCCCGCCGACGCTCTCCTCGCTGCTGCCGGAGACGGTCAGGCACGATCTGCTGAGCCAGTGCCACCGGGGCCGCCATCCCACGCTGCCGGCACCACTGGAGGCGGTCATCAACCGGCTCCGGGTGGACAGCGCAGACGAGGACTTCGGGGAGGTCCCCCAGCCGGATGTCAGTCTGACCGCGGATCTGACCCGCGGGGCGGCCTTTCGCCCCCGTAACTGCACCCAGGGCCCGTAGCACGGAGACCGAGGCCGAGTGGGCGGTGCCGACGGCGGCGCCGTCCGGCGAATGGCCGCATGGGGCGGTGCGGGGCCCGCATGGGCGCGGCGGGCGCGGGGCCCGGCTCGTACGGTGGCTTGCATGATCGTTCGCACGGGCGGGAGCAGGCGCCCCGGATATCCGGCCGCCGCCGCGGTGTTCGCCATCGGTATGACCGGTACGACCCTGCCCACCCCGTTGTACGGGCTCTACCAGGAGGAACTCGGCTTCTCCGAGCTGACCGTCACCATGGTGTTCGCGGTGTACGCCATCGGGGTGATCGCCGTTCTGCTGCTGGCGGGCAACTTCTCCGACGAGGCGGGGCGGCGTCCCGTACTGCTGATCGCCCTGGGGTTCTCCGCCGCCAGCGCGCTGTGCTTTCTCTTCGAGGGCGGTCTGCCGCTGCTGTTCACCGGGCGGCTGCTGTCGGGCTTCGCCGCCGGGCTGTTCAGCGGCACCGCCACGGCCACGGTGCTGGAGCTGGCCCCGCCGGGGCGGGAGGCGCGGGCGGGGCTCGCGGCCACCGCGGCGAACATGGGCGGTCTGGGCTGCGGGCCGCTGCTGTCGGGTCTGCTGGCCCAGTACGCGCCCTGGCCGCTGCGGCTGCCGTTTCTGGTGCATCTGACGCTGGTGGGTGTGGCGTGCGTACTGACCTGGCTGCTGCCGGAGACCGTACGGCACCCGAAGCGATGGCCGCGGCCGAGACCGCAGGGGCTGTCGGTGCCGCCGGAGGTGCGCGGGGTGTTCGCGCCGTCCGCGCTGGCCGCGTTCGCGGGGTTCGCGCTGCTGGGCCTGTTCACCGCGGTGGCGCCGAGCTTTCTCGCCAGGACGCTCGGGGTCCATGACCTGGCCGTGTCGGGCGCGGTGGTCTTCTCGGTGTTCCTGGCGTCCACGGCCGGACAGGCGCTGCTCGGGCGGGTGGGGGTACGAAGGGCGCTGCCGGGCGGCTGTCACATCCTGGTGATCGGGCTGGTGCTGGTGGGCGCGTCCCTGGCGGTGGAGTCGCTGCCGCTGCTCGTGGCGGGCGCGCTGTGCGGGGGTTTCGGCCAGGGGCTGGCGTTCCGCGCGGGGATGGCCGCGGTCGGCGGGGCCGCGCCGCCGGAGCACCGGGGCGGCACGATCTCGGCCTTCTTCGTCGTCGCGTACATGGGGATCTCGCTGCCGGTGGTCGGGGTCGGGGCGCTGACGCTCTGGCTGGGGCTGCGAACGGCGGGGCTGGTGTTCACTGCCTGCGTGATGGTGCTGACGGCCGGCGTAGGGCTCCATCTCCAGCGGCGCGGGCCGGTAGCCGGCCCCTGACCTCCCGCCGGCGTCCGGTCCATGACCCGGTGTGTCCTCAGGTGCCGGGCAGGCTCGTCCTGTGATGGCCCGCCCGGCGGCCCGCGATCACATCCGCCACGGCCACCACCAGCGCCGCCAGCACGAACGCCACCGACACCACCAGCCCGTGGTCGTACGCCGTCGCCCAACCCTCCGGCACCACCTGTGCGAAGAACACCGAGCCCACCGCCGCGATACCGATCGCGGAGCCCACGCGCTGCCCCGTCTGGAGGGTGCCGCCCGCGCTGCCCGCCATCGGCACCGGCACCTCGGCGAGGGTCAGTGTCTGGTTGGGCGTGATGACAAGGCCGCTGCCCAGACCGGCCAGGAGCAGCGGCGCCGCCATCGCCCAGCCCGCGGCGCGCCCCGGCACCAGATGGACGGCGAGCGCGGTGGCCGCGAGACCGACCGTCACCATGACCAGCCCGACCACCACCAGCGGCCGCCCGAAGCGGTTCACCAGCCGTCCGCCGATCCCGGCCGCCCCGCCGGAACCGACGGCGAACGGGGTGATGGCGAGCCCGGCCTCCAGCGCGCTGTAGTGGAGGCCGCTCTGGAGATAGAGCGTGGTGATGAAGAAGATCGTGGTGAACCCGCCGAAGTAGAGCAGGATCAGCAGACACCCCAGCCAGAACGAGCGGACATGGAACAGCGACATGTTCAGCACCGGCTGGGTGGCACCGGAGCGGCAGCGGGACTCCCATTTCACAAACGCGGTCAGTACCGCCGCCGCCACGAGCAGCAGCAGCCATTTCACATCGCTGTGCCACTCCTGCGACTGGACGAACGGCAGCAGCAGGGCCAGCACTCCGGAGCCCAGGAGCAGCACCCCGACCGGGTCGAGATCGTGCAGGCTGACACGGCCCGCCGAGGGGGTGTCGGGCAGCAGCCGCCGGGCGAGCAGGAGACAGACCACACCCAGCGGAAGATTGACGTAGAAGACCCACCGCCAGCCCTCGTCGGCACCGGCCAACTGGATGATCAGTCCGCCCAGCAGCGGCCCGACGGCCATCGAGACACCGACCACCGTGCCGAACATGCCGAAGGCCCTCGCCCGTTCCCGGCCGGCGAACATCTGCTGGATCAGCGCGGAGATCTGCGGGGTGACGGTGCCTCCGGCGAAGCCCTGCACCAGCCGGGCGATCACCAGCCAGAGGCTGGACTGGGCCGCTCCGCAGGCCGCGGACGACAGGGTGAAGAGCGCGAGTCCCACCATGAACACCGGGCGCCGGCCGCGGGCGTCGCCGAGCCGCCCCGCCGGGATCAGGAACAGGCCGAAGGCGAGCGCGTACCCGGACAGCACCCATTGGATGTCGGAGACCGGGGCCCGCAGCCCCTCGCGGATGGACGGCAGCGCGACATTGACGATGGAGACGTCCAGAAGGGTCATGAACCCCGCGACCAGACAGACCGCGAGGGCCTTCCAGCGGCGCGGGTCGGGCGCCTCGTCCGTGACAAGCGGACCGGACGGGCCGGACGGGCCGGACGCGCCCGCCGCGGCTCCGCTCTCCCGCGCTTTGTCTCCGGCCATGGCTCGGACCCTAGTTCGCCCGCTCCGATCCCTCATCCGGAGCGCGCCGACCGGTGGACTCGCCGGTCGTCAGCCGTACCGCGTTCGAGCGGGCGCCGTAGGTGAAGGCGCGGATCCGGTAGGAGGCGCGTTTCTCGGTGGGCAGGGTGATCAGCCCGGTGGAGACGGTGTCCGGTTCGAGGACGACGAGGGGCTCGTACGCGGATGCGCCCGCGGTACGGGCCTCCAGCAGAAAGCCCGACTCGTCGGAGGCACGGTCGGTCCAGGTGAAGAGGATGCCGTTCGCGTGCTTGACCTCGGCCCTGAGCCCGGAGGGCGCGGCGGCCGGGGAGGCGTCCCGTACGGAACGGCCGGCCGCGGCCCGTCCCGGGGCCCTGCGGGGAGGCAGCCACGCGTGGCCGGCCTCCTGGTCCTCCGGTGTCAGCTCGCCGGCCGGCAGTGAGACCTCGACGGGGGTGGACGCCGGGCCGTGGAAGGCGCGCAGCCGGTAGTGGAAGGTCGTGCGCGGGATCAGATCGGGGTGGTGGTACGTCGTCGTGCTCGGCGGGAGATACCGCAGGACGGTGTACGGGCCCGCCGCCTCGGTCGCGAACTCCAGCACATGGCCGGCCGCGCCGGACCGGCCGGACCGCCATTCGAGGTCGATGTCGGTGGGGGTGGTGAGGGCCCCGCGCAGAGTGGGGGCAGCTCCACCCGGGGCCGCTCCGCCCGATGCCTGGCCACCCGATGCCTGGTCACCCGGAGCCTGGCCGCCCGGAGCCTGTGCCCCTGAGGCCTGGCCGCCCGGGGAGGCGGCGGGAACCCGGGCGGAGTGCCCGACCGGTGGCGGCGCCGAGCAGGCCGCCGCCACCGGCACGAGCACAAGCAGCACCGCTGTTCGTATCGCGTGTCGCACGGACCGGGCTCCGCTACTTGCGCCAGAAGCGGACATCGCTCCAGACCACGGTGGCGGGGCCGCTGCCGCTGTCGGTGCGGTAGGCGCCGAACTTGTCGTAGAAGCTGCCGCCGGGGCTGGCATAGGTGTGCTGGAGCGATCCGTTGATGTACGTACGGTGCGAACTGCCCACCTGGTGGACCGTGTTGACGCGGACCGTCGCGCCGACCGTACCGGCGTTGGAGAGTGTGGTGCCGCCATGGACGGCGTAGAGCCGCCCGCCGCGCTCGACGGCCAGCATGAAGTACGGTCCGGACGCCGACTCGTTGAAGGTCTGCTTGAGGCTGATCCGGCTGCCGCTCAGACTGCTGACCCGGAAGTAGCCCTCGAACTGCCGGGTGCCTCCGGTGTATGTCGCGTACCGGCGCTCGGCACGCTGGTCACCACTGGCCGTGGAGCAGGTGAGCCGGAAGGTCAGGCCGTCGACCTGGCCGCAGCCGCGCTCCTGGACCGTGAAGGTGGGCGAGACCGACGTCCAGCCGCCGGGCTCCACCTCGGCGGAGGCCTGCGGGACTGCGGTCAGTAAGGCGGCGCCCGCGGCGGCGAGCACCGTGAGCGTCCGGAGACGAGCGGACATGTCCCACTTCCCTGTCATGAGGCCGGCCAGACACCACGCTCCACACACATGACGTTCCACGTCACACATGGCATTCCATGTATATGAACCACGGCTCTGACTGTGAATGATGACAGGGACGGTAGGACTAGACCAACGGCCCGTCAAGGGCCCCGGTACGCGGAACGCCGCAGCCGGCCTCTCGGAAGAGACCGGCTGCGGCGCCCGGGAAGTGCGGGGGAATGCACGGATATTCACATATCCGAACCCGGATGGGTCACTTGACGTTGATGGCCGTCCAGGCCGCGCCGACCGCCTTGTACTCGGCGCTGGTCGTGCCGTACAGCGCGCCCGCCGCGCTGAGCGTCGCGGTGCGCGCCCTCGCGTAGTTGGTGGAGGACGTCATGTACGTGGTGAGCGCCTTGTACCAGATCTTGGTGGCCTTGTCCCGGCCGATGCCGGTCACCGTCGAGCCGTCGTACGTCGGGCTGTTGTAGCTCACGCCGTTGATGGTCTTGGCGCCGCTGCCCTCGGAGAGCAGGTAGTAGAAGTGGTTCGCCGGGCCCGAGGAGTAGTGGACGTCGAGACCGCCGAGGGTGGACGACCAGTAGTCCTTGGACGCGCCGTCCTTGCTCGGCCGGTCCTGGTAACGCAGCGGCGTCCCATTGCCGTTGATGTTGATTTCCTCGCCGATGAAGTAGTCGCCCGGGTCGTTCGGGTTGGCGGCGTAGAACTCCACGGCGGTGGCGAAGATGTCGGAGGTCGCCTCGTTGAGGCCGCCGGACTCGCCGCTGTAGACCAGGCCGGCGGTGGCGGCGGTGACGCCGTGGCTCATCTCGTGGGCGGCCACATCGATCGAGGTGAGCGGGTGGGTGTTGCCCGAGCCGTCACCGTAGGTCATGCAGAAGCAACTGTCCTGCCAGAAGGCGTTGACGTAGCTGTTGCCGTAGTGGGCACGGGAGTACGAGCCGACGCCGTTGTTCTTGATGCCGTTGCGGCCGAGGACGTTCTTGTAGAAGTCCCAGGTCGTCGCGGCGCCGTAGTGGACGTCGACGGCGGCGCTCTGCCGGCCTCCGCCCCAGACGTCGTCGGCGTCGGTGAAGAGCGTGCCGGTGCCCGAGGTGCCCTGGTTCAGGTCGTAGGTCTTGTGACCGCCGCGGGCGGCGTCGGTGAGGTTGTACGTGGTGCCGCTCTTGGTGGTGCCGAGCGTGACGGAGCCGCTGTACGCGCCGGTACCGGTGCCGGTCCGGACAGCCTCGTTCCGGGACAGCTCCTTGCCGGTGGCCGCGTCGGTGACGACATGCAGCTCGCTCGGGGTGCCGTCCGGCTGGACGCCCTTGACGACGGTCTCCCAGGCGAGGACGGGCGCGCCGGTCGCCGCCCAGATCACCCTGCGGGGCGCGGTGTCCGCGGCGGCCTTGGCGGTCTTCTCCGCCGAAGCGGCCTTCAGGGCGCCGGACTTGGCGGTGGCGGGGGTGACCGCGGCCTCGGTGGAGGCCACGGCTATCCGGGCCGTGGTCGCCTTGGTGACACTGCGCTCGCCCGCCGCGGCCTGATGGACGACCAGGTCGCCGCCGAGGACCGGCAGTCCCGCGTAGGTCCGCTCGTAGCGGGTGTGGACCGTGCCGTCGGCGTCCTCGATCACATCGCGGACGACCAGCTTCTCCTGGGCGCCGAGCCCGAGGGCCCTGGCTTCGCCCGCCGCGTCCGCCTGGGCGGACTGGATGGCCTCGACGCGCTGACCGGGGGTGAGCAGCAGTGCGGTGGCGCCCCGCTCGCGCGAGGTGTCGGGCCGGGCACTGGCCGTACCCGACTGGATGCCGACGACCACCATGGCGGCGGAAGCGACGAGGGCCACGAGACGGGCGGTGTTCCTGCGAGGAGTGGAAGCTACGAGTCTCACTCAGTCTCCAAGAGTGCCGGGCCGCCACAAGGGCGGTCCTGGTGTGGGGGTGGTCATGTGCATGATCGATGCGCTGAGCCGTCCAGAGAGTGACACCGATCGGACTCGCAGGAACAGATCGCATACCAGGATTTGACCTTGAGTTGTCAATTCAGCACGGCATACGGACATCAAACGGGCGTAGCGGCAAGGGAGTTGGAGGAGCGGAGGGCCCCGGGCGGGCGGCAGCCGGGACCCTCCGCGGTCGTACGGCACGCGGCTCCTCGATCCGCGTGCCGAGACGACGAGTCGGCGCTACTCGAAGAGGTCGGAGTACGCGCCCAGGGCCAGCGCGATGTCCGCCTGTGCCCAGAACCGGTGATAGGTGAAGCTCGGCGCGGCCCCGCCCGCCAGATACGCCTCGACCTTCGACCAGGCCGGGTCGCTCTCGTAGAAGGACCGGATCGACTCGAAGGTGGAAGCCGAGTTGATCGTGTCGCCGTTGGGCATGGTTCCGGTCCAGCCGCTCGGGACGTGGACCGGGTCGTCGAACCGGCTGTAGTCGGTACGGGTTTCGGGGACCGCGATGCCCAGGGCGTCCTGGTGGTGGTCCCACATCCCGTCGAGCAGCGCCTTGGCCGTGTCCCTGGCCTCGGTGTCACCGGACCTCGCCGCGTAGTACGAGAGGGTCTTGGCGTACGCACCGGCCACACCGACGTCGTTGGTGTAGTCGGCGACGGTGACATGCAGACCGGCGTTGGTGCCGGGCGTGGTGGCGTTCCAGGTGTCGGGCTTGCCGGACCACTGGAGGGTGGACGGGATCCGGTACGTACCGTCGGGGTTGACGGTGGTCTCGGACAGCGCCCACGCGACCCACTTGTCCAGTACCGCCTTGGCGGCGCCGTCCCCGGTCTGGTGGTAGTACTCCGCGACTCGCTCCATGGACCACGCCTGGAAGCCGAACCACTGGTTGGACGGCGGGTCGTGGTAGACGGGCGCCTCGTCGTAGTACATGCCGTAGAACGTCGGGGTCCCGGCCGGGGGCTGCGCGTACCGGCCCTGCCAGCTATTGGTGGCGCCGCCCGCGATGGCGCCCTCGGAGGACTGGAGCCAGCGGTAGAACTCGATCTGCCGCTTGAGGCTGGTGCTCCAGTCCTGCTGGCCGGTGGCCGACTTGGGCTTCAGGTCCGGGTACGAGCTGAGCGCCCACGCGGCCATCGGGTTCTGGTAGCCGCCGTGGGCGAAGCTGGAGCCGATGCGCCAGGCCCAGCCCGCCGAGGCGTCGGTGGCGCCGCCCCAGGCGTAGTACCAGGAGAGCAGATAGTGCGAGCTGTTCTTGCCGCTGCCGGCCGGGCAGGCGGTCTCGCCCGCGCAGTTGCCCACGCGCTTGAAGTACTTGTCGTACATGGCGTAGCGGAGATAGTCGCCCATCTTCGCGGCCTTGGCGACATTGGCCGCGACCTCGCCGCCCTTGCCCTGCTCCTTGGCCCACTCCGAGGCCCAGTAGGCGGCCTGGACCGCGCGGGCGTCGGCGTCGGGCGCGTTGGTGAACTTCCACTGCTTGGCATAGGAGGCGTCACCGGTGAACAGGTCGAGATAGCCGTTCGGGCCGCCGTACTTGAAGGCGTCACAGGTCGGCTGGGGCACCGTCTCCCAGACGGACTCCTGCGGCCCGCGCTGGAAGGTGTTGATGTACGAGGGACCCTGGTCGGCCGGTCCCGCCTCGCACTTGCCGGGCGCGTTGCCGTATCCGTAGACGTTGTCGACGTCCTGGATCCAGTGCATGCCGTAGATGTCGTCCGTGCCGTAGGCGCTCCTCAGCTCGCCCGCGATGGGGTCGCTCCCCACCGGGACCCCGCCGTTGAGCTGCGAGGGGTACTGCGAGGGCAGGTCCCACTCGGGCGCGTAGGTGGCGGGCTTGGACGCGGTGTAGAAGCTGTTGGTGGACTGGTCGGCGTGGGTGGGGATCATGTAGCGCTCCATGGTCTCCCAGGCGCCGTTGAACTTGCTCCAGTCGCCGGTGACCTTGCCGTACATGGCCTGGAGCCAGATCAGATAGCTGTACGCCTCCGAGGTCGTCTCGTGCCCGTGGTCGGGCGCCTCGACGATCAGGGTCTCCACCGAGTGGTACGGAATGCCCTCGGGCGAGAAGTAGCCGGCGGCCGGATCGGTGATCTTGCCGTACAGCTCCAGGAAGCGGGC
The DNA here is from genome assembly GCF_019056675.1 of Streptomyces sp. GMY02. NCBI lineage: Bacteria > Bacillati > Actinomycetota > Actinomycetes > Kitasatosporales > Streptomycetaceae > Streptomyces > Streptomyces sp. GMY02. The sequence goes on along the minus strand of NZ_CP077658.1, from coordinate 7,775,811 downwards.
TTCGTAGCCGGAGGTGGCCGCGAGCTGGGTCACGGTGACCTCGGCCTTGGCCTGACCGGACGCGGTCGCGGTGAATGTGGCGGAGCCGGTGCCGGTGGCCGAGGCGGAGACGGTCACCTGCTGGGCGGTGTCCCAGTTGGCGGGGGTGAAGGTGAGGCTCGACCCCGCGGTGACGGTGAGGCCCGTGTTGCCCGCGGTACGGGCCACCGCGACCTGTACGTCGGCCGTCGGCCGGGTGGAGAGCTTCACCCCGAAGGTCCCGGTCGCGCCCTGCCGTACCCCGAGCTGCGTGGGGCTCGCGACGAGCGAGGGTCCCGCGGCGACCCGTACCCCGACCGGGGTGGACTCGGCCGCGGCGCCGAGACCGTCATAGGCCTTGGCGTAGAGCGAGAGATCACCGACGGGCACATTGGCGTAGTCGAAGGTGTACGGCGAGGTGGTGTCGGTGCCGAGCAGCGTGGTGTTGCTGTAGAACTCGACCTTGGTGATGCCCGCGCCGTCCGCGGCGGCCGCGGTGGCGGCCATCGGGATGGTGCCGCCGGCGGTGAAGAGCGCGCCGGGGGCCGGGCTGGTCAGCACGGCGATGGGCGGCTGGTGCGCGCCGGTGCAGGTCACACCGTTGACAGCGAAGACGGTGGGCGCCGTATTGGTGCCGCTGTAACTGAAGTTGGCGCCCGCGGTGGCCGCCGCGCCGGGCGCGATCCGGCCGTTGTGACCGGCGTTGGTGACGGTGACATTCTTGCCGGACTGGGCCCAGGTGCCGTTCCAGCCGTTGGAGAGTTTCTGGTTGCCGGCGTACGCGTAGGTGAGCGTCCAGCCGTCGATCGGGTCGGTACCGCGGTTGGTGATGGTGAGATCGGCCGTGAAGCCGGAACCCCAGTCATTGGTCTTGTAGTCGACACCGCACTGGACCGCGGCGGCGTGTGCGGGGGTGCTGTTGGCCGCGGTCAGCGCGAGCGGCAGGGACAGGGCCGCCACCAGCGCGGTCAGCAGCCGGCGGGTGCCACGCGCCCGGCGGCGTCTTCCGAGCGGGGGTGGCGCGCCTGGCGGTGAGCCTCGTAAGCCGAGCATGGGGTGGTCCTCCTCGCGGTCCGGTGCGGGTGTGGGGCGGCGGTGCGAACCAGTGGGAGCGCTCCCAAGCGTCGAGCGGTACCGCGAAGGTGTCAAGAGTTTGAACAAGACGCACGTCCGGGGGAGGCCGTCGATAAAAGAAGTCAACCGCGCTGTTGACTCACGCCACTTCGGCGCTACCGTCAAACGCAACCAGTGGGAGCGCTTCCATCAGTCATACGCCGTGTCAGGCGGCGTATCGGACCGAGGAGTCGCTCCATGCGAGCACCACCGCGCCTCGGCGCGCTGCTCTGCGCCGTGGCCCTGGCCGTGGCGGGCACCACCCTTGTCCGGCCGGCGGCCGCGTCGGGAACCGCGGCCGCCTGCACCGTCGAGTACAGCGTCACCAGTCAGTGGGACACCGGCTTCCAGGGCGGTGTCACGCTGGTCAACCACGGGGGCCCGGTCAGCAACTGGACTCTTGCCTTCGACTTCCCGGGGAACCAGAAGGTGACCCAGGGGTGGAACGGGAAGTGGTCGCAGTCCGGTACGACCGTGACCGCCGTGAACGAGAGCTGGAACGGCACGATCCCGGCCGGCGGCTCGGTCGCCGCGGGATTCATCGCGTCCTGGTCGGGGTCCAATCCCCCGCCCACCGCGTTCCGGCTCAACGGGACTCCGTGCGAAGGAGACCCGGGTCCCGGCGATCCCACCGACCCGCCGACCGATCCGCCGCCCGACACCGGAGACGCGCCGCCGAAGCTGCGCGCCTCGGGCAACAGGCTGGTGGACGAGAACGGAACGGTCCGGCGCATGCTCGGTGTCAACCGCTCCGGCGGCGAGTTCATGTGTGTCCAGGGCCGGGGCGTCTTCGACGGCCCGGTCGACGACGCCTCGGTGCGAGCCATCGCGGACTGGGAGGTCAACACCGTACGGATACCGCTGAACGAGGAGTGCTGGCTCGGGCTGCCGCACATCAACGCGGCCTATGGAGGGGCGAATTACATCCGGGCGGTCGAGCAGTACGTCACCCGGCTGGAGGCGCACGGCATCACACCCGTCCTCGAACTGCACTGGTCCCACGGCAGATACACGGGCAATGACAACCACTGCCCGGACACCGAGTACGCCACCTGCCAGAAGCCGATGCCCAACGCCCAGTACACACCGGCGTTCTGGACCTCGGTCGCCCGGACCTTCAAGGACGACGGAGCGGTGGTCTTCGATCTGTTCAACGAGCCGTTCCCGGACCGCGCCACCAGCGACACCGACGCCGCGTGGACATGCTGGCGCGACGGCGGCACCTGCCCCGGAATCGACTTCCCGGTGGCGGGCATGCAGTCGCTGCTCGACGCGGTACGGGCCACCGGCGCCCGGAATCTGGTGCTGATCCCCGGCGTCGCGTACGCCAACGACCTGCGCCAGTGGCTGAAATACCGGCCGGCCGACCCGCTGTCCAATGTCGCCGCCGCCTGGCACTCGTACAACTTCAATGTCTGCGCCAACGAGAGCTGCTGGAACGAACAGCTCGCCCCGGTCGCGGCCCAAGTGCCGTTCGTGGCGGGCGAGATCGGCGAGAACACCTGCTCACACGGCTATCTCGACCGGGTCATGGCCTGGCTCGACGGCCGTGGCGCGTCCTATCTGGGGTGGACCTGGAACACCTGGGACTGCTCCTCAGGACCCGCTCTGATCAGCGATTACAACGGCACGCCGACCAATTTCGGCGTGGGACTCCGCGACCATCTGAAGGGACTCTCATGAGCCGCACCACCGCTCCACCGCGCCGCGCCCGTACGGCGCTGGTCGCCGCGAGCGCCTTGCTGGCCGCCGCGGCGGGCACCGCGACCGTGCTGGAAGGGCCCGCCTCCGCGGCGGCGGCCGGCTGCACCGTCGCGTACACCGTCCAGACCTCCTGGGACAGCGGCTTCACCGCCAATGTCAGTGTGACCAACACCGGTGACCCGGTCAGCTCCTGGAAGCTGGAGTGGAATTTCGCCGGCAACCAGAAGGTGACCCAGGGCTGGAACTCCACCATCACCCAGACGGGCGCGGCGGTCTCCGCCTCCAACGCCGCCTGGAACGGCGCGCTGGCCACCGGTGCCTCGGCGTCCTTCGGCTTCAACGCCTCGGCGACCGGCACCAACGCCGTACCGACGTCCTTCAAGCTCAACGGTGTCACCTGCAACACACCGGGCGGTGGCGATCCCACGGACCCGCCGACCGACCCGCCCACGGACCCGCCGACCGACCCGCCGGCCGGTTCCAAGGTCGACAACCCGTACGCGGGCGCCGGTGTGTATGTGAACCCGGAGTGGTCCGCCAAGGCGGCCGCCGAGCCGGGCGGCAGCAGGATCTCCAACCAGCCCACCGGTGTCTGGCTGGACCGGATCGCGGCCATCGAGGGCGTCGGCAGCGGCATGGGCCTGCGCGACCATCTCGACGAGGCGCTCCGCCAGGCCGCGGGCAATCCGCTCGTGGTCCAGCTCGTGATCTACAACCTGCCGGGCCGTGACTGCGCCGCGCTCGCCTCCAACGGGGAACTCGGCCCGACGGAGATCGACCGCTACAAGACCCAGTACATCGACCCGATCGCCGCCATCCTCGGGGACACCAAGTACGCGAGCCTGCGCATCGTGACGACCGTCGAGATCGACTCGCTGCCGAACCTGGTCACCAATGTGACGCCCCGGCCGACCGCCACTCCGCAGTGCGATGTGATGAAGGCGAACGGCAACTACGTCAAGGGCGTCGGCTACGCGCTGAACCACCTCGGCGCCGTCCCCAACGTCTACAACTACGTCGACGCCGGCCACCACGGCTGGATCGGCTGGGACGACAACTTCGGCCCCTCGGCGCAGATGTTCAAGCAGGCCGCGACCGCCGAGGGCAGCACCGTCGACAAGGTGCACGGTTTCATCGTGAACACCGCCAACTACGGTGCGACGAAGGAGAACAACTTCACCATCAACGACAACGTCGCGGGCCGGTCGGTCCGTGAGTCGAAGTGGGTGGACTGGAACCGCTATGTCGACGAGCAGTCGTTCGCACAGGCCTTCCGCCAGGAAGCCGTCCGCGCCGGCTTCCCCTCGGGCGTCGGCATGCTGATCGACACCTCGCGCAACGGCTGGGGCGGTACGGCCAGGCCTTCCGGGCCCGGTGCGCAGACCAGTGTGGACACCTATGTGGACGGCGGGCGGTACGACCGCAGGATCCACCTGGGCAACTGGTGCAACCAGTCCGGTGCCGGACTCGGCGAGCGGCCGAAGGCGGCGCCCGCCGCCGGGATCGACGCGTACGTCTGGATGAAGCCCCCGGGCGAGTCGGACGGCGCGAGCAGGGAGATCCCGAACGACCAGGGCAAGGGCTTCGACCGGATGTGCGACCCGACGTACACCGGCAACCCGCGCAACAACAACAACATGTCGGGCGCGCTGCCCAACGCTCCGCTCTCCGGCGACTGGTTCTCCGCGCAGTTCCAGGAGCTGATGAGGAACGCGTACCCGGCGCTGTAGTGCTGCTCGCGGTGCCGCGGTAGTCGCTCCGGCGGTACGAGCACCGGTACGGGGGACCGGCGGACCCGAGTGGTCCGCCGGTCCTTCCTCCGTGCGGAGTCCACACCGCGGACATGACATCGGCGACTGTCTCCCCCTTCCACGGCCATGACACGGTGAGCGGGTCAACGGCCGAGGGGGAGGCGCTCGTGAACGAGGGATACGCGGCATTCTGCGATGCCGACCGGCATTTCTACGACGCCCCGCACCGGCTGTCGTCCGCCGGGGGCACCGGAGCCGTCACCGGTGGCACCGGGCGCGGGGCGCTGTACGAGGCCGCCCGGCAGCCGGCCCCGGCGGGCTGGCAGCGGCACCGCGCCGGCGACTGGCTGGCCTGGCACCCGGACGGCTGCCAACTGCCCGCCCAGGGCTGGAAGATCCATGTCTCGGCCTGTCTGGACAACGCCGAATCCGTCCTGGACCGGGTCATGGGCTACTGCGTGCCGCGCGGCATCCCCTTCAAGTTCGTACCGAGCCGCCATCTGCTGCACACGCGCAACGCCAAATACGCCGACCGCGCCGCCAGCGGGAAGTTCATCACGGTGTACCCGGCCGACGACCAGCGGTGCGGTGTGATCGCTGCGGAGCTGGACGCACTGCTGGCGGGCGAGCCGGGACCGTACATCCTGAGCGATCTGCGCTGGGGCCGGGGCCCGGTCCATCTCCGCTACGGCAGCTTCACCCGGCGGAACTGCTACGACGCCGCGGGCGAACTCCGCCCGGCCGTCGAGGACTCGGACGGGCGGCTGGTCCCGGACCTGCGGGATCCCGTGTTCCGGATACCCAAGTGGGTCACTCCGCCCGCCTTTCTCCTGCCGCATCTCGCGGCGCGCGACGCCATGACCGTCGCCGGTCTGCCGTACACCATCGAGCGGGCCCTGCACTTCTCCAACGGCGGCGGGGTCTACGCCGGGCGCGACGACAGGACCGGCGAGCGGGTCGTGCTGAAGGAGGCACGGCCGTACGCCGGTCTGGCCGCCGACGGCGCGGACGCGGTGACGCGGCTGAAGCGCGAACAGACTGCGCTGGAAAGGCTTTCGGGGCTGGCCTGCACTCCCGAGGTGCTCGACAGTTTCACCCTGGGCGACCATCACTTCCTGGTGCTCCAGTACATCGAGGGCAGCCCCCTCAACACCTTCTTCGCCCGCCGCCACCCGCTGATCGAGGCCGCTCCTGACGCCGGGCGGCTCGCCTCGTACACCGCCTGGGCGCTGCGGATCCACCGGCTGGTGGAGGAGGCCGTCGAGGCGGTGCACGAGCGCGGGGTGGTCTTCAACGATCTGCATCTGTTCAACATCATGGTCTCCGAGGACGAGTCGTCCGTGGTGCTGCTCGACTTCGAGGCCGCCGCGGCGGCCGATGACAACGCCCGCCAGGTTGTGGCCCATCCGGGGTTCGTGGCCCCGGCGGGCCGGCGCGGCTTCGATGTGGACCGCTATGCGCTGGCCTGTCTGCGGCTGGCCCTGTTCATTCCGCTGACCAGTCTCTTCGCGGTCGACCGGGCCAAGGCCACGCATCTCGCCGAGGTGGTGGCGGCACGGTTCCCGGTGGAGCGGGCGTTTCTCGACGAGGCCGTGGCGGAGATACTGCGGGAGCCGTCGGACGCCCGCCCGGAGTCGGCCGCTCGTCCGGTGGTGGTGGGTGACGGGCGTGCCACGGGGGCGTATCTGCCGGCCGAACCCGCCGACTGGCCCAGGAGCCGCGACTCGATGGTGAACGCCATCCTCGCCTCGGCGTCGCCGGAGCGCGAGGACCGCTTCTTCCCCGGTGACATCGCCCAGTTCGCGACGGCGAGCGGCGGTCTCTCGTTCGGCTACGGCGCGGCGGGGGTGCTGTACGCGCTGGCGGAGAGCGGCGCGGGACGGTGTGTTCCGGCGGAGGAGTGGCTGCTGCTGCGGACGAAGGAGCCGGACTCGGGCACTCCGCTCGGTTTCTACGACGGTCTGGCCGGGCTCGCCTGGACGCTGAACCGGCTCGGTCATGAGCAACGCGCCCTGGAATTAATGGATCTGACGTTGCATCAGTCATGGGAGTCCCTGCCACCCGATCTCCATGGCGGGGCCGCGGGACTGGGCCTCGCGCTCGACGAGCTGGCGGCGGTGTCCGGAGAACCGGCGCTGTACGACGCGGCTCTCCGCTGCGCCGAGCTGGCCGCCACCGCGGTACAGGGCGGTCCGGCCACGCTACCGGGCGGTCCGCGGCTGTCCCGCGCGGGACTGCTGTACGGCGGCGCGGGCATCGCGCTGCTCTTCATCCGCCTCTACGAACGCACCCACGACTCCGCGCTGCTGGACCTCGCCGCCGACGCGCTGCGGCGCGATCTGGCCCGCTGCAAACAGACGCCCGACGGCACGCTCCAGGTCGACGAGGGCTGGCGCACCATGCCCTATCTGGGCGCGGGCAGCGTGGGTATCGGCATGGTCCTCGACGACTATCTCGCACACCGCGCCGACGACGCCTTCGAGTGGGCGCGCGGTGAGATCGTACGGGCGGCACAGGCCACCTTCTACGCGCAGCCCGGGCTCTTCCGGGGCGCGGCCGGGATGGCGCTGTATCTGAGCCGTACGACCGCGCCGGGCCCCGGTACCGGACCGGCCGATGTACGCCGCCAGATGGACGCCCTCTCCTGGCACGCCATGGCCTACCGCGGCCAACTGGCCTTTCCCGGCGAGCAGATGATGCGGCTGTCGATGGATCTCGCGACCGGCACCGCGGGTTGTCTGCTGGCACTGGCCGCCGCGTCGGGCGACCGCCCGGCACGGCTGCCCTTCCTCCCGCCGCTCCGGCGGCCCTAGAGCCGGCTCCCGTCGGGAGCCGAAACAGAGCACACCGTCCCCATGAATGAGAGGAACTGTCATGACCCTTCTCGACCTGCAGTCGCTGGAGATCCCGAAGGAAGAGGCCACCGGCGATGTGGCCACGGCCAGCCGCGCGAGCCTGCTGCTCTGCGGTGACAGCAGCCTGAGCGTCGTCACCTGTAACTGATGTAGCTGATGTCCGGGTCCCGGGCGGTCCGCCGCCCGGGACCTGTCAGGCGGCGACCCCGGCCGTCTGAAGGCTCCGGACCGGAGGAGGATCCCGCCCCGATGGATGTCCCGCGCAGGGAACCCCCTCCGCTCCGGGAGAGCCACCCGCTCGAAGGGGGCCGCGACCGTGGCGCACCGCTCATGGCGGCGCGGTCCGGCCCCCGTCCGCTGCGCGACGCGGCCCGGCACAGCGCCGGCCGCACCGCGGCCGTGTTCCTCTGCTCGGCCGCTTCGGCCGCCGCGTCGCTCGCCGTGCCCGCGGCCGTCGGCCGGACCCTGGACCTGCTGCTGGACCACGAGAGTGGCCGAGTGGCTCACTGGCTCATCCTCTGTACCACCGCCATCGCCGCGGAGGTCCTCCTCGACGCCGTGGTGGCTCTGCTGAGCGGTACGGCCGGCGCCCGCTCGACCGCGCTGCTGCGGGTCAGAGCCCTGGAGCGGCTGCTCGCGGCCCCGCCCGGGCACGCGGCCCGCCTCTCCCCCGGCGACATCGCGGCCCGTCTCTCGGCGAACGCGACGGAGGCCGGTACGGCGCCCGTGACCGCCGCGGCCCTCGCGGCGTCGCTGCTCGCCCCGGCCGGGGGAATCGTCGCGCTCTTCCTGATCGACCTCTGGACGGCCGTGGTCTTCCTCGCCGGTCTGCCGGTCCTGTTCCTGGTGCTGCGCGCCTTCACCCGTGGCTCCTCCGACAGTGTCGCGCGGTACCAGCGGGTGCAGGCGTCCATCGCGTCCCGGCTCGTCGAGGCGCTGGCCGGGGCACGGACCATCGCCGCCGCCGGTACGACGGAGCGCGAGCAGGCCCGTATCCTCGCTCCGCTGCCCGAACTCGCCGTCCAGGGACGGCGGATGTGGAGTGTGCACGGGCGGGCCGTGGCCCGCGCCGGTGTCCTCATGCCGCTGCTGACCACGGGTGTGCTGGCGGTCGGCGGTGTACGGCTGGCCGCCGGTGCCATCAGTGTCGGCGACCTGCTGGCCGCTTCCCGGTACGCGGCGCTGGCGGCCGGGGTGGGCGCCGCGGCCGGGTTCCTCGGCTCGCTGGTACGGAGCAGGGCGGCGGCCCGCAGAGTGGCCGAGCTGCTGGCCCTGCCCCGGCTCGCCCACGGCGCCGCGTCCTTGCCACCGGGCGGCCCGGGCAGGCTCGAACTGCGCGGGGTCCGGGTCGTCCGCGAGGGCCGCGTCCTGCTCTCCGGTGTGGATCTGACGATTCCCGGGGGCGTCTCGGCGGCGGTGGTGGGGCGTTCGGGAGCGGGCAAGTCCACCCTCGCCGCTGTCGCCGGGCGGCTCACCGATCCGGACGAGGGCTCCGTACTGCTGGACGGCGTGCCTCTGCCCGCCCTGGCGCACGGGGAGTTGCGCCGCGAGACCGGCTATGCCTTCGAACGGCCGGTCCTGTGGGGCGACACCCTCGGTGAGGCCCTGGCGTGCGGCACCGAGCGGGCGTCCCCGGAGGGGGTACGGGCGGCCGCGTGCGCGGCGAGCGCCGACGCGTTCGTACGGCTGCTCCCGCACGGGTACGACACGCCGCCAGGCGAGGCGCCGCTGTCCGGGGGCGAACTCCAACGGCTCGGTCTGGCAAGGGCGTTCGCGCACGCCGGGCGGCTGCTGATCCTCGACGACGCCACCTCCAGCCTGGACACGGCCACCGAGCGCCAGGTGGAGCGCGCCCTCGACCACGATGTCCGCGCGGGCACCCGGCTGATCGTCGCGCACCGGCTCTCCTCGGCGGTCCGGGCCGATCTGGTGATCTGGCTGGAGGAGGGACGGGTACGAGCGGTGGGGCCGCATGACGAGCTGTGGCAACTCCCGGCCTACCGCGAGGTGTTCACTCCGCCCGGGCAGGTGGCGAGCGGTCATCCGGCGCCGCCCGCCGGCTTCGTACCGTACGGAACCGGGCGTCCGGCGGACGCCCCCGTGGAACGGCCCGGCCGGTGACGGCGTCCGAGACGACCGGCCGGGCTCCCGGCGCGGCCCGGGGGACGCCGAGCGGCCTCCTCCCCCGGGCCCGCCGTTTTCTGCTGCGCAGAAAGGGAGTTCTGCTCAGGCTGGCCGGCTGGTCGCTGCTGGAGTCCGCGCAGACCTTTCTCGGCGGCTACTGTCTGGCACGGGCCCTGGACCGCGGCTTTCTGGCGGGGCGAACGGGATCCGGCCTGGCATGGCTGGGCGTGGCGGCGGTGGCGATCCTGGCCGGCGGCCCGCTCGTCCGCGGTGTGTTCGCCCAACTGTCCTTGCTCGTCGAACCGTTGAGGGACGCCCTGGTCCGGCGGGCCGTGACACAGTCCTTGCGCCGGGCGGTCGCGGAACCGGCGCGCGCGGACGGCGGAGCGGTCTCCCGGCTCACCCATCAGACCGAGATCGTGCGGGACAGTTTCGCGGGGCTCGTCCTGACTGTACGGTCCTTTGTGTTCACCCTCCTGGGCGCGCTGGCCGGGCTGCTGGCGCTCACGCCGCTGTTCCTGCTCGTGGTCGTACCGCCGCTGGCACTGGGGCTGCTGCTCTTCCTCGCCATACTGCGGCCGATGGCCGTGGCCCAGCGTACGTTCCTGGACGCCGACGAGGCGTTCGCCGACCGCGTCGGCGCGATCGGCGGCGGACTGCGCGACATCGCGGCCTGCGGTACGGGGGCGGAGGTGGGGGTCCGCACGGAGCGGCTCATCGACGCGGGGGCGCGCGCGGCGCATGCGCTGGCGCGCTGGGCGGCCGTGCGCACCTTGGCACTCGGGGTGGCCGGGCAGCTACCGGTGATCCTGCTGCTGACCTGCGCTCCCTGGCTGCTCCGGCAAGGGGTGACGGCGGGGGCGCTGATGGGGGCGCTCGTCTATCTCGTACAGGCGCTGCTGCCCGCGCTGCATACGCTGATGACCGCGCTGGGGGCGGCGGGCACCCGGCTGCTGGTTGTGCTGGAACGGTTCGAGGACCGGACGGCGGAGCCGGCAGCGGCCCCCGCTCCCCCGGTGGTGAGCGCTCCCCCGGTCGTGGGCGGCAGCACCGGGACGGTCCGGTTCCGGCGGATCGGCCCGTCGGGGGCGCGGACCGCGCCGCCGCCCGCGGTGGAGATCCGGTCGGTGACGCTGGCGTACGGTCCCGGAGCACCGCCCGTACTGGACCGGTTCGGTCTGACCGTGGAGCGGGGTGAGCACATCGCGGTGGTCGGGCCGAGCGGTATCGGCAAATCGACTCTGGCGGGTGTCATGTCGGGACTGCTGGCTCCCGGCCGGGGCACCGTGCTGCTGGCGGGAGAGCCCGTATCGGGGCTGCGGGCGGAGGAACTGGCAGAGCGCCGCGTACTGATACCGCAGCAGGCGTACGTATTCACCGGCACCGTCCGCGACAATCTGCTGCATCTGCGGCCCGAGGCCTCGTCCGCCGAGCTGAGCCGCGCCGTCGACGCACTGGGGCTGGGCGGTCTGATCGGCCGGCTGGGCGGGCTGGACGCGGTGATCGAACCCGCGAGGCTCTCACAGGGCGAGCGCCAGTGGCTCTGCCTGTGCCGTGCTTATCTGTCCGCCGCGCCGCTGATGATTCTGGACGAGGCCACCTGTCATCTCGATCCGGTCGCGGAGGAGCGGGCGGAACGCGCTCTGGCCGCCCGTCCCGGCACTCTGATCGTGGTCGCGCACCGGCTGTCGTCCGCGCGCCGGGCGGACCGCGTCCTTGTCCTGGACGGCACCAGGCCGGCCTTCGGCACACATGAGGAGCTCCTGGCCGGGTCAGCTCTCTACCGCGATCTGATGGGCCACTGGGGCAGTGGCTGAGCCAACGGGCGGCTGACTGGCCAAGTGGCTGAGTCACTGACCCACTGACCGGCCGACCCTCTGACAGGCTGATCCACCGGGCCGGACTCACCGCAGGTCAGAGCCAGCCCGCGCCCTGGGATATCCGGACCGCGTCCAGGCGGTTGCGTCCGCCGACTTTCCTTATCGCGGCCGCCAGATAATTACGTATCGTCCCCTTGGAAAGGTGCAGGGACCGCGCGATTTCCTCGATCGGCGCACCCTCGGCCGCCAGCGCGAGAACACTCAGTTCACGCGGTGTCATCGGCATCTTCGAGGCCTGAACGAAATCGAAAGCGAGCGATTCGTCGATGAATCGCTCTCCTCTGGCGACCCGGTGGATGGCCTCCACCAATCGTCTCGGCTCACCATCCTTGTTCACATACCCGAGAGCTCCCGCGTCAAAAGCCCTACGCAAGGCTCCCGGTTTCCGCACCGTGGCAAGAACGAGCAGACCAGGCCCCTGGCCCAGGTCACCGTAGGCGGACACCGTCTTGTCGATATATCCCGGAGAGTTCAGGCAGTCGATATCGGCGACATATACCTGGGGCGGCACCACATATGCCCCGCGGAATGGCGTGTGTCCGGGCGCCGATGACACGTCGAGGGTTGTTTCGGCCCGTAACAGCGCCACGAGAGCCGAGCGGAAAAGACTCACATGGTGCACGACGTGGACCCGGATCATCTACTGCCTCCTCCTGGCGTCATCACCCACACCACAATGCCCGTCCAAAGCGGTGAGGAACGCGGAATGCGCCATCGAAGGGAGCACTTCCAGGGGCACACCGAGCACCCCCGCGTGCGGCAGTGCGCCACCGCGCGCGCCCGGCGGGACGGCGTGGGAGTCCCCATGGGCGGGCTCAGTCGCGCCCCTGCACCGTCACCACCCTCCATATCTCACGCTTATTCCGTTTCGCCGGGAAAGGAGGAAAATAGCAGGAGAGCGACGTCAATGGAGGCGAGCGATGGCACAGTCCCGCTACACCCAGGACCACGGGCTGACCACCCGCATGGTGACCACCATGTTCCTGATCGGCCTGCTGTACGTGGTCCTGGTCGGTGTGCTGCTGGCGGTGCTGGGCAAGTTCTGGCCCATCATCGTGATCTTCGCAGGTGTGCTTTTCATCGCGCAGTTCTGGTTCAGCGACCGTATCGCCGCCTTCGGCATGGGCGCGCGCGAGGTCACCCCGGAGCAGGCACCCGAGTTGCATGGCGCCGTCGACCGGATCTGCGCCCTGGCCGACATGCCCAAACCACGGGTGGCGATCGCGCAGAGCGACATACCGAACGCCTTCGCCACCGGGCGGAGCGAACGCACCGCCCTGGTCTGCGCGACGACCGGGCTGCTGCGCAGGCTGGAGCCCGAGGAGCTGGAGGGTGTCCTGGCGCACGAGATGTCGCATGTCGCGCACCGGGATGTGGCGGTCATGACGATCGCCTCCTTCCTCGGAGTGATGGCGGGTCTGGTCACCCGCTTCGCGCTCTACAGCGGGCTGTCGAACAGCGCCAGGAACGCCGGCCCCGCAGGCCTGATGATCATGGTGATTCCGCTGGTCAGCACAGTCGTGTATGTGGTCGGCTTTCTGCTGACCCGGCTGCTCTCGCGCTATCGCGAGCTGTCCGCGGACCGCTCGGCCGCGCTGCTCACCGGGCGCCCCTCGGCGCTCGCCTCGGCCCTGACCAAGGTGAGCGGGCAGATGGCACGGATTCCGACGCGGGATCTGCGGAAGGCGGAGCCGTACAACGCCTTCTACTTCGTCCCGGCGTTCGCCTCGAAGGAGAGCCTGGGCCGGCTGTTCTCCTCGCACCCGACGCTGGAGCAGCGGCTGGACCAGCTCGCCCGGCTGTCCACCGAACTGGCCCGCCCGTGACCGGCGAGGCCACCGACAGGCTCAGCCACTGAGCCGACAGGCCGAGCCACTGAGCCACTGAGCCACTGAGCCACTGAGCCACTGAGCGACCGTACCGCCGCCGTACCGACCCGAATCGAGTGAGGAGCTGGTCCCGTGGGTCTTCTCGACACCATCCTCGGCCGGAGCAAGCCGGTCCGCCCCGATCTCGACGAACTCTTCGCCCTCCCCTCCGCGGCGCTCACCCTCCAGGCAGGCGCCGGATTCATGCCCACGGGACGGGGCTCGGTCTGTTTCGCTGGCGTCGAGGGCGGCGGCTTCGCCCGGGTCAGGGAGGACGTACGGGAGCTGCTCGACGCGGACTCCGGCCGGGCCGGGCATCCCGTGGAGTTCAGCCAGGACTCGTACGGCTACACCTGGCTGCTCGTCCGGCAGCCGCCCGAGGACACGGCCTCCCTGGTCAACGATCTGCACGCGGTCAATTCGCTGCTGGAGGAGGGCGGGTTCGGCCCTCAGCTCCTCTGCTCGCTGCTGAGCTTCCGCGATATGGAGCAGCGGCCCCTGGCGCTGGTCTACCTCTACAAGCGCGGCACCTTCTATCCGTTCGCCCCGCTGCCCGGCAGCACCGAGAAACGCGACAATCAGCGTGAACTCCAGGTGAGGGCCGTGCTCGGCAGCGATCTACGGATCGAACCGGACCTGGCGCACTGGTTCCCCGTCTGGGGCGCACCCGGCCTCTGACCGGCACCGGAGCACCGGCCCTGCGCGCCCGATCGGCCCGACGGCCAAGCCCACGCCTACCGTGCCTTCGCGCCCGCCCGTGCCACCGCACCCACCCGCGCGCCACCGGGCCGCCCGGCCACTCAGGCGTCCACCGTGTCCGCCACCCTCTCAGCCGCCCTCTCCGCCCCCTTCTCCACGGCCTCCCGCCACCCCGTCCCCGCCGCGACCGCCGCGCGCCAGGGACGGATCGCCCTGGGCGGCATACCGATGCCCAGCACCCCGGCCAGCCGGTCGCCCGTACGGTACGCGGCGAGGAAGCGGCGCTCCGCAAGGCTGCCCTGGACGACCGCCAGTTCCTCGTGGCCGCGCAGATACCCGTACGCCTGCACCTTCATGTCGTACTGGTCCGACCAGAAGTACGGGACAGGGGCGTACGGACGGGGCGCGTCGGGGCGCAGCAGGTTGCGGACGGCCGCCATGCCCTGTTCGGCGGCATTGGTCCGGTGCTCGATCCGCATCATGGTGCCGAACAGCGGGTTGTACCAGCGGGCCACATCACCGGCGCCGTAGACCCCGGGGGCGGCGGCGCTGTACCGGTCGCAGACCAGCCCGTCGCCGAGGGTGAGTCCGCTGCCTTCGAGCCACTCGGTGTTGGGCCGGGAGCCGATCGCCACCAGGATGTCGTCGGCGGGAAGAACGCTCGCGTCACCGAGCCGTACGCCGACGGCCCGGCCGGCGTCCGTGACCAGCCCGGCGACGGCGGTTCCGGCACGCAGCGCGACGCCGTGATCCTGATGGGCGCGCGCCAGCACCCGCCCGATCTCCTCCCCCACCGCATGCGCCAGCGGCACCGGCGCGGGCTCCACGAGCGTGACATCCACGCCCAGCCCCCGGGCCACGGCGGCGGCCTCCGCCCCCAGGAACCCGGCGCCCACCACAACCAGCCGACGGCCCGCCGCCAGCCGTTCCCTGAGGGCCGTCGCGTCGTCCAGGGTCCGCAGCACATGGACACCCGTGAGAGCCTCGGTGTCGCCGGGCAGCCGCCGCGGCCGTACCCCGGCGGCGATGACCAGGCCGTCGTACGCGACCGAGCCGCCGTCCGCGAGGGCCACCGTCCGCTCCGCGAGGTCGAGTCCGGTCGCCCGTACCCCGAGGCGCAGGTCGAGGCCGAGGGCGTCGAGTGCCTCGGGCGTGCGCAGCGCGACGCGGTCCGGCTGCCAGTCGCCCCGGAGGATGTGCTTGGACAGCGGCGGCCGGTCGTAGGGAACCCCGGGCTCGTCGCCGATGAGCGTCAGAGCACCGTCGAAGCCCTCCCGGCGCAGGGTCTCGGCCGCGGCGAGCCCGGCGGCCGAGACACCGACCACGACGATCCGCCGGGGCCACCGCTCCGGCCGCCGCGCGGCGCGGGACTCTGACACGGCATCGGCTTCCACACTCACAACGGCTCCCTCTTCGGTCGGGCGGTCGGGCAGTCGGACGGCCGGGCGGTCACCGGCCCAGGTCAGGGGAACTGTCCCAGAACACCGACCGGCGATTTCCTCGACTTCCGGGAGGGGGCGGTACGAACGTACGAGCGCACGAACGGAAGCGGCGCCACCGGTCGTCCCGGCGGCGCCGCTTTCGTGCGTGCGTTACGGCTTGGGCAGAGCGCAGCCCGAGCGGCTCAGGTCGATCTGGTTGCCCGAGCCGACGCACGGCACGATGCCGTATGTCTCCTGGGCGTAGTTGATTCCCTGACGCACCGTCACCGTGCCGTTCTGGTCGACCTCGCACGGGTTGTTGAGGGTGCAGCGGCCGCCGGACTCATTGCCGGTGTTGTTGACGGCCACGACCTTGCCGGTGGTGTTGTCGATCACGGGCGAGCCCGAGGTACCACCGATGGTGTTGCACGCGGAGGTGTACCGGACCGAGTCCTTCCAGGTCCAGTCGGCCTCCTTCAACTGATAGGCGAAGCCGTCGATGTTGCAGCTGTAGATGCGCTTCCAGTAGCCGGAGACCACCTTGATGGCGCTGCCCTGGACGGGCCGGACGGTGTTCAGTTCCAGGGCGTTGATCCCGTACGAACTCTGGATCTGGGCGTAGGTGCTGGTGAGCTGGTACAGCGAGACGTCGGTGTCGGTCATCGTCGCGTACGCGATCTTGCTGGCGCGCAGGGTCGCGACACCGGTGCCCGCCGAGTTCAGCAGGGTGAAGGTACGGGTGGACGCCCGGTTGACGACGACCTGGCCGGGGCCGAGGAAGCCGGTCTCCAGACAGTGGCCGTTGGACAGGACCAGGGCGGGGTCGCTGGGCAGCGACGCGGGTGTGCGTACGACGGATCCCGAGCAGTTGCTGAGTGCCACTGTTCCGGCGAAGTCGACGGCCTGGATACCGACTTGGGACGTGGTGTCGGTTGTCGTGGCGGCCGTCGTGCGCTGCGCCACCGCGTCATGGCCGGTGGCCATGGCGGGCGCCGTTCCCGCTCCGAGGAGCAGGACGGCCAGGAGCGCGCCGAGGAGAGGCTTCTTCATGTGGGGTCCCCTCTTGTGACCGAAGGTGCTTCGGATTTGTCATGCGCATTGTGAGTCCCACAACGGCGGCGGGCAACCACGCCTCAGGAAACGACAGTTGTCTCCTCCGACGTCCAGGCGGCGGTCTGATCGCTGAGGGAGAGACCGAGTCCGGGGCGGCTCGGTACGGACATCCGTCCCGCGCGCACATCGAGCCGTTCGTTGAACAGAGGCTCCAGCCACTCGAAGTGCTCGACCCAGGTGGCCCGGGGGTAGGCGGCGGCGAGATGGAGATGGATCTCCATCGCGAAGTGCGGTGCCATACCGAGGCACTTGTGGTCGGCGAGCGCCATGATCTGCAGAAAGGGGGTGATACCGCCGACGCGCGGGGCGTCGGGCTGGATGAAGTCGGCGGCTCCGGCCATGATCAGACCGGTGTGCTCGGCCACACTGGTGAGCATCTCGCCGGTGGCCACCGGGGTGTCCAGGCGCGCCGCCAGGGCCGCGTGGCCCTCCGCGTCATACGCGTCCAGCGGCTCCTCGATCCAGGTCAGGCCGAATCCCTCCAGGGCCCGGCCCATACGGGCGGCGGTGGCGCGGTCCCACTGCTGGTTGGCGTCGACCATCAACGGCACGTCGTCGCCGATCCGTTCGCGTACGGCCTCGACGCGCCGCAGATCGGCCCGGGTGTCCGGCTGGCCCACCTTGATCTTGACACCGCCGATCCCCCGCGCCAGCGCGAGGCCGGTGTTCTCCAGGACCTCCTCCAGTGGCGCGGAGAGAAACCCGCCGGAGGTGTTGTAACAGGGCACGGAGTCGCGGTGGGCGCCAAGCAGTTTGGCCAGCGGCAGCCCCGCCCGCCGCGCCTTGAGATCCCAGAGAGCGATGTCGAAGGCGGCGACGGCCTGGGTGGTCAGCCCGCTGCGCCCCATGGACGCGCCGGCCCAGACCAGCTTCTGCCAGAGCCGGCCGGTATCGCTGGGATCCTCGCCGATCAGCTCGGCGGCGATCTCCCGGGCGTGGGCGTAGAGGCCGGGGCCGCCCGCGCGCTTGGAGTAGCTGAAGCCGAGGCCCTCGTGGCCCCCTTCGGTGCTGATCCGCGCGAAGAGGAACGCGACCTCGGTCAGCGGTTTCTGGCGTCCGGTCAGTACTTTGGCGTCGCTGACCGGGGTGCGCAGCGGCAGCCGTACGAGCGAGAGACGGACGGCGGATATTCGGTCCAGCGTCGCTTCGCCGGGGACCGGGGCGAACGGCTTGACCGAGGCGGGCTGGGTGGCGGATGTCATGGCAGGGCTCCTCGGGGCTTCCCGGGTCGGCGGTCGAATTACGTGCGGGGTACGCCGTATGACGGTGCCGGGCACGGCGCATCGGGACGAGAACGGCCCACCGACCCGCTGAGCCGACCGACCCGCCCACCGTAGCCAGCCCTGCCCCTCCCCCGGCCGCCTCACTCCAGACCTTCGCAAGTCGCCGTCACCGGGCGGAAGTTCACCGGACTCCGCGCAGCCACCACGGGTCCCCGGCGGCATCGCCCAAAAAGCGGCATCGCCCAAAAAGCCGCCGGCCCCTCGTCAGGGGCCGGCAGCGGCAACGGCGGAGAGCTGCTCCGTACGGCCGGAGCTACTTCATACGGCCGGAGCCCGCCCGTACAGCCGGAGCCCGGATCGGGGCCCGCTCACCGGGTCGGGGCCCGCTCAGAGTCCACCGGTTACAGCGGGCGGTGTCAGAGGCCGCCGGTGTACAGCAGGCGGTTGGGCGAGCCCTTGCTGATCGGCGACACCAGGTTCTTGCCGGCCTGCCCGGCGATCCAGAGCGCGACATGCTTCGGGCTCGCGTCCGGGTGCTTCTCCTTGTAGAGCGCGGCGACCCCGGCGACATGCGGGCTCGCCATCGAAGTGCCGCTCTGCGCGACCGAGCCGCCGCCGAGCCCGGCGGAGACGATGGCGGAGCCGGGAGCGTACGTCCATACGCACGCCCCGTGGTTGCTGAAGTCGGTCTCGCGGTCCTGGGCGTCGGTGGCGCCCACGGCGAGCGCCTCCGCCGCGCCCGCGGGCGACACGGAGCAGGCGTCCGTCGCCTCGTTGCCCGCGGCGACGACGGGCAGCACGCCCCGGGTCGCGAGGGCGTTCACGGCCTCGTCGACCGCCGTGGACGAGGGTCCGCCGAGGGAGGCGTTGAGGACCGCGGGCTGCTTGGCGTTCTTGGCGATCCAGTCGAAACCCGCCAGGATCGCGGCCCAGGTGCCACTGCCCCGGCAGTCGAGCACACGTACCCCGACCAGGGACGCCCCGCGGGCCACCCCATGGGTTCCGCCACCCGCGGTGCCCGCGACATGGGTGCCGTGGCCGTTGCAGTCCTGGCCGCCGCGCCGGTCGGGCACGGAGTCGAATCCCGCGGTGGCACGGCCGCCGAACTCCCGGTTCGCCGTCTCGATCCCGGTGTCGACGACATACACCGTGACGCCCTTGCCCGTACCGCTCACACTGAACCGGTTGTCCAGCGGCAGGCGTCGCTGGTCGATCCGGTCGAGTCCCCAGCTCGCCACGGCGCCCCGGCTCCGCCCGGGATCCTGTCCGGACGCGGGCGGGCCGACCGAGACCAGGCCGTCCTCCTCGACCGCCGCGACCCCCGGGAGCGCGCGCACCGCGCCGAGCTGGGAGGGGGTGAGGACCGCGGCGAATCCGCGCAGGGAGCTGTCGTATGTGAAGAGGGGCTCGATACCGAGCTGCCGTGTCGCCTGCGCCGGTGTGACCGTGGGCTTCAGTGTGACGATGTACTGGTGCGGAACCGCCCGGGCGGAACGTTCCAGCGGGACCTGGTCCTCGTGGGTCCCGGCCATGGCACCGGTACTGCCGAACAGCGGGGCGAGCAGGGGGACGAGCAGCAGAAGGGCGGCCGGTGCCCGGCGCGTGCGCAGGCGCATGCGTTCTCCTTGGAAGGACGGGGTTCCCTCGCGCACAGGGGGTGTGCGCGAGGAAGGAACACCCGTCCTTCGTCCACACCGCACGCACCGCTTGAGCGCCATCGGCCGAATGGCTCAGCCCCCGCCATGTGCCTGGGCGTGCCCCACGTGCCCCGCGTGCCCCACGTGCCTCGCGTGCCTGGGGGACCGTACGTGGATCAGGCCGCCGGAAGCGCCTGTTCCGCCCAGATGGCCTTGCCGGTGGGAAGCTGCCGCGTCCCCCACCGCTCGGTGAGCTGGGCCACCAGCAGCAGCCCACGCCCGCCCTCGTCGAAGACCCGCGCCCGGCGCATGTGCGGGGCGGTGGTGCTGCCGTCGGAGACCTCGCAGATCAGTGTGCGGTCGCGGATCAGCCGGAGCTGGACGGGCCCGCCTGCGTGCAGGATGGCATTGGTGAACAGCTCGCTGACCACCATCTCCGTGGTGAAGGTCAGTTCCTCGAGGCCCCACGAGGCGAGCTGGTCCGCCGCGCGCTCGCGGGCGTCGGCGACCAGCGCGGGCTCGGCCGGCAGCTCCCAGGTCGCGACCTGGCCGGCGTCGAGGGCCTGGGTGCGCGCGACGAGCAGCGCCACGTCGTCGACGGGCCGGGTGGACTGGAGGGTCCGGAGAACGATGTCACAGACGGCCTCGGGCGACGTGGACGAGGCCGACGCGGTGCGCAGGATGTCGCACAGGACATCGATGCCGGAGCCGACGTCGTGCTCGGGCGATTCGATCAGGCCGTCGGTGTAGAGGACGAGCAGGCTGCCTTCCGGGATCTCGAACTCGGCCGATTCGAAGGGCAGATCGCCCAGCCCCAGGGTCGGGCTCGGCGGCAGCCGCAGCACCTCGACCGTGCCGTCCGGCCTCGCGAGTATGGGCGGCGGGTGGCCTGCCCTGGCCGCGCTGCAGTGCCGGGAGACCGGGTCGTACACGGTGTACAGACAGCTCGCGCCGAGATACGCGTCGTCCGCCGACTGGTCGGCGTTCTCCGAGGCGAGCCGCAGGACCACGTCGTCGAGGTGGGTGAAGAGTTCGTCCGGCGGCAGGTCCATGTCGGCGAGGGTGCGTACGGCGGTACGGAGCCGGCCCATGGTGGCGGAGGCGTGGATCCCGTGCCCGACGACATCGCCGACGACCAGGGCGACCCGGGAGCCGGAGAGCGGAATGACATCGAACCAGTCGCCGCCCACGCCGTACTGCGAGTCGGCGGGCCGGTAGCGGGTGGCGACCTCGACGGCCGACTGCCGGGCCGCGCCCCTCGGCAGCAGGCTCCGCTGGAGGGCGACGGCGGTGCTGCGCTCGCGGGTGTAGCGCCGGGCGTTGTCGATGCAGACGGCGGCCCTGGCGGCGAGCTGTTCGGCGAGGAGCAGATCGTCGGCGGTGAAGGCCTCCGGGTTGACGCTGCGGCAGAACAGGGCCGCGCCCAGCACGTTCCCGCGCGCGACCAGCGGCGCGGCCACGATCGACTGGACTCCGTAGTTCGGGCAGTTCGCGGCCCGCCGGGGGTCCCGCGCCATCCACTCGGTGTAGCCGGCGTCCCAGGGCCCGGTGAGAACGGCGCGGCCGGTGGCCAGACAGCGCGCGGGCGGCGAGAACTCGGGGTAGTTGTCCACCTCGCCGATGGCGACGGCGGCCTCGGGCACATCGGCGCGGTGGGCCGACTGGTGGGCGA
Organism: Streptomyces sp. GMY02; assembly: GCF_019056675.1. Lineage (NCBI taxonomy): Bacteria > Bacillati > Actinomycetota > Actinomycetes > Kitasatosporales > Streptomycetaceae > Streptomyces > Streptomyces sp. GMY02. The sequence continues at coordinate 7,754,733 of NZ_CP077658.1, read as the reverse complement.
CACGGCGCAGCCGTATGTCGCCGGAGAGGAGTCCGGGGGTGGGTTCGTCCCCGTGCAGTACGGAGTCCAGCAGGTCGACGCTGATGAAGTCGGCGAACTGCGGCAGCGGGGTGCTCGCCAGTTCCTCGGCGGTACGGGTCACGTCCAGGGTCGTGCCGATCCGCAGACCGGCCTCGCTGAGCAGGGTGAGTCCCTCGCGGGCCCGGAACTCCTCGCTGATCTCAAGACCCGCCAGGGCGACGGCCCTGACCTTGCCGTCCTGGCCCTTGAGGGGCGAGAGCGAGACGAGCCAGGCGCGCTCACGGTCCTCGCCCGAGGCGGTACGGAAGGTCATCGCGGTCTCCGCCTCGCCCGTGCGCAGCACGCGCCGCATCGGCCCGGAGACCTGGACGTCCTGACGGTTGTCGGTCAGGAACCCGGTCCGCTTTCCGCGCATCCCGTCCTCGGTCAGCCCGGTGATCCGGCACATCTCCGGGTTGGCGCGGATCACGCGGAGGTCGGTGTCATGGATGGCCATCGGAAGCACCGACTGGGCGAACGCGTGATCCATCAGGTCGGTGTCGAGGGGTTCTGTTCCGTGCGGGTCCGTGTCGTGTCTCCGGTCTGTGTGCGGACGGGGAGGGACGTGACGGCCGGTGCCCGGCCCGGCCACGGCCGCCAGCAGCCACACCCCGGCTCCGTCGGCGTCCGTTCCGTCGGCGTCCGTGAGCGGGCAGGCGAACAGGTCCATGTCCACGGGGCCGCCGTCCCGGTGGCGCGCCGCGACCTCGCCGCTCCAGGGTTCCCGGCCGGCCAGCGAGCGCCGGGCCGACTCGGGCAGCGATCCCCGGAGAAGCCTCTTGGCCGCGTGACCCACGATCTCGGCCGGCACATAGCCCAGCGCCCGCTCGGCGCCCGCGCTCCAGCACGCCACTATGCCGTCGGCGTCGATCGTCGCTGTCGCCCACCTCGCCCCCGCACCGGACCCTTCCGGCGCCTCCCAGGTGGCCGCACCACGCGTGTCATCCATCCCGATCTCTACCCTTTGATGATTCTACCATTTCCCTTTTATCGGACTTTAGACCTCCCTGTGATATTCCCTCCGGGCGGAGCCGTCATGCCTTGGGCGGTACCGCTCCCACGGCGCCGGTGGTATCGCTCCCGGAACGTCCATATGGCCGGACCCCACCGATCCGCTGGATTGATGGTGGTCGGGCCCGTGCTCCGCGCTGTGCGAGCGGCCCTACTGTCCGTATCCCACAGAGGGGGGACACCTCTAAGGAGCCGCCATGCAAGCGATCCGTACCGGTATCCGTACACGTACGAGAACGATCCGTACGCGTACGAGAAAACTCTCCGCCGCCGGGCTGCTGCTCGCGCTGCTGGTCGCCCTGCTCGGTGCGGGCGGACCCGGGTTCGTGCCCGAGGCACGGGCCGCCTCGCTCACCGAGGTGACCGGCTTCGGCTCGAACCCCGGCAATCTGCGGATGTTCCGCTATGTGCCGGACGGACTGCCCGCGGGCCGGCCGCTGGTCGTGGCGATGCACGGCTGTACGCAGTCGGCCGCCGCGTACGACACGGAGACCGGCTGGACCAAGTGGGCCGACCAGTGGGGATTCGCCCTGGTGCTGCCGCAGCAGCAGTCCGGGAACAACCTCAACTCCTGCTTCAACTGGTTCGAGTCCGGGGACATCCGGCGCGGAGCGGGCGAGGCCCTGTCGATCAAGCAGATGACCGACCGGATGAAGACCGACCTGGGCAGCGACCCGGCGCGGGTGTACGCCACCGGGCTCTCCGCCGGGGCCGCGATGACCAATGTGATGCTCGCCGCCTATCCGGACGTCTTCAGCGCCGGAGCGCCGGTGGCGGGGCTGCCGTACGCCTGCGCGACCAGCGTGCTGGCCGCGTACACCTGCATGAACCCGGGGACGAACCTGTCGCCGGCGGCCTGGGCCGACAAGGTCCGTGGCGCCTATCCCGGGTACGCGGGCCCCTGGCCCTCGGTCTCCGTCTGGCAGGGCACCAGCGACACGACCGTCGTCCCCGCCAATATGACCGAGACGGTTGAGCAGTGGACCGCGGTCCACGGCACGGACACCACGGCCGATGCCACCGACACCGTGGCCGGCTACCCGCACGCGGTGTACCGCGACGGCGCGGGGCGCGCGGTGGTGGAGACGTACGCGCTCACCGGGATGGGGCACGGCCAGCCGGTCGACCCGGGAACGGGGGCGCAGCAGTGCGGTACGGCGGGCGCGTACATCCTTGACGTCAATCTGTGCGCCTCGTTCCGCATCGGCCAGTTCTGGGGGCTGGACGGCGGTGACGGCGGTGGCGGGACGCCCGGTGAGGACCCGCACTCCGCGGTGTTCCCGAGCCTGGCCGCGGACGACGGCTATGTGAAGGCGTCGGCGACCGGCGGCGCGCCCGCGGTCGGCACGCTGGAGGGTAGCCTCGGGCTGGCGGTCGGCCGGGGCACGGACGGGCTGCACAACCGGACCCTGCTCTCGTTCGACACCTCGTCGGTCCCGGACGGGGCGACGGTGACCCGCGCGTATCTGACGGTGACGCGCGCCAGTGGCAGCGGTGACCCGTGGGCGGGCGGCAACCGGCTGGTGGCGGACATCAGGACAGGCTGCTTCGGGGCCGCGTGCACAACGGGCGCGGACGACTGGGCCGCCGCGGCCTCGGTGACGGAGGCAGCGGAGTTCGGCGCCTTCTCCTCGGGGACGAAGGCATCGGGAGCCTTCACCACCGTGAACCGTACGGGCGTCACCCAGGCGCGGCTGCGGCTGGTGAACGCGCCCTCGTCGACGGCGTACGTCTTCCTGAGGCCGGGAGCGGAGGCGACGCTGACGGTGGAGTGGGAGTAGCCGCCGGTCTGATGTGACACCACGAACACGCGGTGGTGCGGCCGAGAGCGGAATGCCGGCCGCACCACCGCGGATCAGTCGTTCGGGGCGGACGCCGGTCTGGATCCATGGCACAACCGCCTTGCAGGCAGCGTGAGTTGGGCAGCGTGGGCATGCGGCAGGCCTCGGCGGAGCCGAGGCCTGTGTCCGCTCCGGCCCGGGTCAGGCCTGCGGAGTCCGCTGGTCGGTCACCTCATTTTCCTTCCGTGGTACCGATCCTGGCGCCTTCCGCGGGCCCGAGCCTGCGGCCCCGGCCGCCGCCCTTCATCGCACCGCTCTTCATCGCCGCCGCCGCGCACACCAGACCGAACAGGAAGACGAGCGCACCGATGACGACGTTGCTCCAGATGATGCCCTTGTCGGCACCGCTGCCCACGACCCACGGGGTCACGATCATCCAGATCCCCATCAGGCACAGGGCCCCGCTCAGCCCGTACATCCTGGACGGTGTGTTGGTGAATCCGAGCGCCAGCACGGCGATGGCGATACCCATGATCAGGTTGTGCGCCGCCAGCGACGGCTGGGTGCTGGAGAAGTGCAGGATCCAGGGTGACAGCGCGCAGTACAGACCCACGAGGAACAGTGGTCCGTCCACGAGTGCCACATCGCGCCCGCCGAGCAGGCGCGCATAACGCTCCCGCATCTCGGGGACATCGGGATGACCGGCAAGGTCCCCCCTCGCATGTGAGACGTCGGCCATACGACTCGCCTCCTTCGTTCGCGCAAGTCCGACCGCTCTGCGCGACGCCGAGTCGCGCCCTATCCATTTTGCGCGCTTTGCCGGTTTTTGTGTAGCGCAGGCGTCTTGGGCGCGGAATGCGCTTCGCTGGTAAAATTTCGCGCTTCCATTTCAAGCCCCCGAGGACCGTATACAAGGCCCGGTATTGCCTGGCCGGGCGCGCCATGGACCGGCCCTCGGCTGGGCAGAATCGGCCTCTGACCGGAACCATGCCCCTGACAGGACCAGAGGAGCGCACAGGTGGCCGAGGATGTCGTCGCAGGGGTGATACGGCAGTGGGAGCAGGTACTGCCCGGACTGGAGCTGGCACCGATCGCGGTGATCGGGCGGCTCAACCGCTGTTTCGCACTGCTCCAGCAGGCCGCCGACGCGCCCCTGCGGCGGGAGGGCCTGACCAGGCCGGAGTTCGACATCCTGGGCGCCCTGCGGCGTACGGACCGGGAGCTGACACCGGGGCGCATCGCACGCGAGACCTTCGCCTCCGGAGCCGCCGTGACCAAGCGGCTGCGGCAGTTGGAGGGCCGGGCACTGATCACCAGGCGGCTCGACGAACGGGACCGCCGGGTCGCGCATCTCTCGCTGACCGCCGACGGCCGCGCGCTGCTCGACCGGCTGCTGCCCGAGCAACTGCGGTACGAGGCGGCCCTGTTGGAAGGTCTCGGCGCCCGGAGCCAGGCCCAGCTCGCCGACGGTCTGGGCGAGTTGCTCGTACTGCTCGAAGGGCGGCCGGGCAGCCTGGTCGACTGACACCGGGGGCGGAACACACCGACGGGCCGGCGTAACACCGCGCCGAGCCGGGGCGTCCCGTGCGGCCCGTCCCGTAGTGGGCCGACACACCTGCCGCCACCGCACAGTCTCTCGCGGACACGACCGGACAGCACCCGCGCATCCACTCCATCGGGTGAATATTGCGTGCCGCGGCTGACGGCGGGAAGCCCCGGGCCGGTGACCGGCTCTGCCACGGGCCCCCGGAAACACCGCACCTCCGAGGCGTACGGGCACGGTCCGCACGACGCGCCGGGGACGAACCGGTCGCGCCACGCCGGGGAAAGCGGCGCCATGCTGCTTGCCGACCCCACCCCAGGCGTTGACCGGAGGAACGTTCGCAGTGACGACCACAGGCACCGAAGAGCCGGCCGAGGCCGAGGACTCCTATGAGAACGAGGTGCCGGTACGGCGCAAGCAGCCGGGCCGCGTCATCGTCGGCTGGCTGACCACCACCGACCACAAGACGATCGGCACGCTCTATCTGATCACCTCGTTCGGATTCTTCATCGTGGGGGGTGCGCTGGCGCTCTTCATGCGTGCCGAACTCGCCAGGCCCGGCATCCAGATCATCTCGCACGAGCAGTTCAACCAGGCGTTCACCATGCACGGCACGATCATGCTGCTGCTGTTCGCGACACCGCTCTTCGCGGGATTCACCAACTGGATCATGCCGCTCCAGATCGGGGCGCCCGATGTGGCCTTCCCCCGGCTGAACATCCTGGCGTACTGGCTCTATCTCTTCGGCGGACTCATGGTGCTCGGGGGCTTCCTCACCCCCAACGGCGCCGCCGACTTCGGCTGGTTCGCGTACTCCCCGCTCACCGACGGGGTCCACTCGCCCGGTGTCGGCGGGGACCTGTGGATCATGGGGCTGGTGCTGTCCGGCTTCGGCACGATCCTCGGTTCCGTCAACTTCATCGCGACGATCATCTGTATGCGGGCACCCGGTATGACGGTGTTCCGGATGCCGATCTTCACCTGGAACGTGCTGCTGACCGCCGTACTGGTGCTGTTCGCCTTCCCGGTGCTGGCCGCCGCGCTGCTCGCGCTGGAGGCCGACCGCAAGTTCGGCGCGCACGCCTTCGACCCCGCCAACGGAGGCGCCCTGCTGTGGCAGCACCTCTTCTGGTTCTTCGGGCACCCGGAGGTGTACATCATCGCGCTGCCGTTCTTCGGCATCGTGACCGAGATCCTGCCGGTCTTCAGCCGCAAGCCGGTCTTCGGCTACATCGGGCTGGTGGGCGCCACCATCGCGATCGCGGGGCTGTCCATCACGGTGTGGGCACACCACATGTTCGTGACCGGCGGTGTGCTGCTGCCGTTCTTCTCGTTCATGTCGTTCCTGATCGCCGTGCCGACCGGGGTGAAGTTCTTCAACTGGATCGGCACGATGTGGCACGGCTCGATCTCCGTCGAGACACCGATGCTCTGGTCGATCGGCTTCCTCGTCACCTTCCTCTTCGGCGGGCTCACGGGCGTCCTGCTGGCCTCGCCCCCGCTGGACTTCCACGTCTCCGACTCGTACTTCGTGGTGGCACACTTCCACTATGTCGTCTTCGGGACCGTGGTGTTCGCGATGTTCGCCGGATTCCACTTCTGGTGGCCGAAGTTCACCGGCAAGATGCTCGACGAGCGGCTGGGGAAGATGACCTTCTGGACGCTGTTCGTCGGCTTCCACGGCACCTTCCTGGTGCAGCACTGGCTGGGCGTCACGGGGATGCCGCGCCGGTACGCGGACTATCTCGCCTCCGACGGCTTCACCACACTCAACACGGTGTCCTCCATCGGCTCGTTCGTGCTCGGGCTGTCGATGCTGCCGTTCTTCTACAACGTCTGGAAGACCGCGAAGTACGGCAAGAAGGTCGAGGAGGACGACCCCTGGGGCTACGGACGTTCGCTGGAGTGGGCGACGTCCTGCCCGCCGCCCAGGCACAACTTCCTCACCCTGCCCAGGATCCGCTCGGAATCCCCCGCGTTCGATCTGCACTACCCCGCCATCCGCTCGCTCGACGAGGCCATGAACCGCCGCCCCGGCACCACCACCGCGGCGCCGCCCGCGGACAGGCCGGAGTGAGCGCCGTGCCGGAGCGAGGAGGTACGCGTGGACGTGACGAGAACGGCGCCGGCGCCCGCGGGCTGGTCCAACTCGAGGGGTATCTGCTGTGGAACGCCGAGATCGAGGACGCCCGCGGCCGGGCCGCGCGCTTCTGCGAGCAGCTTCCCTGGCTCACCACGGCCCAGCGCGAGGATGTGGAGCGCGCCTACATCGCGGACCGGCTGGCGGCCTCCCGGGCGATGCTCGTCCGTATCTCGGAGCGCGCCGCCGGGCTGCGCGGCGAGTACACGGAGCGCTATCGGACGCTGCGAACGCGCTGTGTGGCGGCGGCAGTTGTGGCGGTGGGCGCGGCGAGCGGCGCCTGCACCGCGGTCACGTACCTCACCCGGTGACCGTTGATCGACACCGTCGCCCCGGACGGCCCCGGACAGGGACCGGCGCTTCGCAAGGCGGCGCGCCGGGGGAAAATCCATTCGGCTTGTTTGCCGCGCGTAACCGAATTTTCCTGTGAAGCGATCGTGAACCGTTCTCCATATTCATCCCCGGTCACCGCTCTGACCACGCCCCATTGTCCGGAAGAGCACCACAGTCAAATGATCACCCATTGACCGGATCGATCCCTTGACCATTCCTTGGGACGGAACCACACTCGCCAGTGGCACTCATGCAACAGGAACCACAATCGCGTGGCCCGTTCGTCTGTGCATCCGCATACGGATGGCTGTGCGAGACCGATATCGCACGGGGTGTGTGACCGGGGGAAAACCGAGAACGTTTATGCGAACTCGCGGCATCGACGCTCTTTCTTCACCTCCTCTCCTCATCTCTTGGTGCGCGAAGGGAATGGAGGGGGAATGCCGACGCATATGAGCTATCCCGGCGTTTACATCGAAGAGCTTCCCAGCGGCATCCGGACCATCGCCTCGGTCACCACTTCGGTGACCGCGTTCGTGGGGCACACCCGCCGGGGTCCGCTCAATGAGCCGGTCCGGATCAGCAGTTTCGCCGAGTTCGAGCGCCGCTTCGGCGGGCTCACCTCGCAGAGCGCGGTCTCGTACGCCGTGCACCAGTTCTTCGGCAACGGCGGCACGGTCGCCGTGATCGTCCGGGTGGCCAGGGCGGGCACCGGCGAGGAGGCCTGTGTCACGCTCGACTCCACCGAGGGGCGCAGCGAGTGCCCGGTGCTGGAGGTACGCGCCAAGGAGCCCGGTGTCTGGGGCTCACGGTTACGGGTGGCCGTCGACCATGACACGCCCACCCCCGACAAGACGTTCAACCTGCGGATCCTCGACGCGCGAGGCGGTGCCCGCGAGTCCTTCACCGGACTGTCGATGAACGCCGGCCACGGCCGTTTCGTGGAGACGGTCGTCAACGCCGGTTCCTCTCTCGTACGGGTGAAGGCCCTGGACGAGGGGCGGCCCGACCCGTCCGGGACGGTCTCCAAGCCCTTCTCGGCCGAGCTGCCCGGTCTCGATGTCGAGCTGAAGGTCAAGATCGGCGATGTGGAGCGGGAGTTCACCCTCTACGAGCCCGATCACGACGGCGAGGCACCAGAGAGCGTCACCGAACTGGCCCTGCTGCTGGAGCGCAAGCTGCGCTCGCTGCCCGACGCGCCCGGCAAGCACACCTACGCGGGCACCGAGGTCACCGCCTTCGGCCGGCGTCTCCAGGTCGTCGCCGGGTCCCTCGACCCGGACGACGTGGTGCGCTTCGTCGGCGAGTGCGCCAACGATCTGGGGCTGGAGGCCTCGGTCAATCCGCCCGTCTTCCCGCTGGAGGGCGGCAAGGACGGCGACCCGCCGGGACCGCGCGACCTGATCGGCAGCGAGGCCGCCAAGTCCGGCCTCCAGGCGCTGCGCGACATGGACGACGTCAATCTGCTGACGCTGCCCGAGCTTTCGGCATACGAGTCCACCGAGGACATGGTCACCGTACTGTCCGCGGCCGAGCAGCTCTGCCGCGAGCGGCGGATCTTCCTGCTCGTGGACTCGCCTTCGGCCTGGGGCGGGGTGGACGCGGCGCGCGCCGGGATCGGCGCGTTCGACGCCGTACGCAGCAACCACGCGGGCCTGTACTTCCCGCATCTCCAGCTCACCGACCCGCTCACCGGACGGCTGCGCTCGTTCCCGCCGTCCGGTGCCGTCGCCGGGGTGATCGCCCGTACCGACGCGGAGCGCGGGGTGTGGAAGGCACCGGCCGGGACCGAGGCGCGGCTCGCCGGGGTGCGGTCGCTGACGGTGAAGCTCACCGACCGGGAGAACGGCCTGCTCAACCCGCTGGGCGTGAACTGCCTGCGCACCTTCCCGGTGGTCGGCCCGCTGATCTGGGGCTCCCGCACCCTGGAGGGCGCGGACGCGCTCGACAGCGAGTGGAAGTACGTACCGGTGCGGCGGCTCGCGCTGCATGTCGAGGAGAGCCTCCACCGCGGCCTCCAGTGGGTCGTATTCGAGCCCAACAACGAGCAGCTCTGGCTCCAGATCCGGCTCAAGGCGTCGGCGTATCTGAATGATCTCTTCCGGCAGGGCGCCTTCCAGGGCGGCACCCCGCGCGAGGCGTACTTCGTCAAGTGCGACAAGGACACCACCACCCAGGCGGATATCGACCGCGGGGTGGTCAATGTGGTGGTCGGTATCGCGCCGGTGCGGCCCGCGGAGTTCGTGATCGTCACCATCCAGCAGGTGGCCGGAGAACTCACCCTCTCTTAACCAAGGCAAAGGAACACGAAGGAAAACGATGGCTGAGTTCCAGGTCAATGCCCATCGCTTCGACCCCTACAGGAATTTCAAGTTCCTGGTCCTGTGGGACGGTCGGACGGTCGCGGGCATCAGCAAGATCAGTCCTCTGAAGCGCACCACCGAAGTGGTCAAGCACCGCCATGGTGGAGATCCGAGTTCGCCGCGGAAATCGCCGGGCCGTTCCGAGTTCGAAGGCGTGACCCTCGAACGCGGAGTCACCCACGACCCGGAGTTCGACCGCTGGGCCAACAAGGTCTGGCAGGTCGGTGCCGGGCTCGGCGCGGAGGTCTCGCTGCGGGACTTCCGCAAGGACATCATCATCCAGGTCCTCAACGAGGCCGGGCAGGTGGCCGTCTCGCACAAGCTGTACCGGGCGTGGGTGAGCGAGTACCAGGTCCTCGGCGAGCTGGACGCCAACGCCAACGCGGTCGCCATCCAGAGCGTCAAGCTCGAATGCGAGGGCTGGGAGCGCGACTACGAGGTGGAGGAACCGACCGAGCCCTCGTTCACCCATCCGGCATGACCGGGCCGGCCGAGCTGCTCGCCACCTGGGAGGCCGGCCTGGCCCAGCACGGTCCGGGGAGGTCTCTGCTGCTGCACCGGGCGGCCCGTCCGGGGGCCGGCACCGACGAGCTGCTGTCGATGCCGGTCGGCGCGCGGGAGGCGGACCTGTTCGCGCTGCGCCGGGCGCTGTTCGGCGAGCGTATGCAGGTCCGTACCGAGTGCGCGTCGTGCGGTGAGGCGATGGAGTTCGACCTCGACGCGGCTCAACTGGCCGCCACCCGGCCGCCGGCCGTGGCCGGGCCGCTGCGGGTGGCCGAGGGCGAGTGGGTGGTCGAGTTCCGGCTGCCCACCGTCGCGGACGTCGCGGCGGCGGGCGCGGTACGGGATCCGGGCGAGGCCCGCCGGCTGCTGGTGGCGCGCTGCACGGTCTCGGCCGTACGGAGCGGGGAGACCGTACCGGCGGACCGGCTGGCCGGACTGCTGCCCGAGCACATCGGGCGGCGCCTCGCCGAGGCGGCGGCGGACGCCGACCCGGCGGCCGATGTGACGCTGAACGTCCGCTGCCCCGAGTGCGGCGCGGCCACCCCGGCCGAGCTGGACATCACCTCGTATCTGTGGACCGAACTGGACGGCTGGGCACGGGACTTGATGCTCGATGTCCATCTGCTGGCCTCCGCCTACGGGTGGAGCGAACCGGAGATCCTGGCGCTCAGCCCGCTGCGGCGCCGCTACTACCTGGAGCTGTGCGCGGATGGCTGACTACTTCGACCGGCTGCTGGCCCGGTACGCACCGGGGTCCGCCGCGGGCGGCGCCGGAGGCGCGGTGCGGGTACGGCCCCGGCTGCCGGGTCCGTACGAGCGGCCCGAGGCGGTACGGACGGGCCTGCCGGAGCCGGACGAGCCGGCCGCGCTGATCCCGGCCGCGCCGCGACCCGCCTTCGGGCCGGTGGAGTCGGTGCGCCTGGAGCGCGAGGTTCGGACGGACCGGCACACGGTCGTACGGACGGAGAGCGCACGGCCCGGTGAGGCCGGACCGCCGACCGTGGCCCCTCCGCCGACGGCCGGGCCGGTGCTGCGGCCTGCGGCGACCGTGGTTCCGGGACCGCGGCCGTCGGCGGCGGAGGGTCCGCGCGCGGCCGGGCGGACGCCGGTGCCCCCGGTCTCCGGTCCGGTACGGGCACCCGGGGCCGGGTCCGTACCGCGTGCCCCGATCGCTCCCGCGACCGACGCTCCGGTACGTGCGCGGCCACGCGACGCCGACACCGTGGTGGCGCGGGGCGCGGCGGCGAACGGGGTGGGGCGGCGGGCTTCGCGGACGCCGGAGCGGGTCGTCCATGTGCAGATCGGCCGGCTGGAGGTGAGCGCGGCAACGGCACCGGGGGCTTCTGTGCGTACGCCGGCCGGGCGAACGGGACGGGCCGCGCCCGCGCTGACGCTGGACGCCTATCTCGCGCGCGGCGAGACGAGGAACTGAGGCCATGAGCAACGCACTTGCCCTCGCGACGGTCACCCAGGCGCTGGCTCTGCTGATCGAGACCAATCTCGGCCCCGAGATGGACATCGCGGTCAAGGTCGAGACCCGTAAGCCACCCGCCGAGCCGCCGGTCGAGCCGACGATCAATGTCTTCCTGTACCAGGTCACACCGAACGCCTCGATGCGTCACACCGACCTGCCGACGCGCACCTCGGACGGCACCCTGCTCAACCGGCCCGCCGCGCCGCTGGATCTGCACTATCTGATCAGCGCGTACGGCGAGGAGGCCGAGCTGATCGGCCAGCGCCTGATCGGATGTGTGGTCCGTACCCTGCACGAATTCCCGGTCCTGCCACGGGAGTTGATCGAGCTGGCGGCGGAGCGCCCGCATCTGGCGGGCAGCGATCTGCCGGCGTCGGCGCAGCGGGTGCGGTTCACACCGACGGTGATGGACATCGACGAGACGTCCAAGCTCTGGGGGATGCTCCACCAGACGCCGTACTCGCTGTCGGTGGCGTATCAGGCGTCGCTGGTGCTGATCGAGGGCCGCGAACGGCCGGTGGCGGCGAAGCCGGTGGAGAAGCGGACGGTACGGGTGGTGCCGCTGGGGTCGGAGGGGGCACCGGGACGGCCTTCGGCGCAGGCGCCGACGCCAGTGCCTGCGCCTGCGCCTGCGCCGCCTTCGGTGGACGAGCCGGTCGGCGAGCCGGGGTCTGCGGCCGCCGCGCCGGCGAAGAAGCGCGCCGCACGCAAGACGACAACCAAGCGGGCCGCGCCGACCGCTCGTACCCGGAAGAGCACACGGTCCGGGCCGGGGTCGGGCTCCGGATCAGGATCCGGGCCGGGATCCGGATCGGGCTCGGGATCGGGCTCGGGCTCGGGCCAAGACGGCAGGGAGAGCTGAGGCACGGTGCGCGACACGGGGGCGGGTGAGGGCATGAGCACCAACGGTGAGGCGAGCGCGGACGGCCGGACGCTGGCCGCCGCCATACGTTCTGTCCTGGCCGGCGTCGACGCACACGCCGAGCGCACCGGTGACGGCGGCACCCCCGCGCCGGACGCCGCCCCGCACAACGAGACGGGCGCGCCCCCCGGGCCTGCTTCCCTCGACGCGCTTGTCGCCTGTTTCGGGCTCAGTCCGTTCGAGCGGGATGTCGTCCTGCTCACCGCCGCCGCCGAGCTGGACCCCACCACCGGCAGCCGTTGCGCCGCCGCGAGCGGTCATCCGGAGCGGGCGTATCCGACCTTCTCGCTCGCCCTCGCCGCGCTGAGCGAGCCGCACTGGAGCGCGCTCACGCCCGTCGCGCCGCTGCGCCGCTGGCGGATCGTCGAGCTGGACGACGAGTCACGGCTGACCACTTCGCGGCTCCGGCTCGACGAGCGCATCCTGCATTTCCTCGTCGGCTCGCCGTACTTGGACACCCGGCTGCACGGCCTGCTGCGCCGGACACCCGAGCCGGACAGCCTCCCCCTTCGTACGACCTGGCGGCGGCCCGGGTCGCCGCGGGCTGGGCGGGCACCGGACCGTACAGCCCGCGCCGCGCCGAACTGGTCGGCGGCGATCCGCGGTCCCGCGCCGAGATAGCCGCGGCGGCGGCCCGTCGTTCGGGGCTCGGCCTGTACACGATGGCCGCCGCTGACATCCCGTCAGCTCCGGCCGAGCGCGACCGGCTCGCCCGGCTCTGGCAGCGCGAGGCGGTCCTGCTGCCCGCCGCGCTGCTGCTGGAGACCGGTGAGCTGGACCGTGAACAGGCCACCGCCACAGACGCGTTCATCGAGAGCGCGGCCGTACCGCTGGTGGTCTCCAGCACCGATCCCCGGACCGGCACCGGGCCGCACGGCGCGCGCGTCACCGTACCGGCGCTCGATACCGACGAGCAGCTCGGCGTGTGGGCGGACGCGTTCGCGGGCGTACCGGAGGTGTCGGAGAACGAACTCCGGCATCTGGTCGAGCAGTTCGCGCTCCCGCCGCATCTCGTCCGCTCCGCGGCCGCGGCCGTCGTACGAGACCTGCCCGGCGAGGACGGGCCGGAGGCCGCAGGGCTGGCCTGGCAGGCAGGGCTGACCGAGGCCCGGATGGGCATGGACGAGCTGGGTCGGCGCCTCGAACCACGGGCCGGCTGGGACGACTTGGTGCTCGCGGAGCGGCAGTCGAGGATCCTGCGGGAGATCGTCGCGCATGTACGGCAGCGGGCCACCGTCTACCAGGAGTGGGGTTTCGCGGCGACGCTGCGCCGGGGACTCGGTGTCACCGCGCTGTTCGCGGGCGGCTCCGGCACCGGGAAGACCCTGGCCGCCGAGGTGATGGCGCGCGAACTGGGCCTCGATCTGTTCGTCATCGATCTCTCGCAGGTGGTCAGCAAGTACATCGGCGAGACCGAGAAGAACCTGCGCCGGGTGTTCGACGCGGCCGAACGCGGCGGCGCGCTGCTGCTGTTCGACGAGGCGGACGCGCTCTTCGGCAAGCGCAGCGAGGTCAAGGACAGTCACGACCGGTACGCGAATCTCGAAGTCAGCTATCTGCTGATGCGGATGGAGGCGTACCGGGGTCTGGCGATCCTGACCACGAACATGAAGCAGGCGCTGGACACGGCGTTCATGCGCCGTATCCGGTTCGTCGTGGACTTCCCGTTCCCCGGCGAGAGCGAACGCGCCGAGATCTGGCGGCGTGTGCTGCCCGCGCGGGCGCCGCTGAAGGACATCGATCCGGAGCGGCTCGCCCGGCTGACCGTGGCGGGCGGCTCGATCCGCAATATCGCGCTGTCGGGCGCCTTCCTCGCGGCGGAGGAGGGCGGCCGGCTCCAGATGCGGCACATGCTGGAGGCGGCGCGTACCGAATACCTCAAGCTGGACCGCTCCTTGACGCCCTCGGAGGTCCACGGATGGGTCTGAACGAGGCACGGCGTACGTCGTCCGAGGTACGGGTGGACATCGGCGAGCTGGTGCTCGACGGTTTCGAACGGCTGGACCCGGAACGGGTCTCGGCGGCCTTCCAGGCCGAACTGGCCCGGCTCGTGAGGGAACGGGGCGTGCCGATTGCTGCCGACGGCGGCCGGACCCTGGACGCCCTGTCCGGACTGCCGCCGCTGCCCGCGACCACGTCGCCGGGCCGGCTGGGCGAGGCACTGGCGCGCGCGGTGCACGCGGGTCTGTCGGGGCGGGGTGAGCCGCGATGAGTACGTCGTCCCGCAGCGCGTCCCAGGACGCCGAGGCGGCCCGTAACGAACGGCGGCGCAAGCGCAGGGAGCGGGCCAGATCCGCCACGCCCGAGCCGAAGAACATCGTCAGCGGCGCGGGCCAGCCGCTGGATCCGAGCGTACGGCGCGAGCTGGAGGAACGGCTCGGCCACGACTTCAGCCAGGTGCGGCTGCACACCGACCGCGACGCGGGCGCGCTCACGGAACTGCTGGGCGCGGACGCGGTCGCCGTCGGCCAGGACATCTTCTTCCGCGAGGGCGCGTACGTATCGGGCACGGCGGACGGCCAACGCCTGCTCGCCCACGAACTGCTGCACACGGTCCAGAACCCGCACGGCCTGGGCACCCTCCGCGCGGGCCGCGACCTGGGCGCGGTGAGCCTGCCGCAGCAGGTGATCGAGCAGGAGGCGGAGTCGACGGCGCGTGATCTCGTACGGGACGGATTACGCGCCGGGGACGGGGGCGGGGAGCAGGCGGCGGTCGAGAAGGGCCAGTCCACCCCCGGCTGGCTCCGCTACGCGACCGTCGACGCCGACCGCCGCCGTATGGAGGAACTGGACCCCGCGACACTGCTCGACCGCCTGGCGAACGGGGTGGTGCGTTCGTTGCGGGGCGACCCGGAGGACCGGTCGAGGCGCGCCCGTACACAACTGGCGCGGCTGCCCGAGCAGTTGCAGGACGCGGTTTTCGACCGCCTGGAGAACAGGCTGCTCAGCCCGGAGCACGAGCGCTTGGTCGACCTGGTCGAGGAAACCGAGGACTCCGGCCTCCAGGGGCAGGACACGTTGAACGCTCCCGCGGCCCTTCCCAACGCCGTCGAGCAACTGGACGGGGACAGGGCGCGGGCGCAGGGGGACGGCCGGACGGGGGCATCCGCTGCGCCGGGCGCGGCGAGCGGACGGGGTACGGAGAGCGGGCAAGGCACGGCGAGCGGGCAGGGTACGGACGCACGGCGCGACGAGGAAGCGCGCCGGGACGAGGAGACGCGTCAGGACGGCGGCAACACTCCCGGTCCGGACGGACAGCAGGGTTCCTCGTCCGCCGGCGGAGCGCCGGCCTCGGCGGGGGCTCGGGGGTCCGCTCCGCAGGCGCCCGCGCAGAGCGGTGGCGGCCAGGACAGGTCCGGTACGGCGAGCGCGACCGGTGGCGGTACCGCGTCCCGGAGCGAGCAGGAGAAGGGCGACGAGCAGCCCGGTGGGAAGCAGGCCGAAGCACCTGCGTCCGGCACGGCGGAGCCGGCCGCCGAGAGCCGGCCGGAAGCCGTCGAGCCGACGGGGGCCCAGCGGCTGCCGGCCGGGGAGAACAAGCGCGAGGACAGCGCCGGGGTCGAACCCGGAGCGTTGCTGAAGACCGCCGACCCCGGGGCCAGGAGCACCTTGGAGGGGAAGCGGCTTCAGGACGAGGAGGAGACGAACGAGGATCCGTTCAGCCTGGAGACGGGCATAGAGGGCGAACTCGCGGACCTCGGCGAGGCCGAGGCCGAGCGCGAGGACAGCGCCTGGGACATCGAGCTCAAGCCCGAGGACTTCGTACCCGAAACCGACCTGGACGTCTCCGGGGTACCGACAGCGGACCGCATCACTCCCGGATCGAACGCTCCCCAGGGGTTGCCCTCCTTCCCCGAGCCGCCTGCTACCAAGGCCGAACAGGTCCAGGCGCGGCGGGCGGAAGAGGACGCGGAGGAGGGCGCGGCGGGCGGCGGGGAGCCCGCGTCGTCGGCCGCACCGGTCACTGACAGTCGTACGGACTCGCCCGGTGTCCCGGCCGGGAACCGGGAAGCCTCGCTCCTCCAGCAGACGGAGAACTCCGCCGAGCAGGAGGTCGGTCCGTCGGCCGGTACGGGGCGTTCCTCGGCGCCGGGCGCGGCCGCGCCTGTGGCGAAGGAGCCCAGGCCGGAGGCCGGGGCGGACAACCGTGAGAGCGCCGGGACCGAGGCCGAAGCCGGGCGGGCCGAGCCGGAGCAGGCACGGGAGGAGAGCGGGCCCGCCGCCGAACGGCAGCAGACGGAGCGGGCGGCGGCGTCCAGTGGCAGTTCGCCTGCACAGGAGACCTCGGCGTCCGAGTCGGCGGGATCGGCAGGGTCGGGTGGATCGGCGGGATCGGCCGCCGGAGGCGGGGCGCCCTCCTCCGTCGCGGATTCGGGGGCGTCCCGGTCCAGTGGTGGCACCGCTTCGGCCGGGCAGGGCGGAGCCACCGGGCGGGAGAGCGACTCCTCCCCCGGCAGTTCGTCCACTGCCGACAACCGTGCTCCGGACGTGACCGGGGGCGGCGACGGAGGGGGTGGCGGAGGGAGCGCCAACTCCCCCGGCGACACGGCCGCTTCGTCACCGGCCGCCGCTACGGAGGCGCCGGGCGCGGCCCCCGCTGCGGCTTCCGATCCCGTACCGGCTCCCGCCCCCGCCTCCGCACAGTCCCCGGCGCCGGCCCGTCCGCGGTCGTCCGGTCCGGCGCCCCGTACCAGGAGCGGCGGCGGAGGTACCCGTAGCGCTTCGGGGGTGGCGGCGGTGGCGGCGCGCGGGCCGTGGCGGCCGTACGCCCGAAGCAGGATCCCGCCGCTCCCGACCTGTCGTCGGTGGCACCGGAAGCCGGGCTGGGCAGCGCCGCGAAACTCAAGCCGCACCGGGCTCTTGAGGCGCTGGGCGGGGTGAACGGCGCGGTCGACCGTTCCGTGGGCGACGAACACAAGGCGCTCCAGAGCGCACCGCCCACCATGGAGCGGCCGTCGGGCGCGCCCCGGACCCTGCACGGCGCCCCCGCCACATCGGCCCCCGGACAGTACTCCAGCGATCCGGCCGCCCGTATCGATGCCCCCGAGAGCGAGACCGCCGAGGTCGAGGGCGACCAGACCCCGGAGGGCGAGATCCCGGGGATGGAGATCGAGGAGCCGAGCACGCTCGAAGGGCTGCTGGCGGGCGGCGCCCAGCTCGTGGTGGGCGCGGTGAACACGGTCGCCGGATGGTTCGGCGCCGATGAGGACGTCATCGACTCGGATGCCGTGGTCCAGTGGATTCTGGACCTGCCGACCGAGGACGAGATGCTCGCCCAGGCGTCCGTCGGCATGGCCCCCGGTGTGGGGATGGAGGGGGAGGCCGGCGGTCGCGCCGACGAGCAGGGCGGCGAGGTCGACACCAAGGGCAATGAGCTGCACGCGGCGGGTCAGGCTGACGCCGCGCGCCCCCTGGGCGAGGACCAGATCTACCCGGATGTGCCCGGGGAGACCCTGACCTCGAGGGTCCCGGGCGCGCAGGGGCAGGGCGGCGGCACGGGGGGCGTCGCTCCGGCGGCGGGCCGTATCCCCCCGGAGGCAGTGTCCGAGGTGGCGGAACACGAGCGAGGGCCGCAGATCCAGGCCGCGTTCGGTGACGGCCAGAAGACCATGTCCGACAAGCGGGGGGTCAAGGAGCGGGACACCAGGGCTTCGCGGGAACGGCACGATCAGCAGGTACGCAGCGAGATCGACGCCAATACGAGGACGCAGGCCGCGGAGCGCGAGAAGACGAAGTCCGAGGTGGACCGGCAGCGCGAGGAGTGGCGGACCGAGCAGGACGCGGAGCTGGACAGCCTCGGTACGAAGAAGTCCGGGAAGATCCAGCAGATCCGCCGGGACGTCGAGGAGCGCGAGAGGCAGACCGACCAGAACGTCGAGGACCGCCGCAAGACCGACGAGGAGGGTATCGGGACCGAGGCCAGGACCGCGCAGAACAACGCGGTCAGGGAGCGCGACACGGTCAAGAACGACTCGGGCAACTGGCTCTCCAGGGCGTTCGACTGGATCCGCGACAAGCTCATCGAGCTGAAGAACGCGATCATCGATCTCTTCCGCCGGGCCCGCGACGCGGTCGTCGCGCTGATCACCGATTTCAAGGCCACGGTGGTCCGCTGGATCACGGAGGCCCGTGACTTCATCGTCCGCAAGTTCAAGGAGTTCACCGAGGCCCTGATCCAGCTCGCCAAGGATCTCCTCAACGGGATCATCGAGATCGCGAACCGTATCCGCGCTCTCATCATCCGCATCCGTGACGCGGCGATCGCCCTGGTGCAGCGGATCGCCCAGGAACTCCGGCGGATGATGACCGATCTGCTCAACCGGATCGCGAGGATCCTGAGCGACATCCTCGACGCCCTCAAGGAGGGGCTCCGCTTGGCGGTCGAGGCCGTGATGACCGCTGTCAAGGCCATCATGGACTTCGCCCTGGGACTGCTCAACGCGCTGGGCGAGTGGGCGATGATCGCGGCCGACATCATCGTGGACCCGGGCGCCTGGCTCAGCGGCGCCGCGGCCTCCGCGCAGGACGGCGCCAGGAACCATCTGTTCCGTGAGGTCACCTCGGCGATCAGGAACTGGTTCGGCGAGAAGATCCAGGAAGTCCTCGGCCTCACCCCGCAGATCTTCAACGCCCTGCTCAACGGAGGGGTGAGCAAGGAGCAGATGGCGAAGGAGGCGTGGGACGAGGCGCTTCCCCAACTCCCCGCCATCATCGGCGAGATCGTCGTCACAAAGATCATCGCCAAGCTGATCCCGGGTGCGGGATGGGTCATGGCCGTCATCGACGCGCTCAAGGCCGCGTGGGGCGCGCTGAGCGAAATCCTCAAGGCGTTCGGCGCGTTCATGGACTACCTGAAGGCGGTCAAGGGCGGCAACGCGGGCCTGCTGTTCGCCAAGGCGGTGGCCTCGGGTGTGGTGGCACTGCTGGAGCTGGCGTACGAGGCGCTGCTCAGCGGTATCGGGAAGTACGTCAAGCGGGTCGGGGACCGGCTGCGCGGGGTGGCGGCGAACTTGGGGAAGCCCGGCGAGAGAGCCCCCAGGGAGGGGGCCCCGTCCCAACGCACCATCCCGAACACCCCCAGCGCGCCCCGGGACCCAACCCGCCCCAACCCACCGGACAGGCCGCAGGCGACGGAGAGGCGGAGGCCGGAGCCGAACGCGGGCCGGGACCGGGAGGCGGAGGAGGCGCGCCGCAGCGCGAAGCGGGCGGGCGAGGACCTGAGGAACCCACGCCGCCCGGGAGGCCCGGCCCGCCCTGCCCGCCCCGCGCGCCCGGCCAGACCTCCGCGCCCGACCCGCCCCCGCCCTCCGGCCCCGGAAACCCGCCGCCCGGACACGCGCCGACCCGGCACCCGGGAACGCGAGACAGAACCGCCCCAGGACCGGACCACCCCGCGCCGCGAAACAGAGGGCACGCGGCCAACCCCCCGCCGCCGCGAACCGTCCCCGGAAACGCGAGCCACCAACCGCGCCCGCGAAACCGTACGAGCAGCCCGCACCCAATCCCACCGCGCCCAACGCACCCAAAACCGCAACACGGACCGCGACAACAGCCGCCGCCGGGACCTGAACAACAACGACCGCAGACTCCGCGACGCATACCGACGCCGCAGGGACCAGCTCCAGGAGCAGCAGAGAGCCCGCGAACAGCAACGCCACCGCCAGCGCGACCAGCGCCGCAAAACGGAGAATTCCAATCAATCCAAGACCGACCGCCTGTCGCGGATCATCGCCAGAATCCGGCCCATCATCAGCGAAAGGCTTGACCACGGAATATCGGTCCAACGACATTTAGCTCTTCTTGAGGAGCTACGCAGGTGGTACAGGCTGACTGACCTGAGCAAGGCGGGCAGTCCGGACTTCACGGTATGGGCCTCACTCAACCCACGTGGGTCGTCCAACACGGGCAACACGGAAAACGGAGTTGACCGAAGCGAACCTCTCGAACTGCCCGAACCCGATCCATTGCCCTTCACCAACAGCACCGCCCAGGAGCCCGCAGGTTTCAATTTGCAATTCATCAACGCTGAATGGGCGGAAAGGAATGGCCAATACCCGCCTTCAGGGCGCAGCGCCAAGGTGAGGATGTTGGCAGGGTTCAGGTACATCGACACGCACTCCTTGTGGGAACCCCAGGGCAACCTTCAGTGGGACCTCATGCACCTTCTCCCCAGGGAGCTCGGCGGCCCCAGTAAAGCCACTAACTTTGTACCGGCCCCCAACTACAAGAACCGCGGATTCTATAATCAGATCGAGGCAGAGGCGGCCGGAAAATTCGGCAATAACGCAGCTAATAACTCAAAGCAACCAGGTGATTATAAACTCAACATTTCCTTCTTCAAGGGCAACGCGCGAGGATACCCGGGCAACACCTATCCAGACTTCTTCCCCCAGAGCATCACCGCCACCTATCGCACGCACAAACACAGAGGAACGGGCTCAGGTCGCAGCCGATCCGAATGGGAGTCTTCAAACTGGCGAAACCCCGAAACCGTAAAGTTCGACCCCCCTCCCACGAGAAGTGCGGGAATCCTCGACCTGAACACCGCCAATCTGACCAACCAAACAGTAATGGCGCGAACGCGTTCCATACTTGGAAATCACGACATCACATTCCTGGCCGTAAAGAAACTGAGGCCATTTAGCGGAATCAACGACATGCACGACCGCCTGGCTTCCTACGTACACACTTCCGGGAAGTCGATCTACAATTTCGAGGAGAAGGTCTGGCCATCGATCAAGGAGAATTACGATAACAACTTGTTTATCGTCTAGAAAGGGAAATTATCACACATGCTCAACCACTTGGAATCCAAGCACATGTCTTCACTCAACAGGATTCGCCAGGCTTCCGGGATCGAGATCGTTGACGAAGTACAGGGTGAGCCCGGAAGCTCCTTCTCAGACCTCCTGCCGCTCAACGAATTCAATGAAGGCTGGACCGATGTGACACTGGACGAACAAATGCTCAATGAAGCCATCAGGATCCCTGGCCTAGCCATCAACTGGCACACCAATGAGCCACTACCGGACTTTTTCGGCGAGTATCGAATTCCGGATCCATTCGAAATCTTGATGCAACCGCCCGACCCTGCAGCAGATTCCATCCCCGCCGGTTTCAAGAGAGAATTCGTCCGCCAGCTGCGATATATCGATAGCGCATATCGATCTGGCGTCGGCTCAATGACATACCTGCGAATGAAACCGAGAACTTCACCGCTGGAAATTTGGCACTATGATCTCGCGCGCATCGGCGGCGGCCCGTACCCTATTGGCTACATTAAACTCGACCTGACATATCACCAGTACTTGGAGACTCTAGTCCTCACAAAGGGGACACGGGGGTGGCAGTATTTGTTTGCCGATGTGTCATTCCGCGATCTAGCGCTCGGAGATATCGGTGATTCAGTCAAGAAAATGACGGATGTCTTCCCCCGACTGTTTCCCGAGCATGACTACACATCTCTTCAACGGCGATTGGAAGAAAGACTGTGACCCGCTACGCCGACATACCCAAGCCCATTCGGTCCGGCATCGTCATCGTCGATCCCGAGCGCGGTACCCCCCAGCGCATCATCGTCCTCCAGTTCAACCCCGACACCCTCGAACGCTCCGTCGCGCCCCGGGCCGCCGGAGGCAGCGGTGACTCCGGCGGGGGCGGTAGTGGAAGTGGGGACCGAAACGAGGCCCTTCGGCTCAAGGGGCCCGCTCAGGAGACTTGGAAGTTCACCGCCGAGATCGACGCCACCGATCAGCTCGATGTCGCCGCTCCCGACGGGATTCATCCTCAGCTCGCCGTGCTGGAGATGCTCGTGCAGCCCACCACCGCGCAGCTCCGGGCCGCCTCGCGGCTCGCGCAGAACGGGTCCATCGAGATCAGTCCCATCGAGACGCCGCTGACGCTCTTCACCTGGGGGAGCAAGCGGGTGATGCCCGTGCGGCTCACCGAGTTGTCCGTCAATGAGTCGGCGTTCGACGTGAATCTGAATCCCATCCGGGCCTCGCTCAGCATCGGGCTGAAGGTGCTGACCGTCAGTGATCTGCCGGCCGGGCATCGCGGGGCCGAGTTGTATCTCGCGCATCTCGCCCAGAAGGAGCGGCTCGCCGGGGCCGCTGTCGGTGGACAGCTCGGGAGCCTTGGGCTCAGTGGCGGAATCAATGGCGGGATCAATGGCGCAGCAACCGGGACGGGGAGGTAGCGGACACAGTGGTCGAGCCCTATGAGAGTGCCTGGGACGGGATACCCGGCGCCCATCCGTACCCCCGCTCCAGCCGGTATCACGACGCCGAGATCGGGGTGCACCGCATGGCCGACGGCACCGAAGTCCGGTACACCAAGCGGCGGTTACTGCCGGCCCTGAACGAAACGGAGACCGCACCGCACACCGTCAGCAGCGGCGAGCGGCCCGATCAGCTCGGGCAGCGGTACTTCGGCGATCCCGGGCAGTGGTGGCAGATCGCCGACGCCAATCCGATCCTTGATCCGGGCGAGCTGACCGGTGAGCCGGGGCGGGTCATCGAGATTCCGCTGCCAGGTGGGTTCCGTGGCTGACGAACCCATCGGGAACGGGCCCGTACACCTCACCCTGCACATGGGCCCCAAGCTCACCCGGCCCGTGCCCGCCGAGGTGACCGAGGCGCTGCTCTCCGCGCAGATCACCACAACCGCCGGGGAGCGGAGCGGATTTCAGATCGCGTTCGATCTGACCAAGAAAGGGGTGATCACCCAACGGCTGCTGCCCGAGGGGTATTTCGATCCCCGGACGCGGGTGATCGTCACGGCCACCGTCAAAGGGACGCCCACCGTCCTGCTCGACGGGCTGATCGTGCGGCAGGAGGTCGGCGCCAGCAACCAGCCGGGGCAGACCACCCTCACCGTCACGGGCGAGGACCTCACCCTGCTGCTGGACCTCGAAGAGCGGACCGACCGGTATCCCAATCTCGCGCCCTCGCAGCGCGTCGAGCGAATCCTCGCCAAGTACGCCGACTACGGGATCGACACACGCATCATCCGCGAGCAGATCCAGCAGCCGCCCAACGAACAGCGCCGCGTGGACTATCAGACCGGGACCGACCTCCAGTATGTGAATGACCTGGCCAAGGCCAACGGGTTCACGTTCTATCTCGATCCCGGACCCGTTCCCGGCCGCTCCACCGCGTTCTGGGGGCCCGAACAGCGCCTCGGCCGGCGCCAGCACGCGCTCAACGTCAACATGGACAACAACTCCACCGTCGACCAGCTCACCTTCGCGTACGACGGAACCGCCCGCGAGGAACCGCAGGCGCGCGTGCAGGACCCCAAGTCGCGCGATTCCACCCTGCTCGCCCAGCCCGACATCAGCCCGCTGCGGCCGCCGCTCGGACGGCGCGCCACCCCCGCGCTCAAACGCAGAACGCTCTCCGGCACGGCCAAGATGGACCAGGGGCAGGCCGAGGCCACCGCGCTCGCGCGGGCGGCCACCTCCGCCGACGCCATCTCCGGCTCCGGATCGCTGGACGTCAACCGCCACGGGTACGTGCTGCGTCCGCGCGAGCTGGTCGGGGTGCGGGGCGCCGGGGTGACGTACGACGGCGACTACTACGTCAAGTCCGTGACGCACAACCTCAGGCCCGGCTCGTACCAGCAGAACTTCACGCTCTCCCGCGAGGGACTGATCGCCCGCAGCGGAACCGTACGCCCATAAGCCACGCCAGTAAGCCACGCCCATAAGCCCAGAACACCCGCACTGACCAGCGACGACCAGGAGACAACGCCCCATGGCGGCACCGAACAGCAACCGCTTCCTCGGCAAGTTCCGGGGCCGGGTCATCGACAACAAGGACCCGCTGAAGCTCGGACGGATCACCGCCCAGGTCCCCGACGTGCTCGGCGACGAGGCGTCCACCTGGGCGCTGCCCTGTCTGCCGTTCACGGGGCGCCGGTCGGGCCAGTACGCCGTGCCGGAGATCGGCGCGGGCGTGTGGATCGAGTTCGAGCAGGGGGACGCCAGCTTCCCGGTCTGGACCGGTTGCTGGTACGGGGACGCCGCCGAGCTGCCGCCCCGGGCGAGCGCCGAACTGCCCGCGTCCCAGCCGGTGGTGATCCAGACGCCCGGCGATCACAAGCTGGTCATGTCGGACGTGCCGGGCGGTACGGGGATTCTGCTGGAGGCCAAGGGCGGGGCGTACATCCAGATCGACGAGAAGGGCGTGACCGTCGGCAACGGCAAGGGCGCGTCGATCGTGCTGATAGGCGACGAGGTCAACATCAACGAGGGCCGGCTGATCGTGCCGAAGAAGCGATAGCCGCGACAGCGACAGCAAGAGCGACAGCGACAGCAACAGCAACAGCGATGAGGACCAACAGAACGGGGAGAAGAGTCTTGTCCGGCAACGGCAATCTCGTGAACGGCGGGTCCGCCATCAACTGCCCGCACGGCGGCCGGGTCTCACCCCCCGCCGCCCCGTCGTCCGCGGTACGGATCGACGGCCGGCCCGTGCCCACCGCGACCGATGTATTCACGGTCAGCGGCTGCCGGCACACCGTCGACGGGGTACCGCAGCCGTGCGTCTCCGTCCGCTGGACGCCGGACCGCGACGGTGTGCTGATCGACGGCGTGCCCGTACTGCTCCACACCACGGGCGCGGTCTGCTTCAGCGCCGCGCTGGTGCCGCAGGGTGCGCCGGTCGTCGGCCACGTGGCCTCGCGGGAGGTGTCGTCACGATGACGACGGTACGGAGCGACATCGCCTTCCCCTTCCGTGCCGACCGGCGCGGACGCACCGCGCACGCCGCGTACGACGCCCATGTGCGCGATCTGATCGAGCAGTTGCTCTTCACCTCCCCCGGCGAGCGTGTGATGCGGCCCGACTTCGGGTGCGGTCTGCTCGATCTGGTCTTCACCCCGAACAGCCCGGAACTGGCCTCCGCCCTGGAGCTGTCCGTACAGGCCTCGCTCCAGCGCTGGCTGGGTGAACTCATCGAGGTGGAGGCGCTGGACGTGGTGAGCGAGGAGAACGTGGTGCGGGTGTATCTGCGGTACGTGGTGCGTTCCACAGCGAGCCGGCGCGACGAGGTGTTCGAGGGGAGCGGCCCGGTATGAACGACCCCCGCGACCCCCGCGACACACCCGACACCCACAGCCCCCGTGACACCCACGGCCCTCGTGGCCCTCGCCACCTCCACAACCGCCGCGCCGGAGTCCGTGCCGCGCGCCTCGGCGGTGTCGACGCGGTCGAGGCCGGTGACGACGGGCTGACCCTCACCGTCACCTTCCTCGGCAAGGCGCCCCACGGTGTGTCCCCGGAGAACGTACAGATCGACGGCGGCCGCCGGATCACCGGTATCGAGGCGGTCGAAGTGGCCGTCGAGCGCGAGGAGGACCCGGAGCTGGACGACCGGCTGTTCGTCACGCTCGACCGTACCGGCGACAGCTCCCGGTACCGGCTCTCCCTCGTCGACACCGATCCGTACGGCCGGCCGGGCACGGAGCCGTTTCCCGGCTTCGACCAGCGGTATTTCCAGGCCGAGTTCACCTTCCGCCCCGACTCCCCCGGCCCCGTCGTCCCCTTCGACCGCGCGGACCACGGACCCGGGCCCGGCCTCCCGTACCCGCCCTCACCGGTCATCGACTACACCGCGCGCGACTACGACACGATCCGCCGGCTGATCCTGGACCGGCTGGCACTCACCACCCCCGCGTGGACCGAACGCAATGCCGCCGACCTCGGCATCACACTGGTCGAACTCCTCGCCCAGGCCGCCGACCGGATCAGTTACCAGCAGGACGCGGTCGCCACCGAGGCGTATCTCGACACGGCCCGCCGCCGGGTCTCCGTACGCCGCCATGTGCGGCTCATCGACTACCCGATGCACGACGGGTGCAACGCCCGCGCGTTCGTCGCGGTCGAGACCGTACGTCAACTGACCCTGCTCCCTGGCACGTTCCGCTTCGCTGCGGTCGATGTCCGTACGCTGGGCCCGCGCGACCGGCCCGAGATCGGCACCGTCATCGACGACCGGGATCTGGCGGCGCTGGAGGAGCGCGGTTCGGTGGAGGTGTTCGAACCGCTGGTGGCCGAGGAGCCGCTGGTGCTGCGTCCCGCGCACAACACCATCCGTTTCTGGACCTGGGGCGATGACGTGTGTTCGCTGCCCGCCGGTGCCACCGCCGCGACACTGAGGGACGAGTGGACGGACGAGAAGTGCGAGGACCGTGCGCTGGATCTGGCGCCGGGTGATCTGCTGCTGTTCGAGGAGGTACGGGGGCCGCGCTCCGGCACACCCGGGGACGCCGATCCGGCGCACCGGCACGCCGTACGCCTCACCTCGGTCACTCCGCTGGTGGACCGGCTGGCGGACCAGCCTGTGCTGGAGGTCACCTGGGCACGGGAGGACGCGCTCGCCCTCCCCTTCTGTCTGTTCACCCGCGGTGGCCCGGACTGTGAGCCGGTCGGGGATGTGAGTGTGGCGCGCGGCAATGTGGTGCTCGTCGACCACGGCCGGTCGACCGCCTTCCACGGAAGCGAATCCGGCACACACGGAGGCGGGTCCGAGACGGTCACCGTGCCGCCCGCGCCCGCCGTACCCGGCTCCTGCGATCCGCCGGGCTTCGGCTGCTGGGACCGGAACGCGGGAAACGCGACGGCCGCGCTCATCAACTCCCTTCTGGGCCAGGCGCGTCACGGCCGCTCGCTGACGGTGCACCAGATCCGCGAGCTGTTCACCGTGGTCGGCGAGGACGCGACCGTACGGGCCGGTCTCGGGCTGGAGAGCGCGGGCCGGCGGACCGAGAAGGTCGTCCCCGGCACCGCCTACGCACAGGCGGAGGCGCTCGGCGCCCTGCTGGCGCAGGTCACCTATCCGGGAATCCGGCCGCGCTTCCGGCCGGTGCTGGGCCGCTCGCCGGTCGTCCAGGCCGTACCGTTCCCAGAACCCCGCCAGGTCTCGGCCGGGCAGGCCGACCGGCTGGCGGCGATCCCGGGACGGGTGCGGCAGCGGCTGGTGGAGCTGTGGCGCGGTGCCCGCGACCGCGACGGTCTCGCCGAGCCCGAAGTCGCGGAGCTGACCGTGCTGTTCGGGTTACGGCTGCTGGAGCGGCTCGAACTGCGCCGCCATCCGGTCCGTGCGCTGCGCGAGTTGCTGCACCGGAGCGAGCGGCTGCTGGCGGCGAAGCTGCGCCGCCTTGAGGTGCTGACGGCACGTGCCCGCGCGGGCACGGTGCTGGACGGCGGCATCGCCTGGGAGATCGCGCACACCTGGGGCGGTCCGTACGCGGCCGGACTGCATCCCGGCGAGCCGGTGCTGCGCGGCCCCGCCGCCGCGCTCGTCCAGGACCCCAGGGCCGCACTGCCCGCGGTGACCGTGGCGGACGGCGACGAGCACTGGACTCCCCGGCGCGATCTGCTCACCAGCGGCCCCCGTGACCGCCACTTCGTCGGCGAGCTGGAGAACGACGGCCGGATCGCCCTGCGCTTCGGTGACGGACGGCACGGCGCCCGGCCGGGGCCGGGCGCCCGGCTGGAGCTGCGCCACCGCCTCGGCGGCGGTACGGCGGGCAATGTCGGCGCGGAGGCCATCAACCATCTCGTACTGGTCCGTGATCCCGACGCGACCGACGCCGGGGACCCGATGCCGGTGGCGGGGGTGCGCAATCCGCTTCCCGCCGTCGGCGGCACCGAGCCCGAACCCGTGGAGCAGGTGCGGCAGTTGGCCCCGCTCGATCTGAGGCGCGCGCGGCTGCGGGCCGTCACCGCCGAGGACTACGCGGCGCTGGCGTCGAAACTCCCGGGAGTGGCGCGGGCGGCGGCGGAGATCCGCTGGACCGGCAGTGTCCAGGAGGCGCATGTCGCCGTGGACGCGCTGGGCTCCGCCGAGCCCTCCGCCGCACTGCTCGACTCGGTGTCGTACGCCCTGGAGAGCTACCGCAGGATCGGCCACGATCTGGTGGTCGGCCCCGCCCGTGCCGTACCGCTGGACATCGTCCTGGCGGTGTGTGCCGCGCCCGGCCGGCAGCACGGGCAGATCCTGGCGGAGCTGTACGGGCTGCTGGGCGGCGGGCGGCTGTCCGGCGGGCGGCTGGGCTTCTTCCACCCCGACGCGCTGACCTTCGGCGAACCGGTGCGGCTCAGCCGTCTGGTGGCCACGGCTGCGGCCGTCCAGGGCGTGGCGAGCGTACGGGTGACCCGGCTGAGCCGGCTCTTCGACGACGACCCGCTCGACCGCACCGCACTGGAGGCGGGTGTGCTGCGGCTCGGCCCGCTGGAGGTCGCGCGCTGCGACAACGACCCGGACCGGCCGGAGAACGGCCGGCTGACGATCGAACTGGGCGGAGGTCCGCGATGACCTGCACACACGCCGGCTGCGGCTGCGGCGGGCACGACGAGCGGCACGCTCCCGCGCCCCTCTACAACGCGCCGGGCCGCTCGGCCCTCGACTACCGGGTCGGTGAGTACGGCTCGTTCCTGGCGGCGATGCTCGACCGGCTCGCCTCCCCCGCGTATCCGGCGCTGCGCGGACTGACCGTCCGTACCCCCGACGACCCGGCGATCGGGCTGCTGGATGCCTGGGCGGTCGTGGGCGATCTGCTGACCTTCCACTCCGAGCGGATCGCCGACGAGGGCTATCTGCGCACCGCCGACGACCACCGCTCGCTGGTGCTGCTGGGGCGTCTGGTCGGGCACCGGCCGCGGCCCGGGATCGCGGCCGACGCCTTTCTGGCGTACACACTGGACCGGGATCCGCGGGCGGCGGACCTGCCGGTGCTGATCCCGCGCGGAGCGCGCAGCAACAGCGTGCCCGCCTCCGCGACCGAGGAGTCGCAGGCGTTCGAGACGAGCGAGGACCTCACGGCCCGCTCGGCCTGGAACGAACTGGCGGTCCGCAGGCGCCGCCCGACCCGCCTCACCGTTGACGATCTGCGCCGCCGCTCGGAGATCGACATCTCGGGGACCGGGACCTCCCTCCAGACCGGCGACAAGCTGCTGTTCGTCTTCGGCGGGGAGGAGCCGGACACCGGCGGGCGGCGGCTGCTGCTTCCGGTCGCGCGGGTCAGGATCGACCGGGACGACGATGTGACGGCGATCGGGCTGCCGGAGTCCGCCCCGCCGACGCTGAGCGAGCTGGTGGCGGAGCTGCGGAAGTGGATCGCCGAGGACGAACGTGAGGGCGGGGGCGGGGAGCCCACTCCGGACCGGCCCCATCCCCGGCCGGTCAGCCTGATCATCGAGGAGTTCGACGGGCAGGTGCTGGCGCCGCTGCGTGCCGATCTGGACGGGATCACCACTGCGGCGCAGTTCGCCCGGCGGCTCGCGGATCCGTACGAACGGCTCGCCGAGGCACAGGCGGTGGCCGCTCCGTACGAGGAAGTGGCCGCCTGGTTCGAGCGGTTGGAGGCGGTGATCGGTGAACTGATCGAGCGGGCGGGCGAATTGGCGCCCTCCCAGCCGGTGCCGCCGGACTCTTCGGCTTCGTCCGGCAGTTCGGCCGCGATGCGGGCGCTCGGCGCCGTGCTGCCCGCCCTGCGCGCTCGTACGGCGGGCCCGCCGGCGGCGTCCCGGGCACGGGCGTACGATCCCGCGGCGTTTTTCGCGTCCGGCTCGGACCTGGGCGCGCAGGTGCTCGCCGCGCTCGATCCGCGGGTGGCGGACGGACTGTACGCGGCCTGGCGCGGCGCCACCGTGCCGCGCACGGCCGGAACCGCCGCCGCTCCGACTCCCGTGCCCGGTCTGCTGCGTGAACTCCAGACCCTGCGGGTGACCGCCGCGCCGTTCGGCGCGACCGCGCCGCTCAAGCCGGTGCAGGACGAGCGGGGCCGGGTGGTCCGGCAGACGGACTGGCCGCTCGACGGCGCCGCGCTCACCACCATGCGGGTGGTGTACGACACGGCGGGCCGGGTTCCCGTACGCGCCGAGTTCCAGCACACGGAGCTCGGTTCCTCGGCTCAGCGTTCCGAGAATCTGCCCGCGGAGACCAGCTTCGAGCTGCCGCCGGGACGGGGCACGCTGATGACCCGCTCCGCGCAGGACCGGGATCTGAGCTGGCTGGCGCGGCGCCCGGCCGAGTCCCAGGAGCCGGGCGTGACGGCCCAGTTGGAGCCCGGTCTGCCGGAGCTGAAGCTGTTCGTGTCCCGGCCCGGCGAGGACGGGCGGGTCCATGTCGGCGTGCAGAACGGGGACCCGCTGGACTGGTATCTGTCCCCCGGCGAGTACAAGCGGGCCGCCCACGGCGGCTTCGAGGTGCACGCGCGCTACACCGTCGGCGGTGAGCCGGCGAATGTCGAGATCGGCATCGTGACCGTGCCCGAGCGCGCCGATCTCCATGTGCTGCCGCTCGATTCGGTGCAGGACGGGATCACGGTGGGGAGCTGGGTGGCCGTCGAGCGCCCCCGCAAAGGCGCAGAGGGGCCCGACGGCATCCCCGGCGACAGGAATCTGGCGTCGGTGAAGACCCGGGTGACGGCCGTGCGCACCGCCGCGTACACCAACTACGGCATCACGGGCCGGGGCACCGAACTGACGCTCGCCGAGCCGTGGCTGGACAAGCACGATGTGCTGCTGTCGATGATCCGGGACACCACCGTGCACGCGGGCGGCCAGTCGCTGCGCCTGGCGGGCGAGCCGCTGGGCGAGGACGTGCACGGCAATGAGATCGAACTGGCGGAGCTGTACGACGGGTTGCGGCCGGGGCGGCATCTCGTGGTGTCCGGCGAGCGCACCGACATCCCCGGGACGGCGGGGGTGCGCGGCACCGAACCGGCCGTGATCGCGGCGGTGGAGCAGCATCTCGATCCGCTGCTGCCCGGTGACCATGTCCATACGAGGCTGGTGCTCACCGCGGATCTGGTCCACCGCTACCGCCGGGACACGGTCCGGATCCAGGGCAATGTGGTGCCTGCCACGCACGGTGAGAGCCGTGACGAGCCGATCGGCAGCGGTGACGCCGACCGGACCAATCAGACGTTCACGCTGTGGCAGTCGCCGCTGACCTGGCTGCCCGCCGACAATCCGCTGGGCGCGCGGCCGACGCTGGAGGTGCGCGTCGACGGTCTGCTCTGGCACGAGGTGGACAGTCTGGCGGGACGCGGTCCGCGCGAGCGCGTGTATGTCACGGGGACGGCCGCGGACGGACGGACGACGGTGACCTTCGGCGACGGTGTGTTCGGCGCGCGGCTGCCCACCGGGCACGAGAACGTCCGGGCCCGCTACCGCTTCGGCACCGGCCGGGCCGCCAATCTGCCGGCGGACCGGATCACCCAGGCGGTGACCCGGCCGCTGGGGGTCACCGCGGTCACCAATCCGCTGCCGGCGACGGGCGGTTCGGACGCCGACGGCCCCGGGCTGACGCGGCGTACCATCCCGCTCGCGGTCTCGGCGCTCGACCGGCTGGTGTCGGTGGCGGACTACGAGGACTTCGCGCGCTCGCGGGCGGGCATCGGCCGGGCGTCGGCCCGCGAGCTCTTCGACGGGCGGCGCCGGGTGCTGCATCTCACGGTCGCCGGTGTGGACGACATCCCGGTCGCCGAGGACTCCGAGGTGCTGCGGGCGCTGCGCTTCTCACTCGCCCGGTACGGCGACTCGCGCCTTCCGGTACGGGTGGATGTGCGCGAGCTGGTCCTGCTGCTGCTCGCGGCGCGGGTGAAGGTGGCCCGCGACCACGCCTGGACGGTGGTCGAGCCACGGCTCCGGCAGGCGCTGCTCCATGAATTCGGCAGCGGACGCCGGGAGCTGGGCCGTCCTGCGGTGCTGTCGGACGTGCTGGCGACCGCGCACCGGGTGCCGGGGGTCGACCACGTCGATGTGGACGTCTTCACCGGAGTCCCCGCCTCCGTCACCCCGGACGAGCTGAGCGGGCTCGCGGGCCTGCTCGGTGAGCTGCGTACAGCCGTCCCGGCGCGGCTCGCCTCGTACGACGAGACCGTCCACCGGGTGACGGCCGAGGAGGGCGAGACACTGACGCGGGTCGCCGGCCGGTACGGGATCTCCCTGGCCGGACTGCTGCGCCTGAACCCGGACATCACCGACACCCGGCGGCTCGCGAAGGGCCGCGCGGTGTGTGTCTTCCGTGGCATCAGGCCGGCCCAACTGGCCCTGCTCTCACCGCGGGTCGCTGACACACTGATTCTGACGGAGGTCACCGCATGAGCAGGGAACCGGACGGGCTCGCGGAACTCCTTCCGCAGTGGCACCGGCTGCGTGACGCCACGGCCGGCGAGGGCGGCGGAGCGGGCGGGGGCGGTGAGCCGCTGCGGGCGCTGCTCGCGGTGATCGCCGAGCAGGTCGACCGGGTACGGGACGGGGTCGAGCAGGGTTACGAAGACTGGTTCGTGGAGACCGCCGCGCCGTGGGTACTGCCGTATCTCGGCGATCTGGTCGGACACACCCCGCTGCCCGGTTACGAGCGGGTCCAGGCGATAGGGCTCAACGGCGGTACGGGCGCGGGCGGTTCGCATTCGCGCGAGCTGCTGGCCGAGGCGCTGGCACCGCGCCGCGATGTCGCGGCGACCGTCGCCAACCGGCGGCACAAGGGCACCCTGGCCCTGTTGGAGGAGCTGGCCGACGCGGTCGCCGGATGGCCCTCGCGGGCCGTCGAGTTCTCCCGGCTGGTCTCCCACCAGCAGCCGGTCGGGCTGTACGGATCGGGGACGGCGGCCGTGAACGCCCGGCGGCTGGAGCGCGGCCGGCTCGCGGACGTACGGGAGGGCGCGGCGCTGGATCTGGCGGGCGGTCCGTTCGGCACGACCGCCCGGTCGGTGGATGTACGGCGGGCCGGCTCGTCCCGTACCCAGGGGGGCAACTCCCCTGCGGGCGTCGGCCTGTTCGTATGGCGGCTGAAGCCGTACCACGTGACCGGGGCGCCCGCGTACTGCGTCGACCGGGCCCGTAACCTCTACACGTTCTCGATCCTGGGCAATGACACTCCGCTGGTGACGAAGCCGGTGCCCGAGCCGTCGGCCACGCATGTCGCGACGGTCGACAACGTCCCCGCGTACATCCGCCGCAGGCAGTTGGCCGACCGGCTCGCCGACTACTACGGGCCCGGCAAGAGCTTCACGATCCGGTGCGACGGGCGCGAGGAGCCGGTGCCGATGTCGGACCTCGTCGTGGCGGATCTGTCGGACTGGCGCTACCGGCCCAAACGCGGGCAGGTCGCCGTGGACCCGGTGCTCGGCCGGATCGCGTTCGGCTCGCGGTCCGCACCGCGCCAGGGTGTCTGGGTCACCTACCACTACGCGTTCGCGGACGACACGGGCGGCGGCGAGTATCCGCGCGACCGGGAGACATCACCGACGGCGGCCGTCTACCGGGTGGGTCCCGGCCAGACCCACCGGCGGATCATGGACGCCTACGGCGAGTGGCGCGACGACCGGCGGGCCGGGCGCTGCGGTCCGGACGGCGTCATCGAGATCACGCACAGCGGCGCCTATCAGGAGCAGCTCGACTTCGATCTCGAACCCGGCGACCGGCTGGAGCTGAGGGCGGCCGAGGGCACCCGTCCGGTGATCCGGCTGCTCGACTGGTACAGCAACCGCCCCGACGCGCTGAACATCCGCGCGCGGGAGGACGACGGGAGCAGCGGCGGAAACGGGGGCGGCGCAGCTCCGGCCCGGGCGCCGCGGATCGTGCTGGACGGACTGCTGGTCACCGGGCGCGGCCTCCATGTCAGCGGTCCGGTCGGCGCGGTGGTGCTGCGGCACTGCACCCTCGTCCCCGGCTGGTCGCTGGAGCCCGGGTGCACACCGCACTCCCCCGAGGAACCGAGCCTCGTCCTGGACAGGACCACCGCCTGTGTCGCGATCGAGCGGAGCGTCCTCGGCACGATCGAGGTGATCGGCGACGAGGTGGGCGACGATCCGCTGCCGATCCATGTCCGCGACAGCATCCTGGACGCCACCGGCCACGACCGGGCCGCACTGTCCGCCCCTGACTGCCGCCACGCCCATGCCGTCCTGCACGCGTACCGCACCACCGTCATCGGCGAGATCCACACCCACGCGGTGGAGATCGCCGAGGACAGCGTCTTCACCGGGCGGATGCGGGTGGCCAGGCGGGGCACCGGCCGGCTGCGCTTCTCGTACGTACCGCCCGGCTCGCGCACCCCGCGCCGCCATCGCTGCCAGCCGGATCTGGTGGGGAGCGAGGACGCGGAGCGGGTACGGCCGCTCTTCACCGGCGGGCGGTACGGCACGCCGGCGTACGCGCAGCTCGCCGCCGGCTGCGCCGAGGAGATCAAGCGGGGCGCGGAGGACGGCTCCGAGATGGGCGCCTTCCACGATCTGTACCAGCCGCAGCGCCTGGACAGCCTGCGGGCCCGGCTGGCCGAGTACACCCCGGCCGGCACCGACGCCGGGATCTTCCACGTCACCTGACCCGCCCGCCACCGGGCACCGATCCGCCGGGCACGCCCCGGACCGCACCGTACGACCCGCCAGCCACCGAGCGCCCCGTACGACCCCAGCACCCGCCCGCACCGGACCGCCGAACGCAGAACTTCCGAGGGGGACCCCTTCCCATGCACGCAGACATCTCCCGTCTCACCTTCCGCCCCGACCGGCACTACTCGGCGGTGATCGCCCAGCAGGGCCGGGTCCAGCTCGACGCGGACGCCAATGAGCAGGCCGCGATCCAGCTTCTCCGGGCCCGTACCGTCGCCGCCGATCTGATCGGGCAGCACGGCGGCCCGCGCGGTGCCACCGGCTTCAGGGTGGGTTTCGTGGGCGGCGGCCGGGAGCTGGACGATCTGTCGATCGGCGGCGGCCGCTACTACGTCGACGGCATCGCGCTGGACGCGACGCGCCCGCTGCCCGGCGTCCCGGTGGCGGAGGACGGGCAGCGGGCGGAGGACGGCGAGGCGGCTCCGGAGCCGCCGGTCACCTGGACGTACTGGGACCAGCCGGACGCGTACCGGGACCCGGAGCGCCCCGGCGACCGGCTGCCCGGCCAGTTCCCCTATCTGGTCCATCTGAAGGTGTGGGAGCGCTCGGTCACCGCGGCCGAGGACCCGCTGCTGCGCGAGGTGGCGCTGGGCCCTGCGATGCCCGACACCGCGGCCCGGCTGAAGGTCGTCTGGCAGGTGCTGCCGCTGACCGCCGAGCGGCTGGGGCTGGCGGACGGGGCGTCCGGGGACGAGGTGCGCGCGGCGTTCGCCGAGTGGGCGCGGGCGCAGGCGCCGACGGCCCGGATGGCGGCACGCAGCCGGCGGCCCGAACACACCGACGAGGACCCGTGCCCGGTGCCTCCGGACGCCCAGTACCGGGGCCCGGAGAACCAGATGTACCGGGTGGAGATCCATGACGGCGGCACGGCCGGGGACGCGACGTTCAAGTGGTCGCGCGAGAACGGCTCGGTGACGTTCGTCGTCGACGGACTCGACGGCACCTGGGCCGAGCTGGCCTCGCTCGGCGGTGACGGCAAGCTCGATCTGAACGTCGGCGACTGGGTCGAGCTGGTCGACACCGCCTACATCAGCAGGGGCGAGCCGCTGCCGCTGCTGCGGGTGGAGGAGGTCGATCTGCCGGGACGGCGCGTACGGCTCTCCGGCGAGCCCGATCCGTCGGTGGGGCGGCGTCCCGGACTCCACCCGTATCTGCGGCGCTGGGACCATCCGTCGGGGGCCCGGCACACCGGCGGCCACGGGCCGTCGGGCCGTACGGGACGGGGGGCGCCCAAGTTGCGCCATGGCGCGCTGCGGATCGAGGAGGGCGGCTGGCTGCCGCTGGAGGACGGCGTTCTCGTCTACTTCGAGCCCGGCCGGACCTATCGCTCCGGTGACTTCTGGACCGTACCGGCCCGTACCGCGACGGGTGATGTGGAGTGGCCGACGGACGCGGCACGCCGTCCGCTGTTGCAATCGCCGGACGGGATCGAGGTCCGTTACGCGCCGCTGGCCTGGGTGCCCGGCGAGGGCTCGCCGGTGGATCTGCGGCTGTCGTTCGGCCCGCTGGCGACGCCGGTACCCGCCGCGGACGAGGGCGAACTCGCGGCGGAGGCAGCCGCCGAGGAGGAGGCCCTGGCCGCCGAGCTGGCCGAGTCCGACAGCCGTACGACCGAAACGGACGAGCGGAACGGGCAGTAGGAGCCCGAGAATTGACACATCGCACTTGGGAAGGAGCACCACGATGGCAACTCCTCTGACCGCCGCGAAACTCCTCAAAGCCCTCAAGGACGAGGGCCTGACCGTGGTCGAGCACCGGAGCTGGCGCACACACAACCGCAATCACAAGGGCCCGTGGGGACCGCTGCACGGGGTGATGATCCATCACACCGTCACCTCGGGCACACAGAACTCCGTGGAGCTCTGCTACAACGGCCATTCGACCCTGCCGGGTCCGCTGTGCCACGGGGTGATCGCCAAGGACGGCACGGTCTATCTGGTCGGCAACGGCCGGGCCAATCACGCGGGTTCCGGGGACGACGAGGTCCTGCGGGCGGTGATCAACGAGTCGGCGCTGCCCGCCGACAACGAGGCCAACACCGACGGCAACCGCTATTTCTACGGCTTCGAGTGCGTCAACCTGGGCAATGGCACGGATCCTTGGCCGGCTGCCCAGTTGGAGGCGATCGAGAAGGCCGCGGCCGCGATCTGCCGGGCGCACGGCTGGACCCACCGCTCGGTGATAGGGCACAAGGAGTGGCAGCCGGGCAAGATCGACCCGCGCGGCTTCACCATGGACTCGATGCGCGAGCGCGTCGGAGCGCGCCTCGGCGGCAAGCCGGACGGTCCCGCCAAGCCGCCCGCGTCGAAGCCGCCGGCGAAGTACGAGCCCTTCCCCGGGGCGTCCTTCTTCGCGGCCGGCCGGCGCAGCGCCATCATCACGGCGATGGGCAAGCGGCTGGTGGCGGAGGGGTGCGGGCGCTACCAGGTCGGGCCGAGCCCCGACTGGTCGGACGCCGACAAGAAGTCGTACGCCGCGTGGCAGCGCAAGCTCGGCTACTCGGGCAGCGACGCGGACGGCATCCCCGGCAAGACGAGCTGGGACAAGCTGAAGGTGCCCAACGTCTGAGAGTGCGGGGCGCGTCGGCCCGCCGTACCGCCGCCGTGCGTCCACGCGCACGGACGGAGGGATTCGGTACGGCGGGTACGGCGATACGCGAGCCCCCGCACCGGCCCGGCTCTGCGCGCCTCTGCCCTGCCCGCGGCCCCTGCCGGCCCCGGTCGTCAGGCCGCGGGGATACGGCTGAACCGGCCGGCGACATGGAGATCCGACTCGATACTCCCGGCTGTGGCCCGGAGTTCGGGCAGCACGTCGGTCAGGCACCGCTCGACGGAGCGACGGCTGCTGTGCATGGCGACGTTCACCGCCGCCACCGCGCGCCCCGCCCGGTCGCGCACCGGTACGGCGAGGGAGCGCAGCCCCTCCTCCAACTCCTCGTCGACCAGGGCGTATCCATCGCGCCCCGCCCGCTCCAGAAGCACGGCCAGCTCCGCCCGGTCGGTGACCGTACGCGGAGTCAGGGCGCGCAGTTCGGCGCGGGCGAGCCGGGCGGCCCGCTCCCGCGGCGGCAGCGCGGCCAGCAGCACCCGGCCCATCGAGGCCGCGTACGCCGGGAAGCGGGTGCCGAGGGTGATGTTCACACTCATGATGCGGCCGGTGGCGACGCGTGCCGTGTACTGGATGTCGTCGCCGGTGAGCACCGCCAGGGACGCGGAATCGTGCACCTTCTTGACGAGCGCGGTCAGATGCGGAGTGGCGATCTCGGAGAGTGTGGTGCGGGAGAGCGGCGGACAGCCGAGTGCCAGCACTCGCGGGGTGAGCCGGAAGGTCCGGTCCTCCGCGACGACAAGGCCGAGGTGTTCGAGGGTGATCAGGGCGCGCCGGGCGGTGGCCCTGGCCAGCCCGGTGGCCTCGGCGACGGCGGTGAGTGTCAGTTCGGGGCGCCCCTCGCCGAAGGCCGTCACCACGGTCAGACCACGGGCCAGGGACTCCAGGAACTCCGCGCCGAGCTGCTGCTTGGAGGCGCCGGTCCAGTCGGCGAGCCCGGCCGGGGCGGCGGGCGCGGCGGGCACGGCCGTACGCAGCGTACGTTCCATGCCGGCCACGGCTTCCCGCACCCGGGGCAGCAGCGAGCGGCGCAGTGAGTCGGCGCTGTGCCGGCTGGTGTGGCTGACCGCGCTCACCGCGCAGACGGTACGCCCGTCCGCGTCCCGCACGGGGACGGCGAGGGCGATCAGCCCCGGCTCGATGAGCTGGTCGTCCAGGCCCCAGCCGCGCTCGGCCGCCCGTGCCGTGCGCTCCTCGAAGCCGGGTCCTCCGGGGCCGGGGCCGCGCGGCGGTACGGCGGGGAAGCCGCGGTCCTCGGGGTCGGCCGCCCGGCGCTCCCGCCACCGCGCCCACTCCCGCTCGTCCCAGTCCGCGGCGAACAGCGGTCCGGGCGCGGTGCGTTCGGCGGGCAGCAGATCGCCGATGCGGAAGGTCAGCGACATCGCGCGGCGCCGGGTGGTCTGGTGCACG
Organism: Streptomyces sp. GMY02; assembly: GCF_019056675.1. Taxonomy (NCBI): domain Bacteria; kingdom Bacillati; phylum Actinomycetota; class Actinomycetes; order Kitasatosporales; family Streptomycetaceae; genus Streptomyces; species Streptomyces sp. GMY02. Next base: position 7,716,175 of record NZ_CP077658.1, on the reverse strand, counting down.
AAGCGGATGCCGTCGGCGTCGGGCACGGCCAGGGAGACCGACTCGTCGAGTTCCTCGGCGAGCTGCTCGGCGAGCGGGGCGAGCAGGGCGGGGAACCGGAGGGCGCCCAGATAGGCGTTGCCCAGCTCCATCAGACGGGGAGTGAGGGCGGCGGAGTGGCTGTCGAGCCGGAGGTATCCCATCCGCGCGAGGGTCGCGGCGATCCGGTCGGCGGTGGAGCGGGCGAGGCCGGTCGTACGGACCAGATCGCTCAGGGCCGCCCGTCCTCCCGCGTCGCTGATCGCCCGCAGCACGGCGATCCCGCGCATGAGCGGGCCGACGGCCTCGGGGGGCACGGCTTCGGGGGATGCCGCTGGACCGGCGTGGGTTGTGGCGGCGGGACGCGTGGAGGTCATCGGCTCTCCGGTGCAGGGCGTTGACACGCGTGCCGGGTGCACGCACACTCAGGGACGGCAAGTGAGTGAACTGTAGTTCATTGTGCGAACAATGCGAAGCGCGGGGAGTCCTTCCATGGACAAGGTCACACAGTCCGCGGCCGAAGCGGTCCGTGACATCGCGGACCACGCGTCGCTCGCCGTCGGCGGTTTCGGCCTGAGCGGGGTGCCCGCCGTTCTGATCGAGGCGGTGCGCGCCCGGGGCGTACGCGGGCTGAGTGTGGTCTCCAACAACTGCGGGGTGGACGGCGAAGGGCTCGGGCTGCTGCTGGCCGAGGGCCGGATCTCACGGGTCACCGGTTCGTACATCGGCGAGAACAAGGAGTTCGCCCGCCAGTACCTCGGCGGCGAACTGGAGGTCGAGCTGGTCCCGCAGGGCACGCTCGCCGAGCGGCTGCGCGCCGGCGGCTGCGGCATCCCCGCCTTCTACACCCCGGCCGGTGTCGGCACCCAGGTCGCCGACGGCGGACTGCCCTGGCGCTATGCGCGGGACGGCTCGGTGGCGGTGCGCTCGCCCGCCAAGGAGGTCCGGGTGTTCGGCGGGCGCGACCATGTCCTGGAGTACGGCATCACCACCGATTTCGCGCTGGTACGGGCGGCCAGGGGCGACCGGCACGGCAATCTCGTGTTCGGCAAGGCCGCCCGCAACTTCAACCCGCTGGCGGCGATGGCCGGGCGGGTGACCGTCGCCGAGGTGGAGGAACTGCTCGAACCGGGGGCGCTGGACCCCGACTCGGTCCATGTCCCGGGGGTGTTCGTGCAGCGCGTGGTGCCGCTCACGCCCGAACAGGCCGGTGCCAAGCGGGTGGAGAAGAGGACGGTGAGGGCCTGATGGCCCGTACACGCGAGGAGATGGCCGCCCGGGCGGCGGCCGAGCTGACCGACGGCTCGTATGTGAACCTCGGGATCGGGCTGCCCACCCTGATCCCCGGCTTCCTGCCCGAGGGCGTCGATGTGGTCCTGCACTCCGAGAACGGGGTGCTGGGTGTCGGCCCGTACCCGACGGAGGAGGCGGTCGACCCGGATCTGATCAACGCGGGCAAGGAGACGGTCACGGTGCTGCCGGGCGCCGCGTACTTCGACTCGGCGCTCTCCTTCGGGATGATCCGCGGCGGCCATATCGACACGGCGGTGCTGGGCGCCATGCAGGTGTCGGCGGGCGGCGATCTCGCCAACTGGTCGGTTCCCGGGCGGATGATCAAGGGAATGGGCGGGGCGATGGACCTGGTCCACGGTGCCCGCCGGGTGATCGTGCTGATGGACCACACGGCGCGGGACGGTTCCCCGAAGATCGTCGAGAAGTGCACCCTGCCGCTCACCGGCAAGGCGTGCGTCCACCGGATCATCACCGATCTGGCCGTCATCGACATCACCGGCCGGGGGCTGGTCCTCGTGGAGACCGCGCCGGGTGTCGCACCCGAGGAGGTACGGGCCAGGACGGCCGCGCCGCTGCGCATACCGGCGTCCGACGAGAGCGAGGAGTAGGCATGTCCGGCCGACTGCGTGAGGTGTATGTCGTCGACGCCGTGCGGACCCCGGTCGGCGCGTACGGGGGCGCGCTGAGCGGCGTGCGCCCCGACGATCTCGCCGCCGGGGTGCTGCGCGCACTGCTCGCCCGTACCCCCGCGCTCGATCCCGCCCGTATCGACGACGTCTTCCTCGGCAACGCCAATGGCGCCGGGGAGGAGAACCGTGATGTCGCCCGGATGGCGGTTCTCCTCGCCGGGCTCCCGGTCACCGTGCCCGGCACGACCGTCAACCGGCTGTGCGGTTCGGGCATGGAGGCGGTGATCCAGGCGGCGCGCGCGATCGCCGTCGGCGACGCCTCCGTCGCGGTGGCGGGGGGTGTCGAGTCGATGAGCCGCGCGCCCTGGGTGGTACCGAAACCGGAGCGTGCCCTGCCCGCCGGACACCAGCAGATGTACTCGACCACTCTGGGCTGGCGGCTGGTCAATCCCCGGATGCCGGCGGAGTGGACGGTTCCGCTCGGTGAGGGCGCGGAACTGGTCGCCGACCGGTACGGCGTCGGCCGCGCCGAACAGGACGAGTTCGCGCTGGCCAGCCACCGGAAGGCGGCACGGGCCTGGCGGGACGGGCTGTACGACGCGGAGACCGTACCCGTCGACGGGGTGGACCTCGGGCGTGACGAGTCCATCCGCGACACCACCTCGGCGGAGGCGCTGGCCCGGCTGAAGCCGGTGTTCCGCGAGGGCGGCACCGTCACCGCCGGGAACTCCTCCCCGCTCAACGACGGCGCGGCGGCGCTCCTGCTCACCGACGAGGACGGTCTGCGGGCGACGGGCCGCGAACCGCTCGCCCGTATCGGCGCCTCGGCCGTCACCGGGATCGAGCCCCAGTACTTCGGCGCGGGACCGGTGGAGGCGGTGGAGCGCGCGCTGAAGAAGGCGGGCCGGGAACTCACCGATGTCGGTGTCCTCGAACTCAACGAGGCGTTCGCCGCCCAGGCGATCGCCTGCCTGGGCCAGTGGCCGGGCCTCGATCCGGCGGTCGTCAATCCGCGCGGCGGCGCCCTGGCCCTGGGCCATCCGCTCGGTGCCTCCGGCGCGCGGATCACCGGGGCCGTCGCCCATCAGCTCGCCGCCGCGGGGTCGGGCACCGGCCTCGCCGCGCTGTGCATCGGTGTCGGCCAGGGCCTGGCCCTCGTACTCGAAAGGTGATCCCGTGCCGCCTCCCGAATCCCTCGCCCCTTCCGAACCCGTCGCGCCTTCCGAACCCCTTGCCCCTTCAGAACCCCTCACACAGCACCGGATCAGCGCGGAGATAGCCGCGGCGCACAGGGCGGCGGCCGATGCCGTGGCCGGCGACGCGGACCGGCCGGCGCATCCCTGCCGGGACTTCGCCCCGTACCGCAGCAGTGTGCTGCGCCATCCGAAGCGGCCGCTGGTACCGATGGGCGCGGACCCGGAGGCCGCGGAGCTGTACGGACCGGTGTTCGGCGTGACCGATGTGACGGAACTCGACGCGGATCTGACCCGGCAGCACCACGGCGAACCGCTCGGGGAGCGGATCACCGTGACCGGGCGGGTGCTCGACCGGGCGGGACGGCCCGTACGCCGTCAGCTCGTGGAGATCTGGCAGGCCAACGCCTCGGGGCGGTACGCGCATCAGCGCGACCAGCACCCGGCGCCGCTGGATCCCCATTTCACCGGTGTGGGACGGTGTCTGACGGATGATCAGGGGCGCTATCTGTTCACCACGGTCAAGCCCGGCGCGTATCCCTGGCGCAACCATCTCAATGCCTGGCGGCCCGCGCACATCCACTTCTCGCTCTTCGGCACGGCCTTCACCGAGCGGCTGGTGACCCAGATGTACTTCCCGGGCGATCCGCTCTTCCCGTACGACCCGATCCTCCAGTCGGTGACCGATCCGGCGGCGCGGGAACGGCTGGTCGCGGCGTACGACCACGAGCTGTCCCGCCCAGAGTTCTCGCTCGGCTACCGGTGGGACATCGTGCTCGACGGCCCGGCCGCGACGCTCTCCGAGGCCGCGCTGTCGGCGGCCGTGGTGTCAGACGCCGCGCTGCCGGGATCCGGGGAGGACCGCTGATGCCGCGCCCGACTCCTTCCCAGACCGTCGGCCCGTTCTACGGCTATGCCCTGCCCTTCCCGGGCGGCGGCGAGGTGGCGCCCGCAGGGCATCCGGAGGCGCTCACCGTGCACGGGTACGTGTACGACGGCGGGGGCGCCCCGGTGCCCGACGCGCTGGTGGAGACCTGGCAGGCGGCGCCGGACGGCTCGCTCGCCGGGCGCCCCGGATCGCTCCGCCGCGATCCGGTGACCGGCGGCTTCCTGGGGCGCAACGGCGTGGACTTCACCGGTTTCGCGCGGGTGGCCACGGACGCGGACGGGCACTGGGCGGTACGGACGCTTGAGCCGCCGAGCGGACGGCCGTATCTGGCGGTGTGCGTGTTCGCGCGGGGGCTGTCGCACCATCTGTTCACCCGGGCCTATCTGGGCGCTCCGGCCTCCTCGGACACGCTGCTGTCGGCGCTGCCCGAGGAACGCCGGACCACGCTGATGGCCCGTCAGGAATCCGAGCGGGTCCACCGCTTCGACATCCGGCTCCAGGGCGAGAAGGAGACGGTCTTCCTTGATTTCACCACCTCCGACACCTCCGACACCTCCGGCCGGCGGCATGAACCCGATCGATGAGCACGGCGGCGCGGACGGCGCGCTGCTGGCGCCGGTACGGGCCGGCCGCGCCGCCGAGGCGGCCACCGGCGACCGGGCGGTCCTCCAGGCGATGCTCGACGCCGAGGCCGCGCTGACCCGCGCCCAGGCCGCGGTCGGACTCGCCCCGGAGCGCGCGGCACGTACGGTCACCGCGGCGGCCCGCGCCGAACGGTTCGGCATACGGTCGCTCGCCCTGCGCGGCCGGGCCGACGGCAACCCGGTCATCCCGCTGGTCGCCGATCTCACCCGCGCGGTGGCCGAACTGGAGCCGGAGGACGCCGAGTTCGTCCATCGGGGCGCGACCAGCCAGGACATCGTGGACACGGCGCTCATGCTGGTCGCGGTACGCACACTGGACCTGATCACGGCCGATCTGGAGCGCACCGCCGACGTGCTGGGCGCGCTGGCGGCCGGGCACCGTGACACCGTGATGGCGGGCCGCACCCTCACCCAGCACGCGGTTCCCACCACCTTCGGGCTGAAGGCGGCGGGGTGGCGGTCGCTGGTGCTGGACGCCCGTGACCGGCTCGTGGTGGTACGGGCATCGCTGCCCGCGCAGCTCGGCGGCGCGGCGGGCACACAGGCGGCGTTCCGGGCCGCCGCCGACGGGGATCCGGGCGTGGAGCGGGCGCTGACGGCCGCGTTCGCGCACGAGACGGGGCTCGCCGAGCCGACGCTGCCCTGGCATGTGCTGCGTACCCCGGTCGCCGACCTCGGCGGGGCACTGGCCTTCTGCGCGGGCGCGCTGGGGAAGATCGCGGCGGATGTGCTGGTGCTGTCCCGTACGGAAATCGGCGAGGTCGCCGAGGGAACGGGCGGGGCCTCCTCGGCGATGCCGCACAAGCACAACCCCGTACGGGCGGCTCTGATCGCGTCCGCCGCCCGCCAGGTCCCCGCCCTCGCGGCCGTCCTCTTCGGCTCCCTGGCCGCCGAGGACGAACGCCCGGCGGGCGCCTGGCACGCCGAGTGGCAGCCCCTGCTCGACGCGCTGCGCCTGACCGGCGGCGCGGCCGGGACGGCGGCGGAACTCTCCGCCGGCCTGCGGGTCTTCCCAGCCCGTATGCACGCGAACCTGTCCCTGACGGGCGGCCAGTTGCTCGCCGAACGCCTGACGGCCCACCTCACCCCCCTGCTGGGCCGCGCCACGGCGAGGGACCTGCTGGCAGCGGCGTCCCGGCGGGCGACGGACGAGGGCAGGGACCTGGCCGAGACGCTGGCGGAGGACCCGCGGGCGAGCAACGTGCTCTCCCCGGAGAAGCTACGGGAGCTGACCGTCCCGGAGACCTATGCGGGCGCGGCGCCCGACCTGACGGACCGGGCGCTCAGCCGCCCGACGCGCTCCGGCCAGGACCGGGACCGGGCGCCGGACCCCGGTCGGGATGCTGTCCAGTTCCCTCTGGACGCCCCCGGCCGGGACCTCGACCGCGCCCCCGACCAGACGGACGGTCGGCACCGCGAGCCGGCTCATGACCGTGGGCCCGGCCCGGCCGATGGCCGTCGTCCCCGCCCGACCCCCGACCAGGACCTCCCATGACTCCTCGCCTTCACCACCGTGTCGACGGCCCCGCCGACGCGCCCGTGCTCGTCCTCGGCCCCTCCCTCGGGACGTCGCTCGGCGTCTGGGAGCCCCAGATGGCCGGTCTGGCGGCGCGGTTCCGGGTCGTACGGTGGGATCTGCCCGGGCACGGCCGCTCCCCCGCCTCGCTTCTCCCCGCCGGAAGCAGCGTGGCCGGCCTCGGGCAGCTCGTGCTCGACCTGGCCGACTCGCTCGGGGCGGACAGCTTCGCGTATGCGGGGATCTCGTTGGGCGGGGCTGTCGGGGTCTGGCTCGCGGCGCGTCGTCCCCGGCGGGTTTCGTCGCTCGCGCTGGTGTGTTCCTCGGCGCACTTCGGCGGGGCCGGGCCATGGCGTGAGCGCGCGGCGCTGGTTCGTACCGGAGGCACCGAACCACTGGCCGGCACCGCTCCCGGACGCTGGTTCACCCCCGGGTTCGCCACCAGCGGCGACGCGGCCGTGGAAGCGCTCGTGGCCGATCTGCGGGCCGCCGACCCCGAGGCGTACGCCGTCTGCTGCGAGATCCTCGCCGGCCTCGATCTCCGCGACGGCCTCGGCCTGATCGACGCGCCCACCCTGGTCGTCGCCGGCCGCGACGATCCGGCCACCCCGCCCGCCCACGCACGCGAACTCGCCGACGGCATCCGTGACGCCACGCTCGTCGAGCTGCCCCGCGCCGCGCACCTCGCGGGTGTCGAGCGGCCCGGTGCCGTACTCGACGCGCTGCTGTCCCATCTGGGCCGACCGCCTGCGGACCCGCAGGACCGGTACGCGGCGGGCATGGCCGTACGCCGCGAGGTCCTCGGTGACGCCCACGTCGACCGGGCGATCGCCGCCACCACGCCCTTCACCGCCCGTTTCCAGGACTTCATCACCCGCTACGCCTGGGGCGAGATCTGGACCGGCGGCACCCTGGACCGCCGTACCAGGAGCTGTATCACCCTCACCGCGCTGGTCGCGGGCGGCCACCGGGACGAACTCGCCATGCATGTACGGGCCGCCGTACGCAATGGCCTCACGCCCGAGGAGATCGGCGAGGTACTGCTCCAGTCGGCCGTGTACTGCGGGGTGCCGGCCGCCAACTCGGCCTTCGCCGCCGCCGACCGGGTCCTGAGAGACCTCGCCGAAGAGCGCGCCGAGGACGAAGGGCACTGACGCGCACCACCGCCGGTGTCACCGGCACGCGCCCCGGCAGGTCCGCCATCCGCGCGGCACATCGCACACCGGACCGCGCGCAGCAGATCCAATCGGGTGACCACCATTTGCAGCCATGGCATCACACCGGGCGGCCGGACATGGTGGTGGTGCCACGCATTCACCGTCGGGGCGGGCCAGACTGCCAGCGATTTACCGAACCTCGACCAAGGAGTATTCGCCATGCGGTCCATCGCAAGAGGTCTGGCGCTCGCTGCCACCACACTGGCGTTCAGCACACTGCCCTGCGTCGGCGCGGCGGGCGCTGCGGGCGGCGCAGGGACCGGTGCGGGGAGCGTGTACGCGCCGTCCGCCCTGGTACTCGGTGTCACCGCCGGAGAGAGCGCCGCCACCGGTACGGTGCTGCGCGCCGTGACCCTGAGCTGCGCGCCCACGGCGGGCGGCACCCACCCGGACGCGGCCGGCGCCTGTGCCGAACTACAGTCCACTCAGGCCGAGTTGGACTCCATCACCACCCGCGGCTCACGCGCGGTGTGCAGCAAGGAGTGGAACCCGGTGACGGTGACCGCCGAGGGCGTGTGGGAGGGGAAGCGCTACTCGTACGTCCACACCTTCGGCAACCCGTGTGCCAAGAACAGCGGAAGCGGCACCATCTTCGACTTCTAGAGCCCCGGGAGGGGCGAAGGGGGCGGGGGAGGCTCCGGAGGGGCCGGGGCGGTGGCCGGGATGGTGGCCCGGGATGGTGGCCGGGATGGTGGCCGGGATGGTGAGCGGCGGAAGGACACGGGGGCGTCGTGCACCATGCCCGGCCGCCCCGCCGCATTCGCGCTCTTGACCGGCACATGTCATGCCCTCAGGATGACCCCGGACGGCCCCAGTTCCGCTGTCCCGCACACAGGGCGCGTCGCGGCACAACCCCCCACTCACCTCCACACCCGGGAGACTCCATGCGGCTCCGAACACGTGGAAGCGGCGGCACCGGCCGCAGAAGGACGGTGACCCTGGCCGCCCTGCTGGCCCTGGCCCTCGGCGTCACCGCCACGGCCACCAGCGCCGACTCCACTCCCCCGTCGCCCGCCGCCGAGGCAGCGGCGGCCGACGAGGCCATCAAGCAGTACGAGATCCGGATGCACTCCACCTCGGCGACCCGCACCGCGCTCGCCAGGACGGGAGTGACGATCGACGAGTCGGACAGCGAGAGCGTGGTCGTCTCGGCCGACCCCGCGCAGGCGAGGAAGCTCCGCGCGCTGGGCTACGACCCCACCCCGCTGGGCGCCGTCCCCGACCGTACGCTGGACGGCGTCATCGAGCCGTTCGACTTCCCCTCCGCCGACTCCAGATACCACAACTACGCCGAGATGACGAGCGAGATCAACACCGTCATAGCGGCGAACCCCGGTCTGGTGAGCCAGCGTGTGATCGGCACCTCGTACCAGGGCCGGAACATGGTCGCGATCAAGATCAGCGACAATGTCGCCACCGACGAGAACGAGCCCGAGGTCCTCTTCACGCACCATCAGCACGCGCGTGAGCACCTCACGGTGGAGATGGCGCTGTATCTGCTCAAGGAGCTGACCTCCGACTACGGCACCGACTCACGGGTCACCAACCTGGTGAACAGCCGGGAGATCTGGATCATCCCGGACCTCAACCCGGACGGCGGCGAGTACGACGTGGCGACCGGCTCGTACCGGAGCTGGCGCAAGAACCGGCAGCCCAACTCCGGTTCCAGCGCGGTCGGTACGGACCTCAACCGCAACTGGGCCTACCGCTGGGGCTGCTGCGGCGGTTCGTCGGGCAGCGCCTCCTCGGACACCTACCGGGGCAGCGCCGCCGAGTCCGCGCCCGAGGTGAAGGTCGTGGCGAACTTCGTGCGCAGCCGGGTCGTCGGCGGTACGCAGCAGATCAAGGCCGGTATCGACTTCCACACCTACAGCGAACTGGTGCTCTGGCCCTTCGGCTACACCACGGCGGACACCACGACCGGTATGACAGTGGACGACCGCAACGCCTTCGCGACCGTCGGGCAGAAGATGGCCGCGAGCAATGGCTACACCCCGGAGCAGGCCAGTGATCTCTACATCACGGACGGCTCGATCGACGACTGGCTGTGGGGGACGTACAAGATCTTCTCGTACACCTTCGAGATGTACCCGTCGTCGAGTTCGGGCGGCGGTTTCTACCCGCCCGACGAGGTGATCGACCGCGAGACCAGCAGGAACCGGGACGCGGTGCTCCAGCTTCTGGAGAACGCGGACTGCTTCTACCGCTCGATCGGCAAGGAAGCGCAGTACTGCTGATCCGGCATCTCGGATCCGGCACCGCTGTCCGACGCCGCTGATCGGCACCTTGGATCCGGCCCTGCGCGATGGCACCACTGATCCGGCACAGAGAAGGGGCGCTCCCGCCGTCGGCGGGGGCGCCCTGTTGCCTGTGCGGCACTGTCACCCGGTCCGCGGGCGCGGCGGGCCGGTCCTGCCGGTCAACTCCCTTACGAGCGCGCCGACCTGTTCCGTCTCGATGAGGAAACCGTCGTGCCCGTACGGCGATTCGATCACGCGCAGGCGGTCCGCGTCCGGGATGCCCGCGGCCAACTCCGCCTGCTGGGACGGCGGATAGAGCCGGTCGGAGTCGACGCCCGCCACGAGTGTCGGCGCGGAGATCCGGCGCAGTGCCGCCCGGACACCACCCCGGCCGCGCCCGATGTCATGGGTGTTCATGGCGTCGGTGAGGGCAATGTAGCTGCCCGCGTCGAAGCGCCGTACCAGCTTGGCGGCATGGTGGTCGAGATACGACTCGACCTGGTAGCGGCCGCCCTGCCAGGGGTCCTCCGTACCCTGCGGGTCGCGGCCGAAGCGGACATGGAGTTCGGGCTCGCTGCGGTAGGTGACATGGGCGAGCCGGCGGGCCAGTCCCAGCCCGGTGTGCGGGCCGCGCCCCGGTCCCGCGTCGTGGTAGTCGCCGCCGCGCCAGAAGGGGTCGGAGCGGATCGCGCGCGCCTGGATGGTGGCCCAGGCGATCTGCTCGGCGCTGGCGCTCGCCGTGGTGGCGAGCAGCATCAGCGCGCCCGTGCGCCCGGGGTGGGTGACGGCCCACTCCAGGGCGCGCATACCGCCCATGGAGCCGCCGAGCACCAACGCCCAGCGTTCGATGCCCAGTTGATCCGCGAGACCGGCTTCGGCCGACACCTGGTCGCGCTGTGTCAGCCGGGGGAAGGCCGAGCCCCAGGGCCGCCCTTCGGGGTTGGCCGAGGACGGTCCCGTACTGCCCTGGCAGCCGCCCAGCACATTGGGCGCGACAACGAACCAGTGGTCGGTGTCCAGGGCCCGGCCCGGCCCGATCAGCGCGTCCCACCAGCCGGGGGTGGGATGGCCGGGTCCGGCCGGGCCCGCGGCATGGCTGTCGCCGGTGAGGGCGTGCAGGACCAGTACGGCGTTGGAGGCGTCGGCGGCGAGATGTCCCCAGGTCTCGTACGCGATACGGATCTCCGGCAGCTCGCCGCCCGCCTCCAGCGCCAGGGGCCCGGCCCGTACCCACCACTGGCGCCGCCCCGGCGGATCCCCCTCCCGCCAGGCACCGGTGGCCGGCGGAAGGGGAAGGGCACCGGATACGGGCCCCTGGCGCGACGGCTCGGGCGGCCCCTGCGTCCCCCGATCCGTGTCCGTCACGCCGTTCAGGACACGCCCTTCGCCGCGCGGAAGCCCGCCTCCAGATCCGCCTTGAGGTCCGCGAGATTCTCGATGCCGACCGACAGCCGCACCAGCCCCGGCGAGGTGCCCGTCGCCGCGAGCTGCTCCGCGTCGAGCTGGCTGTGCGTGGTCGAGGCCGGGTGGATGATCAGGCTCCGTACATCGCCGATATTGGCGAGATGGCTGAACAGCTCCACCGCGTCGACGAAACGCTTGCCCGCCTCGACCCCGTCGCGCAGCTCGAACGCCAGCACCGCGCCCGCGCCACGCGGAAGGTACCGCTGCGCGGCGTCGTGCCAGCGGTTCGACTGGAGCCCCGGGTAGTGGACCGCCGCGACCTCGTCCCGTTGCTCCAGCCACTCCGCGAGCGCCTGGGCGTTGGCCGAGTGCCGCTCGATGCGCAGCGACAGCGTCTCCACCCCTTGGAGCAGCAGGAACGCCGACAGCGGCGACAGCGCGGGGCCGATGTCGCGCAGGAGCTGCACCCGCAGCTTCGCCGCGAAAGCGCCGGGACCCAGGGCCGGCCAGTAGCGCAGTCCGTGGTAACTGGGGTCGGGTTCGCTGAAGTCCGGAAAGCGCTCGGCGTGCGCGCCGAAGTCGAAGGTGCCACCGTCCACGACGACCCCGGCGATGGTGGTGCCGTGCCCGCCGAGGAACTTGGTCGCCGAGTGGACGACGATGTCCGCGCCGTGCTCGATGGGCCGCAGGAGATAGGGAGTCGGCACGGTGTTGTCGACGATCAGCGGAATCCCCGCCGTGTGCCCGACGTCCGCGACACCCCGTACGTCCAGGACATTGCCGCGCGGATTGCCCAGGGTCTCGGCGAACAGCGCCTTCGTGTTCGGCCGGATCGCGGCCCGCCACGCGTCGAGGTCGTCGGGGTCGTCGACGAAGCCGACCTCGATGCCGAACTTCGGCAGGGTGTGCCGGAAGAGGTTGTACGTACCGCCGTAGAGGGAGGTGCTGGAGACGATGTGGTCGCCGGCCGAGGCGAGTGTGAGGATCGCCAGGGTCTCCGCCGCCTGCCCCGAGGCCAGTGCCACGGCGGCGACACCGCCTTCGAGCGCGGCGATCCGCTGCTCGAAGACGTCCTGGGTCGGGTTGTGGATCCGGGTGTAGATATTGCCCGGCTCGGCGAGCGAGAAGAGATCGGCCGCGTGCTGGGTGTCCCGGAACACGAACGAGGTGGTCTGGTAGACGGGCACCGCCCGCGCCCCGGTGGCGGGATCGGGCGCGGCGCCCGCGTGCACCTGCTTGGTCTCGAACGACCAGGCCGAGGTGTCGGGTCCGTCCGGGACGGATTCGGGCGTGTGCCCGGCGGTGACGGAGTCGATGGGCTCGCTGGACTCGCTGGACTGGCTCATGGTTCTCCCTGGTGCGGTACGGCGATGAAGTGCGGGCGCCCACGGGGTGCGGGGCGCCTGCGAGTACGGAGCGCGATGCGCCGACGGGCGCGCAGAAGACAGGGATACCGGCGCGGGACGGCGCACGGTGGCACGCCCCGCGCACGGCGCGGCGGAATCGGCGGAACGAGCGCTTCCGGCGGCGGATCGGTCGGACCACACAGATCAAGCCGATCAGCCTGATGAAGCCGATCAGCCTGATCCGGCGGATGCGGTGAACGCGGCGGATCCCGCGGTCTCAGCGGCCCGGGAAGCGGCGGCCGGCCGCCGGTGGCACGGCGTCAGCGTGCGGTGTGACAGCCCGTGCTGGTGACACGCCCGTAGTCCACGTGGCGGCGGGTCACAAGCCGGAGCGTCATGACGTCAGGTAACCACAGCGGAGCGCCGCGTACAACCACCCGTCCGGCGGTACGAACAGTCGCCCGCCGGAACGGGCCAGGGAGATCGGGCGGCCGGGCGGCTGGGCAGCCAGGCGGTCCGGCAGTCGGGCAGACGGGCAGACGGGCAGACGGGCAGACGGGCAGTCAGACGGTGGGCCGGTCGGCCTGTCAGCCAGTCACGGCAGGACGACGAGTTCGCGGCCGGTTCTGTTGAGCCGCTCCCCGCCGTCCTCGGCGCAGATCACGATGTCCTCGATCCGGGCCCCGTACCGGCCGGGCAGATAGATGCCCGGCTCGACCGAGAAGGCCATCCCGGGCTCCAGCGGAAGCTGGTTGCCCGCCACGATGTAGGGCTCCTCATGGCTCTCCAGTCCGATGCCGTGGCCGGTCCGGTGGATGAAGTACGGGCCGTACCCCGCCTCGGTGATCACATCGCGGCCGATCGCGTCGAGTTCATGGGCGCGCAGCCCGGGACGTACGGCGTCGGTCTGGGCGCGCTGGGCCCGCAGCAGCACCTCGTACAGCCGCAGGAACTCCTCGGGCGGTTCGCCGAGCGCGTAGACGCGGGTGGAGTCGGAGCAGTAGCCCTCCTCGGTGGTGCCACCGATGTCGACGACCACCGGATCGCCGGCCTCGACGACCCGGTCGGAGACCTCGTGGTGCGGGCTGGCGCCGTTGGGCCCGGAGCCGACGATCACGAAGTCCACCCGCACATGGCCCTCCGCGATGATCGCGTCGGCGATGTCCCGGGCCACCTCGCGCTCGGTACGGCCTGGCCGCAGCCACTCGCCCATCCGGGAGTGCACCCGGTCGATCGCCTGCCCGGCGCGGCGCAGGGCCTCCGCCTCCTCCGGGGTCTTGCGTGCCCGCAGCCCGTACAGCACCTGTCCGGCGAGCACCTGCTCGGCTCCGGGCAGGGCGGCGCGGAAGGCCAGTGCCTTCTCGGCCCACATACGGTTGTCCAGGGCGACCCGGGTGAGGGCGCGCGGGAGGCGCGCGGCGACCAGCGCGTACGGGTCGTCGGTCTCGTCCCAGCCGGTGATCCCGATCCCGAGGCTCCCGGCGGGCGACGCCTCGGCCGCGGGCTTCTCCAGGGCCGGTACGACGAGGAAGGGCTCGCCTGCGGCGTTTCCGGCGGGCAGGACGAGGCAGGTCAGGCGCTCCAGCGGGTGCGCGTCGTAACCGGTGAGATAGCGCAGATCGGCTCCGGGCGAGACGAGCAGGGCGTCGATACCGGCGGCGGACGCCGCCGCGCGGGCCCGGTCGAGGCGGTCTGTCCAGGAGCCTGCGGTCATCGGACGTGGTGTCATCTGCGGGCCTTCCGAGGCGGGTGGGGCGGAGGGGTGTACGGGAAGCATCTGAACGATCCATCCTCGGGGGCCGTCGGGCCAACCGTGATCCGGGGGCGCCACCCTCGCGTGCGCTGCGGGGGCGGGCACTGGAGAGCGCGCGGGCGGCGGTGCGGGAGTGCCGCCGGAGCAGGGGGCGCTTCGGCGCACCGGGTGGCGAGCGCGTATGCGTCAAGCGCCGGGAGCATGCGCCTTTTCAGCACCGGCGCGGCCGGGAAGTCTGTACCAGGGGTGCTCGTGAGCGCGCCGCGTCCCATCGGGGCGAGGTGTCCACGGCGGGCGGTCCCGCCGACGTACCGGCTGTGCCGTACGGCCGCCGAGCCATGCGGAGTCCGCCGATGCGAGTCCGTCCCCGGCGCGGCCGTGTGCCGCGCGCCCACGTGTGATGCGGGAGTCCGACATGCGGTTCGAAACCGTCTCCGCCACGGCCGAGGTGAACACCGTCCGTGGCCCTGTACCGGTCGGCGGTCTCGGCCGGGTCCTGATGCATGAGCACATCTTCGTCCTCAATCCCGAGTTCGTCACCAACCATCCGGAGCGGGCCGGGTTCCGGGAGTCCGAGGCGGTGCCGCGGGCCGTCAGGAGGCTGACGGACCTCGCCGCCACCGGTATCTCCACCATCGTCGACCCCACGGTGATCGGCCTCGGCCGTTCCATCCCGCGGATCCAGAAGGTCGCGGAGCAGGTCGGCCTCAACATCGTCGTCGCGACCGGGCTCTACACGTACGACGACGTCCCGCACTTTGTGAGCATGCGCGGGCCGGGCACCCTGCTCGGCGGTGACGAGCCGCTGGTGGAGATGTTCATCGCCGACATCGTCGACGGCATCGCGTACACCGGCGTGAAGGCCGGGATCCTGAAGTGCGCGACCGATGTGCCGGGGGTGACCCCCGGGGTGGAGCGGGTATTGCGGGCGGTCGCCCAGGCGCACCGGGCCACCGGGGTCCCGATCCTCACGCACAGTCACGCGCAGACCCGCCGCGGCACCGAGCAGCAGGATGTGTTCGCGGCCGAGGGGGTGGATCTGACCCGGGTGGTCATCGGGCACTGCGGCGACACCACGGATCTCGGCTATCTCATGTCGATCGCCGACCGGGGCTCGTATCTCGGCATGGACCGTTTCGGGCTGGATGTCTTCCTGCCGTTCGACCAGCGGGTGGACACGGTCGCCGCGCTCTGCGCCCGCGGCTACACCGACCGCATCGTGCTGGCGCACGACGCCAACTGCTACATCGACTGGCTTCCGATGCGCGATGTGCCCGTCCTGCTGCCGAACTGGCACTATCTGCACATCTCCCGCGATGTGCTGCCCGCGCTGCGGCGGCGGGGTGTGAGCGAGGAGCAGATCAACACGATGCTGATCGACAACCCGAGACGGATCCTCGAATGCAGCGGGCCGTACTGAGCCCGCCGCGGGGGCGGTTCGAGCACCGGCGGCGCGAACAGCGGTGCTCAGTCCCGGAGTTCGCCCTCCAGCAGGCCCATGGTGAACATGTCGTACCACTGTCCGTCGCGCCGGAAGACCTGGCGCAGCCTGCCCTCGTCGACGAACCCGACCTTCTGGTAGACCCGGTGGGCGGCGTGGTTCTCGGTGACGACGGTCAGGGTGATCTTGTGCAGCCGCATCTTGTCGAAGCCGTACCGGCAGACCGTCCGCATCGCGTCGGTGGCGAATCCGCGGCCCCAGTACTCCTTCTCACCGAGATAGATGTCGAGTTCAGCGCATCCGGTCTCGGGCTCGGCGTCCCGCAGGCGGATCAGGCCGATGAGCCGGGTGTCCTCGCGCACTTCGATACCGAGGAGGACATCGCCGTACGTATTGCGGGGGCGCTCCTCCAGCCACTTCTCGACCCGTTCCGGGTTCTGGGCGTAGCCGTCGCTCATCCAGCGCATGACCTCGGGATCGTGGTTCCAGCGCCAGAGGGCCCCGGCGTCCGACCGCCGCATGGCCCGCAGTGTGACGAGATCTCCGAGCACCATGGCCGCCGGCCCTCCCCGTTGTTGTGTTGACCGGCTGCTGCCGGGTCAGCCAGTGGTAGCACGGGCCGGAATCGGCGCTCAACCGGATAAGCGGCTCCCCGCGGTGGGTTGGGCGGAGGGGGCCAGACAGGCACGGAGGCCGGGCAGGCCCGGCAGATCCGGGAGGCGCCGGACCCGCCAGCCGGCCGCGTACGCGGGTGGCGGGTCCTCGCCCGCCACCACGACGGCCACCGGCCGCTCATGTGCGGCTTCGACGAGGCCTGCGGGAGTAATGCTGCGGTCGTGGCCGCCGGTCTGCCGGGACGCGCAGCCCGCGCGGAAGGCGATACGGACGGCCTCCGTGCCGCTGACCACACAGGGCGGCCGGACCCCCTGCCGCGCCAGCTCCGCCGCGACCCGCCCGAACGCCACCCGGCTCTCGCGGCCGCGCGCGGCGACGGCGGAGAGGACCGCGTACTGCACCGCGAGATGCCCGGCCAGCGCCACGGCGAGAACACTCACCACCAGAAGGCGCGGGCGTACGGCCGAGCAGAGCCAGGTCAGGCACTGCGCCACCGGCAGGGACAGCAGCGCGTAGGCGGGCAGCAGGAAGCGGGGTGCGGCATAGCCGATCAGCAGCAGGTACGGAACGGCCGTGGTCAGCGCGGTCAGTGCGGGCAGCAGGACGACGGGCAGCCGGCGGAGGCGGGCGGCGGCCAGCACACCGCCCGCGGTGAGCAGCGGAAGGACGAACCACCAGACGGCGGTGACCGGCCGCCGCCAGGGCTCGTCGCAGGGGCGGCACAGCAGCCGCCCGTCGAGTGCGCGCACCTGGTCGTCGAAGGCGAGATGCCAGCCCAAGTGGCCCTGGATCTCGCTGGCCCTGCGGAGCCGTGCGAGCAGACCGCCGAAGTCGGTGTACGCCTCGACGACCCACTGCGTACAGCCCAGCGCCGTACCGGCGACGAGCACCAGCAGCAGGGCGGGCCGCCGCCACGCCGGGACCGCCAGCGTGGCGAGCCCGAGCGGCAGGGCGAGCCAGAGGGCGTCCGAGGGGCGCATGAGCGCGACGAACGCCATTGCCCCGGCGAGTCCCGCCAGGGCGGCGCGGTCGGCCCGGTCGCGCGCGGCCCGCAGGAAACAGCCGACGGCGCAGAGCGACCCGAGGGCGGCCCAGAGATTGGGCATGGCCTGCGGGCCGTAGATCACGGTGATCCACAGCCCGGCGAACAGTGCTCCGGCGACGGCGAGTACCGGTACGGGCAGCAGCCTGCGCCACACCCAGAGCGCGGCGAGAAGCCCGGCACCGGAGAGCAGCGCCAGATACACCCGCAGCGCCCCGACGGACGAGGTCAGCAGGGTGACGGGCGCGACGAGATAGGTGATGCCCCGGGCACGCGGTGCGCTGAAGAACGCGGCCTCCGCGTCCCGGGCGACCTGGCTGACGTACACGGTCTCGTCCCAGCCGAGCCCCGATCCCCGTACGACGAGCGCCAGTTGGACAAGGGTGTAGACCCCGGCGACGGCGGCCAGTAGTCCGAGGTCGCCCGCCGTCGAGCGGCCCTGCCCGGCCGGTGGCTCCTGTCCTCGCGGGCCGGACGCCACGGCCGAGGTCTCTGTCATACGGACCACGCTGCATCCGCCCCGCACGCCCCACCATCGGGACAGGGCACCCGGACGAACCTTCACCCAGGAACAGGTGAACAGGCCTTCATCTGCCATCCCCGGGACGGACGCCATGGGCCATGGAGCCAACGCCACGGAGGCGTACGACCCGCCTCCGGTGGCAGTACGGAGGGCGGGGGCGGGGCGGCGGAACCGTACCGCCCCCGCTTCCGGGCCGGAATCCCGGGCGTGCTCAGCCTCCGGCCCGCAAGCTCCGCCGCTCAGGCTCCGGCGGAGACAGGAGGTGCCAGGGACTGGACCGGTGACTGAGCCGCTGCCAGCAACTGGGCCGTTGGCTGAGCCAATTGCTGGAGCGGTGGCTGAGCCAGTTGTTTGACCGGTGGCCGGGCCGGGGTCAGGTCCATCACCGTCTCGGTGACGGCGATCCGGCCGCCCAGGCGCGGCGGCTCCAGCCGGCCGGGATCGCCCGTCAGAAGCAGACGGACGGCGGCCCACGGAAGGTTCACTCCGGCGAAGGCGGTCTGGAAGATCCCGGCGGAGGCCCGGGGGTTGGCTTCGAGCAGCATCGGCCGGCCGTGCCAGTGCCGCAGTTGGACATTGGAGAGATACGCGAGCCGGAAATGGCTCACCAGACGCCGGGCGATATCGGTCAGGGCAGGGGCGTCGAGGAGATGGCGGTAGCGGCCGTCCTTGGACCGGGCGACACAGGTGACCATGGCACCGCCCGGCGCCGAGAGACAGTCGATGCTCACCTCCGGGTCGTCGAGATAGGGCATCACGATGAACTCGGGCACCCGCTCGCCCTGCTCCACGGCATGGTCGAGCGCGTCGGCCACGGCGCCGAGTGAGGCGACGGGCCGTGCCGGTGCCAGCAGGTCAGTGATCCGGAGAGGGGTGTCGTCGAGGATGCGGAAGCCGAACGCGGAGAACTCCCCCGCGGGTTTGATGCAGGCGATGCCGCCCTCGTCGGCTATCTCCCGCGCCGCCGCGCGCAGCGCGTCGCCGTCGGAGACGATCCACCAGGGCGGTACGGGGACACCGATCGCCCGGGCCGCCTCGTACGTTCCGCTCTTGCTGGTCAGTACGGAGACGGCGGGGGCCGGCGAGCACATGAGCTTGGTGCCGAGCGCGGCGAACGCGTCCGCGTAGGGGGCGAGCGCGTCCAGTCGACGGGGAGGGATGAGGACGTCGATGGCGTGCCGGCGGCAGAAGTCCAGGGCGAACTCGGCGTATGCCGCGTTGCTGACCCGGTGGGGTTCGACCTCGCTCACGTCGCAGACCGAGAGAGCGGGAGCGTGCCGGCTGATGTTGGTGCCGTAGATACGGACATCGGTGGCGTCGGGGTTCTCACGCAACATCCGGGCCACCTCGGTGGCGGCGACCCCCGCGCTGCTGAGCCAGATGCGAAGTGCGATCGGGAACGCTCCTCTCGACACAGGGCGACATGGCCGCGAGGCATACGGAACCAGGCCGGGCAGACTCACCGGTGCCATGACTCCACGGCCTGCGCGGCTGTGCGCAATCGGAATGTGTAGAGCGGATGATAGCCCGTTTGGGCTGGGGTTTTTCACGCTGCCGGGTGAGAAGATCCCGGTCCGCGCGAGGTCGGTCCTGGGGCGGAGCCGGCCGCGCGGGAAGGTGCGCGGCAAGGACGGCGGGCCGCGGGCACGGCCCGCCGGGACCTGCCCGTCGCGGCGCCGTTCCATCCGGCTTGTTTCCGCCGTTGTCCGGATCTCGCCCGTAGCCGACCGAAATCAGCCTGAAATCCGACCAGAAACGACCGGAGCCGGACTCCAAGCGACCGGCACCGGAGGTGACCGGTTCGCGCTCACGCCGCGGTGGTGCTACTCACCGGGCGGAGACGAGGGGGTTCATCGACCACTGGACGGCGGCACCGCTTTGCGCCACGCGTTCGCGTTGGGGAACTGGAGCCGTGCCGGAGGGCGAACAGGGCCGCTGCGGGGTGCTGCCGGGCACCCGCTCCGCGCCTGCCGCTAGAGTGCGATGCTTGTTCGATTCGCCGCGGGGCGGAGGGGGAGGGGTTGTGAGCGCACAACTGAGGGACATCGCCGGGGAGTTGGCGGAGGTGTTGTGGCGGGAACACACCGTGTACCGGGAGCGGTCCGGCGGTGTGGTCATCCGGGGTGAGCATGTGCGGCGCTGGATCAGCCTCGCTCCGGCGGGCGGCCGGGACGAGGTCCTCGTACGCGCGGGACGCATCCTGGACGGCGGCACCACCGCTCCGGCGCGCTCGGAGGCCGTGGTGCCCCTCTCCGCCGGTACGGGCGTGCTCGCCGCTGCCTGCCGCCGGCTGCTCGCCGAGACGGCGGCCGACGCGTCGCCGGTCGCTCCGGGACGGACAGTGCCCAAGCGGTCCGGCCGATCCAGTCGATCCGCGCGGTCCGGGAAGGCCCCGCGGCGCGGAGGCAGTGGGAAACACACCAGTTTCGGTTCCTGGGTGATCCTCGCCTGCATCGCCGGTGTGATCGCGCTGTTCGTCTACAGCACCGCGACGCGCGGCTGACCGAACCGGCTCCCCCGGCACCTGCTTCCTCCCGCTCTTGGCGGCGGCGTCACCCCCGGCGGCACTCCCGACAGGGCGTCCGAAAACCGCTGGTTGGGCGGTTGATAAGTAGGATGATTCAAGGTGTCACCGGAGTAAGCGGAGTCCGCGGGTTGATTCCGGCGCGGTGTCCGGCAGGGAGGAGTCGCTGATGCTGTTCCGTCAGCTTGAGTATTTCGTGGCGGTGGCCAGGGAGAGGCACTTCGCGCGGGCCGCGGAGTCCTGCTACGTCTCCCAGCCCGCGCTCTCGGCGGCGATCGCCAAGCTCGAACGCGAGCTGAACGTCACGCTGATCAACCGGGGGCACAACTACGAGGGCCTCACCCCCGAGGGAGAGCGGCTGGTCGTCTGGGCCAAGCGCATCCTCGCCGAGCAGGACGCGTTCAAGGCCGAGGTCGCCGCCGTCCAGTCCGGCATCACAGGCACCCTGCGGCTCGGCACGGAACCGACGGCGTCGACGACCCTGGCACTGCCGGTCGCCGCGTTCTGCGGGGCACATCCGCTGGCCAAGGTGCAGGTGCACTCCCGGCTGTCGGCGAGGGAACTGCACCGCCAACTCCGCGAGTTCGAGCTGGACGCGGCGATCTCGCACTTCGCGCCCGAGGAACGCGAGAGCCTCCAGGTGGTGCCGCTGTACCAGGAGCGGTACGTACTGCTGGCCTCCGGCGACCAGTTGATGCCCCAGACGCACACCATGACCTGGGCGGAAGCGGCCCAGTTGCCGCTCGCGCTGCTCACCCCCGACATGCGTATCCGCGAACTCATCGACAGTGTGTTCGCGGAGGCCGGGGTGGTGGTGACCCCGCAGGTGGAGACGGACTCGGTGGCCTCGCTCTACGCGACCGTGGGGGTCGGCGACTGGGCGAGCATCGTGCCGCACACCTGGCTGCGCGCGATGCCGGTGATCGGCAGGACCCGGGCCGTACGACTGGTCGCCCCGGACGCCAGGGCGACGGTGTCGGTGGCGATCCACTCGGCGATCCCCGGTTCGATAGCGGCGCGCGCGTTTGTGAACGCGGCGACGGGCCTGTCGCTGGACGAGTTCTTCGACCAGCCGCTGCCGACCGAGCACCGGGTGAGATAGGGCCGACCGACCCCGCGACGAACCGGCCGGCCCCAGGGGGTGTCGTGCCGGGCTCGCGGAGTCCGGCACGATCAACAAGACACCCCCACGCCCGTAGGCCACCGACCCCGCGCCGGCCGCGCGGGCCCGTGGCCCATGGGTGATGTTCCCCGGCGCCCCCCGGCGCCGGCGTCGGTGCGCGCCGTCAGCCGGCGCCGGCGACGCCCGAGCCCGCGCCCGGCTCCGCTGTGTCTCCGTCCCGGCCGTACAGGGCGACCACCGCCCGCCGGTCGAGACCGCCCTTGGCGGTGTGCGGCAGTGCGGCGACGACTTTGAGACGGTCGGGCAGTTCGACGGCGGACAGCCGGTGGCGGCAGTACTGAAGGATCTCCCCGGGACTGATGATCTCGCCCTCGCGTATCACGACGGCCGCGCCCACCCGCTGCCCGTACACCTCGTCGGGCAGCGCGAACACCGCCGCCTCGGCGACCCCGGGACACCCGGCGAGGACGTCCTCGACATGCTCGGGCGAGATCTTCTCGCCGCCGCGGTTGATGAGGTTCTTGATGTGCCCGGCGAGGAAGAGATAGCCGTCCTCGTCGAGGGAGCCCAGATCGCCCGTGCGCAGCCAGCCGTCGGTGAAGCTGTGCGCCGTCTCGTCGGGGTCGGCGAGATAGCCGCGGGTGACGGTGGCCCCCCGCAGCCACACCTCGCCGCGGACTCCGGGCGGGCAGGGGCGCCCGTTCCGGTCGACGACACGGAGGTCCACCCCGGTCGAGCGTCCGACGGACCCGTGCTTCAGGGGCCCGTAGTCCGGCAGCGGTTCGCTGGTCACCTGGTGGGTGGCCTCGGTCATCCCGTACGCGGAGAGCAGCGGCGCGCCGAGGGTGCGCTCAAGTGCCCGCTGGGTGGCCGTGTTGAGAGGGGCGCTACAGCTCCGTACGAATCTCAGGGGCGCGACCTGCGGGCCCGGGTACTCGTGCGCCGACCGGTCGAGGAGGATCTCGTGGATGGTGGGGACCGCGGTGAACCAGGTGGCGGCCACGGCCTGGACGTCGTCCCAGAAGGTGTGCGCGGCGAACCGGCCGCGCTCGGGCAGCAGGACGCATCCCCCGCTGCCCAGGGTGGCGAGCAGTGCCGCCAGCAGACCGTGGCCGTGGAAGAACGGCATCACCGCGACCGTCGCGTCGCCGGGGCCCAGTTCGTAGGTGGCGCAGATGTCCCGGAGGGAGGCGGCCACATTGGCGTGGGTGAGCGGGACCATCTTGGCCCGGTCGGTGGTGCCCGAGGTGAACAGGACGAGGGCGTCCCGCGCCGTCAGCCCCTCGCCCGTGGCCGGGACGTCCCGGGGCGCCAGCGCGCCGGTGTCGAGGGTGGCGGTCGCCGTGCCGGTACGGGAGATGTCCACGCGCAACGGCCAGGCGGGGACCGGGACCCGGGCGACCGGTTCGGCGTCGGGGGCGGTCGGGCCGAGGAGGACCGCCCGTGCGCCCAGCGCCTCGACGCGGGCGGAGAGCTGAGCCTCGGGCAGCGCCGGGTCCAGCGGGGCGACCACCACGCCGGCCCGTGCCGCGCCCAGCAGCGCCACGACGAATTCCGCGGTGTTGGCGCCGACGAGACCGACCGCGTCGCCGCGGCGCAGCCCCGTACCGGTGAGCCGGGCGGCCACACTGTCGGCCAGGGCGGCGAGGGCACCGTACGACAGGCCCAGCCGGTCGCCGGTGACAACGAGCGCGCGGGCGTCGGGCCGGTCGCGCGCATGCCGGTCGAGGAGATCGACGAGGCCCGTGACCGCCGGGGGCCGGTACGGACCCGTGTCGCGCACGGATGCCGCGGTCGGGACGGCCATGGCCACCACCTCCTCGTACAGATCTGTTGAATCCGTCACCTGTCGAGCCTGCTCGGGCACGCGGTGTGCGTCCAATACGCGCTGACGAACAGTCGATAGCGAGTATCTATCAAGGGAGGCCGCCACGTGGCGCGAGCTGCGGCGACCACGCTCGATAAATGTTGTTTATCGGCTGGTCGCCGATAGGTCTTGGACGGCCCGGCGCGCGGCACCGAAGGTGGGACAAGAAGCCGAACAGGCATGACTGCCCAAGGAGGACCTCGGACCATGACCGCCCCCTCTGCACAGGAGACCGCGGCTACCGTCGACGCTCCGGCCGAGCTCACCGACGGGTACCACCTGGTCGTCGACGCGCTGAAGATGAACGATGTCGACACCATCTACGGGGTGGTCGGCATCCCGATCACCGATCTGGCCCGCCTCGCTCAGGCGCAGGGCATTCGCTACATCGGCTTCCGTCACGAGAGCAACGCCGGACACGCGGCGGCGGCGGCCGGCTATCTCACGAAGAGGCCGGGGGTGGCCCTGACGGTGTCGGCGCCGGGCTTCCTCAACGGCCTTGTGGCGCTGGCCAACGCCACCACGAACTGTTTCCCGATGGTGCAGATCTCGGGCTCCAGCGAGCGGCACCTCGTCGACCTCAAGCAGGGCGACTACGAGGAGATGGACCAGCTCGCCGCCGCGCAGCCGTTCGTCAAGGCCGCGTACCGGGTGAGCCGCGTGGAGGACATCGGCCGCGGTATCGCCCGTGCGCTGCGCACCGCGATCTCGGGCCGTCCCGGCGGTGTCTACCTCGACATCCCCGCCGCGGTGCTGGGTTCGATCATGGACAAGGAGGAGGGCGACAAGACGCTGAGCCGGCTGGTCGACCCGTCGCCGCGCCAGCTTCCCGCGCCCGAGGCGGTCGACCGCGCCATCGAGATCCTGGAGGGCGCTCAGCGCCCGCTGGTGGTGCTCGGCAAGGGCGCCGCGTACGCGCAGGCCGACGAGCGGATCCGTGAGTTCATCGAGTCCACGGGCATCCCGTACGTACCGATGTCGATGGCGAAGGGCCTGCTGCCCGACAACCACCCGCAGTCGGCCGCGACCGCCCGTTCGCTGGCGCTGAAGAAGGCCGATGTCGTGATGCTCATCGGCGCACGGCTGAACTGGCTGCTGAACCACGGCGAGGCTCCGCAGTGGAACCCGGACGCCAAGTTCATCCAGGTGGACATCGAGCCCAAGGAGCTGGACAGCAACCAGCCCATCGCGGCCCCGCTGGTCGGGGACATCGAGTCGGTGCTCGAAGCGCTCTCCGAGCGGACCAAGCCCGGCCGGATCACGGCGCCCACCGCCTGGCGCGAGGAGTTGGCGGCGCGCTCGAAGCAGAACGTCGCCAAGATGGCGGAGCGTCTGAAGGCCGACCCGCACCCGATGCAGTTCATGGGCGCCCTGAAGGCGGTACGTGACGTCATCCACGAGCACCCCGAGACGTACCTCGTCAACGAGGGCGCCAACGCGCTGGACATCGCGCGCAATGTGATCGACATGCATGTGCCGCGCCACCGCCTCGACAGCGGTACGTGGGGTGTCATGGGCATCGGTATGGGCTACGCGATCGCCGCGGCCGTCGAGAGCGGCGAGCCGGTCGTGGCCGTGGAGGGCGACAGCGCCTTCGGCTTCAGCGGGATGGAGCTGGAGACGATCTGCCGCTACAAGCTGCCGATCGTCACCGTCATCATGAACAACGGCGGTGTCTACCGGGGCGACGACATCAACCCCCTGGAGTCGGACGACGACCCGTCGCCGACGACCCTGATGCTCCAGGCGCGGCACGACCTGATGATCGAGGCGTTCGGCGGCAAGGGCTACCGCGCGACCACGCCCGCCGAGGTCACCGCGGCCCTCACCGAGGCGCTGGCCTCGGGCGGCCCGGCCCTCATCGACTGCGCGATCGACCCGTCGGCCGGCACCGAGAGCGGTCACATCGCGCACCTCAACCCGAAGGGCATCACCGTCGGCAACATCACGCCGGCGAAGAAGTGAGCGACCGGCTCACCGCACTCCCCCGTACACCACACCCTCCGTACCGAGTTCATTCACAAGAAGGAAGCCACCATGAGTGACAAGCCGCTCGCCGGAATCAAGGTGATCGACTTCACCGGGGTCCAGGCCGGTCCCGCGTGTACCCAGATGCTCGCCTGGTTCGGCGCCGACGTCATCAAGGTCGAACGCCCCCAGGGCGGCGACGTGACCCGCAACCAGCTCCGGGACATCCCGGACCTGGACGCGCTGTACTTCACCATGCTGAACAGCAACAAGCGTTCGCTGGCGATCAACACCAAGACCCCCGAGGGCAAGGAGGTCATGGAGAAGCTGATCCGCGAGTCGGACATGCTGGTCGAGAACTTCGCGCCGGGCGCCATGGACCGTATGGGCCTGAGCTGGGAGTACATCCACGAGCTGAACCCGCGGCTGATCTTCGGCTCGGTCAAGGGCTTCAACGACGACTCGTCGTGGTCCGACCTCAAGGTGTACGAGAACGTCGCGCAGGCGGCCGGCGGCGCCGCGTCCACCACCGGCTTCTGGGACGGCCCGCCGACCATCAGCGGCTCGGCCCTCGGCGACAGCAACACCGGTATGCACCTGATGATCGGTCTGCTGACCGCGATCATCCAGCGCAACGCGACCGGTCTGGGCCAGAAGGTGTCGGTGTCCATGCAGGACGCCGTGCTCAACCTGACCCGCGTCAAGCTCCGCGACCAGCAGCGCCTGGAGAAGGTCGGCTACCTGGAGGAGTACCCCCAGTACCCGCACGGCGAGTTCGGCGACGCGGTGCCGCGGGGCGGCAACGCGGGCGGCGGCGGCCAGCCGGGCTGGATCCTGAAGTGCAAGGGCTGGGAGACCGACCCCAACGCCTACATCTACTTCACGATCCAGGAGCAGAACTGGAAGCGCACCGCCGAGGCCATCGGTCACCCCGAGTGGGTCGAGGACCCGGACTACACGACCGCCCGGGCCCGCCAGCCGCGCATCATGGAGATCTTCGGCGAGATCGAGAAGTGGCTGGCCGACAAGACCAAGTACGAGGCGGTCGACATCCTGCGTGAGTGGGAGGTGCCCTGCGCCCCCGTGCTCAGCATGAAGGAGCTCGCCGAGGACCCCGACATGCGCAAGAGCGGCACGATCGTCGAGGTCGAGCAGAAGGACCGCGGCACGTACCTGACGGTCGGCAGCCCGGTCAAGTTCTCCGGCTTCAAGCCCGACATCAAGGGTGCTCCGCTGCTCGGCGAGCACACGGACGAGGTCCTGGCCGACCTGGGCTACGACGCGTACGCCATCGCCAAGCTGCACGAGGACAACGTCGTCGCCTGATCCGCGGCGGCCTGCTGATCCGAGCGGCCTGATCCGAGGCAGCCCGACCCGAGGCGGCCGGATCCACCAGGGTGCCCCGCGCGCGTTCCCCGCGCGCTGGGCACCCTTATGCGTGGTACGGCGGGCCCGCGCGGGGGCCGGATGAACCCATTCGCCTGCCATGAGTGGCACACAGGACCGTTCGTGACCTTAAATCGGACAGCCGAAAGGATCACGAGATGGTCGACACAGGATTCCCTTCGTTCGACACCATGGTCGACAAGGCGAACCACATCCTCAATGAGATCGAAAAGGCCTATGGATGGCCCAAGGACCGCAGGAAACAGTCCTATGCCGCGCTGCGGACGGTTCTGCACCAGCTACGGGACCGGCTGCCCGTCGATGAGAGCGCGCAGTTCGCCGCGCAGTTGCCGACGCTGCTGCGCGGTATCTACTACGACGGCTGGAAGCCCTCGGAAACACCGGTGAAGATGCACAAGGAGGAATTCCTGGAGCGTGTCCGGCAGGATTTCCGCTACTCGGTGGAAGGCGGCACCGAGCAGTTGGTGCACACCGTACTGACCGTGCTCCAGCAGCACATCAGCGAGGGCGAGTGGAAAGACCTCAAAGCCCGTATGCCCGCGTCGCTCGCCGCTCTCCTCCCCTGACGCTCCCGCCGGCCGACGGGACTCCCCGATCCGGGCGGCCGGCGCTCTCGGGACGGTGCTCTCGGGACGGTGCTCTCGGACCGGGCCTCAGACCGGGGCCAGTTCCCGCGCGATCGCCATGACGTACTCGCCGTAGCGCGACTTGCCGAGCCGGGCGCCGAGCCCGTAGCACTCGTCGCTGTCGATGTAGCCCATGCGCAGGGCGACTTCCTCGACGCAGGCGATGCGTACGCCCTGCCGCTCCTCCAGTGTGCCCACGTACTGCCCGGCCTGGAGGAGCGAGTGGGGCGTACCGGTGTCCAGCCAGGCGAAGCCCCGGCCGAGATTGACGAGGCGGGCGCTCCCCCGCTCCAGATACCAGCGGTTCACGTCGGAGATCTCCAGCTCGCCGCGGTCGGAGGGCTTCAGATTCTTCGCCACGTCCACCACGGTGTTGTCGTAGAAGTAGAGCCCGGTGATCGCGGTGTTGGAGCGCGGTTTCTCCGGCTTCTCCTCGATGGAGACCAGCATTCCGTCGGGGCCGGTCTCGCCCACACCGTACCGTTCTGGATCCTGCACCGGATAGCCGAAGAGGACACAGCCGTCGACATCGCGGCTGTTCTCGGTGAGAACGGAATAGAAGTTCTGGCCGTGGAAGATGTTGTCGCCGAGGATGAGCGCGACCGAATCGTCACCGATGTGATCGGCGCCGATGACAAAGGCCTCGGGCAGCCCGTTGGGCCTGGCCTGCTCCTCGTACTCGATCCGCAGTCCCAACTGGGAGCCGTCGCCCAGCAGTCGGCGGAACTGCGGAAGATCCTCCGGGGTGGAAATGATCAGGATGTCCCTGATACCGGTGAGCATGAGGACACTGAGCGGGTAATAGATCATGGGCTTGTCGCCCACGGGGAGCAACTGTTTGGAGACGGCCAGGGTCAGCGGCTGGAGCCGGGTGCCGGATCCGCCCGCCAATATGATCCCCTTCATCAGGTCACTCCCGTTCGTCGATTCCGGTGAAGCCGCGCGCCCACGGAAGCCGCGCGCCCACAACTGAGCCATGCCGTATTGGAGCCTCTCTCGACACCGGCTCGAACAGCCCGCGGAACGGCGGGGCGGAAGTCATCTCAAGTGGCCGTCCAGCTCCGTGCGAGGCGGCGTTCCTAGCGTCCGGCCATGACCAGAGTGCTTGTCACAGGCGGAGCGGGTTTTATCGGCTCCCATTACGTGCGTACGCTGCTGGGGCCCGGCGGGACCGGCGATATCAGCGTCACGGTTCTGGACGCCCTGACATACGCGGGGAATCCGGCCAATCTCGCCCCGGTCGACGGCCATCCCTCGCTGGAATTCGTCGAGGGGGACATCTGTGATGTGGAGCTGGTCGACGCGCTGATGGCCGGACACGACCAAGTGGTGCATTTCGCGGCCGAATCCCATGTCGACCGGTCCATCCGCGATGCGTCCGGCTTTGTACGGACCAATGTGGTGGGGACGCAGAATCTGCTCGACGCCGCGCTGCGCCATGGAGTCGGGCCTTTTCTGTACATCTCCACGGACGAGGTCTACGGCTCCATCGAGAGCGGTTCCTGGACCGAGGACTCCCCGCTGCGGCCGAACAGTCCGTACGCGGCCTCCAAGGCGGCCGGGGACATGCTCGCCCTGGCCCAGCACCGGACCCATGGGCTGGATGTGCGGGTCACCCGGTGCTCCAACAACTACGGCCCGTACCAGTTCCCGGAGAAGCTGATCCCCCTGTTCGTCACCCGGCTGCTGGACGGCGGGGAGGCGCCGCTGTACGGGGACGGCGGCAACATCAGGGACTGGCTCCATGTGACGGACCATGTCCGCGCGGTCGAGCTGGTCAGGACGCGGGGGCGGGCGGGCGAGGCGTACAACATCGGTGGCGGCACACCGCTGGCCAACCGGGACCTGGTGGATCTGATCGTGCGCGCCTGCGACGCGGACTGGGGGCAGATACGGTACGTCGAGGACCGCAGGGGCCATGACCGGCGCTACTGCGTGGACCACACCCGTATCACCGAGGAACTCGGCTACCGGCCGACCGTGGACCTGGCCGCCGGTCTGGCCGAGACGGTCGCCTGGTACCGGGCCAACCGGTCCTGGTGGGAACCGCTGACGGCCGCCGCCTCACTGATCTGACCGTGGCTTCGCGCGCCGTCCCGCGTCCCTGCCGTCCCGCGCCCCTGGGGACGGCAGCGCTTCCGCGGCGGTACGCGGAACGCGGTCAGAACTCGGAACTCAGGACGCGGCGCGGTCCTGAGCCGCCTCCATCAGGCGCTTGCGCGTCTCCCGCTCCTGGGCCCGGCGCGCGGTGACATCGCGGATGACGGCCGCGACATACCCCGGACCGCCCTCGGGACCGGCCAGCAGCATCACGCTGAACTCGATCGAGATCGTCCCGCCGGACGCGGTCAGCGCCGGTACGTTCAGCAGGTCGTTGTCGCCGTACTTGGTGACTCCCTCGGCCATGGCCACCTGGAAGCCGTCCCAGTGCCGCTTCCGGTGTTTCTCCGGGATGATCACATCCAGGCTGCGGCCGTCGACCTCGGCGGCGGTGAATCCGAAGATGCGCTCCGCGCCGCGGTTCCAGTAGCGGATCAGTCCTTCACCATCGATGATCACCATGCCGTCGGGTGCCTGGGCCGCCATCCCCAATATGACTTCGGGGTTCAAGTCTCCCATGTCGCCTCCACATCGAAGCAGTCGGTCACCGTCACCCTACAGAGGCCCGGGTACGAAGATCCCGGTCCGGGGCGGGCGGCTGATCCCGCGAAAGCTCCATGTCCGGCCAGGACAAGCCCCGGCACCTGTGTCAGGATCGTCCCATGGTTACCGAAATCGCGATCATTGATGTCAAACCCGGCGAGGAGGCCGCCTTCGCGTCCGCGTACCGGGACACGGGTCATGACCTGCTCGCCACCACACCCGGGTGTGTCAGCGCGGCGATGCACCAGAGCAACGAGACGCCGACGCGGTTTGTCGGTGTGAACGAGTGGGAGTCGACGGAGGCGCACCTCGACAACTTCCGTGGCACGGACCGTTACGCGAGGTACGGCGCGGCCCTGCGCCCCTATCTGGCCGGAGCCCCGCTTGTAGAGCACTTCGACGACATCATGCACTGCTGAGTCAACTCGGCGTTTTTATCGGGCGGTTGAGAGCGGTTGAGGGAATAATCCTTGTTTCTCAGGGGGAACGAGGGGGGCCTGCTCATGACCGCGGGGGATTCGCAGAGCCGTATTCCGGCGTATCCGGGCGTCGAACGCTTCGTCGACGCGTTCGACAAGTTGGTGGCACAGTCCCGGCGCAGCCGCAGCAGAGTGCCGGTCGTCCTGCTCCATGAGCCGGACGGCGGCGACGCGGGGCGCCGGATCGTCGCCGGGCTCCGCTCCCGGATGCGCGGCCGGAGCGAGGTCCTCGCCCCGCACGCGTATATCCCGCAGATCCCGGACGGGGCGGACCCCCCGCCGCTGGAACTCTTCGAGCATCTCACCCTCCAGCTCGCCGAGACCATGCCGCCCGGCACGGGCGAACTCCGCCTGCACAGCTACCGGTTGCTGCGTTCCGTCGTCACCGCGCCCGCCATCGAGGGGCTGATGGAGCGCCGCCACGCCGAGCTGCGCAACCACTGCTACGCGGAACACCGCAACTGGTCCCGCACCGCCCAGACCCTGTGGTGGCTCGGCGGCCGTGACCAGGCCAGCGGCGGCACACTGCTGGAGCTGTTGTGGAACTTCGTCGCGGGCCCGCTCTTCCAGCGGCTGCCGCGCGCCCTGTTCGGCTGGCGCGCCAACCGCCGGATGCTCGGCCGGGCGCGCAGCCGTAGCTGGTACGCGGAGTGGGTGCGCCGGCAGCACGGCAGCCCGCCCACCGACTTCTTCCGGTCCGCGCTCGACCTCGTGCACGGCGAGCCGGGCAATGAGCCGGAGCGTATGGACCGGGTGCTGATGCACGCCCTGCTGGCCGATCTGGACCAGGCGTCACGGGCCCGTCTTCTCAACCCGTGGCGGCGGCGCCGTACATCACGCTTCGTACTGCTCTTCGACGGTGCCGGGCCCGCCGATTCGCGTGTCCAGCGCTTCTTGCGCGAACTGCGCTCCGCGGTCGAGGACTTGCGGTGCACATCGGTGTTCGCGGTGGCGGGCGGCGTACTGTCACTGGCCTCGCGCATCCCCGACATCAACGCCTCAGGACTGGCCCACGCCGGTGCCGAGCTGATCAATATCGAGCGGCGCGGGATGACTCCGGGGCAGCCGACCGGCATTGTCGTGCCGGTGGCCGAGGGACCCGAGGACGATCAGGCCGCGGTGTACTGGCTCGGCCGCTGGCCCACTCTGGTGACACCGTCGCCGCGCTGGGGTCCCGGCGCCGAGGTGGCCGGGGTGCTCGGCATCGGAGCGGCGGCACTCGCACTCGTCGTCGGTCTGATCCTCGTACCGGACCTGGGAGGCGGCGAGAAGGACGATCCGTGCCAGGGTTCCACCTTCCTCGGTACGGACGGGCAGTGCGTCGGTGTCGCCGAAGGCGCGGCGGAGTTCGGCAACGCGCCGAGCGAGCAGGCGTTACGAGCCGTGCTCCAGCAGATCGAGCGGCAGAACTCGGCGCTCGACAGGGAGTTGGCGGACCGGCCCGCCGACGACCCGCGACCCGGCCGCCGCACCGTCGTCTACTTCGGCCCGCTCACCGGCGGTGAGAACGCGGAAGACCCGGTGCGCGGCGGTACGTTGGCGGAGCTGCGCGGCATCGCGCTGGCGCAGCGGCACATCAACACGCAGGCGCTGCGGTCCGGTGAGCGCGTCCCGCTGCGGGTGCTCACCGCCAACGCCGGTGACCGTTTCAAGGACGCGCCCGCCGTCGCGGAGCGGGTGGCCGAGCTGGCCGCGAGCGATCCGTCCATCGCGGGTGTGGTCGGCTTCGGGCAGAGCCGCCGCAATACGTACGACGCGATACGCGTCCTCGACAAGGCGGGCATCCCGATGGTCGGCACCTCGGGCACCGCCGATGAACTCCTGCGTCAGGGCGAGCACTACTACCAGACCGCTCCCACCGACGCGCGGGCGGCCGAGGTGATGGCGGTGTTCGCGTCGAACGCGCGAATGACCGCGGGCGGGCAGAAGGCACGCCGGGTGAGTCTGGTCGCCGACGCCACCGACGCGTACAGCAACAGCCTTGCCGCGTCGTTCCGTTCGTCGTACGGGCAGGCGCGTACGGACGTACTCCTCTACACCCCGACCGACGCGCCGGAGCCGGGGCCGGTGCCGGGCGCGCTGGGCGGGCGGCCCGTGGCGACCGTGGAGGATCTGGCGCGGGAGGTCTGCGGCGCGGTGCGCGAGGATCCGCGGACGGCGGTGGTGTGGTCGGCGCGGGCCAGCCAGTTCCAGGTGTTCCTGGCCGAGATCGGCCGTATCTCCGGCGACTGTCCGAAGATCGGTGTGCTGGCCGGCGACGATGTCATCAACATACTCACGGACGACCGGCGTCCCCTGGACGACTTCAAGGGCCTCACCCTCTTCTATGTCTCGCACGGCCACGCGCCGTCGCTCGTGACGCGGAGCCCGGAGGCGGCGGCCTTCCTCTCCGCGTACGACCGTGCGTACGGCGGCGACCGCAGTGCCCGGACGAGGGCCATGCGCGAGGACGGCCATGTCGCACTCGCCTGGGACGCGTTGCGCTATCTCGCCGAGGGCATCGACCAGGCCTGGCGCACCACCGGCGGCCAGGACGACCGTCTGAACAGGGTGTTGCTGCAAGGCGTGCTCTACCAGGGCCTGGGCGGTGGCGGGTTCGACGGCGCGACCGGCCGTATCGACGCGCACGGCGCGGCGGGCGGGGGACGGCTGACGGAGGACAAGCTGCTCGCGGTGGTGCGGGCCAGCGGCGAAAGACCGGCGACCGAGCTGCTGTGCGGCAGGGTGTCACGCGAGGACGACCGGACGGCGTGGGGGCCGGAGGACGATCGGCACCCGTGCCCATAGCCCCGGGACGCGGTCGCGGCCATGACTCCGGAGAAGCAGGCCGACTCGATCCGCCCTGACGCACTGAACGCGTCCTGGCTTGTGGCAGGTGACCTCGGCCGAACGAGCCGGGGCCACGTCGCCGACCGGGCCCACCTGGCAGGCCGCGTCACCGCATTGACGCGCGCGGCGGGCGCTCGCGTACGGCGCCGTAGGCGAGGAAGTAGGCCGGGACGCGGCTCAGCCAGGGGGAGTTGGTGAGGAATTCGGCCATCCGCCGGGCACGGCGGGAGTCGCCGAAGGGCGGCTGTCCTGCAAGGACCGGTTCGATGACCCGGGCGTGGGCGGTCCGCTGGAGCGCCTGTGTCAGGGCCGCGGTGGGCCAGCGGCGGCGCTGGACGGCTCGTACGTCCCGCAGGCCGACCGTCCCCGCCCGCAGCGGCCCGACCAGATGGCGGGCGGCGGCCACCGCGTCCTCGACCGCGAGGTTGATGCCGATGCCGAAGACCGGCGACATCGCGTGCGCCGCGTCGCCGATGCACAGCAGCCCCGGCCGGTGCCAGCGCCGGAGGCGGTCGAGCCGTACGTCGAGCAGTTTGACCTCGTCCCACGACCGCACCGTGTTCACCCGGTCCGCGAGCCAGGGGACGGCGGCTCTGAAATCGGCCATGAAACGGGCGAGACCGTCGGCGCGGCGCCGGGCGTCGGTGCCCTTGGGGATCAGCGCGGCGCACTGCCAGTAGTCCCCGCGGTCGATCAGGGCGGTGAGGAACCCGTCGCCGGCGCCTCCCACCAGTCCGTGCGGATCGCCGTCCCGGCGCGGCAGCCGGAACCACCAGGCGTCCATCGGGCAGGTGAAGCTCCGCAGCCCCAGTTCGGGCAGCGACCGCGCCAGCGAGCCCCGGCCGTCGCAGGCCACGGTCAGGGTGGCCCGCAGCTCACCGGTACGGCCGTCGGACGTGGCGTACCGCACCCCTCGGACCCGTCCGCGCTCCACCAGGAAGGACGTCGCCTCGGTGCTCATCCGCAGCGAGAAGGACGGCTCGCGACGGGCCTCTTCCACCAGGAGGTTGAGCAGTTCCCACTGCGGCACCATCGCGATGTAGTTGTACGTGTTCCGCAGCGCGCCGATGTCTCCGACGGTGATCAGCGAGCGGCCCGGGCCGATCGGGAGCTGGACCGTCGTCACGCGGCGCTGGGGCAGCCGGGCGAACCGCTCGGCCAGCCCCAGTTCGTCCAGCAGTGCCAGCGTGGACGGGTGCACGGTGTCGCCGCGGAAGTCACGCAGGAAGTCGCCGTGCTTCTCAAGGACCGTGACCTCGACACCGGCCCGGGCCAGCAGCAGGCCGAGCACCATTCCGGCGGGGCCGCCGCCCACCACACAGCATGTGGTCCGCTCCATCGCGTCCGCTCCCTTCGGCGAACCCCGGGCAGCGCCGCGGTTCACCCGTTTGCAAAGCCCGGCAGGACATACCTCCCCGGGCTGCCAAGACTGGGACTCACCGGCGGAGAGCCCTTCCCTTTGTCCCCTGTCCTTCCCATGTCCTCCCCTTGTTCCTTCCCCCGCTCCTGCTCTGTACTTCCCTCGCCCTTCCCCTGTCCTCCTTTTGTCGTCCCCTTGGCGTTCCCGGGTCGTACCGGGCGGAAGAGGAGATGTCGGATGAGTGGATTCGCGTTTCGCCGGCTGGGCGCATCCGCGGCAGCCGGGTTCATCGCATTGAGCCTGGTCTCGTGCGAGTCCCCCCGAACGGGGGGCGGCCTTCTCGTCGCACGCCCACCCGTCCCACGCGGATGGTGCGGACGGCGCGCACGGACCGTTCACACGGAAGATGGACGCGAGCATGAGGGCCATGGCCGAGGCCATGGCGGGCTCGCGCATGACCGGCGACCCCGACCACGACTTCGCGGCCCTGATGGTGCCGCACCACCAGAGTGCCGTCGAGATGGCGAAGGCGGTCCTGGAGCACGGGAAGGACCCCGTGCTGCGGCGGCTGGCCCAGGAGATCATCGTCACGCAGCAGCAGGAGATCGGCGTACTGAAGGGCCGGATGGCCGCCGCGCCCCCGGCACGCGGAAGCCCGGAGTCCGGCGAGCGAATACGCGGCAGTACGCGTACGGGTACCGCTACGGGCACAGGCACAGGTACCCGTACGAGTGCAGGTACCGGTGCGGGTACGGGCACGCGTACAGGCAGGCCTACGGGTACGGCTACAGGTACGGGTACGGACGCCGTCATCCCCGTATCCGGCCGCGACCGTGTCTACACCGCCGACCAGACGTCGAACACCGTCTCCGTGATCGACCCCGCCGCCAACCGGCTCCTGGGCGTGATCCGTCTCGGCGACCCCGTACCCGGCGCGCTCAGCCCTCTGTACCGGGAGCAACTCCTCGTCCACGGAATGGGTTTCTCGCCGGACCACAGGACCATCGCCGTCGTCTCCATCGGTTCCAACTCGGTCACCTTGATCGAGACGGCGACGAACAAGGTCAAGGGCGTCGTCTACATCGGGCGTTCGCCGCACGAGACGTTCTTCACGCCCGACGGCCGCGAGTTGTGGGCGACCGTACGGGGCGAGGACTACGTATCGGTGATCGACCCCGTCCGTATGAAGGAGAAGCGCCGCGTCAAGACGGCGAACGGTCCCGGGATGGTGCTGTTCCGGCCGGACGGCAAATACGCCTTCGTACCGTCCAGCTTCACCCCCGAGGTGGATGTGGTGGACACCCGGACGTACCGGGTCGTGGCGCGCGTACCGCAGGCCAGCCCCTTCTCGCCCAACCTGGCCGTGAGCCGGGACGGCACCGAGGTCTGGTTCACCCTCAAGGACTCCGGCAAGACGCAGGTGATGAGCGCCCGTCCGCCGTTCCGTATCCTCGCCACGCTCGACTCGGGACCGATCACCAACCACGTCACCCTGGTCGACAACGCCAAGGGCCACTTCGGTTATGTGACGGTGGGCGGGGAGAACGCCGTCAAGGTGTACCGCCGCGGCAAGGTGCCGAGCCTGGTCGCCACCATCCCCACCGGCGATCTGCCGCACGGCATCTGGGTGTCCGGCGACGGCACCAGGGTGTATGTCGGGCTGGAGAACCAGGACGCCGTCGCGGCCGTCGACACCCTCAAGAACCAGATCATCGCGACGATTCCGATCGGCCAGCAGCCCCAGCAGTTGCTGTACGTTCCGCGGGCCGTCCCCTCCGGTACGGGTACGGCCAATCTGATGCCCCTCGGAGTCGCAGGCATGGCCGGCCATCTCACCCTGAACGCGCCGGAGGGCAGCGGCGGGCGGGGGCACGCGACGGTCTCCGTGAACGCGCTCGGCGCCCTGGACCTCCTTCAGGTCGCGGCGACCGGCCTGGAACCGGGGAAGGACTACACGCTCCGGCTCACGGAGAACCGGACGGCGCCGTTCGGCCGTACGGAAGCACTCACCACGTTCACGACGAACGCGGCGGGTGCCCAAGTCAGCCAGGCGATCGGACTGTTGCGGGAGGTGCTGACCCCGCCGGACGAGGGGGCCCGGGCGGACACGGCGAAGCAGGGTGCGGCCCGTGAGCGCTTCCTGATCATCACCCGGGCGGACAGCGATACGCCGGTGGCCGTCCAGGAGAGCCGCGAGGCCATGCCGCTGCCCCCGAACGCGGCACCGGATCCGGCACCTGCGGCGGGGTAGGGCCAGACCGCCGCCCGGCTATTCGGGCGGCGGTCGCATGCGGCGGCGGCCCTTTTCATCCGTAATACAATTACACATTGGCAGCTCTTTGCAAATCATTAGCTTTCTCTTGACCGCACCTTCGAACATGCCGTGCAATGAAGAAAGCGCCATCGAGGCTCTCCTGAGCCATAAGGACGGCGCATTTCAGAGAAAGGACTACGCCATGCTCGAAAACGAGGAACTCTTCGAGGAAATGTCGATCCCCGAGTCGGAGGCGGCTTTCGCCGGGCATAGCTGTTTCAGTGCCGTCACTGAGCAGGAAGCCGAGCCGGCGGAGTAGCTCACCCGGTGTCTTCCTGTCCCGTCACGGGCAGGGCCGCATCCCGTCACCGACGGGGCGGGAAGGCACTTCCGTACTCCCGGCGACCGACCGACTCCCCCGAAGGCGGGCAGCATTGGAATCGACCCCGGACCCGGCGCCGGACTCAGCGCCGAACCCTTCCACCCCCTATTCGTCCCATTCCCCCCGTTCCCTCCATTCCGCTTCTCTCACCCCACGGCGTGATGTACGGCTCGTCAGCCGCGGCGATCACCTGTACATCTGCGCGAGCACGGGAACCCTCCGCGTCCCGGCCGGAGTTCCCGTTCCGCGCGGTGCCGAGCACGGCCTTCTCGAACTCGACGCCGTACCGGACCGCGTCCTCAACGGGATGCGCACCCGTGGCCTTGTCCATCCCGGCGACGGCCGGCACCCCCATCCGCTCTACGGACGGGAGCGGGAACGGAGCGCGTTCGTGGTCGCCCTGGCCGCCGACGGGCCGGTCGCGACCGAGGCCGCCGGGCTGCTGACGCGGGCGGGAATCGGAGTGGCCGGCACCGAGCGGCGGGCGGACGCGCACGCCGTGCTCCTGCCGCTGGGCGTGGACGAGTCCGAACTCCAGCACTGGACCGGGTTGTCCCTCGCGAACGGCATCCCGCTCGTGGTGTATCTGAGCACGCCGACCCGGCTGCTCCTCGCCACCCTTGCTCCTCCCCGTACCGCCTGTCCCGTCTGTCTCGTACGGCGCATCCGCGCCAACCACACCTGGCAGCCGGTCGCCGACCTGCCCTTCGACGTGCTGCTGGGCGCGGCGGAGAGCGAGGCCTGGCCCACCACCGCCATCGCCGCCGGGATCCTCGCCCACGAGGTGCTCACGGTCCTCACCGCGGAGCCGCGCACCGAGCCCTCGGTGCTGACCGATTTCGACCACGCTTCTCTGGCGGGTACGCGCCACTCGCTGTTTCACACTCCGAACTGCCCCGCCTGCGCCAAGGCCGCCGTCCCGCCGAAGCGGAGTGAGGCGAACTCCGTCGATCCGCAGACCAGTTGGCGGCGCATGCGCGGCGCGGTCGACCCGCTGACCGGTCTCGTGCCCGAGCTGCGGGTGGACGAGAGCGATGGCCGCCCGGGCAGCACGACCTACGCGCGCACCGCAGGCGTGACCACAACGACCTGGTTCTCCCCGGTGAAGGCGGAGTCGCGCGGCGGCGCCGTCAAGAGCGACCCGACCGGCGCCCGGGTCTGCGCGGTCGGCGAGACCATGGAGCGGTACGCCGCGGGCGTCTACGACCCGGATCAGCTCGTCCGCGCCACCTTCGCCGCGCTCGGCGCGAAGGCCGTCGACCCGCGCACGCTGCCTCTCGGCTCGGCCAAGGAGTACGCGGAACGGCCACGGTACGGGCCGTTCGATCCGGAGGTGGAGATCGACTGGGTCCGGGGCCACTCCCTGACCACCGGCAAGACGCGGTACGTCCCGGCCTGCGCGGTCTATCTGCCGTACCGCTTCCCGCGGGGCCACAAGGCGTGGTTCGACCCCATCTCCACCGGCCTGGCCGCAGGCGGTACGTACCATCACGCCGTCCTCGGCGGCCTGCTGGAAATCGTCGAGCGCGACTCGGCCATCGTCTTCTGGGAGAACCGGCTGACCCTGCCCAGCCTGGACCTGGCACGGCTCGCGGACGGCCCGGCCCGCCGGATCATCGACCGGGTCACCGAGGACGGTGCCACGGTCATCTGCAAGGACCTCACCACCGACCTGGGCATCCCGGCCGTGGCCGTCCGCTTCGCCGAGGGCACCCCCGAGCGTCCCGTGGTCGTCCACACCGCACGCGCCGACCTGGATCCGCACGCGGCGCTGCTCGGTGCGCTGGAGGAGGCGTGCCTGTGCCGGACGGGTGCCGGTATCTGGCTGGCGGATGAGGAAATCCCCGGCCCCGACGCGGTCTTGAACACCCTCAGCCAGTTCTCCCTCTACTACTGCGCCCCCGAGCGCCTGCATCATCTGGCCTTCTGGGACGAGGGCCCGCTGCACCCGGTCCCGCCCACGAGGCCCAGTGCCGGGCTCCGGGCCAATGTCGACGAGGCGGTCCGCCGGCTGGCCGCCCGGGGGTACGAGACCATCACCGTCGACATCACCCCGATCGATGTGGCCGAGTGCGGTGTGTCGGTGGTCAGGACGGTGGTGCCGGGTCTGTGCCCGCTGACCCTGCGCAGCGATTTCCACCGGCGGGGTGGCCCTCGTGTGTTCACGGCGCCGGTCGCCATGGGCGTACGGGAAAGGAGCCTCACCGAGGACGAGTTGAATCCGTTCCCCCTGCCGTTCCTGTGACGAGCGAGGTGGGCGGCATGGACAATGACCAGCTCTACCGACGCAACCCCGACATCCTGCTGGAGTGGGGAGAGGACACGGGCCCGGCCCTCGTCGACTGCCGCCGGTGGCGGAAGTTCTCCGTCAAGCCCGTCCTCGTCGGCCTGCTCCACCAGCTCGAACGCCCGCTGACGGCGGAGGAACTCCATGACCGCTGGCAGGAGTCCGATCACGCTGATGAGGTGCGCAAGCTACTGGAACGGCTCGCCTCGGCCGGAATCATCCAGCGGTGCGCACCGGCCGACGGCGCGGAAACGGATGCCATGTCCGGCGGCGACGGCTGGACGCCCTACGAACTGGCCGTACACGCACAGTCCGGGCGGGGCCCCGTCCCGGGTGCCCGGCGCGGTACTCCGCCGCCTGCCCGCCTCGCCCACCCCGAGGCCACCGAGGTCATCGCGCTCCCCGACGGCCGCGACGCCCCGAGCCGCCCGCTGGCCGAGGTCCTGGCCGAACGCCGCAGCGTCCGCGCCTTCGCCCCGTCCCCCGTGCCGCTGCCGCTCATCGGCGCGTTCCTGGACCGGACCGCGCGGGTACGGGGCTATCTCCCCCCGCGCGCGTACGAACAGACCCACCGGCCCGCACCCTCCGGCGGCGGGCGGCACAGCTTGGAGGTGTATGTGCTGGCCCGCGAGGTGGCGGGCCTGGCGTCCGGGGCGTACCACTACGACCCGTTCGCCCACACCCTGCACCGCCTCTCGCCCTGGACCGAGGAACTCGCCGCGCTGCAACGACGTACCGTCATCGACCCCGCCGCCATGGCCGAGGCACCGCCCGTCGGCATCTACCTCGCCTCCTGTGCCGGCCGAACGACCTGGAAGTACGAGGGAATGTCGCTGAGCCTGATCTACCGCGACACCGGATGCCTGATGCAGACCATGTGCCTCACCGCGACCGACCTGGGCCTGGCGTCGTGTCTGACCGGTGCGATGGAAACCCCTGTCACGGCCCCCTTCCTGACCCCGCACCGCTCCCGCCTGATCCACGTGGGCAACCTGGCCCTGGGCCTGCCGACAAGCCCCTCGGCTGCCCCCGCCTTGGAGCCGCCGGCGCATGATTGAGCCGTCCGGCGCCACCGGAACCGATATACGCTCCCAGCAGGCCGCGAAGGGGGCACTATGACCGCGATACCGGACAACCAACCGCCCAACCAAGCGGCTCCAACCACCGTGCTGGAACGCAGACCTCGCAAGCGGCGTCGGGCCTGGGAGGGCATCAAGGATTTCCTCGTCGAAACCGTGGGCGAGATCGTTTTCGACGCTGTTGTGCAGGTTGTGAGTTGTGCTCTGCTCGTGGGAGTCGTTGTGGGACTGGTCTGGGGCTGGCGCCGGAGCCCAGAACTCACCCTCGGCGCCACCGCCGTACTACTGACAGGCGCCCTCGCCGCCGTCACCGCTTGGCGCCACCCAGGCCCGCTCCGTGCGAAACGGATGCTGGCGACAGGGCTGACCGCGCTTCTCGTACTGGCCGGCTGGTTCATCCTGTACGGAAGCAACTGCCAGTGCTTCTGACGCAACCAGCCTGCGACGGGCCACGGTCCGGCAAAGCAGCCGGGCATGCGCTCCCAGCTCAAGCACCTGGCCGGCCGCAGACTGGTCGTCCGAGAGGGCGGTGCCGTGCCGGCACCGCCCCACGGGGCGCGCTGGGTACGGGAATC
This sequence comes from Streptomyces sp. GMY02, assembly GCF_019056675.1. Lineage (NCBI taxonomy): Bacteria > Bacillati > Actinomycetota > Actinomycetes > Kitasatosporales > Streptomycetaceae > Streptomyces > Streptomyces sp. GMY02. The sequence goes on along the minus strand of NZ_CP077658.1, from coordinate 7,675,009 downwards.
AGCCGTTGGAAGGTGCGGGCAGGTCGTATTCGGTGAACCTGCCCGGGTTGCCGGGCTGTGCTTGGCTGATGTGGGACTCGTTGGAGTCGGTGCGGGAGATGTAGGCCCAGTTGGAGCCTGCGGTGCTGGTGTAGGTGAAGGCCGTGGGGTCGGTGGCCGACGGCCTGGTACTGGCCTGCTGCCAGGCGCGCCACGTACCGAAGGCGCCTTGGACTTCTTCGCGGGTGTGGTGGATCGTGCCGTCCTGGCTCCTGGCCACGACCGCGGTGTAGCCGGTGGTGGGGTCGATGACGGCGGAGGGGGCGCCGGTCGCGGTGAGGGCGCCGACCTGGGTCCAGGCGGCCGGGTAGGCGGTGCCTTCAACGGCCTGGACCAGGGTGACGATCTTGCCGTTGGTGCCACGGGCGAAGACGCCGAGTCGGTATCCGGGGTAGACCACCACCGACGGGGTGTGGGTGATCTTCTGGTCACCGAGACTGGTCCAGGAACCGACCGCGCCGTTTTTGAAGTTCGCGGTACGCAGTTGCCCGGTGGAGTCGGTGCCGAAGAGCTGGATGCTGTCGCGGACGGTCACCGCCGTCAGCGGTCCGGCGAAACCGTCGCCGCCGAGCCGGATCCAGCCCATGAAGTCCACGTTGGGCCGCTGCTGGGCGCGGTACCACGGCTTGCCGTCGTCGTCGACGGCGAACTGGACCAGCACACCGTCCGGCCTCTTGGCCGTGACCGGGGACTCCTTCATCGCACCGGCCAGGTTGGTCCAGCCGTCCCAGACGGAGCTGCTCGCGCCGTGGCGGCGCCACCAGGCCTCGCTGTTGACGTTCTGGACGGTCAGCGCCACCTTGCCGTCGGGCTGCTCGCCGAACTGGGGCTTCCCGGTGAAGACCTCGTTGGCCGGGCCTGCCGTCCACCGGACGTCGGTGAAGTCGGCCGGGTCGGCCTGCCGGCCGCTGACGAGCCGGCCCTCGTTGTCGGTGAAGGCGTACTCGATCTCACCGGTGGACGCCTGCATGACGCTGGTGGGGCTGAAGGGCGCGACGTCGATCGCGGGAGAGTCGGGCGTGTAGTCCGCCCTGAGGCGGCAGGAGTCCGGGGCGCCGGTCACGCTTGTGTAGCCCGCCCACCAACTGCCGGATCCGATGAGCCGGTTGTAGAGACCGTCGAAGTCCCCGACCGCCTCCTGATAGCGGTAGTGACGCACCTCGCCATTGGGCCTGACGGTCATGATCACGTCGCCGCCGAAGGACGTGAGGCCCTGTGAGTCCCGCCAGTCGGCGAAGCTGACCGTGACATGGCGCTGGAGCCAGCGCTGGCTTTCGAAGTCGTAGCGAGAGCGCAGGAGGTGGCCGGTCGCCGAGTCGACCCCGTACACCACCCCGTCGTCCGTGGCGACGATGTGGCTGAAGCGGCCCCAGCCCGAGTCGATCTTCTTGTTGCCGGCGGGGTTCCAACTGTTCGTGGCACTGATGTACTGCTGCCACCGCAGGTCGTCGCCGCCTTCGACGTACCAAATGTGGCCACCGCGGTCGATGGTGATCTTGTTGCGGTTCTCGGGCAGGCGGTACCACGGGAACCCGGTGCTGATCTGCCGGTGGTGGACGTCCCACTGGCCGGTGGAGCTGACGCGGTGGCTGAAGTAGAGCCCGTCGGCCTTGATGCCGTAGAAGGTCGCCCCGTTGCCGGCGAGGACGCGGGGGTACTGGTCCCATCCGGTGTCGATGGTGGACGCCGCGGGGACGGCGGCCGTGCCGTTGGCCGGGTCGGTCACATTGCGACGCAGCAGGCTGCCCTCGGGGGTGACGGAGTAGAGAGCACCGCTGGAGGCGCAGACCGGCCCGAGGTTGGCGTTGATCCAGGTACGCACCTTGTCGATGCGGGTGTTGACGGCGCCGGTACGGGTCTCCGTCTCGGTCTCGCCGAAGCAACCGCCCTGCCAGGAACGGCTGTTGATACCGACGAGCTGAACTGATCCGCCGGCCTCACGGAAGGTGGGGCCTCCGGTGTCGCCCTTGCAGACCGCGGCGCCGTCCCTGCCGGTGATGGCGACCTCGGTGGCACTCACCGAGTCCACGGTGAACGTCCCGGCGTGCAGGCGCAGCGGGACCCATTCGTCCTTGGTACGGCCGTATCCGGCGACCCGCAGCTCCTCTCCTGCCGCGGGTGCGGTCGCGCTGAGGGCGACAGGGGTGATCCCGGAGACCGGGCTCGCGAGCTTCGCGAGCACCAGGTCGTGGTCGGGGTGGGGAACAAGCTGGACGACGTCTCGCACCTGCCCGGTCGTGGTGGTCAGGTCCGTGCGGCCGATGGTGGCGGTCGTCTTGAGCGCGGGCGCGCCCGCGGGCACCTCCAGGCCGGCGGCCGGGTTGTCGGCGAAGCAACTCACGGCGGTGAGGACCCACTGCGCGTCGACGAGGGCGCCGGAGCAGGCGCGATTGGCGTCGCCCTTGGCGCCCTCACCGATCTCCAGCCGTGCCGTGAACGCGTAGGCGTTGTCCGCGACTGCGGTACCGGAGACCGCGTGGGCGGGGGTGGCGGTGAGTGTCAGTGGCGCCGCGATCAGGGCCGCCACCAGCGCGAAAAGGCTCAGGGGTCTGGCGTGTCGCATGTGTGTCATGAAGTCAGTCCTTAAGGGGCAGGGCTCGTCCGGGCACTACTTGGAGGTCCTGATCTCCACGAGAATGTGGGGGCGGCCCTCCGGGTCGGCGCTCTCGCCGACCGCCTGCCAGGTGTCCGCGGGAATGTCGACGGAGGTCTCCTCGGCGTCGACGGTCAGGTCGAGTTCCGTCGCGTGCGCGCTCGTACGGACGCCGTAGACCGAGGGGATCTCCAGGGTCAGCCAGCCGCTGTTGCCCGTGACGGAGAAGCAGACGCGCGAGTTCGCGCGGGAGTAGACCTCCAGGAGGCCCGCGCCGATCGCGCAGTCGGCGAGGAGGATATGGCCGTCACCGCGCTTGAGGACGATGTTCTGCTCCGCGAGGATCTTGTCCGCGTTCGGGTAGTCGTAGTTCTCGACCGCGTAGCCCGGCGCCTCGTCGGCGGCGGCTTCGACCGAGGTGGAGCCCTTGTCGGCGGACGTCCCCGCCTGGCCCCCCGCCATCACCAGCCATGCCAGGGCACCCGCGGCCGCGGAGGCGGCCAGGATGCGTGTCATGAGGCGTCCGGTTCTTGACGCGGTGGTGCTCCGTGCCTTCATCGCTGTCCCAATCGTCGGTTCCGGCCAGAGGCCCGGAACGCATTCAATAACGGGCGTGAAAGCTGCGGCGCGTCAAGGTCCGCAATTTTTTGAGATATTTCAGCACGACGAAATAGGCATGCCAACGGAATCAACCCCCCGCTCATATCCGCAGCTTCATGCATGCAAACCGATCGCCCAAAGTTTGTCCACAGGAAAGAACTTCGCAAACTGGTCAGACCCGATAGAAAGCCCGTGACCTGCATCACCTCAAAGGAAGGTTGCACGGGGAGTTGTGGATGTTACGAAAAGAAAAGATTTCTGAATTATAACGTTCCGCTTTCTGATGGCTTCCTGACGCCCCCCGGGAACAAATAGCAAATTGGTATTGACCCAGCAAAGAGTCATCCGTACCTTCGAATCCAGCGGGCTCCCCAACACCCTTACAAAGGCGACGAGTTGGGGAGCTGTGCCATGTTTTCGCAGCCGTATCCCATACGGCCAAACGGGAGGATGCACACTTTGTCGGCATCATTGTGGAGCAGACGCCGGATACTCACGAGCATCGCCGGGGTGGCGGCGGCCCCCGCCCTGCCCTCGATTCTCTCCCTGAGCGCCGCCCCCGCCTACGCCGCCGAACCCACCGACACCGGCCTGCCGGACACCGACCGGGGCAGAGCCGTGTGGGCGTACAAGACGGGCGGCCGGGCGACCCGCGAGGCGGCGGCCATCGCCCTCGCCGGTTCTTCGGCGGCCGTATCGACCTTCCTCACCAGCGAACTGCCCTCGGTGAACGCCGAGGACAACCGTTTCACCGTGCTCTCCTCGCTCTCGTACGCGGGCACGTCCACCCGTCAGTCGGCCGAGACCGCGCTGACAGCGGGGGACGACGCGCTCGCGGCCTTCCTGGAGACCGGCTACGCCCAGCCCCTTGAGACGGACATGCGGGTGACGGTCTTCACCGTCCTCAACAACAGCGGCACCGCCGTGCGGCGGGAGGCCAACAAGGCGCTGAACGCGGGTACTTCGGCGGCGCTGCGGACCTTCCTGGAGACGACCCAGTACACGGCGCGCGCGGAGGACGAGCGGGTCGAGGTCTTCACCATCCTCTCGACCGCCTCCCCCAGGTGAGGGTGTACGCGGAGCGCGCCCTGTCCGAGGGCACGCCCGAGGCGATCAGCCAGTTCCTCGTCTCCGGCCAGTACATCGCTCGCGCCCACGACGAAGAGGCCGCGACGATCGACCAGTTGGTCAAGATCGTGGAGCGCGAGGGCAAGCGCGCGCAGCTCAAGACGGAGCAGGCCGTCACCGCTTCCGACCAGGCGAAGGAAGCCGCCGAGAAGGCGAAAGAGGCCGCGCTCGCGGCCGCCGAGGAGGCCAGGGCCGCCCAGAACGACGTCCGCAGGTCGGCCGCCGCCGCCAACAAGGCGGCGAGCGCCGCGCGCGGTGCCGCCGACGCGGCCGGCACGGCGATCTCCGCGTCCCGTGCCGCCCAGGCCGCGTCCAGCCGCGCCGCGCAGGCCGCGCAGGCCGCCGCTGCCGCCGCCGCGTCCGCCGGCGGCGCCGCCTCCCGGGCGTACGGGGCCGCCATCGCCGCCTCCAAGGACGCGTCCAAGGCGTCGGCCGCCCGTCAGGCCGCCCAGGGCGCCCGGGACGCCGCCGCGCGCGCGAAGACCGCCGCCGCTGCCGCCGACCAGGCGGCCATCGCGTCCCAGAGCGCCTCCGCCGCCGGTTCCGCCGCCGCGAGCGCCGCCCAGAACGCCGCTGCCGCCGCCAACGCGGCCGCAGCGGCAGCCGCCAGCGCCGGGGTCGCCCAGTCCCAGGCGGCCCGGGCCCGGGCCGCCGCCGTCGAGGCCGACGCCGCCGCCGCGCGCGCCACCCGGGCAGCGGGCACCGCCCAGACGCTCGCGGGACGGGCGGCCACGGCGGCCCGGGTCGCCCGCGACGCGGCGAACAGCGCCGCCGAGCACGCGTTGAAGGCCGCCGCAGCGGCCGAGGACGCGGCGGACAACGCGGGCAAGGCGATCGAGTACGCCAAGCGCTCCACCGAGTACGCCAAGGCGGCGGTGACGGCGGCCAACACCGCTGCCGACGCCGTCAAGGAAGCGCAGGAGGTGGAGAAGGCCGCCCGCGAGGCAGAGACCGCGCGCATCGCCGATGACACCGAACTCGGCGTCACGGTGGCGCGGCTGCGGGCCCAGGCCGAGATCGACGACACCAAGCGGGCCGACGAGCAGCGCACCCAGGCGGACGGCACCACCAGCGAGGTCAAGGACCTGATCGCCGCCGCCGAATCGGCGCTGGGCTCCGGGGACACCGCCGCAGCGGTCACCAACGGCCGCAAGGCCGCCGTAAAACTCCTCGACGCGACCGGCGGCTGGACCCGGGAGGCCGCCGAGTACGCCCTCTCCGGCGCCGACGACGACATCGTCAACTGGATCAGCGCGGACCGGGTCCTCGCCCGCGACCAGGACGACCGGGAGAGCGTCCTCACCCTCGCCCAGCTCGGCACGCCCGCCGTCGCCGAGGCCGCCTCCCAGGCGCTGGCCGCCACCGCCCCGAACGCGATCCGCGACTTCCTCGACAGCGGCGCCATCGAGGCGGCGGCCGACGACAACCGCGTCGCGGTCTTCGCGCTTCTGAACTCGCAGCCCGGTACGGCCGTCAAGGCGGGGATCGAGGCCGCGCTGAACGACGGCAGTGCCCGCGCCCTGCACCGCTTCCTCACCGTCGAACTCGCGGAAGCCACCAAACAGGACGACAACGTGGAGATCTTCCGCCTGCTCAACTCCGGCGGCCCCTACATGAAGTCGGCGGCGCAGATCGTGCTGGAGGGCTCCGCACGCATGCGGCGCGCCTTCGTCGTCCGCGACAAGTTCAACATCGCGCGCCTCGACCAGGACCACGCCACCCATGTCGCCGCGATCCGCGCCGCCATCGCGCACGCCGCGAGGATCGCCGCGAAGGCCCTGCAGGACGCCGCGCTGGCGTCCAAGGCCGCCGCCGAGGCCCGGGAGGCCGCCGCGGAGGCGTCCGAGTGGGCGGCGAAGGCGCAGGGTTACGCCGACGACGCCGCGGACTCGGCGAGCGAGGCCCGGGCCAACGCGGACGAGGCCGACCGCTCGGCCGCAGCCGCCGCGCAGTCCGCCAAGTCCGCGCAGTCGGCGGCGGCCACCGCGCGTGGCGCCGCCCGTTCCGCGAACTACTCGATGACCCAGGCGGTGGCGTCCGCCAAGCAGGCCGTGTCCTCCGCCTCGGCCGCCCAGTCGTCCGCCTCCGCGGCCCGGGCCTCCGCCGTCCAGGCCGGCAAGGACGCGCAGGCCGCCGCTGCCGCCGCCAGCGAGGCCCGCACCATCGCCGTCGAGAAGCGGCGCGCCGAAGCCGCCGAAGCCGCGCGCAGGGCGGCCGAAGCGGCCAAGAAGAACCAGCAGGACGGCACCAATCCGACCGACAAGCCCGAGTACGACGACGACAACACCGGCGACACCAAGTACTGGGGCATGTGGCCCGAGGACATGGGTGACGTCAAGGACTGGGCGGCGGCCACCGGCCACTGGAGCACGGTGCTCGGCGGGGTCTCGCTCGGTCTCGCCGTCCTCGCCCCGTTCACCGGGCCCTTCGCCCCCGCCGTCGGGGCCGTCGCCCTCGGGGTCGGGCTCGCCTCCTGGGGCATGCAAGGGGTGAGCGCCATCCTGTCCCTGGGGTACGAGGGCGGCTGGCGATCCCCCCAGTTCCAGCAGGCACTCGGCATCTTCGCGATCGGCGGTATCTTCCAGGGCAAGGGAGCGATCTTCCGCAACTTCGGCGTGAACGGGGAGACCGTGGCCAGGGAAGTCGGCGCCAAGATCTCGGGCGCCGTCAGTGACACGGTGACCACGGTGGTCGGCCTGCTCACCTGGTAAAACCCCCGCATGTGGGGTGATGCGTACGCACCATGAGGGCGGGTACGCATCACCCCGCCGCCAACTCGGCCGCCGGCTCAAGGGAATCGGTGCTGTCTTCCCCGTGGGGAGCCATCAAGGCCGTCGCGATCACCCTGTAAGCCCGCACCGGACGGAGACCCGCTGTGCTGACCTCCCATTTCTCCCCCGCCGACTGGTGGATCGCCGCCGTCGTGGCGGGCATCGCGGCGGCGGTGGCGTTCCAGTCCCTGATCCTTGAGAAAAAGGACAAGTGGAAGGCGCTAGTGCTGCCCTTGGGCGGCGCGCTCGGCATCGGCCTCGACTCGGCGGTACGGGACTACGAGGGAACCACCCCGCTGGCGCTGTACACACTGGCCATGCTCGGCCTGGCTCTGACGAGAGTCGCCTTCGCCGGTTACATAGGACGCCAGATCGACCGGGCCCGTACCGGACAGCCCGTACAGCAGCCGACCGGCAAGCAGATCACGGTCTTCGTCCTCACGCTCATGGCCATCATGCTGACCATCGCCGTCACCCTGTAGGCCCGGCCGGAGGATTTCGCCCGTCTCCTGGGCGAGGCCGCCTGGCAACGCCACTGATCAGCTCGGGGCATGTGCTCGCGTACTGCCGCGCGCAGTCACCCGCGCGTCGGAAGCCCTGGGCGGGAGGCAGCCGCACCGCATCCTGCTCCGCCCCCGGGCCCCGGTCAGGCACCGCCGAGTCGGACGGCTTTGACGAGCAGGAGCAGGGCGCTGAGGATCAGGTAGCCGCGCAGGGCCATCATGCCCAGCCTGGTTCCGGCGGACCAGCGCACCGGTTGCAGCAGTGCCAGGGGCGGCATGCGCCAGGCGAGTTTCTCGGCGGGCGACATCGCGGGCACCTCCCGGGCAGGCGCGCGGCGCCGGGTCGGGCGGACGGCGATGGCGGTGGCGATCAGCCCCGTGGCCAGCACGACCGCCAGCCAGACCGTGAGCCGGGCGACATCGACCCCCGGGAAGAGCGTGGTGGCCATCAGCGTGCCGGAGAGCATCAGCAGGACGGCGATGATGACGGCGGCGACCGCGTTCAGCCAGCGGGGGTTGACCCAGGGGCCGAGTACCTCGGTGTCGTTGCACAGCAGGAGCAGAAACATGCTCGCGGAGGGCAGCAGCACCCCGGCCAGCGCCTGGACGGCCTCGGTGATCAGGCCCAACGGGGCGCCCGGGATCAGAACGACGGCGGCGGCGACCAGGACCAGCAGGCTGTACGAGGCGTAGAACTGCTTGGCCTCGCCGAAGCGGCGGTGCAGGGAGTGGCGCAGATTGAACACGTCGCCGAAGGCATAGCTGGTGGCCAGGGTGACGGCCGCCGCTCCGATGACGCTGGCGTCCAGCAGGACGATCGCGAACAGGACGCCGAGCAGAGGGTCGTGGCGGCCGAGGGCGTCGGCGACTCCGGCGGCATCGGTGAAGTGGCCGTGCGCGGCGGTGCCACGGGTCGCGAAGTCGGCGATCATGACCAGCGCGGCGGCGCCCGCGACGACCAGGAGGGAGCCGATCACGGTGTCGGCGCGCTCGTAGCCGATGAAGCGCGGGGTGATGCGCTTGTCGATCACGTTGGACTGCTGGAAGAAGAGCTGCCATGGGGCGACGGTGGTACCGACGACCGCGATGATCAGCAGGACCGCTTCACTGGTGACGCCGCCCTGGATACCCGGCACGACGAAGTCGTTGGCCGCGCGGCCCCACTGCGGCTGCGACATGAAGGTCAGCGGGATCAGCAGCAGGCTGGCGCCGATGAAGGCGAACATGGCGCGCTCCCAGCGGCGGAAGGAACCACTGGCGGTCACGGCGATCAGGGCGACGGCGGCCACCGGAACGATGACATAGCGCGAGAGGCCGAGGTATTCGCAGGCCAGACTGACGCCGATGAACTCGGTCACGATGGTGAGGAAGTTGAGGAGGAACAGGTCGCCGACGCTGAACCAGCCCCAGAAACGGCCGAACCGCTCGGTGATCAGGCGTGCGTGGCCGACGCCGGTGACGGCGCCCAGCCGTACGACCATCTCCTGGTTGACGATCAGGACAGGGACGAGCAGGAGCAGCACCCACAGCAGTGAGTAGCCGTAGTTCTGGCCCGCCTGGGCGTAGGTGGCGATGCCGCCAGCGTCGTTGTCGCCGACCATCACGATGATGCCGGGACCGACAATGGCCAGCAGGGTCAGCAGGCGGGCTTTGAAGCCCGGACGCTCTTCGACGCGTTCGTGGGGGACGCGCCCGAAGGCGCCCCGGATCTCGCCGAGATGGGCCTCGTCGAGCCCGGTGCCGGGCCGTGCGGGGCGTGACGGTGGCGGTACGGGCCGGGCGCCGGGTTTCTTCGCGGGGGGCTCGGCGCGACGTTCCGGGGTCCCGGGCTGAGGGGTCCCGGGCTGAGGGGTCCCGGGCTCAGGGGTCGCGTGCTCAGGAGGCCCGTGCTCGGGGGGTCCGTGCTCAGGGGGCCCGGGGGGACGCTTCTCCTCCGGCGGCTTGGGTGGCTGCCTTCGCTCGGGTGGTTCCGCGGGCCGCTTCTGCCCTGCGGGGCGGCGTTGTACGGGCTCGGCCGGGGCTTGCGCGCGGTCCGGAGGCTCTGGATGCTCCGGTCCGGGGCGGGCCGGGGGCTCCTCCGGGCACGCAGGCTGCTGGGGAGGCTCGGCGCGCTCAGGGGGCCCGGGAGGCTCGGCGCGCTCGGGAGGCTCGGGCCGGTCCGCTCCGTCGGTGGGCCGGTCGTCTTCGCTCACGATCCGGGCGGCATCTCGTGCGGGGAGTCTCCGGGGCGGGGTCGCTCCACGCGGCGGGCGGGGTGCGGTGCGGGCTCGCGCCGACGCCAGTCCTGCGGGATGACCACGTCCAGGACATCGTCGACCGTGATGACGCCCAGGATGCGGTCCGCACCGTCGACGACCGGAATGGTCAGCAGGTTGTAGTCCGTCATGAGCAGAGCGACGTCTTCGACGTCCGTATCCGGCCCGGCCCGGACCGGGTCGCGATCCGCCAGCTCCTCCAGCCGCGCGGCCGGATCGGCCTGCAACAACTCCACGAGCGTGACCACACCGAGCAGCCGCTGCTCCTCCCCCACCAGATACACGCTGGTCAGCGCCTCGGGCTGGAGACTGCGGGCCTCGCCCGCCGCCCGCAGCGCCTCCGCCACAGCGCTGCTGCCCGCCATGGTCAGGACATCGAGCGCCATGAGCCCCCCGGCGCTGGAGGGGTTGAAGCCCATCAGCGTCAGCACCTTGGTGCGCTGCCCGGCGGGGAGCGCGTCCAGTACGGGCCGGCGCCGGCTCTGCGGGAGATCGTTGATGGCGTCCGCGGCATCGTCGGCGCGCATCCGGGCGACCACCTCGGCGATCTCGGTGTCGCTGCGCTCGCGCAGCAGGCGGGTCTGTGAATCCGGTTCCAGCTCCTCGAACACATCCGCTTCGAGCTCGGGATCGGCGTGGACGGTCTGCAGGATCTCGTGCGACTCGGTGCGGTTGGCCTCCTCCAGCAGATCGGCGAGGTCCGCGGGCTTGAGTCGGCCCAGTCGGGCGAACGGTCCGCGGACCCGGGCGGAGCGGGCGTGGCCGATCAACGGCTCGAAGGACTTCCAGTCCCGCCAGTCGGGCCGTGCGCGACGACCGGCGAGGACACCCCACAAGCGCGGCGGCCTCCGTGTGTCCAGGCAGGTCAGCACCCATCCCTCCGGCCGCTGCTCCAACTCGATGTCGTACGCCCTCACCAGCTCGACGCCGACGACATCGATGACCCGGTGGCCGAGCACATCCGCCCGCAGCAGGACCTCGCCCTCGCGCCGCTCGAAGTGGCGCAGGTCCACCCGCGGGCTGGTCAGAGTGCTCTTCTCCGCGTCCAGGTCGGCGACCTGCTCGGCGGGCAGGAAGACCTCGCGCCCGGCCACTCGCGCGACCAGCCCGGTGGCCAGCGGATAGTCCCGCCCCCGCAGCCGCACGATCACGTCGGCGAGCCTTCCCACCACCTCGCCGTTGCGCCCGACCACCGGTCGGCGCAGTAGCTGAGCAAGATGTACGACATGTTCCACACCTTCACGCTAGACATATCGGCGCCAATGAGGGCAGAAGGTGCGGCGAAGGGTCGATGTGTCGGGACAGCCCGGCAGATCCGCCTTCTGTCTTCCGCCCTCCGTCTTCTGCCTTCTGCCTTCTGCCTTCTGCCTTCTGCCTCAACGAACGCCGTCCGCCCGGACACCGCGGGGAGTCGGCGCGGGCAGCAGCGCGTGGAGCTCTCCCCCAGTCTGTTACGGGATACTGCGCACGTGACGGACGAACACGTGTTGCAGGACGATCCTCATCGCAGGGTGGTGCGCGTGGGCGACACGGTCCGGCGGCCCGTGCATGCGTGGACCCCGGCGGTCCACCAGTTGCTCCGGCATCTGGAGGACGTCGGCTTCCCGTACTCGCCACGGGTGCGGGGAATCGACGAGGAAGGACGTGAGGTCCTCACCTATCTGGACGGTGAGTCAGGGCCGCAAGGCTGGGCCAAGGTGGTCGACAACACCGGCCTGGTCGCCTTCGCCCGTCTCCTGCGCCAGTATCACGAAGCGGTCGCGGGCTTCCGTTTGTCCGAAGGGCTGACCTGGTGCACCGGGGAGAGCGGGCCGGGCGACGGCGAGGTGGTCTGCCACGGTGACTTCGGCCCGTGGAACATCGTCTGGCGACGGGAGAACCCCGTCGGCATCCTGGACTGGGACTACGCCCGGCCCGCGGACCGGCTGCACGACATCTGCTACGCCCTGGAGTACGTCGCCCCGTTCCGGGACGACGCCGTATGCCTCCGCTGGCTGCGCCATCCCGAGCCACCCGCCCGACGCCACCGCCTGGAGCTGTTCGCCGACGCCTACGGCCTGACCTCCACCGACGGCCTGGTCGACGCGGTCATCGATGTCCAGGAGGCCGCGATCGAGCAGGTCCGCGGGCTCGCCGAGCGGGGACTTCAGCCGCAAGCCCGGTGGGTTGCCGACGGCTACCTCGACGACCTGGCCCAACGAGCCGCGTGGAGCCGAGCCAACCGCCACCTTTTCGAGTAAGCGCCCGGCCCCGATTAAGTGCCCGGCCCCGATCCACGGCGGCCGCCCGGACCGGTCGGCCGTGCCCTCCGGTCAGGAAACGTTCAGGTGAACCCTGCCAGCGTGCTGCGTCATGACAGCAGACACATATCTGGCGGACGCCTCCTCACGGCGCCGCGAGCTGATGAACAAGGTCCCCGAGGTCACCCTCTACTTCTGGGTCATCAAAGTCCTCTGCACCACGGTGGGGGAAACCGCCGCCGACCTCCTCAACGCCAATCTCGGCCTCGGGCTGACCAACACGTCCCTCATCATGAGCGCCCTGCTCGTGATCACACTCTTCTTCCAGTTCCGGGCGCGCGCCTATGTGCCGGGTCTGTACTGGCTCGCCGTCGTACTGATCAGCGTGGTGGGCACGCTGGTCAGCGACAATCTCACCGACAATCTCGGCGTCCCGTTGGAGACCACCACGGCGGTCTTCGCGGTCGCCCTGGCCCTCACCTTCATCGGCTGGTACGCGAGCGAGCGCACGCTCTCCATCCACTCCGTCCGCACCGGCCGACGCGAGGGCTTCTACTGGCTGGCGATCCTCTTCACCTTCGCCCTCGGGACCGCCGCGGGCGACCTCACCGCCGAGCGGCTCAATCTCGGATACTGGCTCTCCGCCGTCATCTTCGCCCTCCTGATCGCCGCGGTGGCCACCGCCCATCGGGCCCTCGGTCTGAACGCCGTCTGGTCGTTCTGGATCGCCTATGTACTGACCCGCCCGCTCGGCGCGTCCTTCGGTGACTATCTGTCCCAGGCGCGTGCGGACGGCGGACTGGGGCTCGGCACCGTGGGGACCAGCGCGCTGTTCCTGGCGGTGATCCTCGGCCTGGTCGTCTTTCTCACCCGGACCAGGAGGGATGTCGTACCGGCCGAGCCGCTCAGCCCGCGGGCAGAGTGACGGTGAACCGCGCGCCCGCGTGGCCTGCGTCGAGTGCGATGTCGCCGCCGGCCGCGCGGGCGAGCCGGCGCGCGAGCGCCAGCCCGAGGCCCGCGCCGTCATGACCGTCGCCGGGCGTCGCACGCCGGCCCGGTTCGAACAGCGAGTCCCTGAACTCCACCGGTACCCCGGGCCCGTCGTCGGCGACGGTCACCCGTACCGCGCCCGTCGTCGCCGCGCATTCGATCACCACGGTGTGCGCGGCATAGCGGCGGGCGTTGTCCAGCAGCGGGCTCAGGATGCGTTCGGCCAGTGCCGTGGAGACACCGGCGGTGGCCGGGCCGCCACGGACCTCGACCGGCGGCGTCCGCGGCGGCCCGTCCGTGCCACGCCGGGCCAGCTCCCGCGCGAGCGCCAGGACGTCGCAGCTTCCCGGAGTCTGTCCGGTGCGTGTACGGGCCTCGGAGAGCAAGGTCTCGCAGATCCGGCCCATCGTGGCGGCGGCGCTCGCGATGGCCTCGTGCGAGGCCCGCTGCTCGTCGGCGGTGCGGGGGCGCCGGGCGAGCCACTCGGTCTCCGCGGTGATCCGGGCCAGCGGAGTACGCAGCTCGTGCGAGATGTCGGCGGCCTGACGCTGTTCATGGCGCAGGACCGCGGCGAGCCGGTCCAGCAGCTCGTCGAGATTGGCCGCCAGAGACACGAGTTCGGCGGGCCGCCCGCCCTCCCCGAACCGTTCCGCCACACCCGCCTTGCTCCACTCGGCGGCCTGCGCGCTCATGTCGCCCACCGGCCGCAGAGCCCGCCGTACCACCAACCGGGTCAGCAGATAGACACCGCCCAGCAGCACCAGCGACAGGGCGATCGAGCCGGCCAGCGCGGAATCGGCGGTGCTGACATAGGGGTCGAGGCTGACGGAGGTGATCACGGTGCCCGCCTGTCCGCCGCTTCCGGCCTCGCCCCCGCCTCCGGTGGCCGGGAGCGCGGCGACCGGCAGCGCGTAGAACCGTGTCGCCGAGGGCGAGGTGGTCTCGGCGAACCGGGTGCCGTGTCCGGCCAGCGCGTCCGCCTGCCGCTGGAGGGCGGGCGGGACGTTCGGGGGCAGTTCGATCGCCCGGCCGCCCTCGTAGATCCACACACCCGCGTCCAGAGCCTGGTCCTCCGTCGGCTCCCTGACCGTCAGCCGGCCGTCCGGCCGCGCGTCGACGGTGGCGGCCACGGCCTCGGCGCGGGTGCGCAGCACCTCGTCGGCCTGCCCGTGCAGTCTGCTGTCCAGGGCCAGGTTGAACACCGTGGTCAGCACGGCGATCCACAGCACGCTGGTGGCCAGGGCGATCAGTGCCAGCCGGCCGCGCAGCGTACGCGGGCCGAGGCGCTGGAGTCGGTGCTGTCCGATCACGCGAAGCGGTATCCGATGCCGCGGACCGTGCCGATGCTGTGCGGCGCGTCGGCCTCGCGCAGCTTCCGGCGCAGCCGGACCAGATACTGGTCCAGGGTGTTGTCGGAGACCTGGGCGCCCTCCGGCCAGCCCGCCCGCAGCAGGGCACGACGGCGCACGGCAGCTCCCGGAGCGGCCATCAGACAGGCCAGCAGCCGGAACTCGGTGGGGGTGAGCGCCACCGCCGTCCCGCGCACCTCCAGTTCATGGCGTACCGGGTCCAGCCGCACCGCACCCGTGTCGATCGCCGTGCCGTCGCCCGAGCGCCGCAGCACGGCCCGGATCCGGGCCGCGAGTTCGCTGAGGTGGAACGGCTTGGCCAGATAGTCGTCGCCACCGGAGGAGAAGCCCGAGAGCCGGTCGGTCAGTGTGTCGTGCGCCGTGAGAAACACCACCGGCGCGCTCACCCCGGCGGCCCGCATCGCCTGGCACACATCTCGGCCGTCGGAGTCGGGCAGCCCGACATCGAGCACCACCGCGTCCACCGAACCGTCGGCGGCGCGCAGCGCCGAGGCGCCGTCGGCCGCCGTCACCACGAGGAAGTCCTCGTCGCGCAGGCCACGGGCGATCACATCGCGCAGTCCGTGATCGTCCTCGACGATCAGCACGCGGGGAGCCGTCATTCCGCCAGTATGACCACGTACGGACGTCGGCCGTCCACCGTCCCGGGCGGCGAAGCGCGCGTTCAGGTTGTGTTCAGGTACGGTCCGGCATCCTCGGGGCGTGACCGCGATCCAGGGCGCGGAAGGCCGCGTCGATGTGTACGGATGTGTGTACGGCAGCGGGTACGGGCGCGTCGGTCCGTGGCGCCGGGCGGCGTGAGGCGATGGCACGTATCACGGTGGTCGAGGACGACCCGACGATCGGCGGCGGACTCGGCGCGACACTGCGCGTACTCGGCCACGACAGCCACTGGTGCCCCGACGGCGCCACCGCGCTGGCACACACCGCGCCGGACCCGGCCGATCTGCTCCTGGTCGATCTGGGGCTGCCCGACATGGACGGATTCGAACTGTGCCGTCTTCTGCGGGAGCGGGCTCCGGACGCCGTCATCGTCGTACTGACGGCGAGAACCGGGGAGATGGATGTCGTGCAGGCCCTGGAGTGCGGAGCCGACGACTATCTGACCAAACCCGTCCGGGTCGCCGAGCTCCAGGCCCGGGTCACCGCCCATCTGCGCCGCGCCGCGCCCGGCGCCCTCGGAGCACCCGGCGCCCCGGCGCGGATCGGGCTCGGCGCTCTTGTCGTGGACCGGCCCGCCCGGCGCTGTCTGAGCCCTCGGGGCGAGATCACACTCCGTCCCCGCGAGTTCGATCTGCTGGTACGGCTGGCCGCGCGTCCGGGACAGGCCGTGAGCCGCGAGGACCTCATGAACGACGTCTGGGACGAGAACTGGTTCGGCTCCACCAAGACCCTCGATGTGCATGTGGCCGCGCTGCGCCGCAAGCTCGGCGGCCATCTGCGGATCACGACACTGCGTCAGTTCGGCTACCGCCTCGACGTCCCGACGGCCCCCGCGGCCGGCTGACGGCAGGGCCGGACCGTGCGCCGCCGCATCCTGGGGTCGACCGTGCTGGCCGTCGTCTGCGCGGTGCTTCTCTTCGCGCTGCCGCTCGCCGTCGCCGCGCTGCGGCTGTACGAGCAGGACGAGGAGCGTGAGCTGCGGCAGCTCGGCGAGCGGGTCGCGGTCGGCCTGCCCGTACCGCTCGGCCGTCCGGGCGCCGGTGATCCGGTGGAGCTGCCGCGTGCCGAGGCGGGCACCCGTATCGCGGTGTACGGGCCCGACGGGCTGCGCGTGGCCGGTACCGGTCCCCGGGCCGGAGACGGTCCGGTACGGGCCGCGGCGGCGGGACGGGCCGCCACCGCACGGTCCGGTGAGGGCCTGGTGGCGGCCGTCCCGGTCGGCGGCGCCGAACATGTCCGCGCGGTGGTACGGGTCACCTCGCCCGCCGCCGATCCGTACCGGCGGGCCGCCCTGACCTGGGCCGGGATGGCGGTGCCGGCGGCACTCGCCGTGGGCGTCGGCGTCCTGCTCGCGGTCCGGTCCAGCCGTCGGCTGGCCCGTCCGCTGGAGGCTCTCGCCGTCGCGGCCCGCGACATGGAGCGCGGCGAGCCGCCGCCCGGCCGTGCGCCGGCTACCGGGCTCCCGGAGGCCGACGCGGTCGCTGACGCCCTCGCCCGCGCCGCCGACCGCATCGGCCTCCTTCTGCGGCGCGAGCGGGCCTTCAGCGCGGACGCGTCCCACCAGCTCCGTACGGCGCTCACCGGCGTACGGCTGGAGCTGGAGACTCCACTGGCACCCGCTGCGCGCGCCGATCCGTACACTGCCCTGCGCTCGGCCCTCCAGCAGGTCGAACGGATGGAGACCACCCTGACCGATCTGCTGGCCCTGGCGCGTGACGTACCCGAGCGGGCACCGCTCGACCCGGTGCCGCTCCTCGACGGGATCGAACGGCACTGGCACGGCGAACTCGCGGCGGGAGGACGGCGTCTGCGGGTGATGATCGACGAGGACCTGCCGGACGCCGTCGGCTCACCGCGGGCCGCCCGGCAGGTCCTGGATGTGCTGATCGCCAATGCCCGGACACATGGCGGAGGAACGGTGACCGTACGTGTCCGGGAGAGCGCCGGAGTGCTGGCCGTGGATGTCGAGGACGAGGGAGCCGGGATCCCCGAGGACACGGATCCGTTCGTGCGGCGCGGCCACGCGACGGAGGACGGCCATGGCATCGGTCTCGCGCTGGCCCGCTCGCTGGCCGAGGCCGAGGGCGGCAGACTCTTCGTCTCCCGCCCTCGGCCCCACCCCAGATTCACCTGGCTCGTGGCCCTTCCGGCGCGGCCCGCGCCGACGACGCTCCCGTCACACGGACCGCCCTGAGATGCCCGGCCCGGCCGGTCCGTCGGTACGTCACAGTTCCCGCAACTCGGTGAGCGGAGGCCGGCGGGCGTGCCGTACGGCGGCCCAGGCCGCCACCGCCAGCGCCGCCACCGTGATACCGGCCATCGCGCTCAGATAGCCCCAGGGAACGGCGATCTGTGACGGCGGCGGATCGAAGACTCCGGAGAGGACCTTCACCAGCATCCGCGACAGCGCCCAGCCGAGGGCCGCGCCACCGGCGAGGCCCGACACGGCCACCAGCGCCGCCTCGCTCCACACGAATCCCGAGAGCTGCCGTCCCCGCGCGCCCAGCACCGACGCCAGCGCCAGTGTGCGACGCCGCTCCGCCAGTCCGAGCGCCAGCACCAGACCGCCCGCAGCGGCGGCGATCACCAACGCGAATCCCAGCTCGACGCGGGTGAGTCCGGCGAGATCGACGGCCGTGAGACTGGATCCGATCGCGGTCCGCGACGACGGCAGATCCGTGATGCGGGCGTTCGGTCCGAGCAGTGTCCGCGCCCGCGCCGCCACCGCCCGCTGATCCATGCCGCCCGTGTCGACCAGCAGCGTACTGGCGGCCCCGCTGCCCGTCGTACGGGCGATGTATGACGCGTTGGCGACCAGGAAGCTGTCCTTGGGCGCGGTCGGGAACTCCTTCACGACACCGGCGAAGTGGAAGGGGACCGTACGCGGTCCGCCGGTCCGCGCGTCGGTCAGCCGGAGCCGGACCTGATCGCCCGGGTGGAGCTGGAAATCGTGCGCCGTCTCCGCGCTCACGAGCAGCCCGTCGGGACGAGCGGCGAGACGGTCCATCAGGGCGCCCGCCGTGCCACCGGAGAAGTAGGCGTCCTGCAGACGGCCGGCCGACACGATGCTCGCGGGCCGTACGCCGTACAGATCCTGGAGATCGGCGCCGACATAAGCGAACCGGTGCTGGAGCGGCTCGACATGACGTACGCCTGGCACCGCGGCGACCTTGGCGACGTCCGCGGGGCCGGTGGCCGAGGCCGTGGACGTGGTGACGGTGACATCGGCGCCGTTGGTCAGCACGGCGTCCACTTCGGCCTGTTGCCGGTAGGTGGAGTTGAACACGGCGGTCGACGCGGCGAACGCACAGGCCAGCGCGAGCAGCACCACCGAGCGCAGCACCGTGCCGCGCTGCCGGGACAGACTGGCCGCGACCGTGCCGGAGAGGGCGCCGGCCGCCGGCCGGAACAGCCTTCGCAGCACCGGCCCGCCACGGTGCAGCAGCCCGTCGGTCAGCAGCCACACCAGCACCGCGCCGGCCGCCCACAGCAGGGCGGGTCCCGCGAACGCCCAGTAGTCGACGGACAGACTCGCCGTGCCTTCCGGGGCCAGGACCAGCGCGTAGTTCGTCGTGCTCGTGGCGCGGAACACCGCCAGTGAACCCGCCGCCGGCAGTACGGCCAGTATCCACCACGCCGGGCGTGGCACCGGGCGGCGCCCGACCACCGTACGGCCGGAGACGACGGTCGCCCGCCGCGCGTCGAACCGCGCGGGCACCAGTACGGTCGCGCCCGCCACCCCGACACCCGCCGCCGAGGCGACCAGCGCCCACGCCGGGGAGATCCCCGCCGTACCGAACGCCGTACGGTTCACCAGCGCGGCGAGCGCCAGCCCGCCCGCCGTGCCGGCCACCGCGACGACCGCGGCCTCCACCGCCGCCAGACCCATCAGCCGGCCCAGGGTGGCTCCCCGGGCCCGCAGCAGCGCCTGTTCCCTGCGCCGGCGGCCCGCTCCGGCCTGGGCGACCGCCCAGGTCAGCGCCGCGGCCAGCACGGAACCGGGCACGCCGAGGAAGAGGAACAGCAACTGCGCGTAGAGCGCGTCCGAGCGGGCGGCGTCGAGAACGGCGCCCAGGTTGTCACCGACCAGCCCGGTACCGGCGAGCCGTACCTCCGCGTTGTGCGCGCTGCCGGTGGCCGTGGTGTACGCGGCGGCCGGATCGGCGGGCAGATCATGGCCGCGCAGAGTGTGGATCTGTGTCCGTACGAGATCGGGCCGGGGACCGGCGAGCGGATCGAACACGGTGTGCCAGGTCCGCTCGGGAAGCAGGACGACATTGTCCGGCGGCGCCGCGGGCTGCGACTGCGGCGGCGCTCCCACCTTCTGGAACAGCGAGTCGGCAAGCGGCAGTTCCACCACTCCGGCCACTTGGAGGGGCACCGCGGGCAGCCCGGCCCGCTTGACGGTGACGGTGTCGCCGGGAGCCGCGTGCAGATTGGCGGCGGTCTGCTGAGCGAGCAGCACTCCCCGGCCGCTCCCCGCCAGTACCCGGATCTCGCCGGGGAAGACATCGGCGTAGTCGGCGGGCAGACCCAGCACCGACCCGGGGCCGGTGCTCTGAAGTGTGCCGCCCGTCCGGGCCTCCAGCCCTTCGGTCCACCCGTAGCCGACCGGCAGGGCCTTCTCCGTGCCGGCGAGCGCGCGCACGGCGGACAGCACACCGTCCGGATCGGCGCCGTCGGCCACCTGTACCTGCCAGTCGACGGAGACCGAACGGACCGACTGGGAGGTCATGGTGGCCCGGGTCGTGGAGAGGAAGCCGCCCAGCACGGACAGCAGTGCGACGGCCACCATCACCCCCGAGGCGGTCGCGAGAAGCCGGCCGCCGCGCACGCGCAGCAGCCCGGAAAGCCACGTCCTGATCACCGTGCTCCATCTCCCTCGTGTTCCCGTGGCTCGGATCCCGTACGGTCCGGCAGCACCAGCCGGCCGTCGGTCATGGACCACCGTGTGGTCAGCGCCTCCGCCACCCGGGTGTCGTGTGTGGTGACCACCACGGCCGCGCCGAGCGCCTCGGCGGCGCCCAGCAGCACCGTCATCACCTGCTCCGCGCTGTGGCGGTCGAGCTGGCCCGTGGGTTCGTCCGCGAGGATCAGCCGGGGCCGTCGTGCCAGTACCCGCGCCACCGCGACGCGCTGGGCCTGACCGGCCGACAGTTCGTCGGGCAGCTTCGCCGCCAGCGCCGCCAGCCCGAGGCTCTCCAGCGCCGAGACGGCGCGCGCCTCCGCGTCCGCCTCCTCCACACCGTCGATACGCAGCGGCAGGGCGACGTTCTCGACCACGGTGAGCGGCGGCAGCAGACTCGGCCCCTGGAAGACGAAACCGATGTGCCGGGCGAGCGGTCCTCCGGGCAGCCCGGGATGGGTGATCCGCCCGGCCGTGGGCCGGTCCAGACCAGCCATCAGATGCAGCAGCGTCGACTTGCCGGAGCCCGAAGGGCCCACGACCGCGATGCGCGCGCCCGCGGCGACCGTACAGCTCGCGCCGTGCACGGCGACCACCGCGCCGCTGCCCGAGCCGTAGGTGCGCGCGATATCCGCGCAGACGGCCGGCGGTGCTCCGGTCCCGGCCATCACACCCACCGTCCGTCCCGCATCCGCAGCACCCGGTCGGCCATGGCGGCCACCGCCCGCGAGTGCGTGACCACCACCATGGAGGTCCCGGTAGCGGCCCGTTCACGCAGCAGCGCGAGGATCCGCCGCTCGGTCTCCGCGTCGACCTCCCCGGTGGGCTCGTCCGCGAGGACCACGGCCGGATCGTTGGCCAGTGCCACGGCCAGACCGGCGCGGGCCGACTCGCCGCCGGAGAGCTGCCGGGGCAGCGCGCCCGCACGTGCCGCGATGCCCATCCGCTCCAGCAGATCCCGTGGCGCGATGTGGTCCGGGGTGCGCGAGAGCCGCCGTACGAGCCGTACATTGCCGGCGACCGTGAGGTGCTCCAGCAGATTGCCCGACTGGAACAGCACACCGATATGGCGGGCCCGGAGCCGGCCTCGTACGTGTTCCCGCTGGTGGGACAGGGGCAGACCGGCGACGTGCACCATGCCGCCGTCCGGTTCGTCCAGACCGGCCAGACAGTTCAGCAGTGTCGTCTTGCCGGATCCGGAAGGACCCATGACCGCGACGATCTCGCCCTTCGCCACCTCCAGACCGACTCCCTGGAGCGCGAAGGTCTCCTCCCCGCCGGCCCGGAAGAACCGGTACAGGGAGCGTGCGCTGAGCGGAACGGCCGTGGTCATCACGACCACCGGAAGGAGTCCGTGACGGTACGCCACGGATCGACGTTGTCCGCGCCGACCGCACCGGAGAGCGTCAGCGCGACCTGTTCGCCCTTCCGCCAGAACACGTAGCGCTCCACGTCCTGCCGGACGCTCTTGCCGGTCACGCCGTCGGCGGCCGAGTCCGCCCGGTACGTGGCCAGTACAGCGCTGCCGCCCTGACGGCTCACGGTGCTGACCTCGCCCACCGTCACATTCGTCGCCGACCGCTCGACCGCCGGCAGATCCACCGAGCGGACCGAGTCGGCGGTCGGGGCCTGCGCCGCCGGCGACCGCTCGATCCGGACGCTGTTGAACTTGTCGCTGAAGACCGTGGCGGCGCCGGAGCCCTGGCGCGCCCAGCCTTCGGGCACCTTGACGCGATAACCGCCGTCGGCCGGCGACCAGTCCACGTACACCTGGTTGTCCGGGATGTCACCGGCGGGATTCACCTCCGGCGCGGGGGCCGGGGAGGACGGACCCGATCCGGATCCAGAGTCGTTGGAGGAGCACGCCACTGCCCCGGTCAGGATCACCAGACCGGTCAGCGCGGCGGACAGGGTACGACGCATCGTGACACCTCTGCGCGGGGGACGAGCCGGCCGGACGACCGCCTCGGAACCGACGCTAGAAACCGGGCTGCCAGCGCCCGCACCTCAACAGGTGAGCGCCCGGTTAACGCGACGTCGTCAGCGGCTCGCACGATGCCCGCCGAGCGCGATGTCCGGTCCGGAGCCGGGGTGATCCTGCGGGGGCGCCGGGTCGGTGGGGTGGCCCGGGAGCCATGTCCGCGCCGCGGTTCACAGCCGCGCCATGGCGCGGACCGCTCCTGGCTTTTGGTGCTCGATGTGCGGACGGGGCCGCGCAGGCGAGGGCAGCGGATTCACTCACCGGCGGACGCGGACCGGTGCCGGGCTCGGTTCTCCGGCCTCGGGCACGGGCCACGCGCCGTCAGGAGCGGCCGGCGTGCAGCGCCTCGCTGTCCCACAGGTGGCGCGGCTGTGTGTGCAGCTTCCAGTAGTGCTCGGCGATGTGGTCGGGATCGAAGTCGGTGCCGGCGGCGACCGGGCCGTCCACGGTGACGCTCGCCACATGGACTCCAGAGGATCTGTACTGCTGATCGAGCAGCGCGACCAGAGTCCGGACGCCCGCTTTGCCCAGGGATAGGCTCACATACTGCGGCTTGGGCTCGGGCATACCGCCCGTGACAAGGAACGTTCCGCTTCCGCGCGTCACCATTGCCGACGCGAGGCGTGCCGCGGCGTTGAGCGCGCCGACCACGTTGACCGCCCATGCCTCCATGTGATCGCGCACCGACAACTCACCCAGTTCGTCCGCGCGGACGAGCGCGGCGTTGTACACGGCGACTTCCGGCACTCCGTGCTCGCCGATGGCCTGGTCCAGGGCTGCGTCCAACTCGGCCCGGTCGGTGGCGTCAGCCCGCAACGTGACGACTGGAACGCCGTGGGCGGCGACCGCGTCCGCCGCGGCGCGCAGCGTCCGCTCGCCCCTGGCGATCAGCGTGATCGGCAGACCTTCCCTGGCGAACCGACGGGCCACCGCCTGCCCGATCCCCGGTCCCGCACCAATGATCACCGCACCCGGCATGACCCGGCTCCTTCACTTCACGATCAGCGATACTGGGGGACCGTAAGGCGTCACATCTATGTGAAGGTCAAGGAGAAGGCCCGATGCGCATCGGCGACCTGGCCCACGAAACCGGCGTGAGCAGACGGCTGTTGCGCTACTACGAGGAGCAGGGGCTGCTCCGGCCGATCCGGCTGGACAACGGATACCGTGAGTACGCCGAGGCAGACGTCGCAACCGTGAACCACATCCGAGCGCTGCTCGCCGCCGGGCTGTCCACCGCGGTCATCGCCAAGGTCGTGCACTGCCTGCACGACAGAAACGAGCTGAGGGTGCCGTCCGGCTGCCCGACCTTCATCGGGGAGCTGCGGCGCGAACGTACCCGTATCACCGAGGCAATCGCCCAACTGGAGCGTTCCCGGGGAATACTGGACGCCGTTCTCGACACAGCGCCCGGGGAAGGCGCAGATCCGTCAGGCGAGACTGCCCCTATGAGCCAGGTCGGTCGGGTGCCGCGGCAGGCGCGTGCCTGAGCACTGGCACGTTGCACGTGAGTCCTGTCCGCGGGAAGGTCCACGAGGCCACCTGCCACCTCTCGGGAAGCACGGCCGTCTCCTATAGGTTCGATCACATCCCGTTCGGGGACGGGCCCAGACTTACGTGTAAGGAGCTCGCATGGCCTTCATCCACCACACCACCATGACACCCACCAAGCTGGAGTTGCTCACCGACTGGCTGCCGAAGCAGAGCTGGTACGTGGGCGACGCAAAGACACCGGAACTGGTCAAGGCCGGTGGGTTCCGTCTGGACGATCCAGAGGGCACGGTCGGGATCGAGTTCATGGTCGTGGCGGACGCCACCGCGCAGGAGCCGGTGGCGTATCTGGTGCCCATGGGCTACCGCGGTGCGGCGCTGGAGGACGTCCCCGGCGAGACTCTGATCGGCACCTCCGAACATGGGGTGCTCGGCACCCGGTGGATCTACGACGGCGTCCACGACCCGGTGGTGATGGAGCAGTTGCGCGCGCTCCTGCGTGGCGAGGCGACGCCGCAGCACCAGAGCAAGAGCGACACCCCTGACCCGAGCGTCAACGTGCACGGAACTGGCCCTGATGACGGGGACGACGTGCAGGTCAACCGCGTCCTGCGGCCGACTGAGGCCACGCAGGGATTTTCCGGACACCTCGTCGCTGGGTGGACCTGGCCAAACGGAACGGCTGCATGGGGCGTGCTCGCGACCGTCGCGCCGCGAATATAGGACGCAGAGCCGGACGGCGGCCGAGCCGCGCGGCGGGCGGGCGCCCCACTACATATGGATACTATGTACCCATAATGGTAGGGGCTGCATGGGGATGCTCGATGGGACGTCCCGTGCGCGGGGGTCGCGCGGAGATCGTCCCGGGCACGCAGGCCGCCCTCACCGGTTCAGGCGTACCGACGGGAAGACCACAACATGAGCACCGCCGCTCCCGGCAGTCCCGCCTGGTGGGCAGCCCGCCCGCAGGCGCCGCGCGGCCCGCGCCGTGGCCGCCCCTCCCTGGACCGCGACCTGATCGTCGCCACCGCCTTGGAACTGGTGGACCGGCACGGAGTCGCCGCCTTCTCGCTGCGCATGCTCGCCGATGCGCTCGACTCGGGGACCGCCACGCTCTACCGGCACTTCGCTAGCAAGGACGAGATCCTCGCCCACATCGTCGACCGCGTCCTCGGTGAAGTCGACCTCGGTGACATCGATACGTTCACCACCTGGGACCAGGCCCTGGGAGCGATGGCACGCCGGTTCTACGATGCCCTGCGCCGCCACCCCGACACCGTGCCCCCGCTCATGGCCCAGGTCCCCGTGGGACCTCACGGACTGGCCCAGCGCGAACGGGTGTTGCGCGCCCTGCTGCGCCACGGCTTCCCCGGCGACCTCGCCGCACGCGCCTTCACCGCCGTCGGCCACTACGTCATCGGCTTCACCGCGCAGCAGCACGGTCCCGCAGCCGCCGCCCCCGACGCCGGCGCCCAACTCGCCGACTTCTACCGGCACTTGGACCCCAAGGAATTCCCGGCCATCGCCGAGGTCACCACCGCACTGACATCGGTCCCCATCGAGGAGGAGTTCGACTTCGGACTCCAGCTCCTGCTAGCCGGGTTGCACAGCCGCCTCCCGAACCCCTAGCCCCCCACGCGAACCGCACCCGGTCGCTCGGGCGCCCGGCGCCCGAGCCAGGTTGGCAAACGAGGTCTCGTCGAGCACTCCGCAGGCGGGCCGCAGCGCGACGCGTCGAGGACGAAGACCTATGGTCCGGCCCCGAGCGCGGCAACACCGAGCGCCGTCAGAGGTAGACAACCGCCCGACAGCTCGGACCCGACAGCGTGAACCCGAAATCCGAACACACCCCCGTTCCCGGCGTCCCCCGCAGGCTGCCAGCGGGCCGGTGGAGCCGCGCCGCAAAAACGGCTACGATGTAGCCGAAATTTATTGGATACGACGTATCCGTTAAGGGGGCAAGCCATGGATACCACCCAGGGCGGTACGGCCCGCTTCACCGTGGTGGAGGGCATGCGCGTGCGCTACGCGCGTGAGGGCAGCGGGCCCGTCGTACTGCTACTGCACGGCTCCGGGTCCTCGCTCGACGCGTACGACGCGGTCACCGCGCGGCTGCGCACCTCGTTCGACGTGATCCGCCCGGACCTACCCGGGTGCGGGCTGACCGGGCCGCGCCCGGACCGGGACTACCGCATCGCCGCCTACACCCGCTTCGTCGCCGGATTCCTCGACGACCAGGACGTGCGGGCCTGCACCCTGGTCGGACACTCGCTGGGCGGGAACATCGCCTGGAACTTCGCCCTGGACCACCCGGCCCGCACCACCGGGCTGGTCCTGCTCAACGCCACCGGATACCCCGGCAAGACCCTGCCACTGGCGATGCGCCTGGCCCGCACCCCCTGACCCGTCAACTCCTGCGCCGCGGCGTCTCGCGCTCCATGACGCTGCGCACCCTGCGCAGCACGGTCGGCCCGGACTTCACCCTCACCGACGCCTTGGTCGACCGGGTCCACCACATGATGAACCTGCCCGGCAACCGCGACGCCTTCATCGACCTGTCGCGCACCGACCAGGTCGACCGCAGCGCCGAGCTGACGCGCCTTGAGGTTCCCACGCTCGTCCTGCGCGGCGGGGCGATCGACGTCCGGCACCTCGCCCGCGACATCCCCCACGCCACCGACATCGTGCTGCCGGGGGTCGGTCACCTGATGCCGGACGAAGCCCCCGAGCAGGTGGCCGAGGCCATCACCGTGTTCGTGAAGGAGAACCGGTGAGCCGACTGTACGTCGCCCGCGGCGAGGACCGCCGACTGGACGAAGAGGCCCGCCGCACGGTCGAAGGATCGTTCCTGGAACTGTCCGACGGCATCACCCACTACTGCCTCGCCGGCCCCCCGGAGGGACCGCTGGTCGTGCTGGTCCCGGGGCTGACCATCCCGCTGGGCTACTGGGACCCGGTGGCGGCGCCCCTGCGCACCCGGGGCTTCCGCACCCTGGCCTACAGTGCGTACGGCCGCGGCTGGTCCGACCGCGTCGAGGGCCGCTACGACCCGGAGCTGTTCGTACGCCAGCTCGCCGAACTCCTCAACGTCCTAGCCCCCGGGCAACGCATCCACCTCGTCGGCACCTCCCTGGGCGGCCTGGTCGCGATGGCCTACGCCACCGAGGCCCCCGGACGTCTGCCACTGTCCATGGCCCTGATCGGCCCCGCCGGCATGGCGCCCAAGCGACCGCCGCTGACCGGCCTGCTGCGACACGACGCAATCGCCCGCCTCCTGGGATCGCGCCTGGGCGCACGGATCCTGGACAAGCACACGGCCAACAACGTGCGCCGGCCCCAGGACGCCCAGCGCCTGCGGCAGCTCCTGCGCGAGCCCGCCCGCTTCCACGGCACCACCTACGCGGTCCTGTCCACACTGCGCGACTTTCCTCTGACCGGCCGGCACGACCTCTACCGCCGCGCCGGGGACCTGCCCGTGCCCAAACTGCTGATCTGGGGACGCCACGACCACGTCACCCCGATCGGCCAACTCCCCACCGTGCGCGACCTCTACCGGCCAAGCAGCAGCCACATCCTCGACCACTGCGGCCACATGGTCCCCTTCGAGGACGCCCCCACCACCGTACGACTGCTCCTGCCCTTCCTCAGCAACCGCACCGGAGAACTCCCCGCATGACCATCCCCTACGACTACGACTACGACACCGACGTCCTGATCGCCGGAGCGGGCCCCACCGGTTCGACCCTGGCCGCGGATCTGCTCCGCCGCGACGTCGCGGTCAGGCTGATCGACAAAGCACACCACGCCTTCCAGGGCTCCCGTGCCAAGGGCATCCAGCCCCGTACCCAGGAAATCCTCGAAGACCTCGGCATCCTGCACGAAGCCCACACCCAGGGCAGCCGCTACCCCCTGGCCGGGCTGCACCTGGGCCCGCTCACCCTCCCGTGGAGGATGCAGCAGAACCACCGCCCCACTCCCGACGTGCCCTACCCCAACATCCTGCTCCTGCCGCAGCACCGCACCGACGCCCTGCTGCACAGCCTCCTGCACCACCACGGCCTGGACATCGAATTCGACACCGCCGTGGCCCACTTCACCCAGGACAGCGACGGCGTCACCACCACCCTCGCGGACGGATCAACCGTCCGCAGCCGGTACCTCGTCGGCGCAGACGGCGGCGCCAGCACCGTGCGCAAACACACGGGCCTCGACTTCACCGGACACACCGACAACACCGACCGCACCCTGCTCATCGACGCCACCATCGCGGACCTGCCCCGCAACCGGTGGCACATATGGCCACGCACCCACGGCACCTCCGCCGCCGCCTGCCCCCTCCCGCACAGCGACCAGTTCCAGATCATGATCAAGCTGCGCCCGGGCCAGGACCCCGATCTCGACCACACCGCGCTCGCCAGCACGTTCCACACACTCACCGGACTGCATCTGCGCGAGATCACCTGGACCTCCGTGTTCCGGCCCAACGTCCGCCTGGTGGAGCACTACCGCACCGGCCGCGTCCTACTGGCGGGCGACGCCGCCCACGTCCACACCCCGGCCGGCGCACAAGGACTCAACACCGGAGTACAGGACGCCTACAACCTGGGCTGGAAACTCGCCCAGGTCCTGGCAGGCGCACCCGACGCCCTCCTGGACACCTACGAAACCGAACGACGACCGGTCGCCGCCCACGTCCTGGGCAAATCCAGCGAGCTGTACCAGAACCTCAGCCGGCACCGCCTGTCCGGCCTCAAACGCGGCGACGAAGAACGACAGCTCACCCTGTCCTACCGCGGCGGACCCCTCGCTGGAACCGGAACCACCCGCACCCTCGCCGCAGGAGACCGCGCCCCCGACGCACCCTGCCTCACCGCGGACGGAGCACGCCGCCTGTTCGACCTCCTCAGAGGAACCCACTTCACCCTCCTCGCCTTCGGCAACGCCCCCACCGGCCTGCCCTGGCCGGAGACCGGCGCCGAACTGCACGCCTACCGCGTGGTGCGCCGCCCGGGCAACGGGGGCGAAATCGCGGACACCAGCGGCAAACTGACCCGCACCTACGGCGTCGACGGCGACGCCCTGGTGCTGATCCGGCCCGACGGCTACATCGCCGACGTCTCCACCACCAGGGATGACGCCGGGTTCGCCGAGGCGATACGGGCCCTGGCACTGACACCGTCCTGACCACCCCTCAGGCACCTCACCGCACCGCCCAGCCCGCGAGGGTGCGGCGCCTCCCCATCGGGTTGGTTCGCTTTCCGAACCCACTATGCGAGACTGCGAGCAAGACCGAAAAGCGAAACCACCCACAGGACCGCAGGCGCACCGCCCACCCCCGGCCCGTCAGGAGCACCTATGACAACCCTCGACGACTTCGACCGCCTCCTGCGCGAACAGCGGCATCTGGCCGTGGTCTCGACCCTGCGGGCCGACCAGAGCATCCACTCCTCCGTGGTCAACCTCGCCGTGATGCCTCACCCGACCACCGGGACGCCCGTCGCCGCCTTCGTCACCTACGGCCGCGTCAAGCTCGCCAACCTCCGCGCCCGCCCCCAGCTCACCGTCACCGCACGCTCCGGATGGACCTGGGCAGCCCACGACGGCACCGCCGAACTGATCGGCCCCGACGACCCGCACCCCGCCTTCGACGCGGAAGGCATCCGCCTGCTCCTACGCGAGATCTACACCGCCGCTGGCGGCATCCACGACGACTGGCAGGCGTACGACCGCACAATGGCCCAAGAGCGCCGCACCGCCGTGCTCGTACGCCCACACCGCACCTACGGCGTCATCGGCGCCGATGGGGCGTCACCAGAGGCTTAGTCCCTGTCCGGCGGTTCTTCGTGGGCCCGCGACGCCGCAGTGACATCGGCCGCTGCCGCGGCGGACGGCACCTCGCCGCGTTGTCGGAGTCAGCCGAGTACGCCCCGTACGAGACTGATGCCCCGCCTTGCGATGCTCCCCCGTGGCCCGAAAGGCACAGGCATGCCCTGGTCGCAGCACCGTACGTACGGACACCAGGCCGGGCAGGCGATCCCTGCCGTGCTACAGCGACACGCAGTTGACCGAAGCCACCGCGGCTCCCACCAACGTACTGGTGTTCTCCACCTCGACGATGAACGAGTTGGCGGTCTGGCTGGTCTGCAGCACCTGCAGACCGGTCTGCTGGTAGGCGCCGGAAAGCGCCTCCATGTTCGCGCCGCAGGTAGCGGTCACCCTGCGTGTCTGCCCTGGCTGCACGCTCACCAGCGGACTGTAGAAGGTAGTCACAACGGGCAAGGGGCCTGGCGTCGGGGTGACGGTGTGTCCCCCTGCCGTGTTCCCGTCGCCGACCTGAGTGTTGTTGCTGTTGCCGTCACCCTGGTTGAACAGGTTGCCGTCACCCTGGTTCAAGACGACGGTTACGGTCGAGGGATCGTCTCCGGTGCCCGCGGAGGCATGCCCCGCGGTCGCACCCGTCAGGGCCACGGAGGCGGCAAGGGACAGGGCGCACACGCCGATTCGTTTCACGACATCCCTTTCTTTGCTTGGAAGCGGAACGGAATGCCCCGCAGCTTGAAATGTCGCAAAGCGTGACATCGGCGACTGCGACGACACACCGACGTACCCCTGTACAGAGCACGCAGCCCAAATCCCGAGGTGATGTCCGGATGTTTGCTCCCGCCACCTGGACCACCTGGGCGGGCTTCAGCCGCCTTCTTTGCCGAACGAACATAACGAGGATTTCGCCCATGTCGCACTCCAACAGCTCCACGAGTTCTCCCACGCTGGCTGTTGTGAGCGGGCCGCCAGGAACCGGCAAGACGACGCTGGCCCACAACGTCGCACGGGAGCTGGGTTGTCCCGCGATCATTCGCGACGAGATCAAGCAAGGGATGGTTCTGGCGACACCTGACCACCGGAGCGACGGCGACGATCCTCTCAACTACCGCACACTGGATGCCTTCTTCGAGGTGCTGACGGCACTGTTGAAGGCCGGAACGACCGTGGTCGCCGAGGCGGCGTACCAGGACAAGTTATGGAAGCGTGGCCTGGAACCCCTTGCCGCATTCGCACGGATCCGTGTCGTGCGCTGCACCACGCCGTCAGCCGTCGCCCAGAGCAGGATTGCCCAACGCGCCAGGGACTCCGCCCATCGGGCAGCCCACGCCGACCAAGAGCTTCTGGACGCGATTGCCGCGGGGAAGTTCTCGTACGACCGTTTCACGCCCATCTCGCTCGACGTGCCGATGCTGACAGTGGACACGTCGAACGGGTACCAACCGGGCCTGAAGGCAATCGAGGCGTTCCTCCGAGACTCCGCGTAGAACCCGACCACTTGCGAACGGAAGCGTCGTGGGAGCGCCTCCGGCCACCATGGCCGCCGCATCTGAGTGGTCGTGGCCGCCGTCCACCGTCCGTCACCCGCCGTGCCGACGCACTACGGGAACGTACCCCGGCCGACGCCCACGAGCAGGCGCCGCGCGCGGTGCGCCTGGTGACCGCCCTGAACCCTGAGCCGGACTTCGCCTGACGACTCCATCCGGCGACGGCCCCGGGTGGGCGTACTCGCGCGATGGCGCGATGACCGGCGCCGTCGAAGACTGTCGGCCTTCGGCGTGGTCATGCGATGAGTTTGCGGGCCGGAGGCGGTCTACCAGGTCATGAACGCATATCTGATCGAACAGCCGACTGTCTCCGTACGCGATGAGCAGCCGTACGTCGGGGTCTCCCGCAGCGTCACCATGGAGACGCTCCACGAGATCGCGGACCTCGTGCCCTGGGCCATCGGCCGGCTGGCGGGACTCGGGATCGCACCGGCGGGGCCGCCCTTTCTCCGCTACCACGTGATCGACATGAAGAACCTGCTTGAGGTGGAGGCCGGGGTACCTGTGGCGACAACGCGGGAGCTGCCAACGGACAGCGGGCTGTCCGCCGGCGTACTGCCGGGCGGCCGATATCTGACCGCCGTCTGCGCCGGCACCGCCGACGTCGCGGTGACCCGCGACTTCTTGGAGTGGGCCCGGGCGCACGGGATGGAGTGGGACAGGAAGGAGACGCCGTCCGGCGACCGGTGGGGCTGCCGCCTGGAGCGCTTCCTGACGAACCCGGCGGAGGAGCCGAACCCGGAGAAATGGCGTACGGAGCTGGCCTTCCGCCTGGCAGACGGGGCCTAGATATCGCAGGACCACGCCCGCCAGCACACCAGGCTCCGCCTGCCGCTTCTCCTGGTTGTCGACATAGGGGTCGGCAAGCTGCCGCGCACACCTCGCCCGTAACCAGGTCCCAGAGGTGTTCGCTCACGTACTCGCGCACGTCATCGGGCCCCGGCGCAGCCGGTCCGGCGGTGAGCGCGGTCGGACAGCTCGGCCGTCGGTCGTCGGCGCGCCCGCCGCGTACGGTCAGCGCCCGGCGGTCCCGCGGGCTCATGCCTGAGATTGAGTAGCCCGTTACTCACGACGCGACACGGCCTCGAACCGTATTTTCTCAGTGCCGCGGGTGGCGTACGGAAGCGATTCCCCCTGATTCAGGCGAAACGCGCTGCGCGGCAATCTGCCGACAGGATTGAAGGAGAGGTTCAGCCATGGACATCCTGAGGGAATCCGAGAACTCGCCCAAGCGGAATGAAACCGAGTTGTCGGGCAGAAGGACCTTTCTCGTCAGATCGCTGGGGGTGACCGCCGGTCTGGTCGGAGCCACGGCGGCGACCGGCGCCCTTGCCACCCCCGCTTCCGCCAAGCCCGCCGGGGCCCAGGCGACCCAGACGAGCTGGGCATTCTGCTCGAAGTGTTTCGTGATGCACTTCTGGGGCTACAAGCCGAACTACGGCGTCTGCCCGACCGGCGGCGGGCACACCGCGCAGGGGTTCAACTTCAACCTCCCCCACAGCCTGCCGGAAACCTCGACCGCGCAGGCCAATTGGCGCTTCTGCCAGAAGTGCTTCTCCATGTTCTTCTGGGGTTACCCGACCGACGGCGTCTGCCCGGCCGGCGGCCCGCACAGCGCCCAGGGATTCAACTTCACCCTTCCGCACGACGTGCCTGCAAATTTGTACTCCCAGAACAACTGGCGCTTCTGCCAGAAGTGCTACTCCATGTTCTTCTGGGGCTATCCGACCGACGGCGTCTGCAAGGCCGGCGGTGCCCACAGCGCCCAGGGATTCAACTTCGTCCTCCCGCATCTGTAGGCACACATCCCGGCAAGTCCGCACTCCGCGGAAGGCCGAAGACCGGCCGCCTCAGGGAGCAGGTGACCGGCGGCCGGTGACCCACAACTGCGGTTGGTGCGACGGGGTCACAGCTTTACGGGCTGTGACCCCGTCGCAAGGGTCGTCTGCCGGTGCCAGCCGCTGATAGCGGCGGACCAGATAGTCGTCCAGTCCGCACCCCTGCCTCGCGCTGCGGCGGCGCACAGGGTCAACGTTTGATGCGGCCACGGACGGCCAGGGCGGCCAAGCCGAGGAGAACGGGTTCGGTGAGGCGCGAGGCCATTTCGGTGTAGGTGCCGGTGGTGGTGAGGTTCTGGCCACTGGTACGGAAGATGACGGAGTTGACGACAACGCGCAGGCTCTTCTCGAAGCGTGCGCTGGTGAGGCGGTCAGTGACCGGTCCGGTGGGGTTTTCGGGATCGGAGTCGTCGGTGGTCATCGTGATGCGGTGGCCGGTGAGAGTGCCGGTGCTGAGCAACGGAGCGTCCCGTTCCGGCAGACCCCAGAGCATCATCACGAGCATGGTGAGGATCACTGCGAGCAGCAGCCACCCGAGTGCGCGGGTGGCGCGCAGGCCGTAGCCGGACAGGGCCCAGTACGCGGTGATCAGGCCGCGTTCGGCCGGTGCGGTGCGTCGATCGACGCGGCGCATCTCCATCTCGCCGTAGTAGAAGTCCGCGGCGCCCGGTGCGTTACTGGAGTCCTCGTAGGACTTGCGCAGCGCGCGGTACAGCGCCGCCAGGGCGCTGGGCTGCACGATGTCCGCGCCGGGCAGGGGCAGTTGCCACCCGGGGACCGAAGCGGGCCGGGTGGAGCGCCAGTGCTGCTCCTCGGCCAGGGTGCTGCGGCGAGTGTGACGTACCACGCGCCAGCGCCGCCAGTGAAAGCCGGCAGGCGCCTTGGCAAAGGAGCAGTCGCCCTCCAGGCGCACCTGGTCCAGGTGGATCGTGCCGGCGAACAGGCACTCGGTCAGGTCAAGGTCGGTCAGAAGCAATTGGGCTGCGTCCACCCCCTGCAATGAGGCCACCCTTGGCTGTTCCGGCGCGCTGGCCAGCGCGCTCTCGTCCAGCGGTCCCGTCGGGGTGAGGAAGGGGCGCAGATGCCCGGCCACGGCCAGCGGGTACTCGCACACGGCGTCTGTCAGGTCGACCTCGGCGTAGCGCAGCGTCAGCGTCGCCGGCTGAGCCCACTGGGTGCGGCGGCATGCCACCTTGCGCGCGGCGGCCTGTACGGTCACCCGCGCCGCGAACACCGCGCCGCCCAGGTCCAGCGTTGTCCCGCACGACAGGGGCCCGAGCCATGACGCACGCGCGAAAGTCGCGTTGAAACCGGCATGCCTGGCGAAAACGGCTCCGGTGAGCAGGACGTTCTGGGCGAAGGAGGCCCGGTGGAACCAGCCGCTTCCGAATTCGGACTCCGTGAAATGGGCGTCGCCGGAGAAGGTGGTCTCGACGAACCAGACGTCTGTGGGGAAGGCGGTCCGGTCGAACCGGGCGTCCCCGACGAAGTGCGCCGCTTTGAAACTGGCGCCCTTGGCAAAAACGGCGCCGTCGAACCAGGCGTTGCCCTCGAAGGTGCACTGCGTACAGGAAACACTTCCGGTGAAGTCGGTCGATGAGAACTCTGCCTCTTCGGCGAAGGTGGCCTGGTCCAAGAGGACGTTTCCCAGCCTCGCTCTCCCGGTGGCGGGGTCGTTCGTCCGCACGTGGATCTGTTGGATGTGTGCCGCATCGACGGCTGTCCCCCGCAGATCCAGGTCCGCGCCGGGGGAAAGGGACGCCAGGTATGCGGTCTGCTCGGCCGGGGTGGCGTGCGCCAGGCAGCGGGCGGACCCCGGGATGGCGACCCCACGGCACCCGACCAGATCGCCCGGACCGGCACCTTGCCCGCAATGAGCCCACGAAGGGAAAGCCGCAGTCACCATGCCCCGGTGATAGCCCATGCCCGGCACCCGCCGGACGGAGATCGCCGAACCGTTACGCCACCGACAGCACGAGCTGGACCATGACAGACCAGATCACTGCCGTCCCGGCGCCACGTGCCACATCGGCGAGTACGGAGGCCATGTTCCTGCTCCCAGGGCAGAGCACGACGAGGGCCTGCTCCACGGGATGCTCGGCCCCCGGCCGCTCCGCTGTCGATCGCGCCCGTGCCGCACGTCCCGGATGGCTGACATGGGGCGCACATGCACACCCCGGCCCCGAACTATGGTGCCCCACCACATGTGCCCTTGACGTCGGCATTCCTACGGTGTGGCGACACATACCGTCCCCATCCCGTCCGGAAGTGGTGACCATGGCTGCCTCGGCATCCGCTCCGCCAACGCCCCGCTCACTCAAGCGCATTGTCGCCGCGAGCCTTATCGGGACCACCATCGAGTGGTACGACTTCTTCTTGTACGGCTCGGCCGCCGCGCTCGTCTTCAACAAGCTCTTCTTTCCCGACTCCGATCCGCTCGTCGGGACGCTGCTCTCCTTTCTGACCTACGCGGTCGGGTTTGCCGCACGGCCCATCGGGGCGCTGGTCTTCGGGCATTTCGGGGACCGGATGGGGCGGAAGAAGCTGCTCGTGCTGAGCCTGCTGATGATGGGCGGCGCGACCTTCGCCATCGGGCTGATGCCCACACATGCCACGATCGGTACGGCCGCACCCGTGCTGCTGACCGTGCTGCGGCTGGTCCAGGGGTTCGCGCTCGGTGGTGAGTGGGGCGGGGCCGTGCTGCTGGTGTCGGAGCACGGGGACGCGAAGCGGCGCGGGTTCTGGGCTTCTTGGCCGCAGACCGGTGCGCCGGCCGGGCAGTTGCTCGCGACCGGGGTGCTCTCGGCGCTCACCGCACTGCTCTCGGACGCCGCCTTCACCTCGTGGGGCTGGCGCATACCGTTCCTGCTCTCCGGTGTACTGGTGCTGGTCGGGCTGTGGATCCGGCTCTCCGTCGACGAGTCCCCCGTCTTCAAGGCGGCACTGGCCCAGGCCGAGCAGCGGAAGTCCGCCGCCGCGGCCGAGAAGATGCCGGTCGTCGCGGTCCTCCGGCACCACTGGCGTGATGTGCTGGTGGCGATGGGCGCGCGGATGGCGGAGAACATCAGCTACTACGTGATCACCGCGTTCATCCTGGTGTACGCGACGACCGCGGCCGAGGTGAGCAAGCAGACCGCGCTCAACGCCGTACTCATCGGCTCCGCCGTGCACTTCGCGGTGATCCCCGCCTGGGGCGCGCTGTCGGACCGGATCGGCCGACGGCCGGTCTATGTGATCGGCGCGGTCGGTGTCGGGGCCTGGATGTTCCCGTTCTTCGCGCTGATCGACACCGCGAGCTTCGGCAATCTGCTGGTGGCCGTGACGGTCGGGCTGGTGCTGCACGGGGCGATGTACGCGCCTCAGGCGGCGTTCTTCTCGGAGATGTTCGCGACCCGGATGCGTTACTCGGGGGCCTCGATCGGCGCGCAGTTCGCGTCGGTGGCCGCCGGCGCGCCCGCGCCGCTCATCGCGACGGCGCTGCTCGCCGACTACGACAGCTCCACACCGATCGCTCTCTATGTCATCGCCGCCGCGCTGATCACCGTCGTGGCGATCGCCTGCGCCCGGGAGACCCGGAACCGGGATCTCGCGGACGTCGACGCCGAGCCGGATTCCGCGAAGGTGCCGGCGCCGCGTGGCGCCGGAGCCGACGCCGGAACCGCGGCTTCCCTCCGTACCCCGCGCGCCTGACGCCTCGGGCGCGTACGGGACGGTCCGGCCATGGCCGCCGCTGTCGCTGTCGTGTGGAGGTAACGCTCCTCACCGCACGACAGCGGCGGCCATCGCGTGCAGCCGCAGGGCGAGCTGGATCTCCAGAGCCCGGGCCGGGGACTGCCAGTCGGGGCCGAGCAGCCGGGCGACCCGTTCGAGCCGCTGGGCCACGGTGTTGACGTGGACGTGCAGCTCGTCCTTCGTACGGGCCGGGCTCATCCCGGACTCGAAGTAGGCCCCCAGGGTGCGGACCAGGTCCGTACCGCGGCGTCGGTCGTAGTCGACGAGGTCGCCGATGGTGCGCTGGACGAAGCCCTCGATGTCGCGGGTGTCGGCGAGCAGCAGTCCGAGGAAGCCCAGGTCCTGGGCGGCCGCGCCGTCGCCGGAGCGGCCCAGCAGCCGCAGCGCGTCGAGACAGCGTCTGGCCTCCGCGTACGCCTCCGCTATCGCCCCGGGCCGGGCCGCGGGCGCCTCGACGACGGCGGACGCGCCGATGGTGACGGGCTCGCGCAGCGCGCCGCCGAGCTGTCTGGCCGTACGGCGGGCGAGTCCGGCGGCCGTGTCGCCGGGGGCGAGCGGCAGCAGCAGGACCGTGCCCCCGTCGCGGGTGGCGGCCAGTCCCTGTCCGGTGGCGGCGAGATGGGACGCGGCGGACCAGAGCCGGCGCCGGTCGGCGGTCTCGCGTTCCGTGGTGTCGGGGGCGGGGCCGTCGATCCTGGCGGCCAGCACCACATGCGGGGCGTCGAGATCCGCGCGCAGCCGGACGGCTCGCTCGCGCAGCAGCCGGGGGTCCCGGTCGGGGGCGTCGAGCAGGTCGTCCAACAGCTCGCCTCGCACCCGCTGTTCCGCCTCGCCCGCGGAACGGCGCGCGAGCAGCAGCAGTGAGGTGACCATGGCGGCCCGCTCAAGGGTCCGCTGGTCGACGGGGTCGAGCCCGGGATGGCCGCGCAGGACGAGCGCGCCGAGCAGCTCACCGCCGGCCGAGACGGCCGCGCCCCAGACCTCGCCATGGCATTTGGCGCGGCCGTCGGTCCCGGTCAGCTCCAGCGCCGTCACCGAGGCGGAGCCGGGGCCCGCGAACTCCACGGTGCCGTCCAGCACTTCGGACAGCGCGCTCGCCACGTCGTGGACCCCGCCGCCGCGCAGCACGAGTTCGGTCAGCCGGTCGTGCACGTCCGAGGCGCGCTCGATGACCGCGCTGTGCTCCTTGATGATCTCGTTGGCCTTCTCCAGCTCCGCGAGCGCCGTACGGGTCTCTCCCAGCAGATTCGCGGTGTCGATGGCGACCGCGGCGTGCGCGGCGAACGAGCCGAGGAGCGCTATCTGTTCACGCTCGAAGACCCGGGCATGGCGGTCGGCGGCGAAGAGCACCCCGATGACCTGGCTGCCCAGCATCAGCGGCACACCGAGGATGGCGACCAGCCCCTCGTCCTGCACACCCGAGTCGATGGCACTGGTGTGCTGGAAGCGGGGATCGTCGAAATAGCTGTCGGTGACATAGGGGCGGGCGGTCTGGGCGACCAGCCCGCCGAGCCCCTCGCCCATGCCGAGCCTGAGCTGCTGGAAGCGGGCGGAGACCGAACCGTCCGTGACACGCATATAAGTGTCGCCCTCGTCCGGGTCGTTGAGGCACAGATACGCGACCTCCGTGCCCAGCAGGGACCGGGCGCGCTGCACGATCGCACGGAGCACGGCGTCGAGATCGCGCAGCCCGGCCAGGTCGTGCGCGGTCTCGAAGAGCGCCGACAGCTCGGCCTCC
This sequence comes from Streptomyces sp. GMY02, assembly GCF_019056675.1. Taxonomy (NCBI): domain Bacteria; kingdom Bacillati; phylum Actinomycetota; class Actinomycetes; order Kitasatosporales; family Streptomycetaceae; genus Streptomyces; species Streptomyces sp. GMY02. The sequence goes on along the minus strand of NZ_CP077658.1, from coordinate 7,636,804 downwards.
CGGCGGCGCCGCTCCGCCAGCTCGGCCCGTACGCGCAGGGCGAGCTGCTTGGCGTTCTCCAGCGCGAGGAGCGTCTCCGCCGCCGCGCCGTCGGCACGGGCGAGCAGCGCGGGCCGGTCGTATGCCTCCGCCGCGGCGCCGCGCGCGAGGAGTTCCAGGTAGGAAGCCTGTTCTTGGGACATGGACACAGGATTACCCGTCGTACGGCCGGCCGCGCCAGCCCTGTGGACAACGCAAGCGATGTGGAAAACGCGGCCGCCCGAAAGGCTCAGCCGACAGGCTCAGTGCGCGGTCCAGCCGCCGTCGAGGGCGAGCGAGGTCCCCGTGATGAAGGACGCCTGCGGGGTGCAGAGATAGGCCACCGCCTCAGCGACCTCGTCCGGTTCCAGAAGCCGCTTCAGCGCGGAGTCCTGGAGCAGTACATCGGCCAGGACCCGTTCCTCCGGGATGCGATGGGTCTCCGCCTGGTCCGCGATCTGCTTCTCGACCAGTGGTGTACGCACATACCCCGGGTTGACGCAGTTGGAGGTGACCCCGCGCGACGCCCCTTCGAGCGCCGCGGTCTTGGAGAGACCTTCGAGACCATGTTTGGCGGCCACATAGGCGGACTTGAAGGCCGAGGCGCGCAGCCCGTGTACCGAGGACACATTGATGATCCGGCCCCACCCCTGTCCGTACATGTGCGGCAGCGCGCCACGGATCAGTCGGAAGGGGGCCTCCAGCATGACGGTGAGGACGGTGTGGAAGACCTCTGCCGGGAACTCCTCGATGGGGCGCACCAGTTGCAGTCCGGCGTTGTTGACGAGGACGTCCGTGCCCGCGGCGACCCGCTCCGCCGCGTCGAGGTCGGTCAGATCGAGGACGCTCGGTTCGACGGCGCCCACCAGCCCCTTGGCGTCCATGGCCAGGCCGTCGAGCCCTTCCGCGTCCCGGTCCACGGCTCTGACCCGGGCTCCGGCCGCCGCGAGTCTCAGCGCGCAGGCCCGGCCGATCCCGCTCGCGGCGCCGGTGACCAGGGCGACACGGCCGCCGAGGTCGAGCGCGACAGGGGCGGTCGGAGCGGTGGCCGGGGAGGAATCGGAAGCGGGTCCCCCGCCGGAGGCCTCCGCGGCGGCGGACCCGGGCGGGCGGGAAACGGGACCTGATGTGGTGGGCGCGGTCATAATCCGCACCCTAAGCAGCGCCCAAGCCCCGACCGATGTGGTCAGCGCCCATACTTCACCAGGAAGGCATGGGCTCGAACCATGTGGGTGCGTCGGTCAGCGCCTGCTTGATCCGCAGCAGGGCGAAGTCCGCCAGCTCCGGCAGCCCGTCCACCGGGAACCACCCGACCTCCAGGGACTCGTCGTCATTGACCCGCGCCTCACCGCCCACCGCCCGGCAGCGGAAGGTGATGTCCATGTACTGGCACTCGTCGCCATTGGGATAGGTGACCGGCTTGAGCGCCTGGACGAGCACGACCCGCTCCGCCACACATCGCACGGCGGTCTCCTCGTACACCTCACGTACCGCGGCGCCCGCGGGCTGCTCCCCCGGCTCCGGGATCCCGCCGATGATCGACCACCGCCCGGTGTCGGCGCGGCGCCCGAGCAGCACGCGCCCGTCGTCGTCGAAGACGATCGCGCTGACACCGGGCAGCAGAAGAAGCTGGTGGCCCGCGGTGGCGCGGATCTCTCGGATGAAGTCAGGGGTTCCCATGCCCCCGACCCTAACGGGCGTCCGCCGGCTGCCCGCCGGCTCGCGCGGAACCACGGACCGAGCGGGCCGTCGCCCAGCCGAGTCCGCCCAGCGCCACAGCCGCCAGCAGCCCCTCGGGCAGCGTCCCGAGCCGGGTCGCGGGCGTCAGCGAGGAGCGGAGCGGGACCTTCGCGACCAGCGCGTCCGGAGTGAACATCCCCGACTTCTGGGTGATCGTTCCGTCCGGCTGGATGATGGCGCTGACCCCGCTCGTGACGGGCACCACGACGGTCCTGCTGTGCTCGACCGCCCGCACCCGCGACATCGCGAGCTGCTGATAGGTCATCTCGCTGCGGTCGAAGGTCGCGTTGTTGCTGGGTACGGAGATGAGCTGCGCGCCGTTCGTGACGGTGTCCCGTACCGCCCAGTCGAAGGCCGCCTCGTAACACGTGGCGAGCCCGACCCGCGTCCCCGCGAGATCGAAGACGCCCGGCTCCGTGCCGCGCCCGAAGTCCCGGCGCACCATGTCCGCATATCCGGGGCTGATCATCCGTACGAGGGAACGAAGTGGCAGATACTCGCCGAAGGGCTGGATCTGCCGCTTGTCGTAGGTGGCGGTCGGGCCGTGTTCCGGGTCCCAGAGGATCTGGGTGTTGCGCAGCGGTCCGGTGTCCGGGGTGACCACGGCACCGACGGAGATCGGTACGCCGATCGCCTTCGCGGCCTGATCGATCACGGCCCGCGCGTCGGGGTTGCGGTAGGGGTCGATGTCCGAGGAGTTCTCCGGCCACAGGACGAAATCGGGCTGCGGCTCCTTGCCGGACTTCACATCGTCGGCGAGTTGGAGGGTCCTGCGCACATGGTTGTCGAGCACGGCGCGGCGCTGGGCGTTGAATTCGAGGCCTGCCCTGGGCACATTGCCCTGGATCGCCGCGACGGTCGCGGTGCCGTCCTCGGCGGAGTCGTCCACCAGCGGCAGGGCGGCGAGCGCCGCCGCGACGGGTACGAGGACGGTGAGGGCCGCGACGGACGCCGCACGGCGCGGGAACGTTCCGGCCGTACGGTACGCGAGGACCTGCCGCACCACCTCGTACAGGCCGAGGCCGCACAGGACGACGGCGAAACCGAGCACCGGAGTACCGCCGACCGCGGCCAGCGGCAGGAAGACGCTGTCGGCCTGGCCGAAGGCGATCTTGCCCCAGGGGAAACCACCGAAGGGCACCCGGGCCCGGACCGCCTCGCCCAGGATCCACACCGCCGCGGCCCACACCGGCCATACCGGCAGGCGCGACACGGCCGCGATCCCCATCCCGGTGAAAGCGATGAAGAGCGCCTCGATCGCGACCAGCGCGAGCCATGGTCCCGGGCCGACCTCCGCGCCCGTCCAGACCAGGAGCGGCAGCAGAAAGCCCAGGCCCGCCAGATAGCCGAGACCGAAAGCGGCGCGCAGCCGGCGGCCGTAGAGGCTCCAGCCCAGCAGGGCGAAGCCGGGCAGCGCCAGCCACCACAGGGTGCGGGGCGGGAAGCTCACGTACAGCATGACGCCGGACAGCACGGCGGCGCCCGGCCGGATGAACCGTCGCAGCAGCGCGGACAGCCCTCGGCCCGCCGGGGCCGGGGCGGACGGGGTCGGCTCGGCGGTGGTGATGGTGGCGCTCACCCGGCGGAGTCTACGGTGGGCCGCCGTCACGCGGGAGCACGGGCGTATGTACGGAGTACGGGCACCACTCGGTACGGGCCACGGTGTCCGGGCAGAAAGTACGGACCACGGAGTCCGGCGGACCGACCGTACGCGCGGTGCGTACGCCCGGCGCATAAGCCCGGCTCGCGGGACTGATGAATATGCCCGATATATATGGCCGAGCACGGCCGACTCGTACGGCCGATTCGTACGACTGGTCCGTACGACCGGTTCATGGACTTCATTCGACTTCATATGACAAACGCCCACGACCGATCCCGTACAGCCGAGTCATCACCCCGTCGTCGTGACGGTCGGCACATGCGATCGACACGTACGGTGACATTCCTTCGCAATCCCTCCACACATCGCCACCACTGCCGTTAGCGTGTGCGCCAGTCCTTGTCACATGGCCGGATCCGGCGGTTGTGGGCGGGGCCCGTCAGAGTTCGGGGGGCGACGGGATGACCGCACCTGCGGAACCGCCGTTGGAACGATCAGTCGTACGTGAACGCGGCAGCGCTCCCGATGTCCTCGGCGCCGCGGTCCTCGGCGGCTGCGCCTTGTGGGCGCTGATCAGCGCGGCGGGCAACGGCGGCCGGCCCGAGGGCGTCCTGCTCGCGGTGCTCGCCGTCACGGCCGGTTACGCCTGCGGCCGGATCAGCGGATCCCTCGTACCGGTCGGTGCCGCCTCGGTGACGGCCGTCGCCGGACTCGCGGCGGCGATCGCATCAGGCCATGAGGGGTTCGGCATGGCCCTCTCCGTGGGCACACCGCCCGGGGACGTGGGCGCGGTCGCCGGGCTGCTGGTGCTGGCGGCGGGGGCGGCCTGCTGCGCGGCGACGGCGGCCCGGCTCCCTGCCGTACGGCTGGTGCTGTGGCTGCTCGCGCTGACGATCACGGGAGCCGCGCTGCTCTTCGGCTCGATCGCGGGGTTCATCGCGGTGCTCGGGGTGGTGCTGTGCTCGCTGGCGGCGGCCAGGACGCGGCGGCGGGCGGCCGGTCTCGCCGGGCTGGCGCTGGTCACGGCGCTGGTGGTGGGCATGTCGTGGGCGGTGGCCGAGCAGGTTCTGCCGGAGGGCCTCTCGGTGTCGCTCGAGGGGCAGCTCACCCAGTACCGGGTGGCGCTCTGGCAGGACGCGGCCGACTTGGCGGAGGAGCATCCGCTGCTGGGCTCCGGGCCCGACCGTTTCGGCGATCTCAGTCCGACCGCGACCCGCGCGCTGGACAGCGACGGCACCCCGCACTCGGCACCGCTCCAGCAGGCGGCGGAGCAGGGCGTCGTGGGAGTCGTGCTGCTCGGCGCGGTGTACGGCTGGCTGATGTACGGGCTGGCCCGCTCGGCGTGCTCGACGCCGGTGGCCCTCACGGCCGGGGCGGCGCTGACGGCCCTCGCCGCCGTGGCGAGCGTGGGCAACGCGCTGAGCTTCACCTCGGTGACGGCGGGCGCGGGGCTGCTGGCGGGCCTGGCCACGGCACGGCCGGAGACAAGGCCCGGTGCCGGCCCCGACGGCCCTGGCCCCGGCGATCCCGGCGCGGGTCATGCCCGTACGGCACCGGCCTGACGCGTACGACGCGATGCGCGTACGACGCAATGCGCGGACGAACAAAACGACAACGCAAAAACGACGACGTAAGACAACGCCGACGTAAAACCGAGCCGACGCGCGTAAAGCAGGACAGGAGGCGTCAGAAGGACAGGCAGGCGTCAGATGCCCGCCGCGTTGGGCTTCGGCGCGAGCTGCAGACGGCTGCGGATGAACCGCACCGCCGACTCGGCGTCGTCCACCGTCACCGTGAAGATCCTGCCGTCGCCCAGCTTGAGCACCAGGGCCTCACCCCGGCGCACCACCACGGCCGTGCCCCTCTCGGGCCGCCACCGGTATCCCCAGCCGCCCCACTGGCGCGGCGTGACCCGTGGCTCGAAATCGGCGTCCACGACATGGGCGAGCAGAATGCGGCGGCGCGGCAGTCCCATGTGACCGCAGCGCACTTCCAGGCAGTCGCCCTCGACCCTGACCGCGACATGCACGAACGCCAGCGTCCCGAACAGGACGAGCAGTCCCGCCGTCACACAGCCGACGACCGCCATCAGCAGCGCGGCGAAGCCGGAGGACCAGGAGAATTCCACGGCCAGCAGAACACCGAGCGCGATGCACGCGGCGCCCGCGGCGGCGAGGAGCCACTGCACACGGTTGGTGGCGCGGCCCGTCCAGGTGTCGGGCAAGGGCTCAGCGGCGTCGCCCTCATGCCGGGGATGCTCCCTCATGTCTTGCAGACTACCCAGGTTCCGCCGGGCCGGTAGCCCCTCGGCGAGCTGATGCCGCGTTACTCCAGGGGCACTTCCCGACCGCTCCCCGCGTACTCCGAACGTGGCCGCGCATGCGTCCCGTCTGCCGTCCGAGCGTCTCCGCGAGCCTTCGGTACGGCCGCGACGGACGTCCAGCAGGCGCTCCGGACGTACCCCGGACGCGCCCGTGAAGATGCTCCGTTCAGGTCAGCCCGGGTCAGCGCACCTGGCTGACGGCGGCCAGGAGCCGCCCTTCCGCGTAGGCGAGCGCGGGCTCGGGCAGTACGCCCTCCCGACCGCTGAGCAGTACGGTGAGCCGCCCGCCGGACGGACCCGCCGGCGTGACCGATGTCACCGGCCCCCGTCCGCCGCCCGCCCCGTCGGCGACAGCCGCTCCCACCCTCCGCAGCGCCTGCGCGGCGACCGCGTCCGCCGAGCCGTACAGGACGACCGCGGGCAGTCCCGGCCGCTGGAGGGCCGTACGAATGCGTTCCTCGACCAGTTCGTAATGGGTGCACCCCAGGACGACGGCCCGCGCGTCGCGCGGTGTGAGCGCCGCCGCCGCGGCCACCGCGCGGTCGATCGCCGTCTCGTCGGCGGCGTCCACCGCGTCCGCCAGCCCCGGGCAGGGCACCTCGGTGACGTCCACCGCCGGAGCGAAGTCGCGGATCAGCCCGTGCTGGTACGGGCTCCCGGTGGTGGCCGGGGTGGCCCAGATCGCGAGGGGCCCGCCGCCGGCCGCGGCCGGCTTGATCGCCGGGACCGTACCGATGACCGGCAGCGCCGGCTCCAGTTCGGCGCGGAGCGTCGGCAGGGCGTGCACGGAGGCGGTGTTGCAGGCCACGATCAGCGCGTCGGGCTGGTGCTCGGCGGCGGCGCGGGCGACGGCGAGGGCCCGTTCGGTGACATCCTCCGGCGAACGCGGGCCCCAGGGCATTCCGTCGGGGTCGCAGGAGAGGACGAGATCTGCCTCGGGGCACCGTCTGCGTACCGCGTCGGCCGCCGCGAGCAGGCCGATGCCCGAGTCCATGAGCGCGATCTTCACTCGGTCACCATAGTCGACCGCGTGTGCGGTCCCGGCGATGTGGGGCAGACTGCGGCGGGTGAGTGCCGTTGCCTGGATCGCCATGGGTTCGCTGGCCGCGTGGGGCTGGCTGTTGCTGGGTCAGGGGTTCTTCTGGCGTACGGATCAGCGGCTGCCGGCGCACGAGGAGTACCACGTACCGGAAGGACCCGCTGCCTGCTGGCCGTCCGTCGCCGTCGTCGTACCGGCCAGGGACGAGGCGGCCGTGCTGCCCGCGAGCCTGCCGTCCCTGCTGGCGCAGGTCTATCCGGGCGAGGCCGAGGTCTTCCTGATCGACGACGGCAGCGAGGACGGTACGGGCGTACTCGCCCGCGAACTCTCTGCACGCTACGGCGGGCTGCCGCTGACCGTCGCCTCGCCCGGCGAACCCGGGCCCGGCTGGACCGGAAAGCTGTGGGCGCTGCGCCATGGCATCGCGCTGGCCCGTGCCCACGACCCCGAGTATCTGCTGCTGACGGACGCCGACATCGCCCATGAGCCGGACAGTCTGCGGGAGCTGGTGGCCGCCGCCCGCGCGCACGAACTCGATCTGGTCTCGCAGATGGCGCGGCTGCGGGTGGTGAGCCTGTGGGAGAAGCTCGTCGTACCGGCGTTCGTCTACTTCTTCGCGCAGCTCTATCCGTTCCGCTGGATCAACCGCCCCGGCGGGCGCACGGCCGCGGCGGCCGGCGGCTGTGTCCTCCTCCGTACGGAGGCCGCCGTGCGGGCGCGGATTCCCGACTCGATCCATCAGGCCGTGATCGACGATGTGTCACTGGCGCGCGCGATACGGCGTGATGGCGGCCGGATCTGGCTCGGGCTCGCGGACCGGGTGGACAGTGTGCGTCCGTATCCGCGGCTGGCGGACCTCTGGCGGATGGTCTCGCGCAGTGCCTACGCACAGCTCAGGCACAATCCGCTGGTGCTCGCCGGTACGGTGGCGGGGCTCGCGGTGATCTATCTGGCGCCGCCGCTCGCGCTGGGCGTGGGGGTGTCCGCCGGGGACACGGCCGCCGGGTGGCTGGGATTCGCCGCATGGGCGGTGATGACGGCGACGTACATCCCCATGCTGCGGTACTACCGGCAGACGCTCGCGCTGGCTCCGCTCCTGCCGTTGACGGCATCGCTCTATCTGCTGATGACGGTCGACTCCGCCGTGCAGCACTACCGGGGCCGCGGCGCGGCCTGGAAGGGGCGTACGTACACCCGCCCCCGGGCCACGCCGGACCCCTGACGGATGGATCACTTCCTGCCCGGCGTCCAGTTCATGCCCCAGCCATAGGCGTAATCGATGGTCCGCTGCGGACTCACCCCGCGTTCCGGTACGAGAAAGCGCGCTTCGCGCTGGACGACGAGGTCCGAGCCGGTATTGGTGATCAGCGCGAGTGAGCAGACCGTCGAGGGCACGGTGCATTCGCCGAGTGAGAACTCGATCGGGGCGCCGTGCTGTGGCTGGAGGGTCACCGTCGCGTCGAGATCCGCGAAACTGCGCGCGCCTTCATAGATCGTCACGAAGATGACGATCCTGCGCAGCCGGTCCTTGTGGTCGAGGTTGATGGTGAGGTTCTCGCCGCTGGCGGAGCCGCCCGTGCGGTCGTCGCCGTCGAGATGGATGTACGGCGGCTGGTTGAGCGCGCCGAAGGCATTGCCGAGCGCCTGGACGACGCCTTTGCGGCCGTCGGTGAGTTCATAGAGAGCGCACAGGTCGAGATCGAGATCACCGTGCATGGCGACGGCCCGGCCGAGTTTGGCTCCCCAGCCCTTGAACTGTTTGCGCACCTGCCAGTTGAGGTTCACGCGCATCGCACCGGAGTTGCCGCCCTGCTTGGAGAGGGAGACGGTCGGTGCCTCCTTGGTCAGGGTGACTTTGCTGAGCCGTACGGGTGCCGGAGCGGGCGCCGGAGCGGGCACGGGCGCGGGAGGAGCCGGCGGCGCGACCGTACGAGCGGGCGCGGGCTGTGCGACACGTGTGGGAGCGGGCGCCGCGCTCTGCTGCGGTTCGTCGACGGAGATTCCGAAATCCCTGGCCAGGCCCGCGAGTCCGCTGTCGTACCCCTGCCCCACGGCACGGAACTTCCAGTTTCCCTGCCGCCGGTACAGCTCACCCAGGACGAACGCCGTCTCGACGGTCGCGTCCTGGCTGTCGTACCGCGCGATCTCGGTGCCCGCCGCAGCGTCCAGCACCCGTACATGGAGCCCCGGCACCCGGCCGAAGTTGCCGCCGTCGGCCGACGCCGCCAGAACGATCCGCTCGACGGAGGGCTCCACACGTGCGAGATCGACGGTGACGGTGTCGGTGACACCGGCTCCCGCGGTCTTCTTGTTCTCGTGGCGTACCGCGCCCGAGGCGTGCTCCGGCTGGTTGTAGAAGACGAAGTCCGCGTCGGAGCGGACCTTCCCCGAGACGAGCAGGAGCGCGGACGCGTCGACGTCCGGTACGCCGGGTCCTGAACGCCATCCCAATTCGACCCGGACGGCGGGTACCGGTACCGGAAGATTCGCTCCCTTAAGCATGGACATGCTCGCCCCCATCGCGCGTCGGGTGTCCGAAGATTTTGTGCCGCCAAACCTAATGGCAGGAACGTGGTTCGGACCCCGCGAGACCCGCCGTAACCCCCTGCTAGCTTGCCCTTTACACGATCCGAACACTGCCGGACGACCGTTTTTCCCAAGTTCGCTCGCATTGGGGATCCGAAGCCGCCCACAGCTCCCGAAACAACCCCCTTATCCGACTCCCCAACCGGCACATCGTGGGCTTAACTTATGTTCCATGACCTCCCCCCGCGCCACCTACGGCGGCGGTTACTACACCGCGCCGTCGTTCCCGGACACCCCTATCTACGACTCCTTGGTCGCGGAGCGGGGCACGCCTCAGATCGCCCCGATCAGAGTGCCTTCGGCCTACGACACGGGCAACAGCTATCTGCCGGCTCTGCCCTCCGCGCTGCCCGCCCTCCCCGCGGGTCCCTCCGCCCAGCCCGCGGCCCCCTCGTACGGCAGCGGCTACCAGCAGCAGCCGATGCCGCAGCCCATGCCGCTGCAGCACGCGCCCGCGCCGTACATCCCGCAGCAGGCGCCGCAGCGCGGCTACCCGGCCGCCCAGCCGCAGCCGCCCCAGCCACCGCGTCAGCCGCAGCGCCCGATGCCCGCCACGGGGTACGAGGCGATGCGTCCGGCGGCGGCTCCGCGCCCGGCGCCCGCGCCGCCCGTACAGTACGACGATCCGTACAACAGGCCGTACCAGCCCCGGGGGTACTGACCGCGCGGGACCGGAGGCCGCTGACAGGATGGCTTCATGCCGAAGCCGCCTCATCAGCCCGTCCACGCCGTTCTGCACGCCCTGCGGATCCATCCGGTCAAGTCGATGGCCGGCTGTGCGCCCGGGCGCGCGCTCGTCGAGCCCTGGGGACTCGCCGGGGACCGCCGCTGGACACTGATCGACAGCACGGGAAAGGTGGTCACCCAGCGCCAGCAGCCGCGGCTGGCACTCGCCCGCGCGGAACCGGGGCAGGAGCCGGACGGCGGGGTCCGGCTGTACGCGCCCGGCCTTGAGCCGTTGACGGTCGGGGTGCCGGAGCCGGTGGGGGGCGGCACGGTCGCGGTGGACATTTTCGGGACACGGGTCGAGGCGGTGCCCGCCGGGCACGACGCGCACGTCTGGGCGAGCAGTTACCTCGGGGTGGAGGTCAGGCTCGTCCATCTCGACGCGCCCGACTCGCGGCGGCCCGTCGATCCACTGTTCGCGAAGCCCGGGGAGACGGTCAGCTTCGCGGACGGCTTTCCGCTGCTCGTAACGACGCTCGGTTCGCTCGACGCCCTCAACTCCCTTATCGCGCGGGGCGATCACAAGGAGGAGGGCCCGCTGCCGATGGACCGGTTCCGGCCGAATCTCGTCGTCGCGGGGACGGAGGCCTGGGCCGAGGACGGGTGGCGGCGCGTCGCCGTGGGGGAGGTCGTCTTCCGGGTCGCGAAGCCGTGCGCGCGGTGCGTGATCACGACGACGGACCAGCGCACCGCCGAGCGCGGCAAGGAGCCGCTGCACACCCTCGGGCGCCACCGCCGACTCGACGGCCGGCTGATCTTCGGGCAGAACCTGGTGCCCGAGTCCACGGGCACGCTCCGGGTGGGAGATCCGTTCACGGTCCTCGAACGGGACGACTGACAGAACGGGACGACTGACAGACAGCCGGGACGGTCCGCACGGCCGAAGACGGCTGAGTCGGCTGAGAACCGCCCCTGCTCGAAGGCCTCCCGCCCGGCACACCGCCCGCGTCCGGCCCCGCACACTCGGTGCACGAACCACTGAGTGCAGGGGACAATGAGGTGAGCTTGCTCTCTCTTCGCTCTCTTCGCGCGTAAACCGTGCTCCGTAAGGCTAAAACGGACACGGAAGGGGGTGTGAGGACTGTGCGCACCGTAACCGGGCTCTGGCGTTGGCGGCGCAACCCCCTGCGCAGGGGCACCGATCTGATCGAGGCGTGGGTCGCGCTGGCGGCGGTGGCGCTGCTCGCCGTGGCGGTCCCCGCGGTCGGCTGGTTCGGCGGCAGGGCGGTCGACGCGTCCATGCGGCAGACCATCGGACGCCAGCACGAACAGCGGCACCGTACGACCGCCGTGGTGGTGCGCGGCTCCGCGGACCACCATGTGCGCGCGTTCGACGCCGAGTCGGCGAGGGAGCACGATCTCGGGCGCCGGGTGATCGCCAACTGGCGGGCGGCGGACGGCAGTACGCACACCGGGACGATCTCGGCGCCGCTGCGCGAGCCCCACCCCGGCGACACCTTCCCGATCTGGGCCGACCACCGCGGCAGGCCGGTCAAGGGCCCGATGAGCACGGAGACCGCGCACCTCCATGCCGTACTGGCCGGATTCGGTATCGCCGTACTGGCCGCCGGGCTGGTGGAGTGCGCCAGACGGCTGGTCGTACGGCACTTGGTACGACGGCGGTACGAACGGCTCGACGAGGCCTGGGCCGAGGCGGGTCCGGACTGGGGCCGCACCGGCGCGGGCAGCTAGAGCCTGATTCGTTTCGGAAGTCCCGTCCGGTTTCGTTTCGGAAGCCCCGTCCGGCCCAGGAGCCGGGCCCGGCAGCCGTACGCCCGGCGAAGGCGCCGCACCACGCGCCCCACCGGGCGCTCCCACCCCCGGCGAGCATGGCGAAGTCCCGCCCACGAGCTGCCGGGACCAGCCGCTCGCGTCAACTCGGCGCTGTCATGCGCGCTACGGTGGTGCCGCACGGTCCCGCCCCAGGTCCTTCTGCGGGGCCGGGGCCCCGGACGGCACAACACGCGCACACGCACGAGGTGGGGGCACAACAGCGCCATGGCACAGGGCACGGTCCAGGTGACGCACACCGGAACTTCGCGTTGGCGTCGCCGCACGGGCGAGTACACCTCCCTCGCCGCCGCCCTGGAGGCGGCGGGCGACGGCGACATCCTCACCGTCGCCCCCGGCACCTACCGGGAGAATCTCATCGTGGCGCGCGCCGTCACGCTGCGCGGCCCCGAGGGCTCGCTCGGCTCCGTCCGTATCGCGCCCGCCGACGGTGTGCCGCTGACCGTCCGTGCCTCCGCCACCATCCAGGACCTCCATGTGGAGGGCCAGGACGCCACATCGCCCGCGCTGCTCGTCGAGGACGGCACGCCCGAGCTGACCGAGCTGCGGGTCGTGACCCGTTCGGCGGCGGGCATCGAGGTACGGGGCGCGGCCCGGCCCACCGTACGGCGCTGCACCGTCGACAATCCGGCCGGTGTCGGCATCGGCGTACTCGACGGCGCGGGCGGCGTGTTCGAGGAGTGCGAGATCGTCGCGGCCGGGCAGGCCGGCATCTCGGTGCGCGGCGGCGCGCACCCCCGGCTGGAGCGCTGCCGGGTCCACCACGCCTCCGGCGCGGGCCTGTCCGTCACCGGCGAGGGCAGCGGCGTGGAGGCGGTCGGCTGCGAGGTGTACGAGATCAAGGGCACGGGTGTGCAGATCGCGTCCCGCGCCGCCGCCCATCTCACCGACTCGTCCGTGCACCGCACCTCGGCCGACGGCATAACCCTCGACACCGACGCCGTCCTCACCCTCTCCGACTGCGACATCCACGACATCCCGGAGAACGCGGTCGATCTGCGTTCCCGCTCGGTGCTGACCCTGACCCGCTCCACGGTGCGGCGCTTCGGCCGCAACGGGCTCTCCGTCTGGGACCCGGGCACCCGTGTCGACGCCAACCAGTGCGAGATCCACGACAGTACGGGCGACTATCCGGCCGTGTGGGTCAGCGACGGCGCGACCGTCGTCCTCGACTCCTGCCGTGTGCACGACGTGCCCGACGCGCTCTTCGTCCTCGACCGCGGCTCGCGCGCCGATGTCGTCGACAGCGACATCTCCCAGGTGCGGAACACGGCCGTGTCGGTGAGCGACGGCGCGACCGCGCAGCTCGACGACTGCCGGATCAGGGAGGCCTCCACCGGCGCCTGGTTCCGCGACCACGGCAGCGGCGGCACCCTCAACTCCTGTACCGTCGACGCCGTTCAGACCGGGGTCATCGTCACCAAGGGCGCCGATCCGACCATCGAGCGCTGTACGGTCACCTCGCCGGCCGAGGCGGGCTTCTATGTGTCGGCCGAGGGCCGCGGCACGTTCCACAACTGCCGGGTCACGGGCAGTGGCGGCTACGGCTTCCATGTGATGGACGGCTGCCGTACGTCGCTGACGCGGTGCCGTACGGAACGGTGCGCGCGCGGCGGGTACGAGTTCCCGGAGGACGGCCCGACCGTCGAGGACTGCACCAGCGACGAGAGCGGTGTCCTGACGCCGTCCTCCGAGCCGCCCGCCGTACTGACCGCGACCCAGACCACCGGTCTGCTGGGGGCGGTCCCCGCGCAGCCGACCGCCGTGACCGCGAAGCCCGCGGACGCCGCCCCGCCCACGGCGCCCGCACGTTCCTCGGAGGACGTCCTCGGCGAACTCGACGCCCTGGTCGGTCTGGAGAGCGTCAAGCGGGAGGTCCGGGCGCTCACGGACATGATCGAGGTCGGCAGGCGGCGCAAGGAGGCGGGCCTCAAGGCCGCCTCGGTCCGCCGCCATCTCGTCTTCACCGGCTCCCCCGGCACCGGCAAGACCACGGTGGCCCGGCTGTACGGCGAGATCCTGCACTCCCTCGGGGTGCTGGAGCGCGGCCATCTCGTCGAGGTGTCCCGGGTCGACCTGGTCGGTGAGCACATCGGCTCCACCGCGATCCGTACCCAGGAGGCCTTCGACCGGGCGCGTGGCGGAGTGCTCTTCATCGACGAGGCGTACGCCCTCTCCCCCGAGGACTCGGGGCGGGACTTCGGCAAGGAAGCGATCGACACCCTGGTGAAGCTGATGGAGGACCACCGGGACGCCGTCGTGGTGATCGTCGCCGGGTACACCGTGGAGATGGAACGCTTCCTGACGGTCAACCCCGGTGTGGCGTCGCGTTTCTCACGGACCATCACCTTCACCGACTACGATCCGGCCGAGTTGCTGAGGATCGTGCAGCAGCAGTCCGAGGAGCAGGAGTACCGGCTCGCGGACGGTACGGCCGAGGCCCTGGTGAAGTACTTCACGGAGCTGCCCAAGGGCCCCGCCTTCGGCAACGGCCGTACCGCGCGCCAGACGTTCGAGTCGATGGTGGAGCGGCACGCGGGCCGGGTCGCCCAGTTGCCGGAGGCCAGTACGGACGATCTGACCCTGCTCTACGCGGACGATCTGCCCGAACTGCCCTGAGAAGCCGGTGTCATTGGGCCGGCCGCTCCGTGGGCTCCTCGGTGAGCTCCTTCATGATCCGCTGGTGGGGCACCGCCGGCGGGGGCAGCCGGTCGAGCAGCGCGGCCCGTTCCGCCGCGAAGGCGGGGTCCGCCTGGTAGTCGGAGTGGCCGAGGACCGGCTCGGGCAGCGGGCGCAGCGCCGTACGTCCGAAGGCGAGCGGGTCCGTGAACGGCTCGCAGTCCACTGCGGGCCGGCCGTCGTGCGCGGGGACCCGGACCGGCCCGCCGATCGGGTCGGTGATCCGCCACAGATTGCGCCAGCAGTGCACCTCCCTGCTCAGCTCGCCGAGCGGTCCCGCGCCGAAGTACGCCGGGAACCAGCGCCCGTACAGCCGCTCCAGCGGTGACCCGTACGTCAGCAGCGCCACCCGGTGGCGTACGGCGGCGGGCAACTGCCAGACGGCCGCCGCGGCCAGCACACTGCCCTGCGAGTGGCCCGAGAGGACGAGCCTGCCGCCGGTCGTCCCGGTCCAGGCGGCGATCCGCCAGGTCAGATCGGGGACGGCGCGCTCGGCGTAGCAGGGTGGCGCGAAGGGGTGGGCGGCGCGCGGCCAGAAGGTGCCGACGTCCCAGAGGATGCCGATGGTGCGCCGCGCCGAGGCGTCGCGGTAGGCGCGGCGGCCCCAGGTGACGAACAGGATGAAGCCGAGGCCGATCAGCCAGGAGCCCAGCGACTGCGCGATGTCGGCGACGGACTCCAGGAACGAGTCGGTGCCCTTGGCGGCCTGGCCGGGCACCTCGCCGCTGGCCCAGGAGCCAGCGAGCGCGGCGGTGCCGAGGAGCAGGGCGGCACCGGAGATCAGGCCGACCAGCCAGGGCACGGCGTCGGTGAGCGCGGCCGCGGCGCGGGCGCCCGCGACCTGCCGGGTACGGGCGGTGTCCATGCTGGCCTTGACGCGCTCGGTGCCGTGCTCGCCCGCCGTGCCGTACGCGCCGTACTCCGCCTCCACGTCGGGCATCAGCCGGCGGGTGGCCCGTACGGTACGGACACCGAGGACGGCGGCCGGAATCAGCAGCAGCGCGAGCAGGACGGGAATGACCGAGGCCTGCCAGCTCAGCAGCACCGGCGGGCCCGCGATCGCGCCCTCGCCCATGCCGGGTGTGGCGTCCCCGTCGAGCCAGTCGGCGACCCACTGGGCGACTCCCCCGGTCATCACTCCGCCCAGCGCGCAGGCGAGCATCGCGACGGCGGGCCCGCCGAGGCCGCGCATCGCGGTCCTGTGATGGGCCACGGGGCGGTGCAGGACATGGGCCGTGACAGCGAGCGCGACGACAAGGGCGACCTGTGCGAGGGCGATCACCCGGAAGGCGGCGTCGCCGGGCAGCGTACCGGCGGAGACCCAGCCGGGCCGGGACCAGGCCGCGTACACCACGGCCAGGACGAGCAGCGCGAGCGCGGTGACGGGCAGGACGCTGATCAGCATCCGGTCGAGGGTGGTGTCGCGCCTGCGCTCGCTGCGGCCCCTGCTGCACACCACCCAGAGCACAACGGCCGCGCAGATGACCAGCGTTGCCTGGAGCAGTCGGCCGAGCAGGGCCTGCGGACCGCTGTCGGAGGCGGTGTCGTATTCGGTGACGGCCTCCGCGAGCACGGCCGCGACGGTGAGGAAACCGGCGGCGGTGTGCGCGGCGCGCAGCCGCGCGACGAGCCTGCGGCCGTACCAGAACCCGGGGCGGCCGAGCGCGGGCCGCGTCCGCGCCGGACCCTGGGTCGCGGAGGGCCGCCGGTCGTCGGCGGTCCGGTCGGTGCTGCCGGTCCGCGCGGGCCGCTCGTCGTGGGTGCCGAATCCGGCCGACTGCCCATTGGTGGGCGGGCGCTGGGACTCGTACGCGCTCCAGGTCCGGTTGGACAGGTACCAGAGCAGCACCACCAGCGCCGTGGGCACCAGCGCGGCGAGGGCGAGGCGCCGCCCGGGCTGCGCCCACCAGCCGTGTCCCTCCGGCGACAGGAAACCGAGCCAGGACCGCTCGGCCACACAGCTCGCGGAACCGGCGCACTGCCATGCCGTCAGATCCATCGCGACCTCGCAGGCCGTGGCGGTCAGCAGCACGGTCAGGGTGAGCGCCACCAGCCGTACGAGGAGTCCGTACAGCCGCTGGGCCCGGCCGAGGCCCTTGGTGGCGGGCCGCATCCAGTGCGCCAGATTGACCACCGTGAAGGGGAGCAGCAGGAGCCACAGGGCGCGCGAGCCATTGCCCGAGGTGAGGTTGGACCAGCAGTACGCCTCGGGCACGGGCCCGTCGGCGTAACGCCCGGGGTGCTGCTCCGCGTCGGCGTCGTCCGTGCGCCGGTAGACGGCGGCCGTCTTGTCGCCGGTGATCCTGACCGTACGCGGATCGTCGAGCATCTTCTGCGGGGTGGCGCCGCCGACGCCATGAATGAGCAGTTCGAGGGCGGCTGCGCCGCTGCGCGGATCCTGGGTTTCTGAGGGCACTTCGCTGACTCGCTCTCGGAGTGACAGGAGTGACGGGAAGAAATAGGGAGGAGCGGGAGGGGCGGAAGGAGCGGTAAGAAGCGGGAAGGAGCGGCGTGAACGCGATGTACGGGAGTGGCAGGCCGAGCCGGGCGCGGGGCGGGCGCGGGCCGGGGTACACCGGAATCCCGGCTCCCGGCCGTCAGGCCCTGTCCGGCGGGGCCCACACGGAGCTTCCCCGGCGCCCGGCTCCCCAACCCCCGGCACCGGTGTCCGAACCGCGTGGGAGGATGAGGGACCCGCGCTGATCGGACATCCCCGGCCATCGGGGACGAGAGCGTACGGCCACGGCTGAGGTCGTACGGGCCGGGACGGCCGCGCGGACGGCGACAGCGACAGCGATGGCGGCGATGGCGATGACACGGAAGGACAGGGACCGGCGGTGACCGACAGTCAGAATCTCCTCGCGGAGCAGCGCCGTGCCCTGATCCTGGACGAGGTGCGCCGGCGCGGCGGGGTCCGGGTCAACGAGCTGACGCGCAGGCTCAATGTCTCGGACATGACGGTCCGCCGGGATCTGGACGCGCTGGCCCGCCAGGGCGTCCTGGAGAAGGTGCACGGCGGCGCGGTGCCGGTGGTCGAGGCGAGTACGCACGAGCCGGGCTTCGAGGCGAAGTCGGGACTGGAGCTGGCCGCCAAGGAGGAGATCGCGCGGGCCGCGGCGGCGATGGTGGTGCCCGGCAGCGCCATCGCGCTCTCCGGCGGAACGACGACATATGCGATGGCGCACCATCTCGTGGATGTTCCGGAGCTGACGGTCGTCACCAATTCGACACGGGTCGCCGATGTGTTCCACGCGGCGCAGCGGGCCGGAGTGGCGGGCGGCGGACGTTCCGGCGCGGCGATGGTCGTGCTGACGGGCGGGGTGCGCACTCCGTCGGACTCCCTGGTGGGCCCGGTGGCCGACCAGGCGATCCGCTCGCTCCACTTCGATGTGCTCTTCCTCGGGGTGCACGGCATCTCCGCGGAGGCCGGGCTGTCCACACCGAACCTGGGCGAGGCGGAGACCAACCGGCGGTTCATCCAGTCGGCGCGCCGGGTGGTGGTCATCGCCGACCACACCAAGTGGGGCACGGTGGGCCTGAGTTCCTTCGCGACCCTGGATCAGGTGGACACCCTGGTGACGGACGCGGGGCTGTCGTCCCGGGCACGCGAGGAGATGGCCGAGCTGCTGCCGGATCTGGTGGTGGCGGGCGAGCTGGAGGAGCTGCCGCCCCCGGGAGACACCTGACGGCCGGAGGCCGGGCAGCCGGAGGCCGGGCAGCCGGACACCGCGCGGCCGAGGGTCGGGGGCCTGGCGGCTGCTGTCCGGCCACGCTGTGAGCCGTTTGCCACGCGCCGGGTCGAAGCGCTCCCCGCGCACCCCGCACTAGACTGTACGGTCCGTCAGACCCCTTCGACTCCGTTCAGGGATGTGCTGTCCATGGCCCGCCAACTCCGTTCCGTGGAACTGGACTTCGCCGACACCGCGCCGGTGCGCCTGGTGTTCACCGGCACGATGGCCGCCCCGCCGGACGCGGTGTACCGGGCGCTCGCCACCGAGACGGAGTCCTGGCCCGAGTGGTTCAGCGGGCTGACAGAGGCCGCGGCGACCCCGGAGGGCCGTACGGTCCGGCTCACGGGCGGTTCGCGCTTCCGGGAGACGGTGCTGGCCGCGCAGCCGGACGTGCTCTACGCGTACCGTACCGACGAGACCAACGCACCCGGCGTGCGTGCCCTGTTGGAGGCTTGGCGGCTGGCACCGGCCGGTGACGGGACCAGGGTGCGGTGGACCGTCGCCACGGACGGGACCGTGCTGTACCGGGCCGTGCTGCGGGGCTCCCGGCCGGCAATGGGCCGTACGTTCCGGAGTTCGGTACGCGCCCTGGACCGCCGCCTCACCAAGACCTGACACCAACGGCCGGCGGCGGCACGGCGGCGTCAGGCGTTGTCCGGCCAGACGCCGTCCGTCAGGAACTGGTCGAGTGTCGCCGTGTACGGGCCGATGTCCAGGCCCTGTTGGGCGAGCCAGTCGTCCGAGTAGTACTTGTCGAGATAGCGGTCGCCCGGATCGCACAGCAGCGTGACCACACTGCCCTGCCGCCCGTCCGCGACCATCTCGCCCACGATCTTCAGCGCGCTCCACAGCCCGGTGCCCGTGGAACCGCCCGCCTTCCGCCCGATGGCCCGCTCCAGCGCCCGTACGGCCGCGACGCTCGCCGCGTCCGGCACCTTCATCATCCGGTCGATGGCACCCGGCACGAAGCTCGGTTCCATCCGCGGCCGGCCGATGCCCTCGATCCGGGAGCCGCGCTCGCTGCACGCCGCCGGGTCGTGCCGGGTCCAGCCGTCGAAGAAACAGGAGTTCTCCGGGTCGGGAACACAGACCCGGGTGTCGTACTGCATGTAGTGCACATAGCGCGCGATGGTCGCCGAGGTGCCGCCGGTCCCGGCCGTGGCGACGATCCAGGCGGGCTCGGGATAGCGCTCCAGCCGGAGCTGCTGGTAGATCGACTCGGCGATGTTGTTGTTGCCGCGCCAGTCGGTGGCGCGCTCGGCGTAGGTGAACTGGTCCATGTAGTGACCGCCGGTCCTGGCGGCCAGCCCGGCGGACTCCTCGTACAGTTTCCGCGAGTCGTCGACGAAGTGGCAGCGCCCGCCGTGGAATTCGATCAGCCGGCACTTCTCGGCGCTGGTGGTACGGGGCATGACCGCGATGAACGGCACCCCGATCAGTTTCGCGAAGTACGCCTCGGAGACCGCCGTCGAACCGCTGGACGCCTCGATCACCGGTTTGCCGGGGCGGATCCAGCCGTTGCACAGGCCGTAGAGGAAGAGCGAGCGGGCGAGCCGGTGTTTCAGGCTGCCGGTCGGATGGGTCGACTCGTCCTTGAGGTAGAGGTCGATGCCCCACCGCTCGGGCAGCGGGAAGCGGAGCAGATGGGTGTCCGCGGAGCGGTTGGCGTCGGCCTGGACCTTCCGTACGGCCTCCTTGAGCCAGGCCCGGTAGCCGGGGTCGCTGCGGTCGGCGTCGATGGTCGCCCGCGTACTGTCCCGGCGCGCACTGTCCTGCTGAATACCATCCCGCCGCGTGCCGTCCCGCTGCGTGCTGTCTCGCTGCGTCATACGCCTGAAGGTACCGGCACCACCTGGGCAAACATCGCCTTTGGGGTGCCATAGCGCTGCCTTGGACACCCCTGCGCAAGGCGGTCTGGTGTCCAGGCGCATACTTGGGCAGACTGCCTGTGAGGGGTACGGGCACGGAGGGGGCTGAACGCCATGGCTGAGCCGGAGTTCGACGCGCGCGGGGTACGGATCGAGCGGTGGCCGCGCTCCCTCACCAAGGCCGGGCAGGTCCTCATCCAGGACGGCAGGCTGGCGCTGCTGACCAGCTACGGCCGGGTGATCGACAGCGCGCCCCTGCGGGCCGTACGGGCGGCGAGGCCCTGGTTCGCGGGCCGTGGCAGCACGGTCGCCACCGTGAACGGGATCCGCTACCGGCTGACGATGGGGCAGCGCGGGCAGAGACCGGACGCGACAGCGCTGGCGGGGCGGTTCCTGGAGGCCGTCAGCCGGGCCGGCCGTACGAAGACCTGAGCTGCGAAGACCCGAAGACCTGAGCTGCCAAGGCCTGAACTGCCCAGGGGCTGCCCGGGGCGCATTTCCGGCCTGCCCCGCAAACGTACGTTACGGCCTGTCCCGCATACGTACGTTTCGGCCTGTGCCGCGCCTGCTTCCCACCTGCCGGGAACGTACTTTCCGGCGTGCCCGGACACGTACCTACGGCGTACCCCGGCGGGCCGGCGCTCCGGCTCGGACACCACGCTGCCCCCTGCCCCGATTCAGGCCTGATCACTCCCCGAACCGCCCCTGATCCGCCCCTGATCCGCCGCGAGTTGCGAAGCCGGACCCCCTGCTTCACTCTGGTCTCACATCACTCAGGGTGAACCGGCGGTAACGCTGAGATCCAGCCCTCCGTCGAGCGGTTGACAGCAGCCTGTGGGCGAGCCAGTTGCCGCGTCCCAAATCCTTCGTCGTCTTCCTCACCTCCATTCGGGGAGTCGCAGCCGTGATCAGCCAGCCCAGCAGGCACTGCACGGTGGAGCTCCAGGCCCTGCCGTCGCGGATCGGCCAGGTCCGCAGAATCATCTCCGCGCAATTGCGCTTCTGGCATCTCGATCCCTTGATCGACCAAGCGGCACTCGGCGTCACCGAGCTGCTGACCAACGTCCACCGGCACGCACAGCCCGACAAGCAGTGCACCGTCGATATCGAGCTGCTGCTCGAACGTCTCACGGTCTCGGTCAGTGACCACGACCCCCGGATACCGACGGTCAACCGTGCCAGTCCCTTCGATACCAGCGGCCGTGGTCTCGCACTGATCGCGGCCGTGAGCGAGAGCTGGGGCGTACGCCCCCGGGGCGAGACGGGCAAGAGCATCTGGTTCACGCTCCCCGCCCCGCCCGCCGCCCTCGCTCTGTCCCAGCGTCCGGTGTACGGCGCGACGACCGACGGCCCCTTCCCGGGCACCGAGTTCGGCGCGCTGGACGGTGCGTACCGGCCGGCCACGGCCCGGGCGTTCGTGGTGGCCTGACCGGCTGTGACCGGCCCGGCCACCATGCTTTCCCCGTAACCAGCAGCCACCGCTTGACCAGTGACCACCGTGACCACCAACCACCTGTGACCGGTAACCACCCGCTCCCGACCACCCGCTCCTGCTGCACCGTCCATCCCACCTACTCGACCCGCACCAGCACCTACTCCACGGCGATGGCGCGCAGTACGTCCAGGCGCGCGGCCCTGCGCGCGGGCCGCCAGCCCGCGATCGCACCGGCCACCACGCCGACAACCGCGACCACCGTCAGTTGGACCGGCGGTACGGCGAAGGCGAAGGGCGTGTCCCCGGTGCCCTCGGAGGCCTTGACCATGACCCAGCCTAGAAGCCCGCCCAGCGCCAGTCCCCCGGCCGTACCGAACGCCGCGACCAGCACCGATTCCCAGCGGACCATGGCCCGGAGCTGGGACCGGGTCTGGCCGACGGCCCGCAGCAGACCGAGTTCCCTGGTCCGCTCATGGATCGCGAGGGTGAGCGTGTTGGCGATCCCGAGCAGCGCGATCACCACGGCGAGGGCCAGCAGCGCGTAGACGAGGGTCAGCATCATGTCGATGGCCCCCGCGGCGGTACGCGCGTACTCGTCCCGGGTCTGCACCTCGGGGTTCCCGTACGCCCGCGCCGCCCTCTCCACCGCCGCCTCGCCGGTGGCGGCCGGAACACCGTCGCGGAAAGTGACGGAGACCAGGGAGTCGGAGTCCCGCGCGCGGTGCGGTGCCCAGGCGGCCCGGGTGATCACATAGTCGCCCGCCAGCTCCGACTGCCCGTAGAGGGCACGGACCGTGAACGTCTGCTTCTCACCGTCGGTGAAGGCGAGTTCGGTGGTGCCGCCGAGCCTGAGGCCCTGCTTGCCGGCCTCGGTGTCCGAGATCGCGATCCCGTCCGTACCGAGACCGGTCAGAGAGCCCCGTACGGAGCCCAGGTCGAAGCCCTTGGCGAGGGCGGCCGGGTCGGTGACGGTCAGCGTGCGGCCCTGCCCGTCGACCTCGGCCACGCCCTTGCCAAGGCCCACGGCGGTGTCCACCTCGGGCAGCTTCGCGAGGGCGGGCGCGAGCCGGGGGCTCAGCCCGCTTCCTCCGCCGCCGAAGGCCGGTGCGCTCACCGCGAGATCCCCGGCGAAGGAACGGTCCACCGTCCGGTCCATGGTGGCCTTCAGCGAGGCGCCGAAGAGCGTGAACAGCGAGACGACCGCGACCCCGATCATCAACGCGGTGGCGGTCGCCGCGGTGCGCTTGGGGCTGCGCAGCGCGTTACGCCTGGCCAGCCCGCCCGAGACACCGCGCAGCCGGTCCAGCGGCGCGCCGAGGATCCGTACGGCGTACGAGGAGGCGACCGGGCCGAACACCACGAAGGAGACCAGGGCCAGCACCGCGCCCGCTCCCGCCAGCGGCAGTGAGGGCATGGCGAACACCCCGGTCAGGATCGCGGCCGCGCCCGCCGCGCCCAGGACCGTACCGGCGAGCGCGCGGGCCCTGGAGCCACCCGAACGGTCCACCGCGGTCTCGCGCAGCGCGGCCAGCGGAGCGGTGTGCCCTGCCCGTACGGCGGGCAGCAGCACGGACCCCAGACAGACGACCACACCGACGGCGAGCGGCAGCAGCAGCGAGAGCGCGCTGATCACCAGAGGGCCTTCGGGGAAGGGGAATCCGACAGCGGGGAACAACGCCTGGAGGCCCGCGGCGATCCCGATGCCACCGAGCAGCCCGGCGGCGGAGGCGGCCAGCGCGACGACCGTCGCCTCGGCGAGGGTCGAGCCGACGACCTGGGCGCGGGAGGCGCCGAGCGCGCGCAGCAGGGCGTTCTCGCGGGTGCGCTGGGCGACGACGATGGCGAAGGTGTTGTGGATGGAAAAGGTGGCGACGAGCAGCACGATCCCGGAGAACACCAGCAGCAGGGTGGTGAACAGGCCGAGGAACTGACCGGAGATCATGTCCTGGTTCTCGTCGGCGGAGTCCTGTCCCGTGATGGCCTCGACGCCGTCCGGCAGTACGGGGGCGAGCGCGGCCACCAGGTCCTGCTGGCTGGTGCCGGGGCCCGCGCGGACCTGGATGCTCGCGGCCTCGCCGGGTTTCGCGGTGAGGTACTTCTCGGCGTCGGCCCGGGTCATACCGGTGTAGGTGACCTGGGCCATGCCGTCCTCGCCGGCGAAGGTCGCCAGGCCGACGACGGTCACCTGGACCGGATCGGGGGTGCGCAGGACGGTACGGTCGCCGATCCGCAGTCCGCCGGTCCCGGCCGCGCCGCGGTTGACGACGACCTCGCCGCTCCTGGCCGGCAGACGGCCTTCGGCGAGCCGGTACGGGTTGAGCCGCGGGTCCTCGATCCAGTTGCCGGCGAGGGTGGGCGGCCCCTGGCCGCCGATGGGCTTGCCGTCCTTGCCGACGAGCTGCCCGGCGCCCTCGATCTTCGGAGCGACGGCGGCGACTTCGGGGATCCGCTCGATCCGGCTGATCAACGCGGTGTCGACGGGCTGCCGGGTGCCCTGCGTGTCACCGGGGACGGTGACCACGCGGGAACTGCGGACGACGGCGTCGGTGCCGCCCGCGGCCTCGCCGAACATGGTGTCGAAGCTGCCGCGCAGGGTGTCCCCCATGACGAGGGTGCCGGTCAGAAATCCGACGCCGAGCAGCACGGCGGTGAAGGTACCGGCGAAGCGCCGCTTGTGGGCGCGAAGGGCGTTGCGACTGATACGGAGCGAGGCACGGAGGGCGGCGGTCATGTGACTGCCTCGGTGTCGACGGGGGTTGTGGGGGCCGGGGCAGTGTTGGCGGAGTCCATGTGTGCCGGGGCCGTGTTGGCAGGATCTATGTGGTCCGGGGCCGCATGGTCCGGGTCTGTATGGGCCGGAGCTGTGTCGCCCGGACCCATGGGTGCGGAGCCCATGTGGTCCGGACTCATGTGGTCAGGGCCCACGTGTCCAGGGACCGTGTGGTCCGGACCCATGTGGGCCGGGCCTGTGTGGGCCGGGCCTGTGTGGGCCGGGGCTATGTCGGCCGGACCCATGTGTCCAGGGGACATGTGTGCCGGGTCTGTGTGGGCGGAGCCCATGTCCACCGCGCCCATGTCCGACGCGCCCCGCGCGTCAAACGCCTTCATCCGGTCCAGGACGCGCTCCGCGGTCGGGCTCTTCATCCGGTCCACGAGCCGGCCGTCCGCGAGGAAGATCACCTCGTCGGCGTGGGCCGCGGCGACCGGGTCGTGGGTGACCATGACGACCGTACGGCCCGTCTTGCGTACCGTACGGCTCAGCAGCCGCAGCACCTCCTCCCCCGCGCGCGAGTCGAGGTTGCCGGTCGGCTCGTCGGCGAACACGACATCGGGTCCGCCGGCGAACGCCCGTGCCACGGCGACGCGTTGCTGCTGGCCGCCGGAGAGTTCGCTGGGCCGGTGGTGCAGCCGGTCGCGCAGTCCGACGGTGTCGATCAGATCGTCCAGCCGCTCACGGTCGTGCGGTGTGCCCGCCAGATCCATCGGCAGCGTGATGTTCTCCGCGACCGTCAGGGTCGGTACGAGATTGAAGGCCTGGAAGACGAAGCCCACACGCTCGCGGCGCAGCAGGGTCAGCGCGCGGTCGTCGAGCGTGCTCAGATCCGTACCGCCGATACGGGCCGAGCCCGAGGTGAGGGTGTCGAGTCCGGCCGCGCAGTGCATCAGCGTGGATTTCCCCGAGCCCGAGGGCCCCATGATCGCGGTGAACCGGCCGGCCGGGAAGTCGACGCTCACCCCGTTCAGGGCCCGCACTTCCGTGTCGCCCTTGCCGTAGATCTTCACGGCGTCCACGACCCGGGCCGCGGCGCGGGAGGTGACCGTAGTGGCGCTCATACGGCGCCGCCCTTGCCCGTACGGCCGAACTGCTCGTCCAGCACGGAGAGCCGGCGCCAGTACTCGTCCTCGTCGATCTCCCCCGCCGCGAACCTGCGGCCGAGCAGCGCGATGGGCGACCGGTCGTCGTGCCCGGTGTCGACGGGTTGCCAGGGGCCGCGGAACCTGCCGCCAGGGCCGAGGCCCCGGCCGCCCCGCCACACCGTACGGCGCAGCAGGGCGAGACCGCCGATGACAACGGTCGCCCAGAACAGGGGGAACAGCAGAATCCACGGGCCGGGCCCGCCGTCGAAGGCCAGATTGTTCATGTCGGTACAGCTCCTCCAGGAAGCGTGTCGGTGTCTTTCGCTCCGCCGTGCCGCACGTCCTGTCGTGCCGCACGTCCTTGTCGCTTCCGAGCCTCGCGCCGGAGGAGGGCCCGAGTCGTCGTACGGCCAGCGGCCGTGCGCGTACGACTCCGGGAGTAGCGGCGGGGCCTCGGGCTGCTCCCGGCCGCTCTGGATCTCTGTACCTACTGGTATGTACAGTGGCGCCCATGAGCACTCCCGACCGTCTGATCGAGGCCACGCGCGAGCTGCTGTGGGAGCGGGGTTATGTGGGCACCAGCCCCAGGGCGATCCAGCAGCGGGCGGAGGCGGGCCAGGGCAGCATGTACCACCACTTCGCGGGCAAGCCCGCGCTGGCGCTGGCCGCGATACGCCGTACCGCCGAGGAGTTGCGGACGGCGGCCGAGGCGACGCTCGGCGGAGGCGGTTCCGCGTACGACCGGCTCTCGGCGTATCTGTTGCGCGAACGCGAGGTGTTGCGCGGCTGTCCGGTCGGACGGCTGACCATGGATCCCGACATCATCGCCGACGACACCCTGCGGGCCCCGGTCGACGAGACGATCGGCTGGCTGCGCGGCAGGCTGGCGGGAATCGTCGAAGAGGGCCAGAAGCGAGGCGAGTTCGCGGCAGGGCTCGATCCCGAGGAGATCGCGTCGACGGTTCTGGCGACCGTGCAGGGCGGCTATGTCCTGGCCCGCGCGGCCGGTTCGCCCGCCGCGTTCGACGCGGGGGTACGGGGACTGCTGGCCCTGCTCGCCCCCGACTCGCCCGGCTCCTCGGCCCCTTGAGGCCGCCTTGGTATCCGCGCCCCCTCCCGTACCCGTACGCCCCCTCCCCGTAGCCGCACCCGTACTCCCACGTCCAGGAGCACCCGATGCACGCCATGCAGTACGAGATCACCCTGCCCGCCGACTACGACATGGGGATCATCCGCAAGCGCGTCGCGGACAAGGGCCCGCTGCTGGACGGTCTTCCGGGGCTCGGGCTGAAGGCGTATCTGATCCGGGAGCGCGCCGACGGCTCACCGGTGAACCAGTACGCGCCGTTCTATCTCTGGACCGAGAGCACAGCGATGAACGCGTTCCTGCTGGGGCCCGGATTCGGCGGGATCGTAAGGGACTTCGGGCGGCCCGTCGTCCAGCACTGGTCAGGCCTGCTGTACGCGGAGGGCCCGGCCCGCGCGAGCGCTCCCCGTACGGCCGTACGCCGCCGCCTGCACCTGCCCGGGGGTACGGACCGGCCGGGCGCGGACCTGCCCGCCCTGGCCGGCGCGGCGCTGCGGGACACCGAGCGGCTGGCCGGGCTCGACGGGGTGGTGTGCGCCGCGCTGGCACTCGATCCGCGCCACTGGGAACTCGTACACCTCACGTTCTGGGAGCACGACACCCCGCGCGAGACCGGCGACCGGTACCAGGTCCTGCATCTCTCGCAGCCGCACCGCGCGGAACTCGGCGGCTGACGCGCGAACCTGCGGGCCGAGCAGGGAACTTGGGGGCTGAGCCGCTGAGCGGCGCCCGGCGTACCGTATGCCGTCGAGCGCCTACCGGACGAGCGCGCCCAGCGGATCGTCGAGCACCGGCTGCCAGGCCACCTCGGCCGCGCCCACCAGACTGTTGTAGTCGAGTGTGCACGGCAGTATCGGTACGCCACCGCCCTGACCCCACAGACTGCGGTCGGCCACGACGGCGTGCAGCCGCTCGGGGTCCGCGTCGAGCAGTTCGCGGTGGAGGCCGCCGAGGATGATCCGGTCGGGGTTGAGGATATTGACCAGCCCGGCAAGTCCCAGGCCCAGCCGGTCGATCAGTTCCTCGGTGGCTCTCCGTACGGCCGGGTCCGCGGCCTCCGTACGGAGCAGATCACGGGCCTGCTGGAGCAGGGAGACCTCCGGGCCCGGGTCACGGCCGGCGGCGGTGAGAAAGGCGAGCGGATCGGCCTCGACATCGAGACAGCCCTTTCCGCCGCAGTGGCAGGGCCGCCCCTCCGGGTTGACCGTGAGATGGCCGACTTCGAGGGCGAGGCCCGAACTGCCCGTGTGCAGACGGCCGTCGAGGACGAGCGCGCCGCCGACACCACGGTGTCCCGTGGCGACACAGAGCAGATGCTGTGCGCCGCGGCCGGCGCCGTGCCGGTGCTCGGCGAGCGCGGCGAGGTTGACGTCGTTGCCGGTGAAGGCGGGGCCCTCGATACCGGCCGCGCGGACCCGCTCGGCGAAGATGTCCCGGACGGGGGCGCCGACGGGCCAGGCGATGTGCAACGGGTTGAGCGCGGTGCCCTCCGGCTCGGCGACGGCCGAGGGCACGGCGAGGCCCGCGCCCACACACCGCCGCTCGGTCGCGCGCAGCAGCGCGGCCCCGGCCTCCACCGCCTCCCCGAGCACCTGGGCCGGATCGGCCGGAACCGTACCGCAGCCGGGGGCGGTGGCGACGATCCGGCCGCCGAGCCCGACCAGCGCGACCCGGTAGCCGTCGGCGTGCACCTGGGCGGCGAGGGCGACGGGCCCCTGGTCGTCGACGGACAGCCGGTGCGAGGGCCGCCCCTGGGAACCCGCGCCGGCACCGGGCCGCGAATCGACCGTGATCAGGCCGAGGGCCTCCAGCTCCGCGGCCACCGCACCGGCCGTGGCCCGGGTGACCCCCAACTCGGCGGTGAGTACGGCCCGGGTGGGCGCGCGCCCGGTATGCACCAGTTCCAAGGCGGGCCCGAGCGCGCCGCGGCCTCTCTCCAGCCGTGTCCGGGTAGTGGTGCCCTTGCCGTTCATGGGGGCGAGTCTCCCATGTCGCGCGACAGACGCTCACGGAGCTTCCGCTGAGCCGACCTGAAGCGTACCCTCACTTTGTGCCGCATCTGAACAAAGTAGGGACCGGCGCCGTTTCGGGGAGCGACGACTCGGACCGCGCGGCCCGGTCCTCCCTCTCCCGTCTCCGTATCGCACTGACTGTCTTCTTCGCGCTCGACGGCTTCATGTTCGCCGGGTGGGTGGTCCGCATTCCCGCCATCAAGCAGCGGATCGGGGCCTCGGAGAGCGATCTGGGGCTGGCGCTGCTCGGGGTGTCAGCGGGGGCCGTGGTGACGATGGTGGTCACGGGGCGGCTGTGCCAGCGGTTCGGCAGCCATCCGGTGACGGTGGTGTCGGCGGTGCTGCTCTCGCTGAGCATCGCGCTGCCGCCGCAGGCGCACTCGGCGCTGGCCCTGGGGTTGGTGCTGCTGGTGTTCGGCACGGCATACGGGGCCCTCAATGTCGCCATGAACAGCGCGGCCGTCGATCTGGTCGCGGCCCTGCGGCGGCCGGTGATGTCCAGCTTTCACGCGGCGTTCAGCCTGGGCGGCATGGTGGGGGCAGGGGTCGGCGGGCTGGTCGCGGGCGGGCTCTCGCCGGCCGTTCATCTGCTGCTTCTGACCGGACTTGGGCTGCTGGTGACCGCGGTGATCGGGCCCGTACTGCTGCGGCAGCCCGTACCCGCACCCGTACCGGAGCGGGATCAGCGGACGGCGGAGAAGGAGCGGGCGGAAGGGGCGGAGCGGGATCGCGACGGGGCGCGCGGGCTCGGGCGGGGGGCGCGCCGGGTGGTGCTGCTCTTCGGGGTGATCGCGCTGTGCACGGCGTACGGCGAGGGGGCCATGGCCGACTGGAGCGCCCTCCATCTCACCGAGAGCCTGGGCGCCAGTGCCGGGGTCGCCGCCGCCGGTTACTCGCTCTTCGCCCTCGCCATGACGGCGGGACGGCTGTCCGGCACGTTCCTGCTGGAGCGGCTCGGCCAGACCCGCGCCTTGGTCTCCGGCGGTACGGCGGCCGCGTTCGGCATGCTGCTGGGCGCACTGGCCCCCACCGTCTGGCTCGCGCTGGCGGGCTTCGCGGTGGCGGGGCTCGGTCTGGCCAATATCTTTCCCGTGGCCGTCGGCCAGGCGGGAGCCCTGGCGGGACCCGGTGGAGTGGCCGCGGCGTCGACGCTGGGGTACGGCGGGATGCTGCTGGGCCCGCCCGCGATCGGGTTCCTGGCCGACTGGTTCACCCTGCCCCTCGCTCTGACGACCGTCGCACTGCTGGCGGGCGCCGCCGCGCTTGTCGCGTATCTGGCCCGGAGCGCGTCGCCGGAACCGGCGGGCCAGATGGGGATTGAGTAGGCGTACTCAGGCACAGCCATTCGATCTGACGGACCCTGGAAGGGAAGCAGCACACTTCAGGGGAGAAAATCATGGCTTCTGGACCGCTTACCGCGCTCGTACGGCTGACCTTCGGCAATCGGGCGTCCCAGGCCTATCTCGCACTGGTCGCGGCGGCGGCCGTGTTCGTCGCGGTCGACACCCTTCTGGTGCATCGCGAGGACGCGTCGTTCGCCGGTGTATGGCTGTTCTTCCTCGCGGCGCCAACGGTCTTCGTGTTCTTCATAGGCGGCGAACTGCTCGGCGCGACGGTCGCGGATTCCGCCGCGTTCGTCTACCCCGCGCTGGTGCTCTCGGTACTGATCCAGGCGGCGGCGCTGGGCGCGTTCGTACGCCTGATGCGCGGCGGGCCACGGCCTTCGCACCCGCGCGAGGCCTGAGCGCCTGATGGGGCGGAAGGCCCTCCGTACCGGCCGGCACGATGCCGGGCCCGGAGACCGCCGACCCGACGCCCGGGTGCTTACGGCCCGCCCGCTTTCGGCGTCTTGTCCCCCGCCTCGGCTCGGGCCAGACTCGGGCCATGGGGACGACACGGAGCGACGCCGAGCGGGATGCCATCACGGTCGAGATCGGCTTCGCCGTGGTGACGGGGATGCTGGCGGCGGGGCTGGTGTTCGGCGTGGTCGCGGGGGCCGCGTGGTACTTCGGACTACCCGAGGTTTTCATACGGGTTGGCGCTGTCGCCGGGGCTCTCGCCTTTGTCGCCCGGGCCGTTCAGGTGCTGTGGCGCTTTCCGCGACGGCGCAGCAGCCGTGAACCGGACATGCCCGGTCAGCCGAGCCAGCCCGGCCTTACGAGCCCCGACTCATAGGCGAACACGACCAGTTGGGCCCGGTCGCGGGCGCCCAGCTTCACCATCGTCCTGCTGACATGCGTCTTCGCCGTGAGCGGGCTGACGACCAGGCGGCGGGCGATCTCCTCGTTGGAGAGGCCGATACCGACCAGGGCCATCACCTCCCGTTCCCGCTCGGTGAGTTCACCGAGCCCCGCGAAGTCCGTGGGCGCCTTGGAACGCGACGCGAACTCCGCGATGAGCCGCCGCGTCACCCCCGGCGACAGCAGCGCGTCGCCGTCCACCACCGCCCTTACCGCGCGCAGGAGTTCCTCCGGTTCGGTGTCCTTGACCAGAAAGCCGGACGCGCCGGAGCGGATCGCCTCGAAGACGTACTCGTCGAGTTCGAAGGTGGTGAGCATCACCACCTTCACCTGGTCGAGCCCTCCGTCCCCGGTGATGCGCCGGGTCGCGGCCAGGCCGTCCAGCAGCGGCATCCGGATGTCCATCAGCACCACATCGGGGCGGAGTTCGCGCACCCGGCGCACCGCCTCCTCGCCGTCCGCGGCCTCACCGGCGACCTCGATGTCCGGCTGGGCGTCGAGCAACGCGCGGAAGCCCGCCCGTACCAGCGACTGGTCGTCGGCGAGCAGCACACTGATCACGGTGAGTCCTCCAGGACAAGGACGGGGGCGGTGACACGGACACGGATCACACTGGCTCCTCGGGAGGCAGGCCGGGGCCGGGCAGGGGCAGTGTCGCCCGGACGCGGAAGCCGCCGCCGGGTCCCGGTCCGGCCTCGATGGTGCCACCGAGGGCGGCGGCGCGTTCACGCATTCCGACGAGTCCGTTGCCGCTGCCACCCGCGTCGCCGCCGGTCGCGGGGCCCGCGTCGTCGATGAGGAGTTCGAGCCGTCCGGGCGCGTAACCGAGCCGTACCCGCGCGGTACGGGAACCGGAGTGCCGCACCACATTGGTCAGCGCCTCCTGGATGATCCGGAAGGCCGCCAGATCGGTGCCGGGCGGCAGCGCGATCCGCCGTCCGTCGCGGACGATCTCGACAGTCAGTCCGGCGCCGGCGGCCTGCTCGACGAGTTCCGGCAGCCGGTCGAGCCCGGGGGCGGGGGCGCGTGGGGCGTCGCCGGGCGTTCTGAGGGTGTCGAGTACCTGACGTACCTCGCCGAGTGCCTCCTTGCTCGCCGCCTTGATGGTGGTGAGCGCGGTACGGGCCTGCTCGGGGTCAGAGTCGAGCAGGGCGAGCCCCACACCGGCCTGGACGTTGATCACGGAGATGGAGTGCGCGAGTACGTCGTGCAGCTCGCGGGCGATCCGCAGCCGCTCCTCGTCCTGCCGCCGTTTCTCTGCGGCCCTGCGCTCGGCGCCTTCCCTGGCCCACTGCTCCCTGCGGACCCGGACCAGTTCGGAGGCCGCGCAGAGGGCGACGACGAAGGCGGCGATGACGAGTTCCTGGCCCCAGGGCGCGGCTCGGTCGTGGGGCGGGGGCAGCCAGCGGTAGAGCCAGTGCGCGATGAGCACATGCCCGAGCCAGAGCGAACCGACGGCCCACCAGGCCGCACGGCGGTGACCTGCGGCGATCGCGGCGTAGCAGGCCACGCCGACGGTCAGGAAGATCGGTCCGTACGGGTAGCCGGCGGCGAAGTAGACCAGGGCGATGGCCGAGACCCCGAAGACGGCGGCCACGGGTCGGCGGTGCCGGAAGAGAAGGAGAGCGGGTCCGGCGAGGAGCAACAGGCGGGCGTAGATGTCGAGGGGGAGCCGCTGGCCGTGCTGGCCTTGGGCGGCGAAGGTGGTCCCGACGAGAACGAAGACGGCGAGGAGGAACGTGGAGGCCCAGGGCAGTCGGCGCCGCTCCCACCGGCCGCCGTCGGCCCCGAAGGCCCCCGGGCCCCGGCTCTCGGCCCAGGCGCCGAAGCCGCCGGAGCCGAAGCCGCCCGCGCCGAAGCCGCCGGCAGGGATGCCGTCGGCAGGCCGACGGGGCCCAGCGCCCCAGCGGCCGGTCCCCCCGCCGAAACATCCGGCCGAGCGGTCGGCCCCTGTGCCGCCGATTCGCCGGCCGAAACCTCGGGTACGGCTGATGGCCCCCGGGCCGAAGCCCCGGCGGGCCCAGGATCCGGTCCGGCGGTCAGAATCCAGGCCGACGGCCCGCCGGTCGGCGTCGGTGCCGTCGGTCAGGCTGTCGGTCGGGCCGTCGAACCCCGTGCCGGAGCCCGGGGCCAGGGTGCCGGTCCGGGCGTCGGACCCACGTCCGAGGGTCCCGGCCCGGAGGTCGGCCCCGTAGGCGAAACCGTCGGCCCGGCCGTCGAGCCCGTCGCCCGGCCCGGCGCCGGTCGCCTCGCCGGAAACGCCGCCCCGGCCCTCGGGTGCCTCGCCCATCCCACCGTCGGGCCGCCACGGCGGCCGGAACCGCGAGCCGCCCCGTGACCAGGGGAAACCGCCTCGTCGGGGCGGGCTCGGCGTATCTTCGTCGCCCCCGTTGCGACCGCTCGGGTGTTGTGCCATGTCGGCCACGCTAAACCGGCCGGACAGTTCCGGCGTCCGTCGGGCGTGGCGATCACACGTACTCCCTGGGGAGTACGACGGGTGGTACGGCCCGTTCTACGCGGCGGCCGTGCATCTCGCCCCGCGACCGGAACGCACACCAGCGGCCCCCTGCGTGCCGCCTCGTCGGCGGCAGGACGGCATCCGGTACGCCGCGCCCGACGGCCCGGACATGTGCAGCTTGACTGCGGGGCCAGGGATCTACGTGGATCAGGCCGCGGCGTCTGCTGGAGGTCCCTCCTGTCCGTGCTGTTCGGGCCACGGAGGAGCATGGCAACGCGGAGGACCGGCGTTAACGCAGCGAGGTACCGCCCGCAGCAGCAGCGGCTGATGTCACTGCGGCGTCGCGGCCCCGCAAAAATCCACCGGACCGGACCCAGGTGTCTTGTCGATCAAGCCCGGTCGGTGAGCAGGGTCCGGTACGTGCGATCGCAAGACGACAACGCCCCGAGCGTGCGCGCCAAGCCCCACAAGCCCGGCAAGACCGACGAGACACCCCCTAGGTCGTGGGCCCCGTCGTGGCGAGCAGGCCTACTTCGTGGGCGAGGCGGCGGGTGGACTGGGTGAAGAGTTCGTCGCGGGCCACGACGACGTCGTTGAACTGGCCGAAGACCTCGAACGAGATCAGGCCGAAGAGCTGCGCCCACGCCGCGACCAGTGCCGCCGCCACCTCCGGCGGAAGGCCGGGGGCGAACTGCGCGGCCAGGCGCTCCGCCTCCGGGCGCAGTTCCGGGGAGAGCGCGGGGAGTGCGATACCGCCCGCGCGGTGGGCGTCGCTCGCGACGGAGATCAGCGCGAGGCCGACGCGGGACGCGGGCGCGACGGTCAACTGGGGTGCGGTGTAGCCGGGTACGGGGGAGCCGTAGATCAGCGCGTACTCGTGCGGATGGGCCAGGGCCCAGGCCCGTACCGCCGCGCAGATGGCCGCCCAGCGGTCCACGGGACCGGCCGAGTCTGCGGCGGCCAGCGCCTGTTCCGCGGCCGAGCCGACCGCGTTGAAGGCATCGACGATCAGGGCGGTCAGCAGATCGTCCCGGCTGGGGAAGTAGCGGTAGAGCGCGGACGACACCATGCCCAGCTCGCGGGCGACGGCGCGCAGCGAGAGCTTCGCGGCGCCCTCGGCCGCGAGTTGTCTGCGCGCTTCGTCCTTGATGGCCACCGTGACTTCGGTACGGGCGCGTTCCCGGGCTCCCCTGATGGTCGTCATGGAGAGCAGTGTGCCATGTTTCGGAGCACCGCCCAATTTTCGGAGCGGCGCCCACATCAGAGAGCACTGCTCTTGCTTTGGAGCATCCCTTCCGTGCACACTGCTCTCAAGCGAGAGCAGTGCTCTCGCAAACTCGCGGGGAACCCACCCTCAACCCAACCTCAGGGGAGCCACCATGACGCAGCCCTACTACCTCAAGGCTGGCCGGGCCGCCGGCTGGCTCAACAACATCGTCGGCCGGCTCGCCCGGCACGGGGTGAGCATGCTGGGTACGGCGGAGATGTCCGTACGCGGCCGGAAGAGCGGCCAGATGCAGCGCATACCCGTGAACCCGCACACCCACGAGGGCAGCCAGTACCTGGTCTCGGCGCGGGGCCACTCGCAGTGGGTGCGGAACATGCGCGTCGCGGGCGGCGGCGAGCTGCGGGTCGGCCGCAAGGTGCGGCGGTTCACCGCGACCGAGGTCCCCGACGACGAGAAGCTCGCGATCCTCCGGACGTATCTCAAGCGCTGGGGCTGGGAGGTCAACCAGTACTTCCAAGGGGTCACCGTGAAGTCCTCCGACGCGGAGATCATCGCGGCGGCCCCGGACCACCCGGTCTTCCTGATCAGGACGGACTTCTGAGCACGGCGGCCACCGGCCCGGAGCGGTCCCAGCTCAACCGGCCCCAGCTCGACCAGCCCCGGCCCGACCGCGCTGCGCCCGACCGCACTGTGCCCAACCGCACTACGCCCGACCGCGGGGCCCACCGCCAGGGGCCCACAGCCCAGACGACAGACGTCCCCGCCCCACCAGAACCGCGCCCGCCTCAGCCCTCAGCCCCGCAGCCTGCCCACCGCGTACCCCCGTGCGCTCACTCCCGCGCGCTCGCCCCCGGTACGGTCTCCGGCTCCGGTGCGTTCTCCTCCGGCACGGCCGCACCCTGTTGTCTGCGGTCCAGCAGGTCGAGCGCGCGCCGGGCCAACGGGTGGGTCCGGACCAGGCCGGCCAGTGAGGTCGAGCCGCGCGCGATGTCCGCGAACGCGTTCCAGGCCGGGCGCAGGCCGGTGATCGCCGCGTGCAGCATCCCCGGGCGGCGCTCGAAGATGGCGAGCATCCGCCGCCCGACGCCCATCTCCACACCGAGGCCGGCTTTGATGGCGAAGGCGTAGTTCAGCGCCTGGCGCCGGGCGTCCACGGCGTCATGCGCCTCGGAGATCCGTACCGCCCACTCCCCCGCCAGCCGCCCCGACCGCAGGGCGAACGAAATCCCTTCCCTGGTCCAGGGCTCAAGCAGTCCCGCCGCATCCCCGCACACCAGCACCCGCCCCCGGGACAGCGGCGAGTCGTCACTGCGGCACCGGGTGAGATGCCCGGACGACACCGAGGGCTCGAAGCCGGCGAGCCCGAGCCTGGCGATGAAGTCCTCCAGATAGCGCTTGGTCGCCGCGCCCTCACCACGCGCCGAGATCACCCCGACGGTGAGGGTGTCCCCCTTGGGGAACACCCAGCCGTAACTCCCGGGCAGCGGGCCCCAGTCGATGAGCACCCGGCCCGCCCAGTCCTCCGCGACCGGCGGCGGCACCGGGATCTCGGCCTCCAGACCCAGGTCGACCTGGTCGAGCTTGACTCCGACGTGCGCGCCTATCCGGCTGGCGCTGCCGTCGGCGCCGACCACGGCCCGCGCCAGCACCGTCTCACCGCCGGCCAGCACCACGGCGACCGTACGGCGGTCGGGCACCGCCGGGCCGTGCTGTTCGACGCGCGTGACACTCACGCCCGTACGCAGCACCGCACCGGCCTTCTGCGCGTGCTCCACCAGACTCTGGTCGAACTCGGGGCGGTTGATGAGCCCGAAGAGCATCCGCTTGGAGCGGCGTGTACGGGCCAGCTTCCCGTTCAGCGAGAACGTCACCGCGTGGACCCGGTCCCTCAGCGGCAGTTCGAAGCCGGGCGGCAGCGCATCGCGCGAGGGCCCGATGATCCCGCCCCCACAGGTCTTGTAGCGGGGCAACTCGGCTTTCTCCAGCAGCAGCACCTGACGGCCCGCGACCGCCGCCGCGTATGCCGCGGAGGCTCCCGCCGGTCCTGCGCCGACCACAACGACATCCCATACCGGCTCGTCGTGCTCGCTTCCGGCGTCTGCGTTCTCGCTGCTCACGATGTGCTTCTGCTCCTGATCCGACCGGTGGCCCCTGTTGTCGAACGGCATCCTACGGCCAGGGCCCGGCAAGCCCGCTGTGGGAGGATCGCCAGTGCCCTTCGACGTACACGACGACGTACACGACGAGACAACGACTCAGCCACCAGGAGCGTGCCCATGACCGCGAATCCGATCGCCGAGACCACGGATCCGATCGCCGGAACCGTCGCGTCCCTGCTGCCACGTGCCCGTACCGAGCTGGCGGAGCTGGTGTCGTTCCGTTCCGTGGCGGATCCCGCGGTGTTCCCGAGGAGCGAGTGCGAGGCCGCCGCGGCGTGGGTGGCCGACGCGCTGCGCGCCGAGGACTTCCAGGATGTGTCGCTCCTCGACACCCCGGACGGTACACAGTCCGTCTACGGTCTGCTGCCCGGCCCCGAGGGTGCCCCCACCGTACTGCTCTACGCCCACTACGACGTACAGCCGCCACTGGACGAATCGGCTTGGCTGACACCGCCGTTCGAGCTGACGGAGCGCGACGGCCGCTGGTACGGGCGCGGCGCCGCCGACTGCAAGGGCGGCTTCCTGATGCATCTCCTCGCGCTGCGCGCCCTCAAGGCCAACGGCGGTGTGCCGGTGACGGTCAAGGTCATCGCCGAGGGCTCGGAGGAGCAGGGTACCGGCGGTCTCGAACGGTACGCGGAGGCGCATCCGGAGCTGCTCGCCGCCGACACGATCGTCATCGGTGACGCCGGGAACTTCCGGCTGGGGCTGCCGACGGTCACAGCCACCCTGCGCGGGATGACGATGCTGCGCGTACGGATCGACACGCTCGAAGGGAACCTGCACTCGGGGGCGTTCGGCGGAGCCGCGCCCGACGCGCTCGCCGCGCTGATCAGGGTGCTGGACTCGCTGCGCGCGGAGGACGGTACGACCACGGTGGACGGTCTGCCCTCGGGCACGGGCTGGGACGGACTCACCTACGGCGAGGCCGAGTTCCGCGAGGACGCGAAGGTGCTCGACGGGGTCGGGCTGATCGGCGGCGGTTCCGTCGCCGACCGGATCTGGGCGCGGCCCGCGGTGACCGTCCTGGGCATCGACTGCCCACCGGTGGTGGGGGCCACCCCGTCCATCCAGGCGAGCGCGCGGGCGACGGTCAGTCTGCGGATCCCGCCGGGCCAGGACGCGGCCGAGGCGACGGAGCTGCTGACCGCGCACATCGAGAAGCACACGCCGTGGGGCGCGCGGGTGTCGGTGGAACAGATGGGCCAGGGCCAGCCGTTCCGCGCGGACACGTCGAGCCCGGCGTACGCGGCGATGGCGGACGCGATGCGGGTGGCGTACCCGGGGCAGGAGATGCAGACGGCGGGTCAGGGCGGGTCCATCCCGCTGTGCAACACCCTGGCCGCGCTGTATCCGGAGGCGGAGATCCTGCTGATCGGGCTGAGTGAGCCGGAGGCGCAGATCCACGCGGTGAACGAGAGTGTGTCGCCGGAGGAGCTGAGGCGGCTGTCGGTGGCGGAGGCGCACTTCCTGGTCAACTACGCGGATTCCAAGAAGGGTTGAGACGCCGGGCGGCGCCGGGCGGCGCCGGGCGGGGTTCGGGCGGGTCGTCGGGGCTCAGAGGCCGGGCCCGGCCAGGCCCGCCCACCCCGGCGGGGCCCAGCCCGGTCTGGTCCGGCGTGGGCCGGCTCGACCCGGGCACGCCCGGCCCTGCCCGGCACAGCCTGAACGACCCGTCCCGGTCGGCACAGCCTGAACGGCCTCTCCCAGCCCGGTCCGGCCGTTCAGCGGAGAGCGAGATCGCGCAGAGCGTAGCCGCGTACGGCCGACACGCCCGGCTGCGTACGGTCGACGCATGGACCTCATCGACCTCGTGGAGATTCGCCCCCGGCTGCACATGCTGCGCTTCCCGATCGGCCAGGCCTATCTCTGGCGCGACGGCGACGAACTGACCCTGGTCGACGCCGGATACAGCAATGGCGCGCCCGGCATCGAGCGGGCGATCCGGGACCTCGGAGCGCGCCCCGAGGCCCTGCGCCGGATCGTCCTCACCCACTGCCACCGCGACCATGTCGGCGCCGCCGAGGAGCTGGCGGAGCGGTACGGCGCGGAGGTGCTGGCACACCGGCTGGACGCCCCGGTGGTACGAGGAGAGCTGCCCGTGCCCGAACCGGTGCTGCTGGACTGGGAAGTCCCGTTGTACGAGCACGGCCTGACGGTTCCTCAGGCACCGCCCACCCGGGTCGACCGCGAGCTGGAGGACGGCGACGAGCTGGACTTCGGCGACGGCGCCCGGGTGATCCACGCCCCCGGTCACACCGACGGCTCGATCGGCATCCATCTGCCCCGCCACGGTGTGCTGTTCGTCGGCGACACGATCGCCGCGGTGGGCCGCGTCATGCTGGGTGTCTTCAATGTGGACCGCGCCCGCGCCCAGGAGTCCATGCGCCGCCTGGTCGCGCTGTCCCCAACGACAGTGTGTTACGGCCACGGCGACCCCACCCCGGGCTTCGGCGACCTCACCGAGTCGACCTCGCCGAACAGACCTCACCGAGCGGACCGCACCCATGACTCATGAAGGAGCGGGACGGGGGCAGGTCGTACTCGTGGCGTACTCGGAGGTGGGGAGGTGGCGTACCCGGGGCGGGCGCGGACGGGTCAGCCGACCGGGACACCGTCCTCCAGATTGAGTACCTTCCCGCGCTCGCGTGCGCGCAGGGCCCAGCGCAGCCGCTGATAGCGGCCGGGCGGCAGGAGCCCCGCGGCCTCGTCCTCGCGGACGAAGCGCCAGGCTCTCAGCTCCGGCCCGGGCAGCAGGAGTCTCCCCGTCAGCCGCGCGGGCAGCCGGCCGCCGTCGAAGAGCAGCCGGAGCCCGCCGTACCCCGGTGGCCTGGGCGGTTCCCAGTCGACCACCAGCAGCCGGGGAACCTCGGTCAGCTCTATGCCTATCTCCTCGGCGACCTCCCGTATCCCCGCCTGCGCGGGCGCCTCCCCGGCCTCCACGACCCCGCCGGGGAACTCCCAGCCCGGCTTGTACGTGGGGTCCACCAGCAGCACCCGGTCCTCCTCGTCGAAGAGCAGCACCCCGGCGGCGAGGGTCTCGGCGGTCGGCTCAGGCGTCTGGACGATCTCGCAGATCCCGGCCTCGCCGGTCTGCACGGCGGCGGCGACAGTGACGGCGGTCTCGCGTGCGGTGAGACCGGTGTTGTCGATCACATGGGCGTCGCCGGTCAGCCAGCCGAGCGCGGCGCGGTAGGGCTCGATGTGGTCGTAACACCACTGCGAGGTCCGCCCGTTCCCCGCCGGATCGTCCTCCACCGCCTCACGAGCCGCTATCCGCCCCCGCAGGATCGTTTCGTCTGTTGCCAGCAGCACATGGCGTACCGGGATACGACGGGAGGCGAGCCCGCCGAAGATCTCGTCCCGGTACTCCTGCCGGATCAGGGTCATGGGGACGACGAGCGTGCCACCCACTTCTGCCAGCAGGGCCGCCGCGGTGTCGACGACCAGACGCCGCCAGATCGGCAGGTCCTGGTAGTCGCCGACCTCCGCGAGCCGCTTGGGCGGCAGGAGCCGCGCGACCGCACCGCCGATCAGCTCGGGGTCGTACAGCGTGCAGTTCGGGATCAGGTCGATCAGTTCGCGTGCGGTACTGGTCTTGCCCGCTCCGAACGCACCGTTGATCCAGACGACGATCACGGTTCCCCCTCTTCCGTAGCCCCCAGTGGACTGCCCGCAACACCCTGCCCCGGAAACCCCCCGCCAGGCCGGGCAGGGCGCTCACCGTGCGTGCTGTGGCCGAGCTGTGGCCGGTTCGATGTCGTACCGAGGCCGGGAACGTCCACTGTACGAACCGATGTCCGTGCCGGGCCGTAACGCATTCCCGAGGAACATCGTTGGAATTCGATGTGACAAGGGGGTACCCGATGTGCCGGACAGTGCTGGAGAAATTCCCCGCGGGAGGGCCGCGCGGGAGCTGGCCCGCGGAGGAGTTCGCGCGGGCGCGCAGGGACGAGGGGACGCCGGCGGAGGTCGTGATGGATCTCGACTCCGACGTGTTCCTCGTGGTCGTGCCACAACAGGCGACGGAATCCACGCCTTAGAGC
The DNA here is from genome assembly GCF_019056675.1 of Streptomyces sp. GMY02. Lineage (NCBI taxonomy): Bacteria > Bacillati > Actinomycetota > Actinomycetes > Kitasatosporales > Streptomycetaceae > Streptomyces > Streptomyces sp. GMY02. Next base: position 7,596,177 of record NZ_CP077658.1, on the reverse strand, counting down.
GCGTCCCGCTGTGGGGTCCCCGACGGGTGCGGGGCGCTGTCCTGGTCCGGTTCGCAGCCGGGCGCCGTACGATCCGGAGAATTCCCGACATGCGCAAGCCCGGCCGTAGGACCGGCACGCCGACCGCCGTATCCGTACGCCCTCGACGCGGGTGGCGGTGTGCGACGGCCCTCGCTCTGGCAGGCGTCGCCCTCTCGCTGCTGACCGCGCCTCCTGCGGCGGCCGACAGCAGCGCCTGCACGCATCACTTCTCGGGTCCGCAGATCTGCATCCGCCTCGACGGCGAGGGCGGCCGGAACGCGGTGACCGGGATCTGGACCAACCCGCCGGCGCATGTCGCCTCCCGCTCGGTGATCCTCTTCCGCAACGGCCGTTTCGTGGACCGCGCCCTGGCCACCCGCTCGGGCCGCGCCCTGACCCACGGCTGGCCCACCGCGCACACCGGCACGGAGGTCGAGCTGTGCGTGAAGTTCCGGGGCAGCCGCCGCATGGCATGCCAGACGACGCACTAGGTGGTGTCCCGCGGGCCGGGGCGTGCGCCGCGCCTATGCCTCCGCCGGGCCACGCCCCCCGCTCGTGGCCCGGCGCCCGGGGCGGAAGTGAACTCGCCCCGGCCCCGCGATGGTTGCCGTGGTGCGTAAGGACCCCGGCCCCCGGGCCCGTCGGAACACCGCCGCTGGTCCGGCCGTGGTCCGACGGGCACTCCCCCTGCCGAGGACTCTGACCGGCCGACTTTGGGCCAACCTTGGGGAAACCTGGAACGCCCAGGTCGGCGCGGGATTTCCGACATCGGGTCCGGGCCGTGCGGCGCGGACCGGACACCGGACCGACCCCTCACGTACGGCAGTTGGCGCGGGCCGCGCTCATCCTCCCGTCGCGGTACGGGCATTGCCGCGCCCCGGAAACCACACGGCGCGTCACACCGTCGAGGCCGAATGCCGGCCCGCTCGACAACACCCGGCCGGAAGTCATGTCCCGCCCCGGACTCAGCCCGCCGCCGGTGCCGTCGCCGCGTCCCGCCTCGCGAGCGTGGCCGCGGCCGCCGCGCCCACCAGACCCGCGTCCGTACCCGTCAGAGCAGGGGCGATCTTGATCGACTGGACGAAGGAGAGCGTCGCGTAGTCCTGGAGCGAGCGGCGCAGGGGCGCGAAGAGCACCTCGCCCGCGTTCGCCACTCCCCCGCCGATGACGGCGATCCGGATCTCCACCAGCGTGGCCGTCGCCGCGATCCCGGCGGCCAGCGCCTTGGCCGCCCGCTCGAAGGACGCCATGGCGACCGGGTGCCCGGCCCGCGCCGCCGCGGCCACCGCAGCGGCGGAGGTGTCACCGTCCGGGCCCGGCTCCCAGCCGTCCTCCAGCGCCCTGCGGGCGATGTTCGGACCGCTGGCGATACGTTCCACACAGCCGCGCGAGCCGCACGGGCAGGGATCGCCGTCGAGTTCCACACAGATATGGCCGATGTGCCCGGCGTTGCCGGTCGGTCCCGGGTGGAGCTGCCCGTTCAGGACAAGCCCGCCGCCGACCCCGGTGGAGACCACCATGCACAACGCGTTGTCATAGCCGCGGGCCGCGCCCTGCCAGTGCTCCGCCGCGGTCATCGCGACCCCGTCGCCGACCAGGGTCACCGGTAGTCCGCCGGTGGCTCTCCGTACCCGCTCCACCAGCGGAAAGCCGTGCAGGCCCACGACATTGACCGGGCTGACCGTGCCGGCGGAGGCGTCCACCGGACCCGCGCTGCCGATGCCCACGGCCGTGGCCGATGCCCGGAGCGGGGAGGCGGAGACCTCGGCGAGGACCTCCTCGACCGCCCGCATCACCGTCTCGCCGTCCTCCCGCGCGGGGGTGGGCCGCTGTGCCCGTACGAGGATCCTGCCGCTTCCGTCCACCAGCGCTCCGGCGATCTTGGTGCCGCCGATGTCGAGTGAGACAACGGAGTCGGTATGCATCGGGTCGGATCTCCCGGGGATGAGGCATCCCCGCGTGTATGGGGGGATGTACGGACCTGCGGCTTCGCTGAACAGTCTCCATTCACCTGACAACGTTGTCCAGGGCCTATGCTCGACGCCACAGCCATCCGATGGCAAACCCCCGGCAAACCGGCCGGAGAAACATCGGAGAAAACCGAAGAAAACGACGACAGGACAGCGCACTGTGGCAGACACCGCCCGCCGCCCCGAACCCCGCTACGGTACCCGGCCCACGATGAAGGACGTGGCAGCGCGGGCCGGGGTGGGGCTCAAGACGGTATCCCGTGTGGTCAACGCGGAGCCAGGTGTCACGCCCGACACCGAGCGCCGGGTGCAGGAGGCCATCGAGGCGCTGGGTTTCCGCCGCAACGACTCGGCGCGGGTGCTGCGCAAGGGCCGTACCGCCAGTATCGGTCTGGTGCTGGAAGACCTCGCGGACCCCTTCTACGGGCCGCTGAACCGCGCGGTCGAGGAGGTGGCCCGCGCCCATGGCGCGCTGCTCATCAACGGGTCGAGCGCTGAGGACCCGGACCGTGAGCAGGAGTTGGTCCTCGCGCTGTGCGCGCGCCGGGTGGACGGGCTGATCGTGATCCCCGCCGGGCACGACCACCGCTATCTGGAACCCGAGATAAAGGCCGGAGTGGCGACCGTCTTCGTGGACCGCCCGGCGGGCCGGATCGACGCGGACACGGTGCTCTCCGACAGCTTCGGCGGTGCCCGTTCGGGCGCCGCGCATCTCATCGCGCACGGCCACCGCAGGATCGGTTTCATCGGCGACCAGCCCAGGATCCATACCGCGATCGAGCGGCTGCGCGGCTACCGCACCGCGATGGCGGAGGCGGGTCTGGAGATCCACGACGACTGGGTCTCGCTGGGTACGACCGCTCCTGAGCGGGTGCGCGAGGCGGTGACCGCGATGCTCGCGGGGCCCGAGCCGGTCACGGCGATCTTCGCGGGCAACAACCGTGTGACGGTGACGGCGGTACGGGTGCTGGCCGCGCACCACCGTCCGGTCGCCTTCGTCGGCTTCGACGACATCGAACTGGCCGATCTGCTGGACCCCGGTGTCACGGTCATCGCCCAGGACGCGGCGACCCTGGGGCGTACGGCGGCGGAGCGGCTCTTCAGCCGGCTGGACGGCGCGGTGGACGCGCCGTCGCGGGTGGTGGTGCCGACCCGGCTGATCGCCCGCGGCTCGGGCGAGATCCGCCCGTCGGCGTAGGCCCTGTCCGGCGGATCTGCGCGGGCCCGGAACGCCGCCAGTGACATCAGCCGCTGCCGCGGCGGGCGGCACCTCGCCGCGTTGCCGGAGTCGTCCAAGTACGTCCGGGCCATCGGCAAGGGTGACGGCTCACCGTAACCACCCGTGTGATCGTCCGTGCGCTCCTCAGGGCCGGGCCGCGGGGGCGGCGAACGCCTCCAGGTCGGCCCGGGTCAGACCGGTGAGCCGCGACACCTCGTCGGAGTCGAGCGCACCGCAGTCCAGGCCGCGCAGAAGATGGCCGCTGAGCGCCTTCGCGGTGGCGGGCTCGTCCAGCACATCGCCGCCCGCCCTCGTGGTGTACGCGGCCAGCCTCGCGGCGGCCGGCTCCAGCCCCTCGCGGTAGAAGGCGTACACGGCGGCGTACCGGGTGGGCAGATGGCCCGGGTGCATGTCCCAGCCCTGGTAGTAGGCGCGGGCCAGGGCACGCCGGGTGAGCCCGTAGTGCAGCCGCCAGGCCTCGTGGACCTGGGCGGTGGGGCCGACCGGAAGGACATTGGTGGATCCGTCGCAGACCCGTACGCCCGTGCCCGCCGCGGCGACCTGCATCACGGCCTTGGCGTGGTCGGCGGCGGGATGGTCGCTCGACTGGTACGCGGCGCTGACCCCGACGCAGGCGCTGTAGTCGAAGGTGCCGTAGTGCAGCGCGGTGGCGCGGCCGTCGGCGGCGCCGATCATCCGGGCCACGGTGGCGGTCCCGTCGGCGGCGAGGATCGACTGGCTGGTCTCGATCTGGATCTCGAAGCCGATCCGGCCGGGCTCCAGACCGCGCGCCTTCTCGAACTCCCCGGCCAGCCGCGCCATCGCGGTGACCTGCTCGGCGTAGCTGACCTTCGGCAGGGTCAGCACCAGTCCCGCGGGGAGGCCGCCCGCCTCCATCAGTCCGCTGAGGAAGATGTCGAGGGTCCGGATGGAGCGGTCCCGTACGGCGGCTTCCAGGCACTTCATCCGGATGCCCATGTACGGGGCGGCCGTGCCGTTCCCGTACGCCTCGTGGACCAGCCGGGCGGCACGCGCCGCGTCCGTGTCCTCCTCGGCGTCCGGGCGGGGACCGTAGCCGTCCTCGAAGTCGATCCGCAGGTCCTCGACGGGCTCGCGCTCCAGCTTGGCCCGTACGCGCTCGTACACCGGTCCGGCCAGGGCGTCGGAGAGGCCGAGAACCCGGGCCAGGGTACGGGCGTCGGGGGCGTGTTCGTCGAGTGCGGCCAGAGCCTGGTCGCCCCAGGAGCGGATGGTGCCGGCGGCGAAGGTGTCGGCGGGTACGTAGACGGTGTGGACGGGCTGGCGGGTGCCGGGGTCGCCGGGGTAGCGGCGGGCCAGCTCCGCGTCGACCGCCGCGAGGGGGCGGCCGATGTCCGCGCCGACCGTGCTCGCGAGGCTCGTGGCCACCTTCTCCTGCCGCCCCATGCCCACGCCCTTCCGCCGCCCGTCGCGTTTCCGCTCGTACGGCGCTCCCGCTGCACGGAATCAACAATCCGTTGAAGACGGTAGTCGGCGCGCTCGATCCGCGTCAATGGACGGCGTGACCGTACGGCATGGACGGCGCGGGGCCGCGCGGTGGAGATCACCACGCGGCCCCGGGACCGTACGAACAACGGCTATGGCTACGGCTGCGGACGGACCGCGTCCGCCGCTCAGCCCTTGCGGTTCTTGATCTCTTCGGTGAGCTGCGGGACGACCTCGAAGAGATCACCGACCACGCCGTAGTCGACCAGGTCGAAGATCGGCGCCTCGGCGTCCTTGTTGACCGCCACGATCGTCTTGGACGTCTGCATCCCGGCCCGGTGCTGGATCGCGCCGGAGATCCCGGACGCGATGTAGAGCTGCGGGGAGACCGACTTGCCGGTCTGGCCCACCTGGCTGGCGTGCGGGTACCAGCCCGCGTCGACCGCGGCGCGCGAGGCACCGACGGCCGCGCCGAGCGAGTCGGCCAGCGCCTCGATGATCGCGAAGTTCTCCGCCCCGTTGACCCCACGGCCACCGGAGACCACGATCGCGGCCTCGGTCAGCTCCGGGCGGCCCGTGGAGGTGCGCGGGGTACGGGAGACGACCTTCGTACCGGTGGACTTCTCGCCGAAGGTCACGGACAGCGCCTCGACGGCGCCCGCGGCCGGGGCGGGCTCGACCGGCGCCGCGTTCGGCTTCACCGTGATCACCGGAACGCCCCTGGAGACCCGGGACCTGGTCGTGAACGCGGCGGCGAACACCGACTGCGTGGCCACCGGACCCTCGTCACCGGCCTCCAGGTCCACGGCGTCGGTGATCAGACCCGAGCCGGTACGCACCGCGAGCCGGGCCGCGATCTCCTTGGCCTCCGCCGAGGACGGGAAGAGGACGGCGGCCGGCGAGACGGCGTCGTAGGCGGCCTGGAGCGCGTCCACCTTCGGGACGACGAGATAGTCGGCGAACTCGGGGGCGTCGGCGGTGAGGACCCTGACCGCGCCGTGCTCCGCCAGCGCGGGCGCGGTGTCCCCGGCGCCCGTGCCCAGCGCCACGGCCACGGGCTCGCCGATCCGCCGCGCCAGCGTCAGCAGTTCCAGGGTGGGCTTGCGGACGGCACCGTCCACGTGGTCGACATAGACGAGAACTTCAGCCATGGGATTGCTCTCCTGCGGAAACGAGGAAACGGGAGGGGGGCGGTCCGGGCTCCGTACGAGCCCTGGGGACGCCGCGCGGGCCGTCGGGGCCGCACGCGGGCGCGGGCCTCAGATGAACTTCTGGCTCGCGAGGAACTCGGCGAGCCGCTTGCCGCCCTCGCCCTCGTCCTTGACGATCGTGCCCGCCGTACGGGCCGGGCGCTCCGCGGCGGAGTCGACCGCGGTCCAGGCCCCGGCGAGGCCGACCTCGTCGGCGTCGATCTCCAGGTCCTCCAGGTCCAGCGACTGCACCGGCTTCTTCTTGGCGGCCATGATGCCCTTGAAGGAGGGGTAGCGCGCCTCGCCCGACTGGTCCGTCACCGACACCACGGCCGGCAGGGACGCCTCGAGCTGCTCGCTCGCGGTGTCGCCGTCACGGCGGCCCTTGACGGTGCCGTCCTCGACCGAGACCTCGGACAGCAGCGTGACCTGCGGGACACCGAGCCGCTCGGCGAGGATCGCGGGCAGCACGCCCATGGTGCCGTCCGTGGAGGCCATACCGCAGATGACCAGGTCGTACCCGGTCTTCTCGATGGCCTTGGCCAGCACCAGGGAGGTGCCCATGACATCGGTGCCGTGCAGATCGTCGTCCTCGACGTGGACGGCCTTGTCGGCGCCCATGGAGAGGGCCTTGCGCAGCGCGTCCTTGGCGTCCTCGGGACCGACGGTCAGGACGGTGATCTCCGCGTCGCCGTCGCCGTCGAAGTCGTCCGCGATCTGCAGCGCCTGCTCGACCGCGTACTCGTCCAGCTCCGACAGCAGACCGTCCACGTCGTCGCGGTCGACGGTCAGGTCATCGGCGAAGTGCCGGTCGCCGGTGGCGTCGGGCACGTACTTCACACAGACAACGATCCTCAAGCTCACGCCGGCTCTCCTACTGCATCGTCATTTCCGGGCTGCCTTGTTGAACGCAGCATAGGCGCCTCATCGGGCGGTTTCCGGTCGGGGGACCGGCGGACCGCAGTAAATATTACTCGCCAGTACAGTCAGAGGATGCCCGCTGAGCAAGCGCTTATAACTGTGAGCTTGCCGACGCCGGCGCGGGGAGGATCCACCGGCGTACGACTCCCCGCGCCCGGAACTCAGTCGCGCAGCGCGTTGAAGCGGCCCTGGTGGTAGAGGAGCGGCCTGCCGGGCCCCGCCGGGTCGCCGGCGACGGCCTGCGCTATCACCAGACGGTGGTCACCGGCGGGTACGAGCGTGACCACCCGGCACACCAGCCACGCCAGGACACCGTCCAGCACCGGTACGCCCTCGGGGCCCTCGCGCCAGGCCGTGGGCGGCGCGAAGCGGTCCGCTCCGCTGCGCGCGAAGGTGGCGGCCAGCTCCCGCTGGTGCTCGCCGAGGACATGGACGCCGACATGGCTCGCCTCGGCGAGGACCGGCCAGGTGGAGGACGAGACGCCCACGCCGAAGGAGACCAACGGAGGCTCCGCGGCTACGGAGTTGAGGGAGGTGGCGGTGAATCCGGCCGGGCGGTCGCCGCGGACCGTGATCACCGCGACACCGGCGGCGTGCCGCCGGAAGACGGAGCGGAGCAGATCGGGGGAGGCAAGCTGAGGAGTGCCGAGATCGGGCGTCGCCGTCATCGAGTTGTCCTTCTGCGGGAGATACGAACGGGGTCCGTGGCTGCTCAGCAGCCCGGACAGCGCGCACTCGCGTTGCGGGCCAGATCGACATGGACCCGCCCATGGAGAAGGAGTTCTGGGGGCACCTCGTCAGGGTGACGATACGTGCCGCGCGCAGTCAAGTACGTGGCTCACACCGCCTCCCCCAGCGCGGCGATCACATCGGCCTTGCGGGGCTGTCCGGCCGCCCTCCTGACGATGCGGCCCGCGGCGTCGAGGACCAGGACCGTGGGGGTCTTGAGGATGCCCAGTTCGCGTACCAGCTCCAGCCGCTGTTCGGCGTCGAGTTCGACATGGGAGACCCCGTCGACCATGTCCGCCACCTCGCCGAGTACGCGTCTGGTCGCCCGGCAGGGCTGGCAGAAGGCGCTGGAGAACTGGACGAGCGTGGCCCGCTCCCCCAGCTCCGCGCCCAACTCGGCCGCGCCGAGCCGCCTTTCGCCGTCCTTCACCCGCATCCGCAGCCTCCCGTCGACGCGGCGGCTCAGCAGCCCGAAGGCACTCGCCACGGCGAGCACCGCGGCGCAGACCACCAGTCCCGTCATCCCGCCCCCTCCGCCTTCTGCTGTCCGCGGTATCAGCGTTCACACAACCGCAAAATATTCCCGGGCCGCACGGCGGCCCCGGCGGGGGATGCTGGCGTCATGAACAAGGACATCGACGTCAGGGGGCCGCGGTTCGGAGCGGCCGTCACCACTCTCGTACTCGCCGCGGTGCTGATCACCGGGAGCGGCGCGCTGCTCGCCTGGCAGGCGCTGTGCTTCGCGGTGGGCGCGGTGGCCGGGGTGCAGTACTCACCGTACGGCTGGCTGTTCCGTACGGCCGTGCGCCCCCGGATCGGGCCGGCGGCGGAGTTCGAGTCGCCGGAGCCGCCGCGGTTCGCCCAGGCGGTCGGGCTGGCCTTCTCGCTGGCCGGACTCGCCGGTTACCTCTGGGGACCGTCCTGGCTGGCCCTGGCCGCCACCGGCTGCGCGCTCGCCGCCGCCTTCCTCAACGCGGCGTTCGCCTACTGTCTCGGGTGCGAGATGTATCTGTTGGTACGGCGGGCCAACTTCGGGCTGCGCTGACGTGACGAGAATCTCGCCGTACGCGCAGACCAGGACTGGCCTCGGGGCCGCGTATGGGGCACCATCGGCGCAATGCCGAAAACCTACGGCTGCGTAACTTCCGCCGGGAGAACCCTCCCCGGAACAGAAGGGTCCCCTCCAGATGGCAGAGTTCGTCTATCGACCGGTCATCGGCGTCGCCCGCACGATGTTCAAGGCGCTGGACCTGAAGATCGACACGCAGGGTACGGAGCACATTCCGAGCGCCGGGGGCGCCGTGCTCGTCAGTAACCACATCAGCTATCTGGACTTCATCTTCACCGGTCTCGCCGCGCTGCCGCAGAAGCGTCTGGTGCGCTTCATGGCGAAGGAGTCGGTCTTCCGGCACCGGATCTCGGGCCCCCTGATGCGCGGGATGAAGCACATCCCGGTCGACCGGAAGCAGGGTGAGCAGGCGTATGCGCACGCGCTGGACTCATTGCGGTCCGGGGAGATCGTGGGGGTCTTCCCCGAGGCGACCATCTCGCAGTCGTTCACGCTGAAGAGCTTCAAGTCGGGGGCGGCACGGCTGGCGCAGGAGGCCGGGGTGCCGCTGATCCCGATGGCGCTGTGGGGTACGCAGCGGGTGTGGACGAAGGGCCGCCCGCGCAATTTCCGGCGCAGCCACTTTCCGGTGACGATCCGGGTGGGCGAGCAGGTGGAGGCGGCGGCGGACCAGTACGCGGGCGCGATCACCCGGCGGCTCCGGGAGCGTGTGCAGGAGCTGCTGGAGGCGGCGCAGCGGGCGTATCCGGTACGGCCCAGGGACGCGCACGACACCTGGTGGGTGCCGACGCACCTGGGCGGTACGGCGCCGACGCCCGCCGAGGCCCGTGAGTTGGAGACCCGCTAGGACAGCCCCGGCCGAAACGTCTCTCCACCGGCGGGTGTCGGCAGTACGACGGGGCCGGGCCGGGCCCGGTGTCAGCGGGCCGGGTGGACCGTGATCCGCGCTCCGGGGCTCAGCTTCTCCAGGGATTCGGCCAATTCCGCGCCTGCGGCGTCGAGTTCGGCGGATGTCATGGGCGCGAGGCGCTCCAGCAGGAAGACCGCGTTCACGGACTCCTCGGTCAGCCGGGTGCGGACGCCCTGGCGCCAGTTCCAGCGCCGGCACGTCACGCCTTCGTCGTCGCGCCAGACCACCTCGCCGGGCTCGGGGTGCTCCACCACCGGCTCGCCCCCGGCGGCCGTCGCGAACGGCTCGTCGCCGGTGGCCCGTACGAGCCGCATTCCGCCGGCGATACGGTCCGTGTCCTCGCCGCCGACCGGGACGAGATGCGCGACGCTCACGGCGTTGTAGAGATCGACGAGCAGATTGATCCGCGGCAGCCCGGCCTCGGACAGGGCACGCTTGGCGAGGGCCTCGGCGGAGTTGCGGGTACGGGACGGCTTGGCCCCGAAGGCGCTGTAGACCGCGCGCCAGGCGGCCAGATGTGGATCCTCGTGCGGCGCCCGGCCGCCCAGCCGGGCGGCGAGCCGCCGCGCCGCGTCGTCGAGCAGCGCCGAACTGTCCTCATTGCTGGGCCCGTTGACCAGGCCGTGGGCCTCGACGACGAGATGGGTGAATCCGGGCGCGAGGTCACGCACCTCGTCGGACACGGTGAGCGTCAGGGTCATGGTCTGTGCTGCCTCAGGACTTTCGGGTGCGGCTTCGGGTGCGGCTGTCAGAGGGTCGGGTGCGGTTGTCAGAGGGCGGCGGGAAGCTTCCGCCAGAGATCCATCCGGTCGGCGGCGCCACGCAACGCGCGCAGCACCACCGGATGCGGTGCATCGTACAACACCGCATAGTCCATCTCATTGCACTGAGGTCGGACGGCCCAGGCCAGCCGCTCCCCCTCCAGCGAGAACTGCGCGTCCACGCCCGGCTTGTTGCCGCGCGGGTCCTGCCGGGCCCAGCGCTCCCGCCCCGGCAGCCTGACCGCGACCAGGCCATGGACAACGGGGTTCGTCCCGTCGTCGTCGGTCAGCCGCTGATAGCAGAGGGCGGTGGGAATGGACTCCGCCCTCAGCAGCGCGGCCAGGGCGTGCGCCTTGGCATGGCAGATACCGGTGCGCCGGGCGAGGACGTCCGAGGCACGCCAGGTGACCCGTGGATCGTCCGTGTCGCCGGAGTGCGGGATGGTGTCGCGGACGAATTCGTAGGCCGCTTTGGCGTATGAGTATGCGTCATCGCACGTGACGCGGAGGCGGGCCGCCGTCTCCCGTACCAGCGGGTGCCGGTGGTCGATGGCCTCGTCGGCGGCCAGATAGGCCGAGAGTTCAGGATTCCGCTGGATGAGCCGCATACCGGCGACCTTAAGCCGGGAGCCGGACGGAATCCAATGGATTTCCGCCCGACCCCATACCTATGCGGTCGCCGAAGGGTTACGCGGCCATCTCTTCCTTGAGGGCCTGGACGAACGCGTCGACATCGTCCTCCGTGGTGTCGAACGCGCACATCCAGCGGACGTCTCCCGCCTTCTCGTCCCAGAAGTAGAAACGGAAGCGGCGCTGGAGGCGGCGGCTCACCTCGTGGGGAAGGCGGGCGAAGACCGCGTTCGCCTCGACGGGGTGAAGGATCCGGACACCGTCCACGCCGCGGACGCCTTCCGCGAGGCGCTGGGCCATCGCGTTGCTGTGACGGGCGTTGCGGAGCCAGAGGTCGCCCGCGAGCAGGGCCTCCAACTGCACCGACACGAAGCGCATCTTGGACGCCAGTTGCATCGACAGCTTGCGGATGTGCTTCATCGCCCGTACCGCGTCCGGGTCGAGGACGACCACCGCCTCGCCGAACAGCATGCCGTTCTTGGTGCCGCCGTACGAAAGGACGTCCACCCCCACCGCGTTGGTGAAGGTCCGCATCGGAACGTCCAACGAGGCCGCCGCGTTGGCGATGCGCGCCCCGTCCAGATGGACCTTCATGCCCCGCTCATGGGCGTGTTCGCAGATCGCCCGGATCTCGGCGGGCGTGTAGACCGTGCCCAGCTCGGTGTTCTGGGTGATCGAGACGACCTGCGGCATGGCCCGGTGCTCGTCCTCCCAGCCGTACGCCTGCCGGTCGATCAGCTCGGGCGTGAGCTTGCCGTCCGGGGTCGGTACGGTCAGCAGCTTGAGCCCGCCGACCCGCTCCGGAGCACCGCACTCGTCGACATTGATGTGCGAGGACTCGGCGCAGATCACCGCGCCCCAGCGGTCGGTGAGCGCCTGGAGCGCCACCACATTGGCGCCGGTGCCGTTGAAGACCGGGAAGACCTCGGCGTGCTGCCCGAAGTGGCTGTGCATGATCCGCCGGAGATGCTCCGTGTACGCGTCGTCGCCGTACGAGACCTGGTGGCCTCCGTTGGCGACGGCGAGCGCGGCGAGGATCTCGGGGTGGGCTCCGGCGTAGTTGTCGCTGGCGAAGCCGCGCACCTCGGGATCGTGGTGCCGGCGCGCGTCGGTGGTACGGCTCACGGCTCGGGGGTCAGCCACAGGCGCTTTCCATTCACTTCCCTGGCGGGCCGCTCCCAGACCCCGGCGATGGCCTCGGCCAGCTCCGTGGCGTCCGTGAAGCCCGCGAACGTGGCGTTCGGGCGCTCGGCGCGCAGCGCGTCATGCACCAGCGCCTTGATCACCAGGATGGCAGCCGCCGCCCGGGGCCCTTCCGCGCCCCCCGCTTTGCGGAAGTCGTCGGCCAGCGCCAGGGTCCAGGCCTCGGCCGCGGCCTTGGCGGCGGCGTAGGCGGCGTTGCCCGCCGTGGGCTTGGTCGCGCCCGCCGCGCTGACCAGCAGGAACCGGCCGCGGTCGCTGCGCAGCAGCCCGTCGTGGAAGGCGAGCGAGGTGTGCTGGACCGTACGGATCAGCAGCTTCTCCAGCAGATCCCAGTCGGCCAGGTCGGTCGCGGCGAAGGTGGCGCTGCCGCGCCAGCCGCCCACGAGATGGACCAGTCCGTCGATCCGGCCGAACTCCTTCTCGGTCCTGTCCGCCCAGGCCCGGGTGGCCGCGAGGTCCAGCAGATCGACGGTGTCGCCCGTGACGGTGGCCCCGCCGTGCGCGTACCGCGCCGCGTCGACGGCCTTCGCCAGCCGCGCCGGGTCCGCGTCGGCGGCGACGACGGTGGCACCCGCCTCGGCCAGCCGCAGCAGAGCCGCCTGTCCGGCCGGGCCCGCGGCGCCCGCGACCGCGACGACCGCGCCGTCCAGCGCGCCGCCGTTCCCGCCCGTGCCGCCGGACCTGCCCGTACCGGCGCTCACACCCGTACCGCCGTTCCCACCACTCTCGTTCATGCGCACCGCCTCCCGCCGGTGAGGGCTCACGCGGCCGCTCGCTCGGTGCTCGTGGCGGTGATCCCCTTGGTGGAGGCGATCACGTTCTTCAGCTTCTTGGCAAGCGCCTCGTAGAACATGCTCAGCGGAAACTCGTCCGGCAGCACGTCGTCGACCAGCTTACGGGGCGGCTGGGTGAGGTCGAGGGCCTCCGGGCCCTTGGCCCAGCGGGAGCCCGGATGCGGGGAGAGGTACTCGGAGACGAGATCGTACGCGGCGAACCAGTGGACCAGTTTGGGGCGGTCGATCCCGGCCCGGTAGAGGTCCTCGATACGCGCGCAGAGCTGGTTGGTGACCTCCGGGGCGCGCTCCCAGTCGATGCGCAGGGTGTTGTCGGTCCAGCGGAGCACATCGTTCCGGTGGAGATACGCGAAGAGCAACTGGCCGCCCAGACCGTCGTAGTTGCGCACCCGCGCGCCGGTGACCGGGAAGCGGAACATCCGGTCGAACAGCACCGCGTACTGGACGTCGCGCCCCTGCGGAACGCCGTCCGCCTCCAGCCGTACCGCCTCGCGGAACGCGGTGAGGTCGCAGCGCAGCTCCTCCAGTCCGTACATCCAGAACGGCTGGCGCTGCTTGATCATGAAGGGGTCGAAGGGCAGGTCGCCATGGCTGTGGGTACGGTCGTGGATCATGTCCCAGAGCACAAAGGCCTGCTGGCAGCGGTCCTGGTCGCCGACCATCTCGGCGATGTCGTCGGGCAGCCGGACCCCGAGGGTCTGCACCGCGGCCTCGGTGACCCGGCGGAAGCGGGCGGCCTCGCGGTCGCAGAAGATCCCGCCCCAGGTGAACCGCTCGGGCACCTCGCGCATGGCGATCGTCTCCGGGAAGAACACCGCGGAATTGGTGTCGTATCCGGCGGTGAAGTCCTCGAAGGTGATACCGCAGAAGAGCGGGTTGTCGTAGCGGGTGCGCTCCAGCTCGGCCAGCCACTCGGGCCAGACCATGCGCAGCACGACGGCTTCCAGATTGCGGTCCGGGTTGCCGTTCTGCGTGTACATGGGGAAGACGGCGAGATGCTGGAGGCCGTCACGCCGGTCGGCCGCGGGCTGGAAGGCGAGCAGCGAGTCCAGGAAGTCGGGGACGTCGAAGGCTCCGTCGGCCCATTTGCGGAGGTCCGCGACGAGCGCGGTGTGGTACGCGGCGTCGTGCGGCAGCAGCGGGGAGAGCTCCTCCACTGCGGCGATCACACGGTCGAGCGTCGCCTCGGCAAGACCGCGCGACGGCGCGCCCTCGGCGTCGAAGTCGATCGAACCGTCCTTGGACTGCCAGGGCCGGATCTCCTCGACGGCATTCTTGAGCCTTGGCCAAGCCGGGTGCTCGACCACCCGGGCCGCGCCAACAGCACCGGCGGCACGGCTTGTGCCGGATACGGCGTCCTGCGCAAGAATTTCCGTCATGTCACTTCCTCCACGCGAGATCTTGGCGTAAAGACACCGTATAGGTCTCTTGTTCCGCCGTACAAGAATGACTGTGAGAAATTATCCTGCGGACCCGCATGGTCACCGCGATTTTTCCTGCACTACGGGGACCGGACACACAGTTCCATCGTGCGGCACACGGCTCCCCGGCGCGCGACAGGGTCCCATCCGCCCGGCAGGGCCTAGGCTGCCCCGCTGGAGCCGCTGTCGACGGAAGCGAGAAGAATCTTGACTTTCCAGACCATCGGGCATCGCGGAGTGATGGGTGTCGAGCCGGAGAACACCCTGCGGTCCTTCGTCCGGGCCGAGCGCGCCGGCATGGACGCCATCGAGCTGGACCTGCATCTGAGCAAGGACGGCGCGCTCGTCGTCATGCACGACACCGAAGTGGACCGTACGACCGACGGCACGGGCGCGATCGCCGACCGGACCCTCGCCGAGCTGCGGGAGCTGGACGCGGGTGACGGTCAGCGGGTCCCGGTCTTCGAGGAGGTCCTGGACGCCGTACGGTCACCGCTCCAGGCGGAGATCAAGGACGTGGCCGCGGCCCGGGCGCTGGCCGGGGTGATACGGCGGCGCGGTCTCGCCGGACGGGTCGAGGTGTCGTCGTTCCACGACGGCGCGGTCGCCGAGATCGCGGCGCTGGTGCCCGGGGTGCGGACGGTGCTGATCGCGAGCCGCTGGGGCTCGGACGTGGTGGAACGGGCCAGGGCGGTGGGCGCCGCCTCGCTGGCCCTGAACATCCGCAGGATGACGCTGGAGGTCGTCGAGCGCGCGCACGCCGAGGGGCTGCGGGTGATCGGCTGGGTGGTGAACAGCCAGAGCCAGCTACGGCTCGCGCGCGCCTTCGAGCTGGACGCGGTGACCACGGACTTCCCGGAGATCCGTCGCACCGGCCGCTTCACCGCCTGAGCGGGAGAGCCGGAGCCGCGCGGTCCCGGGCCGCGCGATGTCCCACACCGCGGGCGTGGTCGCGGGCCGCGCGGTTCCTGACGCGCGGACCCGGCGCCGTGTCACACCGGCGCCTCGGCCGGCGGCATCACGGCGGTGCCCTCACACCAGCGGCTTGACCAGCAGCTCGAAGGCCAGGTCGTCGCGCTGCGGGATGCCGAACCGCTCGTCGCCGTACGGGAAGGGCTGGAGCTTTCCCGTACGGCGGTAGCCGCGCCGCTCGTACCAGGCGATCAGTTCCTCGCGGACCGTGATCACGGTCATGTGCATCTCACGGACCCCCCAGTCCCGCCGTGCGAGACGCTCCGCCTCGGCGATGATCCGCCGGCCGAGACCCGTGCCCTGCGCGCCGGGCAGCACCGCGAACATGCCGAAGTAGGCGGCCTCGCCGCGGTGTTCGAGCTGACAGCAGGCGATCAGCCCGCCGTCGCGCTCCACGGCCAGCAGCCTGCTCACGGGCGACTCGATGACCTCCAGCACCCCGCGCGGGTCGGTCCGCTGGCCCTCCAGGATGTCCGCCTCGGTGGTCCATCCCTGGCGGCTGCTGTCCCCTCGGTAGGCCGACTCGATGAGGGCGACCAGCGCCTCGGTGTCGGCCGCCGTGGCGTCCCGGTAGACGAGTTCGCCGGTGGTGCGCGGGGCGGTGTCCATGGTGCGTGTTCTCCGTATCCGGTCTTGCGTCCTGGCCCCGGCGTCGCGGCCCGGGTCCGAATCCTCCGCAGCCTAACCCGGACGGTCGTACCGCGGTACGAATCCGAGCAGCCGGGCGCAGGCCCCGGTGTCGAACAGCGAGCCGTGGCCGGCCAGCTCGGCGAAGGCGGGCACCCCGGGGTGGTAGCGCTGCATCAGCTCGGCGGTCGGCACCGGCGAGCTGGTGTCGCGCGCGGTCACCTGGAGCACATGGCAGCCGGACAACTCCGTCTCCAGCGCCCGCCGGACCGCCTCGGCCGCGTCCCTGGTGTCCAGCCATCCCCACAGGTCCATCCGGTGCGCCGCGGGATCGGCCCGTACGGCGTCGAGCTGGAGGCGCAGCCGCTCCCCGGTCCCGGTGAAGGGGAACCGCAGACAGACGATGTCCGTGCCGTAGCGGCGGTGGGTGGCGCGGGCGGTCTCCTCCAGCACGATCTTCGACAGTCCGTAGGGGTCCTGGACCAGTGTCGGATGCTCCTCGTCCAGCGGGACGTACCGTGGCGACCGCGGTACGGGCGACCAGGCGAGGCCGACGGCGGCCAGGCTGGAGGCGGCCACCACCCGGCGCACCCCGCAGCGGCCCGCCTCGTCCAGCACCCGGTGCGCGGTGAGGCAGTTGGTGGCGAACAGGTCGCTGTCGTCGTCCGACTTGGGGTGCGGGATCGCGCCGAGATGGACGACCGCGTCCGCCCCGTCCATGGCCTTGCGCACCAGACAGGGGTCGCGCAGATCACCGGTGTGGACGGCCTCGGCACGGGGGTCGTCGACGGGGACCAGATCGGTGGCGACGACCTGGTGGCCGCGGGCCAGCAGGTCGTCCCGTACGAACTGCCCGATATGGCCGGCGGCTCCGGTGACCAGCACCCTCATCAGCCCTTCACCGCCCCGACCAGGCCGTTGACGAAGTACCGCTGAAGGCTCAGGAAGAGCAGGATCACCGGGATGACCACGATCAGCGCGCCCGCCATCAGATTGTTGTAGTGCGGCACGTTCTCGGCGGAGAGCGTCTGGAGGCCCAGTGGCAGGGTGTAGGTGGACGGGTCGTTGAGCGAGACCCGGGTGAGCAGGAACTCGTTCCAGGTCGGGATGGCCGTCAGCAGCGCCACCGTGATCAGCGCGGGCCTGGCCAGCGGCAGATAGACACTGGCGAAAATCCGCAGTTCGCTCGCGCCGTCCACACGGGCCGAGTCGCGCAGCTCGCCCGGTACGGCCGCGAAGGCCCCGGTCATCAGGAGGATGGACAGCGGCGCGCCGCCGTTGACGAAGGGCAGCACCAGTCCGAAGTGGGTGCCGAGGAGGCCCAGGGTGTTCTCCAGCAGCACGATCGGCAGCATCACCGTGATGCCGGGCACGAACAGCAGCGACACGAACAGCTTCTGGAGGAAGCCCCGGCCCGGGAAGCGCAGCACGGCGAAGGCGTAGCCGGCCGCCGCGTATATCACCAGGGTGAGCACCACCGTATAGCCGGTGACCAGCAGGCTGTTCAGGAAGAAGTCAAAGAAGTGCAGCTTGTTCCAGGTGTCCACGAGGGTGGAGAGCGTCGGGTCGTCGGGGATGAGGTGTCCGCCGCGTACGACCTCGATCTGGTTCTTGAAGGCCGCCGACACCATCCACAGGAACGGGTAGACGCTGACGAGTCCGTACAGGGCGAGGAGTACGCCGACGACGGAACGGGCGACCAGCCAGCGGGTACGGGCCGCGCGCTCGTCCGGCGGGCCGGGGCGCGCCGTGAGGGATGTCGATGTCATGTGGTGCTCCGCGATGTCATGTTCCGCTCCGGGGCGTCATGTCCTGCTCCGCAGCGCGCGCAGATTGATCAGGGCGAGGATCAGGGCCGCGGCGAACAGGATCCAGCCGAGCGCGCTGGCGAGCCCCAGGGTCGGAGAGAGCTGCTTGAGGAACGCGAGGCGGTACGCCTCCAGGCCCAGCACATTGGTGTGGTCGCCGGGGCCGCCGTTGGTCATCACCAGGAAGGTCTGGAAGCCCTGCAGGGACTCCCGCAGATTGAGCAGGATCACCACGGCGGTGATGGGACGTACGAGCGGCCAGATGACCGAGGCGTTGGTACGCCACCAGCCGGCGCCGTCCAGCTCCGCGGCCTCCAGCACGCTGCGGTCGATGCTCTGGAGTCCGGTGAGATAGAGGAGCATCGCGACCGGGACCAGGCCCCAGACCGTCACCACGATCATGGTGGGCAGGGCGGTGGACGGATTGCCGAGCCAGCCCTGCGGCTGCTGGAGGGAGCCGAGACCCACGCTGCCGAGCAGGGTGTTGATGGCGCCGTCCGGCTGGAGGATGTACTGCCAGGCGAAGAAGACCGCGACTCCGCTGGTCACGTACGGCAGGAAGTACACCGAGCGCAGCACCGACTGGAAGCGCCGGACGCGGTTGAGCAGGACGGCCAGCGGAAAGGAGACCGCGACGGTCAGGGCCGGGGCCGCGATCATGACCCAGAGGGTGTTGAGCGCGGCGTTCCGGACCCGGGGCGCGTAGACGGGGCTGCGCCACAGCAGGTCGGCGTAGTTGTCGATACCGACCCACTTCCAGGTCGGGGTGAAGCCGTTCCAGGTGGCGAAGCTGAGCGCGAAGCCGTAGCCGACGGTGTACAGGCCCATGACGCAGAACAGGACCACGGCGGGGCCGACGAACAGATAGCCGGTGAGCGCCTCGTACGAACGCGGGCGCCGGCGGGATGTCTCACCTGCCGCCGGCGCCTCCGTCACCGCGCCAGGAGCCATGGTCACTGCGCCGCCGCCCAGAAGGAGGCGTTCAGCTCACGGAGCTTCTTGGCGGTCTGCTCGACGGACTGCTGCTTGAGCGGGCTGAGGTCGGCGAGGATCGCGCCGGCGTCGTCCTGCTCGTAGCCCGGTGCGCGGAACTCGTTGCCGCGGTTGGGGTCGTAGGTGTTCTGCGGGGTGCCCTTGAAGCTCTCGACCATGGCGGCGAGCGCCGGGCCGAGGACGGTGGCGGAGTCCGCGCCGAGTTCGGTGGCGGGCACGTCGGACGCGTCCTTGGCGAACTGGGCGGCGACCTTCGGGGTGGAGAGGAACTCCATCCACTTCTTGGCGTTGTCGGGCTGCTCGCTGGTGGACGTGACACTGAGGCCGGTCAGCGCGAGCGGGCCGAGCGCCCGGTCCGGTACGGCGCCGTCCTTCAGGGAGGGCAGGGCGAAGGTGAGTACGTCCTCGGGATTCATGCCGTTCTGCTTGAGGAAAGCGAGGGTGAAGGTGCCGCCGACGTCGAAGGCCGCCTTGCCCTGGGCGAAGGCCTGGTCCGCCTCGTCGATGGTGAGGCTCTGCGCGCCCGGCATCCAGTACGGGGTCAACTGGTCGTACAGGCTCAGCACCTTGATCCCGTTGGGCGAGCCGAAGTCGGCGCTCTGGTCCTTGCCGAAGAGCGCCTCGTACCCCTGCTGTCCGAGCTGGCTGAAGGCGAGCGGCTGGAGGACCCAGGTCAGTCCGGTGGCCTGGACCTTGAGGCCGAGGGCCAGACCGCCGGTCGTGGGGTTCTTGGCGGTGGTGGCCTTGAGCGCGTCGAGGAACTCCTGCCAGTCGGCGGGGGGTTCGGTGATGCCCGCCTCGGCGAGCATCTTCTTGTTGGCGTAGACGATGCCGAAGGTGCCCACGGTGAGCGGCACACTGTAGCGGGCGCCGTTCTCGATGCCGTGGTCCTTGGCGGTCTCGGGCTGGGAGTCCTTGAAGCGCTGTTCGGTGACGAGTCCGGACTGCTGTACGGGCTGCTGGATACGGGCGGCCCACTCGCCCTTGAAGTCGCCGCTGATGTCGGCCGCGATCCCGGCGGCGCCGAAGACCCGGTCCTCGCCGTCGGAGTGCACCTCCAGCACATCCGGCAGGTCACCGGTCTTGGCCGCGCTCTGCACCTTGGTGGTGTACGCGTCGTCGGGGGTGTAGGCCTCGACCTCGACCGAGATACCCGTCTGCTTCTTGAACTCGGCCGCCGCGGCGCGCAGCGCGCCGACATGCGACTGCTTGAACGTCCACATCTCCAGCGAGGACGAGTCCCCGCCGGAGTCGGACGAACTGCCGCAGGCGGCAAGGGTGGTCAGTGAGAGGACGGTGGCCGCCGCGACCACCGCGAGCCGGACATTCCGCGAAAAAGGTATGCGCATGGCCCCTGCCTAAGGATTAACCGTTCAGAAGACCGAATGACGTTGGAGTGACTGAACTTATGGTCGGGGTGATATAGCGTCAAGACGCACGTCGAGATTTCGTGCTGACCGGATCGCCGAGGGGCGCCGGTGCGGGAAGCGGAGGTTCCGTGGAATCGGTGGCAGCAGCAGCGCGCGGGCGCAGGCCCGAAGAGGTCAAGTCCGCCGCTCGGGTACTGGAGGTGCTCGAACTGCTCGGCGCGGAGGGCGCCCGGCTCTCGCTCGCCGAGATGGCCGGCGCGATGGCCGTGCCCAAGAGCAGTCTGCACGCGATCCTGCGCACGATGGAGGCACGGCGCTGGGTGGACCTCGACCCGTCGGGGACCCGTTACAGCCTTGGCCTGAAAGCCCTGTTGACGGGGACCGCGTATCTGGAGGGAGACGATGTCGCGAGCCTGGCGGGGCCGGTGCTCGACGCGCTCGCCGAGGAGACGGGCGAGTCGGTGCACTTGGGCAGACTGGACGGTACGGACGTGGTCTACCTGGCCAAACGCGAGTCGCGGCACGCACTGCGGATGTACTCGGCGGTGGGCCGCAGACTTCCCGCGCACGCCACCGCGCTGGGCAAGGCGATGCTCTCCCAGTACGACGCGGCCGAGGTGCGGATGCGTCTCAACTGGCCGCTGGAACGGCTCACTCCGGACACCGTGACCGATCCCGAGGCGCTGCTGGGCCAGCTCGCGGAGGCCCGGCTGCGGGGGTGGGCGATGGACGACGGCGAGAACTCGCCGGACATACGGTGTGTGGCCGTGGCGCTCGGCACCGGGCAGGGCGGCGGCGACGCGATCAGTTGCTCGGCGCCCAAGAGCCGGATGGACGACGCGCGTGCCGAGGAGGTCGCCCGCGCGGTCACCGAGGCGGCCCACTCGCTGGGCACTCTCCTCAAGCGGCTGGGGCAGCACTGAGCCCTTCGGGGGCCATATTTGGTAGAGTCATTGACAAATGAAAGTCGACCTCCCTACGTTCGGATGGCGGTACATCATTCTGCTATCCGTACGCTGGAGTTCGCATGGCTCAGCCCGATGCCCGCTCCGTTCCTCCCGCTGTCCCCACCGTTGTCCCCACTGATCCCGCCGCCTCCGCCCTTCTCGCCCCCGCGCCCTGGGTCGAGGAACGCGGCGCCAAGGTCCGCATCACGGCCGTACGCACCTTTCTGACAGCCCCGCACGGCTGTCCCCATCTCATCGTCCGGGTGGAGACCAATGACCCGGGGCTGTACGGCCTGGGGTGCGCCAGCGATCCTCAGCGCACCCTCGCCGTACGGTCCGTGCTCGACGCCTATCTGGCGCCGCTGCTCGTCGGGCGCGATCCCGACGACATCGAGGACCTGCACCGGCTGATGCTCAACAGCGCCTACTGGCGCGGCGGTTCGATCACCGGAAACGCGCTCGGCGGTGTCGATGTCGCCCTGTGGGACCTCAAGGCGAAGCGGCTCGGCGCCCCGCTGTACTCGCTGTTCGGCGGCCGGGTCCGTACCCGCGCCGACGCCTATACCCATGTCGACGGCACCGACGCCGCCGAGATCGCCGACAAGGTGACCGCCGCGCGGGAGCGGGGCTACCGGCATGTCCGCGTCCAGGCGGCGGTGCCCGGCTCGGACACCTACGGCACCGGCGCGGGCGGCACGGCCGACGCCCGGGCGCTGCGCCACCGCGCGGTGCCCTGGGACTCCGCCGCGTACGTACGGACCGTGCCGGCCGTCCTGACCGAGGTACGGGCCCGGGTCGGCGACGGTACGGAACTCCTCCACGACGTGCACGAACGGCTCGATCCCCGGCAGGCACGCGATTTCCTGCGCCGGGTCGAGGGCGCCGGGCTGTACTTCGTCGAGGATCTGCTCGCCCCGGAGGACTCGGCGCACTTCGCGGGGGTGCGCGCGGGCTCCTCCGTACCGCTCGCTGTCGGTGAACTCTTCAGCGACACCGGCCAGTTCCTGGCGCTGCTCGACGGTCCCGTGCCGGTCATCGACTTCGCCCGGGTGCGGATCCCGACCCTGGGCGGGCTGACC
Organism: Streptomyces sp. GMY02; assembly: GCF_019056675.1. Lineage (NCBI taxonomy): Bacteria > Bacillati > Actinomycetota > Actinomycetes > Kitasatosporales > Streptomycetaceae > Streptomyces > Streptomyces sp. GMY02. The sequence continues at coordinate 7,574,079 of NZ_CP077658.1, read as the reverse complement.
CCGGTGCGCAAACTGGCCGCCTACTGCGAGCTGCGCGGGGTACGGCTCGCCCCGCACGGCCCCGCCGATGTCAGCCCCGTGGCGCAGGCCGCCACCCTCGCGCTGGACATCAGCAGCCATGCCTTCGGGGTCCAGGAGGCCGCGGTCTTCAAACCGGCGGTCGCCGAGGTCTTCCCCGGCACCATCACCGCCCGGGACGGCGGCCTCACTCCGCACGAGACCCCCGGGCACGGTGTCGACTTCGACGAGGCCGCCGCCCGCCGCCATCCCGTACCCGAACCGCTGGAACACGACCGCTGGGCCCTGCTGCGCAACACCGATGGGAGCGTGCAACGACCGTGACCTCCGAAACCTCCGGAGACCGCAAGGCACTTGTCGTCCGCGGCGGCTGGGAGGGCCACCAGCCCGTGGTGATCACGGAGCTGTTCCTGCCCTTCCTGCGCGCACGCGGCTTCACCGTCCGTACCTCCGGAACCCTCGACGTCTACGCCGACGCGGAACTCCTGGCCGCCACCGATCTGGTGGTGCAGTGCTGGTCCATGGGCGAGATCACCGCGGAGCAGAGCGCCGGGCTCACCGCGGCCGTCCGCGCGGGCACCGGACTGGCCGGCTGGCACGGCGGAATCGTCGACTCCTTCCGCGGCGATGTCGGCTATCAGCTTCTGACCGGCGGACAGTTCCTGATGCACCCGCCCGGCTTCTCCGACCACACCGTCACACCGACGCGGGAACACGACGCCCATCCGGTCATCGCCGGACTCGGCCCCTTCCAGGTCCACACCGAGAAGTACTGGATGCTCACCGATCCGCTGATCGATGTCCTCGCGACCACGGAGTTCGCGGCCGACGAGGACCGGGCACGGCCGGTCACCATGCCCGCCGTCTGGACCAGGACATGGGGCGCGGGCCGGGTCTTCGTCTCCGCGATCGGTCACAAGCCGGACGACTTCGATGTGCCGGAGGTACGGACACTCACCGAGAGGGGACTGCTGTGGGCGAGCCGCTGAGGATCGGGATGGTGGGCGCCGGCAAGATCAGCGGCGCCTATCTGGACACCCTGGAAGGGCTGGACAGTGTGGTCCTGACGGCCGTCACGGATCTCGATCCCGCCCGCGCCGGGGCAGTCGCCGGCCGGGTCCCCGGAGTCGCGGTCAGCGGCTCGGTGGCCGAGCTGGCGGCGCGCCCCGATGTCGACGCCGTACTGAATCTGACGATCCCCGCGGCCCACGCCGAGGTGGCCCTGACCGCGCTGGCCGCGGGCCGCCATGTGTACGGGGAGAAGCCGCTCGCCGCCACCCTCGCCGAGGCGGACGCCATGCTGGCCGCAGCCGAGGCCGCTGGACTGCGGATCGGCTGTGCGCCCGACACCGTTCTCGGTACGGGGATCCAGACGGCGCGCAGGGCGGTCGACGACGGGCTGATCGGCACGCCGGTCGCTGCGACGGCCTTCATGACCACCCCTGGACATGAACGCTGGCACCCGGACCCGGAGTTCTACTACCGGCCCGGCGGCGGACCGCTGCTCGACATGGGCCCCTACTACCTCTCCGCCCTCGTCCACCTGCTGGGCCCGGTCGCCCGGGTGACCGGCGCTGCCTCCCGGCCGCGCGCCGAGCGGGAGATCGGCAGCGGCCCCCGGGCGGGCGAGAGGTTCGCTGTCGAGGTGGACACGCATGTCACCGGCGTACTGCACCATGCGAACGGGGCGCTCACCACTCTGGTGATGAGCTTCGACATCCATGCGGCGCGGCTGCCCAGGATCGAGGTGCACGGCACCGGAGGATCCCTTTCGGTACCCGACCCGAACGGTTTCGACGGGCCTGTCGCACTCCACCGCGGCAGCGGCGACTGGGAAACCCTTCCCGTGTCCGCCGGATACGCCGGAGCCGGGCGCGGCACCGGTCTCGCCGATCTGGCCGAGGCGCTCGCCACGGGCCGTCCGCACCGGGCGTCGGCCGAACTGTCGCGCCATGTCCTCGACATCATGCTGACCCTGCTCGCCTCGGCGCGCGAGGGCAGGGCACTGCCGGTGGAGAGCACCTGCGCCAGGCCGGAACCGGTGACCGGATGAGCGGGCGGGCCGGCGGAGTCCGCCCGAAGAACGTCAATTCAATTATTTTCCAACGCTTTCACTATTCGGCCATTAATTGACCTGACAGCCGCCCATCAGGCCCTTATCACCTGGCACTGGAAGGAATGGGGAAAGGCGTTGACTTGATAACACTCTTGGTTTTACATGGCGGTTACTGGCTGGACAGGAAGGGCCGCCCATGCATGACCGCAGGAAGTCCGGAGAAGAGCGGATAGCCCATTTCCTCGCCGCCCGTCTGCGCCCCGCGCTCTACACCGGGCGGCTTCCGATGGAGGTCGGTGCCTGGCACATTCCCGGCGAGCCGGTCCCCGTCGGTGTGGCCCTGCGCGCCGACTACACGCCTTTTGTGGTCGGGGACGCGTGGGGCCGCCCCTGGTCCACCACCTGGTTCCAGGTCCGTGCCACCGTTCCGGAGCGCTGGGCCGGCCGGCGTGTGGAGGCGGTCTTCGACCTCGGCTTCGACAGCCGTGCCGAGGGACTCGTCCATGACGCGCACGGCACCCCCCTCCAGGGCCTGCACCCGCTCAACCGGTCCCTGACGGTCTCGACGGCGGCGAGCGGCGGCGAGCAGGTCCGGCTGCTCGTCGAGGCCGCCGCCAATCCGCCGATCGACGCGGAATCCGGCACCGGCACGGCGTACGGCGATCCGGTCACCGCGGGCGACGAGCCGCTGCACCGGCTGCTCCGCGCCGATCTCGCCGTACGCGACGAGGACATCTGGCAGCTCATCCATGACATCGATGTCCTCGACGGGCTGATGCGTGCCCTCCCGTTGGACCTCCCCCGCCGCTACGAGATCCTGCACGCCCTGGAACTGGCCGTGGACGCCGTCGATCCGCGCGATGTGGCCGGCACCGCCGGGACCGCCCGCGCGGTCCTCGCCCCCGTACTCGCCCGTCGCGCCCATGAGTCGGCGCTCACCGTCGCCGCCGTCGGCCACATCCCCGAGGCCCCGGCCCGGCTGTGGCCCGCGCGCGAGGCGGTACGGAGGACCGCCCGCGCCTTCAGCACGATGACCGCGCTGGCCGACGAGTACCCGGAGCTGATCTTCGCCGCCGCCTCGGCCCAGCGGTACGCCTGGATGAAGGACCACCACCCGCATGTCTTCGAGCGGGTGCGCAAGGCCGTCGCGGACGGCAACTGGGCACCGGTGGGCGGGATGTGGGTGGAGGCCGACGGCGCGCTGCCCGGCGGCGAGGCGCTGGTACGGCAGTTCGTGTACGGGCGGCGCTTCCACCGCGAGGAGCTGGGCGGCGACACCGACGGGGTCTGGCTGCCCGGCTCCCTCACGATGAGCGCCGCTTTTCCGCAGGTGGCCGCGCTGGCGGGAGCCCGCTGGTTCCTCGGCGGCCACGCGGCGCCGGGCGATGTGCCGCAGCGTGCCTTCTGGTGGGAGGGGCTGGACGGCACCCGTCTGTTCAGCCAACTCGCGCCCGCCGCCCAGGACTTCGGCCTCAACGGCGGTGAACTGGCCGACACGGTCGCCCCGTACACCGCCGCCACCGGCCCCGCCTCCTTCGCCGGCACGACCGGCCGTGGCACGGGCACCCGCTCCCTGCTGCCCTTCGGCCACGCGGACGGCGGCGGCCCCACCCGCGAGACCCTGGAGCGCGCCCGCCGCCTCGCCGATCTCGAAGGCTCGCCCCGGGTCGGAATCCGGCATCCGTCGCACTTCTTCCGCGACGCCCTCGACGAGCAGGCGGACGACGCCCCGGTGTGGCGTGGCGAGCTGTCCGCACCGGCCAGGAGCGGTACGTACACCAGCCAGGCGCGCACCAAGCGCGGCAACCGGCGTGCCGAATCCCTGCTGCGCGAGGCCGAGTTGTGGTCGGCGACGGCCGCGGTGCGGGACGGCATCCCGTACCCGTACAAGGAGCTGGAAGCGCTCTGGAAGAAGGTCCTGCTGCTCCAGAGCCATGACATCCTGCCCGGCACCTCGATCGCCTGGGCGCACCAGGAGGCCGAGCGCGCCCATCGCGAGATCCACCGGGGTCTTGAGCAGCTCGTCCGCCGCGCGGTCGGCGCGCCCGACGCGGAGACCGCCGTCTTCAACGCGGGTCCGTTCGCCCGCCGCGAGGTGGTCGTCCTCGACGGGGACCGGCCCGCGCAGGGCGGCCAGCGGCTCGCCGACGGCCGGATCGCGGTCCTGGCCGAGGCGCCCGCGCTGGGCCGTGGTCCGGTGGGTGCCGCAGAGGCCGCGGGTGCCGCGCCGGTGAGCGCCCGGCCCGCCGAGGGCGGCGGAGCGCTGCTGGACAACGGGCTGCTGCGGGTCCGTCTCGACGCCGAGGGGCTCGTACGCTCCGTGCTGGACCTGACCACCGGCCGGGATGCCATCGCGCCCGGCGCCGCCGGCAATCTGCTGCGGCTGCACCGCGACGACGCGCCGCGCGGCAGCGCCTGGCGTCTGGACCCCCACTACCACCGCACCGGCCGGGACCTGGACCGCGCCTGCGAGGTCGAAGTGACCGCGCGCGGCCCGCTGCTGGCGTCGGTGCGGGTGGTGCGGAGCACCGGCAGATCCACCGTCGAGCAGGTGCTCTCCCTGACGGCGGGCAGCCCTGTGCTGAGCATCGCCACGGAGGTCGACTGGCGCGAGCGGGACACGCTCCTCAAGGCCGTGTGGCCGCTGGACGTGCACGCCGAACACAGCACGGGCGAGATCCAGTTCGGCCATGTCGAGCGCCCGACGCACGACAACTCCGGCCCGGACGCGGCCCGTCCGGAACACTGGGCGCACCGCTGGATCCATGTCGGCGAGCACGGCTGGGGGGTCGCGCTGGCCGGTGACTCGGCATACGGATACGACGTCTCGCGCCACACCCGCGAGGACGCCGGGACCACCACGACCGTGGGGCTCTCCCTGCTGCGCGCCCCGCACTCCCCCGATCCGCACGCCGACCGCGGGCCCCAGGTCTTCCGCCACACGTTGCGGCCCGGGGCCGGAGTCGGCGAGGCGATCACCGAGGGGTACGCCCTCGCCCTGCCGCTGCGCCCGGGTGCCGCCGGGCCCGCCGGGGCACCGCTGGTGTCCGTGGACCATCCGAATGTGGTGGTGGAGGCGGTGAAGCTCGCCGACGACCGCTCGGGGGATGTGATCGTACGGCTCTACGAGTCGCGCGGCGGCCGGGTCCGTACGGCGCTCACCGCGGCCTTCCCGGTCGTGGGCGCCCGGGAGACCGACCTGCTGGAGGAGACGCTCGCGGACCGCCCGTACGAGAACGGCTCGGTGGCGCTGACGCTGCGGCCGTTCCAGATCCTCACCCTGCGGCTGGTGCGCGGGGACGGCCGGGCCGGGGGTGGCCGTGCCTGAGGCCCCGCTCGGCGCAGGCCCTGGCCATTCACCGGCCTCGGCCGGCCCGGCGGCTCCGGCCGGCCCGCTGGCACCCGAGCACCGGGCCGTACTGCGCCGCTGGGCCGAGGAGGGCGGCGCGCTGGCGACCCGCGCGAGCGTCGTCCTGCTCGCCGCCGACGGGCTCCGCGACGCCGAGATCTCCCGCCGGCTCGGGGTGTCCCGGCAGACCGTGGGGAGCTGGCGGCAGCGCTGGACGAGCGCGGGGCTCGACGGGCTCGAACACCGGCCGCGCACCGGCAGACCGGCCACCGTCGACGAGGCGGAGGTGGTGACCCGTACGCTGCTGGCGCCCGGCGGCAGCGGCGCGTCCCGCGCGGTCGCCAGGGAGCTGGGGCTCTCGCACGCCACGGTCGCGGGGATCCGGCGGCGCTGGCGGCTCGGCCCCGACGAGGCGCGCGCTCCGTCCGTACCGACCAGACCGCCGCTGCCCGCCGCCGCGGTGTGGGTGATGGGACTGTATGTGGACCCGCTGCGCGCGGTGCTGCTCGCGGGGACCCGGCGGGGCACCGACCGGCCGACCGCCGCCGGAACGGTGATCGGTACGGAGGTGCTGGCCGGTCTCGACCGGGCGCTGGAGGCCGCGCTGACGGCGGCGAAGGCGCGCGAGGACGGCCGGGACGGCGCACCCGGGCCGGGCGGGGCGGACGGTCTGGCGGAGTATCTGGCCGAGGCCGGCCGCAGCCATCCGGACCTGGGCCTGCACGCGATCACGCTCTGGGACGCCGGGGCCGGGTCCGTACCACCTTCGTACGAAGGTGAGGTGACGCGGCATCAGATACCGGCGCGGTCGAGCTGGCGTACCTTCCTGCGGGCCATGATCGCGCTCGACAGCACCAGCCATCCCGAGTCCTCGCGCCGGGTCTATCTCGATCTCGCCGCCGAACTGGAGCGCTACGCGACCGCGCGGTCCGACCGGCCCTGCACGGCGGTGCGCTGGCTGCGCGAGAACGTGGCCGGGCATCTCGCCGCCCGCCACCCGGCAGGACCGGCCGGCGGCCCGGCACGGAACCAGTCGTGGAGCGGGGTCAACCAGATCGATCTAGGCTCGTTCAACGAGTGCGTGGTCATCGAGACGGTACGGCTCTCGGGAACCATCACCCGGGGCGAGATCGCGCACCGTACGGGCCTGACCCAGCAGTCGGTCTCCCGGATCGCGCGCTCGCTGCTGGACCGCGGCATCCTGATCGAGGACGCCCAGCGGCGCGCCACCTCGGGCAAGCCGCGGACACCGGTACGGCTCTGCGGTACGGCGGCGCACGCGCTCGGCATCCATATCGACCCGGAGGTGCTGACCGCCGTCGTCATCGATCTGGACGGGGCGATCGTGTGCACCCGTACCCGGCCGGTCACGCCCGACACCGATCCCGCGGAGTTCGTGGAGCGGGTGGCCGCGCTGGGCCGCGAGACACTCGCCGAGGCGCGCGGTGCGGTACGGGAGGACGGCTTCCTGGGCATCGGGGTGGCCGTGCCTGGGCCGGTCGACATCGCCTCGGGCACGGTGCTGGGGCCGCCGCTGATGTCGGCGTGGGGCGATCTGCCGCTGCTGTATCTGCTGAAGGACCACTTCCCGTGTCCCGTCCTGATGGAGAAGGACTCCACCGCGGCCGCCGCCGGGGAGCGCTGGATCGGCCGGGACCGCAGGGCCAGGGACTTCGCGTATCTGTATCTCGGTACGGGCGTGGGCACCGGGCTCTATCTCAACGGTGACATCTACCGCGGGATCAGCTCCAACGCCGGGGAGTTCGGGCAGCTCTGCGCGATCGCGCTGGGGCGGGTGGGCAAGGACGGCCGGCCGGAGATCCTGCCCGAGTGCAATCCGCCGGTGTCGGTGCCGGATCTGGCGGTACGGGGCGGAATGCGGCCCGTGGCGAGGACGTCGGGCACGACGGCCGCGGGCACCACGGCCTCGGGGAACACCGCTTCGGGGAGCACGACTTCGGGAAGTACCGCTTCGGGAAGTACCGCGGCCTATCTGGCGGTGGGCGAGGCCGCCGCCGCGGGCGACCCGGCGGCGGTGGGGGCCGTACGGGAGGTGGCACAGGCGGTGGGACGCGGGGCGCTGGGCCTGGTCGATCTGCTGGACATCGATCTGATCGTGCTCGGCGGGCCCTTCTTCACCGAGGACGTCGCGGGCTTCTACCTGGACGAGATCGCCCGTACGGTCAATGAGTTCCCAACGGCCAGAAGGCTGCGCCGGGTTGAGGTCGAGCCGTCCGTGCTCAGCGCGGAGGCGGCGGCGGTGGGTGCCGCCTCGACCATCTTCCACGCGACGTTCACCCCCCGGCTGCGGGGGCGGGAGGGCCGGGCCAGGCATCTGCCGGTGGGCTGAACTCGGTTGCGAGGGCGGCGCATCGGCGAGGAAGGCATATCGGCGGGCCGCCGGGGGCATCCCGGCGGCCCTGTGGTGCTGGGTGCTGTGGTCCTCTGATCCAGTGTTGTGCGTCCCGCCGTCCCGGGTCCTGCTGTCGTCAGACCCTCGGCCGCGTGGGCCTGGTCGCCGTGAGTCCGATCTGGCCCTTGAGCATCCGGCCGCCGTCACCGGTCAGCCGCAGATAGTAGTCCGAGGAGCAGGAGGTCCCGTCCTCGTCCAGCGCCCAGATGCCGGACCCCGACGGCACCTGCGCGGCGTTCTCCGCGGTCTTCGCGATCTGGTTGCCCTCGTTGAACTCGTCGAACATCGAGATGTAGATGCCCTGCGCGCCGAGCCGGACCATGTTGTAGAACTGGCGCCACATGAAGTCACCGTGCGCGCGGTGCCGTTCCTGGAGATCGCCCGGCAGCACACACGGCTGGTAGTCGATGCCACGGGCGTTGCACTCCGCCTGGTCCGGGGTGTTGACGTCGCGGAAGAACCGGTCGGTGTCGGCGGCATTGGAGATCCGCCCGACCATCCAGGGCGAGATCATGTTGAACGAGCGGTACACGTCGCCGAATCCGGGCCGTGAGTCGTCGGTGCTGTTGCGCCAGTGCGTGGGCACTCCGCCGATCACATAGCAGCCCTGGGCCTTGAACCAGTCGACGACGTCCTTGCAGGGCGCGGGCGCGAAGGGCCGGCCAGGGTCGTTGAAGCCGAAGCCCCAGATGCACACCACCGGCTTGCCGTTCTGCTTGGCGTAGGCGCTGGACGCGGTGTGCGCCCGCATCTTCGTCGTCCAGTCCTCCTTGATCTGGGACTGCATCGAGGTCCAGCCGGTGACGTCGTACATGATGTAGAACTTGCGGCCGTTGGCCTCGGCGGACTGCCGTACCTTCTGCGCCATGGCGTCCCGCGTGGGGCCCTCGGGGCTGAACGGGTTGAAGCGCTGGAGCGCCGCGGTGTCGCAGTTGTTCTCACGCATCCAGCGGAAGTGCGTGTCGACGGTCTGCTGGTCCCAGGAGGAGAACAGCGTCGCGGGCTGGCCGCCGTTGAGATTCGCGTAGGCGGTGCGGTAACCGCGGGAGTATTCCCGCATGTCCGGCCACGACTTGATGGTGGTATTGCTGGGCGAGGGCGGCTGGCTCATGTTCTGGCTCCAGTGCCACCAGCCATTGATGGGGGCGCCGTCGCCGGTGCAGGCGAACCAGCCCTGGTAGCCCACGGTGATTTTGCCGACCACATCGCCGGGCGGGCTGGCGGCGGGCCCGAACTGGGCGCGGCGCCTGGGCTCCGCCGCCACGGCACCCTGCTGGGCAGCGCCGACGCCGCCGAGCGCGGCCGACGCGGCCAGCGCGGACGCGAGGACCGATCGTCGTGACACATTCATGGAGGATTTCCTCCCACTAGATATCTGCCAGAAATGCGTAAAGTCCCCGGGGGTGGGGGGATTTACAGACGGTGGCAGCCCGCCAGGACCCCAAGGGCACGCATCTGAAAAGTAGCCGGGAGCCGTGCCCGCCACAAGCCGCGTGCGCCAGTAATTCGGCGGTATTTCACATCACTTGTCAGCCGATTTTCTTTACGCTTTCCGTTTCCAGCGAAATGCGAATGAAGGTACGGCGGTTCGCGTCCGGCGCCGCTTCGCGCGGTGCGCTCCCCCCGTGTCCCTCTGCGCTCGTATGCGCCTCCACGGCGACGGGCATCACCTCCCCGACACCGTTGAACGGGGGAGGTGCGCGGTGCACGGACCGGCGCTGGCCGGCTGGCTGCTCGTCGCGCTCTGTGCGGCGAACGGGAGTTACTGTCTGCTGCGGATGCGCAGTGCTGTGGACGAACAGCGCCGGTGGGCCGGTACCGAGGCGCTGATGGGGTTCGGGATGGCGGCGATGGCCGTGCCCGCGGCCGTGATGTCACCGCCCCGGTGGGTCTGGCTGGGGTATGCGGCGGTGTTCGGCGCGGCGGCGTTGTATACGGCCGTACGGTCCCGGGACGGGGCCTACCGGGCGCACCGGACACACCATCTGCTGGGGATGCTGGTGATGGTCTATATGGCCGGGGCGATGGCCGCAGCGCCCGCCGGGGCGCACAGCTCGCACTCCGCCGGCGGGGCGCCGCTGGTCACCGGGGTACTGCTGCTCTACTACGCGGGCTATGTGCTGTGGGCGGGCGGGCGTCTGTTGCCGCTGCCGGCGGGGGCGGGCCCCGGCGGTCCGGGTACGGTCACGACGGCGGTGCCGTGGGAGGACAGGGCCGAGCTGGCACTGGTCTGCCGGCTGTCGATGGGGATCGCGACGCTGGCGATGCTGCTGGCCCTGTGACCCGGCGGACACTGGGACGGGCACCAGGACGGACAGCGGACACCGGCGCCGACACCGGGCCGGGCGCGGGAGATATGGACCGCCTTGAAACGTGTCCTGGATCACTTGCCCGGCAAGGACATACCGCTGTGTACTCCCGTCCTCATAGTCTGATGACCATGATGGTCTCCCTGGCGCTGCTGCTGCTCGGCGCACTGGCCGCCGTCGTCGCCCCGCGTCTGCTGGCGCGCGCCGACTGGCCGGAGCGCGAGCCCGTGGTGGCGCTGTGGGTGTGGCAGTGCGTGGTGGCGGCCGTCCTGCTGAGTTTCGCGCTCTCGATGACCTTCAGCGCCGCGGCCGCCTGGCAGGCCGTACGGGGCCATGTCTTCGCGCCCGCCCCGCGCGGGGTGGTGGAGGCCTACGCCCTCGGTTCGCACCGGCCCTGGTCGGCGCTGCTCGCCGTGGCCCTGGCGGGCGGCGGCGTGTGGACGGCGGCGATGCTCACCCGGGAGATCCACCGGGCCCGCCGGCGACGCCGTCGGCGCCGCGCGGAGCTGCTCGAACGCTCCCCTCTGCTGCCCGGTGAGAAGCCCGGAGGCGGGCCGCTGGTCGTCCTGGAGGGCGTGCGCCCCGGCGCCTGGTGGCTGCCGGGTGCCGCGCCCCAGTTGGTGATCACCACGGCCGCGCTGCGCAAGCTGAAGGGCAGCAGGCTCGACGCCGTACTCGCGCACGAGCAGGGCCACGCGCGCGCCAGGCACGACTGGCTGCTGCACTGCTCGGCGGCGCTCGCGAACGGTTTTCCGCAGATCCCGGTGTTCGCGGCGTTCCGTGACGAGATGCACCGGCTGGTGGAGCTGGCCGCCGACGATGTCGCCTCGCGCCGCTTCGGCCGGATGACGACCGCGCTCGCCCTGGTCGAACTGAACGAAGAGCGCGGGGTGTTCGGCCCCGGCACCGCCCCGGACGCACAGCTTCCGCAGCGGGTGAACCGCCTCCTGTCGCCCGTACCGCGGCTCCCCGCGGCCCGCAGGCTGCGGCTGACCGCAGCCGCTGCCGCCGTCCCCGTGGTGCCGCTCCTGATCGCCTTCGTACCTGCACTGCGCGCGCTGGGATAGCGCGGACCGATCCCCCGGCCCCGGTAACCCGAACGCCCGTACGGCTGGCTCGGCGCGCCCGTCGTCGGCGAAGATCGTCCCATGCGCCCGCAGTCGCTCTCTTCCGCTGCCTCATCCGCTTCGCAGACGCCACCGCCGCCCTCCGCCGGTCCTTCGCTGTTCACCCCGGCCCGCACGGGCACTCTTCTCGCCTTTCTGCTCTGCCTGCTGGTGGCGCTGGTCGTGGCGGAGTGGGGGCCGTTGCTCTCCTTCGACCGGGCCGCCGCGCAGGCGCTGCACCGGCGGGCGGTGTCCGAGCCGGGCGTCACCTGGATCAATCGGATACTCACCGACTGGGCCTGGGACCCGTGGACGATGCGGCTGCTGATCGCGGTGGCGGTGGCCGTGGCGTGGCTGCGCGGCAAGCGGCTGCTGGCGCTCTGGGTGGCGGGGACGAGCGCGCTGGGCGCGGCCCTGTCCCACGTGCTGAAGTCCGCGGTGGGCCGCGAGCGCCCGCAGTGGCCCGACCCGGTCGACTCCGCCCACTTCGCCGCCTTCCCGTCGGGACACGCGATGACAGCGGCGGTCTCCTGCGGGCTGCTGCTGTGGCTGGCGCAGCATCTCGGGGTGGGCCGGCGGGTGTGGCGTACGGCACTGGTCCTGGCGGCCGTCTCGGTGGCCGGAGCGGGCCTGACCCGGCTCTGGCTGGGCGTCCACTGGAGCGCGGACGTACTGGGCGGCTGGCTGCTCGGGGGCAGTATGGTCGCGTTCGCCATCGCGTCGTACGGCCGCCTGGCCGTGCCCCGGGAACACTGACCCGGCGAGCCGGCGACGCCGGGAGGCTCCCGGGCTCGACGGCATTCAAGGGGTGGGGGTAGTCATGAAGACGGCGGAACAGGTGACGGCCTGGATCTTCGTGGGGACGGCGGGTTCGATATCTCTTGCCGGTCTTGTCCTCGTGCTGGCCGAGCGGGCGAGGAGACGACGACGGACCTCCGTCGATGTGCGCCGCGTTGTCCTCGGGGCCTTTCTGTCGCTTCTCGGGCTGGCCGGACTCCTGCGGAAGCTGCCGGCTCTTCTCGACGCGCCGACGTCCGTCGTCCTGGCCTGCGACGCACTGAGCCTCGTGGTCATGCTGGCCATCGTCGTGCCGCTGCTGCGCAATCGCCCGCGCGGCGCTGCCCGAAGGACGTCCGGAACCGACCGGGGCTGAGTTCCGCCCCCGGTCTCCCGGACACACGCGCCGACGCCGGTCGTCAGCCCGGCAGCGGCTTCCACGTCTCGTCGCCCGGCCGCCGGCCCGCCGGCGGGTAGTCGCAGTCGATGCTGGTGACCTCCCGGTCCCCGTCGGACGAGTCGACCACGGCGACGCCCGTGCAGGCCCTGCCGTGTTCGTCGGTCCAGGTGACGGACTCGGTGCGGTCGGCGCAGCCCGTGAGCAGCAGCGTGCCCACGGCCGTCAGTCCGGCGAGCGCGGTCGTACGACGAACCCTCATGCGATCCCCCGTGAATTCGAGCCTCGTGACACAGAACGGCCCGCCCCGTGTCCACCACGTCTTCACCCTTGGTACCGGCACCAGGTGAACGCGTAACCAAGAGACCGTCACAGACCTGAGAGAGAGTCGGGTACGGTCGCGTTCGCCATCGCGTCGTACGGTTGCCTGGCCTTGTCCCGGGAGCGCTGCCCCCGCGAGGATCTGATGCATGACCTTCAAAGGTGTGCTCTTCGATTTCTCCGGAACCCTCTTCCGCATCGAATCCGCCGGATCCTGGCTACGAGCCGTGCTCGACGAGGCGGGCGTGGCCCTGCCGCCCGACGAGGTACGGCGCTACGCGATGAAGCTGGCCGTGGCGGGCGCGCTGCCCGGCGGCTCGGAACCGCAGCGGGTGCCGCAGGACCTGGCCGCGCTCTGGGCCACCCGCGACGAGAGCGCAGAGAGCCACCGCGCCGCGTACACCGGACTCGCCCGCCTGGTGAAGCTCCCCAGCCCGGCCCTGTACGACGCGCTCTACGAGCGCCATATGACCCCGCACGCCTGGCGTCCCTACGCCGACGCCGCCGAGGTCCTCGCGACGCTGCGGCACGGGGGCATCGGCATCGCCGTCGTCAGCAACATCGGCTGGGACCTGCGGCCCGTCTTCCGCGCGCACGGCCTGGACGCCCTCGTCGACGCGTATGTGCTGTCGTACGAGCACGGCGTCCAGAAGCCCGACGCCCGGCTCTTCCGGGTGGCGTGCGAGGCGCTGGGGCAGGATCCGCACGATGTGCTGATGGTCGGGGACGACCGGAACGCCGACGGCGGAGCGGCCCAGCTCGGCTGCTCGGTGCACTTCGTGGACCATCTCCCGGTGGAGGAGCGCCCGGCGGGCCTGCGCCCGGTTGTCGCACTGGCGGGCCAGGGCCCGCTTCCGTAACACCTGCACAACCCGAGGAAGCGGTTACGTGAGCCGGGGGCGCCCGGCACCTCTTGGCCCTGGGCGCCCCTCTCGTACGCAAACTGGACGCGTACGGAAAGACGGCTCGTACGGACAGCTCGTACGGAAAGACAGGCGCGTGCCGTTCGGAAAAACGGGGCACGGCCGGGAAAGCGGGCAGCCGACACCCCGGAATCGGGCGGCTCCGGACCATGAAACGGCGCCCCGGGCAGCCCGAAACGGGCACCCCCGCGCTCCCCGAGCATGCCGAAGCCGCCTGCCTTGGACGATCCCCCGCGTCGCCCAAGGCAGGCGGCAGCCCCGCTGACCAGGCCTGAAGAGGTCTGCGACGGGACGCACTGAGTATATTGGCTGAGAGCCAGTCAACGCAGGAGTCAAGCATGTCCCCGCGGAGCCCATCGGTCAATGAAGAGTTGCGTCGGCGTTCCCGGGAGCGGCTGCTGCAAGCCACCGTGGAACTGGTCGCCGAGCGCGGCTACGAGGCCACGACGCTCGCCGACATCGCCGACCGCGCCGGCTCGGCCCGCGGTCTCGTCTCGTACTACTTCCCGGGAAAGCGGCAGCTCCTCCAGTCCGCGGTGCACCGGCTGATGCATCAGACGCTGGCCGCGGCCCTGGAGCGCAAGCCGGCCACGGACGACGGGCGGGAGCTGCTCGCGCGGGCGATCGACGCCATTCTGGGGCTCGCCGCGGACAGTCCTGTCCTGATGCGGACTCATATGGCCGGCATCCTCCAGGCCCAGGGCTTCGTGCAGTGCCCCGAGCAGCAGCGGCTGGCGGCGCTGCTGCGCGACACGGTGACGCGCTACGGATCTGCGGACCCGGACAGCGACTATCCGATGCTGCGCGCCCTGCTGATGGGCGCGGTCTTCGCGGTCCTGATCCCGGGTGCCCCGATGCCGCTGCCGCGGCTGCGCGCCGAGCTGTTCCAGCGCTACGGGCTGGACTGGGAACTCGGCGTTCCGCCGGGCGGCAGGCCGCCCGGCGGAACGAGTCAGGACATCACTTCTCAGTGGCCGGAGCCGGAGAAGTAGTCGGGCTGCGTCTGTACGTTCAGCTCGGGCAGCCGGACGCGCTTGGCCTCGTCCGTCCTGCGGTCGTTGAGCTGGAGCACGTCAAAGCCCTTGGCGATGTCGTTCGAGTAGATGTAGCCGTTGTAGTAGTACGCCGACCAGGGGCCGGCGGTGGTGACCTGCGCGGTGGTGATGGGACCGCGCTCGAAGTACGCGATCTCCTTGGGCTTCGAGGAGTCGGTGAAGTCCCACACGGAGACACCGCCCTGGTACCAGGCCTGGACCATGATGTCGCGGCCCTTGACCGGGATCAGCGAACCGTTGTGCGCGACACAGACCTCGGTCGCCGCCTGCGGACGGTCGATCTTGTAGTAGCTGCGGAAGACCAGCTTGCGCCGGTCGCCCTTGCCGACGATGTCGTAGATGCCGTCGGCACCCTTGTTGGGACCGATCTCGTCGTTGCAGGTGGCGGCGCCACCGCCGCCGAGCTCGTCGGTGAAGACGACCTTGTTGGCCTTCTGGTTGAAGGTCGCGGAGTGCCAGAACGCGAAGTTGACGTTGTCCTGGACCCGGTCGATCACCCTGGGGCGCTCGGGGTTCTTGATGTCGAAGATGATGCCGTCACCCATGCACGCGCCGGCGGCCAGGTCCTTCGAGGGCAGCGCGGTGATGTCATGGCAGCCGGTGGTCGCCGAGACGCCCGGGTTGGTGGGCGCGCCCGGGTTCCCGCCGTCCGGGAAGAGGTTCGGGAAGTTGACGATCGCCGCCTTCTCCGGGGACTTGCGCGGCACCTTGATGACGGAGATTCCGTCGTGCGGCGGCTGGCAGTCCGGGAAGGTGGTGCTCGGCGAGTACGACGAGACGTAGATGTAGACGTCCTTGCGCTCCGGCACCAGCGTGTGGGTGTGCGAACCGCACGCGGTCTCGACAGCGGCGACGTACTTCGGGTTGCGCTTGTCGCTGATGTCGAAGATCTTCATGCCCTCCCACGACTCTTTGACCGTCGCGGACTGCGTGACGCTCGAGCAGGAGTTGTCGCTGCGCGAGGAGTCGGTGGAGAGGAACAGGAGATCGCCGGAGACGGATATGTCGTTCTGCGATCCCGGGCAGAGCACCTGGGCGACGGTCTTGGGGGCCTTCGGGTTGCTGATGTCGAAGATCCGGAAGCCGTCGTAGTTGCCGGAGAAGGCGTACTTCCCCTGGAACGCCAGGTCGGAGTTGGTCCCCGCGATCAGGTCCTTGGGGATGTTGACGAGGTGCTTGATGTTGTCGCTGTGGACGATCTCGTCCACACCGGGCACTTCGCCGTCCTGGATGGCTGCTCGCACCTCGGCGGCCTGGGCCGAGGAGACCTTCTCCGTGGCCGGGGCGTCACCGGGGTCGGGGGTGGCGACCGCCGGCGCGGCGGTCAGGAGCATGGCGAAGAGTCCGGCCGCGGCTGCCGCCACGCCCAGACGTCTGCGCCGCACGCGGGTGGTGTGCAACGAGGTCACTGCGTCCTCCCTTGTATCCGTTCAGGGTGAACGGGTCACGGACCTGGGCAGTATCGTCCTTCTCATGTACATCTCAACAGATGGCAACAGAGACGTAATAAAAGTTTTTGATCAGCCGCACACCGAAGCGTGCTAGGAAAGTTTCACCACATCATGTGTCGCAGGAGGTCACCGTGTTGATCCACCACAGGAGCCGGCATGCCCGCCGGGCCGCCCTCACGGCGGTGGCCGCCGTCGCCGTACTCGCCCTGGGAGCCTGTGACTCGGGGGACGACGGGGCGGCGAAGGTGAAGAAGGACGAGCCGGTGGTGGTCGCGCCGGGCAAGCCGGGCGAACCGGCGAAGACGCTCTCGGCCGAGGAGGCCGTGAAGGCGGCGCCGGACAACACCCCCAACTCGGCCGACTTCAACTACGCGCAGATGATGATCGTCCACCATGGCCAGGCGCTGAAGATGACCGAACTCGTGGAGGCGCGCGCCGGTTCCGAGGCGGTGAAGCGGCTCGGGGAGCGGATAGCCGCCTCGCAGAAGCCCGAAATCGAGTCGATGAAGGGCTGGTTGAAGAGCCAGGGCGGGGCGAAGCAGCAGCACGGCCATGACCACGCCACGATGCCCGGGATGGCGACGGAGGCCCAACTGGCCCAGTTGCGGGCGGCGAAGGGCAAGGCGTTCGACGAACTGTTCCTGAAGCTGATGACCGTTCATCACCAGGGGGCGATCACCATGGCCACCGAGGTGCTCACGGACGGGAAGAACGTCCTGGTCGAGGAGATGGCGAACGAGGTCATCGCGCAGCAGACGGTCGAGATGAACCGTATGCGCTCGATGTGAGTGCCCGGGGCGGGCGCGGTACGGGCGGCGGGCCCGGGGCCCGGTGAATCAGCGGCGGTGGTGACGTGGCGTCAGATGGCCCTCGTCGCGAGCGCCCGCGATCAGCTTGAGCGACTTGCGGCGGCTGAAACCGGTGGCCGACATCACCGCGAGCACCGGGTCCTGGCCGGCCTGCTGGGCCGCTCGGTAGATCTCGGCGACACTGCGCCGGGCGGCGCTGCCGCGCGGCAGGGAGGGCCGGGCCCGGTGGCGTCCCGACGCGTCCCGCTCACGCTCCGGCTCGGCCTCCGGCTCGGGCTCCGGTCCCCGCTCGGGCTCGGGCGCCGGTTCTTCACGGGGCTCGGCCGATGCGGCGGGAGTGTCGGCGGCGGCGGTGTCGGCGGGCGCGTCGTCCGGGGCCGGCGCCACGGGTACGGGATCGCTCACGGCGGGGACGTCGGCAGCGGGACCGCTCGGGGCCGGGTCGGCCTCCACGGGCAGGTCGGGCGCGTACTCCTGAGCAGCGGTGCTCTCGGCGGCGGGCGCGGCAGCGGGCTCGGGGGCCGGGGCAGGGGCAGGAGCAGGTCCGGGGGTGATGGCCGGCTCGCTGACGACGGTTCCCGGCATCGGCGGCCTGTGCCGGCCCGAGACCACCTGGCAGGCGTTCTGGAGCGGGGCCTCGATCGCCCCGGCCAGCGCGGCGAAGCCCTCCAGGGCCAGCGGCGGATCGGCCTGCGCGTCCTCGATGGCGATACGGCCGTCCTGCACCACCGCGAGCACATCGATCCGGGCGCCGTCCGCGAAGGTCAGCCGGATATCGACCCAGGGCGGCAGGATCTCACGCCGTGTGGAACCGTCGCGCGGGTCACCGGCGCCGGTGACGGTGCCGTGTCCCTGCACCTCCCACACCGGCCATTCGTACGCGGCGCGCTCATGCGGTTCCTGGGCGGAAATCCATTTATGTTCCGACACATTCGCCACTTAATCAGGCAATCCACCCTTATTGTCATGGCGCGCACGGACCGGGCCCGCACGGCACCCTGTCGGCGCATCGCCCCGGGGCCGGGCGTGGGACCCGGGACCCCGGCACGCCGCCCGGGTCAGCGGTCACCGAGCCGCCGGTCCTGCGCGTCGGCGGCGCCGAGGACGCTGTCGAGCAGGCCGGGGAAGAGCGCGTCCAGGTCGTCCTTGCGCAACCCGCTCATCTTGGCCGTTCCCCGGTAGATCTGCCGGATCAACCCGCTCTCACGCAGCACCCTGAAGTGATGCGTGGTGGTGGATTTGGCGACGGGGAGGCCGAAGTGCGAGCAGGCCAGCTCGCAGTCCGCGGCGGCGAGCTCCCGCACGATGCGCAGGCGCATCGGGTCGGAGAGCGCGTGCAGCACCCCCTCCAGACGGATGTCCGTGCGCGGGGGGTGTGCGAGTTCGCGCGTACTGGTCGCGGCGGTCACAGCGGCTCCACTCCTCGGGGGCTTCCATTGTACGGTCGTTCGAGGATCATCGTAGTTTGACATTCACCGTACTACGATGGGTACCGTACGAAGCGGAGAAGGCCGGCGCCCGGACCGCCGGGCCGGCCGCCCCGCTCCGTCTCGTCTGCCCTGCCCCGCCTGAATGGAGTTCCCCCGTGAGCGCGCTGTTCGAGCCGTACACCCTGCGGTCACTGACCATCCCCAACCGGGTCTGGATGGCACCCATGTGCCAGTACTCCGCGGACGAGACCGGTCCGGACGCGGGCGTCCCGAACGACTGGCACTTCGCCCATCTCGCGGCGCGCGCGGCCGGCGGCACCGGGCTGATCCTCACGGAGGCCACGGCCGTCAGCCCGGAGGGCCGGATCAGCCCCGCCGACCTGGGGATCTGGAACGACACCCAGGTCGAGGCGTTCCGCCGGATCACCCGCTTCCTCGCCTCTCAGGGCACGATCGCCGGCATCCAGCTCGCACATGCCGGGCGGAAGGCCTCGACCGACCGGCCCTGGAAGGGCGGCGCTCCCGTCGGGGCCGAGGCCAACGGGTGGCAGCCGCTGGCGCCGAGCCCGGTGCCCTTCGCGGACGGGCACCCGGTGCCGGCCGAGCTGACCGTGGCGCAGATCGAGGAGATCGTCGGACAGTGGGCGGCGGCGGCGCGACGGGCGCGGGAGGCGGGCTTCCAGGTGGTCGAGGTGCATGGCGCGCACGGCTATCTGATCGGCGAGTTCCTCTCCCCGCACAGCAACCGGCGTACGGACGCCTACGGCGGCTCCTTCGAGAACCGCGCGCGGTTCGCCCTGGAGGTCGTGGACGCCGTACGGGCCGAGTGGCCGGACGAGCTGCCGGTCTTCTTCCGGATCTCGGCCACCGACTGGCTCGACGAGGGCGGCTGGACGGCCGACGACACCGTGCGGCTCGCGGACGAGCTGATGGCGCACGGCGTGGACCTGCTGGACGTCTCCAGCGGCGGCAACGCCGCGGGGGTACGGATCCCGCTCGGCCCCGGCTATCAGGTGCCGTTCGCGGCCCGGGTCAGGAAGGAGACCCGGCTGCCGGTGGCGGCCGTGGGTCTGATCACCGACGCCGAGCAGGCCGAGAAGATCGTCGCCAACGGTGAGGCCGACGCCGTGCTGCTGGGCAGGGAGCTGCTGCGCGACCCGTCCTGGGCCCGCCGCGCCGCCGGGGTGCTGGGCGGTTCCGTACAGACCCCGCCGCAGTATCACCGGGCCCTCTGACCTGCGCGGACGTTCACTTCAGGCGCCATTGTCAGTGGCCGGGTGCAGACTGGCCCGTATCCGTGACAAAGGCGTCCTGGAGGGACAGGCGATGACCGAGGTACTTCTCACCGTAGGCACCCGCAAGGGACTCTTCATCGGCCGCAGGCGCGGCGGCCGATGGGAGTTCGACGGACCGCACTTCAACGCGCAGGCGGTCTACTCGATCGGAATCGACACACGGGGAGACGGAGGAGCGCCACGGCTGCTGGTCGGCGGCGACAGCCTGCACTGGGGCCCGTCCGTGTTCCGCTCGGACGACCTGGGCGCGAGCTGGACGGAGCCGAGCCGTCTCGCGGTGAAGTTCCCGAAGGACACAGGGGCGTCCCTGGAGCGGGTCTGGCAGCTCCATCCGGCGGGGCCCGCGGCCCCGGGCGTGGTGTATGCGGGGACGGAGCCCGCCGCACTGTTCCGCTCCGAGGACGGCGGCGAGACCTTCGAGCTGGTCAGGCCGCTCTGGGAGCATCCCACCCGGTCGAAGTGGGTGCCGGGCGGCGGCGGTGAGGCGGTGCACACGGTGGTGACCGACCGGCGGGATCCGGCCGCGGTGACCGTCGCGGTCTCCACGGCCGGGGTGTTCCGCTCCCGGGACGGCGGCGGGAGCTGGGCGCCGTCGAACCAGGGGGTGTCGGCCGTCTTCCTGCCCGATCCGAATCCGGAGTTCGGCCAGTGCGTCCACAAGATCGCGCAGGACGCCGGCGATCCGGACCGGTTGTATCTCCAGAACCACTGGGGGGTGTTCCGCAGCGACGACGCGGGCGACCGGTGGAGCGACATCGGCTCCGGCCTGCCCTCCGACTTCGGCTTCACGGTCGCCGCGCATCCGCACCGCGCCGATGTGGCCTATGTCTTCCCGATCAACGCCGACGCGGACCGGGTCCCGGCCGGGCGCCGGTGCCGGGTGTTCCGTACGCAGGACGCGGGCGGAAGCTGGGAGCCCCTGTCGGCGGGGCTGCCCGACGGCGACCATTTCGGCACGGTGCTGCGTGACGCGATGTGTACGGACGGCTCCGATCCTGCGGGCGTCTACTTCGGCAACCGCAATGGCGAGGTGTTCGCCAGCGCGGACGACGGCGACACCTGGCAGCAGCTCGCCTCGCACCTTCCGGACGTACTCTGTGTTCGTGCGACCACGCTCGCCGGATAGCCGGGAGCGGCGCGACTGGAATGCTGGGCGGCCGGTCAAATGCCATGCGATGAAGGAGCGTTGACGGGTACGGGCGGAGCCGTGCCCTGCGCACCAGTAGAGTGGCGCTCCGTGACAGCAAGACCGTTGAATGAGATCGTCGAGCCCGGATGGGCGGACGCGCTGGGCCCCGCAGCAGGGCGTATCACCCAGATGGGTGATTTCCTCCGGGCGGAGATCGCCGCCGGGCGCACCTATCTGCCGGCCGGACCGAATGTGCTGAGAGCCTTCCAGCAGCCCTTCGACGAGGTGCGGGTCCTGATCGTCGGCCAGGATCCCTATCCGACACCGGGGCACGCGGTGGGGCTGAGCTTCTCGGTGGCCCCCGAGGTCCGTCCCCTGCCCGGCAGTCTGGAGAACATCTTCCGGGAGCTGCACACGGATCTGGGCCTGGCCCGGCCCTCCAACGGTGATCTGACGCCCTGGACGCGCCAGGGGGTCCTGCTGCTCAACAGGGCGCTCACCACCGCGCCCCGCAAGCCCGCCGCCCACCGCGGCAAGGGGTGGGAAGAGGTGACCGAGCAGGCGATCAAGGCCCTGATCGCCCGCGGCAAGCCGCTGGTGTCCATCCTGTGGGGCCGTGACGCCCGCAATCTGCGGCCGCTCCTCGGCGACTTCCCCGCGATCGAATCGGCCCACCCCTCCCCCATGTCGGCGGACCGGGGCTTCTTCGGCTCGCGTCCGTTCAGCCGGGCCAATGACCTCCTGGTCCGCCAGGGCGCACAGCCGGTGGACTGGCAGTTGCCATGAGCGGCCGGGTCCGGCGATGAACGAGGTGCCGCGATGAGCTGGGTGCTGGGCGTGGACTCGGGCGGTTCCGGCCTGCGGATCGCGCTCGGCTCCACGGCCGGGGGCCAGCCCGCCGGGGTCAGGACGGTCGGCACCACCGCCTCGGCCGAGCCGGTGCGCGCCGGGCCCACGGGCATCGACGCCGGGCATCTGCTGGCCCAGCTCCTGCCCGCGGTCGAGACACTGCTGACCCGGGCCGGTACGGACACCCTGGCCGCGGCCGCGATCGGCGCGGCCGGCATGGCGACGCTCGGTGGCGGGCTCAGGGCCGAACTGCCCGGCGCGCTGGAGCGTTCGCTCGGGGTACGGCGGCTGGCGCTCGCCGCGGACGCGGTCACCGCGTACGCCGGGGCGCTCGGGCAGCGCCCGGGAGCGGTCGTCGCCGCCGGTACGGGAATGATCGCGCTCGGCACGGATCTGAAGGCCTGGCACCGCGCCGACGGCTGGGGCCATCTGCTGGGCGACTGCGGCGGCGGTGCCTGGATCGGCCGGGCGGGGCTGGAGGCGGCCATGCGCGCGCACGACGGACGGCGCGGCGGTTCGCCCGCACTGCTGTCCAGAGTGGAAGCGGTTTTCGGACCGGCCGGCGAGCTGCCGGGGCTGATCTATCCGCGTACGGACCGGCCCGCCGTACTCGCCTCGTTCGCACCGGAAGTGGCCCGCTGCGCGTCCGGCGATCCGGTCGCGGCGGACATCCTCGCGCAGGCCGCGCGCCATATCGCGGAGTCGGCCGCGGCGGTCTGCCCGGCCTCCGGAACCCCCGAAGTCGCCCTCACCGGCGGCCTGTTCAAGCTGGGCGACCCGCTGCTCGCACCGATGAGGGCCGAGCTGGCCGAGCAACTCCCGCACGCCACCGTCGTCTCGGCGGCGGCCGATCCGCTGAGCGGAGCGCTGCGTATCGCGGCGGAGCTGGCGACGGACTCGCTGCGGCTGCCGCCCGACGGACGACTCCTCCACGTCCCGACACATCAGGACAGATAAGGGGAAAAATACCTAACGGATAAATAAGGGCAGATGGTTCGCGAGCGGCCCCTCCCCGAACAGCCGCGCCCACAAAACCAGTAGCATTCGACGGCATGAGCACCCCCACTGGGCCCGCATCCGGCCTGCCTGTACGAATGCCGCGACCCCGACAGTCGGGGCGCCACCGCCGCCCCGAACCAGTGGCGGCTCCCGAAGGTGCGCCCGCGCTTGTTCTCGCCGTTCCCGGCACCCCCTCCAGCGCCGTCCGTGGACTGGCCGAGGAGATTGTCAGCATCGCCCGCTCCGAGCTGCCCGGCCTCGACGCCGTCATCGGCTTCCTGGAGGGTGACGACGACGAGTACCCCACGCTGGCGGCCACCCTGACGGGAACCGCCGCGCTCCGTACCGAACGCTATGAACTGGCCAAGGCCGCAGGCCGGGAGGCCGCCGAGCCTGAGGGCCCCGCCGCCGTCGTCGTACCGCTGCTCGCCGGTCCCGACAGCGGACTGATCGCCCGGATACGCCAGGAGGTCGGGGACAGCGGTGCTGTCGCGGAGCTGACCGATGTCCTCGGCCCGCATCCGCTGCTCGCCGAGGCGCTGCACGTACGGCTGTCGGAGGCCGGTCTGGCCCGCGCCGACCGCGCGAGGCTGTTCACGGTCGCCACGGCCGCCGACGGCATCATCCTGGCCACGGTGGGCGGCGAGGAGGCCGTCCAGACGGCGGGGATCACCGGGATGCTGCTCGCCGCGCGCCTCGCCGTACCGGTGATGGCCGCCGCGCTCGACCAGGAGGGCTCGGTCACCGCGATCGCGGAGCAGTTGCGCGAGTCCGGTTCGACGCAGCTCGCGCTCGCGCCGTATCTGGTCGGTCCCGAGCTGCCCGAGGGACTGCTCGACACGGCTCTCAAGGAGGCCGACTGCGCCGCCGCCGAGCCGCTGGGCGCGTACCCGGCGATCGGCAAGCTGGTGCTGTCGAAGTACACGACGGCGCTGGGCATCCCCGCGCAGCCGCAGGGGACGCCCGCTTCCTGAGCCCTCGCGCCGACGGATGCCCCTGGGTACGGGTACGGGACGGCAGCGTCCCGCGTACGCATGGAAAGGGCCCGCACCGGAACTCTCCGGGGCGGGCCCTTCCGCGATCCGCCGAACACGGCTTCGGCCAAAGCCCGGTCAGCAGGTCAGTCAGCCAACAGGTCAGGCGGTCAGCCGGCCAGGCCAGCAGGTCGGGCCGTCAGTCGAAGATCACGCAGGAGGCGGCCGGGGCCTGAAGAGACCCCGCGCGGACCGGGACCCCCGTCTCCGGGTCGATGTCGAACCAGGTCACATCGCCGGAGTGCTCATTCGCGGCGTACAGACGGCGGCCCGCCGGATCGAGCGTCAGATCGCGCGGCCAGCGCCCTCCGCACTCCACCGTGGTGACCAGTTCCGGCTTCTCGTAGGTCTCGTCGAGCGCGAGGACCGCGATGCTGTCGTGGCCGCGATTGGCCGCCCAGACGAACCGTCCGTCCAGGGACACCACCACTTCCGAGGCGTAGCTCTCGGTGTCCACGCTGTCGGGCAGGACCGGGGTCTCACCGAGCGGTTCGAGCACGCCCCGCTCGGCGTCCCAGCGGCAGACGGTGAGGGTGGGGGTCAGTTCGTTGAGCACATAGGCATGGCCGCCGGCCGGGTGGAAGGCGAGATGGCGCGGCCCGGAGCCGGGGCGCAGCGCCGTCTCGCCGTGCGCTGCCAGCTCGCCGGAGGCGGTGTCCAGGGCGGAGATCCGTACGGAGTCGGTGCCGAGGTCGGTGGCGAGGATCCAGCGCCCGGTCGGGTCGGTCACCACCTGGTGTGCGTGCGGGCCGCGCTGCCGGTCCGGGTTCGGGCCCGCGCCCTGGTGCTGGAGCACCCCGGCGGCGGCCAGCAGTCCGCCGTCGGCGCCGACCGGCAGGACCGTGACGCTGCCGGAACCGTAGTTGGCGGTCAGCAGATGCCCCTGGGTGAGCGTGAGGTGGGTGGGGCTGCTCCCGCACACCGGTACGGGGTCGCCGATCAGCCGGGGCCTCCCGCCCCCGGTGTCCGCGACAGGCACGCCGAAGGCCGCCGCCGCGCCCTCGTCCGTCTCGGAGACCGCGTACAGCACGGATCCGTCCGGTGCGAGCGCGAGGAAGGACGGATCGGCCACGGCGTCGGTCACTCCCCGCTCCGTCAGTGCGCCGGTGTCCGCGTCCACGGCCGCGTGGATGATGCCGCGACCGCCCGCCGAAGTGAACGACCCGATGAAGGCCCGTCCGTTGTTCCTGCCGCTCACAGTCCCTGTCCCCTCTTCGGCTGAACCGCAACGCCCGATCCGTGGATGCCCGGCCGACGGTAGCAGGCGGTCTGGACCAATCACCGGCGACCGGTGTCCCGGCCGACGAGCGGAGCCGCGGCTTCGCTGGGCATGCTGGGGCGTATGAGCGCTTCAGAGCTTCCGACAGTCATCTTCGATCTCGACGGAACACTTGTGGACAGTGAGCCCAACTATTACGAAGCCGGACGCCAACTCCTGGCCCGGTACGGGGTGACCGGCTTCGGCTGGGAGCACCACATCCGCTTCATCGGCATCGGCACGCGGGAGACCCTGGAGACGCTGCGCGCGGAGTACGGGATCGACGCGTCGGTCGACGATCTGCTGGCCGAGAAGAACCGGCTGTATCTGGAACGGGTGCACGCCTCGACGGAGGTGTTCCCGCAGATGCGGAAGTTCGTGGAGCGGCTGCACACCGAGGGCGTGCCGATGGGCGTGGCGTCCGGCTCCTCGCGCGCGGCCATCGACATGGCCCTGTCGTCCACCGGTCTGGACGCGTACTTCACCGCGACCGTCTCCGCCGAGGAGGTCGCCCATGGCAAGCCGGCGCCGGATGTCTTCCTTGAGGCGGCGCGCCGGCTGGGTGCCGCGCCCGCCGGATGTGTGGTCCTGGAGGACGCGGGGCCCGGGGTGGTCGCGGCGAACGCCGCCGGGATGCGCTGTATCGCGGTCCCCTATGTCCAGGCCACGGCCGACGACCCGGCGTTCGCCACGGCCGGGCTGCTGTTCCCGGGCGGGCAGCGCGAGTTCACGGCGCAGGCCGCGTACACCTGGCTCTTCGAGACGGGTGGCGCCGGGCCGGACGGAGGCGTCCGGCGGCCCCGCGCCCGATGACATCGAAGCCGTCCGGCGCGCGGAACCGCCCGCCGCGCGCACGGCAGCGCACGGCGGGCGCACGACGGGCGGTCCCATGTCCGTCCGGCGGACCTGGTGTCCGTCAGCGGACCACGTCCACGAATACCGGGTTGGTGTACATCCAGGTGTCGGCCCACGGATCGCCGTTGCCCGGCTCGTGCGGAACCGGCCCGTGCGGGTCGATCGCCGCGCCCAGATATCCGGCCCCGTGGCGCTTGCCGTCACTGCCGCGCAGCCGCAGATAGAAGGACTCCTCGGCCCTGCCCACCGGGATACGGAGCGTGTACCGGCCCCGGCGGCCGTGCACGTCCGTGGTGTGCGCCACCCGGGTGTCGGGCGCCCGCCAGGTGTCACGGTCCTGCACCGGGCCCCGTACCGCGCCCCGGATCACATCGAGGTGCGCCAGCCGCGGCACCTCTCCGTGGTAGTTGGGCCGGGACGCCGTGGTCACGGTGACGTTCAGGACGACCCGCTCCCCGCGCCGTACGCGCAGCCGCCCGCCGAGCGTGACCCCGCGCCCGGCGCCGTGCTCGGTGTTCACCCGTACGTCGATACCGTCCAGGAGCTGACCGTGGTCGACCCACACACGGCCGGCCCGGAGCCCCTCCATGACCTGCCGGTAGCCGTACCGCGTCACACCGACATGCGTCCGGCTGAACTGGCCCGGCCAGAAGTCGCCGCCCGGCTGCGGCTCGGTGGTGTTGACGGGGTCGGGGAGATGGCCGACGTTGTCGAAGTTCTGGCCGGGCAGCCAGTCCCCGTTCTTCCAGGTGTCGAACGCGACACGGTGCACATCGGAGTTGGAGGTGATGGAGAACAGCCTGCCCTCCGCCAGCATCGAGTCCCACAGCCCGCCGACCGTCGCGGTCGCCCAGTCGAAGCCGCCGTACGTCACATACGCCGCCGTCGGATACCCCGGCCAGGAGTCCGCCGACGGGGAGTTGACGTACTCGCCGCGGATGCTGTTCGGCCCGGCCCAGCCGGGGAAGGCGCCCGCCTGGGCACCCGGTGCGCCCTCCATACCGATCATGATCTCCGGGGCGGCGTCCCGCCAGGCGCGTATCTCGTGCGGGGAGTCGATGCCCAGGCGCAGGGGGTGGTTGGCGAGGACGAGGACGTCGTCGACGTATCCGGTACGGCGCTGCCGGTCGAGCCACTGGAGCGCCTTGACGGCGTGCGCCTCGTTGCGCGGGGTGTCGGGGTGTCCGGGGGCGCCCGCCGTATAGCCCAGCAGCTTGCCGTCGTACGCCTGCTCGAAGCTGGTGAGCAGATCGACCTCGTGGGGTCCGGGCGGGGAGAAGACCGTGCAGTGCTCCGCGCCCGGGACGTACCACTCCAGGCCCTGGAAGATCAGCATGCGCCGGTTCTCGGCGCGCGCCCTGGCTATCTCGCGGTGCTCGGCCGTGGCGCCGCCGGGCAGGGAGTGGCCGATGTTGCTGTGCTCGGTCAGGACCAGCCAGTCCAGACCGTAGGTGGACGCGGCCCGGGAGAGCTGGGAGAAGGTGTATTTGGCGTCGTGGCTGTAGATCGAGTGCACATGGTGATCGCCGACCAGATAGGCGAGTTCGGGGTCGCTCTGGTTGCCGTGCCCGCGCTCGTGCCCGGCCGCCGCACCGGTGGCCGCGCCGGTCGTCGCCCCGGCCGGGGACGGCGCGAGCGCCGCCGCGCCGCCGGCGAACGCGGCGCCGAACAGGCCTGCCGTACGCAGGAGTCCGCGCCGTGAGAGGCCCTGGGGGTCGAGCGAGTCGGCGGGTACGGCGGGGTCGGCCCAGCGGGGCAACTGCCGGCCATCGGGAAGGGAGTCGTGTGTGGGGTCCTGCATGGGTGAGGGTCTCCTTGGGGCGCGGCAGTTCAGGCGTTCATGAACTCGCGTACGGACAGGGCTCGTTCCACGACACGGACATCGCCGACCCAGCCGTAGAGGAGCTGGTCGAGCGTCCCGCCGTACTCGTAGCCGCCGAGCAGCCAGGGCAGACCGAGCGTCGCGAGTCCCGTGGTGCGTGTGGCGGGGTTGCGGGCGACCGGACAGCCGTCGACGTACATCGTGGTGTGCTTCCCGTCGTTGACGACCGCGAGGTGCCACCACTTCTCGCGCTCCAGCTCATGGCCCCAATTCGTGACCAGGGACGGCTGGTTGAGCGGCGCCGCCGCCCACTGTGCTCCCGGCCCGTCGGAGAGGGAGAGCGTGGCGACCGGCTCGTTGGGGTCGCCCTCGGTCTTGCCCGCCGCGCCTGCCGTGCCCCGGCGGCTCAGCAGCGAGGACCAGGCGTTGTGCCCGGCGGCCCAGTCCGCGGGGACCTTGCAGAAGACCTCGATGGTGTAACCGGCGCGGAAGGTGTGCGAGTTGAGCGGCGCGCCGTCGGCCGTACGGAGATACGCGCCGCGCAGCGGGGGCTTGCCGCCGTCGAAGAACAGGCTGCCGTGGCCCGGCTGGTCGGGGTGGTGGCTGTCGGACCAGCGGAGCGCCTCGGGCCCGCTGCCGGGGACGGGCACCCTGGTCAGATCGTTGCGGTGGCCGGACAGATCGCGGATGCGAAGGGCCTCGTCGGCGGCCGAACCGTCCTGGCGCGGGCCGTCCTGGTACGGGCTGTCGAAGCGCCAGTACGCGACGGTGCCCGGCACCAGCATCCGCGCGGCAGGACGCGGACCACGTGCGGGAACCGGTGCGAAACCGGCGAACCGGCTCTCGAAGTCGAGCGGTACGGAGAACCGGTCCTGCGGCCCGGTCAGCTCGATCTCGTGCCGTTCCAGCTCGTTGAGGTGCTCGCCCGCCCGGCCCAGGATCCACGGGGAGATGGTCTCCACGTCGATGGTGTTCCTGGAGAGGTCGAAGCGGTAGAGGCGGATCATCGCGCTTCCGCCGTAGTAGCGGTTCTGGTAGTTGGTGATGTGCAGATGGACGTCGTTGCCCGCGTCGTTGCGGCGGACGGTTCGGGCGGCCGGCCAGAAGTGACCGTTGAGGGTCAGGAAGACCTGGTCGTTCCCGGCGATCAGCTCGTCCCACAGGTGTCTGCCGTGGTCGGAGAACTCGGCCTCGTCACCCGACTCGTCGGCGTACACCAGCTCGTGGGTGGTGAGGACGACCGGCGTCCCTGGATGGTCCGCGATGACCTTCTTCGCCCAGGCGAGACCGGCCGCCGAGGGGCGCCAGTCGAGCGCGAGCACCAGCCACTCGCGGCCGGCGGCGCGGAAGAGGTGGTACGAGTTGTAGCCGTCGGGCGTGGCTCCGCCGAAGGTGGGCAGCCTGCGCATGCGCTGCGGGCCGAAGGCGTCCAGGTACGGGGTGCGGCCGCGCTGGTCGTCGGTGGAGGACGGGATGTCGTGGTTGCCCGCGACCACGCTGTAGCCGACGCGCCGCTTGTCGAGGAGGGTGAACGTATCGCTCAGCGGCCCGAATTCCTCGGCGCGGCCGTTCTCGGTGAGGTCGCCGAGATGGGACAGGAAGACGATGTTCTCGTCGCGGCCGTGGTCGAGGATGTAGCGGAGCGATGCCTCGACGGGCGCGGGGTGGATGCTGGCGCCGTCGAAGAGGTACTGGGTGTCGGGCATCACGACGAGCGTGAACCGCGGGCTGTCGGGGTCGGGCTGCCAGGGAGCCGCGCTCCCGGAGGCGTCATGGCCCGTCGTGAGCGGGGTCCGCGCGGCAGCGGCGGGAGCGGCGGCGAGCCCGGCGGCCGTGGCGGCGCCGACGATTCCGGTGGCTCTGAGGAAGTGACGACGGCTGGCGGCGGCGGCCGGGAGGGCGCCGTCGGGCCGGTGAAGCGGACTGCACATGTACGTCTCCGCGAAGTTTGTCCGATTGACCGAGGGCAAACTACGCGGGGGCGGCGGGCACTTGGGGGCCGGTACGGCAATGGCTGGGGGAAGAACCCATGAATGGCCGGAACCGCCGCCCCCGCTTGGCGAGGTGCCGAGGGGGTGGGCGGCGGTACGGCTCGGTGCTCGGGGAGGTGCGGCTCAGCGCTCCGTCCCCACCGCGGCGGTGTCGGGGCGCAGAAGGGGATCGCGCGCGACCACGCCGGAGGACGGCAGCAGCCCCACGACGAGGACCGCGGCCGGCAGCAGGGCGGCGAGCAGATGCGCCCGACGGGGGTACGGGACGAGGCCGCCGGCCCCCGCTGGGCGATCCGGCCCGATCGTCGTGCCCGGTACGGCTGTTGGGGCACCCGGACTCGTTGGGCCACCCCACAGCCGCAGCCATCGCCTCGCGAGCAGCGGCCACAGCAGCACCACGGCCAGCACAGCCGCCCACCGCGGCCACCGGAGCAGATGGATGTGCGCCATGTCGAGACTGGTGGCGACCGCGGTGGACGGGGCGTAGTCGTTGAGGATCAGGCTCGGGACGGCGATGACCGTGACGGCCGCCGCGTGCAGCAGCAGGGCGATCGGCCCCGCGAGCAGAAGCAGCAGCGGCGCCGTCGGCCGGTCCGCGTGCTCGACGAACCAGCGGCGCAGCGCGCGCGGCGGGTGGTACAGCTTGCCGGTCACCCGGCGCGGTCCGGACGCCCTGGTGGCGTCGATCGCCTGCAGTACGGTACGCGGCCCGGCGGCGGCCACCGCGTACCGGTCCGCCGCCAACTCGGCGCACCACAGGGCGATGACCGGCACGATCAGCAACTGCGGCAGCCGTGCGACGATCGCGAGGATCTGCCCGGTCAGCAGCGACGGCTCGGGGAACGTCCGCGACAGGACCAGCCAGACCAGCGGGGCCACGGCGCAGACCAGGAACACCACGGGCCAGGCGCCGACCAGTCCGGTGAAGGGGCTGCCGAGGCCGGTGATCAGATGCTCGCCGTTGGCGAGGTGCGCCACCTCGTGGAGCAGCAGGGCGCGCGCCCGGTCCGGGCGGCGCTCCCACAGCGCGAGGAAGCCGAGGGACACGGCGACCCTCCGGCCGCGCCAGCCCCGCGCGTACACCCTGATCGAGGGGCCGCGGCCCCGCATCGAGACGGTCAGGACCGTCCCCGGCGCGTGGGCGTCGAGCAGTCGCTGTATGTCGTGGAGGGAGGAATTCGCCGGGCTGTTGACGGGCGCGACGAGGTGGTACCGCCACTCCGTGTACCGGCCGCGGAGGTGTGGCAGCAGAACGGCCGCCATTCCGGCCACGATGAAGAGGATGGGAATCGCCTGGCTGACGAGCATGACGCGCAGCGCGGTGAAGGCGTCGCCGGACACGTAGAGGGGGTACGTCCGGTCCGTCCAGAGGTCCTGGATCTGCTCGCGCCACCAGGTGACGGCGGCCGGCGCGTCGTAGACGTACGTCACCATGACCAGCCAGAGCCAGGGCGGGGGCGGTACGACCTGGGGCACGCCCCCGCCGGAGGCCGCGTTCCGGCTCACTCGCCGGACCCGCGGCCCGCGAGCCGGGCGGCCAACCGCCGCCGCAGCCGCCGTACGACGGACCCGCGGCGACGGCCGGGCGCGCCCGGCGGCTGATCGCCCGCGAGGGCACCGAGAAAGTCCCCGGCTCCGTCCCGGCGCCCCGCGTACAACGCGGCAACGGCCTCAGCGGCCACCCGGTCGGCGACCCGGCGTTCCATGCCGCCGTCCTGAAGACACGAGGACACGTGCACGACGGTCCGGGCGATCACGGCGAGATCGGAGACGGGCACGCTGCCGATCGCAGACGCGGCGGCCGGGGCCGCAGCCGCCCCAGGGGCCGGGCCGGAGCCGTCGGCGGCCGGGAGCGCGGGAGCACGGGAGTCGGCCCCGCCGTCCGAACCCGACCCGGCCGCTGGAACCGCCGCGCCACCGGCCGTGCCGGTACCCGCGACCGGCGCCGGAGCGGCCGGCGCGACGCCCGGGACCGGGCCGGAGGCGTCGGCAGCGCCGGGCGCGGCCGACGCGACACCGGCAGCGCCGACAACCGGGACCGGTGCGGCCGGACCGGCGTCCGCCACGGGCCCGGCAGCCGGGTCGCCCGTACCGGCGCCGGAATCACCGGCCGCCTCCCTCCGTTCCGCTCGCTCCTCCAGGGCCAGCAGCAGCGCGGCCCCCGAGATCGCGTTGGCGGTCGCCGGGGAGGCCAGCGCCGCCATCAGGAACTGGTAGGAGGACGCCAGCGCGTCCCAGAGAGTGGGAAGGAGTGTGGCCAGTTCGCCCCCGGCGCCGCCCGGGGCCGGGGGCGCGGAGTGGAGCAGGGCGCGGCGGCCCCGGCCGCCGGCCGCGTACACCCGGGCCGTGGGGCCCGCGAAGGAGATCTCGTCCGGCGCGACGGCCCCGGCGATCCGTCCGGCCCAGGTGTCGAGCAGTTCCGTACGCCCGGCAGCCGCGCCCGCGTCCGTGCCCGCGCCTGTGGTGCCTCCGGCCGCCCCCGGCCGCCGTCCCTCATGACCACTCGACACGGAAGCTCCTCGTCCCGTCGAGCGATGTACCGCTGAGGGTTAGTGACGCCGAGTCCTCGCTCACCGTTCCCTCCAGGGTCGTGCCCGTCGCCATGCCGTACGGGAAGACCATGTACTGGCTGCACGGCAGGATCGGCTTGGGTACGAAGAGCAGGTTCAGCGCGAGCGCCTCGGAGTCGCCCGGGTCGGTGAGGTCTCCGGAGATACCGCCCGAACCGTCCTCGGAGAGGGTCCAGTAATTGACCGACACCGCCTCGCCGTCCAGTGTGTCGGTCGCGTCGAGCGCGGAGGAGACCCCGAACGCCCCCGCCGGTGTCTGGCTGTCGCTGGCCCACGAGAGATTGAAGCTGTTGTCCTCCCCGCCGACCGGATCGCTGATGATCAGCGTCGCGGGCAGCTCGTACGACTCGGACGCCTCCCCGCAGCCGGGATCCGAGAAGTCGACACTGATCTGGGCGGTGCCCGACCACTGGCCCCGCGGCACGCCCGACGAGACGTCGTCCCCGGACCCCGAATCGGATCCGGAGTCGTCCGACGAGTAGTCGTCCGAGCCCGAGTCGTCGTCGGAACCGGTGTCGTCGGTGGCCGTCTCCGTGGGCTCCTCGACCGGCTCCGACGTCTCCGTCTCGGAGGGCGTGGGCTCCGCCGTCGTCTCCGTCGGCGTCGGCTCCGCCGTCGCCGTGAATCCGCTGTCCGAGGGCTCGTCGGACGCGCTCCCGCCACCCCCGCAGGCGGTCAGCGCCATCAGACCCCCGAGACATACCGCCGCGAGCAGCCTCTGCTGCCGGACCCGGCCCGGACCCGGCCCCCGCCTCCCGTACCGCGTACTGCGCCGCGTTCCTCGCACCGTCATCGTGCCCCCCTTGCCGGCCGTCCCCCGGCCGCTCCCCTGTTGCCGTACCGTTGTCGCGTCGGCCCGTCGGCCGTCGCATCGGAGGCCGCCGCACCGGCGCCCCGTTTCGCGATCACGGGACGCCAGTACGACGAATCCCCCCTACCCCGCGCCCTCTCCCCGTCCGGCGAGGGCCATCCCGCGCACGCCCCCCGGCGTGCGCGCCCGCGCGGGAGGCGCTACGTCAACTGCCCCCGTGCACCGCCCGGTTGGGGGTACCAAAGTAGACGGGCTTTTGTGCCATTCCCATCCCAGATGTCTGGGGGTTCGCCCTAGCCTGCTCGCGTGACTTCCGCTTCCCGTCCTCATCCCGAGCAGGACCCCGCCGGTTCCGCTCGTTCCGGCCATTCCGCCGGGTCTCAAGACTCCAACAAGCCCGCCATATCGCCCAAATCAGGGAAAACCGTCAGATCGGGTAGATCTGGCGCACGAAGCGCCGCGGTCGCCCCCGCCGCCCGTGACGCGCTGGCCGGCGCCCTCGACCGCCGGCTGCGCGGGACCGAATCGCTGGGGGCGCTCGATGTCCTCCAGGCAGGCGCGGACGCCCTGCTCAGCGCCGTTCCCGCCGACATCTGGTGCGTCGTCATGCTCGATCCCGCGACACTCCTCGACACCGGAGGCCTGCACGAGCACGGCTTTCCGCGCAGTGTGATGCCCCGGCTGTTCGAGATCGAGCACGCCGCCCAGACCGGTGTCGACAACATCCGCGCCCTCGCCCGCCGTTCCGCTTCCGTCAGTCTGCTCAGCGATTCCATGACCGGCCGGATGACGGAGAGCGTCTACTACCGTGACGTACTCCAACCCGTGGGTCTGGCGGACGAGTTACGCGTACTCCTGCGGGACGGCTCCCGTACCTGGGGGCTGTTCGTGCTCTGCCGGGCGGAGGGCTCGCCGCCCTTCACCCCGGCCGAGGTCGCCCTCGCGGGCACCGTGAGCACCCCGGTCACGACCGCGTTACGCCGCTCCCTCCTCCTCGCGGGCATCGACCGCGACGACGTGCCGGACGCCGCCGGCCTGCTGATCCTCGACGACGATCAGGAGGTGCGTCTGTGCACCTCCACCGCGGAGCGCTGGCTCGGCCTCATCCAGGAGGCGCACCCCGCCCCCGGACACCGGTTCCCCTTCACGCTCGACGCGCTCACCAACAAGGTGCGCTCCGTCGGGATGGGCGTCCAGGTGCAGTCCCGCGCGATCAGCCGTACCGGCCACTGGGTCACCCTGAGCGCCTGGCGTGAGAAGGCCGAGAACAGCGGGGCCGACGGGACCGAGGAGCCGGAGGCCCTGACGTATGTCTCGCTGGCCCCGAGCCGCCCCGGCGAACTGACGGCCATCGTGCTCGACGCGTACGGTCTCACTCCGCGTGAGCGCGAGGTCGCCCAGCATGTTCTGCTGGGCCGCTCGACCGCCGAGGTCGCGAACTCGCTGCGGATCGGCGAGTACACCGTCCAGGACCATCTGCGGAAGGTGTTCGACAAGGCCGGGGTCCGCAGCCGCCGTGAGTTCTCCGGCGAGCTGTTCCAGCGCTGCTATCTGCCGAGGCTGGACGATCCGCCGCTCACGACGGACGGCCGTATGCGCAATGACGCCCCGGGCGACGACACTCCGGACCGCCCGCGCTGACCCGTACCACCCCGCATACCCGCGGAGCGGCCCGGTCCGGTATGTCCGCGCCCGCGTCTACCCTGGGGCGCATGGCGACCGGACCTGCGAAAACCACGGCGGCGACCACAAGAAGGGCGACCGCGCGGCACGGGGCCGGGCTGCTCGGCGACTATCTGCGGGCCCGCCGTGAGCGCCTGCGCCCCGCCGATGTCGGCCTGCCCCCGGGTTCGCGCCGCCGGGTGCCGGGGCTCCGCCGCGAGGAGGTCGCACTGCTCGCGGACATCAGCGTGGAGTACTACCTGCGCCTGGAGCAGGGCCGTGACCAGCACCCTTCCGACCAGGTCGTCACCAGTCTCGCCCGCGCCCTCCGCCTCGACACCGACGCCGAGGCGTATCTGCGCGAGCTGGCCCGTCCGGTGCGCACCGCTCCGAGCGGACCGCCGCGGCCCGAGCAGGTCAGCGAGAGCGTGCGGAGCCTGATCGACAACTGGACAACCACCCCCGCCCATGTCCACGGCCGCTTCATGACCACGCTGGCCGCCAACCCCATGGCCATCGCGCTGTCCCCGTACTTCGCCCCGGGCGTCGACACCCTGCGCGCGGCCTTCCTGGAGCCGGAGATGCGGGCGCTGTACCGCGACTGGGACGAGATGACCGCCAAGGCCGTGGCCTATCTGCGGTCGCTCGCCGGGGGCGCCGTCACGGACCCCGGACTGGCCGGGCCGATCGCCGGGCTGTGCCGGGACAGCGAGCGTTTCCGTACGCTCTGGTCACGCCAGGACGTACGCCTCAGGACCAGCGGGGTGACCAGGCTGCTCCACCCCCGCGTCGGCGCCCTCGATCTCCGCTACGAGAAGCTGGCGCTGCCCGGAGCGCCCGGCCAGATGCTGGTCACGTACCACGCGGAGCCGGGCTCCCCGTCCCAGGAGAAGCTCCGGTCGCTGGCCCGCCCGGCCGTGGAACCTGCTGTCTCCGATGGGGGCAGGGCCCTGTCGAACAGGGACCGGTCACGAGATATCTTGATGTCGAGCAATGTTGCAGATGTGGAGTTGCAGACGTGGAGCGGAGCGACCGGTGACTGACTCGACCATCATCTATACGCACACCGACGAGGCCCCGGCCCTCGCGACGTATTCGTTCTTGCCCGTGATCGAGGCGTACGCGTCGACGGCCGGGATCACCGTCGAGAGCCGTGACATCTCCCTGGCGGGGCGGATCATCGCCGGCTTCCCCGAGCGTCTTGAGGAGGGCCGGCGGATCGATGACGCGCTCGCCGAGCTGGGGGCGCTGGCCGGGACCCCCGGGGCGAACATCATCAAGCTGCCGAACATCTCGGCGTCGATCCCGCAGCTCAAGGCCGCGATCGCGGAGCTCCAGGAGCAGGGCTACGCGCTGCCGGAGTACCCGGACGACCCGAAGACGGACGAGGAGAGGGACGTCCGCGCGCGGTACGACAAGGTCAAGGGCAGCGCCGTCAACCCGGTGCTGCGCGAGGGCAACTCCGACCGCCGCGCCCCCGCCTCCGTGAAGAACTACGCCAAGGCGCACCCGCACCGCATGGGCGCGTGGACGGCCAATTCGAAGACGAATGTCGCGCACATGGACGCCGACGACTTCCGCTCCACCGAGAAGTCCGCGGTCGTCGCCGAGGCCGGTTCGCTCCGTATCGAGCTGGCGGGGGACGACGGGAGCACCACCGTCCTGCGCGAGTCCGTGCCGGTCCTGGCGGGCGAGGTCGTCGACGCGTCGGTGATGCGGGGGGCGGTGCTGCGTGAGTTCCTCGCGGCGCAGGTCGCCCGTGCCAAGGCCGAGGGCGTGCTGTTCTCGGTGCACCTGAAGGCCACGATGATGAAGGTCTCCGACCCGATCATCTTCGGTCATGTCGTACGGGCCTTCTTCCCGAAGACGTTCGCCGAGCACGGCGACGCGCTGGCCGCGGCCGGTCTGACCCCGAACGACGGGCTCGGCGGCATCCTCAAGGGCCTGGAGTCGCTGCCCGAGGGCGCGGAGATCAAGGCGTCCTTCGATGCCGAGCTGGCCGAGGGCCCCGCGCTGGCGATGGTCGACTCCGACCGTGGCATCACCAATCTGCACGTCCCGAGCGATGTCATCGTCGACGCCTCGATGCCGGCCATGATCCGCACCTCCGGTCACATGTGGGGGCCGGACGGCAAGGAGGCCGACACCCTGGCGGTCATCCCGGACAGCAGTTACGCGGGCATCTACCAGGTCGTTCTCGACGACTGCCGGGCGAACGGCGCGTTCGACCCGTCCACGATGGGCTCGGTGCCGAACGTCGGCCTCATGGCGCAGAAGGCCGAGGAGTACGGCAGCCACGACAAGACCTTCGAGATCCCCGTCACGGGTACGGTCCGGGTCGTCGACGGCTCGGGCGACGCCGTGCTGGAGACCGTGGTGAGCGCGGGCGACATCTGGCGCATGTGCCAGACCAAGGACCTGCCCGTCAGGGACTGGGTCAAGCTGGCCGTCACGCGCGCCCGCGCGACCGGCGATCCGGCGGTGTTCTGGCTCGACGAGGGGCGCGCGCACGACGCGAGCCTGATCGCCAAGGTCAGGACGTATCTCGCCGACCACGACACCGAGGGCCTGCGGATCGAGATCATGGCGCCGGTGGACGCGATCGCGTTCTCGCTGGAGCGTGTGCGCCGGGGCGAGGACACCATCTCGGTCACCGGCAATGTCCTGCGTGACTACCTCACCGACCTCTTCCCGATCCTCGAACTCGGCACGAGCGCGAAGATGCTCTCGGTCGTTCCGCTGATGAACGGCGGCGGGCTGTTCGAGACGGGTGCGGGCGGTTCCGCGCCCAAGCATGTACAGCAGCTCGTCAAGGAGAACTATCTGCGCTGGGACAGCCTGGGCGAGTTCCTGGCGCTGGCGGTCAGTTTCGAGCACCTCGCGCAGACCACGGGCAACGCGCGCGCCCAGGTCCTCGCCGACACACTCGACCGCGCGACGGCCACCTTCCTGAACGAGGACAAGTCGCCGAGCCGCCGCCTCGGCGGTATCGACAACCGGGGCAGCCACTTCTACCTGGCGCTCTACTGGGCCCAGGAGCTGGCGAAGCAGACGGACGACGCGGACCTCGCGGAGGCCTTCGCGGACCTCGCCAAGACGCTGACCGAGCAGGAGCAGACGATTGTCGACGAGCTGATCGCGGTGCAGGGCTCGCCGGCCGACATCGGCGGTTACTACCGGCCGGACGAGGCGAAGGCCGCCGCGGTCATGCGTCCGTCGGCCACCTTCAACCAGGCGATCGCGACACTGGGCTGAGCCTCCGTACCACGGCCCACGTATCACGGCCTACGTGTCACGGCCTACGTATAACCGGCCACCGTATTGGCCTCCGTATTACCGGTTCCCGCCCCGGCCGACCTTCCCGTCGGCCGGGGCGGTGTCCTTTCCGCATACGGGCGGGCCATTCAGATGCGCCGGGAAGCAGAGAACACCGGACGAGTGCAGCGTATTGAGAGGTGGAATCTCCAGAAACGAAACGACGCGAACCGAGAGGAAAACTCCGATGAAGGCGTTCCACGCCATTACCGACGCGATCGCCGCCGAGGGCTTCGACCACCTGTTCGCCGTGATGGGGGACGCGAACCAGGACATCATCGTGGACCTGGGCGAGCGCCACGGCATGACATTCGTGCACGCCCATCATGAATCCAGCGCGGTCGGTATGGCCGACGGGTACGCCAGGTTCAGTGGCAGGCCCGGTCTCGCCTCGGTCACCCAGGGCCCCGGCTACACCAACGCGACGACTTCGCTGGTGTCCGCGCGGCTGCACCGTACGCCCCTGATGGTGCTCGCCGGACACGCCTCACTCCGCGACCCGTACAACCCGCAGGGAATGGTGGACCAGCCCGCGCTCGCGAAACTCACCACCGGGGCCACCGAACGGCTGGATTCGGTCCACAATGTGGACTACTGCCTGGGTGAGGCATTCCGGCAGATCAAGACACGGAAGGGGCCGTTCATTCTGAATCTGCCCCAGGACGTGCAGCAAATGGAGATGCCGGATTCCGCGTGGACGTACCGGCCCATGTATCGGTCCAACGCGCTCCAACCACCGCGTACGGAAGATGTCGAGGAGGCGGCCAGGCTGCTCGCGTCCGCCCAGCGCCCGACGATCCTCTGCGGACTCGGTGCGGCAAATGCCAAGGCGGAACGGGAAGTCCGGGCACTGGCCGAGCAACTCGGCGCGCCCATCGGGGTGTCCATTCTCGCCTCGGGATTCTGCGCGGATTATCCGCTCTATCTGGGAATCAGCGGCGGGCTCGGCTCGGATCTCACGGTGAACACCCTCGCCGACAGCGATGTGATGGTGGTCGTCGGAGCGAGCCTCAACGAATGGACGACGGACTTCGGGAAGCTCCTGAAGAACGGGAAGAAGATCATCCAGATCGACGACCGGCCGGACGCCTTCGGCTGGTTCGCCCGGGTCGCGGTCGGTATGACGGCCGATGCCAAGACGGCCGTGGCGCAACTGGCCGACCGGATCGGCGCGACCATGCGTGCGCGCCCGCTCGACCGCGGATTCGCTGACCGGATCCGGAACCAGGAGCTGTGGATCGCGCAGTACGCCGACGGGGACGCGACGGATCCGCGCCGGGCGGCCCAGTATCTGGAGGACAGACTGCCGAAGGACGACCGCATTCTGGTGGTGGACGGCGGTCACGCGGCGATGGTCTGTACGAAGATCCTCACCGTGCCGCGCGCCGGCAACTGGGGCATCGCCTGGGACTTCGGCGCCATCGGCCAGGGCCTGGCGCTCGCGATCGGCGCCTGTTTCGCACGCCCCGGGGAGCGTGTCACGCATGTGACCGGCGATTTCTCGTTCATGATGAACGTCGCCGATTTCCAGACCGCCGTACGCCACAGACTGCCGCTCACGGTCATTGTCATGAACGACAACGCGGTGGGCCAGGAGAAGCACGATCTGGTGCACAAGAAGCTCAACGCGTCGTACGCCGAGATCCG
Source organism: Streptomyces sp. GMY02 (assembly GCF_019056675.1). Taxonomy (NCBI): domain Bacteria; kingdom Bacillati; phylum Actinomycetota; class Actinomycetes; order Kitasatosporales; family Streptomycetaceae; genus Streptomyces; species Streptomyces sp. GMY02. The sequence continues at coordinate 7,534,428 of NZ_CP077658.1, read as the reverse complement.
GGAGCCCGATTTCGCGCAACTGGCCGCCGGCTTCGGCGCGAAGGGCTTCTCCGTCCGCACGCCCGACGACTTCGGCGAGATCGACAGGGCGCTGGCGGTGGAGGACGGGCCGGTGCTCGTCGACGTACAGATCAATGGCGATGTGGAACTGGCGGCGAGCTGGGAGATCGCCAAGCATCTGAGCTGAGAGGCGGTGTGTGACGGCCGTTGTGACTGCGGCGACCGCGGCGACCGCTCCCCACCGGACGAGTCCGGTGGGGAGCGCTCCTTCATGAGGGCTTACGTGTGGCCTGCGCCGGGGCAGGTGCCGCAACCGGCACTAGTTCCAGCCGGTGAGTCCCGCGCCGTAGTGGTACAGCGGGTTGCCACGGGTCGTCGGCACCGGCTGTCCGGCGTCGATCCTCGCCCGGATCTCCGCGCGTTCGGCGTCGGTGGCGCCGAGATCGTACGGAAGATCCCACTTCTCGTTGGCGTCCCCGAGTACATCACCGCCACCTGGCTTCAGGATCTGGTCCAGGCTCCTGGGCAGTTGCCAGGGCAGCTTTCCGCTGGGCGTGTAGTCGCCGAAGAGCAGGGAGGCCGTGGCGGGTCCCACTTCCTCACCACCCCGGTAGGTGACCACGATGGCGTCCGCCAGACCGTTCCAGTCGCTGATCACAATGGGCCGGGGCAGTGTCAGCACCACGACCACCGGAATTCCCTGATTCTTGAAGTTCCGGATCAGGGCGAGCTGATCAGCGGGCAGATACGGTTCGAGGTTCGGCCACGCCGTGGCGTGTGTGTACGACGGCTCGCCGACGGCCACGACAGCGAGCTTCGGCGCGGGCCCGGTGTCCTGGTACACATTGACACCCGCTGTGGACGCCCTGGCCCGGATGGCTTCCAGGGTGGTCAGCGAACCGTAGTTGGGGTGGAAGTAGCTGGACCAGATGCAGCACGCGGCGCCGTCCGTGGCCCGGGCGCCCGCGACGACGATGTTGTCACCCCGGTTGAGCCTGACGGGGAGGACACCGTTGTTCTTGAGCAGGGTGTTGGACGCGCGGGCGGCCTGGTTGGCCAGCGCGGCATAGCTCGGCTGGTGGAACCGGTACGGGCCGTTGACCGGGTCGCCGTACGGCCGGTCGAAGACGCCCAGTTGGAACTTCAGCCGGAGGATCCGCGTCACCGCGTCATTGATCCGGGCGAGCGGCACCTGCGCCTGGAAGGTGGCCATACTGAACCCGGTGGCGCCCGGGTCGGCCCCGCCCATCACATCGGAGCCGGCGTTGGCCGCGTTCACCCAGGCACCCGAGGGCAGCCAGTCGGTGGTGATCAGGCCGGTGTAACCGAGGTTCTGCCGCAGGTACGCGAGGATCTTGGCGCTGTCGCCCGCACCGGGACCGCCCGGGTCGAGATACGAACTGCCCGCGTAGCCCGGCATGATGTTGACGGCCCCGGCCTCCATCGCCGCCCGGAACGGGATCATGTGGTACTTGATGGTCACCCCGTCGTAGACGATGCCCGCCTCGCCGCCGGCGCCTTCACCGGGCCAGTGCTTGACGGTCGCGAGGACGGACTGCGGGTTGAGTTCAGGGCCGCCCTGGAGACCGGCCACCAGGGCACGGAGCTGGGCCCCCACGGCATCGGCGTTCTCGCCGCCGCCCTCCTGGATACGGGGGTAGAGCACCTTGGTGCCGACCTCGGCGAGCGGCGAGAGCGTTCCCCGGGTGCCGACCTCGAGCTGCTCCTTGCGCTGCATGTCGGCGAGTTGGTATTCGAGCCCGTGGTTCCGGGCCGCGGCCAGGGTGCTCTGGAGCGGGTACGTGGTCTGGTAGCCGGCGGTGGTGTCACCGGCGGAGACCGGCGGAATGCCCAGCCTGGTGGCCGCCGTGGTGAGCAGGGTGTTGTGCAGATCGGCCGGCTGGGCCGGTCCGAAGTGCCAGCCGGACCTGGGGTACGACTGGACGTTGTAGAACATCTGGTAGGCCTTCTCCTCCAGCGTCATCCTGCCGAGGAGATCACTGACCCGGGTCTCGACCGGCTGCCGCCAGTCCTCGTACGGCTCGATGGCCCCGTTCTTGTTCAGGTCGCGGGCGCCGTTGATGACAGCGACACCGTCGTTGACGGTCTCGATCTCGGGCAGATAGACGCTGAACGTACGGATGTTGGAGGTGGTCTTCGCACCGGAGCCGCTCACCGCGACGACGAACCACTTGTAGGTCCACCGGTCGGTGATGTCCCAACTCGGTGTGTAGCCGGTACCGGTGGGCTCGGCGACCTTGGTGTAGAGGTCGAGGAGATTGCCCGAGGCGGTGAAGTCGTAGTCGGTACGGCTGACATTGAGCCACAGCTCGTAGCGGACGGCGCCCTGGACGGCCGCCCAGGAGAAGGCGGGCCTGCGGGTGTTGGTGATCAGGGCCCGGTCCGCGGGCGCGCCGAGCGCGAACTGGTTCAGGGTCGCCGGTGCCTTGGTGGGTCCGGAGAGCAGGGGCGGGGCGGACGAGGAGCTGTCGACGGACCCGAAGACCTGGAACTCCCAGAGCGAGACACCGTATCCGGTGGCCCGGGTGGTCGCGTAGAGCCGGACGTACCGCCCCTGGCCGGTGATGCCGAGTGTCTCGGTCCCGCCCCGGCCGGCGGTGGTGGAGTGGAGGGTCGACCAGGTCGAGGCGTTGTCGGACACCTCGATGCGGTAGCCCGTCGCGTAGGCGGACTCCCAGTTCAGCACGATGCCACTGATCCTGGCCGCACCGCCCAGGTCCACCTGGATCCACTGGTTGTCGGCGAACTCGCTCGACCAGCGGGTGTCGGTACGCCCGTCCAGCGCGGCGGCCGGAGCGTTGGCGCCCTCCCAGGTAGAGGCCGTGACCTGCTTGAACGCGGAGATCGCCGTCCCGGAGGGCTCCTGGCCCGGGCCGCTGCCGGCCGTGCCGTAGACCTGGAACTCCCAGAGGGAGTAGCCCCATCCGGTGGCCCGGGCCGTACCGTACATCCGCACGTACCGCCCGGAACCGCTGACGGCGAGCGTCTGGTTGCCGCCGGGTCCGGTCGTCGTGGAGTAGATGTCGGTCCAGTTCTGCGCGTCGCCCGACACCTGGATCTTGTACGAAGTGGCGTACGCGGTCTCCCAGTTGAGGACGACGGAGCTGATCGCCGCGGTGGCGCCCAGGTCGATCTGGATCCACTGCGGATCGGCGGCGGCGCTGGACCAGCGGGTCCCGGCGTTGCCGTCGACGGCCGCCGAGGCGGGCGTTCCCTCGTTCTCGGTCGAGGAGGTCGTGACGGCCTTGCCCTGCGACAGCAGGGTGTCGGCCGCCTGGGCGGCCCCGGCCGACGATCCGACGGCACCGCCCATCGCGAGACACATCGCGACGGCGGCGGCGACCAGCGGTCTGCGACGCCGAACGGCTCGGCGTAAGGAGGACAGGAGGCTCATGTACATCTCCACGGGGTGTGATGCCTCTCCACCAGAACCCCGCGGCACGCTCGGCGACGGCGCGGGAAGGGTGGCTGTCGGTGGGTCCGAACTCGACACTCGGCGCTCCACGACGGATCGATCTTGAGGAGAGCGCTCTCCCGAGAGAGTGCTGTAGTGACTGACCACTGTCAACCCTTGCCGCAACTGCTTGTCCGGGTGAACACGACGGGCCGGGGGCGGGTCCGGTACCCGCGTGCGTCACCGTGCGACGCGGGCACCGGACCGTACGGGTGCCGGACCATACCGGTGCCGGACCATACAGGCAGGCGCCGGACCGTACGGGCGCCCGACCGTACAGGCGCCGGGCCATATGGGCGCCCGCGGCTACGCGTCGTGCCAGCCGCCGTCCGCGCGCAGTGTCGCACCGGTGATGTACCCCGACAGCGGACTGGCCAGGAACGCGACGAGGTCGGCGTACTGGCGCGGCCGTCCGATGCGGCCGACGTCGTTGGGCGACAGCGCGCTGATGGCCCTGGGCTCAACCTCCTCCCAGGTCTCGCCCCAGCCGTTCCGCCTGCCCAGGTCGAGGACGTACGCCTGCGCGGAGGGGGTGAGGATGCCGCCGGCCGCGACCGCGTTCGATGTGACGCCGGAGTGCTTGAGTTCGCGGGCCAGGGAGACGGCGAGATTGTCCCGGGCGGCGTTGGTCGCGGCGTAGTGCGGCTGGCTCGCCGCGGGCAGGTGGCCGAGGACGCTGCTGATCTGGATCACCCGTCCCCAGCCGCGCGCCCGCATGTCCGGTACGAAGCGCTGGATCGTCCGCACACTGGAGACGACATTGGTGTTGTAGATGGCGGCCCACTCGGCGGGCGCGGTGGTGGGCCAGGCGGCCGTCGGGTCGTAGACACCGAGGTTGTTGACGAGGATGTCGACCGGCGTGCCGGCGGACGCCGTTCTCACCGCGTCGGCTCCGGCGTCGGTGGCCAGATCGCCGATCGCGACGGTGACGTCACCGCCGTCCGCCCGGATGGCCTTGGCGACTGCCGTGGCCCGTGCTTCGTCGCGCCCGTGCACGACGACCGCCGCCCCCTCGGCCGCCAGGACCCTGGCTATCTCCGCGCCGAGTCCGCTGCTCGACCCGGTCACAAGCGCCCGCTTGCCGTTCAATTGCAGATCCACTGGATTCACTCCGCTCATGGCCGGCCCATGGCGAGCCCGCCCCGGCCGGGCTCGTCGCCGGGCCAGGGACGGGCGGGCCGTGCCGTCCGACTGGACTGTTCGGTCCACAAGTACCTCGTTCAAAATGGACCAGCAAGTCCAATCTTTACGGTCGGCTGTGGCCCCGCCGGGGCTGTCACCAGGGGCGGGTCGTCACGTACTTGTTGCCGCCGCCGTTGGTGATGGGCCGGGTCGCACAGCCGCCCACATTCGCCGCGGTCGGCTTGTGGTGCCCCCAGAGCAGAAGCTGAACCTTGATCTTTCCCGCCCCATAGGTGTCCGAGCCGAACTTCTTGCCGAAGTACGTGGTCCTGCCCACCTTGTTGTTCTTGAAGACATTGCCCTTTCCGCACACCTCCTTGTCCTGCGGCCGCCAGTCACTGAAGGTGGCGTAGGAACCGGAACGCCAGAACCTGTTGCCGTCGACGATGTTGTTGTTACTGCCGTTCCGGGTACGGACCGGGTCGCCCGTGATGTATCCGAACCGGTTTCCACGGATCGTGGTGGAGCTGGTGCGGGTGGCGAGATAGACCCCGTGGATCTCGGCGGGGCCGTCGCTGTTCTCCAGGTTGTAGAACCTGTTGCCGGTGATGGTGAGCCTGGCGGATTCCGTGACGTGAACGGCTCCGTAGCCGGGTCCGCCGGGGTTGCTCTTGTTGCCCAGGTACTGGAACAGGTTGTTCTTGATGGTCACCCGGCCCGGGCCCTTCATCCCCCGGACCCGGATACCGCCGTTGGTGTAGTTCTTGATGGTCTTGCCCGAGACGGTGAAGCTGCTGTTCGGCGAGCTGATGGTCATGAAGTAGCCGGGCTTCGCCCGCGAGCCGTCCATGACGACCTCACCGGTTCCCGGCACCGCCGCGAAGGTGAAACGGCCGCCCGGCGGGTCGTAGGTCCACTTGATCTCCTCGTCGGGGTAGTACGTGCCGCCGGGCGTGAGGATGGTGGCGTTGACCGCGCGCTTGTTCTTGAGGAGCTTCTCCGCCTCCGCGAAAGTGCGCACGGCGTTGGTCCGGGCGAGCCCGTTGCCGCTCGCCCGGGCGCTGGGGTCCACGTACACCGTGACCGTCCCTGCGGTGACAGCACCCGCCGGTACGGCGGTCAGTGTGCCTCCGGCCATCAGACAGGTGAGTGTGAGTGCCACTGCTGCGGGCCTGTGCATGATCCGTTTCCTTCCCCCGTGCTCGGGGCGGTTCCCCGAGCCCGCCGCCATGGTGCTCGCCCGACCTTGCGGAAACCTTGAACACCTCCGCGCGCACCCCCTCTGACCAGCGGCGGGAGGTACGGCACCGGAAGCGGATCAGTTTCGGCCGTATCCAGGCCGAATCCCTTCCGATGGCACTGAGCACCCATATGACCAGGAGAAACTACAAGACGGAGTTACACGAATACTTTTAGTGCGATGAGGTAGCTGTGGCACGCAACAACGACCTGATGACGGCCTTGCTGGACACTCGGCGTGAGCTGAATGACCAGATCGGCGCGGTCGGCGACCGCGTCGAGGGCGCGGAGAAGGAACTGCGTCAGGTCGTCACCGCCGAGGTGGAGAGCCTCCGCGACGACATCCGTGAAACGCGCGCCCGCGTGAACAACGGTTCCTCGGCCACGACCGAGGTCACCCGGCAGGTCACCGCGCTGCGCCAGGATCTGCACGAGATCCGGCAGGCGGTGGCCGATCTCCACAGCCTGGTCAACGACCTGGCCGGTCACCAGGTTTTCGATACGTCGACGCCCTGGACCGGCCCTGCCGCCGCCCCCGCCGCCGAGGCCGAGGTGCCCGCCGTGGAGCCTTCTGCGAACGGTCGGGCGCGGGAGACCGAGACGCCGGCCTCGATGAGCACCGGCCGGACCGGCGTTCTTCCCGATGGGGAGCCGGACGAGACCGACCAGCGCAAGCAGTCCAGCGAAGCGCTCGACTCCGGCACCGAACCGAGCGAGGAAGTAAGCCATGGCGCGCTCCTGCTGGGCGCCGCGCCGATCGCCTCCATCGTGCTCGTCTGCCACCGGGACGCCTGGAACTTCGTCGCCGGACTAGCCTCGGGCCAGGAGCACTTCAATCCCACTCCGGAAATCACCGACGACGGCGACGGCCGCGTACGCATCATCCTCTCCGGCCGCTCCCTCATCGGCGTACTCATCGCCCTGCGCGAAGCGCGGGTGAAGGGCAGTGTCTTCGACGGCAGTTGGGCCATGGCCTCCGCCTTCTACCGGCGCATGGCCGAAGACCTCCGCAAGACCCGCCGGGCCGGAAAGGCCCCCTTGACCATCGTCTTCAACGACGGCGTCACCGACAACTACGACGACGGAGCCTCACCCGAGGCCGGTTGACGCAGGGGCCATCGCCCATACGCGAGGAACAGCCGCGGGCCGGCCATTGCGGCCCGCGGCCAAGCGCCGATGCCGGTATCGCTGTCGGTGTCGGTATTGGTGTCAGAACTCGTAGGCGCCCACGTCGAAGGGGTTCGATCGCTGCTTTCGGTCGGCGTCGAGGGTGGGGGCTTCCCTGGTTGTGCCCGCGCCGATGGCGGGGGAGCCCGGCTTGAGGTGCAGGTTCCCGGACGGGTAGTCGGTGAAGTAGGTGGAGTAGGCCGTACCCACCGTGATGTTGTTGGAGTGCTGGGTGTTGGTCGCGGCGCCGGTGTTGAAGGTGCGTGCCAGGTTGTTGCGGATGATGTCGCCGTTCGACGGCGTTCCGTCCTTCTGGTTGGTGAGGCGGATCTCGCTGTCCGTGGCCGGATAGCGCGGGACCACGGTGTTGTTGACGATCCTGCTGTCGTTCATGCCGTACAGGCCCATGGCGAGCCCGACCTCCACCTGGACCACATTGTTCTCGATGGTCCAGTTGCGGTAGGGGCCGTCGAAGGCGCCGATGCCCTGGATCGTGTACTTGCCGTTGTACTGGAAGGGGATCTTGGCGTAGCGGGTGCCCGTGCGGCTGATGAAGACGTTTCCGCGCAGTACGACGTCGGTGACCGGGGTGAAGCTGCCGTCGCCGCGGTAGCTCTGGAACATGTCCCGGTGCGGCGGGTCGGCCTCCGTGCCGGCCGGTACGACCGCGTAGCTGTTCACCGCCGAGTTGTACTCGAACAGGCAGCCGCTGACCTTGCAGCGGAACGCGTCCTCCCAGAAGTGGTCGACGCTGTTTCCCCTGACCACCGCTCCGGTCGCGCCGGCACCGGCCTGGGACGTACGTTCCAGCATCACGCCGTTGCGCACGTTCCGGATCCGGTTGTCGAGGACCTGGTTGTTGGCGCCGATGACCAGGACCGCCGTACCACTGCGGCCGACCCAGTCGTTGTTGTACCAGGTGTCCGCCGAGGCGTCGCTCGCGGCTCGGACCTGCGAGTTCTGGAGGACATCTTGGGTGGCGCCGGCGTCGAACTGCACGAGGTTGCCCGTCGTGTACGTACCGTCCGCCTCCTGGGGAGAGACGAGCACCCCGTCGACCGTCCAGCGTGTCGCCCCGGACGCGAACCGCAGGGTCTTCATCCGGGGCGTCGCGCCGGGCGCCGCCTTGATGGTCCGTACGCCCGACGCGACGCCTCCGGTGATGACCGGGCTTCCGTGGTTTCCGTTGCGCAGATAGATGATGTCGCCGGCGGCGAAGGTCCTCCCCGACGCGAACACCTCCTGCAGTGTCCGCCACGGGCGGTCGGCCGTACCGGGATTGCTCGCCGAACCCACGGCCGGGTCGACGTAGTAGGCGGTGGCCGCGGCTGCGGCGGGTGAGGTTCCGGTCCCGAAGGCCGTGGGGTCGGCCTGGAACCCGAGAACCAGCACCGCACAGGTGACGAGTGCGGTGCGCCTGCTGGTTCTGCTGATGGACATGGTGACGGCCACGAGGAGACCTCGGCTTCTTGTGGAGGGTGTGGGAGGTGTGAGGAGCGCGGGTGGAAGCGTGAGGAGCATGGGGGATTCGCGGTGACTCGCGCTGCGCCTGGTGAGGAGTTTGGGTCAAGTCATGCCACGCGTCAACAGATTCATTGGAATGAATGGCAGTTGACGTCCTGTCAGCAGAGCTCCACCATGGGCAGCTCCATGGTGGGTAGGGTCTTAAGCTCGTCACATCGGGCGGGCCGGTGTCAGTACAGATCGAAGGGGGGATGCGATGAGTTCGTCGCGCGCTCCTGCCGGCACCGCCGTACGGGGACACAAGACGCGGCATCTCGCGGACGAGCTGCGCCGGGCCATCGCCGAACTGCGCTGGCCGGCCGGGAAGCTGCCGACGGAACAGCAGTTGGCCCGCGACCAGGGGGTGAGCCTCAACACCGTACGGCGGGCCGTCGATCTGCTGGTCCAGGAGGGGCTCGTCTACCGCCGCCAGGGATCCGGAACGTACATCTCGGCCTCCCGGACACCGGGTACCGGATACGCCGTCGGCGTCGTCGTTCCCTCGTTGACCTACTACTACCCGCGCGTCATCGCCGGCATCGAACGCGAACTCTCCCGCCACGGCTCACGGATGCTGCTGCGCTGCACCGACTGGGACCCCGGCATGGAGCACGGAGCCGTCGAGGAACTGATCCGGTCGGGCTCCGCCGGGCTGATACTCGTACCCACGCTCGGCGAGGACGGCCCGCGGCACTGGCTCGGGGACGCGGGGGAACTCGCCGTGCCCGCGGTGCTCGTCGAGCGGGGCATGGACCTGCCGGCGACCTCGCACGAGTTCGTCTGTTCCCACCACGCGGCCGGGGCGCGTACGGCTGTCGAGCATTTGCTGCGGCTCGGGCACACCCGGATCGGCTACATGGAGAGGACCAGTCCGCACACGGCCCCGCAGGTCCGGTCGGGCCTCGCCGTCGGGCTGGAGCACGCCGGGCTCGATGCCGCTCCCGTGGCCGCGGTCTCACTGCCCCGCTGGACGGCGGAGGACGCGGACCGTTTTCTCGGCCGTCTGCTGGACGAGGGGGCGACGGCCGCGCTCTGCTTCGCGGACCGTGAAGCGTCCTTGCTGGTCGGGGCGGCGCGGCGGCGCGGTCTGAGTGTTCCCGGGGATCTTTCCGTGATCGGCTACGACAACGAGGTGGCCGATCTGTGCGAGGTGCCCCTGACCGCCGTTTCCCCGGCGAAGACGGACATCGGCCGGCGGGCCGCGGACATTCTCAGGGCCCGTATCGCCGATCCGGACGCTCCGCGGCGGCAGGAAGCGTTTGTGCCGCACCTGGTCGTACGGGAGTCCACGGGCCCGGCGCCCGGGCATCGCTGAAGAACCCCGGCACGCTTCCCGGCAGCCCGCGCTCCGCCTGCCCCCGCTCCCCGACCACCCGCGCTCCGGCCCGCCCACAGCTCGGCCCGCCCCCGCCCCGGCCTGTCCGCGGCTCGGCGGAAGCCACCGCGAGCCAGGCCATGCCCGGCTCCTCCAACACCCGGCCAGTTTCTCCCCGTTGAGGACAAAGTATGGACCGATGCGTCGGCCGTCCATACTCTGGGCGTCGTTCTCGCGCAGAAGTATGCGTGGAGCGCGGCGGAACTCCGCCACCGCACCGACGGTACGTGTACGAACTCCACTCCGCGGGCGCGGGCCGCCCAGGCCCTCGCCCACTCGCAGCCCCCAGCAGGAGGACGAGTGCAGCCACACGAATACCAGAGCGCCCGCCGCGGCCGACGCGGACCACGGACCATCACCGGTCTGCTCCTCGCCGCCCTCGTGACCGGAGGTCTCGCGGCACCCGCGGTCGGCGCGGAGACACCGGCCGCCGCGGCGACAAAAGCCCCCACCGAGACAAGGGTCCCCCTGGACACGAGGGCCCCGGCGGAACTGCCGCCCCAGGAACCCGGCGTCACCCTGCGTGTCTTCGACGTCCAGTCCCCGCTCAGCAAGCTCTGCGACCTGAAGCCGGCCCAGACCCCCAATGTCGACAAGCTGATTCCCACGGTCGACTGGTCGTCCACCGAGGGCTTCGGCTTCAGCGACAACTTCATGTCGCAGATCATCGGCAATGTCGACGTCTCCGCCGAGGGCACGTACGCCTTCCGCCTGATCAGCGATGACGGCTCACGTCTCTTCATCGGCGACCAGCAGGTCATCGACCACGACGGACTGCACGGCGCCGAACCCAAGGACGGCGAGATCACCCTCACCCCCGGCTACCACGCGCTCCACATCGATCACTTCGACCGCGGCGGCGAGCAGCAGGTGACCCTCCAGTGGAAGCCGCCGGGCGCCACCGAGTTCACACTCGTCCCGAACTCCGTGCTCAGCACCGATGCCGGCGTGGTGCGCGTCACCGCCCCCGGCCGCAAGGAGTGCGAGGGCAGCTACGACACCCCCGGCGACGGCCTCCCGCTGACCTCGGTCAATCCCGGCTACACCCTCACCGATCTGCGCCCCGAAGGCTTCGAGCCGCAGGTCTCCGCCATGGACTGGCTGCCGGACGGCCGACTCGCCGTGACCACCTGGGGCGGCAGTGACAACACCGTGGGAGAGGTCTACCTCCTCGACGGTGTCACGGGTGACACCGCTCCGGAGAAGGTCACGTACAAGAAGATCGCCGACGGGCTGAAAGAGCCGATGGGCATCAAGTACGTGGACGGAAAGCTGTACGTGTCGGAGAAGCACCAGCTCACCGAGTTGTCCGACACCGACGGCGACGACGTCACCGATACGACCCGCAAGGTCGCGGCCTGGCCGTACGGAGGCAACTTCCACGAGTTCGCCTTCGGACTGCTCTACAAGGACGGGTACTTCTATCTGAATCTCTCGGTCGCCATCAACTACGGTGGCGCGACGACCGATCCGCAGCCCGCCGCGAACCGCGGCACCACCGTCAAGGTGAACAAGGCGACCGGAGAGGTCAGTTATGTGGCGGGTGGTCTCCGCACCCCGAACGGGATCGGTTGGGGTCCGGAGGGCGAGCTCTTCGTCACCGACAACCAGGGCGGCTGGCTGCCCGCCTCGAAGCTCGTCCAGGTGAAGCAGGACCGGTTCTTCAACCACTACACCAACCCGGACGGCCCGTTCGACGACCGTACGGTCACCAAGCCGGTGCTCTGGCTGCCGCAGAACGAGATCGCTAACTCGCCGAGCACACCGATGGTGGTCAAGAAGGGGACCTACGCGGGTCAGTTGCTCTTCGGTGACGTCACCTACGGCGGCCTCCAGCGCGCCGATCTGGAGAAGGTGGACGGCGAGTACCAGGGCGCGGTGTTCCGTCACACGCAGGGTCTGGAGGCCGGCATCACCCGGATCAGCACGGGACCGGACGGTGCCATCTACGCGGGCGGCCTCGGCGCGGACGGGAACTGGGGCCAGGAGGGGAAACTCCGCTTCGGTCTTCAGAAACTCGCTCCGAACGGCACGAACGTCTTTGACATCAAGACCATGCGCGCCACCCGCGACGGTTTCGAACTCACCTACACGAAGCCCCTGTCGGAGGAGACCGCCGCCGCCTTGACGGACGGGGGCTACTCCGTGGAGCAGTGGCGCTACGTTCCCACGCCGGCGTACGGCGGCCCCAAGGTGGACGAGGAGAGCCTGTCCGTCGCGGCGGCCCGGATTTCCGAGGACCGCCGTACGGTCCGGCTCAGCATCCCCGGGCTGAAGACGGACCGGGTGGTGCATGTGCGCTCGCCGCGCCCGTTCTCCTCGGCCGACGGCGAGCAACTGTGGTCCACCGAGGCCTGGTACACCCTGAACGCGCGGCCGGGTCCCGAGGAACCTGTCACGTCGTACGACGCCGAGTCCGCGCGGCTTTCCGGTGGCGCGGACATCGACACCGAGCACGCCGGCTACACGGGCGGCGGCTTCGTCGACGGCTTCGGCACCCAGGGCGCCACCGCCACCTTCGAGGTCGACGTCCCCGCCAAGGGCACCTATGACGTGAGCCTGCGCTACGCCAACGGCCCTCACCCCTTCACCGGCACCAAGACGATCGGCGCCGGCGTCAACGGCGGGCAGACGCGGCAGGTCAGCCTCCCCTCCACCGGCGCCTGGAACCGCTGGTCCACCCGGACCGAACGGTTCGAGCTCCGCAAGGGGCGCAACACCGTCTCGTACACCTACCGGCCCGAGGACACCGGCCATGTCAACCTCGACATGATCGAGGTACGCCCACGCGGCAGCCGTATCGATCTGTTCTCCGGCGGCAGCGTCTCCTCCGCCTGGCAGCACAACGACGGCCGCAGTGTCGAATGGCCGCGCACGGCCGACAACTCCGTCGAAGTGTGCTGCGGCGACATCCGCACCAAGCAGTCCTTCGGCGACTTCAGGCTGCACGCCGAGTTCCGGGTGCCGAAGCTGCCGCCGGACGTCACCGGCCAGGACCGCGGCAACAGCGGTGTCTATCTCCAGGAGCGGTACGAGATCCAGATCCTGGACTCGTTCGGTGTGGAGAAACTCGCGACGAACGAGGCCGCGGCGATCTACAACAAGAAGGCCGCGGACCTGAACGCCGCCACCGCACCCGAGACCTGGCAGACGTACGACATCGTCTTCCGCGCGGCCCGTTTCGACGCCGCGGGGAACAAGACGGAGGACGCCAGAGTCACCGTGGTGTGGAACGGCACGAAGGTGCACGACAACGTGGCCGTGGACGGCCCGACCGGCAGCGGCGACGCCGAATCGGCAGCGACGGGGGCGATCCGGCTCCAGGACCACGGCAACAAGGTCCGCTTCAGGAACCTGTGGGTCGAACCGCTGGACTGACGTGGTCGAACCGCTGGACCGACCTGGACGAGCCGGACCGGCCCCGGCCGACCTTTGGCCGATCCGGACCGGCCTTGGCCGATCGCCGCGCGGCGCCCCGGCGGTACGTTGACGCTTCCCCCGGCCGGAGACGACCGGGGGAAGCGTCATGGGGCTGATCAAGCCGCCCCCGTATCAAGCCCGGCCCAAGCCCGGCCAAGACGGGTCAAGACCGGCCGGGCGCGGGATCAGGCCATCGCCCGCGCCAGCCGGCGGTCCACCTGCGACGGCGACATGGCCTGCTCGGCGGCGAGAATCCCCGCCCCGATGACCGCCGCGTTCTCGCCCGTACGGCTCGGCTCGATCCGCAGCACACGGGTGGCCAGCGGATGCGAGCGCCGGTACACCGCCTCCCGTACCCCGGCGAGAAGCTGGTCGTGCACTGCGGCCAGCGCGCCGCCGAGCACCACCGTGTCCGGGTTGAAGAAGTTCACCAGGCCCGCCAGGACCTCGCCGACCGCCCGGCCCGCCTCGCGCACCATGCGTACGGCGTCCCGGTTGCCGGAGGCCACCAGCCGCACCACATCGCTGCCCGATGCCGCGTCCAGCCCCAGACCGGCCAGTTTCGCCGCGAGCGCCGCTCCGCCCGCCACCGCCTCCAGACAGCCGGTATTGCCGCACCGGCACGGTTCCGCCTGGTCCCCGACCTGGATGTGCCCGATGTCGCCGGCGCTGCCCTGGGCACCCCGGTGGAGCCTGCCGTCGGCCACGATGCCGCAGCCGATGCCCGTACCCACCTTGATGTAGAGGAGGTAGCGGGTGTCGGGAAACGCACGGCGCTGCTCGGCCAGCGCCATCACGTTCACGTCGTTGTCGACCAGCGCCCGCACCCCGAAGCGCGAGGCGAAGAACTCCGGGATCGGATACTGGTGCCAGCCCGGCATGATCGGTGGATCGATGGGGCGGCCGGTCGAGAACTCGACAGGTCCCGGCACCCCGACGCCGATCGAGCGCAGTGTCCGCGGATCCCGTCCCGTCTCCTTCAGCAGCGCCTGCAGCGTCCGCTCGACCCGGCGAAGTACCGCTTCCGGACCGTCCGCGATCGACAGCGGCTCGTTGTGCGTGGCCAGCATCGTTCCCGCGATGTCCGTCAGCGCCACCGCGCAGTGCGAGGCGCCGAGGTCCACACCGGCCACCAGATGTCCGGCGGTGCGCAGTTGGAGCCGGCGCGGCGGACGGCCCCCGGTCGAGTCGCCGGGGGCGGGGGCCGATTCGTCGACGAGGCCGTGCGCGATCAGGGCGTCGACGCGCTGGGAGACCGTGGAGCGGGCCAGTCCGGTGATCCGCGCGATGTCCGCGCGCGTCGTCACGGCTCCGGAACTGATCAGCGCCAGCACCTCGCCGGGCGAGTGTGCGGCGGAAACACTGGGATCCGACGGCACAGGCATGACAGTCACCCTAGGGACGACTTCCGCTGCTCACAAGGCATTCCCCGTTCGCCGGTCGGCCTAAGTCCCCGTCAACTCACCTGAAAACAAAGCCCCTTGGACCCTTGACAGGTCAAAGATGTGTCACGACTCTGCACTGCAGACCGCTGACCGAGGAGCCGGCTGATGCTGACCATGCAAGGCGTGTCCAAAAGCTTCATGGGGGTGCGGGTGCTCCATGATGTGACGCTCGACCTCGAACCGGGTGAAGTGCACGCCCTGGTGGGCGAGAACGGCGCCGGCAAGTCCACCCTGATGAAGATCCTCGCCGGCGAGCACATCCCCGACACCGGGACCATCACGATCGACGGCACCGCGCACGCCTTCACACACCCGGCGCAGGCGCGGGACGCCGGAATCGGCATCATCCACCAGGAGTTCGCGCTCCTTCCGCACCGCACGGTCGCCGAGAACGTCTTCCTCGGCCGTGAACCGGTCCGCCGCGGGCTGGTGGATCGCGGAGCCATGGAGCGCCGCACCGCCGGACTCCTCGCCGAGATCGACGTGACCGGCATCACCGCGTCCATGCTTGTCAGGGACCTGTCAGTCGCGCGGCAGCAGATCGTCGAGATCGCCAAGGCACTCGCCTCGGATGTCCGGGTCCTCGTCATGGACGAACCCACCGCACCCCTCGCCGACCACGAGAGCGAACGCCTCGCGGCGCTCGTACGCAGGCTCACTGCGCGAGGCCTCGGCATTCTCTACATCTCGCACCGCCTGCCGGAGGTCTTCGCCCTGTCCCGGCGCATCACGGTCCTCAAGGACGGCCGCCGCGTGACCACACTGCGTACCGCCGACACCGACGCCGACGAGGTGGTACGGAGCATGGTCGGGCGCGAGCTGACCGCCTACTACCCGCCGCGTGCCCGCCCGGAGGAGATCGGCGCGGAGCGGCTCACGGTCTCCGGCGGCGGCAATGACCGTATCCGGGACATCGACCTGACCCTGCGGGCCGGAGAGGTCGTCGGCATCGCCGGCCTCCAGGGATCGGGGCGTACATCACTGGCGCGCGCCCTGTTCGGCGCGACCCCGTTCACCACGGGCGCCATGACCGTCGGCGGCAGACCGCTGCGGCCCCGCCGCCCGCGCCAGGCCATCCGCGCCGGCATCGCGCTGGTCACCGAGGACCGCAAGACGGAGGGCCTCGCGCTGCACCAGTCCGTACGGGACAACGCGCTGCTCGTCACCCGCGCCGTCCCCCCGCGCGGCGGACCGCCGACGGGCCGGGAGATCACGGCGCTCCTCGGACGCGTGCGCCTCCAGGCCCGTGGCGAGGACCAGCAGGCGCTCTATCTCTCGGGCGGCAACCAGCAGAAGGTCGTCATCGCCAAGTGGCTCGCGGCCCGGCCTCAGGTGCTCCTGTTCGACGAGCCGACCCGCGGTGTGGATGTCGGCGCCAAGGCCGCCGTCCACACCCTCGTACGGGAACTCGCCCGCGAAGGACTCGCCGTACTGATCATCTCCTCCGAACTCCCCGAGCTGATCGGCATGAGCGACCGGATCCTTGTGATGTCCGAGGGCCGTCTCGTGGGCGGATTACCCGCCGGCGCGGACGAGGAGAGCGTCATGCGGCTCGCCACCGGCGGCCACCGGGGCGGACGGGAGGACGCCGCGTGACCGCGACCGATCCCGGGCCGCTAGGCCCTGTCCGGCGGATCTTCGGGGGCCCGCGACGCCTGGCACGGCACCTCGCGGCGTTGTCGGAGTCGCCCGAGTACATCCAGTACACGGGCGATCCTCCGCCTTGCGATGCACCGCACCAGCCGCCCCGGGCTGATCCCCGAAAACCCACCGGACAGGACCTAGCCCCGCCCCGGGCCACCGCCCGTACGCGCGGATCACGGCTCGGCGATCCCGTCGCAGGTGTGTGGCTCGCGGTGCTGTCCGTCACCGTCCTCGGCTGGATCGTCGTCGCGGCCCGTGGCGGGGACTTCCTCACGACCACCAATGTGGTCACGATCCTGCAGAACAGTGTCGCGCTCGGCCTGGTCGCCGTCGGTCAGTCCGTTGTCATCCTCACCGGCTCGCTGGACCTGTCGGTCGCGTATCTCATCAGCCTCGGCACACTCGTCGCGGCGGAGACCGTGGCGAGCGGCGGCGTCGTGACGGCCGTGATCGCCGTCCTCGCCCTGTCGGCCGCGGTCGGGCTCGCCAACGGACTGGTCGTCACCGGCCTGAAGGTCAACGCGTTCATCGCCACGCTGGGCACGGCGTTCATCCTGCGCGGCTGGATCGAGGACAACTACACCGGCCCCGCCGGGAAGGTACCGGCCTCCTTCCAGCACCTCGGCTACAACCGTGTCGGTCCGGTCCCCGTCTCGGTGTTCCTCCTCGCGGCGGTGGCCGGCGCGGTGTGGTTCATCACCCGCCGTACCCGGCTGGGCCATCACATGTACGCGACCGGCGGCGACGAGCACGCCGCGCGGCTCTCGGGCGTACGTACCCGCCGTACCGTCGTCGTCGCGCATGTCATCTGCTCCCTGTGCGTCGGCGCCGCCGCGCTCTTCCTCGCGGCGCGCCTCGGCGCGGGAGCGCCCTGGGCGGGTACGGAGGCCCGCTACGACCTCGAATCGATCGCCGCGGTGGTCCTCGGCGGCACCGCGCTGGCCGGCGGGCGCGGCGGAGTCACGGGGACTCTCGGCGGGGTCCTCGTCCTCGCCGTTCTCGACAGCGTCTTCAACCAGCTCGCCGTCGACCCGTTCTTCAAGAACGTGCTCCGCGGTGTCGTCATCATCGCGGCCGTCGCCGTCTACGCCCGGCCCCGCCGCGCCGCGAAGGGAAGGCCGACCGCATGACCACGGCAACCGTCACCCGCCACGGCAAGCACGTCGTACGGGCGCTGGGCACCGGCGCCCCCGTCTTCGTACTCCTCGCGGTGCTGCTCGCCGCGCTGGCCCTCACCGATCCCGGCTTCTACGAACCCGACCGCTTCCTCTCCTTCGTCAAACGCGCCGCGCCGCTCGTGATCCTCGCCGCCGGCCAGTATCTGGTCATCGTCTGCGGCGAGTTCGACCTCTCCGTGGGGGCGGTCGTCACCGCGGGTGTTGTGGTCGCCGCCGAGTTGTACGGCTCGTTCCCGGGCGCCCCCTGGCCGCTCGTCACCGCTCTGCTGCTCGTCGCGGGCGGAGTGGTCGGATGTGTCAACGGGCTGATCAGCACGGCGCTGCGTGTGCCGTCGTTCATCGCCACCCTCGGCATGATGCTGATCCTGGAAGGCGCGGTCTTCTTCTGGACCGGCGGCTCCCCGCACGGCGCCCTGCCGGCCGCCTTCCGCGAGCTCGGGCGCGGCTCGGCGTTCGGCTGGCTGCCATGGGCGGTGATCGTCTGCCTTGCCGCCGGTGCCGCCGCCATGCTGCTGATGCGCTCGGACTTCGGCCGTACGCTCGTCGCCACCGGTGACAGTGAACGTGCCGCGGCCCTCGCCGGGGTACGTGTCGCCCGGGCCCGGATCATCGCCTTCGTCCTCTCCGGGGTCGCCGCGGCGACCGCCGCGGTCCTGGTCGGCGGCT
This sequence comes from Streptomyces sp. GMY02, assembly GCF_019056675.1. NCBI lineage: Bacteria > Bacillati > Actinomycetota > Actinomycetes > Kitasatosporales > Streptomycetaceae > Streptomyces > Streptomyces sp. GMY02. Next base: position 7,516,194 of record NZ_CP077658.1, on the reverse strand, counting down.
TCTCGGGCGTCTCCGCCCAGGCGGGCAGGGGCTACGAGTTCGAGGCCATCACTGCTGTCGTCCTCGGCGGAGTCGTGCTGGGCGGCGGGCGGGGCTCCATCGTCGCCGCCATGGCAGGCGCCTTCTCGTTGCAGGCGCTGTTCACCCTGCTCAACCTCCAGGGCGTCTCCGGCGCGCTGGAGTCCACCGTCCAAGGATGCATCGTCATTGCCGCCGTCGGGCTGGGAGCCGCCGACTGGTCCCGGCTGCGCCGCCGACGTACGAACCCCTCGGAAGGACAACCCTTATGACAGCGCCCCGCCCCCTGCGCGGACGTCCGCTCCGCGTACGCGCCCTCATCCCGGCCACCGCCGCGCTGCTGGCGACCGGTCTCCTCGCGTCCTGTACGAGCGACACACCACCGGACGCGCCGGCCGCCCCCGGCAGCGCCACCGCCACGGCGGACAGCTCCGGCAGCGGCGAGCAGTCGGAATTCTTCGAACAGGCCGAGTACGAGCGTGAGTTGGCCCTCGCGAAGGAGCAGCCCCAGGGTCCGGCCGACAAGCCGTGGGAACAGATGCTCCGGCCCGAGTTCACCGACACCGCGCGTTACAAGAAGGAGACGGCGGGCGGTGTCCATCTGTGCTTCTCCAACGCCGGTGTCTTCAACCCCTGGCGCCAGGTCGGCCTGAAGAACATGAGGGCGGAGGTCGGACTGCACAAGGAGATCACCGAGTTCACCGTTCTCGACGCGCAGGGCAAGGACGACAAGCAGATCTCCGACATCCAGGAACTCACCGGCAAGGGCTGCGACGCCCTGATCGTCTCCCCGAACACCACCGCCACGCTCACCCCCGCCGTCGAGCAGGCCTGCGCCGAGGTGCCGGTCATCGTCTTCGACCGCGGTGTGGAAACGGACTGCGCGGTCACATTCATCAATCCGGTCGGAGGCTACGCGTACGGGGCGGTCGCCGCCGATTTCCTCGTCGAGAAGGTCAGGCCCGGGGGCAAGATCCTCGCCCTGCGCATCTCGCCCGGTGTGGATGCGCTGGAGACCCGCTGGTCGGCCGCGGAGGTCGCCTTCGACAAGAGTGAACTCGACGTCGTCGACGTGAAGTTCACCGATGGTGACCCGGCCAGGACGAAGTCGGTCGTCACTGACGCGCTGACCCGGCACGGCGGCATCGACGGTGTGTGGATGGACTCCGGCGCCACCGCCGTGGCCGCGGTGGAGGCGTTCGAGGACGCGGGTCAGGACGTACCGCCCATCACCGGCGAGGACCAGCAGGACTTCCTCCAGGCGTGGAAGGACAAGAAGCTCACTGCGATCGCCCCGGCGTACCCGACGTTCCAGTGGCGCACCCCGGTCATAGCCGCTCTGAAGATCCTCCAGGGGCAGCAGGTCCCCAAGGAGTGGAAGCTCCCGCAGCCCTCCGTCACCGAGGACACCCTCGACGAGTACCTCCGGCCGGGCATGCCTCCGCTGCACTACGCGATGTGCGGCTGCGCCGATCTGCCCGGGTTCCCCGAGGAGTGGGGAGGCAAGGGATGACCCGGTTCCCGCTCGGCGCCAACCCCTGGATCTGGCACTCCCCCGTCGGGAACACCGTCCTCGCCGAGGTCCTTCCGAGACTGGCCGGCTGGGGTTTCGACTGCGTCGAACTGCCGCTGGAGCAGGCCGGGGACTGGGATCCCGCAGCCGCCGCCAAGCTGCTGGACTCGACCGGGCTCGCCCCGGCGGCCGTGATCGCGGTCATGCCGCCCGACCGGAATCTCGTACGGACCGGTCCGGGCACCGTACGGGCCACCCAGGACTATCTGCGGCGGTGCGTCGACGCGGCCCACGCGGTGGCGGCTCCCGTCGTCGCCGGTCCGGTGTACACGGCTGTCGGACGCACCTGGCGGATGACCGCCGCGGAACGGGCCGCCGCCTGCGCGGAGTGGCGGGAGAACCTCGCGCCCGTCGTCGGCCACGCGCGCGCCGCGGGCGTACGGATCGGGGTCGAGCCGCTCAACCGGTACGAGACCGCCCTGCTCAACACCGTCGGCCAGACCCTCACCGCGCTCGACGGCCTCGACGACTCGGTCGTCGGGGTCGCCCTCGACACCTACCACCAGAACATCGAGGAGCGCGGTCTGCCCGGTGCCGTACGCGAGGCCGGCTCCCGCATCGTCCATGTGCAGGTGTGTGCCAACGACCGCGGCACTCCTGGTGCCGACCATCTCGACTGGGCCGGATTCCTCAGCGCGCTGGAGATGAGCGGCTACCGGGGCGCTCTGTGCATCGAGTCCTTCACCGCGCACAACAACACGATCGCCGTCGCCGCGTCCGTCTGGCGTCCGCTCGCCCCCACTCAGGACGGCATCGCGACCGAGGGCCTGGCCTTCCTCCGCCGGGTTCTCGACAGCCCCTGACCGGCGACTCCTTGACCGGACCCCGCCTCGGCCGGTACCCCGCTCGATCCCTGCCGCACCCGCTCGATCAGTACGCCCCCTTGATCAGTACCGCACCCGCACACCGAACCCCCTCCAGAGAGGACCGGTCATGAGCCGTCATGCTCGCGGCATACGAAGGGCGGTCGTCGCCTCGGCGAGCGCGTTACTGCTCGGGCTTGCCGCGATTCCCGCCGGCGCCGCCACCGCCGCCGACAGCGCCGAACCCGCCTTCCGAGCCCTGCTCTTCACCCGCGCCGTGGGTTATGTCCACGGTTCCATCCCCGCGGGCATCAAGATGTTCGAGGAAGAGGCGGCCGAGAACAACTTCGAGATCGTCCAGACCGCCGACCCCGCCGTCTTCGACGACGAGAAGCTGAAGGACTTTGACGCCGTCGTCATGCTGCAGAACTCCGGCATGGTCTGGGACACCGACGCACAGCGCGACGCGATGGAGAACTACGTACGCGGCGGGAAGGGCGTCGTCGCCATCCACAACACACTCGACATGGGCGTCGAGGAACAGTTCCCGTGGTGGGACGAGACCATCAACGGCGGCGTGCACATGCCCGCCCACTCACCCGGTGTGCTCCAGGGAACGGCCAAGGTCGCCGACCGTGTCCACCCCTCCACCAAGAGCCTGCCCGAGCGCTGGGAGCGCCCGGAGGAGTGGTACAACTTCGACCGCAACCCCCGTGGCGACGTGCATGTCCTGGTCACCGCGGACGAGACGACATACGACCCGGGCGGCTCCGCGATGGGCGCCGACCATCCCATCTCCTGGTGCCGCAACACCCAGGGCGGCAAGGTCTGGGCCACCGCGATGGGGCACGACACCCCGGCGTACAGCGAGGACTTCTTCCGTGACCATGTCATCGGCGGACTGAAGTGGGCCGCGGGCAACGAGGCGGGCGACTGCGGCGGCACCGTCTGGAGCGGCTACGAGAAGGTCACCCTCGACGACAACACCGCCGACCCCATGGAACTCGATGTCGCCGAGGACGGCCGGGTCGTCTACATCCAGCGCAGCGGCGAAGTGAAGATCTTCGACCCCGAGGCCCACTCCACCGTCACCGCGGGCACGCTCGACGTGTACACCGGCGGCGAGGACGGCCTGATCGGCATGGAGCTGGACCCGGACTTCGGCAGAAACGGCTGGATCTACCTGTACCACTCCCCTGCCGGAGCCACGCAGGACATCAACCGTCTCTCCCGCTTCACCATCAAGGGCAACACACTCGACCCGGCCGGCGAGAAGAAGCTCCTCGACGTTCCGGCGTACCGGGACCGCACCTTCCCCGAGCCCGGACACACCGGCGGCGCGGTCGAGTTCGGCCCGGACGGCACCCTCTATCTCGGTGTCGGCGACGACGTACCGCCCAACCTCGACCCCGACTGGCAGGGGTACGCGCCGATCGACTGGCGTCCGGGCAAGCAGATGCTCGACGCCGCGCGTACCGCGGGCAACACCAACGACCTGCGCGGCAAGATCCTGCGCATCAAGCCCACGCGCAGCGGCGGCTACACCATCCCCAAGGGCAACCTCTTCAAGCCGGGCACCAAGAAGACCCGCCCGGAGATCTACGCGATGGGCTTCCGCAATCCGTTCCGCTTCACCGTCGACCCGAAGACCGGGTACGTCCATGTGTCCGACTACGGCCCCGACCGCGGCGCCCCCGCCACCGACAGGGGGCCCGAGGGCCTCGTCGAGTACAACGTCATCAAGAAGCCGGGCAACTTCGGCTGGCCGTTCTGCCACGGCAACAACCAGGCGTACGCCCCGTACAACCCGGACACCGGGGCGGTCGGCGCCAAGTTCGACTGCGCGAACCCGACGAACCCCTCACCCAACAACACCGGGCTCACCGATCTGCCGGACCTGACGCAGCCGGAGCTGTGGTACGGCTACGGCGTCTCCGAGGAGTTCCCCGAGATGGGCTCCGGCGGTTCCGCCCCGATGAGCGGCCCGGTCTACCACTACGACCCGGCGAACCCCTCCACGACGAAGTTCCCCGCGTACTTCGAGGGAGCGAGCTTCTTCTACGAGTGGGCACGCAACTACGTGAAGGAGATCCGGTTCGACAGCGACGAGAAACTCCTCAAGATCAACGACTTTCTGTCGTCGGTGACGTTCAACAAGCCGATGGACATGACGTTCGGCCCCGACGGCTCGCTGTACGTCCTCGAATGGGGCAGCTCGTTCGGCGGCGGCAACAACGACTCGGGCCTGTACCGCGTCGACTACGCCCAGGGGCAGCGCATCCCGGTCGCCAAGGCCACGGCCTCCGCCACGAACGGGCCGCTGCCGCTCGAAGTCGCCTTCTCCAGCGAGGGCAGCACGGACCCGGACGGCGACGCGCTGACCTACGCGTGGGACTTTGACGGCGACGGTACGTACGACTCGGACGAGGCGGCCCCCACTCACACGTACACCACCGCGGGGGACTTCACCGCCCAGCTCAAGGTCACCGACTCCACCGGCAGGTCGGGTTACGCCAACATCCCGGTGACCGCGGGCAACACCGCGCCGAAGGTGACCATCGACTTCCCGGTCAACGGCAAGCTCATCTCGTTCGGGGACCACATCCCCTACAAGGTCACGGTCACCGACCCGGAGGACGGGCCGGTCGACTGCTCCCGGGTCACCGTCAACCCGGCCCTCGGACACGACGACCACGAGCACCCGACCACCGACATCCCGGGCTGCGAAGGCACCGTCGACACCGGTGACCTGGGCGGCCACCCCGAAGGCGCGGACCTCACCTACGTACTCAACGCCAAGTACACGGACCAGGGGGCCCCGGGAACCTCCGCCCTCACCGGCTACGGCCGCGCCGTACTGCAACCCCGCCACAAGCAGGCCGAGTACTACGACGCGCAGTCGGGCACCCGGGTGGTCTCACAGTCCGGCGCCGAGAACGGGCAGCGCATCGGCGACATCAGCAACGGCGACTGGATCGCCTTTGACCCGATGAGCGTCGAGGGCATCGGCGAGGTCGGCTACACACTGTCGTCCCCGTACGGCGTCGGCGCGATCGAACTCCGCGCGGATGCCCCGGACGGCGAACTCCTCGCCACCACCCCGGTCCCCAACACGGGCGGCTGGGACACCTACCGCCCCACCCCACCCACCCCGGTCAAGCCCCTCCCGGGCACGCACCGGCTGTACCTGGTCTTCACGTCCCCGCAGAACAACTCGTTCGACGTGGACGCGATCGAATTCACCAGCCCCTAGCCCGAAACGGCACGAGGAAAGCGCGCTGCGCGCCCGCCATTCACTGCGGGCGCGCAGCGCAACGCTCAGCGATGAGAGGCGCCCGGCCGGATGTGCCCGGACGGGTGCCTCTCTCGTTTCTTCATTCCCGCAGTCGGCCGACCCGTTCGAGCAGTTCGGGCCATTGCTCCTCCGGTTCGGAGCCGGTCAGGCGGAGATATCCGGGTCCTGACACCCATTCCAGGAAGAAGGTGGTGAAGTCGTCCGCGGCTTTCTCGAAGACGGACGACATCCACCATTCGACCCCGGTGTCGGGGAAATACCAGACCGAGCCGTTCGACCGGTTGACGAAGAACGGCTCGTCGGAAATGACTCCCGGACAGAACCATTCCTCACGGCCGAGTACCACCGGGGCCCCGTCGACCGGGTCCGCGTAGAACTGCATGCTGTCGACCGTCGCGGTGCCGAAAAGCGTGACATCTCCGCACGTCGCGCCGTCGGTTGCCGCGAGGAACTCACGGATGGCAGCCGGCGGCCCGGACCCGATCGTCTCGGGCCGGGCCCCGGCGGGCAGCGAGTTCAGCATGCGCCACTCATGCCGGGTGGCCATGGCGGCGCGCAACTCCTCCACCACCCGCCGGAGTTCGGAATTCACCGTGCGATCCCTACCATTCGATCTTGATCTTGATCGGAGTGAAGTCGTCCAGGTTCTTGATCTGCGGCCAGGCAGCGACGCACGCCCGAACACCGGGGGCGGGGAGCCCGCCCACCGGGAACCGGCCGGCCGGCGCACCGGCCGCATCGGCCTGGTGAGCGCCGCCGCGGTCCTGGTCATATGCACCGCGCTCGTCCTCTTACACCGTCCTCAGCAGCCCGGACACCCCACCCCACGAAAAACACCGTTCCCCCCGGCCAACACGTCCAAAGCGCCACCGCCACCGGCCAGTACGGCCGCGCCACCTGCACCGGCCAACTGCCGCCTCAGTGAGTACTCGCGCCTCAATGAGTACTCGGCGTCCTGAACCGGCCGCCCATGACCCGGAGCAGTCTTGTTCTCGCCTTGAACGTCTCGTTCGGATCACATGGCTTCAGTAGCCTGCTGTCGGCCTGGTATCGGGGGGAGCTGAGCGTTGGAGAACATCCTGTCTGTAGCCATCGGTGCCGGTATCGGCCTCATAGGGATCGTGTTCGGCTCGTGGTTCACCGCGCGCCGACAGGACCGCATGTGGCTGCGCGAACAGAAGCTGAAAGCCGGGGTCGCCTTCAACACGGCCGTGACTCAGCGCATCGACTACCTTCGCGAAACACAACTGAGCGACGACGGCGCCGGCGGCAACGAGCTGGCGGGCCGGATGCAGGAAGCCCGGTCGGCCCTCTACCTGCTGTGCGCCGACGACACCGTCGATCTCGCCAACGCTCTCGCGCGCCGGGTCTGGAGCTCCCGGCCCAGCGAGGGCAGAGACGACCGCAGGGCCGAGCACACGGAGACACTGGATCTGCTTCGCCGCTTCACCCATCAGCTCCGGCAAGAGATCGCCAGGACGTAGTCCCGGACGGTCGCGGTCGTCTCGTAGCGGGTGGCGCGGCGCGGCCACCCCGGGACGGTCTCGCTCAGCCCAGGAAGCTCAGTCTCACCTGACGTTCGGGGTTGTCCGTATTCGTGTCCACCAACCTCCGTTAAGGCACCCCAGGATAGCTAAACGCACGCCGCTCTACGAGCTGGTGCATACGCACCGTGCCGGTCCTTCGGACCCGACATCCCGCATGGGCGAAATTTCATGGGCTGCGGCGGGATCGTGCCTCTCCGGCCCCGGCCCCGCCCGCTCCGGCCTCTGCCTTGCCCCTCCGGGCCCTGCTCCTCTGTTGCTCTGCTCCTCCTCCGTCCTCGGGCCGGGTGACGCGGCTCGGCCGCGGTCACGGCCTCACGTGTGGAGCGTCACGCACTCCCGCAGGAGCGGTTCCAGTCGAAGGTGTCCGTCCTCCCGGTCGAAGACCTGAAGGGCGTCGAGGCAGGAGACGATCCATCGGGCCTCCTCCTCGTCCTCCAGCCCCGCCACCGCGAGTGCCACAGCGGTCACCGCGCTCACCAGGTCGAACCGGTCCTCCTTGAACTCGGCGGCGAGCGTCTGATAACCGGCGGCGAGCACGGGGTTCGCGTAGACCCCGGTCGCCTCGGCGAAGGCGCGGGCGTCCGCCCGGTCCATGCGGATGTCGGCGAGCTGGCGGAACACCTCGTCGGCGTCGCCCCGTTCGCCGTGCAGCCGGTGCGCCCGGTCAACCAGGAGCGGCCAGCCTCCGGTCAGTTCGTGGAGTCGGTCCAAACGGTCCTCGGTGTGGAACATCTCGACGCGCTGCGCCCAGCCCCGCAGACTGCGGCGATCGTGGCGGCGCAGCACGACCGGGGCCGCAGGGGTGTGCTCAGCGCCCGTCAACAGCGTTCGCCACAGGTCAAGTTGGTCGACATCGGTGACGAGGACGACCGCTCGAGTCACGCCCGGCGTGCCCGGAAGCAGCGTCTCGGCTTGGTCGACGGCCTCCCGGCACGCCTCTGGACGGGCCGGATAGTTGGCGAAGTCGCTGATGACAACCCTTCGTTCGCGCGGCGCTCCGCCCGTGAGTTCCTGCCGGTACACGCGCCCGTTGCCGACGGCCGGCAGCTGCCAGTCGGCAATGCGTCCTGCGACCCTGCGCAGGGTGTCGCCGACGTCGGTGACACCCGTCGCGGCGCTGCCCAGGACGACCCGCGCCTGGTTGGACCGCTCCCCGAGCAGATCGTCGAGCTGAGTGATGGTGAGCGGGGCAGGCCGACCGTCCGGCAGCTCGGGACGGCCCTCCAGCACGATGCTCTCCTGGAGTTCACAGTCCTGTTCGGCCCTGAGCAGTCGGGCCTCCACCTCGTGGGAGCTGCCGATCATCCGCAGGGCGCTGGGACCCCGCAAGTGCCAGCCGAGACCGTCGTGGTTGGGGGCGAGGATGCCTAGGCCGACCATCTCGGAGAGGTAGGCGCGGAAACCCTCGGTATCGAGCTGTTCGAAGCCCTTGCGCCAGTACGTCTCGCACTCCTCACGCAGTTCGGTGTCGCTCAGCCGCACCTCCAGGCCGCGGTGCCGGGCGTGATAGGCCAGCACGTTGGCGATCACGTCGTAGCGGTGGTCGAGGCTCAGCGTGTCCTTGAAGGCGGCCGAGATGCTGTCCCGCAGCCCGGTGTCCGACTCCACTACCTCGATGTCCGCCAGTTCCACCTTGTACAACGGCCCAGCCGGTCCGTTGGGCCCACGTCGTGCCCGCTTCCGGTGCATCACCTCCACCAGCCGGTGCCCGAACATCTGAAGCAGGAACGGCTGGTAGGAGCAGTATCCGAGGACCCGGTTGACCAGGTCCAGGTCGAGGAACTCGAAGCCGAGGGCCCGCATCGGTTCGACCAGCAGCTCGGCGGCGAACTGCGGAGCGAGCGGACCGATCACCTTGGGGGTCTGAGCGAGATGGCCGAACGGTCCGTTGCTCGCCATCTTGGAAAACCGCTGCACGGAGTGCAGGCCGGCGAAGACGACCTTGGCCCTGTCCTTGGTGTCGTCCCCCAGGCCCTTGAGCTTCTTGGTCTGGTTGAACCGGGGAGCGTCCGCCTCGAAGAACTGGTCGCATTCGTCGAGCAGGATCAGCAGCCGCCGACGTGAGTCACCGTCGGTCCATGCCTGGATCCCCGCGCGCACCCGTTCGGAGATGTCCTTCACGGGCTTACGGCCCTGAGGAGGGCCCAGCACCTGCGCCTCGGTGAGTTTGCGGTCCAGGACGCTCCACAGCGTCTCCGGCCCGAGCGAGCTGCCCTTGCCGATGTTCTCCTGGTCGAGGTTCACGTACACCGACAGATGGTAATCGGGGTACTGCTCCATGAACTTGTCCCCGGCGTCGGCGAGCAGCGCCGACTTGCCGAGGCCCCGGCCGCCGAAGATGACCTGGGTGCCGCGCGGGTCAAGGATGCTCTTGCGTTCGGCGTCCCGGCCGTAGAACATCTCGCCGCCGATCCGACCTCGCTTCTCCCTGATGTACGGGTTGACGCCGGAGAACGGCAAGAGGGTCTGGGTCGCGATGCTCACCTGGCGGTTGCCATGGGCCGCGAGGTAGGCAAGTGCGGCGTCGTCCACGACCAGCAGCGGCTGGGACAGCCGCCCCGAGCCCACAGCGAGCTCGATGCGCGCCTCCCGGCTGAGGGTGCCAAAATAGAGCACGACCAGGCTTGTTCCACTGGTGTCGCGCTCGGCCCAGCTCATTACGACCTTGGCGGGCGGCCGACCCCACACCATCATCACCCGCAGGTTCCCGCCGTGTTCGCGGATCTGCGAGCCGAACGCCGGCGCCTTGGCCCTGCCGTTGATCACTACATCGGTCGCCTCGACAAGCCTGTACTCGCGCCGGTGCTGGGACCGCTCGTCGAGCTGCCGTGCACTCTTGGCGTCGTAGCCGAGCAGCTTGAGGAGCGGCGGCACCCGCCGTGTGTGCGCCACGTGCAGCCTGTCCTTCGGCTCGGTGGTGCCCATGAGCCGCCACTCGTCGAGGGCGTCGGCCGCAAGCGCCGCCTCGTCGGTGGACAGCGCACTGTAGTCCAGCACGGGAACGGCGGGATGCGTGCCGCAGGACCGCACCAGGCTGACCAGGTCGCGGTCGATGCCGCCGCGCAGTCCGTCGGGCACCGCTGGGAAGAACTCCGCCAGATGGGACTCGCCGTTCTCGATCTCGGGGACGTCCTCGCCGATCTCCAGGAAGTAGACAAGGTCGGCGGCGGTGGCCAGGTCGTTGGTCTCCAGGCTTCGCAGCACCTGCGCCCGCTGGTCAGCGGTGCTGTCCAGCACGTCGAGCCGGGCCCGGATTCGGTCGGCCGCCTCTCGCCGAAAGTCGGGGAGGCTGCTGCGTACTGTGTCGAGGCCGCGCCGTACGGCGACCAGGTCGTGCGTCTCGGTCTTGTCGAGCCGCTCCCCGGCATCCGCGAGCAGCTCTTGGAGGCGCAGATCCTGATCGTCGGTCACAGCGCCGTCCGCCTGCGCACGGTGCAGTTCGGCTACGAGTTCGTCGTGTTCCCCACGCAGTTCCACACGCCGGACGCTCTCCCGCTCCTCGACCTCGGTGAGCGAGGGCGGCAGGAACTCCCCGGCCCGGGCGGCGGGCAGCACCCCGCGTTCGGCCAGTTCCACGATGGTACGGACCGCGGTGAAGGCATCGTGGTCCAGTCGCTCGGCGACGGCTTCCGGCCAGCTCCGGTCGACCGCGGCGAGCAGTACGGCCGACGACGGCCGCTCTTCCACCGAGTCGCACACCTTGAGCAGTTCCGCGTCCAGCACGACTTCAGGAGGGATCGGTCCGCCTGTCCGCATGGTCGCGTTGTCCCCGGTCAGCAGAGCGTACAGCTCTTTCATCGAGGCACGGGCCGCCCACGCCTTCGCGGAAGCGAGACCTGCCGAGTGGCCGGCGAGCTGCTTCAGTTCCCCCAGCACGCCGTCCTTGCCGTCCAGGAGTGACTGCCGAAGAGAGGAGATTTCCTTCACCGCGCGGTTGCGGTCGGACCGGTCGCCCCGGCGGGTGCCGTCCACCACCAGGCACCACTCCTTGGCCGGACCGACGGCGCGGTCCACGAGGTGCACCAGGTCCTGCCGTCCGGACCCCTGAAGGGGTTTGCCGCTCGACGAGCGATACTTACGGTCCATCCGGTCGATCTCGCTGTTGACCTCGGTCAGTTTCGACAGGCGTTCCGCCTGCTCCCGCACATGCTGGATCGCGGCCCGGTCGTCCAGCGCGACGGCCGTCAGAAGCGAGCCGAGCAGCCCGCCCTCGGGTGCCAGCCATCGCTTGGCGATCTCCGTCGCCCGCGCGAACCGCAGCCGCTGCGGCGCCAGCAGCGTGTTGCAGTGGTTGCGCAACTCCGCAAGGCTTGCGTCGCGTTCGGCATCATCGGCGATGACGACCAGCGGCGACGCGATCAGGGCACCGCTGAGCGCACGGTCGGCGACCGCGGTCGCCGCGCCGCCGAGCTGGTCGGGCAGACGGGGCACCAGCGCCTTCAGCTGAGCCCCCGCCAGATGGTCTCCGGTGATCAGCGCTGTCCGCAATAGGGCCGGGAGCAGGAGGAGTTCGCTGCCCTCAGTGTCGCGGCCCGCGTAACCTCCGTATCTCTCCAGAAGGTCGGTGGTGAGCCGCGCGCCGCGGCTGTCGCCGGAACTGAGCAGCCCGGCGGCGCCGGCCAGCTGGAGCGCCGCCGCCTGCGGCTCGGGACGACCCACGGCGCGCGCCATTTGATGCGCGAGCCCGAAGCGCCGCTCAACGATCAAGCGGGCGAGGACCCGCTCGGCGACGGCCTCCTCGGCGCTCTCCTCATCCGGATCTCCGTCCGCAGAAGGGCCGCCGTCATGCCGGGACGGCTCCTGGGCGTGGACGGTCCCAGGGGAGGACACGCGTTCGCCGGGCGAGTCAGCGGCCACGTCCGCGGACGCCACGGTGGGCGCGCTCGAACTCGCGATCGCGCTGGTGGGCATGGGCCCGGGGACGGTTTCGAGCGTGGTCGCCGGGGTGCTGTCCGTGGATGCCGTGGGCGGCTGGGCGGCGAGGCCGAAGGGTTCGGGAACCGTCTTCGCGGGCGGGGCGGTCCGCTTCTCGGAGGCGGAGTCGGACGTGGCTTTGCGGGGGTAAGCGGCGGCGTCATCCACCGGGGCCGGATCCGCCGATGCGGGAGGCGGTCCCTCCGCAGGTTCCTCGTCCGTCGCGCCGCCCTGTCCCTCGTCGGCCTCCGCCTTCGCTTCAGCCCCGGCCGACGTGCGGAGGGGCGCCTCGAGCTGCGGGAACGACAGATCAGTGACCATAACGGCGGCCATCGCACAGGCAGGCAGTATCCGTACGACCTGTTCCTGAAGAGTGAGGATCTCCGCCGCCGCGTCCGCCTGACGCCCCAGTCGGACGATCCGCGCCAGCGCCAGGAGAGCCGCGCTCTCCTCGCGCTGTTCCTCCCCCCACATCTGCTCCCTCAGCAGGCTCCGCGCCGCTTCCCGCGCGGCCTCGGTGGCCGAGGCTGCGGCGCTGCCGGGGCGGCATACGACATCCAGCAGTGCCCGCAGGGCCTCCCGCGCCAGTACGTCGTGTTCACTTGCCGCCCGGTGCGAGTCCGCGGCGCGGACCATGTCCTCCAGACGGCGGGACACCCCTTTGATCCCGGCCGCGCCGAACGCCGCCTCCGCACGGTCGAACAGGGCGTTCAGCGCGGTCAGCCGCAGCAGGTCCTCGCCCTGTGGCGGACTTCCGTCCGCGACCGCGACAATCACCTTCTCAGCGGCCTGCCGGGCGAGGACAAGGGCCGACTCCAGCTCTCGGCAAATCTCGTCCGGCTCCGGCCCCGCCCCCTCACCTGCCCCTGGTGCCTCGGCGGCGACGATGTCCGCAGCCGTCGGCGGCATCCCTCGGTGCGCGCTGTCCTCGGGCGTGGTTCTCCGCTCTCCGGGCATGCCGGGCTGGAAGGTGGGGTAGGCGGCCGCGATCTCCCTGGCCAGCTCGCCGACCCTGTCGAAGCGTGCCTTCTCCTCCTCGCCCGCGTTCCCGGCGAACCAGTCCTGGTCCGCGGCCCAGGCCAAAATGTGGGCGTCGCCGACCGAGGCGTTGCACCATACGAAGACCGTGGCCCTGACCAGTGGCTCTCCCCACCGGGACACCGGGTCGGACGCCGCGTCCCCCGAGGGGGCGCAGGCATGCTGGCCGACTTGGTTCATCACGGTATGCGTGAGCGTCTTGACCGCGCAGGTGCACGCATGCTGCCGCGCGTCACGCTGAAGCCTGCCGAGCACATCCCGGCACAGGGACTTGCTTGCCCGCCGTGGTGCCGCGATGCGGATGCCCAGGCTGTCCAGCAGATGCTGACGGCCCTTGGGTAAGAGAGAGTTGAACGCCAGCTCCACCGCGCTGACGGGGAGTTCGTGCACAGCGGCGACAGCTGGCGATGTCAAGGCCCTGAGCGCCTCTGCCAGACCTTCGAGTTCCTCGGCGGGGACGCCTTGCGGGGACAGCGGTGGCCCCGTGACGACGTGGTAGCGGTCTCGCATACGGGCGGGTACTCCGTTTCCTCGTGCTTCTGAACGGTGTGCGGGCTGGGCCTGACTGACGAGGATCCGGCCTGACAGATGCAGGCCCGCCCTGGCAGGTGTGGTGTCTACGGAGGCGGACTCGGGGCCAGCCCGGCGGTGCGGGAGGGGGATGGCGCTCGGGCGATCGACCGAGGTCGCACAATCGGTGTGGACCTCCGGGATCGACGGAGCACACGCGCGGACCTCTCAGTGTCCACGCGTGTGCTCGGTGACGAATGTGTAGCCGTAGGGTAGTTCCCAGCCGTCCGCCTTGCCGAGACGGCGGCAGTAGTCGCGGAAGGCCGCACGCTGGACCTCGCTGGGAAAGCACCCCGGGCGCAGGCGGCGCAGATGACCGGGAACGAACTGGACGCCGAGCAGCGCACCGCCCTCGTCCGTACCGCCCCAGGGACGTATCACTCGTCGTTCCAGCGGTCGGTAGCCGATCAGTGCGATGACCGGCTGTCCATCGCGCACCGGGTGGTGGGGGCGCCCCATGGCGTCCCGGCTACCGAGTGCTGGTTCCAGCACCCGCTCCGCGAACAGTTCCATGACCGCCGACTCCAGGGAGGCGGCCTGTGCGCGGGCCGGACGGTGCCCGTAGGCGGCGGTCGGCAGTGCCGCACGGTCCATGAGGGCGTGCCCGTCGAGGGTGAGCAGGCCACAGCGCCGCACGGTGCGCATGACCAACTGTCGTGGGCCGAGTCCGGCGGCACTGTCTCCGTGGCGGTCGCTGCCCGGGACGTCTTCGCGAGTGAGCACGCGCGGGTCGTAGCAGTGGCCGGTCTCGCGATCGCCGATCAGTACCCGCTCGCGGAGGAGCGTGGTGGTCATGCGGATCGTAGCGCCACCGAGACTGTGGTGGACCTCGATCATCAGTCCGGGGAAAAAGTCGAGCGGCCAGAGGATCCCGGTCAGCCGTAGCGCCTCGTGGCCGAGCTCCACGGTGACAACCTGTTCCGCCTCCTTCTCATCCACCGTCTGCCCCGGGTGGCGCAGTTCCAGGCGCAGAGTCGGGTACCGGTCGTGGGACCGGCAGAGGTCGCGTACGGCCTCCGGGGGCAGGGGGAACCAGCCGTCGATGAGGTGGGTCAGCCGCAGGGGCGCCCGCCAGACGACGTCGGTGCCGTCGCTGCGCAGAAGTTCACCGGAGCCGAGAGAGGTGTCGTCGGCGAGCGGCAGATCGACCGGCTCCAGGTCCACGCAGGGCTCGGGCTCCGCCTCCGGGGGGAGGGTCGAGGCCCAACCGCGCCCGGCCGGTATGAGGGGGTCCCCCGAGGGCTCCGGTGCGCCGGGGTGGTGGGACCGCCAGACGCCTCCGCTTTCGAAGGCGTCGTCGAGGGTGATCAGCGATCCGCTCACAAACAGGCCCTGTTCGCTGTCCCGTTGGACGACATCGGCGAGCGCCATGTTCGCCCGGCACACCGCGGCAACGTATCCGGTTCCGGTGAGCAGATCCGCCGCTCCGGGGAAGGCGCGCAGCCTCGGGCCTACGGCGATGTATACGGGGTGCGCGGAAGTGTGCATGTAACGTCGTTTCACCGGCACGGCCGCGTGCTCCACCGCCGCCGCCAGGGATCTGAGGTCGTCGCCGCCCAGCGGGCCGGTGTCCCGCCAGCACTCGGCCAGGGAGGTCTTGGTCATGGCGTACTGGCCCCATGTACGCAGCAGTTCGCTGGAGTCCAGGGCACCCCGGATCGTGTCGAAGATGCCGGCCAGCCCCGCCCGCAGATCCTCATCACGCGTCCCGCCGACCAGTTCGGCGAGGGAGACGGGGACGAAAGGGCTGAGTAGCTGGTCCCGGGCGGTGCTCAGCAAATGGTCAGCGTACGCGGACAGTTCGTCGCGCCGGGCGGCCTCCTGGGAGGGGTAGCAGACGTCGACCACCAGATGTCCGTCCGCGTTGATCCACCGCTGACGGGTACGCAGGCGATGGAGCTGGGTCGGCGAAAGACGCAGGGCAGGTCCGAAGGCATCGAGGTCGGGCACAAGCAGTTCCCTGCGTCGCGGCGCGGCCCCCTCCCCCGGTTCGCCCGGCCCTTCGGCCCCCGCGGGAGCCCCCGACACCCACGCCGGCACGTCACCGTGCACGCTCGCCTCCGGGTGAGCGCCCTCCCGGTAAACGATCTCCGCGAAGAGCGGATCCGATCCTGAGGTCACGCACACCATCGCGCCGACCGGCAGCACCGGAGCGCACTCACCGAGGGTGATCACAGGAAAGTCCTCGGGGCGCAAGGGGCTCGCGCCGTACCCCTCCCCGCCGAGGTCGTACCCGAAATACGCGGCGTTGAAGGCGACCGCGGTGTGCACAGGTGCCCGACGGGCCGCCACGACAGCCTGAAGGTAACTTCGCAGCCGCTCCCGCTCCTGCTCGGGCACCGCGTCGTGCCCTGCCGTCATGGCGGGCGTCAGCAGCGCCCGTTCCCCATACGGATCGGGCACCTCCGTTCCCCCGGACTCACTGTCTGTAGCCGACTCGTACGGGTCCCCACCCATGGCACCTCCGCCCCCACCACGAACTCGCCCCGGCTCGTCTGCGGTGATCCCGCAGACTATGCCCACTCCTGGCATCTCTGCGGCACATTCATCACTTTGCCTGGGCACACCGCGGACGCCTCAGCGTTTTCCGTCACGGAAAAATTCACCCAAACCGAACAAACGGAGCATATTACCGCAGTGCCAGATGACGCATACGAGACCACGTTGACGACGTGAACGTACATATGCCGCGCGCGTCGCACCAACGCACGGAGGCGCGATCACCCCCTACCCCCGGTGCCCCATCGATGCTCGCCACTTTTGACAGGATCCGACCTGTCGACAAGGCGCCTGACACCCCATCCGAACGAGCGTCAAATGAGCGTCATTTCAGCGTCAAGATATCGCCCGTAACGCCCGCACCACACATAATGCGCATGCGTAAAATCGCAGGTCAGGAGCTCTTCGCGGCGGGTTCAAGGATGGCGACACACTCCACATGGTGCGTCATCGGAAAGATGTCGGCCTGGACGCAGGCAGAAAAGTAGCAGGTCAGAGCTGCTTTCGGGGCCCGGATGAGAGCCGCCGGGCGCCCAGAGCGTCAAATGAGCGTCACGACCCTGCATAGGTAGGCACCGGAACTCTGGCCCGTCATGGCTCCCCCTAGATGAATGAGTCCGATGTTCTCAGTGGTCATAGGCGATGAGTGATCGTTTGGTCTTGGCGCCGGTGGTCCAGTTGTGCCAGATGGCTGTGGCGAGGGCGAGGAGTCGTTGGCCGGTGCGGGCGAAGACTCCGGCCGGGGTTCTGCCGCCGTGCTGTTCCAGGCTGAGCTGGCCTTTGAGGGTGTCGAAGACGGCCTCGATCCACTGGCGGGCCCGGGCGAGGCGGCCGTGCCGGGCGGGCTCGTCCTTCCGGTCGGGCCGTACCAGATGGACGCCGAGGCGTTCGGTGAGGAACGTCTCGAACTCCCGCCCGGCGAAGCCCTTGTCCGCGAGGATCACCTGACCGCTGCGGACGAGGTGGTGGTCGCGTTCCAGCAGCGCGGTCATCACCTGCCGTTCCCCGGGTTTCGGGTTGGCCAGGCACCAGGACACCGGCATGCCTTCGGCGGTGGTCAGCAGGTAGAGCCGGAATCCCCAGAAGAAGCGGGAATGGGAGCGGCAGTAGCCGTAGCCGGCCTGCCCGGCCAGTTCGGAGCGTCTGACGGTCTCGCGGGAGGCCGCGCAGGGCAGTGGTGTGGAGTCGATCAGCCGCAGGTCGTCGTGCCAGGTGGGCACCTGCCTGGCCAGGGCCTCGATGACCTGGCTGATGAGCGGGCCGGCGGCGTTGAGCCGTTTGTTGTAGGCCGACTGCTGGGGCAGGTAGCGGAAGAGGTGTCCCAGACGGGCATGGGCGAAGCGGATCCAGTGCCGGGCCGAGGGAAAACCCAGCAGGACCTGGGCGACCGCCAGGCACAGCAGTTCGGCGTCCGTCAGTTTCGGAGGTCGCCCGATCCGGCGACAAGGGGCCACATGGTCGTCGATGAACACGTACAGTGCCGCCAGAAGGGCGTCCAGGCTGGTCTTCACACCCAAGCCAGCGGGCGCCCTTCGCCATAGTCGCGGCCAGCACAAACATCGGACTCATTCATCTAGAGGGTGTCTCGCCGATCTTGCCGGGCTCGCGGGGTCCGGCACGCACGCTCGCGGCGTTGTCGTCGGTCGCCTACGCTCCGCGTGGGCTCCTTCCTCCGCCTTGCGATCGCACGCACCGGACCCCGCTCACCGATCCGGCCTGATCGACAAGACACCCCCTAGGCCAAGAGCAGCGCCATGTCCCAGTCGGTCGTGGTGCGGCCGTCCGCGTAGGCGTCGAGGGCGAGAGCCGTCCCGGCGGCGCCTTCCAGGAACGCCGGGGTGTCGCTCGGCTGCGGGACGTCCGTGAGGGCGGCTTGGAACCCGAACCGGGACTCGGGGCGGAACTGGGCGAGGGTGCGGGCCGCCATGTCGTCGACGAGGTCGGCCAGGCGTTTGTCGCCGATGGACTCGTTCAGGACGGCCAGCAGGTGCATCAGACCGCTCCACCCGTGGCACAGGTTGGGGTTGTCGATGCTCCATGTCTCCGGATCCGTGGCCAGGAGCGGCAGCAGGGAGTGGTGAGCCAGCCGGAGCCACTCGGCCCGGTCGAACGCCTGCCCCGCGAGCTGTATCGCACGGGAGATCCCCGGGGCGCCGTAGCACCAGGACGGGCGTCGGCGAGGCAGTGGCCCCTGAGGTCCGGCCGCCCAGCCTTCAAGGGTCACGTGATTCGGCCAGACCGGTCCGCTGCCGTCCTCGCTTTCGAAAGCCCGTGTCCGCAGGAGTCCGACCAGTTGCTCGACTGCTTCGCGCTGCCCGTCCACGACCGCGCCCTGCTGCCACGCCAGCGACAGCAAGGCCAGTGGCCCCGCCACACCGTGGGAGAGCCCGAGGTTGAGATGGCCGTCGGGCATCTCGACCTCCTGCCCCAGCCTGGGCGCCGCCCATGTCCACCAGCGGGGCACCTGTCGGCTCCGGTGGGTGATCTCGCCGTGTGCCATGCGTGTCAGGTAGGTGAGGACGAGGCCCAGTTCCTCATCGCACTGTTCACGGCGGGCCAGCAGATAGCGGCCGACACCGCTCATACCGCGAACCAGCTCGAACTCCCCGTTGGTGGTCGCCGGGGTGTCACGTACTGCGGGAAGCGCGCGGCGGACCAGGCGGCGCTGATGGTCGTCGAGCCGCTCCAGAGCCGAGCGGTAGCCGCCGGTGGCGCGGTGGGCGACGAGGACGGCGACGGCGACGGCGCCCGGGCCCGTGTAGATGCCGGCCGGGGCATGGGCGGTGGCGGCCATCGCCCGCATTGCGCGGACGAGGTGGGCATGCGCTCGCGCCGCGTCCTCGGCGCCGGGGCGACCGCGCCCGGTGTAGGCCAACGACACTCCCGGGTAGCCGCTGGAAAGGGACAGGTCCGACCACAGGAGCTCCCGCACGATGAACGGTGACGAAAGGCCCGGATTGAGGGCATCCACAGCGGTGGCATCGGGGTCGGCGAGCCGGTCGAAGACCTGTGCGGCGACGTCTCGTGCCTCGCCCGCGTGCCGGGGCGCGGTCATTCGGCCTCCTCCTCGTCCCGGGCGTGCGCCAGGCGGCCCTGGTGGTCACGGGCGACGCCGCGCAGCACGGCGTATCCGATGTCCTCCCCGGCCCTGTCGATGCCGAGAAGACGGTTGTGCTGCATGTGCAGCAGCGACAGGACGGTCTCGGCGTGCTCACCGGTACCGGGCGTTGCTCCCGCTTCGGACAGCAGCAGCGCACCGTACTTCCTGGTCTCGGGCGTGTTGGTCCACAGGCCGGCGAGGGGAGCGCCGAGTACCGGGGCCGCGCTCTCGGCGGTACGCCCCGGGACGATCAGCGACCTGGCCTGCTCCTGATATCGCCGGTAGTCGGAATGGGCAGGGCCTTTGGGTACGACGCGGCTGATCCACGCCGACCAGTCCCAGTCGCCGAGCGACTCCAGCAGCAGCGCGTGGTTGACGGCCGCCAGCACCGGGGCGGACAGGGTCAGCCGGCCCCGCGCCCGCATCCCGAGCTGCGCCAGTGCCGACCGGCTGTCCACGCAGAACATCCGCTCCGCGTGGGGAGGGCGTCCGGCCCGCCGTAGCGGTCGGTCTCGGGCCGGTAGGTGTCCAGGGTCGTGGTTCTGATCAGCCCGGCGTCCTGCCAGCCCCGGCTCAGAGCGGCGAGTTGGGGCAGGACCGTCGTGCGCAGGGCTTCGGCCGCGCCGTGCAGGCGGAGTCGGATATGGGGGTCCGGATCGCGGTAGCGGATGAAGTGCCAACTGCGCACTTCATCCCCGACCGCGCGGACGAGAGCAGGCAGGCAGGTGTGCAGGAAATCGTCGTGCGTGTCCTCCACCGCGTAGAACTTGGCGTAGAGCCACTCCTCACCCGGCAGGTGCTGAATGCTGTGGTCCGTGGGCCGACGCGCCGGCACCGGGGTGCGCGACAGACGTGTGGTCTGCCGTTGATCGTTCCGTCGTACGCCGCCGTCGGCCGGCCGCGGGTCGGGTCCCGGCGCAGTGGTCCGGGCAAGGGGGATGACGACTTCGCCGCTGTGTCCGCCGGACCAGCCCAGTGCGCGACCGCCGTCCGTCAGATCCTCCATGATCGCCAGGGAGTCGCCTTGCCGGACCTCGTGGCGGAACACCTCCCGGTGCCAGGGATCCGTGAGGTCAACGCGGTACGTACGGTCCCACCGGGCGAGGTTGACCTCGTCCGCCACGCGGTAGCGCACGCGCCACGCCGCGACCGCCTCGTCCCATCCGGACGTGCCTTCTCCCGGCCTGCCGTCCGCCGCGTCGCGCAGATGCCGGTCGGGCACCCAGCGTCGGGGGAAGATCGTGACGCGGCCGTACGTCACCCGGGGGAGGTACGGCAGTGCCTCCAGCCCGCACCAGTTCCACCCCGTCCATGTCCTGGCCCTGCCGAAGACGAGGTCCACCAGCAGACGGGCCACGGGCGGAGCCTCCCGTTCGAGGGCCACCATGTGCGGTACGACGGGAATCACCTCGCGTCCGTCGTCCGGCAGGAGCAACCGCAGCCCTGACGCGTCCGGTGTCACAAGGAGTTGACGCCAGTCCAGGACGCCGGGCGCGTTTCGGTCGGCGTAGACGCCCACCGGAATCTGGTACGGCAGCAGGCGCGGGACCTGCGCCATATTGAGCGCGCGCTCCGTGCGTGGGCGGTAGAGCACTTGGGCCGGTACCGTCGCGGTGTCACCGAGCCCCGTGAGGAGTGACCGCAACTCGGTTTGCATTCCGGTGAGTTCGGCGAATCTGCCGAAGGTCGCCCCGGCCACCCAGGAACCCGGGTACGCCGGGGAGACGAGCCGGAAGTCGCCGCGATCGATGGCCTCGCCGCTCTCGGCCAGCAACTGGAAGCACAGCTCCAGCGACCTGGGAGGGCTGACGGTCGCACCCGTCGCCTGACCACCGGCGGCCAGCCGGTCGATGAGGTCGGAGGTGAGCCGGACCTCGTCGTCACCGCTCAGCAGCGCCTCCTGCACCAGGTCATGTGTGAGGAGGCGACGTGCCTTGGGCAGCGGCTCCCCTTCGCGCTGCCCCGGGGACTGGGCGTCGCCGCGTTCTCCGTAGCCGGGCGGGAAGCCGATGCCCCGGTGCTGATCGACGAGGCGGCCCAGGGGAACCACTCCGGTGGTGCCGTACGCTTCCACGAACCGGTCACGGTACGTCCGCATGTGGGCGTGCGTCAGCCAGTCGGCGGACAGCTCCCACATGGCTGAGGCATACCGGGCGGCCTCCTCAGTCACCGCCCGCGACATCTGGACGTCGGCATCCATGCGCAGATCCACGTGGACGGGTGGGCGGGCAGCGGTACCCTCGGGATCGGCCAGCCGCATGAGCCTGCGCCACGCCGCGTGGCCCTCGCCCGGTGGTGTCGCGGCGTAGTCGTCCAGCGCCGCGCGAACGGACCGGAGTTCCTCCGCCGCCCCGGGCACGCGGGAGACAGCCGCCGCGATGCGATCGAACAGCGCATCGTCCAGGTCCTGCACGGTGATGGACGTCAGCAGGAAGCCGTGCCGCACGAGTTGGAACAGCGCGGCGTCCACCTGGTCGGAGCCGAATCGAGGGAAGACGTCGACGGCCTGGTCCAGCAGCCTGGCGTAGGGGACGGGCCGTGTCGTCCGGTCGCATACCCAGCTCACCAGGGCCGTGTTGCGGACGGATGCCTCGCTGCCGTTCCCAGGAACGACGAGCCGGTCGCCGCGGATGCGGCAGAGATCGCTGAGCACGACGTCGATGCCGCGCCTCACCTCGGGCAGCGCGAGCCATTCCGTGACGCGTCGCGTCAGCCAGGCGGCGTCCAGCCGTACGGCCTTCCGCCCGGGACCGGCCAGGCTCACCTTCGTGGTGTCCGCCGCCCGCCCCGGTGCCACACCGGCGAAGAGGCCGAACGGCGTGGGCCTGGTCTCGGCCCGCAGCGCGTAGCGGGAGAGGGCCAGTGCCGTACGGCGCAGCCGCTTGGCTCCTGGGTGCGCGCCCGAGTCGAGCCGGTCGAGGGAGTCGGCGAGGCTGCCGCTGGCTACGTGAAGGGCCTCGCGGAACAGCGGATGGGAGGCGGCTTCGCGTACCTGCTCGGCGGAGTCGCCGAGCAGGCGGCCGGTCGGTCCCGTGCGGGGCAGCGCTGAAATACGCAGGAACAAGCAGTCCTGCGGCGTGTAGTGCGTGTAGTGGTCGTCGTCCCGCACGTATTCCGCCTCCCCTCGGTTCCAGGCCGGGCACGAACCGCGTGGGGCGGGCGACAGAGCCCGCCCCACGCGGGTGCGACGGGGTGTGCTCAGGCGCAACAGAGGTTGCAGGGCGACCCGAACGTGCTGGGTGAGGTGGCGCCGCCCGCCGCGAACGCGGGGCCCTCGCTGTCGGTCTCCGAGATCTGGATATCGAGGTCCAGCTCGGTGAGGTCGGTGGTGTCTTCCAGCAGAAGGTTGGTGCTCATAAGACTCCTCCCGTTGTGTGGTTCGCCGACGTCGGTTTGGCGTTGGCGAATGCGTGATTCTGTTTGAACCTGGGGGAGCATATGTCTGATGCATGACCAACTTCACGTGCGCTTCGATGGATTGACTGAAAAATGCAGCCGCTTCACGCCTGAAGGGAGGCTCTACTGACGGCTCGGTTTCCCCGTGGGCAAACAGATGATCGGGGTTGAGCAAAGTGCCGCCTGAGCCTCCGGCCCAACGGTCCCTTCACGCCATGATCGGAAGGCGGTTCGCGATCGCGCGGAACTGCTTGAGGCGGCTGAAGCAGCGCTCGACTACGTTGCGGCCTTTGTGCTGCTCTTCGTCGAAGGCCGGTGGCCGGCCGCCGAGGGTGCCGCGTCGCTTTCGGTTGGCCACCCGGTCGGAGCGTTCGGGACGGCCGAGGGCCTGCCACGCTGCCGAGCGTTGCGGATTCTCCAATCCTGTCTCCGCCCGGGTCTCCTTTTTCCGGGCACCGGCAGCACGCTGGTGAGCCTGGTTGCCGGTGGAGTCCACTGAAAGTCGACTCCGGCCGGGCGACCGCATCGTCACGGACCTGAACGTGCTCCAGCAACCGGGCCCACGTGCCGTCGGCCTCCACCGGGCGAACTGCTCATGGACCGGCTGTCACGGCCCGTACCGCACCGGCAGGTCCCGCCGCGGCCCACCGGTCCGCAAGCGCCACAACACCCCGTCAATCACCTGCCGGTGATCCGGCCAGGGCCGTCCCCGACCATCCCGGGGGCCCGCTGTCGGCTGCCCCGTTTCCGCACGCGGTGAAACGCTGTGGCACGTGCTGTCCCGGCGAGGTCAGAATGGCCGGATGCGCCGTCTCGTTGTCATTGACGCCCCGTCCAACCTCGGCCTCCGGCCGCCCGCCGAAGGCACCGTGCCCGGGTGCTACAAGCTGGCGGGCGCCCTGCGTGAACAGCGGCTGGTGCAGCGGATCGGGGCGTACGAGGGCGGAGTCGTCGTTCCGCCCCGCTACGACCGCGGCGGCTGGCGGGAAGGCGACGGCGTGTTCAACGCCGAGGCGATCGCCACGTACACCCGCAAGCTTGCCGACCGCATCGAGCACCATGTCCGGGCAGGGGACTTCCCGGTCGTCCTGGGCGGGGACTGTTCCATCCAGCTCGGCGCCTCGCTCGCCCTGCGCCGCATCGGGCGGTACGGACTCGCCGTCATCGACGGATCCGCCGACTTCCGGCACCCCGGGAACTCCGACCGTATCGGTGCCGCGGGCGGCGAAGAGCTGGCCATCGCGACCGGCCGCGGCCAGGCGGATCTGACGGACCTCGAAGGGCTGCGGCCGTATGTCAGGGACGAGGACGTACGGGTCTTCGGTATCCGGGACTACGACGCACAACGGGCCGAGCTCGCCGAGTGAGGATCATGAACGCGACGGTCGGGGAGATCCGGGAGTGGGGTGCCGAGGAGCTGGCGGGCGCGGTTGTGCAGACACTTGAAGTGACCGTGACCGAGGGGTTCTGGGTGCATCTGGACGCGGATGTGCTGGACCCGTCCGTCATGCCCGCCGTTGACAGCCCCGACCCCGGAGGGCTCATGCCCGACGAACTCGCCCCGCTGCTGCGGACCTTGGTGCGATCGGAGCGCTGCGTAGGCTTGAACCTCACCATCTACGACCCCGATCTCGACCCCGACGGCTCCTGCGCGGCTCTCCTCACCGGCCTCCTCCAGACAGCCTTTACCCGACCCTGACCGGGAGCGGGCCTGCTCAGCCGGTCCCTGGCCGGGCTCCGTAGATACCGGGGCCGACAGCCCGTACGAGGGTGTGAGATTGCTGTGCTCACAAGCGTGCCCACTGCGCCGTAACTTCGCAGCCCTACCCGGTTCACGACGGGCGAGATTCTCCGAAGTATCAGTGCCGGACCGGTTCACCGGAGACCGTGAGCGAATCGGACCCGATCGATGGAGACCGGGACCGATTCGGCTGAGACAGGACACGTACAGCCAACGAAGTCCGACCGATGCCGGCGCTAGGGGGTGTCTTGTCGATCATGTGTCGAGCCAGATGAGGGTGCTGGCGAGGGTGATGGCTGCGAGGTAGCGGTCGGGGTGTTTGTCGTAGCGGGTGGCGATGCCGCGCCATTGTTTGAGGCGGTGGAAGCAGCGTTCGACCACGTTGCGGCGCCTGTAGGCGGTCTTGTCGAATCCGCAGGGCCGCTCCCGACGACGTCTGCGGCCGGCGAGTTGGTCGGTGCGTTCGGGGATCGTGGCTCTGATCCCGCGCCGGCGGAGGTAGGCGCGGAAGGAACGGGCGGAGTAGCCCTTGTCCGCGACGACATGCCCGGGCCGTGTCCGGGGTCTTCCCGGTCCCGGTCGGGGGACGCGGATGCGGCCGATGACGGCTTCGGCCCGGGTGCAGTCGTTGCGGTTGCCGCCGGTGACCAGGAAGGCCAGGGGACGGCCCCGTCCGTCGCAGGCGAGGTGGACCTTGCTGGTCAGCCCGCCGCGGGAGCGCCCGAGCCCGCGGTCTTCGAGCCCCCTTTGGCGGCGGCGTGCTGGTGGGCGCGGACGATCGTGGAGTCGATCGCGACCAGCCAGTCGACCCCGGCCCGGGACTGGGCCGCGGCCAGGAGACGGTCGAAGGTGCCGTCGGCCGCCCAGCGGGCGAACCGCCCGTGGACGGTCTGCCACGGGCCGAACCGCTCGGGCAGGTCCCTCCAGGGCAGACCGGTACGGAACTTGAACACGATGCCCTCAAGAACCTGACGATGGTCACGCCACCGGCCACGAGCCCGGCCCGCAGGCGGCAGCAACGGCACGATCACCGCCCACGCGGCGTCAGAAATCTCCCCATCCCTCACAACCAGACCAACGATCCGGTGATCGACAAGACACCCCCTAGTGCGCAGCGCCTCCACCGGTACGGAGCCTCACGCCGGTGGAGTCACGCCGGTGCGGCCAGTACGTACGAGAGTCCCGCCGTTACAGAGGCAGTGTGATCGAAAATCGCAGACGAGGCCGCTCCGTGCCTGGGAGGCTCGCCCCGTCTGTTACATGCCAGACGGGAACGGAGCCACCTACTTGATCATCTTGGACTGGAACATGCTGTGGGGTACCTCCCCTGACGACGCGAGCGTTGATCTGCTCAAGACCATCCGGGCGACGGGGTGCAAGGCGTCACCGTCCCATGGATGAGCATGGGGAACTGGCTGTGCAACGAGCACTGCCTAGATCATTCTCGGCTACGAAGAACTTCGCGTCTGGCTTCATCTGGACCGGGAGCATTCCTCGTTCGCCAGGCTGGCGATCTGCGGATGCGGCCTGCGGCCAGCCCGGTTCTCGACCTTGACCGGCATTCGGAGATGAGCTGATTTCTGCGGTCATGCCGTCCCAACCCTGCGACCGCCGGTCGGGTCGCGCCGTTGACTGACGCGCAGTGAGAGCACCTGTCCCCCGAATACGCTCAAAGACTCATGGCGAGTAGGCCGAGGACGAGGGGCTTGTCGGTGGGCACCGCTACTATCCAGGATGCCTAACGGGACGACGAGCGGACTCAGGGAATGGCTACGTGAACGAAGCAGCGGTCAAGCGGAAGTTGGGTATCCCGAACTGGCGGAACCTGTCCAAGGACAAGGTGCTGAAGTTCGCGGCAGCGATGCCCGAGATGGCCACCGAGGTACGGCTCAAGCTCATCGAGCAGTTCCCAGCCTTCAAGGACCTGGGCAAGGCCGACATCGATGCGGTCACAGAGGCCCACAAGTCCACTCTTGTAGCCAACGAGAACAGCCAGAACCACTTCTACAAGGCTTCGCAGGACCAGCGGGACGCTCTGCAGGCCGACCTCGGTCGAGACGACCTCAGCTGGGCGCAACGGGAGGCCCTCCATGACCGCCTCGACCAAAACGTACAGCGGGTGGGCGAGAAGGACAGCGAGAGCAAGCAATTCCTGGGGGTGGGGATGAAGGTGGTGGCAGCCGCCGGTGCAGCCGCCCTCGGGCTGGGCGTGGTATTCGTCGGCGGCAAGATCGCTGGAGCGAGCCAAGACGGTTCCGACGAATCCCAGTAGGACTGAGGCTGGCCCTCTGGAGTGGACCCACCGCTGGTCAGTCGGCGGGTGACTAGTCCGTCGAGTCGAACAGCACGTCCTCGGCGAAGTTGGTCCTTCGTGTACTCGGCTTGCCGCCACTGCTTGGCTCCGGGCTCGTCCTGCCACGTCGGCACAGCAAGCTCCTCTCCGTGTAATTATGCATGCCAACGTGCGGCAGGTATCCCAAGTGGCGCCTAAAGGCCGGGGTTCACCCGACTGTTGCTTCGGCGGCTTACGGCGTCGGTGTCACCGGTGCCGTGGCCACGTCGTCCGGCGGTGTCGCCCTGGTGCCGGCAGGCAGTTCGGGCGATAGACGTTGCCCGAGATCGGCAGCGGCTTTCATCATGCGGGCGTGCGCTGACGGAGCCGTTTCCGGATCCAGGACGGTCGGAGGGTGCGTGCTGTGACTCATGCCGCGGACGATCGGGCCGTGATCCGGAAACCGTCCGAGAACCGGGGTGCCGTAGCGCGCGAGTTGCTCCTCCACCGCGTGATCGAACTCGTCGAGAGCCTCGTCCTCATCTGCATGGAGCAGGAGGAGCAGACCGGTCACGGGAAGACGCGCTGTCTCGTATGACCAGTTCTTCTGGCGCCAGTCGATAGCGGATTCGGCCGGGGTCAGCGCCACGGCGCTGGCGGCCCCGCATGAGGAAGGAGGGAGAGCGAGGTGCCGCTGGTAACGGCTGGCCCCTCGTACCAGGAGGCGCACATCCACGAGCTGGGTGTACTTCGCTTCCTCCAGGACGTAGTCCGCGTCCCGGGAGACCAGCACGACCCGGTCGGCAAAGCGACGTGCTTCCGCCACGGCGGAGGCGACCGGTCCTGCCGACCGTGCAGGCTCCCGCAGCCACAGTTGCCCGGGCGGGGAGACAATGCGCAGCCTCTGCCACCCGGCTTCCGCTGTGGGGCTTGATGCGGTAGCCCAGTCCGGCTGACTCGGATCCCGGAAGACGAATCCTTTGTGGGCCCGGGCTGCGACCACGGCGGTAACCAGGCCCTCGGCCGCCCAGGCCGCCGCGATCCGTTCAGCTACCCACACGAGCTGGTCCCGGCCGCCGTCGCCCAACAACTGCAGGACTACACCGGAGCGGTCGGGCTCGACCGGCCCTGCTTGCCGCTGTGCGCGTGGGCGGCTGGCGCGGGGGCGTTCACCCAGCATCGTGAGTGGCAGGCTGGGGCGCGGCGGCTCGGCGGTGATCGGCGCCTGGCGGCTGCGCACGGTGAGCACACCCCGGCTGTTCCAGCGGCCCGGGTGGACCGCTCGGATCGTGCACTCCTCAGTGCTGCATACGTGGTCGAGCGCCGCGAAGCCGTAGCCGACCACTGGGTCGGTGAGTACGGCCAGAAGGCGTTCGTGGTCGAGGTGCGGCCCGGCGATCTGGCGTTCGAGGATCCAGTCGAGCCCGTAGTCAGTGATGTGGGTACTCAGGTGTACCCCGGCGTAGCCGGCTAGGTGGTCCCACAGGCGCGGGCGCCGTAGCAAGCGGCTCCCCATGGCGGAGGAGGCGCTGAGTTGCCGCACCAGGCTTCGCGCGATCGGTTCCTGCCGCTTGGGCTGCGGTTCGGTGTCCTGCGGATCCCAGCGCACGGTGTGTCCCGCAGACTCGGTCTGCTTCCTATGGGCGGTGAGCAGAACCTCCAGGTCCACTCCGTGCGGCCCGGCGACTCGTACCTCAGGTGCCGGGCTACGACCGTACCCCTCCGGGTTGTACACCCACTCGCGGAGCCCGAACCGCAGTCGGGTACGCACCGGCTGAGCGGTCAGTTCGCGCACGCCCCGCCACGGTCCCCACTTCGTACGCAGCGGCAGAAGTCCGAGCAGAGCCCGCACATCTTCTGCCCGCTCGACACGCAGGTCCAGGCCATGCTCGGTGATCTTGGCTTCGCGGATCCCGAACGGACGGTCGCCGCCGGTCGTCGCTCCCAGTGCGGACAGCAGTGTGGACTCCAACAGCGCCTGGCCCGACCGGTCGGCGTCCGGGATCAAGTGGTCGTACCTGCTCCGGTTGCCCAGCCGCCGACGCGCATCCTCCAGGGACTCGCCGGTGAGCTCCGCGGCCGCGTTGCTGATCTGATCGATGTCGAACATGATGCGTCCTCCGAGCCGCCCCCGACCTTGGCGACAAAGCCGCATTTCAACACAGAAACAGAACGCGACGAACAGGATTTGATCGACGGACGTGGGTTCTCTGCCGATGCTTGAAGGTCGGGTCAGCATCCAGAACTGGCCGCGTCAGAGGCCAGGCACGACATACCGTAGCTCACGTACGCCCGGTCGCGAACAGCCACGCGCGCACACCACCCGCACAGAGGATTGGTCCGGACGAAGCAGGGGCCCGATAGCGTCGCCTTGGCGAGTTCGTCGACTTGCCCGTCGCTACACCACTCCGGGCCCCGACATCGGGCCGCCTCGCCACGACCTGGCCGTACTTGAGCTTGGCACTGACACGGACCGGGGAGATGAGGGACGGCCCAGTGACGGCGGGACAGCGGCACCCGGGCGGCCCGCCCGGAGCTGATACACACGCTTCTCAGGTTGCTCAGCCGCGAGGCACCTTTACCCGTCCGTTAAGGACGGGCGAAGGAACGTTCATGCGGCGTTGGTGAGCGGGGTTTCCATGCGTTCCCACGCTCCGAGGACGGCCTTGTGGGCGTCCGGCTGGAGGTGGGCGTAACGCTGGGTTGTCCGGAAGCTCTCGTGGCCGAGGAGGTGCTGGACCTCGTAGAGCGAGACTCCCTTCTGGACCAGCCACGAGGCGCAGGTGTGGCGCATGGAGTGCGGCGGGTAGTGCGGGACGAGCTGCTGTTCGCCGTCATCGTCGAAGTAATGGGCGCCCTCGACAGCTGGCCACCAGGTCTGCCGGCGCCAGTTGCCGTCATCGAGGAGGCGGCCGGCCCGGCCCTTGGTGATGGTGGTGAACACGACGGCGTCCCGCTCCAGCCGGTGGATGTGGCGTTCGAGGGCCTCCAGGACGTGGGGCGGGAGCGGGACC
Organism: Streptomyces sp. GMY02; assembly: GCF_019056675.1. Taxonomy (NCBI): domain Bacteria; kingdom Bacillati; phylum Actinomycetota; class Actinomycetes; order Kitasatosporales; family Streptomycetaceae; genus Streptomyces; species Streptomyces sp. GMY02. Next base: position 7,486,414 of record NZ_CP077658.1, on the reverse strand, counting down.
TCCCGGCGGCTCTTGGAGCTCTTCGGGTATTCCTTGATCCCACTCTTGGTGTTGACCTCCACCACGAACAGCCGCGAGCGGCGCTGATCGATGCGGTGCCGGTGAAGGCCGGAGAGCTCGCCCCAGCGCAACCCGGTGTAGAGGCCGAGCAGGCACATGGTGCGCCAGGCGGCCGGGAGTTCGTCGAGGATGCTTTGGGCCTGGTCGAGCGTGAACCACTGCGGCGGCTTGACTGCGATGGCCGGCAGGTCGATGTTACGGCAGGGGCTCACCGCGATCACGTCGTCATCGACGGCCGCCCGCATGATGGAGGACGTCAGGTTGTAGGCCCGCTTGATCGCGGAAGCACCTGCGCCGTTCTCGATCAGGACACGGATCCAGCTCTGAACGTCCATACGGGTGATGGCCCGCATCTCCCAGTCCGCCCAGTGAGGCATGATGTGGTTCTTGATGCTGGACGCGTCACCCCGCAAAGTGTGGGGCTCGACCACACGGGCGTTCCACCAGCGGTCGTGCCACTCGCGGAACGACGCTTCACCGGCCCGCGGGTCGCGCAGGCCCCCGCGGGCGAACTGGGTCTCCAGCTCGATGCCCCAGGCCCGCGCCTGGACTTTGAGAGGGAACGACTCGCTGAACCGGTCTCCTGCCCGGTTGCGTACGGTCGCCTGCCACTTACCGGACTTCAATTTGCGCAGGTACGCGGTACTACTCCTTTATCCGAACGCGAGGAAAACGGAGCCGACGACAGGAGGTCAGCGACGCGGCCGCGAGACTGCGACCGACCTGCTGGAGATGAACTCCTCCAGCCCCGCAGCCGGAACACGGACGCGAGAGCGACCCGGTCCGGTACGCAGATCGACGACCGGGAGTTCGCCAGCGGCGATGAAGCGGTATACGGTACGCCGGTCGACGTCCAAAACGGCGGCAACAGCGGGAATGGAGAGCAAACGTGCAGACATGAAAGGGTCCTTCATCTCATGCGGTTCAGCGACGGCACCGCGGTCATCTGGGCAGCAGAGGGACGGTGCAGTCCTCCAAAACACGACTCGCTCCACTGCGTCCGCTACGGCTCCACCGCCAAGCACAGCCGAACGCGAACTCCTCAATGGTCGCGGCGATCGCCGGTTTGGCTAACCGGCGATCGTCGTCTATGTTGCGCGCCGCATCAGATAAATCCGACAGCTTCCCGGGCTGGCCGCGGTCAGGAAGCCAGCCGACATGAGCACAAGGGTGGGGTCGCGGTCCGCAACGAACACCAGCAGACCGTCATCAGTAAGGCGGTCAAGAATTCGTGCTGCAACACGCTCGGGCGCCCCAATGGCACGCGCCACGTGCCAAGTTGCAGCTCCGGGGTGCACCGCAACGTGAGCGAGGACTGCTTGGTCCCGACGATAGCCGCGTTGCAGCAGACCCTTGCCGAACAGGCCAGCCGCACAGGCGCAAACGCACAGCCCGGTGGACACAGCACCGTAGTTCCCCGCCACCTGGCCGGACCAAGCGTTCAGCGCGCCGAGCACAAACAGGACGGGGAAAGCAAAACGGGCGGACCGAATAGCGAAATCCGACAGACGGGCCTCCTAAGTAGGGACCACGCCAGCGAGGCGGCCTGGTGCAGCACAGGGCTACGGATCAATAGCAACCCAGGCCACACCGGAGTAACCACATCATCTGACCTGGCGTTTCCCGGGACGTTGTTACGTTGACATGGCCCCGGCGGAGGTTCCAGCCTTTTGGGCTTCTTTCCTGTCTGCCGAGGGCGAATGGCCGCCGATAGCCTGCGCGGAGCCCTATCGACCACGAACCGGTACCGAGCCTGCCCATTCGCGTTCGGCGCAAGCTTCTTCATTGGTTCGGACAGGAAACTCAATCTCCTTAAGAGGTCATCTCTGCCTGATGAGTTGTGGGAGTTGTTCCAGCGGGTGGTGCCGGAGGCACCCTCGCGGCCCCAAGGTGGCGGCCAGCGTCGGCACGGTGATCGTGAGGTGCTGGCCGCGATCGTGTTCGTGGCCACGTCGGGCTGTACGTGGCAGCAGTTGCCCACGGCGTCGTTCGGGCCGTCGGGGGCTACGGCTCATCGGCGGTTTGCGGAGTGGACGAAGACGCGGGTGTGGACAGGGCTCCACCGCCTGGTCCTCGACGGGCTCGGGGCCTGCGGCGAGTTGGACAGGTCCCGGTGCGCGATCGACTCGGTGACCATGCGGGCCCTGAAAAAGGGGGACCTGACAGGTCCGAATCCTGTCGACCGGGGCAAGTACGGGTCGAAGATTCACTTGATCGCCGAGCGGACCGGTCTGTCCCTCTCCGTTACGGTCTTGGGGGCGAACCTGCACGACAGTCAAGCGCTGATCCCTCTCGTGCGAGGAATACCACCGATCCGCTGGCGCCGCGGGCCACGGCGCCGCAAACCCGAAAAGCTCCACGCCGACAAAGGTTACGACTACTCCCACCTGCGGCAATGGTTACGCCAGCGCGGCATCCAGCAGCGCACCGCCCGCAAGGGAATCGAGTCCTCACAGCGACCGGGCCGCCACCGCTGGACCGTCGAACGCACCATGACCTGGCGCGCCGGATGCCGCCGACTCCACCGCCGCTACGAACGCAAAGCCGACCACTTCCTCGCCTTCACCAGCATCGCCTGCACCCCGCATCTGCTACCGCAGACTTTCCAAATGAGATGGCTTCTTAAGGCGGACCACGTATATGAACGCTCGGCGAACGCTGGGAAGTGCCGGGCAACCAGAGGTGCGGGCCGACGGTCGGTCGTGGTGTCGGATCCACAACTGGCCCACGGAGGTACCGCCATGCTCTCTCGACTCGCCGGTCACCGGGGGCTCCTCGTCGCAGCGGTACTGGCACTGGCGCTCGCGGCGAGCCTCGCCGTACGGATCACGCTGAGCGGGCCCGCGCCCTACAAGGGGCCGTCGGCCACGGCCGTGGCCGCGCCGACCACGGCCCTGGTGGGCATCGAGGTTGTCTACACGGCCGCCCGTCATCAGGCCAACCACGTGACCGTCACGCAGACGCAAGACAGAGGGGGAAGGATCATCACGTACGTGATCGACGACGTGGTCCCGATCAAGGCGTCGGGGCGCGGCTGCACCTACCCCGACGACGAGGACCGCACCAAGGTCGCCTGCAGGATCGCGATCGAGGAGATGGCCACGAGCCCGTACCGTACGCTCCTGCTGAACCTCGGCGACTCCGATGACACCGCCACCGTGCACGACAACACCCCCCGCGACCTTTTCCAGATGGGCTACAACGTGATCCACCTGGGCGCCGGCAACGACACCTGGACCGGCACCGGACGCGAGGCCCAGGCCGTCTACGGCGACAACGGCGACGACACCCTCACGGTGCACACGGGCGCGCATGCCGAAGGCGGCGAGGGCAACGACACGATCTACGCCGACGGCGAGACCGCCGGCGGCCTGGGCGGCCCCGGCGACGACGTGCTTTACGGCGGCGCGGGCAGCCAGGGACTGCACGGCGACCAAGGCGACGATTTCATCTACGGCGGTCCCGGCGACGACCGGCTGTACGGCGGCGTCGGCGACGACGTCATCTACGGCAACAGCGGCGACGACCTGCTGGAGGGCGACAACGCCAACGACAACGAGCACGACAGAGGGGACGACAAGCTGTTCGGCGGGCCCGGCACGGACACCGTCCAGCAGGACTGACGACCGGGCCGCACCCAGCTGTCCAGCCACACCCGAGACGGAAGAGCCACGCAAACCCCACCGGCCTCTGCGAAGCGCGCGAGTTCGGAGAATCTTAAGGGGCGTTGAAGCTGTACATGAGCGGAGGCGCCACTGCGCCTCGACGAGGAGATCTCCCGGGACAGCCAGGCAGAGTGTGGTGCTCGACCGGGGGCTGGACCTGCTGCCCGGCACGTCCTCTTCGGCGGACTGCCACGTGCGCGGGCGGTGAACAGTCGGGCACCTAGGGCGTTTCTTTCCGATCATCGGATCGTTGGTCTGCCTGTGCCGTTGACTGACGCGCAGTGGGCGCGAATAGAGCCGTTGTTGCCTGATCGGACGCCGAGGCGGGGCGGGCGGTGGCGTGATCATCGGTGATCGATGCGATCGCCTGGAAGTTCCGGACGGGGTCCCAGTGGGTGAACCTGCCCGCCGAGTACGGCTCGTGGAAGGGCGTCTATACGCGGCTAAGAAACTGGGCCATCGATGGCACTTGGGAGCGTGTGTTTACCGCGCTTCTCGCCCAGGCCGATGCCGACGGCGACCTGGACTGGGTCGTTGCGGTTGACTCCACCATCGTGCGCGTTCACCAGCACGCTGCCGGCGCTCGCAAAAAGGGGCCCCGGCCCAGGAGCCAGGCGACCATGCCATCGGCCGCTCCCGCGGCGGGCTGACCACGAAGATTCACCTCGCCGCCGACAGCAACTGTCGGCCGCTGGCCTTCGTGCTCACCGCCGGCCAGGCCGGTGACGCACCCGCTTTCGCAGAGGTGATGGGCCGCCTGCGTGTCCCGCGCCGACGCGGACGACCTCGCACCAGGCCGGATGTGGTCCTGGCCGACAAGGCGTACTCCTCACGCGCTATTCGTGACCACCTGAGCAAGCGCGGCATCCGGGCAGTGATTCCGGTTCCGGCGGACCAGCGGGGCCACCGTCTTCGTCGAGGCAGCCTCGGCGGTCGCCCACCCGCCTTCGACCGTGAGGCGTACAAGCAGCGCAATACGGTCGAGCGGTGTATCAACCGGCTGAAGCAGTGGCGCGGCATCGCCACCCGTTACGAGAAGACCGCCACGGTCTACGGCGCCGGCCTCCTCATCGCGGGCATCTTCCTCTGGTCTGCCCGCTGAACGAACAAGCAGATCAGGGCCGGAGGCATTCTCCCTGCGGATCGAAGCAGACGAGTCCGTGCTCGCGAGCCAGCGTAGCGGCGTACTCGGACACCTCCTCCGCCTCGCCATAGGACATGAGCAAGTACACGATCGGGCCCGATGCTTCCTCGATAGCCGGCGGGGACGCCCATACGACACTGCGATCGACGTCGTCCGGATATCGCGCGACGAGTGCTTCCACATACGCCACGATGCGTGGCGCCGGAGGCACGACGACATCGTCTGACTCCAGGTAGCGCCCGTAGAGCTGGTCGTAGGTCAAGCCCGCTTGGCGGTCGTCGAGTGGACGGTCGCCGTCCCACACCGCAAGGTCATAACTCACAAGCGCATCGTCGCAGGGAACGGCCCCGCCAGTGCCAGCAGGCCCGGAGATCGAACCCCGCCAAGTGATCCGTAAGAGAGCCCCTAGCCCGGTTCCGCCAGCGGGTCATTTCTCCAGACGGAGGGTGAAACGGCTGTACAGGGCGTGCGGCCAGAGGGGGACCTGGAGGGCTACTTCGAGCAGGAAGACGGTGCGGGTGTCCGGTAGTCCGGTGCCGTCGAGGATCCGGGAGATGGTCGGATGGGTGCATCCGGCAGCCGCCGCCACACCGCGAGTGCTGAGGTCCTTCTCATCCATGACCGCCTGGAGCCGCTGTGCCAGCGCCCGGCCGATGTGCGCGGTGGGCGGAGCGTCGTCGACCAGGTCCACCTCGGGCCACTCGCCATTGGAGCGCGCGTACTCCGCGGGCGGGTCGTCCTTGGGGTTGCGCACGTCCCATCCCAGCAATGTCGTCAGCACCACGGTCATGTCTGTCAGCTCGGATTCTCGCGGGCTGGGAGCGCGGCCGTTCCGCCGCCCCACCAATGGTACGTTTATTTACCACTGCCGACCGGGGCTGATCCCCGGGGGGTATGCCCGAGAGCACTTACGTCCCTGTTTCTGATCACTTCCGGCACGGTGAAATGACGACGATGTACGCCGGAGCGGACTGGGCAGACGGCTGGATGGACTGCGCCGTCGTCCGCCGTGACGGCACCCCCTCGGGCACCAGCGGATCGTCTACGCCGACAGCCCGGATCCCGTCGAGGAATACCTGAACTTCCTGCGCGGACTCAACCGCCGGTGGCGGAGGATCCCCACCGCGATCGAAGACCCGCACATCCTCTTCGGCCAGGCCCTGATGGACCGCGGGATGAGCGTCATACACGTGGACGCCACACTGGCGGCACGAGCCCGCAAGGCCGCAACAGTGGGCGGCGCCACCAAGTCCGACCGGGCGGACGCATACCTGCTGGCCAACATGATCCGCACGGGGAACTTCTCCCCGATCGTCCTCAGCTCCCCAGCCGCCCGCGCCATCCGGATCCTCGCGCAGGCACAGCGCGCCGCAGCCCACGAACGCGTCCGGGCCCTGCACCGCCTCCGAGCCCTTCTCGTCAGCTACTACCCCGCAGCCGTCACCGCCGGTCCCCGCATGGGCCTGCGCCATCCACAGGCCCGCGCCGTCCCCGCGTATCGCCGCCCAGCTGACCCGCGGCCAGATCGCGCAGGCCCTGCGCGCCGGCGGACGCTGGCGCACCGTGGACGAGGAAGCCCACCGCCTGCGCCTGCACTTCCGGCGCCCCGCCCTGTCCACGCATCAGGACGTCGAGGCCGCACACACGGCCGAGACGCTCAGCCAGCTCAGCGCCCTGGACCATATCTGCCGGCAGGCCGAGGGCCTCGCCCGGCAGGCCGCGGAGGCTTTCGCCCGGCACCCCCACTACAAAATCATCACCAGCTCTCCCGGCGTCGGAGACCTTCTGGGCAGCCAGATCCTGGGCGAGATCGGCGACGCGCCAGGCCAGTTCAAGAACGCGAAAGCCCTGTCCGCCCACGGCGGAGTCTCCCCGGTCACCTGGGCATCGGGCACCACAGCACGCGTCTCCATCCGCCGCGCGGCCAACCACGCCCTGCGCGCGGCGCTCTACCAGACCGCCTTCTGCGCGCTCACCCGCTCTCCGGGAGCCGCCCACTACTACCGGCAGCAGCCGGACCGCGGCGCCACCCACCACACCGCCCTGCGCAACCTCGGCGCCCGCCTCGTACGCAGCCTCCACCACTGCCTGCGCCAGGCTGGGAGCCGTTTGGTGAGCGGGGGCGGGGTGCAGGGCCGGAGGTTCTCCGTGCGGCCCGGTGGGGCAGCCCCGCTTGCGCGGGGACGACGCGGCCTGCGCGGGAATGGCACCCTCACGCCGTCCGCCCGCCACCAGGGCACCGCCCCGGGCAGGCCGCCGCCCTGGACACCCACCCACCAAGGCGGTACGGTACGTTTATTTACCGCAGGGCCGGGTGACAAAGTGGACACCCTTGCTCCCCGCTCACGCGGGGATGTTCCACCAACACGAGGCTGCCACCCGGCATCCGCCCTCTCCCGCCCAGTCGGGCCCCTGCCGTCACCGCCGGGCATGTGAACGCCGCCGTCACCACCCAACCGGCCTCGCACCCCGGACCCTGCAGCGTAACGGGGCCCTGCCCGCGTCAACGCAGGAGAAAACGACCTGCCAAAGCTCCACCGCCCCGCGCCTGCCGGATAAGGGCTGCTGCTCACTCCACCGCAGGCCAGCGGTGCGCCCAGCGGCACAGAGCGACAGCCACAGGCGCCGACTGCGTTCGATCCGTACTGCTTGCTTGCCGCGAGGCGCCGCCAGCTCGCGGCCGCGCCGGACAGGAACGCCTGGCAGGAGCCGGGCTCGACCGGCTGGCCGCCGATCGCCACCACATGCCCTACAGGTGCAGCCCGCGTTTCGCCTGCGGTTGTCCAGGAGCAGGCCGGCCGTGGTAAAAGCCTCTGCACACTGGGGCACCCGCTGGCGGAGTCAAAGTATCGGAGCTGCGTACGGTGACAACCGGCACGATATCCAACCCCGATGGCAGCATCAGCTACCCAACATCCATCGAGTTGTGGCGACTACGATGAGGGTCAAGGGCGGGACAAGCCGCCACTGATGGGGATCTGCGAATTTCAAAGAGCCCTATCAGGGTCAAGAAGTGGGCTGTGGAGGCTCTCCACTCGACTGGGTCGGGTTAATGCGGTAGGGCTCGAAAGCGGTGTCAGCGGCCGGAGCGTAGGACTTGGTGGACATACGTGTAACCAGCTGCCACATGCGGCGTTCGTCCTCCAGGCTTTTGGGGAGGACGAGGCCAAGCCCGTCGGCAAGGGGTTTGCGGCCCAGATTGACCAGGGCCCGTACGGCTGCGGCCCATTCGTCCGTGGCGGCCACTGCACCGTGGTACCAAGCCGGGGTCAGGACGGCCAGGGTCACCCCAGTGATGACGAGCACTGATCGGTGGGCGTGGGAGGCAGACAGCGAGGCGAACGCGGCCACGGCCACGGCCACGTGCCCGTACAACAAGGCTACGAAGAAGTCGACGCTCGTGCGGGCGGTAACGACCTGCTTAGTGGTCGGCTCCGGGGCGGCGCTCGCCAGTTCGTTCCACAGCACCTGAGTGTCAAGGCGGTAGCGGTCGTATCCGTACTCCTCAAAGCGGCGGATGGCGTTGCCGAGCCGGGTCGGGGTGATCTGTTTGTCGCTCACCGGATAGCGGTTGAATTTCTCCCGGAGGATGGCTCGCCGGATGGGCGAGGTGAAGGTGGGGTCGGCAAGGCGGTCAGCTGTCCTTTGGCGCCGGGATCGCTGTACCCGGCAGCCTCGCTCATATGCGGCGGTCGGCCACAGGGCGTACCCCTCCAGGATGCGGTAGAGGGGTGTTTGCAGAGAGTTCAGGACGAGCCCGAGCAGGACGGCGGCCACAAGCAGCAGGAGTGCGGTGGGGCCGTTGGATGCCGGCCACAAAGGATCCAGCACGGTCGGGCGGTGCAGACTCGGGGCAACGGCGAGGGTAAAGATGGCAAGGTTGAGAGCCGTGGGCAGGATCCACCCCACCAGCAGTGCCCAACCGCCTCCAAGCACGCCTTTGGCGATGTCTCCCATGGTTACTGCTCCGGTGTTTCCCGTGGCCAGTCATCATCTGGGTCGAGCGGGGGCCCGGGAGGGGTGTGACCATCTGGTGTGGCGATCGATGCGTCTCGCTGCTGGCCCCCTAGCGCCGTCAGGACACGGCTGAGCTCGACTGCGTCGTCGCGACTCGCGGCTGTGAGGATCACCCGCTGGTCCGACGGGCCCTCAATGGTGAGCTGGACGGATGCCCTCCTCGGCATACGCAGCCAGTCTGTGATTACCAAAATCGCCGAGGTGAGCGCCGAGGCCGAAGTAACGGTCACCTGAATCTGCGACGTCAAGCCAAGGCTCTCGGGCGTCGGCGGACCTGGAACGAGAGTGACGGGGAACGAGCGTTCCTCCCGGAGCCAGGCGCCCAGCGAAGCCACTTCGGACTCGTCAGAAAGAGAGATGATTAAGTCCACGCCGCCCCCGCCCACTGATGACCTGATTGCGCAGCCAGCATAAGGCCGGATCCGTCGGTGACCCCGACTCGTAGATCTCAACCGCTAGGTGACTTACACCCGTTCGGCTACCACATCACTTGGTGCACAGCCACGAGACGCATCTTCCCGGACACCGTCCGCCAGGACCTCCGCGCCGTCTCCGGCGGCCTCGCTCTGGTCGAAGCCCGTATCCTCCTCCAGCTGTAGCCATCACGGAAGCGCGGCCAGAACCAAATTCAACGAGCCCCATCACCACCGGCCCATCGCGCGCCGCACCGAGGCGGGGGCCACCGTGAGGAGCAGCGCGAGGGCGCTGGTGGCGATGGTGAGGAGGCACAGCGGGCTGATCGCGGCGTAGTCGTTCTTGTCCCAGGTGCCCGATGGGCAAATGGTCACCGCGTAGTAGCAGCAGCCGGCCGCGACCGTATAGAGGAGCACTAGGGGCACGGCCATGACCCATCGTAGGCAGCCCCGGTCGCTGTCCTCGTTGTCAGTTTTGTGGGGAAGCGATGTTGGTGCGCTGGGGCTTCAGGACAGCTCGTCTGTTGCGTCGTTGGGTTTTTCGAGGGGGGAACCGGGTGTTACGCCGTCTGTCGGGCAGGCCCGGGAAGGGCACTGATGGGGCGCGTTCTGGCGCTCCCGTCCCGGCCGTGCCGGCTGCCGCTCTGTGGGCAGGTCCAGGATGCCGTGCCACATCACTCCGGCCACGGCGGGGTGGCTGTGTCCCGGGCAGGGCGGGGCTGGGACGCCCCCTGTGTGCTCCAGCACACTGTCCTGGAACTGCTCGGCCACCAAGACCACCGACTCGGTCTCGTCCAGGAAATCCTCCAGAAGCACGCTGGTGGAGAACGCGTCGTCAAACGCGAGCACGACACCTAGGCAGTTGGGCTGATCGGCGACCCACGGCCCGTCGGCTTCCCCGCCCTGGATCTCCAGGCGCGAGGTGAACGCTGCTTCGCCATACGGTACTTCGGGTTCCGCACTGACATCCGGCACCAGCACCTCCAGGGTGCAGTCGGCGGGCGCTCCGAGTTGGCGCAGGATCTCCCGCGCCCAGATAAGTGTCGAGGTCGCGGTCAGTCCCATCGTGCGCCCGACGTCCGACGCCCTATTGTCTCAGCACAAGATCACGGACACTATCCAGTCCACGCCTTCCGCCGAGTCCCAGGCGATTCCGGTGGAGTCTGAACCAACCCGGAAGCCAGGGATGTTTCGGCAGCGCCCCCAACGACGCGGCTGACGCTACCCTCTTTGGTCCGCTGCCAATTCCTCGCCCGCCGCCAGCCTCCGGCGCGACCACCCGGGCCGAGCCCACGCCCGGTGCCCCCGAACGCCATCTGTCATCTGACGCACTTCAGGCGAATGTGCGCGCGACGATCCAGTACTCGTCTTCCTCTGTTGACACGGCGCAGAGATGACGGCCGTCGGCGGAGAGCGCGAGAAACTCTGGTGAGCCCGTGGCGGCAGCTACGCGCGAAGGCAGTCCGCTCTCGGAATCATCCCGGACGAGCACCCAGCCCACTGAGCTGCCTCCCTGGCCTGGGGGCAGGATGAGGAATTCCCGGTTGTCCGACATGAGGGGCAGTTTCGAAGTCCGGGCCTGCCATTGGCGATCCAGCTCCGCCGCCGCGTCGGGGTGCGACTCCGGGACCGTCGCGTCAGGTGTGACCTCGACTCCCGTCACGGCGTGGATGGCGGTCAGGACAGCGGGGAGCGGACCGGGCGTCTCCATCCCGATAACAAGCAGTCCAGAGGCTTCAAGGGTGTCCTGCCAAGCAGGTTTCCCGGAACTGGCGGTTGTTGCCATGCGACTCTTCTCCCGAACGTTCAGACGTCGCCGTCAGTCTCCTGTGTAGAAGAAATGATGGTCTCCGCCCGGCTTGTTTATCTTGGCGTATCTTTCCATGTTCTCGGGATACCCGAAGGAACCGTCCGACCGCTGCACCCTGCTGTTGTCCCAGCCGAAGTTGACGAAACTCCGGGTGTCATCGATCTTCGGTTTTCCCGCGTGGAAATGTGGCCCCGCCGGATCATGGGTATGCTCCACGATAACCCTGGACCCCTGGTCTGTCTCGAACTGCCGGAAATTACCCCAATGGCTTTCGTCGCTTGAGTACGTGTACCCGGGAGCGTGCTTGAGATTCCTGTCCCCGGTCACCACCCACTCGGCGACCGGTGTTTCACCGTACGGCACTCCCGCAGCGTCGAACGCCGCCCTCTCCGCGTCGACTCTACGGTCGAACGGATTGGAACGCTCTCCCCTGGGCGGGCAATCGTCCACGGGTGCGAGGCCGAGGGGGTCGGTCCAGGTGGTGGGGTTGTGAACGTACGCGGTCGGGTTGGGGGCGGGGGTGAGGCCCAGGGGGTCGGGGGTGGTGTAGCGGGCGGTTTCGGGGTCGTAGTAGCGGTGGTGGTTGTAGTGGAGGCCGGTTTCCGGGTCGTAGTACTGGCCGGGGAAGCGGAGCGGGGTGTACGCCGTGCTGGTTCTGGCCCAGGTCGTGGTGCCCCAGAGGGTGGTGCGAGTGCGCCAGGCTATGGTGCCTGATTCGTCGACGAGTTCGGTCGGGGTGCCGATCAGGTCGGTGGCGATGGCAAAGAAGCGTTCGTCGACCGCCTCCTGGGAGGCGTCGACCGTCAGGAGACGCTCGGTCTGGGCCAGAGGGCGCAGACCGCGGTAGTCCCAGGTAAGGGTGACCGGGCGGGGAAGCGCATCGGCTTTGGTCGTCTGTTCGCACAGGGTTGTGCCGTCCCAGGTGAACAGGACCTCTTCCACCACGGTCGAGCCGTCGCCGCCCAGGCGTTGTTTGGTAGTGCGGCGGCCGAGGGGGTCGTAGCGGTAGTGCCATCGGGGGTGGTGACGGCGGTGAGCTGGTCCTCCGTGTTCCATTCGTAGTGCCAGGTGTCGGCCTTGCGGGAGAGTCGGGTCTTCTGGCGCAGGGTGATGCGGCCCAGGGCATCATGCTGGTAACGGACGTTCCCGGCACGGGTGATGGCAGTGCCGCTGTAGGCACGGGGCCCGGTGGCGTCATAGCCCGGGTGGGAAGAGGGCCAGGTTGCGCTGGTCTGGTTGCCGGCCGCGTCGTAGGCGTACGTCTCGGTCCAGTCGGCGGCCGTGACGGCGGTGACCCGGCCCGCGGGGTCGAGGTCGAAGTGCTGAGTGCCGCGCAGGGTGTCGTCGAGGGCGGTGAGGTAGCCGTCGGCGCGGTAGGTGTAGGCGCGGCGGTTGAGCGTACGGGTGCCGGTCGTGAGCTGCTGGGTGGCCAGGCGGCCTGCTTCGTCCCAGGTGGAGGTGAGGGTCAGGTTCTCGCCGAAGGCACGCTCCAGCTCGCGGCCCGCCGCGTCGTGAATGAACGCGATCCGGTGATCGCCACTGGTCAGATGAGTCGCACGGCCGACGGCGTCGTAGGCATACGCAGTGACCCGGCCGGTAGGGGTGATACGGCGAACGCGGCGCCCTCGCGCGTCATACGCGTACGTCATGGCGCGACCATCGGCCAGCTCCGTCTTGACCTGGCCGCGGCGGTCGTACTGGTAGACCAGCTCGCCGCCCGGGCCGGCCGCGTGCACCATCCGCCCCGCCCGGTCGTACGCGTACGTAGACACCTCACCAGCCGCGTCCTTGCGAGTCACCCGGCCGAGCGCGTCCCGTTCGTACGCGATAGTCCGGCCGACTGCGTCCGTACGGGCCGCTACCCGTCCGGCCGGGTCGAGGGTGTAGGTGAGGGTGCGGTCGTCGAAGTCGGTCTCGGAGGTGAGGCGGCCGGCCGGGTCGTAGGCGTAGCTCCAGGTCAGGCCCTGCGGACCGCGGACTTCGGTGAGGCGCAGCTCGGCGTCGTGGGTGAACTCGTAGCGGGTGCCGTCGGGGGTGGTACGGGCGGCGAGCAGGTCGAAGTGGGTGTATTCGAAGCGCGTGGTCTGCCCGAGGCGGTCGGTGTGGCTGGTGCGATTGCCCTCGCCGTCGTACGTCCAGGACTCGGTCGTCCCGTCCGGGCCGGTGCGGCGCGCCAGTTCGCCGTCGGCGGTCCACTCCAGACGGGTCACCGCGCCGAGGGGGTCGGTGACGCATATGAGGCGGCCGAGCAGGTCGCGTTCGTAGCGGGTGGTGGCGCCGAGAGGATCGGTGACCTCCAGCGGCAGTCCGGCCGCGTCGCAGCGTACCCGGGTCACGGCGCCCAGCGGATCGGTGACCGAGACGAGCCGGCCGCCGGTGTCATAACCGTAGTAAGTGGTGTGGCCGGCGGGGTCGGTGACGGCGGTGCGGTTGCCGCGCTCGTCGAACTCCTGCTGCCAGCGGGCACCGTCCGGTCCAGTCAGCTCGGCCGGACGGCCCGACCCATCACGCACAGCGCGCACTTCGCTCCCGTCGGGGCGGGTGAGGGTGGTGAGCCGGCCGTCGCCGTCGTACGCGTGGACGGTGGTGCGGCCGAGGGAGTCGGTACGGGTGAGCTGGTTGCCGCGGGCGTCGTAGGTGTACCTGGTGGTGTGGCCGAGGGGGTCGGTGGTGGCCAGGACGCGGCAGCCGTCGCCGATGAGATGGCGGGTGGCGTGGCCCTGCGCGGTGGTGAGGGTGGTGGTGCGGTGGCCGGTGGCGGGGTCGGGGGTGCTGTAGGCGAGAGTGAGCTGGAAATGGCCCGCTTCGCCGCCCTCGGCGATCACACGGTGCAGGTCGTCGTAGACATAGTCGTAACGGCTGTTGTTGGAGTCGGTCCAGGCGATGACCCGGCAGTGGTCGTCGTACGCGAACGCGAGGGTGGCGCCGGAGGGCTTGGTGACGCCGGTGAGATCGCCATCGGTGTAGACGTACGACATGAGGAGACGGGCGGCACGGTGCGCGGCGGCGCCGGGTGCGGCCACTCCGAGGCCGGGGGCGGCGACGCCGGGTGAGGTCGGGCCGGCTTCGTCCGCGGTGCTCCGGCTCGTACCGCTCCCGTCTGAACCGCCGTCGGCCGCGCCGTTCCAGCTCGCACCGCCCTCGCCCGGTTCCGCCAGGGACAGTGCCGTGACACGGTCCCCTGCCACCGTCACGGTCAGGTGGTGGCCCGCCGAGTGAGCCAGGGCCTGGGGGGTGCCGTCGGGGGTCCGGTCGTAGGTGATGGTGTGGCCGTTGCGGTCGCTGATCTGCGTCAGCCACGCCTCGCCGTCGCCGCCCGGCTCCGCTCCCGGCGGGGCCGTGAAGTGCCGTACCAGCCTGGTGTCCGGGTCGGTGACCGTGTAATCGCCGTCGGCGTCGCGGGCCAGCACCCCGCGCGACGTGCCCGACTCGGGCAGCGTCGGCACGCCCGGAACCGGATGCGGATACGCCAGCAGCAGGCCGTCCGCGGTGACATGGATGACACCGTTCGCGTCGATCTCCAGGCGCTCGTCCACCGTGGACGACCAGGACGGCCCGAAGAACCGACCCGCCGTGTACCCCGACTCGGTGCGGCGGGTGAAGACCAGCGGTAGGACCCCGGGCAGCGACACGTCGGTCTGAGGCAGGAACATCCGGCCCGACGCCAGGTCCACCGGATCGGTACGCCCCGTCTCCCGCTCACGGGGTTTGCGGTCGTGGGTGCCTTCGGGAGCATCGTCGAGGAGTCTGCGGGCGCGGTTGGCGTCGGCGGCTGCGTCGGCGGCGTCCATGGCCAGCCGGGTGGCCTTGACTCCGGCGCCCGCGCCGCCGGTCGCGGCGGTCAGGACCAGGTCGGGGACGAGCCGGCCGAAGCCCTCAGCCGGGTCGCGCATGAAGTCGGTGACCATCTGACGGCCCGCGCCCCACGGGTCGTTCGCCACCTGCACCAGCCCCGCCGCCGTGTTGTTCAGCGACAGCAGATACTCCGCCGGGTGCGTGATGTTGTACGGGTCGGTCGGATTGATCCCCCGTACAAAACTGACCAGCCCCGCCGTGCCCCGCACAATGCCCGCACCGAAATGCGTCTGCATGACCTCCAGTTCGTCCAGGCCGTCCATGGCCTGCTCGGCGTACGAGGGCTTCGGCGGCGCCGTATCCCGCGCCTCCGCGACCGCACTCCGCGCCGTCTCCGCCGCCGAGTTCCGCTGGCGGCGGGCCTCGGCCAGCAGCTCCTGCGCCTCCTCCATCCGCGCCCGCCCCGGATCACTGAACTCACCCGGGCGCGTCGGCAGCGAGGCCGGATCACGCCGGTCGGCGGGCTGCGCGTTGTACCGGTCGACGGCCTGGTTGTACGCGTCAACCCGCCCGTTGTACGTGTCCCGCGCCGACTCCGACGCCTCCGTACCCGCCCTCCACTTGTCGATCGCGGTCTGCGCCTGCCCCTGCGCCCACTCCACCGTCCCGGCGAACGACTCCAGCGCCCCGGCCGCCTTCCCGAACGCCTCCGCACCCCGGAACCACTTCGGCGGCTCAACCGACACCGTCTCCCGGAAGGCGTCCGCCCCCTCACCCCGCAGTGAGCTGGAGTCCAGGCCGCGCAAACCCTCGCCGACACTGCTGAACGCGCCTTCGAGGTCGCGGAGATGGGAGGCCGTGCTGCGGATCCTGCCCGGACTGCCGTGGACCAGCTTGGTCCTGTCCTCACTCTGGCCGAGATCCAGCTCGTCGACCTCGGCACCCATCCGGTTCGCCAGCGAACCCGACTGCTCACGCACCCAATCCGCACCGGACTGCCAGCCCACATCCTCCAGCCGGTCCGCCGTCCACCGCCCGGCATCCTCAACCCGGTTGCCCACCCACTCCGTGGCACCCTCGGCCGCGTCCTCGATGACGTCCGGAACGAAATCACCGATGCCCATGGATCAGTTCCCCCCGGAGTCCGGCTGCTCGGCCTGCTGGGCCTGCTGGGCGCGCTCCTCCGGAGACGGGCCGAACGTGTCGTCCAGCGCCTGGTCCCACGACTGCTCATCCACCCCCAGCAGATCGTTCAGTATCCGCGACTGCCGCCCGCCCTGCCCCTCCGTCAGCACCGTCCGCCCCGTGTCCCGCCACGTCTGCAACGCTTCGTCCCCCGCCCGCTGGAAAGACTCCGCACTGTAGTCCGGACTCAGATAATCCGGCGTGAGCACATCACCCCAGCCCTGCCCGGTGATCTCCTCCTCCGAGGCATGCGGATTGCCCACCGCAGCGTTCACCGCAACCTTGAACGTCCCCTGGATGTACTGGTCCTCCTCCCACACCAGCCCCGCCGCCAGCCCCAGCGTCGACGCAATCGTGTTCGCATCCTGGACCAGCGCCCGCACCCCCCACTCCCACCGCTCACAGAAATCCTCGAACTCCACCGACAACCCGCGATGCCCCGCCTCCATGCCCGTCATGGCCAGCTCCGAGAAACCCTTCCCCAGCACCGCCCCCGTACCGGTACCGACCTCCCGCAACTCCCCGACCGCCGCCCGCAGACCCTCCGTGATCCGCCGGACACTCTCCTCGTCGAACCGCAGATCCCCGAAACCGCCCATCAGCCCCGCCCCCCGTCACGCGCGTCGGCGTTCGCGTCGACGCCGTCGACCGCCACCGCGTCCGGCACAATCCCTACCACCGGCGGAAACAGCATCGACCCATCCGGATCAGCGATATTCACCGCAACCCCCGCCGACACCCCCATCGCCGGAATCACCTCATCCAGCAGCCGCGCGCCCCGGATCTCCGCGAACTCCCACTCCCGCCCGGACACCTGCCCGTCCCCGCCGTCCCGCGCCTTCGCGAACCGCGCCAAAGCGGCCTCGTCCGTGAACCCGCAGACCCAGCGCACCCCGCCCAGCTCCGCCGTCCACAACCCACCGCCCTCCAAAGGCACCAGCACCAGCGCCCGCCGCAACTCCCCCACCAGCGCCCGCGGATCCCCCACCCCCACACGCCGCTCAGCAATACGCTCCGCAAGCGCCGAAGCCGCCCCCGCGTCCCCCGTACTCACCTCGTACCCCCTCGGTCACCCGGCCGCTCCCCCGCGAGCCGACCAGCCACCAGCACCGTAAGAAACCACAAGTCGATACAGCTAGACGGTTCCCGGTCGAGATCACGGCGACTCGGCGCCGAGCCCAGCGCCCCCAAAGTCTGTAGGCGTCGCCCGGGGTGACCACCCGCGCCGGTGATGGGCCGCCGTCCGTGTTCGGTCGCCGCTGGCGCCGGTTGCTTCCGCAGCGCGTCACCGGCGTTCTGGTCGGTACCGGACATCCGGTGGCAGCGGCACCCGTATCCGTGACGGTTCGAGTAGAGCGGCTCGCGGACGGCGGCTACCGGATTTCGGGTTTCGCTGTGCGTGACATGAGGTCCTTGACCGCATCCTGCGGGGATTGTCCTCCGTGGACGATGCTGACGAGATCTGCACACCCAACCAAGTTAACTCTGAGGCACGAACACTTTACACACGGTGATCATCTCCACGTCACGCAGCGTGTGACCTGCACCCCTTCTTCGTGGCGTGACGCTAATCACACGTTTAAACCGTGAAGCGCGCCCCCGTCGACCGGCCCGGTGGTTCGCTCCTGTCCGATCGGACAGCCAGAGCAGAGGCACCTCGCCGTAGCGGCCGACGCAGTCTCAGGCACGCTCAGCGCGCGGCTGGGTGTCGCTCAACTCGCCCTGCTTGTAATAGAGTTAGTGATATGGGTGCGACCAGGCGTGAGGTGACCAGGGACGTCGTGGCAGTTGCAGCTCCGCAAGAGCTCCCCGTACTCCAGAGCCTGCAGATGCTGGACGAAGCGCACATCACTCGTCTGCTCAGCCGCCAGAACAGCAAAACAGACCCATTGGGATTCGGTCTGACGGAGGCCGCAACCCTGGTGACTCCTGTGGTCTGGTTGGTGGTCAGCGAAGTGATCAACCGAGGGGCGGGCATGGCGGCTGATAGCCTGTTCGCCCGTCTCCAGTCCAGAACGCGCAGTCTGCTGCGGCGTTCACAGGCAGAGCCTGCGGCCGTACCCCCGCTCTCGGCCGAACAACTGGACGCCGTGCACCGTAGAGTGCTTGAGCGGGCGGCCGATGCTGGTATCGAGGGGGCAAACGCCCAGTTGCTGGCTGACGCGGTGGTCTCGCGGCTGGCGCGCGAGAGCCAGTAAGCAGATCCTCCTGTGAATCCGGTCGACCAACTCGTCCAAGGACGAGGGACCGCACGACGCTTCGCGCTGCTAGTGGTCATGCTGATGGGGTCATGTCTCTCCCAGATAGGCGCTGTGGTCCTGGCACTGCAGGCAGAGTCGTTGTCCATGTATTGCGCCGACGTCGTGGGAGCGGAAGCCGACATGCTCCGTTCCGCGCAATCGGCCCGCGCTGTACTGGCCGAGTTTGACGACTGCCGTGAGAAAGAAGCGTCCAGGGCGCTGCGCACCGCGCTGAGTGGGACAGGAGTGGTTCTGTGCACGGCGCTGGTCGTGTACTGGACCCTGCCGTCCTGGCGGCGCCACCGGCGACGACTGATTCCCGCTGCCCAGTTCGGGTCCGGGGCCCCTCCGGAACCGGTGGTCCTCGCTCCGCAGCAGAAATGGCAAAGAATTTGGACCGCCGAGGAATGGCACCGACGAGAAGACGGGAAGAAGCCCGAGAACGAGGCGCCCGGTCCCCGCGAATCACTGACAGAGCATCTGTCTCGACTGACGCGCCAGGGAGGCATCCGCCGTCCGCCTAGCTTTGTCGTCGACGTCGGCGCGCTGTCGACGGGGGCTGTCGTCTTCGGCCGGGGCGGCAGGCACACGGTGTGCCTGGACATTGGCCTGGTGATACTCCGCGACAGGCAGCCGAAGATGTTCCAAGCCGTGGTACTGCATGAACTGGCACATCTCCGCAACGGCGACGTGGACATAACCTACGTCGCCTTATCGCTCTGGCGGGTCTACCTCTCGGCCGTACTGCTGCCGTGTCAGGCTGTCGCCTGCTGGCTGCTCATGGAAAGGCACTGGCAGGGAGAGGAAAGGATCCCCTGGAAAGACGCTGAACCTGACCTGGCCTGGGTGGCGTCGTCCGTGCTCCTCACCGCCATGATCTACCTGACCCGGGCCGACGCCCTTCGCCGACGCGAACTGGTCGCCGATCTCGATGCAGTCGCAATCGGTGCCGATCCGGCAATGTGGCACACCGCGTACCGTGCCGAGGCGGTCAGGGCCACCGTCGGCCCGGGGCACGTGCGGCGGGCCGCATCGAGGCGATGGTTTACCGATCTGTGGCGGACCCACCCCACATGGAAGCAGCGGCATGAAACGCTGGTCCGGTCGGAGATAGTCGATTCCGGCAGCACGCATGCACTGGCCCTGCTGTGCTGTGTGGCGGGACTGACATCGTTGCAGTACGCCCTCTTACCTTTTGCAGGGGACGAGCTCGATTTGTTGACACGTGCGATCCTTTTCGCCAGCCTCATCCTGTTTATTTCATTTTCAACAATGACATTAAAGGCGTCGGAGACAGTTCCCCGCGCGGTGGCGTGGTATCGACATCGCCGCGCCATGGTCGTATATTTTCGTTTCGCCACCATGTCGATGGGGCGACGGCTGGGCGTGATAGCGGTCTGCATCTGCTGCTCTTTATTCGCTGTCGAAATGATCGTTCGTTACAGCGGCAACTGATCGGCAACGCCCAGCGGCACCTCCTCGGCCAGCTCCAGGGACCGGGCCGCCACTCCAAGAACAGTTGACGAGTCGCTCGGATGTGTCCGAGTGGCCGCATAAGAATCGGACAAGGGGCGCACCGCTTCGAATTGGACGGCTGCCGTTTCAGGAAAGGGGGCATTCGGTCATTCCTCTGGGCCTTTCCACGGGAGAGCCGGAGCCCGAAGAAAGTGTCTGGTAATAGCCTTTCAACCCGTCCAGCATCTCTTTGCTCTTCATCGCGTCACGGACTGCATACTTGACTGACGCACGGTCCTTACTGATGCCGCCCCCGTACCTTTCGACGGAACCATAAGCGTCACTGGTGACGATGTACTTTCCCTCATGCTTCTTCTGAAGAGACAGAGGACTCATGACACTTCGGGGAGAGCCTGCGCTACATAGCCGGAAGTCTCGCCCTGACTCCGGCCGTGACTCTGCTCGATGGGACAAGCATCACGATGGGTGCCGTACCCCAGGTACTCGCCGCAACGAACAAACCCGCACCGACCCAGGCTGCCGACATCTCCTCCGCGCGGTTGGCGGCGAGGCTGTCCGGCAGCCCTCTCCGAACGCACCGAGACCTCCACGACGTGGGTCAACAAGGACGGCTTACTCACCACCGAACTGGCCGCGGGCCCGGTCCGTTTCGAAGACCCGGCCAGCGGCACCGGACGCCACGCCGACCTCGACCTCGTCAGCACGGACAAAACCGTCGAACCCAAGGCACACCCACGCGGTCAGAAACTGGCGGGCGGATCCGTCGGCTGCGGCGCAGCTGCGCGACCAACTTCGGGTCGGGCTGCATAGCCGTCCGCCAATGCAGCAGGACCGACCCGGCTCTATCCCCGCCAGTTAGCAGTGTCGGCGCGCGATGCGCGTGGGACGACGCCACCCTGCGGGCCCACCGCCGTCTGTTCACCCCGACCATCGGTGTCCGTTTCACCCCGCAACTACCCCTTGGCGTGACGGTTCGTCCGTTACCGAACGCCACACCGTGATCGTTCGGCGGACGGAGCGGGTCCTGGACAGCAAGGCTCAACACCGCCAGCGGTCGCCCATATCCCCTGCCCCTCTCTGACGTTGTGCTGGCGCCGACGACGACACCAAACCCGCGTCAGTCACCACAGACGACGGCACATCTGGGAAGACGGCGGCCGTGGTTGCGGAATAGAGTCAGGGCCGGAGGTCCCGTCCCGTGGCGTGTGCATTTGGTGATGGGTCC
Organism: Streptomyces sp. GMY02; assembly: GCF_019056675.1. Taxonomy (NCBI): domain Bacteria; kingdom Bacillati; phylum Actinomycetota; class Actinomycetes; order Kitasatosporales; family Streptomycetaceae; genus Streptomyces; species Streptomyces sp. GMY02. The sequence continues at coordinate 7,465,384 of NZ_CP077658.1, read as the reverse complement.
CGGGTCCTTCCCGTTCAGTCTGGTGGGCCCGTGGCCCGCCGGGTGACGAATGGTTACCCCGCGGGAGGCGGGGGCGGCGTGGGTGTCAGGTGGCGGGTGAGGATGTCGCCGGCTTCGGAAGTGAGGGGACCACCGGTGGAGTTGAGGCCGAGGGCGCCGCCAGTTTCGGGGGTGGTGGGGCTCGTGGGGTTGAGGCCGAGGCGGTCGGCGAGGTCGCGGATGTGGAGGCGGGTGGCGGCTTCCAGGAGGAGCGCGTAGGTGTCGGTGGCCGTGCGGGTGCGTGCCCGGCCGGTGAGGGTGAGTGTGGCGGTGATGAGTGCGGCGGGCCACCACCAGGCGGCGAGGGGGAGGTAGAGCAGGGCCCAGGCGGTCAGGGTGGCTGCGCGGGTAAGGTTTTGACGGACGGTGGTGATCTGAACGCGGGTCTCCTCGGGGAGGATCAGCCACAGGTGTGGCCAGAGGGTGGCCAGGTCGAGGTGGTGGTCGCGCTCGAGGCGGACGGCTGCCGCGTTGAGGCGGTCTCCGCTCCAGGTGGGGCGGGTGGGTTCCTCGGGTGCGATGCAGGTCATGGTGCGTTCGGCGGCGCGGCGTGCGGCAGGGTCGGCGCGTCGGCCGTGGGCCAGGGCTTGGGCGTCTTGCTCACGGTGGTGATGCCAGGTGCGGGCTGCGCGGGTCCAGCGGTCGTGCCGCCGGGCCGTTTGCCTGGCGGCGAGCCGGCGGAGTGGGGGTGGCCAGGTGTGCCAGTCGGCGGCCAGGCAGAGCCGTTCTGTCAGGGAGCCAAGGGCCTGGGCTACCAGCCTCGTGGCTGCGGCGCCGGCCAGTGTCGCGGCCAGCAGCACCACGTAGCCGTCGGTGTTGCTCGTGGCCGGGTGGTTTGCCCAGGTGGTGATCTGTCGGGTGAGGAGTGGCAGGTCGAAGGGGCGGGTGTGGCCGAGGGTGTGGGCGGTCACGGCGATGGCGAGGTAGAGGGCGCCGGGCAGAACCAGCAGGGACAGCCACCGCTCGGCGAGTTTCTTGCCCAGCTCCGACAGGAAGCCGCCCACCGGTTACAGCCGTTCCCTGCGCAGCGTGCTGTTGCTGATGGCGCAGTGCGGCACCGGGGCAGCGGCCTTGGGCCACCAGTAGCGGGCACACCTGCCTGCCGGACACAGATACACCTGCTCGGCGCGGGTGGTGCTGATCCCGGCCGGCCGCAGACCACGGATCGCGCCCGCGTGGTCGGTGTAGCCGTCCAGGCCCTGAGGGTCGCCGCCGGCCTGCAGGACGGCGTGCAGCACGGCAAGAGGGGCCACTACGTCTCCGCCGCCGTGTGCGGCGGCCAGTACCCGCTCCACCGGGCCGTGCTCCCCGCCCGGCCCGTCCCGTAGATCCGCGCGGATCTCCTCCAGATGCGCGCAGACCGCGGCCAGCCTCTCCGCCCCGTCCGGCGCCGCCAGCCCGCCCCCGTCGGCCATGGGTTCCCTTCCCGCCTGCCCTGCCCGTTCTTGTCACCGGCCTGCCTCCGGCCAACTACGTTGGAATGGACCAGGGTTGGCCGACACCACGAGGGTACTCGGGGCGTCCTTCCGGCACGGCGGGGCGTACATGCCACGGAACACATGGCGGACAGAGGAGGCCGGAGTGCTTGAGGAATGGCTGACCGCGGTGTGGGCCCGGTTACAGCGGATCGCCGACACCGGCGATCCTTCCCCGGCACTGGAACCCCGGGCCCTCATCGAGGGCCGGCAGCTCACCGAACTCCTCCACACCAACACGGCTGAGTTCAGCGACATAACAGCCTGGTACGCGCTTGGCTGGCTCCACTTCCACAGGTACACGGCTCTCCCGGACGGCCAAGGCGGTACGGACCTGGGCAGCGCGGTAAAAGCGTTCACGCCCTGCTTCCTCACAGGCACCGGCGCCCTCCCCGAACCTCTCCTACCGATTCTCGCCGACACCGCGGCACCGTACGCTGAGCTCCTGTTCCAGCAAGCACGTGACTCCGCTGACCCGGACCTGCTCACCGCCGCCGTGGACTTGTGCCGGCGCATCGCGCAGGCCGCGCCCGCCGACCACCCCCACCGGGGGTTGTTGGTGTCCAACCTGGGGCTGGCGCTGCGGGAACGGTTCAGGCGGACCGGGGACCTGTCGGACCTGGACCAGGCCATCGTCATCGGGCAGGAAGCCGCACGCGCCGCGCCCACCAACTACCTGCGCCGGGCGTTGATACTGTCCAACCTGGGGCTGGCGCTACGGGACCGGTTCAGGCGGACCGGGGACCTGCCGGACCTGGACCAGGCCATCGACCATCTCCAGGCCGCAGTCCAGGCCACACCCACCGACCCCACCGACCGAGCGGGGCACCTGAATACCCTGGGGCTGGCGCTGCGGGAACGGTTCGGGCGGACGAGAGATCTGTCGGACCTAAGTCAGGCCATCGACCGCCTCCAAGCCGCAGTCCAGGCCACACCCGTCGACCCCACCGACCGAGCGGAGTACCTGAACAACCTGGGGCTGACGCTGGAGGACCGGTTCAAGCGGACGGGGGACCTGTCTGACCTGGATCAGGTCATCGATCGTCTCCAAGCCGCAGTCCGGGTCGCACCCACCGACCACCCCGACCGAGCGTCGACGCTGTCCAACCTGGGGCTGGCGTTGCATGTCCGGTTCGGGCTGACCGGGGACCAGACGGATCTGGACCAGGCCATCGACGATCTCCAGGCCGCGGTACACGCCCCGCCGGCCGACCACTCCGACCGGGCATCGACGCTGTCCAGTCTGGGGGGTGTGCTGCAACTCCGGTTCGAGCGGACTGGGGATCTGTCAGACCTGGACCAGGCCATCACCATCGGACAGGAAGCCGTACACACCACACCCACCGACCACCCCAACCGGGCGGAGCGCCTGAACAACCTGGGGAGTGCCCTGCACGTCCGGTTCAGACGGGCGGGGGATCCGTCAGACCTGGAGCAGGCCATCGTCATCGGACAGGAAGTGGTGGACGCCACACCCGCCGACCATGCCAGCCGAGCGGGGCACCTGAACAACCTCGGGCTGGCGCTTGTGGCCCGGTTCGGGCTGACCGGGGACCGGACTGACCTGGATCAGTCCATCGACTGTCACCACGCCGCGGTCCGGGCCGCGCCTGCCAGCCACCCCGACCGAGCGGTGTACCTGAGCAACCTAGGGTTGGCACTGCGGGACCGGTTCGGGCTGACGGGGGACCAGGTGGACCTGGACGCGGCGGTGTCTGTTCTGGGCGAGGCGGGCGGTGCCGTTTCGGCGGTACCTTCGGTCCGTATCCGGGCAGCGTGGACGGTTGCGGGGCTCATCGCACGGTCTGATGCGGGGCGGGCGGCGGAGGCAGCCGAGGCCGCGGTACGGCTGTTGCCCGAGGTGACCCTGCGCCAGCTGAGGCGGGGCGATCTCCAGCATGCGCTCGGCCGCTTCGCCGGACTGGCCGGGGACGCCACAGCACTGGCTCTCGCTGATCCCCGCGGGACCCGGCAGGAACGCGCCACCCGCGCGCTGCGGCTGCTGGAGGCCGGGCGGGCGGTGCTGCTCGGCCAAGCGCTTGATACCCGCGGCGATCTCAACGACCTGGACCGGCAGCGCCCCGACCTGGCAGCGCGGTTCGTTCAGCTGCGCGACCAGCTCGACCAGCCCACCGGCACCGCCGCCGACGGAAGCGGTGAGACGGGCACCCGTACGGTGCGCCAGGACCGCGCCGTACACGACCGGCACCAACTGGCCCGCGACTTCGCCCGGACACTGGCCGGGATCCGCGATCTGGACGAATTCGCCTCCTTCGCCCTCCCACCCGCCACAGAGGAACTTCTCGCCCAGGCGCAACAGGGCCCCATCGTCGTGTTCAACGTCAGCAACTACCGCAGCGACGCTCTGTTGCTCACCCGGGCGGGCATCACCTGTCTGGAGCTCCCCCAGCTCACAACCGGCGCCCTGTCCGAGAAGGCAGGCTCCTTCCGACAGGCGCTGCACACCGCTACCGCGAGCGGGGACAAAGCCCAGCGGCGGCAGGCCCAGGACGTGATGACGGAAGTCCTGCAATGGCTGTGGGATACCGCAGCCGGGCCCGTTCTGGAGCAACTGGGCCATCACCGCCAGCCTCCGGCGGACACCGACTGGCCGCGGGTGTGGTGGGTACCGGGCGGACTGCTCGGACTACTGCCCCTGCACGCCGCCGGCTACCACACCGACGCCGCCGACGACCCGCACCGGCGCACCGTCATGGACCGGGTCGTCTCGTCCCACACCCCCACAGTCCGCGCCCTGCGTTACGCCCGCCAGCACACTCGGGAACACACCCCGCACCCGGACACCCCCGGCCAGGGACTGGTCGTCGCGATGCCTACAACCCCCGGCCTCCCCCACGACGGCCGGCTGAACCACGTCAGTACCGAAGCCGAGGTGCTCCGCCGCCACCTGCCGCGCACCGTGCTGCTGAGCGAACCCGATCCCGGCAGCCACTCTCCCGGCCCGCCACCGAGCAGGCCGACCAAAGCAGCCGTCCTGGACCACCTCCCCCGTTGCCACATCGCCCACTTCGCCTGCCACGGCGCCAGCAATCCCGCAGACCCCTCCCAGAGCCTGCTGCTGCTCCACGACCATCAAAGCGACCCCCTCACCGTCGCCAGCCTCACCTCAGTCCGCCTCGACCACGCCCAGCTGGCCTACCTGTCCGCCTGCCGCACCGCAGCCCTCGACGCCGCACACCTGGTCGACGAGGCCATCCACCTGACCTCCGCTTTCCAGCTCGCCGGATTCCCCCACGTCGTCGGCACCCTCTGGGAGATCGACGACAAGATCGCCGTCACCGTCGCCGACACCTTCTACACCCACCTGCGCACCCCCGACCGAACCATCGACACCAACCGGGCAGCCTGGGCACTGCACCAGGCCGTGCGCAGCGTACGAGACGGCCACGACCTGCCCGGCCCGCTCGACCGGCCCCGGACTCCCTTCCTGTGGGCCGCCTACCTCCACGCCGGCGCCTGACGGAAGCAAGCACTCGGGCAGCAGGTCCGTCTGACGCGCGGGTGCCGGGTCCACCCGGAACGGCGGCGCGGCCAGGCGTGGCGGCAGCCGTCCGGCGGGGCGCGTCACCGGACCGGTGCGGCGGGCGCAGTCGGCCGGGCCGGCCCTCACGGGAAAGTGCGGCAGCCGAATGAGCCATCCCCGCAGGCACGGGGAGCAGACCCGGGTCGTCAGCCCGGAAATATACCGCTGGGGACCATCCCCGCGGGCGGGGAGCAGTTCGTACACGACCTCGTCGTCCAGCAAGACCTCCTCCCCCCGGCATGCAGGGATGGTCCCATCCTCGTCAGCGCCCAGCTTGCCTCATACGCCAGCGCCGTCTTGCCGGCGGCCGCATCACCTGCGCCGCCGACCTGGTCGTTCCGTGACGCATTCCGCTCGCGGCTTCTGGCCGCGCTCATCGACGCGAGCCACCCGCGCACCGGCACCACCGAGCAGGCCATCGTCCGCTTCGGCCCGGCACAGCACCCCGCCGGACCTGCCGGCTACGTCATCGGATAGCCTCCGAGCCACAGTCGCCCGGACGGGTGGCGCCGATGCCCACGCCGCAGGCCAGACGCTCGAAGAGGACCCCGTCCTCATTTTTCCTGGCCGGGTCGACGCCAGGGCGGAGTCCGCAGAGTACCGCTCTCAGGTCCGTCGGCGCCTGCGTATTTCCTCCAAATCGTAACGATTCTCATCCAGGCTCAGTTTGAGGGGGATGAACGATGCCCCCCACGCAAGCGCCCTGGCGCAGGTCAGCTGTCATCAGCCACTCATCGCGGTATGTCACGGGGCTGGCCGGTCTCATCCGCGACAACCGACCAGCAGGAACCAGCATCCCCACGCAGAGCGTCGCTCACCCTCGGCGCCTTACTAACACGCCCCCTCACAGGGCCTGACCTGCCCGACAGGTCACCTGACGCCCCATCAGAACGAGCGTCAAATGAGCGTCATTTCAGCGTCAAGATATCGCCCGTAACGCCCACACCGCACATAATGCGCACAGGCAAAACCGCAGGTCAGAAGGGATTCGCAGCCGGTTCGAGGATGGCGACACACTCCACGTGGTGCGTCATCGAGACCACATCAACGCCGCATGACGCGCCTACCGGGATGACGTGCCCTCGACGTCCCCGACCAACGGCCGCCCACCAACTCCTCAGAAGGCAGGAAAGTCACCCCAGGAAGCTCAACCGGACCCGACGGTCCGTGTTACTCGTGTTCGTGTCCGCCAACCTCCGTTAGGACAACCCGAGAGTAGCGAAACGCAGGCCGCTCCAGTCAGCAGGTGCCAGCTCGGGGATGGCAACCTTCGCGACTTGAAGGTCTGAGGGTTATTGCCTCGAGGAGAGACTCCCGACGCGGAGCCGCAGTCATTCGGAGCGACTGCCGCCAGCCTGAGCGGTGGCACTTCAACCACATCAAGCTCTCTTTGATAGCGACCCACACGGGCAAAGAAAACGCAAACTCTACCGAGGCTCCAGGGCGGGAGGCGGAGGTTGTCCGCTCTTGGCCGGCTTCCGGATGGTCCGAGCGCTTGGCGAAGCTGCAGACAGACGACTTGTATCATCAGCAGATGCCAGCAGGCGGGCATGCACCTTCGGACTATCTTGCCTTCTCGGCAGTGGTCATGCTGAACCCGACTGTCAAGCGAGCGCGTCGTAGCCGGCCTCGGTGGCCTCCATAAGGTCCGGCCGCGCTCCGTTCGCCGGGTGCACGATCCGGATCAGACCCCCGTCGTGCAAGTCGAGCACCGCCTGGTAGAGACCGAACTGCTTCTCCTGCCAGGCCACCCGGCGCGGGTCTTCCTCCGCGGCGCTTCGCTCGAAGTCCGGCGGGTTGATCGCGTCAAAGAACGTGGATGCAGCCACCGGCTCCGGAGACTGGGCGATCAGACGCAGCAACTCGCGCTCGTCACCGATCAGCGTTCCGACCGAAACGTCGGGATCCTGCCGACGAGGCAGATCCTCCTCCTGGCGACGCTTAGGTTGCGTCTGGGGCGGACGTGTCGTTGCTGTTCGTACGGACGGTCCCCAGTCGAAGAGGGCGTACAGGTCACTCGCCAACTTGACGAGGTCATCCGGGTCGGCCGTGCCCGGTTTCACGATGGCTGGGGCTGGTGAGGCATCTGTGTAGAGCCCGGGTGTCAGAATGAAGCCGTGCTGACACACGCTGTCTAGCGACTCCGAGACGCAGAACCCTGGTTCGTCCGCATACGTTACTCCGTGTTCGCCTGCCGATGCCGTCCCCCGCCACGAGTGGTACGTCCTGGCGATTCTGGCCAGGTCGGCGTCTGTCAGAACACGCCGCGTCCGGCTTGCAAAACTCCCCAATTGCCGAGCGTCCATGAAGAGGATCTGGCCATGCCGGGCCGTCGGCTTGTCCTTGGTGAGGATCCACAGGCTCGCCGGGATCCCTGTCGACAGGAACAGCCGATCCGGCAACGCGACGACGCAGGCCACGAGGTCCGCCTCCAGTATCGCCCTGCGGATCCCGGCGTCAGCCTTCACGGTGGAGTGCATCGAGCCGTTGGCGAGAACAATGGCTGCCGTGCCGCGCTGGTCGAGCTTGGCGATCGCGTTCTGAAGCCACGCATAGTTGGCGTTGGTACCCCGCGAAACACCGTACCGCCACCTTGGGTCGGTGTTGCTCAGTCCCCACTTCACGTTGAAGGGCGGGACGCTCATGACGAAGTCCGCCTTGAGGTCCGGATGCTGGTCGTCGACGAGGGAGTCGCTCGAGCTTCCGGCGAGGTCGCCGTGGATGCCGTGGACGGCGAGATTCATCTTGGCCAGGCGCCAGGTCCGCGCATTGACCTCTTGGCCGTAGACCGTGATGCCGGACTCGTGCCCTCTTCCCCCGTGGGCTCGGACGAACTTGGCCGCTTCGACGAACATGCCGCCCGAGCCGCACGCCGGGTCGTACAGTCGGCCTTCGTGTGGCCGCAGGATCTCCACGATCAGCCGGACGACCGACTGGGGCGTGTAGAACTCGCCTCCTCGTCTGGCCTCCAGGTCCGCGAAGCCTGCGAGGGCGTATTCGTAGAGGGCACCGCCCACGTCCTGCGCCGTTCCGGACGCGTCGCGGGGATTGATTCCGTCAATGAGGCTGACGAGTTCGTCGAGGCGTACCTGCTGGACCGCGCTTCGTTCAAAGTTCTTTGGAAGGGCACCACGAAGGGAGGCGTTCTCCCGCATGAGCGCGTCCATCGCCTCATCGAGGATCCGGCCGCTCGTCCGGCCGTCGGTGTGGGCCGCGATCCGGGACCAGCGCGCGGTCTGCGGAACCCAGAGCACACCGGCGCGCGTGTACTCCTCGGGCCGCTCCAAACGGGCGTCCACGAGATCCCCGGCGACTCCGTCCGCAGCGAGTTCTCCGACCAGTTCCCTGCGGCGCTCTTCGAAGGACTCGGAAACGTACTTGAGGAAGACAAGGCCAAGGACGAACTCCTTGTGGAAGGCGGCGTCGACAGAACCTCGGAGCTTGTCGACGGCCTGCCACAGGAAATCCTGAACAGTCACCGCATCTGCGGCGTCCGGCAGCTCCGCCTGGTCGTCAGGGGGTCCGTCCAGCGGTTCCATCGGGCTCCTTCAGCTGCCGGTGCGCGGGTCGCGGTCTCAGTACTTCGACCCGTCTCGATTGTCCATGATCGAGGTTGGAGCCGCCTCGCCTGCGCTGTAACGTAACGACGGCATGCGGATTTTCGTGAACCGGGGGGCGAGGCAAGGGTGTCGACGATCGGGCTGGCCGCCGCCATCGAAGAGCTCCGGCAAGAGCTCTACCAGGCACAAGACCTCGGCGCCGGGCAGCAGTTCGGTTTCACCGTCGAAGAGGCGGAACTGGAGCTGCTACTCGAACTGCGCAAGAGCGGCAAGGGCGACGGCAAGCTCACCTTCGGTGTGGCCACTGTCGGAGTCGGCGGGGAGGTCTCCAGCGTCCGCACCCATCGGCTGACCCTCAAGCTGTCCGTCCGCGATCGTGCCGCAGGCGGCACGAGCCCCGAGATCAGCGACGCGGAATCCGGGTCCTGGGACGAGGAGTGACGTGGATCCGCGCAGACTCGCGCTGATCCGTTGCGGGATCGACCAGCGACGCCACAGTGTCGGCTCCGGCTATCTGATCGCCCCACGATTGGTGCTCACCGCCCGTCATGTGCTGCTGCAAGCCGACACGGGAAAGCTCTGGCCGAAGATCCAGGTGCGTTTGGGCCACCCGCGTGACGGCCTGACGGCGTACGTGGGGGCGGAACTCCTCTGGGAACACCCGGAGGGGCTGGACGTCGCGCTTCTGCGCATCGACCACGAGACGGACGTGTCGGGTCCCGTCCGATGGGGCCGTCCGGCAGGCAAGGTACCGCTGCAGTACGACGGTCTCGGCTTCCCGAAAGCGGCGGCCGTCGACACTCGGCAAGTCGAGCATCTACGCGGCGTCCTCTCACCCCTGTCAGGCTCTGGCGACCGCTACGTCCTGGACCAAGGCCCCGCGCCCGCTCCCGGGTCTGGCGACAGCATGGCCTGGGGCGGGGCTTCGGGAACCGCTGTCTTCTGCGACGACCACCTCGTCGGAGTCGTGATCCGGGAACCGCAAACATACGCGGCAAGACGTCTTTTCGCCGTCCCAGTCCACACCTTTGTCGAAGACGCCGGCTTCGTGGCCCACGTCGAGAAGCACGGTGGCGGGTCCCCCGGCGTGACCGTACTCGACGCAGCCGCGCTACCGAAGGCCGGACCCGCCGCCGGGCGTACGCCCACCGAGCGCGAACTTGAAAAGCTGCTCACGCCGCTGTTCGCCGATCCCGCCCTGCGAATACCACACGCGCGGGACCTGGCGCGTGGTCTGGGCTACGACATAGGGGGCTACGAGCCCACCCTCGCCGACCTCTCTGCCCTCCTGGCGGCACACCCCCGCGCCCTCGCATCGCTCGGCGGCGCGCTCGCCGCGACGGGTGCAGGCGAAGCCAACCGCGCCTCTCTTACCGCCCTGTTCTTCCAGGCCCAGATACTCGAATGCGGTTCCCTGCTCTCCCTGGCAGAGCACGAGGAGTTGTTCGACCTTCTGCACGGGCTCTGCAAGGAGCACTCGACGTTGCTGCCGCGGGCCGCACGCGAGGCGCTGCGCTACACAGTCCTTCCCGAGAGCCTCACCCGTCCCCGTCTCACGGAGGACCTCCTCGACAACGCGATCGTGGAACTGGAGGCGCTCTTCGACAGCGAGAGCGTCCCCCAGGGCACGCCACCGGTCCCGGCACTCCTGCGTCTCGTCGAGTACGTGGCGGCGGCGTCGGGCCCCGAAACGGCCGTCAAACTGCGCTCGTGGACGTCGGCGACCGCCACCCGGCTCGGTATCCACCCCGACGCCCTGGACGAACGGCGCCGGGACGCCGCCCACTGGGCGAAGCGCGAAAGTGCGCCGGTGGCGCGAATAGTGATGAAGTTGGAACTCGACGACTCCGCGGGGGACGAACAGTATCGGTGCCAGTTCCTGCTGGCCCGCACGGACGGCTCACACAGCGTGCTCCACGAGACAGGATCGCCTGCGAAGACGCCTCAGGAGGCCGCGCACAGTCTGCGCGAGGCCGTAGCCGCCACGAGGGAGGAGCCCGGGCAGGGGGACCATGTGCCATGGGTGACGGTCGTAGTGGAGCGGAGAAGCCTCCATCTGGCCGTCGACGAGTGGACACCTGCGTGTCTCGACGAATTCATGCCCGCTCAGCCGATCGGGGCAGACTACCGCGTGACCCTGAGCTGCCCTGAGATGAGCGGCCTCAGAGCCGAACGTGACACGGACCAGACGCGCCGGTGGAAGCTCGGACAGACGAGCGCTCTAGTCACCGACTCCACGTCCGTCACCTTCCAGCAGCTCAGATATCTCCTCGAGAACGAACACCGGGACGTCGCACAGGTTGTACTCAATGGCCCCGCCGATCAACGAGAGTCCTGGCTGGCACTCTGCCTCGCTCTGGGGGTTCCGGTCATCCTCTTCGACCGCGACGCCGACGGCTACGTTGACTCGCCCAGGCTGAGAAGCCTCGCGCCTGGCGGCGAGCTGGACGGTCTTCCCGAGCGCGTCCGCGAGTACCGGAGCCGCTCGCTCGCCTACCCGGGAGAGCATCAGGCTCGCCCCGCCCTCGTCTGGGAACCCGGCGGTCAGCACCAGAGGCCTGGACCGCTGCGGCTGAGGGACCCCAGGAAAGGAACCTACGCGTCATGAGCACCCCCCAGTCCGCGGGCGATACGTACTCCCAGCCCTCCACGTCCGACCAAGACCGCTGGCGGCTCTTCCGCGGCGACGGAGAGCGCCGCGAGGTCCCGTTTCCCGAAGCGCCGCCGTGGCGCCGCTTCGACCTGCCGAAAGTACCGCCGACGAAAGGGGTGAGCCCGGCTGCCCGGCCCTATCTCATCGGCCCCGACGAGGCCGATGTCGTGAACGCGGCGCTCCATCTGCGTCGGCCGCTGCTGGTGACCGGAGCTCCTGGTACGGGAAAGTCCTCGCTGGCCCACGCCGTCGCCCATGAACTGGCGCTCGGCCGTGTCCTGCAGTGGCCCGTCAACAGCCGTTCCGTCCTGCACGACGCCCTGTACCAGTACGACGCCGTCGGCCGGCTCCGGGAGGCCAACCTGAGCCGCGACGCGGACGGCAGGGAACCGGACATCGGCCAATACATCCGTCTCGGCCCTCTGGGCAACGCACTCATTCCCCAGGAACGTCCCCGCGTGCTCCTCATCGACGAACTGGACAAGGGCGATGTCGACCTGCCCAACGACCTGCTGACGGTCTTCGAGGAGGGTGAGTTCACTATTCCTGAGCTCACCCGCCTGCCCAATGGCGATGTGCCGGTGTACGTCCAGACCGACGACCCGAGTGCCCCGGCCCCGGTCACACACGGCCATGTCCGCTGTCGGGAGTTCCCCGTCGTAATCATCACGAGCAATGGTGAGCGGGACTTCCCGCCTGCCTTCCTCAGGCGCTGTGTCCGACTGGACCTCCCGGAGCCCGACGAACAGCGCCTGAGGGACATTGTCGCTGCACACCTCGGCCCCGGGGCTCTCGACAGCGTCGACGACTTGCTGCGGCAGTTCCTCGACCGCCGAGTTTCCGGCGAACTCGCCACCGATCAGCTTCTGAACGCGGTTTTTCTCCGCAAGGGCGGCGTCGACCTCGACGCCGGCTCCCTTCTGCAGGCCGTCCTGCACCGGCTCGGCGGAACCGTGTGACGCCGTGATCTCACGCGTAACGAAGGTCTTGGCCGACAGCGGGGCGGAGCTCTCTCACGAGGAACTGCTCGACACGCTCTGGCTCGCCGGAAAGCTGCCCAGGGGCGCCGGGGCCCTGGCCCGGGCCGTCGTACCGGCGACGGCCCCTGACAGTCCGCAACCGGACAGTCGGGAACCGGACGGATCACCTTCACGATCGTCGGAGTTCGCAGAGCCCAGCGTAACGACCGCCGAGCATACGGACGCCGAACTCACACGCCCGCTCATGGCCGCGGCACAGCAGCACGCGTACGAGAACACGGACACGCCGTCCTCGCGCGCGGTCGCCGTCCGCGCACCGGACACCCGGCCCGTCGGCACCGGGCAGCTGCCGCTCGGGAAGGCAGTCCGTCCACTGCGGCAGCGGTTTCCCGACCGCCGACGTGACGAACTCGACGTTGCCCGGACCGTCGCCGCCATGGCGGATACCAGAATGCCCGAGACCGTTACCCGTCCCGTGCCGACCCGCTGGCTCTCCCTCGCCCTCGTCATCGACGACGGCATCTCCATGATCCTCTGGCAGCGTCTCGCCGCCGAGATCCGAGCGCTCATGGAACGCGCCGGAGCCTTTCGCGACGTGCGTGTCTATGGGCTGCACACACGCGAAGGCACGCCTTTTATCCGTACCAGCCCCTACCGTGACAGCGGCCGCCGCCAGTCGCCGAACACGCTGAGCGACCCCACCCGTAACACCCTCGTCCTCGTGGTCAGCGACGGCGTGGGAGAGGCATGGCAGGCCGGCGGCATGCGGCACGTGCTGGAGCGCTGGGCTCGGTGTGGCCCCACCGCGATCGTCCAGGCGCTGCCCACGAGACTCTGGGCGAGTACCGGGATCAGCGCGCAACGCTGGCAGGTCACCACACACCGCCGCGGTGGCCCGACAGCCGCTTGGCAGGTCACCGATCCGGACCTGCCGCCGGACCTCGTCAGCTTCGACTCCGTACCGATCCCGGTTCTTGAACCGAGCCCCGCCGCCGTAGCCGATTGGGCGCGGCTCATCGCCTCGCCTGGCGGAACAGCGCTCCTTCCTCTGTGGACCAGCGGCCGGCCTTCCACCGGACAGCCTGTCACCGAGACCGGCCAGAGCGACGACGCCGAGGCGATCCTGCGCTTCAGGGAGGCTGCTTCTGCCGAGGCCTACCGGCTCGCGGCCCATCTGGCGGCGGTCTCACCCGTCACGCCGCCGGTGATGCGGTTGGTGCAGACCGCACTCGGGCCTTCCACCGACCCCGGACATCTCATGGAGGTGTTCCTGGGCGGCCTCATGTACCAGCTCGGCATCGACGAACCCGACCGGCTGCCCCACCACCGGCGCTTCGACTTCTCCGCCGACGCCCGCCGCATCCTCCTCAGCGCCGTCTCCCCCGGCGAGCTGTTGCGCACCACCACGACCGTCACCGAGCGCATCGAGGCCGCCGTGGGGCGCGCCCCGGTCTTTCCTGCCTGGGTCGGCCACCCGGAGGGCTTCGCCGTCATCGATGACACGGGGCGCTCTTTCGGCTGGTTGAAAGAGCAGTTGCTGACACGCCTCGGCGTGACAGCCGCGACCGCAGCTCCGCCGACACCCGTGACACAACGGCCTCATGGCGTCGACGAGGTGGACGAGCAGTCCGCGGAGATCGATGAACCAGGCATGCCGTACGCCCACCGGCTCAGCGATCTACCGCGGGGCTGGGCACCGCTCGAACCGGGCGACCCGGCGCGACTCGGCCGATTCCAGCTCGAGGGCCGTAGTGTCCGTGGCTGGCCCCACATGGCGATGTACCTGGCCGTTGACGAGATCGGCACCCTCGTCACAGTCCGAGCACCGTCCCCCCACTACATCAGCGACCCGAGCGCTCGGGACCTCATCCGCGTGGAAGCCGAGAGCCTGCTGCGGATGGGAGGCAGGTATGCGCCCGAACTCATCGACAAGGGATTGGACTCCGATGGGCGGCCATGGGTTGCCGCCGCTTGCGTGAATCGCACTGACGATCCGTCATCTTGGCCAGCGTCAAACCTGCGCACGGTCGTTGATACCCACAAGGGAGCCATCTCGGCGGAACTCTTCCTGCGGATCGGCCGTGGCCTGGCCGAGGCCCTCGAGCATGCCCATGGCGTCGGGCTCGTGCACGGCGCACTCGCGCCGCGGTCTGTTCTGGTAACCGACCGCGACATTCGGTTGATCGGCTGGATGACGGCGAGCGTCGACGGAATCGACAGCCCTCATCGCGACGCGTTCCCTGTCAGCGACTCGTACCTCGTAGCGAGTGATGCGGCGTCCTCACCCACCCCGGAGGCCGATGTCTATGCCATCGGCGCACTACTTCTGTCTGTTCTGACTGGCCGATGGGAGGACTTCAGCGTCGACCAGGGGAACCGGTCGAACCTGGCCGCATGGCGATGGAACCCAGAGCTCCTGGAAACTCTCTGGACCTGTCTGGATGCCGTCCCTGCCCGTCGTCCTTCCCCGGCCGACCTGGTCTCGGCCTTCTCCCCGGCGTCGGTCGGCCCATCGGCAATGGCTCGAACCTTGGAGCAGGCCGTCGCCACCGATGAGGCTGCTGTCGAACGAGGCCGCCGGCTGGCTCGGCTCGATCCACGCATCTACGGTCCCGAACTGGCAGTAAGTCTCATGAGGTTGTCCGGCCACCTGGCCACCGTTGGCCGGACAAGCGAGTCGCTGAGAGCCATTCAGGAAGCCGTGGCTCTGTACCGGGACAAGACCTTGGCTACCGAGGAGGCCTATCCGGTCGACCTCGCCAGGTCCCTTGGCGATCTCGCTGTCAGGTTGGGCGAAGCGGGTCGGGCAGACGAAAGCCTCGCCCGCCTGACCGAGGCCGTACAGATGCATCGAGAGCTGAGCGATCAGGACTTCGGGAAGTACGGTCCCGGTCTCGCAATGGTCATGACCAACCTGTCCAACCACATGGCCGCTGCGGGGCACTCGGAGCAAGCCCTTGAGACGATCCGCGAAGCCGTCGCCATCAACCGTGCTCTGGTCGGCTTGGACGCCAACACGACGCACGGACGTGCTCTCGCCACCAGCCTGACCAATTTGGGCAACCGGCTAGGGGGCTCGGACATCACCGAGATGCATTGCGGGCCGCCGAGGAGGCTGTCGAGCTGTATCGCAACCTCGCCGGGCTGAGAGAAGTCGATGTCTACCCGGACTTTGCCGTGAGCTTGAACAACCTGGCCGTGCGGCTTGCCAGGCTCGGCCACTATCTAGAGGCCAAGGATACGGCCGACGAAGGTTGGACGGTTACCCAGCGCCACGTTAACGAGCAATCGAATGCCGCCCAAGAGCTCCGCACCCAGTCCCGAGGCATCAGGGCATGGCTACGAGACGCCATGGCGGCGACTTCTGACTCCGGGCAGTGAGGCCGACTTCTGGGGAAGTGGGCCTACACCCTGCTGCGCCTTCGCCGCGAGGAACGGCTCACCTGGCCTTGACCTGAGCCGGGCACATTTCCTCGCTTGGTGCGGCCGGAGATCACTCCTAGATGGCAAGGGCCGGGGCCGGCCCTTGCCTCAACCCCGCGGTCACTTCTCCAGCAGGGTCACAGGGGCCTGGGGACGAGGAGGTGGCAGTCGAGGATCTGGCGGGCTTCCCTCCGGCGGGAGCGGCGGGGGTGTAGCAGGGCGACTCCGACGATGACGACGTACACGGTGATCCAGATGTGCAGGACGGTGATCAGGCCCCAGAGCAAGGGCCCGGTGGTCGGGAGCAGGGCGGTCAGTGCAGTGAGCATGGTTCCTCCTAATGTGTCGCCGGGCCGTGCGCTGCGGCGGTTCCCCCAGGTCACCAGGCGTGGTGCGCCCGGCCCGGGTAAAGGTAGGGGGTCTCTAATTACCGAAGGCGCGGCCTCTTCCGACGGAAGTGGGTAGGTTCGCGGCATGTCTTCTCCTGGTCCAGTCTCTGCTGATCAGCAGCTCGTTGAGCACGCGCGCCAGCACGGTTTCGTGGTGTCGGCGAAGCAGCTTGCGTCGTGGCGGCGGGCGGGGCTGTTGCCGGCACACACGAAGCGGGCGCTGGGCCGCGGGCGCGGGAGCACGTCGGTTCCGGACGATGAGGCATTCGGTCTGGTCGTGGCGCTCGCCCGGCTGGCGCGGAGGGGGCTCGGCCCTCTCATCTGGCGCTGGCGCTGTTCAGCGAAGGGCACCCGGTGCCGGAGGAGACCGTGCGGGACGCCTTCGGCAAGGCGGTCCGGGGCTTGGGCGCCGGGCTCGGCGAGGAATGTCCGGAAGAGGGTGAGAACAAGGAGGAGTGGGCGGAGCGCGTCGCCGACGAGGTGGTCGCCTCGGGGCAGCGGGTGCGGCTCGTTCCCGCGCGGGTGCGTCGGATCGATGAGGGCATCGCCCGGTACATGCGTGACCGGGGGGTGGTGTGGCCCCCTCCCGAGCTGGCCGACCTTGACGCGAACCCGGAACCTCCGAGCCTGTCCGGCGGGGAGGTCACGGCTGCCGCGGTGACCACGGTGCTGCGTGGAGGTGCCGCCGTCACGCCGCAGGGGATCGGTGACGTGCTGCGGGCCGTGCAGCCGACGGGGTGGGGCAACCCGGGGGCGTCACTGGCCGAGTACACGGTCGATGACGTCCCTGATGCCGCCCAGGAGGTGTTCCTTCCGGACGGCGGGATGAGCACCGTTCCCGACGGTGACGTCCGCGGCGCCCTGCTGAGTCTGGCGGAGACGGCCACCCTGGAGGACCTGCGGGACGCCTGGGAGGTGAGCGGGGCGACCCGCGAGTGGGCGCTGGACCTGTGCGCACGGGTCGAGGCGGAGCTCGAGGCCGGCGAGCTGGGCGACGCGGCCCTCGCCTGGCTGATGGGCAGGGCCTTCGTGTCGGGGCTGTTGCTGACGGCCCAGGTGGGAGACCGCCACTGGTCCCCCACAGACCGGGCGTCGGACTCCCTGATCCTGTTGATGATGCGGCGGTCGTTGCGCGACCTCGACGGCAAAGTGCCGGACTGTCAATGGGAGCTGCTCGGATCCCCCGCCGTGCTGCCGGCCCCGCTGATCCCGTTCCTCCAGCCGCGGCACGCCTCCGAGATCCAGTAGGAGAATCATGATCCAGAGCCCTCGTGAGACCGTGGCGGCGGCCATGGCCGAACTGGCGGTGCTGCGTGCTCTCCAAGTGGCCGGTCGGCGCTTGCTCGCGCGGCGGAGCCGGGCGGTACGGGGCCCTCTGCGGACCGTCCCTCCGTGGGAGCTGCATCTCCATCTGCCGGTTGGCGATACCGATCTGGCGCTGCTTTTGCGGGATGCGTGGGTCATCCCGCAGGCCGTCGGCCTGCCCTCGACCGTGATCGAGGCACTGGATCAGCACGTGCGAATTCTGCTTGCCGCGGGGCTCGGGTACCGCCGGGACGACTTGTTCAAGACCTTGTCCCGTCTGCCGCTGGAACAGCTGGTACTCCCTTGGGACGCGCCTGCCGGGACGGACAAGGCTCATGCCCCGAGCAAGTGATCCGGTGGAGCTGAGGGCGGCAGGCGTCCTGCGGTACTGCACGGGTGAGACCGTCGAACCGTATGACCGCTGCCCTCGGTGCGGTGATTTCCACGAGGTGCGCGCTGCCCCCGACGGGCGCTTCGACCTTATGTGCGGCGATGATCGGGCAGTCGAGGTCACACAGGTGACCAGCAGTGTGGCTGAGCAGAACCGGCGCTCCTGGGAGCCGTACCTCAAGAAGCGTGCGGTACCCGAGTTGAATTTGGGCTGGCACGTGGTGTTCGAGAGTACGGCGAAGGCAACCTACGGGGGCCGCAAGGGGAACCCTCGCTTCAGGGATGCCCTAACCTTCATCAGCCCGGCCCTGGCCGAGCTGGAACGGCGTGGTGTGCACCTCTTCACCCCTGGCACGGCCTGTATCGAGCATCCGTTCCACGAGGCGGCGTGCCCGTACGGCATCCTGCGCAGTGCCGGAGTAGTCTCCGGCTGTTCCGTGCCCAGCGACACGACCACCGGCTACATCAGCGCCGGCCTGCTGACGGGGTCCGACCAGATGCCGGCTTTCAACCCGGACCACTGGGCCGGGAAGGCCGAGAAGAACCGCCGCCAGGGAAAGCCCCCACCGCCCTCTCCCCTCCCGGAACCACTCCGAATCGGCCCGGTGCTGTGGTCGTTCGATCCGGGCTTCCTCGCTTCACTGGAGAAGCGCCGGGCCGAGGACGAACACAAATCGGCCGAGACGACGCGAGCCCTTTTCCCCGGTCGCCACACCGATGCCGAACTCGCAGAACTGGCCCGCCGGGACGTGAGCGAACGGATCAACCTCGCACGATCCCTGACCTGGCGGACCGCGCTCCCGGCGAACCCGCCGCCCATCGCTGACGCCGACGGCGGAACGGATCTGGTGGACCTGCTGGAAGTCGAGTTCGGGCTGCACGAGGACCTGGCCCTGAAGCTCAACGCGGCTTCCGACCGACCGCGCCGAGAGGTGTTCTTCTGGCTCACCTGGATGCGTTCCTCCGCATGGCACCGTCTCGCCGCTCCAGGCCTGCTGCCCCCGCGGTCTCCGAACGTACCGGGCGGCATCACCGGCCTCTGGGTGGGCTGCCTGCTGGACCAGACCCACGTCCTGCACTGGGACCACGACACCGGCTGGACGCGCCACCCGCTCCCGAACCCGCTGCCTGTACCCAGATTCCCCGACTGCCCCTGACCAACGACAGGACAGCACAGAGGCATTTCGGCCCCCTCATGGGCCGAGGTCGGACTGTGAGGAGGACCCACTTTCCGGCCACAGGCACGCTCCTATTATATGCGCCGGCGACTGTGCAACAGCTGCGCGGGAGAGGCTCTCGGTACTTCAACGGGAGGGCAACACATCACCGTCAGCCAGACGTAGTGCCCTTCTCCCCGTTTCGCTTCTCAATCGAAGGCGCCCGCTCGACTCGACCTCCCCCGAGAATCTTCCCGATTTCAGCCAACGTCTCTTCGCCGAGCAACGAAGGATTGGCCTCAAGCATCAGCATGATGCTGTCCTCAACCTGCTTAGGCGTAAGCGTCTCCGTTGGGACATTCAGTTCCAAAGCATCACCTTCATCCTCGATCCGAGCATTGCGCAGAATCCTCAACTGCTCTTCACTGAATAGCCTGGCCACTAGAGCCGCAGTGAAGCGCTCCTGCCCTTCCGCGCTACTCATACTGACTCTATGCCCGTCGAGGGCGGTAGCCAATTCTCGCGAATCCTCTGAAGATGCAGATTCGACCAGGGTGGACGGCTCAGGAGAGATGGCTTGACTGTCAGCCTTGCGAGTCCGGACAAGTCTGTTACGCGTCGATTTCATGAACGGGCGGGCCTGATCATTCCACCATCTCTTGAGGTGGGGTGCAGACCTCTCAGCAGCTTTGACGAGAATAACTAGGGCCTCGATTATTTCCTCGGGTTCCAAGCGCTCCTGCGCTCGAGAATCCGCCCCGTACTCACCGGTGACATAGACGACCGACGACGAACCCGTCAGCGAATCCCCTTCACCCTCGTCGATTTCATAGATCTTGACTTGCCCCTTAACTCCTTTCGAGCCAGATATAAACAGGTTTGGACTCGATGCACCATCACCGTCTCTTGATCGCCCAAGCTGTACGCCTTCTTCGTACTCAATCTCGACTCTTTTTCTCACCATCTCTTACCTCCATAGGTCGATCCTTCGGGAGCCATTCTCCAACTGCACCTATGTCGGCGGATATCCAGTCGACGAGCTTGGCTACCAAGGCGAGACCCAGGTCTACTGCTCCACTCGCTTCCAGGGGGTGGGGCCGATCAATGGCGCGATAGCTCTTCTCCAGCAATTAGCCCAGGTCTTGGCGAAGGCGGCGAAGATAGGCGTCGATCTGCCCCAAGCCGGGCCAGTCGCATCCCCGGAGGCGCGAGGTCTCCGATAGGAGCCGTTCACCTACGTGCAATGCCTGCGGGAGGTTTTCCGACGCGGCATGCAGCCCCATCAATCGTGCAAGGGCGTCCAAGTAGCGGTTGACGGCGTCCTCGTCGTCGGAGGTGGGCGTGGCCTCACTTACGCGATCGAAGGCTTGGATGGCGGCGATGGCTTCGCCGAGTTCCATCCGGCACTGCGCGGCGTAGTACCAGCACAGCTGGGCCTGCTCGTCGTGGTCGCCGTAGCGGTCGGTGTAGTGGTGGGCGAGCGGCTCGAAGAGCACGAGGGCTTCGCGATGGCTTCCGGCCAGGAACTTCACCTGGGCAAGACTGAACTGCATGCCTTCTTTGAGCTCCGGGTCAGCAGCTCTGGCGATGGCTTCGGCAAGTGCGTCGGCCGCCTGGGTGAACTGGCCATCCTGAGCCAGCCGCGCTGCCCGGTCGGAGACACGTCCGCCTCTTGCTCGGTCAGTGCGGCGGGGCCTGGCACAGACCCCTGCGGTACGGCGACTGATGGGGGCGCGAGCGGCGAGGGAACGACGAGTGTGGGGGTGTACGAGGCGGCGACACCGGGGCTTGGTGTCCGGCCGCCGAAGGGCCGCAGGAACGGCAGACGAGGGTCGAGGATGCCCTCGTCGGTCGTAGCTGCGGTGCCGGTGGCGGCGTGGACGAAGGGCAGGAGGGTGTCGTAGACCTCCATCGCGTCCATGCGCTGCTCGGCTTCCTTGGTGAGCATCGCCAGCAGGAGCTTCTCGATGTCGGCCGGCACGTCCGGGCGCAGGGTGCGGATGGGCGGGGGTGGGGTGTGGACGTGGTGCCACATGTGGGAGCGGCTGTCGTCGGGGGTGAACGGCGTTTTGCTGGTGAGGAGTTCGTGGAGCACGCAGGCAAGGGCGTAGACGTCTGCGGCGGGGCCGACGGCGTTGGCTAGGCTCTGTTCGGGGGACATGTAGGGCGGGGTGCCGACGGTCATGCCGACCTGGGTGAGGCGGGGCAGGGTGCCAACTCCGCGCAGGGCGGCGACGCCGAAGTCGAGGACCTTGACCACGCCTCCGGGGGTGAGCATCAGGTTGGACGGTTTGATGTCGCGGTGAACGACGTCGTGGTGGTGCACGGTGTCGAGGACGGAGGCGATCTGGGCGCCGACGGCCGCGGCCCAGGAGACGGAGACCGTCTCGCTTTCGTAGTCGGTCTCGTCGATGAATGTCTGCAGTTCGCGTCCCTGGAGGAGCTGCATGACGACGAACAGCCGTCCGCTGGCCTCGTCGGTTCCGGTGTCGTAGACGGCCGGCACACCCAGGTGTTCGATGCCGGCGGTGATCTGGACCTCGCGCAGGAAGCGGGCGCGGCGGGTCTGCAGGGTCTCCTCGAAGGCCACGCCCTGGAAGCCGGACGGGACCGGGCTCTCGGCCAGCATCATCTTGACCGCGACACGGCGGTCCAGGCGCTCGTCGTAGGCCTGCCAGACCTCGCCCATGCCGCCCGCGCCGATGGGCGTGTGCAGCCGGTACCGGCCCGCGATCACGCGGGCCGGTACGCCGACTTCGAACCTCGGCGTGCCGCCCCCCTGGTGCATCAAGTAGCCCAGGGCCGCCTCAGACAGAAGGATGTTCGACGTTGCGGCCGAGCCGATCCACGGCTGCAGCCACCAGCCCGTCGTAAGGCCCCCCCTCATCGCGAAGCCACGGGCCCAGTTTCGGCCGGGTCATCGGGTCGGTGGCGCCCGACACCTCCCAGTCATCGGCCCAGCCGATGATGTGGCCCCCGACAGACGCGGCAGCGGTCAGCACGTCCTCCCGTTGCCGCTCCGGCGACGATGTCGCGAGCTTCATCCGCGACAGACGTCGCACGCCGAGCAGGCACTTCCCGCATCCGTCGTAGGGGCGTTCGATCATGTTCAGGTCCGTACCGCGCAAGACATCTCCGTTTCGAACACGCAAGGTACGGAGATTTGGCGGCCACACCCAGGACGATCTTGCTCAAGCCAGCAAGCTCAGCCCAGGAAGCTCAGTCTCACCTGACGTTCGGGGTTGTCGGTGTTCGTGTCCACCAGGCACACCGACTGCCATGTGCCCAAGGCCAGCCTGCCCCCGATGACCGGCAGTGTGGCGTGTGGGGGTAGCAGGGCCGGGAGTACGTGGTCTCTGCCGTGGCCCGGGGTGCCGTGGCGGTGCTGCCAGGGGGTGGTGGGCGGGAGGAGGGACTGGAGGGCGGCGAGCAGGTCGTCGTCGCTGCCCGCGCCGGTTTCGATGAGGGCCAGGCCTGCGGTGGCGTGCGGGACGAAGACATTGAGCAGGCCGTCGCGGCCCGCGGCCGTCTGCTGGAGGAATTCCTCGCAGGCGTGGGTCAGATCGGTCACGGCCTCGCGCGTGCCGGTCGTGATGTTCAGGATTCTGGTGGTGAACGCGTCGGACATACGGACATCCTCTCGCCCGGCCCTCGGAATCGCCCGTCCGCGTGCCGAGACACCATTGACCGGATCCGGAAAGGCTCGCTACGTTCAGCGCCATGTTGAGTTCAGCTCTGCTCACCACGCGCGGTCATATCGACCTGCTGCGGGTGGCGTCCGCCGCGTGTTGTCGCGGCCGCTGATCCTTTCCGGCGCCTGTGTGTCCGCGTGACCTCGTCTCCGCGTGATCCCGCATCTGCGTGACCTGGCATCCCTGTCGTTCTTTCCGCCGGTGGCGCCCCGGCTTCCTTCTCGGATGAGTGCCGCAAGCCCCTGACCGTGTGACGTGGCAGTGCCGCCGCACACGGCCGTCGAGGCGCGCCCTTCTTCTTTTCCGCGCTCTTTCGCCCCCGTGGAGCTGTTATGACCCTCGGCCACGCCCCGCCCGACATTTCCCCCTTGCCCGAGAATTCTACGTCCAGGAATTCCACGTCCACGAACCCGTCGCCCGGCCTGGAGCCGATCACCCCCGCCTCCGCACCCGGCTCACGGCGGCGTTCCGTACCCCGGTGGCTGCGGCGCACCGTGGGGCCGTTGCTGCTGCTGCTCGCCTGGCAGGTGCTCAGTGCGACCGGGGTGCTGCACGAGGACGTCCTCGCCTCGCCCGGCACCATTGCCCGGGCCGCGGGCGATCTGATCGCCGACGGCACGCTGCCCTCCGCCATGGGTGTCTCGCTCCGGCGTGTCGCGGTCGGACTGCTGCTCGGCGGGGTCATCGGTATCTCGCTGGCCCTGGTATCGGGACTCTCACGGCTCGGTGAGGACCTGGTCGACGCGACCGTACAGATGCTGCGCACCGTGCCCTGGGTCGGGCTGATCCCGCTCTTCATCATCTGGCTGGGCATCGGCGAAGCGCCCAAGATCGCGCTCATCGCGCTCGGTGTCGCCTTCCACCTCTATCTCAATGTGTACGCGGGCATCCGCGGGGTGGACGAGCAACTCATCGAGGCCGGGCAGTCGTTGGGACTCGGCCGCTGGGGGCTGATCCGGCATGTCGTCCTGCCGGGCGCGCTGCCCGGCGCGATGACCGGTCTGCGGTACTCGCTCGCCACCGCCTGGCTCGCGCTCGTCTTCGGCGAGTCCATCAACGCCGACGCCGGTATCGGCTTTCTGATGAACCAGGCCAGGGAGTTCTTCCGTACCGATGTGATCGTCGTCTGCCTGGTCGTCTACGCCTTTCTCGGGCTGCTCGCCGATGCCGTCGTCCGCACTCTCGAAAGGCTGCTGCTGCAATGGCGACCGACCTTCACGGGCCAGTGAGCCCGCGCCCCGCCGCCTCCGGCCAGGACGGTGCGGCGGTACGGGTCGAAGGGCTGACCCGGGCCTTCGACGGACGTCCGGTGATCGACAAGCTCGATCTGACGCTGCGGCCCGGGGAGTTCACGGTCCTGCTCGGCCGCAGCGGCTGCGGCAAGTCGACCCTGCTGCGGGTGCTCGCGGGCCTCGACCGCGACATCGAGGGCACGGTGCTCGTACCGAAACGGCGCGCGGTCGCCTTCCAGGCGCCCCGGCTGATGCCGTGGAAACGGGTCTGGCGCAATGTGCTGCTCGGTCTGGACGGCAAGCCCCAACGGGCGGTCGCCGAGAGCGCGTTGGAGGAGGTCGGGCTGAGCCATCGCTCCGGTGCCTGGCCCAAGACGCTCTCGGGCGGCGAGGCCCAGCGCGCGTCGCTCGCGCGGGCGCTCGTACGGGAACCCGATCTGCTGCTGCTCGACGAGCCGTTCGGCGCGCTGGACGCGCTGACCCGGCTCAACGCGCAGCGTCTGGTGGCCGAGTTGTGGCAGCGGCGCGGCTGCGCGGTACTGCTGGTCACGCATGACGTGGAGGAGGCGCTGCTGCTCGCGGACCGTGCGCTGGTGATGCGCGACGGCGTCATCGCGTACGAGACGGAGGTCGCGCTGGACCGTCCGCGCTCCGTGGGAGATCCGGGTTTCGCCGCGCTGCGCTCCCGGCTGCTCGGCGAACTCGGTGTCGACGAACCTGCTGCGGACGCCGCCTGAGCCCCGCCCGGAAGCGGCTTGAGCCCGCCTGGACCGTCCCAGCACGCCCGGTCGGCTTCTTCCCCCGCCGCCCCGCCCGCCCCTTACGGGACCGTCCCCCCTGGCCAGCCCGTACAGACCCGCCCCCTTTGTCACCCCGTACGGAACCGGCCCCACCACCCCGGCCCGCCCCTCCCCAGAAAGCCTCCTCTCCCATGAAACGCTTCCTGCCCGCCGTACTCCTCCCCCTCGCACTCCCCCTCACCCTGCTGCTCGCCGCCTGCTCCGGCGCCTCCGCCGACGGCTCGGGCGGCGCAGGCGGCAACACCGACGGCAAGGGTTCCGTGACCCTCAACGTCGGTGACCAGAAAGGCGGTTCCGAGGCCGTCCTGCGCGCCGCCGGTGAACTCGACGATCTCCCCTACCGGATCACCTGGTCGACCTTCACCTCAGGACCGCCGCTGCTCGAAGCCGTCAACGCCAAGGCCGTGGATGTCGGTTCCGTAGGCAACACGCCTCCGGTCTTCGCCGCCGGAGCCGGTTCGAAGATCACGGTCGTGGCCGCGACCCACGGCGGCTCGCGGGGCGAGGCGATCCTCGTCCCCAAGGACTCGCCGCTGACCAGGACCACCGACCTCAAGGGCAGGTCGGTCGCCGTCGCCCAGGGCAGCTCGGCGCACTTCCAGCTCATCGCCTCCCTCAGGAAGGCCGGTCTCACACTGGACGACATCAAGGTCACGCTGTTGCAGCCGGCCGACGCGCTGGCCGCGTTCACCAGCGGCAAGGTGGACGCCTGGGCCGTGTGGGACCCGTACACCTCCCAGGTCCTGCGCGGCGGACAGGGCCGGGTGCTGACCGACGGCGAAGGCGTTGTCAACGGGCTGAACTTCCAGGTCGCCGCGCCGTCCGCCCTCGCCGACAAGGACAAGGCCGCGGCCATCGGCGACTATGTCGAGCGGCTGCGCCGGGCGCAGGACTGGGTCTTCGACCACCCCGAGGAGTGGGCGAAGGTCTGGGCCGAGGAGACCGGACTGCCGTACGAAGTGGCCCTGGACTCCGTCAAGCTCACGCACGGCACCCGGGTACCGGTCGCGCTGGACCAGGCCGCCATCGCATCCGAACAGAGCATCGCCGACACCTTCGCCGATCTCGAACTCATCCCCCGCCGCTTCGACTTCGCCGATTTCGTGGACGACCGCTTCAACAAGGACCTGCCGCCGTCGACCTCCCCGGCGCGCAGCTACGGAAAGGCCTCTTCCCGATGAGCATTCATCTGCACTGGTTCCTGCCGACCGGGGGCGACGGACGGACGCTGGTGGACCGCCACGCGTACACCGACGGCGGTATCACGCGTTCCAGGATCACTCCGGTGAGCGGGGTCAGGGCGCCGGACATCGAGTATCTGGCGCAGATCGCCAAGGCGGCCGAACAGCTCGGTTTCGAAGCGGTGCTGACGCCGACGGGCACCTGGTGCGAGGACGCCTGGCTGACGACGGTTGCGCTCGCGCAGCAGACCGAGCGGCTGAAGTTCCTGGTGGCCTTCCGGCCGGGGCTGATCTCGCCGGTGCTGGCCGCGCAGATGGCTGCCACGTACCAGCGCGTCACCCGGGGCCGGCTGCTGCTCAATGTGGTGACCGGCGGTGACTCGACCGAGCAGCGGCGCTTCGGTGACCATCTCGACCACGACCGGCGCTATGCGCGGACGGCGGAGTTCCTGTCGGTGATCCGTGGGGTGTGGGGCGGACGGCCCTACGACTTCGACGGTGAGCACTTCCAGGTGGAGGGCGGGCTCACCGCGCTGCCGCCGGATCCGCTGCCGGAGATCTTCTTCGGCGGCTCGTCCGCGGCGGCGGGCCCTGTCGCCGCCGAGCATGTGGATGTCTATCTGACCTGGGGCGAGCCTCCCGCCCAGGTGAAGGAGAAGATCGACTGGATCCGGGGGCTGGCCGAGGAGCGCGGCCGTACGGTCCGCTTCGGCATCCGGCTGCACGCCATCTCGCGGGACTCCGCGAAGGAGGCCTGGGCCACTGCGGACCGGCTGCTGGACGATCTCGACCCCGAGACGGTCGCCGCGGCCCAGCAGGCGCTGGGCCGGAGCGAGTCGGTGGGGCAGCAGCGGATGCTCGCCCTGCACGGCGGCTCGCGCGAGGGGCTGGAGATCTCGCCCAACCTCTGGGCGGGGGTGGGTCTGGTACGCGGCGGCGCGGGCACCGCGCTGGTGGGCAGCCACGCCGATGTGGCCGACCGGATCGAGGAGTACCACGAGCTGGGCATCGAGCACTTCGTCCTCTCCGGCTATCCGCACCTCGAGGAGGCGTACTGGTTCGGCGAGGGCGTGACCCCGGAGCTGGCGGCGCGCGGGCTGCTGGCACAGGTGCCGCCCTCTCCGCTGCTGGGCGTGCCCGCGGCCAACGGGCGGCCGGCGTCCGCGCCCGGCGGCGCTCCGCTGCTGTTCGCCGGCGGTCGCTGAGCCGAGCGAGGCGCCCTCGCTCTGGGCACGCCGGAAGCGGGAAGATTCCCGGATCCAAGGCTGTTTGTAGAAACGTGAACGACTTCGGGGTACGGGACGGGGCACGGGACATCGATGTGGTCGTCGTGGGCGCCGGACAGGCAGGTCTGTCCGGCGCCCACCATCTGCGGCGGTCCGGGCTCGTACCGGACGAGGACTTCGTCGTACTCGACCATGCCCCGCACCCGGGTGGCGCCTGGCAGTTCCGCTGGCCCTCGCTGACATACGGCAAGGTCCACGGCATGCACGCGCTCCCCGGTATGGAGCTGATCACCGGGCCGGCCGATGACGACCGGCCCTCGTCGGAGGTGATCAGCGGCTACTTCACGGAGTACGAGCGGCGCTTCGGCCTGCGGGTCCACCGGCCGGTCGATGTGACGGCGGTACGGGAGGGAACCGGCGGGCGGCTGCTGGTGGAGACCTCCGAGGGGAACTGGTCGGCGCGGGCGCTGATCAACGCCACCGGCACCTGGGACCGCCCCTTCTGGCCTCGCTATCCGGGCCAGGAGACCTTCCGGGGCCGCCAGTTGCACACGGCGGGCTATCCGGGACCGGAGGAGTTCGCCGGACTGCGTGTGGTCGTGGTGGGCGGCGGCGCCTCGGGGACCCAGCATCTGATGGAGATCGCGAAGGTGGCGGCGGACACCACCTGGGTGACGCGCCGGCCGCCGGTCTTCCGCGAGGGACCGTTCGGCGAGGAACAGGGGCGGGCGGCCGTCGCGCTCGTCGACGAGCGGGTACGCCAGGGCCTGCCGCCCGGGAGCGTGGTCTCGGTGACCGGACTTCCGCTGAACGAGGCGATCGTCCGGGCGCGGGAGGAAGGCGTACTGAACCGGCTGCCAATGTTCGACCGGATCACCCCGGACGGGGTGGCCTGGGACGACGGGCGCACGGTGCCGGCCGATGTGATCCTCTGGGCGACCGGGTTCCGCGCGGCCATCGACCATCTCGCGCCGTTGGGCCTGCGCGAGCGCGGCGGCGGGATCCGCGTCGAGGGAACGCGCGCGGTACGGGACGAGCGGGTCCATCTGGTCGGGTACGGGCCGTCCGCCTCCACCATCGGCGCCAACCGTGCCGGACGGGCCGCGGTACGGGAGATCAAGCGGCTGCTGGAACGCGAGCCCGTGGCGGCGGCCTGAACAGCGTTGTCGAAGTCGGCGCCCACGGTCAGCCTTCGGTGTTCGTGTCGGCGGAGGCGCTGCCCTTTGCCTTTGCGCGGTTCTCGTTGAACTCCTCGACGTTCGCGAGGTGTTCGGAGTAGTTGTTGGTGAAGCGGGTGTCCCCCTTCGCCACGGTGACGAAGTACAGCCACTCCCCGCGCGAGGGGTTGAGCGCCGCGTCCATCGCCTGCTCCCCCGGGTTCCCGATCGGTGTCGGCGTCAGACCCTTGTGCTGATAGGTGTTGTAGGGGCTGTCGATCCGCGTATCGGAATGCGTGGTGTCGAGTGTGTTGCGGTTGAGCGCGTAGTTGAGGGTCGAGTCCATCTGGAGCGGCATGCCCAGGGCCAGCCGGTTGTGCACGACCCGCGCGACCTTGGGCATATCGGCCGCCGACTCGGCTTCGGCCTCGACGATGCTGGCGATGGTGACCGACTCATAGGTCGTCATTCCATTGCGCTGGGCTCCGGCGGTGATGTGATCGCCGGTGAACCTCTTGTTGGCGGTGTTGACCATATAGCTCAGCAGACCGGCCGCGGTGGTCGAGGAATCGATCGGATAGGTGGCCGGGAAGAGATAACCCTCGGGGTTGCCCTTGGCCTCCTCCGGCAGCTTGAGCCGGGCCGTGGCCGCCGCGTTCCTGGTGGTGCCCGTCGGCAGTTCCAGGGCCTTGTCGACGGCGGCGTACACATCGGTGGCGCGTCGCCCCTCCGTGATGACCAGCGTCGAGGTCTTCTCGCCGCCGCTCTCCTCGGTCATGAGAAGTACGGGCAGCAGCACCGCCGCTCCGACGGCAAGGGTGGCGGCCACCAGCAGGACCAGTCGGCCACGGCGGGTCAGACGGGGCCTGCCACCGGGTCTCGCATCCGGAAGCTCGTTCATCATATGGGCACGGTAACCCGGAGTGATCACCGATCCTGGCACCTGCGGTGCGGCGACACGGTTCGTATACATACGGACGGATATTCCGCCAGTCCATGTACGCATGGCGACCGCGTCATGGACCCCCGGCTGCCCCGGATGCGGTGCCGCCGGCTCCCGGCTCGAAGGAGCGGCGGCACTGCCGTACTCAGGGGGCGACCGGGGCCAGTTCCTCATCGGTGTGACCCGGCAGGCTGTCGTTATCGGTGTGGCCCGGCAGGCTGTCCCTGCGGACGAGGGCCGCATAGCGCCCGTCCTGCTGGAGCAGCTCGTCATGGGTGCCCTGCTCCACCACCCGGCCCGCGTCCAGGACCACGATCTGGTCCGCGTCCCTGACGGTGGAGAGCCGGTGCGCGATGGTGATCGTGGTGCGTCCCCGCGAGAGCGCGTCGATGGCCTCCTGTACGGCGTGTTCGGTACGGGTGTCCAGCGCGCTGGTCGCCTCGTCCAGGATCAGCACGGGCGGGTCGCGCAGGATGGTGCGGGCGATGGCGAGCCGCTGTTTCTCACCTCCGGAGAACCGGTATCCGCGCTCACCCACCAGGGTGTCGTAACCGTCGGGGAGCGAGGTGATGTGGTCATGGATCTGGGCCGCTCTGGCGGCCTTCTCTATCTCCTCGTCGGTGGCCTCGGGTCTGGCGAAGCGGAGATTCTCGGCGACGGAGGCATGGAAGAGATAGGTCTCCTGGGAGACCACGCCGACCGCCCGGGACAGGGTGTCGAAGTCCAGGTCGCGCACATCGACACCGTCGAGCAGGACCCGGCCGCCGGTCACGTCGTACAACCGGGGCACGAGATAGCTCAGGGTCGACTTGCCGGAGCCCGTGGGCCCGACGACGGCGAGGCTGCCGCCGGCCGGAACGGTGAGCTCGATTCCCTTGAGTGTCGGCTGCCCGCCCTTGTCGTCGTAACTGAAGTCGACCCCGTCGAACCGCACTTCACCGCGCACCTGCTCGATCCCGACCGGGTGCTCGGCCTCGGTGATGTCGACGGGCAGGTCGAGGTACTCGAAGATGCGCTGGAACAGGGCGAGTGAGGTCTGTATCTGCACTCCGGTGGAGAGCAGGCTCACGGCGGGCCGGAAAAGGCCTTGCTGGAGGGAGACGAAGGCGACGAGTGTGCCGATGGAGACGGCGGTGCTCCCGGCGCCCAGAGCTATGCCCGCGGCCCAGTAGATGACGGCGGGCATGGCGGCCATGACGATGCCGATGGTGGACATCCGCCAGCGGCCCGCCAGATTGGCCCGTACCTCCAGGTCGACCAGCCGCTCGGACTCGTCGGAGAAGGACTTGGTCAGAGAGTCCGCGCGCCCCATCGTGCGACCGAGGAGGATGCCGCTCACCGAGAGCGATTCGGTGACGGTGGCGGCCATGGTGGCCATCTGGCGCTGGCGGTCCGTGGTGATCTTCTTCCGCTCCTGGCCGACCAGACGGCTGATCCAGACGAACAGCGGCAGCAGGATCAGCGAGACGGCGGTGAGCCGCCAGTCCAGGGCGACCATCGCGACGATCGACGCCACGACGGCCGTGAGGTTGGAGACCAGGGATGTCGCGGTCGAGGTGACCGTCGCCTGCATACCGCCGATGTCATTGGCGATACGGGACTGGACCTCGCCGGTCCTGGTCCTGGTGAAGAAGGCGAGCGGCATCCGCTGGAGCTGGGCGTAGACACCGGTGCGCAGATCGTGCATGACCCGCTGGCCGACCGTCGTCGAGATCAGCGTCTGGAGCACGCCGAAGACGCCGTTGACCACCGAGGTGGCGATCATGCCGAGGGCGAGCAGGCTGAGCAGTCCGGTACGGCCCTGCGGGATCGCGGTGTCGAGGATCTCGCGGAGCAGGAACGGCGAGGCGACCGAGACCAGCGACGAGGCGCCGACGAGCAGCCCCACGATCGCGAGCCGGCCGCGGTAGGGACGGAACAGGCGGAAGATGCGCCGGAGCTGCGCGGGCGGCTCCGGCTGCCCCGGACGCTCGGTGCGGGGCGTGGGTGACCAGGTGGATTCCTCGGGTTTCATGGGCTCCTTCGACGAGCGGAACGGCTTCGGTGGAAGCGCTTGGTCGGGCTTGGCTTTGAGAGCCTAGCTCACTGTTACCTATGTACACAATGAACGGGCTCCTGATATTGTTCCCGCCATGAGCACTCCCGACGCGGACGGCATGCTGGCCGAGCAGTTGCTGCGGCTGACCCGTCGGCTCCAGCGCATCCAGAAGCGGCAGATGGAGCCGATCGGGATCACCCCCGCGCAGGCCCGGCTGCTGCGCACGCTCGCGTATTACGAACAGCCGCCGCGGATGGCCGATCTGGCCGAGCGGCTCGAAGTCGTGCCCCGGGCCGTGACCAGCCTGGTGGACGGTCTCGAGGCGAGCGGCTGGGTGCGGAGAGCACCCGATCGGACCAATCGCCGGGTTGTCCGGGTCGAGCTGACCGACACCGGCCGGGCCACTCTGCGGGCGCTGCGCGGCGCGCGGCGGGCCGCGGCTGAGGACATACTCGCGCCGCTCACCCCCGACCAGCGCGAAGTGCTCGGCGGACTGCTGTCGACGCTGGTCGACGGAGGCCACCGCCCCTGCTGAGTCACGACCGGGTGAGCCACCATCGGGTGAGCGTCGCCAGGCCCGTCCGAAGGGTCGCACCAGACCCACGCGACCCCGTATGACCGGGCCTTTCGCATCGTCCGCTGGCTCGATCTGGCTCTCCGCACGGAAAACCCATTGCCGTGAGCTGCCGAATGAGGCGAACCTTGCACGGTTTGCGCCACTCGGCCTGGGCCACTCCACGAGTCATGGGACATCATGCAGATTCGCGACCTTCCGTATCCCGATCCGGGGATTCCCGACGTCCGGTCGGGCCCCCGGTTCCTGCTGTGGCTCGGACGCAACCAGTTGGGCGGGCAGCTCAAGGCCCTCGCCTGGGGCCTCCTGCACTTCACCGGTATCGGAGGGCTCTCGCTGGGCGCCGGGCTGGCCGTCCAGGCCGTGGTCGACCGCTCGGGCGGCCGGCTCGCGCTCTCCGGCGGTCTGATCGCGCTGTTCGGTGCGGCCATCGCCATCGGCGACACCATGCTGCACCGCGCCGCCGTCACCAACTGGATCACCGCCGCAGCCCGTGTCCAGCAGCTCCTCGCCCGTAAGACCGCCGAGCTGGGTTCGGCGCTGACCCGCCGGGTCGCCGCCGGTGAGGTCGTCGCCGTCTCGACCGGCGATGTCGAGAAGATCGGCTGGTTCGTGGAGGCAGTCTCGCGCTTCCTGGCCGCCGCCTTCGCGATCGTGGTGGTCTGTGTGGGCCTGGTGATCTATCTGCCCGCGCTGGGCGTTCTGGTCGCGCTTTCGGTG
This sequence comes from Streptomyces sp. GMY02, assembly GCF_019056675.1. Classification (NCBI taxonomy): domain Bacteria; kingdom Bacillati; phylum Actinomycetota; class Actinomycetes; order Kitasatosporales; family Streptomycetaceae; genus Streptomyces; species Streptomyces sp. GMY02. The sequence continues at coordinate 7,432,906 of NZ_CP077658.1, read as the reverse complement.
CCGGTGCTCGCCCTGGCCGTCCTGCCGCTGCTCCCCCGCGCCACCCAGCGCGCCGACGTCCAGCGCGAGAAGGCCGGCAAGGCCACCGAGCTGGCCTCGGACACCGTCGCCGGGCTGCGCGTGCTGCGCGGTATCGGCGGCGAGGAGCTGTTCCTCGGCCGCTACCGCGCCGCCTCGCAGGAGGTCCGCAGGGCCGCCGTCCGCAGCGCCCGGATGTGGTCGCTGATCTCGGCGGTCCAGGTGCTGCTGCCAGGAGCCCTGCTGCTGGCCGTCATCACGTACGGGGCGCGGCTCGCCCTGGACGGGCGTATCGAGGTGGGCGGGCTGGTGACCGTCTACAGCGCGGTGACCCTGATGCTCTTCCCGCTGCGCCACTTCGAGGAGATCGCGATGGCGTACTCGTTCTCCCGGCCCTCCGCACGGCGCGCGGCCCGGGTGCTGTCGCTGGAGCGGACCGCGTACGAGGACGAGCGCGGCGGCCTCGACGACGCCAGGCCGACCGGGGACCTGTACGACCCGGCCACCGGGCTGCTCGCCCCCGCCGGGCTGCTGACCGCCGTGGTGTGCGGCGATCCGGACGCGGCGGGGCGGCTCGCCGAGCGGCTCGGCGGTCACGCGGCCGTCGAGGAGAAGAGCCCTTCCGTGCTGCTGGGCGGGGTGGCGCTGGACGATCTGCCGCTGGACGCGGCGCGCGCCAGCGTCCTCGTCCAGGACAAGGATCCGGTGCTGCTGTCCGGCACCCTCACGGAGCTGCTGGACGTTCCGGCCTCCGGCGCGGTCGACCCGGAGAAGGCACTCGCCGCCGCCCAGTGCGGGGATGTGCTCGACGCGCTCGTGCAGGCGTCGGTGGACGGCAGCGGCGATCCGATGCGGTCACGGATCACCGAGCGCGGCCGTTCGCTCTCCGGCGGCCAGCGCCAGCGGCTGGCCCTGGCCCGCTCGCTGGTGACCGACCCGGAGGTGCTGGTGCTCGACGAGCCGACCTCCGCGGTCGACTCGCACACCGAGGCGCGGATCGCCCGGAGCGTGAAGGAACTGCGGGCCGGCCGTACGACCGTGGTGTTCGCCTCCTCGCCGCTGCTGCTGGATCACGCGGACCGGGTGGTGTTCGTCCATGAGGGCGAGGTCGCGGCAGTGGGTGCCCACCGGGAGCTGCTGCGCGACGAGCCCGGCTACCGGGAAGTCGTCACCCGTGAGACCGAGGCCGAACAAGAAGCCGGACAAGAGCTGGAACAGGAACAGCGCGCGAAACGGGACCCCATCATGGAGCCCGCCGCATCGCGGGCACGGGAAGAGATCGAGGAATCAGCATGATCGGCGTGGCGCCACCGGCGTACGACCCGGCGGCCCCGGAGTCGGCGACGACCCTGCCGGTCGGGACCCCCGCGACCGTACGGTCCTATGTGAAGGAGCTGCTCAGCCGGCACCGCACGGCGTTCATCCTGCTGATCGCCGTCAACGCGGTCTCGGTGATCGCCTCGATGGTGGGCCCCTATCTGCTCGGCGGCATCGTCGAGGACCTCTCCGAAGGGGCGCGCGAACTGCCCCTGGCCCGCACAGCGGCGATCTTCGCGCTCGCGCTGGTCGTCCAGACCGTGTTCGTACGGCTGGTCCGGCTGCGCGGGGCGATGCTCGGCGAGGAGATGCTCGCGGATCTGCGTGAGGACTTCCTCGTACGGTCCGTGGCGCTGCCGCCCGGCGTCCTGGAGCGGGCCGGCACCGGCGATCTGCTCTCCCGTATCACCACCGACATCGACCGGCTGGCCAACGCGATGCGCGAGGCCGTGCCGCAGCTCGCCATCGGTGTGGTCTGGGCGGCGCTGCTGATCGGCGCGCTGACGGTCACCGCACCGCCGCTGGCGCTGGCGGTGCTGCTGGCGCTGCCGCTGCTGATCGCCGGGTGCCGCTGGTACTTCCGGCGCGCGCCCTCGGCGTACCGCTCGGAGGCCGCCGGGTACGCGGCCGTGGCCGCCATGCTCGCCGAGACGGTCGACGCCGGGCGGACGGTCGAGGCGCACCGCCTCGGCGGGCGCCGGGTGGCGCTGTCGGAGCAGCGGATCAAGGAGTGGACCGCCTGGGAGCGGTACACGCTGTGGCTGCGGTCGGTCCTGTTCCCGACCATCAACCTCACCCATTCGACGATCTTCCTGGCCGTGCTGGTGCTGGGCGGTTCCTTCGTCCTCCAGGGCTGGATCACGGTCGGCCAGCTCACGACGGGCGCGCTGTTCGCCCAGATGCTGGTGGAGCCGGTGGGACTCATCCTGCGCTGGTACGACGAACTCCAGGTCGCGCAGGTGTCCATCGCCCGGCTCGTCGGGGTACGGGACATCGAGCCGGACGCGGGCGACGCCTCGGTGGTGCCGGACGGCCGGGACGTCAGCGCGGACCGGGTGCACTTCGGCTACCGCGAGGGCGTCGACGTACTGCACAAGGTCACCCTGGATGTCAGCCCCGGCACCCGGCTGGCACTGGTCGGCCCGTCGGGGGCCGGGAAGTCGACCCTGGGCCGGCTACTCGCGGGCATATACGGGCCGCGCCGGGGCCGTATCGCCCTCGGCGGCGCGGAGCTGTCGCGCATGCCGGCCGAGCGGGTACGGGAGCATGTCGCCCTGGTCAACCAGGAGCACCATGTGTTCGTGGGCTCGCTCCGCGACAATCTGCTGCTGGCCCGTACGGGCGCGACGGACGCCGAGCTGTGGGCGGCGCTGGGGGCGGTCGACGCGGACGGCTGGGCGCGGGCCCTGGACGACGGTCTGGACACCGGGGTCGGCTCCGGCGGCACGGCCCTGACGCCGGCCCAGGCCCAGCAGATCGCTCTGGCCAGGCTGGTCCTCGCGGATCCGCACACCCTGGTCCTCGACGAGGCGACCTCGCTGCTCGACCCCCGGGCCGCCCGGCATCTGGAGCGCTCACTGGCCCGGGTGCTGGACGGGCGTACGGTCGTGGCGATCGCGCACCGGCTGCACACCGCGCATGACGCGGATGTGATCGCGGTGGTCGAGGAGGGCCGGATCAGCGAGCTGGGCAGCCATGACGAACTGGTGGCGGCGGACGGCGCGTACGCGGCACTGTGGCGGTCCTGGCACGGGTGAGCACGGAAAGGGGCCGGGGCTCACCGCGACGGTGTCCCCGGCCCCCTGATACCTGTAGGCCCCTTGATACCCGTAGGTCTCTCGATACCCGTCCGGCCGCCGTGTCCCGCGGTCCGGCCGCCGTGACCCTCCGTACCGCCGCTATATGACGTTCAGCGCCGCCGCGCCGCCGACTCCGCCCAGCACCATGAACGCCGGCATCAGCACCTTCAGCTCCACCCAGCTCCCGGCCCGGAAGCGCATTCCCTTCGGCGGGCCCAGCGGGTACCAGCGCTTGCGGCCCAGGGGTATGGGCCACAGGATCGGGCAGCCCGACACCGTCAGCGCGTCCCCGATGTCATGCACCAGCGCGCCCAGGACGATCGGCAGGCCCAGCCAGAGGTACTCCTGCCCCGGGGCGGTGAACAGCCAGTCCGCGCCGTTGCCCGGTTCGTCCAGCACACCCGTCAGGATCCAGGCACCGGCCGCGCCGAGCAGCCACACCAGCACATCGCTGGAGACCCGCGCGGCCCGCCACAGCAGCCCCTCCACGGCCAGTACGACATGCACGAAGAGGATCGCGAGCACCGCCCAGCGCCCGCCGGCGTACGCCAGAACCGAGGCGCCCGCGCCGATCAGGACCGCCCAGAGCCAGGTGTGGGTCAGCGTGCGGTGGCCGCCGCTCCTGCGGGGATCGCCCGGCTTCCTGGTCGCCTTGTAGACGGCGTACGACAGCTTGTCGACGATCTCGCAGAGCCCCCGGGACACCGGGCCGAACGCGCGGGAGATCGTGGCGGCCTTGTGGTCCAGGTCGGGCGCGAGCGCGGCGCCCGCGCAGATCAGCGCGCCGGCCACCAGGACCGGCCAGGGCATCCCGTGCCCGGCGGCGGCCGCCGCGGCACCCACCCCCAGCCAGGCCGCCGCCCCTGACAGGGAGTGTGCCGGTCCCATCATGCTCGTACCCGCCCCAATGCAGTTGTGGTGGAGCCCCGCGCGGAGAAACCCCGCGTGGCCGGGCTCAGTTGACAGGCCAGCGTACCTTCCGCGATCTTCGCTTCCGCCTCCGGTTCCCTGATCCGGGGGGAAGGCAGGCAAGATGGGGGCGTGACCCTTATCGATCAGCTCCCGCCGGACGCCGACCCCGATGCCCTGTTCGAGGCCTTCTCCTCCTGGGCGGAGGGCCAGGGCATCACGCTCTACCCGGCTCAGGAGGAGGCGCTGATCGAGGTGGTGTCCGGGGCCAATGTCATCCTGTCCACCCCCACCGGCTCGGGAAAGAGCCTGGTCGCGGCGGGTGCGCACTTCACGGCGCTGGCCCAGGACAAGGTCACCTTCTACACCGCGCCGATCAAGGCACTGGTCTCGGAGAAGTTCTTCGACCTGTGCAAGCTGTTCGGTACGGAGAACGTCGGCATGCTGACCGGTGACGCGTCCGTCAACGCGGACGCCCCGGTGATCTGCTGCACCGCCGAGGTGCTGGCCTCGATCGCGCTGCGCGACGGCAAGTACGCGGACATCGGCCAGGTCGTGATGGACGAGTTCCACTTCTACGCGGAGCCGGACCGCGGCTGGGCCTGGCAGATCCCCATCCTGGAGCTGCCGCAGGCGCAGTTCATCCTGATGTCGGCGACCCTCGGCGATGTCTCGCGCTTCGAGGAGGACCTGACCCGTCGTACGGGCCGGCCGACCTCCGTCGTACGGTCCGCGACCCGGCCGGTACCACTGTCGTACGAATACCGTCTCACCCCGATCACCGAGACGCTGACGGAGCTGCTGGAGACCCGGCAGGCGCCGGTGTACATCGTGCACTTCACCCAGGCCGCGGCCGTGGAGCGGGCGCAGTCGCTGATGAGCATCAACATGTGCTCGCGGGAGGAGAAGGACCGTATCGCCGATCTGATCGGCAACTTCCGCTTCACCACCCGGTTCGGACGGAATCTGTCCCGTTATGTACGCCATGGGATCGGTGTGCACCACGCGGGGATGCTGCCCAAGTACCGCAGGCTGGTGGAGAAGCTGGCGCAGGCGGGTCTGCTGAAGGTCATCTGCGGTACGGACACGCTCGGCGTCGGCGTCAATGTCCCCATCCGTACGGTGCTGTTCACCGCGCTCACCAAGTACGACGGCAATCGCGTCCGTACGCTGCGCGCCCGGGAGTTCCACCAGATCGCGGGCCGGGCGGGGCGCGCCGGATTCGACACGGCCGGTCTGGTCGTGGCACAGGCGCCCGAGCATGTGGTGGAGAACGAGAAGGCGCTCGCCAAGGCGGGCGACGACCCGAAGAAACGTCGCAAGGTGGTGCGCAAGAAGGCTCCCGAGGGCTTTGTGGCCTGGTCGGAGACGACGTTCGAGAAGCTCATCGGCTCCGATCCCGAGCCGCTGACCTCCCGCTTCCGGGTCACCCACACCATGCTGCTGTCGGTGATCGCCCGGCCGGGCAATGCCTTCGAGGCGATGCGCCGGCTGCTGGAGGACAATCACGAGCCGCGCAGGCAGCAGCTCAGGCACATCCGGCGGGCCATCGCCATCTACCGTTCGCTGCTGGACGGCGGGGTGGTGGAGCGGCTGGCGACGCCGGACGCGGAGGGCCGTATCGTCCGGCTGACCGTCGATCTCCAGCAGGACTTCGCGCTGAACCAGCCGCTGTCGACCTTCGCGCTGGCGTCGTTCGAGCTGCTGGACCCCGAATCGCCTTCGTACGCGCTGGACATGGTCTCCGTCGTCGAGTCGACGCTCGACGATCCGCGGCAGATCCTCGCGGCACAGCAGAACAAGGCGCGGGGCGAGGCGGTCGCCGCGATGAAGTCGGACGGTGTCGAGTACGAGGAGCGGATGGAGCGGCTCCAGGAGGTCTCGTACCCCAAGCCGCTCGAAGAGCTGCTGGTGCACGCGTACAACACCTACCGCAAGAGCCACCCGTGGGTGGGTGACCATCCCGTCTCGCCCAAGTCGGTGATCCGGGACATGTACGAACGGGCTCTGTCCTTCACGGAGTTCACCTCGTTCTACGAGCTGGCCAGGACCGAGGGCATTGTGCTGCGCTATCTGGCGGGCGCGTACAAGGCGCTGGAACACACCATTCCGGACGACCTCAAGTCGGAGGATCTGGAGGATCTCACCGCATGGCTCGGTGAGATGGTCCGGCAGGTCGACTCCAGTCTGCTGGACGAGTGGGAGCAGCTCGCCAATCCGGAGGTGGAGACGGCCGAGCAGGCGCAGGAGAAGGCCGATCAGGTCAGGCCGGTCACGGCCAACGCCCGCGCCTTCCGGGTGCTCGTACGCAACGCGATGTTCCGCCGGGTCGAGCTGGCGGCCCTGGACCGGATCGGTGAACTCGGCGAGCTGGACGCCGAGTCGGGGTGGGACGCGGACGCGTGGGGCGAGGCGATGGACGCGTACTGGGACGAGTACGAGGAGCTGGGCACCGGGCCCGACGCCCGCGGGCCCAAGCTGCTGGCCATCGAGGAGGATCCGGCGCACGGGCTGTGGCGGGTGCGCCAGACCTTCGCCGACCCCAATGGCGACCACGACTGGGGCATCAGCGCAGAGGTCGATCTCGCGGCCTCCGACGAGGAGGGTCTCGCAGTGGTGCGTGTCACGGCCGTCGGGCAGCTCTGAGACGCGTGAAGCACTGAGAATGGGGCCGAGAACGGCAAGCAGAGAACGGGAGCACAGCGCACCATGACGAACCCCGCCGAGCGGCTGGTCGATCTGCTCGATCTGGAGCGGATCGAGGTCGACATCTTCCGCGGGCGCAGCCCCCAGGAGTCCCTGCAACGGGTCTTCGGCGGCCAGGTGGCCGGCCAGGCCCTGGTCGCGGCGGGCCGTACCACCGACGGGGACCGGCCGGTGCACTCGCTGCACGCGTACTTCCTGCGGCCGGGGCGGCCGGGCGTGCCGATCGTCTACCAGGTCGAACGGATCAGGGACGGGCGGTCGTTCACGACGCGCAGGGTCACCGCCGTCCAGCAGGGCCGCACGATCTTCAATCTGACGGCCTCCTTCCACCGCCCCGAAGAGGGCGATTTCGAGCACCAGTTGCCGCCGCGGCTGGACTTCCCGGACCCGGAGACGCTGCCCACCGTCACCGAGGAGGTACGGGGGCATCTGGGCCAACTGCCGCAGTCGCTGGAGCGGATGGCCCGGCGCACGCCCTTCGACATCCGGTATGTCGAGCGGCTGCGCTGGACGCAGGAGGAGATCAAGGACGCGGATCCGCGCAGCGCGGTGTGGATGCGGGCGGTGGGGCCGCTGGGCGGCGATCCGCTCGTGCACACCTGCGCGCTGACCTACGCGAGCGACATGACCCTGCTGGACGCGGTCCGTATCCCCGTCGAGCCGCTGTGGGGCCCTCGGGGCTTTGACATGGCATCCCTGGACCACGCGATGTGGTTCCACAGGCCGTTCCGGGCGGACGAGTGGTTTCTGTACGACCAGGAGTCGCCGATCGCGACGGGCGGCCGGGGGCTGGCCCGGGGCCGGATCTACGACCGCGCGGGCCGGCTGCTGGTGTCGGTGGTGCAGGAGGGGCTGTTCCGGCGGCACGGGACGGCGGGTCCACAATGAGGGCAGAACGCCGGAGACCGAGGAGATCCTGATGACTCTGTACGACATCCCGCTGCGCACCCTCGCGGGTGAACCCACTTCCCTGGCCGCCTACAAGGGCACGGCCGTACTGCTGGTGAACGTCGCGTCCAAGTGCGGCCTGACCCCGCAGTACGCCGGTCTGGAGCGGCTCCAGCAGCAGTACGGGGACCGGGGTTTCACCGTTCTCGGCGTGCCGTGCAACCAGTTCGCCGGGCAGGAGCCCGGCACCGCGGAGGAGATCCAGACCTTCTGCTCGGCAACCTACGGGGTGAGCTTCCCGCTGCTGGAGAAGACGGATGTGAACGGGGAGACCCGGCACCCGCTCTACGCGGAGCTGACGGCCACGGCCGACGCCGAGGGCGCGGCGGGCGATGTGCAGTGGAACTTCGAGAAGTTCCTGATCTCCCGTACGGGCGAGGTCGTCGCCCGGATCCGGCCGCGTACGGAGCCGGAGGCGCCCGAGGTGATCGCGGCGATCGAGGCCCAGCTTCCCGGCTGACCCACGACAGACCGGCCGGCAACACACCGGTCAGTGACAGACCGACCGGTTGACAGGCAGGCCGGTGACACGTCGGCCGGTGACAGGCTGACGCACCACGGCCGGGGCTGCCCGTGGCGGCCCCGGCTCCGCGTCCGGACTCAGCGGATCGGCATGCCCGACAGGGTGCGGGCGATCACCAGCCGCTGGATCTCGCTCGTCCCCTCGAAGATCGTGTAGATCGCGGCATCCCGGTGCATGCGCTCGACCGGGTATTCGCGGGTGAAGCCGTTGCCGCCCAGGATCTGTACGGCCTGCGCCGTGACCTGCTTGGCCGTCTCGCTGGCGTACAGCTTGGACATCGAGCCCTCGGCGGAGGTGAAGGGCTTGCCCGTGGCGGCCATCCAGGAGGCGCGCCACACCAGCAGCCGGGAGGCGTCGATCCGGGTGCGCATGTCGGCCAGTTGGAAGGCGATGCCCTGGTTGTCGATGATCGGACGGCCGAACTGGCTCCTGGTCATGGCGTAGTCGAGCGCCACCTCGTACGCCGCGCGGGCCGTGCCCACCGCCATCGCGCCGACGGCCGGACGGGAGGCCTCGAAGGTGGCCATCGCCGCGTTCTTCACCCGCTCGCCGCCCGTCTCCTTCGCGCGCTCGCGGGCCCGGGCGAGCCGCTCGTCCAGTTTCTCCTTGCCGCCGAGCAGACAGTGCCCGGGAATTCTGACGTCCCCCAGGACGACCTCGGCGGTGTGGGAGGCGCGGATGCCGTGCTTTCTGAACTTCTGGCCCTGGGAGAGACCGGGGGTCGCGGGCGGGACGATGAAGGAGGCGTGGCCCTTCGTACCGAGACCGGGGTCGACGACGGCGACCACGACATGGACATTGGCGATACCGCCGTTGGTCGCCCAGGTCTTGGTGCCGTTCAGCACCCACTCGTCCGTGGCCTCGTCGTACACCGCGCGGGTGCGCATGGCGCCGACGTCGGAGCCGGCATCGGGCTCGGAGGAGCAGAAGGCGGCGACCTTCACCTCGTGGGTGTCGCCGTACATCTGCGGGATCCAGGTGCCTATCTGCTCGTCGGTGCCATTGGCGAGGACGCCGACGGCCGCCAGGCCCGTACCGACGATCGACAGGGCGATGCCCGCGTCGCCCCAGAACAGTTCCTCCATGGTCATCGGGATACCGAGGCCGGTGGGGTCGAAGAACTGCTGGGCGTAGAAGTCGAGGGAGTAGACGCCGATCTTCGCGGCCTCCTGGATGACCGGCCAGGGGGTCTCCTCGCGCTCGTCCCACTCGGCGGCGGCCGGACGAATGACGTCCGCGGCGAAGCCGTGCAGCCAGTCGCGGACCTGCTTCTGGTCGTCGTTGAGTTCGAACGCGAACTCGGCCATGTTCCCCTCCAGCACTGCGTCGGCGCCCCGCCACCATGGCGCCGCCAATGACGTTACTCCCGGTAACCCCAGTCTGTTACTCGTAGGTAGAGAATGTCAACCGGCCATGGTCTGATCAGCATTGACGGCGGGCAGGGTGTTACGTTGCCGGTGCGTCGGGCAATCGCATGGGCGGGGAGACACAGCTATGGAGACCACACAGCAGGCGGAGCAGCAGCGGTCCGCGCGCCAGCGGAGGCGCCAGTTGCTGGAGGCCGCCGACCGGGTGGTGCTCCGGGACGGCCCCCAGGCCTCCATGAACGCCATCGCCGCCGAGGCGGGCATCACCAAGCCCATTCTCTACCGGCACTTCGGGGACAAGGGCGGGCTGTACCGCGCCCTCGCCAAGCGCCACACCGACGCGCTGCTGGACGCCCTGCGGGCCGCGCTGGACGCGCCCGCCGAGCGGCGCCAGCGGGTGGAGGCCACCCTCGACACGTACCTCGCCGCGATCGAGGCCCGCCCGCAGGTCTACCGGTTCCTGATGCACCCGGCCGAGGACAGCCAACTGCCCGAGCAGGGCTTCGACGTGGGCCGCCACTCGGCCCCGCTGCTGCGCCGCCTCGGCGAGGAACTCGCGAAGGTCATCGAGGAGCGGGTGGACCTCGGCCCGGACAGCGGGCAGCTCGCGCGGGTCTGGGGCCATGGCATCGTCGGGATGATGCACGCGGCCGGTGACTGGTGGCTCGGTGAACGGCCCTGCTCGCGCGAGCAGTTGGTACGGAGCCTGGCGGACCTGCTGTGGGGCAGACTGGCGACGGTCGACGACCGCGAGGGCGGGCCGGGGTTCTGAAGCGGCTTCGGATCCGGATCCGGAACCCCCGGAATGCCCCTCTCAGGCGAGCCCCGACCAGGGCGCCCGGCGCGCCGCGCGCAGCACCCGGGAGCGGCGGCGCCCGCTGAGCCGGTCGGGGTAGACCGTACCGTCGAGATGGTCGCACTCGTGCTGGAGGCAGCGCGCGAAGAAGCCCGACCCCTCGATCCGTACCGGCTCCCCATGGCGGTCGACGCCCTCCACGACGGCGTGGTCGTACCGCTCGGTGCCCGCCTCGAGTCCAGGCAGCGAGAGACAGCCCTCGGGGCCGCGCAGCACGATGTCGTCCGCCCGGGTCAATCGCGGATTGACGAGGTGTCCGAGGTGGCGGATGTCCTCGTCGTCCGGGCAGTCGTACACGAACACCCGCAGCGGCACGCCGATCTGGTTCGCGGCGAGCCCGACCCCCGGGCGGCGTACATCGTCGCGAACAAGTCCTCGATCAGCCCGGACAGGGCCGGACCGAAGTCTGTGACGGGCTCACAGGGGGCGTGCAGGACCGGATCGCCCAGTGTTCTCAAGGCGCGTACCCGCCCGGCGCTGCCGGGGATCGAACGGTTCGACATGCCGGTCAGGGTACGGTCACGGTGACCTCCGCCTTCCCGCCCGGTGCCGCGGTTCGGGCGCTTGGCCGGATCTCGATAGGCTGACCCCGGACCGACGCAAGGAGGATCAAGGACGATGGCAGGCAACACGGACCCGCTGACGCCACGGGCCAAGCTGGCCGTGACGGCGGGCAAGGCCGCTGCCGCGGTGTCGCGCGCCGCCGGCCGCGGCAGCGGATCGGTGATCGGCGGGAAGGTGGCGCTCAGACTCGACCCCGACCTGCTGGGTCGGCTCGCGCAGCACCTCGACGTCATCCTCGTGTCGGCGACGAACGGCAAGACCACCACGACCCGGCTGATCGCCGAGGCCCTGCGGGCCGCGGGCCCCGTGGTGTCCAACGCGCTCGGCGCCAATATGCCGGCCGGTATCACCTCGGCCCTCGCGGGCGGTTCCGACGCAAAGTACGGCGTGATCGAGGTCGACGAGAAGTACCTCGCCGGGGTGGCGCGGGACACCACGCCCAAGGCGATCGCGCTGCTCAACCTCTCCCGCGACCAGCTCGACCGTGCCGCCGAGACCCGGATGCTCGCCGAGAAGTGGCGCGAGGGGCTGGCCGGCACGAAGGCCGTCGTGATCGCGAACGCCGACGACCCGCTGATCGTCTGGGCCGCCTCCTCCTCGCCCAATGTCGTCTGGGTGGCCGCGGGCCAGGAGTGGAAGGACGACGCCTGGTCCTGCCCCGCCTGCGGCGGTGTGATGCAGCGTCCCGGCGACGACTGGTTCTGCGGCGAGTGCGGCTTCCGCCGGCCCGCGCCGAGCTGGGCGCTCCACGGCGACCATGTCCTCGACCCGCACGGCTCGGCCTGGCCGATCCATCTCCAGCTCCCGGGCCGCGCCAACAAGGCGAACGCCGCCACCTCGGCGGCCGTCGCGGCGACGTTCGGGGTGCCTCCGCAGGTGGCGCTGGAGCGGATGTACCAGGTGCAGGCCGTGGCCGGCCGGTACGACGTGGTGTCGTTCCTCGGCCGCGATCTGCGGCTGCTGCTCGCCAAGAACCCCGCGGGCTGGCTGGAGACGTTCTCGCTGATCGATCCGCCGCCGGCCCCGGTCATTCTCGCCGTGAACGCCCGGGGGGCGGACGGCACCGACACCTCGTGGCTCTGGGACGTCGACTACACCCGGCTCGCCGGCCACCCGATCTTCGTGATCGGTGACCGCAAGCTGGACCTCGCCGTACGCCTGGAGGTCGCGGGACTGGACTTCCGGGTCTGTGAGACACCGGACGAGGCGGTGCGGATGGCGCCGCCCGGACGGATCGAGGCCATCGCCAACTACACCTCGTTCCAGGACCTTCGCAGACGGGTGGGGAACTGACCTGATGTCGGGATACACGAGTCCACGGACGCCTGGAGGACGAGGGAGAATGAGCGACAGCAGCCTGCGCCTGGTGTGGATCTACCCCGATCTGCTGAGCACCTACGGGGACCAGGGCAACGCCCTGGTGGTGGAGCGCCGGGCACGGCAGCGCGGTCTGAACGTGACCCGCGTGGATGTACGCAGCGACCAGCCGGTGCCGACCTCCGGCGACATCTATCTGATCGGCGGCGGCGAGGACAGGCCGCAGCGGCTGGCCGCGGAGCGGCTCCGGCGTGACGGAGGTCTCAGCCGGGCCGTCTCGAACGGCGCGATCGTCTTCTCGGTCTGCGCCGGCTACCAGATCCTGGGCCATGAGTTCATCAACGACCTGGGCGAGCGCGAGCCCGGACTCGGGCTGCTCGACGTGGTGTCCACGCGTGGTGAGGGCGATCGGTGTGTCGGCGATGTGCTGGCGGACATCGATCCCCGGCTGAACCTGCCGCAGCTCACGGGTTTCGAGAACCACCAGGGCATCACCCATCTCGGCCCGACGGCACGGCCGTTCGCGCGGACCAGGCTCGGCCGCGGCAATGGCACGGGCGACGGCACGGAGGGCGCGTACAACGACACCGTGTTCGGCACGTACATGCACGGCCCGGTCATGGCGCGCAACCCGCAGATCGCGGACCTGCTGCTGAAGCTGGCCCTCGATGTGAACGCGCTGCCGCCGACGGACGACCGCTGGTACGAGGCGCTGCGCGCCGAGCGGGTGGCGGCGGCGGTCCAGCCCGCCTGACCCGGCCGGCTCCGCCCCGGCCCGCTCCGGTCCTCCGGGGACCGCGGGCCGGGGCCCCGTGCACGGGCCCAGTTGGCCGTACGCAGGCGTACGGTCCGGGCGCGGCGGGCCTGTCCAGAAGACGGACTCCGGGTTTCGGTCCCCCCGCCGCCCGCCGGTAGGGTGGCCGGGATCTGTCCGGACGATGGGGTCCGGCCGTCGGCCCACGTTGCAAAGGTATCCCGGGCAATGCGAATTGGTGTGCTCACCTCAGGCGGCGACTGCCCCGGCCTCAACGCCGTGATCAGGTCCGTCGTGCACCGCGCCGTCGTCGACCACGGCGACGAGGTGATCGGGTTCCACGACGGCTGGAAGGGCCTGCTGGAGGCCGACTACCGCAAGCTCGATCTGGACGCCGTGGCCGGGATCCTGGCCCGCGGCGGTACGATCCTGGGCTCGTCCCGGGTCCAGCCCGCGCATCTCCGCGACGGGGTGGAGCGCGCCAGGGGTCATGTGGCGGACCTGGGGCTCGACGCGATCATCCCCATCGGCGGCGAGGGCACCCTCAAGGCCGCCCATCTGCTCTCCGAGGCCGGGCTGCCCATCGTCGGCGTACCGAAGACCATCGACAACGACATCGCCTCCACCGATGTGACCTTCGGCTTCGACACGGCCGTCGGGGTGGCCACCGAGGCGCTGGACCGGCTGAAGACCACCGCCGAGTCCCATCAGCGGGTCCTGATCGTGGAGGTCATGGGCCGGCACACCGGGTGGATCGCGCTGCACTCCGGCATGGCCGCCGGCGCCCACGCCATCGTCGTACCGGAGCGCCCGTTCGACATAGGTGAGCTGACCGAACTGGTCGGCAAGCGGTTCTCGGCGGGCAAGAGGTTCGCGATCGTGGTGGTCGCCGAGGGCGCGAAGCCGCGTGAGGGCTCCATGGAGTTCGACGAGGGCGGCAAGGACATCTACGGCCACGAGCGGTTCGCGGGGGTGGCCCGGCAGCTCGCCATCGAGCTGGAGGAGCGGCTCGGCAAGGAGGCCAGGCCGGTGATACTCGGCCATGTTCAGCGCGGCGGCACGCCCACGGCGTACGACAGGGTCCTGGCGACCCGGTTCGGCTGGCACGCCGTCGAGGCCGCGCACCGGGGCGAGTTCGGCATGATGACCGCGCTGCGCGGCACGGACATCGTCATGGTGCCGCTGGGCCAGGCCGTGGAGACGCTCAAGACGGTGCCCGCGGAGCGGTACGCCGAGGCGGAGTGCGTGCTCTGACCTGACGGCCACCGGCCGGGGCTCCGACCAGCGGGGCTCCGGCTGTGAGGGCTGTCACCGCCCCCGTCGCCGCCACCCACGAAAGAACCGCCCCCGCCCGCCGAGGTGTCCGGGGGCGGTTCTAGGCTGTACGGACAACCGGCGCGAATCCGGCCGGGGTGGAGCAGTCACGTCCCACGGTGGGAGCACACGGATGGATCACGGCGGGCACGGCATGACCATGGATCTGCCGCCGTTCACGCTGGGACGGGCCCTGGAGTACTCTCCGGACCTCTTCTTCCTGATCGGGTGTCTGCTGGCACTCGCGCTGTACGGCACGGGGGTGCTGCGGCTGCGGCGGCGCGGGGACGAGTGGTCCGCCGGCCGGACGGTCGCGTTTGTGGTCGGTGTGCTGACCGTGGCGCTGGTGATGTGCACCGGGCTGAACGACTACGGCATGGTCATGTTCAGCGCGCACATGATCCAGCACATGGTGATCAGCATGGTCTCGCCGATCCTGCTGCTGCTCGGCGCTCCGGTGACGCTGGCGCTGCGGGCGCTGCCGGTGGCGGGCCAGGGCCGCAAGGGACCCCGCGAGCTGCTGCTCATGGTGCTGCACAGCCGCTATGTGCGGATCGTCACACACCCCGCCTTCACCATCCCGCTGTTCATCGCGAGCCTGTACGGGCTGTACTTCACCCCTCTCTTCGACTTCCTCATGGGGTCCAAGGCCGGGCACATCGCGATGATGGTGCACTTCCTCGCGGTCGGGCTGATCTTCTTCTGGCCGATCATGGGCGTCGACCCGGGGCCGCACCGGCCCAACCATCTGATGCGGATGCTGGAACTGTTCGCCGGGATGCCCTTCCACGCCTTCTTCGGGATCGCGCTGATGATGGCGAGCGAGCCGATGGTCGCGGCGTACCGCACTCCCCCGGTCTCGCTCGGAATCGACGCCCTCAGCGATCAGAACGCGGCGGGCGGTATCGCCTGGGCGTTCAGCGAGATCCCCTCGGTGCTGGTGCTGCTGGCGCTCGTCTACCAGTGGTACCGCTCGGAACAGCGGCAGGCGAAGCGCTCCGACCGGGCCGCCGACCGCGACGGTGACAAGGAGCTGGCGGAGTACAACGCGTATCTCGCCTCGCTCCAGGCCCGGAGCCAATAGGCGGTGGCCGGCCAGTAGTCGGGAGCCGGTAGCGCGAAGGCCCTGTCGCGGGCGACGATGGGCGCTACGGCCCCGGCCCGGAGGAGGACCCAGATGCCCCGCTCGACGAAGACGATGGGTGTGGTGACCGTCGGCGCGCTGGTTCTGGTGACGGGGTACACCGCGGTGCTCGGCGGGAACGGATGGCTCTGGTTCGGGTGGGTGGTGCTCGTGCTGATCACCATCGCGATGGCCGCCGCGCAAGGACGCTGAGCGGATCGGTACGCCGGCCTCCGGGCCCGGACTCCGTGCGCTCGGCGCCCGGTGCTCAGAGCGCGCCCGCGTCCCTGGCCGTCCAGGCCGAGGGGTACAGGGGCCGGAAGCCCAGCTCGTCGCGGATCCGGAGGTTCGAGACGATGCCGTACCAGGGGTCGGGGTCCGTGCGGTCGTCCAGCCCCGGGGGCAGCGGTACGCCATTGATCTGATGGGCCTCCACGGCGGTCAGCGGGGCGTCGTCCGCGATGTTGTACTTGCCCGCCGCCGTTCCGGGCGCGTACAGCAGCCGGATCAGTCCCTGGGCCACATCGGCGTGGTGGACCATCTGGAGCCGCTGGTGGCCGGCCCAGGAGGACGCCCACTGGAGGGCCTGGGCGAGATGCGGGTCGCCGTCGCCGTAGACAAAGGCGAGCGTGCCGATCCGTACGGTCATACCGCGCCCGTCCTCACCGGACTCACCGTCGTGACCGCTGTTGTGGAGTGCGAGCAGGCCTGCCTCCGCCTCGCCCTTGGACCGGGCGTACGCGCCCCACAGCGGGCCGCCGGGCACGGGCTCGTCGTCCTCGGTGAGCGGCCTGCCCCGGCCCGCGCCGTACGCGAGGTTCGTGCTCACCTGTACGAAGCGGCTCACCCCGCTGTCACGCGCGGCCCGGCCGAGGGCGAGCGCGCCGTCGCGGTTGACGGCCCAGGCCTCCTCGTCCGGGACTCCACGGAAGGCCGCCGCGATGTTCACCACCGCGTCCACGCCCTCCAGCGCCGCGGGGAGGCTCTTCTCGTCCAGCAGATCACCGACCGCGACCTGCGCGCCCAGCGCGGCGAACGGCGCGCCGCGCTCCTCGTCCCGTACCAGTACCCGGACCGTGTCGCCCGGGGCCGTGCGCTGTAGCAGCCTCGGTACGAACCGGCGGCCGACCTGCCCCGTCACACCTGTCACCAGCGTCAGCATCGTTCTTCTCTCCCTGCTCCGGTGTCGCGCCCCGTGTGTCCTTCGTGGGGCGGCTCCAGCCTCGCCGGGTGCCGTCCTGGCGGGGAGAGACGTCCCTGTCCTGGGACCGGCTCTCCCTGGATGGGCCCGCCGTCCGGCGTCATGCTGGGGGTGTGGACCGAGAAGAGCTGGCACATTTCCTGCGTCGCTGCCGGGCGCGGCTGGACCCCGCCGATGTGGGGATGGAGGCCGGGTCCCGGCGCCGTACGCCCGGACTGCGGCGCGAGGAGGTCGCCCAGCTCACCGGGATGTCCGTGGACTACTACACACGGCTCGAACAGGGCCGCGGCTCACGGCCCTCGCGGCAGATGCTCACCGCCCTCGCACGGGCGCTGCGGCTGAGCGAGGACGAGCGGGACCATCTCTTCCATCTCACGGGCGAGGAGCCGCCGCGCGACAGCGACGCGTCCACGCATGTGCGGCCGGGGCTGATGATGATCCTGGACCGGCTGTACGACACGCCCGCGCAGGTGGTGAGCGACTGGGGCGAGGTGCTCGCGCAGAACGCGATGGCGGCGGCGCTGACGGGCGAGTCCGAAGTGGGCCGCAACATCGTCCTGCGCTTCTTCACCGAGCCCACGGCGCGGGCGCTGTTCCCGCCGGAGTCCCATGAGGAGCATGCCAGGGCGCATGTGGCCCAGCTCCGCTCGGTGCTGGCGGCCCGGCCCCGGGATCCGGGTCCGGCGCATCTCGTGGCCCATCTGCGGGCGGTCAGCGAGGAGTTCGCGGCGCTGTGGGAGGAGCACGAGGTGGCGGTGCGGCGCTCATCGGTGAAACGGTTCCTGCATCCGGTGGTCGGGCTGCTGGATCTGGACTGCGAGGTGCTGCTGAGCCCGGACCGGGGGCAGTTCCTGATCGTCCACTCGGCGCGGCCCGGCACCGAGACGCACGAGCGGCTCCAACTCCTGCGGGTGGTGGGCCTCCAGGACCTGACGCCGGACCGGTAGCGGCACGGCGCCGGCCCCGGGGCCTGGGCCCCGGGGCCCGGTCGGTCGGGTCGGCCGGGTCGGTCGGGTCGGTCGGGTCGGTCGGGTCGGCTCAGTTGGACTCGGTGACGCGGAGCGAGGGCTTTCCGTTCACGCCCGCTCCCTTGTCGGCTCCGGGCGCCCCGTTCCTGAGCGCGTTGAGGATGGCCATGCCCTGGCCCACCAGACCCGCCGCCATGTCGTTGACGCCGTCGGTGCCGTTCAGCACGGTCAGATTCGCACCCGAGATGCCCCGGGACGCCGCGTCGGCGAGCGCGGGGAGATTCTCCACGATGCGGTTGGCCGCGATGAGTTCCTGGTTGCCGTCCTTCAGCGACGCGGCACGGGCGGTGTTGGCGTCGGCCTGCGCCTGGGCGAGGGTGCGTTCGGTGTACGCGCCACCGTCCGCTTCGTACTTCGCCCGGTCCCGGGCGGCCTCGGCGAGGGTGCGCTGCCGGTACGCCTCGGCGTCGGCGGGGCGCCTGACCTCGGCCTCCAGCCGCTGCGCGGCCAGTTGGGCCTGCCGCTCGGCCAACGCCGTCTGTTCCTCGATGGTTTCCTGCGAGTAGCGCGCCTCGGCAAGCGGTCCGGCCTGTGCGGCACGGGCGTTGACCTGTTCCGTCTCGGCGTGGAAGCCGGCCCGTTTGATCGCGGTGTCCCGTTCGTACTCGGCCTTGAGCGCGGCGGCCTGCTGTTCGCGTTCGGCCGCTTCCTGGTCCGATTTGGCCTGTGCGATCCGGGCCTGGCTGGCGACGGCCGCCGCGTGCGGGGCGGCGAGATTGTCGATGTAGCCGGTGGCGTCGTCGATCTCCTGGATCTGGAGCGCGTCCACCACGATCCCCAGCTTCTCCATCTCGCTGTGGCTGCCCTGCTTCACCTCCTGGGCGACCCGGTCGCGCTCGCGGATGATCTGCTCGACGGTCAGTCCGCCGACGATGGACCTCAGGTGACCTGCGAAGATCCGGCCCACCAGCTCTTCCATCCGGTCCTGTTCCGCGAGGAAGCGGCGCGCGGCGTTGGCGATGGACACGGCGTCGTCGCCGACCTTGAACACGGCCACCGCACGGACCCGCAGCCGGATGCCCTGCTGGGTGACACAGTCCTCGACGATCTCCGCCTCCCGCAGCGCCAGGGACAGCATGCGGGCCTTCTGCTTGATGGGCATGACAAAGCTGCCGTGCCCGGTGACGATCCGGAACTGAGTGTCCTGCGCCTGCCGTTTCGAACCGGAGATGAGCATCGCCTCGTTGGGCGCGGGAACATGCCAGAACAGCATGAGGAACTCCTGTCGTACTACGGGTCGTGCCGTACGGCGGGCCGTGTCGCGCGCGGAGAGAAGGCCGGGCCGTACATCTCAGGCGGGGAAGGGCTCGACGATCACCGAGCGCGCCGAAACGCACTCGGTGACGATGACACGCAGGTTTCTGCCGAGCGGGCGGTCCGCCCAGGCCGCATAGGCCTCGGACCCGCCCCGTACGGAGACCAGGACCTCCCCGGGCCCGTCCGCCGGAATGGGCACGGTCACCCTTCCGATCGCGCCGACCGGGCTCTGCGCGGAGTCATCCGCCGCGTACATGGGCCGCCGCCCGCGTCCGTACGCCCGGCGCCCCGGCCGTACCGGTCATCTCAGCCGCGATCATGGGACCACGCCTCCTGGAGGGCCACGCCTCCGACCTCGTACTTCGTCGAGGACGCCCCCGGCGAAGCGGCCGACGGCGACAGACCCTCGATGAATTCACACTACTCCGCGGTCATCAGGAGAGCGTTCCGGCCGGATGTGGCCCTGTACGGCGTACCGTCAGGCGCCTTTGCGGGCGACGGCTCCGTACATGGCGATGTCGCGGTCGTCGATGGGCTCCTGGTCGGGGTCGGGCCGCCAGTGGTGGACCTGGGTCAGTCCCGGTTCGACCATGTCGAGCCCGGCGAAGAAGGTCAGCGCCTCGGCATGGGTGCGGAGCTGCATGGGCATGCCACGGCTCGCATACTCGGCGGCCACCCGGCCCACCTCGACCGGGGCGAAATCGGCGGTCCCGATGGTCATCGCCAGGAAGCTGCCCTCGGGCAGCGGATCGAGAAGCCGCTGCACCAGACCATGATCGTCGTCATTCTCCAGTATGAAGTGCAGAATGCCGATGATCATCAGGCCGACGGGCTCCTTCAGATCGAGCAACTCCAGGAACTGCGGGGAGTTGATGATCGCCTCGGGGTCCCGCATATCGGCGTCGACGTAGGCGGTACGGCCCTCGGGGGTGCTGGTGAGCAGCGCGCGGGCGTGCGCCAGCACGATCGGGTCGTTGTCGACATAGACGATCCTGGCGTCCGGGCGCTCCTCCTGCACCACCTCGTGCACATTGGGCGAGGTGGGCAGGCCGGTGCCGATGTCCAGGAACTGGCGGATGCCCTGCTCGCGCGCGAGATAGCGGGACGCGCGGTGCATGAACTCCCGGTTGGCACGCATGTGGACGGGCAGCGCGGGCCATCCCTGGCACATCGCGTCACCGGCCTCCTGGTCGACCGGATAGTTGTCCTTGCCGCCCAGGATGTAGTCGTAGACGCGCGCCGAATGCGCCTCGCCGGTGTTGAATCGGTCGTCCGGAGAGCCCTGCGGTGCCACCTTCACTCCTCCCAGGTACCGGAGTTCCGCGTGTCGCGGACACCTGCGTACCACTCCCGGGCCCGTCCGGTGCCCCGGCAGGGTCCGGCCCCGATCAAAGCCTTGGCCCGAGTGTAAGCGCTTGTTGATCTCTGGCGGTATGGCCTGAGCGGGAGGCCCGGTGGCCGGCCGGGAGGGTGGCGTAAACGAGACGGTGAGGGGGTGGCGTCACCGGCCTTCCGGCTGGTGTCACCTGCCCTCCGCCGGTGTCAGCCGCCTTCCGCCTGGCGGATCTGGTCCCCGAGGTGGCTGGTTCGGAGATCGGCCGTCAGGAACTCCTCCGACCGCGGAAGGCTCAGATGGAGCTCCGAGGCGGTGCTGATGGCGATGTCACCGTCGTCGATCCGGAAGTCCAGGGCATGGCCGCCGCCGTCACGCGCGGCGTTCAGGAAGTGCAGGTGGTAGCCGGCCACCGTGATGCCCTGCTCGTAGTCGGGCGAGCGGAATCCGGCCAGCGTCCCCGCCACATCGGTGAAGCGGGTCTCCGCCTGGCCCTCGGTGGCCTTGACCAGGGGCGGATAGGGCGGGCTCTGCTTCATCACCGTACGTGTGCGCATGGAGCCGAAGGTGCCGGTGATCCGGATGGCGTGGACGAGGTTCTCGCTGGGGATCGCCTTGTCGATGAGGGCGACGACATCGTCCCGGCCGGTGGGCCCGGTGATCCGGATGGTCTCCCCGGGCCGGAACCGCGTCACGGCGGCGAAGGGCGTACGGTCCGTGGGCGCGGCGACCGCGGCCGTACCGTCCGACCACAGGTGGTAGCAGATGCCGTCGAGGACGACCATCTCACCGTCGAGCCGGTTGAACGTACCCAGCCCGAAGTCGCCGTGGGTGAGCAGCTCCGCGATGGTGACCTCGCCCTCGTAGACACCGTCCAGCAGGGCGCCCATGGTGGAGGACTGATAGATCTCGGGGGCCGAGCCGCCCCCGTCGCGGGCCCCGGCGTCCCCGAAGCGGTGCGCGACCATCGTGCGTGCCCATCGCCGGAACCGGCCCGCCGCGGTGTGTTGGCCGGACGCGTTCATATGTGCCCCCTGTTCAGCGCGACGGCGCACGGCGTCACTCGAAGACCTCGTCGTGAAGCTGGGCCGCCAGGTCGGTGTTGTGGCTGTAGTCCACCGGTACGTCGACGATGGAGGGGCCGTCCTCGGCGAGCGCCCGTCGCAGTACGGAGCTGAACTCGTCCTGGGTCGTGACCCGGTAGCCGTGCGCGCCGAAGGCCTCGGCGTACTTCACCACGTCGTAGTCGCCGAGCTGGACACCCGACTTCCTGCCGTACTTCAGCACTTCCTGGAAGCCCACCATGTCGTAGGTGTTGTCGCGCATCAGGACATGGGTGAAGGTCAGGCCGAGCCGGGTGGCGGTCTCCAACTCCTGTGCGGAGAACAGGAAACCGCCGTCTCCCGATACGGACACCACCTGGGTGCCGGGGCGCGCCATGCTCGCCGCCATGGCCCAGGGCAGCGCGACGCCCAGGGTCTGCTGCCCGTTGGAGAACAGCAGATGGCGCGGTTCGTAGGCGCGGAAGTGGCGGGCCATGTAGATGTACACCGATCCGATGTCACAGGTGACGGTGGCGTCGTCGGTCAGGGCGTCGCGCAGATCCAGCACCACGGCCGCCGGATTGAGCCCGGCACCCGTCGGCACGGCGGCCCGGGCACGCTCGTCGCCCTCGGCCAGCTCCCTCTGCCTGAGGGCGATTTCGGCCTTGAAGGCCTCACTCGGGGCCACCCCTGCCAGCCGCCCGGTCAGCTCGGTGAGGGTCGCGGCCACGGTGCCGCGCAGTTCCAGGGCCGGCTCGTAGTGGTTGTCGATCGCCGCGGGCAGGGCGTCGATGTGGACGACCGTACGGGCCGTGTCGGCGTTCCACATGACCGGGTCGTACTCGACGGGGTCGAACCCGATGGTGACCAGGACATCCGCGTCGGCCACGAGGACATCGCCCGGCTGGTTGCGGAAGAGGCCTACCCGCCCGACGTAATTCCGCTCCAGGGTCCGGGACATGACGCCCGCGGCCTGGAACGTCTCGGCCACCGGCAACCCGGTCTCCGCGACCAGCGCACGCAGCGCGGCACAGCTCTCGGGGTCGGCGGCCCGGGTACCGACCAGCAGGACCGGCCGCTGTGCCCGGCGGATGAGCTTCGCCGCACGCTCGACGGCCTCCACGGGAGCGGGTCCCATGGGCGGTACGGGCAGGGCACGGGTGATCCCGGCGGTGGTGGGAGCCGCCTGGACGTCGGACGGCAGGACCACCGCGGCCGATCCGCGCGGCTCGGTGGCGGCGGCCCGGAAGGCGTTGGCGACCGTTTCCGGGACATTGTCCGGATCGCTGACCTCGCCGGTGAACTTGGTGACGGTCTTGAGGAGCGCGGCGGCGTCCATCGACTGGTGTGTCCGCTTGAGCCTGTTCTCGCGGCCGACCGCGCCGCACAGCGCCACCACGGGATCCTGCTCGGTGTTGGCGGTCAGCAGACCGGTCGCCAGATTGGCCGTGCCGGGGCCCGAGGTCACCAGGAGGACTCCTGGCGTGCCGGTCAGTCTGCCGAACGCCGCCGCCATGAACGCGGCGTTCTGCTCATGCCGGCAGACCACCAACCGCGGGCCCATGTCGGCGAGTACGTCATAGGCCGCGTCGATCTTCGCTCCCGGCACTCCGAAGATGAACGGGACACCTTGTGACTGGACGGTCTCGATCGCCCGCTGTGCGCTGCGTACCGAGTCTTCCTGTTTCACGCTGGTGGCCATGGCGATGCCCTCCTCTCCAGAAACACTCTATTTTGGTGACAGAACGGGCACATCTTGAGTACCGAAGGCAACGAATCGCACCCATTGAGTGACCGGCCGACGGGTGCCGTTGCCGCTCCTCCCAGTCGCCCGGCGGCTCGCCCCATCGGGTGACCCGTATCCGCTCGCGGAGGGTTTCAGTGGTGATGCGGGTATCTGTTTGATGGTGTCTCGGGGCACCTCCTGGCGGTATGAGTCGATTCGACCGATGCGCGGGAGGGCCAATGATCAGCAGACGGCGGGTCGTACGCGCCGGTGTCGCCGGAGGCGCCTGTCTCTTTCTGCCCGGTGGGACGGCGTTCGCGGTCCCGGTGACGGCGGACGGGGTGCTCGATCCGGCGGCGATAGAGAAGTACGTCGCCGAATTCGCGATACCGCCCGTGATGCCTCGGGACTCACGGGCCGGCGGGCCGGGCCTCGACAGCTACACGGTCGGCGTCCGGCAGTTCCGGCAGCAGATCCTCCCGCGGGGCCGGCCGGCCACGACAGTCTGGGGATACGGCTCCTCCCGGCACCCCGGCACGTTCGGCTACCCCGCCTTCACCATCGAGGCGGAGGCGGGCCGGGAGGTCCGGGTCACCTGGGCCAATGGTCTGCTCGACGCACGCGGGAACCACCTGTCGCATCTGCTGCCGGTGGACCCCACGCTGCACTGGGCGAACCCGCCGGGCGGGGTCCCGGGGCGGGACTCGTCCCCCGTGTTCACCTCGACACCCGGCCCGTACACGGGTCCTGTGCCCATCGTGACGCATCTGCACGGAGGGCGGAACGCCGAGGAGAGCGACGGCTACGCCGAGGCGTGGTACCTGCCCGACGCACGGGACATCCCGGTGGGCTACGCGAGAACCGGATCCTTCTACGACCGGTTCCGCGAGAAGTCCGAGGAACTGTTCGGTACGGCATGGGGCCCGGGGAACGCCGTGTTCCACTACGCCAACCAGGGCCGGGCCGCCACGCTCTGGTTCCACGACCACGCCCTGGGCATCACCCGGCTGAATGTGTACGCCGGTCTGGCGGGCTTCTACCTGCTGCGGGGCGGGCCGTCCGACCTCGGCCCGGGAGTGCTTCCTGGACCCGCGCCGAGACTCGGTGACCGGCCGGGCACGCGGTACTACGAGATCCCGGTCGTCATCCAGGACCGGTCGTTCCACACCGACGGAAGCCTGTTCTATCCGGCGAGCCGGGCGTTCTTCGACGGGTTCGAGGGACCGTACGTGCCGGAGAGCGACATGGCGCCGATCTGGAATCCGGAGTTCTTCGCCAACGCGATGGTCACCAACGGCAGGACCTGGCCGGTGCTGGCCGTGGAACCGCGCCGCTACCGGTTCCGGTTCCTCAACGGCTGCAACTCGCGCTTCCTGATCCTCAAGATCGTCGACGACCCGCTGGCCCCCAGACCGGCCGCTCCGGTGCTTCCCTTCTGGCAGATCGGCAGTGAGGGAGGATTCCTGCCGGCCCCCGTCCAGCGTGAGCAACTGCTGACCGCGCCGGCCGAACGCGCCGACGTCATAGTCGACTTCACCTCCGTCCCGGCGGGGACCGAGCTGTACCTCATCAACGAGGGACCGGACACCCCGTTCGGGGGCGGAACAGTGGGCACGGACTTTCCGCCGGCGGATCCGCGGACCACCGGACAGGTCATGAAGTTCGCGGTGCGACCGCTCACCGCGCCGGACAGGTCGGTACCGGTCTCAGAACTCGTACTGCCCCCGTTCGAGCCCCTGGGAGCGGCGAGCCTTACGCGGCGAGTCAGCCTGAACGAGGTCGGCTCTGCCCGTCTGCAGGGTGTGGGCCCGCGTGCCGTGCTTCTCGGCGTCCTGGACGCGTCGGGGACATCGGTGCCGCTGGGATGGGGCGATCCGGTCACGGAGAACCCCGCCCTGGGCGCGACCGAGGTCTGGGAGATCCACAACCTGACGAAGGACGCACACCCGATCCACATCCACGAAGTTCAGTTCCAGGTGGTGGACCGGCAGCCGGACGGGGAGACGGCGCTCCCGCCGGAACCGTGGGAACGCGGTTTCAAGGACACGGTGATCGCGTTTCCGAACGCCATCACCCGGGTCAAGGTCCAATTCGGCCAGGCGGGCCACTACATGTGGCACTGCCACATGCTGGAGCACGAGGACAACGAGATGATGCGGCCGCTCCGCGTCGGCCCGGCCTGAGGCCGGGAGCCGCCGTCACGGGCGGGGAAGCCGGTGTCGCGGGCCGGGAGCGCTGTGCGGAGGCGGTTACAACGGGTGCCGCCCGCACTTACACTTACCCGCCGGAGCCCCCACTGACCTGGGAATATGGCACCCCGGGAGCCGGTCGGGCCAGTGAGGAGCGCATCCCGTGTTCTATTACGTCCTCAAATATGTGCTGCTGGGTCCCCTGTTGCGGCTGCTCTTCCGGCCGCGGATCGAGGGCCTGGAACACATCCCGGCCCATGGCCCGGCCATCGTCGCGGGCAACCATCTCTCGTTCTCCGACCACTTCCTGATGCCCGCGATCCTGAAGCGGCGCATCACCTTCCTCGCCAAGGCCGAGTACTTCACGGGCCCCGGTCTCAGGGGTCGGCTGACCGCCTTCTTCTTCCGCAGCGCCGGGCAGATTCCGGTGGACCGGTCGGGCAAGGAGGCCGGAAGCGCGGCGATCAGGGAAGGGCTCGCGGTGCTGGGCAGGGACGAGTTGCTGGGGATCTATCCCGAGGGCACCCGCTCGCACGACGGACGGCTCTACAAGGGCAAGGTCGGGGTCGCGGTGATGGCGATCAGGGCGCAGGTGCCGGTGGTGCCGTGCGCCATGGTCGGTACGTTCGAGATCCAGCCGCCCGGTCAGGTCGTACCGAGCATCCGCCGGGTCACGATCCGGTTCGGCGAGCCGCTGGAGTTCTCGCGCTACGCCGGTCTGGAGAACGAGCGGGCGGCGGTCCGGGCGGTCACCGACGAGATCATGTACGCGATCCTGGGGCTGTCCGGGCAGGAGTACGTGGACCGCTACGCGGCCGAGGTGAAGGCCGAGCAGGCGAAGGGCAAACAGGCCGGCAAACAGACCAGGGGCGAGGGCAAGGGCAGGCGGACCGAGGCCGGGCGGCCGTGGAAGTTCCCGCGGCGCCGGCACTGACAGGGCCCGGAAAAAGGGCGACCGGCCCTGGCCGGACCGGTCGCCCCAACTCGTACTCGATGCTCCTGCTGGGCTACGCGTACACGTCGGCCTTACGGCTTCGGCGTGGCGTGCGGACCGCACGTCACATCGGCGCTGTCCAGCGCGCCGGTCAGCAGATAGGCCTTCACCCGGTCGTTGATGCACGGGTTCACCAGGTTGGTGATGCCGTGCGAACCGGCGTCCCGCTCCGTGATCAGGCGCGAACCCGCGAACCGCTTGTGCAGCTCGACGGCGCCCTCGTACGGCGTGGCCGCGTCACGCGTGGACTGCGTGATCAGCACCGGCGGCAGCCCCTTGCCGGTCTTGACCTGAATCGGGGTCTGCTGCTTGACGCCCCAGGTGGCGCACGGCAGGTTCAGCCAGGCGTTGGACCAGGTCAGGAACGGGTGGTCCCGGTGCAGCCGGGTGTTGTCCCGGTCCCAGGTCCGCCAGTTCGTGGGCCACTGCGCGTCCGCGCACTCGACGGCCGTGTAGACGGCGTTGCCGTTCTCGGCCGAGGCGTTGCCCTTGGTGTCGGACAGGTCCGGGGCCGCGGCGTCGACGAGCGCCTGGGTGTCACCGGCCAGGTAGTCGCTCCAGACCGAGGCGACGGGCACCCAACTGGAGTCGTAGTACGGGGCGCTCTGGAAGAGCCCGAGCAGCTCGGCGGGCCCGACGACCCCGCCGATCGGGTTCTTCTTGGCGGCGGCCCGCAGCTTCTCCCACTGCTGCTCGACCGCGGCGGGGGTGGAGCCGATGTGGAAGGCCGCGTCGTTCTGGGCGACCCACTTCATCCAGTCCTGGAACCGGGTCTCGAAGGCGACGTCCTGGTCCAGGTTGGCCTGGTACCAGATCTTCTCCTTCGACGGGTTGACCACACTGTCGACGACCATGCGGCGCACATGGGTCGGGAACAGCGTGCCGTAGACGGCGCCCAGGTACGTACCGTACGAGACGCCCAGGTAGTTGAGCTTCTTCTCACCGAGCGCGGCCCTGATGACATCCAGGTCCCGGGCGGTGTTGGGCGTCGTCATGTGCGGCAGCATCCAGCCGCTGCGCTCCTTGCAGCCGTCCGCGTACTCGGCGGCGAGCTTGCGCTGGGCGCGCTTGTCGGCCTCGCTGTCGGGGACCGGGTCGAGCTTGGGCGCCTTGACGAACTCCTGCGGGTCGACACAGGAGATGGGGGTCGAGCGGCCGACCCCGCGCGGGTCGAAGCCCACGAAGTCGTACGCCTTCGCCGCGTCCGCCCAGATGGCGTTCTTGGTGACGACCCGGCGCGGGAACGCCATGCCGGAGCCGCCGGGACCGCCCGGGTTGTAGATCAGCGCGCCCTGGCGCTGGTCCTTGGTGCCCGTGCTGGCGATACGGTCGACGGCGAGCCTGATCTGCCGGCCGTTCGGCTTGGCGTAGTCGAGCGGGACGTTCACATAGCCGCACTGGATGGGCTTCTCCAGTGACCAGTCGGCCGGACAGTCCTGCCAGTCGATGCCCGCCTTCGCGGCGCGTTCCGCCGCGACCGTGGCGCCGTACGCCGCGGGGTCGCCGTGGTGGCGTCCGTCGGCGTTCGCCGCCGGAGCGGCCATGGCGCCGGCTATCAGCGTGCCCGCGAGCAGAGTGCCGGCCGAGCCGAGCACTGCGGTGCGTCTCAAGTGGAACCTCCCCCTGTTGTGTTTCGCTGCCTGCGGCAACGCGTTCAATGGGACTCCCCGGGATCCTTTCGTCTGTGGCGTCGCCGCGAACAGGCCATACCGGCATTTCTTTACCGAACCAATAACCGGTACGGGCTGTCCCGCTCAGCGGTACTCGGAGGTGTGCAGCGCCTCGTCCAGCACGCGGCGCAGCCGCAGGGCGTCCGGCGCGACGGCCGTGATCAGGACGGCGGGTCCGGCCAGCGGGGTGAGTACGGCGGTCTCGCCCAGCAGCCGCGGGGAGGCCGGTTTCTCCTCGAACTCCGTGCCTACGAGCAGGAGTTGGCCGACCGCTCGATGGCCGCCGAGGACCGCTCCACCGTCCCAGCCGGCGGGGGCTCCGGGGCCGTACGAAAGCTCCTGGTCGAGGAGCGGGCGGCCCGCGCGCAGCACGGTGAGCCGGGTCGAGAGGGTGCCGGGCGCTTCGCCGTGGCGGCCCAGGATCTGTTCCTCGCGGAGCAGCAGGCGCCCGGTGGCGGCGAGTTCGACGCGCGTACGCATCCGGAGGTCGCTGCCGTAGGCGGAAATGAGCTGCTCCGGCAGCCAGTTCAGCTCGGCGCGCTCGCCGACGGTCAGCCGTACGTCGTAGTGGGCGGGCCCGCCGTCGCGGCCCGGCAGGGCGACCGTGGCGGCGGCGGAGTCCACGGTGAGCTGGGCACCGTCCCGTACGTCCGCCTCGATCGCGAGCCGGTCGCCGCCGAGGGGCGCGCTCATCGCGCCGACGACGGTGACCCGGGCGCCGGGTCCGGTGGCGCGGGTCCGGCGCAGCGCGAGCGGTCCCTCGCCCGCGAGTACCGGCAGTCCGGTGGGGGTCGCAACGATACGGGCGGTGGCGCGGACGCCCGTACGGCGGGCGCTCACGCGGTCCAGTCGGCGAGGCGCCCGAGCACCCACTCCGTGACCGGCTCCACACCGCCCGGGGCCTTCAACGAGGTGAGGGCGACGGGCAGTTCGCCGCGCTGCTCCTTGGCGTCGCGGGCCATCCTGCCGAGGTCGGAGCCGACATACGGAGCGAGGTCCGTCTTGTTGATGACGAGCAGATCGGCGGTGGTGACCCCGGGGCCGCCCTTGCGCGGGATGTCGTCGCCTCCTGCCACATCGATCACAAAGATCTGCGCGTCGACCAGGCCCTTGGAGAAGGTGGCGGTGAGATTGTCGCCGCCGGACTCGACCAGGATCAGATCGAGCGGCCCGGCCGTGTCCTCCAGATCCTCGACGGCTTCGAGATTGGCGGAGATGTCGTCACGGATCGCGGTGTGCGGACAGGCTCCGGTCTCCACGGCCTGGATGCGCTCGGGCGGCAGAACGGCTTCACGGAGCAGGAACTCGGCGTCCTCGCGGGTGTAGATGTCATTGGTGACGACGGCGAGCGAGAGCCGGTCGCGCAGGGCCCGGCAGAGCGCGGCGACGGCCGCGGTCTTCCCCGACCCGACGGGCCCGCCGAGCCCGATCCGCAGCGCGCGCCGCCTGCCGTCGGGCCGCACGGCATCCGCGCCGACGGCGGCCGGGCCCTGGTGACTGTGGTCGATATGCATGGAGCGACTCCTGTCGGGACTGTACGGAGAGGGGCCGGGGTACGGGGCGGGGATACAGAGCCGGAGGTACGGGGCGGTCCCCCGCCGGGGCGTCGGTCATGAGGCGAACAGCCTCACCGGCCAGGCCGCGTGGGTCTCCGCGCCGATGTCGAGCAGCGGCGCCGAGGCGGCGGGCAGCGCGTCGGTGCCTTCCCGCTCCGCCTGCCGCGCGTACTCCGCCGCCCGGCCCGCGACCCGGTCGAGGTCGGGTGCGAGGCGGGCGAGGACGGCGGTGGCCTCGAAGGGGTCCAGGCTGAGGAGCCGTACGGCCGCGGTGGCGGGCCCGCCGACCGTCTCGTACACCGCGCAGTGGGCGGCGTCCTCGAGGCTCAGCCCGGCCGAGCGCGCGGTGAGCCCGAGCACCACCGGCTGGTGCGCCCCGCGCGGCCGGGCGGCGGCGAGCGCGTCCAGCTCCGGACCCGGCCAGGTGGCGCGGGCGGCGCGCATGAGCTGCCGGCCGAGCCTGCGCGCCGTGGCCCGCAGCGCGGGTGAGGGCGTCCGGGCATCGGCGGCCTCGTCCAGCACCAGCGGGTCGAGGCCCAGGGCCGCCGCCGCGGCCAGCGCCGCCGCGGTCAGCCCGGCGGTGTGCAGCCGCCCCCGGCAGAACACCGCCAGGTCCCGGGCGTCGCGGATACGCCCCGCCCTGACGGCCGCCTCGGCGCCGCCCGAGTGGGCATGGCCGCCCGCGGGGAACCGCCCGTCGGCGAGCACCAGCAGCGCGGCCCGGCCCGCGGACACCGGAGGCGCGCCCGGGGTGCCCATCAGAACAGGAAGTAGCGCTGGGCGAGCGGGAGTTCGGCGGCGGGCGCCGGCTCGACCGGCTCGCCGTCGATGGATACCGTGAAGGTGTCGGCGTCGACCTCGACCCGCGGCAGCGCGTCGTTCTCCCGCATGTCGGCCTTGGTGATCCGCCGGGTGTTGCCGATCGGCACGAACTCCTTGGCCAGACCGAGCCGTTCGGGCAGCCCGTCCTCAACGGCCGCCGGTGCCACGAAGTTGACCGAGCCCGAGGCCGCCGCCCGCCCGAGCGCCCCGAACATCGGGCGCGGCAGCACCGGTTGCGGGGTCGGGATGGAGGCGTTGGCGTCGCCCATCTGCGCGTACGCGATCTGTCCGCCCTTGATGACAAGCTGTGGCTTCACCCCGAAGAAGGCGGGATCCCAGAGCACGAGATCGGCGAGCTTGCCGGTCTCGACCGAGCCGATCTCGTGGTCGAGGCCCTGGGCGACCGCCGGGTTGATGGTGTATTTGGCGACATAGCGGCGTGCCCGGTGGTTGTCGGCGCGGCCGTCGCCGGGCAGCGCGCCGCGGCGCTTCTTCATCACATGCGCCGTCTGCCAGGTGCGTGTGATCACTTCGCCGACCCGGCCCATGGCCTGGGAGTCGGAGGAGATGATCGAGATCGCGCCGAGGTCGTGCAGGACGTCCTCGGCCGCGATGGTGGAGGGCCGGATCCGGGACTCGGCGAACGCGAGGTCCTCGGGCACGGCCGGGTTGAGGTGGTGACAGACCATCAGCATGTCGAGGTGTTCCTCGATGGTGTTGACGGTGTGCGGCCGGGTCGGATTGGTGGAGCTGGGCAGTACGTACGGCTCGCTGACGACGGTGATGATGTCCGGGGCGTGCCCGCCGCCCGCGCCCTCGGTGTGGTACGCGTGGATGGTGCGTCCCGCGACGGCCGCGAGGGTGTCCGCCACAAAGCCCGCTTCGTTCAAGGTGTCCGTGTGGATGGCGAGTTGGGCACCGGACTCCTCGCAGACGCTCAGACAGGCGTCGATGACGGCAGGCGTGGCGCCCCAGTCCTCATGGATCTTGAACCCCAGGGCGCCGCCCCGCAGTTGAGAACGCATCGCCTCGCGCGACATCGTGTTGCCCTTGCCGAGCAGCCCCACATTGACCGGGAAGGTCTCCAACGCCTCGAACATCCGGGCGAGATGCCAGGGCCCGGGGGTGATGGTGGTGGCCTTGGTGCCCTCGGCCGGTCCGGTGCCGCCGCCGACAAGAGTGGTGATTCCGGTCGCCAGTGCCTGCTCGACGACGGTCGGCGAGATGAAGTGGACATGCGCGTCGATCGCCCCGGCGGTGACGATCTTCCCGTTGCCCACGATGACTTCGGTCTCGGGCCCGATGACCAGATCGGGGTGGACGCCGTCCATGGTGTCGGGGTTCCCGGCCTTGCCGATACCGGTGATACGGCCGTCCCGTACCCCGATGTCGGCTTTGACGATGCCCCAGTGATCGATGATCAGAGCACCGGTGATCACGGTGTCGGGCGCGCCCTCGGCCCGGGTCGTACGGGACTGGCCCATCGACTCACGGATCACCTTGCCGCCGCCGAACACCGCCTCGTCCCCGGCACGGCCCGGTCCGCCGGAGCGGTCCTCCTCGATCTCGACCAGCAGATCGGTGTCGGCGAGACGGACCCGGTCGCCGGCGGTGGGGCCGAAGAGATCCGCGTACACGGCGCGGGACAGCTCAGTCATCGAGGGACCCTCCCGTCTCGCCCCGCAGGCCCGGTACGACCCGGAGACCGGCGAGCGGTACGAGCGCGATGTCGACCGGGATGCCGGGTTCGAAGCGTACGGCGGTGCCCGCGGCGATGTGCAGCCGCTTGCCGCGCGCGGCGGCGCGGTCGAATTCCAGGCCGGGGTTGGCCTCGGCGAAGTGGTAGTGGGAGCCGACCTGGACGGGCCGGTCGGCGGCGTTGAGCACGGTCAGCCGGGTGACCTCGCGGCCCTCGTTCAGGACCACGGGCTCGTCCGCGTACAGGATTTCTCCGGGGATCATCGGCGTGCCCTCCTCAGACGATCGGGTCGTGGACGGTGACGAGTTTGGTGCCGTCCGGGAAGGTGGCCTCCACCTGCACGTCATGGATCATCTCGGGGATGCCGTCCATGACGTCGGCCCGGGAGAGCACCTTCCGTCCCGACGCCATGAGTTCGGCGACCGTACGCCCGTCCCTGGCGCCTTCGAGGATGTGCACGGTGATCAGGGCGACGGCCTCGGGGTGGTTGAGCCGCAGTCCCCGGGCCCTGCGCCTGGCCGCGACATCCGCGGCCACATGGATCAGCAGCCGTTCCTGCTCGTGCGGGCTCAGTTGCACGCTTCCACCTCATCGTCTCCGGCCCGGTGGCGGCCGGGCGCAGCGGAACCCCGGCCGACGTCGGTGCTCTGCCGGATCACGACCGGGATGCTCGTGGTCCGACCTCGCACGGTAAGGCGCACGTTTTTCCGGCGCGTTAACTGATCTCCCGCACGCCCATCGACATTAGACCCCGCACGCCGTTCTGGAGCACCTCGACGGGCACCTCGCGGGAGCCGTCGCCGAACAGCGCCTGCTGGGCGGCGAATCCCTGGCAGGTGGCGATCATGGTCCTGGCGACATCGGCCGCGGGGATGTCCGCCCGCATCAGTCCGGCCTCCTGATACGCCTCGACGACCTTGATCCAGGCCGCGCGCACACTCTCGTACCCCTCGCGCAGCAGCGCGGCCAGCTCCTCGTTGCGCAGCGTCTCGGCCCACACCTGGATCATCAGACGCGCGAAGCCGGCCGGGGTCTCCCACTTCGCCACGACGGCACCGCCCAGGACCCGGCTCATCACCGTGCCGACCACGACGTCCGGCGGCTCGGGCGGCCGGCGCAGCGCGGCCTCCTCGAAGGCGTCCCTGATGAGATTCAGCACCTCGGTGACGATGGCCCCGATCAGCTCCTCCTTGCCGCTGAAGTAGCGGTAGACGGCGCCGGCGGAGAGGTCGACCTCGCGGAGGACGTCCTGCATCGACGTGGCGTGGAAGCCGTTGCGGGCGAAGCAGTGCGCGGCGCCCTCGATGATCTGGCGGCGGCGGGCGTCGAGGTGTTCCTGGGATACACGGGCCATGGACGCCAACGTAAAACGAACATTCCTTCTTGACAAGCGACGGGCAGGCGGAGACAGTGGCGGCACAAGCAAAACGAACGATCCTTCTTTTTACGTCCTGGCCCTGCCCCTTCCCGGTCCAGCCGCTTGCCGGCCCGGACCAGCGGCCCGGGCCGTTCCCCCTCCCGACGAACCCTGAATCGAGGCGCAGCATGTCCGCTCCGGCCCCGTCCGGTACCGCGACGACACGGCGCATGATCGCGGTGCTGGTCCTGGTCCCCGTCGCCGTGGCGCTGGCCCTGTGGGCCTTCGCCTGGCCCGCCGCCCGGATCGCCCCGCGCGACCTGCCGGTCGGACTGGCCGGCCCGACCGAGGCCGTGGCCCCGCTGGAGCGGGGGTTCGCGGAGCAGGCGGGCGCCTTCGAGCTTCACCGGTACAAGGACGAGGCCGGCGCCCGTACGGCCATCGAGAACCGGGTCGTATACGGCGCGGTGGTGGTCACCCAGCAGGGGCCCCGGCTGCTGACGGCGACGGCGGCGAGCCCGGTGGTGGCCCAGTTGCTCACCCAGGCGGTGACCGCCCGGGCCCCCGCCGGTACGGAGATCCCGGTCACGGATGTGGTCGCGGCGCCCGCCGGGGATCCCCGGGGCAGCGCGCTCGGGGCGAGCGCCCTGCCGATGTCGCTGGCGGGGGTCGCGTCGGGCGCGGTGGTGACCCTGCTGGGGCTGCGCGGCACGCGCGCCGCGTTCACCCTGGTCGGCGCGGCGGCGCTGGTCGGGATCACCGCCACCGCCATGGCGGACAACTGGCTGGGGGTGATCACCGGCGACTGGTGGGCGCAGGCCGGGGCGTTCGGGCTGACCGTCCTGGCCATCGGCGCGGCCGCCGCCGGGCTCGCGGCGCTGGTCGGACAGGCGGGGCTCGGGATCGCGGGCCTGCTGATGGTGCTGCTGGGCAATCCGTTCTCGGGGATGACGAGCGCCCCCGAGATGCTGCCGGAGCCGGCCGGCCTGATCGGGCAGTGGCTGCCGCCGGGAGCGGGCGGCACGCTGATCCGCTCGGTGGCGTTCTTCGACGGCGCCGCGGCGGGGCCCGCGCTGCTGACACTCGCGCTGTGGGCGGTGCTCGGTCTGGCGGCGGTGCTGGTCGGCGCCCGCCGCCCCGGGCCCGCCCCCGCCGAACCCGCGACCCGTACCCCGGAACCGGCCCTGGCGGGCTGACACGGCGGCATCAGCCCTCGATCACCGGACAGGCCCGGACGGCCCGCCCGGTGATCGAGGGCTTTTCCGTCGAGGACTTCTCCGACCGGCCCTCGCTCCGGACGGGACCTAGTCCCGGTCCGGCCGGTGCTCCGCCCGGTGCTCCGAAGGCCGGTGTTCGGCCGCGATACCGAAACGCCGCCGTTCGCCCGGAGCGGACGGCGCGGGCCGGATCGCGGAGACCGCGCTGATCACCCGCTCCTCCGCCACCTCCCGCTCCGTTTCGAGTCGCTCCAGGTCAGCGGCGGAGACCAGCGCGACAAGCGGCTTCCCGTGCCGGGTCACGACCACTCGCTCACCGCCGTACACCACACGGTTGATCAGATCGGCGAGCTCTGCCCGGGCTTGCGTCACCGGAATCTCGTAGGCCATGCTCCCTAGCCTATGCAGTGTCCGCCTGGTCCACCGTGGTCCGTGGCGACAGCGGATATCCAAGCACCAGAGGCTCCCGCGCGCTCCTGTGCGCTCTCGTCTGTGAGAGATACGTGAGACGAGGTGAGACGAAGAGCTGTCTGGTCGCACTGAATCCCGACGGGTCTCCGGTACAGCGGAACGCCCCGCTCGGCCGGCCCTGCGCACAACTCCGGCCGGGCGGGTGCTCGCCCGTCGACGCACCGGAGGCTGGGCGGATCTCCGCCCAGCCTCCATATCGGCAAGCCGTGGTGGGCATCATGCGTGCGGCGTGATCCCGGCCGTTTACATCGCCCATCGTCTCAGGGGTACTGACTCGTATGAGACGGCCCGCGCCGCCCTACGCGGAGGTCCTGGCCACCGAGGAACACGCAGTCCCCGCCGTAATGCGCCGCTGGTGGATGACCGCCATGCTCAACAGCGCCGCCCACGCGTCCACCACCGACGCCAACTCGCCGGTGTCGGTGGCCGGAGCGGCCTCCAGCAGTACCCCGACCGCCTTCACCAAAGGGTGCCCCGGCTCGCGAAACTCCTTCGGGTCCAGGCCCCGGCCCCACCGCGCGGCGGATCGTGCGGGCGTACTGCACAAGGCAGGAAGGAGGCCCAGCCTGAATGCCACCTTGAAGACGGTAATCGGCGGGCAGCTCGTGGAGCTGCCTGGCGCCCGGCCGACAAGGCCCGTGCCGCATTGCACCATCAACTACCAACCGGACAAAGCGATCAGAGCTCATCCATGTCGTTGTGTCAGCTGCTGTCCGGCTGGGAATCGGACGAGTTGCTACTGCTTCGTGACGGATGCCCGTAACTGGTACGAGCCGAACTGGAGGGACCATGCGGTACTACACAATCCGGTATACGAGATGGACGGTGAGCTGGCGCCTGGCACCGACGGTCCGGGGTGCGGGCTTCGTCATTGCTGCGGCCTGTCTTGGTGGCCTCGGCTTCGGCGGGTTCTGGGGATCACTCCTCGCCTACTTAGTCGTGGCCAGTTGCAGCGGCGCCGTCATTGGGCTTGCTCTCACGATCGGCAACGGCGTCAGGCTCCTGCTTCCGGGGCGGCCAGCCCCCGTGATGGTTGTGGTCGCGTTCGGCCCCATGGTCCTCGCCGCCACCGCCCTGCTACGTGTGCTGGTCTGGCTTGCCGACCTGGTCGGCTTCCATGCCGATCCGCCGCCCGCAGGCAGCCTCTGGACCGGAGGCCTCATCGTCGGTACCACCATGCTCATCAGCGCCGTCATACCGGAGATAGGGATCGATGGCCACGGGAACCACGGAAAGTATCCTGAGGACGACGACTGAGGGCACGTCGGGCAGCGGGTCGCTCCAGGCGGTGGCGGACGCAGCGTCGGAGATGGGCGCCTTATATGGTTCTGGTCCGGTCTTGCGACCGGAGCGAACGTCGGGCAGCGACGCCTGGCTCATGCGGCGCACGCCCACCCCGTCGGTAGACCGCGCACTTACGCGATGAGTGCGAGACCGGTACCGACTGCACCAGCATGTCCGTGATCGCCTCCGACGATGTCACCGGCGACGGCCTCGGGGAGATCATGGCGCGAAGCACCAACCCCGATGCCTTCACCACCGCCCACGTCTCCTCACCGCCCGCGCCGGCAACAGCGTCATCCTCGCCGTCCGCGCCGCACAGTGACTCTGTCCGCGAGAACGGGCTCTGGCACAACTTCTGTGACTGGGCACTCTGAGTCACGGCTGGGCGTTTCCACGTTGTACGAAGCTGCTGGAGAGCGAGCGGAATGGGGCCGACCGGATTCGAACCGGCGTCCTCCCACATGCGGTGAAGGCGCGACAACCACTGCGCTACGAGCCCCATTCGGCCAGGGATCATACGCGCCCCTGCACTCCGCCGCATCGCATATTCAAAGGCAACGACGGCTCACTCGACGTGACGCCACCACAGAAGTTGACTGGCACCCCGATCTGAACAGGCTGGAGTTGGCAGGGGAGACGCTGGCCTGCGCGGCACCGGACTGGCTGGCCGAGGCGGTGCCCGTTCGGGAATGGGCCGAACGCTACGGCCCGCGGACCCACTCCTGGCATCCGCCGGCTTCCACGCGCAGACGATCGGGTCGCAACGCGAAGCGGTCCACCGACTTCTTGTCGGCAGACCGCCCGCGAATGATCAAGGCTGGGCCGACGGCACAGCCTCAGAACAGAAGGATCTGGTCAATCTTGTCGTTGTAGTTTCCGCTGCACACGAGGCGGTCCTCCTGCGTCAGGTCCGGCGAATAGCCACGCCCATCGGCATGGAGATAGTCGCTGGTGCAGCCGTCGAGCAGATGAGCGTTCGTCGACCGGTTGTTGTAGAAGCTGCTGCCCTGGTTTGCGAAGCTTGGAGTGAGGTCCTGCAGATAGTGCATACCTGGCGCCCTGCCCTCGACGCGTCGGCCGGCGTAGTTCTTGTCTTCCCAGATGCAGAAATACCCGCTGCGGCAGTCGTCCCATGCGCTGACTCCCACATCGGACGCGGGGCCGGCCAGGCCCTCTGCGTCGCGGTAGGCGGCATCGTCGTCGTAGCAGCGGTACTCGCCGTAGGTCTGCTCCACGCAGACCGTGGCCCCCTCCCAGCTCTTGGACATGTCGATGCTGCGTCCCTTGTACACGGCCTGGACGCCGCTGCCGTCCTTGGCCTGCGGGGCATTGTCCGCTTGAGCCGCGGTGACCGTCCCGCCCAGGAGCACGGACGTGGACAGAACGGTCAGTGCCATGCGTAAAGCTCGAATATCTCTCCATTCGTTGCTGCCGTGGAAATCAACCTACTGTGACGCAAGGCCGCTGTCCTTGACGGTCCGTCACCACATCCTTGACACTCAGTTCACACGCCGACCAGGCACGGCAGCCCGCTCGGGCGGTTGGCGTTCGAGCTGTAGCGGCCACTTGCACCGTGGGTCAGGGGTAGGACGCCGGGGCACACGCCTGGGGGCGCGCAGAGCGGTACTGCCTACAGCCCTGTCCTGTACGTGCCCTGCGCGTAAGGTATTTCGGCAACTCGAATGCCCCACTCCGGCATGAAAGTCGACGTTATCCGATGTCCGACGGTCAAGGCCACCGTATTGACCCCTCGGTGGAGCCGCAAAGAGTGTCGATCACGAATCAAGCAGGACCAAATGAAGTTGCCGAGAGTACGTGAGTCAAGGAACAGGTGCTGAAAGTGGCTCGGCCACCTCCAGCACCCCCTTCACCGCGAAGAGGCTGGCCATGACTTCAGAGCACAATCTGCTGTGGCGCCGCTGCACTTTCATCGGGCGCATTCTCCTGCCGCTGGTGGACCAGGAGCTATGGCGGCGGCCCAGGCGCCACGAAAACCTGAGGGCATGGGGTATCGACACAGCGGAAGGCGAGCGCCTGATCGAGGTCCTCACAGCCCTTGCCATCCACTCTGCAGCAGTCGACGCCACGGCGGTTGATGCGTTACCTCTGCGCACTGTGGCAGACGCAGCAACCGGCAAGCGTGATGTGGAGCTTCTCGCAGGACTCCCGGATACATTCTCCGAGAGTCGCGACGAACAGGCTGTCAGTCTTTTACGGCTGTACTCCTACAAAGGCGGCCAGGAAAGCCGCCGCCTCTTCCAGCTCACCAGAGAAGTGCGCCATGCGTTGCTCACTCTCGCCCAACGCTCACGAGAGACACAGCCCAAGTGCGGCGAGCTCTTCCATTGGGCCAAGGACGCCGGGCTGCTGCTCGAGAGCGAGAAAACACCGGGCCTAGGCTCAGAGC
Organism: Streptomyces sp. GMY02; assembly: GCF_019056675.1. NCBI lineage: Bacteria > Bacillati > Actinomycetota > Actinomycetes > Kitasatosporales > Streptomycetaceae > Streptomyces > Streptomyces sp. GMY02. The sequence goes on along the minus strand of NZ_CP077658.1, from coordinate 7,394,137 downwards.
ATGCCTGAACTGGCGCGTATATCACCCCGGAGCTGGGCAGGCACGTGGCTTCGATGCGAACTCCGGTCGGCAGACTGTGTGCCCGGAGTCGTCGGCCTGGGTGACGAAAACCCGCCTGGAGCAGATCCAGGTTATTGAGGCCGCCAACGAATCGGCCGGCCGTACGGTCGTCCGCTCCCTGCGGATCCTGCCGCCCAGCGGTGTGCCCGCGCCGCCCAAGTCGGCCGACGCAGATCCGGCGCCCGCGCCCGCAGACCGCGCCGGACGACGCGCCAGCCCCGCTCGACACGGCCCGTACGTAGCGGCGCCGCCAGGCCGCAGCGACCGAGGCTGCCGCCGCATACGGGGCGTTCTCGGCACACCGTCCGGCGTGCCGCACCCGCGCGTGGCACGCCAGACGCCCTGCCACGCGGCTCGGGCAGGATGGCAGCGCCTTGACTCGACCAGGGTCAGTGGGGCTCGGAGAACAGTGCGTTGAGTTCCGGGAAGGCCATGCCCTCGGCGAGGGAGTCGTAGTCGCCGGTGCCGAAGAGCTCCTGCGCGGTGCGGCGGGCGGCAGCGTAGGCGGCCTGTGCCACGCCCGAGCCGAGGCTGACGCGAGCCACGCCGAGGGTGCCGAGCTCGGCAACGGTCGGGGCGCCGGGACCGGCCATAACGTTCAGCGGTACAGGAATGTTCCTGGCCAGCGCCGTGATGGTGGCGGTGTCGGTGACGCCGGGGACGAAGATGCCGTCCGCGCCCGCATCAACATACATGTGTGCCCGGGCCAGGGTTTCCTTCAGCCGGGTGTCCGGGTCGCCGAGCCCGAACAGGAAGGTGTCGATACGGGCGTTGAGGAACAGGTGCGCGCCTGCCCGGTCGGCGGCCTGCCGGGCCGCGGCCAGCCGCATCGCGAGTTCTGTCGGGGGCCGGGTGCCGTCCTCGATGTTGACACCGACGGCGCCGACATCGAGCACCCCGGTCACAGTCTTGGCAACGCTGGTGGCATCCGTCCCGTACCCGCCTTCGATGTCCGCGGTAACCGGAACCGCGACGGCAGTGACGATTCGGCCGACCAGTTCCAGCGCCCGGTCGCGGCTAATGGAATCGCCGTCGGGGGAACCCAGCGACCAGGCGACACCGGCACTGGTCGTGGCGATCGCCGGGGCGCCCGCGGCCTCGATGACGCGGGCGCTCGCAACATCCCAGGCGTTGGCGAGAGCCAGGGGTACAGGTGCGGTGTGCAGGGAGCGGAAGATATGGGCGTTGTCCGGCTGTGTGATCTTCATGGACGCAGTCAAACATCGACTTCCGCCCACCGTCTGGCAGGAATCCGACGCAGACGTCGACTTCGAAACCGACGCACATGCTCCCTACCTCCGGAGTCAACTCCCGAAGGACTTCCGGAGCCGGCAACCAAGCCCGCGCTGAGCGTACGAACCGTCCGAGTGGCCGGGTTACGCCGAGGCCGCCCCGTGCCGGTCGGCGCAGGGCGGCCCTTGTCCGGTGCCGGTCAAATCTCGACGAGATGGTTGGCGAGGCCCAGGGCAGCGGTGGCCACTCCGAGCGCGGCACACAGGCCGGTCAACTCGTGGGGGGGACAGATCAGATGCGCCCAGCTGTCGGGGGCGTTGGGCCGGGCGGCGAGGAGTACCTCGGTGCTCGGCAGGCCCAGGCGGGCGGTGACATCCCAGCCTGTGCGGGATGTGCGTTCCCAGCGCAGTTGGATCCGGCCAGGAGGCAGTTTTGGGGTGTTCGGCGGGCGCCAGATCCTGGCCGTGCCCGGGGCGCGGGCCTGGACGGTCGGTCACGACGCCCGGGAGACGGTCCTCAATGCCACGCCGGACGATACGACGCTGATGGCCGCCGGGCACTGCCTGGCCAGCCCTGCCGAGAGACGCGCCGCGCTGGCGGCGGCCCGCACCGGGGATCCGCGGCACGCCGTACGTCTGCCGGGCTCCTTCCTGACGCTGCGGTGGAGCGGGGGCGTACTGCGGGTCGCCGGTGACCGGGCCGGGGTCGTGCCGGTCTACTGGTGCCGGCGGGGCGGGGTGGCCTGGTGGTCAACGGCCGGTGCTCCGCTGGCCGCGCTGATCGGTACAAGGCCGACGGCCAGACGGCGGACGGTACGGGAAGAAGACGCGATGGTACGTGCGGTTCCTCTTGTCAATCCGGCGGAGTTGAAGTGCCAGCCGAGAAGGCGGTGGCTGTCCTGGACGACTGGCCGAACTTGCTTTCCGGTGCCGACAGTGTCTGGGAGTGAGACGCGCCACCCGGGATCTCCTCGACGCCCTGAGCCGTTTGGAAGCCCTGGGACAAGCCCCGTTTCCCGTGGGTGATCCCGCCCCGCCCCCGCCTCCACCAGAACACCACTCGCTGTCGCCGGATGGGCCCAGATGGGCATCCAGCTCAAAGACGAGGACATCGTCTGGTCTCCACCCGACGACACCCAGCACGAGACGACCCCCGGCATGTGGATGCTGGCCCCACGCCTGCGGCGGGAGTCGCCGCGAGGTTGGTGGCCTGTCGCTCGCGAGAACTTCACCCGGCGAGACTGGCCGCTGTAGGACACTGGCCGGGACACCCCCGCAGAGGAGGAGCCGTGACAGCTCAGCCCGAACAGCCGCCCGTCGGCCTCTGTCGGGGCCAGGCTGCTGGCAGTGAGGCATGGTGCTGCGGGCCGCCACGGCAGCAGGCATCCGTTCGCAGGGCTGACCCGCCGCCGCGCCGCCACTCAGCTTCTGTCCGCCATCTCCTCCGGTCGGCATCGACGCGGCCGGGCCGGCACGGCCGACGATCACAGCCGGGCCCGCCGGTGTGCCGTGCGGCCGTGACAACACCCCGGAGACACGCGGCAGGCGGGCTGCGCCTCGTCCTGGGTACATGGGACAGCCGCCCCATGCGCCCGGGACCCCGGGCGCCGAAAGATGCGTGTGTCCGGAGAGGCCGGACGTGATCAGGGAGGATGAACATGAGGAAATTGTTCGGTGCCACCGTCTCTGTGGCCGCCACGGCGGCGTGTCTGGTAGCCTGCGCAGGCGGCGTCCCTGCTCGGCGCGCGATGATGCTGCCCACTGAGGAGTCAGATGATCCACTGTCCCTTCCTGCTCCGTGTGACGCAGGTCGGGCAAGCCGACTGACCACTCTTGCGGGCGGATGAGCCGTTCGTGGTTGGGTGTCGGCACGGGCGTGGATGATCCAGGCCAGGGCCGCACACCCGCCAAGGCCCGGCGGCAGTCTCACTCTCATGACAGTTCAGTGCGCGGGACCGGCCGGGCGGCAGGTCGCGTGGCGGTAGTCCCTGGGGGGCATGCCATACACGGAGCGGAAGGCGCGGGTGAAGGCAGCATGGTGGGAAAACCCCCAGCGCAGTCCTATGTGGTGGACCGGGATGGCGTGCTGGGCGGGGTCGGCCAGATCACGGCGGGCCGCTTCCAGCCGCTGGTGGCGGATCCAGGCGGCGACCGTGGTGCCTTCGTGGTCGCTGTCGTGGGCATGGTTACGGAAGAGGCGGTGGAGGTAGCTGGTGGAGATGTGGTGCGCCGCCGCGACGGTGGCCGGAGTCAGCTCTTGATCGTGCAGGCGCTGCCGGATGTGCGACCGGATGCGCAGCATCAACGTGCGCTGCGGCGTTTCGGGGGAGAGCGCGGTCTCGGCGTCGAGGTGATGGGCGAGTACGGCCGAGAAGAGGTCCGTCAGGACCGTCTCCAGCCGTGGCCCGTCCGAAGGCCGGTAGCAACCGGTGTGCCGGGTGAGGCCGGTGAGGAAGGACGTGAGCAGAACGCCGATTCCCTGCTGCCCCGGCAGCCGCCGGTTGACCACCCGGTTGACCTGGTCCGCAGGGAGCGGTAGGAGTGCCTTGGGGAACTCGACTCCGATCATCTTGATCTCTCCGTGGTCGTCGACCACCTCCACCTCGTAGGGCTGTGACGTGTCGGTCATGTGCATCTCGTGGGGGCCGAACTGCCGCCCGGTCAGCATGCAGCGCTTGGTGCCCCGCAGCATCAGCGTGAGGTGGTACTGCTCAGGATCGCTCTGCCGGATCAGCCGGGGCGTCCGCCACATACGCGCAGGCTGGACCGTCGCGGGCCACACACAGAGCCGGCCGAGCCGGACAAGACGCATCTCCGCCGAGAAATCGATCGCGTGAGCACTGCTGAGGTGGGCCGGCGCGTGCACATTGGTCATGTTTTCGCGCATAGCCTCGAACCGGTGCTCTGCGGGCACATCGACCGTGCGGAATATCGTCTCGATCACTCGGTCCCCCGACTCTGATGTGACAACGAGCCTGACGGAGCAATGCAGTTGCGGGTACCCCAGCCAGGCTCCCGGTCTGCCTGAGGCTACCTGGGTCCACTTCCAAGAGTCCACGACCCCTAGCGTGGCCCCCGCCTCGCTTCCTCGATCCGCGCGACGCCACCCTGGGTCGGCCTCGGCCGCCGCCCGGGCCGCAGCGACCAGTCCGGCCTTCATGGTGAGGAACGCAGCTACGGTGTCGCCGCGCAGGCTACGAGCAGCGGGTTCTGGGTCGACGCCGACCGGAACGGCGGCAACACACGGGCCGAAGTCCTCAAGGCCGAGGCCGTCGAAGCCCCGCAGCAGGGCCCGAACTGTGCTCTCAGCGGGGGTCGTTGGTATTCGCCGTACGACGACGTGTACTTCACCGAGGCGCGCGCTCTCGACATTGATCACCTTGTCCCGCTGGCGGAGGCCTGGGACAGCAAGTAGGCGGAGTTGGGCCCGACGCATCATTCTGCTCCCGCGTGCTGACGGCTTGGGGCAGGTGGGGGATGGGGCTGTCGCTCGTCGAGGTGACGGTGGGTGAGTTCTGACCTGCGGCGGGGCATTCAACGCCACGATGTTGCATCTGATGCAACCCTCGGAGGTGGCGTTGAGCGGGGCGAGTTTGCCGGGGGCGATCCGGCTCGTGCGGGCGGCGAATGCGGCCGCGTTGGATCCGGAGGCAGCGATGTTCACCGCGATGCTGACCGGGTGGGAACAGCAGCAGCGCAGTCGGTTGCTGACGAAGAAGACGATCACCGACCGGCTCAGTCTGGTGCGTCGGTTCGCCGAGTTCACCGGTACCTACCCCTGGGACTGGACCCCCGAGGATGTCGAGGCGTACTTCTTCACCCGGCTCTCGCGCAGCGAGCTGGTGTGGTCGACGGTGCGGGGGCAGCAGGGCGACCTGGAGATGTTCTGCGCGTTCATCACCGACTCGCGGTACGGCTGGGCGGCCGCCTGCCAGGAGGAGTTCGGCCGGTTCCCCGTTCAGGTGTGTCACGACTGGAACACCGCGGCTCACGTCGCCGAGTACGAGGGCTGGCCCGGGCGGCGGGCGCTGACGTTCGACGAGCTCCAGACGTTCTTCGACGCCGCTGACGATCGGGTCGAGGAGACCCGCCGGAAGCAGCGCAAGGGGGTGCTGGCGGCGTGGCGGGACGCCATCCTCCTCAAGCAGGTCTACGCCTACGGGACGCGGCGCCGGGAGGCGGCGATGCTGGATCTCGCGGACCTGCGGCGGAATCCGCGGGCGCCGCAGTACGGGCGGGTGGGTGCGGTGGAGGTGCGCTTCGGGAAGGCGTCGCGAGGGAGCCCGCCGAAGCGGCGGACGGTGCTGACGGTTCCGGAGGTCGAGTGGATCGTTCCCCTCATCGAGGAGTGGGTGGCCGAGGTGAGGCCCGGCTTCGCTCCGGGGCGGCATCCGGCGTTGTGGGTGACGGAGCGGTGCGGCCGGATCGGAGTGCGGCGCCTGGACGAGGTGTTCGCCACGGTGCGCGAACGAGCCGGGCTGCCGGGCGAGCTGGACCTGCACTGCCTGCGGCACACCTACATCACGCACCTGGTGGAGTTCGGGTATCCGGAGCGGTTCGTGCAGCAGCAGGTCGGACACGCCTACGGCTCGACGACGGCCTTGTACACGTGGGTGTCTGACGAGTACCGAAACCGGCTGATCGAGAGCGCGCTGCGGCGACGGCTGGAGCCCGGCACGAAGAAGGAGGTGGCGCTGTCGTGGTGAAGCGCATGGGGATCGTGTGGAACCTGCGTCGGCTGATGGCCGAGCGGGACATGTTCCAGACCACCGATCTGATCCCGGCCCTGGCCGAGCACGGGGTCCATCTCTCGCGCGAGCAGGTCTACCGCCTCGTCGCCCAGGTCCCGCAGCGCCTGTCGATGGACGTGCTGGCCGCGCTCTGCTCGATCCTGCACGTCACCCCGGCCGACCTGATCACGGTCACCGAGACCCACGTCCAGGTCGCCAAGCCGACCGCGACTGGCGAGACCACCACCGCCGCAAAGGCCCCGCCGGCACGCCGCGTACGCCTGACCCGACCGGGAGACCGGTGAACGCCCCCGGCTCCGCCCCGGACACCTGGCGGGAACTCGCCCGCCTGATGACCGCCTCCCTCCCCGACCTTGCCGATCCGGACGCGGCCAGGATCGTCGCCGACCTGACCCCAGCCGCCCGTGGCCGCATCCGGGCCCACCTCACCGCCCACCCCGACGCCCTGGTCAGCGGCGCATCCGCCGCACCCCGCTCTGTCCAGGCCCTCATCACCACCCTGGCCGACCACGGGGTCACCGGAGTTCGGGCACCGGCGTGCCTGCGCTGCGGACGCGTCCGGATGCTTCGCAGGGCGGTGCCCGGCGGCCGGGTCTGTCTCGGCTGCGAGGGCATCCTCGCCGCCCGAGGCAACATCGGACCCTGCACGAGCTGCGGGAGGACCGGCCCCCGGCCGAGTCGGGACACCTGCGCGGCATGCCGTCGCCGGCAGATCGCGGCGACCCGAAACTGCTCGACGTGCGGCAAGCCGGCCGAGCTGGACCCCTGCGCGAACTGCCGCCCCCGGCCGGCGACCCCATGCGCGCTCTGCCACGCCACCGCACCCGTGACCGCACGTTGGCCGCTCGGCCCGGTCTGCACCCCCTGTTACCGGACCGCCCGCAGCCGCCCCATGCCCTGCCCAAGCTGCGGCCGGACCCGGGTACTGATCGGCCGCGCCGAGTACCGCCGGGTCTGCGGGCCCTGCGTCGGTGTGCCCGACCCCTACGCCTGCGAACGCTGCGCCGGTCCGCGCTCCTACAAGGTCGGCCGACTCTGCGACCGCTGCGCCGTCGCCGACCACCTGGAGGACCTGTTCACCGACGTGCCCGAAGCGGGGGGCACCGGGCCGCTCGCGGCGATGCGGGCGGCGCTGGCCCAGGCCCCGGATCCGGGAACGGTCCTGAACTGGCTGCGCGGCTCCAGCTCCGCCCGCCTCCTGCGCGACCTCATGACCACCGGCCGCCCGCTCTCCCACACCGACCTCGACGCCACGATCGACGGCCGAGGCACGGCGATGACCACCGAGTACCTACGCGGCCTGCTGACCGCCTACCAGGTCCTGGAGCCCCGGGACGAACTCGCGGTGCGGATCGTCCGGCACCTGGAACGGACCGTCGCCCGCCACCCCGAGCACGGTGGCCTGCTCCGCGCCTACGTCCGCTGGTCCCTGCTGCCCCGCGCTAAACGCCATCAGGACGCCCGGGCGGGCGGGGTCAAGCACCGGATCCGCTGGGCTTACACCCGCATCAACCTCGCGGCCGAGCTCCTCACCACGATCGTCGGCCACGGCCTGACCATCGGCGCTCTCGACCAAGGCCGCCTCGACGCCTGGCTCGCGGCCAACCCAGGAACTCGTTATGAGGTCCGTGACTTCGTCGTCTGGGCCCACCGCCGCCACCACGCCCGCGACCCCCTCGTGCCGCACCGACCGAAGGCCGACCCGGTCGGCCTGGACGAGGACTCCCATTGGGACCTCCTCCACCAGTGCCTCACCGACACCCGCCTCGCCCTCGACGTCCGGGCCGCCGGCGCGATCCTCCTGCTGTTCGGCCAACACCTCACCCGCATCGCCGCCCTGCCCAACACCGTCCTGACCACCCACGACAGGACGACGTTCCTCACCCTGGGCCAGACCCCGATCCCGCTGCCCACCACTCTGGCCGACATTCTCACCACCCTCGCCGACCGCCCCGCTCCCCAAGGCTGGGCCGCGAACACCAGCGCCGACTGGCTTTTCCCCGGCCACCTGCCCGGCGCCCACATCTCCGCCGCCGCCCTCAGCCGACGCCTGGCCACCCAGCACATCCCCAACCGCCCCGCCCGCACCACCGCCCTCGTGGCCCTCGCGTGCGACCTCCCGCCCGCGGTCCTCGGCCCGATGCTCGGCCTCCACCCGATCACGGCCGTCCAGTGGCGCCGCCGGTCCGCCACCGACTGGACCGCCTACCTCCAAGCACGCCAGCGCGCCATTACCGACGGGCCTCCTCCAGAACACCGAACACGTCCTGTGTGAGATCGCCGACGACATGGGCATGGGGCCGAAGGCGAGGAACTGGTTCCCCCCGCCCCGGCTACACGCCCGAGTCGCTCTTCTACCTGTTCGCAGGCCGCCGCGACCGCATCCGCCTGGCACACGCCGGGGGCCCGCCTTGCCTCGCCTGTCAGAGGCACTCGATATCGTCCGGCCATGACCTCAAGTGATCACCTGCTCGACCTGATCCGGAACACCCCGGAGATCGATCTGCTGCTGCGGACGTCTTTCGGCTTCGACATCGGGCGGAAGTATCACGGCGATGGGTTGAGGCTTGCCTCGGGTGCACCACTGGAGCCGATAGCCGGCGAGTCCGCCGGCGGGGCGTACTTCCTGTGTGCTGAGGAGGACGGCCGTCGGCCGGTGGTGTACGCGAGTTCCGAAGGAGAGGGTGGGCTGATCGCCGACGACCTGGCGGACGCGCTTGAGATCATCATCGGGCTTGAATGGCGGGACTGTCTCGGGTTCTCCGGCGGGGGCGACGTAGAGGTCATGCAGGTCTCTGCCCAGCACCTCGAACGGTACCTGTCCCGCGGCAACCCGGAGATCGCCGAGGAGCGCGCCCACGTGGCTGCGGCCCTGTCGCTTCGTGTTGTGCCTGTCGCCGACCTCGTCATCCGCCTGTGGGAAGCCGCTTCGAGAACCGAGCCGGACTACGTGGTGACCACCGAGGACGGGGAGGCATATGACCCACCATTCGGCGAGTACTCGGAGCCTCGCCACGGTGGCTGGCGCTGAACCACATGGCGACGTACCTGGCTCTCTTCGACGACTCCAGCACCCCCTGCCGTATCGAGCCTTCAGCCCTCACTCCCGTGCTCCAAGACATCTGGGCCGATACGGTCATCGATCCGACCATCCGGAGCGAAGCTCGGGGCTTCACGTGGAGCTTCCAGACGTCCTGTGGATCAGCTGAGACCTACCTGCACACGGACGGCACGTGCCTCTACATCGATGCCGCCCTTACCGACGCCGCCCAGATCGCCTGCATATTCCGTGACTGCGTGCCAGGGTCCATTGAAGTGATCTTTTGCGATCAGGGATACAACTTCGACCTGGTGATCACACCCGACACCACCCCAGCAGAACTCATCGGCAAGGCGGACGCTTTGCCGTAGGTGTGGACGGACGCACCAGCCGTCGGATACGAGGTCGGAGCGGAATACGGCACGGTTCGAATGACGCTCCCCGCCAGCTGGAGCCTCGGCCTGGACCGCCGCAGCGCGGCAGTCGTACGCGAACGATCTCGGGGACGAGCGGGCCCTGATCGCGGTCTCCGCGAAATCCAACCGTTCCAAGGCCGACCAAGACCCCTCGACCTGGCAGCCGCCCGCCACCGGCTACCGCTGCCAATACGCCACCGACTGGGTCGCGGTCAAAACCCGCTGGCGGCTGGCGGTCGACCCCGCCGAACAGGGCGCGCTGACCGAGACGCTGTCGCACTGCCCGAACGCCCCGGTCGAAGTGACACCCGCCCGCTAGTGACCGCCCTGTGAAGCTTCCGAAGCATTAGTTCGAGGGCATCGCAGGGGGCGCAAGCGACCGTTTCCGCCCCCCAGTGCTACGGGGACGTGGGCAGCCAAGCGGAAGGAAGAAGGACCGTGGCAGGAACAGGAGTGCCGACGGCAGCGAGAAGCCTGATGGGTACTGGACCCGTCGCACCACCAAAGTCCACCGTGGCGCCGGAGAACACTGCGCTGCGGAAGTTCACTGTGCCGTCGGAGAACACAGCACCACTGAAGTTCATGTACCCGTCAATGGTGACGCCGGTGAGGTCGAGGTCGCAGCCTTGCCAGGAGCGGTGAGTCCCCCGGGGACGCCGGTAGTGGTCGCCGATGAGGCGCAGGATCGTGTGCCGGACCTTGCGAAACGCCAGGTAGCGGTGGTGTTCCTCCTGGTGGGTCGGGTCGGTGCCGGGGTCGGGGGTAAAGGGGAGCTGGAGGTAGGCGCACAGGACCTCGATACAGGTCTGGCGCAGGTTGTCGTCCGGGGCGTCGTCGGCAAGACCGGCCAGAGCGTGGACGCCCCCGAGTCGTACGGCCGGGGAGTCGTTGCCGAGCTGTGAGACAGCGGTGGTGAAGCGTTCGATGTGGAGCCGGGTGGCTTCACGGTGGGCGCCGGCCTCGTCGACATGCTGGCGGCGGTAGGCGACGACTAGGGCGACGAGCGCACCTGCCCCGGCGACCACCCCGAAGGAGAGTTTCACCAGGTCGAAGAGTGTCTTGGCGTCAAGCTTCGCGGTCTTGTCGATCTCCTAGAAGTCCAGCAGCACCACCGAGCCGCAGAAGACGCCGCCCGCGACCAGGACCGCGGCGGCGAAGGCGAGGGTCAAAGCCCAGCCGGCCTTCCACAGTCGCAACTCCCGATCATTCGGGATGGATCGCGGCGTTCGGTTGGCTGTCATGAGGAGGGAGACAAAGCCCGGAGATCAGCGGTTGCAGCCAGCCCGACGATCTGTACGACCACGAGGGGTACTGCGTGGCCGTGCTGGGAGAAGGGAGCGAGCCGGAACCGATCCAGGTCCCGTACTCCAGCGGCGGCCGGACAGGCACGACCCCGAAGTCGGGCTGGTGGCTGTACGACGGGAAGGAGGGCCGCCCGCGCGCCGTGGCGGTACGGGCGGCCTGCGAGTGCGGATGGCGCTCGGGCGGCATGTTCCCGGTGGACTTCGAGGATCACGAGGGGACCGAGGGGTTCGAATACCCAGACGGCCCGTTCCCGTTCGCGGCCTGGCAGACGAAGCACATCGGGCAGCTCTTCGGTACCACCGTCCCGGCGGGGCTGACCGACGCGATCGCGACGTTGCGGCGGATGCTCGCCGGTCTCGCCACCTCGCGCCCGCTCGCCGTCGACGGCCGGGGCCTGCCCTTGTCGATCATGCTCACACCCGGCAACTCCAACGACGCCACCACGTTCGTCAAAGTCCTGGAGGGTATTCGCGTCCCCAGGCCAGGCAAGGGCCGACCCCGGACCGCCCGGACCGTGTCCTGGCCGATAAGGCGTACTCCAGCCGGTCGATCCGCCAACTGCTGCGACGCCGGGGCATCGCCGCCACGATCCCCGAGCGTCGCGATCAGATCGCCAACCATAAAAGGCGCGGCGCTCATGGTGGCGGGCGCCCAGCCTTCGGCAAGACCGCCTACCGCGACCGCAACGTGGTCGAATGATGCTTCAGCCGCTTGAAGCAGTTCCGCTCGATCGCCACCCGGTTCGACAAGCTCGCCACCCGCTACCGGGCTGGACTTCTCCTGGCATCGCAGATCCTCTGGCTCCGCGCGCCGGCCAGGTGATCATTTGTCAGACACGGCCTAGGGGGTGTCTTGTCGATCACCGGATCGTTGGTTCGGTTGTGAGGGATGGGGAGATTTCTGACGCCGCGTGGGCGGTGATCGTGCCGTTGCTGCCGCCTGCGGGCCGGGCTCGTGGCCGGTGGCGTGACCATCGTCAGGTTCTTGAGGGCATCGTGTTCAAGTTCCGTACCGGTCTGCCCTGGAGGGACCTGCCCGAGCGGTTCGGCCCGTGGCAGACCGTCCACGGGCGGTTCGCCCGCTGGGCGGCCGACGGCACCTTCGACCGTCTCCTGGCCGCGGCCCAGTCCCGGGCCGGGGTCGACTGGCTGGTCGCGATCGACTCCACGATCGTCCGCGCCCACCAGCACGCCGCCGCCAAAGGGGGCTCGAAGACCGCGGGCTCGGGCGCTCCCGCGGCGGGCTGACCAGCAAGGTCCACCTCGCCTGCGACGGACGGGGCCGTCCCCTGGCCTTCCTGGTCACCGGCGGCAACCGCAACGACTGCACCCGGGCCGAAGCCGTCATCGGCCGCATCCGCGTCCCCCGACCGGGACCGGGAAGACCCCGGACACGGCCCGGGCATGTCGTCGCGGACAAGGGCTACTCCGCCCGTTCCTTCCGCGCCTACCTCCGCCGGCGCGGGATCAGAGCCACGATCCCCGAACGCACCGACCAACTCGCCGGCCGCAGACGTCGTCGGGAGCGGCCCTGCGGATTCGACAAGACCGCCTACAGGCGCCGCAACGTGGTCGAACGCTGCTTCCACCGCCTCAAACAATGGCGCGGCATCGCCACCCGCTACGACAAACACCCCGACCGCTACCTCGCAGCCATCACCCTCGCCAGCACCCTCATCTGGCTCGACACATGATCGACAAGACACCCCCTAGTGTCCTGAGTCGCTAATTCGTCGGCAGTATGAGGCGAGGGATTCGAGGATCTGGTCGGCGGTCCTGGTCCAGATGAACGGCTTGGGGTCCTCGTTCCATGAGTCGATCCAGGTGCGGATGTCCTTCTCCAGTGCCTGGACCGACTTGTGGACGCCTCGCCGTATCCGCTTGTTCGTCAGCTCGGCGAACCATCGCTCGACGAGGTTCAGCCAGGACGAGCTGGTGGGCGTGAAGTGCATGTGGAACCGGGGATGGGCCAGCAGCCACTTCTTGACTGCCGCGGTCTTGTGGGTCGCGTAGTTGTCGCAGATCAGGTGGACCTGGAGCCCGGCAGGGACCTCTCTGTCGAGTTTGCCCAGGAACTTCTTGAACTCCTCGGCCCGGTGCCTGCGGTGGAGCGAACCGATCACCTTGCCGGTGGCCGCGTCGAACGCGGCGAACAGGGTGGTGGTGCCGGCGCGGACATAGTCGTGGGTCGCCCGCTCCGGCACCCCGGGCATCATCGGCAGCACCGGCTGAGACCGGTCCAGTGCCTGGATCTGCGACTTCTCGTCCACACACAGCACCAGCGCCCGCTCCGGCGGGTCGAGATACAGTCCCACCACGTCGTGGACCTTGTCGACGAAGAACGGGTCCGCGGACAGCTTGAACGTCTCGGAGCGGTGCGGCTGCAGCCCGAACGCCCGCCAGACCCGCGAAACGGTCGACTGGGAGAGTCCCGTCCTCTTCGCCATCGACCGCGTCGACCAGTGCGTGGCATCCTCCGGCCCCGACTCCAGAGTCCGCGCGATCAGATCGGCGACCTGCTCATCCCCCACCGTGCGGGGCCGGCCCGGACGGGGCTCGTCCGACAGCCCGTCCAGACGGTCCGCGAGGAACCGCCGACGCCACTTCGACACGGTGTCACGCGACACCCCGACCCGCTCCATCACCACACGCGTCGACACAGGGAAACCGTCCTCCCCGACCTCGTCACAGGCCAGGACCACACGAGCCCGCATCGCCATGTCCTGCGCGGACTTACGCCGCCGAACCCAACCCTCCAACACCGACCGCTCAGCATCAGTCAGATCCAACGGCACAAGCTTCGGTCCCGGACGCACCATGACCCAACCCTACGGAAATTTAAGACTCAGAACACTAGTACTCCAGCAGCGGTTCGTGTCCTGAGCTGGTGATTGTCGTTGTCCTGGTATGAAGGGGATGGCTGAAGTCGCTTGGTGGGCCGATGAGTTGGAGTCGGTGTTCGGGCGGGTTGCGGGCGGGTTCGGGCGGGCGGATCTGCGGTGGCGGATGCGGGACTATGTCCGGGGCCTGCTGGGACAGGCGGCACGCAAGAACGGCTGGCAGCTCGCGGAGTGGGCAGGTCACCGCACTCCCGACGGCTTCCAGCGGCTTTTGAACAGCAGTGTCTGGGACGCGGACGCCCTGCGCGACGACGTCCGTACATACGTCGCTGAACGACTCGGACCGGACGGCGTACTGATCATCGACGACACCGGGTTCATCAAGAAGGGCACCACGTCGGCGGGGGTCGGTCGGCAGTACACCGGCACCTCGGGAAAGATCGACAACTGCCAGATCGGAGTGTTCGCCGCCTACGCCACCCGCTCGGGCCGGGCCCTGGTCGACCGCGAACTCTACCTGCCCAAGGCATGGACATCCGACCGGGACCGCTGCCGGGGCGCGAAGATCCCTGACGAGCGAGGGTTTGCCACCAAGGGTGAACTGGCCCGGGACATTGTCCGCCGCTGCATCGCCGCCGGCCTGCCCGCCGCCTGGGTCACCGCGGATGAGGCTTACGGACAGGACTGGCACTTCCGTCGCCTGCTCGAACAACTCGACGTCGGATACGTGGTGGCGGTGCCCAAATCCCAGCAGATCAAGTCCCTGGCCGGCATCTGGCGCATCGACCAGCTCATCAAAGAAGCGCCTGTTGATGCCTGGCAACGGCTGCCCTGCGGCCACGGGGCGAAGGGCCCGCGCGTCTACGACTGGGCCGCGGCCAGGCTGCCCGCCAACCTCGTCTTCGATGCCGATCCGCCCACCCGTCACCGCTGGGTGATGGCCCGCCGCAGCCTGTCCGACCCCGGCCGGATCGCCTACTACCTCGCCTACTCACCCGTCGGGATCGAGATCGCCGAGCTGGTCAGGATTGCCGGCTCCCGCTGGGCTGTCGAGGAGTGCTTCCAGGCTGCGAAGAACGAGTGCGGCCTCGACCAGTACGAAGTCCGCCGTTACATCGGCTGGTACCGGCACATCACCCTGGCCATGCTCGCCCACGCCGTCCTGGCCGCACTCGCAGCCCAGGCCACCACCGACGCCGCAAAGGGGGCTGCAGAAACGGATCGGCCCTCGTCCCGCTCACCGTGGCAGAGATCCGGCGGCTCCTGGACGCTCTCCTGCCCCACCCACGAGCCGACCGTGATCCCGTCACCCACACACTGAAATGGTCGGCCTGGAGAAGACACCGCCAGGCCGTCGCCCGCCACTGCCACTACCGAAAACGCAGCTCAGGACACGAACCGCTGCTGGAGTACTAGGGCCGTGACCGCATAGGTTCACCGAGTTGGTTGATTTACAGGTTGTTCAGATAAAAGTTGCCGAGCCGGTCGACGGCGGCGTCGACGTACTCGGGCTCGTCGTACATCTCGTAGTGGCCGGCGCCGTCGATCACCATGAGGTCGACCGGGTTGGGTGCCAGCTTCCACAACCGCATGCCGGACTCGTAGGAGCCGGTGTTGCCGATGCGTCCGGCGAGGACGACCTGCAGCGGCTGCTTCATGAGCTGGTCGACCAGGTGATACGCGTCGTAGCCCAGCAGCAGCGAGTCCCCGCGCGCGAGACGGCGGTTCGTGGAGTGTGCGTGGCCGCCCCGCTCGGTGCGGTAATAGGTGACTGCCTGGGTCGTGTCGATATCGGTCAGCCCGGCTGCTGTGGCTTCTTCCAAGGTGTCGGGCAGCCAGTTCACGCGGGTCAGCTCGCCGGAGCGGGTCTCTTCGATGCGCGCGTCAGCCATGGTGTCGAGTGCGGCCGCCGCGCCATCCGGTTGGAAGCTGCGGAACGACGTGCCCATGTTGCCCGGGACGACCGTGCCGACTGCCTTGATGCGATGGTCGGTGCGGGCGGTGTGCACTGCGTAACCTCCGCCGGCGCAGATGCCAAGGACGCCGATGCGTTCCGGGGCGATGCCGGGGATCGTGCTGAGCGCGTCGATCGCGTAGGAGATGTCCTCGCCGCGGCGGTAGGGGTCTTCGAGGTCGCGGGGCTCTCCGCCGCTACGGCCCTGATGGGCGGGGTCGAACACGAGCGCCGCGACGCCGCGGGCGGCGAGGCGGGATGCGTAGTTCGCGCCGATCTGCTCCTTCACGCTGCTGCCGGGCGTGGAGAGCACCACGGCGCGCTGCGGCGCCGCATCGTCGATGTTGTCGGGCAGGTAGAGGTCGGCCGCGAGATCGATCGGTCCGCGCGGGATCACGATGTGCTGAAGCATCTGATGGCGCCTTCACGTTGATGTTTGTTCCATAACTGTCCAGTACGAAACACCAGGTAGTACAGTTCGGAACTAATTCAGAACTGTACCACCTGGACAGATGGAGGGGCTTGCGTGGCGATTGACGGGGCGCAACTGTGGACGCTGAACCAGCGTCTGCTGAGCGTCGTAATGGATGCCTGCAGCGCTGAACTGGCCGAGCTCGGGCTGGAGACGAAGGAGTTCTTCGTGCTGGCAGAGGTGGCCGCGTCGCCGTACCCTGCCGGACTCGCGGCGGCGCTGATAATCCCTAAAGCGAGCGTGACGGTCTACGTCCGCAACCTCGTCGCAAAGGGGTTCATGCGGCGCGAGATCGACGACGAGGACCTGCGGCGGCATCGGCTCATCCTGACTGCCGAGGGCGAGGCAGCGCGGGACCGCGCGCTCTCAGCGCTCGCGGCGGAGTTCGACCGCAGGCTGGCGAGGATTACCCCGCAGGACCGCACCGATCTGCAGCGCATCCTTCTGGAGATGCTCAAGACGCCAAAATGAAACCGTGATGACAGGCGGTTGGCCTTCCCGGTGAATGCCTTGCCCGCTGGCGCCCGCCCCAGCGGATGCCCTTCTCCCCTCGGATGCGAGCGCATTCCTTGCGTTCGGCGGCCAGGACGTCGCGGTGACGGGCGTTGGCGTTGCGCCAACGCAGGTAGGCGTGCAAGGCCCGGGCCTGCACGGTGTGGTTGGGGTGGTGGGAGTTGGCGAAGGTGAACTGCCGCAGCGGTCCGAAGTGCGCCTCGATCGGGTTCGCCCACGAGGCGCAGGCCGGGGTGAAGCACAACTCGACCTTGTTCTTCGCCCAGCGCCGGATGGCGGTGCCCTTATGGGCAGACAGATTGTCCATGATCATGTAGATCGGTGCGCCGTCGGGTCGGGCAGCGCGGATCGACTTCAGCGCGGCCAGCGTGTTCACGGCTCCGTGCCGCAGCGGGGGCTCGGTCGGGTGCGTGCCGCTCGCGGTCCCGGGTAGCCGGTCAGTGTTCAGGAACAGCCACCTGTACTCGCCGGAACGCGACCGGCATACCTGCTGAAGGAGCCTTTCAGGGCGAGCACTTGAGCGGCGAGGCGAAGTCCACGCAGGGCTGGAACCCCTTCTCGCGGAGCAGTGCCGCGCCTGACTCGTTGGCGGACAGGAACCGCAGGAAAGCGGCGGCGGGGGACTCGGCGGGCGGCGTCTTGTAGGTGTAGGCGTACTCGGTGTCCCAGTACGGGTAGAGGTTCTGCGTCACGCTCGCGCTGTTCGGCTCGATGCCTTCGATGCGGACCGGTATGACGTCCGTCGACCGGCGGGCGGCGCCGAGTTCGCTGTGGCCGAGGGCGCCGTCCGTGGCGGCCACGGTCCGCAGGAGCGTTGAGGTGTCCTTGACCTCGCAGCGCCCCGCCTCCTTCGCGGGAATCTCCACGCAGCTCCGGACGGTGGTGGCGAGCAGCCGCTGCCCCTTTGCGAGCACCTTCTGCTCCAGGACGGTGCGGGTGCCGGAGTCCGGGTTGCGGCTGACGAGCCGGACCGGCACGTCGTTCCCCCCGACGTCCTTCCAGTTCGTGACGTCTCCCGCGTAGAGATCCAGGATCTGCTTCCGGTTCAGATCATGGACGCCGGTGTCTTTGTTGACGACGAGTGTGAACAGGGACAGGGCGACCGGCTTGGCCAGCAGCGCCGTGTACTGCGGCGGCTTGCGGGTGTCGGAGAACGTCACCTGGTCCGGCAGCCCGCCCTCGCCCTTGTGCGCCTTGCCCGCCGTGTCGAGGCTGGTCATCCCGGCGTCGCTGCCCTCGAAGTTCTCCTCGTCCGTGTCGATGGTGACCTGGCCCAGACAGTGCTTCTCGTAGGCGCGGGCGACATCGGTGACGGCCTGGCGGAACGCGGTGGACCCGGTCAGCCGCAGCTGCCCCTGTGTGCACCCCAGGGGCGCGGCGCGCTCCGGCTCACGGGTAAAGGTGAGCGTGGACTGGGTGACGCCGAGGGCGACGAGGACGACGACCAGTGCGGCCACACGCGGCGACGCGTAGGTGTGGCTCTCGGTCCAGCGGATCTGCCGCTCGCGGCCGCTCTTGATGGCGGCCTGCACTTTGACCAGCTCGTTGAGCCGCCGCTCCGGCCACCGGCGCATCGCCAGCCAGCGCCGCAGCCGGGGCAGGTCGGTGGGCAGGGACGCGGGTTCCGGCGCGTCCGCCTCCGCCTCGAGGGTGACCAGGACCTTGAAGAGCCAGCCGGGGTTGAGCTGCACCTTCGGCAGGTCGATTCCGTCGTGCGAATCGGTGATGCGGAACTGGGGGGGTGCCGGGGGTGAAGAAGTCCCACTGCGTCGGGTGGCTGCACTCGGTAACCTGCATGTCGACAACGCGCCGCTTGGGGAATTTGACCCGGATGCCCACGAGGCTGCCTTCCGGGGCGACGTAGTTCTCAGGGTCGATGCCGGCCCAACCGTTGTTGTGGAAGCGCAGCAGCACGAAGGACCGCCCGCTCTGCTGTCCCCCGCCCTCCGGCGGGGTGGCGGTGGTCTCCATCTGCACCCGGTAACCGAGCTGCTTGAGCCCGGCGAAGATGAACTCCCAGACAGCCGCGACGACCGGTATCGCAATACCGACCCACGCGACCGCCGTCTCCCAGTTCATGGCCCGACTCCCTTGGTTCCAGGGCTGGTTGGGTGGACCACGAATGTACGTACGGGTGGCATGCGTCACACGGGACGGAAGGGAAACTTCAGCCTTTGTTCGCCGGTGATTCGACTGTGGTCAGCGGGGGTTCACATGCGGAACATGAGCCCTGCCATTGCGGCTCACGGCCGCGACCGCCCGCTCCCAGGGAAACGCCTGCGGCGCGCCGTGCTTCGGCGGGCTGCACCGGCTGGAGGCGGACAGACCGCCGCGGTGCGAGCAGAGGGTGGTCGACGGCCGGCCCCCTCGCGTCTTGGCTCTGCCTGTGGTGCGCGCGGATCAGGCCAGCCTCGGCTGCCGAGGAACGTAGCGTCCAGCGGGTATACGGGTGATCCAGCCGCGCTCAGCCAGTTTGCGCAGCTTCCGGCGCACCGGCTCCACCTTCGCCGGCGCCGCATCTCGCAGCACGGCTCGCCGAACATTTGCCGGCCTTCGTCATGCCTCCGATCGGGTACGGGGTCGCAACTCCGCCTTCCGGCGGGGAGGTGACTTCCCTGGAGTCATCACGGTCAGTGGTGTCACCTTGACCTACCTCGTAACCGCAGCTTCGCGCCCCCGCCGACGCCCCCGACGCCATCTGGACCGCACCCCAGGGGCACTGCGGACCTTCACCACCGTCTTCGGCACGCCGAACATGTCCGTCGCCCAGTTCACCGCGACCCGTGCCGCCCACGTTCAGATCACACAGTGCCTGATGGGGCCTGCCAGTGTTGTAGTGCGCGGCGTACTCGGCGGGCACGTGCCGGGCGTGCTGCTCGTTGTAGAGGGGTATCCGGAGAATTATTTCTGCCTGGGTCCTCAGACCTGTCGGTGCTCAGCCTTGCCGAGCGCCGACAGCAGGCGCGAACATCCTGCTGTCGCTGGCCAGGAACGCAGTCCGCGACATTGTTGTGGTCAACTCGGCCATCGACAATCTGAGCTTCCTGTGTGAAGCGTCAGGGAGGCCCGCGAGGTGATTCCCACCTCCGGGTCATGGTCGTGCACTGGTGGGACGTTGTCGGCGAGGGGTACCGCGGCGCGCTCGCAGCAGACACAGGGGTGGCACGGATCGATGATCATCACGCGGTGGTGGAGACGAGTTTGGTCATGCACGTCGCCCCGGACGCCGTTCAGCCTGAACTGGCCCACTGCGGTGGGGAAAACCTGCAGGCCGGGACTCTCGTGCGCCGCACCAGGTATCAGAGGGCGGTTCGTGAGTTGATGTCCGTTCATCGGTGAGGATTGGGACAGGGCTGGTGGTTGTGGTGATGGTTACTGCTGCCGGGCAAAGCAGCCGGTGTCGGCTTCGGTGAGGATGCCGAGTCTGACCGGGCGCTTCAGCTTGGCCCGGGTTCCCTCAATGTTCTTCGGCACTACTTCGTGTCCGAGAGCTCGGCAGATGTCCGTGGCCCGCAGAGAACCGGTCGTCTCGTTGAAGACGGCGAGGATACGCGGGTAGTCCGGGTGCTCGGGCAGCTCCGGCGGGGAGGCGGAAAGCCGGTCGGCGAGGCTGGTGACGGTCTTGCAGGTGATCGCGAGGTGTTCGAGGTGTGTCTCGACCTCCCGCAGCCGGGTCTGCAGGTCATCGATCTGCGTGCGGAGGTCGTCGACACGGGCACGGGCCGCGTCCTTCCAAGTCACTCTGCGTCGTCGATGAGGCCGAAGTCCTCGGTGAACGCGTCCAAGAACTCGCGCCGCTCTGCCGACGGCTCCGCTGCTGCCAACTGCTGGACAATCTCGGCGAGCGAGCCTCGCTGATCAGGTGTGAGCTGATCGAAGGTGCCCGCCACGAAGTCGAGTTGCTTGGCGGCTGCGCGGGGCTCGCCGTCCTCGTCGATCGTGCTGTCGATGAACCGTGTGAGCTCGACGAGAAGCTTGGTCAGCGTCTGCACGAGGGAGTCGTTTCCGTTCATCGGTCTTCTGCTTCTTGGTGCGGCCTGCTGTGGTCGCCGGGGGCGTAATGTTTCCAGGGGGCGCCTGCGTCGCTGGCGATCCGGGTGGCGCTCTTGTCGTGATAGCCGAGCGCCTGGGCGATGACGGGGGCCGGGGCCTGTAGGACGAGTTGGCGGATGACGGAGGTCCGGCCCCGCTCAGCAGGGATACCGAGGTCTCGTAGCGCGTCGCGCAGGGTGGCCGGTTTCATCGGCTGGCTCGCTCTGCGACCGGGCCGCCGATGGGGCGGATCAAGAAGAAGCGTGCGCCGCCCGCCGGGGGCCCGGCCGCAGGATCGGGCGATCGGCACCGGGCCGATGGCCAGCGGCACCGACGTGAAGTACCACCTGGGCTCGGACGGCACCGTGCTCCCCGTCGCGCTCGGCAGGACCAGGCAGGTGCTGGCCAACGGCGAACGGCTCACCCCTTTGGTGGCCGAACGCCTGCGGGAGCGGATGCCGCTGCTGGCGGGGATGGTCACATTGCACGAGAACAACCAGCTCGCCGGCCGCGGCCTGGACGGGGCGCCTGAGGTCGGCGTCATGCCGCTGGTGCCGCCCTCAGGCCCCGACCCGATGCCGCCGGTGAACGACCAGGCGCTGGCCGAGGCGCAGGCCGCCACCGCGGTACTGGTCCGCCAGGGCAGGTCGCCGAGCCGGTGGGCGCGATGGTCTTCCCCGCCCAGCACGGCAACGTGCTGTTCGCTGTCGGCGTCCGGGACGGGGGGCTGTACGTCAACGGGCAGGCGCTCACCCGGCAGTGGGCCGACGAACTGCGGGCCACGGTGGCGGAGCTGTCCTTCGATCTCGACCGGCTCCAGGCCATGCGCGCCGAGTGGCTGGATGGGTGACGTAGTGTTCGGCCCGGGTCGGCTTCTCCCAGATGAAGGCCCGCTTCACCACCTACCGGGAGCCCTCGGCCTGGACGACGGCCTGGACTTCCACTCCCTCCGCAGGTCCTAAAATGTGGCGCGGGGACCGCTGAACCCCGCGCTCTTGATCTTTTTCATCTATCGGTCGATTGCTGACCGGCTCCGTTCTTTGCTTCCGCTCGCCACTCCGCAAGATGACGCCGAGCGCTCAGGGTGAGGGGGTCGTCGGGGCCCAGCACTCGGAGGAGATCGGGCAATAGCTGTTCAAAGCCAGTGCTGGCCCCAGCCGCATTCCCGGCTTCTCCTCGACATCGGGCGAGGCCGTGCCGGGCGGTCAGGGTGAGGAGGTGGTCGGGTCCCAGCACCCGCACTCGGTCAGTGACTAGCTCGGCGTAGATGGCGGCGGCCCCGGCCGCATCCCCGGCCAACCCGGTCCACAGGGCCAGTCTTTGCCGGGTGGTGAGGGTGGCGCGGTGGTCGGGACCCAGCACCCGCAGCCGGTCGGGCAGCAACTCGGCGAACACGGAGGCAGCCCCGGCCGCATCCCCGGCTTTCCCCCGCCACTCCGCGAGGTCGTGCCGGGTGGTGAGGGTAGCGGGGTGGTCGGGGCCCAGCACCCGCAGCTGGTCAGGCAGCAACTCGGCAAATGCGGAGGCGGCCTCGGCCGCATCCCCCGCCACTCCGCGCCAGTACGCGAGGTTGTGCCGGTGGATCAGAGTGTAGGGGTGGTCGGGTCCCAGCGCTCGAAGAGTGTCGGTCACTAGCTGCTTGAGCGCGGTGGCGGCCCCGGCCGCATCCCCTGCCACTCCGCGCCATTTCGCAAGGATTGCCCGGGTGGCGAGGGTGGCGGGGTGGTCGGGGCCCAGGACCCGCAGCTGGTCAGTCAACAGCTGTGCATAGGCGCTGGCCGCACCGGCCGCATCCCCGGACTGCCCGCAGTGGTGGGCGACGTTCTGCCGGGTGCTGAGGGTGGCGGGGTGGTCGGGGCCCAGGACCCGGATCTGGTCAGTCAACAGCTCTGCATAGGCGCTGGCCGCACCGGCCGCATCCCCGGACTCGCCGCGGAAATGGGCGAGGTTTTGTCGGGTGATGAGGGTATCTGGATGGTCGGGGCCCAGCACCCGCAGCTGGTCAGGCAGCAACTCGGCGAACGTGGTGGCCGCACCGGCCGCATCCCCGGCCACACCGCGCGACCGGGCGAGGTTGTGCCGTCCGCCGAGGGTGGCAGGGTGGTCGGGGCCCAGCAGCCGCAACTGGTCGGTGACCAGCTCGGTGAGCGCCTTGGTAGCACCGGCCGCATCCCCCGCTTCCCCACGCCAATAAGCGAGGTTATGTCTGGTGGTGAGGGCGTCCAGGTCATCAGGGCCCACCAGCCGTAGCCTGTCAGCCAGGAGTTCGGCGAACGCGGTGGCGGCCCCGGCCGCATCCCCCGCTTCCCCACGCCAGTGGGCGAGGTTGTGTCTGGTGGTCAAGGTGGCGGGGTGGTCGGGACCCAGCAGCCGTAGCCTGTCAGCCAGGAGTTCGGCGAACGCGGTGGCGGCCCCGGCCGCATCCCCGGCCACACCGCAGAACTCGGCAATGCCTGACCTGGTGGCGAGGGTGGGGGGGCTGTCGGGTTCCAGCACGCGCGACTGGTCGGTGAGCAACTCGGTGAGCGCCTTGATGGCACCAGCCGGATTCCCCGCGTTTCCTCGGCTGCATGCGAGGTTGTGCCGTGCCACGAGGGTGGCAGGGTGGTCGGGGCCCAGTCGTTCGCGGGCTGTACGCACGAGGTGCTGAAAGTGGGCGATAGCGGCTGTCACCTGGCCGGCTTCGGAGAGACTGAGGCCGGTGCGGAAGAGGATGGTATGCGGGCCGTCGGGCTGGTACAAGGCGCCTTCGGCGTGGCCCGTGAGTGCTTCGGTGTTGCTGCGAAGTGCCTGGGTAAGAACGGTGTCCCGTTCAATCTCCGGCCAGGCGGCAGTCAGGGCGTCAGCGGCAGCCTGGGCGAACGGGTCATGTTGCTCGGGGGGCAAGGTGTCGCGGGTGGCGCGTTGGACGATTTGATGCACGCGAACCGCCTGATGGAAATTCCTGGGAGTGTGGTCGATCAGGCTCAGCCGGTGCAGTGTTCGAAGCGCGCGCGATACGTCCTCAGCCGTGACGTGTCCTGCGTGTTCCTGGCCCGAGGTGCCCGTGCGGCGCTCGGTGAGATGGGCCAGCACGGGCGAGCTGGTAAGAACGGCCGCGGGGATGCCGTTCGGGTCAAGCATCGCGGTGAGTTGCAGCACGGGACGGGCCAGGCCCTCCGGGTGAAGCCGGTCGGCCCGGTCGATGGACAGCGACCAGGCTGCCGCCGCGGTGGTGGCTTGATCGTCAGGCAGTCCAGATGGGTCCGGTAGCAGCTCGGCGAGAGCACGCGTGCGGTCGCCCAGCAGCGCACGGTACGAGGCGCACTCCAGATCGGCATCAACAAGGTACGCGGCGGCCTGGGACAGAGCCAGAGGGAGGCGGCCAAGGTCAGTGGCGAGAGCAGCGAGTCGGTCTCGCGGCTCCTGCCGGCCGTGCGAGGCCAGTGCGGCGGTCAGATAGGCGACTGCCTCGTCTGTGGTGAATACGCCAACCGGCACGGGCTGCCGGCCCTCACCTCGCCCGGTAAGGGCAGCGTCGCGGCGGCGGGTGGTGACCAGGGTGCGGCCGTGCGGGCTGACGGGCGGCCACAAGAGATGCAGGTCCGCGAGGTCAACGAGGTCGTCCAGCACGACCAGCCAACGGCGTTGGACAGTGCTGGCTTTGGGCTCCAGCCAGGCCAAGAACGCGCGTGCGGCTTGCTCCGGGTCGGCGGGGTCGGCGCCAATAATCTCGGTGGCGGCCTGGGCGTAGGCGGAGATGACCGCAGAGCGGGTCGCAGCGGTAACCCACACCAGCAGGTCCAGTTGTTCGGATTTCCACATGGTGCGGGCGTGGTGAGCGGCGAGCTGAGTCTTGCCGACTCCTCCCATGCCGGACAGCACCGCGAGGCCGTCTTCAGCCAGATGTTGCTTAAGCTGCTGAACTCCGGCCCGGTGCTGGAAGCAGTCGGCCGACCGGGGCAGCACCCCGACCTGATGTGGCCAGGGCACCTCGGACCGGGGCGCGGCGTAGAAGGCGACCCGGCTGCCCGGGGCCGCGTATCCGACGACGAGGCTGCCGTCGGTGGCGTAGTTAGTGTGGCTTCCCAGCTGCGGGACAGTCGGAGGCGTCGTGGCGGGGATGGGCTCTTGGGTGCCGGGTCCGTTCAGCCCTGGGACGGATCCGGCTTCGAAGGGATGCCGAATTGAGCTCCTCCATGGAACACGCCGGCCGCGACAGAGCCCTGGTCAGCGTGGTTGATCACATTGCCGCCCACCGCCAGGCCGCCCGATCCGGCGGTCACGCCGCCCTGCGGAGCGTGCTGCGCGAAAAGGCCGCGCAGATGCTCAGCAGCTTCACCACGTTCGGCATCGGTCAGGTTCTCCAATACCGCCTCTATGCGGGCTTGCCAGGACCCCAGCTGAAAGCTCCGGGCCCGTTCCTGCTCCCCCGGGTCGGCAACCTGCAAAGCCGCGGCGGTCTGGTCCAGGCGCTCCAGCTCCGCACGCTCACGCTCACCGTCTCCCCGGGCGAACCAGCGTGCTACCGCCTGCCGCAGCCCATTCCACGCGTCCGTCCCCGCAGCCTGGACCAGCGCGGTCCCGCCAGCCGTGGCCAGTGATATCAGCGCCTGCTCCAGCATTGGCTCCCCTCCCGGATCAACGGACGTCACCAGCACGGTACCGCCGCCTCTGACGCCATGTCAGTACCAGGGCCCGGATCTAAGCGCTCCCTTCGGCGAGCCGCGTGCTGGCTGCGTGCCGACCCACGCGCACGTATCTCACGCCCCAGCGCCGGCGGCTTACGCGCTTTGCCAACTGTCAGCCGCCCTCAAAGATCTGCGCAAAGCAGCACCCTGTCGTCGTTCACCAGCCGGGCCAGTTATTGCGTCTGGTCGTTCGGCCCCTGCGCACAGTCGCGGGGGCCGGCGCTCGGCGGGCCTGATATACCCAGGTGTTGTGGAGGATCCGGTCATACGCGGCGGGACCCGACCGGAGCGCCCCGTGCCCGACCTCTCACAACACACCCGGCAACTGCGCACCGTCGCTGACGCCCTCGAAGCACAATCCGATCCGGCCAACGACTCCTTGGCCCTCCACCCCGACACACTGGAAATCATCAACAGCCGTCACTCCCGCCGCAGGCAGATCAACTACGCCGTCCCCGACGCCCTCCAGTTCCAGCGACGCATCCGCCGCCACCACGCAGACCACGGAATCCAGCACGGCGACATCGTCGCACTCGCACTCGACGCCTTCCTACGCGCCAAGGGATACCCACCCGACCCCACACCCGCCAAAGCAGACGCCTCATGAGTGGATTCAGCGATCAACCCTCGCTGGACGGGCAGGTACAGGCGGGGCCACCGGCCCCGGCAGAGTTCTCCCGGGCCGCGCTCGTCGGTCTTGTTCCGTAGGTACCACCTGACCTGGTCTTCGTGGGTCGCGTCCATGATAAAGGGGTAAGGCGAGTAGGACGAGGTGTGGGTCGTAGGCGAAGACCCGGCGTTCGATCCGGTCCCGGCTGTCCGGTTCCGGTGGGGGACCGCCCTGGGATAGGGGGATGGCCAGCCGCCAGGGCTGGTTGGTGAAGTCGATGAGCAAGTCCAGCATGTACGGGTTCTTCTCGGCGAGGAGGAAGAATTCCTCGGGGAAGTCCATGCCGTAGCACTCGCGGATGACCTCGCGGGGCCCGAGCCCCGTTCCGTACAGTGCCCGCGCCAGGTGGGCCATGGAGGCGTAGTCCCCGCGCGACGCCTCCGCGCGTGCCCGGCTCACGGCGTTTTTGGTCACTGGGGGCCTCCTTGACTCGGCCTCGGGTCAGTCATGATCTGGTTGAGGAGGGTGTGTAGCTTGTTCCAAGTGTCCCTGAGGTCTTCGGCGGACAGGGCTTGGAGGATTTCCGTGGTGATGCGGAGGGCCAGCGCGATGGCCGCCTGCGGTTTTTCCTTGCCGACCATCTTTTCATCCCGCGCAAGCTCTTCCGCGTCCGCTTTGAGGGCAGCCTCGCGGGCCTTGACCTCAGGGCTTTCTGCGGTCAAGGAGGGGTTGTCGGTCATCATTTTGACCATTTCTTCAACATGCACGAATATCGCGTCGCGCAGACGCTCCTGGTCGGCCGACCGGACTCCCTTGGTGTTCTCCCGGCGAAACTCCATGGCCAAGTTCATCGCACTGGCCGTCGTCTGCGACTGCAAGATCAATGCGTACGCCCGGTGCTTGCTGCGCTCGTAGTCCTCCCGATCGCTGTCGCGGAACCGTTCCCCGGCCGCCAGTTCGTGCACATCCTCCGGCGTAATCGTGAGCCCCCGCGACGGGTCCTCCGGCAGCGGACTCGTCACAGTTCTGGCGTCCGGTGTGTAAGCCATGGAGAAGTCGTCACGGCCGTACACCTCCGACATCTGATTCCTGGCACTACGGCCCTCCGCCGAGCCGACGCCGTACAGCGAACCCTGGGACATGTCGAGTCCGTCCCGGATCTTCGGGTGCTGGAAGATGCCGTCGCCAGTGTCCTTGTCCCATGCCTTGATCAGAGAGTTCGGCTCCCTCGGATACAGCATCCGCACGTGGACCTTGGCGATAGCCTGCCGGATCGCCCGGTCCACCGCGTTGGAGAGCGTGGTCAACTGCGCCGTGCGCGACTTGGCCAGGGCGCCCCAGTCGAAGCCGTCGAAGGTGTAGCCACCGACCATGAGGTTCGGGTCGCTCGCCATCACGCGGAGGATGCGGTTGTACTCTTCCAGCACTCCTCGGCCGCTCGGCGTGTGCACACCGCCGTCGGCGTCCTGGCTCACGACGTACACCTGCTGGTTGACCGCAGACAGGATGTCCACGGCCTTCGCGGTGTGCGACGAGCCGAGCACCGTTTCCCGGAAGATGCCGTACGGGAGCTTGCGGTCCTCACGCCAGTTCCCCTCATTCGCCGCGATGGCCTGCCGCTTCTCCTCCCCGGACAATTTGTTGTACGCCGCGCGGACCTCTTCCAGCGACACCGACCCTTTACTTTCGTGCGTCCAGGTCGGTGTCCACGTGAAGCCCATGACGGCCATCCGCAGTCGGCGCGGCTGGCTGATGCTCGCCATGGCGGCCCGGACGGTATTCAGTCCCTCTTTGTTCGCCTGCGGGTCCAGCCGCTTGAACGTGTTGACGCCGATCACTGCGGCCGTACTCGCCGTCGCCAGATCCGGCGCCGAGGAGCCCGCCCACGCCTCGTCTACGTATCGCGCGGCAACGCCCGGCTGCACTTCTCCCGGCTGCGCAGCCATGTTGACGACGTAGCCCTTCATCTCCTTCTTATCTGCCTCGCTGAGGAATGGGAGATGAAGAGGGTCCAGCTTCTCAATCGGCTGGCGGGCCTTAGAGATTCTGACCGGGGCCGTCGCCTTTCCGATTTTGTACGGGAATTTCTCGCCGCTCAGCGGAATTTCGTCCGTCTTCGCCGTCTCGTTCGGGCTGATGCTCATCTCCGTACGGATCTTCTTGTCCTTCTCCGCTCCAGAAAACGACTCCGTCGTAATCGCGAAAAGCAGGCCCTTGATCCGGCCGTCCAAACGCTCCTGATGTGTACGTTCGATACGCCGACCCGCCTTGATCTTGTGGTCGTAACTGGCGTGCAGATCCGCAGCGGCATCGCCCGTGTCGCCCTTGAGTTCGTCGAAGGCGCTGTTCACCATGGACCGGACAACATCACCCGACTGGGATGCCGTGGACACCGGCGACATCATCCTCGGCCCGGGGGTTCGTATCGATCAGCTGACCCTGATGCGCCAGCGCTACGTCAACCGCGTCAAATTCGTCAGCGAGGGCACCAAGCGGGTCATGGTCCTGGGCACAGAACTCCCTCACGTGGGCACCGACTGGGACTTCGACCTCGCAGACTGCACCGTCACCGAGGACGGCCGGCTCATCACCCCTGCCGTGGCGCGGCTCCAGGCCGAGCACCCTTACCTGGCCGCCGCCTCGGACACGCTTTCCGAACCCTCCTCTCCTGCCGGTGAAACGCTGGCACCGTCGCAGCGGCCCTCCCGCGGGAAGGTGGAGATCCCGGTCCAGATCGGCGCCCTGGTCCGGCGTATCAGCACCGCCGTGCGGGAGAAGGAGACCGCTGCGGTCCGCCGGCTGCGGGGCGAGGCAGAGCTTCAGATCTCCCGCTGTGAAGGCCAGGCGCATGAGCACCTGCAAGGTGCGATCCAGCACGCGAACGACTGGCTCAGCCAGCAGGACCGCATCCGCCGGGTTCTCTTCGAGGGGGTCAACGAGGCGGTCCAGCGCGGGTACGACTTCGAGGTCCGCGCGCTGGTTCCTCAGGTCAGGGAAATCCTCCGGCGCGACGTGGACCCCACGCGGGAGGAATCGAGCGTCCTCAACGCCGCCGACGTGCTCCTTCAGGAGATGCCCCGACGAGCCGGCCGGCCGCGACGGCCCTCGCCGCCGGTGCGCCAGCGCACGAAACCAACGCGGGCGGAGAAAGAGGCGCGGCGTACCGCGCTGCCTCAGGCCAGGAGCCTCATCGGCAGACTTCGGGTGAAGGAACTTCCGGCGGCCGAGGAGAAGCAGCTCATCGAGGACCTGGTGCCCCTCGCGAAGGCTGCCGGCGACCTTCTGTCGGTGGCGGAACGCCACGGTGTGGAGGAGTGGGTGAAGAAACTCGCCGACCCCACGCAGTGGCCGCCGGCCGACGAAGAAGCCGCCGCGGCCGCCGAGTCGGAACCGAACTCGTCCGCGGTACCTGGCGGCGCACCAGCACGCCTTGTGCCCGTAGCGGCCGCCGTCCGCGGGGCGCTGAAGAAGGCCGCGCGGGAGCGGAGCACCACCAACTGGAAACGGCTGGAGGACCAGCTCGGCTCCGCGCTTCCCCGCCTGAAAAACAGCGAGCTGGTCCAAGTGCTGATCCAGGTCGACCGCGCCACGGCAGGTAACGAGCCGCTTCTGTCATCCCTGCTGGCGGCGGGTGATCCACACTTCGCCCACCAGTATTACCGCCGGGTTGTCGCCGCGCTCGGTCTTGAAGCCCCGGACGACGACGAGGATCTGCGTGATGTCCTCGAAGCCGACGTCGAACGGGTCTTCACGGATTGGCGCTTCCGATAGGACCGGCCGAACGACGCCCCGCCGCGAACACCTTGGGCGGTCCAGCGCCGCCTGGTGCCGTTGGGTGGTGGAGCGAGGTGCGCCCGCGGGTACTGACTGCCTGTACTCCGGCGGCAGACCGCGCTACTGGCCTGCTGGGCTGGCGTCCGTGCCCACTGGCGCGGGCCCTGTCGAACGCCAAGACCGACAGGCCAGTACCTCCGACGAGAGCGAGAAGCATGAGCACCGACAGCACAGGCAACGGGGCGGCCGGCTGTACATCGCGTTCGACGGCCCCGTCCAGCGGGGTGAGCGGCGAGCTCACGCAGCAGGTCTGCCCACGGTGCGGGCCCGGCACCTCCTACAAGCTGGAGCCTGTCCGCGGGTCCAGCCGGATCGCGAACAGGTGCTCGGCCGTGCATGAGGTGTCGCCTTCCGCATTTCGTGGCCGCCCGGCAGACTGACGCTTCTGCCGCTCAAAGTGATCAGGGGGATCCATGGAGTTAGAGCCGACTGAGCTGTCTGAGGCGATCAAGGCGGTACGTAGGGGGCTCGCTGCGGCGCAGCAGGATGGCGAGGGGTTTCCGGTCCGGTTTACGGTGCGGGAGATCGTGCTCGATTTGAGGATTGAGTTGCGGCATACGGCGTCTGCTGGTGGTGGAGTGAAGGCGTTCGTTGTTTCCGCGGATGCGAAGGGGGAGCGGATGAAGACCGCTACGCATCGGATGACGGTCACCCTGGAGGTAGCCGGGGGCGGTGAGGGCGGTGACCTGCTGATCCGGGACTCGGGTGACGGCCGCGGCGGATCAATGGGAGAGGCGGGGTAAGGGGTCGCGGGCGATGGCGGGAGGGACGGCCCAGCGGACCGTCGAGGTCGTCAACCGGGAGAGGAAGTCGTACGGTACCGGCTGCCTGCTCGGGCCCGGGCTGGTGCTGACTGCCCATCATGTGGCTCAGCCGGGCGGCGACAGCGTGGTGCAGGTCTGGAGCGCGGCGGGTGCCCGGTTCGTCAAGGCGTCCATGGTGTGGGAGAACCGTGAGCTGGACGCGGTCCTGCTGGCTGCTGACCGTGTTCTGGTGGGCTCTGATGTGGGCATCGTGCGTTTCGGCGAGCTGGTCTGCGACGATCCCGATCTTCGCCCGATGTGCTCCATGACGGGCTTCCCGAAGGCGATGCGGCGCAGGGCGCATGCGAACCCGGACCGGTATGTCGATGACCTGAAGACCGTCGACGGTCGGATCGCCCCGCACACGGGTTCCCGTACCAAGTGGTACGCGTTCGAGGTCGACGGCGCGGTGCCGACGGAGGTGAAGAACTGGCAGGGGCTGTCTGGAGCCGGAGTGTTCTGTGACGGCACGCTGGTGGGGATCGCGACGCTGGTCGACCGTCAGTGGGACCGAGTCCTGCTCGTGCGGCCGGTCTCTCATCTTCTCAGGGATGAGGGCTTCGTACGGGCAATGACCGACCGTACCGGGGTAGTCCCGCGTCTCCAGCCCGCTGACTTGCGGGGCCTGCTCACCAGTGCTCCTGAGCCGACACTGTCCTCTTCCTACCTGCTCGATCCGCGCTCCCGAGTGGTCGGCATGACAGGCATGACCGGGCACATCGATCAGATCGAGCAGTGGTGCCGAGGCACGGGCCGGATGGATGTTGCTGCGGTAACCGGCCTGGGAGGTACCGGAAAGTCCCGTCTGGTCACCGAGCTGCTTGACCGGCTCTCCAATAACCGTGACGGCCTGCGGCCGTGGAGTGGAGGTTTCCTCGCCGAGACTCCCCGCCACACCGAGCACACGCTGTTCGCCTCATCCGCGTACCCGCTGCTCATCGCGGTCGATCTCGCCGAAGCCCGGATCTCGCAGATCCGCGATATGACGGCGGCCCTGGCCGGATCCCACGGCGGCGCTGCGGTCCGCATCCTGCTCCTGGCCCGCGGCGACACATGGTGGCCGGAGCTGAGACGCTACCTGCGGTCCCAGCAGGTAGGCCCTGTCAGTGAGAGGTTCGTGATCACCCCTGACGGTGCGCTCAGCGGTCACAGCTCCGAGGACATCTACGTGGAGGCCGAGGCCGACTTTGCCCGTCGCATCCGACTGCTCCGGCAGACCGGACGCGGCCACAACCTCGACACCTGGCAGGAGGCCGTAGTCGCCGACGCACCACGACGCTACGGAGCCGGTATCGAGCACGCCCCGCCTCAGCCGGTGATTTACCACCACATCGCAGCGCTCGCCGATGTCCTTGCTCGCGCCAATCCCGACTTCGCTCTGCGCGATCATCCCATGGAGGTCCTGCTTGCGAACGAGGAAAACTACCTGCGCCGTATCGCCGAAGCCCGGATGAACACCGGCGCCGTCGACACCAAACTGATCCGCACCCTGGTCACCGCCCAGTTCCTGACCGGAGCACAGACCGTCCAGCAAGGCCGGGCGACTGTCCAAGCCGGCTTCGACGTCCACCACCGCGGCTACGGCCCCACAGCCCCACCGGACGCAGCCCAACTGGCTGCTCTGGACGACATCCTGGCCGCCGCCTACCCAGCCACCGACGGCGCCCGCTGGGGCTCCATCGGCGAACCGCTGGCAGTCGCCCTGCTCACCGAAGTCGAAGCCGACAGCAACCAGGGCTTCATCGAACACCTCCTCCAGCACGAAGCCCTGGAAACCGATCAGTGCGGCCAGGCCCTCAGCACCATCGTGCGCGCCGCTCCAAAACAGCCTGGCCTCGCCGACAGCGCGCACCGGGCCGTCGCGGCCGCGCCACAGCGGCTCCTGCCGCTGGCAATCCGAACCGCCGCCGCTGAACTGAGCGCCGAGGCCGCCCGCCAGTGGCTCGCAGGTCTCAAACACACAGTCGATGACCACGCCGCCCGGCCCGGAGCCGACCCGGACACCTACGAATGGGCAGCCAACCTCGTCGCCAGGGTCCAAACACATGCCGACAGCGGCGGCGACAGTCTGGAAGAACTTACGGACATCCTCTCAACAGCCCAA
Organism: Streptomyces sp. GMY02; assembly: GCF_019056675.1. Classification (NCBI taxonomy): domain Bacteria; kingdom Bacillati; phylum Actinomycetota; class Actinomycetes; order Kitasatosporales; family Streptomycetaceae; genus Streptomyces; species Streptomyces sp. GMY02. The sequence continues at coordinate 7,361,502 of NZ_CP077658.1, read as the reverse complement.
AGGAGTAAACGAGCCTCCAGCGCGGACGCGAATGCAGTCCGTCCCCCCACCTCCGGCTCACGATCATCTACCAATTCTCGGCCTACGCTGGTGAAGCCCCGGGTGCACGCGCTGACCCGAGCCCTCGCGACCGTCGTCGCCCTTTGTCATCTGCTCCTGGTCGCCGGTATCACGTCGTACGCGGCGCTGACTGCGAGCGTCGAAACTGACGGCTGGATGCTGTGGTTCTACCTGCCGTTCAACGTGTTCATACAGCTGGCTGCCGCCGGCCTCATAGGCAGTCGGATCGGCGACGCTTTCCTGAATTGGGTCGCACCGCCTTTCGCGGTCGGCACGACCACCCTGTTCGCGCGGCTTGCGGAGCTGCCGCTCCTCTCGCCCTGGCCGTCTTGGACGCCCTGGGTGCTGTGGCCGCCTGTCTTCGCCATCGGCCTCTACGCACTGACCTTCACCTGGCGCATCCGGTTCGGACACTTCCAACACCCCTAGTTCCCGGTGCAGTTCGCCCCAGGACGGACAGCACCCCCGGTACCGGCAGCGTATTCCGTATGGGCGGCGCGATGCAGCTCTCGGGCCAGGGTCGTTCGCGACGGGCGCGGGCGATCGCCGTGTGCCGGGTGATTTCGGCGACTTGCTGTGCGGCGTGGGCGCCGTGGCGACACACGGTGCCGCAGCAGAACGCGACGCGAGACGGAGGTAGCGGCGACGGCATGCGGTGTCTGCAAACCAGCCGCCTGAGACGGCGCGGTCCGTCGTCGGCTACGCCGTAGCTACGCAGGATGAGGGACCGACCCGGATTGGCGGCCTGAAACGGCTGCTTCGCCGGGAACCTCTGCCATGAGGTCCCCTCCCGGAGGGCCGGTGCACTTTCGATGGGCTGCTCAGCCGCGCTCGGCCAGCGTGAAGCAGAAGAGGGTGGTGGCCACGGTGACGAAGACATTGTGGCCGACGACCGTACCGCCCCAGTCGCCCGAGGCTCCGATGACCTCGTGGAACCAGACTTGTTCGCCGGTGCCCGCGTCGAAGGCGTACAGGCCCTTTCGGGCCGCGCACAGGAATAGGCCCCTTGCGGTGCCCAGCAGCCGGAGCTCGGCGAGTGTCGAGCCGGCTTCCCAGCGTGCCCTGCCGGTGCGGATGTCGAGGCCGCGCAGCACTTTGTCGTCAAGGAGGCCGACGACGGAGCCCGAGCGGACGTAGCCCTGGTTTTCCCTGGCGGTGGTCCGCACCGACCAGCGGGAGGCGCCTGTCTCCGGATCGAAGGCGGCAAGCAGCCCGCTGGTGGCGCCGGTCGCCCCGGCGCTGGGATAGCAGAACAACGTGTCACCGACGAGGTTCAGGGTGGACGACGTGAAGATCAGGAACGTGTCGTTTGCCGCCGGGATCCGGGTGGGTCTGCTCCACTTGGTGGTGCCGTCCGCCGGGTTGAGGGCGAGCAGGTTCATGTCGGCGTCGAGGGCGTAGCACACGTTCCTTCCCTCTGGAGTCGCGGAGGCGTACACGCAGGTCAGGTCCCTGGACCACACGGCACGACCGGTGTCCTTGTCCAGCACCGAGTAACCCAGCAGATTCGGGGACGGGGGCCCGTTCTTCGCGTTACCCCAGGTGATCACGTCGCCTCCGGGGGTGGCGCCGTCGGCGGTGTCCGCATGTCCTGCTCTCCAGCGCACTGTGCCGGACTCGATGTCTGTTGCCTGCAGGTTCGCCGTGCCGCTGCGGGTGACCACCAGTTCGCGGGTCACCAGGGTCAGTTGGGGTACTTCGGCCCCGTTCGGGGCCACGGTCCACAGCGCTTTCCCGGTGCGGGCTTCGTAGGCGTGCAGTCTGCCGTCGAGCCGGATGGCGTAGACGTGCCGGTCGTCGGCCGCGTACTCCTTGGTCTGGCCACTGAGGTCCTTCCACAGCGGGCGTCCCGTGGTCCGGTCGAAGGAGGCGCAGGTGGTGTTCGACGTGCACAGCACTGTGGACTCCAGCGCGCCCGGAAACATGCCGGAGTCTGGCAGGCGAGCGGTCCAGGCCAGTTCGGGCAGCGCCGACGGCCGGTCCGCGCCGGACGAGCGCAGCAGCACGGCGGCGCCCGAGCTGGCTGCTGCCGCCAGCACCGCACCCGCGACCAGCAGACGCCGACGCACCAGCGGTGGGCGCAGGTCGTGGCGCAGCGCCCGCTGAGCCTCGATCACCTGGCTCTCTACGGCGCCGAGCCAGCCTTCCCGGGCCTGCGGAGGCAGTAGTGACCGGAGCTCCTCGATGCTCGGACGCCGGGCTGGATCCTTGTCGAGGCAGGCGGTCAGGGTGCCGAGCAGTCCGGTCGGTACACCGTCCAGGGCTGGCGGTGCGTGGACGACACGGGAGAGCACTGCTTCAGCCCTGCCGGAGCCGAATGGCGGCGCACCGGTGGCCGCGTAGACGAGCACCGCGCCCAGGGCGAATACGTCGCTCGCGGGGGTGATGTGCCCGCCGTCGGCCTGTTCCGGTGACATGAACTCCGGTGATCCTTCGGGGTGTCGGCCGACGGACGACTCGTCGGCGTCGATGGCCCGGCTGATGCCGAAGTCGATGATTCTCGGCCGGTCGGACGTGAGCAGGATGTTTGACGGCTTGAGGTCGCCGTGCACCACTCCGGCATGGTGGACGGCGGCCAGCGCCTCGACCAGGCCTCCGCCGAGCATCCTCAGGGTTCCCTCGGGCAGTGGCCCGGGGTCTTTGACGGCTGCGTCGAGTGACGGCCCCGGGATGTAGGCGGTCGCGAGCCAGGGCTGCGGTGCGTCCGGGTCGGCGCCGACGACAGGTGCGGTGTAGGTGGCGTTGACGGCCTGTGCCGCTGCCACCTCCGTGCGGAAACGTGTCCGGAAGCCGGGATCGGCAGCCAGTTCGGGCCGTACCACTTTGACCGCCACGGGACGGAGCCGACGGGAGACCGCCAGGTAGACCTGGCCCATGCCGCCACCACCCGATTTCCGGATCACCCGGTACGGACCGATGCGCGACGGCGTCGCAGGGGATGACGGCGGCGTTGGATCAGGGGTCGTCACGAGGTCTGCTCCCGAAGGCGTAGAGGAAGGTGCCGGATGCGGCATAGACGGTGGTGCCGGACGCCCGCAGCCGCCAGTCGCTTGTCTTTTCCTTCTCGTTGGTGGGCTTCCGGATCCACAGCACTTTGCCGTCCGCCGCCCGCAGAACGGCGAACCCGCCGTTGACCAGCGGCATGGCCACGAGGGACGAAGTGACCGCCGGGCCGTGGTTGTCGTAGATCGACACGTCCCCGATCTCGCCGGGGACGCGCCATATCCTGGCCCCCGTACGCGTGTTGAGCGCGAACACGGAGTGCCCGTCGCTGAGATAGGCCCGCTCGCCGAAGGTCCTGACCGGATCAAGGGTGGTCGACTCGTTCAGCCTGGTCCACAGTCGGCGGCCGTCGGACACGGCGAACGCCTGCAGTCTGGTGTCGGCTAGGAGCGCCACTGTGCCGTCGCTGACGACCTCTACACTCGGACCTTCGTTGAGACCCGGGTCGACCGACCAGCGGGTCCTGCCCGAGCGCAGGTCGAAGCAGTGCAGGTCACGGCCGCCGGCCTCGGAGACGAGGCACCGGTCGCCGACGATGCAGGCGTTCGCCATGCTGCCGTTGCGTGACCACAGCGTTCGCCCCGACGCCAGGTCAACGGCGCGTACCGCCACACCGTCGGTGATGGAAGTAATCAAAGCAACAGACGCGGTGGCGGCGAGCACGTCGGCGATGTACATGCCGTCGGTGACCGGATGGACGAACGTGGTCCGGCCCGAGACGTCCATGCCGATCAGGTAGGTGCGCTGGTCGCCGTTGACGGTGGCGAACAGCGTCGACCCGTGCAGCCTGAGCCACTGGGGGCGGTCGTCCAAGGCGTCGGACGGCAGCTGAGGCCGGGCAGTCCAGAGTGGTTTCCCGGTCCTCCGGTCGTAACCCTTCGCATCCTTCTGGTCCCAGAGCACCAAGGTGTCCCCGGCAAGCTCAAGGCCATGCCCGAAGCCGGCGCCCACCGCCGCCGGCGTCTCCCATACCGGCGCCGGACTCGCGGGGGCTGACGCGCGGGGCCGCACCGTGCTCTGTCCGTCGGGTCCTAGGGCGGCACGCAGCCGGAGCAGTGCCGCTGCGCCGGCTGCCACGGCAGTGCCCCCTCCGGCCACCCACAGGACGTGGCGCCGACGTAACCGGCGTGCGGCGTCAGCGGCTGGCAACGGCAGGGCAGGGGCGGCGTTCAGCACGGCCGCGTGCTGCTCCCGGCGCGCCAGGTCCTTCCTCAGCTCCGGCGTGAACAGGACGGAGGTGTCGTGGAAGGCCAGGTCCCTGATGATCTCCCCGGGTTTGGGACGCGTTGCAGGATCCCTGCCCAGGCATCTCTCAATAAGCTGTCTCAGGGCCCCGGGCACACCGTCGAGGTCCGGGACCGCGTCCGCTGTCCTGGAGAACACCGCCGCAGTGTGTGAACCGAAGGGACCGTGGCCGGTCAGCGCATGGACCAGGACGGCAGCCAGGGAGAAGACGTCAGCCGGTGGGCCCGGTCTGCCGGCGGACTCGAACTGCTCGGGTGCCATGTAGCCGCTTGTTCCTAGCGCCTGGCCCGCCCTGGTGATATGTACCGGTTCCTCCAGTGCGCTGATGCCGAAGTCGATGACGAGGGGCCGGGGCGAGGCCATGAGGACGTTATCCGGTTTGATGTCGCGGTGGACGATGCCAGCCTCGTGGATCTCCTGGAGCGCCTGGGCAAGACAGGTGCCCAGAGCGCGCGCCGCTGGTTCGGACAGCACCCCGAAGCGGTTCACGACCTCGGTCAGGGACGGCGCCGGCACATAGCGGGCCGCCAGCCAGGGACGTTCCGCATCGGCGTCCGCCTCAAGGATTGGTGCGGTGAAGTTCCCGCTCACCCTCTTGGCGGCTCTGGTCTCGAAGTGGAAGCGTGCCCGGAAGTCCGGGTCCTCTGCGTACTCGGGGCGGATGACCTTGAGGGCGACCAGATGCGACCTGGTGGAACGGGCCAGGAAGACCTGCCCCATACCCCCTTCGCCGAGCAGCTGGAAGACCTCGTGTCCGCTGATGCGCCCCGGGACACGCAGGAGCCCGGGCGGCGGGGCGTGGGACCGCTGCGAGGGCGCGGCCCTCCGCCAGGCGTCGGAGGGCGGACGGGCGCCCGATGGCTGCGGGTCCGCCTCGGAAGGCGTCCTGTCGGGGGGAGGTGTCCGCGTCTCGGCCATGGCGGCGTCAGGTGAGCGAGCCGAGCACGTCGCGTGCGGCGTCCTTCGTATACTGCTCGGCCTGCTGCTCGGACAGGCCGGAGTCTGCCCTGTAGGTGTACTCGACGGTGAACGTGGCGTTGCTCTCGTTCACCACGAGTGTGGCATTTCGTAAGGAGAACGGCTCCTTGTCGATGGTGTGGATCAGGTAGGCCTTGTCCCCGATGCCGCCGACCGCACGGGAGTCGGTGATGGTCTGCACGTCCTTGAGAGCGGTGAGGGCCGACTCCTTGTCCGTGTCGTAGTTCGACTTCGCAGTCGCACCGATGTTGAGGTTGACGTCCAGTGTCGAGCCGGAATCCGACTTCCATGTCGGCATCCTGAGGAAGCCCCCTGGCCCTTCCCCACTGAACTGTGAGGGTCTGCACCTCGCTGCAGGCAGGATCTTCGCAAGGGTGTCAGGCTTGACCAGTCGACACTCCTCAGGCGCGGCCTTGAACGTCTTCTCCTTCGCCACGTGCGTCGGCTTCTGGGCAGCCGCCGACTTCACCGCCCCGTTGTCGTCGCCGCTCAGGACTCCGACCATCACACCGCAGACCGCCACGACGACGACCGGTGCGCCGCCGATGAGCCAGGGCCGGGCCGCACCGCCCGGTCCGCGCAGGATGGTGTCCGGGGGCGCCGGGTCCGACCAGGACGAGGCGGGCGGCTGGAGCGGCCGGGCAGGCGCGGGCGCCCCGCCGTCCCGTCCCTCGGGCGGCAAGGCATCCGCCGGACCGTCCTGTCCACTGTCTGTCCGGTCGTCACTCACCGGTCACCTCCAAGTCCTCCGCGACCCGTTGCCCCCGTCGGAGAGAGCCCCAGTGGCGGTGCGGGGGGGGAAGGACACCGACGGTCCGGTGCCTTCCCCGATACCGGGTGCTTCCCAGTGCTGTCAGGGCAGAAGCTCCAGACCCGTATGCGCGCTGAGTCTGACCAGGATGTGGCCAGCCCATCGAGTGCGCTCCGCCACGCAGATCTCCAGCGCTTCAAGTGCCCTGCTGCCGGCTGCTTCGGCGTCCACGCCGTCGTCCGCGGCCAGCCGTCTGATCTTCTCGGTGGCCTGGCGAAAAGCGGCGAACGCGGAGTTGGTCTGCGGCTCGCCCATGCCGAGGTAGGTCAGTTCCGCGGTACGCAGGCGCAGCTCGTCGGAGCAGTCGGCGACATCCTTGTCGAACTGCTGTACGTCCAGGCTGTCTTCCCGTGCGGCCTGGTGTGCCCTGCGCAGCAGGTCGAGCCACCGGTCGGCGGCCGCACGCGCGTTGACGTAGCAGGCGATACCGTAAGCGGCCCTGTCCTCACCGCGTACAGTGTTCTCCCGCCGCTCCCGCCGCCGTTCCAGGTGAAGCGGCCCGAGGTAGGTCAGGACGGAGCCCAGCACCGTTCCGCCAGCGCCGCAGAGCACGCCTAAGAGCGCGGTGTCCATGTGCACCTCGTTGTGTCGAGCCCTCGTGACTGCGCTCCATGCCGACAGTGCGAGCCGTATACCCCACCGTGCGACGATGTATGCACAGGAGCGTTACCCCCAGCGACCGTGCTCCTTCGGTGAGTCGGTCAGGGCTCAGTATGTCACCGGCAGGCGTCAGACGGTGGCGCCTGCAGAACGCGAACGCTGCCGCCAGGCCCTCGTACGGCAGGCCGAGCCGCGGTACCGGCGCGACCGCCTGCTGCCCTCGGGTAGCTCCCGGGCGCACTGACTGCACCGCCGGACGTTCCTCCTGGCCGTACGTCCGGCCGCGGCGGTCATACTGTCCCGCGCCTTCGCGTCCTCGGCGCGGTACGGCGGTGCCCGTGGTCACCGCCGTCAATGCCGGGACGGGCGGTACGAGGTGTTCAAAAGAGCGGTGCCAAGTCCGGTGGGGCTGTGCAGCGCGGTGTTGGGGTGCCGCATGGTGCGAATCAGTCCGGCTTCGCGCAGGACCGTGGCGTGTTCGCTGGCGCTGGCTGGTGAGATGCTGACGAGGGCGGCGAGTTCTTTGGTGGTGCAGCCGGGATGTTCGGCGACGGTGTTCAGCACGGCTGCCCGGGTATGGCCCAGCAGCGCCGCCACCGCAGCCGTGGTCTTCGGCACGGCTGATTCGGGGGTGAGGAAGGTCAACCGACGCATGGGGTCGTCGTGGCTGACCGGGTAGGTGACGAGGGGCTGCGACGTTTCGTGATCCCAAACGCTGGCGGAGCTCGTGAGAAACACCGAAGGAACCAGCAGCAGGCCGCGGCCCTCCAGGTGCAGGTCGTGACTGATTTCCCTTAATACCGTCCGGATTTCGAGTACCGGCGGGCTCCAGCGCATCCACTGCGGATTGGCCTGGGCCAGCAAGCGCTCGACGCCGCCGCTGAGCAGGTGCCGCATGCGCACGGTTCGGTCAGCCGCGAAGTGGTCGGTGATCTGAGTCCAGTAGGGGGCCAGCAAAAGAGCGTGCAGCTGGCTGAGCCCGTCGTAGAGCCCCTTGCGGACAGTGGCGTCATCTGCCAGGTCACGAGCCCACGTGGGGAGGGCCTGCTTCTCTGCGATCTCAGCCATGTCCGCGTGTATCTGCTGGCGTGGTGTTGCGCTTACCTGTTCCAGCACTTCCTCGGGCGTTCCAGCCTCGGCGGGCGCGAGGAAACCCGGTGACCACCCAAGCAATGGGACGAGAGACAGAGCCATCCGTGCTTCACCGGACAGCCGTGGATGAGCACGCCGCCGCCAGGCGTCCAGCAGAACGGGCTGGGTACGCCCCTGCAGTGTCACCATCGCAGCCGACAGTTCCACCAGCGGTCTGGGCGTCTCGGCAACCCGGGTTCGCGCCAGATCCTGGGCGGTGAAGTGAATGCGGTAGACCATAATCCCCCCTCCCGCGATCAGTCCGCCGATCTTCCCGGAATGTCGTTGTTCGGTCCAGGCCGAATCAGGTCGAGTCCAGGGCGCCAAGAACGGAACCTGGAAACGACATCTGGACTGCCGACCAGGGTTCCGACCACGTCATTTCGGCGACCTCACTCGCTTACTGTGACGAGAGGGCAGGGCACCATATGGCCGTCCGGTGAAAGTACTTCACCACTCGTCAGCTGCCTTGGAAAGAAGGTGCAGCAATCATGTGGGGGCATGGCCTTCTCGCTCTGCTGGAGCAGTATCTGCAGTGGCGCTACGGACCGATCACGGCGGCTGGGCTGTTCTTCGTCACTCTCGGCATGAAGGAAAATTCGGAAAAAATGCTGTGCACGGGCGGAATACTCGCTCTGCTCGTGATCCTCTCATTATGACCAAGCCGGGACACTCCAAGCGCACTCGGTCATCATTGGACCCCGCTGCCGCATCCGTGCGCGGCAGCCCAGTCTCAAGGTCACTTCTCTGGCGGAGGCTTGCGAGGACGGCTGTGGGGCCAACAGCCTCCGTCGCCGCTCTCTCGGCAGCGGCCTCCGCCTCAAGCAGTTCCCGCGTGGAGTGGGCGAGACCGGCGAAGTAGTCGCTGGCCCTCTCCACGATGTTGTCCTCGGTCTCGGTGCGGTCGTGCGCGGCGGTCGCGTTGACGAGAATCAACAGCTCCCACACCTGCTTGGCGTTCCCGTCGTTCACCGCCTGGTCCAGGCGAGCGCACAGGTCACGGCGAGCCCCCGCCTGCTTACCAAGCCAGTCCCGTGCCTCCTGCACGGCATCCATCAACTGCCCCTGGGTTTGCGCGCTCACTCCCGTCAGGTCGGCGATCTCGCCGCACACCCGGCGCACCACGACCACGGAGTCGACCTTCCGGGCGTCGGCCAGCCGACGCAGCAGCCCCCGTGCCCGGGCATCTGCGTCCGGCCCCTTCCGGGCCTTGCCCGGAGACCATCGCGCCGCGCGGGGCGTGTTGCGGGCGGCCTGGACGATCCGTTCGACTGCCGGCGTCGACAGTCCCCGCTCCGTCATCTCGCACTCGTCCAGCCCGAACCACTCGATGGGCCGCGCGAACGCCTCACCGTCAACCCTTTCATCGACGCGGACCATGTCAGCACGGCGAAGCTCATGAAGAAGAAGTAGCAGGCCTCCGGCCCCGCCTGCTCAAGTACGGGCCTGGCGAGGCGGCAGCGAAGACAGGCCGGGCGCTCTCCACTCGCGGCGCTGCGCCATCAAGGTGAAGGTCGCGTGCCCTGCGGCTAAATCGCGCAAGCTCGGCCGCCCGTCGGGATAGCGATACGGGCATGGACCTCAATGACGTTCTCGATCGCGCAGAGTTGCATGGGGAAGTGGCTCACCGGTTCGGCAATCCGCCCGCCCCGGGGCGACGCCCGCAAGTGGATGCCTACCTGGCCCGCGCGTGGTCTCTCCTCGACACCGCGATGAGGACGTATGACCCGGCAAACGCCGAAGCTCTGGTCCGGGCGGCGGCGGAAGCTCACCGGCAGTACACCGCACCCGGCGCCCTGAAGACCGCTGGCTTCTTGCACTTCATCTTCCGGGAGCTCGCCCCGAACAAGCAGTTGGACGTCGACCTGTGCCTTCCCCCGCAGGTGGAATGGGCCGCTCGTGTGGTGGAATGCGTACGGGCGGGACTGGGCGACAAGAGCTTCTCGCAGCTGATCGAGGGCATCAACGACATCCTGGTCGACCTGGCCGACGAGGCCGAATCGGTCAGCGTGAGGTGACTCCGGCTCTCTTCGTACGCGGCGCTGGGCTCGACGCCGGACACCTCGCCGCCGCTCATGCCCGTCTCCCACACTGGCGCGGACGGCGCTGCGGCACTTGGGCAGGCATTGCTCGTTAGCCGGTGTATGGATTCCACGATGCTGGGCCAGGGCGGTTCGGTCCCTGAGCCGACGGCCCGGTCGGTATCGTTCCGCGTCACCCTTGACCTGAAGCCAGCGGAGCACCGTGCGCTCAAACGCTGGTGTGATCAGGCTGTCGTCGACCTCGATCTTCCCGATGAAGTACCGGTAGCAGCCGTTCTGCGCCTGCTGGGCGAAGAATTGATGCGCTCTACTCGTCTCGCCCGCCGCGTTCGGGCTCGTCTCCTCGAACCGGATTTCTTCCTGTTCCCAAACCCGGTGCCCGGCAGTGACGCTAGCGGCGTGATGACGCCGGTTTCGCTGGGCGGAGGTGGGCAGGAGGAGGTGCTGAAGTACCTGAACGAGGCCATCCGGCTCCGCGATCAGACCGTTGCACAGGCGCACAGCCTTTGGGCCGGAGCTCATCGCCGGTTCGCCCGTCAGATGGGGGATCTGGTCGAAGCCGCTATGAACGCTCATACGCCGATGTGCCCGACGACAGCCGAGCAGATCTTGCATGCCATCCAGCAGGAAACGGTAGCGCCGGAACAGGGAGTGGCCACCGTGACGTCGGGCAATACCACGCTGATCGCAGAGGAAGCGCCCTGTCCTGAGAAGGATGTTCCATCACAGGCCAATGCACCGCAACAGCCTAAAAGTTCAGCAGTGCCCGCGCAGGCCGCAGGTCCGGACGAGCCCCAGGCGACTTCGGTCTCCCCAAGGACCCGGCGCCCTGGAGATCGTGCAAGAGGCGGACATCACGGCAGGCATCAACATCGACACTCTGATGCGGCAACTCAGAGGGCGATATGAAGGTTGATGTCTGATTCGTGACTGGTTTGAGTGAGGCTTGCGGGTCGGGTGTCCGCGTGAGGGGTCAGGGGTGCCACGATCTGGCAGCCGGTAGGCAGATCAGGGATGGGCGGGACGCGCCACGTCGCCGAAAACGCCGCGGAGTACCCGGATGAAGGCCGCCACCGCGACCGGTACCGTCATGAGGCCGTCCAGCATCAGGACTGCGGACACAAGCCCCCTGAGGAGGAGGAGCCTGCCGTCTCCCGCGTCCTCCTCGGCACCCGCGGCCGTCCCTATGAGCCAGAGGAAGTTCGCGATCACGGTCCCCGTCAACAGGAGCCAGAAGCACCCGATGGCCACATTCCAGGTCCGGGTGACGGCCACCGGATACTGCTCAAGCCGGGCGCGGAAGTACTGCAGCACGATCAGCATGACGATGAGGATCAGTGTCGACGGCAGCCGCCATCCGTCGTCCGTCATCGCCCACTCGGTCAGGTCCTTCCAGCCCCCCAGCTCCAACGAACTACTCGTGTGATCACGAGCGATCGCCTTCAGGCTGGACCCAGTCGCCAGCAGAACGGTCGCGGGCGCCAGTCCGAACAGGCTCAGCAGCGGGTGGCTCAGCGGTCCGCGCCGCACCCACGGGTTCACCCACACTTGTTGCCGTGGCCCGGGATGAGCCGGCACGGCCCTCGGTCCTGCCGGGCGGGGCTGTGCGGGTGGCTGGTACGCGGGAGGCGCGTACGAGCGCGGTGTGGCGGAGCCCGACAGGTACGCGCTCCGCCCGGATGGGGGCGTAATGGACGAGGGCTGGGCGGACGACGGCGGAGTCCAGGGCCGGGAACCGGAGTCGGCCTCGGTCACCACTGCTGTACGAGGCGGTGGCCCGCCGCCTGTCCCCGCCCTTGTGGCGTCGTCCTCAGCCTCGACGCTGAGGAGCTGCTCTGCTTTCCGGGCGATCGCCAGGACAAGAGGGCCGGGCAGCCAGGGCTCGTCTGTACCGTGTTCCTCTGCCCGGGCCAGCAGGTCTTCCGGAGAGGGACGGTCCGCCGGCCCCTTGGCCAGACAGTCGCCCACCACTGCGGCGTAGTCCTCCGGCATGCCGTTCAGGTTCGGTTCATCGTGGACAGCCCGGTACAGCAGTTCCGGTGGCGAGCCGTTCCCAAACGGGCCGCTCCCCAAGGCCGCAAAGGTCAGCACCGCCCCGAGCGAGAAGATGTCACTCGCGGGGCCCACCTGCTCCCCATGCGCCTGTTCTGGTGACATGTAGCCGGCGGAACCCACCACCGAGCCTGTTGCGGTGAAGGCCGTGTCGTCGGCTGCCCGGGCGATCCCGAAATCGATCAGCAACGGCCCGTCCGAGGACAACAGAACGTTCGTCGGCTTGAGATCGCGGTGTACCAGAGCGCACCCATGCACCGTGCTCAGGGCCCGGGCCAGCCCGGCAAGCAGCCGCCAAAGGGACGGCTCGGGTAGCGGTCCGTGGTCGTGGACGGCCTCGGCGAGGGACGGACCTGGAACATAGGCGGAGGCCAGCCACGGAATCGGGGCATCCGCGTCGGCGGCCAGCACCGGCACTGTTCCTGCCCCGGAGACCTCCCGGGACACACGGACCTCCCGCGCGAACCTTTCCCTGAAGCCCGGCGCACTGGCCATCCCCGCATGCACCATCTTGACCGCCACCGTCTGACCGCCCGGCGACCGGCCGAGGTACACCCGCCCCATGCCGCCCTCACCAAGGCGGTACAGCAGCCGGAACGCACCTACCCGCCGCGGATCCTCAGCCGTCAGCGACTGCACCCAACACCCCCACTGAATAGTGCACTTGGACGGTCAGAGAATCTTGGCAGTTGCGGCCCCATGCGGCCACAGGTACACAGCAGCCTGTGCGAGGCGTCGCGGTACCAGGCGCCGAATTTCCAACGCGCTGCACCTGCCTGGCTGCGTAGGTGAGTTCCAAGAACGTCTGTCGCTCAGCAGCGAGAACGCCCGGCTCCACGGGAGAGTGATGTCGCCGAGTTCTGGAAACACCTGGGTGCTTGCTTCGGGACCATGGTTGTGCTCTGCACGACGAGGGGGCCCGGGTGCTGCCGAAGTCCAAGGTCGATCTGTACGCGGCAATCCGCCGTGACGCCAAGGCCGGCCTGTCGCCGCGTGCGGTCATGCGGAAGCACGGCGTTGGCTACGAGACGGTACAGAGGGCGCTGGTGTCGGCACTGCCGGAACCGCGAAAGAAGATGCAGCCGCGGGAGACACGGCTGGACCCCTTCAAGCCGGTGATCGACGCGATCCTTACGACGGACCTGACCGCACCGCGGAAGCAGCGCCACACGGCCAAGAGGATCTACGACCGCCTGCTGGACGAGCACAACGCCGTCGACATCTCGTATCAGATGGTCCGCGGATACGTTTCCGCCCGCCGCGAGGAGACCCGGCTGCAGGCCGGCAAGGGAGTCGTGGACGCGTTCGTCCCGCAGACCCACAAGCCCGGTGCTGAGGCCGAGGTCGACTTCGGGGACGTCACGCTCAGGCTGGCCGGCGAACTGGTCACCTGCTACCTGTTCGCGTTCCGGTTGTCGTACTCGGGCAAGGCCGTCCACCGCATCTTCGCCTCGGCCGGGCAAGAGGCGTTCTTCGAGGGCCACGTCCACGCTCTCAACGTGCTGGGCGGGGTGCCGACCGGGAAGGTCCGCTACGACAACCTTAGGGCCGCCGTTGCTCAGGTGCTGGGCCTCTCACGCCGCCGGGTGGAAGCCGAACGCTGGACTGCCTTCCGGTCGCACTATGTCCATGTTCCCGTGGGTTCCCGCCGCATCCCGGCTGCGTCAGCAACCTCGATGGCTGCGTGATCTGGGGCTTCCGGTCTCGTGGACACGATCGGGTGATTGCTGCTCGTTTCTCGGAAATCCTGAAGTCTCCTCAGCTGTCATGGCGGAGTCGCTGGATAGCTGAAGAGGAGGAACGGGATGGCACTGGCCGTCGTGCGCGATCTGCGGCCGGAGCTCCGGCTGGAGACTGCCGAGGAGGTTGCGGCCTTCGAGCAGGATCTGCTGGCTGAGTTCGTGCTCGCCCGGGCCTCTGCCGGAGTACTCGACAACACCATCCGCGGTGACGTCGGCCCCGTCCTTGGCCTGCGGGAATGGTTCGGCCGGCCTCTGTGGGAAATGGAGGCCCACGACCTCGACCGGTACTTCGGGCGGCACCGTCGCGACTCAGCCTCGGGCACCAAGGTCCGCCAGGCCGCGGCCTTCGCCGTATTCTTCGAGTTCCTCGAACTACGGCACAAGGCTGGCATCCACGCGGCCACCGGCTTCGTTGTCGAGTCCCCACTGGATGAGATGAACCGACCTCGGGGTGGCACCTCCGCGAGGCTGCGGATCCCGCCGCCAGAAGCGGAGGTCACCGCGCTCTTCGGCGGCTGGCGGTGTGACATGGAAGAGGCACGCAAGTACGCTCCGGCCGCCCGGAATTACACCGTCTCGCGGCTGGCCAGCCTCATCGGCCCGCGGATCTCGGAACTGTGCCTGCTGCGGATCGGCGACGTTCGCTGGGACTTGGGGCGGTTCGGCAAGGTCCTCCTCAAGGGCAAGGGCAGTCAGGGGCGTGGCAAGAAGGAACGGCTCGTCCCGCTCATCAACGGCTCTCGTGACCTGCTGGAATGGTGGATCACCGGGCCGCGCTGGGAGTTCGACGACAAGGTCAACGACCCCCGTGCCCCTCTCTTGCCCTCAGAACGCAGATACGGCGACGGCTCCAGCAGGGCCGTGACCGACGACGCTCTCGCCGAGGCGGTTGCCCGGCATCTGCCGCACCAGGTCGGCCAGCTCACACCGCACGTGCTGCGGCACTTCGCCGCTTCCGACCTCTACCGCAACGGCATGGACGTCGTTGCCATCCAAGAGATACGCGGACACGAATGGCTCAACACACCATGATCTACGTACACGTCGAGAAGTCCCACGTCGAAGATGCCTGGATCCGCGCGGGGCAACGTGCCGCAACCCGATTCGGAGGGACACGCCGATGAAGTGGAACCTGCGGATGGTCGCCGCCCAGCGCGACATCTGGAAGGCGTCCGAGCTCCAACGGATGCTCGCGGACGCCGGATTGGTGATCTCTGCCGGCAAGATGTCCCACCTGTGGTCCGGACGGCCGCTGACCGTCCGCCTGGCCGACCTCGACATCATCTGCGAGGTGCTGGACTGCACGACCGCCGACCTACTCGTCCCGGAGAAGGCCAGCGTCCGGCAGGAGACCACGACACTGGGGGCGGAGAAGCAGGTCGTCGGCGGCAGCCCGATCACGCACCAGCGCCGGCCGGGGCGCTCGGGGCCGCCGCTATGAGCACGCCCGTCCGGCGATCACGCCCCTGGGCCACCCGCAGCTGCCGGGACTGCTTTGGATGGGGCTGGATCGACCGCCCTCGCTGCAAAGCATGCTGGGGCTTCACCTCGAAAGCCACCAGCCGCCACTGCGACGTCTGCACACGCGAGGTCGCCGCGTTGGACGGGATTTGCCGCCTCTGCCGCCGCCAGGCCAGCCTGATCGCCGGCCCGGACAACAAGACCCGTGTCGACCTGACGGTAGCGGCCCGCACGGGACAGCAGTTCTTCATCATCGGCACCCTGCGACCGCGCGGTGGCCCCCGGCCTCAGCCCGTTCCGTCGGAACCGTGGTCACCGCGGTCGCACCATGTTCCGCCACGCTGGACAGAGCTGTTGCTGTTCGAGATGCCACGCGAGCTCCGCGGAGTCAGCAGCAAGGCCCCACCGCTCGACCCTCAACTGTTCGCATCCTTGAGTGCCCGGGCCGCCCGGATCGCGGAGCTGCATGGCTGGCCGCCCCGCACTCTCGGCTCAGTGCGACGCGGCATCCGCATTCTCTGCGCGGTCCACCGGCCAGGTGAGCGGATGCGGGCCTCAACCATCACCCAGCTCACTTACACGGCAGTGCCGGCCAACCACGTCCTGGCGGTGTTCGATGAACTCAACATCTTCCTCGACGACCGGCCCGACTCGCTCGACGCCTGGCGCGAGGAACACCTGTCCTTCCTTGCCTCCGATGTCCGCTCTGAGCTGGGCGTCTGGATCGACATCCTGAGACACGGGCCCCCGCGTCGCAGGCCACGTGCCCGAGCCACGGTCATCACCAACCTGAGGAGTATCCTGCCGTTCCTGACCGAGCACGCCGGTAGGTACACAACCCTGCGGCAGGTCACACAGGACGACATCACCAGCTGGCTCGCCGACCGGCCCCATCGTGCCTACGACGCCAGCGCCTTACGGTCGCTGTTCGGCACCCTCAAGGCTGAGCGGCTGATCTTCGCCAACCCGATGCGGGGCGTCAAGGGCGGTAAGCTGGCGATCAAGATCCCCGCGTCCCTAACTGCGGACGAGGTGGAATCCGTCGCTGCTGCCGCACTGCAGGATCCGGCCCTTCGCGTGGTCGTGGCCTTGTCCGGTGTCCATGCACTGCCCGCCCGCCAGATCCGCGCGATGCTGCTGGAGCAGGTGGACCTACCCGGCCGCCGGCTCGATCCCGAGGGCCTGAACCGTCCGCTGGACGACTACACCGCCGAGGCGATCGGCGAATATCTCGCCAATCGCCACCATCACTGGCCGAACAGCACCAATCCACACCTGCTGGTCAGCCGGAACACAGCCACGACGACAACGGCAGTGGGCACATTCTGGATGGACAGGTTGGTCAAGGACCTACCCGTGGGCGTCGACCGACTACGGCAGGACCGCATCCTGGAGGAGGCTCTTGCCAGCGGAGCAGATCCACTCCACCTCGCGCACGTGTTCTCGCTCGGTGCCAGAACTAGCCTCCGCTACACGACCGCCGTCGCCGTCTCGGCCGCCGAGCACGAATCCCTCCCATGACCTGACGGACGGTTTCCCGTGAGAGGCTGGGCGGCATGGGCGGGGTGTCGGACGATGAGCTTTCCCGGAAGTTTCTGGCTGCGATCCAGGTCGGTGATGTCTGCAGCGGGATCGTGGCAGCGGTAACTCCACGAGGTGTGTCGGTGATCCTGGACGGTTTCGCCGTACGTCCGCTGGGGTTCGTGGGGTCGCTGGATCTGTCCTGGGTCCGGTTCTCGGCAGCGGCGGTGGAGGTCGGCGACCGGATCACCGCCGAGGTGACTGCCATCGACCTTGAGCAAGGTCGAGCCTGGATGTCCACGGCCGCCACGGAGAACCCCGAGCTCTGGGCATTCCTGAAGACCCTCCGCGCCGGAGAAGTACTGTCGGGCCAGATCGGGGCGATCGAACGGTTCGGAGTGTTTGTGGCGCTGGACGACGGCCCAGACCATCCGGTCTTCCCCGGCGTCGGGTTCATCACGATCCCCGAGCTGTCCTGGCGACACTTCGAGACAGCTTCGGACGTCGTTCAAGTGGGCCAGCGCGTTAGGTGCGAGTTCCTCCAGTTCGATACAACGAACGGAGAGGCCAGGCTGTCCCTGCGAGCGACGCAGCCCGACCCATTCCAGACCTTCGCCGAGACCACGACGGTGGGGCAGGCGCTGCAGGGACGAGTTACCAAGCTGGTCCCGTTCGGAGTGTTTGTGCGGGTCACCAACGACATCGAGGGACTGGTCCATCTTCAAGAGCTCACCTGGACGCCTGTCGAGGCTCCAGAGGCGGTCGTTCAAGTCGGCGACGAGATCACGGTCGTCGTCACAGAGATCGACCGAGAGCGACGCAGGCTGTCCCTCTCCCGACGGCAGGCTTCTACGGCTCTCGACTGACCTCTTCGGGTCTCGCCGCAACCTGCAAGCTCTGAACCACCGTCTTCGTTCCGACAAATTGCTCTCCTGACACCGTGGGTTCGTCGCGACCACCCTTCAGAATTCGCGAACCCACGGAAGATCGGCCTGGAAGCCTTCTACTGCCAGCCCGGCATCCGCGGCGCCC
This sequence comes from Streptomyces sp. GMY02, assembly GCF_019056675.1. Classification (NCBI taxonomy): domain Bacteria; kingdom Bacillati; phylum Actinomycetota; class Actinomycetes; order Kitasatosporales; family Streptomycetaceae; genus Streptomyces; species Streptomyces sp. GMY02. The sequence continues at coordinate 7,343,824 of NZ_CP077658.1, read as the reverse complement.
ACGAAAAGTGCGGAGTCGAGGGCCAAATCGGCTGGTTCCGCCGCAACCACCTGGTCCCCGTCCCCGAAGTCGACACTCTCGCCGAACTCAACGCGATGATCGACCGGTGGGACCACGAGGACGACCCCGGCGCATCCGGTCCCGTCCCCGCACCATCGGCGAGTACTTCGCGGCCGAGCAGCCGTTGCTGGTGCCCCTGCCGGAGGAACCGTTCGAGACAGGCCGCCTCTCCACACCGCGGGTCGACCGTTACAGCCAGATCTGTGTCCGGATGAACCGATACTCCGTGCCGGTCCGTCTGATCGGGCGAACCGTCCGTGTCATGCTCCACGCCTCCGAGCTGGTGGTGTACGACGGCCGCGAAGAAGTCGCCCGGCACGAACGGCTCATCGCCCGCGGTGCTACCCGCCTCGAACTCGACCACTACCTGAAGGCCCTGATCCGGAAACCGGGTGCCCTGCCCGGCGCCACCGCCCTCGACCAGGCCCGCGCCGCCGGCCGGTTCACCCCCATCCACGCGCCTGGTGGCAAGCCGCTGTGAAGGCCCACGGCGAACGGGGGGGCACCCGGGCCCTGATCGAGGTCCTCCTCCTCAGCCGCCACCTGCCCCACGAACACCTGATCACCGGCCTCGCCGCAGCGCTGAAGACCGGCGCGTTGACCGCGGACGCCGTCGCTCTGGAAGCCCGCAAGGCAGCTGACGCCGAGCCTGAGGAACCGCCGCAGCCGGTCGCTCCCGGGAGCCAGCCCGGTATCGCTCCGCTGCCCGCTGCCGTCCGGGCCCAGCTGCCGCCCGACAACCGCCCGCTGCCCTCCGTTCCGCCGACCCGACCGCCCCACCCCTTGAGGAGAACGCCGTGTCCCTTCCCCGCCAGCGAGGACTCACCGAGCAGGCCGCCACCACCGCCGTCGACCAGGCATGCAGGATGCTACGGCTGCCCACCATCCGGTCCCAGTTCCCCGAACTCGCCGAGACGGCGGAGCGCGAGCAGATGTCCTACCTCGGCTTCCTCGCCGAACTTCTCCTCGCCGAGTGCGATGACCGGGCCCGCCGACGTTCCGAACGGCGCATCAAGGCCGCGGGGTTCCCCCGCGACAAGGCGCTCCGCAAGTTCGACTTCGATGCCAACCCGAACATCGACGCGGCCATGATCCATACTCTCGCCAAGTGTGAATGGATCAAGAAGGGCCTGCCCCTCTGCCTGATCGGCGACTCGGGCACCGGCAAGTCCCACCTGCTGATTGCCCTGGGCACCGAGGCCGCGATGGCCGGCTACCGGGTCAAGTACGTCTTGGCGACGAAGCTGGTCAACGAGCTCGTTGAGGCTGCCGACGAGAAGCAACTGACCAAGACCATCGCCCGCTACGGCCGCGTCGATCTTTTGTGCATCGACGAGCTCGGCTGCATGGAACTCGACCGTCGCGGCGCCGAACTCCTCTTCCAGGTTCTGACCGAGCGGGAGGAAAAGAACAGCGTGGCGATCGCCTCGAACGAATCCTTCTCTGGCTGGACAAAGACGTTCACCGACCCTCGCCTATGCGCGGCCATCGTCGACCGCCTCACCTTCGGCGGCAACATCATCGAGACCGGCACAGACTCCTACCGCCTCGCCACCACCCGTGCCCGCGTCGAACAACAAGCGGTCAAGTGACCTGAGGCGGGTCAGCTGTTACTGAACACGGCCAAGGCTCCCGAAGACACGAATCACCCACTGATCCATTCGGGTTCCGAAGTCCGATGCCGAGGTGATGTCCGAGGCGGGGAGGCAACCAGCGTCATCGAGGTCAGCGACGAAGTCCACATCGGCCCAGCCACCACGGAACAGCACAACCGACAGCACGGCCTCAGCCGGACCGGATATGACCACGCCAACCGAGTCGGGATCATGAACGCGAGCCCTGTCGGTCTCCAGTGGCTGAGGCCACGACGCCTCCGCATCCCTCCAGGTCGACCGGCTCACTTCAAGGCCAGCCGACGTCCAGCTCACGGCCCGCTCAGCCAGAATGACAGCCGCATCATCAAGATCAACAACTCTGTCCATGAGGGGATCATCCCTCATGAAAGAATCCCGGCGGTCCGAGATCGCGAAGCCCAGACCACGAGACGCGGACTCCTCCTGTTCCTACTTCTCACCAACATCCTCAGGGCTCTCGGCCTCTGATCGTTCTCAGAATGCGTCGACAACCGATCCTGCTTTTGACCTACGCAGCCACGGGGTCAATTTTCAGGGACGGGCCAGTGTGAGGAGGCCGCAGCCGTATGCCTCCACGCCTGCGGCGCGGACATCGCCCCGAGCGACGGTCACCTGATCGGGTCCGGACGGGACGCCGAAGTCGAGCACTGGCCCGACTGCACCACCCCCGCCGCCCTACCCCTGCCACAGCCCCGGAAGACCTGCGACAACTGCGAAGGCCCCGGCCGCGGCCACGAAGCCACCGACTCCAACGGCTTCTCCGGCCGCGTCTGCGCACGCTGCGCCCGCGAGCCCTCCTACCTGCTGTCCTTCGCCTGAACCCTGCCCCGCCCGACGACCGGAGGAAGCCGTGCCCGCCCAGCCCGACCCCGTGCTCCTGACCCGCAGCGACCCCGAAAGGGCACGGTCAGCATCAGCAAACCCGCACGCATCACCCGTGACATCACCGGCGGCCTGCGCATCGCATTCGATGAAGATGAAGACGCCGACTCCAGTGACTATTGCAGCGTGGGCAGTGTCGTCGTCGGCAACCCCACACTCAGCCGGAAGTCCTGATCACGCGGCAGTTGGCATGTTGTGTCGGGCTTTCCCGGGGGTGCCGCGTCTCTCCTCGCGTTGAGCCGCCAGCCCGGGAATCGAGGCGGTTTCGGTTTCGGTCACGGAGTGATGTGGCGGTAGCTGACGACATCTGACCGGTCGGGGAGCGGCGCGGTGGTGACTTGACGGCCGTGGCCGGGTGCGTGGATGACCTGGCCGTCCCCGATGTAGAGCTGAACGTGTCCACCGTTGTTGCTGATGATCAGGTCGCCGGGGACGAGTTTGCCTCGGGTGGTTGTCTTGCCGGCCTTCGCCTGGTCCCAGGTGGTACGCGGGAGTTCCACGTCGGCCTTCTCCCAGGCACGCATCACCAGACCCGAGCAGTCGTAGCCGCGCGGGCCGGTGCCACCCCAGACGTAGGGCTTTCCGAGCTGGTCCCGCGCAAACGCGACAACTGCCTTGGCTCCTGACTTCGGCGCCTCCTTGGGCGTCTCCTTCTTCGGCGGATCCGGCTTGGGCGGGTCGTTCTTCGGCGGGTCGGTCTCCGGCCGATCTGCCCCGGCAGGGCCCATTTGCGGCTGCGTGGGGTACGGGTCGGCGGGGACGCGCAACGTGTCGCCGGCGTAGATGAGTGTCGAGGTGCCCAGATCGTTCAACTCCTGGAGGACCTTGACGCTCGTGCCGTGAGCTTCAGCCAGGGCGTAGAGCGTGTCACCGGGGCGCAGCGTGAGCTTCTTGGCGCTTGCGGTCGCGGTTCTCGCCGGGCCCGGGTCGGTGGACCTCGGCGGCTTCGCCGACGAGGAGTGAGATGCGGGCGGGGAGGGCTCTTCCACGACTGTGGTTGGGGGTGGGGCCGATGTGGCCGGGGAGCTGTGCACGCCGATGACTGCGCCCAGTAGGACGGAGGCGATCCCGGTTACGAACACGGTGACTGCGGCCGCCGTCAGCTTCGACACTAGGCGCACGAGGGCCCTGGTCCGTGTGGGCCGGGCATGCCGTCCGCGGGGCACAGTGCGCGGCTTTCTGGCCCGCGGGGCGGGGCTTTCTTTTCTGAGCATCGTGGCCTCCTCCGGGCCCCGACGCGGCGCCCTGCCGGAAGCCTTTTGCAGCCGGTAAGTGCCCGGCAAGAGCCTTTGCTGTCCCGGACAGTCCGAGTCTGTCCAGGACGGCATACCGCTCACGTCCGCAGGCACTCAGAGGCAATCTGACCTGCACGGACACCTTCGGACTGTCTCGGACTCCGTAGGTCATTGCTCATGCGGCGGGCCACCCCGACTCTGGTCTTGGGCCGGTCGCAGCCGGGAGCGATTTCCTCCTGGTGCTGCCTCAGCGCAGCCGGATTCCCGTACCCGCCGGTGCTGTCCTGCCCGGCTGTCCCGGGCTACCGGACCGGCCCCCTTTCCCTCTTTCATTCGATCAGGAGTCAGCAATGCGTCTTGCACGCGTTCACAGGGCCCGCCTCGTGGTGGTCACCGCGGTCGTGGGTCTGATGGCCGGCGTCGTCGCCGCCCTGAGCACAGCCCAGGCCAACGAGGAGTCAGCGGAGTGCAGGCTTCGGCACGTCAAGGTCTACCCGGGCGACAAGATGCCTCCGTCCTGGCGCTACGGCGAGGTGGACTTCCAGGTCACCGTCTGCCCTGACGAAGACGCCTCCGAGTGGGACACCCAGGCCATCGCCATCACCAACAAGACCGGTTCCGCGGTCGGCCGCCTGCTTGAGTCGGCCGACCTGAAGGTTGCGGCATCAGGCGAGAACAAGCAGACCCGCAACGCCAGTTACTCAGGCAGCTTCGTCGTGCGGGACTGCCTTCCCTATGCCGAGTGGCCCTGTAGGGGGACCTACAAGATCGAGGTGGGCTTCGCCTTCACCGCCGACAAGAAGGACGGCCAGGTACGGCTCGTCTACGGCGGCGCCATCAACAGCACCGTCCCCAGCGCCATGACGGTCTACCGCACACCGTGACCCCGCCTGACCCCACCCCGTCCGCTGTCGAGCTGTGTAAAGGAAATCCAGTGAAACTGAAGCGCATCGCCACCATCACTGCCACCTGCGGTCTCATCGCGGGGGCCCTGGTCACCGCAACCATGGCACAGGGATCGGCGGCGCCCGCCCAGCGGGCTGCAGCCTGCCAGAACGTCAACGTCACCCTGTATCCCGGCAGCCAGCTCACCCCCCGCTACGGGGAATGGAGCATCGACGCACTGGTCTGCCCCACGAAGAAGCCCAGCAGCTGGAAGACACAGACCAGCGTCGAACTGAACGCAACAGCCAGCAATCTGGCCTTGACCGTTCTCGACGAGCCGACACTGAGCATCACTGAGACCGGGACCAACCAGTGGAACAACTACGCCCGGTACGAAGCGACCTTCAAGTCACAAAGCTGCACCCCTAAAGTCGGCTGGCCCTGCTGGAGCACCAACACCTGGAAGGCATCGCTCACCATCACCGCCGACAAGAAGACCCGCGAAGTGAAGACCTACGTCCAGAAAAAGCAAGTACCGCCCACGTTCGCACTCTGGTCCACCCCCTGACACTCCGCTGGCCTCCGAGCGCCCATCCCTTCTCCAGCTCTGCCGGACACTCGAAGGCCGCTGCGGGGCGAGCCATGCGCCGGGAGCGGAGACGCGGGCCGACCAACGGCCAGAAGAACCACGGACCCGGCTCTGGCTCTGGTAGTCGGAGCGAGCCCACACATCCGCAGGTTCAGAAACAGGCACGGAACCGCTGATCCTGTACGCGTCTGCCCCCTGCCACTCCGGGATGGCAGGGGGCGGTCTCGGCATACCTGACCGCTCCTGCGAGAAGCAGCGTAGTTGCCTGCGCAGGTACGACGTGGACAAGCGGTCAGGCGGTCCGAGACCACAGAACAAGCTCAGCCGCAGCCGTTGGTGACGTCCCAGCAGGTCTCCTCCGGGAAGGGATCGCCACCGCCGCCATCATCCTGGGGCGGTGTGTGAGTCGACGCGGGTGGTTCGTACGGGGGCGGCTCGTACGGGGGCGGTTGCGGTGTCCGGGAGCTCGGTGTTGGCTGCGGTTCTTTCGGGCGCGTTGTCTTCCTGTCCTGGGTCGGTTGCACGGCATCCCGTGTCGGGCCGGGTACGGGTTCGTCTTCGTCCTTGGCGGGCTTGAGGACAGTGCCGCTGGATGTCCCATCCGGCCGCCCGGCCGGGGAGCCGCTGGCTGTCTTCTCCGGGGAGACCGTGACCGCCGGTCCGCTCGTTCTGCTCTCCCGCGGCTCCGCGGTGTCGTGGCTGGGGCGGAGAATCCCTGTGGCGGCGGCTGCCAGGACCACGATCGCGGCAGCAACCGTGACGGCCGCGCCTCCCCGCCGGACACGGCGCAGGGCTGCCTTCGACCCCGCTGGAGCGGAGTTGGCTCTCTTCGGCGTGGTGACGGAGCCTTCCCTCACCACATTCCCGGCAAGGAAACCCGGGTCGACATCAGACACCGGCTCAGCGGTCGACGGGGGCGCGACCACGGTCTCCTGGGCTTGCACACCGGCAACGGCGCTTCGGGTTTCGCCTGCCGCTTCGGCAGTTCCAGCAGTATCTGTACCGTCTGCCTCGTCGTCGTGGCCTGCACCGTCCGGGGCTTCTTCCGCCGATCCGCTGCGCGGGCCCTGCCGCGGCCCGTGCGCGGCAGACGGTGCGTCTGCCGGGGATACGAAGTCATTGGCATGCCGCTCGGCCTCGACAGCCAGACGCTTGCGGACCTTCACCCAGGCCTCGACTGTGGCCTCATCACCGCCGCAGGCCCGGACGAAAGCAGGCAGTAAGTCCTCCCGTGGGAGGTCCTTCCTGCTCAGCGCGCCGGAGAGTGTGGCACGCGGCAGCACGTCCCCGACCGCCCCTGCGCGGCGTTCCAGCTCTCGGTAGCTCAGATCCGCCCACTGCCGTAACTGGCGCATGACCGCCACGAACTCCGCGGAGTCCTTGACGTCGTGCGGCCGTGGCATTCCCCCGTCCACGCCGGTCCCCCATCTCTTTTGTCGGAGATCAGTCATCCACGGGCAGCTTAGGAGAGCGGGGCGACGCCGACCTGCCGCACCCCCACCACCGACGTCAGCAACCACGTCCCGGTTGCGCGGGCGTCCTCAAGCGCGCTTCCGACGGATGCGGCGGCACGTCAGTCTTCGTCCGACCGGGACAGGGCTTCGGTGATCAGGCGGGTGGCGGAGTCCGGGTCGCCGGTGAGGCGGTTGATGTGCTCCGCGAGAAGGACGGCGGTGGCTTCGAGGGGAGTCATCTCGTCCTGGGTCCAGGATCCGTACTTCTTGCGCCACAGGCTGGGGCTCAGGCCTGTGCCCGCGGCGATGACCAGGCCTTAAGGTGACTCGGCGACTTCGGTGGCCAGGACCGGTTCGATGCGGTTGATGCCTGGTGGCCGGACTTACTGGTGGGTGGTCAACCGGGTGCCGAACGTGGTGACCTCAATGAGCCCGTCACACGGCTGCAGACGGGGCTTCGAGAGGGCGATGGGGCGTGCGTCGCCGGGGACTCGGATCTCAGCGCTGAGGGGTGAATCGATGACCGGGTTAACGCACTCGAGGGCGAACGAGCTGAGCCAGAACAAGTCAAAAGATGTGCTGTGGCCAGGGGAGAGCACGACGACCGAAGGCGGGCGTAGCTGCGAGCGGACTGTTGTGAGACGCCGTCGTTCGTCCGGTCTCGTTTCCGGCGTCGCGCACGACTGGGTGTCCGGCAACGCCCCGGGGACGCAGACCGCCACGACGTCGGAACCGTAGAAAATCAGGCCGGGCCAGCCATTGAGCCAGCAGGGCGAGTGACCCGCGTTGCGCAGCAGAACCCTGGTGACGGTCTTCTGCTCGTAGTCCTCCGGGAACAGTCCCGGGTATTCGGCCGATGCGCTGAGGTCAGGGGCTGCGCAGTCGTGGATCTCGGGGGTTGTGGGTGTTGGTGTTGTAGCCGCGGTCGTCGCAGAGTGGGTCGGTGCGGCCGTGACGGTGGCGGTGGCGGACGTGCGCTTTGTTGGGGTGGTTGTCGGCGAAGGCGTCTGGATGGGGCTGCTGGTCAGGGCGCTCTGACTCGGGACTTGCCCGTCGGCCGGGTCTGGTACACCGGCTGATGCGGCGCATCCCAGTGTCGTCAGTAGCAGCATGCTGCCGATTGCGTGTCCCCACCATCTCCCCATGCTTCGAAACGTAGCAGCGGGGTCTGTGGTGTTTCGGAGCGGCCCCCGTGCCGGTGGTTGGGAGCGTGCGGTGGTGAGTGCGTCAACCGATGGGTCCGTGGGGATGCGGGCATGTTGAGGATGCCCACCAGTTGGTGGTCGTCCTGAAGCTCTGCGTCGAGAAGGACGGCGACCTTCTCCTTGGCTGACCGTTGGCCAGCGCTGCCGGTTCACTGTGACCAGCAGTTTCGGGACAGCCCTTGGGGCTTGCAGGTCATTGACACGTTGTCTTGATCATGCTGCTGGAGTCGCCACTCTGGGCTCGGACCCGTGCCTGGAGGGCGGTGAGGGCGGAGGGCGGAGTGGCCGTCGGGCGGGATGACGATGCTGTGCGCCTTGGGCAGCTTCCTGATCTTCAGCAGGGTGCGATGTGTAGCGGTCCGACTGCTGTCGAAACAGCACCGCGAGGGGTTCCGCGGCCAGCGCGACCCGCAGGTGAAGGACGGCTGCCAGGACCTGGTCGGGGAAGGCGAGCCGGGGCGGGCGGCCGCGCTAGTGGCGCGGCTCCGGGTCGAGCACGCTGACCTGGCCGCCGCCTCGGACACTGTTTCCGCACCCTCCTCTCCTGCCGATGAAATGCCGACGCCGTCGCAACGGCCTTCCAGTGAGACGGTGGGGATTCCGGTCCAGATCGGCGCTCTGGCCCGGCGTATCAACACCGCCGTACGGGAGAAGGAGACCGCCACGGTCCGCCAGCTGCGGGACACGGCAGAGCTTCAGGTGTCCCGCTGTGAAGGACAAGCACTTGAGCACCTGCAAGGTGCGATCAACCACGCGAACGACTGGCTCGACCAGCAGGACCGCATCCGCCGGGTGCTCTTCGACCGGGTCAACGAGGCGGTCCAGCGCGGGTACGACTTCGAGGTCCGCTCCCTGGTTCCCCAGATCAGGGAAATCCTCCGGCACCACGAGGCCCTCACCCGGGAGGAATCGAGCATCCTCAACGCCGCCAATGCACTCCTTCAGGAGATGCGCCGACGAGCCCTCCGGCCGCAACGGCCCTCGCCACCAGTGCGTCAGAGCACGAAACCAACGCGGGCGGAGAGAAAAGCGCAGCGGACGGCGCTGCCCCAGGCGCGGGGCCTCATCGGCAGACTCCGGGTGAAGGGGCTTCCAGCGGCTGAGGAAAAGCAGCTCATCGGGGAGCTGGCGCCCCTCGCGAAGGCTGCTGGCGACCTTCTGTCGGTGGCGGAACGGCACGACGTGGACGAGTGGGTGAAGAAGCTCGCCGACCCCACACAGTGGCCGCCGGCCGACGAAGAAGCCGCCGCGGCCGCGGAGCCGGAACCGAACTCGTCCGCGGTACCTGGCGGCGCACCAGCACGCCTCGTGCCCGTAGCGGCCGCCGTCCGCGGGGCGCTGAAGAAGGCCGCGCGGGAGCGGACCATCTCGCATGGCCAGGCCGCGCCATTGCTTGAGGCGGTTGATGCACCGGAGTCTTCTGTTGGGAGCGCTGCGCCATCAAGCAGCGTCAGGCCGCAGGGAGTCGCTCGCCTGGTCGCTGGGCGCTTCCGATTGCCGTCCTCATCGATGAGGAAGCCGCGTCGCGCGGGATGCGGAGCGTCCGGCTGGCGCGTTCCGCCCGGGCCCGGTGCTGTGCACGGTGTGTGGTTCGTGTCGGCCAGCCTGCTTTCGGCGTCATCAACGCCTGTGTGGGCGGTGCGGGGCATTCAGGAGAGCGATGCTGAGTCCGGTGGGGCTGTGCAGTGTGGTGTTGCGATTTCGTGTGTGCGGATGAGCCCGGCTTCGCGCAGGACTGTGGCGTGTTCGCTGGCGCTGGCCGGAGAGGCGCTGACAAGGGCAGCGAGCTCTTTGGTGGTGCATCCTGGCAACCCTGTGTGAACAGGGTGTCTTGTGTGACAGCCTGCGGCGGTGACTCAACCCTCAACAGACCCACCCGTTGACGTCATCGAAGCCACCGAGCTCCGCCTCGTCGAAGAGCCACCGCCGCACCTGTCCGCCGAACACCGAGCGGCACGCGACCGCGTCTGGGACGACCTGACCAGCACCAACCCCGCCCTCTTCGACGGACGCGTCGTCGCCTGCACCAGCCTCACCCAGCTGCACCCGCACGAACTCCTCCTCGGCTGGTGCAGGACGTCGTACCGCGCCTTCGCTCTGCGCCGGGTGCCCGGCGCCACCACCCTGCCGTCCCTGTTCGTCGACGTCCTCCAGCCCACCGACGACGGTGCCCTGCTGGTCGCCCGGATGTCGACTGCCACCGCCCACCCCGGCCGCTGGCACCTGCCCGGCGGATCGGTCGAGCCCCCCGACGCCGGCCGGCCCCTGGACGCCGCGTCACTGCGCCACAACGCAGCCCGCGAACTCCGCGAGGAACTCGGCCTCGACACCGATCCCGGCGACCTGACACTGTGGGCCGTCACCCGCGGCGACCACGGCAACAACGGTATCCACTTCACCGCCCCGCCCCGGCCCGCGACGGTCCTCACCGACCGGTTCGCCGCAGTCGTCTCCGCAGCCGCCGCCGTCGGCCAGGTCCCTGAGCTCGAACAGATCACGCTCGTCCACGGACCGGCCGGCCTCAAGGTCCTCGACGGCCCCCACGCCGACTACCTCGAACCCCTCGTCGACCGGTACGCGCGGATACTCCTGTAAAGGGGATCGCCGCAGCACGGCAAAAAAGGTGGGCCGGAGGAGTAGCGGGGGGGCGGAGCCGGACACCGACCGATCCTCAGAGGCGGTTTCGTGCCCAGCGGCCGCGTCGGGGTCACTGGCGGTCCCAGATGGTTGCTTGCACGTTCAGTTCGGAGGGGCCCAGGACGCTCGTCACGGTGAAGTGGCCCAGGCGGCCGTCCCAGGTTCTGAGGCAGGCCATGGATCCTTCCTGAACTGCCAGGGCCTGTCGTGCGAGCTGGTCGCTCGTTTCGGAGCGCTGCTGGGATGCGGGAAGTGCTGGGCCCTCCCATGCGGCGATGGCGTTGCTGACGACTTCGCCGGGGTGGCAGTCGCGCTCCATGCCGAGGTCGCCGAGCAGAGCCTGGGCCGACGGCGTGTTGTCCAGCCACCACAGGTCGGCGGCCGGTGTCCCGCTCCAAGCCCCGTTCCGCGGCCTGCGGCCAGGCCCGCACTCAGGGCTGCTCGGTGGTGGACAGGCGCGCGGGCAGCCCGGGGATCGCCCGGTCTGTCAGGCTGCTGCGGAGTTCGCGCACGGCCTGACCGGGCGAGCCGTGGCACTGCCGCAGCCAGGGGGCACCTCTTCTTGGGTAGCGCTTTCGCCACTTGCCAGCCACCATCTGGGCTGAAATGAAGAGCCCTGGCACCCCTAATTGCATGTAGTGTGCAGAAGCTTGGTGGTGACGCTCGATGAGGAGACCGGAGTGAGTTGGGTCTGGAGGTCTTATGCGGATGAGCTGGCCGTGGCCACGTTCATCGGGATACCTGTTTGCCTTGGAATTGCTTGGGTTTTCCACCGCTGGCGCGGGGCAAGTGAAACAAGGAATGAGGGAGCAAGAAGCATACTGCTGAACGGCTTGATCCTTGCGTCAGTGCTGCCTTTTTTGTATGCTACTTTGTCACGCGGATATGGAATCCAGAGCACCATTAGCCTGGTTCCATTTAGAGAGATATTCGTTTCTTTCAGCTCTCCGCAGGTCGCTCTTTCGGACGTAACACTGCTGAATCTTGGCGGCAACGCCGCTTTGCTATTGCCATTCGGCGCCCTCATCCCAATGCGCTGCAAAAGATTTGCGAGAACGGGGCGGGTGGCCGCTCTCGCCGGGCTGCTGTCGGTAAGTGTTGAAATCGCGCAATACGTCCTGTCCGTTGGCAGAGTTTCATCCGTTGATGACGTGCTGCTGAATACGGTCGGGGCGGTGGTTGGCGCGCTACTGACCCGCCGGTGGTGGCGGCCACGAGACACTGACCGAATGGTATTGGCTGCCACGTCCAGGCCGGTCGTGCGCCGGCATGGGTGACTGGGCAGGGTCTGGCACCGCAGTTGCTGCGGTGCCAGACTCATGGGGTCCTAAAGCTCGATCAGGGGTAGGTAGTCGTACCGCTCAGCCGACGGCTGGTCGTGTCGCCGCTGTCCCAGTTGCCCGTGACTCGGGCATAGAAGTAATAGGTGTCGGCCGGCACACTGGTCCAGCTCGCGGACCCGCCGGAACAAGACACGCTCTTGGTGCCGTAACTCTGATCGCTAGGGAAGGCCTCGCGGTAGAGCGTGATCTGTACCACCTGGGATCCGGCACAGTCCGCGGGACTTTGGCCGCTGGTGTTTAAAACGGCACCCGTCGAAATTCTGTGAGTCCCCGAGTTCACTGCGGTGTAGGTACGGGACTCGAAGCCGATCTGGAAGTCTGCGGTCCAGTTGAACGATCCCGCAAGCATGCCCCTGTCGACTGCGGCAGGTTTCGACCTGAAAACAGAACCATTGTTGAACTTGATGGTTTCCGTGGCACCCCTCTTCGAAACACTTACCGGTTCGAGAGAGGGGGAGCTGGCGGCTTCGGCCGGGACTGCAGACAGGCCGACAGAGGCCATCGCGGCCAGCATGGCCAACGACGCGCCAGTGATTCGCTTCACATTTCTCCTCAGCGGTTTGCGTGGACATGACATATCCACGATCACCCGCTGGTCTTCAAATATCAAGCAATATTTTTCTCTTTCACATCTGGACCGAAATAATCCGTTGGCTGATTCCCGGTTGTTGACCGGATGGAATCTGCTATCTGTGCCATGATCCCTCAAGGGATCAACGGCACTAAAAATGAGGCCCGTTGGCCTAATTCACACAGTCGGCGACTGTTTCACGCCAGAGATATCGGCCGAATTTGATCGAGTGGAGCCGTAACTGAGGCAGGGCGGGCATACGCGACCGAGCAGAACCGCCGCTGGTTCCGGGCCAACCCGACTGGCGCGGCCCCGTCGCCTCTCGGGAGCGCACGGCCCAGTACCTGATGACGACGAGGTTGGAGCAGTTGCGCGAGCAGGCCGCGTGATGCCATCGTCTGCGCGATCATCGGCGACGTCGGCGGATCGGTCGCAGTCGGCCACATAGCCCTGCGATACCAACACCCGACGACGACATGCTGGTCATGGCACTCCACCTGCGCGACCAGGAAATGAGCCTGCGATGCCCTCCTCCGTTTGGAGAAGTCAGTCGGCGTCCGGCCGAGCCCTCCGGCCCAGCGGTCCCGGCAAGGCTCACGCGTCGGTCTCGCGCGGGAGAGCTGGGGACGCGGCTTCAAAGGCCTATGGTTCCGAGGCTGCGCAGCCGCCCGGTGAGCGGCAACAACCCGCAGGGGACAACAGAACAGGCCGAGTGCCGAGGAACTGCAGGCGAAGGAACAGGCCGCCGAGGCCGCGCGCCAGAAGGCGATTGCCAAGGAGTAGGCCGCTGAAGCCGTGCGACAGAAGGCACTCGCCGAGGAAGCCCGAGTCCAGGCGGCGAAGCTGGCAAAAGTCGCTGACGCGGTCCGAGGGGCGCTGAAGAAGGCTGCCCGCGAGCAGTCAACCTCCTCATGGGCGACGCTGCGCAGGCGGCTCGGGTCTGCTCTGCCGCGCCTGTCCGCCGACGAACAGATTGAAGTCCTCTACCAGGTTGACCGGAACACATCGCCGGACGAGCCGCTCCTGTCAACGCTGCTCCCCGTAAACGACCCCGGCATTGCTCCCGCGTTCCGCAAGGCGGCCGCTCGTCTCGGTGTCGACCTGCCTGACGATCCGGGCGACCTCCGCGACGCACTCGATGCCGACGTCCAAAGACTGCACGACCTGTGGCGCCACCGGTAACAGTCAACAACGTAGGTGTTCGCCGTTGCCCCGGTGCGAAGAGGTGAAGAGACGTGCCCTGCAGCCTTGACGATGACGCGTCCAGATGACCGGGCGCCTCAATCCTGGCGATCGGAGCCGCCCCCTGCGGGCAGGGCCGCCCCCTGCATCAGGGCCTCGTTCAGCGCTGGGGTCCACGGCGTCAGCGACACAGGTCGCCGTGAAGAGGGCCTCCGGCAGTTCACCGGATACCCACGGCGTTTTCGGCAGGCAGGCATGAAAGTGTGGTGGATCCCTTGCTGCTGAATCGGCAGGTCCTTCACCACTGGGCTCACTCGGCGCGCTGTCCGACACGGAGGACGCTCAGGTAACGGCGTGATGCTCGGTCGCCCATCCGCGTGCGGATGCGCTCGGCGATTGCGTCGAGCAGGGGCTCACGGACGTCGTGGTCGAGCCTCCGGTACAGCGACAACGAGCGAAGGTGATCGGCAAAGCCGTCCCCGTTGAACCACTGAACGGCCGGGTACCAGCCCACGATCGTCGGGCCGAACAATCCTCCGGGATCGTCGGCCAGGCCCCAGCCCTCGTCGGTGGTGCGCACGTCGTCCTCCAGGGGAGGATGACCCCAGCCGGGATTCCCCGGGCAGAACCGCTCGTGGAGATCGGCGGTCTCGGCATACACCTCCGGCTCTCCCGGCCGGCGGACAACGACGTGGCCGAGCAGTGCCATCCAGCCTCCGGGATGGAGCACGTCGTGCGCCCGCTGCCAGCCGATCGACGGTTCGATCCAGTGCCACGACGACGCGGCCACGAGAGCATCGAAGCGTCGACCGCGGTTGTCCCACTCCTCGAACGTCGACGTCTCGACTGCGACGTTACGGAAGGAGCTGATCCGGTGGCGAGCGAGTGCAGCCATTTCCAGGCCCGGCTCGATGGCGGTCACTGAGCATCCGAGCGCTGCCAGCGAGCGCGTCGCCTGACCGGTACCGCAGCCCACCTCAAGGACCGACGACCTTTCGTCCATGCCGGTGACGGCGACAAGGTCCGCGAACAGCTCGTCGGGGTATCCCGGCCGGACCCGGTCGTAGAGCTTCGGCACCTCGTTGAACACCCGGCCGAGATCGTGTGGATTCAGGCGCATCTTCGGAGCATCAGTCACGGGCGCACAAGCTATGAGGCTCATCCATGGGGATGCTACTGGTTTAACGGCAGCTCCTCGACAGCAGCCGTGCCGGTCTTTTCTGTCTGCTTCGCCAGCATCCGATACTGATCAGGCGGGCGTGGTGTCTGGTGTGCGCACGCCGTGTTCCTGGAGCCAGCGGGTCTCGCGGTGGCGGAACTCGTGCGCCGATTCCGGGGCGATGGCGGCGGGCCAGCGTACGGGTACCGCGGCGACGGCGCCGCCCTCGGCCAGTTCCCGGATCCGCTGCCGCCCTTCGCGGCGGCCCGGATCGGGCTCGCCGCGCGCCACTGCTCCACCAACGCGGCCCGCTTGTTCCGGACGGCGTCGCCGCCCACAAGGGGACAGAGCACGCCCGAGGTTTGTGTTGGCTTGACCGCAGTGGAGAGACTTCACGCGGGGCCTACGCAAGAGCGTCAGCCGCCGGTCTCGTGGAACCATTCACGCAGGCGTTGCAGCAGCCTTTCCGGCTGCTCCTCGGCCATCCAGTGGCCCGAATCCTCGACCGCGCGGACGGTGACGTGCTCGGCAACCTCCGAGAGCATTTTCTCGGCTACGGGCAGGAAGAAACTGGCGGTCCCTCCGAGTCCGAGCACGGGCATCTTCAGCTTGCCTTTCTCCGCCAGGACGCGACGGTTGTCCTCCGCGTCCGTCTCGAAGGCCCGGAACAGTTCGATGCCCGCCCGCATGGCTCCGGGCTGTGTGTAGTCAGCGACGTAGCGTTCGGCGTCCGCGATCGAGATGGCGTCGGGGTTCGCGCTCAGCCGGACGTAAAACGAGCGCAGGTAGGGGAACTCGTGGCCGGCGATGAGCATCTCGGCGGCATTGTCTGCCGCGCCGTGCATGTGGAAGTGCCAGATCCTGTTCTCGCTGTACTTGGTTGTCGCCACCGCACTCTCGTAGCCCTCGGTGCCCGGGATCGGGGCCTCCGAGACCATGAGACGAGCAACCTCGTCCGGCCAGAGGGAAGCGTAGGCATAGCCCACCAGCATCCCGAGGTCGTGACTGACGATAGTGATCGGCTTCTGCACGCCGAGGTGATGCAGCAGCGCCCTGATGTCACCAGCCATCGTCTGTTTGTCGTAGCCGCCCTCGGGCTTCGACGACCCGCCGGCGCCCCGGACATCGGGAGCCACGACGAACCAGCCATCGGATTGTAGAGGCTCGATGATGTGGCGCCATTCCCACCAGGTCTGGGGCCATCCGTGGATCAGTACGATCGTCCGGTCTTTCCCGCCCCTGGCCGGTGAAGTGCCCGCAGTCACGTAGTGGATTCGGACCCCATCGTTCTCGAACATGTTGTGGTGGAATTCCGGCATGGTGATTCTCCTGGTGGGGAGGGCAGTTCCTGAAGAGTTCGATCCGTCGAGCTGAGGGCGGGCTTGACTCTGCTGTACTGCCGCTGGTGCTGCTGCGTGTGGCTTGCCGTTGAGTTTTAGTGCCGGGGATAAGGCCGCCTCGGCGGCCTGACGCCAAGGGCCCCGAACGCCGGACGGGCGCGAATGCCGATTGCAGGAGAAAACTGACAGTCGACCTGCCCACGACAGCGCCGGTCGGACCTGAAGGCCTGCCTGTGCGCCATCTTCTGTGCGATCCCGAGGCGGGGCACAGCGCCTCGATGATGGAGTGCGTTTCTGCGACTTTTGAAGTGCTTTTCTACGACGCCGAACTGATGAGGAGCCAGCTTGCTCTAGGCCTTGCGCACGTGCTCCAGGATGTGCTCGGCCCAGACGTCCGGTGCTTCCAGCGGGCTGAAGTGTCCGGCGTTCTTCACCAGTACAAGGTCGTAGTTGCTGTAGAAGTCGGACAGCGTGTCGCTCCATTCCTGTGGGAAGAGCGGGTCCTTGTCGGGCCACAGGATCGTGATGGGCTTGGAGAACCGGTCCGCGGGATCCGGCTTCGTCTCGTTGGCGTAGTAGGTGATGGGGTTCCCTTCCGGGAAGCGGAACCACATGGCGCCAGCCACGAAGGCACCCGGGGCAGAGTGGTTTTCCACCAGGTGGTCCAGCAGGACGTCCACGACGTCGGAGCCGGGGGCCGACCAGTTCTCCAGGTTCTCCTTCAGTGCGGCGCGGACCGCGTCCGGCTTACCGTCGATGAGATCCTCAACCAGCGTCGTCTTGTAGAGGATCGCGTGGAGGAAGGCGTTGACTGCTTTCTCCTCCAGAATTCTTCTGCCGACCCCCAGGACTGGTGGTGCGATGACCAGAGAGGCAGCCAACTCGGGGCGCTTTAGGGCGATCGTCTGGACTGTGAAGCTGCCGATGTCGTATCCGCACAGGACCGCGTTGGTGATGCCGAGTTCGTCGATCAGGGCGATGACGCCTTCGACCTGACCGGTCAGGGAGTAGGCATTGCCGACGTTTTCCAAGTGCTTATCCGACTTGCCGTAGCCCCGTAGGTCAGGGACGACGACTTCAGCCGCGGGGGTCAGACGGGGTATCAGCTTGGAGTATTCTTTGTTGTCACCCGGGTTGCCGTGTACGAGCACTACGGGCTGACCTTCTCCGGACCGCAGATAGTGCAGCCGAAAGCCATTGGTCGGATTTGAAAAGGGCATGATCTGGCCTCCGAATTTCTGCGGCGGTAATGGCCAGCACAAAATCAAAATGCGGCTCGGGCGCCGCCTGCTCCGCTCGGGGCAATCGTTCCCAAATTACCTCCGCGACGGTAGACGCGCATGTTGGGGGCCACACCGCGCGGACCTCGCCGACGCACGTGTACCAGGACCGCCGCGACTATGTCTGGGACAACTGCAGGGACACCGCGACCCTGCGCAACGACCGCGCCCGGGTCGTCGACAGTCTGTCCTGGGGCCACGGCCACCACAACGGAAACCATCACTGACCCGGACCTGACGCCCCGGGCCTGACCGGAAACCAGAACCGGTCAGTCTGAGGTGGCACTGCTGCACGAGAAGGGGCTCTTCCTCTAAATGAGGAAGAGCCCCTTCTCGTATCGAGCGCCCGGCAGGCCTTGCACCTACATTTCCCGCCGGCTGGCGGACGTCATTCCTTAGACCACAGACGCATGACCCCGTGCGGTGAACCGGAGCTACATCATGATCATACCGTGTTCTCGGAACTCGCACGCGCACCCGCCGGGGCACAGTTCAGCAGAGAGGGCGAAGTCGCCGGCGGTGGCGTGCACAGGCTGCGGGAGCTCTTGCCGCGAACCGGCGAAGCCGCCTCCCTCATGGCTCATGGCTTCATCTTGGCTACACGGATGATGACCGGGGAATACTGAAATCGGCCTGATCGCCGTGGCGGTCGCTCTGATGGTCTCGCCGCGGCCGGCGTGTACCGCTCCGGAGCCCGCGCGGAGGAGACCGGGCGGCGCGATCAGCGATCGTGGTGAAGGGCGACCGCTTCGGCGAAGTCGGCATGGGCGGGTTCGTAGGACCGTGCCGCGACGAGGAACATCGACCGGTCAGTGAGGGCGCGGGCGAGGCGTGCGGGGCTGTCGGGCAGGCGGCGGGCGAGCGTCACACCCTCGTCAAAGTATGGCGTGAACCGCTCCTCGAACAGGTAGGGGCGGTCACCTTCGCGGACGGCCGCGCGGATGCCGATCCTGCGTTGGACGTCGACCAGCTCGGGCAGCCGGTCGGCCTCGCGCAGTTTCGCCGCCTCCGCTTCGAGGCCCGGCAGCATGCCGAGAAAGCCATCCCGCACGTCGCGCGACCATCCGAGCTCCGTGCCGAACGGCGGCATCGGGGACTCGGAGCTCGCGGCGGGTTCGGCTGCCCGCCCCGACAGGACAAAGAGCGTCCTCCACCACCCGAGGATGCAACTCCACTTCTGCGGCTCACCTGTGGTCGCGAGTTCCTCCAGGACACTCAGGGCCTCTCGCCGGGCGGCCGCGGCACTCGCCCCATCCCCGACGGCCTCCCGCATCCGGGAGAAGTGAACCAACTCCCAGGTGAGTATCGCCAGAGCGGTGCGCTGCTCGGCTGCCTCGCGCCGGGTTTCCTCAAGGAGTTCGCGAAAGACGGTCGATGCGGCGTCGTGCAGCCCGGCGCCCTCCAGGTTCGCCGCCCGCCGCACCATGGTCCAGAAGGAGTGTTCCGGGATTCCCCTCCGGGTGGCCTCTTCGTCGAGCTCCGCAGCTTCCCTGAATCGCCCCTCCTCGGCGAGAATGCCGGCCAGGGGCTCGATTCGGCCGGCCTCGGCCAGCTCCTCACAGATCGCGCGTCCTTCCGCCCTGCGCCCGAGGGCGAACAAGGAAGTCTGGTAGGCGTCCAAGGCCCGGCGCAAACGCCCCGCCCGGTTCGGCGCCCCGACCTCTATTCTGCGAGCGGCCCGGGAAGCCTCGGCGGCCAGCGCGATGTCCACCTTCGGATCCCGGCTCTCGTGGCGCAGCGCGAGCAGGGCGTCGACCAGCTTCGGCACGTACGCCTTCGGACTCACCTCGGCCAGGACCCGGTACGCGTCAACCAGCTCGGCTCGACCCGGTCGGCCGGACCCCAGCAGCAGCACGCGGGCCCGCAGCACCGCGTCATGATCGATCGTCACCATTCCCCCTGTCTCCAGATGACGCACAGAGGAGATTCTGAGAGGCGGGGAACGGACCGGACAAGCCTCGCGAACTGTGGGTTCCGTCCTACGAAAAACGGCGCTGACCTGTCATGATGGACATGCTTTCGTCCTGAATCCTGAGCGCGGAGCCGCACCGAACGCCTCGCGCACGGCGAGTCGGTGGGCCCGGGTTCGCTTGGCGAGTGGTTGCTGCGCCTCACGTGGTGCGGCCCAACCGCACGGTGGCGACCGTACTGACGTGCCTCGCTGACCGCTCCGTCCGCGCGCGGCAGCGTGCCAGACGAACGCGCTTGAGGTGGGCCGTTCAGCCCGGCACACTCGCCCGATGAACGAGAGCGCAGAGCCGGGCAGCTGGGACGGCCCCTGGTATCGCGTCCACACGGAACGGTTCGAGGCCGCATTCCTACCGGAAATGGGCGAGGACTTGGACACCGTGGATGACATCGACGTCGAGGTACGGCTGGGGGACGGGTCCCGGTGGAGCGCAACCATCTGCACGGTTGCCCACGTGGAGACCCTGATGAAGCGGTGGGCCGCGAGCGGGGAGGCCCTTGGCGGGCGCTACTTCTGGCGCTCGGACGGTCTCATCGTCCGTGATGCCGGTATCGGCAACATGGTCCAGGTGCTTGCGGGCCTGATCGACAATGGCGAGTTCACTCAGATTCTGAACCGACTTGATGACTGAAGCCGCCTGACAAGCCTCACCGGCTCGTTCTGAAACGATCAGTTAGGCAGGCTGGGTGTGGATCCCTGTGGGCGGGGACGGAGAAGCCAGCGGCGGGCCGGCCGCTGTCCGGTCCGGATATTCGGCGCTGTTCCGGGTGAGTACGGGTGATCCGGACGATGGTGACGACTTTCCGGTCATGTCCAGTGTTTCGGTCGGCGGGGTTGATGCCTGCTCCATGAGGATTGCCCCGGTCTTGCGGTCCCGGCGGCCCGTTGCCATCGGGGTCGCCGGGGACCGTACGGGACCGCCCCGGCGGTCGTCGCGGGCCGTTCGTGCTCCGCCTTCGGGCCGTGGGCCCGTGGGGAGAGGGGACCGCAACGATGCAATCGACCACACGGCCAAAATCCCTGTATGCCCGGTGGCGCCGCAGGACCTCGGCAGCCACCGCAGCCATGCTCGCCGCGACGGGCCTGGTCGCCCTGACCGGACCGTCCGCGCACGCGGCGCAGCCCGGCCGCACCACCGCCTACGTCACCGACTTCAACGGCCGGGCCGTATCGGTCGTCGACACCGCGACCGGCACCGTGACCGCGTCGGTCCCGGTCGCCGGCTACACGCAGGATGTGGTGGTCAGCCGCGCGGGCACCACCGTGTACGCGGCGACTGCGCTCGCGAACACCGTCGCGGCCGTCGACACCGCCACCAACACTGTCAGCGCCACCGTCCCGCTCGCGGGCATCCCCACGGCGCTCGCCCTGAACGCCGCGGGCACCGCCCTGTACGTCGCCGACACCACCGCGCACGCCGTGGAGGTCGTCGACACCGCCACCGCCGCGGTGACCGCGAACGTGCCGATGCCGATCGCCCCCTACGGCGCCGTCGTCAACCCGTCGGGCACCGCCGTCTACGTCGCCACCGCCAGCGCGGGAATCACCAAGGTCGACACCGCGACCAACACCGTCACCGCGGGCATCCCCGCCGCCAACACCACCAGCGTGGCCCTCAGCCCCGACGGCGACACGCTCTACGGCGCCAGCCCCTTGAACAGTGGCGTCCACGTGATCGACACCGCCACCGGTACCGCCACCGCGTTCGTCGGCGGCCTCGGCAACGCCCAGGGCGTCGCCGTCAATTCCACCGGTACCACGGTCTACGTGACCGACTCGGTCAACGCGACCTCCAGCGTCCCCGGGTTCCTCTACGCCATCGACACCGCCACCAACACCGTCACCACCGCCGCCAGCGGGCTGAGCAGCCCCAACGAGCTCGCCCTGCACACCATTCCGGCGCCCGAGGTCACCGGCGTCACGCCGAACAGCGGGACGACCGCCGGCGGCACCGTCGTGACCCTCACCGGAACGGATCTGAACGGCGCGACCGCCATCACCTTCGGCGGGACGCCTGCCACCGGTGTGACGTGCTCGGCGACCTCCTGCACCGCCACCGCCCCCGCGCACGCGGCGGGCACGATCGATGTGCGGGTCACCACCCCCGGCGGCACCAGCTCCCTCACACCGGCCGGTGAATTCACCTACGTGGCCCCGGCCGCCGACGTCGACGTCGATCTCTCCGCACAGCCGCACCTGGGCATCCTGGTGCCGTACCTCACCTATACCCTCACCGCCCGCAACACCGGACCCGACGCGGTCACCTCGGCGACCGTCACCGCGTCCCTGCCGCCCGGCGCGGCCGCCACGAACCTCCCGTCCGGCTGCACCGCCTCCCCCTCCACCGTGACCTGCACCTACGGTGCGATCGCCAACGGCAGCAGCGTGGACAAACAGTTCCGCGTCCCGCTGCACCTGCTGTCCCTGGGTCAGGTCACGGTCACCGGAACCCGGACCGCGTCCGCCCCGTCGGACCCGAACCCGGCCAACGACACCGCGTCGGCCACCTGCACCGTCGTCTCCGTCATCCTGACCACCTGCCCCTGAACCACCACAGCCTGCGGCCAGCCGGAACACCAGCCGGCCGCAGGCCCGCCCCAAGGCCGTCGGGGTCCGGGGTCGGAGGGCGGTACGGGGGGCACGGAAGCGGGCGGGTCCGGGCCGCGCGTGCGTACCAGGATCCCGTTGGTTTCTAGTACTCCTCGTGACCGCGTCCCGCTGGTCGCCCCCGCACCGTGTGCGGGGTCAAGAGGGACGTCTTCCTGGTGCTCGACCTACCCGGGGACCCCCTCCGCGTGCGATCCCCCCGCACGCCCGATCCGGAGGAAACGCCATGCCTGCTCCGACCGTGCCGACCGACCCGCCCGCCCCCCGAGCCGCCCTCGGGGACGCAGCCGCCGACGCCCGCCCCGGCCCCGGCCGGGCACCCGACCGCCATGGCGCTGCTCGCGGCCCTGGTGGTGCTGCTCGTGTGCACGTTCCCCGCCTACCTCGCCTACGAGCACCCCGCGATCAGGGAGCCCCTCGGCATCGCAGTCGGCGTACTGGGGGCGCTGGGCGCCGTGTACAGCGCGCTGCGCCCGGTGAAGCAGCACGGCGGCCGGGTCAGCAGGGGGCCTGAGGTGGCGGACTAGGGCGTGTGTCGGAAGTGCTCTAGGTTGACTGACGTGAGTGGGCGGGGGCGGAGTTATCGATATGTCGGGCCGGTCGAGCTGAAGGCTGCGGTCCGGCCTGGCGACGGCGGTCGTCGGATCGGTTCGGCGGCTGACTTCGGTGGTTGGATCGTGGAGCAATCGGCGGTGGAACTGGCCGAGCCGTTCACCTTCGTGGTCGGTGTGGACGGTGTGCTTCGGCTGGCGCCGCGGCGAAGCGAGCATGTGGCCTGTGCCGGCGGAGACGTGGTTCTGAGTGCCGGCGAGATCAGCTTCATACGCGAGGCAGACCGGTGGACGGTGAGCGAGGTCAGTAACCAGTCCACCGGCTATTGCCCGGATGTGGCCTCCTGGGCGGAGGTGGCCCGCGCTCTGGACGCGGTAGGGCTCCGGCGACCCTCCGGCTTCACCCACGAGGTGGTGTTCCGGCGGTGCCCCGACTGCCAGGAGCACAACATCGTGCGCGAGGACGACTTCGTTTGCGTCTTCTGCGGGAGCGATCTTCCCGCCGCATGGAACGTGGATCCCACCGGGTGACGGTCGAGGGTCATAGCCACTCGTTGATGGCAGCGACGAGGACGGTCGCCTCGTAGCGAACGGCGAGCTTTTCGTAGCGCGTGGCGACAGCGCGGTGTCTCTTGAGTCGGTTGATCCCGCACTCGACCGCATGGCGCCCGCGGTAGTCGACCGGGTCGAAGCATGGCGGTCGGCCGCCGCGGGAGCCGAGCTTTTGGCGGTTGCGTGCCTGGTCGGCCTTGTCCGGGATGGTGCAGCGGATCCGGCGGCGGCGCAGGTAGGCACGGTTCTTCCGGGAAGCGTATGCCCTGTCGGACCGTACGCGATCAGGGCGGACGCGTGGCCTGCCCGGCCCGAGTCGGGGCACGCGAACCTTCTGCAGCACTGGCTCGAACTGCGGCGAGTCTCCACGCTGTCCTGCCGTGACCATGATCGACAGCGAGGATGTCGCCCACTACGGCCGCCCCGGGTCGCTGGCAGCTGCCAGGGGGGTTTGTGGAGCCTCCCCAGGGCGGAGCGGTGCTGGATGAGTCGGCGCTGGTCGGCCAGGCTGTGCGGGAGCTGGTCGAGGAGGTGGGGACCAGTGCGGCCTCCGAGGACCTGAAGCTGTGGGTGGTCACCCGCGGTGAGAACGGCAGTGTCGGCCTGACCTACCTGGCGCCGGCCCTTACGGAGGCAACGTTGCGCGTGGACTTCGACGTCGCTGCGGCAGCTGAGCGCGCTCAAGGCCGTGAACCTGAGCTCGACGGCATCGCCCTGGTGCGTTCGCCGGACGAACTGGCCGCTTTGGCCGGTCCGCACGCGGACTACCTGGAGCCGATCGTCCGCCGCTTCTGCGGGCGCCGCTGAGGTCACAGGCCGCAGAGGAAGTCGCGCCCCCGTTCGTCGAGTTCGGCCACGCACCGCAGGCCGCGGGGCCGGAGGCGTGCGAGGTCGCCGCGCATGCGGAAGACCGCTTTACGGGTACGGACCGAGCGGACACCGCCCATGTGGTCCATGCCCCGGTGCCAGGTGGCGCACGCCTGCTCGATGCTGCCGCGTTTGAGGTGCATCTCGGCGCCCGCGACCAAGTCCAGGGCGACGATTCGCGCATAGGTGCCCGCCGGGCGGGCCGCGGCGGCCAGCGCGTACTGCTCGGCGGCGGCCCGGTGATCTCCCAGGGGCTCGTGGACCTTGGCTGTGCGGGAGTACACCGATACGCCGGGCGGGCCCCGGGCCAGCGCCCAGAACGGCACCTCGTCGCCGGGAGCGGCGGTCAGCAGGGTGCGGGCGTGTTCGGCCTCGGTGAGAGCCCTGCGGCGTCTGCCGTTCTTGGCCAGGGTGTGGGCGTGGACGACGCGGAAGAGGGCCTCGGTCTGGGCGTCGACCTGCCCCTTGGCGCAGTTAAGGCCGGTCTCGGCCAGGCCCAGGCAGTGCTCGGGACGGTGGAGCTCGAGACCCTGCATGGCCATCGTCGTCGATCCCCGCCCGGCTCGGACGGCGGATCAGCTCGCTCGCCAGCTCGACCACGGACGCCGTACGAACCAGCGCCACCTGCTCCACGCCCTGCGCGAGTTCGAACAGCACTACAACTCCCACCGGCCCCACCAAGGCATCGCAGACGCCCGCGCCCGCTGCACCCCCTGCCTCCGCCGATCACCGACCCGGACGCCATCGCCCACCTCGACATACGCCAACGCGACCGCCTCGGCAACACCCTCCACGAGTACCAGCATGCGGCCTGAACCGCACGGACGAGATTCTCGGCAGGGACAAGGCCACGTGAGCGCGCCGTTCACGAAGCGCGTCTATGTCCATCCGAGCCCCGAGGACCTGCGCGCCGCCTCGGATCACCTCACGGTTCTGCTCGGCTTCGAGGGCGACGCGGCTGCCTGAACATACCGGATGGTCGTGAGAGAAACCTGCTTCACGATCAGCGTAAACACGGTCTGACCTGCTGTGATTGTGGATCACTAGAATCTGCTCCCCATCAAACGACCTGTACGTCCTGTACATTTTTTACGTACCAGAGTCCTGTGGAAAGGTAACCGATGCACCGTCCTTCGGCCCGCTATGTCCTGCCCGAGTTCACCGAGCGCACCTCCGGCGGGTTCCGCACGCTCGATCCGTACTCCAAGCTCCTGGACGAGCGGATCATCTTCCTCGGCACCGCCGTCGACGACACCGCCGCCAACGACGTGATCGCGCAGTTCCTGCATCTCGAATACGCCGCGCCCGACCGGGACATCAGCCTCTACATCAACTCCCCGGGCGGCTCGCTCAGCGCCATGTCCGCGATCTACGACACGATGCAGCTCGTCACCTGCGACGTGGAGACGACCTGCCTCGGCCAGGCCGCCTCCACCGCCGCCCTCCTGCTGGCGGCCGGCACGCCCGGGAAGCGGATGGCGCTGCCGGGCGCGCGTGTCGTCGTACAGCAGCCCGCGATCGAGGAGCCGGTCAGGGGGCAGCCGTCGGATCTGGTGATCCAGGCGGAGGAACTGCTGCGGCTGCGCGCCGTGCTGGCGTCGCTGCTCTCCCGGCACACCGGTCAGAGCGAGGAACGCATCACCGAGGACATCGAGCGGGACCGGATCTTCACCGCGGCCGACGCCAAGGCGTACGGTCTGGTCGATCACGTGGTCCAGAACCGCAAGACGTCCCTCACCACGGGACACCCCTTCGGTTCGCACGGCAGGCGGTGACACGCCGATGCCGCCACCCGAACCTCCGCCGCTGCCGGCACTGACCCGCGCCGAGGGGGACTTCGTCGACAGCTTCCTCCAGGTCGTCGATCTGCTGGGACGGATCAACCCGGCACGCGGCTCGGACACCTACAGCGCGCTGCGGGCGGCACAGGCGCTGCCCGCGCAGGCCACGGCCCTGCGGGACGCCCTGACGGCGATGCACATGCGGGGCGAGACCGAGCTGCACAGCGCGACGCTGGTCCGCGCGCTGCGGGTGCTGGACGGCCAGCGGCGCGCCGGGCGCGTGGCACTGCCTCCCGAGGTCATCGAATGAGCCCCGACACGCCATGACACCCCGTCCGTTCCCGTATGGAGGGCGTCCGTACGGGAACGCTTGGCCCGTACGACGTACGACACGACGGGACACACGGGGGGAGTCAAGTTGCGCAGGGCGGCCGGACGCGCGAAGCGCACCCCGGCTGCCTGCAGGTACGGCACTCATCGGGGTCCGGAGCCCCGGAACGACACACCGCTCCGCCACCCGTTTGGAACAGGCGTGACGAACTTCACATAGCGTCGTTTCTCCTCGGAATTCATCTGATTACGGGCCAAGATCCCTGGGACGACAAGCCCCCGCCATCCACGGCGGGGCGGTCCGGGCGGACGCCGAGTCCTGCCGCCGTTCCGGATGACTGGTCGACAGGAGTGGATCGGCAGGAGTGGAGGACCCGAGCAGTACGGGACGGCCACGCAGTCCGTTACGAGGCCGTCTCTTGGGGTGAAGCCGCTGACGCGGCCGGGCATCTTCGCCTGTCCGAACCCGACAGGTCATCCTTCACAGGCGGCTGACGAAGGGTTGCGCGATGAATGCGCAGACAAATGTCCCGTCTCTGTTGTCCCGGGCCGGTGCCGTGTCGGTCCTCACCATCGCGGCGGTCGGCGGCACGATACTGGCGCCCGGCGCCACGTCCGAGGCCCAGGCCGCCACACGCGCGGCCAAGGCCCTACGGGTGGCCGCTTCCAAGGCGGGCTCCCCCTATCAGTGGGGTGCCACCGGGCCCCATCGCTTCGACTGCTCGGGCCTGACGCTCTACTCGTTCAAGAAGGCGGGCAAGAAGCTCCCGCGCACCGCCCACCAGCAGTACAACAAGACGCGCCACATCCCGGCCTCCCACCGGCGCAAGGGCGACCTGGTGTTCTTCCACTCGCGAGGCTACGTCTACCACGTCGGTATCTACGCCGGACGCGGGAAGATCTGGCACTCGCCGAAGACCGGTGCGCTCGTACGGCTCGAACGCATCTGGTCCCGGAACGCCCTCTACGGCCGGGTGAACTGACCGGCACGACATGCCCGGACCGGCCGGTGCGCGCCCGGCCGGTCCGGGGAGTCCCCCAAGCCGTACGAAGCAGCCAAGCCGTACGAAGAAAGCCGCACCAGGAAGACCGTACGAGCAAGGCCATACCCGCAAGGCCGTACAAGAGCCTGACGCGGATCAGCTCTGGACCGGCACCGTCCAGGGCAGTGCGATCCAGACCGTCTTGCCACCCTCCGCGGTCGGCGTGACCGTCACCTGTCCGCCGCCCTCCGCCGTCAGCGAGCGGACGATCACCATGCCGCGGCCATTGTCCTGCTGCACGGCCGCAGGCAGCCGCTGCGGCCAGCGGGGATGACTGTCCGTCACCCCGACCCTGAGCTGTTCGTCCCGGTCGAGCACGATCTCCACGGTGAAGGTGGGCGACTGGCCGAAGGTGTGCTGCACGGCGTTGGTCGCCAGCTCCGAGACGATCAGCCGCACGGCGTCGGCCGTCTCGGCCTCCCCCGGCAGACCCCACTCGGTCAGCAGGTCCGCGACATATCTTCGGGCCGCCGGTACCGACGCGGGATCGCTCGGCAGCGTGATGGATGCTTCCTGATGGTCTGCCATGGCGACGCCGTCCCTTTCCCGCCGGACCTGACTCCGGCGCAGTACGGATGACTGCGCGGACGGCCTCGGACTGTGCTCAGCGTGCCACTCATCCTGCCGTTCGCATCGCCGATCCACCGAGATCTGCATATATCTGTCGCTCAAAGTGGTGAACTCTGCGACGCGAGACCGTATTTGGGCGGCGAAAAGATAACTTCTCCGCCGCGGCGCCCTGGCGCGTACGAGACGCTTACCGAAGCGGTTCGGGGAAGGGAATTAATCATGCGGCATATTCCGGCGGTACGCCGGCGCAGGCTCGGGGAGGAATTGCGCAGGCTGCGCCAACGGGCGGGGCTCACCAGTGGCGAGACGGCGCGGCTGCTGGGCTGGCACCAGTCGAAGGTGAGCCGGATCGAGACCGGCGTCAGCGGGGTGAAGGACGAGGACCTGGCGGCGCTGCTGGACGCGCTGGGCATCTCGGATCCTCAACTGCGGGCACTGCTGGGCGCGTTGGCGGGCATCACGGGCGGCGGGCCGGGGTGGTGGAAGGCGTACGGCGGGGTGATCCCGCCCCGTTACCGGGACTTCATCAGCCTGGAGTCCCAGGCCTCCTCGGCCCGTACGCTGGAGACCTCGGTGGTGCCGGGACTGCTCCAGACGCCGGACTACGCGCGCGCCGTGACCCGCGCGGCGCTGGACGGTCTGCCCGCCACGACGGTCGACTCCCTGGTCGAGGTACGGCTCGCCCGGCAGGAGGTGCTGCACTCCGCGGCGCCGCTCGAACTGTATGCCGTACTGGACGAGGCGGTGCTCCGGCGCGAGGTGGGCGGTCCCGGGGTGATGCGGGGTCAGCTCCGCCGGCTGTCCGAGCTGGCCGCGCTGCCGCAGGTCTGTCTCCAGGTGCTCCCGTTCACCGGGGGCGGCTATGTCGGACTCTCCGGGCCTTTCGTTGTCTTCTCATTCCCGCATATTGCTGATCTGGATTTGGTCGTTCTCGACCATTTGACGAATAGCCTCTATCTGGAACGGAAAGAAGACCTTGAGGCGTACTGCGCCGCGTTCCGTACGATGCAGGCGCATGCCCTCCCGCCCGAAGAATCAGTGGATCTCATCGCCGGGATCGGTGACGGCGTGTAGGGAGCATCATGTCCGCCCACCTCGCACAGCCCCCTGTCCAGACTTCATTCTCCCCCCGCACATCCCCCACCCCATCAACGGCTTCTCCGGTCTGTCCGCCGTCCCCCGTGCCACCCCTGGCCGCGGACTCCGTCTGGCGGCGCAGCAGCCACAGCACCGGGGCGAACAACTGCGTGGAGTCCGCCCGTACCGCCGCGGACGTCCTCGCCGTACGGGACTCCAAGAACGTGACCCGGCCCCATCTGTCGTTCTCGGCAGCCGCGTGGACGTCCTTTGTCTCCGCGCTGTGCGAGGAGACCTTCACGCACTGACCGGCCGGGCGTCGGCCGCGCCCTCGGGAGCGGTCGCCGTGACCGTCCGTACCGCCGCGCCGATCTGTTCCCGCGTCAGATCGGCGCGCGCGGTCAGCCTGATCCTGGAGATCCCGTCCGGCACCGACGGAGGGCGGAAACAGCCCACGGCGAGTCCCTCGGCACGGCAGTCGGCGGCCCACCGCAGGGCAGCCTCCGGGGACGGTGCACGTACGGATACGACCGCCGCGTCCGGCGGCGCGGCGCTCAGCCCCGCCCCGGTCAGCCTGCGGTGCAGCGTCCGGGCCACCTCGCGTGCCCGGTCCGCCCGGCCGGGCTCCCCGCGCAGCAGCCGCAGACTCTCGAGCGCGCCGCCCACGGCCGCCGGCGCGAGCCCGGTGTCGAAGATGAACGTCCGGGCTGCGTTGACGAGATGCTCGATGACCCGGGCCGGGCCGAGGACCGCGCCGCCCTGGCTGCCCAGGGACTTGGAGAGCGTCAGGGTGACGGCCACTCCCGCCGCGCCCGCGATGCCCGCGGCGTGCGCCGAGCCCCGGCCGCCCTCGCCGAGCACCCCCAGACCGTGCGCGTCGTCGATGAGCAGCGCGGCTCCCCTGTCCCGGCACAGCGCGGCCAGTTCCGCCAGCGGCGCGGCGTCGCCGTCCACCGAGAACACCGCGTCGCTGACCACCAGTGAGCGCCGCCCGGGGTGCGCGTCGAGGGTCTTGCCCACGGCTTCGGGCTCCGCGTGCGGTACGACCACGGTCTCGGCGCGCGAGAGCCGGCAGCCGTCCACGATCGAGGCGTGGTTGCCCGCGTCGGAGACGAGCAGGGAGCCGCGCGCGGTGAGCGCGGTGAGGGCGGCGAGATTGGCGGCGTATCCGGAGGAGAGGACGAGCGCGGCCTCGAAGCCGCAGAACGCGGCGAGTTCACGCTCCAGTTCGGCGTGCAGCTCCGTGCTGCCGGTGACCAGCCGGGAGCCGGTGGACCCCGCACCCCAGCGGCGTGCCGCCTCCGCCGCCGCGCCGGTCACCGAGGGATGGCGGGCCAGCCCCAGATAGTCGTTGCTCGCCAGATCCAGCAGGGCCGACTCGGCCGGGCGCGGCCTGAGCGTACGGACGAGACCCGCCCGCTCGCGGCGGCGCGCCTCGTCGTCGGTCCAGTCGAACGGATCCTGCGCCATGGATACGGTCCTTTTGTAGGGTGCGCACAGACTTTAACCGCGCGGGGACCGGGTCAGGATGTGGTCATGCACACACTTCGTTCCAGCCGTGTTGTCGGGTTCCTCCCTGGCTTCGAGGTGCTCGCGTAGGCCAGGATCGGCACCATGGACCTGCTGAACACGCTGGTGGAGAAGGGCTTGCGGCGCGAGCTGCCGACCCGCGAAGAAGCGCTCGCCGTACTGGCGACCTCCGACGACGAACTGCTCGAAGTGGTGGCCGCGGCCGGGAAGGTGCGGCGGCAGTGGTTCGGGCGGCGGGTGAAGCTCAACTATCTGGTGAACCTCAAGTCCGGTCTCTGCCCCGAGGACTGTTCGTACTGCTCGCAGCGGCTCGGTTCGACGGCGGACATCCTCAAGTACACCTGGCTGAAGCCCGACGAGGCGTCGAAGGCGGCGGCGGCCGGAGTGGCGGGCGGGGCGAAGCGGGTCTGTCTGGTGGCGAGCGGGCGCGGACCGACGGACCGTGACGTGGACCGGGTCTCGCAG
Source organism: Streptomyces sp. GMY02 (assembly GCF_019056675.1). Taxonomy (NCBI): domain Bacteria; kingdom Bacillati; phylum Actinomycetota; class Actinomycetes; order Kitasatosporales; family Streptomycetaceae; genus Streptomyces; species Streptomyces sp. GMY02. The sequence goes on along the minus strand of NZ_CP077658.1, from coordinate 7,313,026 downwards.
ACCATCGAGGCGATCAAGGAGCAGAACGAGGGCGTCGAAGTCTGCGCCTGTCTGGGGCTGCTGTCGGAGGGTCAGGCGGAGCGGCTGCGCGCGGCGGGGGCCGACGCGTACAACCACAACCTCAATACGTCCGAGGGGACGTACGGCGACATCACCACCACCCACACCTACGCCGACCGGGTGGACACCGTGCGGCAGGCGCAGTCGGCGGGGCTGTCGGCCTGCTCCGGGCTGATCGCCGGGATGGGCGAGAGCGACGCGGACCTGGTCGACGTGGTGTTCTCGCTGCGTGCACTCGACCCGGACTCGGTGCCGGTCAACTTCCTGATCCCGTTCGAGGGGACGCCGCTCGCCAAGGAGTGGAACCTCACGCCGCAGCGGTGCCTGCGGATTCTGGCGATGACGCGCTTCGTCTGCCCGGATGTGGAGGTCAGGCTGGCGGGCGGGCGCGAGGTGCATCTGCGTTCGATGCAGCCGCTCGCGCTGCATCTGGTCAACTCGATCTTCCTGGGCGACTACCTCACCAGCGAGGGCCAGGAGGGCAGGGCGGACCTGGAGATGATCGCGGACGCGGGCTTCGAGGTGGAGGGCGCTGACACCACGACGCTGCCGGAGCACCGGGCGGGCGGCGGGTGCGGCCCGTGCGGCGAGTCCGTGCCGGCCGCGGAGGACACGCCCGTCTCGGAGGGCCGTACGGTCGCGGCGGGCACGGCGTCCGGTGCGGACCCGGCGTCCGCCTCGCGTACGGACCTGGTCGCCGTACGCCGCAGGGGTGCCGGGACGGATCTGGCGCCCAATGCCTGACCTGTCCACCGCCGATCTGCTGGCCCTGGACCGGGCCCATGTCTGGCATCCGTACGGCCCCATGCCGGGGCGCGCGGAACCGCTGGTCGTGGAGTCCGCGTCGGGGGTACGGCTGCGGCTCGCCCAACCCGCCCACGGACAGCACGAGTTGGTCGACGGCATGGCCTCCTGGTGGTCGGCGGTCCACGGCTACAACCACCCGGAACTCAACGCGGCGGCGCGCGGACAGCTCGACCGTATGAGCCATGTGATGTTCGGCGGGCTCACCCATGAGCCCGCCGTACGGCTCGCCTCCTTGCTGGTCGACATCACTCCCGAGCCGCTGCGCCATGTGTTCCTGGCCGACTCGGGCTCGGTGGCGGTCGAGGTCGCGGTGAAGATGTGCCTCCAGTACTGGCGCTCGCTGGGGCGCCCGGAGAAGCAGCGGCTGCTGACCTGGCGGGGCGGCTACCACGGCGACACCTGGCATCCCATGTCGGTGTGCGACCCCGAGGGCGGTATGCACGGGCTGTGGTCGGGGGTGCTGCCGCGGCAGATCTTCGCGGAGGCGCCGCCGGCCGAGTACGAGGAGGGTTACGCGGACGGACTGCGCGCGCTGATCGCCCGGCACGCGGATGAACTGGCGGCGGTCGTCGTCGAGCCGGTGGTCCAGGGCGCGGGCGGCATGCGTTTCCACTCCCCGCGCTATCTGCGGGTGCTCCGGGAGGCCTGCGACACGCACGGGGTGCTGCTGGTCTTCGACGAGATCGCGACCGGTTTCGGGCGTACGGGCACGCTCTTCGCGGCGGATCAAGCGGCCGTCTCCCCCGATGTGATGTGTCTGGGCAAGGCGCTGACCGGCGGTTATCTCACCATGGCGGCGACGCTGTGCACCGCGCGGGTGGCCGACGGCATCTCGCGGGGCGAGGTGCCCGTACTGGCGCACGGGCCGACCTTCATGGGCAATCCGCTGGCCGCCGCCGTCGCCCTCGCCTCGGTCGAGCTGCTGCTCGGCCAGGACTGGGAGCAGGAGGTCAAACGGATCGGGACGGGTCTGCGCGACGGGCTCGCGGAGGCCTCGGCCCTGCCGGGCGTACGGGACGTACGGGTGCTCGGCGCGATCGGTGTCGTCCAGCTCGATCACGAGGTGGACATGGCGGCGGCGACCCGGGCGGCGGTGCGCGAGGGGGTCTGGCTGCGGCCGTTCCGCGATCTCGTCTACACGATGCCGCCGTATGTGACGGGGGACGACGATGTCGCACGGATCTGCCGCGCGGTGACCGCGGCGGCGCGGGAGGGCTGAGCGATGCCCGTACTGATCGTGACCGGGACCGGCACGGAGATCGGCAAGACAGTGGTCACCGCGGCGGTCGCGGCGGCGGCGCTGGCCCGGGGGCGTACGGTCGCCGTCCTCAAGCCCGCGCAGACCGGGGTCGGCCCGGACGGGCACGGCGACGCGGCGGAGGTGGTACGGCTGGCGGGTCCGGTGACGGCGGCCGAGCTGGCGCGGTTCCCGGAGCCGCTGGCCCCGGCGACGGCGGCGCGCCGGGCCGGGGCGGCGCCGGTGAGCCCCGAGGAGGTGGCGGAGGCGGCCGGGAAGCTGGCCGCCGAGCACGATCTGGTGCTGGTCGAGGGCGCGGGCGGGCTGCTCGTACGGTTCGACGAGGCGGGCGGGACGCTGGCGGACGCGGCCGGGCTGCTGGGGGCTCCGGTGCTGATGGTGGTCCCCGCCGGGCTCGGCACGCTCAATATGACCGCGCTCACCGCCGAGGCCCTTCGGGCGAGGTCCCTGACGCTCGCGGGAATGGTGGTCGGGAGCTGGCCCGCCGCCCCCGGGCTCGCGGAGCGCTGCAACCTGACGGATCTGCCGGAGGTGGCGGGAGCGCCGCTGCTGGGCGCGGTGCCGGAGGGTGCGGGGGTGCTGGAGCCCGGTGTGTTCCGGGCGCGGGCGGCGGGGTGGCTGGCGCCCCGGCTGGACGGCGACTGGGACGCGGGGCGGTTCGCCGCGGGATTCTGAGCGGGGAGCGGGGAGCCCTGGCGCGGCGCGCCTTACGGACAGCGCGGGCCGTTGGCCGACCGGCCCGCGGCTCGGCTCAGACGCTCCAGGCCCGCAGCTCGTCGGCGATGGCACGCACATCGGCGGTGCCGTCCTTGACCAGCTTCGCGAGATCGCGCACCTGCTCGGGCGAGGTGCTGACCTTCAGCCCGCTGGCGACGAGATAGGCGTAGGCCACGGCGGACGCGAACAGCGCGTTCGAGCGCTCCAGGGCCGGCACATGGAGCAGCAGTTGCAGCAGGGCCGCGGCACGGGCGGGCGCGTCCGCGTAGACGGGGGTGCCGAATATCTCGGCCTCGTGGCGGCTGACGGCGGCGACCAGCGCTCCCCAGTCGGTGACCTGGGGGTCACCGGGTGTGTTGTGCTCCGCGACCATGAGGAGCCACGAAAGTTCGATCCGAAGGGTCAACGCGCGCCTTCACGCCCCGCGCCGAACTCCTCGGTGAAGACCGACGCGTACTGCTTCATGAAGTCGGCCGCGGACTCGACGAACGTACGCCCGGCCTCGCCCTCGTCCTGTCTGACCAGCTCTTCGATATACCGGTTCACGCTCATCCCGCGCTGGGAGGCCAGCCGCCGCGCGGTCTCCGCGGTGGTGTCCTCCACCCGTACATTGAGCTGAGTCTTTGCCACCCGACCAAGCTAGCGCAGGAGTGCTAGTAGGGCAAGAGGGCCGCGTACGGCGGGGTACCGGCCCCGGCACAAGCGCGGGTGCCCGCCCCGGAAACCGTTCGCCCGCGCGCCCCGGACGGTGGTGGGATGCCCGCATGGACGATCTACGGATACGGGCCGCCGCACCGGCGGATCTCGACGCGGTCCTCGCCTTCTGGAAGACCGCCGCCGAGGGCACCAGCATCACGGACGACCGCGACGGGACCGAGAGACTCGTGGCACGCGATCCGGGAGCGCTGATGCTGGCGGAGCGCGGCGGGGCGGTCGTCGGAACGGTGATCGCGGGGTTCGACGGCTGGCGCTGTCATCTCTACCGGCTCGCCGTCCACCCGGACCAGCGGCGCCTCGGGATCGGCCGGGCGCTGATCGCGGCGGCGGAGGAGCGATTCGTACGGCTGGGCGGGCGACGCGGCGACGCGATGGTGCTGGACCGCAACGAGCGGGCGCACCACGCCTGGCGGGCCGCGGGCTACACCCCTCAAGGGCAGTGGAGCCGGTGGGTGAAGCGGCTGGACGGCTGAGGCTCCGGGAAGCCCCCCTCGGCGGCGACACCGCGCGGTCCTCCGTCCGCTGATCGACCATGGGACCGAGGTGAACCGATGACCGAAGTGCTGCTGCTCCTGGTGGCGATCCTGCTGTCGCTCCTCTGCGGCGCCTTTGTCGCGGCGGAGTTCTCGCTCACCACCGTCGAGCGCGGCGATCTCGAACGGGCCGCCGAGCGCGGCGAGCGCGGCGCGGTGGGCGCGCTGAAGGCCGTACGGACCCTGACCTTCCAGCTCTCCGGCGCCCAGCTCGGCATCACCGTGACCAATCTGGTCATCGGCATGCTCGCCCAGTCGTCAATCGCGAAGCTGATCCGCGGTCCCGCGGAGGCCGTGGGCCTGTCGCCGTCGGTCGCGTCCTCGGTGGCGCTGGTCATCGGTACGGGCCTGTCGACGGCCTTCGTGATGGTCGTCGGCGAGCTGGTCCCGAAGAACTGGGCGATCTCGTCGCCGCTGGCCGTCGCCAGAACGGTGGGCCCCGCGCAGCGGTACTTCTCCACCGCCTTCAGCCCGTTCATCCGCCATCTCAACAACACCGCGAACCGGATCGTGCGCGGCCTCGGCCTGGAGCCCACCGAGGAGCTGGCCTCCACCCGCAGCCCGCAGGAACTGGTCGCGCTGGCGCGGCACTCCGCGAGGGAGGGCGCGCTGGAACAGGACACCGCCGAGCTGTTCGTGAAGACCCTGAGCCTGGCCGCGCTCACGGCGGAGAACGTGATGACTCCCCGGGTCCGGGTGATGGCCCTCGACGTACGGGCCACCGCCGAGGACATCGCCAACGCCACCCGCGCCAGCGGCCTCTCCCGCTTCCCCGTCTACCGGGACGGTCTGGACACGGTCGTCGGCATCGCGCACATCAAGGACGTCCTGGCCGTCCCCGCCGAACAGCGCCACCGCCTCCCGGTCGCCGATCTGATACGCGAACCGCTGCTGGTGCCGGAGTCGCTGACCGTCGACCGGCTGCTCGACCGGTTCTCGGGCGGCGTCGCCATGGCCGTCGTCATCGACGAGTACGGAGGAACCGCGGGGGTCGTGACACTGGAGGACATCGTGGAGGAGATCGTCGGCGAGGTACGCGACGAGCACGATCCGCAGGAGGCCGCCGATCTGGCGCCGGTGGGCCAGGACGCGGAGGGCAGGGCACTCTGGTCGGCGGACGGCGCGGCGCGCGCCGACCAGCTCCGGACGGCCGGGCTGCGGATGCCCGAGGGGCCGTACGAGACGCTCGCCGGGCTGGTCGCCACGGAGCTGGGCCGTATCCCCATCGTGGGCGACCGGCTCGCCCTCGGCGGCTGGCTGCTGGAGGTCGTGGACGCCACCGGCCGCCGCGCGGCCCGGCTGCTGCTCCACGCGCCGGTCAGACTGCCCGAGGACGAACAGCGACGCGAGGAGGGGGACACCCGGGAAGGTCAGGAGGGGAAGGCCGGATGATCATCGCCGTCCAGCTCTTCGTGGGTCTGCTGACGCTGGTCGTCAACGCCTTCTTCGTCGCGTCCGAGTTCGCCCTGATCTCCGTACGGCGCAGCCAGATCGAGCCCGCGGCCGAAGCGGGCAACCGGCGGGCGCGCGGAGTCGTCTGGGGACTGGAGCACGTGTCGGCGCTGCTGGCGGCGGCGCAGCTCGGCATCACCCTGTGCACCCTGGTGCTGGGCATCGTCGCCGAACCCGCCATCGCGCATCTTCTGGAGCCCTTCTTCAACGCCGTCGGGATGCCGCACGGCCTGGTGCATCCGGTCTCGTTCGTGATCGCGCTGGTCCTGGCGACCTATCTGCACATGCTGCTGGGCGAGATGGTGCCCAAGAATGTCGCGCTGGCCGAACCGGCACGGGCCGCCCTGCTGCTCGGTCCGCCGCTGGTGGCGCTGGCACGGGCGCTGCGCCCGGTGATCTTCACCGTCAACGCCTTCGCGAACGGTCTGCTGAAGCTGCTGCGGGTGCAGACCAGGGACGAGGTGCTGGCCACGTACTCCGACGACGAGCTGTCCCGGCTGGTCACGGACGCGGGCCATGCCGGGGTGCTCGACGACCGCGCCACCGAGCGGCTGCACGACGCGCTGGAGTTGGGGCGGCGGCCGGTCAGCGATGTGGTGACGCCGCTGGAGCAGGTGGTGTCCGTACAGCTCGGGGTCACCGCCGAGGAGTTGGAGCGGCTGGCGGCGGAGTCCGGTTTCTCGCGCTTCCCGGTGGTGGACGCGACCCGCCGGATCCTCGGTTATCTCCATGTGAAGGACGCGCTGGACGCGGCTCCGCGCGACGAGCCGTTCCCGGTCTCCGCGATGCGCGCGATCGCGCGGGTACGGGCGTCGACCCCGATGGACGACGTCCTGACGGCGATGCGGCGCGGCCGTACGCATCTCGCGGCGGTCCTGGACGCCGACGGCCGGCTGGCGGGCCTGGTGACCATGGAGGACGTCCTGCGCCAACTGGTCGGCAGGCACGCCTGAGCGGAGGCGCGGGCGGGGCATGGTGCGGGGTCCGGTGCCCGGTCCGGGGCCGCCGATTGGGGGAACGTACCGCGCGGTACGATCAGCCCGCCATGCAGATGAATGCCAACTACACCAGCCTTGTGGCGGTCGGTGACTCCTTCACCGAGGGCATGTCCGACCTCCTCCCCGACGGCTCGTACCGCGGCTGGGCGGATGTCCTCGCCGGTCGTCTCGCCGCCCGCTCCCCCGGCTTCCGGTACGCGAATCTCGCCGTACGCGGCAAGCTCATCGGCCAGATCCTCGACGAACAAGTGGACACCGCGGTGGCCATGGGCGCGGATGTGGTGACGCTGGTCGGCGGACTCAATGACACGCTGCGGCCGAACTGCGACATGGGGCGGGTGCGCGGGCTGCTCACCGAAGCCGTGGAGAAGCTGGCGCCGTCCTGCGGCCGGCTCGTCCTGATGCGCAGCCCGGGGCGCAACGGTCCGGTGATGGAACGTTTCCGGCCGCGCATGGAGGAGCTGTTCGCGTGTGTGGACGAACTGGCCGTACGGCACGGCGCCCTGGTCGTCGATCTGTACGGCGCGCCCGCGCTCGGCGATCAGCGGATGTGGGACACCGACCGGCTGCATCTGACGGCGGAGGGCCACCGGCGGGTCGCCGAGGCGGTCTGGCAGAGGCTGGGGCTGCCGGTGGAGGACGACTGGCGTGCGGAGCTGCCGCCGGCCGAGCCCGTAGGGTGGCCGGCGCGACGGGCGAGCGACATACGGTTCGCGCGGCAGCATCTGGGGCCGTGGATCGCCCGCCGGGTGACCGGCCGCTCCTCCGGCGACGGCAGATCCCCCAAACGCCCGGAGCTGCTGCCTTACGAGGCGCAGATATGCACTCCGTCCGGTGAATGAGAACGAACTCACAGGCGAATTGCGAACTGGAATTCCCGGCCCCCGACCCGAATGGGAATCCGGAAATGGCTTGTTCCTGACCAATATTTTGCCGGGCTATTGACGGACATTGCACCGCACCGTTTAGTGGGGCATGTCGACAGGATTGAGGGACCAGAAGAATGCCATGCCCTGACTGACCACGGGGCAACTGGTCCGTTGAGTTTCCGATCTGGGGGAAACAGTGAAGAAATACAGTTCCGTCTTGGTGGCCGCGGCACTCGCAGGGGTGGGCGCGCTGCTCGCCGGTCCGGTGCCGGCGGCATCGGCCGCGGACGTCCAGGTCCGTGGCGGGAAGGCCGCCTCGGCGGTGGACGGCGCCGTCGCCGCGTACGGGCAGAAGAAGGTCAACCTCAAGTACGACGGCTGGGGCGACGCCCGCAGTTGCGTGGTGTACTCCCTGACCGAGGTGCGCTGCTTCAAGGCGCACACGGAGGCGGACAAGGCACTGGGCTACTCCCGCGCCACCGATCCGCTGCTGCGCGGCCGGGCGGCCGGCGCCAAGGCGCTGCCGGCCTGCGCCGACGGCTGGACATGTCTGTACGAGCACACGAACGGCGGCGGACGCCGGCTGATCTTCAACGACTACCAGTGGCACAACCTCAACGAGTACGGCTTCAACGACCAGACATCGTCATGGCGGAACAGGCAATCGAATTCGAACGCCTGGCTGGCCGCCGACGAGGGAGGCCGGGGCGGTCAGATCTCGCTGGGCCCGAACTCCTACAGCTCGAATCTCGGCGCATATAACGACTGGGCCAGCTCAGTCGCCGCCTGACGCCGACGCGGGCGGCGGCAATTGACCGGGCGCCTGTGGGATATCAGCTCAACGCTGAAATCCCATGGGCGCCTTTTCGAACGGAACGACGTAGCGGAAACGACGCGTCGGAATCACAGCGCGGATCCTGAACCCGTCCGGCGGTTCGAGGACGTACCGGCCCCCGGCCCGACCCGTCGCACCATGCCGCGGCGCCGACCCGCGCAAACCGCCAGTAGAATCGGCTCACGTGACCGCCGTAACCGCGAAGCCTCGCATCCCCAATGTCCTTGCCGGCCGCTATGCCTCCGCGGAGCTGGCCGTGCTGTGGTCCCCCGAGCAGAAGGTGCGGCTGGAGCGCCGGCTCTGGCTGGCCGTGCTGCGGGCGCAGAAGGACCTCGGGATCGATGTGCCCGACGCGGCCCTCGCCGACTACGAGCGCGTCCTCGACCAGGTCGACCTGGCGTCCATCGCCGAGCGCGAGAAGGTCACCCGGCACGATGTGAAGGCGCGCATTGAGGAGTTCAACGCCCTCGCCGGCCATGAGCAGGTGCACAAGGGCATGACCTCGCGCGATCTGACGGAGAATGTCGAGCAGCTCCAGATCCGGCTCTCGCTGGAGCTGACGCGGGACCGTACGGTCGCGGTGCTGGCCAGGCTGGGGAAGCTCGCGGGCGAGTACGGCGAGCTGGTCATGGCCGGCCGCTCGCACAATGTGGCCGCGCAGGCCACCACCCTCGGCAAGCGGTTCGCGACGGCCGCCGACGAACTGCTCGTGGCGTACGGCCGGTTGGAGGAGCTGCTCGCGCGCTATCCGCTGCGCGGGATCAAGGGCCCCGTCGGCACGGCACAAGACATGCTCGACCTGCTGGGCGGTGACACCGCGAAACTGGCGGAGCTGGAGCAGCGGATCGCGGCACATCTCGGCTTCGCCCAGGGGTTCACCTCCGTCGGCCAGGTCTATCCGCGGTCGCTCGACTACGAGGTGGTGACCGCGCTGGTGCAGCTCGCCGCCGCGCCGTCCTCGGTGGCGAGGACGATCCGGCTGATGGCCGGGCACGAGCTGGTCACCGAGGGCTTCAAGCCCGGCCAGGTCGGCTCCTCCGCGATGCCGCACAAGATGAACACGCGGTCCTGCGAGCGGGTCAACGGTCTGATGGTGATCCTGCGCGGCTACGCCTCGATGACCGGCGAGCTGGCGGGCGACCAGTGGAACGAGGGCGATGTCTCCTGCTCGGTGGTCCGCCGCGTGGCCCTCCCCGACGCGTTCTTCGCCTTCGACGGGCTGCTGGAGACCTTCCTGACGGTCCTCGACGAGTTCGGCGCGTTCCCGGCGGTCGTGGCGCGCGAACTGGACCGCTATCTGCCGTTCCTGGCGACGACCAAGGTCCTGATGGCCGCGGTACGGGCCGGGGTGGGCCGCGAGGCCGCGCACGAGGTCATCAAGGAGCACGCGGTGGCATCGGCGCTGGCGATGCGCGAGCGGGGCGCGGAGCGCAATGAACTGCTCGACCGGCTCGCGGCGGACGAGCGCATTCCGCTCGACCGGGCCGAGCTGGACGCGCTGATGGCGGACAAGCTGTCCTTCACCGGCGCGGCCGAGGACCAGATCGCGACGGTGGTCTCCCGGATCGAGGCGATCGTCAAGCAGCATCCGGCCGCGGCGGACTACACCCCCGGCTCGATCCTCTGAGCGGCCCCGATACGGTGCTGTGAGCGGGACCGACACGGTGCTGTGAGCAGGACGCGATGATCACAACTCGGTGAGCCGGATCTGGCCTGCCTTGACGGCCCGTCACCTCAAGTCGGGTCGGGGGCAAGGTCAGGTCACGGCGGGTCCGTCTCCGTGACCGCTGCCATCAGCCGCAGCGGCTGTTCCCCGTCCTCCCCCGCCAGCCCCACCGCCAGCCAGCGGCCCTCGATCCGCCAGAGATGCAGAAACCGGGGGCCGTCGCTCAACTCCCGCCATGGCTCCGGTATCTCCTCGCCCTCGCCGCCGCGTATCCGAAGGCTCCAGAGGCTGAGGTGATCCGGTTCGCCGTACCGCGCGGTGAGGATCTCCGTCAGCGCGGTGTGCTCGGCACCCAACTGCTCGGCTTCCTCGATCCGGCGCGCGCCGTCGTCGTCCCCCAGAAATCCGTCGCCGTGGGCCAGTTCCGCGAGGTGATATCCCGGCCCGCTCGTGCCCACCTCGGACCGGCCGCGCGCCGCCGGGAATTCACGGGCACGCAGCAGCTCGATGACGGCGAGACGCTGTGCGGTGGTCATGCCCCCAGTAAACCCCCGCCCACTGACTCTTGGCTGCCCGTCAGCTTGTCCCGGACCCTCTCCCACGGCTTCGGCGCGCGCTCAGTCCGCCACCCGACGCAGCCTGATGACCGGGATATCCCGGTTCGTCTTCTTCTGGTATCCCTCATACGGAGGAAACAGCTCCACCAGCCCCGGCCACACCCGGGCCTTCTCCTCCGGCGACAGGGTCTCCGCCCGCGCGGCGAAGCGCTCGGCGCCGACCCGGACCCGTACATCGGGCTCCGCCACCAGGTTCAGATACCAGAGGGGATGCTCGTCGGCACCGCCCTTGGACGCCACGAGCAGATAGTCGTCGCCGTCGGACCCGTAGATCAGTACGGTCCGCCGCCACTGGCCGGTCCGCCGGCCCCGGTAGTCGAGCAGCAGACACGGCGCTCCCTGGATCACGGTGCCGCGCGCTCCGTCGGACTCCTCGTACGTCCTCGCCTGCTCGGCCACCCAGCCCGTGGGGCTTATCACCACGTCTTCGTCCTGCGCCATTTCCGGCTCCTCGGTCCATGCGTTCGCCGACGTGTCCCACCCTAATCAGCCCGCAACGCAGGCGACTCGCCGCACCGTCGACCACCGAGTAGCATCCGCCAGACACGCACGAGCTGGGAGGACATACCGTGGGGCGGCTGACCGGCGGAGACCCTTCTCTCCTGCGGCGGATCAACTCGGCGGTCGTGCTGCACGCCCTGCGCGGCGCCGGCACTCTCACCCTCACGGATCTCACCCGGATCACGGATCTCTCCCGGCCGACCGTCGAGGGTGTGGTGGAAGGGCTGATCGACGCGGGCCTCGTGTGCGAGTCCGCGCCGGAGGAGGGCGAGACCCGCAGACAGGGCCGTCCCGCGCGGCGGTTCCGGTTCCGGGCCGAGGCCGGCCATCTGCTGGGGATCGAGATCGGCCCGCACCGCATCGCCGCGCTGCTCTCCGGGCTGGACGGCAGGATCATCGGCGCAGGCTCGCGCGAGGTCTCCGAGAAGGCGGACGCGGACGAACGGCTGGAGCGGGTACGGCTCGTCGTCGCCGATGTCCTCCGGCGCACCGGCGTGGCACGCAGCTCCCTGCGCGCGGTGGGGGTGGGCAGCCCCGGCATCGTGGAGGCCGACGGGACCGTACGGCTGGGCACGGCGCTCCCCCAGTGGACCGGTCTCCCGCTCGGTGAGCGGCTCCGCCGCTCGTTCCGATGTCCGGTTCTCGTGGAGAACGACGCCAACGCCGCGGCGGTGGCCGAGCAGTGGAAGGGCGCCGCCACCGACTCCGACGACATCGTCTTCGTACTGGCCGGGCTGAGCCCGGGGGCGGGCGCGCTGATCGGCGGGCGGCTGCACCGAGGATTCGGCGGGGCGGCCGGCGAGATCGGCGCGCTGCATCTGCTGGGCCGCGGGGTGACTCCGGAGAAGCTGCTGTCGACGACCGACGAGCCGCTCCATCCGCTCGACGAGGCAGCGGTGGCCAAGGTCTTCGCCGACGCCAAGAAGGGCGACGCACGGGCTCAGGCGGCCGTCGAGCGGTTCATCCAGCGGCTGGTGCACGATGTGGCGGCGCTGGTGCTGGCGCTGGACCCGGAGGTGGTCGTGATCGGCGGCTGGGCGGCGGGGCTCGACGGCGTACTCGATCCGCTGCGCGGCGAGCTGTCCCGCTACTGTCTGCGCCCGCCGCGGGTGACGCTCTCGCTGCTCGGCGAGGCGGCGGTGGCGACCGGCGCGCTGCGGCTGGCCCTGGACCAGGTCGAGGAGCAGCTCTTCGCGGTGGAGGGCACGGTGACGTCCCGCCGGGACCGGTGACCGGGTCCGGCGGGCAAGGGGCGGCCCCGGGGACGCGCCGGGGCCCGCACGGGCCGCGCCTCAGGACGCCTTGCGCTCCTGCGGATGGTCGCTGATCTCCAGGTCACCGGAGGCGCCGAAGGTCAGCCGGCAGGTGTCGGCGCGGTAGGTGGCCACCGAGACGGCCGCCGTACGGCCCCCCACCACATAGCGCGTCGTGACCACGAGGACGGGCGCCCCCGGCAGCCGGTCCAGCGCCTTCGCGTCGTCCGCGCGCGCCGAGCCCAGCTCCACCGCGCGGTCCTGTCCGTCCAGGCCGAGCCGCTGGAGCTCGCGCAGGACACGCCGGGCGCGGGCAGGTCCGGACGGCACGTCGATCGCCGACAGCTCGGGCACGGACGAGGACGGTACGTACAGCAGCTCGGTGGCCACCGACTGGCCGTGCGTGACCCGGATCCTGCGGACCGTGTGGGCCTCTTCGCCGGGGCCGATCTCCAGCAGCCGGGCCACCGCGGAGGGGACGGGCGCCAGACCGCAGTCGACGGGCTGCCAGGCGTCCTGCGCGGCGCCGGGCCATTCGTGCTGGGCGGTGGAGACGTCCACACCCACCCGGGGCGGTGCGACGGTCGTACCGACACCGCGGCGGCGCTGGAGGCGGCCCTCCAGCTCAAGCTGTTCGAGCGCCTGCCGGAGCGTGGCGCGCGCGACCCCGAAACGAGCGGCCAGTTCACGCTCGTTGGGCAGGATCTCGCCCACCGCGAAGTCCGAGTCGAGCGCCTCGCCGAGCACGGTCTTGAGGTGCCAGTACTTAGGCTCCGGCACTGTTTCAAGCTGCGTGGTCCCCACCCTGATCCTCCGCAATCGCCGTGTCCCAGCAGGTTTCCATGCCCTTGTTTATTAAAGGTTCCTGCACTAACTAGCGACGATAGGACCGCCCATCCAGTTGGTCAAGACCAATCCTGCGCCGGTCACCGAGAGAAGTCACTCTCCGACTCAGGGTGTTCACAGTACGTTCGTACACCCGTGAAAGGCAGGCGGCACAGAGCCCCGCGTCCGGATCGGACACGGGGCTCCGGAGTGAGAGGAGCGCGTGGAGCAGGGCTTACAACGGCGGGCGCCCGGAACCCACGCCCACGAGCTTGTCCGGATTCCGCATGATGTGGACACGCTCCACCGCACCGTCCCCGACCTCCAGTTGAAGGACGAGATCCGGCTTTCCACCGCTGAGGACGAGTACCCCCGCCGCGCCGTTGACCTCCGTGATCCGGAATTCGTACGCGGCCGCGTCGCCCGAGACCCCGGCGAAGAAGCGGGCCACCTTGTCGGCTCCCTCCATGACCCGCAGGGGCGCCTTGGCCCTGCCGCCGCTGTCGGCGACGAGCCGCACGTCCGGCGCGAGCAGCGCGATCAGCGCCTCCAGATCGCCGCCGCCGGCCGCCGCGAGGAACCGCTCGGTGAGATCGCGGCGTTCGACCGGGTCGACGTCGTACCGGGGCCTGCGCTCGTCGACATGGCGGCGGGCCCGCCCCGCGAGCTGGCGGACGGCCGCCTCGCTCCGGTCCAGTACGGTCGCGATCTCCGCGTACGGAAATCCGAACGCCTCGTGCAGGACGAACACCGCACGCTCCAGCGGCGAGAGGGATTCGAGGACGACCAGCACGGCGAGGGACACGGACTCGGCGAGCAGCGCGCGCTCCGCGGTGTCGGGTGCCGCGGGCCCGTAGTCGGTGACGACCGGCTCCGGCAGCCAGGGCCCCACGTATGCCTCGCGCCGCGCCTTGAGCTGGCGCAGCCGGTCAATGGCGAGGCGGGTCGTCACGCGTACGAGGTAGGCGCGCGGCTCGCGGACGTCCGTGCGCGCGTCGGCGCTCCAGCGCAGCCAGGCCTCCTGCACCACGTCCTCGGCGTCGGAGATCCGGCCCAGCATCCGGTAGGCCACGCCCGTCAGGACGCTCCGGTGCGCCTCGAATTCATCGCCGCTCGCCAGGTCCGCCGTCACCGCTCCATCCCAGCCCACGGCCGAACGGCTGTCCAGGTGACGCGCGCGGGGCAACGGCCGGTTGTTCACACGGGGTTCGCGCGATGGCCGCCACCGAGGACTAGGCATGGCACGACGCACCGGCATCCACCTGCCCAGGAGACCCATCGATGTCGAACACCTCCAAGCCCTCGGACTTCGCCGCCACCTCCTCCGACTCCTCCCCCGATGCGGGCGATTCAGCCCCTTCCACCACCGCTTCCCCCGCGCGCCGCAGTGTGCTGCGCGGTTCACTGGCCGCTTCGGCCGCGCTGGCCCTGCCCGGCGCCGCGCTTGTGAACGCCGCCCCGGCGCAGGCCAGATCGGGACGGCCGCAGGCCGCCTGGGGCGTGCAGGCCGGCGACATCACGGCCTCCACCGGGCTGGTGTGGGTACGGTCCGACCGGCCGGCCCGGATGATCGTCGAGACCTCGGCGACCGAATCGTTCCGCCGCGCCCGCACCTGGCACGGACCGCTGCTCGGCCCGAGCAGCGACTTCACCGGTACGGTCCCGCTGCACGGGCTGCCCGACGGTGAGCAGGTGCACTACCGGGTGACGCTCGCCGACCCGCACGACCCCCGCCGTACCGGCGAGCCGGTGTACGGCACCTTCCGCACCGCGCCCGCCAGGCGCCGGCAGGACGTACGGTTCGTCTGGTCCGGCGACATCGCGGGCCAGGGCTGGGGCATCAACCCGGACATCGGCGGTTTCCGGGTGTACGAGGAGATGCGCCGGCTCAACCCGGACTTCTTCCTGTGCAGCGGGGACACGATCTACGCGGACGGCGTGATCGAGCCGAGCGTGACGCTGCCCGACGGGCGTGTCTACCGCAATATCACCACCGAGGAGAAGTCGAAGGTCGCCGAGACGCTCGACGAGTACCGGGGCAACTTCCGCTACAACCTGCTCGACGAGAACGTCCGCCGGTTCAACGCGCAGGTGCCGGCCATCGTGCAGTGGGACGACCACGAGGTGCGCAACAACTGGTACCCGGGCCAGATCCTCGACGACGTCCGCTACACCGAGAAGAACGTGGATGTGCTCGCCGCACGCTCCACGCAGGCGTTCCACGAGTACTTCCCCATCTCCGGCGGGGGCGCGCGCGGCACGGACCGGCGCGTTCACCGGGTGATCAGCCACGGTCCGCTGCTGGATGTGTTCGTTCTCGACATGCGGACGTACCGCAACGCCAACTCGCCCGGCCGGCAGGCCGACGACACGACCGGCATCCTGGGTGCGGAGCAGCTCCAGTGGCTCAAGCGTGAGCTGTCGCGCTCGCGGGCGGTGTGGAAGGTGATCGCCGCCGACATGCCGATCGGTCTGGTCGTTCCGGACGGTACGGCGAACATCGAGGCGATCGCGCAGGGCGACCCCGGTGTCCCGCTGGGCCGGGAACTGCAGATCGCGGAGCTGCTGCGGTACATCAAGCACCAGCGCATCACCGGCACGCTGTGGCTGACGGCAGACGTCCACCACACCTCGGCGCAGCACTACGAGCCGGAGCGCGCGGCGTTCAAGGACTTCGCGCCGTTCTGGGAGTTCGTGTCGGGGCCGCTCGCGGCGGGACAGTTCCAGGCCAGCGCGCTGGACGGCACCTTCGGTCCCGACCGGGTGTACGTGAAGGCTCCGGACCGGGCGAATGTGTCGCCGATGGAGGCACCGCAGCTCTTCGGCGAGGTGGACATCGACGGCGGCAGCGGGGAACTGACGGTGCGGCTGCGGGCGGAGGGCGGCACGGTGCTGTTCACGAAGGTGCTCCAGCCGGGCCGGGTCGGTCAGTAGCAGTCAGAAGTAATCAGTCGTAGTCGGAAGCGGTCGACGGGGGCGGGGACGGGGCCGGCGGACGGCCGGAGCCCCGCGCAGTCGACGGGGGCCGAGGAGCGGGCGCTGTCAGCGGGCCCCGCTCCTCGGCCGAGGCCGATTGTCAGTGCCGGGTCCTAACGTCACTTCCATGACGCGATCCGTACAGGCACTCGCCTATTCCCGTCCGTCCGCCCTGGAGAGCGCCCCGGGCGGGCGGCTGCTCGGCCTGGAGACATCGGGCGGGCTCACCCCGGCCGGCGCCGAGGCGCACCCGCGCTTCTTCTCCGGCTTCCTCTCCTCGCCGCGCGCCGCCGCCCGGGGCTGCTCGCGGTCGCGGATGTGGCGGGGGCCCGCTACTACCAGCGGATAGCGGGCAGTTCACTCGATCCGGTGGTGACGGGGAACGGCGACCGGCTGCGCTTCGAGTCGTTCTCCGGGTGCTGCGGGGTGTACGCGCGGCTCGATGTGGGGCGCGAGGGGCTCGACGGCGCGGAGACCGGGCACGGCACGACCAATGTCGACGTCAACAATCCGTTGCGTGAGGCACTCTCACGGATGACCGGTGACGATCCGCTCCATCTGCGGGTGGGCCCCGACGAGTTGACGGTCACCACCGTGGACGGTCCGGTCGTGGAGAAGAAGGTGCCGTTGCCGGACCGGTGGCTGAGGGGCTTCGCCGAGGCGCAGGTCATCTCGGCCGGCTTCGATCTCCGGGCCGAACTGTCCGCCCCGGAGGCCGTCAGGTTCCTGCGCTCGCTGCCGCGCGGGACGGCTTCGCGCGGGGCGCGGTGGGTCGTACCGGCCGGAGGGACCCTGCGGCCGACCACCCGGCCCGTGCCGGGGGCCGTCTGTCTGCCGGGTCCCGAGCGGCTCGCCGCCCTCCAGCGGGTGCTTCGGGACGCGACGGCGCTGCGGGTGTACGGCCCGGTCACGGACGGCGCGGCGACGGCGAGCGCCTGGGAGGCGGTGCTGCCGGGGATGCGGCTCACCCTCACGCTGTCCCCGGACGCCGCGCGCGGATTCTCGGGCGAGGGCGGGGTGCTGGAGGCGCTGGCCACCGAGGAGGCCGCGGAGGACGCCGAGTTGATCTCGGTGCTGCTGGCGTGGGAGCCGCGGATCGACCCGGCGGAGCTGGCCGAGCGTGCGGGGCTGCCGGCGGAGCGGGTACGGGCGGCCCTCGTGCGGCTGGGTACGGCGGGCCGGGTCGGCTATGACATCGCGGACGCGGCGTACTTCCACCGTGAGCTGCCGTACGACGCGGACCGCGCGGAGCGGCACAATCCCCGGCTGGTCGCGGCCCGGGCCCTGCTCTCCTCGGGAGCGGTGGCGCTGGACGGCGAGCTGGCCTCCGTCGCCTCGGGCGAGCGCCGCTACCAGGTGCGGGAGGCGGCCGGTGTGCTGAGCTGCACCTGCCGGTGGTGGGCGGACTACCGGGGGAAGCGCGGCCCGTGCAAACACGCGCTGGCCGTCCGGATGGCGCGGCGCGAGGCCGTCGTGGTGAGCGGGGGCGCCCGATGAGCGAGCTGACCGATGCCGTACGGGAGGGCCGCGTCCAGGACATTCCCGGGCTGGTCAAGCCGCTCGGGGCGGCGGACAGGAAGACGGAGCTGGCCGCGCTCAAGGAACTGCGCAAGGAGCTGGGCAGATGGTCCTGGGACCGCTGGCGCGAGCGCAGAAGGGCCGGACTGGCCCTGATCGTCGCGGGCGCCGGGTGCCACACGGGGGCAGCGGCGACGGCGTCCTGGATCGGTGCCCGTGAGATGCGTGAGGGGTTCCGGCTGCCGCACGCCGAGCTGCTCGATCTGCTGGCGGAGCGGGATCCCGACTGGCTCGGGAATGTGGCGCACCGGCTCGCGGGCCGGGCGTCGACCGCGCAGATGGACTATCCACTGATAGAGGGCCTGGTACGGCTCTCGGGGTGCGAGATCCCGGCCACTGACGCGTTTGTGCACGGCTGGGCGGAGGCCATGCCGTCGCACGGCAGGCTGCTGCCCGCGCTCCGGGCGGACCCTCTGGTGCGGACCATGGTGCCGCGGCTGTTCGAGACGGCCGAACTCCCCGCTCCCGTCGGCTGGTACGGCGATGCCGAGGAGCCGCATCACTGGCCGACGGCGCTCACCGTCCTCGCCGAGGAGGGGGTGGTGGAGCGGAGTCTGTTGGTGAAGTGCACCATCGCCCGGCTGCTGCGCGGCGGCAGACCGGGGGAAGCGGCCTTCTTTCTGAATCTGCTGCGCCGGCTCGGGCTGACCGCGGACGAGGAGCGGGAGCATCTGGCCGACTGGATCGGAATGGCGGCGGACGGGTCCTCGACGGTGGCGGGTCACGCGCAGGGCGTGCTCGGCGGGCTGGCGCTCGCGGGCGGTCTGCCGGTGCGGAGTCTCGCGGACATGTCGCGGTCGGTGCTGTTCCGGCCCGAGAAGAAGCTCGTCAGGGCGCAACTGGTGCTGCTGGGCAAGGTCCTGCGCGCGGACAGCGGCTCGGCCGGTGAGCTGCTGCCCGTCGTCGCCGAGGCGTTCGGGCACGAGGACACGGCCGTCCAGGAGCGGGCGCTGAAGCTGGTGGGGAGCCGGCTGTCCGCCGTCGGTGCCGAGGTGCGGGCCGAACTGACCCTGGCGGCGGGCGCGTTGAGCCCGGTCCACCGGGCACGGGCCGCCGAGGTGTTCGGTGAGCTGCCCGCGGAGCCCGAGCCTGTTCCGTACGAGGAGATCCTGCCGCCCGTGCCGGTCCCGGCGCATCTCGCGCCTGCCCCCGCGGGCATCGCCGAGCTGGTCGAGGAGGTGGTGGCGCTGGTCGTCTCACGCGAGGAGGTGACCTCGTTCGAACGGGCGCTGGACGGGCTGGTGCGTCATGCCTACCGGGACCGGGCCGCACTCGCCGACGCGCTCAAGGACGCGCTGGCCGACCGCTGGTGGCTCGACGGCGAATCGGAGAAGGGACGCGACCGGCGGTTCTCCAGGCTCCCCCATGGACTGGAGGTGGTGGCCGCCTCCATATGCGAGCGGGTCTCCGTCACGGCGCTGTGGAACACCAGGGCACGGGCGGCGGTACGGCAGTCCTGTGCGCATACCGTGCTGAACGGAGTGACCGAGGCGCGGCTGTGGGAGGCCGCCTATCTGCTGCGCACCAGGCCGCTGCCCTTCCTGCTGGCCACCCCGACCTGGGAGACGGGTGCGCTGGATGCCGATGTCCTGGTCGAGCGGCTCAGTGAGTACGAGCGGCTCTGTGCCGCCCCGGCTCCGGTGGACTTCGCCCAGGCGCTGCTGCGGGTACGGCGCGACGCCCACCCGGAGGCGGTGCGCGCGGCGGCGGCCCTCGGCACCTCCGAGGCCGGGCGGCTGGCCGCCTGGCTCAGCGGGGACGGTACGGCGCTGCCCGCGCTCGACTCCGGCCCGGAGCACCGGCGGCCGGACGCGGACGCGCCCGCCGGGGAGGGGCGCCACTGGCTGGAGTCGGTGACGGGCCGGGTGGGCGCGGTCAGGGAGCGGCTGGCGATCCACCGGGAGTTCCCGCCGGCGTTCCGCTGGCTGGGCAGCCCGGTGCGGCCCGTCGGATCGGGGTGCCACCACTGGACCGGGAGCGAGAGCGTCCACTGGCCGGCCGTGCTGCCGGAGGACCGGGAAACGCTCGCCGGGTGGCTGCTGCCCAAGGTGGCGGCCTGCGCGGAGGAGGACCAGCGGGGCGGCTCATGGTGGCTGCCGGCCCTCGCCGAGAGCGGTGGTCCCGCCGGTGCCGGACTGCACCGGGGCGTGGCGTACGGACTCGGCGCCCGGCATCCGGACGACCGGCTGTCGGCGGTGGACGCGCTGCTGGTGCTGGCCGCCCGTGGTGACCTGGACGCGCCGCTGCTGGGCCGGGAGCTGGCCGGGCTGGTGGCGTCCGGAGCGGTCAAGCCCAAGCGGCTGGCCGACGCCGCCCGTACGGCAGCGGCCACCGGTGCCTGTGCCACGGTCTGGTCCGTACTGGCCCCGGCACTGCCGGCGCTGCTGGCGGAGACCGGTCCGGCGCGGCCCGGGCTCGGGGAGGTGCTGTCCGTGGCCGCGGAGTGCGTGGAGCGCTCCGGGGCCCGGGGCGGGATACCGGGGCTCGCCGAGTGGGCCGGCCGGGGAAGCACCTCACGCCTCGCCGCCCAGGCGGCCCGACTGCTGGCCGCATTGCGCCAAGGGGGCGATCAAACCATGGCACATTAGGCCAAGGATCACCCAAAAGGGAACAGATCCATCCTTAACCCATCAGTCACAAACCGTTCGTGATCACGCAACACCGTTCCGTCAAAGTGAGGTCATGACCAATGTGACGTCTGCGAAGAGTGTCCGGCGCGCCCACCACTGGCGCCGGGACATGGTCGAGCTGGCCGCCCTGTTCACCGCCGTGGCAGTCGCCGACTCCGTGGCGAACATGATCGCTCATGGGCCCGACGGTATGTTCCTGCTGTTCGCGTCTGCCATCGCGCTCATCGCCACGGCGGCCTTCCACACATGGTGGGCACGGAAACACGGTCATGCCCCACCGGCATCCGCCACCGGCGACACAGCGACCGGCAACGCAGCGACCGGCAACGCGACCGCCGAGGCCCTCGCCGGAGCCGGCCCCCTGGACGAGGCCGGCGCCGCCGGAGAGGGCGAGACGACGCTCTGGCGGATGCGCACCACCGTGCGCGACGAGCCGGGGAGCCTGGCCGCGCTGTGCACGGCGTTCGCCGCGCTCCGGGTGGACATCCTCACCCTCCAGACGCACCCGCTGACCGAGGGCACGGTGGACGAGTTCCTGCTCCGTGCCCCGGCCGCGCTCCAGGCCAAGGACCTCACCCGCGAGGTCTCGGAAGCGGGCGGCAGCGGTACGTGGATCGAGCGCGCCGACGCGCACGATCTGGTGGACACCCCGACCCGGGTGCTCGGCCTGGCCACCCGCACCGCGCTGGACGGCGCCGAACTGCCGCTGGCGCTGCGCCAGTTGCTCGGCCGCTGCACCATCCACTCGCGGCCGGCCCTCTCGGTCACCGGACGGCCCGCCGATGAGGACGCCCCGGTCGAAGGCGTGCTGGACGGGACGGAGATGCGGCTGCGCGACCCGCACGGCGGGAGCATCTCCGTGGAGCGTCCGTATCTGCCGTTCACCCCGACCGAGTTCGCGCGGGCCCGCGCGCTGGTGGAGCTGGACGCCCGCCTCGGCCCCCGCATCCCGCGCGGCGAGGCGGTCCTCACCCTGCCCGAGGGCCAGGAGATCACCGTACGGCGGGCCGACCACCAGGACCTCGACGCGGCCCTCGCCATGCACGGCCGCTGCTCGGACCGTACGCTCGGGCTGCGCTACCACGGCCCGGTGGGCGACGCGGACCGCTATCTGAGGCATCTCCTCAGCCCGCGGTTCGGCCGTACCCTCGCGGTCGAGTCGGCCTCCGGCAAGCTGGTCGCCCTGGGGCATCTCCTCTGGGACGGCGACGAGACCGAGGTCGCCCTGATCGTCGAGGACGCCTGGCAGCGCCGCGGAATCGGCTCCGAGCTGCTCGGCAGGCTGGTCGCGCTCGCGGTCGAGGCGCGCTGCACGAGTGTGTACGCGGTCACCCAGGCGTCCAACACCGGCATGGTCGCGACCATGCGGGAGCTCGGACTGCCCCTCGACTACCAGATCGACGAGGACACGCTGGTGATCACGGCCCGGTTGGAGGCGGCGGCCGTGCCGGTGCTCCCGTCGTACGGCGACCACGGGGACCACGGGGACCCGGCCGCCGGGCTGTTCGGCCATGACCAGGAGCAGGCCGACCGCTGACCCGCACCGCCCCGGCCCGTGCAGCCGGCCGCCGCGCCCGCGCGGCCGGCCCGCCCGCGCGGCCGGCCTGTGCAGCGGTCCCGCGAAAGCGTCCGTACGGGCATCCGGTCCGGCTGCCGGGCGACTGATTCCGGCCAAACTCTGATGCGGTCGCGCGGGCTCCGCGCGCCCGCTTCCGGTCCAGACCTGACGTCCCACCAACCGGAACGAATCCGGCTGATGGCCCGAAGTCGCCCGCTTCGGCGCCCGGTTGGCCGCACGGGCAGTGGATCGCGGCCCGCCCGCCGCATCCTCGTCGGCCAAACCGCCCCCGGAGCGGAATCCATGATGTGACGGCGGACTCTCTCTTGGAGAAGATGGCCCGCATGTCAGACACAGCCGGCAGCGCGCTGCCCCGCCAGGTCGCCGACGCCTACGTCGACGCACTCATCGAACTCGACCCCATCACCGGCACCTTCCTGGGTGTCGCGGAGAGTTCCCGCCGCCTTCCCGACTTCTCCCCGGCCGGCCAGCAGGCGCTCGCCGATCTCGCCCGGGAGACCCTCAGCCGGCTCGACAAGGCCGAGACGCTGCCGGGCGCGGACACCGATGCCGAGCGGCGCTGCGGCCGGCTGCTGCGGGAGCGGCTCACGGCGGAACTCGCCGTGCACGACAACGATGAGGGGCTGCGCAAGGTCAGCAACATCCACTCGCCGGCACATCACATCCGCGACGTGTTCACCGTGACCCCGGCCGAGACGGACGAGGACTGGGCGGCGATCGCCGAGCGGCTGCGCGCGGTCCCCGCCGCGCTCGAAGGATTCCGTGCCTCGCTGGCCCTGGGCCTGGAACGCAAGCTGTACGCCGGGCCGCGCCCCACCGCGACCTTCATCGGCCAGCTCACGGAGTGGGCGGGCGAGGACCGCGGCTGGTTCGAGGAGTTCGCCGCGGCGGGCCCCGGCGCGCTCCGTACCGAACTGGACGGCGCCGCGCGGCAGGCGACCGCCGCCGTCACCGAGCTGCGCGACTGGATGCGCGACGTGTACGCGTCCGCCGTCGAGGACGCGCCCGACACCGTGGGCCGGGAGCGCTACGCGCGCTGGGCGCGCTATTTCAACGGCACGGACCTCGATCTGGACGAGGCGTACGCGTACGGCTGGTCCGAGTACCACCGGCTGCTGGCCGAGATGAAGTCCGAGGCGGGGAAGATCCTGCCCGGCGCGGGCCCCTGGGAGGCGCTCGCCCATCTGGAGGAGCACGGCGCGCACATCGACGGGGTCGACGAGGTCAGGGACTGGCTCCAGAACCTGATGGACGAGGCGATCGAGGCGCTGGACGGCACGCACTTCGAACTGGCCGAGCAGGTACGGAAGGTGGAGTCCCGGATCGCCCCGCCCGGCGGACCGGCCGCCCCGTACTACAGCAGTCCGTCCGAGGACTTCTCGCGCCCCGGCCGCACCTGGCTGCCCACCATGGGCGCGACCCGCTTCCCGGTCTACGACCTGGTGTCGACCTGGTACCACGAGGGTGTGCCCGGCCACCATCTCCAGCTCGCCCAGTGGACGCTGGTCGCCGACCGGCTCTCCCGCTACCAGGCGACCGTCGGCATGGTCAGCGCCAACGCGGAGGGCTGGGCGCTGTACGCGGAACGGCTCATGGACGAGCTGGGCTTCCTGCCGGACGCGGAGCGCAGGATCGGCTATCTGGACGCCCAGATGATGCGTGCCTGCCGGGTGATCGTGGACATCGGGATGCATCTGGAGCTGGAGATCCCCGCGGACTCCCCGTTCCACCCGGGTGAGCGCTGGACCCCGGAGCTGGCGCAGGAGTTCTTCGGCAACCACAGCGGCCGTCCCGCGGAATTCGTGGAGAGCGAGCTGACCCGCTATCTGTCGATGCCGGGCCAGGCGATCGGCTACAAGCTGGGAGAGCGGGCCTGGCTGCTCGGCCGGGACAACGCCCGCAAGGCGCACGGCGACTCGTTCGACGCGAAGGCCTGGCACATGGCGGCGCTGTCCCAGGGCTCGCTCGGTCTGGACGACCTGGTGGACGAGCTGTCCAAGCTCTGACCGGGGGCAGGAGTACGGTACGGCGCGCGCCGCGACGGTGCCGGCCGGGCCCGGTCGACCGGACCGGGCCCGACGGCCTCTCCATCCAGCGCGCCGCCTCGCGAAGCGCCTGAGACATGACCACGCCCGTCCGTCTCAGCGGGGGAAGCCGCCCTCCGAGTCGATGACCTGGCCGGTGATCCACTCGGCCTCGTCGGTCGTGAGCCAGGCGATCAGCCGGGCCGGGTCGTCGGGCATGCCCCAGCGGCCGGCCGGGAATCGGGCGGCGACCGCTTCGTACGCCGGCCCCGTCAGATAATCGGTGTCGACGGGACCGGGGTTGACGGTGTTGACCGTCACCGCGCGGTCCGCGAGCGCGGTGGCGAGCGAGCGGGTCGCCGAGGCAAGGGCTCCCTTGGCCAGACCGTACGCGATCTCCTCCGGCATACCGCCTCCGAGGTCCTGACCCGAGGTCATCATGACGACCCTGCCGCCGGGTGTACGGGCGGGCAGCTTCGCGCGCAGCCGCGCGTACGCCTGGACGAGCAGGACCACCGACCGGGTGTCGGTCGCCCAGTGCGCGTCCAGCATCGCCGCGTCGATGGTGTCGAGGGTGCCGTCGGAACCGCTCAGGGCATGGTTCGCGACAAGGATGTCGAGCCGCCCGCCGAGGGACTCGGCGGCGGTGCCGATCAGCGCGGCGGGCGCGTCGGTACGGGACAGATCACCGGGTCCGTGCGCCACCAGCGCCGCCGGATCGGCCCGCGCCTCGCGGACAACGGCGGCGACCGCTTCCGGGCCTCCGGGGTCGGCGCCCCAGGGCTGCCCGGCGTCGTGCGGCACATGGTGGTGGAGATAGACGCTCGCGCCGTACGCGGCCAGCCGCCGCGCGACGGCGCAGCCGATACCGCCACGGCGGCTGGCACCGGTGACCAGGGCGGTCCGGCCGCGCAGGGGCAGCGGATCACGGCGGAGGGCCGAGGGAGTGGGGGGTTCAAGTGCGGGCATGGGCGCCCATGGTGGCCGGTACCGCAGCGGATGTCACACGGATTCCGCGGCCGTTGTCCCACACGGGACCGCCCCGGACCACACCGGGACCACCTGCCACCGGCGCTCGCCCCCGCCCCTACACCCGATGGCGCACCGCCGACCCGTGCCGCTCCTTGACGATCTCCAACTGGGCCGGGATACGGCGGCGCAAATCGGCGACATGGCTGACGATGCCGACGCTGCGGTCGCGTTCCCGCAGGCCGTCCAGGACGTCGAGGACCTCGTCCAGCGTCTGGTCGTCCAGGCTGCCGAAGCCTTCGTCGATGAAGAGGGTGTCCAGCCGTACGCCGCCCGCCTCGTCGGTGACCACGTCCGCGAGGCCGAGCGCGAGGGCGAGGGACGCGAAGAAGGTCTCGCCGCCGGAGAGCGTGGCGGTGTCGCGCGCGCTGCCCGTCCAGGCGTCGATGACCTGGAGCCCCAGGCCCGAGCGGCGCTGCCCGCCCGTTCTGGCGTCGGAGTGGACGAGGGCGTAGCGGCCGGACGACATGCGCTGGAGCCGGGCGCTGGCGGCGGCCGCGACCTGTTCCAGCCTGGCCGCCAGGACGTACGACTCCAGGCGCATCTTGCGGGTGTTGTCGGCGGAGGTGCCCGCGGTGAGTCCGGCGAGGCGTGCCACCCGGTCGTACTCCTCGCGGACCGGGCCGAGTCCCCGGACCTCCGCCTCCGCGTGGCGGGAGAGCCTGACGAGTTCGGCGCGGCGGTCCCGGGCGGTGACGGCGGCGGCCGAGGCGTCCTGGAAGGCCTGTTCGGCGGCCTCGTGCGCGGCCTCGGTCGCGGCGGTCCCGGCGGGCGGCCGACCGCCGGCGTCCCGGATCCCGGGTTCGTTGAGCACCGCCTCGATCGCGGCGGCCTCGGCTCCGAACTCGTCCAGTACCCGCTGGAGTCGGCGCCAGTCCGGGTCGGAGAGCAGGGCGGCCGCCGCGGCCTGCGGGGTGTCGAAACCGGCCCGGAACGCGGCGTTGGCGAGTCCGCCGTCGGCCTCCTTGAGCCGGACCGCCGCGGTGTCGGCCTCGCGGGCGGCCTCGGCGGCTCCGGCGAGCCACCGGGCCCGGTCCTCAAGCTGGGCCACCCGGTCGGCGACGGTGCCGGCGTCGCCCCGGGCGCGGTCCAATTCGGTTTGCAGCGAGGCCAGTTCACGGTCTAGGGCTTCGCGCCGTGAGGTGCGGGCGGCGACGCGGCGTTCGGCCTCCCGCTGTGCCGTGAGCCGCTCGTCGTGCTCGCGCTCGGCATGGCCCAGGGCCTCGCGGGCGGCGTGCGTACCGGCGGCGAGCCGGTGCACCTCGGTGTGTTCACGTTCCAACTTCTCGGTGAACAGGAGAAGTTCGCCGACGCTCGCGCCACCGGCCGCCTCGCGGGCCGCCGTGTGCCGCTCCGCGAGCGCGGCCTGTTCGCGCTCGATCTTGTCGCGGACCTGTGCGGCGCGCTGATACTCCGTCAGCGCCGCTTCCTCGACAGCCGGTTCGGGCTGCCCTACGGTGGCGCGGGCGGGCTCCGGATGTACGGCGGAGCCGCAGACCGCGCACGGTTCGCCGTCGACGAGCCGGGCCGACAGTTCGGCCGCCATGCCCCGCAGCCGCCGCTCGCGCAGATCGAGCCAGGTCTCATGGGCGGTGTTGGCCTGCTCCCTGGCCCGGCTCAGCCCCCGTTCGGCCTCGTCGGCCGCCGCCTCCAGTGTGTCGCGCCGCCGGGCCGCTTCAAGGCGGAGCCTGGCGGGTTCGAGTTGCCCCGCGAGCTGTTCGGCACGGGTGGCCGCCTCCTGAGCGGCTTCGATACGGTCCCGGAGCGCCCGGCGTTCGGACTCCCAGCCCGCCAGCCAGCCGGCCGCCTCCTGGAGGAACTCCTCGTCGGCACGCGCCTGCCGGTCCAGTGCGGCACGCTCGCCGGTGATCTCCGCGGCGCGCTGTTCGGCACGCCTGGCCGCGTCGAGGGCGCCGAGTTCCTGCCGTACGGTCCTTTCGAGCGAGGCGAGTTGCTCCGCGCCCGCCCCGGCGAGATGCGCGGGCAGGAGCGCGCTTGCGCTGTCGTACGCGTCGGAGGCCGTCCGGTGCGCCTGCTCGGCCTCGTCGCGCAGGGCGAGCGCCGGGGCGACGAGTTCCGCCTTGTGGGCGCGCTCGATGAAGCCCTGGGCGCGGTCGCGCTCGGGGCGGCGTACTTCGAGTGCCTCGGCGCGGAGCCGGGCCTCGGCGAACCGCCGTTGCAACCGGGCGAGTTCGCGCGCCTCGTCCAGTGCGCGCCGGGCGGTGGACCGCCGGTCCTCGGCCGCCGTGAGCGCCGACTCGGCGATGTCCGCCCGCTCCTGGGCGGTCGTACGGGCGAGCGCCGCCCATTCCAGTACGGCCTCGGCAAGTCCCGCGTCGCCCGGCCGCCGCTCGGGCAGCGCGGCCGAACTGCCGTCCGCCGCCTGGGAGATCCGCTGGGCGATACCGAGCAGCCGCTCGTCGCCCTCGCGTACCCGGTGTTCGGCGGCGCGGCGCAGCTCGGCGAGCCGTTCCTCGACCGCGGCGAACCGGCGGGTGTCGAAGAGTGTGCCGAGGAGCTTGCCGCGCGCCTCGGCGTCGGCGCGCAGAAAGCGCGCGAAGTCGCCCTGCGGCAGTAGCACCACCTGGCAGAACTGGTCCCGGCTCATACCGAGCAGCCGGCCGATCTCCTCGCCCGTCTCCTGGTGCGAGCGGCTGAGCGCCCGCCAGGCACCGCGCCCGGTGTCGTACTCGCGGAGCCAGCTCTGCGCCTTCTCGGTGGTGAAGCCCTTGGCGCGTTTCTTGGGGCGCTGCTGGGCGGGCCGCCGGGTGATCTCCAACCGCCGTCCGCCCACGGTCAGTTCGAGTTCGACCTCGGTGGGTGTCCCGCTCGGCGCGTGGTCGCTGCGCAGCGGGGCCCCGGGGCTCTGGCGGGCGCCGGGCACGGTTCCGTACAGCGCGTAGCACACCGCGTCGAGTACGGAGGTCTTGCCGGCACCGGTCGGACCGTGCAGCAGGAACAGCCCGGCGGCGGAGAGCGCGTCGAAGTCGACGGTCTGGGTGGTGGCGAAGGGGCCGAAGGCAGTGATCGTCAGCCGGTGCAGCCTCACCGGCCCACCTCGCGCACGGCGGCGTCGGCCCGTACCTCGTCGAAGGCGTCGCGCAGCACCGTGCGTTCCCGCTCGTCGGGTCCCGGTCCGCCCCGTACATGGGCCACGAAGTCCTCCGCGATCTGCTGGTCGGTACGGCCCGCGAGGCGCTGGGCGTACGAGGCGTGGGGGTCGTCGTCCCCGCGCTCGGGGGCGAAGACCAGGCTGAGGGTGTGCGGGAAGCGTGCGCTGAGCCGGGCCATGGGTTCGGCGGGGCGCACCGGATCGGTGAGGGTCGCCTCGATCCAGGAGTCCTCGTGGCGGGCGAGCGCGGGATCGGCGAGCAGGGTGGCGAGGGGGCCACGGATCCGGGCCAGCGCGCGGGGCACCGGGCAGTCGACGCGCTCCGCCTCGATCTCGCCTGCCGGTCCCAGCTCCACCAGCCACATGCTCTTGCGGTGGCTGGTCTCCGAGAAGGAGTAGGCGAGCGGCGAACCCGCGTACCGTACACGCTCGTTGAGGGTCTGGCAGCCGTGGAGATGGCCGAGGGCGACATAGTCGACGCCTTCGAAGATCCCGGCGGGCACGGCGGCGACTCCGCCGACGGTGATGTCCCGTTCGCTCTCGCTGGGTTCGCCGCCCACGACGAAGGCGTGCGCGAGGACGACGGAGCGGGTGCCGGGGGCGCGTCCGGCGAGGTCGGCCCGTACGCGCCGCATGGCAGCGCCGAGGACCGCTTCGTGGCCGGCCTTCTCCGTGCCGAACTCGTCGCGTACCAGGGCCGGTTCGAGGTACGGCAGTCCGTAGAGGGCCACTTCGCCATGGGCGTCGGAGAGCAGCACCGGGGTGGCGCAGCCGGCCGGGTCGGTACGCAGATGGATACCGGCGCGCTCGATCAGCCCGGCGCCCACGCCGAGTCTGCGGGCGGAGTCGTGGTTGCCGGAGATCATGACGGTCGGTACGCCGGCGTCAGCGAGCCGGTGCAGCGCGCGGTCGAAGAGTTCGACGGCCGCGAGGGGCGGTACGGCCCGGTCGTAGATGTCGCCCGCGACCAGGACGGCGTCGATCTCGCGGTCGCGGACGGTCGCCACGAGGTGGTCCAGGAAGACGGCCTGGGCGTCGAGCAGTCCGACGCGGTGGAACGACCGTCCGAGGTGCCAGTCGGAGGTGTGCAGAATCCTCAAATGAAGGCCTCGCCGCCCAGTTCCAGTACAGCCGCACCGGCCGTGGTGTCCGCGAGCCAGGCGCGGAAGGCCGGCAGGTCCGCGTCCGGCAGGCCGACCTCGATGGTGACGGCTTCTCCGTACCGCACCTCGCGCACGGTACGCCCGGTCGCGCGCAGATCGTTCTCCAGCCGGCCCGCGCGCTGGTGGTCGACGGTGACGGTGGCCAGCCGGAAGCGCTGCCTGGTCAATGTCCCCACGAGGTCCAGGGTTTCGCCGACCACTCCGCCGTACGCCCTGATGAGCCCGCCCGCGCCGAGCTTGACCCCGCCGTAGTACCGGGTGACGACCGCGGCCGTGTAGCGCACCTCGCGCCGCATCAGCATCTGGAGCATCGGCGCTCCGGCGGTGCCGCCGGGCTCTCCGTCGTCGCTCGCCTTCTGTACGGAGGCGTCGGCGCCGATCACATACGCGAAGCAGTTGTGGGTGGCCGTCGGATGCTCCTTGCGGACACGGGCGACAAAGTCCTGTGCCTCCTGCTCGCTCGCGACGGGCGCCAGGGCGCAGAGGAACCGCGACCGATTGATCTCGACCTCATGCCCACCCGCCCGCGCCACGACCCGGTACCGCTCCTGCATCCCCCCCACCCTATGCGCCGGCCCCGGCCGGGCTCGTCCGGGGCCGGCGCGACCGCGCGGCCACGGGTAATCAGTGGCCGTGTTTCACGTGTTTCATTGGTTTCCGGGAACCAGGAGTACCTTTCCCTTTCTGCCTATTGTCTCCGCCTCCGCCACCGCCTCGGCGACTTCGTCCAGGGAGAACGCGGAGCCTGGCGAAGTTTCCACGATTCCCTCGCGCATGAGCGCCACAATGCCGTCGGCGAGCTGCCGACGCGCTGTGTCGTCCAGTGTGGTGAGCCAGTAGCCCAGCCAGAAGACTTCGAGACTCCGGCGGCCCGCGAGAATGTAGCGCGGGTCCTCGCCGATACGGATCGGTTCGCCGGTGAGGGAGCCGTAGACCAGCAATCTGCCCTCTTCGTGAAGGGCTTTGAACATCTGGGTGCCGGTTTCCCCGACCACCGGGTCGATGGCGTACTTGACGCCTTCCGGGCCCACGATGTCGCGGACCTGTTCGTCGATCGGACCGTCGGTGGAGACGATGACGGCGTCGGCGCCGAGGCGTTTCAGCTCGGGGACCGGCTCGCGGCGGCGGACGACATTGAGCGTCCGGATCCCGTCGTGCTTGGCCAGGCGGATGATCATGCGTCCGATTTCGGAGCCGGCCGCCGACTGGAGCAGCCATTCGCCCCGGGGGACGGCCAGGACCCGGCGGACCATGACGATGGCGGAGGCCGGGTTGATGAAGAAGGAGGCCGCTTGCTCATCGGGAATGTCATCCGGCACCGGAATGAGATCGCGGGCCGGTACCACCGTGTATTCGGCCCAGTTGCCGCCCTTGCTGTTGAGAACGGACACACGCCGGCCGACGGAAATGTCTTTCACGCCCGGCCCGAGGGCATCCACCGTACCCACGCCCTCGAATCCGATCGGCGCCGGGAAATGCGCTTCGAGACCGCCGTAATATCCCCGCACATACAGCAGATCGGACGGATTGACCGGGGTCGCGGTAATACGCACCCTGGCTTCTCCCTCCCCCGGTTCCGGGAGAGGCACCTCGTCCACCGTGATGACCTTCGCGGGTTCACCGTACTGATCGAATCGGACAGCCTTCATGCTTCCATCTCCTTCGATCGCAGGAGATCTCCAGTCTACGGCGGACGGGCCCGCGAGGCCGGTCCGGCAGGTCAGCGGAAGATCGCCATGGCCTGCACTTCGAGCACCGCGTCCCGGGCGTTCCAGTCCTGGACCTTGCCCAGGCAGCGCGCCAGGAACGTGCCCTGTCCGACCCCGGTGCGCAGGCCTTCCGTCGCGCAGGTGACCCGGACACGCGGCCCTTCGCCGGGAAGGTCGGGGTCTCCGTAGGGCGCCTCGAAGACCGTCGTCTCGGACGATTCGCTGATCTTTCTGAACCGGCCCCTGATCAGGACGAAGTCCTCGATGTCCCGCAGCCGTACGGTCCGTGGCGAAGCCCCGGCCCCGGGTCCGGCACCGGCGGCCAGCGCCCTGTTGTGCCGGACCGTCCCGTTGGCGAGATCGACATGGACGATGACGTCCTCCTTCTCAAGGACATCCATGATGACGCCGATCACCGAGATCGGCTCGGCCACTTGGAGGTACTTGCTGACGACCTCCATGGTGTCGCGCCTGCCGCCGCCCAGGGTGGCCCCGAAGGCCGAGGCACGGACGTTCCCCTCCGCACTGTCGCTGGTCCGCTGCTCCACCTCCCGGCGGAGGGCCGCCGCGTAACCGCGCATCTGGTAGTGGTCCATGACGGTCGTGCCATGGAGGTAGAAGCAGATACTGAAGGTGGCCGGCCGGCTGTCGGGCCGCCGCCCGCGGACGAACCGGACGAGCCGGAGGACCGTCAGGACCAGGAGCGCGGCGAGGCAGCCCGCGGTGAGCAGCCATACGAGCATCCAGGGCCACCAAATGCCCCACCACGCCTCACTGATGACACCCACGTATCTCCTTGAAAGCGCTCAGGAGCGACTGGACGGTGGCGTCGGCCATGCGTCCGCCGGTCGTCCGTGCCGCTCGGTCCAGTTCGCCCGTGTCGGCCTCGCCGTAGCGGACGGTGTACGTGCGTACGGCCCGTGCCTCGGGCGGCCGTGCCCGGTAGCGGCGGACGAAGGTGGCGAGGTCGATCCCGGCGTTGTTCTCGCCGTCCGTCATCATCACGATGGACACGTCCCGGCCGGGCCGCTCGCGCACCTCGTCGGCGACCGTGTCGTACGCGTGGTCCAGCGCGGACCAGATGGCGGTGCTCGTACCGAAGCCGTCGGAGGCGACGAAGCCGTGCAGCCGGTCCAGGTCGCGCGGGCTCTCGTAGGTCACGCTCCGCTCGTCGAGCACACGCCCGCCGAATCTCATGACGGTCAGCGACTCGCCCCGGTAGAACCTGACGAACTTTCCGGAGCGCGAGTCGTCGCCGCCGCTCAGTCCGTCGAAGACGGCGCGCAGCCGCGCGATGCGCTCGCCCCTCATCGACCCGGAGAAGTCGAGCAGGAAGATCACCCGGGCGCTTCTGTCACGCCGGGGGTCGCCGTAGTCGGCGAGGAGCCGGTCGACGACCTTCTGGTCGTCGGGGAAGTACAGCGCGTTACCGATGGGCCGGCTCAGACGCGGCAGCCGGGGGACGGCGGGATCGATGGGCCGGCGCAGCGTACGGTCCATGATCTTCTTCTGGACCGGTCCGCTCTTCAGCCATTCCACCAGCGTGTCGTACGCGGCGCGCCGGGCCGGGTCGAGCAGCAGCAGCGGATAGTCGGACAGCACCATGCCGTCCTCCGGATAGACGATCTCCAGCGGCTCGCGAAGCTTTCCCGAGCCGTTGAG
Organism: Streptomyces sp. GMY02; assembly: GCF_019056675.1. NCBI lineage: Bacteria > Bacillati > Actinomycetota > Actinomycetes > Kitasatosporales > Streptomycetaceae > Streptomyces > Streptomyces sp. GMY02. The sequence goes on along the minus strand of NZ_CP077658.1, from coordinate 7,280,456 downwards.
GGCGAGCAGTTCGGACTCGTAGGTGATCAGCGCTTCCAGGTTGTCCTGGTCCTTGACGAATCCGTCGACGAGCCCGGCGGAGGTGTCCTCGGCGAGCCGGTGTCCGGCGAAGAAACCGCGCAGCCGGTCACAGGACACATCCTGCGGGCGCAGTACGCCGCCGGTGTCCGCGGCGGCGGTCGCCACACCGACGAGGGCGGCGAGTCCGCTGTTGGCATGGCGCGGATCGGCCATGCCGAACCGCAGGCTGCCGTCGGCGGCGGCGTCGGCGACATCGGCCCAGGAGATCTGCCCGTCGGGCGTGGTACGGCGCAGCCGCTCGGCGGTGGCGGGCTTCAGGCCGATGACGACGGGCGAGCGCATGATGCTGGTGGCGAGGGGCGGTTCGCCGTGGTCCCCGGCCGCTTTCCGCTTGAGCTGGAAGGAGCGGTCGGAGGAGAGCCAGGCGAGATCGTGCCGGTACGAGCCGGAGGCCAGCGCGTCGCCGGCGTCGACGGTGCCCCGGTACTCCATCTCCAGTTTGATGCCGGTCTCCTCGCGCAGGTCGTCGAGGAGCGGCGCCATGTCGGCCAGTTCGGAGCTGGCGAGTACGCGCAGGGTCACCGGCTCGGGGTCACCGGCCGAGCAGGCCGTGACGGCGGTGCCGAGGAGCAGCCAGGCGAGGCAGAGGGCGACAAGGCTCGTCGGGCGCCGGATGCCCCTCGCCGGGCGCCGGATTGTCCGGGAGCGGCGGACCGTACGCGCCCGGGAACTCCGGCTCATTCGGGAACTCCGGGTGAAGCAGCGGTACTTGGGGGCTTCGCCGGCAGCGGCTCCACATCCGGGATGTCGACGGCCGGGCAGCCCCCCACGATCGAGATCATGCGCTCCAGGTACCGGAGTTTGGGCATCGACGAGCGGGTGTTGTCGCCCGCCATCGAGGGGACCGGTATCTGCCGCTCCTCCAGGAACGTGGTGAGCTGGTCGCTGGCGACCTCCCCGGCCGGGTCGAGTATCCGGAAGCCCAGTTCCATCGCCCGCTGCCGCAGCTCCGGGTCACGGGTGACCAGCTCGCCGAGCCGGTCACCGTCCGCGTTGAGCGCGATGAACTGGGGCTGGGTCACGAACTGCTTCGACGGATAGAGCAGCACCCGGTCGGTGTCCAGCTTCCCCGACTTGGCCCGGTACTGCGCCTGATAGGTGAGGTACTGGTGCTCGTACGCCACCACCACGGGCGCGATCCCCGTGCCCTCGGGCGAGATGTACGTACGGAACACGTCGGTGTTCGCCATGCCCTGCTCCAGCAGGGGCTTGATGGCCCGCGCCCGCGCGTCCGCCTCCTGGTCGGTGTCGGGCACCTCGTCGCCCTTGCCGTGCCAGGTGAAGGCGACCAGTCCCAGGTAGGTTCCCGCCGAGTTGGAGTCGCAGACGTCGGAACTCTGGACGAGGATCCGGTTCCCGTTGCTGGGCCCGTGATCGCGGATACCGAGCTCGTTCCACCGCTGCTCGCGGCCGATGGCCGTCAGGAACTTCTCCATGTCCAGCACGTAGTAGAGCGGCAGGCCCGGCCCGGAACGGGGTTGCGCGGTGGCGATCCCGGCGTCCTCAAGGGTCTCGGCGTACGCGCGGTACGTGGGGAGGACGATGGGGCTGACGAACGGCCGGTACACCTTCGTGTCCGCGCGCTGACTGGTGATCAGATCCCCGGCGGGCTGCCCCGAGGGGAACACGAAGTCGTACTTGGAGATGTCCCGGACGGCCACCTCGCGCGAGCCCGAACTGCTGATGTGCACACGGATACGGTGTTTCAGCAGCAGCCGCTGGACCTCGGGGTCCTCGAAGTAGTCCCGTTTGGAGGCCATCTTGCCCTCCAGCGTGACGATCCGCTCGAAGGGCAGCAGGATCTTGCCCTGGACGCCCAGCAGAGTCGCCCCGGTCAGCACGGCGGCCAGGAGCGGCAGGAACACGACCAGGAAGTCGCGCCGCCGCCACCAGGGCGACGACTGCCGCCGTACGTCCAGCCGCGGCTCCTCGACGACCGGTCTTCCCCCCATGGTCACGGACACCCTCCCCCGCTGTCCTCGTCCCACGTCATGAACAGCTTTACGCGCCCGCACGGCGAGCCGGGTGAACCAAAGGCCAACCGAGGGCGAACAGCTCGCCACCGGCGGCCGGGGCGGACCGCCCGGACGGAATGCGATCGGCCGGTTCTGCCGCCGTAAAATCCGGCGCCCAACAGGCCTCGAATGCCTAGAATATGACGCCCCGTCATTGGAATCCAACGGATCCTGTGAGGTGTGCATGGCCGGTACGCGTACGGCGCCGGAGCCGGGGAGCCTCTTCGAGCGCTGGGACGAGCGGGGACTCGCCGTCGCGTGTCTCATCGCCGTCTGCGGATCGCTGGCCGCCGCGCTCTTCGGACTCTCCCCCGCCTGGCAGATGCCGTTCCTCTTCACCGCGGTGTACGCGATTCTGCGCGCCCTCGTCCCACTGACCCGCTCACACCGGGAACTTGCCGGCCTGAGTGCCGAAGTGGCGTCGCTGCGGCGCGACTTCGACCGGGTCAATACCTCCCGTATAGAGCACTATCCGGATGCCGCGTCCTTCTACCAGGCACTCACCGACCATCTTGTCCACCGGGGCCCCCGCCACCTGGACACCTGGTACATGCGGATCGAGACCCCGGACGCCTTCAGCGAGTCCACGGCCGCCTTCGCGGACTACTTCCGGGTGGTGCTCGACTGGGCGCGCGCCGGCGGCTCGGTACGGCGGCTGTTCTGCTCGGGCTCGGGGTCGTCCAGGGGCTACGCGGACTGGATCACCCGCCATCGGAACAACACCCGTGACCTGCACCGGTACAGCGTCCGGGAGGTGACCTGGCCGATCAAGGCCGATCTGATGAGTATGGCGATCATGGACACGACCGCGGTGTTCCTGGCCTTCACGGTCGGCGACCGGGTGCAGGGGATGCGGATCGAGGACAGCGAGGCCGCGTCGTACTTCAAGGCGTACTTCGACCGGCACTGGGAGAACGCCAGGGACGTGCCGCGCACCCCGTGAGGGCGTCTTCGGGCCATCGCCTTCCCGGGATTCGGCCCGGATCCGGCCCCGATTCAGCCCCGATCCGGCCTCGGGAACCGGTCCGGGAATCGTCGGGTTCCGCCGATCGTTGCCGATCGAGAAGGGTGATCGAGCAGACCTTGGACCCATGGGAGGCCGGCATGTACGCCGATCAGGAGACGATCCGCAGGATCCTCACGCAGTCCGGTGACACCTGGGCCGTCGTCGGCCTGTCGTCGAACCAGGGGCGTGCCGCGTACCGTGTCGCCGAGGTCCTCCAGCGGTTCGGGAAGCGGGTCGTCCCCGTCCATCCGAAGGCGGAGACGGTCCATGGCGAGCAGGGGTACCCGTCGCTCGACGCCATTCCGTTCGATGTCGACGTCGTCGATGTCTTCGTCAACAGCGAGCTGGCCGGCAAGGTCGCCGACGAGGCCGTAGCCATCGGCGCCAAGGCCGTCTGGTTCCAGCTCGACGTGATCGACGAGCAGGCGTGCGAGCGTACGCGCGCGGCCGGGCTCGACATGGTGATGGATCGCTGCCCCGCGATAGAGATCCCGCAGCTCGCCTGACCGGTCGCCGCGGATACCGGGGCTCCCCTCGGGCGCCGAGGCCTTCCCTCAGATGCCGAGGCCTTCCAGGACAAGGGCTCCGGGGAGGTCCGCCAGGGCCTTGCCCGGGACGATGAGCTTGCCTCGGCGACGGCCGCTGCCGATCAGGATCCAGTCGGTGTCGAGCACCGCGGAGTCGATCAGCAGCGGCCAGTCGCCGGGCAGGCCGATGGGGGTGATGCCGCCGTATTCCATCCCCGTCTCGCCGACCGCGGTGTCCATCGGGGCGAACGAGGCCTTCCGGGCGCCGAGTTGGCGGCGGACCGTACCGTTGACATCCACCCGGGTGCTGGAGAGGACGACACAGGCCGCGAGGGTGGTCTCGGCGCCGCGTCTGCCCGCCACGACCACGCAGTTGGCGGACTCGCCGAGCAGTTCGGGGCCGTAGTGCTCGGCGAAGACCGCCGTGTCCGCGATCGCCGGGTCGGTGTCCACATAGATCAACTGATCGGCGGGCACCTGGCCCCGCCATGCGCGTACGGCCTCGGCGACGGGCGGCGTCAGCAGGTCGAGGCAGTCGGGGGCGGCCACGGCGTTGTCGAAATGTCCGAGGGGAGCGCGCATGCCCCTCACGCTAACAGCCGTTCCGGGGCGGCCGGCCGGATGTCCCACGGCTCCCGGCCCCGGCGCAGCGGCGCCTCAGCGTACGGGCGGGATCGAGACGGTCATCACCAGCTCGCAGGTTGTCGTGGCGTCGTTGCGGTAGGTGTGGGGCACGCTCGCCTCGAAGGCCGCCGCGGCGCCCGTGGGTACGGTGTGCGGCTCGCCGTCCACGACCAGGGTCAGCTCGCCCGCGGTGACATGCAGCAGCTCGGTCGTGCCCGGCGGATGCGGGTCGGACGAGCTGGCGTCGCCGGGCATCAGTACCCAGGACCACATCTCCAGCGGCCCCCGGGCCTCGGTGCCCACCAGCAGGGTGGTGCTGCTGCCCGCCGGGGTGGACCACATCCGTACGGCCTGGCTCTCCGGCACGATCCGGACCTGCGGGCCCTGCTCGTAGTCGAGAAGAGTCGTGATGGAGACGCCGAGCGCGTCGGCGAGCTTGACGGTGGTGCCGACACTCGGATTCGTACGCGCCTGCTCGATCTGGATGATCATCCCACGGCTGACCCCCGCGCGGGCGGCCAAGGCGTCCAGGGTGAAGCCCCGTTCGCCTCGCCAGCGTTTCAGATTACGGGCCAGCGACTGCGTGAGCTGATCGAGGTCAGACACATTCCGTCCAATATATTCAATGAGATGATTCAGTGAGTTGCACTATGGTGTGGTGCACCCCACCGTTCATCGCACTGTACTGCGCGGCCCGTCGCGGCCGCACCGGCTCCATGACGGGCGCGGCACGTCAGGACGGCCGCTCCAGCTCCGCCAGCGCCAGGAGCTGCTCGGGCGTGATCCCCTCCGGTATCGGCACCGGAGCGGGCGTACGCAGTGGCGGCTGCCAGCCCCGCTCGGCGTCCCAGCACCGCACGACCCGGGCCGGCGCCCCGGCCACCACCGCGTTGTCGGCGACCTCTCCCCGTACGACCGCGCCCGCCGCGACCACCACATTCCGGCCGAGCCGCGCTCCGGGCAGGATCACCGCGCCGGTACCGAGCCAGCAGCCGGGCCCGATCTCCACCGGCTCCATGCGCGGCCACTGCTTGCCGACGGGCACGGCCGGATCGTCGTAACTGTGATTGGTCGAGGTGATGTAGACATACGGCCCGCAGTAGGTGTCGGCACCGATGGACACCGTGGTGTCGGCGATCACATGGCTGCCCCGGCCCAGCACCACCCCGTTGCCCAGCGTCAGCACCGTCTCGGGCCCGAGGTCGATTCCGGGCATCATCCCCGCGGTCAGCGTGACCTGTTCGCCTATGACGCAGTGGTCACCCAGCTCGATCCACGGCTCGCCGAAGACCGTGCCCTGCGGGAAGGCGAGCCGGGTACCGGTGCCGATCCGGCGGAAGCGCAGCCGGCCCGGACGCTCGGCGCTCACCGCGCCCGCCTCCTGGAGCCATCGCCACCCGCCCTGGACGGCCCGCGTGAGCAGGCGCCGCCGCCAGGTGCCCGGTGATGAGAACGTGTTTCTGTTCTTCGGCACGCGCCTCACGGTAGTGGGCGGGGACGGACCGGATCGGGCGTACCCGCTGTGACGTTCGCCCCACGACCTCCCCTGAGATGCACCGCTGAAGGCGTCAAAGGCACCCGTATGAGGGTTTCGGATGGCTGAAATCAGTTGACCACAGCGACGGTTGAGGTCTGAACGCGCGCCCCCGGCCGCCTGCCCGGCGGCCCGAAGGGCGGTGTGGGCGTCCGTACGGGCATGATGGGCCTGGGCGGAAGGGCCAACGGCTGTCATCCCCATCTACCATACCGACGCTGGCCGGTGGGTGACTTCGGGACGAACTCCCCCGTTGTGTGGGCTCCGGCCTTTCCGCGTCCTCCCGCGCCACTCCGCGTGGTTAGCATGAGCGCCACATGTGGTGCGGAAGATCACCGTCCCCATCGGTGTCCGATCCCGCCCGTGCGGCCGTACCGCGCTGGTCGGCCGGTCTGTTCCCCCCGCACTCAAGTACCGAGGGACCGCGGAATGTCAGTGCCTGTCGCCCCCAGCCCGCGCCGCATACGCACGACACGGTCGTCGCTCGCCGTACCCCTGACGGTGGTGGTGCTGTCCGGCGCGGTCGCCGGCGCGGTCGCCGCGGCGGCCCCGGCCTCCGCCCGTAGCTGGGTGGCCGCCACCGTTGCGGCCGCCTGGGCGTGTGTGTCGGTCGCCGTCGTCTCCGCCGCGCTGCTGGTACGCCGGGTCCGGCGCGGCACGACCACGGCGGAGAGCGAGAACAGGACGGCGCAGACCCGGCTCGCCCAGTCCGGCGCCGAATGCGCGCATCTGCTGAATGTCACGCTGCCCGCGGTGGTCAAGAGAGTCCGGGACGGCGCGGGGGCCGACGAGACGCTCGCGGCCACGCCGACGCCGTCCGATCCGCAGCTCCGCCGCCTCCTGGAGCTGTTCACCGCGGAACTGGCGGGCTCCGAGGAGCGCGCCGCCCGGGCCACCGCCGACGGCGAGAGCGCCATGACCCAACTGGGCAGGCTCACCGACGAGTTGGATCTGCTCACCACCAAGACGCTGCCCACCGCGCTCGACGGGCTGCGCGGCGGCGGCTCCGCCGACACGGTGCTCGGCAGTATCGATCCTCCTGCCGATCCCCGGCTGCGGGTCCTGGCCGACTCGGTGGTACGGAACTTCGCCACGAGCGAGCGGCGCGCGGCGGCGGCGCAGGCGGCCAGCGCCAAGGCCCTGAGCCGGGTGCAGGCGAAGGCCGTGAGCATGCTGGCCGATCTGCGGGAGATGCAGGACCGGCACGGCGAGGAGGTCTTCGGGGATCTCCTCAGGCTCGACCACAACACCTCGCAGCTCGGGCTGCTCACCGACCGGCTGGCCCTGCTGATGGGCGGCCGCGCCAGCCGCGCCTGGAACAAGCCGATCGGCATGGAGAGCATCCTGCGCGGCGCGGTCGGCCGTATCGCCGCGTACCAGCGGGTACGGCTGCACTGCTCCAGCACCGCGGCGATCGCCGGATTCGCCGCCGAGCCGGTGATGCACCTCCTCGCCGAACTCATGGACAACGCGGCGAACTTCTCCCCGCCCATCGACGAAGTACATGTCTATGTCGAGGAGCGCACGGCGGGCCTCGTCGTCACCATCGAGGACAGCGGGCTGAAGATGGCCGACGCGGCCATGCGGCGCGCCGAGGAGTCCGTGTCGGGACGGGTCACCGACCTGGCGATGCTCCAGGGCACCCGGCTCGGACTGGCCGTGGTCGGGCGGCTGGCCGCGAAGTACCACATCAGCGTCAACTACCGGCCCTCGTCACGCGGGGGTACGGGGGTCGTGGTGCTGTTCCCGCCGCAGCTCATCGCGCAGCAGCGGATCCTGGCCGCCGAGCAGTCGCTGCTCCGTACGGCGCCGGGGTCGGCGGTGGCCGCGGCCACCGTGCCGCCGGTCACGTCCCTGCCGCCCTCCCCGTCGTTGTCCGCACCGGACGGCCGGGGCACCGCCGCGCCGTCGCCGGCCGGGGACGGCCCCGACGCGGCGACGCCCAACGGCCTTCCGGTGCGCCCGCCCGGCCGCACCATGGCCGCCGCGGACCGCGGCAGGCCGCAGGCGGAGCCGGAGTCCGAGTCCGGGCGCGAGGAGAAACGTCCCGGCCGCGACGCGGGCTCCCAGTTCGGCGCCTTCCACCGCGCCCGCCGCGCCGCCACCACCCCGGCCGACAGCGCGTCCGGCACCACCACCGGCCCGGCACCCGGCACCGGCAGCACTTCCGACCACACCTCCGGCACCGGTGGCACAACCGGGCTTCCGGCGGACTAGGGCGCCCGCGCTCTCCCCGTACGGCGCCCGGGGAATCGGCGCCCATCCCACCCCCCGAACCCGAGACAGGAGACACGGGCTGGTGACCGGCTCACCGGGAACAACCCGCCCCACGCACACCATGCAGACCACCACTGACAACAGCCTGACCTGGCTTCTCGAAAACCTCTTGGAGCGCACCCCCGGCACCCGGCACGCCCTGGTGCTCTCCCGCGACGGGCTGAAGCTCTGCTGGAGCCGCCATCTCACCCTCGACCAGGCCGATCAGCTCGCCGCCATCTGCTCCGGCATCCAGGCGCTCGCGCAGGGCGCCTCGGTGGAGTTCGGCAATGGCACCGGGGGCGTACGGCACTCGATGACCGAGTTCCACGGCGGGCTGCTCTTCATCGTCGAGGCCGGCGACGGCGCCCATCTCGCGGTGGTGGCCGAGGACGGCGCCGACCCCGGAGTGGTGGGCCACCAGATGTCCGAGCTGGTCGAGCAGATCGGTGAGCATCTGCGGGCCGAGCCGCGCACACCGCTCCAGGAGAGTTCACCGTCATGATCCGCCGGCCCGTCGACACCGGGGATCCGGACCGGCTGTACACCGTCACCGGTGGCCGCAGCCGGGCCGACGACGACTCGTTCGACCTGGTCACCCTGATCGTCAGCGAGTGCGAGCCGACGCAGGGGATGCAGTCGGAGCATGTCAAGATCCTCGGACTGTGCCGCCACCCCACCGCGGTCGTCGAGATCTCCGCCGAGCTGAGGCTGCCGGTGACGGTGGTACGTATCCTCCTCGGCGATCTCCTCGCGACGGGCCGGATCACCGCCCGGCACCCGCGCGCCGCGCGCTCCGCCGAACTTCCCGACTCCGCCCTCTTGAAGGAGGTGCTCCTTGGACTCCGCAACCTCTGAACTCCCGGCCCGTACACCGCTGGCCGACGCCGCCGAGACCGGGCTGAAGATCGTCATCGTGGGCGGGTTCGGGGTCGGAAAGACCACCCTCGTCCGCTCGGTCAGCGAGATCCGGCCGCTCAACACCGAAGAGGTGATGACCCAGGCCGGGATCGGTGTCGACGAGACGGCCGGGCTGCCCGCCAAGACCACCACCACCGTGGCGTTCGACTTCGGCCGGATCACCCTCAACGAGCTGATGGTGCTGTATCTGTTCGGCGCGCCCGGGCAGGAACGGTTCTGGTTCCTCTGGGACCGGCTGTTCTCCGGCACGCTGGGCGCGGTCGTGCTGGTCGACACCCGGCGGATGAGCGAGTCCTGGTACGCCATCGACCGGCTCGAACACCACAGAACCCCGTTCGTGGTCGCGGTCAACCGGTTCGACGGCGACGCCTCGTCGTTCTCCCTGGAGGAGATCCGCCAGGCGCTCTCGCTGCCGGACCATGTCCCGCTGGTCGACTGCGACGCCCGGGTGCGTTCGTCGGGCAAGAACGTACTGATCACCCTTGTGGACCACCTCTACGAACTGGCCATGGCCCGGGAGATGACACCATGACCGACGCCACGGGCTCCGCACCCGACCAGGCGCCGCCGCCCGAATGCCCCGCGCACACGGGCGCGGTGCCGCTCAGCGGCCTGGAGTACCAGCAGTCCCCGTCCCAGCTCTACCGCACCCTGCGCAGAGAGCACGGCGCGATCGCCCCCGTCACTCTCGACGGAGGCATTCCCGCGTGGCTGGTGCTGGGCTACTCCGAGGTCTCGTACGTCACGAGCCACGACGAGCTGTTCGCCCGTGACTCCCGGCGCTGGAACCAGTGGGCGTCGATCCCCGCCGACTGGCCGCTGATGCCGTTCGTCGGCTACCAGCCGTCGGTGATGTTCGCCGAGGGCCCCGAGCACCAGCGGCGGGCCGGGGTGATCACGGACGCCCTGGAGGCCATCGATCAGTTCGAACTCGCCCATCTCTGCCGGGAGATCGCCGAGGGTCTCATCAACACCTTCGCGGGCAGCGGGCAGGCCGAACTGATGTCCGCGTACGTGCACGCCCTCCCGATGCGGGCGGTGGTCCGGCTCTGCGGCATGCCCGCGGACAGTGTGGACACCGAGGATCTGGTGCGTGATCTGCGGATCTCACTGGACGCCAATGAGGGGGACGATCCGGTCGCCGCCTATGTGCGCGTGATGGAGCGGATGCAGCAACTGGTCAAGGACAAGCGGGACTCCCCCGGTCCCGACATCACCTCCAGGATGCTGGCCCATCCGGCCGGGCTGACGGACGAGGAGATGGTCGTCGATCTGATCACGGTCATCGCCGCGGCCCAGCAGCCGACGGCCAACTGGATCTGCAACACCCTGCGTCTGCTGCTCACCGACGACCGGTTCGCGCTCAATGTGTCCGGCGGGCGCCTCAGCGTCGGGCAGGCGCTCAACGAGGTGCTGTGGCTGGACACCCCGACGCAGAACTTCGTGGGCCGCTGGGCGGTACGGGACACCCAGCTCGGCGGCCGGCACATCAAGGCGGGCGACTGTCTGGTGCTGGGGCTCGCGGCGGCCAACACCGATCCGCAGATCTGGCCTGAGGGGCATGTCGGCGCCGAGAACTCCGCGCATCTCTCGTTCAGCAACGGCGAGCACCGCTGCCCGTATCCGGCACCGCTGCTGGCCGATGTGATCGCCCGTACCGCGATCGAGACGCTGCTGGAGCGGCTGCCCGATGTGGTGCTGGCCGTGGAGCCGGAGGAGCTGACCTGGCGGCCCTCCATCTGGATGCGCGGGCTGACCGCGCTGCCGGTGAGCTTCACCCCGGTCGTGCAGTAACGCCGTCGCGGGCGTGGCGGCCGGTCGTACGTACCGTACGGCCCGCCCCCGCCCCCGCGACCGGCCCGCCGGGCCCGGGGTTGTCGTCCCCCGGGCCCGGCGGGTGCCGGTCAGGCCAGCATCTGTCAGACCGTGACCGGGGTGAACTCCACCGGCAGCGTCTGCGGTCCGCGGGTGAACACACCCTGCTCGACCGGGTCGAAGCCGTCGGCGAGCCGGAGGTCCGGCATCGCGTCCAGAAGCTGGTTGACGCCGGTCTCGACCTCGGCCTTGGCCAGCAGCGCGCCGACGCAGAAGTGCCGCCCGAGCGCGAAGGCGAGATGGTCGGCGGCGGCGGAGAAGGCGGTCGTGGTGGTCAGATCGTCACGGAAGATGTCAAAGGTGTCGGGGTTCCGGAAGCGGGAGCCGTCCCGGTTGGCAGCACCGATCAGACAGGTCACCGTGGCGCCGGAGGGTATCGTGCCGCCGCTCAGCTCGACGTCCTGGGCGGTCTGGCGCATGATCATGTGAACCGGCGGGGTGTAGCGGAGGGTCTCGGCGAAGGCCCGGTCGATCAGGGTGCGGTCCTCCCGTACGGCGGCGAGCTGGTCGGGGTGGAGCAGCAGATTCGCGAAGATGCTGGCGATCGCCTTGTCGGTGGTCTCGCCGCCCGCCGCGAGCAGCAGACTGCAGAAGGCCTTGATGTCCTCGTCGCTCATGCGTACGCCGTCCACCTCGGCGGAACAGAGCGTGGAGAGCAGATCGTCCCCCAGGTTCTCGCGGCGCTCCCGGATGATCGGGAACATGTACTCGGCGAACTCGATCCGGGTGCGCTCGCCCGCCGCGGTGACCTCGGCGTCGCCGGACAAGTTGCCGAGGAAGGCGATGACCGCGGTGTACCAGCCGTGGAAGCGGGCGTGGTCGGCCTTGTCGAGGCCCAGCATGTCGGCGATGACATTGACGGGGAAGCGGGTCGCGTAGGACTCCACGAGATCGACGGAGCCGGTGTGCCGGAAGCCGTCGATCAGTTCGCGGGAGTTGCGCTCGATGACCGGCTGGAACTTGTTCTGCAGATCGCTGCCGCGGAAGGCGGGCGCGACCAGCGCCCTGCGCACCGAGTGCTCCCGCCCGCTGAGCTGAAGGATCGTTTTGCCGTGTACGGGCTCGATCTGCCAGTCGTAGTTGTCGGTGGTGAACACCGACTCCTTGTCCTTGAAGGCACGCTCGACATCCTCGTACCGCGAGATGATGTAACTCTGCGTGGCTTCATGCCAGATGAGCGGGGCGCTCTCCCGCATCACGCGATAGGCCGGATACGGATTCTCGGCGAACTCGGGGGAAAGGATGTCGGGAACCTGCTGTGCGGTGGCCATGAAGCTCCTTGTTCGATCCCGGCCCGATCGGTAACGGGCACTGCCCCCAAGGTTATTGATCATCCGTCATCACAAATAGCCGACTCCTGGCCGACCTGCCGGGCACCGCCCGGTGCGGGTCGCCTACGGTGCCTGTACGCGGGCCCGCATCCGGCCCGTACGCGCGAAGGGGCCCGCGGGCGACCGGGACGGCACCGAGGAGACGGCATGACACGGCAGGCACTGATCATGGGCGTGGGCGGCAGGGAGCCCGCTGTCGATCCCTCGGCGTTCACGGCGCCGACCGCCGTCGTGGTGGGCGAGGTGACGCTGGGCGCGGAGGTGAGCGTCTGGTACCACACCGTGCTCCGGGCGGACCGCGCGCCGGTCACGGTGGGCGCCGGGAGCAATATCCAGGACAACTGCACCCTGCACGCCGACCCCGGATTCCCGCTCACGGTCGGTGAGCGGGTGTCGGTCGGTCACAACGCGGTGCTGCACGGGTGCACGGTCGAGGACGAGGTGCTGATCGGGATGGGCGCCACGGTCCTCAACGGCGCCCTGATCGGGGCAGGCTCACTGGTCGCGGCGCAGTCCCTCGTACTGCAGGGCATGCGCGTACCGCCCGGTTCGCTGGTCGCGGGGGTGCCTGCCAGGGTCAAGCGCGAGCTGACCGAGGAGGAGCGCGCGGGGATCAGGGGGACCGCGGCACGGTACATCGAGACGGCGGGGGCCCATCGCGAGGCGCACGAGAGCTGAACCGCACGGGAGACGACTGGGCGCTGCGGGAAGCGGGCCGGACCGTACGAGAGGCGTCCGAGGCGTACGGGACGGGTGGGGCCCGTGAGGCGGCGGCCGGGGCGGTTTCCGGTCAGTCGGCGGCCGGCACGCTGCCGGGCTCATCCGCCGGCTTGGTCACTGTCTGTGCCGGTCCGGCCGGCTCGGGCTGTCCGGCGGACTCCGTGACCGGCTGTGCGGCCGGGTGCTCGGCGGCCTTCTTGGCACGGTTCCGTACGACCAGCATCGAGACGATCCCGATCACCACCGCGAGCAGCAGACCGAGCCAGGAGAACCGCTTGAGCCATGCCTCGGCGACGACCCCCACCGAATAGATGACGGCGGTCGTACCGCCCGCCCAGAGGATTCCGCCCAGCACATTGGCGATCAGGAACTTCCAGTACGGCATCCGCAGCACGCCCGCGAGCGGGCCCGCGAAGATACGGAGCAGGGCGACGAAGCGCCCGAAGAAGACCGCCCACATCCCCCACTTCTCGAACGACCGCTCCGCCAGGGCGACCTGGGGTTCACCGCAGTGCTTGGGGAATTTCACCGCGAGCCAGGCCAGCAGCGGCCTGCCGCCCCTGCGGCCGATGGCATAGCCGATCGAGTCGCCGATGATCGCGCCGGCCGTGGCACAGGCACCGAGGATGTACGGATCGATGTCGCCGTGCTGCGAGGCGAGCAGCGCCGAGCTGACGAGGATGATCTCACCGGGCAGCGGGATCCCGAGGCTCTCCAGCCCGATCACTATCCCGACCAGGAGATAGATGCTCACCGGGGGGATGGTCTCTAGCCACTCCTGGACGTGCAACGCCGGTTCCCTCCGTACAACCTGACCATCGACGGGCGGCTGCCCGGCGCGCGCGGGCGCACGGCGGGCAGCCTACCGGGTGGCGGGGACCGCTCAGGAGTGCGGGCGGAGGGTCCATACGACTGTCATCTCACCTGTCACCGCGCCGTCCTCCCGGGTAAGCGCGATGGTCACCGGGAATTCGGGGCGCTCCCCGGCATCGAGTGTGGCGATGACATCGGCCGCCGGGCGGCCCAGTGCCGCGGTGGCGGTGACGGTGCCCATGGCGAGTTTCTTGTAGCCGATTTCCGCCTTGACAGCGAGCGGAACGGCGCGGTGGAGCTGGTCGCCGAAGGCGGCGATCACGATCGCGCCACTGGCGGACTCGGCGAGCGTGAACATCGCTCCGGCGTGCGGCCCGCCGACATGGTTGTGGTACTCGGGCCGGTCCGGCAGCCGGACGACGGCACGCTCCGCGGTGGTCTCCAGGAATTCCAGTCCCAGGGTCTTGACCATGGGGACCGTGGCGGCGAGCAGTTCGCCGGCGGACTTCTGATCAGCGCTCATACAACCGGATGTTACTCACGGGTAGCGGAGCTTGGCCATCCCCCTGAAGGACCGGACGTGGCAGCGGTGGGGCGACCCCTCTATGGTTACTCGCCATGTGGCCAGGACAGCAGCCGCCCGGGGGCGAGCAGAACCCGCAGGACCAGCAGCCGAATCCGTACCAGCAGCCGGGGTACCAGCAGCCGAATCCCTATCAGCAGCCGGGATATCAGCAGCCCCCGCCCCCGCAGCCTCAGCAGCCCCAGCACCCCGGTTACGCGCAGCCGGGGTACCAGGATCCGGGGTATCCGCAGCAGGGGTACCAGCAGCCCAACCCGTACCAGCAGCCGACCACGCCGCAGTACGCCGTACCGGGCCAGTACGGCCAGCACCAGCCCGGCCCTCCGGGACCGCCGGGACCCTCGCAGGACAAGAAGAAGACGACCGTCGTCGCGGTCGTCGCGGCCGCGGTCGTGGTGGTCGCCGCCGCGGGCACCGCGTTCTTCGTGATGAACAAGGACGACGGCACGGCCGACAAGGCCGCCGGCGACAAGCCCTCGGCGTCCGCCTCCGAGCCCGCCGAGCCGAGCGCGGACGCGCCCACCGGCAACCCCAGGGCCGGTGACGAGAGCAAGCCGCTGATCGAGGGCTGGAAGGTCGTGACCAACCCCAAGCACGGGACGCAGTTCGATGTCCCGGCGGACTGGGAGGTCGAGGGGACCGGGGTCATATCCGGCTTCGAGGACCACAAGAAGAACGACGGCACGCCCGTCCTCTCCTTCTCCGCGCCCGCCTTCTACAAGTCCAAGTGGTGCTCGCAGGACACCAACAAGGACGGCAGGATGGAGGACAGCAGCCTCGCGGGCACCGGCACCAAGGGCGGCAAGGGCGCCAAGGACACCGCGTCGGCCGCCAAGAACGAGGCGGGAAGCTGGGCCTGGGCCGCGTACGCCCAGCAGGAGCCGGATTCCGAGGTCAAGCAGAAGGTCAAGGTCACCGAGGCCCAGCCGTACACCACCAAGTCCGGGCTCAAGGGGCACTACGCGACGGCCGCCACCACGGGGGTGTCCAAGCCCAACAAGTGCGACACCGACGGCAAGTCGATCGCCTTCACCTTCACCAACGCCAAGGGCGACTTCGCGACCTGGGTGCTGTACGCCAACAAGGACGTGCCGGACGAGGTGCCGGACGAGACGATCAAGCAGATCATGAGCACCGTACGGCTGGCGGGGTCCTCGTCGTAACCGAACGGTGCCCCGGGCCTCTGACGGACCGGTGCCCCGGGCCGGTGGACGGACGGCGTCCGGCCTCGTGACCGACCGATGACCCGGGCCTGAGGCCGGCCGGTGTCGTCCGGGCTCATAACCGATTGGCATCCGGGCGCCGGGGCGGCGATAGTCCCGGAGTGGACTCTCCCGTCGGCGCAAGCCCGTACCGCCCTCGTCGCCCCCGCCTCGCCCGCCGTCCCGAGTGGGCCGGCCGCAACTACACACTGCTGACCGCCGCGGCGATCGTCACCAATCTGGGCAGCCAGGGTGCGATGATCGCCGCGGCGTTCGCGGTGCTGGAGTCGGGCGGCGACGCGGGCGACGTGGGGCTGGTGGCGGCGGCCCGTACGGTCCCGCTCGTCCTCTTCCTGCTGATCGGCGGCGCGCTCGCCGACCGGCTCCCCCGGCACCGGGTGATGGTCGCCGCCAACGCCGTCAACTGCCTCTCGCAGGCGTCCTTCGCGGTCCTCGTCCTCACGGGCGAGCCGGAGCTGTGGCAGATGATGGCGCTGACCGCGCTGGGCGGCACCGCCCACGCCTTCTTCAGCCCGGCCTCCGAGGGCATGCTGATGTCCAGCGTCAGCGGCGCGCAGGTGGGCCGCGCCTTCGCCCTGTACCGGATGGCGATGCAGGGCGCCGGGATCGGCGGCGCGGCCCTGGGCGGCGCGCTGATCGCGCTGTTCGGGCCGGGCTGGGTCCTCGCCATCGACGCCGCCGCCTTCCTGGTCGCGGGGGCGCTGCGCGCCTTCCTCGATGTGAGCCATGTCCCGCCGCGCGGGCCGGGCGAGGGGATGCTCGCCGATCTGCGGGACGGCTGGCGGGAGGTCACCGGCAGGCCCTGGCTGTGGAGCATCGTCGTCCAGTTCGCGGTGGTCAACGCGATGGTCTCGGCGGCCGAGGCGGTGTACGGGCCGCTGGTCGCCCGGGACGAACTCGGCGGCCCCGGCCCCTGGGGCCTGGCGCTGGCGGCCTTCGGCGCGGGTACGGTCGGCGGCGCGCTGGTGATGATGCGGTGGCGTCCGCGCCGGATGCTGCTCGCGGGCACCCTCAGCGTCTTCCCGCTGGCCCTTCCCTCGGCCGGGCTGGCGGTGCCGCTGCCCGCCGTGGGGCTGGCGGCGGTGATGTTCCTGACGGGGGTCTCCATCGAGGTCTTCGGTGTCTCGTGGATGACCTCGCTGCACCAGGAGATCCCGGAGGAGAAGCTGTCCCGTGTCTCGGCCTACGACTGGCTGGGCTCGGTGGGCATGATTCCGCTGGCCACGGCACTCGCGGGCCCGGCGGAGAGCGCCTTCGGGCGGAGTACGGCGCTGTGGGGCTGCTCGGCGCTGATCGTCCTGCTGACGGCGGCGGTCCTGACCGTCCCCGATGTACGGCGTCTGACCCGCCGCACATCGGAGAAGCCGGAGAAGACCGGGGCGCCCGTCGCGCGGACCGCCCCGGATCCTGTCTCGCCGGACGAGGTGAGACCGGTCTGAGGACCCGGGGCGGCCGAGCGGGCCGGGCCGGGAGGACGGCCCGGAGACGGCGCGCTAGGAGACCGGCCCCCGGGTGCGGTGGGCTGCGGCGACCAGGTTCTCCAGGGACGTACGGACCTCCGCCCAGCTCCGGGTCTTCAGCCCGCAGTCGGGGTTCACCCACAGCCGCTCCGGCGGGATCGCCTCAAGTCCCCTGGCCAGCAAGGCGGTCATCTCCTCGGCCGACGGCACCCGCGGTGAGTGGATGTCGTACACCCCTGGTCCCGCCTCGCGCGGATAGCCCGCCGCCGCCAGTTCGCCGGCGACCCGCATATGTGAGCGAGCCGCCTCCAGACTGATCACATCGGCGTCCAGATCCTCGATGGCCGGCAGGATGTCGCCGAACTCCGCGTAGCACATGTGCGTGTGGATCTGGGTGCTCGGGCCGACCCCGGAGGTCGTCAGCCGGAACGCCTCGGTCGCCCAGTCCAGATACGCCAACCGGTCCGCCGCGCGCAGGGGCAGGGTCTCGCGGAGCGCCGGTTCGTCGACCTGGATCACTGCCGTACCGGCCGCCTCCAGATCCGCGACCTCGTCCCGCAGCGCGAGCGCCACCTGCCGGGCGGTCGCGCCGCGCGGCTGGTCGTCACGGACGAACGACCAGGCCAGCATGGTGACGGGCCCGGTCAGCATTCCCTTGACGGGCCGGGTGGTCAGCGACTGCGCGTACGAGATCGTGTCGACCGTCATCGGGGCGGGCCGGGAGACATCCCCCGCGAGCACCGGCGGCCGGACATAGCGGGTGCCGTACGACTGGACCCAGCCGTGCCGAGTGACCAGGAATCCGGTGAGGCGCTCGGCGAAGTACCGCACCATGTCGTCGCGTTCGGGCTCGCCGTGCACCAGGACATCGATGCCCGCCTTCTCCTGGAAGGCGATCACCTCGCGGATCTCGGCCCGGACGCGCTCGTCGTAACCGGCCGTGTCCCGCTGCCCCGCCCGCAGTTCGGCGCGTGCCGTGCGCAACTCGGCGGTCTGCGGGAACGATCCGACGGTCGTCGTCGGCAGTGGCGGCAGAGCGAGCCGCTCACGCTGCGCGGCGGCGCGCTCGGCGTACGGCTGCTCCCGGCGGGCGTCCGCGCCCGTCACGGCCGCACAGCGGGCCCGTACGACGGGATCGTGCGTGACGCCCGAGGAGGCCCGGGACGCCAGATCGGCGCGGTTGGCGGCGAGCCGGGCGGCGACGGTGTCCGTGCCCCGGGCGAGACCGCGGGCGAGGGTGACGACCTCGTCGGTCTTCTGGCGGGCGAAGGCCAGCCAGCGGACGAGCAGCGGATCGAGATCCTTCTCGGCGGCGGAGTCCAGCGGGACATGCAGCAGCGAGCAGGATGCCGACACATCGACCCGCTCGGCGAGACCGAGCAGGGTCGCGAGGGTCGTCAGCGAGGCCGCGAGATCGTTGATCCACACATTGCGCCCGTCGACCACCCCGGCGACCAGCCGCTTGCCGGGCAGCCCGCCGACGGCCGCGAGATCGTCGAGATTGGCGGCGGCAGGGCCTGTGAAGTCCAGCGCGAGCCCCTCGACAGGTGCCTTGGCCAGTACGGGCAGGGCCTCGCCGAGCCGGTCGAAGTACGAGGCGACCAGCAGCCGGGGCCGGTCGGTGAGCGCCCCGAGATGGCGGTAGGCGCGGGCGACCGCGTTCAGTTCGGCGGGCGTGCGGTCCTGGACCAGGGCGGGCTCGTCGATCTGCGCCCACTCGGCGCCGGCCGCGCGCAGATCGGCCAGCACCTCCGCGTACACCGGCAGCAGCCGGTCGAGCAGGGTGAGCGGCTCGAATCCGGCGGCCACCCCGGGCGCGGGCCTGGCGAGCAGCAGATAGGTGACCGGCCCGAGCAGCACCGGCCGGGCGCCGGTGTGACCGAGGGCGAGGGCCTCGCGCAGTTCACCGGTCTGCTTCCCGGAGTGGGCGGTGAAGACCGTGTCCGGTCCCAACTCGGGGACGAGGTAGTGGTAGTTGGTGTCGAACCACTTGGTCATCTCCAGCGGCGCGGCGTCCTGGGCACCGCGCGCCATGGCGAAGTAGCCGTCGAGCGCGTCGGCCTCGACGGCGGCCCGGTGCCTGGCCGGGACCGCGCCGACCATGACGCTGGTGTCGAGCACGTGGTCGTAGTACGAGAAGTGGCCGGTGGGCACTTCGTCGAGTCCGGCGTCGGCCAGCTCGCGCCAGGTGTCGCGGCGCAGCCCGGCGGCGGTCTCCCGCAGCGCGTCCGCGGTGACCCGGCCCTTCCAGTACCCCTCGATCGCTTTCTTCAGTTCCCGGTCGGCGCCCTGGCGGGGGTAGCCATGGACGGTGGACCTGGGCACGGGCCGCCGGCCCTGCCGTTCCGACCGGGGTGCCGCGGCTGCGGACGTGGGTGTCACGGGACTCTCCTTCGCGAGTCGTACGGGAGCGATCCCGGCGGGACTCGTGTGCGGCGAAGGAACGGAAGCCGGGGCAGGTACCGCCACACCGTGTGCCGCACAGCCATGTGCGGCGCCCACATGTGCCGCACACCCATGTGCGACACAGCCATGTGCCGTACATCCATGTGCCACGCAGCCATGTGGCGTGCGCCCGCCCGTATCCGCCGACCCGCCCACGAGGTCACCGAGATCTCCGTGCGCGGTCCTCGCACACGGGCAGTGGCAGGTCTTCGGACTCGCGGGCGCGCCTTGTGCCTGTACGCGATGTGCGTACGCGGACAAGGCATCTACTGGCCGTCGCTTCCCGGACGCGGTGCGTCCAGTGCGTATGACGGCGGTCGTTCCCACTCACCGCTGCGGGGCAGTCCCGGATTCCCACCGGGTTCCCTCTTGCGACGCGCCTGCCTGGCGGACAGGGCGAACCGACTGCGCGTCCAGCATAGGTCCGGAACTCGACATGCTCGAAACATGGGTCCTGAATACTGGCGCCATGGTCCACGAAGACGAACCGGTACTGCTCGACCGGGCGGGCCGCACCGCCCGCATCACGCTCAACCGGCCCCGCGCGCTCAACGCGCTCACCCACCCCATGGTGCTGCGGATCACCGAGGCGCTCGCCCGGTGGGAGAACGACGAGAGCGTGACAGCGGTGATCATCTCGGGCGCCGGCGAGCGCGGGCTGTGCGCCGGCGGCGACATCCGCGCGATCCATGAGGACGCGCGCACCGGCGGCGCCGCCTCACCCACCTTCTGGCGCGACGAGTACCGGCTCAACGCCCGGATCGCCCGCTTCCCCAAGCCCTATGTGGCACTGATGGACGGCATTGTGATGGGCGGCGGCGTCGGTGTCTCGGCGCACGGCACCGTCCGGATCGTCACCGAACGGTCGGCGGTCGCCATGCCCGAGACCGGCATCGGCCTCGTCCCCGATGTCGGCGGCACACATCTCCTCTCGCGCGCACCGGGCGAGCTGGGCACCCATCTCGCCCTCACCGGCCGGGCGGTGGGCGCCGCCGACGCGCTGCTCTGCGGCCTCGCGGATCACTTCGTACCCGCCGAGCGGCTGGACGCCGTACGGACCGCGCTCGCCGGCCCCGACGTACGTGAGGCGGCGCACGTGACCGCGACGGTACGGGGGTACGGGACGGCCGCGCCCGAGGGCCAACTCGCCGCGGACCGTGAGTGGATCGACCCCTGCTACGCGGCGGACACCGTGGAAGAGATCGTCGAGCGGCTGCTCGCCACCGGTCTGCCCGCGGCGAAGGAGGCCGCCGAGACGATCCTGACGCGGTCGCCCACCGTGCTCAAGGCAACCCTGGAAGCGCTGCGCCGGGTCCGTCTGCTGCCGACGCTGGAGGAGGCGCTCGACCAGGAGTACCGGGCCTCGTGCGCCGCGCTGGCCACGCCCGATCTGGTGGAGGGGATCAGGGCGCAGGTCATCGACAAGGACCGCAGGCCGCGGTGGTCCCCGAAGGAGCTGGCGCAGGTCACGGAGGCGGATGTGGCGCGGTTCTTCGCCCCGCCGCCGGGCGGCGACCTCGGACTGGCCGGCGGGGTCTGAGGGCGGAGCGCGTGGTCAGCGGCGGAGGTGGTGGCGCTTGCGCCAGGCGACCACCGCCGCGACCAGCCCGCTGACCACGATGAACCCCATCGCGATCAGGAACACCGGCGAGGTCGGCGAGGCGGCGCGGCTGCCCGCGACCACATACGCCGCGTTGTTGGGGATCGAACCGATCAGGGTCGCCAGCAGGAACGGTGTCCAGCGCATCCGGGAGACGGCCGCGCCGTAATTGATCGGGGCGAACGGCACACCGGGGAAGAGCCGGATGATCAGCATCGACCGGAAGCTGTGGGTGCTGAGCTGACGGTCTATCGCCTTCAGCCAGCGGCCCCGCAGCAGCGGACGGAGGGCGTCCTGGCCCAGCATGCGCCCGAGCCCGAAGGACATGGCCGCGCTCAGCACCGTCCCGGCGAGCGCGGCGACCAGCCCGAGATACGAACCGAGGAGCGCGCCGGAGGCGATGTTGAGCAGCGGGCGCGGTACGAACGCGGTGGCGCACAGCCCGTACCCCACGGTGAACAGCACCACGGCGACGCCCCCGCCGACGCGTGGCAGCCAGCCGTCGGACAGCAGCTTCTGCGGCTCATAGAGCAGCACCACCGTGGCCGCGGCACCGAGCAGCACCACGAGTACGGCGAATCTCGCCCAGGGCGAGAGAAGTGCCCGGTAGCAACGGAGCGCGAGGCTTCGCGAGGACCGGGGGGCGGTGTCGAGCACGCGGGGAGCGTAACCGACGAAGATGTCCGGTCGCCGGGGGCCTGGTGACGGAGGCCTCCCGTCCGGCGTGTGTCCGGCACAACACGGGCACACCGGGTCGAAGAACGCGCCGGTCAGCGGCGCCTCGGGCGGTCCCACGGCAGGAGTCGGCCAACTGCGGCCCGGCGGAAAATCGTTCGACGCGGGCGGACGGGCTGGGCGAGGATCGGGGACATGGTCCGGTACGCCTTCCCCGCAGCGCCGTCCGCAGTCGCGGACGCGCCGGAGGCTGCCGTCTTCCTCGTGGCGTGCACGGCCGCGCCTGTCGCACCCGTCGCGGCAGTCGTCCCGGCGGATGCCTTCGCAGCGGCCACGGATGCCGAAGCAGCGGCATCCGCCGCGGCAGCGCCCTTCGGCGGCGCCCGAAGCTGACCCTTCCCGGATCGTCCGGCGGACCCCGCAGGGGGAGGGTCGGCAAGGCCCGGGGGTCCCTCTCAGCTCCGAGTTCCGGGAAGGAACCAGCGAACCATGCCCAAGACGGCATACGTGCGCACCAAGCCGCACCTGAACATCGGCACCATGGGCCATGTCGACCACGGCAAGACCACCCTGACCGCCGCCATCACCAAGGTCCTCAGCGACCGCGGGACCAGCTCCTTCGTACCGTTCGACCGGATCGACCGGGCCCCGGAGGAGGCCGCCCGCGGGATCACCATCAACATCTCGCACGTCGAGTACGAGACGGACACCCGGCACTACGCCCATGTGGACATGCCGGGCCACGCCGACTACATCAAGAACATGGTGACCGGCGCGGCCCAGCTCGACGGAGCGATCCTCGTCGTCTCCGCGCTCGACGGGATCATGCCGCAGACCGCCGAGCACGTCCTGCTCGCCCGCCAGGTCGGCGTCAATCACATCGTCGTCGCCCTCAACAAGGCCGACGCGGGCGACGACGAGCTGACCGACCTGGTCGAGCTGGAGGTGCGCGAGCTGCTCACCGAGCACGGGTACGGCGGCGACGCCGCGCCCGTCGTCCGGGTCTCGGGGCTGCGTGCCCTGGAGGGCGACCCGCGCTGGACGGCGGCCGTGGAGGCGCTGCTCGACGCCGTCGACACATATGTGCCGATGCCTGTCAGGTACACGGACGCGCCGTTCCTGCTCCCGGTGGAGAACGTCCTCACCATCACCGGCCGCGGCACGGTCGTCACCGGCGCCGTCGAGCGCGGCACGGTACGGGTGGGTGACCGGGTGGAGGTGCTGGGCGCCGGCGCGGAGACGGTGGTGACCGGCCTGGAGACCTTCGGCAAGCCGATGGAGTCCGCGGAGGCCGGGGACAATGTCGCGCTGCTGCTGCGCGGGATGCCACGTGACGCGGTGCGCCGGGGCCATGTGGTGGCGGCGCCGGGCAGTCTCGTACCGAGCAGGCGCTTCACCGCGCAGGTGTATGTGCTGTCGGCGCGCGAGGGCGGCCGTACGACACCGGTCACCAGCGGGTACCGGCCGCAGTTCTACATCCGTACGGCGGATGTGGTCGGCGACATCGACCTGGGCGAGGCGGCGGTGGCGCGTCCCGGGGACACGGTCGCGCTGACCGTGGAGCTGGGGCGTGACATTCCGCTGGAGCCGGGGCTCGGCTTCGCGATCCGCGAGGGCGGCCGTACGGTCGGCGCCGGTACGGTCACGTCGCTGATCTGACGGCCCCCGCTGGCGTCCGAAGGCGCCCGCTCAAGCGGTCCGGCGCCCGCCTCCCTCGACGGGGGGCGGGCGCCGGACCGTACACAATGGGAGGGTGAACGAGCCCGACGAGCCTGATGAGCCCGTCCCCGTGCTGCGCGCCGTCGACGGCGGTACCGCGAAGCTGCTGCCCGACGTGGACCGGGAGCGTGCCTGGCTGCTGACGGTCGACGGGGCGCCGCAGTCGTATGTCGACCTGGACGAGCCGACGCATCTGGAGTTCGAGTACGTACGGCGGCTCGCCCATGTCGTCGACTGCGCGGCTGGCGACGGCGAACCGCTGACCGTGCTCCACCTCGGCGGCGGGGCCTGCACACTGCCGCGCTATGTGGCGGCGACCCGGCCCGGCTCGGCGCAGTGTGTGGTGGAGGCCGACGCGGCACTGCTGGCGCTGGTCGCGGAACGGCTGCCGATACCGGCCGGCACCGGCATCACCGTACGGAGCGCGGATGCCCGCCGCTGGCTCGAAACGGCGCCCGCGCGGTCGGCGGACGTGCTGATCGCGGATGTGTTCGGCGGTTCACGGGTGCCCGCGCACCTCACTTCGGTCGAGTACGCGCGGGAGGCGGAGCGGGTGCTGAAGAGCGACGGGATCTATGCCGCCAATCTCGCCGATGGCGCGCCCTTCGGCTTTCTCCGCTCCCAACTGGCCACGTTCGCCTCGGTCTTCGAGGAGCTGGCGCTGATCGCGGAGCCGGGCGTGCTGCGCGGGCGGCGCTTCGGCAATGCCGTACTGGTCGCCTCGCACACCGCGTTCGACACGGCGGCACTGGCCCGCCGTGCCGCGTCAGACGCCTTCCCCGCCCGGGTGGAGGAGGGCGCGTCGCTCCGGCGGTTCATCGGGGCGGCGGCGGTCGTACGGGACAGCGGCGCGGTGCCGTCACCGAGGCCGCCGGAGGGCGCGTTCAGCATCGGCTGAGGGGCTGTTTCCGGGCGGTGGGGGTGCGTGTCACTCCTCGATGGCGCCGCCGACGGCCCGCAGGTGCTCGCGGAAGGTCAGGGACGGCGTCTGCCGGCGCGCGGCGAGGTAGGCGTCGAACCGTACCTGGCTGCGCAGGGACTCACCGGAGCGGATCCGGTCGGCCTGGCGCCGCTCGGTGTCACGGATGGTCTCGGCGAGCGCGAACAGCTCCTCGGCCCGGTCGGCGGGTACGAAGAGCACCCCGTCGTCATCGGCCAGGACGAGGTCCGCACGCCCCACCGTCCACTCGCCCACCGTGGCGGACCCGATCGCGTCCTCGGGACGGACGTCCAGCCGCTGCGGGCCCGTCGGGGTCGCTCCCGTGCTGAACACCGGCAGTCCGATCGCCAGGATGTCGGCGGTGTCGCGGTGCAGTCCCCAGATCACAACGCCCGCCAGTCCCGCCGCCTCAGCCTCCAGCACCACGAGATCGCCGACACACGCCTCGTCGGTCCGCCCGCCGTTGTCGACCACCAGCACATCGCCGGGCCCGGCCTCTTCGAAGGCCTCCAGGAAGATGTCCACACTGCCGGCGTGCCTGGCCGGTGACACCCGCCCCGCCAGCCGGCCGCCGGGTACGACGGGCCGCACGGCCGGGGGCGCGCAGCGCACGGGAACGCGCGCCCGGATGCACGCGTCGGCCAGATGGGCGGTGGTCAGCACCGCGAACCGCTTCTGAAGCTCCTGCTGATCCATACGATTCCCCTCTCGGCTCCGGGCCCATGATCGTGCCTGGGCCCAGCATGCCCGCACTCGCCTGAATCAGCCATCGTGTTCGGCCGCCCCGCGCATTGACGCGGTGGCGTCGTTGAGGACGAGATCCGCTGTCCCGCTCTCGGAGTCACCGGTCGGCGTCGGCATCGGTTTCGGCTTCGGCTGCTTCGTCATCGTCCTCGGCTTCATCATCGGCTTCGCCGGGTTCGGAGTCCTCAGCCGATTCCTCCTCCATCGCCTCCTCCTCCATCGCCTCTTCGTCCTCCATCGCCTCCTCATGCGTACGGACGACTTCGCCCTCCCTGATCTCGCCGCGCCAGCCATCGGGATCCTCGTCCGCGAGGGTCACGTGCCGCTGGAAGTGCTTGAAGTCGAGGCGGAGCCGACGGCCCTGAGCACGCCACAGATTGCCCGTCTTCTCGAAGAACCCCGAGGGGTAGTACTCGACGACGAGGGCGATCCGGGTGAGATTCGGCGCCAGTTCATGGAAACTGACGGCGCCGTGGGTCGCGCCCTTGGAGCCCTCCGAGGTCCACACGATGCGGTCGTCGGGTATCTGTTCCTGGACGGTGGCCTTGTAACTCCGCGTCGAAGGGCCGACCTTCGTCCGCCATGCACTCGTCACGTCGTCACTTTTCGAAACGTTTCTGACGCCCTTGGTGAAACCGCTGAAGTTCTCGTACTGCGTCCAGTGGTCGTAGGCGGTCCGGACCGGCACACCCACGTCGATGAATTCAACGATGTTCGTGACCTTCGTGTCACCCGCCTTCCGGCCGCCGCCACCGCCGCCGAAAATGTCCTTCGCCCGCTGGACCACGCTGTCCTTCGCGGCCTTCGCCTTCTCACTCAGGAACGCCTTCAACGGTGACTCGCCGTGCAGGATACGGGAGCCGATAGCAGGCAACTGTCCCCCGTTCTCGGCGACTTGTGTGAGCTGTTCCGTGACGTCGGAGACTTTCTCGCTGAGCTTCTCGGCCGCCTTTCCCACCGCGTGCTCCAGTTGCATTCCGACGTAATGCGTGACCTCTCCGCGCACCCGGCCAGCCACCGAACTGCCGGCGTCACGGACCTTCTCCGCTGTCTTCACCATGGCTGCCTACCTCCGACGGCTGTTACGCGTGGTAGAAGTCCCGGCCGCCCTTTTCCTCGCCGAGAGCGACTTCTTGGCCTCTCTCCGGGCCGGAGCGCCCTTGCCTGCCGCCGGCTTCTTCGCCGCCCGGGAGGCGGTCTTGCCCGTGGCCCTGCCCTGCTGACGCTGCTTGCGCCGGAGTTCGTCCGACTTCCTCCCACGGCGCCGGCCCGAAGGCGGCTCCTCCTCCGTTTCCTCCTCGGATTCCTCGTCCTCGTATTCGTCCTCCGGTTCCTCCACTCCTTCCTCTTGTTCTTCCGTCTCGTCCGGCTCCTCCCGTTTCCCGGCGAGGTTGGCGGCACGGCCGCTGATCGAATCACCGAGCGAGCCCACTCCCCGGTCGACCACGGCGGAGAGGGCGCCTCGGGCCGCGTCGAGCCCTTCGTCGCGCACCTGCTCCTGCAATTCGGCGACTTGCGGAATCTCGCCCAGGCGCCGCACTCCGTCGGTGACCAGTTGTTTCGGATCAACGCCGAGACCCTTGCCTGCCAGAAATGTCGCGACGGTCAGGGCAAGGCGGCCTTTCTTCGTACGGCCGAGCACATAGCCGCCCAGCACCGCGGAAGCCAGAGCCACTTTGGTTGTCCGATCCATGACTGTGCCACCTTTGATCACATCGATTGTTCTGATCACATCGATTGTTCGCATCGTTCGACCGGAGCCGGTGTCCGCCCGGCCGGCACACCGCGTGCGGATGATTCGTCCGAGCCCAGCCTCGTGCGGCGCGCCCCCTGCGAGTGCGGGACATTCCCCTGCCCATGCATGCCACATGGTGTGTTGTCGACCGCGGAGAGTCACCTTCACGACCGCGACCTCTTCTTTCCACTCTGCCCGGCATGTCGCCATGACGCCATTTGGCTGATTCCATGAGAAACGATCACGACGGTACGTCGATTTCGGCACGTCGATTCCCGCCGGCCGATTCCGGCCGATCCATCAAATCGCTTGCGCGCCAAGGATTCCCGGGGTGCGTAAGCGCCTTGCATCGATTGCGTCGGGCATCGATGGAGCCGACAATTGCTTACGGAGCCGAATCCTTGAGGATGTGCGGACACCATGGACGACGAAAGCGCCCGGAACGAGTACGCCGACCTCGAAGCCGAGGGGGAGCCGACGGACGAGGTCGCCCCGCGCGAGGGCGACGAGCCGGCCGAGGACGAATTGGCCGGGGACGACATCGTGAACGAGGGCCCCTCGGACGTGTACCTCGATGTCCCGGTGCTGGACATCGAGGAGATCGATCTTGAGGTCGAGGACCTCTCCGCGAGTGTGTCCCTGCGGGCCGAGGTCCTGGATCTGCTCAAGCTTCAGGTGGGCGCCGATGTGGACCTCGGCAGGGTGCAACTCGGCATCAAGGGGGTGGAGGCCCAGGCCCAGCTCAAGGTCCGTCTCGGCAATGTGGCCGCCATCGTCAATCGCGTGTTGACGACGATCGACCGGAATCCGGAGATTCTGGAGCAGTTGACACGGAGCGCGGGGATGGTCGTCCAGGAGGTCGGAACGGGTGCCGGCCGGGCCGTCGGCGAACTGGGCAGGGGCACGGGCCGAGCCGTCGAGGACGTGGGACGCGGGGCCGGTGAGACGGTCGAGAACGTGGCGCACGGAGCGGGCGAAGCCGTCGAGGACCTGGGGCACGCAGCCCGGGAAACGGTCGAGGACGTCGGCGACAGGGCCGGTGAAACCGTCGAGCAGGTCGGCGGCACGGTCGGCGAAGCCGTCGAGGATATCGGCGAGACGGCCGGCGAAACCGTGGAAGACGTCGGTGACACAGCCGGTGAAACCGCCGGGGGCACGGCGAAGAAACGTGTCCGCAGAGAGGCCCGGGCACCCGAAGTGAGCACCCGAGAGCGGAGGGAGAGCGGGACGCGTTCGTCCAGGACCGCCCGGCGCCGCACGGCGCACCGGCGCCAAGCGCGCTGACGAGCAGCCGCCTCCCGCGCGCTGCCAGGCGCGACGCCCGCCGCAGGCGAACCCCGCGGGCGCCCCCCATACCCCGGCGCGCCCTTGCGCCCACGCGCCGCCGGACGCGCCCGCGCCCACACCGCCAGGCACACCCGCGCCCGCACCACCACGCGCCCTACGACCCCAGCGCCTCGATGATCCGTTCCGCCGCCGACGTCGCCGTCAGCCGGCCCTCCCGTACGTCCCGTTCCACCCGCGGCGCCACCTCCCGTACCGCCGGATGTTCCCGCAGCCGGTCCAGCAGGTGGTCGCGGACCATCGACCAGGTCCAGTCAACCTGCTGGTCGCTGCGTTTGTCCGCCAGGCGGCCGGCCGACGCGAGGACCGCGCGGTGCTGCTCCAGGCGGTCCCAGACCTCCTCCAGGCCCGTGCCCTCGCGCGCGCTGCAACTCAGGACCGGCGGGGTCCAGACCGCGTCCGCCGGGTGCATCAGCCGCAGCGCGCCCGCCAGTTCGCGCGCCGCGGACCGCGCGTCGCGCTCGTGCGGGCCGTCCGCCTTGTTGACGGCGATGACGTCCGCCAGCTCCAGCACGCCCTTCTTGATGCCCTGGAGCTGGTCGCCGGTCCGGGCGAGGCTCAGCAGCAGGAACGAGTCGACCATCTGCGCGACGGTCGTCTCGGACTGGCCGACGCCCACCGTCTCCACCAGGACGACGTCGTACCCCGCCGCCTCCATCACGATGATGGTCTCCCGGGTCGCCTTCGCGACGCCGCCCAGCGTGCCCGCAGTGGGGGACGGACGTACGAACGCCGCCGGGTCCACCGCCAGCCGTTCCATCCGGGTCTTGTCGCCCAGGATGGAGCCGCCGGTCCTGGTGGACGAGGGGTCGACGGCGAGCACCGCGACCCGGTGGCCGAGGCCCGTGAGCAGCGTTCCCAGCGCGTCGATGAAAGTGGACTTGCCGACGCCGGGCACCCCGCTGATCCCGATCCGGCGTGCCTTCCCCGAGTGCGGCAGCAGCTCGGTCAGCAGCTCCTGAGCGAGCGCGCGGTGGTCGGACCGGGTGGACTCCACGAGGGTGATGGCACGGGCGACGGACGACCGGGAGCCGTCCAGAACGCCCTTGACGTAGCTGTCGATGTCGATCCGCGGCGCCACACGCTCACCGCTCAACAGCGGAACCGGACACGGAACCCGAGCCGCCCGGCCCACCGGCCCCACCGGAACCGGCACCACCACCGGCATCAGCGCCGGAGCCACCACCAGCACCCGAGCCACCTGGACCCGAGCCGTCAGGCTCATGCCCCAGCGCCCCCGCCAGCGCCCTCAGCAGATCCCCCGCAGCGTCCGGAATCACCGTCCCGGGCGGGAAGACCGCCGCGGCCCCCGCCCGGCGCAACTCCTCGATGTCCTGCGGCGGAATCACCCCGCCGACGACGATCATGATGTCCTCCCGCCCCTCCGCCGCGAGCTCCTCGCGCAGCGCCGGTACGAGCGTGAGGTGCCCGGCGGCCAACGACGACACGCCGACGATATGCGCGTCCGCCTCGACCGCCTGCCGCGCCACCTCCGCCGGCGTCTGGAACAGCGGGCCGACATCCACGTCGAAGCCCAGGTCGGCGAAGGCCGTGGCGATCACCTTCTGGCCGCGGTCGTGCCCGTCCTGGCCCATCTTGGCGACCAGGATGCGCGGGCGGCGCCCCTCGGCCGCCGCGAAGTCCTCGACCGCGGCGCGGGTGCGCTCGACGGCCGGGGAGGTGCCTGCCTCGTTCCGGTACACACCGGAAATCGTACGGATCTGGCCCGAGTGCCGCCCGTACACCTTCTCCAGGGCATCGGAGATCTCGCCGACCGTGGCCATCGCGCGGGCCGCGTTCACCGCGAGCGCCAGCAGATTCCCCTCCAGGCCGTCGCCGGAACGCGCGCCCCCGCCGTCGCCCCCGGAGCCCGTGTCCGCCGCTGCCGTGAGCGCCCGCAGCGCGTCCTGGCACGCCGACTCGTCTCGCTCGGCGCGCAGCCGCCGCAGCTTCTCGATCTGCTGGGTCCGCACCGACGAGTTGTCGACCTTGAGTACATCGATCTGCTCGTCCGAGCCGCTCTCCACCCGGTACTTGTTGACGCCGATGACCGGCTGCCGCCCCGAGTCGATCCGCGCCTGGGTACGGGCCGCCGCCTCCTCCACCCGCAGTTTGGGGATCCCGGCGTCGATGGCCTGCGCCATGCCGCCCGCCGCCTCGACCTCCTCGATGTGCTGCCAGGCGCGCCGGGCCAGGTCGTACGTCAGCTTCTCGACGTACGCGCTGCCGCCCCAGGGGTCGGTCACCCGGCAGGTCCCCGACTCCTGCTGGAGCAGGAGTTGTGTGTTGCGGGCGATACGGGCCGAGAAGTCGGTGGGCAGCGCCAGCGCCTCGTCCAGCGCGTTGGTGTGCAGCGACTGGGTGTGGCCCTGGGTGGCGGCCATCGCCTCCACACAGGTGCGGGTGACATTGTTGAAGACGTCCTGCGCGGTGAGCGACCAGCCAGAGGTCTGCGAATGGGTGCGCAGGGACAGCGACTTGGGGTTCTCCGGGTCGAACTTCTTGACCAGCCTGGCCCAGAGCAGCCGCGCCGCCCGCAGTTTGGCGATCTCCATGAAGAAGTTCATGCCGATGGCCCAGAAGAAGGAGAGCCGGGGCGCGAACGCGTCCACATCGAGCCCGGCGCCGAGCCCGGCGCGCAGATACTCGACCCCGTCGGCGAGGGTGTACGCCAGCTCCAGATCGGCGGTCGCCCCCGCTTCCTGGATGTGGTAGCCGGAGATGGAGATCGAGTTGTAGCGGGGCATCTTCCGCGAGGTGTACGCGAAGATGTCGGAGATGATCCGCATCGACGGTTTCGGCGGATAGATATAGGTGTTGCGGACCATGAACTCCTTGAGGATGTCGTTCTGGATGGTCCCGGCCAGCTTCTCGGGCGGTACGCCCTGCTCCTCGGCTGCCACGATGTAGAGGGCGAGTACGGGCAGGACCGCGCCGTTCATCGTCATCGACACGCTCATCCGGTCCAGCGGGATGCCGTCGAAGAGCTGCCGCATGTCGTAGATGGAGTCGATGGCCACGCCCGCCATCCCGACGTCGCCGGTCACCCGCGGATGGTCGCTGTCGTAACCGCGGTGGGTCGGCAGGTCGAAGGCGACGGAGAGGCCCTTCTGCCCGGCGGCGAGATTGCGCCGGTAGAAGGCGTTGGACTCCTCGGCCGTGGAGAACCCCGCGTACTGCCTGATCGTCCACGGCTGGTTGACGTACATCGTCGGGTACGGGCCGCGCAGGAACGGCGCGATGCCGGGGTACGTGCCGAGGAAGTCGAGGCCCGCCAGGTCGTGTGCGGTGTAGAGGGGTTTGACGGCGATGCCCTCGGGGGTGTCCCAGCCGAGTTCTACGTCCGCCCGGCCGGTGTGCTCCTTGACGGCCGTACGCCACTGGTCCTCGGTGACCGCGGCGCTGTCAC
Source organism: Streptomyces sp. GMY02 (assembly GCF_019056675.1). Lineage (NCBI taxonomy): Bacteria > Bacillati > Actinomycetota > Actinomycetes > Kitasatosporales > Streptomycetaceae > Streptomyces > Streptomyces sp. GMY02. Next base: position 7,248,876 of record NZ_CP077658.1, on the reverse strand, counting down.
CCGGATCCAGGCTGATGCCGGAGAAGTCGGGGATCCCCATCACGCCACTCCCATCCGGTCGAGTACGGAGGTGAGGACGGCGACCGCGTCACCGCCCGCGACGACGAACTCGTCCACTCCGGCCTCCAGATATGTGTCTCGGTGCTCGCCGGGGCGGCCGGCGAGAAAGACCCGCAGCGCGCCGACGGACTTGAGCGCCGCCGCGACGGGCGCGGCGTGCTCGGTGTAGAGCGCGTCGCTGGAGCAGAGGCAGGCGACGGCCGCGCCGCTGCGCGTGAAGGCCTCGGCCGCGGTGTCCGCGTCGACCGACATCGGTTCGTGGACCGGTTCGATTCCGCCGGCCTGGAAGAGGCTGGCGGCGAAGGTGGCCCGCGCGGTGTGCGCGGCGGCGGGTCCGAGGGCCGCCAGGAAGACCCGGGGGCGTGCGCCGGTGGCCGCGAGATGCGCGTCGGAGCGGGCGCGGAGCGCCTCGTACGCCTCGTCACGGCGTACGACGGGCAGTCCGCCGCCGGGCGGCTCCGGCGCCGGGTCGCGCTCCACCGGGACCTGCGCGAGCTGCGGGAACTCGCTGACGCCGGTGATGGGTTCACGCCGCCGGGCGAGCTTCTCCGAGCGCTCCCGCCAGGTGGCGGAGATCCGCTCGCCGATCAACCCGTCGCGCAGGGCGGCTCGTTGGCCGCCGGCGCGCTCGATCTCCTGGAACCAGGCCCAGGCCGCGTGCGCGAGGTCGTCGGTGAGCCGCTCCACGTACCAGGAACCGCCCGCCGGGTCGATGACCCGCCCCAGGTGCGACTCCTCCAGCAGGATCGTCGACGTGTTGCGGGCGATTCTGCGGGAGAAGTCGTCGGGCAGTCCGAGGGTGTGGTCGAAGGGCAGTACGGTCACGGCGTCGGCTCCGCCGAGCCCGGCGGCCAGCGCGGCGACGGTGGTCCGCAGCATGTTCACCCAGGGGTCGCGCCGGGTCATCATCACCGACGACGTCACGGCGTGCTGGCGCTGCGCCCCGGCGGCGGGCGCGCCGCAGACCTCGGCGACCCGGGCCCAGAGCCTGCGCGCGGCACGGAGTTTGGCGATCGTGAGGAACTGGTCCGCGGTGGCCGCGTACCGGAATTCGAGCTGTCCGCAGGCCGCTTCGACGGAGAGTCCGGCCGCGGTGAGATCACGCAGCCAGCCGACTCCGGTGGCGAGCGAACAGCCCAGCTCCTGCGCGTCCGAGGCGCCGGCCTCGTGGTACGGCAGGGCGTCGACGCAGATCGCGCGCAGACCGGGGTACTCACGGTGGCAGAGCGCGGCAAGTCCGGCCGCCTCCTCGGTCCCGCCTGCCGTCTCCCGTCCTGTACGGGCGAGTTGGGCGACCGGGTCGGCGCCGAGGGTGCCGCGCGCCTGGTCGCGTGCCACGCCGCGTTCGTCGTAGAGCTTCAGCAACTCCCGTGCGGCGGGCGCGAATTCGTCGCCCGCGTCGAGCGCGACGGGCGCCAGGTCGAGAAGGACGCCGTCGAGCGCGGTGGCCAGTCCGCTCACCGGCACTCCGGCGGCTCCCACGCCCAGCCACAGCGAGGTCGCCCCGTTCTCCAGGTCGGCGAGCACGGCTTCGTTGGTACGCACGGGATCGGGCCGCGTATGGCGCTGCCGTACGTCCCAGCCGGCGACGGCACCGCCCTCCGGCCGGCCGCCCCGGGTGAACGGAGCGAAACCCGGATAGCCGCTGTCGCCGGGCGTGTCCTCCGCGGTGTAGAGCGGACGGGTGGTGAGCCCGTCCTGAAGTGTTGTGGCCAGTGCCTCCTCGGCGGCCGGTCCCGTGACATCACGACCCGTTTTGCGCAGTACGCCCTCCACCAGGCTCTGCCACTGCTCGCGGGTCGCGTCGGGGAACTCGGCGGCCAGGGAAAGCCCGTCGTCAGGCAGGACCGTCATGCCCAGATGTTAGGACAGCGCGCCGAACGAGCAGCAGAGCGCGCGCCTGTGAGCTATCCCTCTCCATGAGACGCCATGTGTAGGCCTTTCACTGTGCGGAATGCCGTATGCGGCCGACGGCGGTCCAAGGGGCCATGAGCGGTGGCCGGGCGGCCCGAACGGCGAGGTACGGGCGGCTCACACCGGGGGCTGCCAGCGGTCCTGTCCTCGGCAGACGCTACGCTGCCCCGAACCGGTATGAGATCACCGTGCCCATTGTGTGATTGTCATGCCACCGGATGCCGCCTGCCGCGCGCTCACTTATTTCTGGGATGGCGTAGTACCTCATGTCATGGTTCGAATCTTTCGTTCTCGGGCTCGTCCAGGGACTGACCGAGTTCCTGCCCATCTCGTCCAGCGCGCATCTGCGGCTGACGGCGGCCTTCGCGGGCTGGCACGACCCGGGAGCGGCGTTCACCGCCATCACCCAGATCGGTACGGAGGCGGCCGTCCTGATCTACTTCCGCAAGGACATCGCCCGTATCGTTTCCGCATGGTGCCGCTCGCTAGTGAACAAGGCGATGCGCGGTGACCATGACGCCCAGATGGGCTGGCTGGTCATCGTGGGTTCGATCCCGATCGGTGTGCTCGGGGTGACCTTCAAGGACCAGATCGAGGGCCCGTTCCGTGATCTGCGGCTGATCGCGACCACGCTGATCGTGATGGGCATCATCCTCGGCGTGGCGGACCGGCTCGCGGCCCGTGACGAGATCGGCGGCAAGCACCGCGCCATCAGGGAGCGCAAGTCGCTCAAGGAACTGGGTGTCAGGGACGGTCTGATCTTCGGCATCTGCCAGGCGATGGCGCTGGTGCCCGGTGTCTCGCGCTCGGGCGCGACGATCAGCGGCGGTCTGCTGATGGGATACACCCGCGAGGCGGCGGCGCGCTATTCGTTCCTGCTCGCGATCCCGGCGGTGCTGGCCTCCGGCGCGTTCGAACTGAAGGACGCGGGCGACGGCGGGCATGTGTCCTGGGGCCCCACGATTTTCGCCACGATCATCGCGTTCGTTGTGGGATATGCCGTTATCGCCTGGTTCATGAAGTTCATTACGACCAAGAGCTTCATGCCGTTCGTGATCTACCGGGTGCTGCTCGGTATCGCGCTGCTCGCCCTGGTCGGTACGGACACACTCAGCCCGCACGCGGGCGAGTCGGCGGGCTGAGGTCGGCGGGCCGAGGTCGGCCGTCTGCCGTTCGGCGGCCGACCGGCGCCCGGACACAGACGCAGGTGTAGGCGCAGGCAGATCGGGCGGAGCCGGGGCAAGGCGGGATTTCGGGCCACGATCCGGGTGCGATATCGGACAGTGTGAGCAAAGACGCGCCCTGATCGGTGCCCTGGTACCGCACTTGCCCCTACGCTTGTCATATGTCCTCCACTCGTGCCACTGGCTCCTCGGCGGCTGACGCCGTTGCGGCCAATGAGCGGATTCGCGCGCTGGTCGACGCCGCCGACGGGACCTGGCCCTCGGAGGCGTACGAAGTGTTGCTCCAGGAGTGGGCCGCCGCCGTACACCGCGGCGACTCCGACCAGGTGAACGAGGCCGCGTAGGCTCGGCGGCCTCAGTCCCTGGGCACCGGTGAAGACCCCGGGATGCCCTCGGGGACGGTCCTCGGGACGACCCTCGGAATGATGAGCACCAGTTCCGGCCGGTCCCACATCACGGCGGGCGGATTCGCGGCTTCGGTTCCGGTACGGCGAGCGCCCACACTGCGGTAGAAGCCCTCGGCGGGCGGGTGCGAGACGATACGGACACGGTCGAGCCCGGCCTCGCCCGCCCGCCCCTTCAGATGCTCGATGAGCCGGCGGCCGAGGCCCAGGCCCTGGGCGTCGTCGGCCACGAACATCAGGTCGAGTTCCGCCGGGACCGAAGCCGGAACGGTAGTACGACCGGACCCCGCGGCCGGCAGTACGAGGGCGTAGAAGCCCAGGATCCGCTCGCCGGAATCGACGGCCACGAAGACCTCATGGGCCTCGATGTAGTCGGGCCCCACCCGGTATCCGGTGATCATCGGCGCGTACGGGCCCTCGTAGGCACGCGAACGGCGGACCAGCGCCGTGAGCCGTTTGGCGTCCCGGGCGGTCGCCCGTCTGATCCGTACGGCCTCGCCGCCGAACCGGGCGCCATTTCGTCTCGTAACCCGCGAAGCCATGCAGTGAGTATTACGTATCGCTCTGGGACGCCTGAGACCGGAGGGGCGCTGAACACCACCCGAGGCTCCCCCGGCCTCACCGGGGTAATACGGGTGAACCGCCTGTGGCGGTCCGCAGCGCCAGAGCCGCGAGCGCCTCCGGGGCGCCTGCCTGTCCCCTGATGCCAGGGAAGGCGTTTATGTCCACGATCAGGGGGGCGCCATCGCCCGCGTCGATGAGATCGACCCCGTACACGTCGAGCGCGAAAACGGGGCCGATCCGGAGGACGAGGTCGAGCCATCCGCCGGGGAGTTCGCTGAGGGGCAGCGGGACGGCCGGCGGGAGGGCCGATGGGCGGTTCGCTGGGCGGGTGGACGGGCGGGGCGGCTCGTGGCCTGTACCGCCGTTCGTGGAGTCCGTCCCGGAGTCCGCCAGCTCCGAGCGGCGCAGGGCCGCGAAGACCTGTCCGGCGACCACCCACACCTTGTGGTCCCAGCCGCTGTTGGCGGTGAACGGCTGCACCACCACAGGCTCATCGGCCCATTCCGCGCTCGCGCACAGCGCGCGCAACGCCCCGGCGTCGTCGACGCGGGCGACCAGATCGTGCCGCCGGCTGTGCCTGCTCTTGACGACCAGCGGGTACGGGAGGCCGGCCTCGGCCACAAGTTCCCGCAGGGCGCCCACGGTCCGCGTCGCCGCGAACGGCAGCCCCGCCGACTCGGCCAGCGCGGCCATCGCCGTACGGTCCTGACAGAACCCGGTCGCCGCGGCCGAGTTCACCACCGGAGCCCCGCGCTCCTCGAAAGACCTGGCCAGGGCCAGCGCCCGCGGTGTCCGCGCCTTGAGGAGATAGACATCGGCCAGGGAAGGTTCACTCGGTACGGGGTGCCGTGCGCCGGGATCGATCCAGCCGACGTGATGACGGGGTGTCAGCAGCGCGGCGGTGGCGGCCAGCAGGGGATGACCGGGCCGGGGCGTGATCAGACAGATCCTCATCGGCCCTCGTCGGCTCGGGTCGGGCGCAGCGGGGAACCGGCCCTGAAGGCACCGCGTTTGGGGAGCGGAATGACCTCTGCCGTACCTGCCTCGTTCCGGTCGGTACCGGATTTGGTCCGGTCCATACCGGTCGCGGCTTCTTCTGTACCCGGAACGGCCCCGCCCGTACGCGCCAGTTGGAGGACGGCCCGCGCCACCCGGTCCACCGCGTCCGGGACCAGCCGGAAGCTCGGGAAGTCATTGACATCGACGATCACCGGACCGTCAGGGCCCAGCAGCACGTCCAGCCCGTACAGGTCGAGCCCGTACACGGCCCCGACCTCCGCCGCCAGTTCCGCCACCTCGGCCGAGAGCGGTACACGCCGCTCCCTCGTCGGACGGTCGGGGTGCAGGGGCGAGCAGCGCTCCGTGGCGTACAACTCGCCGCCGACGCAGTACACCTTGAGGTCGACCCCCGAGTTGGGCACATACGGCTGCGCGATCAGCATTCCCTCGGCGGCCAGTTCGGGCCTCAGCTCGGCCAGCCGCTCGGGCGTGGGCACGAGCCGTACCGCCCGCCCCGAACTCCCGTCGGCGGGCTTGACGACCAACGGATATTCCGTGTCCGGCAGTTCGGCGAGCGACTCCGGCCGGGCCGCCGCGTAGGTCAGCGGCATCGGAAGGCCCCGGCTGCGCCCCACCACCGCGGCGAGCGCCTTGTCCCGCACTCCACGGATGGACCGCGCGTCATTGACCGTGGTCAGCCCGACGGCCGCGGCGGCTTCGAGCAACGTCAGCCCCGGCCCCCCGGACACCGTCTTGAGCACCCACGCGTCATGACTCCCCGCCCGCACCGCCTCCGCCAGCCGCACCAGCGAACTCCCGGGCCGCAGCACATCCACCCGATGCCCCCACGAGACCAACCGCCGCACCACCTCCAGGGGCATCCCGTCGTACCGGTACTGCTCCTCCACCAGAAAGCAGAGCCTCATTGACCTTCCCGTCATCTCGGACACCAGAAAGGTCATAATCCGCCCCGCCCCCACGCCACGACCGCGCGGGTCGCCCCAAGACGCGGCCAAGAAGGAGGACGACGTGGGCAGTCGCGACTCGCGGTAGCCCGCTGGCCGGACCGCACGGCGCACCAGTTGACACATGTGGTCCAGCAGCACAAGCTGCCACGGTTTCCGGTGGAGGCGTGGGTGATGTAGCGGGTGGGGTTGTTCTTGCTCGTGCCGGTGCCGCCGATGGGGTAGTCGTCGCCACAGAGGTCCGCAGGGCAGAGGCCAGTGGGGTTGGACTGGGTCACCGGATTGTTGTGGGCGTAACTGTAGGCGTTCATCTGGCTGGGGCTGTCGGCATCGATGCGAGGGTCGTCATGTCGACCGCGGCCGTCATGGTCCCCCGTTGAGTCGCCGTCGCAGGCGACTGGACCGGCTACCAGGCCGTCAGCCGTGTCCATGCCGTCGCGTATGGACACGGCTGACCGCACGGATGATGTCGGCGCAACGCACGAGTGACCTCTGTGCGCGGCTCTTGGCCGTACGGGATTCCTGCCCGAGACTGAGCCGATGACACAGCGCGTGGATCTCGCGACCGTGATGGGCCGTCTCGCCATCGATGAGGTGATCACGAATTACGCGGTGGCCGTGGACGAGGCCGACTGGCCCGGGTACCGGGCCCTGTTCACTCCGGACGGGCGGGCCGACTACACCGCTGAGGGCGGTATCGAGGGGTCGGCCGCCGAGGTGGCCGACTGGCTGGCCGGGACGTTGCGGCCGTACAGCGTGCATCAGATCCTGATCGTCAACCGGCGGCTGCGGATACAGGGTCCCGACGGGTATCCGGGCGACCGCGCCGAGGTGCGGGCGGACTATCTGAGTCCGCGGCGGCACGAGTCGGGCGAGGAGTCGATGAGCGGCGGGCGGTGCTCGTTCGGGCTGCTGCGCGGCGATACGGGGTGGCTGCTGCGGACGGTGGCGGTGCACGAGAAGTGGCGGCGCAAGTAGGGCCTTTTCCCAGGTAGCGCTTGTTCCCCCGGCAGGGCTTGTTCCCCAGGTAGCGCCGCCCGACCACTCCGGAGGTAGCGCCGCCCCGCCACTCCGGCCGGCCTCCCCGGACCCGGCTTTCTCTCCCGTCCCTCCCGCTTCGGTGCCGTTCATCGGGGGAAGAGAACCCGAAGGGGGCAAGGGCCCTCAAGCGGCGGGGCGAGGAGGCTCTTCGGATGCGAGGCCCGGTCGGGCGGAGCCTGGCGTCGCCGTGGTGGCGCGGTGCCGCCGCGGTCGTGGCGGGCTCGCTGCCTGCCCTGGCGTTTCCCGAGCCGTCCCTGTGGTGGTTCGCGTATGCCGCGCTGGTGCCCTGGATGCTGCTTGTACGGTCGGCCCCCACCGGCCGGCGCGCGGCGCTGGAGGGCTGGCTCGGCGGTATCGGCTTCATGATTGCCGTACATCACTGGCTGGCACCGAGTCTGCATGTGTTCCTGGTGCTGCTGGCCGCGCTGCTCGGGCTGCTGTGGGCGCCCTGGGGGTGGCTGATGCGGTCGATGCTCGGCGGGTCGCCGTCCGCAGGCCGGGCTCTGGCGGCCGTCGCCGTGGTGCCCTCGGGCTGGCTGGTGGCGGAGCTGATCAGGTCCTGGCAGGGACTGGGCGGACCCTGGGGGCTGCTGGGCGCCAGCCAGTGGGAGGTCTCCCCCGCCCTGCGGCTCGCCTCGGTGGGCGGGGTATGGCTGGTGAGTCTGCTGGTGGTCGCGGTGAACACCGCGCTGACCGTGCTGATCGCGGTCCCCCGGCTACGGCCGAGGCTCACCGGAGCGGTATCGCTCGTGCTGTGCGCGGTCACCCTGGTCTCGGTGTGGGCCTGGGCGCCGGAGCCGGAGCGGTCCGGTACGGCGCGGATCGCGGTGGTCCAGCCGGGCGTCGTCGACGGCGCGGACGCCCGCGAGCGCCGGTTCACACAGGGCGAGACCCTGACCCGCCCCCTGGCCGGGCAGGATATCGATCTGGTGGTCTGGGGCGAGAGCAGCGTGTCCGCCGATCTGGCGACCAGGCCCGATCTGGCGGCGCGGCTCGCCGTACTGTCCCGCGCGGTCGGCGCCGAGATCCTGGTCAATGTCGACGCGCGCAGCACGGACGCGGCGGGGACGGACGGGATATTCAAGCGCGCCGTACTGGTCGGTCCGAACGGCCCGACGGGCGATACGTACGACAAAATGCGGCTCGTGCCCTTCGGCGAGTACATACCCGCCCGTGCGGCCCTGAGCTGGGTCACCTCGGTGGGCAAGGCGGCGGGTGAGGACCGCGAGCGCGGCACCCGGCCGGTGGTGATGGTGCTGCCGGACCATGACCGCGGGGACAGCCTGGACAGCGGGGACGGAAGGGACGCGGAAGACAGCGGGGACAGGGGAGGGTTGCGGCTCGGTCCGCTGGTCTGCTTCGAGTCGGCGTTCCCCGACATGAGCAGACGGCTGGTGCGGGACGGCGCGCAGATGCTGGTCGCGCAGTCCTCGACCTCGACGTTCCAGGGGAGCTGGGCGCCGGAGCAACATGCCTCGCTGGCGGCGCTGCGGGCCGCGGAGACCGGCCGGCCGATGGTGCACGCCACGCTGACGGGCGCGAGCGCGGCGTTCGGGCCGAGTGGGGAGCAGGTCGGCGAGTGGATCGGTACAGACCGGAGCACGGCCGGCGTGTTCGACGTTCCGCTGGCCCGGGGCACGACCCCGTACACCGAGCTGGGCGACTGGGCGGTCTACGCCGCTCTCGCCGTACTGGCCGCGCTCTGCGCCACGGACGGCGCGCGCTCGTTCAGGACGCCGCCTGTTCAGCCTGCTCCCATGCTGCTCGTACCACCCGCTCGCACAGCTCATGAGTCCGGAGCGCACCCTGTGCGCTGAGGAGCGTTCCGGACCGTACGGCGTCCAGGAAGGCGAGCACGCACTGCTCGATCCCGCGCTGGCGGGCCACCGGCACCCAGTCGCCGCGCCGCCGCACGCTCGGCTGCCCCTTGTGGTCGACGACCGTCGCGAGATCGTGGACGGCCCGCTTGGTGTCCTGACCGGACACTTCGAGGATCTCTTCGTTGGAGCCGCTCATCCTGTTCATCACCCCGAGCGCGGTGAAGCCATCGCCGGAGAGCTGAAGAACCACATGATGCAGCAGGCCGTCGCGGATCCGGGCCCGTACATCGGTGTGTTCGACGGGTCCGGGGAGCAGGAAGCGCAGCGTGTCGACGACATGGATGAAGTCGTCGAGGACGAAGGTGCGCGGGTCCTCCGGCAGGCCGACCCGGTTCTTCTGCATCAGGATCAGCTCGCGCGGATGCTCCAGGCACTGGGCGTAGCCGGGCGCGAAGCGGCGGTTGAAACCAACGGCGAGGCTGACACCGCGCTCCTCGGCCAGGGCCACCACCCGCTCCGAGTCGGCGAGTTCGTACGCGATCGGCTTGTCGACAAAGGTCGGTACGCCCGCCTCCAGCAGCCGTACGGCGATCTCGGCGTGCACGGCGGTCGGCGCGTGGACGAACGCGGCGTCGAGGTCCTGTGCGAGGAGAGAGTCCAGGTCGGCGTGGCAGTGCGCGGCCGGGACGCGATAGGTCTCGGCGGTCGCCGCCAGGGTGGCGGGGGTGCGCGTGTGGAGATGCGGCTCGACCCCGGGCAGGGTGGTGAGCACCGGCAGATAGGCCTTCCGCGCGATGTCACCGAGCCCGATGATGCCGACCTTCACGGGGGCCTCCCTCTGCCTGACGTGGCCTGACGTGCTGTTATGACGGGTGTGCTGTCCCGGCAGCATACGTGCGCGGCGGCGGGCGCCAGTCGGCGATCCCCGCGAAGCCGCGCAGGAGCAGGCCAGGGACCAGCCGAGAGACGGTGGCGATCGCGGTGTCGCGCAGGACGGCGGTGGCCGGCGAGGTGGCCGCGATCATCCGGCCGGTCCGCGCGGCCTGGCGGACGATGGCGGTGGTACGGGGGAGTCTCGCGGCCGAGTACGCGGCGAGGGCCGCCGGAATGCCGGAGGCATCGGGGGTGTCGGGGTCGCCGGGGATGTCATGTCCCGGTCCTGCGTGATGGGCGAGGACGACGGCGTCCTCGATGGCCTGGTTGCCGCCCTGGCCCACGGTGGGCTGCATCGCATGGGCGGCGTCGCCGAGCAGGGCGGTCCGGCCGCGATGGTAGGCGGGCAGCGGCACGCTCATCTCGTGGACGTCATGGCGCAGGACCTGGCCCGGCTCGACGGCCCGGATGATCCGCGGCACGGGATCGTGCCAGTCCCCGAACAGCCTGAGCAGTTCCGCCCGCTCGTCGTCGAGGGCGTGCGCGTCGGCCGACGCAAGCGCCATGGCGTACGCGTAGACCCGACCGTCCTTGAGCGGCTGCGTGCCCCAGAGCCGCCCCCGCCCCCAGGTCTCGTGCGGTGCGAACGGCCGCTCGGGCGCTGGTACGACCAGCCGCCAGGTGGTGAATCCGGTGTACCGCGGCCCGGGATGGCCGGGGAACAGCGCCCGGCGTACGCAGGAGTTGATGCCGTCGGCGCCGACCACGAGATCGGCCTCCCACTCGCCGCCGTCCGGGGCGGTGACCCGAGCCATGCGGCCGTTCCCGCCCGGATCGGCGAGGGTGGCCGCGGTGCCGGTTCGCACCACGCCTTCGGGAAGCGCGGAGGCGAGCAGGGAGATCAGCGTGGCGCGGTGGACCAGGACGACGGGGCCGCCGAAGCGGTCGGCCGCGGCCTCCGCGCTCGTACGGGCGAGCCAGCGGCCACCGGGGGCGCGCAGGCCGCCGTCACCCTGCCAGGCGGAGAGCGACCGGACCGTGTCACCGAGCCCGATGACATCGAGGGCACGCTGCGCGTTGGGCGTGAGGCCGAGGCCGGCGCCTACGGGGGTGAGGTCGGAGGCGCGTTCGAGGACGGTGACCGCCCAGCCCCGCCGGTGCAGGGCGACGGCCGCGGTCAGTCCGCCGATTCCACCGCCGATGACAACGGCGCGAGGCTGGTCCATGGCCTTCTCGATTCTGCTGGGGTGACAGGCAGCGCGACTCAACTACAGGTGTAGTGATCCAGCAGCGTACTACAGCCGTAGTGGTGGTGTCGGCGGGCAGCGATAGATTGGCCGCATGGCCACTCGCACCACCGGCGCCCCGCCCTCCGCCCGCGCCCGGCTGATCGCCGACACCGCGCTGGCCCTGCTCGCCGAGCGGGGGATGCGCGGGCTCACTCACCGGGCGGTGGACGAGCGGGCCGGGCTGCCGCAGGGTTCGACGTCGAATCACGCGCGGACCCGGCAGGCCCTGCTCGAAGCGGCGGTACGACGGCTGGCCGAGCGCGAGGCGCAGGTGCTCGCGCCGGACGAGATGCCCGGGGCCGCGGGCGGTCCCAGCGGCCGGAGCGCACCGGTCGGGCCGGCCGACGCGCTGGCGCTCGCCCTGCACCGCTATCTGACCCGCCATCCCGAACTGCTCGTCTGCCGTTACGAACTGGCCCTGGAGGCCACCCGGCGTCCGGAGCTGCGCGCCTACTACGACGCGGCGGGCCGGCAGTTCCGCGAGCCGCTGGTGGCGATGATGCGGGCGGCGGGCTCCGCGGAGCCCGAGCGGCACGCGCTCTCATTGGTGGCCTGGTGCGAGGGGCTGATGTTCTCCTGCGCGGTGGGCTCGTACCACGACGCCGTACCGTCCCTGGACACGCTGCGCCGCGGATTCGACGAGCTGCTCCGCGGCATGCTGGCCGACGGCGGCAGTCCTGGCGGCCCGGACGACCGGCACGACCTGGGTGAATAACGCGTCGCCAGGGCACCGGTCCGTACGTGAGGATGGCCGCCATGACAACGACTGAGCGCGCCGAGCGCACCGAACCCTCCACCGTCGCGGGCGAACGCGAGATGTTGGAGGGCTGGCTTGAGTACCACCGCGAGACCCTGGCGGTGAAATGCGCCGGGCTGGACGAGGACCGGCTCCGGGAGACCTCCGTACCGCCCTCCGATCTGAGCCTGCTGGGTCTCGTACGGCATATGGCCGAGGTGGAGCGCGGCTGGTTCCGCAACACGCTGGCCGACGAGAAGGCCAGGCCCATCTACTTCACGGACGCCGACCAGGACGGGGACTTCCATCCCGGTCCGGACGACACCTGGGACGAGGCCTATGCCACCTGGCAGGCCGAGATCGCCCGGGCCAGGGAGCTGGCCGCGCCGCACGCCCTGGACGACTTCGGCGCGGGACGGCGGCGCCGCTCCACGGGCGAGCCGTACAACCTGCGCTGGATCTACACCCACATGATCGAGGAGTACGCCCGCCACAACGGCCACGCGGACCTCCTCCGCGAACGGATCGACGGCGCGACCGGCGACTGAGCAGGACACTCCCCGCGCCGGTCCCGCCCGCCGCCGGTCCCGCGCCCTGTCCGGCCCGCCACCGCGTGCCCCGTCGCCCGGGGGCCGACCTACCGCACCCGGCCGGTGGAGATCCAGCGCACATCACCCGTCCGGGCCAATCCGCGCTTGAACGCACTCCAACAGCCGCTCCGCCCAGCAGAGTTGTCCGAGTGCACCGAACGAGAAGCGCAGCGATGGTTCTGATGGGAATGGCGGTCACGGCCGTCTCCGGGTGTGTGTCCGTGGAGCCACGGCCCGCGTCCGTGTCCGTACCGTGGCCGGGGGCGAGCAGCGGGGCGCCGGGGGCGGGCGGCGCGCAGCCGCAGATCGTCCAGGCCCCGGCCAGGGAGGCGCTGGAGGCGATCGTCCCCGACCGCAGCCCGGAACCGGCCCCGCTGTCCTCCCCCGAACCCCGGCCGCCCACCGCCGACCCGGCCGCCGAACCCCCCGCCGACGCCGCCCCCGAGCAGGCACCACGCGCCGACCGCCCCCGGGGCGGCCCCGCCCCCGTACGTCCACCGCGCGAGCGCCCCCGCGAGCAGCCGGAGCGCAAGCGCTCCCCCGCGCCGCCCGGCGCCCCGGCTCCCGCGCTCGCCGATGTGTGCGCGCTCGGCGAGGCCTATGGCCGCTGGCCCGCGGACAGCCCCCAGGCCCGTATCTGCGCCCGGACCTACCGGAATTGACCACACCAGACCGGTCCCAACCGCACCCCGGCCAGACCGGCCCGGCCGCACCCGGCCAGCCCCAAGCGCAACCCGGCCGCCCCCGCCCGGACCCGATCGCAACCGCGCCGCTCCCAGCCGCGTCCCCCGGCCAATCCCGGCCGGCCCCAGCCAAACCCGTCCGCACGCCGCCCGGACCTCGGCCGGCCTCGCCCGCACCCCGGCACCCGCCCGCCCCAGCAGAACGCCCCCGGGGCGGCCCCGCCCCCCTTCGCTCACCCCTCCCTCAGCCGACGTTCCAGCCGGTCGATCCCCGCCCGTACCCCCTGTCCGTACCCGCACTCCCCCACCGCGTCCGCCGCCTCGCGCGCCCGGTCGAGATGGAGCCGCGCCGCGTCCGGCCGCTGGAGCTTCATATAGTCGGCGGCGAGATTGAGATGGAGCGCCGGGTAGAAGGCCCGCACGGCCGGCCCGCCCCCGCCCCGCACCGACCGCTCACCGCCCCCGATCCCGTCCGCCACGGTCAGCGCCCGCAGATCCCAGGCCAGTTCATCGCCCGGGTCGTCCTGGGTGTCCGCCATATAGTGCGCGAGCGTGCAGCGGTGGAGGGGGTCCCCCGTCTCCCCGATCTCCGTCCAGAGCGCACCGAACCGGTTCCGTGCCTCCTCGCGGTCGCCGCCGTGGAGGAGCATGACCGCCTGCCCGATCCTGGTCATCACGGCGTCGTCCGACGCCTCCCGCCGCTCTCGCACTGCCGCCTCCGCATGCCCGTCCCAATAAATCCGACAAACATGACGCTAGCCCCCGTGGCGAACAATCCCCTTCAGGCTCGGGCGGACGGCCCGAGCCTGTCGGTCCGGCCAGCGGAAGCCGAGGCCGGCCGAGGTCAGCCGAGATCCGGGATGCGCCAGTCGATGGCGTCGTGCCCCTGCGCCGCGACCGCCTCGTTTATCTGAGTGAACGGGCGCGACCCGAAGAACTTCTTCGCCGAGAGCGGCGAGGGGTGCGCGCCCTTCACCACCACATGCCGCTCCTGGTCGATCAGCGGCAGCTTCTTCTGCGCATAGGCGCCCCAGAGGACGAAGACCGCCGGGTCGGGCCGCTCGGCGACCGCGCGGATCACCGCGTCCGTCACCTTCTCCCACCCCTTGCCCTTGTGGGAGTTGGCCTCGCCCTCGCGGACCGTCAGCACCGCGTTGAGCAGCAGGACCCCCTGCTCGGCCCACGGCATCAGATAGCCGTTGTCGGGCACCGGGTGGCCCAGCTCCTCCTTCATCTCCTTGTAGATGTTCCGCAGGGAGGGGGCGTCCTGACGCCGGGCCGCACGGAGAAGCACAGCCCGTGTCCCTGCCCCGCCCCGTGGTACGGGTCCTGGCCGAGGACCAGGACCTTCACGCTGTCGTACGGCGTGGCGGCGAGGGCCGCGAAGACCTCGTCGCGCGGCGGATAGACCGGCCCCTTCGCCCGCTCCTCCTCGACGAAGTCGGCCAGCTCCTTGAAGTAGGGCTTGCCCAGCTCTTCGCCGAGGACGCCACGCCAGGACTCGGGCAGCATGTCGGTGTCGGTCACGTCAACAACCTCCGGTAAGCGATCACTTGTGCATCACTGAACCTACCGGTGGCCACTGACAATGGCCCCCTGCCTCGCCCCGGACCCCCGTCTACCAGCTCGCCTTGCGGTACAGCTCCCACATCTGCATCACCGTCTGCGGGTCGAGCGCCCGCTCCCCGCCCGCGATGTCGTCGGTCGAGGCCACGTACAACTTGCCCTGCCACAGCGGCAGCAGCCGTACGTCGTCCACGAAGATCTCCTGCGCGCGCACGAACTGCCGGCTGACCGCCGCCCGGTCGCTGACCCTGCGCGACTCCGGCAGCAGTGTCCCGGTGATCTCGGGGCTCTCGTACGGTGTGCTCAGCGCGTTGTGCTTGCCGACGAAGGGCGCGATGAAGTTGTCGGGGTCCGGGAAGTCGGGGAACCAACCGCGCCCGAAGACCGGGTAGTCGCCCTTCTGGTAGCCCGCCTGGAACTGCTTCCACGGCTTGGCGCGCAGCGTGATCTCGAACAGCCCCGACGCTTCGAGCTGGCGCTTCAGCTCGCCGAACTCGGCCGCCGTACCCGATCCGTACCGGTCCGTCGTGTACCAGAAGGTGAGCGGTACGGGCGTCTCGACGCCGTCCTCTTCGAGGATGGTCCGCGCCTTGTCCACATCGGGGTCGCCGTACTGGTCGAAGAAGCTGGTGGCGTGGCCGGCGATGCCCTTGGGGACCATCGAGTACAGCGGCTCCGCGGTGCCCTGGTAGACCTTGGCGACCAGCTCGTCGCGGTCCACGACCTGGGCGACGGCCTGCCGTACGGAGAGCTTCCCGGCGGCCGGGTCGGCGGGGTTGAACACCAGATAGCGGATGTCGGCGCCGACGGTCTCGACGAGCTGGAGGTGCTCGTTCTGCGGCTTCTTCTCTTCGAGTTCGACTACCTGCTCCGAGGTGAGACCCCGGTAAATGGCGTCGATCTCCTTGTTCTTCAGTGCCGCGAAGAGGGGGCCCGACTCCTTGAAGTACTCGATCGTGACGCCCTTGTTCCTGCGGTCGGCGAAGCCCTCGTACAGCTCGTTCCGCACCAGCTCCGCGCTGTCGCCCGGGGTGTACGAAGCGAGGGTGTACGGCCCCGAGCCGTTGACCTTGCCGTCCTGTCTGAGCTTGTCCAGCGGGTACTCCGCCGGATTCACGATGGACATGGCGGGCGTGGCGAGGATGAACGGGAAGGTGGCGTCCGGCTTCTTCAGCCGGAAGACGACCGTGCTGTCACCGCGTGTCTCGACCTTCGCCAGGGACTCCAGGAGTCCGGCGGGACCGCCCTGGACATTGATCTTCAGAATCCGGTCGAAGGAGTGCTTGACGGCCGCCGCGTCGAGATTGGTGCCGTCGGAGAACTTCAGCTTCTCCCGTAAGACGCACTCGAAGACCTGATTGGACTCGTCGGCGAACTCGCACTGCCGGGCCGCGTCCGGCTGCGGATACGAACTGCCGGTGGGGAAGGCCACCAGGGTCTGGAACACATTGCGGAACATCTCCCAGCCGTTGTCCCAGGAGGCCGCCGGATCGAGGGTCGGCGGCTCGCTCGTCGTGCCGACGGTTATCTTCTGTGCCCCGCTCGCCTCGTCGTCCGAGAACAGACTGCATCCCGAGAGCAGGGATATGGACGCGAGGGCCGCGGTGGCCCGCCGACTGGTCCGGTTGAACACGTTCACGCTCCTTGTTCAGCCATGGATCGGCAGACCATACCGCAGCATTGGCCGGATTCGTACGGTGATCCGGTGGGGCTTTTGGAAAAGTCGTCGAGCGCTCCGTTCACCCCTCAGGGTGCTCTTCCTCACCCGCCCGTCGCCCGCCCCCCGGCCCCGTCCGGCCCGTCCCTCACCCCACTCCGGCGTTCAGGAAGATGCCTCCGTCGACCACCAGCGTCTGACCGGTGATCCAGTCGGACTGGTCGGAGGTGAGAAACGCGGCGGCGCCGCCGATGTCCTCGGGCACCCCGAGCCTGCCCAGCGGGTACGCGGCCGCCGCCTCGGCCTCCCGGCCCTCGTAAAGGGCCTGCGCGAAGCGGGTCTTGACCACGGCGGGCGCGATCGCGTTGACCCGTACGGCGGGCGCGAACTCATGGGCGAGCTGAAGGGTCAGATTGACCATCGCCGCCTTGCTCATTCCGTACGCGCCGATGAAAGGGGACGCCGAAATCCCGGCGACCGACGCGATGTTCACGATCGCTCCGCCGTTCTCCCGCTGCCAGGCGCGCCAGGTGAGCTGTGCGAAGCCGAGCGCCGAGACCACGTTCGTCTCGAACACCTTGCGCGCCACATTGAGGTCGAGCTCGGCCATCGGGCCGAGGACCGGGTTCGTACCGGCGTTGTTGACCAGGAAGTCGACCCGGCCGAACGCCTCCATGACGCGCTCGACCGCGATCGCCTGGTGCGCCTCGTCGTGCGCCTTGCCCGCCACCCCGATCACCCGGTCGGAACCGAGCCGCTCCACCGCCTCCTTGAGCGCGTCCTCGCCCCGGCCGGTGATGCACACCCGGTCGCCGCGGGCGACGAACGCCTCGGCGATGCCGTATCCGATGCCCCGGCTCGCGCCCGTGACCAGCGCGACCTTCCCGCTGTCGGGCGCCCGGCCGGGCTGGTCCGTCCGCTCGGTCCGCCGCGCCTGCCCCGCCTGCCCCGCCTGCCCCGCCTGCTCAGTCTGTCCCGTCTGTCCCGTGCCTTCGGTCATGTCCCTGTCTCCCGTGCTCAGTTGAGGGGTCCGCCGGCCACGTACAGGACCTGTCCCGACACAAAGCCCGCGTCGTCCCCGGCGAAGAACGCGATGGCGTTGGCGACGTCCTCAGGCCTGCCGACGCGCTGGACCGGGATCTGGGTCGCCGCGGCGGCCTGGAAGTCCTCGAATCCCATGCCGACCCGGGCGGCGGTCTGAGCGGTCATCTCGGTGACGATGAAGCCCGGGGCGACGGCGTTGGCGGTGATGCCGAACTTGCCCAGTTCCTTCGCCAGCGTCTTGGTGAAGCCCTGCAGACCCGCCTTGACTGCGGCGTAGTTGGCCTGGCCGCGGTTGCCCAGCGCGGAGCTGGAGGAGAGGCTCACGATACGGCCGAACTGGGCGTCCACCATGTACTTCTGGCAGGCGCGCGCCATCAGGAACGCGCCCTTGAGGTGCACGTTCACCACGGTGTCCCAGTCGGATTCGCTCATCTTGAAGAGCAGGTTGTCGCGCAGGACGCCCGCGTTGTTGACGAGGACCGTCGGCGCGCCCAGCTCGGCGGCGACCCGCCCGACGGCGGCCTCCACCTGCGCGCTGTCGGAGACGTCGCAGCCGACGGCGAGCGCGCTGCCGCCCGCCTCGGTGATCTTCCCGACGGTGTCCGCGCAGGCCGCTTCGTCGAGGTCGAGCACGGCGACGGCGCGGCCGTCGGCGGCCAGCCGTACGGCGGTGGCGGCGCCGATGCCGCGCGCCGCCCCGGTCACGACGGCGACGCGCCGTTCGGTGGTGGACATCCCTTGTTTCTCCTCGCTCTGGGAACCCGCGGCTCTCATCAGACCCGCGCACGGACCCGTCAACAGGCCCGCAAACGCTGAGCGACCGCTTAGTCGCTCCAGTATTCGAGACGCTAGAAGGGACAGCACCCGGTGTCAACGGCCCACGGGGCCGACTGCGGCAGCCGCCCCCGTCCGGCAGCCGCAGTCATACCGGTGGCGCGTGCGAGTCGCACAGGAGCCGCGTCCGAGTCACCCCCGAGCCGCCAGCGAGCAACCCGCAGACCCCGTCGCGAGCGGCCGCCCATTGGCCGGTAATCGACCATCCATCGGACAATCTGCGGCGCTCACCCGTCGGTAATCAGCCAGTCATCGGCGGCCCATCGCCGTCCCCGTCATCGCGCCATCGCGTCGGCCGTCACCGCACCAGCAGATCCAGCAGCCGTTCCGTCTCCGCACTCGGGTCGGCCGTCAGCCCGGTGTGTACGGGACCGGGCTGTACGACCGTCGAGCGCGGCGCGATGAGCCAGCGGAAGCGCCGGCCCGGATCGTCCCCGGCGGCCTGTCCCGCCAGGTCCCCGCCCCGGCAGACGCTCTCGACCGCGCGCAGGGCCGCCCGTACCCCCACCACATCGGCGCGCGGGTCGAGGGCCGTCAGCTTGGCCTCGTCGAGATGGGTCCTCGCGGCGACATAGGACCGGGCGCGGCAGTAGACCAGCACGCCCGCGTTGAAGCACTCGCCGCGCTCGACGCGGGGCACCACGCGCAGCAGCGCGTACTCGTAGACGTCCTTGTCGCTCACTGGCCGCTGTCCTTCTCGTCGTTCTGCTGCCCCGTGGTCCGGGGCACGGGGGCCAGTCGGGCGGCCAGCCAGCCGGGCGCCCCGGAGGGCCGACTCTTGGTGGGCGCGTCGAGGACGATCCGTTCATGGATGGTGGCGGCGCGCGCCAGCAGCGGTTCCACATACGCGCGGCGCAGCGCGTCCGTCGAGTCGAAGCCGGGCTCGTCGACCAGCCACTCGTCAGGTACGTCGGCCGCGATCGCGGTCAGCAGTTCCTCGGTGACCAGGGGCGCCAACTCAGCGGCGGCGGACGCGATATCGGGTCCGAAGGGTGCCAGGGCATGGTCGGACGCGTTGTACGGCTTCGCCGCCGAGGCAGCCGCGCCCGGCCAGTTGTGGTGCCAGATCATGGTGGCGCCGTGGTCGATCAGCCACAGATCACCGTGCCAGACCAGCATGTTGGGGTTGCGCCAGGAGCGGTCGACGTTGTTGATGACCGCGTCGAACCAGACGACCCGCCCGGCCTCCTCCGGACCCACTTGATAAGCTAGCGGGTCAAAGCCGATCGATCCTGGCAGATAGTCCATGCCGAGGTTCAGTCCGCCGCTCGCCTTCAGCAGCTCCTGCACCTCCTGATCCGGCTCGGAGAGCCCGATGACCGGGTCGAGCTGCATCCGCACCAGCGTGGGGACGCGCAGGCCCAGCCTGCGGCCGAGTTCCCCGCAGATCACCTCGGCGACCAGGGTCTTCCTGCCCTGTCCCGCGCCGGTGAACTTCATGACGTACGTACCGAGATCGTCGGCCTCGACGATCCCCGGGAGCGATCCGCCCTCACGCAAGGGCGTGACATAGCGGGTCGCTGTGACTTCGGTGAGCATTGCGCCAGGTTACTGCCGGGGATGACGGCCGCCCTGTCCATTGACGGTCCGGCCCGTGCCCATGATCCGCACCACTCGGCCACGCCCGCACGGCCCTCGGACCCGCCCGCTCAGCCCCGCCCGCACCTGTCGCTTCGCCATGCCCGTACATACAGAAGCCTGCACAGAAGCACGGAGGCCACACCGCCCATGCAGACCGCCGACCCCACCGCGTTCCCGCGTCAGTTCGCCCGTACCCGTCGCTTCTCGCTCGGTGTCCCCAGCCGCTTCACGGTCTCCCCGGACGGCGAGCGGGTGCTGTTCGTACGGTCCGTCTCCGGCTCCGATCCGCGTACCCCGCTGTGGCTGTACGAGAACGGCAAGGAGCGGATCCTTGCCGACCCGGCTGAGCTGGCCGGCCCCGGGCCCGAGCGGCTGTCCGACGAGGAACGGACGAGGCGCGAGCGGGACCGGGTGACCGCCGCCGGGGTGGTGGCGTACGCGACCGACCGCGCCGTGCGGCTCGTGGCGTTCACGCTGGGAGGCGCGCTCTGGGCGGTACGGACGGACGGCGGCGCCCCGTGGCACATCCCCACCGCGGGGCCGGCGACCGACCCGCGCCCCTCCCCGGACGGCACCCTGATCGCCTATGTGACCGGGGGCACCCTCCGCGCCGTACGAACGGACGGGACGCGGGACCGGGCCTTGGCGCGGCCCGAGGCCGCGGATGTGACCTATGGACTGGCCGATCATGTCGCGGCGGAGTCCATCGGCAGATCGCGCGGCTACTGGTGGTCGCCGACGGGCGATGCCCTGCTGGTGGCGCGGGTCGACGCGGCGATGGTGACGCGCTGGTACATCGGGGATCCGGCGGACCCGGCCCGGCCACCGCGGACGATCCGCTATCCGGCGGCGGGGACGGCCAATGCGGAGACCTCGCTGCACCTGGTCACGGTCGACGGCGTCCGCACTCCCGTACAACTGCCCGCCCGGGCACCCGAGGACGAGGCGCCGAAGGGCGAGTGGCAGGACCTCGCATTCGAGTATGCCGTCAGCGCGGAGTGGGAGAGCGCGGGTCCGCTGATCAGTCTCCAGACCAGGGACCAGCGCACGATGTGGGTTCTGCGGGCCGATCCGGTGACCGGCGCGGTCGAGCCGCTGTCCCGGCTGACGGACGACCACTGGGTGGAGTTCCCGCCGGGCGCGCCGTTCCACACCGCTTCCGGTGCGCTGGTGCTGCCCTGCGTCCAGGGCGACACCCGGTCGATCCGGATCGGGGAGGCGCTCTCCCCGGCGGGACTCCAGATCCGCGAGGTGCTGGGCGCGGTCGGCGAACGCGTGTACTTCACTGCGAGCGAGGAGCCGACCGAGGTCCATGTCTGGTCGTACGAAGGAGCGTATGAAGAGGAGAGGGGTTTCGTCCGGCTGACCGACAAGCCCGGGGTGCACTCGGCTGCCGCCGGCGGAGACACCCTTGTCCTCGACAGCGCGACTCCGGACGGCCGACAGGTGACCGTACTGCGCGGCGGAAAGCCCGTGGGCCGGATCGCGGTCCTCGCCGAGGAGCCACTGATCAAGCCGCGGCCGGTCCATCTCACCCTCGGCGAGCGGGAGTTGCGTTCCCGGCTCCATCTGCCCTCCTGGTACGAGGAGGGCTCGGGCCGCAAGCTGCCGGTGCTGCTCAGTCCGTACGCGGGGCCCGGTATGCAGGTGGTGACCCAGGCACGCGCCTGGTACACGGCGGTGTGCCAGTGGTTCGCCGAGCAGGGCTTCGCCGTGCTCGCCACGGACGGGCGCGGTACTCCCGGGCGCGGGGTGGAGTGGCAGCGCGCCATCGTCGGCGACCGGCTGGCCCCCGCCCTCGCGGACCAGATCGACGCGCTGCACGCGGCGGCCGAGCGGTACGACGCGCTGGATCTGACGCGGGTCGGCATCCGGGGCTGGTCGTTCAGCGGCTATCTGGCGGCGGGCGCCGTGCTGCGCCGCCCCGATGTGTTCCACGCGGCGGTCGCGGGCGCGCCGCCCACCGACCGGCGGCTGTACGACACGTACTGGGAGGAGCGCTACCTCGGCCACCCGGAGGTCCAGCCCGAGGGCTACGCACGCAGCTCCCCGCTCTCGTACGCCGAACACCTGTCGTACGACCATGCCGGAACCGCCGAGGTCCCGGTCCGGCCCCTGCTGCTCATCCATGGACTCGCCGACGACAATGTGGTCCCGGCCCATACGTTCCGGCTGTCGGCCGCACTGTTCGCCGCGGGCCGCCCCCACTCCGTACTGCCACTGCCCGGTACAGGCCATCTCGTCGCCCGGGAAGGGGTGGCGGACGGTCTGCTCCTGCACGAACTCGGCTTTCTGAAAAAATCCCTCGATTCGTCCCCCAGTGCTTGAACGTCGCAGTACTTTGCCGCGTATCTTCCGTTGAACCGGCCGACCGAGAGCCGGCCGTCGAACGGAGCTTGGTATGACGGGATGGCAGGGGTCCGCGCGGGTCGTGACGCGCAGGACAGTGGTGGCGGCGGCCGGAGCGGCGGGACTCAGCGCGGCGCTCGTCGCGTGCGGCGACAGCGGATCGGACGCGCCCGCGGACTCCGCGGGCGAGGCACCGGCGGCCGGCGGCGACGCCACGGACAGCGCCGGCGGCACGTCGGGAGCGGACAGCTCCGACGGCGCGGGCGGGGGCGATGTCCTCGCGAAGACCACCGACATCCCCGAGGGCGGTGGTCTGGTCTTCGCCGACAAGGGCGTGGTCGTCACCCAGCCCGCGGCGGGCGAGTTCAAGGCCTTCTCGTCCAAGTGCACCCACCAGGGCTGCGCGGTGAAGGACATCTCCGACGGGATCATCCACTGCCCGTGCCACGGCAGCCAGTTCAGCGCGGCGGACGGCAGTGTGAAGTCCGGGCCCGCGACCCAGCCGCTGCCCGCGGCGTCGATCACGGTCACCGGGGACTCGATCACGCTCGCCTGACCGCGGGCCGCTGACCGGCGGCCGGCGGGCTCCACTCCTCGTCGGCAGGGAGTGGAGCCCGCCGGCCGTCATGCGTACGGGCGTTGTCAGCCCTCCACCAGCCGCGCGGCTTCGCGCAGGGCCTCGACCGCCGCCCTGATCGACGGCCGGCGGTCCGCGTCGGTCCGCCACACCGCGTAGATGTGCCGGCGCATCTTCTGCCGTACGGGAACGACCGCCACGCCCTGCGGTACGGGCCCGCGTCCCAGCCTCGGCGCCACACAGACCCCGAGTCCGGCCGCGATCAGGGCGAGTTGGGTGTGGTGCTCCCCGGCGAGATGCGCGATGCGCGGCTCGATCCCCTTCGACCGGAGCGTGAACATCAGCCAGTCGTAACAGAATTCGCCCTCCGGCCAGGACACCCAGGGGTCGTCGGCGAACTCCTCCAGGTCCACTTCCGTACGGTCCGCGTGCGGGTGGTCGGCGGGCATGGCCACATCGGCCGCGTCGTCGAGGAGATGCGCGGTGGCCAGTCCGCCGGGCACGGGCAGCCGCTTGTTGCTCCAGTCCAGCACCACTCCGAGATCGACATCGCCTCTGCTGACCCCTCGTACCCCTGCCTCGGGCTCCAACTCGCGGGATGTCACGCGTAGTTCGGGGTGTCTCTCGTGCAGGGCGCTGATCGCCGCCGGGAAGAGGCCGCGCGCGGCCGTCGGGAAGGCCGAGATCCGTACCTCTCCGACCACCCGTCCGCGCTGCGCCTCGATGTCCGACTGCGCCACTTCCACCTGCGAGATGATGCGTGCCGCGTGATCGGCGAGCAGCCGTCCCGCGTCGGTGAGCCGCACCCCGCGCCCGTTCCTGGCCAGGAGCTGCTGGCCCACCTCGCGCTCCAGTTTGGCGAGCTGCTGGGAGACGGCCGAGGTCGTCACATGCAGTCCCTCGGCGGCGGCGCTCACCGAGCCATGGCGGGCCAGCGCGTCCAGGGTGCGCAGCCTCTCCAGATTCAACATGTAAGCGATACTAATCAGAAGTGCCGAGATATTCTCGCTTGTTCTACGAGGTGGTTCACGGCATCGTGGCCCTATGAGCACCGCGACCCCGCCCGGCCCAATACCGTCCTCAGCCCCGGCGATCAGACCGGCCCCCGCCGCAGCCACCTCACCGCCGCCCTCGGCTCCGGCGTCGGCTCCGGCCCGTACCCGCGTCTTCTTCGGCGGGCGCATCCGGTTCGACTGGCGTATCCGGTTCGCGGCGCTCGCGGTCATCTGGGGCTTCAGCTTTCTGCTGATCAAGGTCGGTACGCACGGCTTCGCGCCGTTCCAGGTGACCTTCGGCCGGCTGTTCTTCGGTACGGCGGTGCTGGCCGTCGCGATGGCTGTCCGGCGCGAGCGGCTCCCCCGGGGCACCCGCACCTGGGTCCATCTCGCGGTCGCGGCCTTCCTCCTGAACGCACTGCCGTTCTCACTGTTCGCCTACGCCGAGCTGACGATCCCGTCAACGCTCGCGGGTATCTGCAACGCCACCTCGCCCCTGTGGGGCATGGCGCTCTCCCTCGTCGCGCTCTCCGAGGACCGGCCCACCCGCCGCCGGGTCGCCGGTCTGGGCATCGGCTTCCTCGGGGTGCTGACCGTGCTCGGCGCCTGGCAGGGCTTCTCGGGTCTCGACCTCACGGGTACGGCGATGGCCCTGCTGGCCTCGCTGAGCTACCCGGTGGGCTGGATCTACGTACGCCGCACCCTGGCGGGCAGCAGCAGTTCCCATCTCTCCCTGACCGGCGCGCAGCTCTTTCTCGCCCTGCTCCAACTGGCGCTGGTCACACCGCTGTTCACCACCCTGCCGACCTCGTTCCCGACGGGCCCGCTGCTCTCCGTGTTCGTGCTCGGAGCGCTGGGCACCGGTCTGGCGATCCTGCTCCAGTACGGAGTGGTCGCCGAGGTCGGCCCGACGACCGGCACGATGGTCACGTACTTCATCCCGGTCATCGCGACCGCGGCCGGGGTCACGCTCCTCGGTGAGGAGCTGACCTGGAACACGCCGGTCGGCGCCCTGGTCATCCTCGCCGGGGCCGCGCTCACCCAGAGCCGGGCCGGGAGCCCCGCGGGCCGCCGGCCGCGGGCACGCCGGAGCGGTCAGCCGTAGGCGCGCGGGCGCGTCCGCACGGGGCTGAGACGCTGCACGTCGTTGAGGTCAGCCGTAGGCGCGCGCGGGCGCGGGTCCGGCGGCCTCCGCCAGCGCGTCGGCGACCGGGCCGATGTCGGCGTCCGTCAGGGACGACACGGTCAGCCGTACGCCCGGGGGCGCGGCCATCCGGAAGCGCGCCCCGGGCGCCACCGCCCAGCCCGCGCGCAGCAGCCGCGCCACCGCGCCGGTCTCGTCGGCGACCGGCACCCAGACGTTCATCCCGCTGCGTCCGTGCGCCTCGACACCCCGGTCGGCCAGCGCCCGTACGAGTCCGTCGCGCCGCCGCCCGTACGACCGCGCCACGGCCCGCGCGTCCACCGCGCCCGAGGTCCAGAGATGCACGACGGCGCGCTGGAGCAGTCTGCTGACCCAGCCGGGGCCGAGCTGCTGGCGCCCCAGCACCCGGTCCACGGTCACCGCGTCCCCGGTCAGCACCGCGAGCCGCAGATCGGGCCCGTACGCCTTGGCGGTGGAACGT
The DNA here is from genome assembly GCF_019056675.1 of Streptomyces sp. GMY02. Classification (NCBI taxonomy): domain Bacteria; kingdom Bacillati; phylum Actinomycetota; class Actinomycetes; order Kitasatosporales; family Streptomycetaceae; genus Streptomyces; species Streptomyces sp. GMY02. Next base: position 7,223,526 of record NZ_CP077658.1, on the reverse strand, counting down.
ACGAGCACCCAGGCATCGGTGACTCCGGCGAGCGGGTGCAGCGGTACGTCCACAATGCGGTGGCCGTGGTCGTCCTCGATCAGCAGCACCTCGGGCCGGGCCTCGAGCAGTGCGCGCAACTCCTGCGCGCGGGCCGCGCCCACCACGGCGCCGGTCGGGTTCTGCGCGCGGTCGGTGACGACGACCGCGCGGACTCCGGACCGCAGCGCCCGGTCCAGATCTGCGGGGCGGGGGCCTTCGTCGTCGAGCCCGACCGGTACGGGCCGCAGTCCGAGCGCGGGTACGAGGTCCAGCAGACCGCCCCAGCCCGGGTCCTCGACGGCGACCGCGTCCCCGGTTCTGAGATGGGCGGCCAGCACCCGTTCGATCGCGTCCAGCGACCCCGAGGTGACGGCGACGGGGCCGGGCGGCACCCCGTCGGCGTCGAGATCCGCGCGGGCCAGCTTCGCCAGCTCGGGGTCGACGGGCGCCCGTCCGTACAGCATCGGCTCGCGGGCGTTGTGGCGCGCTGCGGCGGCGAGGGCGTCGTGCAGCGGGGGCAGCAGGGCCGGATCGGGATTGCCCTCCGACACGTCCCGTACGCCCGGGGGCGCCTCGACCCGGATCGACCCCCGGGCCGTACTGGCGGGACGCGGCCGGATCCTGCTGCCCCTGCGGCCCGCCGTCTCGATCACCCCGCGTTCACGCAGGGTCCGGTAGGCCGCCGCGACGGTATTCGGATTGACCCCCAGCTCGGCGGCCAACTCCCGCATCGGCGGCAGCAGTTGGCCCGGAACCAGCTCGCCCCTGCCCACCGCTCGCTCCACACCGGCGGAAATCTCCGCCGCGCCCCGACCCGTAATCCGATACTCTCCTAGCACAAAGAACACTATGCACTAGTGCAATGGAGGACGCAATGTCGGAGACCGCGCCGCCGGACGTCACCGCCGCCTACCGGCCCACACCGCGCACCGTCCCCACCCGTGCCCGGGAGCGCGCGTCATACGACCGTGAGCTGGTGCACGCGATACTCGACGAGGCGTACATCTGCCATCTCGGTTTCGTCCGCGACGGCGCTCCGGTGGTCCTCCCGACGCTCTACGGCCGGGTGGACGAGCGGCTCTATGTCCATGGCTCGACCGGCTCGCGCCCACTGCGCATGGCGGGCGGCCGTACGGACCCGGAAGATCCGGGGCTTGCCGTCTGTCTGACCGTGACCCATGTCGACGGCCTGGTCCTGGCGCGGTCCGCCTTCCACCACTCCATCAACTACCGTTCCGTGGTGGTCCACGGCATCGCCCGCCCGGTCACCGACGCCGACGAGCGGCGCGCCGCGCTCGACGCGATCGTCGACCATGTGGTCCCCGGCCGCTCCTACGACTCGCGCCCCGCGAATGACCGTGAACTGGCCGCGACCGCCGTGATCCGGCTCGATCTGGACGAGGTCTCCGCGAAGGTCCGTACGGGCGGGCCCAACGACGACGCCGAGGACCTCGGGCTGCCGCACTGGGCCGGGGTGGTGCCGCTCGCGCACGGCTACGGCGCGCCCGTGCCGGCGGACGACCTCGACCCGTCGATCGCCCTGCCCGACTACCTGTCCGTGCTCTGAAATCCACCGCGCTCCAGGGCTCCGGCCGTCCTCCGGGGCTCCGGCCGAGGCCGGTCGTACCGCAGGTGTGCCGGTCGTGCGGCAGGTGTCGTACAGCGGGTTGTACGGGGAGGAGGGCGCGGGTACGGGTCCCGCGCCCTCCCCCCGGTCAGGCCGGCACCGTCGCCCTGCGCCGTACCGCCGCGCCCCTGGCCTCGGCCAGTGCGAGCCCCGCGACCGCCGCGAGCAGCAGCAGTGTGCCCGCCACAGTGGCCGCGGTCAGCCGCTCGCCGAGCAGCACGACCGCGATCACCGCCGCGCTCACCGGCTCCAGCAGCATGATCACGGAGACGGTCGCGGCCCGCACCACCGCGGCCCCGGCGAAGTAGAGGGCGTAGGCGAGCGCGGTGGGCACGGCCGCGACGTACACCAGCAGCCAGATCACCCGCACCGGTTCCGCGGTCCCCGGCACCAGCCCCTCGCCCGCGGCGAGCGGCAGCAGCAGGACCGTGCCGATGGCGAAGGCCCAGGCGGTGGTGGACACGGAGTCGGTGCCGCCGCCGTCGCGCCCCAGCCAACGGGTGAGCAGGGTGATCGCCGCGTATCCGGCCGCGGACAGGAGCGCGAAGGCCACCCCCGCGGGCTGTACGGTGCCGCTCCCGCCGCCCAGGACCAGCACCCCGAGCCCGGCCAGGGCACCGGCCACCGCGGCGAGCCCGCCGGCGCCCAGCCGCTCGCCCATCGTGAGTCGCGCCCCGAGGGCGATGAGGACGGGGCCCGCGCCGAGGGTGACCACGGTGCCGACCGCGAGGCCGGTCGCCTCGACGGCCGCGAAGTAGGCGCTCTGAAAGACGGTCAGCCCGATTCCGGTCGCGGCGATACGGAGCAGCCGCCGGCGGACCGGCTCCACGGGCCCGGGTGCCCGGCGCCGCCGCCGGAGCGCGAGTACGCCCAGCAGCAGGACGAGCCCGCCGGCCGAGCGCCAGAAGGAGAGCGCGAGGGGGCCGAGATCGCTGATCCGGTAGACCAGGGAGCCGGCGGCTCCGGCGGTCCCCCAGGCGACCCCGGCGACGATCAGGAAGAACAGCCCCCGCCCGACGGGCAGGCCGGGGGCGGCGGAAGCGGGCTCGCGCCCAGAAACAGAAGTGGCAGAACGGGCAGAAGTGCCGGAAGGGGCAGAAGGAATCGACACGTGACGTCTCCGTGTGAAGAACGGGTGGGCGGTCGCTCAGCTCCGTCACGCGGGCAGCGACGAACCGCACGGGTGCAGGGTCCTGTCCTGTGGACAGCCCGGCCCGGGCCCGGTCTTCGTCAGCGGATGGCCGCCCGCGCTAAACGGCGGGAGGCGGCAGCACGGTCGAATGCATGATCGGCACCCTACGGTGCGGTGCCATCGGCGGACAACCGCGTCTCACGCGCGGCGACATCCACCACGGCTCCCATCGGGGCTTCCGGCACGGCATCGGTCGCGCCGTCCACCGGCCGCGCACCGCCCGGCCCGCCCGCCACCGGCCCGGCGGGCGGCTTCTGTGCCGACGGAGTTGTCGACTGGGCAACAAAGGCACCGGCCAGCACGACAGCGCCACCGATGATCTGAGGCGTCGAAAGGTGCTCCCGCAGCAGCACCCAGGCCAGTACGGTCGCGACGACCGCCTCCAGGAAGGCGACCACACCGGCCACCTGCGGGGAGAGCCTGCGTACCGAGACCACACCGGACACATAGGCGAGCACGGTCGCGATCAGTACGACCCAGCCGAGCAGCAGAGCGGCGGACACCTCCGTACCGCCCATGTCGGCGCTCCCGCCGAGCAGCGACCAGTCCATGCCCCAGGGCCGTGCGATCACGGTCAGTACGACGGCTCCGACGAGCAGCCCGTACGCGATCACCCCCAGCGGATCCGGCGCGTCCGCGCCGCCGGTGCCCTGGTCGGCCAGGATGAAATAGAACGCCTGGCAGCAGGCCGCGCCGAGCCCGAGCAGCACCCCAACGGGGTCGAAGCTCAGCCCGGACCAGACCTCCACCACACAGGCCAGCCCGCCCACCGCGAGCACCACCCCGACCGCGGCGGCGCGTGTCACATGGCGCCGCTGGACGAAACGTACCCAGAGCAGGACGAGCACCGGGCCGAAGTACTCGATGAGCAGCGCAACCCCGACGGGGATACGGGAGATCGAGGCGAAGTAGAAGGCCTGCACCCCGGCCACCGCGAACAGCCCGAATCCCGCGAGCAGCGCGGGCCTGCGCCGCAGGAGCGACCGGTGGCGCCAGGCGAGGGGCAGCATGACCAGCGCGGCGCCGGCGACCCGTAGCCAGACAGCGTGGAGCGGGTCGAGCCCCGCTTCGATGAGCGGCTTGGCCGCGACACCCGAACCGCCGAACGCGAACGCCGACACCAGGGCTATGCCCAGGCCGACGCTCCTCCCCTGAGACGCGTGCATGGCGTCATCATGTCAGCTTCCGTCAGGAGTCAGGGCACCATTACACCTGTCGGACACCTGGGGCACGATGCGGCCACCCACGCCTCGCGGGCGCAGCACCTTTCGAACACCACACCGGCCGGGCCGCACCCCGCCGGACCGCACCCCGCAGGATCCCGGCCACCGAGTCACGCTCATCGGGTCACGCACGCCAAGTCATGTCCGCCGGTCACAACTGGCGGGAGAGCCGCCCGGCCAGTGACTCGGCGTCGACCCCGGCCCGTACGAGGACATCCACCGCCCGGCACTCCCGGTCGGACGCGAGCGCGGCGAGCAGATCGAGCCCGCAGGCGCGCGGGTCGCCGCGCAGTGCGGCCCGCTCCAGGGCTCCCCTCATGGCGATGACGGCCTGCGGCGACCAGCCGTTCAGTGCGCGGCCGCGCACGACAGGAAGGATGCCGGAGTCCTCCACGGTGCCGTGCCAGCGCAGTCCGTAGCCGATGCTGCGCTGTACGAGATAGCCGAGCACCCTGGTCGTCCGCTCGTTGCTGTCGAAGGCCGCCCGTACCTCCGGGTCCGCCTCCAGCAGCGAGTGCAGCAGATGGGCCGTGTCGATCTGCTTGTCGCCGTCGCGCAGTGCCCTGCGGCGCGCGCGGGAGAGCGCCGTGGCCAGCTCCACGGTGAGCCGGGACTCGGCCTCGGCCCTGGCCTCGGCCTGCCTCGATCCGGCGCGCGCCGGGGCGGCGCGCTCGGTTCGGGTGGGTGCGTTCTGTTCCGGCACCCGCGGAGGAGGGCTCTGCACCCTCTCACCCCATCAGTCCGTTTCCTGGCGGGCATCCCCGGCGGGAAGCATTCGCACGTCCGCCGGAGGGTGGGCGTGCCGACGCGGGTTCTCCTCCTTACGAATGAGATCGCCCCGGTTCTCTCCCCGGTGCGTCGCGCCGCCTTGCCTTTGGCGCCGGTGCGGCCATCGGGGCGCAACCGGCGCGCAGCACGCGCGCGTCCGACGTACGGACGCGCTTGGACACGCATGAACGCGTGGGCAGGGGCAGATACCGCCGCCGGGAGGAGGGGCCGTTGTACTGGATGGTCGCCCTGCTCGCCCTGGACGGGAAGCAGTACGTCTACCGCGTGTACGCCCCGCCCGAGGCGCTGCGCGGGGATGTCTTCTGGGCCGCGTTCCACTGCCATGACGAGGGGCCGCACCCCCGGGCCTCGGACCGGTTCGACTCGGCGGTGCTCTGGCGGCTCGGCCCGGTGAACCATGCATAAGGCCGCGGAGCAGGTAGATGGGTACATGCGTGAGCCCCGCGACCGAAGCCGCGGGGCTCACGCACCCACCCGTACCTGTGCCCGTACGCACACTCGTGCGCGTACCGCGAAGGCGGTCACTCGTCGTCGGCGAGGATCAGATACAGCTTCTTGCGGGTGTCGTTGATGACCCCCAGGGCCTTCTGCCGCTGCTCGGGCGTACCGGTCTTCCAGACCTGTCCGAACGCCTCCATCAGCCCGAAGCCGGCCTGCCGGATCTCGTTCATCGTGTCCCAGTCGAAGGTGCGCCCGGCCTCTTCCCACGGGGCCTCGGGCCCCGACTCGGCCTCCGCGCGCCCGCTGTCGGTGAGCGTGAACAGATTCTTGCCGCCCTCGCTCCGGCTGGTGATCAGCCCCTCGTCCTCCAGCAACTGGAGTGTCGGGTAGACCGAGCCCGGGCTGGGCCGCCAGGCCCCGCCGCTGCGCTCGCCGATCTCCTGGATCATCTCGTAACCGTGCATCGGCCGGTCCTTCAGCAGCGCCAGGATCGAGGCCCGCACATCACCGCGCCGCGCCCGGCCCCGGCCACCACCGCCGCGACCGCGACCGCCGCCGCCGAAAGGACCACCGAAAGGCGGACCGAACGGCCCGAAAGCCCCACGCCGCCCCTCAAAACCGCCCCACCCCGGCCGCCCGGGCCCACAGTGCTCAGCTCCCGGCCCATGCGGACCGTGACCATGCTCATGCCCATGTGAACGCATCACTACGCTCCTCTCATCGTTTCATCGTTGATCTGTCGTGATGCTTCAACGATATATCGGGACAGCTCGCTGGGCAAGCAATTCCGCATGCCTCTTCCCGGACGTGGCCGCACGGCCCCCGTCTCCTACGCTCAGTGCATGCGGATTCGAATCGTCGACGCCTTCACCGACCGGCCCTTCGCGGGCAACCCCGCCGGCGTGGTTCTCCTGGACTCCGACGGCTTTCCCGACGACGGCTGGCTCCAGCGGGTGGCGGCCGAGGTGAATCTCTCGGAGACCGCCTTCGCGCACCCCCTGCCGCCCGGCGGGGACGCGGACTGGGCGCTGCGCTGGTTCACCCCGGTCACCGAAGTGGATCTGTGCGGCCATGCCACGCTCGCGACCGCGCATGTGCTGCGCTCCACCGGGCGTACGACAGGTGCCGTACGGTTCGCCGCCCGCCCCGGTGTCCTCGGGGCGGCCGCGGCCGAGGACGGCACCCTCACCCTCGACTTCCCGACCTCGTCACTGACTCCCGTGGAGACCCCGGACGGCATGGTGGAGGCGCTCGGCGCGCGGCCGGTCTCGGTGCACGACACCGCTGCCCATGTCGGGGACCTGCTCGTCGAGCTGGCCGACGAGCGGACCGTACGCGCGCTCGCTCCCGGCTTCGCCGCGCTCGTCGGCCTCTCCAGGCGCGGCATCATCGTCACCGCGGCCGCCGAGGACCCCGGCCAGGGCTATGACTTCGTCTCGCGGTGCTTCTACCCGGGGCCCGGTATCAACGAGGATCCGGTGACCGGCAGCGCCCATACCGCGCTCGCCCCGTTCTGGTCCGCGCGGCTCGGCCGTACGGAACTGACCGGCCTCCAGGCCTCCGCCCGTACCGGACTCGTCCGTACGGCACTGCGCGGCCACCGGACCCTGCTCACCGGCAGCGCGGTCACCGTCATCGACGGCGAACTCCTCAGCTCCCCCTGAATCCAGCGCCCCCTGAATTCGACTCCCTCTGAACCCAGCTCCGCCTGAACCGCAGCGGCTCCCGGCGCTGCCCACGGCGCTACACCGTGGGCAGCCAGCCCACCTTCCCCGCCAGCAGCGCGTACCCCACGAACGCCCCGATGTCGAGCAGCGCGTGCGCCGCCACCAGCGGGCCCACCCGCCCCCACCGCCGGTAGAGCAGCACGAACACCACGCCCATCACCATGTTGCCCAGGAAGCCGCCGACCCCCTGGTACAGGTGGTACGAGCCGCGCAGCACCGAGCTGGCCACCAGCGCCGCCATCGGTGTCCACCCGAGCTGCCCGAGCCGGCGCAGCAGATACCCGACGACGATGACCTCCTCCAGTACGGCGTTCTGCACCGCCGAGAGGATCAGCACCGGGAACTTCCACCACACCTCGGGCAGCGACTCCGGCACCACCGTGAGATTGAAACCGGCCGCCTGCACCGCCAGATAGAAGGCCAGGCCCGTGCTGCCGATCCCCGCCGCCACCAGCGCGCCGCGCCCCAGGTCCGACCAGGGCCGACGGCCGTCGAAGCCGATGGCGCGCAGCCCGCTGCCCTCCCGGATCAGGAGATGCGCGACCAGCGCGACCGGCACCAGGGCGGTTGTGATCCCGAAGAGCTGCCAGGCCAGATCGAGCCAGGGCCGCCCGGGGGCCGCCGACGAGTTGAGCGATGCCGCCTGGTCACTGAGCGCCCCCGGCTTTGTCAGCGAACCGACAAAGCTGATCAGCGCCGACACCCCGCTCGCGCCCAGCGAAAGCGCCAGTACGAGCACCGTCTCGGACCGCAGGATCCGCCGTGAGGCAGCCCCCTCGGGAACCTCCTCGGGGTAAGAACCGGCCACCCGTCCCGCCTCCGACTGCACGCCCGCCTCCAGTTGACTATTCCCGTCCCATGCCGTGCGCGGTGCCGCTAGGGTCTCGAATGCAGGTACGAAGATCGCGTACGACAGGCCGGGGACCATGGGACGTCACAGCTTGCCCCACAAGCCCTCAAGGAGCGCGGGCAGGGCCGGTTCGCCGCGCCGCCGCCGCGTGGCCATCGCCGTCTCGATCGTCCTCGCCGTGACGGCGGGGGCGGGGGTCGCGGTGGGCAGCGGGCTTCTCTCGTTCGGTGGTCCGTGCGACCCCGCTCCGGTACGGGTGGATCTCGTGGCCTCGCCCGACATCGCCCCCGCCCTGCGCTCCGTGGCCGACCGCGCCCGCCGGGACCACGTCACCTCCGACGGCCGCTGTCTCGACGTACGGGTCGAGGCCCGCGAGAACGACAAGGTCGCGGACATGCTCGCCGCCGGCACCAGCACCCCCGACTTCCAGATCTGGGTGCCCGACTCCGGAGTCTGGGTCGACCGCGCCGAGGGGGCGGGGCGCGACGGCGTCCCGCTGACCCCGGCGGGCAATGTGGCCCTCTCGCCCGTGACGCTGGCCACGGTGCCGGAGTCCGCCCGGGCCCTGGGCTGGCCCGCGAAGACCTACACCTGGGCCGGGCTTGCCGCCCTGGCGACCGGCAAGGACCGCCTGCTCCTGGGCGCGGCCGATCCCGCCCGCAGCGCCACCGGTCTGCTCGCGCTGAGCAGCATCTCGGAGTCCTCGCGGCGGGAGGCGCCGAAGGACACCACACTGACCGCCGCCACCGCCGAACTGCTCACCCGCCGTGTCTCCGGCTCCGACACCCAGGCGCTCGGGACGCTGGCGGCGGACGGCGCGGGCGCGGACGGAGCCAACGAGGCGGTGCTGCTCTCCGAGCAGGCCGCGTACGCGCACAACGCGGCCGGCACCGGCTCGGCCAATCTCAGCCTCTTCTACCCGACGGACGGCGCGCCCGCGCTCGACTACCCGTACAACCTCGTCAACGTCACCCGCCTCACCACCGACCAGAGCCGCGCCGCCATGCGCTTCATGCTGCTGCTCGGTGAGAAGCCCGCGTACCGCACCCTGGAGCAGCACGGCTTCCGGGTGGCGGACCTGCCGGTGGCGCCCGCGCTGGTCAGCATGGCGGGCGGGCGCTCCCCGCAGCCGTACGAGGAGCGCGACGCGGACTCTCCGTCGTCCGAGGCGGTGCAGCAGGCCCTCGGGCTGTGGACGGTGACGGTGCAGAGTGCCCGGCTGACCACGGTCGTGGACGCCTCGGCCTCGATGACCGCGCCCGTGCCGGGACGGAACGGGCAGAGCAGGATGGACATCACCAAGGCCTCACTTCTCCGGGCGCTCAACACCTTCACGCCCGAGGACGAGATCGGGCTGTGGGAGTTCAGCACCCGGCTCGACGGCGCCAAGGACTACCGCAAGCTCCAGGAGACGGTCCGGCTCGGCGACCCGGTGAAGGGCGGTGGCACGCACCGCGAGCGGCTGTCCGGCGCCATCACCGCACTCAAGCCCATCCCCGACGGCGACACCGGGCTGTACGACACGGCGCTGGCCGCCTACCGGGAAGCCCAAGCCGGTTACGTACGCGGCAAGTTCAACGCGGTCATTCTGCTCACGGACGGCTCGAACCAGGACGACGACGGCATTTCCCGCGCCGAACTCATCAAACGGCTCAAGGAACTGGTGGATCCCGCACGCCCGGTGTCCCTGGTCGCGATCGCCGTGGGGCCGGACGCGGACCGGCGCGAGGTCGACCAGATCGCCGAGGCGACCGAGGGGGCGGGGTACGAGGTGAGCGACCCCGCCGACATCCAGGCCGTGATCCTTCGGGCGATCATGGCGGTCGGCCACACGCACGAATCGTAAGCCGGACCCGGCCCGGGCGCCCGCCCGTTCCCTCGTCCGCCCCTTCAGCTCACGGTCCCGCTCTCATCCCGCAAGGACAGCGTGGGCAGGCCCAGCGGCCAGGTGTGCACCGGGTCCCCCCGGTGCATCAGCTCGGCGTACCGCCGCGTGGTGGCCGCCAGCGCGGCATCCCGCTCCAGACCGGCCTCCAGTGCCCGGTGGAAGGTGTCCACCTGCCAGGACGCCCCGTTCATCCGCCGCTGGCACCGTCCCTCGATCACACCGAGATAGAAGTCCCGGTCGGCCGGCTCGACCTGCCACGCGTCGAGCCCCGCCGCGGCGAGCGGCAGCAGTTCGTCCCGTACGAGCTTGACCACCGGCACCGTGGTGACTCCGGCGGCCCGCCCCGGGCGCGGCCAGCGCAGTTCGGCATCGATGCCATGGCGGCAGGCGGCCTCGAAGTTCGCCGCGGCCTCGGCGAAGGGCAGCCGGCTCCACACCGGCCTGGCGTCCTCGGCCAGCGCGCGCACCAGCCCGTAGTAGAAGGCGGCGTTGGCGATCACATCGGTGACGGTGGGGCCCGCGGGCAGCACCCGATTCTCCACTCGCAGATGCGGTACGCCGCCGGCCACTTCGTACACCGGGCGGTTCCAGCGGTAGACCGTGCCGTTGTGCAGCGCCAGTTCCTGGAGTTCCGGCACGCCTCCCTCGTCGAGCACCCGCAGCGGGTCCTCGTCGTCACAGATCGGCAGCAGGGGCGGGAAATAGCGCAGATTCTCGTCGAACAGGTCGTACGCGGACTCGATCCAGCGCTCGCCGAACCAGGTCCTGGGGCGTACTCCCTGGGCCTTCAGCTCCGGCGGCCTGGTGTCGGTGGCCTGTTCGAACAGCGGCGGTCTGGACTCCCGCCACAGCTCTCTGCCGAACAGGAACGGCGCGTTGGCACCAAGTGCCACCTGCACCGACGCCATCGCCTGGGCCGCGTTCCACACATCCGCGAACCGGTCGGGCGTGACCTGGAGATGCAACTGTACGGAGGTGCAGGCGGCTTCGGGGGTGATGGACGCCGAGGTGCAGGTGAGCCGCTCGACCCCCTCGATGTCCAGGGTGAAGTCCTCGCCCCTGGCCGCTGCCATCTGATCGTTGAGCAGGGTGTATCGGTGGACGTCCGAGAGATTGTCGGGGACCACGTCATGCCGTCCGAGAGTCGGCAGAATACCGATCATCATGATTCCCGCGTCGACCTCGCACGCTTTCCTGTGGGCATATCCGAGACCCGCGCGCAGTTCCTCGGCAAGCTGGTCGAGAACGCGTCCGCCCAGCCGATGCGGAGCCACGTTCACTTCCAGGTTGAACATTCCGAGTTCGGTCTGGAAATCACCGCTCGCGATACGCCTGAGCACCTCCGCATTCATCATGCGGGGCATCCCGTCGGAGCCGACGAGATTCAGCTCGATCTCCAGACCCATCAGATTCTTGGGCCGGTCGAACCTCTCCTCGGCCAGGAGCCGCCCCAGCACCGCCAGGCACTGTTGCAGCTTCCTGCGGTATTTCCGCCGGTCGGACAGCTCGGACCCGTCCGCCTCGACCTTCTCCCCCATCGAAGTGTCCCTCCTCGAGTGGGCAGCCCGCAGCGTCGGCCGCTCGTGTCACGATCGATAATGCCCACACTGGGTGATCCGTAACGTCCCCGTGGTCGCCCGGTCGGGGGTAGAGTGTCCACAACGGTCGTACGGCACATTCCTTTGGCATGGCGGCGGGTTCCGTTTCCGCCGTCCGATGACCCCTGGGAAACAACGGCGAGTTTCAGCCGACCCGTCCGGACGGACAAGCCCAGGCCAGACGCCTGCCTTCACCGTTTATCAACAGAAAGTCCGCAGAAGACGGACCGGAATATGCCTTGCGGGCAATATCCGCGAGAGCTAGCAGAAACATGCCGTGAACACGCGTCGTATAAACTGCGCCCACGAGGCAGAGAGTCGGCGTCCGGTCGTTCCACGACCCTGGGCCGGCCTCTGACCCGATGCTGACAGTGACGTCGGCACTCGCCCGCGCTCCACCTCACGCATCACCCTGTCTCCAGAAGTGAGAGGCAACCCACCATGCCGCTGCATGTTCCCCCGGCTCCCGCGCCCGCGCTGCGCAGCGTTCTCGCGGCACTCGGTTCCCCTACCGCCGTGCGCGATGCCCGCACCCCCGCTCTGCAGTCCGTCCAGGGACCGCTGAGCCCCGAACTGCCGCTTCCCGTCCACGTTCTCAGCGTTCTCAGTCCTGTCACCCCGGCAAGCCTGACCGGTACCGCCGAGGCACGCACACCACAGACCAGGCTGGTCGGCTGGCGGTTCCTGATCCACAGCGGCGACCGTGCCGTGGCCGCCGCCGACACCATGCTCACCGCGGACGGCTGGGCCTTCTCGCGCTTCTTCGAAGGCCCGTACATCACCGCCACGGAGCGTGCGCTCCGCCAGGCGGAGACCCTGGGTACCGACTTCCAGCCGCGGCTGCTGTCGGTCCCCGAGCTGTACATGCTCACGCTCTGGCTGCACGGGGACACGGAGGCCGACGCCTCCACGGGGGCGCCCGAGCCCGCCGACATCCTGGTGCCGCTCGCACCCGCGCCACCGGGCTTCGCGGCCCACCGTCCGCACCGGGTGGCCGAGTTGCTGCCCAGGATCGGACTGCGGCTCGCTCCCGCTCCGCTGCTGAGCACGACGGCCTGAAGCGCCTCCGGCGGTTCGGGCCTTTCACTGTCGCGCCTTCTTCCGTACCCCTTCCGTGCCCCGCGGTCACTCAGGCCGCGGGGCACCCTTTTGCCCATGCGGAGTAGTCCTCTCAGGTCACCCTGAACCACCCGGAAGGACAGTCCAGTTGAACTGAACCGTCCGGGCGGGTGACACGTCCTTAAGCAAAAGGAAGCGCTGCCGCGAAATCCCTGCGGATTACCATCCGTAGGGCAACACTAGGACTGGACCAAACAGATACGGGGGGCGGCCTTGACCACATCGAGCCGCAGGACTCTCACCACGACACAGCGAAAGAACTCGCCCATGTGCCAGCATCAACCAGCCTGCCCGACAGCCGACTCCGCCGCCCGCGACGCCGCACGACTGATGGCACACCACCCGGAGCAGGGCTGGAGTCTGCTGTGCAATGGCGTCCTGCTCTTCGAGGACACCGGTGAACTGCTGCCGGACGGAAAGATCATCGACCCGCACCGCCCGCTGGGCACCGACCAGGTGGTGACGGCGGCCTGATGCCGTCGGCGGTCCCGGGGGGCCGCCGGAACTGACTGGGGCCGGCCCGGAGAGCTTCCTCCGCACCGGCCCCGACGCGCGCCGTGCCCCCTGCCGCCAGGCAGTGGCCCTACGAACCTTAGAACCTTACGAGTCCGGTCCCGTGTCCGTCAGTGGTCGTACGAGTCCAACGGCGGGCAGGAGCAGACCAGATTGCGGTCGCCGTACGCACCGTCGATACGGCGGACCGGCGGCCAGTACTTGTCCGCGGCCGACACCCCGGCCGGGAAGACCGCCTCGGCGCGGCTGTACGGGTGCGCCCACTCGCCGCCCAGCGTGGCCGCCGTGTGCGGAGCGTTGCGCAGCGGATTGTCGTCCGCGGGCCACTCGCCCGACGCGACCCGCTCGATCTCCTGACGAATGGCGATCATCGCCTCGCAGAAGCGGTCGATCTCGTTCAGGTCCTCGCTCTCGGTGGGCTCGATCATCAGCGTGCCGGCCACCGGGAACGACATCGTCGGCGCGTGGAAGCCGTAGTCGATCAGACGCTTGGCGATGTCGTCGACGCTCACCCCGGTGGCCTTGGACAGCGGCCGCAGATCCACGATGCACTCGTGCGCCACCAGCCCGTTGGGCCCCGTGTAGAGCACCGGGTAGTGCGGCTCAAGGCGCTTGGCGATGTAGTTGGCGGCGAGCACGGCGACCTGGGTCGCGCGCTTCAGCCCTTCGCCGCCCATCAGCCGTACGTACGCCCAGGAGATCGGCAGAATGCCGGCCGAGCCCCACGGCGCCGCCGAGATCGGCCCGACGCCCGTCGCGGGTCCCGCCGCGGGCTGGAGCGGGTGGTTGGGCAGATACGGGGCGAGGTGCGCCCGTACCCCGACGGGACCGACACCCGGGCCGCCGCCGCCGTGCGGGATGCAGAAGGTCTTGTGCAGATTGAGATGGGACACGTCCGAGCCGAACCGGCCCGGCTTGGCCAGCCCCACCAGCGCGTTGAGGTTCGCGCCGTCGACGTACACCTGGCCGCCCGCGTCGTGCACGGCCGCGCAGATGTCGCCGATGTGCTCCTCGAACACCCCGTGCGTGGACGGGTAGGTGACCATCAGGACGGCCAGTTCGGAGCCGTACTGCGCGATCTTGGCGTGCAGGTCCTCGACGTCGACGTCGCCGTCCTCACGGGTCTTGACGACAACGACCTTCATCCCGGCCATCACCGCGCTCGCCGCGTTCGTGCCGTGCGCGGAGGACGGGATCAGACAGACGGTACGGTCCGTGTCGCCGTTGGCCCGGTGGTACGCCCGTACGGCCAGCAGCCCGGCCAGCTCGCCCTGCGAACCGGCGTTGGGCTGGAGGGACACCGCGTCATAGCCGGTGACCTCGGCGAGCCGCTCCTCCAGCTCCCGGATCAGGTTGAGATAGCCCTGCGCCTGCTCGGCCGGCGCGAAGGGGTGCAGCGCCCCGAACTCGGGCCAGGTGACCGGCTCCATCTCGGTGGTCGCGTTGAGCTTCATGGTGCAGGAGCCGAGCGGGATCATGCCGCGGTCCAGCGCGTAGTCACGGTCGGCGAGCCGGCGCAGATAGCGCAGCATCGCCGTCTCCGAGCGGTGCTGGTGGAAGACCGGGTGCGTCAGATAGTCGTCGGTGCGCAGCAGCGCCGCGGGCAGGGCGCCGGAGTCGCGGGCGGCCTCGTCCAGTGCGTCGAGATCGCCCGTGACACCGAAGGCGGTCCATACGGCGGTCACCTGGGCGCGGCCGGTGGTCTCGTCACAGGCGACGGAGACGGTGTCCGCGTCGACGAGGCGCAGGTTGACGCCGTCCTCACGGGCGGCGGCGACCACCTCGGCGGCACGCCCCGGCACCCGGACGGTCAGGGTGTCGAAGTACGCGCCGTGCACGGGCTCCACCCCGCCCGCACGCAGCCCGGCGGCCAGGATCGCCGCGTACCGGTGGGTGCGCAGGGCGATCCCGCGCAGCCCGTCCGGGCCGTGGTAGACCGCGTACATCCCCGCCATCACGGCGAGCAGCACCTGAGCGGTGCAGATGTTGCTGGTGGCCTTCTCGCGGCGGATGTGCTGCTCGCGGGTCTGGAGCGCCAGCCGGTACGCCTTGTTCCCGTCGGCGTCCACGGAGACCCCGACGAGCCGGCCCGGCAGGCTGCGCGCGAACTTCTCCCGTACGGCCATGAACCCGGCGTGCGGCCCGCCGAAGCCCATCGGCACCCCGAACCGCTGGCTGGTGCCGACCGCGATGTCCGCGCCCAGCTCGCCGGGTGAGGTGAGGAGGGTCAGCGCGAGCAGATCGGCGGCGACCGTGACGATCGCGCCGAGGCCGTGCGCCTGCTCGACGACGGGCCTGATGTCCCGTACGGCACCGGAGGCGCCCGGGTACTGGAGCAGCACCCCGAAGACCCCGCGCTCGGCGATCCCGTCCGGTATGCCGTCGCTCAGATCGGCGACCACCACATCGACACCGGCTCGGCTCCGCGCGGGTCCGGATCACGGCGATGGTCTGCGGCAGCGCGTCGGCGTCCACCAGGAAGACCCCGCCCTTGACCTTGCCGACCCGGCGGGAGAGCGCCATCGCCTCGGCGGCGGCGGTGCCCTCGTCGAGCAGGGAGGCGCCCGAGGTGGGCAGGCCGGTCAGGTCGGCCACGACGGTCTGGAAGTTGAGCAGCGCTTCGAGGCGCCCCTGGGAGATCTCCGGCTGGTACGGCGTGTACGCGGTGTACCAGGCCGGGTTCTCCATGACGTTGCGCAGGATCACCGGCGGGGTGAACGTGCCGTAGTAGCCGAGGCCGATCATCGGCGCCAGCACCTGATTGCGCGAGGCGAGGGACCGCAGCTCGGCCAGGACCTCGGCCTCGGTGCGCGCGCCGGGCAGATCCAGCGCCTCCGTGCTCCTGATCACCTCGGGCACCGCGGCGGCGGTCAGCTCGTCGAGCGAGCCGTAGCCGACCTGCGCCAGCATCTTCGCCTGCGCCCCCGTGTCGGGCCCGATGTGGCGCTGTTCGAAGGGGGTGCCGCGCTCCAACTGGGCGAGGGGTATGCGGTGGGCGGTCATTGGGAGGCCTCCTGGTCTGACACGACCTGCGAGGGGCACCACGGCACGGGTGCCCGGACGGCCTCCCCCTCTGTCATCTCGACCTGAGAGCTTCACCGGTCCGTCTCAGACGGGCCGGCTTTCACCGTCGGTGAGAGCGGATGCCGTCCGACGCCCGCCCTGCTTTCCAGAGTGACCTCGTCCGTGCGGTACGGGGGCCTGAGAGATTCCGGGGAGGATTTGCTCCTTCGGCGCCTCCGGACTTCTCACCGGAGGACTCTCCCGCACGGGGTCAGCAGCCGCTGCCAGCGTACCAGCGAGGACTTGAGCGTGACGTTCGAGTGGCCGACACCCCGGATCTGCATTTTTGTAGTGATACGAGCATGTGCGACCCGTTGGAGGGACCGTGGAGACTGATATCGATCCGCGCAGCCTGATAGGCCGCAAGGCGTTCGACCGCAACGGCCACCGGCTCGGCACGGTGGACGAGGTGTATCTCGACGACGCCACCGGAATCCCGGAGTGGGCCGCGGTCCGCACCGGGCTGTTCAGCCGTGATGCCTTTGTCCCGCTCGCCCCCAGCACTCTGGTGGATGACGCGCTCCAGGTCCCCTTCGAGCGCGCGCTGATCAAGGACGCCCCCGATTTCGGCGTCGGCCGCCATCTCTCGCCGGAGCAGGAGCTCCAGCTCTACCACCACTACGGCATCGCCCTCCCCGATCCGGAGCCCGAGCCGCCGGAAGGGTCCGCCTCCCTGTCCGACCGGGACTCCGAACGGGACTTCGGCCGGGTCGCGGGCCAGGACGACTGACCGGGGTCGGTCTCCGCCGGGGGCACCAGGGGCAGCGGCTCGGAGAGCGTCAGATCGGGGTCGTCGACCCAGAAGGTCCGCACCCGCCCCGGCGCGGACCCGGGCTCCTCGAACCGTACGGTCACCCGCCGCAGCCCGCTGCCCTGCACCCAGCCCGCCCCGTACTCGGTGTGCCGGACATCGTGGCCGGCCGGGAAGCGCCGCTCGGCGGGCGCCTCCGGCTCCTGGGGGCTCCCGGCGGGCCGCGCCGGTGCGGCCTCGGGCTCGGGTGCGGCGGGTGCCGGTACGGGGCGTTCGGCCGCGGCCTGCGCGAACAGGTCCTCCTGCGTGAAGTCCGCGAGCCCCGTCACCCCTACCCCCAGCAGCCGCACCCCGCCCGTCGTGTCCACCGACTCCAGCAGCCGCCCCGCCGCCTCCCGCACCACTCCCGGATCGTCCGTGGGCCCGCGCAGCGTCTCCGACCGGGTGAGCGTCGAGAAGTCGTACCGCCGCACCTTCAGCACCACAGTCCGCCCGGAGTGCCCGCCCGCCCGCAGCCGCTCCACGCACCGGTCCGCGAGCCGGTCCACCTCCGTCCGCACCCGTACCCGATCGTGCAGATCGACATCGAAGGTGTCCTCGACCGACACGGACTTGGTCTCCCGCTCCGACACCACGGGCCGGTCGTCGTGCCCCAGCGCCATCCGGTACAGCGAGGCGCCGTGCGCCTTTCCCAGCAGCCGTACGAGCTCGTCCTCGCCCGCCTCGGCCAGCTCGGCGACCGTGGTCATCCCGGCCCGGCGCAGATGCTCCCCGGTCGCGGGCCCGACGCCGGGCAGCGTCCGCACCGGCATCGGCCCCAGCAGCTCCCGCTCCGTGCCGGGCTCGATCACGACCAGCCCGTCGGGCTTGGCCTGCTCCGAGCCGATCTTCGCGAGCATCTTGGAACCGGCGAGCCCCACCGAGCCGGTCAGCCCGGTGACCGCCCTGATGTCCGCCCGCAGCCGCTCACCGGCCGCCCGCGCCGACGCCGTGTCATGGGCCGAGCCGCCCGCCTCCAGGTCCACGAAGGCCTCGTCCAGGCTCAGCGGCTCCACCAGCGGGGAGAGCCCCGCGAGCAGCTCCATGACCTGCTCGCTCACCGCGCGGTAGAGCGAGAAGCGCGGCACCAGATACGCCGCGTTCGGCGCCAGCCGTCTCGCCTGGGCCATCGGCATCGCGGAGTGCACCCCGAAGCGCCGCGCCTCGTACGACGCCGTCGACACCACCCCGCGCGGCCCCAGACCGCCCACCACCACCGGTTTTCCGCGCAGACTCGGCTTCGCCGCCTGCTCGGCGGCGGCGAAGAAGGCATCCATGTCCAGATGCAGGATCGTCGGCGCGGATCTCACAGGCCCGATGCTGCCTCACACCACTGACAATCGGCACCGGCAACGGCACCGGCAACCGGGCCAGGTCCGCGGCGGTCAGACCGCCCGGTCCCGGCGCCGCCGCGCCAGTTCGTCGGCGGGGTTGTGCCCGATCAGGGTCTCGCCGGTGTCGATCCGCTCCCCGTGGAGCTGCGACAGGGCCGCCTCGACATCCCGCCACACCACCCCCACGGCGATCCCGAAGACGCCCTGCCCGCCCTGGAGCAGGGTCACGACCTCGTCGGGCGAGGTGCACTCATGGACGGTCGCGCCGTCGCTCATGAGTGTCATGCGCTCCAGATCGCGGAAGCCGCGGGCCCGCAGATGCTGGACCGCCGCCCTGATGTTCTGCAGCGCGACCCCGGTGTCCAGGAACCGCTTCACGATCTTGAGCACGACCACATCGCGGAAGCTGTACAGCCGCTGTGTGCCCGAGCCGTACGCCGGCCGCACACTCGGCTCGACCAGTCCCGTCCGGGCCCAGTAGTCCAACTGGCGGTACGTGATCCCGGCCGCCGCGCACGCGGTCGGACCGCGGTATCCGACCGTCTCCGCCCCGGGGTCGGCCGCACTGCCGTGAGGCGGATACGGACCGCCCGCCGCCGTACTGTCGCCGCTGCTTCTCACGCCGACCCCTCCGTCCTAGACCTGCCTTGTCGAAGGTAGGCAGTCACCCGGGGTGCGTCAACGATCGCCACACTCGCCACGCCGAGTGATAATCACCCTGAGAGTGGTTTGCCGTGCCCCTTTCCGGGGAAAGCATGGCCGAATGCGCTGACGGAGCCCGGATCGGCTCTCACCGGCGGCCGCTCACTGGCTGTTGGTCCCGAAGTCCTCCGGCGAGATCTGGTCGAGGAACTCGCGGAACTTCTCCACCTCGTCCTCCTGCTCGTCCGGGATCGCGATACCCGCGTCGTCCAGCACCCCGTCACTGCCGTAGATCGGCGTACCCGTGCGCAGCGCCAGCGCTATGGCGTCGGACGGGCGGGCGCTCACCTCCACGCCACTGGCGAAGACCAGCTCCGCGTAGAAGACCCCTTCGCGCAGGTCCGTGATCCGGACCTCGGTCAGCTCCTGGCCCACGGCCTCAAGGACATCCTTGAAGAGATCATGGGTCAGCGGCCTCGCCGGAGCCATGCCCTGCTGGGCGAAGGCAATGGCGGTCGCCTCCCCCGGTCCGATCCAAATGGGGAGGTACCGGTCGCCTCCCACTTCACGCAGGAGCACGATCGGTTGGTTGGAGGGCATTTCCACCCGGACACCCACAACGTCGAGCTCGTTCACACAGCAACCCTAGGACGTGCCCGGCAGGTTTGGGTAGTCGGGCTCCCCCGCGATCAGTGCTGCCGGACCCCGAGAGCCGTCCGTACCAGCGCCGCGTGCAGCCGTACGGACAGCGCCGCCAGCTCCTTCGTGGTGGCCTCGGCATGGGCCCTGGTCTGCGGATTACGGTGTCTGCGCAGTGGCGCCACCACCTGTTCGACCAGTCCCGCCTCGCGCTCGGCGGCGGCTTTCATGGCGCGGAGATGCCGTGGCTCCAGACCGAATCTCCCCAGATCCGAGACAAGTCTCGCGACCGTGACGGACTCCGCGTCGTACCCGCCGTCCGGCATCGGAGTGATGAGGCCGTACGCCTCCCACTCGTCGAGCCTGCTCTCGCCGACCTCGGCGGCGGCCAGCAACTCGTCGCGCCCGATCGTGGCGGCGGTGGCGCCCTCGGGCTCCGGCTCGCCCGCGCCGACCGGCCGGGACCCGCGTTTCAGGGCCGGCAGCTCCGGCTGCTCGCCGCGGCCACGGGCGTCGAGATACTCCCGGATGGCCTTCAGCGGCAGGTAGTGGTCCCGCTGCAACCGCAGGACGTCGGCGAGCCGCTCGACGTCCTCGGGACTGAATTTCCGGTAACCGGAGGGGGTTCTGTGCGGCTCCACCAGCCCCTCCGACTCCAGGAAACGGATCTTGGAGACGGAGACCCCCGGAAACTCCTCCCGGAGGCGGCCGAGCACCGCGCCGATGCTCATCAGCTCGCCCGTGGGGGCGGTGCCGTCGCCGGCACCGCCCGTCGGTGGTCGCAGCATGGACCTTCCCTGAGGGTCACACGCCCCGCTGGCTCGCGTAGAAGACCAGCCGGTACTTACCGATCTGGACCTCGTCGCCGTTCGCCAGCAGGACCGAATCGATCCGCTCACGATTGACGTACGTACCGTTCAGGCTGCCGACGTCCGAGACGGTGAAGTGCCCGTCCGCGCCCCGGCGGAACTCCACATGGCGGCGCGACACGGTCACGTCGTCAAGGAAGATGTCGCTCTGCGGATGCCGGCCGGCCGTGGTCAGCTCGCTGTCCAGCAGGAAGCGGCTGCCCGAATTCGGACCCCGGCGCACCACCAGCAGCGCCGAGCCCGGCGGCAGCGCGTCGACGGCGGCCTGAGCCTCCGGCGTGAGCGAGGGAAGCGCCGTCTGGCCGGTCACTTCGGAGTCGTACGCCTCAAGACCCGAGATGGAGATCGTCGAGGTGGTCTCCGAGGCGCGCTCGGCGGGCGCCCCGCCCCGCAGCGGCGCACCGCAGTTGGAGCAGAACCGGCTCGATTCCGCGTTCCGGTGTCCGCACCTCGTACAGACCGGCAAGCCCGCCATAGTGGGATCCTCCTGCCGCGACTGCCCCGCCGGGGCAGATGATTGCCCGAAACCTATGCGGCCGGGACCTGCAGGGTCAACAGACGACGCGCCGGGGGCGTCGCCGCCCACCTGGTCGCGGAAGAGCGGGCGCTCGCCGCTCTGCTCCTCGCCCTGACCGTGCCGCGACGCACGGTGGCGGGCCGAACCGCCGCCTTCCTCGCGGGCGCTCTTGCCGAACAACTTCCCAAACAACTTCACGGGCGATTCCCCTTGACCGAAACAGACCCGCCCGTGGGGCAGGACGAACCCTGAATGAACACACCTGCCGACCCGGACATCTTGACAACGTCCGTATCCACCGGACAGTTTCCACCACACACCACGCTGATCGTGCGCCGACCCCCCGCAAGCTCATGCCCGCGTCGGACGGCCGCCATGCCCCGCCGGCTCACCCCGACGACGACCGAGCGTAGTCAGGCCGCTCCGCCGGTCGCAAGGCATCCACAACGATCTTCTCAGCCCGTGTCACCGTGGCCGTGGCCTGCTCCTTCTCCAGCGTCTGGACCACGCCGCCGGGAATGTTGAGAGCGGGCTCCAGATCCTGCGGCCGGCCGATGACCTTGAACTCGTACGGCGCCGTCACCGGCCGCCCGTCCACCTCGACGTCGCCGCCCGCACCCGAGAAATAGGTGTCCGCGACCACCCGCACCCCGTCCACCTGGATGGCCTCGGCGCCTGCCGCCCGCAGCTCCTGGATCGTGTCGAGCAGCATGTCCGGCTCGACCGCGCTGTTCGGGTCGCTGATCGTCAGGCTGATACCGGGCCCCTGGGCGGCGACCGTACCGGCCAGGACTCCGAGTTGCTGGGCCTTCTCCAGCGTCTGTCTACGGGCCTCCTCGGCCTGGTCCGAGCTGTTCTCCAGCTCGGTGCGCTGGTCGTCGAGCCGCTGCTTCTCGTCCTCCAGCCGCTGGGTGCGGTCGTCCAGTTCGTCGAGGATGCGGACGAGGTCCTCCTGGCGGGCGCCGCGCAGGGCGCTGTCGTCGTTGTTGGACGTGACCTGGATGGCGAGCCCGAGTCCGAGCACGAACAGCAGGCCCGCGACGGTGAGTTGGGCCCGGGTGACCCGGGGCGGCCACAGACCCGCCGCCAATCGCTGGCGGCCGGTGAGCTGTTCGGGTCCCGGCGCCGGCGGCATGTCCGTACCGGCCGTACCGTTCGCGTCCTCGGGTGTCTCCACGCTGCTCATCGGCGTCACGCCCGGAAGACATGCCGGCGGATCGCGGCAGCGTTGGAGAAGATCCGGATACCGAACACGACGACCACCCCCGTGGACAACTGCGCGCCCACGCCCAGCTTGTCGCCGAGGAACACGATCAGTGCCGCCACCACCACGTTCGACAGGAAGGAGACCACGAACACCTTGTCGACGAAGATCCCGTCGAGCATGGCCCGCAGGCCGCCGAAGACCGCGTCGAGGGCCGCGACGACGGCGATCGGCAGATAGGGCTCGACCACCGCCGGCACCTCGGGCCGGACCAACAGTCCGACCACGACTCCCACGACGAGGCCCAGTACGGCGATCACGATGTGCCCTTCCCGGTGTCTGCCGTGCCCTGCCCGTCGCCCTTCCCGGCGTCGGCGGCCCCCGGCTCTGCTGTACGTACGATCAGGCTCGGCGCGGCAGGCAGACGCACCTCTTCCTGATCGGAAATGCTGGTGCGGATGTCGAAGTTCTGCTGCAACGACTGCAGATACCGGCCATCGGCACTGTCCTGGAACGCGGCGCTCAGCTTCTTGCCGTTCCCCACCGCGAGCACCGTGTACGGCGGCACCAGTGGCCTGTTGTCGACCAGCACGGCATCGCCCGCGGCCCGGATCGCGGACAGCGATGTCAGGCGCTGCCCGTTGATGGCGATCGCTTCCGCGCCCGACTCCCACAGGCCGTTGACGACTCGCTGCATGTCACGGTCGCGTACCCGGCCGGTGTCGGAGAAGCCGCCGCTGCCGCGCGGCCCGCCGCCGTCCGACCCCGATTCCCTGGCGTCGTCGACCACGAGCTTCACACCGGGTCCGCGCACCGGAGTGGCGCCCGCCAGCAGGGCGATCCGCTCGCCGGTGTCGCCGCCGTGCGCGCGCAGGGCGGCACGCTGGCGCGCCCCCACCTCGTCGCGCAGCTTCTCGACCGACTTCTCCAGCTCGTCGGCCGTGGAGGTCTCCGCGTTGATGCGGTCGATCAGCTCATCGCGTTCCTTGGCCACGACCGGCGCCGAGATCCGCGCCTGCGCGGCGCCCACCGTGACCACCAGAGCGGCCAGCACCAGACCGGCCGCGAGCCACAGCTTCGCGCGGAGCGTGCTGGGCAGACCGCCCTCCTCGGCGTCCCTGCGGGCCGCCGCCTCCGCGTACCCCTCGTCGAGGCTGTGATCCATCACATTGTTCAGCAGCGACATCGACGCATCGGGGCGGACGGGCGGAGCAGAGGTGCTCCGAATGGGGGGCTGCTGCGGCATGCCGCACATCGTCGCACGTCGCGGCCGCTACCGCCGAATGGCCCCACCGGTGTGCCGGGCACCCTTCAGGGGCATGTCCGGCACACCGGTACGACTTGCCCTAAGGACCCTGGTGACCTGCGCCGTCGACCACGGCGGACCACTCGTCGAGCAGCGCCTGCGCCGACGCGTCGTCCGGGCCTTCCGCCCACAGATGGGTGATGGCCTCGGCGGGGTCGGGCAGCACCATCACCCAGCGGCCGTCGGCCTCCACGACCCGTACACCGTCGGTCGTGTCGACCTGCCGGTCCCCGGCCGCCTCCACGACACTGCGCATGACGAGACCCTTGACGGCCCAGGGCGTGGCCAGATCGCGCCGCAGCACATGGGCACGGGGGATACGGGCGTCGATCTGACTGAGCGTGAGCTGCGTACGCGCCACCAGACCGATCAGCCGCACAAAGGCCGCCGTACCGTCCAGGACACTGCTGAACTCCGGGACGATGAAGGCTCCGCGCCCGTCACCGCCGAAGATCGTGGACTCCTCACGGCCCACCCGGGTCAGGTCGTCCGGTGAGGTCGTCGTCCATGCCACCTGTGTGCCGTGGTACGCGGCGACCTGCTCGGCGATCCTCGTGGTCGTCACCGGCAGCGCCACCCGGCCACTGCGCCGCTCGGCGGCCACCAGGTCGAGGAGCACCAGCAGGGCACGGTCGTCCTCGATGATCCGGCCACGCTCGTCGACCAGCGACAGCCGCTCGCCAACAGGGTCGAAGCGCACCCCGAACGCGGCGCGCGCCGAAGCGACGATCTCGCCGAGCCTGACCAGTCCGGAACGGCGCGACTCGACCGTCTCCGTCGGCCGGGACTCGTCCAGACCGGGGTTGATGGTCAGCGCGTCCACCCCGAGCCGGCCCAGCAGGCTGGGCAGTACGAGCCCCGCGCTGCCGTTGGACGCGTCGACGACGACCTTGAGCGCCGCCTCCGAGATCCCCGACGTATCAACATTGCGCAGCAACGAGCCGGTGTACGAGTCGAAGACACTGGAGGGGAAGTGCAGGTCCCCGATCTCGCCGGGGAAGGCGCGCCGGTACTCCTGGCGCGCGTATACGCGGTCGAGTTTGCGCTGGCCCGCCTGGGAGAGATCCGCACCGCGCTCGTCGAAGAACATGATGTCCACGGAGTCCGGCACGCCCGGCGAGGTACGGATCATGATCCCGCCGGCGCTGCCCCGGCCGGTCTGCTGCCGGGCGACCGGCAGCGGTACGTTCTCCAAGTCCCGTACGTCGATGGCGCTGGACTGGAGCGAGGAGATCACGGCCCGCTTGAGTGCGCGGGCACCACGGGAGTGGTCACGCGCCGTGGTGACGGTGGAGCCCTTCTTCAGGGTGGTGGCGTACGCGCCGGCCAGCCGCACCACCACTTCCGGCGTGATCTCGACGTTCAGGATGCCCGAGACACCACGGGCGCCGAAGAGATGCGCCTGTCCCCGGGACTCCCAGATGACCGATGTATTGACGAACGCGCCGGCCTCGATGGTCTTGAACGGGTAGACCCGCACATTGCCCTGGATGATCGATTCCTCGCCGACGAGGCACTCGTCGCCGATGACCGCGCCGTCCTCGATCCGGGCGGCCCGCATGATGTCGGTGTTCCTGCCGATCACGCAGCCGCGCAGATTGCTGTGCTGCCCGATATAAACGTTGTCGTGGACGACGGCTCTGTGGAGGAACGCACCGGTCTTGACGACGACGTTGGATCCGACGACGGTGTGCTCGCGGATTTCCGCGTCGGCTTCGACCTTGGCGTAGTCCCCGATGTACAGCGGCCCGCGCAGGACCGCGTCGGGATGGACCTCGGCGCCCTCGGCGACCCAGACGCCCGGCGAGATCTCGAACCCGTCGATGTCCACATCGACCTTGCCTTCCAGGACATCGGCCTGGGCCTTCACATAGCTCTCGTGTGTGCCGACGTCCTCCCAGTAGCCCTCGGCGATATAGCCGTAGACCGGCTTGCCTTCCTTCATGAGCTGAGGAAAGACATCGCCGGACCAGTCCACCGAGACATCCGCCTCGACATAGTCGAAGACCTCGGGCTCCATCACATAGATGCCCGTGTTGACGGTGTCCGAGAAGACCTGGCCCCAGGTGGGCTTCTCCAGGAAACGCTCGACCTTGCCTTCCTCGTCCACGATGGTGATGCCGAATTCCAGCGGATTCGGAACCCGGGTCAGGCACACCGTCACCAGTGCGCCCTTCTCCTTGTGGAAGGCGATGAGGTCGGTCAGATCGAAGTCGGTGAGCGCGTCGCCGGAAATGACGAGGAAGGCATCGTCCTTCAGCGCCTCCTCCGCATTCTTCACGCTCCCCGCGGTGCCGAGCGGCTTCTCCTCGTTGGCGTAGGTGAGCTCCATACCGAGCTCTTCACCGTCGCCGAAATAGTTCTTGACGAGGGAGGCAAGGAATTGCACGGTTACGACGGTCTCGCTGAGCCCATGGCGCTTGAGCAGCCGCAGCACATGCTCCATGATCGGCCGGTTCACCACCGGCAGGAGCGGCTTGGGCATGCTCGAGGTCATGGGGCGAAGCCGAGTGCCTTCGCCACCAGCCATCACGACGGCCTTCATGTCGGAAGCGTCCTCCTTGAAGAGACGGTCTCGCCGACTTCACCCGTCTGGACAGCGGCCCCTAAGGCGTCAGGCGTGCGCCGGCGACACTGCACGGCGCACTCGACGAGCTAATCGGCCGCGGTGTCCGCCTTCACAAGCCGGCGGACCTGGACCACATACAGGATCCCTGCCCACCAGTAGAGAGTTGTACCCCATCCGGCGAACGCCCATCCGAAAACTTCGGCGAGTGACGCAAGCCAACCGCTTCCGTCACTCAGGAGCAGGAGCGGGAAGGCGTACATCAAGTTGAAGGTAGCCGCCTTCCCCAGGAAGTTCACCTGGGGTGGCGGATAGCCGTGCCTGCGAAGGATTCCCACCATCACCAGAAGCATCAGCTCGCGGGCCAATAGGGCGGCGGTGAGCCACAGCGGCAGGATCTCGCGCCAGGTGAGTCCGACGAGAGTGGAAAGGATGTAGAGCCGGTCCGCGGCGGGGTCCAGCAGTCGGCCGAGGCTGCTGATCTGGTTCCAGCGGCGGGCGAGCTTGCCGTCGAGATAGTCGCTGACACCGCTCAGCATCAGGACCAGCAATGCCCAGCCGTCGCTGTTCGGTCCGCCGAACTCGGGACGAAGGATCAGCCACAGGAAGAGGGGGACGCCGACGAGCCGGGCCATGCTGAGGATGTTGGGGACGGTGAGCACCCGGTCCGTCTGAACGCGAGTCTCCTGGACCTCCACCCGGGGGCCTCCTGTGTGGAACGTGCCAACGATGCGTCCTGACCTTACCCTCAGCGTCTGCAGTGGAGTGCAAGGGGGTGAGCAAACAGAAATGCCCTGTACCAGACCTCTGGTACAGGGCATTCTTATAAAGTTTGTTCGGCGGCGTCCTACTCTCCCACAGGGTCCCCCCTGCAGTACCATCGGCGCTGTAAGGCTTAGCTTCCGGGTTCGGAATGTAACCGGGCGTTTCCCTCACGCTATAACCACCGAAACACTGCGAAACACACAAGCCCGCCGGAAGAAGTCACGGCTGTTCGTGGTCTCAGAACTAACACAGTGGACGCGAGCAACTGAGGACAAGCCCTCGGCCTATTAGTACCGGTCAACTCCACCAGTCACCTGGCTTCCATATCCGGCCTATCAACCCAGTCGTCTACTGGGAGCCTTACCCCCTCAGTGGGGGTGGGAGTCCTCATCTCGAAGCAGGCTTCCCGCTTAGATGCTTTCAGCGGTTATCCCTCCCGAACGTAGCCAACCAGCCATGCCCTTGGCAGAACAACTGGCACACCAGAGGTTCGTCCGTCCCGGTCCTCTCGTACTAGGGACAGCCCTTCTCAAGACTCCTACGCGCACAGCGGATAGGGACCGAACTGTCTCACGACGTTCTAAACCCAGCTCGCGTACCGCTTTAATGGGCGAACAGCCCAACCCTTGGGACCGACTCCAGCCCCAGGATGCGACGAGCCGACATCGAGGTGCCAAACCATCCCGTCGATATGGACTCTTGGGGAAGATCAGCCTGTTATCCCCGGGGTACCTTTTATCCGTTGAGCGACGGCGCTTCCACAAGCCACCGCCGGATCACTAGTCCCGACTTTCGTCCCTGCTCGACCCGTCGGTCTCACAGTCAAGCTCCCTTGTGCACTTACACTCAACACCTGATTACCAACCAGGCTGAGGGAACCTTTGGGCGCCTCCGTTACCCTTTAGGAGGCAACCGCCCCAGTTAAACTACCCATCAGACACTGTCCCTGATCCGGATCACGGACCCAGGTTAGACATCCAGCACGACCAGAGTGGTATTTCAACAACGACTCCACAACCACTGGCGTGGCCGCTTCACAGTCTCCCACCTATCCTACACAAGCCGAACCGAACACCAATATCAAACTATAGTAAAGGTCCCGGGGTCTTTCCGTCCTGCTGCGCGAAACGAGCATCTTTACTCGTAATGCAATTTCACCGGGCCTATGGTTGAGACAGTCGAGAAGTCGTTACGCCATTCGTGCAGGTCGGAACTTACCCGACAAGGAATTTCGCTACCTTAGGATGGTTATAGTTACCACCGCCGTTTACTGGCGCTTAAGTTCTCAGCCTCGCCCCACCGAAATGGAGCTAACCGGTCCCCTTAACGTTCCAGCACCGGGCAGGCGTCAGTCCGTATACATCGCCTTACGGCTTCGCACGGACCTGTGTTTTTAGTAAACAGTCGCTTCTCGCTGGTCTCTGCGGCCACCCCAAGCTACCGGCAGCAAGTGCCTTGACCTGGTGTGGCCCCCCTTCTCCCGAAGTTACGGGGGCATTTTGCCGAGTTCCTTAACCATAGTTCACCCGAACGCCTCGGTATTCTCTACCAGACCACCTGAGTCGGTTTAGGGTACGGGCCGCCATGAAACTCGCTAGAGGCTTTTCTCGACAGCATAGGATCATCCACTTCACCACAATCGGCTCGGCATCAGGTCTCAGACTTATGTTGCACGGATTTACCTGCACAACGCCCTACACCCTTACCCCGGGACAACCACCGCCCGGGCTGGACTACCTTCCTGCGTCACCCCATCACTTACCTACTACCACCTTGGATCGACGGCTCCACCACTCCCCTTTGCCCGAAGGCTCCAGGGCGGCTTCACGGCCTTAGCATCAATGGATTCGATACTGGGCGTTTCAAAGCGGGTACCGGAATATCAACCGGTTGTCCATCGACTACGCCTGTCGGCCTCGCCTTAGGTCCCGACTTACCCTGGGCAGATCAGCTTGACCCAGGAACCCTTAGTCAATCGGCGCACACGTTTCCCACGTGTGAATCGCTACTCATGCCTGCATTCTCACTCGTGAACCATCCACCACTCGCTTACGCGGCGGCTTCACCCGGCACACGACGCTCCCCTACCCATCACAGCGGGCGTTGGCCCTCATGCTGCAATGACACGACTTCGGCGGTATGCTTGAGCCCCGCTACATTGTCGGCGCGGAATCACTTGACCAGTGAGCTATTACGCACTCTTTCAAGGATGGCTGCTTCTAAGCCAACCTCCTGGTTGTCTCTGCGACTCCACATCCTTTCCCACTTAGCATACGCTTAGGGGCCTTAGTCGATGCTCTGGGCTGTTTCCCTCTCGACCATGGAGCTTATCCCCCACAGTCTCACTGCCGCGCTCTCACTTACCGGCATTCGGAGTTTGGCTAAGGTCAGTAACCCGGTAGGGCCCATCGCCTATCCAGTGCTCTACCTCCGGCAAGAAACACACGACGCTGCACCTAAATGCATTTCGGGGAGAACCAGCTATCACGGAGTTTGATTGGCCTTTCACCCCTAACCACAGGTCATCCCCCAGGTTTTCAACCCTGGTGGGTTCGGTCCTCCACGACCTCTTACAGCCGCTTCAACCTGCCCATGGCTAGATCACTCCGCTTCGGGTCTTGAGCGCGCTACTAAAACGCCCTATTCGGACTCGCTTTCGCTACGGCTCCCCCCACACGGGTTAACCTCGCAACACACCGCAAACTCGCAGGCTCATTCTTCAAAAGGCACGCAGTCACGAGAACAAGGCAAGCCTTGCTCCGACGCTCCCACGGCTTGTAGGCACACGGTTTCAGGTACTATTTCACTCCGCTCCCGCGGTACTTTTCACCATTCCCTCACGGTACTATCCGCTATCGGTCACCAGGGAATATTTAGGCTTAGCGGGTGGTCCCGCCAGATTCACACGGGATTTCTCGGGCCCCGTGCTACTTGGGAAATCTCCAAACGAGCCGTACAAATTTCAGCTACGGGGGTCTTACCCTCTACGCCGGGCCTTTCGCATGCCCTTCGCCTACCCATACGGTTTCTCACTCGCCGACCGGCCGGCAGACCGATCCAGAAAACTCCCACAACCCCGCATGCGCAACCCCTGCCGGGTATCACACACATACGGTTTGGCCTCATCCGGTTTCGCTCGCCACTACTCCCGGAATCACTGTTGTTTTCTCTTCCTGAGGGTACTGAGATGTTTCACTTCCCCTCGTTCCCTCCACACTGCCTATGTGTTCAGCAGCAGGTGACAGCCCATGACGACTGCCGGGTTTCCCCATTCGGACACCCCCGGATCACAGCTCGGTTGACAGCTCCCCGGGGCCTATCGCGGCCTCCCACGTCCTTCATCGGTTCCTGGTACCAAGGCATCCACCGTGCGCCCTTAAAAACTTGGCCACAGATGCTCGCGTCCACTGTGCAGTTCTCAAACAACGACCAGCCACCCACCACCCCGCCATACAGCGAGTTCACTGGGACCGGCACTGAAGAAACAGGCAACACACTCGCCCGTGCCCTCAGACACCCAACAGCGCGCCCGACCCGACCAGCACCACAGACCCACGTTCCACGCCGAAGCAGTACTAGTGAACCCATCATGCCGATCGTGCCGAATAGTCAACGTTCCACCCATGAGCTGACCACCGCCGGACACTTGCCGGCGTAGTGGCTCTGGACCCCGTTGGGGGTCTAGATGCTCCTTAGAAAGGAGGTGATCCAGCCGCACCTTCCGGTACGGCTACCTTGTTACGACTTCGTCCCAATCGCCAGTCCCACCTTCGACAGCTCCCTCCCACAAGGGGTTGGGCCACCGGCTTCGGGTGTTACCGACTTTCGTGACGTGACGGGCGGTGTGTACAAGGCCCGGGAACGTATTCACCGCAGCACTGCTGATCTGCGATTACTAGCAACTCCGACTTCATGGGGTCGAGTTGCAGACCCCAATCCGAACTGAGACCGGCTTTTTGAGATTCGCTCCGCCTCACGGCATCGCAGCTCATTGTACCGGCCATTGTAGCACGTGTGCAGCCCAAGACATAAGGGGCATGATGACTTGACGTCGTCCCCACCTTCCTCCGAGTTGACCCCGGCAGTCTCCTGTGAGTCCCCATCACCCCGAAAGGCATGCTGGCAACACAGAACAAGGGTTGCGCTCGTTGCGGGACTTAACCCAACATCTCACGACACGAGCTGACGACAGCCATGCACCACCTGTACACCGACCACAAGGGGGCTGACATCTCTGCCAGTTACCGGTGTATGTCAAGCCTTGGTAAGGTTCTTCGCGTTGCGTCGAATTAAGCCACATGCTCCGCTGCTTGTGCGGGCCCCCGTCAATTCCTTTGAGTTTTAGCCTTGCGGCCGTACTCCCCAGGCGGGGAACTTAATGCGTTAGCTGCGGCACCGACGACGTGGAATGTCGCCAACACCTAGTTCCCAACGTTTACGGCGTGGACTACCAGGGTATCTAATCCTGTTCGCTCCCCACGCTTTCGCTCCTCAGCGTCAGTAATGGCCCAGAGATCCGCCTTCGCCACCGGTGTTCCTCCTGATATCTGCGCATTTCACCGCTACACCAGGAATTCCGATCTCCCCTACCACACTCCAGCCTGCCCGTATCGAATGCAGACCCGGGGTTGAGCCCCGGGCTTTCACATCCGACGCGACAAGCCGCCTACGAGCTCTTTACGCCCAATAATTCCGGACAACGCTTGCGCCCTACGTATTACCGCGGCTGCTGGCACGTAGTTAGCCGGCGCTTCTTCTGCAGGTACCGTCACTCACGCTTCTTCCCTGCTGAAAGAGGTTTACAACCCGAAGGCCGTCATCCCTCACGCGGCGTCGCTGCATCAGGCTTCCGCCCATTGTGCAATATTCCCCACTGCTGCCTCCCGTAGGAGTCTGGGCCGTGTCTCAGTCCCAGTGTGGCCGGTCGCCCTCTCAGGCCGGCTACCCGTCGTCGCCTTGGTAGGCCATCACCCCACCAACAAGCTGATAGGCCGCGGGCTCATCCTCCACCGCCGGAGCTTTCAACCCTCCCCCATGCAGAGAAGAGTGTTATCCGGTATTAGACCCCGTTTCCAGGGCTTGTCCCAGAGTGAAGGGCAGATTGCCCACGTGTTACTCACCCGTTCGCCACTAATCCACCCCGAAAGGCTTCATCGTTCGACTTGCATGTGTTAAGCACGCCGCCAGCGTTCGTCCTGAGCCAGGATCAAACTCTCCGTGAATGTGCACCGGATATCCGGTATCACACACGAGAGCGGAACCACCGGCCGGAATAGGACCAGTGGTTCACAGCGTCCTCGCTGTGTTTTCTTCAAAGGAACCTCAACCTGCCGGAACAGAAAACCGTTCCCGCTGGTCGGGGTATCAACATATCTGGCGTTGACTTTTGGCACGCTGTTGAGTTCTCAAGGAACGGAGGCTTCCTTTGTACTCACCCTTCCGGGCTTTCCTCCGGGCTTTTCCCTTCGGTCTTGCGTCTCCGACTCTACCAGTCCTTTTCCCTCTCCCCGACCACCGATTCGCAGGCATGCGAATCCACATCCGGGTTGGGATCAAGAATTGATAGATACCGCCGACCCCCGACTCAAAGTCGCGCTGGGGCCAGGCAGGGGTTCGACCCTACATGCCGTCGACCGGCACAGGCAAATCGTTTCCGGCCTGCCGCACGGTCCGCCAACCGGCTGGTCTCCCTCGGAACCGGCACTTCCTATGACTTACCCTTCTGAACAGCACGTTGTCCCCTCACGGACGGTGACAGCGGACCCAACCCCCCGCCCCTGGGAGGCACCCCATGACCCTCGTGACCGCCCCGCTGGCAGGCCGAGTCATCGGACTCGCCGCCGTGCCCGACCCCGTCTTCGCCGCCGCGATGGTCGGCCCCGGTATCGCCATCGATCCAGTGCGGGAGCCCAGCGAGGCGGTGTCTCCGGTTGACGGTGTTGTCGTCTCCCTGCATCCGCACGCCTTTGTCGTTGTGGACGCCGAGGGCCATGGCGTACTGACGCATCTGGGGATCGACACCGTGCAGCTCAATGGCGAGGGGTTCGAGCTGCTCGTCGAGAAGGGGGACACGGTCGCGCGTGGTCAGGGGGTCGTGCGCTGGAATCCGGCAGCCGTCGAGGATGCGGCCAAGTCACCGATCTGCCCCGTTGTCGCGCTCGAAGCCACGGCCGAAGCCCTCTCCGACGTCCGCGAGGACGGCGAGGTGAAGAACGGCGACACACTGTTCGGATGGCAGTGACACCGATGCCGTATGTCAGGGACGAGCGCGGGGCGCTGGTCGTACTTCCCTCGCGGCGGCCTGCTCGCCGCATAACCGGAGACGGATGAGATGAAGACAACGCTGCGAGGCGTCGGGGTCAGTCACGGGGTGGCGATCGGCGAGGTCAGGCATATGGGGACCGCGATGCTTGAGCCGCCGGCCAAGCAGATTCCGGCGGAGGACGCGGAGCGGGAGCAGGCGCGGGCCCGCCAGGCCGTCGAGGCGGTGGCGGCGGATCTCATCGCTCGCGGCAATCTGGCCGGCGGCGAGGCCCAGGGCGTCCTTGAGGCACAGGCGATGATGGCTCAGGACCCCGAGCTGATGGCCGATGTGGACCGGCGGATCGCGGTGGGGAGTACGGCCGAGCGCGGTGTGTACGACGCGTTCGCCTCGTACCGCGCGCTGCTCGCCAACGCCGGTGAGTATCTGGCCGGTCGGGTCGCGGACCTGGATGACGTGCGGAATCGTATCGTCGCCCGGCTGCTCGGCGTTCCGATGCCGGGGGTGCCGGACAGCGACCAGCCGTACGTACTGATCGCCCGCGATCTGGCGCCCGCGGACACGGCGTTGCTCGATCCGGCTCTGGTGCTGGGATTTGTGACCGAGGAGGGCGGGCCGACGAGCCACAGCGCGATTCTGGCGCGGGCGCTCGGGGTGCCCGCGGTGGTGGCGCTGCCGGGTGCGCAGGAGCTGGCCGAGGGCACGGTGATCGCGGTCGACGGCAGTACCGGTGACATCTTCGTCGAGCCGGGCGCGGAGAAGCGGGCGGAGCTGGAACGGGCCGCTGCCGCGCGGAAGGCCGCGCTGTCCGCTGCCACCGGGCCGGGTGCGACATCGGACGGGCACCAGGTGCCGTTGCTGGCGAACATCGGTGGTCCCGCGGATGTGCCGGCCGCTGTCGAGGCGGGTGCCGAGGGCGTCGGGCTGTTCCGTACGGAGTTTCTGTTCCTGGACGACAGCGGGCGGGCGCCGTCCGAGGAGAAGCAGGTCGAGGCGTACCGGACGGTGCTGGCGGCCTTCCCGGAGGGTCGGGTCGTCGTACGGGTGCTGGACGCGGGCGCGGACAAGCCCCTCGCCTTCCTCACCCCCGCCGACGAGCCGAATCCTGCCCTGGGGGTGCGTGGTCTGCGGAGTCTGCTGGAGCATCCCGATGTGCTGCGGACCCAGTTGACCGCGCTGGCGAAGGCCGCCGAGGGGCTTCCGGTGCATCTGGAGGTCATGGCGCCGATGGTGGCGGACCGTACGGACGCGAAGGCGTTCGCGGACGCCTGCCGTGAGGCGGGGCTGAGCGCGAAGTTCGGTGCCATGGTGGAGATTCCGTCGGCTGCGCTGCGGGCTCGTTCGATTCTTCAGGAGGTCGAGTTCCTTTCGCTGGGGACCAATGACCTGGCGCAGTACGCCTTCGCCGCGGATCGGCAGGTGGGTGCGGTGTCGCGGTTGCAGGATCCGTGGCAGCCCGCGCTGCTCGATCTGGTGGCGATGTCGGCCGAGAGTGCCAGGGCCGAGGGCAAGAGCTGCGGGGTGTGTGGTGAGGCGGCCTCCGATCCGCTCCTCGCCTGTGTGCTGACCGGGCTGGGTGTGACCTCCTTGTCGATGGGCGCGGCGTCGATTCCGTATGTACGGTCGGCGCTCGCGCAGCACACGCTCGCGCAGTGCGAGCGTGCCGCTGCCGCCGCGCGCGCCGCGGACACCGCTGACGAGGCCAGGAAGGCCGCGCAGGCGGTGTTGTCCGGCGAGTGATCCGTGCTCGCCGATGATCCCGAATGACCGGCTTCCGGCCGGGAATTGAGACGGGAACTGAGAGCTGGGGCTTCTCGCCGGGGCGTGGCGAGAAGCCCCTTCCCGCGTTCGGTGGCGGGTAGTTCAGTCGTGGGTAGTTCGGTGACGGGTAGTTCAGTGGTGGGTGCCGGTGTCGTCGAGATGGAGGTCGAATCCCGCGCGGTATTCGACGTCCGGCTCCGGCGGGAGTGGCTCTCCGGTGTCGGCGTCGGTGCAGTAGGCGTTGAAGACCTCGGCCTCGGTGAGCGGTACGAGAGTGTCGCGGTGGAGGCGCCAGCCGTGCAGACGGTCGGGGCTGTCGGGTCGTGTCGTACGGAGGACCACGCCCCCGGGGCTCTCCAGGGCGATGCCCAGGGCCAGCAGGCTGACGAATTCGGCGCCTTCGGAGGAGTCGAGCAGCGCGGGTGCTCCTTCGGGACGGTCCGCGTGGAGGACGGCGAGGAGCTGTTCGCCGGCGGCGGGGACGCTGCAGACCAGGTGGTGCGTGCCGGGTCCGGCTCCTTCGAGAAGCCGTACGAGGGTGTGGGAGGCCCGGTCGAAGGCGGCACGTCCGATGTCCTGGCCGCAGTCCGCGCACTCTCCGAGATCGGCCAGGACGGTCGTCGCGTACTCCCAGGTCGCTTTGCGGGCGGCGGTGCCGATGAGCAGCGGGACGAGCCGGTCGAGCGGTTGGCCCGTATAGGCGACGGCGGCGCCGGTGGCGGGGATTCCGGCGATGAAGCGGCTGCGGCTGACCGGCGAGTCCGGGTCGAGCCCGGTCTCGGCGCAGTACTCCGCGTACTCCTCGGGGTCGAGGAGTCCGACGGTGGTGTGGACGCCCTGGGAGGCCAGGGAGGTGAGCAGGCCGTCGATCTGCCGCAGATAGCCGGCGTGGTCGTCGAAGGGGAAGCTGCTGTACCGCCGCATCGTGGTGAAGTCCTGTTCGTCGGCGAGCAGGCCGACCGTGCTGGGGACTTCGCGGCGCAGTCTGCGCCGCATCGTCCTGGCCGTCGGCTGGGGCGCGGGGTGGCCGGGCCCGGAATTCCTCGGGCCGCCGGTCCGCCGCCGCTGTCCGGTCTGCCGGTGCTGCTCGGTGTGCGTCATGTCTCCCCCTGGGTACTGTCCTGAATACTGTCGGTCACTACTCACTCACCGTAACCGAGGGGTCTGACAATGGGCTTCCGACTGTGGCGGTCACTGACGGGACCGGTCAGTGGCAGGTCCGGTCAGTGACGGGTGCGGTCAGTGACGGGTGCGGTCAGTGACGGGTGCGGGCGAGTTCCTCGTAGAACCGCAGCAGGTCCAGGTTGTCGACGGAGCCCGGGTTGACGGCCTTGGAGAGGGCCGTGCCCTGGAGGAGGCGCTTGACGGGGACTTCGATGCGCTTGCCGGTCAGCGTGTGCGGGATGCCGGGCACTTCGATGATCTCGTCGGGGACATGGCGCGGTGAGAGCTGCTCCCTGATCGTCGCCTTGACGCGTGCGCGCAGGGCGTCGTCGAGGACCGCGCCCGGCGCGAGATGGACGAAGAGCGGCATCCAGTAGCCGCCGTCCGGCTCCTCCAGGCCGATGACCAGGGACTCACGGATCTCGGGGAGGCGTTCGACGGCTTCGTAGATGTCGGCGGAGCCCATCCGGACGCCCTGCCGGTTCAGGGTGGAGTCGGAGCGGCCATGGATGATCACCGAGCCGCGGTCGGTGACGGTGATCCAGTCGCCGTGGCGCCAGACACCGGGGTACATCTCGAAGTAGCTGTCCCGGTAGCGGCTGCCGTCGGGGTCGTTCCAGAAGCGGACCGGCATGGACGGCAGGGGTGCGGCGACAACCAGTTCGCCGACCTCTCCGATGACGGGCTTGCCCTGGGGGTCCCAGGCCTGGAGGTCGGTGC
This sequence comes from Streptomyces sp. GMY02, assembly GCF_019056675.1. Taxonomy (NCBI): domain Bacteria; kingdom Bacillati; phylum Actinomycetota; class Actinomycetes; order Kitasatosporales; family Streptomycetaceae; genus Streptomyces; species Streptomyces sp. GMY02. The sequence goes on along the minus strand of NZ_CP077658.1, from coordinate 7,186,936 downwards.
CGAGGCCGGCCGCCTGAAGTTCGCCGATGTGGACGGGGAGGGTGGGGACGGCCCCGGCGAAGCAACTGCACACGTCGGTGCCGCCACTGACGGAGGCGATCCACAGGTCCTCGGCCACCGCGTCATGGAGCCAGCGGAAGCCGTCGGGGGGCAGCGGTGAGCCGGTGGTGGCGACGCAGGTCACCCGGGAGAGGTCGTGGTCGCGGCCGGGGTGGACGTCCTCCTTGCGGCACGCCATCACATACGCGGCGGAGGTGCCGAAGACGGTGGTGCCGGTCCGCTCGGCCACGCCCCACTGGGCGTCGACGGACGGGTACCCGGGGCTCCCGTCGTACAGCACGATCGTGGTGCCGGTGAGCAGGCCGGAGACAAGGAAGTTCCACATCATCCAGCCGGTGGAGGTGTACCAGAAGAAACGGTCCTCGGGGCCGAGGTCGAAGTGGAGGCCGAGCTGTTTGAAGTGCTCCAGGAGGATGCCGCCCTGGGACTGGACGATGGCCTTGGGCAGTCCGGTGGTGCCCGAGGAGTAGAGCACCCACAGCGGATGGTCGAAGGGGACCTGTTCGAAAACGCCCTCGGACGAGCTGATCGTTCCGGCGGTGAGGTCAGCCCATTCGAGAGCGCCCTCAGGGGCCGGGGTGCCCAGGAGCGGTACGTGGACGACGGCGCGCAGGGTGGGCAGTTCGCGGCGGAGTTCGGCGACGGTGCCCGTACGGTCGTGCTCCTTGCCGCCGTAGCGGTAGCCGTCGACGGTGAACAGCACAACGGGTTCGACCTGCTGGAAGCGGTCGAGGACGCTGCGGGCGCCGAAGTCGGGTGCGCAGGAGGTCCAGACCCCGCCGATGGCGGCGGTGGCGAGCAGGGCGATCGCGGCTTCGGGGATGTTGGGGAGATAGCCGCTGACGCGGTCGCCGGGCCGTACACCGAGGGCGCGCAGTTCGGTGGCGAGGGAGAGCACCTGACGGCGCAGCTCGGACCAGCTCACCGCGCGCAGCTCATGTGTCTCGTCCATATGGAGAATGGCCGGGTCATGTGCGTGGGCCAGGTCCTCGGCGGTGCGCAGGGCGTGTTCCGCGTAGTTGAGGGTGGCGCCGGGGAACCACTGGGCGCCGGGCATGGTGCGGTCACCGACGACCTGCCGGTACGGAGTGGAGAAGCGCACCCCGAACCATTCGGCGACGGCCTTCCAGAAGGTGTCGAGTTCGTCGACGGACCAGCGGTGCAGCGCCGCGTATCCGCCCTCGGCCGGTGCTCCGTACCGCTCGGCCGCCCAGGTCTGGAAGCGGGTGACGTGTGCCGCGGCGATACGATCGGGATCCGGCTGCCAGAGGGGTTCGGGGCTTGCTGCTGCGGTCATGGGGCGGCTCCCGGCGGGCTCGGCGCCGAGGTGTCCGGCGCTGTGTACTCGACGCTTCTGCTCGACGCTTCTGCTCGACGCTGGTGTGCGTCGGTCGCGCACGTGCGTGGGTGTGCGCGTGACGCGGCTGACAGGGACGATGCCATGGGATCGACCCTCGCACCAGGTGTCATCACCCATGGTCAGCCGTCGGGATATGTGCTCCCGCCACGGGTGAACGGGAGTTGAACGATGCACCTCGCCCCCGGGCCTGATGGCAGGCTGAGCAGCATGGACGGTCGTGAACTGGTGCGTTCGATGAGAGTTGTCGGTTCGGTGCAGGGGCTGCGCGCCATACGGTCGGCGTGGCGCCAACGGCGTACGGACGCCAGAGAGCTGGCACCGCGCGGCGTGGAGCGGGCCAGGGTGCCGGGGCCGGTGAGCGGAGCGGAGCCGTTGCCGGGCGGCGGCACCGTACGGTTCGCGCGCGCGGAGCTGCATGTGTGCGTCACGGTGGGCGGCGCGGTGTTCTGGGGGTGGGACGGGGCGGAGCCGCTGCCGTCGTACGCCCTGGCCGGCGCCCCGCCGGAGCCGGACACCCGGGCCGCTCTGGAGCCGGACACGGACGGCGGCTGGCGGGTGGTGTCGGAGCGGGTGACGGTGGCGGTCTCGCGCCACGGCGGGGTGGAGGTCCGTACGCCGGGCGGTGTGGTGCTGCGCCGTGAGCTGCCGCCGCGCTGGTGGGAGCCGGTGGCGGGCGGTCCGGCGCGCTGGGTGCAGCGGACCGAGGTGGCGGCGGACGCGCGGTTCTTCGGGCTCGGCGGCCGGGCTTCCGGGCCACGGCTGCGGGACGGTACGTACCGGCTGTGGAACACCGATCCCGGCGGCCGCTTCGGGCCCGAGGACGATCCGCTGTATGTGACGATGCCGGTCCAGCTCGTGGTGGCCGACGGCGGGACGCATCTCGCGTTCCACGACAACTCCTGGGACGGCCGGGTCACCCTCCGGGAGGGCGAGGAGGGCGAGGGTTCGGGGCACGACCGGCCCGGTACGAGCGAGCTGCGGATGGACGGCGGGCCGCTGCGCTGCTGGGTGGTGATCGGTACGCCCGCGCGCGTCCTGCACGCCTGGACGGCGCTGACCGGAGCGGCCACGCCGCCGCCGTCCTGGGCGCTCGGTCCGCAGCACGCGCGGTGGGGTTTCGGCAGCGAGCGGGAGGTGCGGCGGATCGTCGCCGGTTACCGGGAGCGCGAGCTGCCGCTGTCCGCGGTCCATCTCGACATCGATCACTACGACGCGCATCAGGTCTTCACCGTCGACCGCGAGCATTTCCCCGATCTGCCGGGGCTGGCGGAGGAACTGCGCGCGGACGGGGTGCGGCTGGTCTCGATCGTCGATCCCGCAGTGAAGGCCGAGCGCGGCAACGCGGTGTACGACAGCGGTTCCGCGGCCGGGGCGTTTGTCCAGGACGCGCGCGGGCGGGACATACAGGGCGTGGTCTGGCCGGGCGAGTGCGTCTATCCGGACTTCACGGATCCCGCGGTGCGCGACTGGTGGGGCGGGCTCTACGAGGAGCGGCTGGCGCAGGGCTTCGCCGGGGTGTGGCACGACATGAACGAGCCGGTGTCGTTCGCCCCGTTCGGTGACACGACGCTGCCGCGTTCGGCCAGGCACCGGCTTGAGGGCAGGGGCGGGGACCATCGTGAGGCCCACAATGTGTATGGGCTGACCATGGCGCGGGCCGGTTTCGAGGGGTTGCGGCGGCTGCGTCCCGACGAGCGTCCCTTCCTCTTCTCGCGCTCCGGCTGGGCGGGCATGCAGCGGTACGGCGGTACCTGGTCGGGCGATGTGGCGACGGGGTGGCCGGGGCTGCGCGCGTCGCTCTCGCTGGTGCTGGGGCTCGGGCTGTGCGGGGTGCCGTACTCGGGGCCCGATGTGGGCGGTTTCGACGGGAGCCCGTCTCCGGAGCTGTATCTGCGCTGGTTCCAGCTCGGGGCGTATCTGCCGCTGTTCCGTACGCACGCGGCGATCGACGCGGGGCGCAGGGAGCCGTGGGAGTTCGGCACCGAGGTGCTGGAGTACGCGCGGGCGGCGCTCGTCGAACGGGAGCGGCTGAGGCCGTACTTCGTGACGCTGGCCCAGCTCGCCCGGCTGACCGGCGCGCCGTACGCCCGGCCGCTGTGGTGGGGGGCGCCGGAGGACCGGGCGCTGCGCGACTGCGAGGACGCGTTTCTGCTCGGGGACTCGCTGCTGGTGGCGCCGGTCCTGGAGCGGGGTGCGCACCGGCGGACGGTGCGGCTGCCGCGCGGGAGCTGGTACGACACGGCCACGGAGCAGGTGTACGACGGTCCCGGTCAGGTGACGCTGGAGGCACCGCGGTCCCGTATCCCGGTACTGGCGCGGGCGGGTGCGGTGATCCCGGTACGGGGAGCGGACGGCGGGCCGGAGCTGGAGGCATGGGCTCCGGCGGTGGGGCGCGCGGGCGGCGGTCTGGTGGTGCGGGACCCGGGGGACGGCTGGGAGAAGGCGGAGGTGGAGCGGTACACCTCGCGCATGGTGGACGGCGAGGTGCGGGTGAAGCGGGTGACGGAGGAGGGCACGGCGGAACCGGAGTGGCCGGTACGGGTCCGGGGGCGGTAGCGCACAGCAAGGGTGCCGGGCAGGGGGCGGTGAGCGGGTCGGGGGTGCTGTCGGGGCCGGTCCTGGGGCTGCGGGCGGGGCTCCTGGTCGGCCCGCGCGTCAGGCCGTGTCGTACCGGCCCGCGAACCAGGACCGTACGGCCTCCGTGTGCAGCGGGAAGGCCAGCCGCGCTGGCGCGCGCAGGACGTGCCAGCCGGACGTCTCGTCCGTGGGCCGCGAGGGCGGCAGTTCGTCGGCCCGCCGCTCCGGGAGCAGGCCGAACAGAAGGAGATGGCCGGCGGGCGAGCTGAGGGCGTCGGCGAGTCGTACGTCCGCGCCGTCCGACTCGATTCCGGTCTCCTCGCGCAACTCCCGTACGACCGCGTGCCGCCAGTCCTCGCCGTAGTCGATAAATCCACCGGGCAGTGCGATCCCGCCGTACTCGGGCTCGATGGTGCGTGTGATGACGACCAGACCGCCGCCCCGGTCGTCGCTCACCGGCAGCAGCGCGATGGCGACGGGCAGTGGATTCCGGTAGGCGGTGGCGCCGCAGGCAGCGCAGGTACGCGGCCAGCCGGCCGCCGCCGGATACGGCGTACCGCAGCTTCCGCAATGGGAGTTGGCGACGGGCTTCTCACCGGGCAGCGGCATGTTCTGGGACTCGGACACGCGCGGACTGTATCCGATCGCCCTTCCCCGGAGCCCCGGAAGCTGATAGACGAAGGTGCTCATGACACGACTTCAGCCCGGACTCCGGTCCATGCTCCGCGGTCTGGCCGGCTCGGCCGCCGCCGTGCTGCTCGCCGCCACCGCGACCGTCAACGCACCCGCTGTCCATGCCTCGGCCCATGCCTCGTCGGAGCCGGTCGCGCCCAAGGAGTTCGTGGCTCTGCGGACGGTCGCGCCGACGATCATTCAGGAGATGCGGTATCTCACTCCCCACAACTTCCTGGGCGAGCCCGTGGACGGATACGAACAGCCGACGTGCATCGTCACCCGGTCCACCGCGCAGGCGCTGCGGCAGGCGCAGCACCGGCTGCTGCGGAAGGGCTATTCGCTGAAGGTGTACGACTGTTACCGGCCGCAGCGGGCCGTCGATCACTTCGTACGGTGGGCGAAGGATCTCCAGGACGAGCGGATGAAGGCGGAGTTCTATCCGCGGGTCGACAAGTCGCGCCTGTTCGCGGACGGTTACATCGCGGAGAAGTCCGGGCACAGCAGGGGCAGTACGGTGGACCTCACTCTGGTGAAGCTGCCCGCGCTGCCGACCCGGCCGTATGTCCCGGGCGAGGAACTGGCACCCTGCTACGGTCCCGAGGCCGAGCGATTCCCGGACAATTCGGTGGACATGGGTACCGGCTTCGACTGTTTCGACACGCTGTCCCACACGGATGATCCGCGTGTCCAGGACGGGCAGCGGGCCAACCGGCAGTTACTGAAGACGACGCTGACCGAGGCCGGGTTCACCAATCTGCCCGAGGAATGGTGGCACTTCACCCACAAGCCCGAGACATTCCCGGACACGTACTTCGACTTCCCGGTGGCGTGGCGTTCGGTCGTACGGAACTGACGGTACCCGTTTCCCGTTCTCGCGCGGGCGGTTACGGTGCCCTCATGGCGGAGCGAGAGTTTGATTCGTACGAGGAATTCTGGCCCTACTACGTTGCCATGCACTCCAAGGCGGCGACCCGCTGGGTCCATCTCACCGGCACGCTCACCGGGCTCGCGATCACCGCGTACGGTCTGGCGCGCGGGCGGAAGCGGTATGCGGCGGCCCTGCCGCTGATCGGGTACGGGACGGCCTGGCCGGCGCATTTCCTCATCGAGAAGAACAATCCGGCGAGCTTCGGGCATCCGGCCTGGTCCCTGCGCGGGGATGTGCAGATGATCCGGATGATGCTGGCGGGGCGCGACCGCGAGCTGGCGGAGATCGCGGAGAAGTGGCTCGCCGAGCACACCGAGCACACCGAGCACTCCTGAACCGACGGTTCCCCCAACTGACTCCGGCCCCCGGAGCCTTACGTTCCGTTCGCTTCTGTCAAGACCGTCCCTGAACAGCGCTTGCTGTCAATGACCTTGACGCTCCCTCACCGGCCGGTGAACACTTCCTGATCACCGTCAGCGTCGCAAGTCCGGCGCGCTCAGCACGCTCATCAGGAGATCCGGGGCCGGCAAGGCTCCGGGCCAGGTCTAGGAGCCGCATTGAGCAATGGGGACATATTCGTCGGTGAATTCATCGGAACGGCCATACTCATCCTCTTCGGCGCGGGAGTCTGCGCCGCGGTCACACTCCGCCACTCCAAAGCCAAGGACGCCGGCTGGGTGGTGATCGCCTTCGGCTGGGGCTTCGGCGTACTGGCGGGCGCGTACACCTCGGCGCCGCTGTCGGGCGGGCATCTCAACCCGGCGGTGACCGTGGGGATCGCGGTCGACACGGGCGAGTGGGACAAGGTCCCTCTCTACATCCTGGGACAGATGACCGGCGCGGTCTTCGGCGCGGTGCTGTGCTGGCTGGCGTACTACGCGCAGTTCCGGGCCAACTCGGACGCGGGGCAGGCACAGCCGACGCTCGGTATCTTCTCGACGGCGCCGGAGATCCGCAGCCCGGTCGCCAACGTTGTCACCGAAACGATCGCGACGACCGCGCTGGTCCTGCCGATCCTGGCCTTCGGGAAGAACGCGGGCATCGGCATCGGCGAACTCCCCGGCCCCGGCAACGCGGGAGTGTACGGCTCCGGGATCTCCATCCTGCTGGTCTCGCTGCTCGTCGTGGGCATCGGTCTCTCGCTCGGCGGACCCACCGGCTACGCCATCAACCCGGCCCGCGACCTGGGGCCGCGGATCGCGCACGCGCTGCTGCCGATCCCCAACAAGGGCGGTTCCGACTGGGGTTACTCGTGGGTTCCGGTGGCCGGGCCGCTCATCGGCGGGGTCCTCGCCGGAGTCGTCTTCAACGCGGCGTTCTGAAGCCAGCCTCTTCCCCCGGACCCCGCTCACCGAACCCCGCTCGCCGACTTACCGACTTGCCGACTTGCCGACTTGCCGATCAGCAAAGGGACACCATGACGGAGAAGTTCGTCGCCGCCATCGATCAGGGCACCACATCGAGCCGCTGCATCATCTTCAGCCACGACGGCGCGATCGTCGCCGTCGACCAGCGCGAGCACCGCCAGATCTTCCCCAAACCCGGCTGGGTGGAGCACGACGCCACCGAGATCTGGTCGAAGGTGCAGGCTGTCGTGGCCGGGGCCCTCACCAGGGCCGGGCTGCGCGCCGACCAGCTCAGCGCGCTGGGGATCACCAACCAGCGGGAGACGACCGTCCTGTGGGACCGGGCGACCGGCAGGCCGGTGCACAACGCGATCGTCTGGCAGGACACCCGTACCGCCGCGCTCTGCCGTGAACTCGGCGGCGAGGACGGCCAGGACCGGTTCCGGAACGCCACCGGACTGCCCCTGGCGAGCTACTTCTCCGGGCCCAAGGCGGCCTGGCTGCTCGATCATGTACCAGGACTGCGGGCACGGGCCGAGCGCGGCGAGATCGCCTTCGGAACGCTCGACTCCTGGCTGATCTGGAATCTGACCGGCGGTACGGACGGCGGGGTGCATGTCACCGATGTGACCAACGCCTCCCGGACCATGCTGATGAATCTGGAGACCCTCCAGTGGGATCCGGCGATCCTCGCGGCGATGAACATCCCCGAGGCCGTGCTGCCGGAGATCAGGTCCTCGGCCGAGGTGTACGGGACGGCCGTCGGCCCGCTCGCCGGGGTGCCGGTGGCGTCCGCGCTCGGTGACCAGCAGGCGGCGGTCTTCGGCCAGGCCTGCTACGACACGGGCACCGCCAAGAACACCTACGGCACGGGCAGCTTCCTGCTGCTCAACACCGGTGAGCGGCCGGTGGCGTCGAAGAACGGCCTCATCACGACCCTCGGCTACAAAATCGGCTCGGAGGCGCCCGTCTACTGTCTGGAAGGGTCGATCGCGATCACGGGGGCGCTGGTGCAGTGGTTCCGTGACCAGCTCGGCCTCATCCGGAGCGCCGGGGAGATCGAGGAGCTGGCCGCGAGTGTCGACGACAACGGCGGGGCTTATGTCGTACCGGCCTTCTCCGGGCTGTTCGCACCGTACTGGCGCTCCGACGCGCGCGGGGTGATCACCGGGCTGACGGGTTATGTGACCAAGGCGCATCTCGCGCGTGCGGTGCTGGAGGCGACGAGCTGGCAGACGCGTGAGGTGGTCGACGCGATGTACCAGGACTCGGGGGTACGGATCACCACGCTCAAGGTCGACGGCGGGATGACCGCCAACAATCTGCTGATGCAGCACCAGGCCGATGTGCTGGGCGTGCCGGTGATCAGACCGCGGGTCTCGGAGACGACCTGTCTGGGTGCGGCGTACGCGGCAGGGCTCGCGACCGGGGTCTGGTCGGATCTGGACGAGCTGAAGGCGCACTGGAAGCGCGACGCGGAGTGGTCGCCGACGATGGCGGCGGAGGCGCGCGAGCGCGAGTACGCCAACTGGCGCAAGGCGGTGGAGCGCAGCCTCGGCTGGCAGGACGAGGAGGCGGGGGCCGCGGAGTAGCGAGGCCCCCGTGGAACGGTACGGCCCGTGCTCCGGCCGGTGGCGGGGGTACGGGCCGTGCTCCGCCCCGGTGGCGCGGGTACGGCCCTCGTTCCCCGACGGCGTCCGGCGTCGTTCAGGGCGTCCGGCTTCGCTCAGGTGGTGACGGCCGCCGCGTGCTCGCGCTGCCGTGTCGCGAGCGTCATGGCGTGCTCGACGACCGTCACCAGCACTTCCTTGACGGACTCGCGCTCACGTGCGTCGCACATCACCAGCGGCACCTCGGGATCGAGGTCGAGCGCCGCCCGTACGCTCTCGGCCGGGAACCGGCCCGAGCCCTCGAAGCAGTTGACCGCGACGGTGAACGGGATCTCGCGCCGCTCGAAGTAGTCGACCGCCGCGAAGGAGTCGGCGAGGCGCCGGGTGTCGGCCAGCACGACCGCGCCGAGGGCGCCCTGGGCCAGCTCGTCCCAGAGGAACCAGAAGCGGTCCTGGCCCGGGGTGCCGAAGAGGTACAGCACCAGGTCCTCGCGGAGGGTGATCCGGCCGAAGTCCATGGCGACCGTGGTGGTGGTCTTGCCCTCGACACCGTCGACATCGTCGACGGGCCGGCCCGCCTCGCTCAGCATCTCCTCGGTACGCAGCGGCCGGATCTCGCTGACCGCGCCCACCATGGTGGTCTTGCCCACCCCGAAGCCGCCCGCGACCAGGATCTTCAGCGTCACCGGTTCGACCGGACGCCGTCCGTGGTCAGAGCGCCCGTAGACCATTGATCACCTCGCGGAGAATGTTCACGTCCGGCAGTTCGGCCGGCGGAACGGGACGGGTTACATGCACGATCTCGTCCTCGACCAGATCACCGACCAGCACCCTGACCACTCCGACGGGGAGGTCCAGGCTCGCGGACAGTTCGGCGATCGACTGAGGGCTGGCGGAGCAGCGTTCTACGATCTCCACATGCTCGGGGGAGAGCGTCTGGTCCCGGCCGGGGTCACCGGCCGTGGGTTCGGGGACGACGATCGCGATCAGGTCGAGCCGGTGGCGCGTCGCGCTGCTGGTGCGGCCGCGCGTCATCGCGTACGGACGTACTACTGGTCCGGCCTCGCCGTCGAACCAGTGCTGCTGATCCTGACCCGCGTCATTCATCCCAGGCCACTCACCCTCCGGCGGGCAGACCGGTCCGGGACGGCGTGCCGAGGTGGACGCCGACCCGCTTGACCATCAGCGTCATCTCGTACGCCACCTGGCCGACGTCGGAGTCCGCGTCGGACAGCACGGCGAGACAGCTTCCGTCGCCCGCGGCGGTCACGAAGAGGAACGCGTCGTCGAGTTCCACCACCGTCTGCCGGACGCTGCCGGCGTCGAAGTGGCGGCCCACGCCCTTGGCCAGGCTGTGGAACCCGGAGGCGACGGCCGCGAGGTGTTCGCCGTCCTCCCGGGTGAGGTCCTTGGACGTACCGGTGGCCAGTCCGTCGCCGGAGAGGACCACGGCTTTGCGGATGCTGGCGACCCGCTCGACGAGCTCGTCGAGGAGCCAGTTCAGCTCACCCGAGCCGTTGGGGTCCATGGAATTGAATGCTGCGGCGTCCGGTGCGGTCATCGACCGTCCCCCTCCGATGTGGTTCGTTGTGTATCGCCGGGGCCGGTGGAGTCCTCGGCATCGTTCTGCCGACGGCCGCGCTGCCAGCCCCGTTGGAGAGAAGCCATACGGCTGCGTACTTCGTCCGCGTCCCGTTCGTCGTGTTGCCCGGCGGGGGTGCGGCGTCCGGTGCGGTCCGGGACGGCTTCCCGCAACTGGGGGGCGAGGCTGGCCTGCCTGACCCGGCGCGGCAGGCCGTCGATCAGGGGCGGGGCGCCGTCGGACGGCGGTGCGGCGGCCTGGGCCGAGGGCTGGGCGGGGATGCCGTCGGACCAGGTACGGCCCGGCGCGCCGGTGGACTGTTCCCGAGCGGCGTGGGCACGGCCCGGTTCGTCCACGCGGCGGCCCCGGTCCACGACCAGCGTGGGGGGCTTGCGGCGGGGCAGAGCCGGATCGGGAGTGCGCGGGGAGGCGGGGTCCGCGGCCTGCTGGTGCTGTTCGTAGAGACCGCGGGGCGGCTGTGCGCCACGCCCGTCCCGCCGGTCACGGAAGTCGCGGCCGTCGTCGCGCGTGTCCCGCATGTCCCTGGCGTCCCGCATGTCGCGCGGGTCGTTGGCGGAGTCGCGGAGGTGTTCCCGGGCTCGGAAGAGCCTTCCGCGCTCGCTGTCGGTGTCCTCCAGATCGGCGATGCCGTCGCCTCCTCCGCGTACCGGCCCGTTCTCCATTCCGAGAACGCCGACCGGAGGTTCCAGCTCGACGGGGCCGTCGAGCACGGACGGCGCGCCGCTCCGTCCGGTGGGGACCTGCGCCAGTGCGGTGCGCCGGCCGTGGCCGCCGTCGGCGCGGTGGCGTCCGTTGCCGCCCGTGGCTCGCTTGCGGTCCAGACGGAATCCGGTGCCCTCGGTCTCGGGGGCGTCGGTGAGCAGCGCGACGGGCAGGAAGACGATCGCGGTGGTGCCGCCGTACGGGGACGGCTGGAGCGAGACCCGTACGTTCTGCCGCTGGGCGAGCCGGCTGACCACGAAGAGGCCGAGACGGTCGGTGTCGGACAGCTCGAACTCGGGGGTCTCGGCGAGCCGCAGATTCGCGTCGAGCAGTACTTCAGGCGCCATGCCGAGGCCGCGGTCGTGGATCTCCAGGGTGAAGCCGTTGGCGACCCGCTCGCCGTGCACCTGGACCGCGGTGTGCGGCGGGGAGAACACCGTGGCGTTCTCCAGGAGTTCGGCGATGAGATGGGTGAGGTCGGCAACCGCGGGGCCGCCCACGCCGATCCGCGGCAACCTGCGGACCTCGATGCGCTCGTAGTCCTCGACCTCGGCGACGGCGGCGCGTACGACGTCCATGAGCTGAACCGGCTTGCGCCACTGCCGGGACGGCGCGGCTCCGGAGAGAATCACCAGGCCTTCGGCGTGGCGGCGCATACGGGTGGTGAGGTGGTCGAGCCGGAAGAGGTCGGCCAGTTCCTCGGTGTCCTCCGTACGGCGTTCCATGGTGTCCAGGAGCGTGAGCTGCCGGTGGAGCAGGACCTGGTTGCGGCGGGCGAGGTTGACGAACACCTCGGAGACTCCGCGCCTCAGGTCGGCCTGTTTGACGGCGGCTTCGACGGCGGCGCGCTGGAGGGTGTTGAGTGCCTGGCCGACCTGGCCGACCTCGTCGCGTTCGTAGTCGAGCCTGGGCGCCTCGGTCTCCACGTCGACCTGTTCACCGGCGGCGAGGCGGCGCATGACGCTGGGGAGGCGTACGCCGGAGACCTCGTGGGCCTCCTTGCGGAGGTGGGTCAGGTCGCGGATCAGCTCGCGGCCGATGCGTACGGACACGATCACCGAGATGAGCAGCGCGGCGGAGCCGACGACGGCGGCGATCGCGAGCCGGATGAACACCTCACGGCGCACCGGGTCGATATGGGCCCGGTAGAGGGCGTCCGTCTTGGCGCTCTCGTTGGTCAGGTCGGTGAGGACCGGGGCGGTCATCTCCCGCCAGTGCGCGATGTCGACGGCCTTGGGGCCGTTGACGGGACCGGCCTCGATGAGATCGTCCTCGGTCTCGCGCAGGGCGAGGGTGGCGGGGGTGCGCCAGTACTGTTCGAGCGTCACCCGGTCGGTGAGCGGCAGGTCCGAGAGGTTGGTCTGGTAGAGGGTGTTGCGGCTCGCGATCAGGTCGGAGACCGTGCGGATGTCCACGGCGGTGATTCTGCGGGCGACCAGCGCGGAGGCGATCACCGCGTCTTCGCGGGCGACCATCTCGCGGGCGCGGTCGAGACCGACCAGCGCGCGGCCCCAGTTGTCGCCGTCCACGTCCTCGTACCCGTACAGCGAGGCGAGGAAGGTGTAGCCGGGGTCGACGACCAGGTTGTAGAAGTCGAATGCCTTCTCGCGGGTGACCGTGCTCTCGTCCACGGAGCGGCGCATCAGGTCGAGGCCCTTCAGGGCCACGAGGATCGCGTTGAACCGCTCGGCGGTGGTGTCGTCCATCTGCTCGACCATGCCGCGGGTGGCGTTCGCCTTGAAGATGGCCACGGACGCGTCGGTGTCGGCGCGGCGGGCACGGAGTTCGGTCAGCGCGTCCGAGGCCCGGGGGTCGGCGAGGAAGATGAGCGACTGCCGGCGCTCGCTCTGGAAGTCGAGGATCGCTTCCTCGACGGGGTGACCGACTCTGCTGATGACATGGCCGACATTGAGGAGCTGAGTGGCCTGGCCGCCGGTGAGCACCGTGACGAAGGCCCAGAGGACGGTGAGCGCGACGAGCGGCACGAGCAGCAGCGCCACGATCTTCCGGCGGATGGATTTCCCGCGAAAGCGCATGGCCTCCCCCAGCTCGATCCCCGCCCGGTGCGGGAGATGCTCCGTCAGCAAACGGCGCGAGCCTACTACTGTCACACCGGCAACTCGAAGACACATACGGATGATTTTCGGCCGCCGCCCGGCGTGTTGATTATGCCTTGTCCTGGTATTCGGCGAGATGACTTCCGCCGTGGGGAGGCATTGAGCCGGGTGCGACGGCGCTTACCGGCCGGGGCAGTTGGCTTGAATCATTCGCTCAGGGCTCGCAGGGGAATCTTCGCTCACTTCCGTTCGTCTTTGCGTACGGGGATGAGGGTGACGGTGTACGGAGATGAGTCCGGCGCCGGGAACGCCCGCGCGGTCCACGTCTCACATTCGGTTCCATGGCCGGCGTGAAGCGTGGCGGGGCGGGCAGTCACCCTGTGGAGTCGGACGGTGGACAGCGGGTGGGGAGTGACGTCCATGGAGACGTATGAACGGCGTGACGCGGCGTCGGACGGTGGGATCGGACGGGTTTCACGGGGGCTCTGGGTCGAGGAGCCGGCGACGCGCTACCGCATGCCGGATCCGGTCAGAACGGCGGCGGTCCGCGCCGTGATCATCGCCGCGGTGACGCTGATTCAGGCCATGGTCGCGTTCCTGAGCACGCTCGCGGGCTCCTGGCTGGCCTTTCCGATGGTGCTGAGCAGTGTGGCCTCCACGGTGGTGGCGACCTGGGGGGTGCTGGACGTCTGGGTCACACGGCAGGTGTGGAACCAGCGCAATGGTGTGGTGTCCGTGCCCAGCAGTACGGCGCGCGCCCTGCGCCGGGAGCGGCGCAGGGCGAGACGGGCGGCGCGGAGCGCGGCGCGGCAAGCGGCGCGAATACGGCGGCGGGGGCGGGAGCAGGGGCGGAACCAGCTCAGCGAGGCGTGAGGCCGGAGGCCGGGCCGGTGCCAGAGGCGGGGCCGAGGGCGGGTCCGGAGGCGGAGGCGGGCTGGTCTGCTGGGGGCTGGTCCTGTGCGGGGGTTCGGCGGAACATCCGGGTCGCGGTGATCTCGCCGTGCACCGTTTCGCCCTCCGGGTCCTGCTGGGGCAGCCCCGGGCGCAGATGCTCCTCGACACTGATGTACTTGAGTCCCGCGCGCAGATCGGCGTCATTGCGCAGCCGGATGACCAGCGGGAATTCCGCCAGCGCCGTCGTGTCGAAAAGGCCCGTGGTGTAAAGGAGCTGTACGCCCAGGGCGTCCGAGACCGCGCGCTGGAGCTCCAGCAGATACGTGGCGTTCGCGCGCCCGATCGGGTTGTCGAGGAAGAGCGTGCCCGCGTGGCGGTGCTTGTCGCGGCCCCGGTCGTTGCTGCGCAGGGCGGCCATCGTGCAGTACAGGGCGATCGCGGCGGTGAGGAGCTGACCGCCGGAGAAGACGTCGCCCATCTGCCCCACCGGAACGCGCTCGGCGCGCAGGACGGCGTCGGGTTTGAGGATCTCGACGGCGACGCCCTTGGGCTGGAGCGCCGCCTGGACTCCGCGCAGCAGCAGGGACATACCGTCCCTGCGCAGGTCGGAGTTCTTCTTGAGGGCGGAACGGGTCGCCTCGTCGATGACCTCACCGAGCCGCTCGGTGAGCGCGGCGCGGTCCGGGTCCTCGAAGCGGATCCGCAGGAACTCCTGGCCGGACCACTCCCCCAGGCCCTCCGGCAGCCGGGAGAGCCGCTGTGCCGAACGGAGCGTGGTCAGCGCGGACTCCACCAGGCCGCGCAGCCGGTCGACGATGGAGTCGCGGTTGCGTTCGAGCTGTGCCAGCTCGTCCGTCAGTACGCGCAGGCGGGGTGCGAAGGCCTGTGCCCAGGGGGCGGCGTGCTCGGGCAGCGCGGAGGCGGGCAGTTCGCGGATCTGCTGGCGGGCGGGGGTGCGGACCTGTTCGTAACGGGTCGAGTTGGCATGCCGTACGAGCACGTCACAGGCTTCCCGTACGGCGGACTCGGCCGCGGAGAGGTCGGACGCGCAGGCGCGCAGTGAGCGGCGGGCCTCGGCGGTGGCGTGCCGTGCCTCGGCCGGCGTGCCGGGGTAGGGCTCGGACTGCCGGTCGGTGTCTTCGTCCGCTCCGTCCTCGGCGACGGCGCCGCGGAGCAGGTCACGCAGAAGGGCCGCCGTATCGTCGAAACCGCCTGCCGCGTCCTCGGCGGCGCGGTGGGACTGGAGGAGTTCGGCGTGCGCGGCGCGGGCGGTGTCCAGCGCCTCGGTCCTGGCGGCGAGTTCGGCGGTGGCGGTACGGAGCAGGCTCTGCGCGTTCTCCGCGTCGGTCGGTGCCAGTTCCGCGGGCAGCTCGGTGTGCGCGTCGCCGTCGGCGGGCGCGAGCCGCTCGGCCTCGCCGCGGAAGCGGCCGAGCTGCTCGCTGGCGGCGGACGCGCGTGACTCCAGCATCTGGACGAGCGATTCGGCGCGGGCGGCGGCGGCCTGGCGGGACGGGCCGTCGGCGCCGTCGGTGGATTCGAGAAGCTGGGCGGCGCGGGTGCGGACCTTGTTGGTGAGCCGGTCGAGTTCGGCGAGGGCGGCGCTCTCGTCGCTCTCCGCGCGGGCCTGTTCGGCCCGCAGATCGGCGCCGACGCCGACCTTCTCGTAGAGCTGCGAAGCGGCGCGGTACGCCTCGCGCAGGGCGGGCAGCGCGGTGCGGGGCACATCGGGGTCCCGCTCGGGAAGGGTCTCCGGCGCGCCGGCGATCTCGGCACGCTCGGCGCGCAGGGCGCGGGCGGTACGGCGGGCGTCGTCGGCGGCGCGCTGGGCGGCCCTGCGGTCCTCGTCGGCGGCGCGGGCCCGCTCCAGGCAGACGGCTGCGCGCGCCTCGGACTCGGCTGCCTCGTCGGCCAGTTCGCGGAGCTTCGCCTGCCAGCCGGACCGCTCGCGGAGCCGGAACGCGAGCCCCGCGAGGGCGTCGGCGGCGCGGCGGGCGCGCTGGGCGGCGTCCTGGCGTTCGTCGCGGACGCGGGCAGTGTCGGCGGCGGCCTCGTCCGCCTCGGCGCGCACCGTACGGGCCTCGGTGAGTGCCGCCGCGGCCGCCTCCGCCGCGGCCCTGGCGGTACGGGCCGCCTCGGCCAGCTCGGCGAGCATGCCGGGCGGGCAGTCCGTACGCCAGGCGCTGAGCCTCGCGGCGAGCGAACGGTCGGCGGCGAGCCGGGCCGCCAGCACCCGGATCTCCTCGTCCCGGGCAGCGGCGCGGGCGCGCAGCGCCTGCCGTTCCTCGTCGGCGGCGTACTCGTCGTGCATGGCGGGGTTCGGCGGTACGAGGAAGACCCCGCCGTCGTCCGCGCCCCCGGCGCCGGGGCCCGGGACGGGCGCGAGCAGCGCGGCGGCGGTCCCCACGGCGACGGCGGACCTCGGCAACAGGGCGGCGCCCGCGAGGGTTTCCCGGGCCCGGGCGTGCGAGCCGGGGTCGGTGATCACCACTCCGTCGACCAGTTCGGGCCGCGCGGCCAGTACGGCGGCGTGGTCGGCGGGGTCGACGGCCTGAGCGAGATAGCGCCAGCCGGGCAGGGCGGGGATGCCGTGCTCGCCCAGATACTCCACGGTGGCCAGCACATCGGGCCCCGGCGGCAACAGCCCCCCGTCCCCGAGCGCCCCCAGAATCCGCGCGTCGTCGGCGGCGGCGGTCCGCAGTTCGAAAAGCTGCCGCTCGGCGGACCCGACGCTGAGGTCGAGCAACTCCCGCAACTCGTCGGCGTACCGGTCGAGTTCCTCGGCGGTCAGGGGCGC
The DNA here is from genome assembly GCF_019056675.1 of Streptomyces sp. GMY02. NCBI lineage: Bacteria > Bacillati > Actinomycetota > Actinomycetes > Kitasatosporales > Streptomycetaceae > Streptomyces > Streptomyces sp. GMY02. Next base: position 7,170,330 of record NZ_CP077658.1, on the reverse strand, counting down.
GTCGACGTTGCGCCGCCGCACGGAGGAACGCGGGTCGGTCCGCGCGACAGCGGGAAGTCCACCGGGGCCCGTCACGCCCCGGCCCCCGCCCGCGCTGACGCGCCAGCCCGAACCGCCGGCCTCGGGATCCCCGCTGGCACGGGCCGCCCGGCCACCGCCAGAACCGCCGGGCGCAGACGACCCTGCCGGGCCCGCGCCGGCCGGATGTCCACCCGGGCTCGCCCCGCCGACCTGCGGTCCGGCCGGACCGGAGGGGTGGCCCGGCTCGGACGATTCGTGCGAGACCGTGCCTCCCTCGTCGGCCGGACCGGCCGTGCCACCGGCTGTGACGTCGGCCGTACGGCCAGCTCCATGGCCGCCGGCCAGGGAAGGCCCCTGGGCGTCCCTGGTGGAATCGCCACCGGTCGGGTCGGCCGGTTCCTCCGTGCCCGCCGAGTCGTCGACGCGGGCGTCGGCGCGCGGGCCCCTGTCGTGGTGGGCCAGCGATGCGGCCGGACGGGGTGGGGTGGGGAGGCTCAGCAGGGCTGTCAGGCGGTCGGACTGGGCCAGGGAGTCCGCCGCTCGGCGTTCCGCCTCGTAGGCGTGGTCCGCGGAGAGGGCCGCGTCGGCGGCGCGGGCCGCTGCGAGTTCGGCGCGGGACTCGGCGGAGGCCGCCTCACGGGCGCGGTCGGCGGCCGTGCGGGCGGCCTCACGGGCCGTGTCCCAGCTCGCGACGGCGGACTTCTCCGCGTCGCTCGCCGCCAGCGCGGCCCGCGCCGGATCCGCGTCGGGCGCGGTGTCGTCGAGCCAGCCCGCCCGTACCGCCTCGGCCGTCTCCTGCCCCACTTCGGCCAGCCGCTGCCGCAGATGCCCGGCCTCGCTGCGGGCGCGCTGCGCCTCGGTCGCGGCGGAGGTCGCGTCGCGATGGGCGGCCTCGCCGGTCTCCTGGAGGACCGCGGAACGCTCCTCCTCCTCGTTCGCCAGCCGCTCGCCGTCCTCGGCCGCCGCGTGCAGCGCCCGTACGAGATCGGCCGCCGCGGTCGCGCGCGCGGCCAGCGCGGGCGCGGCGTCGCGCTCGGCATCACGGATCGCGGCGGCCACCCGCGCGGAGCGGTCGGCGGCGGCGCGGTGGCGCAGCACGGCCTCGGCCGCCTGCCAGGCGGAGTGGAGCGTACGGGCGTCGGTCAGCTCGCGGCGCTGCGCGGCGGCGCGCTTCTCGGCGGCGGTGAGGGCCAGGGACGCATGCCGGTACGCCAGTTCGGCGGCGATCAGCGCACCGCGCCCGCGCGCCTGCTCGGCCGTGGCCACGGTGTGCGCGGCGCCGGTGACCCGCTGCGCCAGGTCCGCGGCACGCCCGCGCTCCTCGGCTCCGCGCGCCGTGAGCCGCCGTACGAGCGTACGGGCCCGGCGCTCGGCACCCGCGTGGATCTCCCGGGCCCGCGCACGCGTCTCCGCGGCCTCGACGATCCGGCCCAGCAGATCGAAGGAACCGGCGGTGAAGTCGCGCTCGGCGGTCAGTTCGGCGCGGCGGCCCAGCTTGTTGCCGAACCCGCCGACGAGATCGGCGAGGCCGTCCGTGTCCCGGGTGTCGGTGACGGCACGCAGCAGCAGATCGGTGAAGTCGGAGTCCTTCTTGACCGCGAAAAGGCCCGCCGCCTCGCCCTCGTCGGCGTTCATCTCGCGCTGGTAGCGGAAGAGTTCGGGGTCGAGGCCCAGATCACCGAGGTGTTCGTTCCAGCGGTCGTGGATCTCCTCCCAGTGGACGTCGAGATGCGGATAGAACTTGCCCGCCTCCGTGAGGGCGTCCCGGAACCCCTTCATGGTGCGGCGCCTGCCCCGCGCGCCCGACGCGCCTTCGACGGGCGGGCGTACGGCGGTGGACTCGGCGACCGGCAGGGAGTCCAGGCTGAGCCCCGGGCCCGGCCGGAACGAGTACCAGCCCTCCACGAACTTCCGCGGGTCGTTCGACACCTGACGCCCGCGCCACTCACTGGCCTTGCCGACCACCACGAGTTCACCGGTGAGCGTGTGCTGCCACTCCAGGGCCACATGCCCGCAGTCGTCTGCCAGCAGGAACTTCCGCAGCACGCCCGAGCTGGCGCCGCCGAGGGTGTTGCGGTGGCCCGGCAGCATCACCGAGAAGATCAGCTTGAGCAGTACGGACTTGCCGCCGCCGTTCTCCAGGAACAGCACGCCCGCCGGGGCCGGGCGGCGTGGCGGTCCTACCGGCTCCTCCTCGAAGAACTCCGCCTGGGCGGGCGCGGGATGCGGTACGGGCGCGCCCACGTCACGCAGGTCGAGCACGGTGTCCGCGTAGCGCGCACCGGCAGGCCCGATGGAGTAGAGGCGGACCCGGGACAGCTCGTACATGGCGGCGGACTCTCGTCGTGGTGAACAGCGGTGGGGGATTCGGTCGGTGGGGTACGGCACGGTGGCCTGCGGCGTGCCGTGTCAGGTGTGGAGGGGCCTCCGGCGTGCGGGGCGTCAGGCGTGGAAGGGCAGGCCCGCGTCGGCGGCCAGCTCCAGGTCGTCGCCCTCGGGCGGCGGCAGCAGGGTGGCGGAGCCGTCGCTGACGGGCACGACGCCCAGCCCCAGCAGTTCGGCCATGGCCGCGTGGCCCGCCATGTCCCGTACCTGGAGCTGGTAGCGGGCGGTCGTACGGTACGTGCCTCCGGCGTCGTCACCGGTGCGCTGGAGGAAGCCGGAGTCGGTGAGGAACGCGACCGCCTTGCCCACGATGCCGGTCGTCGAACCGGCCAGCCTGCGGGCGTCCTTGGTCGCGCCGGTGGCGCTGCGCCGTGCGTAGATCCGCCAGGCGGCTTCGAGTCCGGGCGCGTCGGTCGACGGGTCGGTGTTCTCCCCGTCCGCCTCGGCCCGCTCCTCCAGCCGGCGGCAGGCCTGCCGTACGAACGCGTCGACGCCGTTGACCGTGATCCGGCCGATGTATCCGTCGTCGGCGAGGTCCTCGGGGCGGGGGAAGGCCATGGCCGCGACGGCGAGATGGGCGAGGCCGTGCAGGAACCGGTCGGCGGAGTCGGTCGAGGCGCGGCGGGCGTAGTCGCCCATGCGGACGGCGAAGACGGAGTCCTCGGCCGCGGTGACCGCCATGCCCGCACGCGGGGAGACCTCCAGCACGACGAGGCCGAGTCCGGTGGCGACGGCGTCGGCGACGCGCGCGAAGGCGGGCTCTTCGCGGTAGCGGCGGAGGAGTTCGGTGTACTCGATGTCACGGGCGGGCGGGAGCTTGGGCTGAAGCCCGAAGGAGACGAGGCGGGCGGCGTCGGCGACGTCCGGGGGTGTGAGGGTGGGGGGTGCGGCAGCGCGGATTTCGGCGCCGGTGCCGTTGCTTTCGGGCTGGTACTGCTCGCTCACGGGGTGCGGGCTCCTGGTCTGTGTTCGTCCTCAATCGCCGGACGGGCTTGTTTCTGGCCCGCAAGCGCAAGCCCGGGCGGGAAGCGCCCGGTACCGGGGCCGGCGGTTCCGTCCTCAGACGCCGGACGGGCTGGATTCGCCGGCCGGCACCGTATCGCCGCACACCTACGCCACCCCCAACCGTGCCACGCCCACGATCAGGTCCGCCCCGCCGAACTCCGGGTCCTCCAGTGGCGTCCCGTCGTCCACCGCGAACAGCAGGCGGTCCTCGCCCTGGCGGTGCGCCGTGCCCACCGGGGGGCTCGCCGCGTGGATGGCCAGGAGCGCCACCAGATAGGGAAGTTCGGGGTCGGAGCGGCGGGCGGCCGACAGGAGGCCGGAGAGGCGGCGCGGGGCGTCGTCCTCCAGGTCGAGCAGGGCCTTCGCGTTCGCGAGCTGCTCCTCGCTGAAGCGGCTGTCGTCCGGGGTCGCGATCAGGTCCGGCTCCGGCATCTCCGCGCCGAGGTGCTCCCGTTCCAGCGGCGGCGTGAGCAGCAGGTCGATCAGATCGCCGACCCGCACGGACACGGGTGTCCGCAGGCCGGTGCCCCGGGCGAAGAACGCGTCCGTCACGCGCGTCGCCCGCTCGACCGGCAGCGGCAGCAGGGGTGCGACGAGCTGCCCGTACAGGTCGAGGCCGGTATGGGCCGTGGGCCGGGCGAAGGCCTGCCGGTCCTGCTCCGCGCGGAACAGCGGGCCCGCCTCCAGCAGCCGGGACTGGAGCTGGGTGTGCCGGCGGATGCAGTCCTTGACGATGTCGACCAGCTCGGCGGCGCGCCGCTTGTGCTCCGCCGTCCTGGGGTCGGCGCCGGTCTCGGCCTCGTCGCGTGCCTTGCGGATATTGGTCAGGATCGCGTTCTCGTGGCGGTAGCGGTCGGCGACATGGCTCAGCGCCTCGTCGATCAGGTCCGGTACGGAGTTGAGCCAGTCGACCGCCCGCACATTGCGCCGGGTCGCCTCCAGCGTGCGGCGGAGGGTCTCCGCGTACTGCACGGTGCGGTAGCGCGCCTGCTCCGCGGCGAGCTGCGCGTCGGCGAGCCTGCCGCGGTTGATCAGCACCTCCAGCTTGACCTCGGCGGCGATCTGCGCGCTGGTGACATCCGTGTCGAGCGCGCCGACCAGGACATTGACCGCCTCGTCGGTCGTACGGAGATACACGCTGCCGCCGTGGCCCGGGACTTCCTCGATGAGCTTGAAGTCGTAGTCCCTGCGGGTGTAGACGCCGTCGGTGCCGAAGGTGCCGTACACCGCGCGGAATCCGCGGTCCACGCTGCCGACGTTGATCAGGTTCTCCAGCACCCAGCGCGCCACCCGCTCGTGTTCGGCGGCCGGACGGCCCGGTGCCTGCGCGGCGATTCGGGGCAGCAGCCTGCCCACTATCTGTTCGTGGTCGGCGCCGGTGTCGAAGTCCATGTTCAGAGTGACCAGATCGATCGCGGCGAGCGCGACCTCCGCCATGCCGTATATCGCGTACTCCCCCGCGAGATTGGCCTTGCGGGTGTCCAGGTCGTGCAGCGGCGCGGTGCACGCGAGCGCGCGCAGCCGCCGCGCGAGCCCCTCGTCGGCGGCCGGGCCCTGCGCGGGTCGCGGCCCCGCGCCGGGCTGGGGCGGAACGGAGTCCGTCGAGGCGTGCGAAGTCACGGGGAACAGATTAGGTCCTCGCACTGACATCGGTCGAAACAGTGCGGAAGCGACCGCGGCCCGGGATGCCTTAACCGGCCACGCGTACCGGCCGTGCCCCCGTCACGGACCCGCCCCGGACCCGTCATGAATCCCGGCGTACCGGCCACGCGCACCGATCACGCGGAGCGTCAGCCGGACTCCGTCCCCTCCTCCGACAGCAGCCCCGCGTACACCGCCACCAGCCGTTCGCGCGAGTCGTCGAGATACTCCGCCAGCATCCGCTCCGTACCGTCCCTGTCCCCCGACTTGAGCGACTCCAGGAGCTGCCGGTTCCGTACGAGATACGGCTCGTGGAGGCCCCGCGGATCGTCCACCACATGGAAGGCGAGCCGCAGTTCCGCCAGGACCCCGCGCATCAGCTCGTCGGTGCGCGCGCTGCCCGCCAGCGCGACCAGTTCGCGGTGGAAGTGGATGTTCGCCGTCGAGACGCCCTTCCAGATCTCCTCGCGCGCCGCCTGTTCGCCCTCCGAGACCGCCTTCTCCAGTCCGTCCACCGGGAACGGCGGCCCGTCCAGCCCCCGTACCACCGCGCACTCGATCAGCCGGCGGGTGCGGTAGATGTCCTCGACGTCCTCGACCGCGAGCACCCGGACGAAGACCCCCCGGTTGAGTTCATGGACGAGCAGCCGCTCGTGCGTGAGCAGCCGGAACGCCTCGCGCAAGGTGTTGCGCGAAACGGCCAGGGCCTTGGCGATGGCGTCCTCGGACAGCCGCTCCCCCGGCGGGAAGTAGCCCTCCGCGATCCGGGTCCGCAGGATGTCCGCGACCCGCTCCGCCGTGCTCGTACGGCCCAGCAGCGGGCGGTCGTCCGCCAGTTCGCCGAGTTCGGTCCCGCTCGTCCCCACAGCGCTCTCTCCCTGAGTCCGTCCGGTCTGGTCCCGTCCTGGACTCATCGTAGAAGCAAGAACGAAACAACATGAGCCTTGTCGGATCGTTGAACAATCCCCTACGGTGAAAACAGCTCACGGTCCCGGCACACTCACCCTCCTGCGAGGTGCAGATGAGCACGACCCAAGCACGTCTGGACAAGAACGAACTCCCCGACGACACCGGTGCGTTAGCGTGGCTGCGGGCACTGGGACCGCAGGGGCGCCGCGCGTTCGCGGGCGCGTTCGGCGGTTACGGCCTGGACTCCTACGACTTCTTCACCCTGCCGCTGAGCATGGTGGCGATCGCCGCCTACTTCAGTCTCGACAGCGGCCAGACCGGACTTCTCACCACCGTCACGCTCGTGGTCTCCGCCGTGGGCGGCGCGGTCGCCGGGGTGCTCGCCGACCGGATCGGCCGGGTGCGGGCCCTGATGATCACGGTCATCACCTACGCGGTCTTCACGGTCCTCTGCGGTTTCGCGCCCAACTACGAGACCCTGCTTGTCTTCCGCGCACTTCAGGGCCTGGGCTTCGGCGGCGAGTGGGCCGTCGGCGCGATCCTGGTCGCCGAGTACGCCTCCGGCAAGCACCGCGGCCGTACCCTCGGCGCCGTCCAGAGCGCCTGGGCGGCCGGCTGGGCGCTCGCCGTCATCGTCTACACCCTGGTGTTCCAGTTCCTGGACGCGGACACCGCCTGGCGTGTGATGTTCTGGACGGGCGCGCTGCCCGCGCTGCTGATCGTGTACGTACGGCGGAACGTCAGCGACGCCCCGGCCGCGGCCGAACAGCGCAGGACCAGCACGGAGAAGGGCTCGTTCGGCGCCATCTTCCGCGGGGACCTGCTCCGTACGACCTTCTTCGCGACCCTGCTGTCCACCGGTGTCCAGGGCGGCTACTACACGCTAGCCACCTGGGTGCCGACCTATCTGAAGTCCGAACGGGGCCTCACGGTCATCGGCACCGGCGGCTATCTCACCTTCCTGATCACCGGCGCCTTCACGGGCTATCTGACCGGGGGTTATCTCACCGACCGGCTCGGCAGGAAGAAGAATGTCGCGATCTTCGCGGTGCTCTCCGGGCTCGCGATCCTCGCCTATGTCAATCTGCCGGCCGCGGCGGACGGCTGGCTGCTGGTTCTCGGATTCCCGCTCGGGTTCTGCATGTCGGCCATTTTCAGCGGCTTCGGCTCGTTCCTCAGTGAGCTGTATCCGACGGCGGTACGCGGTACGGGCCAGGGGTTCACGTACAACACGGGCCGGGCCGTGGGCGCGATATTCCCCACCGTGGTGGGTTTTCTGGCCACGAGCTGGGGGGTCGGCGGCGCGCTGGTCTTCGGCGCCGTCGGTTACGGTCTCGCCGTGGTCGCGCTGCTCGGACTGCCCGAGACGCGCGGGCGCGAGCTGCTCTGACGAAACCGACTGGATCCGATCGGAAGGTGGCTTCATGACCTGGGCGTCCATCGATCTCAACGCCGACCTCGGCGAGGGCTTCGGCCGCTGGCGGCTGACCGAGGACGAGGCCCTGCTCTCCGTCGTCACCAGCGCCAATGTGGCGTGCGGGTTCCACGCCGGCGACCCCGCGACCATGCGGCGGGTGTGCGACTGGGCGGTGGAGCGCGGCGTACGGATCGGCGCCCAGGTCTCGTACCGCGATCTGGCGGGGTTCGGCCGCCGGTCCATGGAGGTGCCGGCGGACGAGCTGGCGGCCGAAGTCGCCTACCAGATCGGTGCGCTGGAGGTGTTCGCCAAGGCGGCGGGCGCCCGGGTCGCCTATGTCAAACCGCATGGCGCGCTCTACAACCGGGTCGTACGCGACGAGGAGCAGGCCGAGGCCGTCGTCGAGGGCATCATGCTCAGCGGTGAGCGGCTGCCGGTGCTCGGACTGCCGGGCTCGCGGCTGCACGAGCACGCGGAGAAGGCCGGACTGCCCGTCGTCACCGAGGCGTTCGCCGACCGGGCGTACACCCCGGAGGGCACGCTGGTGCCGCGCGGGCAGGACGGCGCGGTGATCACGGACACCTCGGCCGTGGTCGAACGGTCCGTCTCCATGGCCCGGTTCGGGGTGGTGACCTCGCGGTGCGGGCAGTCCGTCGCGGTCCGGGCCCGGTCGCTGTGTGTGCACGGCGACACCCCGGGCGCGGTCGGTCTGGCCCGGCGGGTGCGCGGCCAACTGGAGGCCTCCGGCGTCCGGGTGGAGGCATTCGTATGAGAGCGCTGCCGGTCGGCGAGCGGGCGCTGCTGGTCGAACTGGCCGACGGCGAGGCGACGGAGGCGTTCCACGCGGAACTGCTTCGCCGCCGCGCCGAGGGCACCCTGCCGCCGGTCGGGGAGATAGTGCCCGCGGCCCGTACCGTCCTGCTCGACGGTCTTGACGATCCGGCCGGCTTCGCGGCGGGGCTCGACGGCTGGCGGAGCCGGGCACCGCTCGCACGCGCGACGGAGGCCGTCGCGCTGCCGGTCCGGTACGACGGTCCCGATCTGGCGGATGTGGCGGCGCTGTGGGGGGTGCGGCAGGACGAGGTCGTACGGATCCACTCGGCGGCCGAATTCCGGGTCGCCTTCTGCGGGTTCGCGCCTGGTTTCGGCTATCTGACCGGGCTCGGGGAGCGGTACTCCGTACCGCGCAGGGCCACTCCGCGTACGGCCGTGCCCGCGGGCTCCGTCGGGCTGGCGGGACCGTACACCGGGGTGTATCCGCGCTCCTCGCCCGGCGGCTGGCAGCTCATCGGGACGACGGACACGGTCCTGTGGGACCCGGAGCGCGCGCCCGCCGCGCTGCTCACGCCGGGGACCCGGGTCAGATTCGTGCCCGTGGACCACGGCATGGCCGCGCGGTGACGGACCGGGCCTTCGGGGTCGTCCGGGCCGGGGCGCTGACCACGGTGCAGGATCTGGGCCGGTACGGGCATGCCCATCTGGGCGTACCGCGCTCCGGGGCCCTCGATCAGCCCGCACTGCGGCTGGCCAACCGGCTGGTGGGCAATCCCGCGGGCGCCGCGGCGCTGGAGACGACGCTCACCGGATGCGCGGTACGGCCGCGCCGCCCGGCCGTCGTGGCGGTGACCGGTGCGCCGTGCGCGGTGTCCGTGGACGGGCGGCCGGTGGCCTGGGGCGCTGCCGTTCGGGTCCCCGCGGGCGCGGTCCTCGACATCGGCCCCGCCGTCCACGGTCTCCGCGCCTATGTGGCGTTCGACGGCGGGATCTCGGTGGAACCGGTGCTGGGCAGCCGGTCCACGGATCTGCTGTCGGGCCTCGGACCCGCGCCGCTGCGGGACGGCGAGGCCCTGCCGCTGGGCCCGCCGGCGGGCCGGGCGGCGCCGGTGGACTGGGCGCCCGCTCCGTCGCCGCCGGCCGAACTGGTGCTGCGGATACGGCTCGGCCCCCGCGACGACTGGTTCAGCGCCGGCTCGCTGCGCACCCTGGCCACCCACGGCTACCGGGTGTCGTCCGTGAGCAACCGCATCGGGCTGCGCACCGAGGGCCCGCCGCTGGACCGCGCCGTTCCGGACGAACTGCCCAGCGAGGGCATGGTGACCGGGGCGGTACAGGTGCCTCCGGACGGACGTCCCGTGGTGTTCCTCGCCGACCATCCCACCACCGGCGGCTATCCGGTGATCGCGGTCGTCCTGGAGCGTGACCTCCCGGCGGCGGCACAGGCGGCGCCCGGCACGCCCGTACGGTTCGTTCCCGTACGGCGCTGAACCGGGCCCGGACGACAGCGCTCCCACCGGGCCGCGCGGTCTGGACGGCTACGAAGGCGCCGTGGCCTCGCCGTAACCGCCGCCGCCCGGTGTCCTCATGACCAGTACGTCACCGGGGCCGACCTCCGCCGAGTCCACGCCCCGCAGCGGGGTGACCGTGCCGTCCGCGCGCTCCACCTCGTTGGCGCCGCGCGCGCCCAGGCCGCCGCCGGCCATGCCGTACGGGGGGACCCTGCGGTGGCCGGTCAGCAGTGCCACCGTCATGGGCTCCAGGAAACGGATCCGGCGGACGACGCCGTCGCCGCCGTGCCAGCGTCCCGGCCCGCCGCTGCCATCCCGTACGGCGAAGGCGTCGACGCGTACCGGATAGCGCCACTCCAGCACCTCGGGGTCGGTGAGCCGGGAGTTGGTCATATGGGTCTGTACGGCGTCGGCGCCGTCGAAGCCGTCGCCCGCGCCGGAACCGCTGGCCACGGTCTCGTAGTACTGCACCCGGTCATTGCCGAAGGTGAGGTTGTTCATCGTGCCCGAGCCCTCGGCCTGGACGCGCAGGGCCGCGTAGAGCGCGCCCGTGACGGCCTGCGAGGTCTCCACATTGCCCGCGACGGTCGCCGCCGGGTAGGCGGGCGCCAGCATGGAGCCGTCCGGCACGCGGACCTCCAGCGGTTCGAGACAGCCGCTGTTGAGCGGGATGTCGTCGGCCACGAGCGTCCTGAAGACATAGAGCACGGCGGCCATCACCACCGACGTGGGCGCGTTGAAATTGCCCGGGAGCTGCGGGGAGCTGCCCGTGAAGTCGAGGACGGCGCTCCTGGCCGCGCGGTCGACGCGCAGCGCCACCTCGATCACCGCGCCGCCGTCGGTCTCGTAGCGGTACGAGCCGTCGTCCAGCCCGGCGAGGATCCGGCGTACGGACTCCTCGGCGTTGCGCCGTACATGTCCCATATAGGCCTGGACGACCGGCAGCGAGAACTGGTCGACCATGCGCGCCAGTTCGGCGATGCCCTTCTCGTTCGCGGCGATCTGGGCCCGCAGGTCGGCGAGATTGGTGTCGGGGTCGCGGGACGGATACCGCGCGGTGGTGAGCAGGCGCCTGGTCTCGGCCTCGCGGAACCGGCCGTCCCTGACGAGCAGCCAGTTGTCGAAGAGCACGCCCTCCTCCTGCACGGTCCTGCTGAAGGCGGGCATGGAGCCGGGGGTGACACCGCCGATCTCGGCGTGGTGGCCGCGTGAGGCCACCAGGAAGTCCAGCCGCTCGCCCGCCGTGTCGAAGACCGGGGTCACGACGGTCACATCGGGCAGATGGGTGCCGCCGTGGTACGGGTCGTTGATCGCGTACACATCGCCGGGCCGCAGGGTGTCCTCGTTGCGCCGCAGGACTTCTTTGATCGACTCGCCCATGGAGCCCAGATGGACGGGGATGTGGGGGGCGTTGGCGATCAGGTTGCCCTCGGCGTCGAAGAGGGCGCAGGAGAAGTCGAGCCGCTCCTTGATGTTGACGGAATGAGCCGTGTTCTCCAGACGTACGCCCATCTGCTCGGCGATCGCCATGAAGAGGTTGTTGAACACCTCGAGCAGCACGGGATCCACATCCGTACCGACGGCGGTCCGCGAGGGGCGTGGCCGTACGCGCGTGAGCAGCAGATGCCCGTGCTCGCCGGCCGTCGCCCGCCAGCCGGGTTCGACAACGGTCGTGGCGTCGGCCTCGACGATCACGGCGGGGCCGGTCACGGTGTCGGAGGGACGCAGATCGTCCCTGCGGTGGAGCGGGGTGTCGTGGACACGGCCTTCGCTGAACATCCTTACGGAGGCGTACGGTTCCGCGTCGGCGTCCGGTCCGGACCGCCCCGGCCGGCTGTCGGAGCGCCGGGAGGTGTACGGAGCGGACGGCCCCGAAGTCCCCACGGCCTCCACCGATACGGCCTCCACGACCAGCGGCTTGTCCATGGTGAAGGCGTAGCGCGCGCGGTGCTGGTCCTCGAACGCCCCGGCCATGGCCGCCACCCCGTCCAGCGCGACCGGCAGGCTCGCGTCCGTACCCGCGTACCGCAGCAGCACCCGCGCGCGTGTGCTGATCGCCGTGTCGGGGACGGAGTCGGCGCGCAGTTCGGCGCGGGTGCGCCCGGCGAGCGAGCCGCACAGCTCACGCACCCGGCGCAGGGTCTCCTCGGTCAGCTCGGCCTCGACGGACTGTTCGCGCATGGCGGTGGCGTCGGCAAGGCCGATGCCGTACGCGGAGAGGACCCCGGCGAGCGGCGGCACGATCACGGTGTCCACCCCGAGCGCGTCGGCGACCGCGCAGGCGTGCTGTCCGCCGGCGCCGCCGAAGCTGGTGAGGGCGTAGCGGGTGATGTCGTGGCCGCGCTGCACGGAGATCTTCTTGACGGCGTTCGCCATGTTGAGGACGGCGATCTCCAGATAGCCGGCCGCGACCTCCTCGGGGGTACGGGCGACACCGGTGGCCTTGCGGACCTCCTCGGCGCGTTCCTCGAAGCGGCGTCGTACCACCTCGGTGTCCAGGGGCTGGTCGCCGTGCGGGCCGAACACCGCGGGGAAGTGGGCGGGCTGGACTCGGCCGAGCATCACATTGGCGTCGGTGACGGTGAGCGGGCCGCCGCGCCGGTAGCAGGCGGGGCCCGGCACGGCCCCCGCGGAGTCGGGTCCCACACGGTAGCGCTGGCCGTCGAAGTGCAGGACGGAGCCACCGCCCGCCGCGACGGTGTGGATGTTCATCATGGGGGCGCGCATCCGGACCCCGGCGACCTGGGTGCCGAGCTCCCGCTCGAACTCGCCCGCGTAGTGCGAGACATCGGTGGAGGTGCCGCCCATGTCGAAGCCGATGACCCGGTCGAAGCCCGCCTGCCGTGCCGTACGGGCCATGCCGACGACTCCGCCGGCCGGGCCCGAGAGGACGGCGTCCTTGCCGCGGAAGTGGGCGGCTTCCCGCAGGCCGCCGTTGGACTGCATGAACATCAGCCGGATTCCGCGCAGTTCCTGGGCGACCTCGTCGACATAGCGGCGCAGGATCGGGGAGAGATAGGCGTCCACGACGGTGGTGTCGCCGCGCGGCACCAGCTTGATCAGCGGGCTGACCTCGTGCGAGCAGCTCACCTGCGTGAATCCCGCGGCGCGCGCGGCCTCGGCGACGGCGCTCTCGTGCGCGGGGTGGCGGTAGCCGTGCATCAGGACGACGGCGGCGCTGCGGAAGCCGTCACGGTGGGCCTCGCGGAGCCGCTCGGTGACGGTGCCGGTGTCGAGGGGCCGTACGGTCGCGCCGTGCGCGTCGACCCGCTCGGGGACCTCGATGACACGGTCGTACACCGCTTCGGGGAGCACGATCCTGCGGTCGAACAGCCGGGGCCGGTTCTGGTACGCGATCCGCAGGGCGTCCCGGAAGCCCTCGGTGATGAGGAGGACGGTCGGCTCACCACGTCTCTCAAGGAGCGCGTTCGTGGCGACGGTCGTCCCCATCTTCACGAGGGCGATCCGGTCGGACGGGACCGGGTCCCGTGGACCGAGACCGAGCAGCAGCCGGATACCGGCGACCGCCGCGTCCCGGTACCGCTCGGGGTGGTGCGAGAGCAGCTTCCTGGTGACCAGCTCTCCGTCGGGGCGCCTGCCCACCACATCGGTGAAGGTGCCGCCCCGGTCGATCCAGAATTCCCAGCGCCCGGTCATTCCCCCATTCTCGCAAGCGGGACACCCGGCGACAGCGGTGCGAGCGGTGCGGAGAGCGGGGACAGGGTGGCGAGGGCCCGGGAGAGGGCCTGTTCGGCGTGGGCGTCGAGACGGGCGCTGGTGCCGCGGGCCCAGTGCCGTACCTCGTCGCCCGCGAGCCGCAGCAGCTCCGGCAGGAGGTCCTGGCAGCGGCGCGCCACCCAGCCCGCTCCCTTGGTGGCGAGCCACATCATGACGGCGGCGCGGCTGGGCGGGGCCTGGTCGGCCTCCAGGGACGGCGGAGGGCCGATGGCGAGACCGCGCGCGGCGAGCGGTGCGTGGAAACGCGCGGCGATCATGCGGTGGCCGCGCTCTCCGGGGTGCAGCCGGTCGGCGCTCCACAGCGACCGGTCGCCGACCCAGGCGGCGTCGGCCATATGGAGGTGGATCGTGTCGTAGCGGGCGGCCAGGGCGTGCACGACGGCGTTGAGCGCGCGCTGGCGGCGGGCGAGGGGACGGGCGAGCGGCAGAGGCAGTCCGAGCATGCTCCCGGGGTCGGGCAGACAGGTGGTCAGCAGGACGGCGCCACGGGCGGCGAGGGCCGCGCAGGCGCGGTCGAGACGCTGGGCTATGTCCTGTATGTCGAAGGCGCAGCGGAGCGTGTCGTTGACGCCGACGACGACGGAGGCGATGTCGGGGCCGAAGTCGAGGACCGCGGGGACCTGCTCCTCCTCGACATCGCGGGTCAGGGCGCCGCTGACGGCGAAGTTGTGGAACCGTACGGGGCTCTCGCCCCCGGCCCCGGCCGCCCGGGCGGGCCCGAGCGCCCCACCGAGCAACGCGGCCCACCCGCGCCACCCACCGTCGACGGGGTCACCGACGCCGGAGGTGAGCGAGTCCCCCAACGCGGCAAACCGCAACGCGCGCGGCGCCATGACAAGCCCCTTGCCACGCCGCTGCTCGCCCCGGCCGCCGACGGCCTTGCCGGTCCCGACACCGCCTGCGCCCGACGACTCGACGCCAAGCGCGTCGCCCACGCCGGGCACCGTCTGCGCGGAAGCCCCGGCGGCACCCGCGACCGGCATCCCGGCGCCGTGCGCGGCACCGGCGCCGGGCGCTGTCTGCGGCGGTACGGTCCTGGCTGCCGCTTCGCCGATGCCGCCTGCGGCCGACGATCCGGCGTCGGGCCGAGCCCCGACGCCGTGCGTCGGCTGCGACGGTACGGATCCGCGGCTGCCGGAGCCGGCTGCCGCCTCCCCGACGCCGCTGCCGGCCGACGGCCCGGCCGCCGCTTCACCGGCGACACTGTTCGTGATCGGCGCCTTGGCACCGGGCGCGGTGCCAAAGCCGTGCGTCGGCTGCGCGGGTGCCCCGGCGGCACCCGCGACCGGCGTCCCGGCGCCGTGCGCCGCCTGCGGCGGTACGGGCCCGGACGGGCCCGGAGCGAATGCCGTCGCCCCTACGGCGCCGACGGCCGACGGCCCGGTCGCCCGGCCGCTGGAGCCGCCGTCGGAAGCCCCCGCTTCCGTCGCACCCGGCCGGACGGCCGGGGCCACCGTCGTAGAACTGCCGACGGGCATCGCAGGATCCGGCCCGCCGGGCCGACCGGCGGATGTCGTCTCCGCCGGGCTGCCGCCGAGGATCGGCGCGTCGGCCGACTCTGCCCGATCCGACCGGGTCGTGCCGGCGGCACCGCCCGCGGCGGCCGGTACGGCCGGTCCGGCCTGCTGAGCGGCCTCGCGTACGGCGTCGCCGTCGGCCGGGCGGCCCGCGGGCGCCGGGCCCGTCCGGGCCGACTGGTCCCGGGGGTCCGGGAGAGGAGGCTGGTCGGCGCCGCGTACGAAGATGCGCGGCTGCGTGCCCGCGCACTCTCCGTCCGGCACCGGGTCCGCGATGTCCGCGCCGCGGGTCATCTCTGGGCTCCGTCCGGGCGGCGGATCTGCGAGGGGACCTTGTTCAGCATCGGGGCGTCGTGCGCGGCCAGGAAGCCGGCCACCGCGTTGTCCCAACTGAAAAGCTCCGCGCGGGCGCGCGCCGCGGCGCGGCGGGCGTCCTCCGGGCGGGTCAGCAGCTCCTGGATCGCGTCGGCGAAGGACACCGCGCTGTCGATCGCGGCCACCCCCGCGTCCCCGATCACCTCGGGCAGCGCCGACGACGCGCTCGGCACGACCGGCGTACCGCAGGCCAGCGCCTCCAGCGCGGAAAGTCCGAAGGTCTCGGCCGGACCCGGTGCCAGGCAGATGTCCGCGGCGGCCTGGAGGTCCGCCATCGACTCGCGGTCGGCCACATGCCCCAGGAACAGCGCGGGCAGCCGCAGCGCCCGCGCCTTGCGGACCAGTCCGGCCCGCAGCGGGCCCTCGCCCGCGACGACCAGCACCGCCCGTACGCCCCGGTCGCGCAGTTCCACCAGCGCGTCCAGCGCCGCGCCGGGCCGCTTCTCCACCGAGAGCCGGGAGCCGAGCACCAGCAGCACGTCCGCGCCGCGCGCGTACCGGGCGCGCAGCGCCTCGCTGCGCCGCTCCGGCCTGCACCGCTTCAGATCGACCCCGAGCGGCGCGCGCACCACGTTGCGGGCGCCGATCCGCAGGAACTCGCGCTCCGACCATTCCGTGGTGCACACGATCCGCGAATACGCCCACGCGCTGCGCATGTTGAGCCGGTCCGCGGTCCGCTCGGCGGCCATCCCGGGCACGCCCCAGGTCCGCAGCACTCCGTCCGCCGTCTCGTGCGAGACCATCACCGACGGCACGCGGTGGCGCCGCGCCCACTCCCCCGTCCACCGCAGGGTGGTCCGGTCGGAGACCTCGATCCGGTCGGGTCCGAGCGATTCGAGCACCTGCCGCAGCCGCCGGCGGCCCGTCAGCACCCGATAACCGCCGGTGCCCGGAATGACCGGACCGGGCAGGGTGATCACCCTGCCCTGCACGGTGTCCTCGTCCGACTCCCGGTCCCCCGGCACGATCAGCACCGGCTCGTGCCCGGCCGCGAGATAGCCGCTGCCGAGCTCCTGGAGCGCGGTACGAAGCCCGCCCGAGGCCGGGGTGACGAAGTTGGCCAGCCGTACGATGCGCAAGCCGCTCACGCGACCACCGCCGTACGCGCGCCGATGACCTCGTGGTAGTGGTCGATGAGCTGGTCGCCGACGACGGCCCAGGTCCTGCCCTCGACGGTGGTCCGTGCCGCGCGCCCGTAGGCCTCGCGGAGCGCGGGCGCGTGCGCGAGGTCCCGTACCGCCTGGGTCACGGCATCGGCGTCGAGCGGCGCGACCAGCGTGCCGGTGCGCCCGTCGTCGACCAGGTCGAGCGGTCCGCCCGCGGCGGGCGCGATCACCGGCACCCCGCTGGCCATGGCCTCCTGCACGGTCTGGCAGAAGGTCTCGTACGGCCCGGTGTGCGCGAACAGGTCGAACGAGGCGAAGGTGCGCGCCAGCGCGTCACCGGTGGTACGGCCCAGGAAGACCGCGCCGGGCAGCGTGCTCCGCAGCGAGGTCTCGCTGGGGCCGTCCCCGACGATCACGACCCGGACGCCCGGCAGTTCGCAGACGCCCGCGAGCAGTTCGACATGCTTCTCGGGCGCGAGCCGCCCGACATAACCGACGATCAGCTCCCCGTTGGGGGCAAGCTGACGGCGCAGTTCCTCGTCACGAAGCTCGGGGCGGAACCGTACGGTGTCCACGCCGCGCGGCCAGAGCCGTACCCGGGGGATGCCGTGCTCGGTGAGATCGCGCAGGGCGGCGCTGGACGGCGCGAGGGTACGGTCGGCCGCGGTGTGCACCGCGCGGATCCGGCGCCAGGCCGCCGCCTCGCCCGCGCCCACGTATGTACGGGCGTAGTGGGCCAGATCGGTCTGGTACACGGCGACGGCGGGCACCCCGAGCCGTGACGCGGCGGTCATGCCGCGGACGCCGAGCACGAACGGCCCCGCGAGGTGGACCAGTTCGGCGCGGTGGGCGGCGATGGTCGCCGCGAGCCGCCGGCTGGGCAGCGCCACCCGCACCTGCGGATAGCCGGGCAGTGGCACGGAGGGCACGCGTACCACGGGGCACGGTGCGTCGATCTCGGCATCGCCGGCGACTGACGGGGCGATGACGAGCGGGTCATGGCCGCGGGCGGCGAGATGCCGGGCGGTCTGGAGGGCGCAGTGGGCTACGCCGTTGACATCCGGTGGGAAGGACTCGGTAACTATGGCGACACGCATATTCGTGTTCTCGTCCCACCGAACGTGTCCCTGCCAACGTGGATCTTGACGTGTGGGGAACGTCCCGTGAGCATTAAACGCGGGCAGCACTCAGCGGGCGATCACCATGCACAGAGCGTGCCGGTTTCCTTACGGAGCGAGATCATCGGGCCGCTCGGAACCTCGCGTCCGCGGCAGGCGGGCGACCGCCGGGCCCGCCCATCACCACGGTGAACGGCCGGGCTTCCGGTTTGGTTCCCGCACCGGAGTCGCCAAGAGGCGCGCCGGGCACGCCGATCCACCGAGCGTCCCGCACAAGCGGGCTGATTACGGGCGAACCGGCTCAAGGACACGAAGGCACGAGCGAGCCGACCCAGGCCTCTTCACGGACTCTTCACGCTCTCCACGCGCGGAACGTTCTCCAAGCGCGGACCGGGCTCGCCACCGCCCGGTCCGCGACCCCCTACCGTGTCGCCGCGTCCGGGCCGATCCGGCTGCGGACCGCCGTCTGCACCTCGGCCTCCTCGGCCGGATCCGCGGCCAGCCGCCGCAGCCGTTCCGCCACCCGCACATCGCCGGTCTCTGCGTGCAGCGCGGCGACCTCTCTGGTCGTCTCCTCGCAGTCCCACAGGCATTCGACGGCGAACCCGGTCGCGAAGGAGGGGTCCGTGGCGGCGAGGGCGCGGGCCGTACGGCCACGGAGCTGGGAGGAGGCGGTCTCCCGGTAGACATGGCGCAGCACCGGCGCCGCGCAGACGATCCCGAGCCGCCCCGCGCCGTCGACGAGCGTCCACAGCCGCGGCGCGTCCGGCCCCTCGGCCCGTACGGTCTCGCGCAGCGCGCCCAGCACGAGCGGGGCGTCGCGCGTACCGCCCCGGAAGGCGAGCACGCCCGCCGCGGACGCGCCGAGCGCGTCGGGCCGGTGCACCCAGCCCCGGGCCCGGTCGACCGCCTCCTCGCCGCACATCCGCTCGAAGGCGGAGACCGCCGCGTCGGAGACCGTACGGTCCGGGCTGACGGCGGCGGCCTCGATCAGGTCGAGCACGGCGGGGTCACCGGCCCCGGCGAGATAGTGGAGCGCCGCGCTGCGGGCGCCGTCCGGTCCGCCGCGCGCGGTCTCGACGATCAGCGGCCGGTCCTCGGGCCCGGCGACCGCGCTCAGACAGCGGGCCGCGGGCACATGGAGCGCCGAGCCGCGCTCCAGGCCCTGCTGGGCCCAGACGAAGACGGCCGCCACGCTCCAGCCGGGCCGCGGGCCGCTCGGCCGAAGCTGCCGCTGCCAGCGGTCGAACGAGCCCTGTTCACCGGCGGCCCTGACCCGGGCGCCGACCTCCTGCCGCGGGTCGTCGGCCCACAGCCGCCACGGCCGTGGTTCGAAGGCGTCCCGTACGGCGGCGGCGAGTTCGGTGTCGCCCTCGGGGGTGGCGGGGAACCGCGCGAGGACCGGTACGGCCAGTGAGCGCAGTCCGGTGTCGTCGTCGCGCAGCGCCAGTTCGTCCAGCGCCCAGGCCCAGTTGGCGCCGGTCGCCGCGTACCGCCTGAGCAGTTCCAGGGCGTCGCGCCTGCCGTACGAGGCGAGGTGGCCGAGGACGGCGAGCGCGAGCCCGGTCCGTGACTCCTCGGTGTCGAACCGGTCCTCGGCGTCGAAGAGATGGCGGTCGACGGCGTCGAGCCCGCCGTGCAGATCCAGGTAGAGACGCGCGTAGTACAGCGACCTGTTCTCGACCTGCCAGTCGTGCCGGGGGTCGTTCAGTACGCAGTGGTTCAGGGCGGCGAGCGCCTCCGTACGGGGCGCCGCGAGCGCGTGCAGCGTGCCGTCGCCGCGGCCCCTCTGCAACAGGCCGAGCAGCGTGCCGCTCGGCGCTATGACTGGATCGAACATGGAAGAAGCCTCACATCAAGCTGTTGACGCGACCGGGGGTGCGACGCGGCACCGCGACACGGTGCCGGCCCTCTCGGGTCCAGGCCCTGCCCGCCGCGTACCATCCGGCGGGCAGGGCTCAGACCGTGCGGCAACATGCCCCGCCGCCCGTCGTCTCCCGCTCAGCGCAGACCATCTTCCCTGCCTCTCGTCGGTGGCCCACTGCGGGCCCGACGTCATGATGACCCAGCCATTTCGCCACCGCGACCACATTTACGACGTCTCTCACCTGGCTTCGAACAGCTCCAGAAGGTCCGTCTTCCCAAACATCCGCGCGGTATCCACGGCGGAGGGCGTCCCCTCCGCCGGATCGGCGCCGCCGGCGAGCAGGGTCCTGATGACCTCGTCCTCACCTTTGAAAACCGCGCCGGCGAGCGGGGTCTGGCCGCGGTCGTTGGCGCGGGAGGCCTCGGCGCCGCGCTCCAGCAGCGCGGCCACCGTCTCGGCGTGGCCGTGGTAGGCGGCGAGCATCAGAAGCGAGTCGCCCCGGTCGTTGGTGAGATTCACGGGCACTCCGGCGTCGATGTACGCGGTGAGCGCTCCGGTCCCCCCGTGCCTGGCCAGATCGAAGATCTTCGTGGCCAGCTCCACCACCTCGGGATCCGGGGTTTCGCTCATCGGTGGACCGCCTCTCACGCTGTTGACCTGGTACGTACGGCATCTGCGCCGTACGAGTGACGGACAGACTACTGCGGCGCCATGCGGGGCACCGCGTCGACCAGTGCAGTGAAATACCCGATATTTCACTCCGTTGCACCTTTTATCGCATAGATACTTTCCGTGATTCTGGAAGAACTCATGGTGACTGTCCCCATCAACCAGGAGAACTCTCATGATTCTGTCCGTGTCGGGTGTCGTGCTGCTCGGAATCATCGTCTTCCTCTTCTTCCGGAAGGACGGACTCAAGGCGTCGCACGCGATGGTGTGCTCCCTCTTCGGCTTCTATCTCGCGGGCACCGCCATCGCCCCGAGCATCACGGCCGGGGGCGCCAGCCTCGCCGGTCTCCTGGGCGGGATCAAGTTCTGATTCCGGCCCGCTCCCCTTTCCGCACCTACAGGAGACCTTCGTGGCCCGGCGAGCACTCCCCCGCATTCTGAGCAGCGGCAGCGACCGGATCGCGCGCGGCCGTGAGCTGGCCCGTACGGCAGCCGACGGTGCCACCGATGTTCTCCATCCGCTGATCACCATCACCCGGGGGCTGCGGATGCTGGCCGCAGCGGGGCGCCAGAAGTGGGCCGGCACCCCCAAGGACCGGCGCGGTCCCGCGCTGTTCCTGATCGCCGCCTGTGTGCTGGTGCTCGCGTTCATTCCGTACGGGCCGATGCTGGCCCTGGTCACGGTGATGGGCGTGGCCGCCTGGCAGGGGCGCGACCGTACGCCGCCGGCGCGGACCGGGCCCGACGAAGCGGAGGCACGGCGGCTCCAGTCGCTGTACGAGGCGCTGGTGCCGTATCTCTCCGCTCCCGAGGACCCGAGTCCGCTCTTCGCCCATGGCGGCGAGTGGAGCAAGGCGTTCGGCGAGCACGCCTTCGATGCCCAGGGGCGGCTCACCCGGCTCCAGTTGGCCTATCCCGCCTACTTCACCGACGGCGAACCCGAGGCGCGCGCCCGGATCGAGCAGGTGCTGTACGCCAAGTCCGGACGCGGACGTGAATACCACTTCGACTGGCACGAGGAGGCCAACCAGCTTGTGATGACCGTGCTGCCGGCCCTCACCACCTCGATCGCCGCCCAGCGTTTCGTCACGGCCCCCGGCGAGACGGTCCTCGGCTTCACCGACGACGGAGCGGTGCCGCGGACCGTGCCGGTCGTCGTGGGCGACGCGCACCGGAACGCTCCCCCGGTGCTCTGGCGGACCGGGCCGCGCTCGGCGGAGCCGCATCTGCTGGTCGCGGGGCAGCCGGGCAGCGGGGTCACCAGCCTGCTGCGCTCCATCGCCCTCCAGGCCCTCCGGCACGGCGACGTCCTGATCGTGGAGGGCAGCGGAACGGGCGAGTTCACCTGTCTGACCGGCCGCACCGGTGTGCTCGCGGTGGAGTACGGGCTGGCCGGGGCGCTGGCCGGGCTGGAGTGGGCCGCGCACGAGACGGAGCGGCGGCTGATCGCCGCCAACCAGGCCCGGCAGTCGGGCCGTCCCGCTCCCGAGGACATCAAACGGCCGCTGTGGATCCTGGTGGACCGGCCGGGCGTCTTCCGTCAGCTCGCGGAGGCCGAGGGGCGGCCGGATCCGCAGGAGCTGCTCCATGTGCCGCTGCGCCACGGCAGGGCCGCCCATGTGACGGTGGTGGTCGCCGATCAGCTCGACGATCTGGACGCGCTGGACGAGACCGTACGCACGCACACCCGCGCCCGGGTGGTCCTGGGGCCGGTGGCGGCGCCGCAGGTGGAAGCGGTGCTCGGACTGCCGCCGCACACCACGCCCACGGCGGACGTCCCGCCCGGCAGGGGTTACGCGCGGCTCGGTACGGGCCCGGTGCTCAGGATCCAGGTCCCGGCGACGCCCGACCCGTACGACGACGAGACGAGCGAGCAGCACCGCCGCGCGGTCCTGGACCTCCTCCCGGAGCGGCCGGCCGCGTTCGGCGAGACGCCGGCCGCGGCGCCGTCGCCGGAGTGGACGCCGTCGCCGGAGCAGCAGCGGGAGGAGCAGGAACAGCAGCGGCGGATCCAGGTGCACGAACCGGACCGGCCGCTCGGAACGGTCCGTACGCCCAGGCCGCCCGCCCGTCCGGTGCCCGCCGAGGGCTGAGAGCCGACGGCCCCCGCGCCGGGTCTCAGGTGACAAACGCGCCGGGTCTCAGGCGACGAAGGTGCGCGGCGCCTCCGTCCCGGTGCTCGCGCCCTTCGCCACCAGGCGCGCCGCCGCGGCCAGCCGTGCCGCGGCCTCGACGGCGACCGGCCCGCCCACGGTGAACGGCAGCCGTACGTACCCCTCGAACGCCCCGTCGACCCCGAAGCGGGGCCCGGAAGGCACCCGTACCCCGACCCGTTCGCCCACCTCGGCCAGCCGGGAGCCGGAGAGCCCGCCGGTGCGTACCCACAGGGTCAGCCCGCCGCGCGGCACCTCGAACTCCCAGTCGGGCAGCCGCTCGCGCACCGCCGCCACCAGCGCGTCCCGGTTCTCCCGCGCCTGGGCCCTGCGCAGCGCGACCGCGTCCTCCCAGCCACCGGTCCGCATCAGCCAGTTGATGGCGAGCTGCTCCAGTACCGGGGTGCCGAGATCGGCGTACGCGCGTGCCGCGACCAGCGAACGGATCACGTCCGGCGCCGCGCGCACCCAGCCGATCCGCATCCCCGCCCAGAAGGCCTTGCTGGCCGAGCCGACCGTGAGGACCGTGCTGCCCGCAGGGTCGAAGGCGCAGACCGGCCTCGGCATCTCCGTACCGGGGTCCAGGTGCAGTTCCGACATGGTCTCGTCGACGACGAGCACGGTGCCCGCCGAGCGTGCCGCGTCGACGAGCTGCCGCCGCTGGTCCTCGTCGGCCAGCGCGCCCGTCGGATTGTGGAAGTCGGCCACCACATAGGCGAGCCGGGGGCGGCCTCCCGCAGTACCTGCCGCCAGCGCCCCAGATCCCAGCCGGTCAGCCCCTCCGCCATGGCCACCGGCACCAGCCGGGCGCCCGCCTCGCGCATGAGCTGGAGGATGTTCGCGTACGAGGGGGACTCCACCGCGATCCGCTCGCCCCGGCCCGCGAAGAGATGGCAGATCGCGTCGATCGCGCCCATCGCTCCCGTGGTCACCATGATCTGTTCGGGCATGGTGGGAATGCCGCGCCCGGTGTAGCGGTCGGCGAGCATCTGCCGCAGCGCGGGCAGTCCGGCCGGGTAGTCGCCATGGGTGTGCGCGTACGGCGGCAGCTCCTCCAGCGCGCCCTGGACGGCCCGGGTCAGCCAGGGCTCGGGGGCGGGCAGGGCGGCGGTGCCGAGGTCGATCATCGAGCCCAGCGACTCGGGGGGCAGCGGTTCGAGGCCGCGCGCGGGCAGCGGATTGCCCGCCGGTACGGCCGTCCAGCTTCCCGCGCCCCTGCGGGACTCCAGAAACCCCTCGGCGCGCAGTGCCTCGTACGCGGCGGCCACGGTCGTACGGCTCACCGACAGCGAGAGCGCCAGCTCGCGCTCCGCGGGCAGCCGGGCGGCGACGGGGACCCGGCCTTCGAGGACGAGCAGCCGGATGCCGTCGGCGAGGGCGCGGTAGGCGGGCGGTCTGCGGGTGCCGGGCACGGTGGGCGCGGGCTGCTGGGTGGTGAGCTGCCGGGCGAGCTGAGCCGCGCCGACGGCCGAGGTCCACTGCGCCATGAAAATCAGTCCACCTTCCTTGAATTGGCCATGGTTGGCATCTACCAGCCAGCCACAGAGTGACACGCACCAGTCCACCATCGCACCAAGGGGCCTTTTCATGTCAGCCTTCTCCGGCTTTTCCGGTTTCAGCCGTTTCCGGAAGCGGTCCGCCGGCCGGGGACTCCATGGCCGGCGGCTCCCCCGCAGGCTGACGCAGCTCTACGCCGGACTCGCGCTGTACGGGGCGAGCGCGGCGCTGCTGGTGCGCGGCGGTCTCGGTCTTGAGCCCTGGGGCGTGCTGCACCAGGGGCTCGCGGAGCTGACCGAGCTGACCATGGGGGTCGTCTCGATCATCGTCGGCGCGGTCGTGCTGCTGCTCTGGATCCCGATCCGGCAGCGCCCGGGGCTGGGCACGGTCTCCAATGTGTTCGTGGTGGGCCTCGCGATGGACGCCGCACTCGCCGCCGTCCCCGCCGGTCACAGCCTGACGACCCGGGTCCCGCTGCTGGTCGCCGGGATCGTCCTCAACGGGCTGGCCACCGGTCTCTACATAGCGGCCCGCTTCGGCCCGGGCCCGCGCGACGGCCTGATGACCGGGCTGCACCGGCTCACCGGCCGCTCGGTGCGGCTGGTGCGTACGGCCATCGAGGTCGCCGTCGTCGCCACCGGCTTCGCGCTCGGCGGCTCGGTGGGCATCGGCACCATCGCGTACGCCCTGGCCATCGGCCCGCTCGCCCAGCTCTTCCTGCGTGTCTTCGCCATCCCCCCGGCGGCCGGCGGCAGCACCGCCGTCGCCGCCGGGACACCGGCAGGGGCCATACTGCGGCGGTGACTCCCGTATCCCACCCCTATCTCGACCGGCCGACACCGATCCCGTTCGCCCATCGCGGCGGCGCGGCGGACGGGCTGGAGAACACCGCGGCCGCCTTCCGCCGCGCCGCCGGCCTCGGCTACCGCCACTTCGAGACCGATGTGCACGCCACGGCGGACGGCCGGCTCGTCGCCTTCCACGACGCGACCCTGGACCGGGTGACCGACTCCCGGGGCCGGATCGTCGATCTGCCCTGGGCCGAGGTGCGCCGGGCGAGGGTGGCGGGCAGCGAGCCGCTGCCGCTCTTCGAGGAGCTGCTCGAAGAGTTCCCCGAGGCGCGCTGGAATGTCGACATCAAGGCCGCGCCCGCGCTGGAGCCGCTGGTCGAGCTGATCCGCAGGACGGACTGCTGGGACCGGGTGTGCGTGGGCTCCTTCTCCGAGGCCAGGGTGGCACGCGCGGCCCGGCTCGCGGGTCCCCGGCTGGCCACCTCGTACGGGGTGAAGGGCGTGCTGGGCCTGCGGCTGCGCTCGTACGGCATTCCCTTCCCGGTCCGACCCGGCGCGGTCTGCGCGCAGGTTCCCGAGACACAGAGCGGGATCCGGGTGGTGGACGAGCGCTTCATACGCATGGCGCACGCCCGCGGTCTGCAGGTCCATGTCTGGACGGTCAATGAGCCCGATCGCATGGAGGCGCTGCTGGATCTCGGTGTGGATGGCATCATGACGGATCAACTGGAAGCGCTGCGCACGGTGTTGACCGCGCGAGGAGTCTGGCATTGACCGGGCGGGGCGCCGGTACGACGGAACACTCTGAGGAATCGAGGGAGCACGCGGTGAGCACTGACACCGCCGTGGACCGGGCCGACGGGGCGGCGGACCGCACACGCGAGCAACGCGGCTGGTATTTCTACGACTTCGCGTGCTCGGTCTACTCGACGAGCGTGCTCACGGTCTTTCTCGGCCCCTATCTGACCTCGGTGGCGAAGGCCGCGGCCGACGCCGACGGCTTTGTCCATCCGCTGGGCATCCCGGTGCGCGCGGGCTCGGTCTTCGCGTACGCGGTGTCCGTCTCGGTGGTGGTGGCCGTGCTGGTGATGCCGCTGGCCGGCGCGGTGGCCGACCGTACGGGACGCAAGAAGCCGCTGCTGGCCGCGGCCGCGTATCTGGGCGCGACCGCCACGGCGTGCATGTTCTTCCTGGACGGCGACCGCTATCTGCTGGGCGCGCTGCTGCTGATCGTGGCGAACGCCTCGATCTCGGTGTCGATGGTGCTCTACAACGCTTATCTGCCGCAGATAGCGGCGCCAGAGGAACGCGACGCGGTCTCCTCGCGCGGCTGGGCCTTCGGCTACACCTCGGGCGCGCTGGTCCTCGTCCTCAATCTGGTGCTCTACACCGGCCATGAGTCCTTCGGGCTCTCGGAGTCGGAGGCGGTACGGATCTGTCTCGCCTCGGCCGGGGTCTGGTGGGGCGCGTTCACGATCGTGCCGCTGCGCAGGCTGCGCGACCGCAAGGTGGCGCGCGACGGCGCGGACGGTGTCGGCGAGGGCGCGGTGGGCGCGGGCTGGCGTCAACTCGTGGCCACGCTGCGGGACATGCGGCGCCATCCGCTGACGCTCTCCTTCCTGCTCGCCTATCTCGTCTACAACGACGGCATCCAGACGGTGATCTCACAGGCCTCGATCTACGGTTCCGAGGAACTCGGCCTGGACCAGACGACGCTGATCACCGCCGTGCTGCTGGTGCAGGTGCTGGCGGTCGGCGGCGCGCTGGGCATGGGCCGGCTGGCCAGGTCGTACGGCGCCAAGCGGACGGTCCTGTGGTCGCTGGCGGTCTGGACACTGATCCTCGTGGCCGGTTACTTCCTGCCCGCCGGAGCTCCGGTCGCGTTCTATGTGCTGGCCTCGGCGATCGGTCTGGTCCTGGGCGGCAGCCAGGCGCTGTCCCGGTCGCTGTTCTCGCATCTCGTGCCGCACGGCAAGGAGGCCGAGTACTTCTCGGCGTACGAGATGAGCGACCGGGGGCTGAGCTGGCTGGGGCCGCTCGTGTTCGGTCTGGCGTATCAGCTCACGGGCAGCTACCGGGACGCGATCATCTCGCTGGTGATCTTCTTCGTGCTCGGCTTCGGACTGCTGGCGAGGGTCCCGGTCGGCCGGGCGATCGCGGCGGCGGGCAATCCCGTACCGGAGCGGATTTAGACGTTGAAGTGAAAGGGCGGTAGTGTACGCGTTTGGCCTGCCAGGCGGACCGTTACTGCGTAACCGGAGAGTAGATGAAAAGCGGAATTGCTGGGTGACATCTCCTGTTAGATGTGACAAACCGGGCGCTGGTGGGTACAACAAGGGCGGCACGACGGGCGACGCATGACCCGGAACGGGAATCTTTACCGCCGACCGGACGTTGACCGGATGACGACGACAGCGACACCTGTCCTGTGGGCGACAAGCCCGGGAGGCACGATTCATGAGTGAGCGAGCTCTCCGCGGCACGCGACTCGTGGTTACCAGCTACGAGACGGACCGCGGCATCGATCTGGCCCCGCGCCAGGCGGTGGAGTACGCATGCCAGAACGGCCATCGATTTGAGATGCCGTTCTCGGTAGAGGCGGAAATTCCGCCGGAGTGGGAGTGCAAGGCGTGCGGCGCCCAGGCACTCCTGGTGGACGGGGATGGTCCCGAAGAGAAGAAGGGCAAGCCTGCGCGTACGCACTGGGACATGCTCATGGAGCGGCGCACTCGTGAGGAGCTGGAGGAGGTGCTGGCCGAGAGGCTGGCCGTCCTGCGCTCCGGCGCCATGAACATCGCCGTGCATCCGCGGGACAGCCGGAAGTCCGCCTGACCGACCAGCGAGACACAACAGCACAGAGCCGCGGGCTGCGTCACACCGAGTGTGTGGCCGCAGCCCGCGGCTCGTTGTATGCCTCGTTGTTGTATGCGGGGGTACGCGGACTTACTTCCGCGCGCGGCCCGTCTTCGGCCACGCGTCTTCGGCCACGCGGCCCGTCCCCGGTCAGGGGGTCAGGGGCGGGCGCGGGCCGTCCTTCTCGTCGTCGTGGCGGCTCGGGTCGTGCTCGTCGTGCCGGATGACCTCGCCCTGCACCACCTTGCCGTCCGGCCGCCGCATCCGGGCCTGCTGGAAGGCGTCACCGAGGCTGCCGGGTGGGGCCACCGTCGCCATGCGCCGCTCCAGCGACCGCTCCGCGTACCGGCCTAGGGCCGTCCGTACGGGCGGTACGAGCAGCAGCAGACCCGCCACGTCGGTGATCAGCCCGGGCAGCATGATCAGCAGGCCGCCCAGCATCAGAAAGCCATTGCCCGTGGTCCCGTTGGCGGGCTCCGGGACGAGCGGCTCCCCGGGGTGCTCCTGCTGCTGCTTCTGTGCCTTCTGCAGGGTCTCGGTGAGATTGCGGAAGGCACGACGCCCGGCCCGCTTGATCACCACCGAGCCGAGGACGACCGCCCCCACCAGCAGCAACAGAACGGTCAGCCCGCCCGCCGCGTCGGCCACGAGGATCAGCAGCCAGATCTCCAGCACCACCCAGGCGGCGATGCCCAGCGGAAGAAAAGTGCGGACACGGGAGCGCTTGGGAACGGTCCGGGACGGATGCGCGGTCGTCATGGTTCCAGTGTGCCTGGGCGCGGGCCGGGATGGCGTATGGGGGCAGTCAGGAAGGCCGGTTCTCTCCGGCGGGCCCGCGGCCCAGAAGCCGGTTGGCGCGCGCCCCGACCCCCCATGCGGTGACCCGCCAGAGCGCCTCGACCACGATGTCGCGACTCATCTTCGAGTCGCCCAACTCGCGTTCGACGAAAGTGATGGGCACCTCGACCACATGGCAGCCCGCCTCGACCGCTCGCCGGGCCAGGTCGACCTGGAAGCAGTAGCCCTGCGAGGCGACGGCGTCGAGGCCGATCCGGTCCAGGGTCTCCTTGCGGAACGCCCGGTAGCCGCCGGTGACATCACGGATCGGCACCCCGAGCAGGACCCGCGAATAGGTGCTGCCGCCGCGCGAGAGCACCTTGCGGGTGGTGGGCCAGTTGACGACGCGTCCGCCGGGGACCCAGCGCGAGCCGAGGACGAGATCGGCGCCCTTCAGGGCGGTCAGCAGGCGGGGCAGTTCCTCGGGCTGATGGGAACCGTCGGCGTCCATTTCGACGAGGACGCCGTAGTCGCGTTCGATGCCCCAGCGGAATCCGGCCAGATAGGCGGCGCCGAGGCCTTCCTTGCCCTT
This sequence comes from Streptomyces sp. GMY02, assembly GCF_019056675.1. Taxonomy (NCBI): domain Bacteria; kingdom Bacillati; phylum Actinomycetota; class Actinomycetes; order Kitasatosporales; family Streptomycetaceae; genus Streptomyces; species Streptomyces sp. GMY02. Next base: position 7,141,614 of record NZ_CP077658.1, on the reverse strand, counting down.
GCGGTGCAGCACCTGGACCTTGCTGTCCTCGGCGGCCAGTGTGTCGGCGATCTTGCCGGTGCCGTCGGGGCTGTTGTCGTCGGCGATGAGGATGTCGGCCTCCGGCACCGCGGCGCGGACCCGGGAGACGATCGACCTGATGTTCTCCGCCTCGTTGAAGGTCGGGATGATCACCAGGGCCGTGCCGAGCGGGCCGTACCGCCTCTGACCGCCGTCGTTCACTACTGCCCCTTAATTGCCGTACGCAGGGGCACCACCATAGCGAGCACCCGGAGGGCGGCGGCCCCGGGTGCTGGGTGTCGGGACGGGCGCGGGTGATGTCAGGAAATGCCGTACGGAACCCGGCGTCCTTCGGGCCGACCTGGAACCCGCTGGCTGCGGGTCGACCGAAAGCCGTTGTCTACTGAACGCCGGGGCCCCGCCCGGGTCGCACCCGTCGGCCGGCCGAAACCTTCCCTCGCCGCCGGACGCGGATGCTGGACCTGGCTCCCAGTGGTGGTGCGCCGGTGCGGCACACCTCCCCATGGCCCAGCGGCGTTCGACGACTGTGCGGAGCTTGCCGGACGGACGTCCTGTGGTGGACTCGGCCGAACCTACCCGCCGGTGGAGGCTTACTGTCAATAGCCGTTTGACCTGTGATTTCGGCCCGAATCACCAGGTCAGCAGCGAAGATCCGCAGGTCGCGACCGAGACCGGGAACACCGGGCGGCGGTACGAAATGTCCGCACGTCACTCGTTCGGTCGCACGAACACCGTCTGTCCGGCCACAACGGTCCGCAGACAGACCGGCAGCGGCCTGCCCGGAGTGAGATCCGGCAGGCCCGGAGTGCCCGAGCGCGGGTCGGTCGACCAGCGGGCCACCCGGTCGTCGGGAGCCTGGACCACCAGCTCCTCGGTGCGCCAGACCGCGTAGTCGGCGGGGGCGCCGGGGACGAGCGTTCCGGCGTCGTCGCGGCCCACGGCGCGCCAGCCGCCGCGGGTGTGGGCGGTGAATCCGGCCCGTACGGAGATACGGTGCTCGGGCGTCCGGTGGAACGCGGCGGCCCGGACCGTGCCCCAGGGGTCGAGCGGGGTGACCGGGCTGTCGGAGCCGAAGGCCAGCGGGACGCCGGCGCGCAGCAGGGCGGCGTACGGGTTGAGCGTACGGGCGCGGGCGGCGCCGAGCCGGCGTGCGTACATCCCGTCCTCGCCGCCCCAGGCCGCGTCGAAGGCTGGCTGGACGGAGGCGGTGAGGCCCAGTTCGGCGAAGGCGGCGACGGTGTCGGCGGTCAGCATCTCGGCGTGCTCCACACGGTGCCTGGCGGCGCGGATCCGGGGCAGGCCCACGCGTTCGGCGGCGGCCCGTACCCCCTCGACGACGGTGTCGACCGCGGCGTCGCCGATGGCGTGGAATCCGGCCTGGAGCCCGGCCTCGGTGCAGGCGGCGACATGGGCGGCGACCGCGGCGGCGTCGAGATGCACGGTGCCGGTGTGGGGCGCGTCCTCGTACGGATCACGCAGCGCGGCGGTGTGGGAGCCGAGGGACCCGTCGACGAAGAGGTCCCCCGCGGCGCCGGCCGCGCCCAGCTCGCGGACGCGCCGTGCGCCCTTCTCGTCGGTGACCGCCTCGGCCCAGTAGCCGTGGACGCGGGGGCCCGGCTCCTCGTCCGCGAGTCGCAGCAGCGCGGCGAAGTCGTCCTCGTCGGAGATGTCGGGGCCCGCGCACTCGTGGAGGGTGCCGATGCCGAGCGAGGCGGCGCGCTCACGGGCGGCGCGCTGCGCCTCCGTACGCTGGCCCGCGCTGATCGCGCCATGGGCCGCCGCCCGTACGGCGTGGTGCGCGGCTGCGGTGAGAGGGGCGTCCGGGTGGTAGCCGGTGAGGGAGGTGACACCGGGGACGAGGTCGAGCAGGGCGGTCGTCACGACGGCGGAGTGCACGTCGATGCGCGGCAGATAGAGCGGCCGGCCACCGGCGGCCTCGTCGAGTTCGGCACGGGAGGGAGGCCGCTGCTCCGGCCAGCGCGCGGAGTCCCAGCCGTGGCCGAGCAGGATCCGGCTGTCGGGGTGCGCGGTGCGGTGTGCCCGTACGAGCGCGAGCGCCTCGGCGAGGGTGCGGGCGGCGGAGAGATCGAGACCGGTGAGGGCGAGGCCGGTGGCGGTGGTGTGGACATGCGCGTCGGTGAACGCGGGGGTGACGAGCGCGCCTTCGAGGTCGACGACCTCGTCCGCACCGGCGGCAAAGGACTCGGCGGCGCCTTCGGACCCGACCCAGGAGATGTGCCCGCCCTCGACGAGAAGGGCGGTGGCGAAGGGGTCGGCGGGGCTGTGGACTTCGCCGTTGCGGAGGAGGGTGGTGCGCGTCTTCATGGAACCAGTGTGGCGGGTACGCGTTGCGCGGCCCGGCGGGGGTGCGGTGCGCGCCTGCGGCGCGGGGGCGGTCCGGCGGGTGCGGTGCGCCGTCCGGCGGGGGTGCGGGGTGCGCCTTGCGGTGCGGCGGGGTGCCGGGGCCCGGGGCCTCCGGAGGCGCATGTCCGGACTGCTATCCTCACCGCGCTCCGCGCGAGCTGCGACGCTTTACGTCCGGACACGCACCTCCTACGACCCCGACCCCCTCCCGCCGGTGGGCGACTTTCCGGAGCTGCCGGGCAAATCCAGCCCGGCCGGCAGTCGAGGGCGGAGACGTCAGAACGACGGGGGGCGGGACTCGTAAGGCGTGGACAGGACCACCGTCGTGCGGGTGGAGACCCCGGCCAGGGAGCGGATCCGGGTCAGCAGGTCCTCCAGCTCCAGCGGCGCCGGGACGCGCACCTTGAGGATGTAGTTCTCGTCCCCCGCCACGCTGTGGCACGCCTCGATCTCCGGAATCCCCGCCAGCCTCTCCGCGATGTCGTCCGGCGCGCTCGGATCGAACGGTTTCACCGAGATGAACGCGGTGAGCGGCAGGCCGACCGCCACCGGGTCGACAACGGCCGCGTACCCGCGGATGACTCCGCGCTGCTCCAGTCTGCGCACGCGCTGATGTACGGCCGAGGTGGACAGGCCCGTGGCCTTGCCCAGGTCGGTGTAGCTCATGCGGCCGTCGTTGACGAGCAACTCCACGATCTGACGATCCAGCTCCTCCATACGGATCAACCTATTGCCCCAGGTCACCTCAGGCACAGTCGGCAAGTCGGCCAAGAGGCGTCCGTAAGGGGCATGTGATGAAGACCACAGGTATATGACAGGGTCCATCGAGACCTCACGGTTACCTGGCTCGCGCGACGGGAATTCCTTGCTGTGGTCGAGACCACAAGTGCCTGGTCGGCCCACCCGAGGGGGAATGTCTCCATGCAGAGCCTGAAGCGCGCCGGACGTACGGAACCGGAGCCGGTCGATCTTGTCGACACCGACGACATCGACTCCTACGACACCTTCGAGATGTACCGGGTCGTCTGCCCCGACTGTGCGCAGCCGATCGCGCTGCTGGCGGACGAGGACGTCCTGCCGGAACACGCGCTGTGCCCCACCCCGTGGAACCCGTTCGTGCTCGCCGTCTGCGCCGGTACGGGCCGTCCCGCCGCGGACGCCCGCCCCGCCGACGCGTCGTACGAGGTCCAGGAGCAGGACACCGCACTGCTGCTGACGCTCCCTCAGGGGCTCAACTGGCGGACCCAGCCGTTCTCTCACGTCGGCGGTCCCGGCTCGCGCCCGTTCAAGGTGCCCGCCCTGCGCCACGCCGCCTGAGGCGCCCCGGCTCCGCCGCTGACGATCTGTCAGAGGGCGGGCCGGGGACCGGTTCAGCGGGTTTCCGGGCCCGCGAGATGGCGGGCGATCACCATGCGCTGGATCTGGTTGGTGCCCTCGACGATCTGGAGCACCTTCGCCTCGCGCATATAGCGCTCCACCGGGAAGTCGGTGGTGTAGCCGTAGCCGCCGAGCACCTGTACGGCGTCGGTGGTGACCTGCATCGCGGTGTCCGTGCAGAACAGCTTGGCCATGGCGGCCTGTTGGGAGAACGGCAGGCCCGCGTCGCGCAGCCGCGCGGCGGCGAGATAGAGCGCGCGGCCCGCCTCGATCCGGGTGGCCATGTCGGCGAGCAGGAAGCGCAGTCCCTGGAAGTCCGCGATGGGCCTGCCGAACTGCCGTCTGCCGGTGGCGTATTCGACGGCTTCGTCGAGGGCCGCCTGCGCGACGCCGATCGCGCAGGCGGCGATGCCGAGCCGGCCCGAGTCGAGCGCGGACAGCGCGATCGCGAAGCCCTGGCCCTCCTCGCCGATCCGCCGCCCGTCGGCCACCCGTACGCCGTCGAAGTGGAGTTGGGCGGTGGGCGAGCCCTTCATGCCCATCTTCTTCTCGGGCGCCGCCGCGTCCAGACCGGGCGCGTCGCCCGGTACGAGGAAGGCGGTGATGCCCCGCGCACCCTCCTCGCCGGTACGCGCCAGCACGGTGTAGAAGTCCGCGATGCCGCCGTGGGTGATCCAGGCCTTGGTGCCGGTGATCACCCAGTCGTCGCCGTCCCGTACCGCCTTGGTACGGAGTGAGGCCGCGTCGGAGCCGGAGGCGGGCTCGGAGAGGCAGTACGCCCCGAGCAGCCCGCCGCCCAGCATCGCGGGCAGGAACTCGGCCTGCTGGCTCTTGGTGCCGTAGCCGGCCAGGGCATGGCAGGCCAGGGAGTGGACGCTGACGCCGAGGCCGACGGTGAGCCGGGCGGCGCCCAGTTCTTCGAGGACCTGGAGATAGACCTCGTACGGCTGGTCCCCGCCGCCATGGGCGGAGTCGTAGGGGAGGCCGAGCAGGCCGGACGCCGAGAGCAGGGTGAAGAGTTCACGCGGGAAGTGTCCCGCCGCCTCCTCCTCGGCCGCCCCGGGGGCGATCTCCCGCTCGACGATGTCGCGTACGAGGGCGATGAGGTCCTTGGACTCCTCGGTGGGCAGTTGCCGGTCCACCGGTCGCGGGGCGCGGTCGGGCATGGCGGCGCTCTCCTCCCTGTCGGGCGCTACGGCGGTCGCACGCGCGGGGTGTGAGCGGCGCCGCCGACTGGTGTCCGGGGAGTGCCCCCGGACGGCGGTTCTGCCCAACCGATGCTGCCCTCCCGGATCACGGAAGCTGCTGACCAGCGGTTGTGGCGCGTCGAGTATGCCCGATCGGCGCCCTTCCGTCACGGGCCGGAAGCGCTCTCTCCCGTACGACGGAAGATGGTCCGCACCATTGACCCCACTGGTCTAGTCCTTCTAACGTTCGCTCACAACGCGTTCATGTCACTTCGCGTTCATGTCACACCGTTCCCCCCACTCACTTCTTCCTCCCCCACGAGGAGATGCCATGCGCATGCTTCACACTTCGCGCGCCCGCTTCCGGGCGCTGATCGCCGCCGCCTGTACGGCCGCGCTCGGCGTGACCCTGCTCTCCGGAGCGGGCAGCGCCTCGGCCGGTGAGACCGTCACCACCGTCTCCGCCGCCCCCGCGGCCGGCAGCAAGGTGGTCGGTTACTTCACCAACTGGGGTGTTTACGACCGCAATTACCATGTCAAGAACATCGAGACCTCCGGCTCGGCGGACAAACTCACCCACATCAACTACGCGTTCGGCAATGTGACCGGCGGCAAGTGCGTGATCGGCGACTCGTACGCCGACTACGAGAAGGCCTACACCGCCGACCAGAGCGTCGACGGCGTCGCCGACACCTGGGACCAGCCGCTGCGGGGCAACTTCAACCAGCTCCGCAAGCTCAAGGCGCGCCACCCCGGTCTCAAGGTCATCTGGTCCTTCGGCGGCTGGTCCTGGTCCGGCGGCTTCGGCGAGGCGGCCAGGAACCCGGCCGCGTTCGCCCAGTCCTGCCGCGCGCTGGTCGAGGACCCGCGCTGGGCCGATGTCTTCGACGGCATCGACATCGACTGGGAGTACCCCAACGCCTGCGGTCTGACCTGCGACACCAGTGGCCGCGACGCGTTCAGGAACCTCGCCGCCGCGCTGCGGGCCGAGTTCGGTTCGAGCAGCCTGGTGACCGCGGCCATCACGGCGGACGGTTCGGACGGCGGGAAGATCGACGCCGCCGACTACGCGGGCGCCGCGCGGTACCTCGACTGGTACAACCCGATGACCTACGACTTCTTCGGTGCCTTCGCGGCGCAGGGCCCCACCGCCCCGCACTCCCCGCTCACCTCGTACCCCGGCATCCCGCAGGAGGGCTTCAACTCCGACGCGGCGATCAGCAAGCTCAAGGGCCTCGGCGTCCCGTCCGAGAAGCTGCTGCTCGGTATCGGTTTCTACGGGCGCGGCTGGAGCGGTGTGACCCAGAAGGAGCCGGGCGGTACGGCGACGGGTGCGGCCCCGGGCACGTACGAGGCCGGTATCGAGGACTACAAGGTCCTCAAGAACTCCTGCCCGGCCAATGGCACGGTGGGCGGCACGGCCTACGCCCACTGCGGCAACCAGTGGTGGAGCTATGACACGCCCGCGACGATCGCCGGGAAGATGGCGTACAAGAACCAGCAGAATCTGGGCGGCACGTTCTTCTGGGAGCTGAGCGGCGACACCGCCAACGGTGAGCTGATCAAGTCCATCAGCTAGCCCCGTCGCCTGCCGGCACGTGGTCCTCAGTCGCCGGACGGACCGATCCCCGGTCCGTCCGGCGACTGTCCGGTGTACGGGCGCCAGTTGAGGTCCGGCGGCGGCGCCGGGCAGTCCGGCGCGAACTCCTCGATCGTGTTCAGGGTGTGGCGCAGCATCCGTACCAGCAGATCGCGCGGGATCTCCAGGGTCAGTTCCTGGTGGCCCAGCCACTCCAGCGTGAGCCACTCGACACTGCTCAGCCAGCCCAGCAGCGCGAGCCGGGCGATCGCCGGGATGTCGCTCGTGCCGTAGGCGCCCTCGGCGAGGGTGGAGACCAGACCGGTCCGTACGGCGTCGCGGATGGCCTGCACCTGGGTGTCGAAGCCGACTCCGCCGGTGATGATGGTGCGGTACGCGGCCTCGTTCTGCTGCGCGAAGCGGAGGTACGCCTCGACCGTGCGCTGGATCCGTTCCGTGCGCGGGAGTTCGGTACCGCCCGCGGCGGCGAGGGTGACCAGTTCGGTGACCGAGTCCTCGACGATGGCGAGGTAGTAGCCGCGCTTGTTCTTGAAGTAGTAGTAGATCAGGCCCTTGGCGACCCCGGCGTGCTGGGCGATGTCGTCCATCGAGAGCGCGTCGTACGAGGTGTTGGCGAACAGCTTGCGCCCGGTGGCGATGAGTTCGGAGCGCCGCACCTGGGATCGCTGCGAGGTGCCTCGCTGTTGACTACGGTTCACGTTCGCGTCCTGGTCTCCGGCTGCCACGGGACTCCCGCAAGAGTGCCCGCAGTATTGCAGAGACAGTACACAGACCCGGTGCGTGTCCACGCGGGCCCGGGGGGCCAAGCGGAATCCCCCCGGGCCCGGCCGCTCCTGGATCAGAGCAGGCCCACGGCCCGCAGGGCGCGCCGCTGGGCCGCGGACGGAGTGGCGGGCCAGTAGACGTAACAGACGCCGCCGGTGCCCGACGCGACATTGCCGGAGGCGTTGTACCGCTTGGTGCGCAGCCAGATGGTCTCCCACTCGGCGCGCCGGTAGACCCGGCGTACGGCCGGATTGTCCGGCGAGGCGGGGTCGTTGGCGATCACATCACCGTCGGCCGTGAAGCCGATCACGGTCATGAGGTGGCCCGAGGTGCCGTAACCGGCGCCCGTCAGCTCCTCCTTGAGGAAGGACTGTGAGGTGATGACCGGAATGCCCGCGCGGATCAGGGTCTCCACCTCGGTGAGCGAGCCCAGCCGGGTCACCGCGGAGCTCATGTCCCGGTAGGTGGCGGCGTAGGCGGCGTTGAAGGGCCAGTTGCCGCAGCCCTTGTACTGGTAGTCGTAGGTGAACCGGGCCGCGTGGCAGACCTGGGGATCGGCGAACTCCGGGTTCACCCAGGCCAGTTCCGCCGCGCTGGGCCTGCGCCCCCAGTACTCGATGATCATTTGCGAGGAGGTGGGGCTGCACCAGGCCTCGCCGCCGTTGTCGTACTCCGGGTACTGCCCGGCGTGGATGTTCTGGGAGTAGCGCGGCACGGTCAGCTCACGGGCGAGTCCCGGCACGGAGACGGGGACGGTGAACCGGTCGGGGATGTCCGAGGCCATCACGCCGACCCGGTGGACCACCGGGGTGAGCCCGCTGCCGGGCGTGCGGTAGAGGGTGAGCCGCAGCCGGTACGAGACGAGGCGCAGCCCGCTCGCCGGGTCGTCCACCGAGAAGGTGTCGGTCCAGATGGTGCTGCGCCCGTCGGTCTGGTCGTCGACGGAGGTGCGCCGGATGCTGCCGTCGCCGTCCCCCGCGGCCCAGCGGCCCATCACGTACCAGGGGGTGTCGGTGCCGTCGGAGTACCGGCCGCGCAGCTCGATCTGGAGCCACGTACCGGCCGGGGTGGCGGCGTTCCAGGAGGCGATCACCTCGGTGGCGGGGACCTTCGGGCGGTACACGGGCGAGGTCCAGGCCGCGTACTCCCAGGTGCCGGTCTTCCCGGTGTGCGGATCGAGGTAGTCGGTACGGCCGGCCGGGGCGGCGATCGTCAGGGTCGGCCGGGCGCCGGGCACGGCCCGGGTGCCCGCGTGGCCGCCGGAGCGCCAGTCCTCGTACGAGGTCCAGAAGGCGTTGTCCACGAGGGGCGTGCTCCGGCCGGGCCCGGCCGGGGCGGCGGCGGCCGGGACGGTGGAGACCGCTCCGGCGCCGGCCGCGGCGAGAGCGGCGGCGAGGACGGAGCGGCGCGAGGGGGAGCTGTTCACGGGACCTCCGGTCGGGGGCGCAGAGATGTCGGGCGGGAAGACACGGGCGGGCGCCGGGCCGGACAGGACCTGGCGGGTACACGATGGGGCCGGTAGTCGCCACTATCGCGGTTCGCGGCGGGCTTCGGCCAGCGATTCGTCCCGCGTCGCCGCACCAATATTGGTCTCCACCAGTGGCGTGACCTGGGGCCTCGCCACCCGCGCGGGTCCTCCGGGACCTCGCGGACCCGGTGGCGAGGGCGGTCCTCGTAAGGTGGCCGGATGGACGACCTGACCGAAGCCGCCGAGGCGCTGCGCGCGCTGCCGCCCTCCTGCGGCCCCGTCCGGCTGATCGCGGTCGACGGGCACGCGGGCTCCGGCAAGAGCACCTTCGCCGGGAGGCTCGCGGCGGCGCTCGGCGGCGCGCCCGTCCTGCGTACAGACGACATGGCGTCGCACACGGAGCTGTTCGCGTGGACGGAGCGGCTCGCGCGGCGGATCATCGAGCCCCTCTCCCGGGGCGCGACGGCGCACTACGAGGCGTACGACTGGGTGCTGCGGCGCTTCACCGAGCCGCGCGCCCTGCCCGCGGCCCCCGTCGTCCTGATCGAGGGCGTGGGGGCGGGCCGGCGGGCGCTGCGCCCGTATCTGGCCGGGCTGCTCTGGATGGACCGGGGCGCGGAGGAGTCCTGGGAGCGGGGCCGGCGGCGCGACGGGCCCGGTCTGTCCGGTTTCTGGGACGGCTGGACAACGGCGGAGACTCGCCATTTCTCGGACGACCCGTCCCGCCCGTTCGCGGACGCCCTGATACGGGAGGTGCGCGAGGGATATGTGATGCTCCCGGGACCCCGTTCGGGCGCGATGCAGGGTCAAATCATCACCGACGGTGATCAGTTTCGGCCTCCATACTGAGCAGTCGGAAATCGGTTGCGCACGAGTGCCCAACTCGGCTTGACCGAGGGGCGGGACAGGTCTTACGTTCTCAATGTGCGGCTTTTCGGAGCCGTCGCAGACGCGAAGCCCCCGGTTGTTCCCCCGTGATCGGGGGCTTCGTTCTGCCCTCTTCGCCGGTTTTCCACAGCCGCGCCCCCTCCCCCGCTCACCCTCGGTCACCACTGTGACCTCTGTGTGGTGCCCTTAGTCGCACACCCTCTGCGCAGGTACGATGCCTTTCGGTGCGGTCAATTCCCGTCCGCCAGAGGGTGGTTCAGCACGCTGCCGACGGGCGCCCGCCCGGCGGGACAATCCGGGGGCACGGTTTGTTGTGGGGGAAGGCTGATGGAGAGCGGCAGCGGCATCGGCACACAGGGCGGCACCGGAGCCCCCGCCGACCTCGCCTGGGTGCGCGGAGTGGACGCGTACACGATGGGGGCCTACCCCCAGGCCGAGGAGGAGTTCAGGGCCGCGGTACGGCTCGATCCCGGGATGGCCGACGGCTGGCTCGGGCTGCACGCGCTGCGCGTCGACACCACCCCCGCCCTGCTGCACATGTACCGCCACCGCGACCGCTTCGGTGAGCAGCGCGCCCGCCACCGCCGTACCCTCAACTCCTGGTACTGGCTGGGCTGGTGGGTGCAGCCGGTGCTGGAGAGCGGGCGCGATCTGCTGCTCGCGCACGCCTCGCACTGGCTGGACGGCCGGCATGTGCCGGAGCTGGACCGGGCGCTCGCGGGGCTGCCGCCGGTCGACGCCGATCCGCAGGTACGGTTCCTGCACGCCTGCCGCGCCTATCTGGTCAAGGACTGGGACCAGCTCGTACGGCACACCGAGCCGCTGGTCAACGATCCGCTGCTGGGCATCGAGGCCGGGCTCTTCGGCGGGATGGCCCGGGTCAGACTGGAGATGTACGGGCAGGCCCTGCCGCTGCTGTCCACGGCGCTGATGCGCTGCCGCAGCGAGCAGCCCCAGCGCAAGGAGCTGCGGTACTGGCTGGCGCGCGCCCATGAGGGCACCGGGCGCAGCGCGGCCGCGTTACCGCTGTACCGGGCCGTGCACCGGCTCGATCCGGCGTTCATGGACACCGCGGCCCGGCTGGCGGCGATCACCGATTCCGACTCCGACGGCTACGACGGGCCGGACGACCCGGCGGGGCTGGCCTCGGTGGCGCTGGCGGGCTTCGGCCAGGACACGGCGGACGCGGTGGACACGCTGCCGGGCGAGAGCGAGGGGCCGCTGGGCTCCGACGTACTGCTCGGCCGGGAGAGCCAGCCGCCGATGGGCGGCGGGGGCGCGGTGCCGGCGCGCGACGACGTACGGGAGAAGGTGCCGCCACCGCCCGCGCAGCACGCCCAGCCCCGGTTCCCGGAGGGCCCGACCGATCCGGCGCTGCTCGCCGAGGCACTGGCCGAGCTGGAGCGGATGGTCGGTCTGGAGCCGGTGAAGCGCCAGGTCAAGGCCATCTCCGCGCAGCTCAACATGGCCCGGCTGCGGGCCGGAGAAGGGCTGCCGGTGCAGCCGCCGAAACGTCACTTTGTCTTCTCGGGCCCCTCCGGCACCGGCAAGACCACCGTCGCGCGCATCCTCGGGCGGATCTTCTATGCCCTCGGGCTGCTGGGCGGCGACCATCTCGTGGAGGCCCAGCGGGCGGATCTGGTGGGCGAGTTCCTGGGGCAGACCGCGGTCAAGGCGAACGAGCTGATCGACTCCGCGATCGGCGGGGTGCTCTTCGTCGACGAGGCGTACAGCCTGTCCAACTCCGGTTACACCAAGGGCGATGCCTACGGCGACGAGGCGCTCCAGGTGCTGCTCAAGCGCGCCGAGGACAACCGGGACCATCTCGTGGTCATCCTCGCCGGGTATCCGGAGGGCATGGACCGGCTGCTCGCGACCAATCCCGGTCTGTCCTCGCGCTTCACCAGCCGGGTCGACTTCCCCAGCTACCGGCCGCTGGAGCTGACCGCGATCGGCGGGGTGCTGGCCGCGGAGAACGGCGATCTCTGGGACGAGGAGTCCGCGGACGAACTGCTGTCCATCAGCGGCCATGTCGTCGACCAGGGGTGGATCGACGAGCTGGGCAACGGCCGCTTCGTACGGACGCTGTACGAGAAGAGCTGCGCGTACCGCGATCTGCGGCTGTCCGGCTACAGCGGCACGCCCACCCGCGACGATCTGGCGACGCTGCGGCTGCCCGATCTGATGCAGGCGTACGGCGAGGTGCTCTCGGGGCGCGGCCCGGCGACCCGGGGAACGCAGGACCCGCCGGCCTCCTGAAGGTCTCCGCGCGTCACAGCGGTCGTGCCGCCGCGACGAACCGTGCCGTCCGCCCCCCGCGCGGGGACGGACGGCACGGTCGTACGGGCGCGCCGCTTCGCGCTACTTCGTCAGATACGCGTCCAGCACGGTCTGCGAGAAGGCGTTGCCCGCGCGGTCCCGGACCTCGGCCTTGAAGGACACCGAACCGCCGGCCGCCGGGTTGACCACCTTCACCCGGCCGTCGCGCACCGCCGTCTTCGACCAGGTCGTACCGCGGTCGTACGACACGTACACCGTCAGCGCCTTGAGGTTCCGGCCGGCCGCCGAGCCCTGGACGGTGACCGGGACGCTCTGGGTGGCGCCCGCCACGGCCCGGGCGTCCAGCCCGAGCCGTGGCGTGTAGCGCACCACGCTCGCGGGCAGGGCGGTGGGCTCCTTGGTGTGTCCCGAGGTGAACTGGGCCGACCAGGTCACCTGGGTGGACACCGCCGAGATGCCCGTGGTGGCCCGGCTGACGGTGGTGACCAGCCGGTATGTGGCCCGCTCCTTCGGCAGGTCGAAGCCGACGGTGTCGAGGATGCCGCCGGCCGTGGCGTACTCCTTGCCGTCGCGGTACAGCGTGGTGGACGCGGTGGCCGTGTCGTACAGGCTGGTCCCGTCGTGTCCGGCGCCGTCGGCGAACGGCCGTATGACGCCGGTCAGCCGGTCGCCGTCACGCGTCAGTCCGCCGCCCTTGATGAGCGCGGGCCCGAAGACCGCGGTGTTGAAGTCCTCGGTGTACGAGGTGCCGCCGCGGTAGACCCGGGACGGTTCGCTGTACCGGGTCTCGGCCGTCCCGCCGCGCTGCTGCTGGAAGGTCCGCTGCCAGGCGTACCCGCCCTGGAGGTAGGTGGTGGTCGTGGTCGCCAGATCCGCGAAGGTGACGGGCGAGGAGGTCGGGAAGTCCGGCGTCGAGGAGATCTGGGCCCAGCGTCCGCCGGTGACCGAACCGCCCGCGTTGACCGTGACCTTCGCCAGGTCCTTCGCCCTGTTGTGCTGGGTGTGACCGGTGTAGAAGCCGTCCTCAAGGGTGTTGGCCAGCAGATAGTCCGTACCGTCGCCCGCCCAGGTGGAGAGCAGATACGAACTGACCGAGCCGGGCTTGGGCGCGGGGCCGACCTGCTGGGTACGGAAGCCCTCCGGCAACTGGCCCATGTAGAGGATGATCGGGCCCGGGGCCTCCTTCGGTGAGATCGTCAGGAAGCCGGACTGGTACGAGGCGTCCGGATCGGGCGGTGTCATGTCGACCAGCTCGGTGGCGCGCGCGTCGACCGCCAGCTCGGTGTCCCGCGTCAGGTCGAGCCGGGGCGCGGCGACCCAGTCGTCCCCGATGTACACGAGGTCGGGGCTGAGCAGCGGGACCTCGCCGAGGATCGTGTAGATCCCGCGCGGCAGACGGACCTGGGCCGAGCCCTTGTCGCCGGACACCCTGACCATGGTCTGCGCGCCCAGGTCGTAGATGAACGCCGTCCAGTCGCCGTCCGCAGGGGCTGAGCCGTCGCGGGCGGTGGCCTTGAGGGTGAGGTTGTACATCTCGCCCTCGCGGTTCAGCGCACCCGCGGTACGGACGTTCTGGCCGCCGCCGGTCGCGGTCACTGCGAGGCTGTAGACACCGTTGGTGTCGCCGCCGAGCGTCGGATCGGCGGTGACGTCCACGGACGCGGTGCCGCCGGCCGGGACGGTGAGCCGGGAGGCTCCGAGGGTGAAGAAGCCGGCGGGAGCGTCCGCGCCGGTCGGGCCCGTGGCGGTGGCCGCGAGATCGAGGGTCAGCGGCTCGGCGCCGGTGTTGCGGTAGGTCAGCGTCCTGGAAACGGGCTGGTCGTCGTCGTGCGGCCAGGCCGGGGCGCCGAAGCTCAGCGAGGCGGGCTCGGTGACCACGCTCTGGGTGAGGGCGTGGGCCGAGTCGACCCGGCCGCTGCCCTGCTCGACCGCGCCGTACGGGCCGGGCTTCGCGGAACCGACCAGCGCGGCCTTGAGCCGGGGGCCGTCCCAGTCGGGGTGCTGCTGGGCGAGGAGCGCCGCCGCGCCGGCCACATGCGGGGTGGCCATGGAGGTGCCGTCGATGGTGAGGTAGCCGGGCGCGGGGTGCGGTATGCCCGGATTCTGGTCGATGAGACTGCCCTTGGCGGCGGCCGCGGTGATGGCGACACCGGGCGCGGTGATGTCGGGCTTGAGCGCGCCGTCGCCGACGCGCGGCCCGCGCGAGGAGAAGTCGGCGAGGACGTCCTGCTTGTCGACGGCACCCACGGTGAGCGCGGCGTCGGCGGTGCCCGGGGTGCCCACGGTGGAGGCGCCGGGCCCGGAGTTGCCGGCCGCGATCACGAACAGGGCCCGGTCCGAGAGCCTGTTGACGGTCTCCTCGACCGGGTCGACACCGGGGCTGTCGGGGCCGCCGATGGACAGGTTGATGACCTTCGCGCCCTGCTCGACCGCCCATTCCATGCCGGACATGATCGAGGACTCGGTGGCCGCGCCCCGGTCGTTCGCCACCTTGCCGATGAGGAGCTGCGCGGCGGGGGCGACGCCCTTGTAGGTGCCCTTGGACTGGGCACCGGTTCCGGCGAGGATCGAGGCGACATGGGTGCCGTGGCCGTAGCGGTCCATGATGTCGGCGGTGTCGGCCGAGGTGAAGTTCCGGCCGGCGACGACCTGGCCCGCCACATCCGCGTGGCCGGTGTCGATCCCGGTGTCCAGGACGGCGACCTTCACGCCCTTGCCGTCGTATCCGGCGGCCCAGGCGCTCGGTGCGCCGATCTGCGGAACGCTGACGTCGAGGGTTGTCATGAGCAGGCCGTCGAGGCGTACGGAACGGACCCCGGAGGCGAGCCGCAGTCCCCGCTCGGAGCGCGCGGTCAGCGAGGCCCACACCCCGGCCGCCGCGCTCCCCCGTACGGTCAGCGCCTCGCTGCCCACGGCGCCGATCTCGGCGCGTACGGTCGTACCGCCCTGCCGGCGCAGCCCCTCGCGCGCCGACTGGCGCGCCTTCGCGCCGGGGGCGTACGAGACGATCAGCGGCACACCGTCGCCGGTGAGTGTCCGGTACTCGGGGCGGCTCAGCTCGGTGACGTCGAAGAGCCGGATGTCGAGCTTGTCGGTGGCGATCAGCCCGGCGGCGTCCGCCGGGAGTACGTACGAGTGGCCCTTGACCTCGCGCATCTGGACCGGAACGGAGGCACGTCCCGGGGCGGGGCGCAGTCCGACGGTCTTTCCGCGTGCGTCGACGAGGACCCGGTCACCGGTGATCAGGGTGACCTCACGTGTGGCCCCGGTGTCCGCGGTCTTCGCAGCGGGCTGCGCGAACTGTCCATGCTGCCCTGGCTGTCCGTGCGCGGAATCCGGGGCCGGGCGCGCCGTCGCCGTACCCGCTGTGGCCGTGGCCGCCATGGCGAGCGCCACCGCTCCCGCCAGAAGGGCGGCGGCAGTTGTGCTTCCCGGTCTCCGTGTGCCGCGTGTGCCGCGTGATGCTGTCCGCAACGTGCCCCCTTGCCCAGTCGGGGCAGCCTGGTGCGCCCCGGACGAAGGTGCCCCGGGCCGGTGTCCCACCCTTGGCGCGGACACGCTAAGAGCGCCCCGATCGGCCAGTCAATCGGTCGATTCACCCGCATACGAGGGCAGGTGAGCGCGATTGGTATAGACCCTTTACGGAAAATATGGCGCCGGGATGCGGCGAACACCCGGAAGGCCCGTTCCGTACCGGGGAACGGGCCTTCTGAATCTGTGCCGTAACGGGCGGGCGACGGAGCCGTACCAGCGGCGCGCGCGGTGCAACCGCGGCACCCGGTACGGACGTTGTCCTGTTCAGTCCGAAGCGTTCAGTACCGCGAACAGGGAGTATCGCGATGCACGACCGACCGTTCCGCACTCTGCCCGAGGAACTCCTGCTGGCCTGCGTGGATCCGGACACGGGCGTGGTCAGGCGCCCCGACTTCTTCAACCGGGTGCTGTCCGGAGCCGTTTTCGCCGAACTGGACCTGTGCGGCGCGATCACCATCGAGAATCTGCGGATCGTCGAACTGCGACCGGTCACGCTGGGAGAGCCGGTCATCGACTCCATTTCCGAGGAATTCGTCACCTACATAAGACGCGGCCAGCCGAACACCGGGCAGACCCGGCTCGTCGGCCCCCGGGAGAGCCTGGACGCCCTGCGCCCCGAACTGCCTCGTGGCGTCGTCTCCCGCCTGATCGCGGGGGCACGCATCGGTATCTCCGCCGCGTCGACGAGGTTGGAGCTCCAGGGCTGGATCAGCGGCTGGCCCGGATTCCGTGACATCGAACCGCGCTACCTGGAGGCTCTGGAGACCAGTGGGCTGCTGACCGCGCACCGGCGCCGCGTGCTGGGCATCGTCCCCCGTACCACCTGGAGCGTCGTGTCCCCCGAGCACGCCCGGCATGCCGCCGCCACGATCGACGAAGCGGTCCGCGCGGTCGTGTACGGAGCCGGGCCCGGTGCGCCGTCACCGCGCGCCGTCTGTCTGGTCGCCCTGGTCGGCTCCTCCGGCCTCGCCATGCGCCTCTACCCGGGGCCCGGGAACCAGGGCACCCGTGATCGTATCGAACAGATCACCGAGGGCCATCCGATCGGCGCCGCCGTGAGCGCCGCCAGAGAAGCCGACTGGAAGGCGCGGGAGGCCGACTGAGCGCGCTCCCGCCCGTCACCCGTACGCCCCTCGCCCGGCGGCCGGCCGCCTTCCGGCCGCCGGACGCCGGGCGAGGAGGGCCAGGTCAGCGGGTCAGCACCTGGCCCGCCTGATCGGCACGCTGTTCGCCGACCTTGGGCGCCTGCGGTACCCGCTCCCGGTGGGAGGGGTCCCGTACCTCGCCCACCAGCATCTCCAGTACGTCCTCCAGCGCCACCAGACCGAGCACCCGCCCGGACGCGTCCGCGACCTGCGCGAGATGGGTGGCCGCGCGGCGCATCACGGTGAGCGCGTCGTCCAGCGGGAGTTCGGCCCGCAGCGTCGTCATCGGCCACCACACATGCTGCGGTACGGCACGCTCCGCGGCCTCCAGGTCGAGGACGTCCTTCACATGCAGATAGCCCATGAAGACCCCGCCGCTCTCCGCGCACACCGGAAAGCGCGAGTAGCCGGTGCGTACGGTCAGCTCCTCGATCTGGCGCGGGGTCACCGCGGGAGTGACCGTCACCAGGGAGGCGTGCGGAATCAGCACATCGGTGACCGGGCGGCTGCCCAGTTCGAGGGCGTCCTCCAGCCGTTCCTGCGCCTCCGGTTCGAGCAGTCCCGCCTGGCCCGAGTCCTCGACGAGCCGGTTGAGCTGCTCACTTGTGAAGACCGCCTCCACCTCGTCCTTGGGCTCGACCCGGAAGGCCCGCAGCACCAGCCGCGCGCAGGCGCCGAGCCCGGCGGTGACCGGACGGCAGAGCCGGGCGAAGCCGACCAGACCGGGGCTGAACCAGAGCGCGGTCTTCTCCGGGGCCGCCATGGCGAGGTTCTTGGGAACCATCTCGCCGATGACCAGATGCAGCGAGACGACCAGCGCCAGGGCGATCACATAGCCCACCGGGTGGATCAGGCCCTCGGGCATGTGGACCGCGTGGAAGAGGGGTTCCAGCAGACGTGCCACGGTGGGTTCCGCGACCGCGCCGAGCGTCAGGGAGCAGACGGTGATGCCGAACTGCGCGGCCGCCATCATCTGCGGCAGATTCTCCAGACCGTGCAGCACCTGGCGGGCACGGGCCGAGCCGCGCGCGGCATGCGGCTCGATCTGGCTGCGGCGTACGGAGACGAGGGCGAACTCCGCGCCGACGAAGAAGCCGTTGGCCAGGACCAGCAGCAGGGCGAAGACGAGTTGCAGGGCGCTCATCGGGCGCCCTCCGCCATCGCGGGGGCGCCGGCCGGTATACCGGGCGCGGTTTCCGGCAGGTCGTCCGCCGGGGTTACGGGGGTGCCGCCGACCGGTACCTCGTCGGGCCCGTCGGCCGTCGCGCCGGGCCGACCGTCCGCCGCGCTGCGGTCGGGTGCCCCGATCGCCGTTTCGTCCGGTTCGCAGGCCGTTGCGCCGTCCGGCTCTCCGGCCGGTGCCCCGGGCGGGGCGCCGGTGGTACGTACCAGCCTGACCCGCTCCGCCCGGTAGTGGTCCACCTGGCGCACGGACAGCCGCCAGCCGGGGAGTTCCGCCTTGTCGCCGGGGGCCGGGATCCGCCCCAGCAGATCGGCGACCAGCCCGGCCAGGGTCTCGTACGGACCGTCGGGTACGTCGAGTCCGATCCGCCGCAGGGTGAGGACCCGGGCGCTGCCGTCCGCGTCCCAGGCCGGGCGGCCGTCCTCGGCCGCGACCGGCGCCAGTTCGGGCCGTCCGTCGCCCTCGGCGTCGTGCTCGTCGCGCACCTCGCCGACCAGCTCCTCGATGATGTCCTCCAGGGTGACGACTCCGGCCGTACCGCCGTACTCGTCCACCACGACGGCTATGGGCTGCTCGCTGCGCAGCCGTTCGAGGAGCTGCTGCACGGGCAGGGTCTCGGGCACCAGCAGCGCCGGTACGGCGATCCGGCCGGCCGGGGTGCGCAGCCGCTCCCGTACCGGCACGGCGAGCGCGTCCTTGAGATGCACCATGCCGACGATCTCGTCGATGCGCTCCCGGTAGACCGGAAAGCGCGAGAGACCGGTGGCCCGGGTGAGGTTGAGGACATCCGCCGCGGTGGCGTCGGACTGGAGGGCGCTGACCTTCACCCGGGGCGTCATCACATGCTGCGCAGTGAGCCGGCCGAGCGAGAGGGTCCGTACGAACAGGTCCGCGGTGTCCTGTTCGAGGGTGCCCGCGCGGGCGGAGTGCCGGGCCAGCGAAACGAGTTCACCGGGGGTACGGGCCGATGCCAGCTCCTCGGTCGGCTCCACGCCCAGCAGCCGGACCAGCCGGTTGGCGACGGTGTTGAGCAGGGAGATCACCGGCCGGAACACGGTGGCGAAGAGATACTGCGGGCCCGCCACGAACCGCGCGACCTGGAGCGGCCTGGAGACCGCCCAGTTCTTGGGGACGAGTTCGCCGATCACCATCTGGACGGCGGAGGCGAGCAGCATCCCGATCACCACCGCCACTCCGGAGACGGCGCCTTCGGGCAGTCCGGTCGCGGAGAGCGGCCCGTCGAGCAACTGGGCGAGCGCCGGCTCGGCCAGCATGCCCACGACGAGGGAGGTGATGGTGATGCCGAGCTGGGTGCCGGAGAGCTGGAAGGACAGCTCCCGCAGGGATCTGACGACCGTACGGGCACGGCGGTCGCCCTCGGCGGCGGCGCGCTCGGCGTCGGGGCGGTCCACCGTGACCAGGCCGAACTCGGCGGCCACGAAGAATCCGTTGGCGAGGATCAGAAGGAACGCTGCGGCGAGCAGCAGCAGGGGGATGGTCATGCCGCCGCCTCGTCGAAGGGGGCGGCGCAGGTACTACCGGACGATCCGTCCATTGCTGGAGGGAGTCACTCCTCGGGTCGCAGGTGCCCCACGGGCCGGTCTCGGCCATTGCCGGTCGCGGCCGTCGGATGCGGGGCGGGGCGCACTCGGCGCCACCGGCACAAGAGTAATCAAGAGTGGGCGGGACAGGGCAGTGCCGTACGCGACGGCGGCGCCCCCGTGGACGCCCGGCCGGGCCCGGGGTCAGCCCTCCGTACCGGTGCCGCGGGATTCGGCCAGGGCGCGCAGGGCGCGGGCGTCGCGGATGGCGTGCGCCTTGGCGATACCGGGCTGAATGCCCAGTACGGGCAGGCTGCTGCCGTCGCTCAGATCGAGAAAGACCCAGGGGTCGCCGGGCCGCAGATTGACCCGGAGGATCTCGGCCCACTCCAGGCGGCGCGTCCGGGTGAGATTGACCACGGTCACCCCGGTCTCGTCGGCGACGACCTTGGGGCGGCTGAGGATGGCGAGGACACCGAGGAAGAGGAGCGCGGTGAAGATGAAGCTGACCCGCTCCCCCGGCCCCAGCTTCTCCAGCACCAGGGCGACGGCCGTGATCACGCCGAACATGACCGTGCCGACGGTCAGCAGAACGATCCGGGTCCTGGTCGGCCGGAAGGTCACCGGCAGGGCGGGCGCGTCGGACCGCGGTGGCCCGGACTGCGGCGGAATCGCAAGCGAACGGCCGGCCGGATCGGACGAACCGCCCGTACCGGAAGGGTCGGACGGATCAGCAGGGTCGGACGGGTCGGGCTGGGGCGCGGGCATCGGCTCTCGGTCTTCCCGGGGTCGCGGCGGAGTGGCGTCAGAGGCGGCAGGCGTGAATGGCCGTCGTCAGGATGGCACGGGCGCCGATCTCGTACAGATCGTCCATGATCCGCTGCGCCTCCTTGGCCGGCACCATCGCGCGGACGGCGACCCAGCCCTCGTTGTGCAGCGGGGACACGGTCGGCGACTCCAGGCCCGGGGTGAGGGCGACGGCGCGCTCCAGGTCCTCGGCGCGGCAGTCGTAGTCCATCATCACGTACGAGCGGGCCACCAGGACGCCCTGGAGCCTGCGCAGGAACTGCTGGACCTTGGGCTCGTCGGTGTCGGCGCCGGTACGGCGGATGACGATCGCCTCGGAGGTCATGATCGGCTCGCCGATGACTTCGAGGCCCGCGTTCCGCAGCGAGGTGCCGGTCTCCACCACATCGGCGATGACCTGGGCAACCCCCAGCTCGATGGCGGTCTCGACCGCGCCGTCGAGGTGGACGACGGAGGCGTCGACGCCGTGGTCCGCAAGGTGCTTGGCGACGATGCCCTCGTACGAGGTGGCCACCGTCATCCCGCCGAACTCCTCGACTCCGGCGGCCGTGCCCGGCTTGGTCGCGTACCGGAAGGTGGAGCGCGCGAAGCCGAGCGGAAGGATCTCCTCCGCGCTCGCGCCGGAGTCCATCAGCAGATCGCGTCCGGTGATGCCGATGTCGAGCCGGCCGGAACTCACATAGATCGCGATGTCGCGGGGACGGAGGTAGAAGAACTCGACCTGGTTGTCCGGGTCGACCAGGACGAGTTCCTTCGACTCCTTGCGCTGCTGGTACCCGGCCTCATGGAGCATCGCCGACGCAGGCCCGGACAGTGAACCCTTGTTGGGGACGGCGATGCGCAGCATGAGGACGGCTTCCTTTGTACGAGGGGAGGGTGCGGGAGGTACGAGGACGGTGCCGGCCGGGAATGCCCGGCTCAGAGATGGGCGTAGACGTCGTCGAGGGAGATTCCGCGCGCGACCATCATCACCTGGACGTGGTAGAGGAGCTGCGAGATCTCCTCCGCGGCGGCTTCCTTGCCCTCGTACTCGGCGGCCATCCACACCTCGGCCGCCTCTTCGACGACCTTCTTGCCGATGGCATGGACGCCCTTGTCCACCAGCTCGGCGGTACGGGAGGTCGCGGGGTCGCCGGTGGCGGCCTTCTGCTGGAGCTCGGTGAAGAGCTCCTCGAACGTCTTCTTGGACATGGTGACTGTCACTTTACGCGGCCCGGCCGGGGGTCAGCGCCAGGGTTCGGCGAGGCTCCGCAGGGCGGCCGCGGTCGCGACGGCGGCGGTGACCGCCTCATGGCCCTTGTCCTCGTGCGAACCCTCCAGACCGGCCCTGTCCAGCGCCTGTTCCTCGGTGTCGCAGGTCAGTACGCCGAAGCCGACCGGCACTCCGGTGTCGACCGAGACCTGGGTGAGCCCCTGGGTCACGCCCTGGCACACATAGTCGAAGTGGGGGGTTCCGCCCCGGATGACGACACCGAGGGCGACGACCGCGTCGTAACCGCCCCCGGCCAGCGCCTTGGCGGCGACCGGCAGTTCGAAGCTGCCGGGGACGCGCAGCAGGGTCGGCTCGTCGATGCCGAGTTCCCCGAGGGCGCGCAGGGCGCCGTCGACGAGACCGTCCATGATCTTCTCGTGCCACTGTGCCGCGATCACCGCGACCCGGAGGTCTTCGCAGTTCTCCACACTCAGTTCGGGTGCGCCCTTGCCGCTCACGTCTCTCCTTGAAGCTGTTCTCGTTGTCGGTCGGGCTTTTGCCGGCCGAAGGCTGTTACTGGCCGCGGCTGTTACTGATTGCCGCCGTTGCTGATTGCCGCTGTCGCTGACTGCCGCTGTTACTGGTTGCCGCAGGCGGACACGCCCGCCGCCGGATCCAGCCACGGCAGGTCGTGGCCCATCCGGTCGCGCTTGGTGCGCAGATAGCGGAGGTTGTGCTCCCCCGCCTGGACCGGCATCGGCTCGCGCCCGGTGACCCGGAGCCCGTGCCGTACCAGCGCGGCCGTCTTGTCGGGGTTGTTGGTCATCAGGCGGAGGCTGTGGACGCCGAGGTCGTCGAGGATCCGCGCGCCCGCCGCGTAGTCGCGGGCGTCGGCGGGCAGACCGAGTTCCAGATTGGCGTCGAGGGTGTCGTGACCGCGCTCCTGGAGTTCGTACGCGCGCAGCTTGGAGAGCAGCCCGATGCCCCGGCCCTCGTGCCCGCGCAGATAGACGACGACACCGCGCCCGGTCTCGGCGACGCGCTCCATCGAGGCCTGGAGCTGAGGTCCGCAGTCGCAGCGCAGCGAGGCGAAGATGTCGCCGGTGAGGCACTCCGAGTGGACCCGTACGAGGACGTCCTCGCCGTCGCCGATGTCCCCGTGGACGAGCGCGACATGCTCGACGCCGTCGGCCGTGGAGCGGTAGCCGTACGCCTTGAACTCGCCGAAGGCGGTGGGCAGCCGGACCTCGGCCTCCCGCCGTACATCCGGCTCGGCGGCTCGGCGGTAGGCGATCAGGTCCTCGATCGAGATGATCGTCAGACCGTGCTTGCGCGCGAACGGGATCAGCTCGGGCAGCCGCAGCATCACCCCGTCCTCACCGGCGATCTCCACGATCGCCCCGGCCGGACGCAGCCCCGCGAGCCTGGCCAGATCGACGGCCGCCTCGGTGTGCCCGTTCCGTACGAGCACTCCGCCGGGCTTGGCGCGGAGCGGGAAGACATGGCCCGGCCGGACGAAGTCACCGGGCTCCGTGTCGCCCGCGGCCAGCAGTTGCAGGGTGGTGGAACGGTCGGCGGCGGAGATTCCGGTGGTCACGCCATGGGCGGGCGCCGCGTCCACGGAGACCGTGAAGGCCGTGCGCATCGACTCGGTGTTGTGGTCGACCATCTGGGGCAGTTGGAGCCGGTCCAGTTCGGCGCCCTCCATGGGGGCGCAGATCAGTCCGCGGCACTCGCTCATCATGAAGGCGACGATCCCGGGGGTGGCCATCTCGGCGGCGATGACGAGGTCGCCCTCGTTCTCGCGGTCCTCGTCGTCCACGACCACGACGGGCCGGCCGGCCGCGATGTCGGCGATGGCCTGCTCGACGGGGTCGAGGGAGAGGTCCTCGGTGTTGCCCGCCGAGTACCAGGTGATGTCGGGGGCGGCGGTGGGCGAGGCGGAGGATGTCATGCTGCTGCTCCTTCCAGGGACGGTGCGGCGGTGCGGGAGCGCAGCCACCAGTCGCGCATTCCCCAGAGGACGAGGACGAGGTAGATCAGATAGACGAAGCCGGAGAAGGCGAGTCCGCTGCTGAACGCGAGCGGTACGCCGACGATGTCGACGAGCAGCCAGGCGAACCAGAACTCGACCAGTCCGCGCGCCTGGGCGACCATCGCGGCGAGGGTGCCGACGAAGATGTACGCGTCGGGCCAGGGGTTCCAGGACAGTTCGGGTACGGCGACGAACAGCCCGCCCACGGCCAGGGTGCCCACCGCCGTACCGCCGAGGAGTACTCCGCGCTCGGTCCAGCTCGCGAACCGTACGGCGATCGAGCCGTCCTGGGCCTGCCTGCTGCCGCGCTGCCACTGGCGCCAGCCCCACAGCGCGACCCCGATGACCAGGAGCTGCTTGCCGACGCCCCCGCTGAGCTGGGCGGAGGCATAGGCGCCGACGAGGATGGCCCCGGACAGCAACTGGGCGGGCCAGGTCCAGATCGAACGCCGCCAGCCGAGCGCGAGCGCGGCCAGCCCGATGGTGTTGCCGATCATGTCGGACCAGAGGATGTGCTGGCCGACGGCGGTGAAGGCCTCGCCGTTCAGCCATGACAGGGCGCTCACAGGACGGGCTCCCCGGTTCCCGTACCGGCACCGGCACCGGCACCGGACGCGATGCCGCCGGTGGCTCCCGCTCCGAGCAGCCGCTCGACGTACTTCGCGATCACATCGACTTCGAGGTTGACCGGGTCCCCGGGGCCCTTGATGCCGAGGGTCGTCAGCGCGAGGGTGGTCGGGATCAGGCTGATGGTGAAGTAGTCGGGCCCGGCGTCGACGACCGTGAGGCTGACGCCGTCGACGGTGATCGAGCCCTTCTCCACGACATAGCGGGTCAGTTGGGCGGGCAGCGAGATCTTGACGATCTCCCAGTGCTCGGACGTCTTGCGCTCGACGACGGTGCCGGTGCCGTCCACATGGCCCTGGACGATATGCCCGCCGAGCCGGCCGCCGACCGCCATGGGCCGCTCCAGATTGACCCGGGAGCCCGGCTCCAGCGCGCCGAGGCTGGAGCGGTCGAGTGTCTCGGCCATCACATCCGCGGTGAACTCCCCGTCGCCGAACTCCACGACCGTGAGGCAGACCCCGTTGACCGCGATCGAGTCGCCGTGCTTGGCGTTCTCGGTGACGACGGGTCCGCGGAGGCGGAAGCGCGAGGAGTCACCGAGATTCTCGACGGCAGTGACCTCACCCAGTTCTTCGACGATTCCGGTGAACACTCAACGCTCCTTCGTGGTGGTGGCTGATACGGGCACGGACGCGGCCTCCGCGGGTACGGGCGCGGGCCCCGCGGTTTCCGGGACGGCGGTGATCCGCAGATCCGCACCGATCCGTACGGTCTCCGTCATCCGCAGTCGCAACGCCCCGGCGAGGGTGGTGATTCCGGCGTCCGCGAGGGCGGCGGGGCCCGCGCCGAGCAGGACGGGCGCGAGATACGCGACGACCTTGTCGACGGCTCCGGCGGCGACGAAGGAGCCGGCCAGGACCGGACCGCCTTCGAGGAGTACGGAGCGGACGCCGCGCTCGTACAGGGCGGCCAGCAGGGCCGGGGCGTCCAGACCGCGGCCGGCCCTGGGCAGCCGTACGACATCGGTGAGATGGCCGCGCCCGCTCAGGTCGGCGTCCTCGGCCACGGCGATCAGGGTGGGCGCGGCGCCGTCCAGGATCCGGGCGCCGGGCCGTACGGCGGTGGCCTCGGTGTCGACCACCACGCGCAGCGGCTGTACGGCGCCCTCGACACCCCGTACCGCGAGATGCGGATCGTCGGTACGCGCGGTGCCCGAGCCGACGACGACCGCGTCGGCCTCGGCGCGCAGCCGGTGGACATCGGCGCGGGCCTCGGCGGAGGTGATCCAGCGGCTGGTGGAGTCGGCGGCGGCGATCCGGCCGTCAAGGGTGGCCGCGTACTTCCACAGGACATGGGGGCGGCCCCGCCGGACGGAGGTGAGCCAGGCGGTGTTGCCCTCCTCGGCCTCCGCCGCCAACAGCCCCTGTTCGACGGTGACTCCGGCCGCGCGCAGGGTGTCCGCGCCGCCGGTGGCCGTGGGGTTGGGATCGGCGACCGCGTAACAGACCCGGGCGACACCGGCCTCGACGAGCGCGCGGGAGCAGGGTCCGGTACGGCCGGTGTGGTCGCAGGGTTCGAGCGTGACGTACGCCGTGCCGCCCCGGGCCCGTTCGCCGGCGGCGCGCAGGGCGTGGATCTCGGCGTGCGGCCCGCCGGCGCGACGGTGGAATCCCTCGCCGGCGAGGTGTCCCGCGGCGTCGAGGATCACGCATCCGACGACCGGGTTGGGGCTGGTCGATCCGAGTCCGCGGGCGGCCAGTGCGATGGCCCGGCGCATGGCGTCCGCGTCGGTCACGGTCTCGGCCTGGGTGGCCACCGGGTCCTCCTGCCTCTTCGGGCACGGACTCCGGGGCCTGTCGATGACGACAGAGAAGCGGGAACGCACACGGGGACGCCGAGGCCGAAGAAACGGATCGTCCGAGGACGACCCATCGACGGCGGCGTACCGGTGACGGCCCGCCGCGCACTGCCTCCCATCCGGACTTTCACCGTCGGTCCAGGAATTTCACCTGGTCAACCGGCCGCTGGCTGCGGACGGGTCGCGGACTGTAACCGCCGGTTCGGAATTGCACCGACCCCGGAGTGCGCTGCTTCTGGTACCCGACCAGTGTGCCACGCCTGATCGTCGGCCATCCGGGTGATATCTGTGGGCTGGCTCACACGGCTTCATGGGGCGGGGCCGTGGGGTTCAGGGCGCGAAGAGGTCGTCCTGGGCGGCGTCGCGGGCCGTCAGCAGGGCGCCGCGCAGGACGGCCGTGCCGCCGAGCGCCCCGGCCCTGACCTCCGTACGCAGCGGTGACATCGCCGCCAGCCGCTCCTCGACGCGCGCGGCCAGTGCCGCGCCGCCCGCGTGCCCGACCTCGCCCGCGAGGACGATCCAGCCGGGGTCCAGCACCGCGCTGACCGCGGCCGCGCCGATGGCCAGCCGGTCGGCGAGCACCCGCAGAAACGCGTCGGCGGAGCTGTCGCCCGGTGCCGCGGCCACGGCGGCGCGCACGAGGGCGGCGGCGGGCGGTTCCTGGGGCGCGGCGACCGCCGAGATGCCGTACTTCTCGGCGAGTTCGGCGATGCCCGCCGAGCCCGCGAGGGTGTGGAAGCCGCCGTCGCAGCCGAGTGCGGAGGGAAGCTGCGAGGTGCCGGGCACGGGCAGGAAGCCGATCTCGCCCGCGCCTCCCGACGCGCCCCGGCGGAGCTTGCCGTCGAGCATCACGGCCGCGCCGACGCCATGGCCGAGCCAGAGCAGTACGAAGGTGTCCCGGCCACGGGCCGCGCCGAGGCGCTGTTCCGCGAGTGCGGCGAGATTGGTCTCGTTCTCGACGAGGACGGTGGCGGGCAGCCGCTCATGGAGGGCGGCGACGAGTCTTCGGTGCCAGGCGGGCAGACCGGTGGTGACGCGGAGTTCGCCCGCGACCGGATCGACCAGCCCGGGGGCGCCGATGCCGACGCTGTGCAGCCGTACCGCGCCGGCTTCCTCGGCCGTACGTTCCAGCAGGGCCGCGGCCTGTTCGACGGCGGCTTCGGTGGCCGTGTCGCTGCCGATGGGCAGGACGGCCTCGGCGAGGGTCGCGCCCAGCAGGTCCGCGACGACGACGGAGACGCTGTGGGTCCTTACGTCCAGGGCGGCGAGATGGGCGAGGTCCGCGACGATCCCGTACAGCCGGGCGTTGGGCCCGCGGCGCCGGTCGCCGGTCTCCCCGACGACCTGTACCAGCCCCGAGCCCTGGAGCCGTTCCACCAGATCGGCGACGGTGGGGCGGGAGAGTCCGGTCAGCGTCTTGAGCTGCCCTGCCGTCAACGGGCCTTCCTGCTGGAGGAATCGCAGGGCGAGGCGGTCGTTGATGGCCCGGGCGGTTCTCGGGGATGCGGCCATGCCGGAATCCTTCCAGATCGCTGGACCCTAATTTTGTTTTTATCAGGCAGGGTTCCTGATAGTTTACTCCGGCACCACGGAAGGGTGCGTCCGCGGTGCGTCGGAGGACGGCACCTCACAGGGGAGGGTGGAACAGGATGTCGAGCAAAACAGTCGAAACGGTCTATGACAGAGACAGGCTGCGGCGCGCCAGGATCGCCGTCGCCGCCGTCTTCTGTGTGCACGGAGCGGTCACCGGCAGCTTCGCCACCCGGATTCCCTGGATCCAGGACCACGCCGGGGTCAGTGCGGGGCAGCTCGGTCTCGCGCTCGCCTTCCCGGCGATCGGCGCGTCGATCGCGATGCCGCTGGCCGGTACGGTCAGCCACCGCTTCGGAGCGCGGACCGCGCTGCGCGGGCTGCTCGCACTGTGGACCCTGGCGCTGACCCTGCCCGCGCTCGCGCCGAATCTGGTGACCCTGTGCCTCACGCTCTTCGCGTTCGGCGCGACGGCGGGCATGTCGGACGTGGCGATGAACGCGCTGGGGGTCGAGGTCGAGAACCGGCTGAACAAGTCGATCATGTCCGGCCTGCACGGCATGTGGAGTACGGGCGCGCTGATCGGATCGGCGGCCGGTACGCTCGCCGCGCATCTCGGCACCGACGCGCGGCTGCACCATGTGCTGGCGGCGGGCGTCCTCACGGTGCTGGGGCTGATCGCGTGCCAGGGCGTACTCGACCTGCGCAGCGCGCCCGACGAGGAGCCGCCGCCGCGGTTCGTGCTGCCGCCGAAGTCCGCGCTGGTCATCGGGGCGATCGGGTTCTGCGCGGTGTTCGCGGAGGGGGCGAGCATGGACTGGTCGGCGGTGTACCTCCGGGACGTACTGGACACCTCGCCGGGTCTTGCCGCCGCCTCGACCACGGCCTTCGCCCTGACCATGGCGGTGGCGCGGCTCGCGGGCGACAAGGTGATCGACCGGTTCGGCGCGGTACGGACGGTCAGGACGGGCGGCGTCCTGGCGGCGGCAGGCGGCCTCCTGGTCGTCGTGGCGCCCCATCCGGCGCTCGCGATGGGCGGGTTCGGGCTGCTGGGGCTCGGCGTGTCGGTGGTGGTTCCGCTGGCCTTCGCGGCGGCGGGCCGCTCGGGCCCGAACCCGAGCCAGGCGATCGCGGGCGTCGCGACGATCACGTACACATCGGGCCTGATCGCCCCGTCGGCAATCGGCGCGGTGGCGGACGCGACGTCGCTGGTGGTGTCGTTCGGACTGGTGACGCTGCTGGCGTGCGGGCTGATGGTGGGCGCGGGGGTGCTCCGGACGGGGGACCGCCGGGAGGCGCGGGTGGGCACGGCGGAGGCGTAGCGGATACCGGACCCGTCCGGTGCGCCCACGGGCCGCGGACCTGACAGTGGCTCACGCGGTGACTCATGGACGGGAATACACCGTCGGCGCTGTGGAGACACCACCTGCCGTCCCGGACCGGATCCGGCCCGTGCCCTACGGTGGATCACCTCACCCTCCGCACGAAGGAGTGCACGCATGCCGGTCGAACTCGGCCTCGGTCTTCCGCAGATGAAGCAGTACGACATCGGCCGCGACGTGGCCACCGTGGCGCGGGCCGCGGAGGAGGCCGGATACGCGAGTCTGTGGGTCTTCGAGCGCGTTCTCTTCCCCGAGCCCGCGACCCAGGGCCTCTACGGCATCCCCGGGCTCCCCTGGCCCGACCACTACCGCAGCGTCGCCGACCCGCTGGTCACACTGACCCTGGCCGCGGCCGCCACGGAGCGGGCCAGGCTCGGCACCAGCGTGCTGGTCGCGCCGCTGCACGTACCGTTCCAGCTCGCCCGTTCGCTCGCCTCGCTCGACGCGGCGAGCGGCGGCCGGGTGGTCGCCGGACTCGGCACGGGCTGGTCGCTCGACGAGTACGCGGCCGCCGCCGTCGCCCCGTTCGAGAAGCGCGGGGCCGTCCTGGACGAGCTGCTGGACGTGTGCGCGGCCGTCTGGGGGCCGGACCCCGTCTCGTACGAGGGCGAGCTGACCACCATCGCCCCGTCCGAGGTCGGCCCCAAGCCGGCCCGCCCCATCCCGGTCTACCTCCCGGCGAACAGCCCGCGTGCCACCCGCCGGCTCGTGGAGCGCGCGGACGGCTGGATGCCCGTCGCCATGGGGGTCGCCCAGCTCGCCGAGCAGTGGGAGAAGGTACGGGAGGCCGCCGACGCGAGCGGCCGTGAGCGCCCGCTCGCGGTCTGCGCCCGCGTCAATGTGCAGCACAGCGCCAAGCCGTACGAGGGCGAGGGCCGCCACCCCTTCCAGGGCAGCGTGGCGCAGATCGTCGAGGACCTGGCGGCGCACGCCGAGACCGGTGTGCCGGAGTTCCTGCTGGACCTCCAGACCACCGCGCGCGACGCGGCCGAACTGTCCGACATCGCGGCCGAGGTGTACGCGGCGGCACGCGCCGCCGGCGTCTGACCGCACGGGGGGCGGGTCTCCAGTACGGGCCCGCCCCTTCAGTCAGTCCTCCGGGAGTTCCACCGGCGCGATCTCGTCGTACACGTCACCCGGTCCGGGGTTCCCGCCGTCCGTCGCGCCGCCGAAGTGGTTCATCACTCCCCACACCGCGTTGAGCGCGGTCTGTACGGCGCCCTCGGCCCACCCCGCCGTCCATGAGATGTCGTCGCCCGCCAGGAAGATCCCCCGCTTGTCCGCCGGGAGCCGGTCCTGCATGAAGTGCGTGAAGAGCCGCCGCTGATAGCGGTAGTGACCGGGCAGATTCGCCTTGAACGCGCCCATGAAATACGGCTCGTTCTCCCAGGACACGGTCACCGGACTGCCGATGATGTGGCGGCGGATGTCCACGCCCGGATAGATCTCGCGCAGCGAGTTGAGCATCACCTCCATCCGCTCCCCCGCCGAGAGCGGCAGCCATTTGAGGCTGTCGTCGCACCATGTGTACGAGAGGCAGATCACCGCGGGCCGGTCCGGGCCGTCGTCCAGCAGATAGGTGCCCCGGGTCATCCGGTCGGTGAGCGTCATCGACATCGTGTCGCGCCCGGTCCGCTCGTCCTTGTCCAGCCAGAACGGCCGGTCCACCGGCACGAACAGCTTGGACGACTCCATGTAGTGGGTGCGCTCCATCGCCGTCCAGTGGTCGATCGGGAAGAGCGACTCGTCACAGGCGATCTTGGACAGCAGCAGCCAGGACTGGGCGGTGAAGACCGCCGCGCGGTAGGTACGGATACGGCCCGAGGCGTCCGTGACGGTGATCCGGTCGCCGGCCGTGCGGTGCAGCCGTACCACCGCAGGCAGCGGCTCACCGCCGTGCAGCGACTCCAACGAGGTCCCGGCCGGCCAGTGGGTGATCTTCGCGGGCTCATGTGCCCACAGCCGCAGCGGCAGTTGCTGGCTGCCGCCGACGATCGAGCGGTGGTGGTCGTCGGCCTCGGTGTAGACGACCCGCAGGATCTCCAGGATGGAGTTGGGGAAGTCGGTGTCCCAGCCGCCCGTACCGAAGCCGACCTGCCCGAAGATCTCCCGGTGACGGAAGGACGCGAAGGCCGGGGAGTCGCAGAGGAAGCCGTAGAAGGTCTGGTTGTCGAGCTTCTCGACGAGCCGCGCCCAGATCTCCCGTACGCGCGGCACATCGCGCTCGCGCAGGGCGCGGTTCATCGCGGAGAAGTCGGCGCCCTCCTCCAGACAGGTGTTCCAGGCGGCCATCACATCGCGGTAGACCTGCGGCAGATCATCGATCGTCCGGGCGTAGTGGGACTCGCCCTTGAGGTCGACGACCGTCGAAGGGGTCGCGGCGGACAGGGGGTTGGGGAACGGCCGGGTCTCCAGGCCCACCAGATCGATGTAGTGGCGGAGCGCGGTGGAGGAGGGCGGGAAGCGCATGGCGCCCATCTCGGCGGTCAGTCCGGGGTCGCAGCCCTCGAAACCGACCGTACGGAGCCGGCCGCCGATCCGGTCCGCCTCGTACACCACGGGCTTGAGGCCCATCTTCATCAGCTCGTACGCCGTGACGATCCCGGAGAGCCCGCCACCGATGACGGCGACCTCGGCGCCGTGCTCGGTCGCGGGGATCTGGCCGAGCCCGGCGGGATGCGCCAGGAAGTCGTCGTACGCGTACGGGAAGTCCGGCCCGGACATGGTGATCGGCGGCTGCTCGCCGGTGTGCGGGACGGCGGTGGGCACCGTGGACGTCATGGGGTACGGGCTCCTTGCGGTGGTACGGCGGAACAGACCGGGCGGGGTGGCGGGGCGGTCAGCGGAGTGAGGTGTACAGGCCGGGGCGGCGGTCGCGCAGATATGGATTGGCCTCGCGCGAGGCGTCCAGCAGCCGCCGGTCCACATCGCCGACGATCAGTTCCTCGCCGCGTCCCGCGCGCGCCACGGCGGAGCCGTCGGGCCCGGCGAGACAGCTCAGCCCGGTGAACTCGAACTCGCCCTCCTCGCCAATCCTGTTGGCGTACGCGACATACACCTGGCTCTCGAAGGCCCGTACCGGCACCAGGGATTCGGCGACGAATTCGTACGGACGCATCAGCGCGGTCGGCACGAGCAGCAGATCGGTGCCGGCGAGCGCGTGCGCCCGGACGCTCTCCGGGAACTCGACGTCGTAACAGATCACGATCCCGAGCCGCAGCCCCGCCAACTCGGCCTGGACGACCGGCTGCTCCCCCGGTGTGAACCACTTCTGCTCGAAGGGGCCGAAGAGATGCGTCTTGCGGTAGTTGGCGAGCCGCGCGCCGTCGGGGCCGATCAACTGTGCTGCATTGAAGATCCGTTCGCCCGTCCCGTCGAATTCCCGCTCCGGATAGCCGTACAGCACCGCGATTCCGTACCGTACGGCGATCTCCGCCACGGCCATGGCCCCCGGGCCGTCGGCGGGCTCGGCCAGCCTGGGCACCTCGTCACCGATGGCGTAGCCGGTCAGGAACATCTCGGGGCAGACCAGCAGCCCGGCCCCGGCGTCCGCCGCGCGGCCCGCCGCCTCGTCGAGAGCCTGAAGATTCCCGGCGACGGAGCCCGGCCGGCCGGAGGTCTGGAGCAGGGCGGTGCGCAGCGACGGCATGGGTGACCTCGGACGGTACGAAGGGGGCTGCCCCGGATCGCGGGGTTCGCACCGACGGTACGGTCCGGTCGGTGCCCCGTACAAGACACGACCGTTGCGCGCCCGCCACCGATCCATTGCGTGATCGGCGGCCCGCCCGGCGATTCATTGCGCGGCCCGTTTCCGCGGGGCCGCGCCGGGCCGCCGGGACGTGTCCGGTACGGCCTACGGCCGGTCCGGCGGACCCGAGGAGTAGCGCCTGAGCAGCGGCGACAGTACGAGCACCGACTTCGTGCGCTCCACATAGGGCTGGCCCGCGATCCGTTCGAGCACCTGCTCGAAGTGCCGCATATCGGCCGCGAAGACCTGGGCGATCGCGTCCGCGTCGCCGGTGACGGTGGACGCGGCGACCACCTCGGGCAGCCGTTCCAGGCCCCGGTGGATGGCCTCGGGCGAGGTGTTGCGGCGGCAGTAGATCTCGATGAAGCCCTCGGTGTGCCAGCCCAGCGCCGCCGGGTCCACCCGTACCGTGAAGCCTGTGATCGCTCCCCCGGCCCGCAGCCGGTCGACCCGCCGCTTCACCGCGGGGGCGGACAGGCCGACGAGCGAGCCGATGTCGGCGTAGGAGCGGCGGGCGTCCTCGGCGAGGGCGTGGACGATGCGTTCGTCGAGATCATTGAGTCGCACGGCTGGTGGTTCACTTCTCTGCGATGACCGGTCGGGCACGGCGGGGCCAGGCCCTGTCCGTACGGGAAGTAGAACACGGCCCCGGCCGTCCTCGGACGCGCCAGGGGCGGCGTCCGGCCCGGTCCGGCTCGTACAGATACCGGAGGGGGCGTACCGCCTCAGCGGTACGCCCCCTCCGTACGGCACCGTGCTCCGGCGCCCGGCCGCTCACTCCACCGCGAGCAGCCCCTCCCGGAGCCGCCCGGTGATCCGGGTCAGCAGCCGGGACACATGCATCTGGGACACGCCCAGCTCCGCGCCGATCTCCGACTGGGTCATCTCGTCGCCGAAGCGCATCCGCAGGATCCGCCGTTCCCGCTCGTCCAGATCTTCCAGCAGCGGCTTGAGCGCCTGGACGTTCTCCGCCGTCTCCAGACTCGCGTCCGGCCCGCCGAGCCGGTCCGAGAGCGGCACCGGGACCCCGGCCGCGTCGTCCGCGGGCAGGTCGATCGAGCCTGCCGTATAGCCGTTGCCCGCGACGACGCCCTCGATGACCTCCTCCTCGTCCAGCCCGAGATGCCCGGCCAGTTCCGCCGTGGTCGGCGCGTGGTCGAGCCGCTGGGACAGTTCGTCGGTCGCCTTGGCCAGGTCGATCCGCAGCTCCTGGAGCCGGCGCGGCACATGGACGGCCCAGCTCGTGTCCCGGAAGAAGCGCTTGATCTCGCCGACGATGTACGGCACGGCGAAGGTCGCGAACTCCACCTCACGGCTCAGCTCGAACCGGTCGATCGCCTTGATCAGCCCGATCGTGCCGACCTGGACGATGTCCTCCATCTGGTCCGAGCGGTTCCGGAAGCGGGTGGCCGCGTACCGGACCAGCGCGAGGTTCATCTCGATCAGGGTGTTGCGTACGTACTGGTACTCGGGCGTGCCCTCAGTCAGCTCGGTGAGCCGGGCGAAGAAGACCTTCGAGATCTCCCGGGCATCCTTGGGCGCCACGTCGGCCGGGCACTCCACATACGGCAGGTCCAGCTCCGCTGCCTCCGTGTGCTGCTGGCTCAGATACCGCGTGCTGTCGGTCGGGACCGTCCTCGCCATGGACACTTCGTCCTCCCCTGCTCCGTCGTCAGTGCAGAGCGCGCGTACCCGCTCTCACTCCTCCCATGCCCACCACCCCGGCCCCCGCCGACACTCCTCCACACTTCCTCCACACTTTCTCCGGCAGGGGGCCCTCAGCTCCAACTGGCGTGCAGGGGCTGCCCTTCGGCGTATCCGGCGGCGCTCTGGACGCCGACGATCGCCTTGTGCGCGAACTCCTCCAGGGAGCTGGCCCCGGCGTACGTGCAGGACGAGCGGACCCCCGCGATGATCGAGTCGATCAGGTCCTCGACGCCGGGGCGGGACGGGTCGAGGAACATCCGGGAGGTCGAGATGCCCTCCTCGAACAGCCCCTTGCGGGCGCGGTCGTACGCCGACTCCTCGCTCGTACGGTTCCGTACGGCGCGGGCCGAGGCCATGCCGAAGGACTCCTTGTAGAGCCGTCCGTCGGCGGCCTGCTGAAGGTCTCCGGGCGACTCGTACGTACCGGCGAACCAGGAGCCGATCATCACGTTCGAGGCGCCCGCGGCGAGCGCCATGGCCACATCGCGCGGATGGCGGACCCCGCCGTCGGCCCATACGTGCCTGCCGGACTTCCTCGCCTCGGTCGCGCACTCCCGGACCGCGGAGAACTGCGGCCTGCCGACCCCGGTCATCATCCGGGTGGTGCACATCGCGCCCGGCCCGACACCGACCTTGATGATGTCCGCGCCGGCCTCGATCAGATCGCGTACGCCCTCGGCCGACACGACATTGCCGGCGACGAGCGGGACCTTCGGGTCCAGCGCGCGGACCGCCCTGACCGTGGCGATCATGGATTCCTGGTGGCCGTGCGCGGTGTCGACGACGAGCGTGTCCACGCCCGCGGCGAGAAGCTGCGCCGCCTTGCCCGGGACATCGCCGTTGATACCGACGGCGGCGGCGATCCGCAGCTTGCCGCCGGCGTCGGTGGCGGGCGTGTAGAGGGTCGCGCGCAGCGCGCCCTTGCGGGTCAGGATGCCGACCAGCCGCCCGTCCGTGTCGACGGCGGGGGCGAGCTTGCGGTTGGCGTTGTCGAGGGTGTTGAACGCCTCGCGCGGGTCCATGTCCGCGGCGATCAGCAGCAGGTCCTTCGACATGACCTCGGAGAGCTGGGTGAAGCGGTCGACACCGGTCAGATCGTGATCGGTGACGATCCCGACCGGCCGGTGTTCGCCGTCCACGACCACGCCCGCGCCGTGCGCGCGCTTGGGCAGCAGGGACAGCGCGTCACCGACGGTCTGGGCAGGGGTCAGCACGATCGGGGTGTCGAGGACGAGGTGGCGCGTCTTGACCCAGGAGATGACCTCGGTGACGACCTCGATCGGGATGTCCTGCGGGATCACGACGAGGCCGCCGCGCCGGGCGACGGTCTCGGCCATCCTGCGGCCCGCGATCGCGGTCATATTGGCGACGACGAGCGGGATGGTGGTGCCCGTGCCGTCCGGCGAGGAGAGGTCCACGCCCTGCCGGGAGCCGACGGCCGAACGGCTCGGCACCATGAACACGTCGTCGTACGTCAGATCGTAGGGAACCGGAGCACTCTCCACATGGCGGCCGGTACCCGGCTCAAGGAAACGCATAGGTCTCACATTTTCCCGCGGAACGGCGCAGGTCGCTTCCCGCTTCCACGCCGGATGGCGCTGGGCGGCACCCGGCGGCGCCCCATCGCGCAGCAAAACGCCCCCGTGGTCGTCTGCTCCTCCGAGGAGGCGGTACGGGGGCTCCGAGGCCAGGAAGCGGAATCGAACCTGCCTTACCCCAGGAGCTTACCGTGCGCCCCTCACGAACCACACGACGCGGTCATTCGTCCCGTACCGGGCAACCCTGCGGCCCGAACGGCACGGCCGGCCGCCTCGTACGCGGTCGTCCCGTCGCACTTGTCCCGTACGCGGCCGTCCTGTACGCGGGCGCCCTGTGCGCGGGCGTCACGCGCCCGTCCCGTACGCGGCCGTCCCTCACGCGTCGTACGCAGCCGTCCGTACGCGCGCTCAGTCGTCCGGGTCGCACCGCTCCAGCGCGGGGCGCGGCGCCGGCTCGAACTCCGTCAGCAGATAGTCCGCCGCGGCGGTGTCCGTGACCAGACTGGTGACCAGCCCGGACCTGAGGACCGCCCCGATCGCCTCGCCCTTGCGCAGTCCGCCGGCGATCGCCACGACCTCCGGGATACGGCGCAGCCGCTCGGCCTCGACCGTGATGCACCGCTCGCCCAGGTCGCGGCCGACCCGGCGGCCCTCCGCGTCGAAGAGATGCGCGGACATCTCGGCGGCGACACCGAGCGAGGCGTAGTGGGACCGCTCCTCGTCGGTGAGCATGTCGTGCACCGTGGAGATACCCGCCTCCCACGAGCCGATGGAGACGGCGGCGACCGTGACCTTGTCGAAGTACTCGAAGGCCCGCGCGATACCGGTCTGGCTGCGCAGCGCGGCGGCGGTCGCCGTGTCGGGCAGCAGCATCGGGGCGTAGATGGGGTGGGCCTCGCCGCCGGACACCTGGGCCGCGCGCCGTACCGCCTCGACCGAGCCGCGCTCGGCGGTCCCCGCGTCGTACACACCGGTGAGCTGGACGACCGTACAGGGCGGCAGCCGGTCGAGCGCGGCCGCCATATGGATGGTGGACCGGCCCCAGGCCAGCCCGAGCACATCGCCCTCGACGACCAGCTCGCCGAGCAGATCGGCGGCGACCTCGCCCAGATTCTCCGGGTCGGGCGACTCGTCCCCGCCCTCCGCGGGCGACTCGACGACCACCGCGTGCCGCAGTCCGTACCGTGCGCGCAGCGCGTCGGAGCGCTCCGCGTCCAGCTCGGCGGGCACCCTGATCTCGATCCTCACGAGGTCGCGCTCCAGCGCCGTCTCCAGGACCCGCGCCACCTTGAACCGGCTGACGCCGAACTCCTCGGCGATCTGGATCTTGGACTTTCCCTCAAGGTAGAAGCGACGGGCCATGGCCGCCGCCTGCACCAGCTCCGCGGGTCCCATCCGCAGGGCGGACCGACCCGCCGACATTGCAGACACCGCGATCTCCTCACTGCTGTGCGCACTCTGGACTCGCTGTTCATCCTGTCAGATCCAGCGGTCCTTGATCGGCCCGAATGGGGCCCCGTTCATGTTCCCTTGGCTCAGTGGACGGCTGTGTCGCCGGCCGTTCTCCGGCTCACCGGCCGGCTCCGTGTCCGCACGCCCAGGACGCCGAGGCGGCGGCCTTGGCGGCCCGGTCGCGCAGGGCACGGACCGCCGCGGCCGGGTCGTCCGCCCCGTATACGGCGGAGCCCGCCACGAAGACATCGGCGCCGGCCTCGGCGCATCGCTCGATGGTGCTCTCCGAGACCCCGCCGTCGACCTGGAGCCACAGCTCCAGGCCGTGCTTGGAGATCAGCTCCCGGCTGCGGCGGATCTTGGGCAGCATGATGTCCAGGAAGGCCTGGCCCCCGAAGCCCGGCTCCACGGTCATGATCAGCAGCATGTCCAGCTCGGGCAGCAGGTCCTCGTACGGCTCGACGGGTGTCGCGGGCTTGAGCGCCATGGAGGCCCGCGCCCCCTTCGCCCGGATCTCCCGCGCCAGCCGTACGGGGGCGGCGGCGGCCTCCACATGGAAGGTCACCGAGCCCGCGCCCGCCTCCACGTACTGGGGTGCCCAGCGGTCGGGGTCCTCGATCATCAGATGGCAGTCCAGCGGGGTGTCCGTGGCCCGGCCGAGCGCTTCGACCACCGGTACCCCCAGGGTCAGATTGGGCACGAAGTGGTTGTCCATGACGTCGACATGGAGCCAGTCGGCGCCACGGACGGCGTCCGCCTCCTCGGCGAGGCGGGCGAAGTCTGCGGACAGGATGCTGGGGTTGATCTGGGCCATGTGCCAAGCCTGCCATGCTCCCGAGCACTTCCCGACCGCCCTGTGGACAACTGCGCGAACAATGCCGAAGAGGACGGGCACAGTCCGCGCAAACCGCGCGATTCAGCGGTGTCCGGCCGGTGCGGTGCGGTGCGCGCTCGGGCCGTACCCGTGGCCGTAGCCGTACGTGGGCGGGTGCGCTCAGGCCGTACGCGGGTGCGTCGCTCAGGCCGTACGTGGACGTCCGCTCAGGCCGTACGGCGCAGCAGGGCCAGATACATGGCGTCCGTGCCGTGCAGATGCGGCCAGAGCTGCACGTCGGGACCGTCACCGAGCGCCGGTACGCCCGGCATCAGCGCCCTGGCGTCGATCCACTCCGCCCGGACCGCCGGGCCGCCGCGCCCCTTGAGGACGTCCTCGACGACCGCCCTGGTCTCGGCGAGATGCGGGGAGCAGGTCGCGTACCCGACGACGCCGCCGATCCGTGCGGCCTGAAGCGCCTCGCGGAGCAGACCGCGCTGGAGCGGCGCGAAGTCGTCGAGGTCCTCGGGGCGGCGCCGCCAGCGCGCCTCCGGCCTGCGCCGCAGTGCGCCGAGACCCGAGCAGGGGACGTCGACGAGGGCCCGGTCGAAGGAGCCGCGAACCCACGGCGGGCGGGTGCCGTCCGCGGCGATGACCTGGTACGGGCCGGGATTGCCGGCCAGCGCGCGCTCCACGAGCCGGGCCCGGTGCTGCTGCTTCTCGGCGGCGAGCAGGGACGCACCGCGTTCGGCGGCCAGCGCCCCCAGCAGCGCCGCCTTGCCGCCGGGACCGGCGCAGCCGTCGAGCCAGCGGGCGTCGGGACCGTCCAGCGGCGCGTTGGCGAGGGCGATCGCGACAAGCTGGCTGCCCTCGTCCTGGACTCCGGCCCGGCCCTCCCGTACGGCGTCGAGCGCACCCGGTTCGCCGCCCTCGCTGAGCCGTACCGCATAGGGCGACCAGCGGCCCGGCAGCCCGGCGTCCTCGCCGAGCGCCGCCGTCAGTTCCCCGGGGGTGGCGCGTCCCGGCCGGGCGACGAGGGTGACCTCGGGCCGTTCGTTGTCGGCTTCGAGCAGGTCCTCGATGCCCGCGCGACCGCCGCCGAGCGCGTCCCAGAGCGCCGAGACCACCCAGCGGGGGTGCGAGTGGACGACCGCGAGATGGTCCTCGGCGTCCTCGTCGTAGGGCGGGGCGACCTGCTCCAGCCAGGTGTCCAGATCGTTCTGGGCGATCTTCCGCAGCACGGCGTTGACGAATCTGGCGCGCCCGTCGCCGAGGACCACCCGCGCCAGCTCCACACTCGCGGAGACCGCGGCGTGGCTGGGGATCCGGGTGCCGAGGAGCTGGTGCGCGCCGAGCGCCAGCACATCGAGCACCGGCGGGTCGACCTCGCGCAGCGGCCGGTCGACACAGGCGGAGATGATCGCGTCGTAGGTGCCCTGGCGGCGGAGCGTCCCGTACACCAGCTCGGTGGCGAGGGCGGCGTCACGCGCCTCGAAGCCACTGCTCTCGCGTGCCTTCCTGAGCAGCGGGGGCAGTACGAGATTCGCGTACGCGTCCCGCTCGTCGACGGCCCTGAGCGCCTCGAAGGCGAGGATCCGCACGGGATCCTTCTTGGGGCGGCGGTAGGGCTTGGCGGGACGGCGGGGGGCCTGCTGGTTCAAAGGTGCTCCGGGTGAGAGAAACCGATCTCTCCCACCCTAGGTCCTCTCTTGTGGATCTTGCTGGGCCCGGCCTGATCCACAGACCTAGGACGCCTCCGCACCGAGCTGTTCGCCCGGGGCGATCCGTACTCCGCGGGCCCAGTCCGCCGCGCGCATCGGCTTCTTGCCCTGGGGCTGGACCCAGAGCAGCTCGACATCGTGCGAACCGGTGCCCGCGTACACATGGTTCTTGCCGACGGCCAGCACCCCTGGCGCCAGTTCCGTACGGTCCGGCAGCAGCCCGAGCTGGATCAGCTTGAGCCGCTCCCCGCGGAAGACCGTCCAGGCACCGGGCGCGGGAGTGCAGGCGCGGACGACGCGGTCGACGCGGAGGGCGGGCGCCGCCCAGTCCACCTGGGCGTCCTCGACGGTGATCTTGGGCGCGAGCGAGATGCCCTCGGCGGGCTGCGCCACGGGCTTGAGCGTGCCGTCCTCGATCCCGTCCATGGTCGCCACGAGCAGCCCCGCGCCCGCGAACGCGAGCCTGGTCAGCAGATCGCCGCTGGTGTCGGTGGGCCGTACATGCTCGGTGAGCACCCCGTACACCGGCCCGGAGTCCAGCCCCTCCTCGATCTGGAAGGTGGCCGCGCCGGTCATCTCGTCCCCCGCCATGACCGCGTGCTGTACGGGCGCCGCGCCGCGCCAGGCCGGCAACAGCGAGAAGTGCAGATTCACCCAGCCGTGGACCGGGACGTCGAGCGCGACCCTGGGCAGCAGCGCGCCGTACGCCACGACCGGGCAGCAGTCGGGCCCGATCTCCCGCAGCCGTGCCAGGAATTCCCCGTCCCGGGGCTTCGCCGGCTTGAGCACCTCGATGCCCGACTCCTCGGCGCGCTCGGCGACCGGGCTGGAGACGAGCCTGCGCCCACGGCCCGACGGCGCGTCGGGCCGGGTGACGACGGCGACGACGTCATGCCGTTCCGAGGCGATGAGTGCGTCCAGGGCGGGTACGGCGACCTCGGGGGTGCCGGCGAAGACGAGCTTCATCGGTGGCTGACTGCCTCTCGTGCAGAAACGTGCGGTGACGAGCGACGCACCAGTCTATGGGCCGCGGCGGCAGGGGGCGTACGTCGGTGTGCGCGCCCCGCGCATATGCGCACACGCCCCTGGGGCGTGACCACAACGGCGGGTGGCGCGTTGTCAAGGGAGATTGACCAACGCGGGCCGCACCGGTGCGGCCCGGATCCTTTTCAACGCCGGTTCGAGAGGCTTGTTCATGGCCGACCACGCAACCCACGACGCACAAGCCCGTGCAAGTCTCCACCTGTTGGTGCGGGACATCGAGCGGGTCCGGCGGCAGGTGGACGCGCTGCGCACCCTCACCGCCCAGTTGGGCAATGTCTACCGCCCCCGCCGCTCCGGCCCGTCCACGGGCTTCGTCGTCTACGGCAGGGCCCCGGCGCCGACCGTCCGTCTCGCACAGGAGTTGCGGGACAGCGTCGAGACCCTGGTGACCGCGGCCGTGGACTTCGACCGCTCGCTGGGATTCTCGTGGGACGCGGTGGGCTCCGCGCTGGGGGTCACGAAGCAGGCGGTGCACCGCCGTTACGGTACGCGCCGGGCCACGCAGCAGCCGGGCGCGGCCGAGCCGGACCGTGCGCAGGAGACCACCGCGGTACCGACCGCCGTGACCTCGGTGCCCGCCGCGCGCTCGATGCCGCCCCAGCCCACGGCTGCCGCCCCGGCGCTGCGCGAAGATCCCCGGCCGTCGGCGTTCCCGGGGCCGCGGGGCGGCTGAGGGGGCTCGATGGCCGAGCGGCCGGGGGCGGGACTTCGAAGCCTGCAAAGCCTTCGGGGGCCTTGCGGGCTTCGGGGACTTCGGGGCCTTGAAGGCCTCGGGGGTTTGGAGTCCTTGGAGGCTTCGGGGGTTTCGGACGTTTCGGATGCTCTCCGGGGGCTTCGAGGCCTTCGAGGCCTTGAAGGCTTCGGGACGGGGCCCCCGGCCGGGCCGCCGATGCCGGGTCGGCGTGGGCGACGGCCGACGTGGGCGACGGCCCGAGTCACGCCACGCAGTATTCGTTTCCCTCCGGATCCCGCATCACCCACCAGTGCCCGGCCGGCCCCTGGTTCACCTCACGGACACGGCTCGCGCCCAGGTCCACCAGTCGCGCCACCAGTTCCTCGCGCCCGCCGGGCTCGCTGTGCACATCGAGGTGCAGCCGGTTCTTGCCGGTCTTGCCCTCGGGTACGTCCTGGAAGAGCAGCCGCCGACCGCGACCGATACCACTGATCTCGTCGAAGGGGTCATCGGGATGGCGGATCGCGGCATAGCCGCGGAAGATCCTGCGCCCGCGATGCTCGGTGACCGCCTCCTCGCCGATCTGCCCTGCGGCCAGCAGGC
This sequence comes from Streptomyces sp. GMY02, assembly GCF_019056675.1. Lineage (NCBI taxonomy): Bacteria > Bacillati > Actinomycetota > Actinomycetes > Kitasatosporales > Streptomycetaceae > Streptomyces > Streptomyces sp. GMY02. Next base: position 7,099,590 of record NZ_CP077658.1, on the reverse strand, counting down.
GTTCGATCAGAGGGCTCGGGTCCTCCACCTCGTAACCCAGCGCCGCGGCCCAGAAGTCCGCGAGGGCGGGTGCGTCCGTACTGTCGACGACCAGCTTCCAGCTCAGTGCCATGTAACCACTTATATTGGTTACATGGACGCTGCCGCAACCACCTCCGCGACCACTTCCACAACCACTTCCGCAGCCGCTTCCCCAGCAAGGGGTTTGATACTGCGCTCCGGTAGCGGCGTCACCTTCCGGTTCGATCCCGGGGCGTTGTGTCTGGAGCTGCTGACCACCGGCGGTCCCGGCCCCTACCGCCGGTACGAGGTGCTGCACGAGCCCGCCGATCTGGCGGAATGGGCGGACCGGTCGCGGCTGACACCGACACCCTCGCTGGAGATCTCCGACAGCGAGGTGGCGGACGCGCGGCGGTTGCGCGACGCGTTGTTCCGCCTGGTCATCGCGCACACGTCGGGCGAACCACACGAGCCCGGGCTGCTACGGGTCATCAATGAAGCCGCCGCCCACCCGCCGCTGGCACCCGCGATCGGGCCGGGCGGAGAACGGCGGTGGACGGGCACCGCCACCGGCACGCATCTGCTCGCCACCGTCGCCCGGGACGCCGTCGAGCTGCTGACCGGGCCCTTCGCGCACCGTATCCGCACCTGCGCCTCCGACAACTGCCAGCTCGTGTACGTCGACACCTCGCGCCCGGGCCGGCGCCGCTGGTGCTCCATGGAGCACTGCGGCAACCTCCACAAGGTACGGGCCCTGCGCGCCCGGGCCTCCGACGAAGCCCGTCCCTCCGACGACGGCTGACCGGTCGGCTGACCGCGATGCCCGAACGGCAGCGGGCGCGCAGGCAGGGCCGAAGGACAAGGCTGCAGAAGGACAGGGCGGCCGATGGACAAGGCAGCCCATGAGAACGCCCGGGGCTCGGCGCCGCAACAGACCTTTCCCACGCGCCCGCCGTGTCAGCCGATGTCCGGCGGGTCGATCCGCACCCGTACGGCATCGCCGCCCCCCGGGCCATGCGTGCCGCCTGCGCCGACTTCAGCGCGGACGCCAGAGCCGCACCGCTCCCCGGACGTACGCGCAGCAGTGCCCGCTCCCAGTGCTCCCCCGGCGGCGGGTCGCCCGGTCTGCGCGACCTGCCCGGGTCGGCGGGCGGGAGCGGCACGGGGCCCAGCACCTCGGCGTCCGGCGGAAGTCCGGCCGTGGCCAGGGCGGCGAGGAACGTACGGACCGCCTCCGCGCGGCCCGACACCGCCGCCATCCGGGACACCGGCGGAAAGCCCAGCTCGGCCCGCTCGGCCAGTTCGCGCTGGGCGTGCCCCACCGGGTCCCAGCGCACCAGCGCCTGCACCGGCCGCAGTGTGGGTTCGGCGACCACGACCACCGTGCCGCCCTCCTCCTGCCCGCGTACCAAAGAGCCCGCGTGAATCCAGCGCCGCAGGGCCTCCTCGCCCGCCCGCAGGTCCGGCCGTCCCAGCATCGCCCAGCCGTCCAGCAGCAGCGCGGCGGCGTAACCGCCCTCGGCCACCGGCTCGGCTCCAGGCGTGCTGACCACCAGGGCGGGCCTGCCCGGTACCGAGTCCAGGACATGGTCCCGCCCCGATGTGCGTACGGGAACGGCCGGGAAGGCCCGGCCCAGCTCCTCCGCCGTACGCCGTGCCCCCACGATCCGCGCCCGCAGCCGCACGCTGCCGCACTCCGCGCACTGCCATCCCGGTTCGTCCCGGCCGCACCACCCGCACCGCAGCTCCCGCTCCCGGGGAGCCTCCAGCGGCCCCGCGCACTGCCGGCAGCGGGCTGGCGTACGGCACCGCTCGCACGCCAGCCGGGGCACATAGCCGCGCCGGGGCACCTGCACCAGCACCGGTCCGGACTTCAGCCCGTCCCTGACTGCCTGCCAGGCGAGGCTCGGCAGCCGGGCCGCGCGAGCAGCCTCGTCCCGCGCCAGTTCGCCGTCGCCAACGGTACGGACGAGGGGCGCGGCGGTACGTATCCGCTCCCGGGTCGCCGTCAGGGGCAGCGCCCAGCCCGTACCGACGAGCTGGGCCGCCTCGACCGTGCACGCCGTACCGCCCAGCAGAAAGCCGCACTTGTCGTGCGCGGCACGCAGCAGCAGCACCTCACGGGCGTGCGGCTGCGGCGCGTGCTGCTCGCTGTGGCTGTCGTCCCCGTCGTCCCAGATGGCCACCAGCCCCAGATCCTGGACCGGCGCGAACATGGCGGCACGGGTCCCCACGACCGCCCGTACCGCACCGCGCCGTACGGCCAGCCACTCGCGATAGCGCTTCTCGGGCCCGGCCTCGGCCGTGAGCAGGGCATGCCGGCCGGTGCCCAGGAGCGCCGTGAGCGCGGCGTCGACCCGCGCGGCCACCCGCCCGTCCGGTACGACGACCAGCGCGCCCCGCCCCGAGGCGAGCGCCGCGGCGACCGCCCGCGCCAGTTCGTCCGCCCAGTGCGGTCCGGGCAGCGCGGTCCATACGGCGCGCGGCGCACCGCCCCCGGCGAGCGCGTCCAGGAACGCCGCCCCGTTCGCGTACCGCCCCCATGTCCCCGCCTCGGGCGCGGCGGGCGGCGGCAGCGGCTCGGGGGACGGCTTCGACTCGGCCCGCGCGTTCCTCGGCGGAATGGCGAGCTGAAGGACATCCGCGAGGCTTCCGGCATACCGGTCGGCGACGGCCCGGGCGAGCCCGAGCAGCTCGGTGCTCAGCACCGGCTCGGGCGACACCACATCGGCCAGCGCGGCCAGCGGCCCCTTGTAGTCGGACTCGGCCAGCCGCTCCACGACGAACCCGTCGATCAGCCGCCCGCCCTCGCGCCGCCCGCCCCGCACCTGATGCGCCCCGGCCCCGAACCGCACCCGCACCCGCACCCCCGGCCGCGCCGCCTCGTCCAGCTCCTCCGGCACGGCGTAGTCGAAGAACTGGTCGAGATGCAGCACCCCCTTGTTCACCACGACTCGCGCCACCGGCAACTCCCCCGCCAGCGCGGCCCCCCGCCATGTCCGCGGCTTGGCCCGTGGCACCTTCGCCTTCCGCACGCTCTCCCGAATAAGCGCAAGCTGCTCCGGCTCCCCCTTCTCCGGCCTGTCATCGCTGCTCACAGCTCCATACCTACCAGACACCACCGACACACCCCCATGCCGAGCGCCCTCGGCGACCGCGCGCATACGGAACGGCCCCGGACCGTCCTGCGGTCCGGGGCCGTCGTCAGCCGCTGTGGGTGGGGCGGGTGGGTCAGAGGCCGACGGCCTCGCGGAGGGCGTCCACGCGGTCCGTGGTCTCCCAGGTGAATTCGGGCAGCTCGCGGCCGAAGTGGCCGTACGCCGCCGTCTGGGAGTAGATCGGGCGGAGCAGGTCGAGGTCGCGGATGATCGCGGCCGGGCGGAGGTCGAAGACCTTGCCGATGGCCTGCTCGATCTTCTCGGTGTCGACCGTGGCGGTGCCGAAGGTCTCGACGAACAGGCCGACCGGCTCGGCCTTGCCGATCGCGTAGGCGACCTGGACCTCGCAGCGCGCGGCCAGGCCGGCCGCGACGACGTTCTTCGCGACCCAGCGCATCGCGTACGCCGCCGAGCGGTCGACCTTCGACGGGTCCTTGCCCGAGAAGGCGCCGCCGCCGTGGCGGGCCATGCCGCCGTACGTGTCGATGATGATCTTGCGGCCGGTCAGACCGGCGTCGCCCATGGGGCCGCCGATCTCGAAGCGCCCGGTCGGGTTGACCAGCAGCCGGTAGCCCTCGGTCTCCAGCTTGATGCCGTCGTCCACCAGCTCCTGGAGGACGTGCTCGACGACGAACTCGCGTACGTCGGGGGCGAGCAGCGAGTCCAGGTCGATGTCCGAGGCGTGCTGCGAGGAAACGACGACCGTGTCGAGACGGACGGCCTTGTCGCCGTCGTACTCGATGGTGACCTGCGTCTTGCCGTCGGGGCGCAGGTACGGGATGGTCCCGTTCTTGCGGACCTCGGAGAGGCGGCGCGAGAGGCGGTGCGCCAGGTGGATCGGGAGCGGCATCAGCTCGGGCGTCTCGTCGCAGGCATAGCCGAACATCAGGCCCTGGTCGCCGGCGCCCTGCTTGTCGAGCTCGTCGTCCTGCTCACCCTCGACACGCTTCTCGTACGCCGTGTCGACGCCCTGCGCGATGTCGGGCGACTGCGCGCCGATGGAGACCGAGACGCCACAGGAAGCGCCGTCGAAGCCCTTCTTCGAGGAGTCGTAGCCGATCTCCAGGATCTTGTCCCGCACGAGCTGGGCGATCGGCGCGTACGCCTTGGTGGTGACCTCGCCGGCCACATGGACCTGGCCGGTGGTGATCAAGGTCTCCACGGCGACCCGGGAGGTCGGGTCCTCCCGCAGGAGCGCGTCAAGAATGGTGTCGCTGATCTGGTCAGCGATCTTGTCGGGGTGACCTTCGGTCACTGACTCCGAGGTGAACAGACGGCGGGACACATCGCTCCCTGAGGTTGCAGCGGCTGCTGGCTGATCGTTGGCGGACCGACGGGGGCTGCGCCCCGCGACGGTCCACGACCACTTTATCTGTCGTATGACGCCACGGGGCGAAGTGTCTCGTTCTGTGGGAGTCCCGTCGCCCGCGGCACTGCATTATGCGTTACGGCGATCGACCCTGGCCAGGGCCCGCTACAGCGGATTAGAGCCGTTCTCTAGCGGCAATCAGGGCTGGTCCCGGGGGCGCCCCGGGATTCAAACGCCGTGTGCGACGTGCAACAAAGAATTCACGCAAGCCCCGGTACGGCCGCCCGGGCACTCCGGGCTCAGGCGCCCCGGCACCGGTCCGGATGCCCCGCCCCGCCAGTCCCGCGCCCACGCCCCCCGCCCCGGTCTCCCGGCCCGGCCTCCGCTCCCGAGCCCGCCCCGGCCCCCTGGCTCAGGCCCCCGGCCCGGCGCCCGGCGCCCCGCCCAGCCTCGGTATCACCAGGTCCCAGACGACATCCGCGAGCGCCTCCTTCGGCCCGTACGGCACCGGTGTCTCCCCGCCGTCCGCCGCCAGCACCACCGCTTCGTTCTCCGCCGCTCCGAAGGCCTTGCGCTCCCCGACCTCATTGACGACCAGCAGATCGCACCCCTTGCGCCGGAGTTTCTGCCGCCCATGGGCCAGGACATCGTCCGTCTCCGCCGCGAAGCCCACGATCACCTGCTCGGGATGCGCACGCTCCGCCGAGATCTCGGCGAGGATGTCCGGGTTACGGACCAGGGCCACCGGCGCGGGCTCCTCGCCGTCCTTCTTCTTGATCTTGCCTTCGGCGTACACGGCCGGTCTGAAGTCGGCGACCGCCGCCGCCATGACCACGGCGTCGGCCTGCGCCGCGGCCTTCAGGACGGCCTCCCTGAGCTGTACGGCCGTCCCCACATGGACCACATCGGCACCCGCCGGATCTGCCATCCCCGTGTTCGCCTCGATCAGGGTGACCCTGGCCCCGCGGGCCACCGCCGTACGCGCCAGGGCGTACCCCTGCTTCCCCGAGGAGCGGTTGCCCAGATAGCGCACCGGGTCGAGCGGTTCGCGCGTACCGCCCGCGCTGACCACGACATGGCGGCCCGCCAGATCCGCTTCCCGCACCCCCCGCGCCAGGACCCGGCGGCAGATCTCGAAGATCTCCTCCGGGTCCGGCAGCCGGCCCTTGCCGGTGTCGACACCGGTGAGCCGCCCGACGGCGGGCTCGATGACGACCGCCCCCCGGCGGCGCAGCGTCGCGACATTCTCCTGTGTGGCGGGGTGCTCCCACATCTCGGTGTGCATGGCCGGGGCGAAGACCACCGGACAACGTGCGGTCAGCAGGGTGTTGGTGAGCAGATCGTCGGCGAGCCCGTGCGCCGCCCTGGCCAGCAGATCCGCGGTGGCCGGGGCGACGACGACCAGATCGGCGGACTGCCCGATCCGCACATGCGGCACCTCGTGCACATCCGTCCAGACCTCGGTGGAGACGGGATGCCCGGACAGCGCCGACCAGGTCGCGGCCCCGACGAAGTGCAGCGCGGACTCGGTCGGCACGACCCGTACGTCATGGCCCGACTCGGTGAGCCTGCGCAGCAGCTCGCACGCCTTGTACGCGGCGATCCCGCCCGCGACCCCCAGCACGACCTTCGGCTTCTCCGCCTTCTCTTCCACCGCGTCCCCTCACCTCTCGTACGTACGACGTCCAAAGCGCACGCCCAAGGACATGACACACCACAGGCCCGGCAGCGCGCTGCCGGGCCTGTGGATAAAGCAGAGAAAGTACGACTTACTGAGCCGGGCCCTCGATGGCCTCGGAGGTCAGAAGTCCCGCGTTGATCTCGCGCAGGGCGATGGAAAGCGGCTTCTCGTGGACATGGGTGTCCACCAGCGGACCGACGTACTCAAGCAGGCCCTCACCGAGCTGCGAGTAGTACGCGTTGATCTGACGCGCGCGCTTGGCCGCGTAGATCACGAGGCTGTACTTCGAGTCCGTGGCCTCAAGCAGCTCATCGATCGGCGGGTTGATGATGCCCTCGGGCGTAGTGATGGAAGAGGACACTCTCTAGCCTTCCGAAGAAAATTCAGGGAGATCAGGGAAAAAGATCATTCAACTGCCATCAAGGCTAGCAGCTCACGCGCGACGTCCTCGACGGAGGTGTTGACCAGCGTCGTATCGAACTCCGACTCCGCGGCCAGTTCCACTTTCGCCACCTCCAGCCGGCGTTCGATCACCTCGGGCGATTCGGTGCCCCGGCCGGTCAGCCGGCGCACCAGTTCGTCCCAGCTCGGCGGTGCCAGAAAGACCAGCCGGGAATCGGGCATCGATTCCTTGACCTGCCGGGCGCCCTGGAGATCGATCTCCAGCAGTACGGGCTCGCCCGCCGCCAGCCGGTCATGGACCTCCCGCCGCGGGGTGCCGTAGCGGTTGCCCGCGAACTCCGCCCATTCCAGCAGTTCGCCGTTGGCGATCAGCTTGTCGAACTCCTCGTCCGAGACAAAGAAGTACTGGACGCCGTCGCGTTCACCGGGACGCGGCTTTCTGGTGGTGGCCGACACCGAGAGCCATACCTCGGGGTGGACCTTGCGCATATGCGCGACGACCGTGCTCTTGCCGACCCCGGAGGGGCCGGAGAGCACGGTCAGCCGCGGTCGTACTTCTGCTGCCATGCAGCGATTATCCAGGTTCCCGGGAGTCTCCGGGAACGTCAGGCGCCGGTGCCGCCGAACTCGCGCTCAAGCGAGGCGATCTGGTTGGAGCCGAGACCCCGGACACGCCGGCTCTCGGAGATGCCGAGCCGCTCCATGATCTGCTTGGCGCGGACCTTGCCCACACCGGGCAGGGATTCGAGCAGTGCGGAGACCTTCATCTTCCCGATGACGTCGTTCTCCTGACCCTGCTTGATCACGTCATGGAGGGAGGCGCCGGAGTGCTTGAGTCGATTCTTGACCTCGGCCCGCTCCCGGCGAGCCGCGGCGGCCTTTTCGAGCGCGGCTGCGCGCTGTTCAGGGGTAAGGGGCGGAAGAGCCACGCCTACGTCACCTCGGATGTCGAACTGTCGGATACGGACCGGTGAGGAACCTATTCGCCCCACACCAGGCGAGCAACGGGCAACGCACTGCACGTTGGCTCTCGACGGAGACTAGCGGCCAAGGCCGCCGGAGTCAGCGAGAACAGACGAAAAGTCCTGGTCAGCATCGATCAGGGGTGACATTTTGGGCATTTTGCCCAACTTTTTCAGTGGTCGGGCGGGACGAGCGGCCCGCCCCGGCGGCGCGAAAGAGCCGCCGGACAGGGCCTAGGCCGCCTCGACCGCCGTTCTCACCTCGTCCGCGAAGCGCTCCGCGGACGCCCTGAGGGCACTGATGTCCGGACCGTGGCGCAGCACATCCCGGCTGACGCTCGGTACCACATTGCGGACCGAGGAGCCGAACAGAGCCGGCAGTCCGGCCGGGGTCGCGCCCTGCGCGCCGATTCCGGGGGCGAGGAGCGGACCGTTGATCGCGAGGTCCGCACCGGCCTGGGCAAGGGTGGCGCCGATGACCGCGCCGACCGAGCCGAGCGGCTCCGCGCCCGCGTTCTCGGCGGCCATGTGGTCGAGCATGAGCTGCGCCAGGGACCGGCCGTCGGGTGCGGTGGCGCGCTGGACCTCCGCGCCCTCCGGGTTGGAGGTGAGCGCCAGGACGAAGACCCCGGCGCCCGAGACCGCGGCGGCGTCCAGGGCGGGACGCAGGGATCCGAAGCCGAGGTACGGGGAGACCGTGACCGCGTCCGAGAAGAGCGGCGAGTCCTTGTCGAGGTAGGTCGCCGCGTACGCGCCCATGGTCGAGCCGATGTCACCGCGCTTGGCGTCCATCAGGACCAGTGCCCCGGCCGCGCGTGCCTCGGCCACGGCCTTCTCCAGCACCGCGATTCCGCGTGACCCGAAGCGCTCGAAGAACGCGGACTGCGGTTTGAGTACGGCGACCCGGTCCGCAAGGGCCTCGACCGTCGTACGGGTGAAGCGCTCCAGGCCCGCGACGTCGTCACCGAGGCCCCACGCCCTGAGCAGCGAACCGTGCGGGTCGATGCCGACGCAGAGCTGCCCGCGGGTGTCCATGGCACGCCGCAGCCTGGCGCCGAAGGGCTCCTGAGGGTGTGCGCCGTACGGTCCCTCGGTCATGGGGCCGCCTTCCGGGGCGGTCGTTTCCGGGCCCGTCGTTTGCGAGGCGGGCGTTTCCGGTGCGGGCGTTTCCGGGGCGGTCATGCGGTCACCTTCCGGCTGTCGGCGCCGACGGCCTCGGCGAGCGTGGCGTACGGGCTGGCCCTGAGCCGGGCCGCGAGCCCCTTGTGCAGGGAGCGGCTCCAGAAGGGGCCCTCGTAGATGAAGGCGCTGAAGCCCTGGACGAGCGTGGCACCGGCGAGGATGCGCTGCCAGGCGTCCTCCGCGTTCTCGATTCCGCCGACCCCCACCAGGGTGATCCGGTCGCCGACCCGCCCGTACAGCCTGCGCAGGACCTCCAGCGAGCGCGCCTTCAAGGGCGCGCCGGACAGTCCGCCGGTCTCGGCGACCAGCCCGGGGTCCGACACCAGGCCGAGTCCCTCGCGCGCGATGGTGGTGTTGGTGGCGATGATCCCGTCGAGACCGAGTTCGACGGCGAGGTCGGCCACGGCGTCGATGTCCTCGTCGGCCAGATCGGGTGCGATCTTGACCAGCAGGGGGACCCGGCGGCCGGTGACGGTACGGTCGGCCGCCTCCCGTACGGCGGTCAGCAGCGGCCGGAGCAGGTCGACGGCCTGGAGGGCGCGCAGCCCGGGGGTGTTGGGCGAGCTGACATTGACCACGAGATAGTCGGCGTGACCGGCCAGCCGCTCGGTCGAGAGGACGTAGTCGGCGATCGCTTCATCCTCGGGGACGACCTTCGTCTTACCGATGTTGACGCCGACCGTGGTCCTGAAGACCGCTCTGCGCGCCGCCAGCCGTGCCGCCACCGCGGCCGAGCCCTCGTTGTTGAAGCCCATCCGGTTGACCAGGGCGCGGTCGGCGACCAGCCGGAAAAGCCGCTGCCTGGGGTTGCCGGGCTGCGGCTCGCCGGTGACCGTACCGATCTCGACATGGTCGAAGCCGAGCATGGCCATGCCGTCGACGGCCACGGCGTTCTTGTCGAAGCCGGCGGCGAGCCCGAAGGGGCCGTGCATCCGCAGTCCGAACGCCTCCGTGCGCAGCTCCGGGAAGCGCGGTGCGAGCGCGGCGGCGGCAAACGTACGCAGGACGGGGACCCGCGCCGCGAGCCGGATCCACCGGACGGCCAGATGATGGGCCCGCTCCGGGTCCATCCACCGGAAGACCAGCCTGAAGAAGATCCTGTACACGTTCAGTCCTCGCGCGCCGCGATGAGCCGCTCCGCGTGCTCCTGGAGGGACCGGACACCGACCTCGCCATGGTTGAGCGCGTCAATGCCCTGCACCGCCGCGGCCAGCGCCTGGACCGTCGTCAGGCACGGGACTCCGCGGGCCACGGCGGCCGTACGGATGTCATAGCCGTCCAGTCGGCCGCCGGTCCCGTACGGAGTGTTGACGATCAGGTCGATCTCTCCGTCATGGATGAGCTGTACGACGGTCTTCTCGCCGGCCGGGCCCACGCCCTCGCTCTGCTTGCGCACCACGACCGCGCTGATCCCGTTGCGCTTGAGCACCTCGGCGGTGCCGGACGTGGCGAACAGCTCGAATCCATGGGCGACCAGCTCCCGCGCCGGGAAGATCATGGAGCGCTTGTCCCGGTTGGCCACGGAGATGAAGGCGCGGCCCTTGGTGGGCAGCGGCCCGTACGCCCCGGCCTGCGACTTGGCGTACGCCGTACCGAAGGCCGAGTCGATGCCCATGACCTCGCCGGTGGAACGCATCTCCGGGCCGAGGACGGTGTCCACTCCGCGCCCGTGGATGTCCCGGAAGCGCGACCACGGCATCACCGCCTCCTTGACGGAGATGGGCGCGTCCAGCGGCAGCGTGCCCCCGTCGCCATGGGCGGGCAGCAGTCCTTCCGCGCGCAGTTCCGCGACGGTGGCGCCCAGGGAGATCCGGGCCGCGGCCTTGGCGAGCGGCACGGCGGTCGCCTTGGAGGTGAAGGGGACCGTGCGGGAGGCGCGCGGGTTGGCCTCCAGGACGTACAGGATGTCCCCGGCCATCGCAAACTGGATATTGATCAGCCCGCGCACCCCGACGCCCTCGGCGATCGCCTCGGTCGAGGTCCGCAGCCGCTTGATGTCGAAGCCGCCGAGGGTGATGGGCGGCAGGGCGCACGCCGAGTCCCCGGAGTGGATACCGGCCTCCTCGATGTGCTCCATCACCCCGCCGAGATACAGCTCCGTACCGTCGTAGAGCGCGTCCACGTCGATCTCGATGGCGTCGTCGAGGAAGCGGTCCACGAGAACCGGCCGGCTGGGGCTGATCTCGGTGGACTCGGCGATGTACGAGGAGAGCCTGGCCTCGTCGTACACGATCTCCATGCCGCGCCCGCCCAGCACGTACGACGGGCGGACCAGGACCGGGTAGCCGATCTCGTCGGCGATGGCCTTGGCCTCGGCGAAGGTGGTGGCGGTGCCGTGCTTGGGCGCGGGCAGTCCGGCCTCGGCGAGGACCCGGCCGAAGGCCCCGCGGTCCTCGGCTGCGTGGATCGCCTCGGGGGGCGTGCCCACGATCGGTACGCCGTTGTCCTTCAGGGCCTGCGCGAGACCGAGCGGGGTCTGTCCGCCGAGCTGTACGAGGACGCCCGCGACCGGTCCCGCCTGTGTCTCGGCATGCACGATCTCCAGGACGTCCTCCAGGGTGAGCGGCTCGAAGTAGAGCCGGTCGGAGGTGTCGTAGTCGGTGGAGACGGTCTCGGGGTTGCAGTTGACCATCACGGTCTCGTAGCCGGCCTCGCTCAGCGCGAAGGAGGCGTGGACGCAGGAGTAGTCGAACTCGATGCCCTGGCCGATCCGGTTGGGGCCGGAGCCGAGGATGATCACGGCGGGCCTGGTGCGCGGGGCGACCTCGCTCTCCTCGTCGTACGAGGAGTAGAAGTACGGCGTCTTCGCCGCGAACTCGGCGGCACAGGTGTCGACCGTCTTGTAGACCGGGCGGATACCGAGGGCGTGCCTGACCTCGCGGACCACATCCTCGCGCAGCCCCCGGATCCCGGCGATCTGGGCGTCGGAGAAGCCGTGCCGCTTGGCCTCGGCGAGCAGGTCCGGGGAGAGTTCGGCGGCGCCGGCCAGCTCGTCCGCGTACTCCTTGATCAGGAAGAGCTGGTCGACGAACCAGGGGTCGATCCGGGTCGCCTCGAAGACCTCCTCGGGCGTGGCACCGGCGCGGATGGCCCGCATCACGGTGTTGATCCGCCCGTCGGTGGGCACCTTGGCGGTCTCCAGCAGTGCGTCCTTGGCGCCGGGGACCGCGAGGCCGGGGTCCTCCGTGAAGGAGAACTGGCTGCCCGCCTTCTCCAGCGAGCGCAGCGCCTTCTGGAGCGCCTCGGTGAAGTTGCGGCCGATGGCCATGGCCTCGCCGACCGACTTCATGGTGGTGGTGAGGCTGGCGTCGGCGGCCGGGAACTTCTCGAAGGCGAAGCGCGGCACCTTGACGACGACATAGTCGAGGGTGGGCTCGAAGGAGGCCGGGGTCTTCTCGGTGATGTCGTTGGGGATCTCGTCCAGCGTGTAGCCGACGGCGAGCCGGGCGGCGATCTTCGCGATCGGGAAGCCGGTGGCCTTGGAGGCGAGCGCGGAGGAGCGGGAGACCCGGGGGTTCATCTCGATGACGATGACCCGGCCGTCCTCGGGGTTGACCGCGAACTGGATGTTGCAGCCGCCGGTGTCGACGCCGACCTCGCGGATCACGGCGATACCGATGTCCCGCAGGATCTGGTATTCGCGGTCGGTGAGGGTCATCGCGGGCGCGACGGTGATGGAGTCGCCGGTGTGCACGCCCATGGGGTCGAAGTTCTCGATCGAGCAGACGACCACGACGTTGTCGTGCTTGTCCCGCATCAGCTCCAGCTCGTACTCCTTCCAGCCGAGGATGGACTCCTCGAGGAGTACCTCGGTGGTCGGCGAGAGCATCAGGCCCTGTCCGGCGATACGGCGCAGCTCGTCCTCGTTGTACGCGAAGCCGGAGCCCGCGCCGCCCATGGTGAAGGAGGGCCGGACGACGACGGGATAGCCGCCGAGCGTCTCCACCCCGGCCACGGCCTCGTCCAGGGAGTGGCAGATGACCGAGCGCGCGGACTCGCCGTGGCCGGTCCTGGCGTTGACGGCTGCGACGACTTCTTTGAAGAGGTCGCGGTCCTCGCCCTTGTGGATCGCTTCGACATTGGCGCCGATCAGTTCGACGCCGTACTTGTCGAGGGTGCCCGCCTCGTGGAGCGCGATCGCGGTGTTCAGCGCGGTCTGGCCGCCGAGGGTGGGCAGCAGCGCGTCGGGGCGCTCCTTGGCGATGATCTTCTCGACGAAGTCGGGGGTGATCGGCTCGACATAGGTGGCGTCGGCGATCTCCGGGTCCGTCATGATCGTGGCGGGGTTGGAGTTGACCAGGATGACGCGCAGGCCCTCGGACTTCAGCACGCGGCAGGCCTGGGTGCCGGAGTAGTCGAACTCGGCGGCCTGGCCGATGACGATCGGTCCTGAACCGATGACCAGGACGGACTGGATGTCGGTGCGCTTAGGCACGCTGGTCCTCCATCAGGGATACGAAGCGGTCGAAGAGGTACGCGGCGTCATGCGGACCCGCGGCCGCCTCGGGGTGGTACTGGACGCTGAAGACCGGCCGGTCCAGCAGCCTGAGTCCCTCGACCACGTTGTCGTTGAGGCAGACGTGGGAGACCTCGGCGCGGCCGTAGGGGGTGTCGGAGACCCGGTCGAGCGGGGCGTCGACGGCGAAGCCGTGGTTGTGCGCGGTGACCTCGACCTTTCCGGTGGTCCGGTCCTGGACAGGCTGGTTGATGCCGCGGTGGCCGTACTTCAGCTTGTACGTGCCGAAGCCCAGTGCGCGGCCGAGGAGCTGATTGCCGAAGCAGATCCCGAAGAGCGGGGTACCGCGCTCCAGCACGCCCTTGACGACGGTGAGGTCCGCGGTGGCCGGGTCGCCGGGGCCGTTGGAGAGGAACACACCGTCGGGGGCGGTCGCGTACACCTCGTCGAGAGTGGCGGTGGCGGGCAGGACATGCACCTCTATGCCGCGCTCGGCCATCCGGTGCGGGGTCATGCCCTTGATGCCGAGGTCCAGCGCGGCCACCGTGAAGCGCTTGCGGCCGATGGCGGGCACCACGTACGTACGGTCGGTGGCGACCTCGGCGGACAGGTCGGCGCCCGTCATCTCCGGGCTCTGCCGCACTCGCGCGAGCAGGGCCGCCTCGTCCGCCAGCGCCTCGCCGGAGAAGATGCCGACGCGCATGGCGCCGCGCTCGCGCAGATGGCGGGTGAGGGCGCGGGTGTCGATGCCGCTGATGCCGACGACGCCCTGGGCGATCAGTTCCTCGTCGAGCGAGCGCCGCGCGCGCCAGTTGGACGGGGTGCGCGCGGGGTCCCGTACGACATAGCCGGACACCCAGATCCGGCGGGACTCCGGGTCCTCGTCGTTGACGCCCGTGTTGCCGATGTGGGGGGCGGTCATCACAACGACCTGGCGGTGGTACGAGGGGTCGGTGAGGGTCTCCTGGTAGCCGGTCATGCCGGTGGAGAAGACGGCCTCGCCGAAGGTCTCCCCCTCGGCCCCGTAGGCACGGCCGCGGAAGCTGCGGCCGTCCTCCAGGACGAGTACGGCGGGAGACGCCGTGGTGCGGGCAGTGCCCCGGGGGAGGTGGTCATCGGGCGGGGCCTTCCGTAGTGCTGGTGCGGGGCGTCGTTGCGCTCTGGTGCGCCGTCCCGGTCTGGTTCGCCGTAATGAACTGGTTCATGAAGTTGACGGCCTCGACCCAGGCGGTGTGTTCGGCTGAACGGTCGGAACGGAAGCCCGAGTCGATCAGCCTGCCGCCGTGCTCCCAGGTGACGATCAGCAGGCCGCCCTCGGCGAGGACCTTGCCCGCGATGCCCTTGTCGAGCCGTGCTTCACGGAGTCGCGCGGCCGGGATGAAGAAGTCGTTCGCGCCGGGGCGTACGACGTCGAGCCCCGCGTCCGTGAGCGTCAGCTCCGCCCGGCTGCGGGCGCCGAGGCCGTGCGCCACGATGCGGTCGAGCCACTGTCCCGCGGTCGTGGACCCGTGGTAGCGGCCCGTCATCGTCAGCTTCGCCGTACCGGGGTCGTCCGGCGCGGTGGGCAGCTCGGGCAGGTCCGACTGGAGGCTGCCGCGCCATTTCCAGCCCTGGCGCATCAGCCAGTACACCAGCGCGATGAAGAGCAGCAGCCCGGCGACCCAGCCGAGCCGGGCGGCCCAGTCGGTCACCTCCGCCGACTGCTGTTCGGCGGCGAGCGGCACGGTCAGCGGCCCGGCCGGCGGCAGGGAGACCCGCTGTACGGAGAGGAGGTTCAGCATCGCAGTTGTCACGCCAGATTCCCGTCGACGACCGTGGCGCGGCCCCGGAGGAAGGTGTGGGTGACGCGTCCTGGCAGCTCACGGCCCTGGTACGGGGTGTTGCGGCTGCGGGAGGCGAAGCCCGCCGGGTCCACGGGACCACGGTATGCCGGATCGACCAGGGTGAGGTTGGCGGGCTCGCCCACCGAGACGGGCCGCCCATGACCGGCGAGCCGGCCGATCCGCGCCGGGCGGAACGACATCCGGTCGGCGACCCCCGCCCAGTCCAGCAGCCCGGTCTCCACCATGGTCTCCTGGACCACCGACAGCGCGGTCTCCAGACCGACCATCCCCATGGCTGCGGCGGCCCACTCGCAGTCCTTGTCCTCGTGCGGGTGCGGGGCGTGGTCGGTGGCGACACAGTCGATCGTGCCGTCGGCGAGGGCCGCGCGCAGCGCCTGGACGTCCGCCTCGGTCCGCAGCGGCGGGTTCACCTTGTAGACCGGGTCGTACGACCGGACCAGCTCGTCGGTGAGGAGGAGGTGGTGCGGGGTGACCTCGGCGGTGACGTTCCAGCCCTTGGACTTCGCCCAGCGCACCAGCTCCACCGAGCCCGCCGTCGAGAGATGGCAGATATGGACCCGGGAGCCGACATGGGCGGCGAGCAGCACATCCCGCGCGATGATCGACTCCTCGGCGACGGCCGGCCAGCCGCCGAGTCCCAGCTCGGCGGAGACGACGCCCTCGTTCATCTGCGCGCCCTCGGTGAGCCGGGGCTCCTGGGCGTGCTGCGCGATCACGCCGTCGAAGGCCTTCACGTACTCCAGTGCCCGTCGCATGATCACGGCGTCGTCCACGCACTTGCCGTCGTCCGAGAAGACCCGTACCTGCGCGGCGGAGTCGTGCATGGCGCCCAGCTCGGCGAGGTTCTTGCCCTCGAGACCGACCGTCACGGCGCCGACGGGCTGCACATCGCAGTAGCCGGACTCCCGGCCCAGCCGCCAGACCTGTTCGACGACCCCGGCCGTGTCGGCCACGGGGAAGGTGTTGGCCATGGCGTGGACGGCGGTGAAGCCGCCGACGGCGGCGGCGCGGGTGCCGGTGAGCACCGTCTCGGAGTCCTCGCGGCCCGGTTCCCGCAGATGGGTGTGCAGATCGACCAGACCGGGCAGCAGCACCCGTCCCTCGGCCGCCACGACCGTCGCGTCACCCGCGTCCAGTCCGGTGCCGACCGCGCCGATGGTCTCCCCGTCGATCAGTACGTCCCGTACCTCGCCGCCGAGCACCCACGCGCCCCGGATCAGGATCTTGCTCATGATTACTTGCTCTCCTCGGTACGGGAGTCGGTACGGGCGTACGAGTCGGTGCGGACGCGCGTCTGGGAGTTGTGCGCCTGGGAGTTCTGATTGACGGCGGGCTCGTTGCCGCCCAGCAGCAGATAGAGCACCGCCATCCGGATCGAGACCCCGTTGGCCACCTGCTCGACGGCCGTGCAGCGGTCCGAGTCGGCGACCTCCGCGGTGATCTCCATCCCGCGGTTCATCGGTCCGGGGTGCATCACGACGGAGTGCTCGGGCATCCGGCCCATCCGGTCGCCGTGGAGGCCGTAGCGGCGGGAGTACTCGCGCTCGGTCGGGAAGAACGCGGCGTTCATCCGCTCGCGCTGCACCCGCAGCATCATCACGGCGTCGGAGCCGGGCAGTACCCGGTCCAGGTCGTACGACACCTCGCACGGCCAGTGCTCGACGCCGATCGGTACGAGGGTGGGCGGGGCGACGAGGGTGACCCTGGCTCCCAGGGTGTGCAGCAGCAGGACGTTCGAGCGGGCGACCCGGCTGTGCAGGACGTCGCCGACGATGGTGATCCGCCGCCCTTCGAGGTCACGCCCTATGCCGGTGTCCGCGCCGACCAGCCTGCGGCGCAGGGTGAAGGCGTCGAGCAGTGCCTGGGTGGGGTGTTCATGGGTGCCGTCGCCGGCGTTGACGACCGCGCCGTCGATCCAGCCGGACGTGGCCAGCCGGTACGGCGCGCCGGACGCGGGGTGCCGGATGACGACGGCGTCGGCGCCCATCGCCTCCAGCGTCAGCGCGGTGTCCTTGAGGGACTCGCCCTTGGAGACGGACGAGCCCTTGGCGGAGAAGTTGATGACATCGGCCGACAGCCGCTTGGCCGCGGCCTCGAAGGAGATCCGGGTGCGGGTCGAGTCCTCGAAGAAGAGATTGACGACGGTACGGCCGCGCAGCGTCGGAAGTTTCTTGATGGGCCGGTCGGCGACGCGGGCCAGTTCCTCCGCGGTGTCGAGGATCAGTACGGCGTCGTCGCGGCTGAGGTCGGCCGCGGAGATGAGATGGCCGGGTGTGCGGGGGCTTGCCCCTGGCAGGCGCAGCATCGGGAGAGTGCTCCGGTCTTCGGGTGTGCGGGCGTACGGGCGCGCCGAGGCGGCCGTACGGGGTCGGTACGAGCCGGAGGCGCCCTACTGCTCGCCGGACGCGGCAGGCCGCTGGAGGCCCAGCAGCACGGTGTCCCGGCCGTCCTCCTCGGCGAGCTGGACCTTGACCGTCTCCCGCAGGGAGGTGGGGATGTTCTTGCCGACGTAGTCGGCGCGGATCGGCAGCTCGCGGTGGCCCCGGTCGACGAGGACGGCGAGCTGGACGGCCCTGGGGCGGCCCAGATCGCCGAGCGCGTCGAGGGCGGCGCGGATGGTGCGGCCGGAGAAGAGCACGTCGTCGACGAGGACCACGAGGCGCCCGTCGACCCCGTCGCCCGGGATGTCGGTGCGGGCCAGCGCGCGGGTGGGCCGCAGGCGCAGGTCGTCGCGGTACATCGTGATGTCGAGGGAGCCGACCGGGACCGGGCGTCCGGTGACGCCGGCGAGTTTTTCGGCCAGCCGGCGGGCGAGGTAGACCCCGCGGGTCGGGATGCCGAGCAGCACCACGTCGTCGGCGCCCTTGGCGCGTTCGACGATCTCGTGGGCGATACGGGTCAGGGCCCGCGCGATGTCGGGGGCCTCCAGAACGGGGCGTGCCGCGCCCGGGCTGTCGGCCGGGGAGTCTGTCGTGCCGGTGTCCATACGAAACGGACCTCCTTCTCCGCCTCACGGGACGGACTTTAAAGGACGTCGGAATTACGCCACTCAGGCTAGCAGGGCGTCCGCGGAACTCCTGGTGGCACCCCCTCGGAAGGCAGTCAGGAGGCGGCGGAAAGCCCCCCTCCGACCAGGGCCGGGATCCCTCGGCTTGACGCATCCAAGTAACTCTGCGTAACCTCACAGTGAGTTACCAGACTTCGTCCGGGGAGCTATATGTCCAGCGAATACGCAAAGCAGCTCGGGGCCAAACTCCGCGCCATCCGCACCCAGCAGGGCCTCTCGCTCCATGGCGTGGAGGAGAAGTCCCAGGGCCGCTGGAAGGCCGTGGTGGTCGGTTCGTACGAGCGTGGCGACCGTGCCGTGACGGTGCAGCGCCTCGCCGAGCTGGCGGATTTCTACGGGGTCCCCGTGCAGGAACTGCTTCCTGGCACGACGCCCGGCGGAGCCGCCGAGCCGCCGCCGAAGCTCGTTCTCGACCTGGAGCGGCTGGCCCATGTGCCGCAGGAGAAGGCGGGCCCGCTCCAGCGTTACGCGGCGACGATCCAGAGCCAGCGCGGTGACTACAACGGCAAGGTGCTGTCGATCCGCCAGGACGACCTGCGCACGCTGGCCGTGATCTACGACCAGTCGCCGTCGGTCCTGACCGAGCAGCTCATCAGTTGGGGTGTCCTCGACGCGGACGCCCGCCGGGCCGTGGCCCACGAAGAGGGCTGACAAACCCGGCACATAACAGCAGAAACGTCACCTCCGGGGGGTGGGCCCGTATGCGCGTACGGACCCGCCCCCCGGTGCGTCCCGCACGCCCGTACCCTCAAGCGCCGGACGGGCTCAGCGGCCCGTCCGGCGCTTGAGGACACAGCGCGGCGGGCGCGTCACCTGTCCGGGGCCTCGACACGGCGCAGACCAGGCTTGAGGTCCTTGAACCGGCCGAGCAGGCCGTTGACGAAGGACGGGGAGTCGTCCGTGGAGAACTCCTTGGCGAGCTGCACCGCCTCGTCGATCACGACCGCGTCCGGGGTGCCGTCCACCCACACCAGCTCATAGGTGCCGAGCCGCACGATGTTCCGGTCGACGACCGGCATCCGGTCCAGCGTCCAGCCCACCGCGTAGGTGGAGATCAGCTCGTCGATCCGGCCCGCGTGCTCCGCGTACCCCTCGACCAGCTCCATGGTGTACTCGCTGACCGGCGGCTGGCGGTCGTCGGTCCGGGCGTGCCGTATCCAGTCGGCGAGGACCGTCTGCACGGACGCCCCGCGCTGGTCGGCCTCGAAGAGAATCTGGAAGGCACGCTTACGGGCCTTGTTCCGGGCAGCCACGGTTAGCTGTTCACCCGGCCGAGGTACTCGCCGGAGCGGGTGTCGACCTTGATCTTCTCACCCGTGGTGATGAAGAGCGGGACACCGATCTCGTAACCGGTCTCCAGCGTGGCCGGCTTGGTGCCGCCGGTGGAGCGGTCGCCCTGGACGCCGGGGTCGGTGTGCTGGATGGTCAGCTCCACGGCGGCGGGCAGCTCGACATAGAGCACCTCGCCCTCGTGGGTGGCGACGCTGGCGGTGAAGCCCTCCAGCAGGAAGTTGGCGGCGTCGCCGACGGCCTTGCGGTCGACCATGAGCTGGTCGTAGGTCTCCATGTCCATGAAGACGAAGTACTCGCCGTCCATGTACGAGAACTGCATGTCGCGGCGGTCAACGGTGGCCGTCTCGACCTTCACGCCGGCGTTGAAGGTCTTGTCGACGACCTTGCCGGAGAGCACGTTCTTCAGCTTGGTGCGCACAAAGGCCGGGCCCTTGCCGGGCTTGACGTGCTGGAACTCGACGACGGACCAGAGCTGGCCCCCGTCGAGCTTGAGCACCAGGCCGTTCTTGAGGTCGTTCGTGGAAGCCACGGTTGCGGAATCTCCTGGACTGAAGCTGGTGGACGACCACGGGTGTGCGCGGCGCCCGGGGCACACGGCGGTGCCTGGGCACTAGAGCGCGAGCAGTTCCTTGGTCGTGATGGTGAGTAGCTCGGGTCCGCCGTCCGCCTCGGGGCGGACGACGAGCGTGTCATCGATCCGGACACCGCCCCGGCCCGGGAGGTGGACCCCCGGTCCGACGGTGACCGGCACACAAGCGTCCAGTTTACCCATGGCGGCGGGGGCGAGCTGCGGGTCCTCGTCGATTTCAAGTCCGACCCCATGTCCCGTACGGGGTGCGAGCCCCTCGCCGTGCCCCGCGGCCTCCAGCGGCTGCCGGGTCGCACGGTCCACATCGCGGTAGCCGGCGCTCGGCAGGAGAGCCTGCCGACCTGCCCGTTGTGCCGCGAAGACCAGCTCGTACAGCTCGATCTGCCAGTCGGCGGGCGAGGTCCCGATGACGAATGTACGGCCGATCAGACAGCGGTAGCCGCGGTAGTCGGCGCCGAGACTGACGGAGAGGAAATCACCCTCCTCGACCCGCCGGTCCGACGGATGGTGGTCGCAGCGGCCGGAGTTGGGGCCGGTGGCCACGGCGGTCGGGAAGGCGGGGCCGTCGGCGCCGTGGTCGACGAGCCGGCGCTCCAGCTCCAGTGCGAGATGCCGTTCGGTACGGCCAACCAGGATCGATTCGAGCAGTTCGCCCAGCGCCTGGTCGGCGATCTCGGCCGCGATCCGCAGACAGGCGATCTCCCCCTCGTCCTTGACGATCCGCTGCTGTTCGACGGCGCAGCCCAGATCGGCGAGACGCAGCCGGGGCGCCACGGAGCCGATGGCCCGGTGCCTGGCGACGGTCAGATGGTGCTCCTCGACGGCGAGCGACTCGACGGCGGACGAGGTGAGCGCGCCCGCGGCGGCCACCGCGGGGTCGCCGGTG
Source organism: Streptomyces sp. GMY02 (assembly GCF_019056675.1). Classification (NCBI taxonomy): domain Bacteria; kingdom Bacillati; phylum Actinomycetota; class Actinomycetes; order Kitasatosporales; family Streptomycetaceae; genus Streptomyces; species Streptomyces sp. GMY02. Next base: position 7,078,761 of record NZ_CP077658.1, on the reverse strand, counting down.
GCGGTGGCCAGGACGGTGAGCCTGAGCTGGTCGTCGAGCCGTCCGTCGGAGCTCCCGCCCGCGTGGGTACGGGGGCAGAGCAGCGTGTCCTCGTCCGGACCGAGCAGCAGGACGGCACCGTGCGGCGCGCCGCCCGCGAGATAGCGGACGTTCGCGGGCCGTGAGATCAGTGCCGCCGCGTTGCCCGCCGCGGAGCACCGGTCGCGCAGCCGGGCGCGGCGGGCAGCGAACACGTCAGACATGAACCGAGCGTATGAGCGGGCGCGTGGCCCGGCCGGTTCAGCGCGTCCGACCGGGGGTCGGGTACGGGCGGCGCCCCGGGCCGCTCACGGCTCCGCCCGCATCCGCTCGCATCCGCGGCTCGCTCGGCGGCCCCGGCCCGGCCGGGTCACCAGCTCGGCGGGCTGGCCAGGGCGCGGGCCAGGACATCGTCGAGCGCCCGGGCGGTGGTCTCCACGTCGTACTTGGAGTTGTCGATGATGGGCAGCCCGGACCCGTACCAGCCGGCCATCCGGCCGTGGATGCCGGCCACCTCCTCGTCGGAGAGCCGCCGGTTGCCGCTGCGCTCGGCATTGCGCTCCAGCACGATCTCCAGCCCCGGCAGCAGCACCACCGGCAGCAGCCCGGGGCCGACGTGGCGCTTCCAGCCGCCGAGCCCCACGACCGGGCGGTCGGGGAAGACGGCGTCGTCGAGGATGCAGGAGATGCCGTTGGCGAGGAAGTTCCGCGCGGCGAAGCCGCAGGTGCGGCGGGCGAGACGGTACTGCGCCTCGGAGTGGTCGTTCCAGCCGCTCTGCGGGTCGGCGAAGCCCGAGCGCACCCACTCGCGGACATCGTCGAGGCTGATGTGCGCGGTGGGTACGCGGCGGCTCGTCGCCCAGTGGCGGGCCACGGTCGTCTTGCCCGCGCCGGCCGGGCCGATCAGCAGGACCGCGAGGGTCGCCGTCCCGGTGCCGCCGCCGGGGGCCGGGGGCGGCGCGGGGATGGGTACGAGGCCGCCGGGCGGAAGCTGGACATGGCCGGTGGAGTCCGGGGGCGGCGGCGCGACGGGCGGCCCGGGCGGCGGCGCGGGCGCGTGGTGCGGTCCTGGCGGGTGGGCGGGACCCGGCGGAGGCGGGGGGCCCGGCACCCGGTGCGGTCCCGTCCAGCCCGGGGCAGGCTGATGCCCCGGCGGCTGCGGGGCCCCGGGCCCGGTCGGCGGGCCGGGAGGAGGAGCCTGGTGCGCCCATCCGCCTGCGTGCTGCATCCGGTGCCACTCCGTCTCGTGCGACTGACGCTGTCGGCGGCCCCGCGGGCCCTGCGTTACCGAACGGTACCGCTCCCGGCCCCCGTTCGTCCTCCATCGCCGGACGGGCCGGTGTTCAGCATGTGTGCCGGGCGTCGCGGGTCGGGCGCGGTGTGTCAGGCAGGGCCCAGTTCCTCCGCGACGGCACGCAGTGCCAGTCGGTACGAGCCGACGCCGAAGCCCGCGACCGTACCGCTGGCGACCGCCGCGACCACCGAGGTGTGCCGGAACTCCTCACGCGCGTACGGATTCGAGATGTGCACCTCGATCAGCGGCGCGGTCCGCTGCGCCGCCGCGTCCCGCATCGCGTACGAGTAGTGCGTGAACGCGCCCGGGTTGAGCACCACCGGGATCTCCCCGTCCGCGGCCTCGTGCAGCCAGCGGATCAGCTCGCCCTCGTCGTTCGTCTCGCGTACGTCCACATCGAGGCCCAGCTCCTTGCCGAGCGCCCCGCAGGCGTCCACCAGCCCGGCGTACGACGTCGCCCCGTAGATGTCGGGCTCGCGCGAACCGAGCCGCCCGAGGTTGGGTCCGTTGAGTACGAGCACCCGCCGGGTCACGCCGACACCTCCCCGTACGCCGCGAGCAGCACCGCCGGGTCGGGCCCCTCCAGCACGGTGGGCTTGGCGAGTCCGTCCAGCACGATGAAGCGCAGCAGGTCGCCGCGCGACTTCTTGTCGACCCGCATCGTCTCCAGCAGCCTGGGCCACTGGTCGCCGCGGTAGGTCAGCGGCAGTCCGACGGACTCCAGCACCGAGCGGTGCCGGTCGGCGGTCGCGTCGTCCAGCCGCCCGGCCAGCCTGCCCAGCTCCGCCGCGAAGACCATGCCGACCGAGACGGCCGCGCCGTGCCGCCACTTGTACCGCTCGTTCTTCTCGATGGCGTGGGCGAGGGTGTGGCCGTAGTTGAGGATCTCGCGCAGCCCGGACTCCTTGAGGTCGTTGGAGACGACCTCGGCCTTGACCCGGATCGAGCGCTCGATCAGCTCGGCCGTGTGCGTGCCGGCGGGCGTACGGGCGCCCTCGGGATCCGCCTCGACCAGTTCGAGGATGGCCGGGTCCGCGATGAAGCCCGCCTTGATGATCTCGGCCATACCGCTGACGTAGTCGTGGACACCGAGCGAGTCCAGCGCGGCGAGATCGCAGAGCACCCCGGCGGGCGGGTGGAAGGCACCGACGAGGTTCTTGCCCTCGGCCGTGTTGATGCCGGTCTTGCCGCCGACCGCCGCGTCGACCATGGCGAGCACGGTGGTCGGTACGGCGACCCAGCGCACCCCGCGCAGCCAGGACGCCGCCACGAATCCGGCGAGATCGGTGGTGGCGCCGCCGCCGACCCCGACGATCACATCGGTACGGGTGAAGCCGGTCTGCCCGAGTGCCTTCCAGCAGTACGCCGCGACCTCGACGGTCTTGGCCTCCTCGGCGTTGGGCACCTGGATGGCGACGGCCTCGTACCCCTGGTCCGCGAGGTCCTGGCGCAGTGCCTCGCCCGTCCCGGCGAGCGCCTCGGGGTGGATGACGGCGACCCGTGCGGCCTTCGGTCCGATGAGGGCGGGCAGCTCCCCCAGCAACTGCCGGCCGACCAGCACCTCGTACGGGTCGTGTCCCGCCGTGCCGCCGACCTGGATCCGGGTGACTGCCTGGTCCGTCATACGTGAGTCTCCTTGCCGGGGGTGGGGGTCTCGGCGGGCGCCGGGGACCCGGCGGACCCGGCCGGCTCGGCGGAGCCGTCTTCGGATCGCCGCTTCAGGCCGAGTGCGTCGAGGACCGCGTCGGCGACCTCCTCGGGGGTCCGGTCGTCGGTCGCGACCACCGCGCGCGCCACATCGGTGTAGTGATGGCGCCGGGCCTCCATCAGTTCTTTCCACTGCTTGCGCGGATTGACCGCGAGCAGCGGACGCGCGGTGTTCAGTCCGACGCGCTTGACCGCCTCGGCGACCTCGACCGACAGGAACACGACGGGCAGTCCCTTGAGCAGTTCACGGGTGGAGGCGTCGAGGACCGCGCCGCCGCCGAGCGCGAGAACGCCGGGGTGCCCGGCGACCGCCGCCCGTACCGCTTCCCGCTCCAGCGTCCGGAAGTGGTCCTCGCCCTCCTCGATGAAGATGTCCGAGATGGGCCTGCCCTCGGCGGCGACGATATCGGCGTCGCTGTCGCGGAACCCCGTACCGAGCCGCTCGGCGAGCAGTTCGCCCACGGTGGTCTTGCCGACGCCCATCGGCCCGATCAGTACGACGACCGGTCCGCCCGGCCCGCCCGCCGGATCCGCCGCGCTCATCGGATCTGGAGGTTGTCGAGGTACGAACGGACATTGCGGCGCGTCTCCGGAACGCTGTCGCCGCCGAACTTCTCGGCGACCGCGTCCGCGAGGGTCAGCGCCACCATGGCCTCGGCGACAATGCCCGCGGCCGGCACGGCACATACGTCGGAGCGCTGATGGTGGGCCTTCGCGGCCTCGCCGGTGACCACGTCGACGGTGGCGAGCGCCCGGGGCACGGTCGCGATGGGCTTCATCGCGGCCCGTACGCGCAGCAGTTCACCGGTCGTCAGCCCGCCCTCGGTGCCGCCGGAGCGGCCGGAGGCGCGCCTGATGCCGTCGTCGGTCGCCACGATCTCGTCGTGCGCCTGGGATCCGGGCACCCGCGCCAGCCCGAAGCCGTCCCCGATCTCAACGCCCTTGATGGCCTGAATGCCCATCAGGGCGGCGGCCAGCCGCGCGTCGAGCCGCCGGTCCCAGTGGACGTGCGAGCCGAGTCCGACCGGCACGCCGTACGCCAGCACCTCGACGACTCCGCCGAGGGTGTCGCCGTCCTTGTGGGCCTGGTCGATCTCGGCGACCATCGCCTTGCTCGCGTCCGCGTCGAGACAGCGCACCGGGTCCGCGTCGAGCCGCTCCACATCGGCCGGGGTGGGGTACACACCGTACGGAGCCTTGGCCGCGGCCAGCTCCACCACATGGGACACGACCTCGATCCCGGCGGTCTCCTTCAGATACGAGCGCGCCACCGCGCCGAGCGCGACCCGCGCGGCGGTCTCCCGGGCGCTGGCACGCTCCAGGACCGGCCGGGCCTCGCCGAAGCCGTACTTCTGCATTCCGGCGAGATCGGCGTGACCGGGCCTGGGCCGGGTCAGGGGCTCGTTGCGGGCCAGCCCGGCGAGTACGTCGGGGTCGACCGGGTCGGCCGCCATGACCTGCTCCCACTTGGGCCACTCCGTGTTGCCGACCATGATCGCGACAGGGGATCCCATGGTCAGGCCGTGCCGTACACCGCCGAGGAACGTGACCTCGTCACGCTCGAACTTCATCCGCGCGCCGCGTCCATAGCCGAGGCGCCGCCGGGCGAGATGGTCAGCGACCATGTCCGTCGTGATCGGCACACCGGCGGGTAGCCCCTCCAGCGTCGCCACGAGTGCGGGTCCGTGCGACTCCCCCGCGGTCAGCCAGCGCAACCTGCTCAACGGTGCTCCTCATGCTCGCGCCCTCGACTGTGCCCTGATGGCGCGACCGGTGCGCGGCCCCGGCCCGCCATGTCCGATCCTCCCACGCCCGTCCGGACGATTCGCGCGCGTCCAGCGACCGGACAGGAGTCAGCGGGCTTCGAGTGCCTGTTCGCCGGCCTTCCGCATCAGCGCGAGGGGCGCGGGCGAGCGGCCCGTCATCAGCTCGACCTGGAGCACCGCCTGGTGCACGAGCAGATCGAGCCCGGAGACGACAGGGCCGCCGCGCCGCGACCAGGCGGCGGCGAGCCCGGTGGGCCAGGGCTCGTACAGCACGTCGAAGAGGGTGCCGGGCCGGTCGGGCACCCGCGCCGCCAGTTCGTCGGTGGTGCCCGCCGGGGTGGTCGCGATCACCAGGGGCGCGTCGAAGGCCGCGGCCGCGTCCTCCCATGTCTCCGTACGGACATCGACTCCGAGGCGTTCGCCCCAGCCGCGCATCTCGGCCGCGCGGGCCTCGCTCCGTACATACGCGGTGACGGGTCCCGTACAGATCCTGGCGAGGGCGGCCAGGGCGGACGAGGCGGTGGCGCCCGCGCCCAGGACCGCCGCCGAGCCGACCGTACGAACCCCCCGCTCGTGCAGCGCGGCGATCATGCCGGGGATGTCGGTGTTGTCACCGGTACGCCGGCCGTCGTCGCCGAACAGGACCGTGTTGACCGCCTCGACCGAGGCCGCGGTGTCCGTGATCCCGTCGAGCAGCGGGATGACGGCGCGCTTGAGCGGCATGGTCAGCGAGAGCCCGGCCCAGGAGGCGTCGTCCCGCAGCGTCGCGAAGAAGCCGGGCAGCCCGGCCTCGTCCACCTCGAACCGGTCGTAGGACCAGTCCGGGAGGCCGAGGCCGGCATACGCGGCCCGGTGCAGCACCGGCGACAGCGAGTGCGCGATGGGCGATCCGAGGACCGCCGCCCGCCTGTGTGGGGTCACCGCTTCGGGGTCTCCTTCTGGCTTTCCTTGTGGTACTCGTTCCGGTTCCGCTCGTGCTCTTCGTTGGTCTCGGCGAAGAGGGTCTTGTCCTCGGTGACGGACACGAAGTAGTACCAGGGACCCGGTGTCGGGTTGAGCGCCGACTGGAGTGCTTCGGCACCGGGGTTCCCGATGGGCCCGGGCGGAAGTCCCTTGATGGAGTACGTGTTGTACGGGTCCTTGAGCTTGCGCAGATCGTCGACCGCGCCGAGGTCGAGCCTGCTCTGGCTCTTGATGTAGTTGACCGTGGAGTCGAATTCGAGCCGGCCGACCGTCTCGGTGTTGTCCGGTTCGAGGCGGTTGTAGACGACCCGCGCGACCTTGTCGAAGTCGTGCTTGTACTTGCCCTCCGCCTGGACGAGGCTCGCGACGGTGATCACCTGGAGCGGCGACGTCAGACCGAGCTTGTCGGCCTCCTCCGCCAGATCCACCTTGCTGTACTCGGAGGAGGCACGGGCGACCATCTTCCTGAGGATGGTCTCCGGCTTCGTGCCCTTGGCGACCGGGTAGCTCGCCGGGAACAGGAAGCCTTCCAGCGGGTCCTTGATGTCCTTGGAGCCCCTCGCCCAGTCCGGCAGACCGAGGTTCTTCGCCTGCGCCTTGGCGACCGCCGCCGTGGTGCCCTTCTTGAGCCCGAGCCGCTTGTCCATCTGCTCGTAGACCCAGACGTTGCGCTTGCCCTCGGGAATGATCAGGTCGTTGTGGCTGGCCGGGCTGAGCATCAGCTTCACGGCGTGCGCGGCGGACATGCCCTTCTTCAGGGTGTAGACGCCCGCCTGGATCGAGTTGCCCTGGGGGTTCTGGCGCTGGGCGGCGACAAACGCGCCCGCGCTCTTGACCACTCCGCCCTTGACCAGGATGGAGGCGATCTCGTAACCGCCGGCCCCCTGGGGGATCTCCACCTGGACGGAGCTGGTGCCGGTGCCCACGAAGTCCTCGGGCGCGCCGAACTTGGACTGGTAGAACTGGTACGCCACATAACCCGCGCCGCCGACCCCTCCCACGAGCACCACGCTCAGGAACAGGCAGGCGACGCCGTTGTGGCTCTTCTTCTTGGTCCTTCGCTCCCGGCCGTTGCCCCTGCGTCCGCCGGTGTCGTCCGGCCCCTCGTCGTCGCCGTCGTCCTCACCGGTGAAGAAGGGGTGGCTCTCCTTCTCCTGGCCGTCCTCCCACTCCTCGGCCGGCTCGGGCTCGGCCTTGCGCTGGGCCGGCGGCCTGGGCGGGGGGTAGGCGTCGGGGGTGCCGTAGTGGTCCTGGCCCTCGCCGTAGCCGACGCCCTGCGCGCCGTCATAGGGGACGGCGGGATTCGCGGCGTACGGCATCGAGGCCTGCTGGCCGGTGTCCCAGCCGCCGTTGTACTGCGGATCGTTGTACGGAGGGTGCTGGGGATTCTGCTGGTGCTGAGGCTGCTGTTGCTGAAGGTGCTGCTGAGCCTGGTGCGGGTGCTGGGCGTGCTGCTGCTGGTCGTACTGCTGCGGGTGCTGCGCCTGCTGGGGGTGGTGTTGCTGCTGGTGAGGGTGCTGGAGGTGCTGGGGCTGCTGCTGGGGATCGGCGTACTGCTGGCCGCCGTAGGCCTGCTGCCCGGGATGCTGCTGCACTCCCTGCTGCCCGTACTGCTGCGGCTGCTGCTGAGGAGGCGCGTACTGCTGCTGGTACGGGTCCTGTCCGCCCCCGTACTGCTGCTGAGGCTGCGCGTGCTGCTGCGGGTACTGCTGCTGCGGCTGCCCACCGTACGGAGCGTGGCCGCCCGCAGGCTGCTGTGCTCCCCACCCCGGGTCCCCGTACAGGGGGTCCTCGGGGTGCCACGGTTCGGAGCCGGGGCCCCGGCCATAGTCAGTCATCGATCCCCTAGAGCCGCGAGGCGGCGGCCGCTGCGCGAGTGGCACGGCATCCGTTTCGCCTCTTCGTTGTGCGGTGACTGTTCGAACACCACCGCATCGCGCGGAACGTTACCGTATCGCGATCAGATGACCACTTCGACGCCCTCGCCGGGTGGCTCACCAGATACCCGTTCGGCCTCCAGCGCGCTCTGGAGGATGACAACTGCCGCCACTTGGTCGATCACCGACCGGCCCTTCTTGGATTTCACGCCCGAGGCGCGCAGTCCCTGGCCGGCCGTCACTGTACTCATCCGCTCGTCGACCAGTCGTACCGGCAGGGGCGCGATGCCTCTGGCCAGCTCCTGTGCGAACAAACGTACCTTCGCCGCGGCCGGTCCCTCGCCCCCGCTGAGCGAGCGGGGCAGCCCGACCAGCACCTCGACCGGCTCGTACTCCTCGACGATCTGGCGCAGCCGCCGGTGGGCGGCTGGGACATCGCGTCCCGGCACGGTCTCCACCGGTGTGGCGAGGATCCCGTCGGGGTCGCACGAGGCGACCCCGATCCGGGCGTCCCCGACATCGACCGCGATCCGGCGGCCGCGTCTCATGAGAGGTCGGCGACCAGACGTTCCACGGCGGACACGGCATCCCCGATGGCGCCGGGGTTCTGGCCGCCGCCCTGGGCGACGTCCGGCTTGCCGCCGCCTCCGCCGCCGAGGGTCTTGGCGGCGGTACGGACCAGATCACCGGCCTTGAGTCCGCGCCCGCGGGCGGCCTCGTTGGTGGCGATGACCGTCAGCGGCCTGCCGTTGGCCGTGGTGAAGAGGGCCACGACGACGGGCCGGCCGCCGGCGCCCCGGTCCAGCCTGCCGCGGACATCGAGGACCAGCTTGCGCAGGTCGTCGGCCGAGGTGCCGTCCGGGACCTGCCCGGTGACCAGGGCCGTGCCCCGGACGTCGACGGCGCTCTCGGCGAGCCCGCCGGCGGCGGCGAGGACCTTCTCGGCGCGGAACTTCTCGATCTCCTTCTCGGCGTCCTTGAGCTTGGCGAGCATGCCGGAGATCTTCTCGGGCAGCTCGTCCGAGCGGCCCTTGACCAGCTCCTGGAGCTGGGCGACGACCGTGTGCTCCTTGGCCAGGAAGTTGTACGCGTCGACGCCGACGAGGGCCTCGATACGCCGTACGCCCGAGCCGATCGACGACTCGCCGAGCAGCTTCACCAGGCCGAGCTGGGCCGTGTTGCGGACATGCGTACCGCCGCACAGCTCCTTGGAGAAGTCGCCGATGGTGACGACCCGGACCCGCTCGCCGTACTTCTCGCCGAACTCGGCGATGGCGCCCTGACGCTTGGCCTCGTCGATGCCCATGACCTCGGCGTGCACGTCCAGCTCGCGGGCCAGGACCTCGTTGATCTTCTGCTCGACATCGAGCAGGACCGTGCCCGGTACGGCGGAGGGCGAGCCGAAGTCGAAGCGGAAGCGGCCCGGCGAGTTCTCGGAGCCGGCCTGGGCGGCCGTCGGGCCGAGGGCGTCGCGCAGCGCCTGGTGGGTGAGATGGGTGGCGCTGTGGGCGCGGGCGATGGCGCGGCGGCGGTGCAGATCGATGGCGGCGTAGGCGGAGGCGCCCACGGTCACCTCGCCGACCTGCACGGTTCCCTTGTGCACGGACACACCGGGCACCGGCTGCTGCACATCGCGCACCTGGACGACGGCGCCGCTGTCGAGCCTGATCCGGCCCTGGTCGGCGAGCTGGCCGCCGCCCTCGGCATAGAAGGGGGTGCGGTCGAGGACGATCTCGACCTCGTCGCCCTCGGTGGCGGCGGGCGACGGCACTCCGTCGACGAGCAGCCCGACCACCGTGGCCTCGCCCTCGGTGGCGGTGTAGCCCGTGAACTCGGTGATGCCGCCGGTGTCGGCGACCGCGCGGTAGGCGGAGAGGTCGGCGTGGCCGGACTTCTTGGCCCTGGCATCGGCCTTGGCCCGGTCGCGCTGCTCCTTCATCAGCCGGCGGAAGCCGTCCTCGTCCACGGAGAGGCCCTGTTCGGCGGCCATCTCCAGGGTGAGGTCGATCGGGAAGCCCCAGGTGTCGTGGAGCAGGAAGGCCTTGTCGCCGGAGAGGACCGTGCCGCCGGCGGCCCTGGTCTCGGTGACGGCGGTGTCGAGGATGTTGGTGCCGCCCTTGAGGGCCTTGAGGAAGGCGGCCTCCTCGGCGACGGCCACGGTCTCGATGCGCCTGCGGTCGGTCTCCAGCTCCGGGTACTGCTGCCCCATCGTCTTGATCACGACATCGGCGAGCTCGGCGACGACCGGTTCGGTGGCGCCGAGGATCCGCATGTTGCGGATGGCGCGGCGCATGATGCGGCGCAGCACATAGCCGCGCCCCTCGTTGCCGGGGGTGACGCCGTCGCCGATGAGCATCACGGACGTACGGATGTGGTCGGCCACCACTCGCAGGGCGACATCGGTGGCGTGGTCGGCGCCGTAGTGCACGCCGGTGAGTTCGGTGGCCCTGTCCATGACGACCCGCAGGGTGTCCGTCTCGTACATGTTCTGTACGCCCTGGAGGATCATGGCGAGACGTTCGAGACCGAGACCGGTGTCGATGTTCTTGGACGGCAGGTCCCCGAGGATCTCGAAGTCCTCCTTGGAGGTGCCCTCGCCGCGCTCGTACTGCATGAAGACCAGGTTCCAGATCTCCACATAGCGCTCGTCGTTGACGGCGGGGCCGCCCTCGACGCCGAACTCGGGGCCGCGGTCGTAGTTGATCTCCGAGCAGGGACCGCAGGGGCCCGGGACGCCCATGGACCAGAAGTTGTCCTTCTTGCCCAGCCGCTGGATGCGCTCGGCCGGTACGCCGATCTTCTCGCGCCAGATCTGCTCGGCCTCGTCGTCGTCGAGATAGACGGTGATCCAGAGGCGCTCGGGGTCCAGTCCGTACCCGCCGTCGGCCACGGAGCTGGTGAGCAGCTCCCAGGCGTAGGTGATGGCGCCTTCCTTGAAGTAGTCGCCGAAGGAGAAGTTCCCGCACATCTGGAAGAAGGTGCCGTGCCGGGTGGTCTTGCCGACCTCTTCGATGTCCGGGGTGCGGACGCACTTCTGGACGCTGGCGGCGCGCGGGGCGGGCGGCTTGACCTCGCCGAGGAAGTACGGCTTGAAGGGCACCATGCCCGCCGGGACCAGCAGCAGAGTCGGGTCGTCCGCGATGAGCGACGCCGAGGGCACGACAAGATGCCCGCGCTCCTCGAAGAAGCTCAGCCAGCGGCGGCGGATTTCAGCCGACTCCATCAGTGGTCCTCATTCCGGTCGTACGGGTTGTAGGAGTGCGTCGTGCGCGGACGCTCGGTGTGCTCGGTCCGGTCGGTGTGCTCGGTCCGGTCGGTGTATTCGATGGCGGTGAGCCGCCTGGGTGCCGGGAGCGCTCGCCCCGCCGGTGCCTCCAGGCCCAGTGCCTCGCCCAGCTCGGCCTCGCGCCGCAGCATGCCCGCCCTTACGTCAACGGCGAACTCCCTCACCTTGTGCCCGGCGTCGATCGCTTTGTTCGCGGCCTGGGCGGCGAGGCTCTCGGGAGTGAGCTGCCTGAGCTTGCGGTGGACCTTGGTGGTGGCCCAGACGCCGGCTGCGGCGCCCGCGGTGAACCAGAACGTACGGCGGAGCATCGCTGCCTCAGTCCTTCCTGTTCCTGCGCCGGGCGGACGGGAGCGTACGGCCCGCGACCACCCTGCGGCGGGGGGCCGGCTCGGCGTCGCCGGTCCCGGCGGGCGTCGCCCTGCGTCCCATGGCCTGGCGTACGCCGTAGCCGAACGCCGCGACCTTGACCAGGGGGCCGCCGAAGGTGGAGGCGACCGTCGTGGAGAGCGCCGAGGCGTTGGAGGTGACTTCCTGGACGTCCGTCGCGATGGCGTCGACACGGTCGAGCTGGGTCTGCGCGGAGCGGACCGTCGCGGAGGCGTCCGCCAGCAGCGGCACCGCCTGCTCGGTCACCTCGGCCACCAGCCGGGTGGTCGCCCTGAGCGTCTGGGCCAGCCTCACCAGCACCACGGCCAGGAAGGAGACCAGGATGGCCCAGAACACGGCCACCAGGATCCCGGCAACCTCTCCACCGGTCACGCCGCACCGCTCCCTGATCTGTCGACGGCCTTCTGTAAAGAAGCTCGCGTAAAGAGCTCGAAAGAAAGCGACTGGAAAGTCGTCCTCCGACCCTATCGCGCCGGGCGTCGCGTCCCGTACCGCATTAGTGCTCCGCCGGGCGCACAAGGGGCGCGCGGAGCGGGAGTTGTGAAGAAGGATTGTACGGAGTGCGGCGGGGTGAGTACTCTGCGTGTCCCATGCGACGGTCCTTACGCTCCGGATCCTCCGCCGGCGCCCCCGCTCCGGTTCCCGGCAATCTCCCCGCCGAGCTGAACCGCTTCGTGGGGCGCGCGGAGGAGCTGTCCGGGCTCGCACAGCATCTCGACCGGTCCAGGCTGGTCACGGTGGTGGGGGTCGGCGGTGTGGGCAAGACGCGGCTGGCGCTGCGGGCGGCGGAGGAACTGAAGAAACGCTACTGCGACGGAGTCTGGCTGGCCGAACTCGGCGCCCTGCGCGAACCGGAGCTGCTGGAGCACTCCCTGGCCGAGGCGCTCGGGCTGACGGACCAGAGCGGCAGGCCGCCGCGCAGGGTGCTGGTCGAGCATCTCGCCGGGCGGCGGGTACTGCTGGTGCTGGACGGTTTCGAGCAGCTCGTCGACGCATGCGCGGAGCTGGTACGCGAACTGCTGCGCCGGGCACCGGAGTTGAGGGTGCTCGCCACCGGCCGGCGCCCGCTGCGGATCGACGGCGAGCTGGTCTTCGCGCTGGCGCCGATGCCGGAGCCGGACGCGGTGCTGCTGTTCACCGACCGCGCCGCCGCCGGGTCTCCCGGTTTCCGGCCGACCCGGGCGCGCGAGGCCGCCGTACGGGAGCTGTGCCGGCGCCTCGACGGAATCCCGCTGGCGGTGGAGCTGGCGGCAGGGCGGCTGCACGCCCTTTCGGTCGAGCAGATCCTCGACCGGATGGGAGACCGGTTCCGGGTGCTGACCGAGGGGCGGCGGGGCGCTCCGGCACGCCACCGGACGCTGCGGACCGCGATCGGCTGGAGCCATGAGCTGTGCACTCCGCGGGAACGGCTGCTCTGGGCGCGGCTCTCGGTCTTCGCGGGGCCCTTCGATCTGGAAGCGGCCGAATATGTCTGCGGCGGACGCGAGTTGCCGGCGGACGATGTGCTCGATGTGCTCTCCGGGCTGATCACGCAGTCACTGGTCGTACGCGAGGAGACACCGGCCGGGGTGCGCTACCGGATGCTGGACACGGTCGCGGCGTACGGCGCCGAGTGGCTGGACGCGCTGGAGGACACCGGACGGCTGCGGCGCAGGCACCGCGACTGGTACGTGGGGCTCGCCACCTGGTACGAGCTGGAGTGGTTCAGCCCGCGCCAGGACCGGGTCGCGGCCGGTGCGGAGAGCGCGCTGCCCAATCTGCGGGCCGCGCTGGAACTGTGTCTGGAGACGCCCGGCGAGGCGCATCTGGGCCAGCATCTCGCGGGCACGCTCTGGTTCTACTGGGTCGGCTGCGGAAAGCTGGCCGAGGGGCGGCACTGGCTGGGCCGCGCGCTGGCCCTGGACTCCGGGCACTCCGAGGCGCGGCTCAAGGCGCTGTGGGTGCTGGGATACGTGGCCGTCCTCCAGGGTGACGACACCGCTGCCGTGGGCGCGCTCCATGAGTGCCGGGAGGAGGCGGTCCGTACGGGCAACGCGCCGGCCCGCGCGTACGCCGTGCACCGGCTGGGCTGTCAGGCGCTGCTCTCGGACGACATGCCCCGGGCCGAGCGGCTGCTGCGCGCGGCGCTCGACGCGTACCGGGAGCTGGGGGAACTCAACAGCAATGTGCTGATGGGCCAGACCGAGCTGGCCATGGCCCGGCTCTTCCAGGGCGATCTGGACACGGCCGTCGCACTGTGCACCGAGGTCCGGGAGATCTGCGAGGACAGCGGCGAGCGCTGGTCACGGGCGTACGCGCTGTATGTGCTGGCGTACGCGGCCTGGACCCGGGGCGAGTTCACCGAGGCACGCGCGCTGGCCGGGGAGTCCATCGCCATCCACCATCTCTTCAACGATCTGGTGGGGCTGGTGCTCGCGGTCGAGCTGATGGCCCTGGTGTCGGCGGGCGAGGGCGATCCGGCGGAGGCGGCGGTGCTTCAGGGCGCGGCTGCGGTGCTGTGGGAGTCGGTCGGCCCGCGGCTGTTCGGATCGGGGTTCTTCAGCGGGCCGCGGATGCTCTGCGAACGGCAGGCGGGCGAGGCGCTGGGGGCGCGGAGGTACGAGGGGTACGAGCGGGAGGGCCGGGGGCTCTCGCTGGACGCGGCCGTACGCAGGGCGCTCGCCGGCCGCCCCGGGCCCGCGGCGGTGCCGCGTCAGGCGTCCGGAGCGCGGGGGCCGTCCCGTACCACGCGAAAGCCCGCCTCCTCCCCCACCGGAAAGGGCGGGGAGGCGGCGGGCTGAGACGCCGGAGCGCGGGACCCGGGTGGGTCAGCGGGCGTAGTACTCGACGACGAGCTGCTCGTCGCAGATGACCGGGATCTCCTTGCGCTGCGGGTCGCGGTCCAGACGGAAGGCCAGCGCCTTCAGGTTGACCTGGAGGTAGCGCGGGGTCTCGCCGTCGGTGTCGTAGCCACCCTCGCGCGCGACCTGGAAGGGGACCTTGTCGCGGCTGCGCTCGCGGACCATCACGACATCGTCGGGACGGACGCGGAAGGACGGCTTGTCGACCTTGGCGCCGTTGACCTCGATGTGACCGTGGACGACCATCTGGCGGGCCTGGTAGATGGTGCGGGCGATGCCCGACCGCAGGACCAGGGCGTCGAGGCGGCGCTCCAGCTCGACCACCAGGGCCTCGCCGGTCTTGCCCTCGGCCTTCTTGGCGCGGTCGTACGCACGGGCCATCTGGCGCTCGCTGATGTCGTACTGGGCGCGCAGACGCTGCTTCTCCAGCAGACGGACCTTGTAGTCACTGTTCTGCTTGCGTCCACGTCCGTGCTCACCCGGCGGGTAGGGACGGGCCTCGAAGTACTTGACGGCCTTGGGCGTCAGCGCGATACCGAGCGCACGGGACTTCTTGACCTTGGGACGCGACTGGTTAGGCACGTTCTCCAGACCTCCGTTGTAGGTTAGGTTAGGCTCACCTTGCTCAAGGAGATCGCATGTCTCGCTCCGGGAACACCACGCGCATCACAGACAGCCTCGACGCGCAGGGCACCGATTCGACGGAGGTCCGATCAGCTCATGGTCAGCCGCGTCCCAGCGGGCTTGAAATCGATCGGATGCCGTCAGCAGCCGAACGCACACGAACTCTCGTACAGGGTACATGCTCGGCGGTGCTGCTCGTCCCGCGTCCGGACGGGGCCCAGCCGTGCGGTCTCCTGCCCTCCACCCGGACCGTGGGCCCGGACGGCGGGGTGTTCCTGGTCTTCCCGGCCGGGGCCGGCACCGTACGCGCCGCCGCGCGGACCCGGGGCGGCGAGGTGACCGGCGTACTGGAGCTGACGGATGTCGCGCCCGTCTCCGTGCCGCACCGGATCCGGGCACGGGCCCGGCTCTCGGGCCCGCTCACCGAGGGCCCCGGCCCCGCGGAACCGGGGCACACGGCTCTCTGCCTGGAGGTGTGCGAGGCGTACGTGGACGATCTCTGGGGCGCGGAGCCGGTGGCGCCGGAGGACTTCGCGGCGGCCGTGCCCGACCCGCTGGTGGAGCATGAGGCGGAGTTGCTCCAGCATCTGCACGCCGCGCACAGCGCCGAGGTGCGGACGCTGGCCGGACTGCTCGGCGACAGGTCGGAGGTGCTGTCCGGGGCCGGGGGCACGGCCGTACCGGTCGGGCTCGACCGCTTCGGACTGCGGGTGCGCTTCATCGGCGGCCAGTGCTTCGACGCGCGCTTCGACTTCCCTGAGCCGGTGCGCGATGTGACCGGGCTGCGACGGGCCATGCTGGCGCTCTTCGACGCGGCCTCGCGCTGAGACACCCGTTATGATCCGGGCGCGCGCCCGCGCCTGGCCGCCTCAGGTGCCGTCGCCGCGCAGCCGCTCGCGCACCTTGTCGACCACGTCCGCGTACCGTGCCTCCGCGCCGTACCGCGTGGGCTCGTAGTAGCGCCTGCCTCGCACGGCCTCCGGCGCGTACTGCTGAGCGGCGATACCGCCCGGCACGTCGTGCGGATAGACATAGCCCTGGGCATGCCCGAGCTTGGCCGCGCCCTTGTAGTGCCCGTCGCGCAGATGGGCCGGGACCGGGCCCGCGAGCCCCTTCTTCACGTCCTCCAGCGCCGCCGAGATCGCCGTCGTCGCCGCGTTCGACTTGGGGGCGAGCGCCAGGGCGATGGTGGCCTGGCTCAGGGTGAGGGCGGCCTCGGGGAAGCCGATCAGGGCGACGGCCTGGGCGGCGGCGACCGCGAGCGGCAGCGCCGTCGGGTCCGCGAGACCGATGTCCTCACTGGCCGAGATCATCAGCCGCCGGGCGATGAACCGGGGGTCCTCCCCCGCGTCGATCATCCGGGCCAGATAGTGCAGCGCCGCGTCCACGTCGGAGCCGCGGATCGACTTGATGAGCGCGCTCGCCACGTCGTAGTGCTGGTCGCCCTGGCGGTCGTAGTTCACCGCCGCCCGGTCGACCGTCTCCTCGACCGTGCGCAGGGCGATCTCGCGCTCGCCCTTGTCGAGCGCGGCGCCGGCGGCCGCCTCCAGCGCGGTCAGCGCGCGGCGGGCGTCGCCTCCGGCGATCCGCAGGAGATGCGCCTCGGCGTCCTCGGGCAGGGTGAGGCTGCCGCCGAGTCCGCGCTCCTCGGTCAGCGCCCGCCGCAGCAGCCCGCGCAGATCGTCGTCGGTGAGCGGCTCCAGGGTGAGCAGCAGGGAGCGGGAGAGCAGCGGGGAGATCACCGAGAAGTACGGATTCTCGGTGGTGGCGGCGATCAGCGTGACCCAGCGGTTCTCCACGGCGGGCAGCAGGGAGTCCTGCTGGGCCTTGCTGAAGCGGTGGATCTCGTCGAGGAAGAGGACGGTGTCCTTGCCGAAGCCACCGGAGGCGCGGCGGGCGCCGTCGATGACCGCCCGTACCTCCTTGACGCCCGCGGTGATCGCGGACAGCTCGACGAAGCGCTTGTTGGTCGCCTTGGAGACGACATACGCGAGGGTCGTCTTGCCGGTGCCGGGCGGGCCCCAGAGAATCACGGACGAGGGTCCGGCGGGGCCGCCGCCGCCCTCTCCGACCAGTCGGCGCAGCGGTGATCCCGGCTTCAGCAGATGTGCCTGGCCGACGACTTCGTCGAGGACGCGGGGGCGCATCCGGACGGCCAGGGGGCTGCTGGACGGATCCTTCTCCTGGCGTTCTTCCGCGGCTGCGGTAAAGAGGTCGGGCTCCACGCGTGAAGCCTATGCCAGGCCACTGACAACGCAGGTCGGGGCGGTGGCGGCGGGAACTCCCGGCCTGTCGCGAGCCGGTCGCGATCTGTCAGCTCGCCCGGACTGCCGGCCCGGACCGTCAGCACGTCCGAACGGTCAGCTCGTCCAGAAGTCCCACCAGCGGGTCAGGATCAGCATTCCGATGATCCCGATGTGCAGTACGGGCACGACCCAGGTGAACTCGTCGAAGAAGCCGCGCAGCGCTCCCGGCGCGGGCAGCACTCCATGGCGGACGTTGTGGGAGGTCACGTACCAGAACATGACGATCGTGGCGACCCAGGCCAGACAGCACCACAGGCAGAGCGAGTTGATCTCGTACAGCGATTGGTACTGGAGCCAGGTGCAGAATCCGACGCCGAACAGCGTGCCCGCGTTCAGGCCGAGCCAGAACCAGCGCCGGTAGCGCGCCCCCGCCACCAGCCCCACACCGATGGCGATCACCACGCCGTAGGCCACCAGCCCCAGCATCGGGTTCGGGAAGCCGAAGACCGAGGCCTGCTCGCTCTTCATGATGTTGCCGCACGAGACCACCGGGTTCAGGCTGCATCCCGGGGTGAAGTTCGGATCCTCAAGGAGCTTGAACTTGTCGATCGTGATCACCCATGCCGCCAGCAGACCGGCAGCGCCGGTGATCACCAGCAGCAGCGCGAACGCCCGGCTGCCACCGACCGTGCCGGCGGCGCTCCGTTCCTCCCGCTCGGAGGAGACGTCGTCCAGTGCCGCACTCGTCATATCCGCCGTTCCCTCGCTCCGGTGCCGTGGGGCACGCCGTCGGCCACGGGCGGCGCGGACTCATTGTGCCGCACGAGTCTGTGGGTCCGGGGAGGGGCCGTTCGGCCCCTCCCCGGACGCTCAGCCGCGCAGCCGCCGGGTCAGCTCGGCCACCAGCGCGTCGAGCGCCACCGGCTCCTGCTCCCCGCTCTCCATGTCCTTGAGCTGCGCCACGCCCTCCGCGAGATCGCGCTCGCCCGCGACGATCGTGTAGCGGGCGCCGGACCGGTTGGCGTTCTTCATCGCGCCCTTGAGGCCCTTCCCGCCGTACGAGAAGTCCGCGGCCACGCCCGCCCTGCGCAGCTCGGTGACAACGCCGAAGAGCGTGCGCCTGGCCTCCTCGCCCAGCGGGACAGCGAAGACACTGGTGGAGCCGGGCAGATCGAGCGTGATGCCCTCGGCCTCCAGCGCCAGCACCGTACGGTCCACTCCGAGCGCCCAGCCGACGGACGGCAGCGCGGGGCCGCCGATCATCTCGGAGAGCCCGTCGTACCGGCCGCCGCCGCCCACCGCGGACTGCGCGCCGAGACCGTCGTGGACGAACTCGAAGGTGGTGCGGGTGTAGTAGTCGAGACCGCGTACGAGCCGCTCGTCGTCCTCGTACGCGACCCCAGCGGCGGTCAGCAGCTCCCTGACCTCTTCGTGGTACGCCTTGCACGCGTCGCACAGGAAGTCACGGAACAACGGCGCCCCGACGAGCTGCTTCTGGACGTCCGCGCGCTTGTCGTCGAGGACCCGCAGCGGGTTGATCTCGATACGGCGGCGGGTGTCCTCGTCCAGGTCGAGACCGCGCAGGAAGCCCTGGAGCGCCTCCCGGTAGACGGGCCGGCAGACCTTGTCGCCCAGGGAGTTGAGGAGGATACGGAAATTCCGCAGGCCGAGCGAGCGGTACGCCTGGTCGGCCAGGATGATCAACTCGGCGTCCAGCGCCGGGTCCTCGGCACCGATCGCCTCGGCGCCGACCTGCGAGAAGTGGCGGTAGCGGCCCTTCTGCGGGCGTTCGTAGCGGTAGTACGAGCCGGAGTACCAGAGCTTGACCGGCAGATTCCCGGCCTTGTGCAGATTGGCCTCCAGCGCGGCGCGCAGCACGGAGGCGGTGCCTTCGGGGCGCAGCGCCAGCTTGTCGCCGCCCTTGGTCTCGAAGGCGTACATCTCCTTGGAGACGATGTCGGTGGACTCGCCCACACCGCGGGCGAACAGCTCGACATTTTCAAAGCCGGGTGTCTCGACATAGCCGTAACCGGAGTTCCTCAGCGGCGCGGAGATGGCCTCGCGCACCGCGAGAAAGATCGCGGAGTCCGGCGGGATCAGGTCGTAGGTGCCCTTGGGGGCCTGGAAAGTACTCATGAAGATCCGGTGTGTCACATTCCTCGTCGCGGAGCGGCGGCCGGGCCGTCTCCGTCGCCGGCGGCGGCCGCTTCCCTCAGATAGGGGTTGGCGGCGCGCTCCCGGCCGATGGTCGTCTGGGGGCCATGACCCGACAGCACCACGGTCGAGTCGTCGAGCGGCAGGCACACCCGGCTCAGCGACTCCATCATCTCGGCGTGGTCGCCGCCGGGCATGTCGGTGCGTCCGATGGAGCCGGCGAACAGCAGATCGCCCGAGAAGAGGACCGGGGGGATGTCGGCCCCGCCGGCCGATTCAGGCGTTCCGTACGTCACCGACCCCTTGGTATGGCCGGGCGCGTGCGCGACGGTGAACTCCAGGCCCGCCAGGGGCAGTCGGGCGCCGTCGGCCAGCTCCCGTACGTCGTCGGGCTCCCCCACGGTCAGCTCGCCCATCAGCGGCATCCCTATCGAGCGGCCGAGGGCCTTCTCGGGGTCGCTCATCATGTACCGGTCCGCGGGGTGGATCCAGGCCGGTACGTCATGCGCTCCGCACACGGGGACGACCGAGGCGACATGGTCGATGTGCCCATGGGTGAGGATGACGGCGACGGGCTTGAGCCGGTGTTTGCGCACCGCCTCCTCGACCCCCTGCGCGGCCTGGTGGCCCGGGTCGATGATCACGCATTCCTCACCCGCGGCGGGGGCGACCAGATAGCAGTTGGTCCCCCAGGCCCCTGCGGGGAACCCGGCAATGAGCACGTTCGTCCTTAGGTGTCGTCCGCCGGCCCGGATCGTCCGTCGGTGGAATGCGGCAGATCAGAGCCTACCGGCGCTGCTCATTCCACAGCCAACCCGGATACCGTACGGACCTGGGCCCTGTCCGGCGGATCTTCGCGGGCCCAGTCCAGGCGATCAGGATCAGTCACACACAGGATCACTCACACACGAGGAGAAGACCCGGTGGTCAACAGCGATCAGCGACGGCGGCAGCTCGCCCGGGAGAAGTTCGAGCGGCAGCAGCAGCGCCGGACGGAGGCCAGGAAGAAGGCGAAGCGGCGCAACGCCCTTGTCGCGGCCGTGCTGGCCGTGGTGGTCATCGGCGGCGCAGCCGCATGGGCCTCGGGCGGTCTGACCGGCGGCGACACCGCGGACAAGGCCGCCGCGCCGTCGGCGACCCCCAGCGCCGAGCCGTCGCCGTCGCCGACCGAGAGCAGCGCTCCCGAGCCGAAGATGACGATCGACAAGTCGGCGAAGTACACGATGTCGCTCAAGACCAACCAGGGCGACATCGCGATCGAGATGGACGCCAAGAAGACACCGCACACGGTGAACTCGTTCAAGGCCCTCGCGGACAAGGGCTACTTCGACAACACGAAGTGTCACCGGCTGACCACCGAGGGCATTTTCGTGCTCCAGTGCGGCGATCCGAAGGGCGACGGGACCGGCGGCCCCGGCTACACGATCCCAGACGAGAATCTGACCGCTCTCGGCAAGGCGGGCGCCGACGGCACCGTCACGTACCCCCCGGGGACGGTGGCGATGGCCAATACCGGCCAGCCGCACTCCGGTGGCAGCCAGTTCTTCCTGGTCTACAAGGACACCAAACTCCCGCCCAGCTACACCCCGTTCGGGACGATGGACGCCGACGGCCTGAAGACCGTGGAAGACGTGGCCAAGGGCGGTGTGGACGGCGGTACGGGCGACGGCGCGCCCAAGAAGGCCGTCACCGTGGAGAAGGGCACGGTCGACAAGGCGTGACCCTCTGAATTTCGGCCGTGCTGAGTGCGGACAGCCGGGTGGCCGGTCGCCTAGATTGGCGTTGTGGAGGGCGGGCGCAGCCCGTCCCAGGAAACTGTGGATGATGCCCGGGGCCATTCCCCTCGTGGGCATCAGGTGGAGGAGGCGCTGTGAGCAGCGACCCGTGGGGCCGTGTCGATGAGACGGGCACCGTGTACGTGCGGACGGCCGAGGGCGAGCAGGTCGTCGGATCGTGGCAGGCAGGCTCTCCGGAGGAGGCTCTGGCCTATTTCGAGCGCAAGTACGAGGGCCTGGTCGTCGAGATCGACCTCCTCGAACGGCGAGTGAAGACCACCGATCTATCCGCCAAGGACGCGGCGGCGGCCATCGAGCATCTTCGCGGACAGATCGACGAACACCACGCCGTGGGTGATCTCGACGCGCTGCGCAAGCGGCTCGACGGGCTGGTCGCCACGGTCGACTCGCGCCGTGAGGAGCGCAAGGCGCAGCGGGCCAAGCAGACGGACGAGGCCCGCCACGCCAAGGAGACGCTGGTCACCGAGGCGGAGCAGCTCGCCCAGAGCGATCAGTGGCGGTCGGCCGGCGAGCGGCTGCGGGCGCTGGTGGACACCTGGAAGGGCCTGCCGCGGCTGGACAGGAAGTCCGACGACGAGCTGTGGCACCGCTTCTCGCATGCGCGCTCGGCGTTCTCCAAGCGCCGCAAGGCCCACTTCGCCGCGCTGGACGCGCAGCGGGAGGAGGCCCGTAAGGCCAAGGAGAAGCTGGTCGCGGAGGCCGAGTCGCTCTCCGGCTCCACCGACTGGGGTGCCACGGCCGCGCGCTACCGCGAGCTGATGACGGAGTGGAAGGCGGCGGGCCGCGCCCAGCGCGAGGCCGAGGACGATCTGTGGAACCGCTTCCGCGGCGCCCAGGACGTCTTCTTCGCGGCGCGCGGCGAGGTCTTCGCCGAGCGCGACGCCGAGCAGACCGAGAATCTGAAGCTCAAGGAAGAGCTGGCGGTCGAGGCCGAGCGGCTGGTGCCGGTCACGGACCTCAAGTCCGCCAGGGCGGCGTTCCGGGCGCTCAATGAGCGATGGGAGGCGATCGGCCACGTACCGCGCGACGCCAGGCCGAAGGTCGAGGCCAGGATGCACGCGGTGGAACGGGCTCTCCAGGAGTCCGAGGAGAACGAGTGGCGCCGTACGAACCCGGAGGCACGCGCCCGTGCCGAGGGTCTGACGGGCCAGCTCCAGGCGGCCGTCGACAAGCTGCGCACGCAGATCGACGCGGCGCGCGCGGCGGGCAACAACTCCAAGGCGGACAAGCTCGCCAAGGAGCTGGAGGGCCGCCAGGCACTGCTGGACCAGGCGCTGAAGGGCCTCCAGGAGTTCGGCGGCTGAACCCCGCGGCGGTTGCGTACGCCTGAGGGCGCCTCGTACATGCCGTGCGAGGCGCCCTCGGGCGTTCATTGTGCGCTGCTCTGCGTGCGCTGCTTACCTGACTGCGCGCCTGGCCGGCCGCCTGCCTGCTTGGCTGTGCTTACGGCCTGCGCGGAGGCTTATGGCCTGCGTGCCGAGGTGACCCGGTAGACGTCGTACACGCCCTCCACGCCCCGTACCGCCTTCAGCACATGCCCGAGGTGCTTCGGGTCGCCCATCTCGAAGGTGAAGCGCGAGGTGGCGACGCGGTCGCGGGAGGTCTGGACGGCCGCGGACAGGATGTTCACATGCTGGTCGGACAGGACCCGGGTGACATCCGACAGCAGCCGGGACCGGTCCAGTGCCTCGACCTGGATGGCGACCAGGAAGACCGAGGACTGGGTCGGCGCCCACTCGACTCCCAGGATCCGTTCGGGCTGCTGGGAGAGCGAGTCCACATTGACGCAGTCGGCACGGTGTACGGAGACACCGCTGCCGCGGGTGACGAACCCAATGATCGGGTCGCCGGGCACCGGCGTACAGCAGCGGGCGAGCTTCACCCAGACGTCCTCGACGCCCTTGACCACCACACCCGGGTCGGCGTTCGAGCGGCGCTTGGTGCGCCCGCGCGAGGGCGGGGCACTCTCGGCGATGTCCTCGTTGGCCGCCTCCTCGCCGCCGAGGGCCTGCACCAGCTTCTGTACGACGCCCTGCGCGGCCACATGGCCCTCGCCGATCGCCGCGTACAGCGAGGAGATGTCGGGATAGCGCATCTCGTGCGCGAGCGTGACCAGCGAGTCCCCGGTGAGGATCCGCTGGATCGGCAGGTTCTGCTTGCGCATGGCGCGCGCGATGGCTTCCTTGCCCTGCTCGATCGCCTCGTCGCGGCGCTCCTTGGAGAACCATGCCCGGATCTTGTTCCTGGCCCGGGGCGATTTGACGAAGCCCAGCCAGTCGCGCGAGGGACCGGCCCCGGACGCCTTGGAGGTGAAGACCTCCACCAGATCGCCGTTGTCGAGCGTCGATTCGAGCGGTACGAGCCGCCCGTTGACCCGTGCCCCTATGGTCCGGTGGCCGACCTCCGTGTGCACGGCGTACGCGAAGTCGACGGGGGTGGCGCCGGCCGGCAGCGCTATGACATCGCCCTTGGGCGTGAAGACGAAGACCTCGTTGCGCGACAGGTCGAAGCGCAGCGACTCCAGGAACTCGCTGGGGTCCTCGGTCTCCTTCTGCCAGTCCAGCAACTGGCGCAGCCACGCCATGTCATTGACGGTGTCCTGGCCCGCGCCCTTGCCCGCGTTCCTCGGCACGTCCGTGCGGACCTTGGAGGCTCCGGCGACGGCCTCCTGCTTGTACTTCCAGTGCGCGGCGATGCCGTACTCGGCGCGCCGGTGCATGTCGAACGTACGGATCTGCAGCTCGACCGGCTTGCCGTTGGGCCCGATGACCGTCGTGTGGAGCGACTGGTACATGTTGAACTTGGGCATCGCGATGTAGTCCTTGAACCGTCCCGGGACCGGATTCCACCGGGCGTGGACGGTGCCGAGCGCCGCGTAGCAGTCGCGGACGGTGTCGACCAGGACACGGATGCCCACCAGGTCGTAGATCTCCGCGAAGTCCCGGCCGCGGACGATCATCTTCTGGTAGACGCTGTAGTAGTGCTTCGGCCGGCCGGTGACGGTGGCCTTGATCCGGGCCGCGCGCAGATCGGACTGGACCTCGTCGGTCACTATGGCCAGATATTCGTCACGCTT
Source organism: Streptomyces sp. GMY02 (assembly GCF_019056675.1). Classification (NCBI taxonomy): domain Bacteria; kingdom Bacillati; phylum Actinomycetota; class Actinomycetes; order Kitasatosporales; family Streptomycetaceae; genus Streptomyces; species Streptomyces sp. GMY02. The sequence goes on along the minus strand of NZ_CP077658.1, from coordinate 7,054,727 downwards.
GGGGGCGCGCTCGGCGACCAGCCGGACGATCTCGTCGTACATCTTGGGGTAGAGGATCGCGAAGGCGAGGTCCTCCAGCTCCCACTTGATGGTGTTCATGCCCAGCCGGTGGGCCAGGGGCGCGTAGATCTCCAGCGTCTCGCGGGCCTTCTTCTCCTGCTTGTCCCGCTTGAGATAGCGCATGGTGCGCATGTTGTGCAGCCGGTCGGCGAGCTTGATGACCAGGACACGCGGGTCCTTGGCCATGGCGACGACCATCTTGCGTACGGTCTCGGCCTGCGCGGCCTCCCCGAACTTGACCTTGTCCAGCTTGGTGACGCCGTCGACCAGCAGCGCGACCTGCTCGCCGAAGTCACGGCGCAGGGTGTCCAGGCCGTACTCGGTGTCCTCCACGGTGTCGTGCAGCAGACCCGCCATCAGAGTGGCCGGATCCATGCCCAGCTCGGCCAGGATCGTGGTGACCGCGAGCGGGTGGGTGATGTACGGGTCGCCGCTCTTGCGCTTCTGACCGCGGTGCCAGCGCTCGGCCACCTGGTAGGCGCTCTCGATCTGGCGGAGCGTCGCGGTCTCGATCTTGGGGTCGTTGCCGCGTACGGTCCGCAGGAGCGGTTCCAGGACCGGGTTGTACGGGGAGGAGCGCTGCACCCCGAGCCGGGCGAGCCTGGCCCGTACCCGGTTGGAGGAGCCACCCGAACGAGGGGCGGCGGTGGCACCGGGCTTGGGGGCGCTCAGGGGGGCGGCGGGCCTGTCCGGCGCGGGCCGCGCGGCGGGCGCGGGCTCCAGGGGCTCGGTGGGCCGGGCATGGGTGATCTCCGCCGGGGGCCGCGCGGCCTGCTGCCCGGTCTTCTCCGCAGCGCCGGCGTGCGGCATCGCTGTCGCCGCCGCGGCCTGCTCGGTGTGGTGATCGGGCGTCGCGGCGGCCAGTGGCTGGATCTCTTCTGGCAAGAGCGCTCCTCATGCGGATCCAGGTCCCCGGTCAGGCCCGGACCTCCATGGTATCGACCTCGGGCGTCCCTCTCGCCCCAGGACCGGGGCTCCTCCGAACGCGGGACGGGCACCCGGTTGTTCCCGGGTGCCCGTCTGTTCGTACCGACGTCGCGCCGTGTTGTCCAGATATTCCGCGCCGTGACTGGTCAGAGCTTGATCAGCGCGTCCAGCGGAGCGCCCCGAAGCTCTGGTTCCAGCCGCCGCCGGCCGGCCAGGAAACCGAGTTCCATCAGGACCGCGACGCCCACCACCTCGGCGCCCGCCCGCCGGACGAGCTGAACGGACGCCTCGGCCGTACCGCCGGTGGCCAGCACATCGTCGATGACGATGACCCGGTCACCCGCGTCCAGGTCCTCGGCGTGGACCTCCAGCTCGGCCGAGCCGTACTCCAGGTCGTACGTCTGCGACAGCGTGGCACCGGGGAGCTTGCCCGCCTTGCGTACGGGGATGAAGCCGAGGCCCGCCTTGATCGCCACCGGGGCGGCCAGGATGAAGCCCCGGGCCTCCAGGCCGACGACCTTGGTGGCGCCGTGCCGCGCGCACAGCTCCGCGAGGGCGTCGGTCAGCGCCGTGAAGGCCTTCGGGTCCGCCAGCAGCGGGGTGATGTCCTTGAACACCACCCCGGGCTTGGGGTAGTCCGCGACATCACGGATACGGCTGAGCAGCAGCTCCCGGAGGCTGTCGTCGGTCACCTGCGCCTCCCGGACGGGCGGCCACCACCGCCGCGGCCACCGCGGCCCCGCGGGCCGGCCGCCGCGGCTGCGGCCGGGGCCGCCGCCTCACCGGGCTCGGTGTCCTCTTCGGTCTCCGCGTCGGCCGGACCGTCGGCCGCTTCGCCCTTGGCCGCCGCGGCGGCCCGCTTGTTGAGCACCCGCTTCTTCAGCGCCCTGATCTGCGGGTCGCGTTCCTTGAGGTCGGCGACGAGCGGGGTGGCGATGAAGATCGAGGAGTACGCACCGGCGGCGAGGCCGACGAAGAGCGAGAGCGAGATGTCGTTCAGCATGCCGGCGCCGAGGAAGCCGCCGCCGATGAAGAGCAGACCGGCCACCGGCAGCAGCGCGACCACGGTGGTGTTGATCGAACGGACCAGGGTGCTGTTGATCGACCGGTTCGCGATCTCGCTGTAGGTCCAGCGGGTCTGTTTGGTGATGTCCTTCGACCCCTCCTTGAGACTGTCGAAGACGACGACGGTGTCGTAGAGGGAGTAACCGAGGATGGTGAGCAGACCGATCACCGTACCGGGCGTGACCTCGAAGCCGACGAGGGCGTACACACCGACGGTGATGGTGAGGTCGTGGATCAGGGCGATCAGGGCCGCGACCGCCATTCTCCATTCGAAGGCGATCGCCAGATAGATCACCACCAGGATCATGAAGATCCCGAGACCCGTCCATGCCTTGTTGGCGATCGTCTCGCCCCAGCTCGGGCCGACCAGGTCGGCGTTGATCTTCGCCTCGTCGACCTTGAGGTCCTCGGCGAGCTGGGTCTTCACCGCGTCGGCCTGCTTGGTGTCCAGTTCGGTGACCTGGATCCGCAGTCCGCCGTTGCCGAGCTGCTGGACGATCGCGTCGTGCCCGGAGGCCTTTTCGGTGTCCGCCTGGGCCTGGGCCACCGAGACGCTGGTGCTCGGGACGGTGAAGACGGCACCGCCCTTGAACTCGATGCCCATGTTGAGGCCGCGTACGGCCAGGCCGACGATGGCCGTGATGGTGATCAGGATCGAGATCCCGTACCAGATCTTCCGCTTGCCGACGAAGTCGTAGCCGACTTCGCCACGGTAGAGCCTGGCGCCGAGTGCGCCGAGTCGCGACATCTCACGCCTCCTTCGGTTCGGTGGGGGCGCTTGCACGGCGGGAACGGCGCAGCGGCGGCTTGGCGCCGAGCCGCTCGGGGTCGAGACCGGACCAGGAATGTCCGCTGGCGAAGAACTTCTTCTGGGCGAGGAGCGTCATCACCGGCTTGGTGAAGAAGAACACCACGACCACGTCGAGGACGGTGGTCAGACCCAGGGTGAAGGCGAAGCCCTGGACCTTGCCGACGGTGACCAGGAAGAGCACCGCTGCGGCAAGGAACGACACGAAGTCGGAGACCAGGATCGTACGGCGGGCACGCGGCCAGGCGCGCTCGACGGCCGGCCGGAGCGTACGGCCCTCGCGGATCTCGTCCCTTATCCGTTCGAAGTACACGATGAACGAGTCGGCGGTGATACCGATGGCGACGATCGCTCCGCAGACCGCGGGCAGGTTCAGCGCGAAGCCGATGCCCGGGCCGAGCAGGGCCATGATCGTGTACGTCATGACCGCCGAGGCCGCGAGGCTGAGGATGGCGATCAGCGACAGGCCTCGGTAGTAGGTCACCAGATAGATGACCACCAGGGCGAGGCCGATCGCGCCGGCGATCAGACCGGCGTGGAGCTGTTCACCGCCGAGCGCGGCGGTGACGGTGGTGACGCTCTGCTCCTCGAAGGTCAGGGGCAGCGCGCCGTACGACAGGATGTTGGCCAGGTCCTGGGCGGACTGCTGGGTGAAGCTGCCGGAGATCTCGGCGCTGCCGCCGAGGGTCTGGCTCACCGAGGGCGCCGAGACGACATTGCCGTCGAGGACGATGGCGAACTGGTTCATCGGCGGCTGCTGCTGGGAGAGCTTGCCGGTGATGGACTGGAACTTCTTGGTGCCGCCACCGGTGAAGTCCATGGTGACGATCCACATGCCGCGCTGGGGGTCGAGCACGCCCTTGGCGTCGTCGACGTCCGTGCCCTCCAGCTCGGCGGGACCGAGGATGTACTTCTCCCACTGGTCACCGGAGTTCTTGCCGCAGGCCACGATGGTGTCCTTGGGCGCGGCTCCCTGGTTGGCCTTGGTGCGCTGGGCCTCTTTGGTGCAGTCCAGGTCCGTGAACTTCTTCTCCAGCGCGGCGGTGGCCGGGTCCGCGGACGGTGTCGCGGACGGGTCGGGGGTCGCCGGGGCGCTGGGCGAGCCCGAGGCGGAGCCGCTCGGGGTGGGGTCGTCCTTCTTCAGGGCGTCGGTGACGGCCCGGCCCTGGGTGGTGGCGCTCGACGAGGGGGTCGCCGACGAGGAGGGCTCGCTCGCCTTCTCCCCAGTGGCCGAGGCGCTCGGCGCGGGGCTGCCCGAGGGGCTGGGAGAGCCGCTCGCGGTGGGTGCCGGAGCGGTCTGGCCCCCGGCCGCGACGGTCAGCACCGGCCGGAAGTAGAGCTGGGCGGTGGTGCCGACCTGCTCCCTGGCCTGCTTCTCGTTCGTCCCCTTGGGGATGTTGACGATGATGTTCTCGTCACCCTGGGTCTGGACCTCGGCCTCCGAGACGCCAAGACCGTTGACACGCCGCTCGATGATGCTGACGGCGGTGTCCATATTGGTCTTGTTGATCGCGTTCGGCTTGCCCGGTGTGTTCTTCGCCTGGAGCGTGATGCTCGTACCGCCGGCGAGGTCGATCCCCAGACGTGGCGTGACATGACCGGACCAGAACATCCCGCCCGTGAGGGCGACCATGGCAATCAGGAACAGTGCCAGGGTGCGGCCCGGCCTGCCTGGGGACCCCGCTTGCCTTCGGCCCTTATTAGGTGCTGCCACCTTCTCGATTCTCCCTGTCCAACCGCCCCACGCCGGGTGTGCGCCGGAGCGGCCACGAAGTGTTGTGGGGACCTGCCCCAGCGGAAATCAGCACGGACCGTGCTCCCCGGGCCGCGGTACGGCCAGCGGGCGCGGCCTGACTACTTCGCGCCGCCCTCGCCGTCGGCCTTGTCTCCGGACTTGTCGGACGCGTCCTCGGACTTCGCGTTCTTGGCGTCCTTGACGTCCTCGGCGTCCGTCCCCGTCTCCTTGACCAGATCGATCTTGGCGTCGTCCGTGGCGGCGGTGGCGTCGGCGTCGATCAGTGAGGAGGCGTCGTCCGGCACGACCGTACCGTCGGCCGCGAGGGCGTCGTCGCCGTGCACGATGCGGTTGTACTCGTCGTCGTCCAGGACGGCTCCGATGGCGTTCTTGGCGTAGACGGCGTGGACACCGGGAGCGACCTCCAGGAGGACCGTGTCGTCGTGCACCTCCTTCACGGTGGCGTACATGCCCCCGATGGTGCGGACGCCGGTGCCGGGCTGCATGTCGTTGCGCATCTGCACAGCGGCCTGCTGCTTCTTCTTGGCGGACCGGGTCATCAGGAACATGGCCCCGATGAGCACGATGAAGGGGAGGAGGGTCACGAGACTCACGGGAGGGAACTTCCTTCGCACGACCGCCTTGTCGAGCGGCCTGTCATATACGGGGGTGGGCACGCCGACCTGTAGGGGCGGCATCGGCGGAGTCTAAGCGAGTCCGCGTCGTTGGAACAACGCCCGGCACCGTACGCGGGTTCCTGGCCGGGCGTGCGGCTTCGCGGTCACGTCCCGAACAGCCCCTGTTGTCCGCCCGCGCCGGGTGGGCGCTGCGGTGGTACGAGCCCGAGGTGGTCCCACGCGGCGGGGGTGGCGACCCGGCCGCGGGGGGTACGGGCGAGCAGGCCCTCCCGTACCAGAAAGGGCTCGGCGACCTCCTCGACCGTCTCGCGCTCCTCCCCCACGGCCACCGCCAGGGTCGACAGGCCGACCGGTCCGCCGCCGAAGAGCTTGAGGAGGGCCTGGAGCACGGCCCGGTCCAGCCGGTCGAGGCCGCGCGCGTCGACCTCGTACACCGCGAGGGCGACCGCGGCCACCTCGCGGTTGATCTGTCCGTCGGCCTTGACCTGGGCGTAGTCCCGTACGCGGCGCAGCAGCCGGTTGGCGATCCGGGGGTGCCACGGGAGCGTCCGGCGATCTCCGCGGCGCCGGCGGGGTCGATCTCCAGGTCGAGAAGCTGGGCGGAGCGGTGGATGACCCGCTCCAGTTCGGCGCTCTCGTAGAACTCCATATGGCCGGTGAAGCCGAACCGGTCGCGCAGCGGGGGCGGCAGCAGTCCGGCCCGGGTGGTGGCACCGACCAAGGTGAAGGGCGGCAGCTCCAGGGGAATGGCGGTGGCGCCCGGACCCTTGCCGACGATCACGTCGACCCGGAAGTCCTCCATCGCCATGTAGAGCATTTCCTCGGCGGGCCTGGACATCCGGTGGATCTCGTCCAGGAAGAGGACCTCGCCCTCCTGGAGGGAGGAGAGGATCGCGGCGAGATCGCCGGCGTGCTGGATGGCGGGGCCCGAGGTGATCCGGATCGGGGCGTTCATCTCGGCCGCGATGATCATGGAGAGGGTGGTCTTGCCCAGTCCCGGCGCTCCGGAGAGCAGCACGTGGTCGGCGGTGGCGCCGCGCGCCAGGGCCGCCTTGAGCACTAGGTCGAGCTGTTCGCGGACGCGCTCCTGGCCCACGAACTCGTCCAGCGACTTGGGCCGCAGGGCCGCCTCGACGGCCTGGTCCTCGCCGTCCGCGGAGGCGCGGACGAGCCGCTCCGCCGCGGCGTCGGGCGTCTCGCCGCCGGTGTCGTCCCAGTTCACTCTCTGTCTCACCTCGGGGTAGGGCCTTGGGGGCAGGGCCTCGATGGGCCGGGTACGGTCCGGCCCGGTCGGGGCGCGCTCCGGTCGGCTAACGCGTTCTGTTCAGGCTCTGGAGCGCGGCGCGCAGCAACTGCGGTACGGGAGGCTGGGCCCCCTGCGCCAGGGCGGCCTCGGCCTGGGGCGTGACCTGCGCGACCGCCTCGTCCGCCTCGCGCGGGGCGTAGCCGAGGCCGATCAGCGCGGCGTGCAGTTGCTCGTGCCAGGAGGCGGGGGCCGTGGCGGCGGCGCCCTGGCGGCCGATGACCGTGCCGAGCGGTTCGCCGAGCCGGTCCTTCAGCTCCAGCAGCAGCTTCTGGGCGCCCTTCTTGCCGATGCCCGGGACGGCCGTGAGCGCCTTCTCGTCGCCGGTGGAGACGGCGACGCGCAGGGCGTCCGGTGTGTGTACGGCGAGCATCGCCTGCGCCAGCCGGGGCCCGACGCCGCTGGCGGTCTGGAGCAGCTCGAAAACCTGCCGTTCGTCGTCGTCCGCGAAGCCGTAGAGGGTGAGCGAGTCCTCCCGTACGACCAGGGACGTGGCCAGCTTCGCGGGGCGGCCGATCTGGAGGGAGGCGAGGGTGCCGGGGGTGCACTGGACGGCCATGCCGACCCCGCCGACCTCGATCACGGCCGTGGTCGGGGCGAGCGCGGCGACCGGGCCGCTGACGAACGCGATCATCGCGGGGCCTTCCGTACGGATGCGGTGGTGGGTCCGGCGGCGGGGACTCGCGAGGCGCGGGCCGCCGCCTGGGCCTGCTGGAGCCGGTTCATGGCGGGCGCACGCCACAGATGGCAGATGGCGAGGGCGAGCGCGTCCGCGGCGTCGGCCGGCTTCGGCGGGGCGTCGAGGCGCAGCAGCCGGGTGACCATCGCGCCGACCTGGGCCTTGTCCGCCCGGCCGCTGCCGGTGACGGCGGCCTTGACCTCGCTGGGGGTGTGCAGCGCGACGGGTATGCCGCGGCGCGAGGCGCAGAGCATGGCGACGGCGCTGGCCTGGGCGGTGCCCATGACCGTACGCACATTGTGCTGCGCGAACACCCGCTCCACCGCGACGAGTTCGGGCCGGTGCTCGTCGAGCCAGGCTTCGATGCCGCGCTCGATGGCGACCAGGCGCTCGCCGGTCTCGGCGTCGGCGGGCGTACGGACCACGCCCACCCCGAGCATCGTCAGCGGGCGTCCCGCGGAGCCCTCGACGACGCCGACGCCGCACCGGGTCAGTCCGGGGTCAATGCCCAGCACCCGCATCGCGCCCTCCCCTCACTCCCACCCCGTGGTCGCCCCTGTGCCGCCACGGATGATCAGCGCTGCTCAGCACAGTAGCGGTCGGCACCGACAACGCGGCGGGCCGGCGGAGTGGTGTCCCCGCCGGCCCGTTCGCCCAGGTCCTGTCAGGAGCCCGTGTCAGGCGTCCAGGAGCCCGTGTCAGGCGTCGACCTTCTCCATGACGTCGTCCGAGACATCGAAGTTGGCGAAGACGTTCTGGACGTCGTCGCTGTCCTCCAGCGCGTCGATCAGCTTGAAGATCTTGCGCGCGCCCTCCTCGTCCAGCTCGACCTGCATGGTCGGGACGAAGGTGGCCTCGGCGGAGTCGTAGTCCATCCCGGCCTCCTGGAGCGAGGTGCGGACCGCGACCAGGTCGGTGGCCTCGCTGAGGACCTCGAAGGACTCGCCGAGGTCGTTGACCTCCTCGGCGCCCGCGTCCAGGACGGCGCCCAGCACATCGTCCTCGCCCAGATCGCCCTTGGGGACGATCACCACGCCCTTGCGGTTGAAGAGGTACGAGACGGAGCCCGGGTCGGCCATCGAGCCGCCGTTGCGCGTCATCGCGACGCGGACGTCGGAGGCCGCGCGGTTGCGGTTGTCGGTGAGGCACTCGATCAGGACGGCGACACCGTTCGGGCCGTATCCCTCGTACATGATCGTCTCGTAGTCGGCGCCACCGGCCTCGAGACCGGCCCCGCGCTTCACGGCCGAGTCGATGTTCTTGTTCGGCACGGAGCTCTTCTTCGCCTTCTGGATGGCGTCGAAGAGGGTCGGGTTGCCCTCGACGTCGGCGCCGCCGGTGCGGGCCGCGACCTCGATGTTCTTGATCAGCTTCGCGAAGAGCTTGCCGCGCTTGGCGTCGATCACGGCCTTCTTGTGCTTCGTCGTAGCCCATTTAGAGTGGCCGGACATCTGCCTGTCTCCTTCGCGTAACCGGTTCTGCCTCTGTTCGGCAGAGATCCTACCGGGACCAACTCAACGGCCCGTCACCCAGCCGCCACCCCTCGAGGAGCGCTGTCGCGCGCGCCTTCCGACGCGCCCCGGGTCTCCGTGCGGACCATCTCGGTGAAAAGACGGTGCAGCCGGTGGTCGCCGGTGAGCTCCGGGTGGAACGAGGTCGCCAGTGCGTTGTCCTGCCGTACGGCGACGACGTGTCCTCCGTAGGAGGCGAGCACTTTCACCTCCGCGCCCACCGATTCCACCCAGGGCGCGCGGATGAAGACGCCCTCGACGGGACCGCCCTCGACCCCGTCGACCTCCACGGCCGCCTCGAAGGACTCGTTCTGCCTGCCGAAGGCGTTCCTGCGGACGATCATGTCGATACCGCCGATGGTCTCCTGGCCCGAGCGGGGATCGAGGATCTTCTCGGCGAGCATGATCATCCCGGCGCAGGTGCCGTACACGGGCATCCCTGCCCGTACCCGGGCACGCAGCGGGTCAAGCATCCCGAAGAGCGCTGCCAGCTTGGACATGGTCGTGGACTCGCCGCCCGGGATCACCAGGCCGTCGACCTCGGCGAGCTCCTCCGGGCGCCGGACGGTCCTGGCCTCGGCGTCCGCCGCGGCCAGGGCGCCCAGATGCTCCCGGACGTCGCCCTGGAGCGCCAGGACGCCGATCACAGGGGTGTGCGTGCTCATGGGGGGCGTTACCAGCCGCGCTTCGCGTAGTGCTCGGACTCCGGCAGGGTGTCGATGTTGATACCGACCATGGCCTCACCCAGGTTCCGGGAGGCGTCCGCGATGATCTTGGGGTCGTCGTAGAAGGTGGTGGCCTTCACGATGGCGGCGGCGCGCTTGGCCGGGTCGCCCGACTTGAAGATGCCGGATCCGACGAAGACGCCCTCGGCGCCGAGCTGGCGCATCAGCGCCGCGTCGGCCGGGGTGGCGACGCCGCCGGCGGAGAAGAGCACCACGGGCAGCTTGCCCAGCGCGGCGACCTCCTTGACGATCTCGTACGGGGCGCGCAGCTCCTTGGCGGCGGCGTACAGCTCGTTGTTGTCGAAGCCGCGGAGCCTGGCGATCTCGTTCTTGATCTGGCGCAGGTGGCGGACCGCCTCGACGACATTGCCGGTGCCGGCCTCGCCCTTGGAGCGGATCATGGCCGCGCCCTCGGCGATCCGGCGCAGGGCCTCGCCGAGGTTGGTGGCGCCGCAGACGAAGGGGGTGGTGAACGCCCACTTGTCGGAGTGGTTGACCTCGTCGGCGGGGGTCAGCACCTCGGACTCGTCGATGTAGTCCACACCGAGGGACTGGAGGACCTGCGCCTCGACGAAGTGGCCGATCCGCGACTTGGCCATGACGGGGATCGAGACGGCCTCGATGATGCCCTCGATCATGTCCGGGTCGGACATCCGGGCGACGCCGCCGTCCTTGCGGATGTCGGCGGGGACCCGCTCCAGGGCCATCACGGCGACCGCGCCGGCGTCCTCGGCGATCTTCGCCTGGTCCGGGGTGACGACATCCATGATCACGCCGCCCTTGAGCTGCTCGGCCATACCGCGCTTGACGCGCGCGGTGCCGGTCTCGGCGGACTGAGGGGTGGTGGGGAGCGGGCTGGACACGAAGCGACCTCACTGGCTCACTGGCTGAAAAGGACGGGGAACTGCCGAATAAGAGAACGCCCCGGGTGCGGTCCACAGCAAGGGCCAATGAACAGGCGGTGGATCGTTCTCAACGCCGAGGGGCCGGGGCGGGGGCCGGGTTGGGTGCCGGTTGGGCCGCTGGGCGCCGGTGAGCGGGGGCCGGTTCAGGTACCGGGGCGGTCCGCCAGCGCTACGGGCGGCTCGTCGTCCATCTCGAAGGCGAGCGGGAACGGGGCGTGGCCGGCGAGCCGGAACCAGCGGACCATACGGTGCCGGCGCAGGGCACGGGCGGCGCGTACGGCGTCGTTGTGGAACCGCCGGGCCATCGGTACGCGCCGTACCGCCGCGGCGAGTTCGCCCGCGGCCTCGTCGCCGCCGGGGGCCACCCGTACCGCTTCCACCTGTGCGGCCTCCCCGAACACGGCCCGCAGCGCCTGGCTCAGCTCGCTCTCGGCGACCTCGCGCTGCTCCTCCTCGGCCTGGCGGGCGGCGTGCGCGGCCTGGTACAGCACGATGGACGCGGCGGGGTCCAGCACTCCGGAGGTGGCCAGCTCCTGGGTGACCGAGGCGCGCCGCAGCAACTGCGCGTCGAGGGCGGCGCGGGCTGCGTCGATACGGGTGTGCAGCCGGTCGAGACGGCCGGCGGTCCAGCTCAGGTAGAGCGCGGTGGCGACGGCGGCGACGACGATCCAGACGAGAGTTTCGGTCACGCGGGGCAGGCTACCGGTGCGTTCTCCGTGACCGGGGGGATGTCCCCCACCCCGCCCTTTCCCGAAACCGGGGGCAGGCCCCCGCGCCCCCGGCCCCCTCCTACGGAGAGGGAAAGTTCACGGGGCCGACGCCCCGCAGCCCCCGACGGCGCCGGCTCCGCGGCGCCCGCACCAACGGCGATACGGACGACGGTACGGGCCAGTGCCCGCGCCTCCGCAGCCCTGCGAGGCGGATCGCCTACGGCGACACCGGCAGCGGTGCAGGCCGACGCCCGCAGGTCCGCAGCGCGGATCGCCAACGCCCACACCGACGGCAATACGGGCCAGGGACCGCACCCCCGCCTCGCTCGCCCGCAGCGCTTGCGCAACGGCGACACCTACAGCGGTACGGCCGACGCCCGCGTGCTCCGCCGACGCCCCGCAGGCGGCGTACGGGCCGACGCCCCCATCGACGGCGGTGCGGGGCGATGCCCGCGCCCCCAACCACCGTCCGTTCCGCACCTGGCGCAGCGTCAGGCCGGGGACGGGGTTGTGCCTGTGCGGTATTGGGGGTTTGGCGTTGGGGTGGTGCCCGTGCCCGTGCCGTCGTGTTCGCCGCGGCGGAAGAGGCGGCCCCGCAGGCCCGTGCGGTCGTCCGCCGCCACCGACGCCGCGCCGTCCGTCACTGTTTCGTAGACCGCCAGGATGTCCGCGCCGACCGTGGCCCAGTCGAAGCGGCGGACATGGGCGCTGCCGCGTTCGCGGAGGGCCTCGCGGCGCGGGGCGTCGCCCAGCAGACGGACCGCCGCGCCCGCCAGCGCGTCCGCGTCCTCGTTGGTGAAGAGTTCGCCCGCCGCCCCCTGGTCCAGGACCTGCGCGAACGCGTCCAGGTCGCTCGCCAGCACCGCCGCACCCGCCGACAGCGCCTCGACCAGGATGATGCCGAAGCTCTCACCGCCCGTGTTGGGCGCGATGTACAGGTCGACGCTTCTCAGCAGCCGCGCCTTGTCCTCGTCGCTGACCATCCCGAGGAACTCGACCCGCGACCGCATCTCCCTGGGAAGCGACCCCACCGCCTCCCTCTCGTCCCCGCGCCCCGCCACCAGCAGCCGCGTCTCGGGATAGACCGCGAGGATCTTCGGCAGGGCCTTCATCAGCACCGGCAGCCCCTTGCGCGGCTCGTCGATCCGCCCGATGAACCCGATCGTCCGCCCCTGCCACGCCGGGTTGACCTCGGCCTTGGCGAAGAAGTCGACATCGACGCCGTTCGGGATCACCACCGCGTCCCCGCCGAGGTGCTCCACCAGCGTCCGCCGCGCGTACTCGCTGACCGCGATCCGCGCGCTGATCTTCTCCAGCGCCGGCTGGAGGATCGGGTACGCCGCGATCATCGCCCGCGACCGCGGATTCGACGTGTGGAACGTCGCGACGATCGGCCCCTGCGCCGCCCAGCAGGCGAGCAGCCCCAGCGACGGCGAGGTCGGCTCATGGATGTGGATCACGTCGAACGTGCCGTCGTGCAGCCAGCGGCGGACCCGCGCCGCCGACAGGAAGCCGAAGTTCAGCCGGGCGACCGAGCCGTTGTACGGCACGGGCACGGCCCGCCCCGCCGAGACGGCGTACGGCGGCAGCGGCGTCTCGTCGTCCGCGGGCGCCAGCACGGACACCTCGTGGCCGAGCCTGATCAGATGCTCCGCCAGGTCCCTGATGTGGAACTGGACACCTCCGGGCACATCCCACGAGTACGGACAGACGATGCCGATCCTCACAGCGGGCCCCCAGCCGAGCCGCCGGTGCGTCCTGGTTCGAGATCCGCGAGCCACAGCCGTTGCAGCATATGCCAGTCCTCCGGGTGCTCGGCGATTCCGGTGGCGAAGACGTCGGCCACCGCCTGTGTCATCACAGACGTCTTTTCGGCCCGCGTACCTGACTCGGGCACCTCGACGGCCGGATGCACCCGCCCCCGCATCACCGGCGAGTCGTCGTACCACAGCGTCGCCGGCAGCAGCAGCGCACCGGTCTGCTGGGCCAGCAGCGCGGGCCCGGCCGGCATCCGGGCCGTCTGCCCGAAGAACTCGACCTCGACGCCGGAGGCCGACAGATCGCGGTCGGCGACCAGACAGACCAGACCGCCGCTCCTCAGCCGCCGCGCCAGCGCCCCGAACGCCGAGCCGCCGGTGTGCGGCAGCACCTCCATGCCCAGGCTCTCGCGGTAGGCCACGAACCGGTCGTACAGCGACTCCGGCTTGAGCCGCTCCGCGACCGTCGTGAACGGCACCCCCTGCCCCCGGGTGAGCCACGCCCCCGCCAGGTCCCAGTTGGCCAGGTGCGGCAGCGCCAGGATGACGCCCCGCCCGGCCGCGAGCCCGTCCGTCAGCGCGTGTATGTCCTTGATCTCGACCCCGCCGGCGACCCGCTCCGTACTCCAGGCGGGCAGCCGGAACGACTCCATCCAGTACCGCATGTACGAGCGCATCCCGGCCCTGGACAGCTCCGCGAGCCGCTCGGGCCCCGCGTCCGGCACGACCCGCGCCAGATTGGCCTCGAGGCGCAGCACGCTCTTGCCGCGCCGCTTCCACACGGTGTCCGCGATGGTCCGGCCGAGCCCGGTGGCCACGGGCTCCGGGAGCTTCTTGACCGTGCTCCAGCCCAGCCCGTACAGGATGTCGGTCAGCCGCTCGCTCGCACCGCTCATGACGCGCTCCCGCTCCCCTGCCTGCCGCCGCCCCCCGCGCTGCCCGGCCCCGGTCCGGCCGCCGCCGCGGCGTCGGCCTCCGCGGACTCCCGCCGTACGGTCACGACCCGCTGCCCCAGTGTGACGGCACTGCCCACCGCCACCGCCCACAGCGCGATCGGCAGCAGGATGTCGATCCCCGGCACACCGAAGGCGTGCAGCCCGGCCAGACCGGCCGCGACCAGCGAGACCACCAGCCGCTCCGCCCGTTCGACCAGCCCGTTGACGGCGACGGGCAGCCCGATGGACTCGCCGCGGGCCTTGGTGTACGAGACGACCTGACCGCTCGCCAGACAGAAGATCGCGACGGCGCACAGCGCGTTGTCGTCGCCCTTGCCCGCGTACCAGAGCGCGAAGCCGCCGAAGATCGCCCCGTCTGCGACCCGGTCGAGCGTCGAGTCGAGGAAGGCGCCCCAGCGGCTGGAGATCCCCGCCTGCCTGGCCATATTGCCGTCGACGAGATCGGAGAACACGAACAGGGTGATGACGATCGTGCCCCAGAAGAACTCCCCCGGGGGAAGAAGGCCAGTGCGCCCACCACCACCCCGGCCGTGCCGATCAGTGTGACGGCGTCCGGACTCACTCCGCGCCGGAGCAGAAACGCCGCGAACGGTGTGAGGACACGCGTGAAGAATGCACGCGCGTACTTGTTCAGCATGGCCTTCCCGAGGTTCGGTGGGCCGAGCGGCCCCGACGGCCACCGGCTAGGTCCTGTCCGGCCGGTCTTCGCTGCCGGCCGACGGCGTCCGGTGCCGTGCGTCGCAAGGCGGAGGATCGCCCTGTACGGAACGTACTTGGGCGAATCCGGCAGCGCAGCGAGGGGCGGCCGGACAGGACCTCGCCCATCGTAGCCACGACCCTCACACCGTACCGCCGGGCACCCACAGCACGCCCCCGCGTACGACGTATGGACGCACCATGGCCGGAGTGCGAAGCTCGAAGGACCACCGCGGGCATCGCCGGAGCTGCCGCGGCGGCTCCCCCGGCCCGCGCCCGAGAGGCCCGAGGCATTCCCTCCATATCCCCCATCCCCTACCAGACTCGCCACCCGCGAGCGACCGGGAGGCAGGAATCATGGGCGACAAGGCGCAATCACACACCGGGGCCGCCGGCAGGGCGGCGACGGCCGACCGGCCCGCCTCCGTACGGAATGTGGTGCTGGTCGGCCACAGCGGCTCCGGCAAGACGACCCTCGTCGAGGCCCTCGCGCTCACCGCGGGCGCGCTGAACCGGGCGGGCCGGGTCGAGGACGGCGGCACGGTCTCCGACTACGACGAGATCGAGCACCGCCAGCAGCGCTCCGTACAGCTCTCCCTCGTCCCGGTGGAATGGGGCGGGTACAAGATCAATCTGCTGGACACCCCCGGCTACGCCGATTTCGTCGGGGAACTCAGGGCCGGTCTGCGGGCAGCGGACGCGGCCCTTTTCGTTGTGTCGGCCGCCCAGGAGGCGGAGGCCGTGGCGGACACCACCCGCGCGGTGTGGGAGGAGTGCGCGGCCGTCGGCATGCCGCGCGCGATCGTCGTCACGCATCTCGACACGGCCCGCACCGGCTTCGACGAGATGGTCCGGCTCTGCGGCCGGATGTTCGGCGGCGACGACCCCGACGCCGTACTGCCGCTGTACCTCCCGGTGTACGGACCCGAGGGCCCCGACGGGCACGCGCAGGCCACCGGGCTCGGCTGCCCGCTCTCGCGGTGCGTCTTCGACTACTCGTCCGGGGAGCGGCGGGAGAGCCCGTCCGGTGCGGGGCTGGAGCCGCGGATCGAGGAGGCCAGGGCCCGGCTGATCGAGGGGATCATCGCCGAGAGCGAGGACGAGACCCTCATGGACCACTATCTCGGCGGCGGCGAGATCGATCTCAAGACACTGATCGGGGATCTGGAGAAGGCGGTGGCGCGCGGCATCTTCCATCCGGTGCTGGCCGCGGCCCCCGCGCCGTCCGGCTCCCGGCAGGGCCTCGGCACCGTCGAGCTGCTCGATCTGATCGCGGGCGGATTCCCGAGCCCGCTGGAGCGCCCGGCGCCCGAGGTGACCACCCCGGAGGGCGCCCCGCGCCGGGGTATCCACTGCGATCCCGAGGGTCCGCTGGTCGCCGAGGTGGTGAAGACCGCCTCGGACCCCTATGTCGGCAGGATCTCTCTTGTACGGGTCTTCTCGGGCACCCTGCGCCCGGACGAGCTGGTGCATGTCTCGGGTCACGGTCTCACCGACCGGGGGCACGAGGACCACGACGTCGAGGAGCGGGTGGGCGCGCTCTCGTCCCCGTTCGGCAAGCAGCAGCGCGTGCTGGGGCACTGTGTGGCCGGGGATCTGGCCTGTGTCGGGAAGCTCTCCAGCGCCGAGACCGGGGACACCCTCTCCGGCCAGGACGATCCGCTGCTGATGGAGCCCTGGACCATGCCCGACCCGCTGCTGCCGCTGGCCGTCCAGGCCCACAGCAAGGCGGACGAGGACAAGCTGTCCCAGGGGCTGGCCCGGCTGGTCGCCGAGGACCCGACGATGCGTCTGGAACAGAACCAGGACACCCATCAGGTGGTGCTCTGGTGTCTGGGCGAGGCCCATATGGATGTGGCGCTGGACCGGCTGCGCAGCAGGTACGGGGTCCAGGTAGACGCCGTACCGTTCAAGGTCGCGCTCCGGGAGACCTTCGCGCAGAGCGCGGCCGGGCGCGGTCGGCATGTGAAGCAGTCCGGCGGCCACGGCCAGTTCGCGATCTGCGAGATCGAGGTGGATCCCCTGCCGCCGGGCTCCGGTGTGGAGTTCGTGGACAAGGTGGTGGGCGGCGCGGTGCCGCGGCAGTTCATCCCGTCCGTGGAGAAGGGCGTACGGACCCAGGCCGCGCGGGGAGTCGCGGCGGGCCATCCGCTGGTCGACATCCGGGTCACGCTGCTCGACGGCAAGGCCCACTCGGTGGACTCGTCCGACGCCGCGTTCCAGACGGCGGGCGCGCTGGCGCTGCGCGAGGCGGCCGGTGACGCGGCGATCCATCTGCTCGAACCGGTCGCCGAGGTACGGGTGTTGATCCCCGACGAGTACGTGGGGCCGGTGATGAGCGACCTCTCGGGGCGGCGCGGCCGGGTCGTCGGCACCGAACAGGCCGGTCCTGGAAGGACGTTGGTGAAGGCCGAGGTGCCGGAACTGGAGATCGGACGGTACGCGGTGGAGCTGCGGTCGGTCACGCACGGCGCGGGCCGCTTCAGCCGCTCGTACGCCCGTCACGAGCCGATGCCGCCGGGGGTCGCGGACAGACTCCGTGAACAGGACGCGGGCATTGCCTAGTTGGGGCGGCGCCGGTCCGGCCTGGTTGGGGCGGCGCCGGTCCGATATACGCCGGTGGCTGAAGACAGACAGCCCCATGACGCGGAAGGCGCCGCCCGGTTACGCTGTGGTGCCCAGCTCAGCACGTGTGCGGGGCGCGCGGGCCGGGAACAGTGGCGGCAGCGGATCCTTGCGGCGAGGGGGCGGCAGTGGCGGACGGCGGATTCGACTTCAGCCCGGGGGCACAGATCCCGCTCCAGGGAGGCACCGGGCAGACGGCGGCGACGAACGCGCTGGCGTCGGTGTCGTACCGGGACAGCCCGATGGAGGACATCCTCAAGGCCGACAACGAGATTCACAAGTCCAAGGTGTCCAAGGGCAGGTTCTCGCTCTTCGAGCCCAATCTGGGCGAGGCGTTCGCGCGGGCCCTCCATATGCGTACGCTCGGCGGCGGCCGGGGCGCGCTCATCCAGTCCTTCGGCATGGAGCCGCAGACCGTGGTGCTGCACGCGCTGGCCGCGCAGCGGATCCGCAAGGACCGTGACATCAAACTCACCGCGGTGACGGCCCTGTTCGGGCTGGTCTTCCTGCCCGGGCTGCTCGTCTGGCTGGGCGTCTTCCAGGTCCGCCGTACCCTCGCGGGCTCGAAGGACCGGCGCTCGGGGCTGATCGGGACCGGCGTGCTGGTGGGTGTGGGCCTGCTGGCGGTGATCCTGCTGCTGCGGCTGCCGTTCGACGGCTTCCTCGGCTGGTACGTGCGCGGCGTGATCGTCGGCCCGGTCATCGGCTGGGTGCTGGCCCGGCGGATCTGCGAGACCACCGCGAAGGATCTGCGGGCCCGCTGGTCCGATCTGCTGGCCGGCGGCGGCCTGGGCGCCAAGGTCCCCGAGGCCGTCCCCGGGAACCCGGGCGACGCGACGCGCGAGGCGATCCGTACGGGCATAGAGAAGCTCACCGCCGAGCAGCACTCGAATGTCGCCTTCTACGCGGGCCCCAAGGGCATTCTCGGCATGGGCACCCGCTGGGGAAGCTGGCAGCTCGCCGAGGCCCTGGTGCCCAAGGACGCCTCCAAGGAGATCCACCAGTTCCGCAGCTATGACGTGATACGGGCGATCCACGACCAGCTCAAGCTGCTGGAGCGCGGCCCGATCAACTCCGGTGGTTTTCCGCCTCCTTCGGTCAAGCACTGGATCGTCTCGGCCGTCGGGGAGGGCGCCGGCTCGGTGTCCCGGCCCGATGGGCAGGATGTGGACGGGTATCAGTTCAAGAGCCACGCCATACAGCGGATCTGCAACGAGCAGCAGTTCGGCGCCGGAAACCGCCACTATCTCGGGGTGCAGTTCGTCCTCTGGGACGGCCAGTTGGTGATCACGATGATGATCACGGTGACCGTACTGCACGAGACCCTGCGGATCGAGGTCTCCGGCCATGCGCTGGGGCCGATCCACGGGCTGTTCACCTCGGGCCCCTCGGCCAAGACCGTGAGCCGGCCCAAGACCGTCCGGTTCTGGGAGACCACCTCGCGGACGCTGCCGCTGGTGGAGCCGAAGGAAGCGGTCCGGCTGGCGGTGCGGGCGCCCTTCACCTGGTATCCGCCGATCCTGGACTTCCTCGGCGGCAAGATCGCGCTGCCCGAGCCCTTCGGTCTGCGGCACCCCTGGGCCGAGCAGCCGTGGAAGCACCGCTTCATGGCCGATGACGCCATGCGCGCCGCCACTCCCGTCCTGCGGGTGGCGCACAAGGCGGCGCTGCGTGTGCTGGACGAGCACGGCGTGGACACCTCGGGCTTCAGCAGCCGGGCGGCCTCCCTCTTCGGCGCGGTGCAGGACCCGTCACCGAAGAAGGTCGACGCGTACGACGCGTAAGCCGCGCGCGGCCCGCGCGGAGGCTATGGCCTGCCGTCTGGATCAGGCTGTACGGGCCAGGCCTCCGCGAGCATCGCGCGCGTATCGGCGAGGAGCTGCGGAAGCACCTTCGTATGCCCGACGACCGGCATGAAGTTGGTGTCGCCGCCCCAGCGCGGCACCACATGCTGGTGGAGATGGGCGGCGATGCCCGCGCCCGCCGAGACCCCCTGGTTCATCCCGATGTTGAAGCCGTGCGCGCCCGAGGCGGTACGGAGCGCGGTCATCGCGTGCTTGGTGAAGAGAGCGAGTTCGGCGGTCTCCGCGTCGTCCAGATCCGTGTAGTCGGCGACATGGCGGTACGGAACGATCATCGAGTGGCCGCCGTTGTACGGATAGAGGTTGAGCACCGCGTACACCCGCTCGCCGCGCGCGACGATCAGCCCGTCCTCGTCGGACTTGGACGGGATGGAGCAGAAGGGACAGCCGTCCTCGGCGCCAGGACCGGTGGGCTTGTTCTCGCCCTGGATATAGGCCATCCGATGGGGCGTCCACAGGCGCTGGAACGCGTCCTGGGTCCCCACTCCGATCTGCTGCTCCGGCTCACTCGTCATGCTGTGCAGCATATGACTTCGGCCCGGCGAAGCGTGTCGTCGGGCTCCGACCCGGTGGCCTCCCGACATGCTGGGGCGATGCATGTCCGGAACGCGTCCGACCGCCTGCTCCGCTGGGAGCGGCGCACGGATCTGCCGCTGCTCATCGGCGCGCTGCTCTTCCTCGCGTGCTATGCGGTACACGTCCTGGTCCCGGGCATCGGCCCGTTCTGGCGCGGTGTGACGCTGGGCCTCACCCTGCTGATCTGGGCCCTCTTCCTGCTGGACTACGTGGTACGGCTGCTGCTCAGCGGCGAGGGCCCGCGCTTCGTAAGGACCCATTGGCTGGACACGGTCGTTCTCGTTCTGCCCCTGCTGCGCCCGCTGCGGATCGTCAACACCTATATGGCGGTGCGGCGCCGCCGCGCCCGCCCCCGGCTCAGTCTGTACGGGCGGGTGATGGCGTACGCCGGGCTGGCCGCGTGCCTGCTGGGCTTCGCCGCCGCGCTCGCCGTCTACGAGCAGGAGCGGGGAGCCCCCGGCACCACCGTGCGTACCTTCGGCGACGCCGTGTGGTGGGCCTGCTCGACGATCACAACGGTCGGCTACGGCGATGTGACCCCGGTGACCTCGCTGGGGCGGGTGTACGGGGTGTTTCTGATGGCGTGCGGTCTGGCGCTGCTGGGCGCGGTGACGGGCGCGTTCTCGTCGTGGCTGATCCAGGTCTTCGCGCGGGAGGACCGGGAGGACCGGGGGGACCGCGACGGCGGCGCGAACGGGGAGAGGCCCCCGGGAAGCTGATACCGCCTCCCGGGGGCCTCTCCGTAAAACCCGTGCACCCCGTGGTCACACCTGTACGCGGCGCTCCACCACATCCACCAGCTTGGCCAGCGCCTGGTCGCGCGGAATCCCGTTCTCCTGCGAGCCGTCGCGGTAGCGGAACGACACCGTACCCGCGTGCATGTCCTCGTCGCCGACGATGATCATGAACGGCACCTTCTGGCGCTGCTGGTTGCGGATCTTCTTCTGCATACGGTCCGAGGACGCGTCCACCTCGACCCTCAGCCCCTTCCGCTTCGCCTCCGCCGCGAACTCCTGGAGATACGGCACATGCGCGTCGCCCACCGGAATGCCCACCGCCTGCACCGGCGCCAGCCAGGCCGGGAACGCGCCCGCGTAGTGCTCCAGCAGCACTGCGAAGAACCGCTCGATGGAGCCGAACAGCGCGCGGTGGATCATGACCGGCTGCTGCTTGGAGCCGTCCGCCGCCGTGTACTCCAGGTTGAACCGCTTGGGCTGCTGGAAGTCGACCTGGATGGTCGACATCTGCCAGGAGCGGCCGATGGCGTCGCGCGCCTGCACCGAGATCTTCGGACCGTAGTAGGCGGCGCCGCCCGGGTCCGGGACCAGCGGCAGACCCTGCTTCTCCGCCGCCTGGCGCAGCGTCTCGGTGGCCTCCTCCCACTCCGCGTCCTCGCCGATGAACTTGTCGGACTCGGGGTCGCGGGTGGAGAGCTCCAGCTCGAAGTCGGTCAGGCCGTAGTCGCGCAGCAGGTCCAGGACGAAGGTGAGCAGCGAGTCCAGCTCGTCCGCCATCTGCTCCTTGGTGCAGTAGATGTGCGAGTCGTCCTGGGTGAAACCGCGGGCCCGGGTGAGGCCGTGCACCACACCGGACTTCTCGTACCGGTACACCGTGCCGAACTCGAAGAGCCGCAGGGGCAGTTCACGGTACGACCGGCCGCGCGCCCGGAAGATCAGGTTGTGCATGGGGCAGTTCATGGCCTTGAGCCGGTAGTTCTGCCCGTCGAACTCCAGGGGCGGGAACATCGCGTCGGCGTAGTTCGGCAGATGCCCCGAGGTCTCGAAGAGGCCCTCCTTCGAGATGTGCGGGGTGTTGACGAACTCGTAGTCCGCGTCCTCGTGGCGGCGCCGGGAGTACGTCTCCATCTCCCGGCGGACGATGCCCCCCTTGGGGTGGAAGACCGCGAGGCCGGAGCCCAGCTCCTCCGGGATGGAGAAGAGGTCCAGCTCGGCACCGAGCTTGCGGTGGTCCCGCTTCTCCGCCTCCGCGAGGAACTCCAGGTGTGCCTTCAGCTCGTCCCTGGACGGCCACGCGGTGCCGTAGATGCGCTGGAGCTGCTGGTTCTTCTCGCTGCCCCGCCAGTACGCCGACGCGTTCCGCATCAGCTTGAACGCCGGGATGTGCCGGGTGCTCGGCAGGTGGGGGCCGCGGCAGAGGTCCTTCCAGCACAGCTCGCCGGTCTTGGCGTCCAGGTTGTCGTAGATGGTCAGCTCGCCGCCGCCCACCTCGACATCCGCGCCGTCCTCGGCCGACGCGGCGCCCTTGATGCCGATCAGCTCCAGCTTGTACGGCTCGTCCGCCAGCTCCGCGCGCGCCTCCTCGTCGGTGACGACGCGCCGCGAGAAGCGCTGGCCGCGCTTCTGGATCTCCTGCATCTTCTTCTCGATGGCCTTGAGGTCATCGGGGTGGAAGGGGGCGGCCACATCGAAGTCGTAGTAGAAGCCGTCCCTGACCGGCGGGCCGATACCCAGCTTGGCCTCGGGGAACAGCTCCTGCACGGCCTGCGCCATGACATGCGCGGTGGAGTGGCGCAGGATGTTGAGCCCGTCCTCGGAGGAGATCTCGACGGGCTCGACGATCTCGCCGTCGGCGGGCTCGTACGCGAGGTCCTTCAGCTCCCCGCCGACGCGCGCGGCGATCACGGAGCGCTCGCCGGGGAAGAGCTCGGCCGCCGTAGTGCCCGTCGTCACCACGCGCTCTTCCCGCTCGGAATCGCGTTGGATGATCACACGGACGTCTGACACCGGTCTCTCCTGACTCTGGGGCGCGGCAGCGGACACTGCGCGTCTGAATCGTACCGAGCCGGGAGGGCCGCTCGCGAAGCGATTGACCGGGGCCGGCGGACCGGCCCCGCCCGGCGCCGTCAGTCTCCCCCGCCGCAGACCTCTTCGAAGTAGTCCAGATTCTCCTGGAGCGACTTCATCAGCCGGTCCCGCTCCGCCTCGTCGACCTGGACGGGCACCACCCCGCTGGCGTCGGTGAGCCTGCGGAACCCGCCGCGGCTCTCCAGCCGGCCGACCACCCGGATCGGCAGTCCGAGCAGATGCGCCTGGCCCGCGACGCGGTACGACTCCTCGTCGAGCGCGACCCGTACGTGCGGGATCTCGGCGCCCGCGAGGACCCGCAGCCGTACGGACCCGTCGCCGTTGGGACCGGCCCGGCGCATCCGGATCACGGCGCCGGTGATCCGTACCGGTACGGACGGCTCGTCGCGCAGATAGCGCTTGCCGGCCTCGCGCAGCGCGGGCAGGTCGCCGGGCGAGAACTCGACCGGCTCGGGGCGGGCGGCGCACCCCTCGGGCACGCCCGCGCCGGGGGCCCAGGCCAGCGCGACCCGGGCGCCCTCCGTACCGCGGACGAGGGCCACCAGTGCCTCGGTCAGCTCCCGGCTCACCCCCGCCTCCACCGCGGAGTCGAAGGCCTCCATACCGCCGGTGGCCCGCTGGTAGTCGGTGGCCTCGCGGGCCGCCGACAGCGCGTGATGGAGCCGTACGGCGACGGCCCGCCCGGTCGTCACCGGCAGGAAGGCGGTCAGCTCCCGACCGGCGGGGGCCGGTCCCACCAGCACCCCGTCCAGGGACTCCTGCGCCTGCCTGCGGTGGCGCGCCCCGTAGTACCCGGCCCTGCCGCGTACGGCGAGCGCCCCGGCGAGCAGTAACTGCCGGGCCGCCGCACGGAGCTGTTCCTGTACGGTCCACTCCGCCGCGCCCGACGGCCCCGGCGGCACATCGCGCCACCAGCGGATCTCGTCGCTCGGCACGGTGAGGCCGACCAGCACCTCGCGCGCGGACGGCGCCGCGCTGTGGGTGAGCGCGGTGAGGGCCTCGGCGAGCAGGTCCTCGCAGTCGGGGAAGGCCCGGCTCTCGGGCACGAGCAGGCTCGTGCCACGGGAGCCCGGCCCCGGTGGTGTCCAGCGGGCATAACGCCCGGGTGCCCCGCCGCGCCGCCGCCAGCCGTGCCGGGCGAGCAGCGCGCCGAGGACGGCGGGATCGGTCGTGGCGGGATCGGGTCCCGGCGCCGCTCCGCCGTTCCAGGAGTCCGCCCCGCCGCCGACGCCGCCCTCACCGAGAGGGTCGGCGCCGGACAGCGGCTCCGGCAGGTCGATCGGCGTGTGGGACGCATGGGAACGTACTGGCTCGTCGGACGGCCAGCGCATCACGGTCTCCCTCCCGACCCGACACGGGTCATGATCTCGCAGAGCGCCCGGTCGTCGAAGATCCGCGCGGTGGGCACCCGCACCGTGGTGCGGTAACGGCCGGTCACCGGATGGCCGGCCAGATTGGTCCAGTAGCAGCAGTGTCTGAGGTCGAGCCGGTCATGGCTGGCGCGCAGCCATTCGTCCTGGGTCCTGGGCACGAGCATCACGACCAGGATCTTGTGCACGGAGACCGGGGTACGGGCGAGTTTGACGAGGTGGGCGTTGTCGAGGGTGAAGGAGAAGGCGGGGCCCGCCGGGTGCGGCGGAATCTGGTAGGTGCATTTGAGCTGCACCTTGATGGTGACTTCGTCGTCCACGAGATGTCCTGGCGCGCTGTGACTCACGTGCCAGTCGATGCCGTTGTCGGGAAAGGGCTGGCTGAGTGAGCAGCCCGCGGCGGCGGCAACTGCGTGGAGGTAGCCCACCTGGAGAGTCTCCATGCAGGCGGTGGTGGCGAGCGCTCCTCGCAGCGGTGCCATCCGCTCGGGCAGCAGCCCACCCGGTTCGGGCTTGGCGAGCGCCATGGCTCAGGGTGCCTTCCGGGCCGTACCGGTCAGTTGGAGCGACGGGACGTCAACTCACGTACCCGACAACAGTGTTGTCACCGTGTGGAGGCCGTCGTAAACGGCGCGTACCGAACATGCTGTCCGGGTATCACCGGTTCGGGCAGTGGCCGGACGCCATCTGCCGCTCAGGCGCGAGGAGTTCGGGGATGACGCGTTGGTATGAAGGGCCGTTGGCAGGGTTCGACACCGAGACAACAGGGGTGGACGTCGAGCAGGACCGGATCGTTTCGGCCGCTCTCGTGGTCCAGGACATGGCAGGCGGCAGGCCGCGGGTGACCCGCTGGCTGATCGATCCGGGCGTGCCCGTGCCCGCGGCCGCCACCGAAGTGCACGGTCTGACGGACGACTATCTGCACCGCAACGGGCGCTGGCCGGCTCCGGCGGTGGAGGAGATGGCCAGGGCGCTGGCGGAGCAGTGCGGCGCGGGCCGGCCGCTGGTGGTGATGAACGCGCCGTTCGATCTGACCATCCTGGACCGCGAGTTGCGGCGGCACCGGGCCTCGTCGCTGGGGCGCTGTCTGGAGCATGTGCCGCTCTGTGTGCTGGACCCACGGGTCCTGGACAAGCATCTGGACCGCTACCGCAAGGGCCGCCGCACACTGACCGATCTGTGCGCGCACTACGGAGTGGAGCTGGACGGGGCACATGACGCGGCCGTCGACGCGGTGGCCGCGCTGGAGGTGGTACGGGCGGTGGGCCGGCGGTTCGCGACCCGGCTGGAGCGGCTGAGCGCCCCCGAGCTGCACACGCTCCAGGCGGTGTGGCACGCGGCGCAGGCGCGGGGTCTCCAGGCGTGGTTCTCGCGCAACGGCACGGAGGAGGCGGTGGATCCCGCCTGGCCGCTCCGCCCCGAACTGCCCGCCGCTGCGGCCTGATCAGCGGGAGTCGATGCCTGTCCGCAGGCCGTCCGTCTGATCGAACGACAAGGGCGGTGTGTGCTCGCGGAAGATGCGAGCAGACACCGCCCTTGATCCCGTGGGCGATACTGGGTTCGAACCAGTGACCTCTTCGGTGTGAACGAAGCGCTCTCCCACTGAGCTAATCGCCCGGGAACGCACTGAACCTTACAGGTCTCGGCCGGTGTCCTTCAAACCCGATGCGAACCGGCGAACCGGGCGTGAAGCGGACGCCCGGTACTCATCGCCGTATCTGAGTACGGGAGCCCATGGCAGGGCGTGTGGCGCGGACCACACTCGCCTCCATGGAGAATGTTCCGCCGCCCGCCCATGAGCTGGCGCTCATCGATCAGGAGCTGGCCCGACTCGACGCGCGCAGAGGCCAGTTGCTGGCGCGCAGGGCGGTTCTGCTGAGTCCCCCGGCCCGGCCGGCGGCGACCGTACGTCCGGTCGCGCCCGAGTCCTCCCCGCCGACCAGCGCGCAGAATGTGCTGCTCCTGCTGGGCGGGGTGCTGCTGGCGGTCGCCGCGATCGCCTTCACCCTGGTGAGCTGGGGCCATATGGGGATCGGCGGCCGTGCGGCGGTGCTGACCGGGGTGACCGCCCTGGCCCTCGCCGCCCCGGTGGCGCTGCTGCGCCGGGATCTGCGCTCGACGGCCGAGGCGGTGGCCGCGCTGGGTCTGGTGCTCACGGCCCTCGACGCGTACGCGCTGTACCGGGTGGCGTTCCCGGGCGCCGACGGCCTCGGTTACACGGCGGCGGCCACCGCTGTCCTGGCCGCGCTCTGGACCGGTTACGGAACGGCGCTCCCCGCCCTGCGCGGCCCACTTCCCGTCGCCGTGCTGACAGCTCAACTCCCGCTCCCGCTCTGGGCACTGGCCACCGGCGACACTCCGTCGGCGGTCGCCTGGGCCCTGCTGGTGACCGCCGCCCTGGACACGACGGCCGCGCTGTGGGCGGGGTCTCGTACGGTACGGGCCTTCGCGGGCCCCGCCGCGTGGGTGACCGCGAGCGGGGCGCTGCTGACGGGCGGGGCGCTGTCCGTCCTGGCGGAGACACCGGCCGAGGCACTGCGCCCGGCCGCGCTGCTGCTCGCGGCGGCGGCCCTGGGGCTCTTCGTGGCCCACCGGGCGGGTGGCACCGCGTTCGCCTGCGCGGTGGTGGCGGGCCTGGCGGGGGTCACGGCGGCCGGCGGTGTGATCCGTACGATCGTCCCGGAGGACTGGGCCGTTCCGGGCTATCTGCTCTGCGGGGTCACACTGCTCGCGGTGGTGCGGACCCGTCTTGCGCGGCCGGTGGTACGGGGGCTGACCTGGGCGGCCGCGGCAGTGCTGGGCACGTCGGTGCTGTGGGCGCTGCCGTCGGTGGGGGTGGCGCTGCTGGGCGGACTGGGCCGTGTCCCGGAGATCTGGACGGGCACACCGACAGTGCCATTGCCGTACCAGCCCGCCGCGCCGGTGGTCCTGCTGGTGGCGGCCGGGGCTCTCACGGCTTGGGGGTACCGCCCGCTGCCCGACGCCCGGGGCGAGGAGAACGGCCTGCGGACACCCGCGCTCTGCGGCGCCGTCGCACTGGGCTGGGCGGGTGTGCTGGTGCTGCCGCTGGTCCTGGCTCCGGCCTACCCGGTCGCGGTGGCGGTACCGCTGCTGCTGACGGCGGTCCTGCTCGTGGCGGCGGTCCACCCACGGATCCCCGCGGGCCCGCCGGTGGCGGTCACGGCGCTGTGCTGCGCCGGGCCGGGCTCGGTCGGTGGCGCGCTGCTCTCCCTCGCCACCCGGCCCGCGACGGTCACCGCGCTCGCCGTGCTGACGGCCCTGTTCGCCGCCGCCGCGGTGGCCGCCGTACGGACGGGAATCCGGCAGGCTGTGAGCGCGGCCCTCGCCTGTACGGCCGTCGGGTACGCGACCGCCCTGGTGGCCGCCTCGTCCGCGGCGGCCGGGCTGCCCGCCGAGCACACCGCCGTGATCCTGCTCGTGGTACCCGCGGCGGTGGCCCTGCTGAGCGCGCGGCCGGGCGTCCGCCCGGTGGCGTCGCCGGTCGAGATCGCCGCGGCCGGTGCCGCGCTCCTCGCGGTGGCGCTGGCCTCGGGGCGGGCGCCCGTACTGGCCCTGGTGCTCGCGCTGTGCGGGGTGATCGCGGCGGGTACGGCCATCCGCCCCGAGCGCAGAAAGGCGGCCGGATACACCGCGGCGGCGCTCTTCGTCCTGGCCACCTGGGTACGGCTGGCCGCCTCGGAGGTGTCGGTGCCCGAGGCGTACACCCTGCCCGTGACCGTCCCCGCGCTCGTCGTCGGCCTGCTGCGGAGCCGCCGCGACCCGGCGGCCTCGTCCTGGACGGCGTACGGCCCCGGGCTGGCGGCGACGCTGCTGCCGAGCCTGCTGGCCGCCTGGGGCGACACCCACTGGGCGCGCCCGCTGCTGCTGGGGCTCGCGGCCCTGGCCCTCACCCTCGCGGGCGCCCGGCTGAGCCTCCAGGCACCGCTGCTGCTGGGCGGTACGGTCCTCGCCCTGGTGGCCCTGCACGAGCTGGCGCCGTATGTCGTCCAGGTCGTGGACGCACTCCCCCGCTGGCTGCCTCCGGCCCTCGCGGGCCTGCTCCTGCTGGCCGTGGGGGCGACCTACGAACAACGCCTCAAGGACGCCAGGAGGCTCCGCGAGAGCCTGGGCAGGATGCGCTGAGCGGTCCGAAAACAACGAGGGCGGTGTGTGCTCGTGCTTTCCGCGAGCACACACCGCCCTCGATCCTGTGGGCGATACTGGTTTCGAACCAGTGACCTCTTCGGTGTGAACGAAGCGCTCTCCCGCTGAGCTAATCGCCCGGGCGCACCGCACACATTACCCGATGTCAGCGGCTTCCCACGACGCGTCCCAGCTCACTCCTCGATGTTCCAGGGCATGACGATCCCGAACTTCCAGAGGTAGATCGCGAGCAGCACGACGATGATCACCAGACCGACGGCGGTCAGGATCAGGTTCCGCCGCCGGACCTTCGGATCGAGCGCCTTGTGTGCCGCTTCCGTCACTTTCCGTTTGGTCCACCGCAGGACCAATTGGGCCCAGACGAATTCCGTCGCCCAGATCGCCATCCCGCCGAAGATCACCAGCCAGCCGGGTCCCGGCAGTACGAGCATGGACACGCCCGCCGCGACCACCGCGAGGCCGACCACGAAAACACCGACCTGCCAGCTCAGATGGAGCGGCCGTGACGCCTTGACGAATCGCGGCGCCCGCGAACCCAGCTCCAGCTCCGGCCCGTCCGCCGGGTCCGCCGCCCCTTCGGGGGTCTTGCCGGCCGCGTTCCGCACGGCCTCCGGTACGACGACGCGCCCCCGCTCGTCACTCTCCGCATGCATAAGGCCAACCTACCTGAACGCTCGACATCACCGGAATGGCCGTATGACCTGAAGTCACACACCGCTGTACGAGGTACCTGAAGCTGCACAAAAGAGACAGAGGGGTTTACAACGGCACTATAGGTGGCATGTCGAATTCGCCGACGTGCGAATCCCCGAGCGCACACTGAGCGAAAGGCCCTGGCGCTTATGAACACCACGGTCAGCTGCGAGCTGCACCTGCGCCTCGTTGTATCGAGCGAGTCCTCACTGCCTGTACCAGCGGGCCTGCGGTATGACACGGCCGATCCTTACGCCGTGCACGCCACCTTCCACACTGGAGCCGAAGAGACGGTCGAGTGGGTTTTCGCCCGAGACCTTCTCGCCGAGGGGCTGCATCGGCCCACCGGCACCGGCGACGTCCGGGTCTGGCCTTCCCGCAGCCATGGTCAGGGCGTCGTCTGTATCGCATTGAGCTCTCCAGAGGGCGAAGCGTTGCTGGAGGCCCCGGCGCGGGCCCTGGAGTCGTTCCTCAAAAGGACCGACGCCGCGGTGCCGCCGGGCACCGAGCATCGTCATTTCGATCTCGACACGGAGCTCTCACACATCCTGGCCGAGAGCTGAGCCAGGCAGAGGGCTGCTCGGCGCCGTCCGACTCGGGGAGACGGCGCCGTGCGGACAACCGCATACGGAGGACACCGACGCCGTCGCCGCGGCCCCACCGCGACGACGGCGTTGATGCGTTCCCGGAGGGGTTCCCGTAGCCGTCCCCCCGGCCGCTCCGGCGTGCGCCCGGCTCCCGGTGCCCGCCACGCCCGCACCGGTCAGCCGCTAAAGTCAGCGGGATCCGGCGGGCACCGGCCCGCATGAGGCCAGGGAGCGGATCGTGCTGATTCCCCACGACACCCGGATCGCCCTCGACACCGTGGTCGATCTGGTGAACACCGCGCCGGAGGACGGTACGGGCGGTGGTCGGGGCGGCACTCCCGACGGGCTGGCGGACATAGAGGCGCTGTACGCCTTCGTACGGAGCCAGGGGCTCAGCGGGGTCGGTGACCTCGGCCGCCGCGATCTGCGGGCCGTACAGGAGGTACGGGCGCGGTTCGCGGAGGTGTTCGCGGCGCCGGACGCGCGCACCGCGGCCGAGCTGATCAACCGGCTGGTCGCCGCCGCCGGGACGACGCCGCAGCTCACCGACCACGACGGCTACGACTGGCATGTGCACTACTTCGCGCCGGGTGCCTCGGTCGCCGATCATCTCGCCGCCGACTGCGGCATGGCCCTGGCGTTCATGGTCGTGGCCGGTGAGCAGGAACGGCTGCGCCGGTGCGAGGCCCCGGACTGCGGGCACGCGTTCGTCGACCTGTCGCGCAACCGCTCGCGCCGTTACTGCGACAGCCGGACCTGCGGCAACAGGCTGCATGTGGCCGCGTACCGGGCTCGCCGCAAGGAAGCGGCCGGCTGAGCCTCGCAGCGGGAACAGGCCTCACAGCAGGAACAGATCGTGCACCGCTGCCATCAGCAGCAGCGAGCCGATCACCGCCAGAAAGATCATCAACGGCGGCTGGGAGAGCGCGAAAAGGCAACCGCGCTGCTCATCGGTGGGAACGGGGGTTTCATCCCGGGAGGTATCGAGCATCTCGGGGCGATCATGACGTACCGCGGACCCCGCCAATGACCAACACGCGTTTTCGGCGCGGGAGTTCATCATATTCCGTGGACAAAGGTCCGGAACCGCCGCGCGAACGGCGCCCACCTGCGATGCTCCCCCGACCACCCCGACCGGGCCGGCAGACTCCGCTCCGGGTGACCGTACCGCCCGACGCGGAGTCCGCTGGTCGGATGCCGTGCTGCTTTCAGATGCCGTGCTTCTTGAGGATGGCCTCGATGTCGCTGAAGTCGTCGGCGGGCTCCACGGCGGTCCCCTTGGCCCCCGGCCGCGCGACCGGCTTGGCACCGGGGCCGAGCGAGGGCACCGAGGCCGCGGGCTCCACCGCACCCTGGCGGGCCGCCCTGGCGGCTTCCTTGCGCTCCTTGCGCGTACGGCCGCCGCGCCGCTCGATCAGGCGGGTCGTCATGAAGAGCACCCAGGCCAACGCGAGCACTCCGAAGCCCAGCCAGGCCACCGGGCTGAAGGCGGTGTTGGCGGCCCACTTCACCAGGCCGGTCATCACCAGGGCCACCGGGACCAGTGCGTACGCCAGGATCCGGGCGGCGGCGAGAAAACGCCTGCGGTAGGCCGTGACCGCGGCGATGCCCACGCCCGCCGCTGACACCGCAGCGCAAATGGTCTCGGCAATCATCGGGTCCTCCCGGCGGAGCGCGCTTCATCGGCCGAACACTGTTCCGCTCTCCATCCTGCACCTGAGGACCGCGTCGGGGCCACGGTGAGCCCGCGGATCTCGGGGACATCTCGGGGACGCCCTCCTCCCCCGGTCCCGGTCGCACGCCGGGGTCCCTCGTACTGGGAGACTGGTCCCATGAGCGACTTCACCACCGCCGGACCCGTCGTCCTCGACGTCTGGTTCGACCTCCAGTGTCCGGACTGCCACACCGCCCTGGACGATCTGCGGGCGCTGCGCGCCCGGTACGGCGACCGGCTGGAGATCCGGCTGCGGCACTTCCCGCTGGAGCGCCACAAGCACGCGTACGCCGCCGCACAGGCCGCCGAGGAGGCCGCGGAGCAGGGCAAGGGCTGGGCGTACGCGGAGGCCCTGCTGGACAGGACCGCCGAGCTGGCGGCCGGGGGCGAGCCGGTTCTGCTGGAGCTGGCGCGCGAGCTGGGGCTGGACGCCGAGGAGTTCGACACCGCCCTGATCGACGGCCGGCATCTGCTGGCCGTCGACGCCGACCAGGCCGAGGGCAAGGCGCTCCGGGTGACCGGCACCCCGACGTACATCATCGGCGGCGAGCGGCTGGACGGCGGCAAGGGGCAGGAGGGGCTGCGCGAGCGCATCGAGCAGGCCGCCGACCGGCTGCTGGCGGCCCGCGCCCAGCCGAGCCGCTAGAGAAGCTGTTTGTTTGAACGCTAGAGGAGCTGTTTGAAGAAGTTGACGGCGGTCGTCTCGTAGCGGAGCGATTCGTACAGCCGGATCGCCGGGGTGTTGCCCGCGAAGACATGCAGTCCGAGCAGGTCCGAACCGGACTCCAGGGCGATCCCCTCGGCGAGCAGCATCAGCGCCCGGCCGTATCCCTTGCCGCGCTGGTCCTCGGTCACGGCCACGTCGTACACGTACGATCCGGGCCGGCCGGGGCGTACCTCCCGGGACGCGACCCAGACATGGCCGACCACCGCGTCCTCGTGGAGCAGGACGTGCAGCGAGGTACCGGGGGTGGCGAGTCCGGCGTGCAGCAGCTTCTGGTGGCTGGCCTCGGCCAGGGCTCGGGCCCGGTCGGGCGGGGTGCCGCGTTCGGCCCAGCTCCGCGCGTACCCGTCGACGGCCCGCGCGTACCAGCGGCCGTACTCCGTCTCGTTCATGGGGCGGCCCTCGACGCCCGGCGGGAGTGCGGGCGGGTCCGGCGGGAGTTCCTTGTCCATGTTGCGGCTGCGTTCGACGTAGCCGAGGGACTCCAGCATGCGCAGCGCGGGTACGGCGGAGGGCGGTACGGATGCCAGTACCTGGCCGCAGCCCCAGCCGCGCAGTACCTCTTCCGCGGCGAGCACGGCGACGGTGGCCCGGCCGCGGCGCCGGTCGGGCTCGTCGATCCGGAGCGCGCGGAGGGTCCCGGCGGTGTTGCCGAAGCCGGGGTCCGTGGAGAGTTCTATGGAGCCGACGGGACGGCTGTTCACGCAGACCTCGTAGGAGCGCGCTTTCCCGCCGTCGTCGGTCTGCCGGAGCGGCCCGGTCGGCCGCAGGGTGGTGGTCATCAGGGGAGTTGTACCCGTCGTACGAGGCGGAGTCATCCGGTTATGGGGTCCTGGCGGGTCGCGGGGGCCGGGCCCGGGCGCCCTCACGGGTCCAGGTCGGCTCCGGAGCGCTCGTCGAAGAGACGCATCGCCTTGCTGGTCACCGGCCCCGGCGCGGCCGGGAGTTGACGGCCGTCGACGCGGTGGACGGCCTGCACGTCGCGCAGGGTCGAGGTCAGGAAGATCTCGTCCGCGCGCTCCAGCACGTCCAGCGGCAGATCGGTCTCACGGGCCCCGGCCCACTCGGCGGTCAGGAGCCGGGTGATACCGGCGAGGCAGCCGGAGGAGAGGGGCGGGGTGTGCAGCTCGCCGTCGAGGACGACGAAGACATTGGAGCCCGTGCCCTCGCAGAGCGCGCCGACGGTATTGGCGAACAGCGCCTCGGACGCGCCCTGTTCGTGCGCGCGGGCGAGCGCGACGACGTTCTCGGCGTACGAGGTGGTCTTCAGCCCGGTCAGCGCGCCGCGCTCGTTCCGGGTCCAGGGGACGGTGATGACGGCGGTGGTGTCCGCGCGGCGCGTCGCCGCCGTGGCCGCGACGACCAGGGTGGCGCCCTCGTCGCCCCGGTCGGAGCCGAGCGGGGAGAGTCCGCCGGTGTAGGTGATCCTGAGCCGCGCGAGCGGCATGGGGTTGGCGTCGAGGACGGCCGTACAGGCGTGGCGTACCTCGTCCAGATCTGGCTCCGGCAGGCCGAGGCCGCGGGCCGAGCGGGCCAGCCGGGCGAGATGGCGGGTGAGGGCGAAGGGCTTGCCCTGGACGGCCTTGACCGTCTCGAAGATGCCGTCGCCCACGGTCAGCCCGTGATCGAACACGGACACCCGGGCGGCCTCCGCCGTGAGCAGTCCGCCGTTGACCCAGATCTTCATGACGCCGTCCTTCCGCTCGCCTCGTACGCGCCCGACGCTATCGCGAGCAGCCGGGACGCCTTCAGTTCGGTCTCCTCCCACTCCCCCTCGGGGTCGGACCCCCAGGTGATCCCGGCGCCGGCGCCGAAGCGCAGGACGGGCCCCGGCACGGCGGTGCGGTCGATCCAGAACGTACGGATGCCGACGGCCAGCGCGGCGGTGCCGCGGTCGGCGTCGACCCAGCCGATGCCCCCGCAGTAGGGGCCGCGCGGCGCCGTCTCCAGCTCATCGATGATCTTCAGGGCGCTGGACTTGGGGGCGCCGCTGACCGAGCCGGGCGGGAAGGTGGCGGAGAGCAGCTCCGGCCAGCCCGCCCCCTCGGCGAGTTCGCCCCGTACGGTCGAGACGAGATGCACCAGCCCGGGGTGCGACTCCAGCGCACACAGGGCAGGAACGGTGACGGAGCCGGTGGCGCAGACCCGGCCGAGATCGTTGCGGACCAGGTCCACGATCATCACGTTCTCGGCGTAGTCCTTCTCCAGCAGCTCCGCCGCGGTACGGGCGGTGCCCTTGATCGGCCCGGACTCGACGGTGCTGCCGGTACGGCGCAGATACAGCTCGGGCGAGGCGGTGGCGATCTCCACGCCATGGGCGGGCAGCCGGATGGTCCCGGCGTACGGGGCCGGATTGTCCCGCGCGAGCAGCGCGGTCAGCGCGTCGACGTCGGACGCGGCCGGGTCGGGCAGCGGCGCGGAGAGTACGCGGCAGAGGTTGACCTGGTAGACGTCACCGGCCGCGATGTGCTCGCGGATACGGCGTACGCCCGCCGTGTACGCGGTGCGGCCGAGCGACGACGTCCAGTCACCGGCGGCCGGGCCGTGCCACTGTCCCGGTACGGGGATGGGCACCGGTTCCGCCCGTACGTCCCCGAAGCGGGCACAGGTGATACGGCCCTCGAAGTCCACGGCGACAGCCCAGAAGCCGGCGGAGCCGAGTGCCTCCGGATCATGGGTGACATCCCGCAG
The DNA here is from genome assembly GCF_019056675.1 of Streptomyces sp. GMY02. Taxonomy (NCBI): domain Bacteria; kingdom Bacillati; phylum Actinomycetota; class Actinomycetes; order Kitasatosporales; family Streptomycetaceae; genus Streptomyces; species Streptomyces sp. GMY02. Next base: position 7,020,421 of record NZ_CP077658.1, on the reverse strand, counting down.
ATCCGTGGCGAGAAGGGCGCCGAAACGGGCCAGAGGAGCGAGGTCGTGCACGGTTGCGAGTCTAGTTCCCCTCCCCGCGACGTCCGCTTGCCCTCCCCGCGACGTCCGCTTCCCCTCCCGGGCGAAGCCCGCCCCGTCGCGCAAACCTCGCCGGTCGCGGCACTGCTGCCGCGCCGGTCACGGCACTGGAACAGGCTCTGTTGGGGCGCTCCGGTCTGAACGCACGGCGAACGCACCCCAGCACGCTGCGGAAACGGGTTTTTGTGCTGGCTCCGGAATCCGCTAGAGTTCAGCATGTCGCCGGGCCGTGCAGACGGGCCGGGAAACGACAGGCGGACGTGGCTCAGTTGGTAGAGCATCACCTTGCCAAGGTGAGGGTCGCGAGTTCGAATCTCGTCGTCCGCTCGATGTGGGGGATCTTGATCCCCGCCCCCATGCTCCTGGTGGAGTGGCCGAGAGGCGAGGCAACGGCCTGCAAAGCCGTCTACACGGGTTCAAATCCCGTCTCCACCTCCAAGGACGATTAGCTCAGCGGGAGAGCGCTTCCCTGACACGGAAGAGGTCACTGGTTCAATCCCAGTATCGTCCACTGAATCCGTTCGGTTTTTCCGGTGGATTCCCGCGCGATTAGCTCAGCGGGAGAGCGCTTCCCTGACACGGAAGAGGTCACTGGTTCAATCCCAGTATCGCGCACGCAAGGCCTGTGCATGTCGCCGCGAATCTGCTGCCGCAAGGCGCGGAGATGCGGGTTGACCTGCGCGATTAGCTCAGCGGGAGAGCGCTTCCCTGACACGGAAGAGGTCACTGGTTCAATCCCAGTATCGCGCACCGTTCAAAGCCCCCGGTCGAATCGAATTCGATGACCGGGGGCTTTGTCGTACTTACCGTGGGGCTCGGGCTTTACCGGTCCCCCAGGATTTTCAGGAGTCTCACGAGGAGAAGAGCATCCGGCCGAAGCTCTTCTGGCGGTGGTGACCCCCATGGTGGCCACCGTGGTGCGGGGCGCCCCAGGCGGGGGCGGAGCCCGCCGGGTAGCCCTGCGGGGCCGGCGGCACGGGCGGGGCGGGCTGCGCCCACTGCGACTCCAGACGGGTCAGGGCCTCCAGCTCGCCGTAGTCGAGGAAGATCCCCCGGCAGCCGCTGCACTGCTCTATCTGAACGCCATTGCGGTTGTACGTGTGCATCGCTGCACGGCACTTGGGACACTGCATCGTCGGCTCAGCTCCTCGCCGTTCGTCCGGCATCGCCGGAACATGCTCCCGGCGACGGTCGGTTCAGCCTACGACGAGGAGGCGGGGTCGGGGGCCGACTCCAACTGCGCCGGGAGCGCGGCGATCCGGGCGCAGGCGTCGATCAACAGGCGCTCCACCTCGTCCAGATCCCGGTTCTCCGCGGCGGACTTGGCGATCGCGAGGGCCGCGGTCTGGACGGTGAGGGCGCGCGCGGGGACGTCGAGCCGGGGCCAGGGGTCGTCCGCCGGGGGTGCGGCGGGGCCGCGGGCGCCGCGGTAGGCGCCGAGGAAGCGCTGCCAGATCTCCGGGGGGAGCAGCCCCGCGGCGTACCAGGCGGCAGGCCGCGCCAAGTCCCAGGCGGGGTCGCCGATTCCGAGGTCGTCCACGTCGATGAGCAGCCAGGGGCCGTCGGGCGCGGGGTGGCGTACGAGCTGGCCGAGGTGCAGGTCGCCGTGGCAGAGGGCGTACGGGCCCGGCGGGGCCGCCTCGTCGCGCGCCCAGGCGGGGAGCCGCTCCCAGGCGCGCTGTACGGGCACGGCGGCGGGGCAGGGACCGGCGGCCCGCATCCGCGCGACGGCGCGAGCGGCTTTGGCGGGGCCGCGCATGTACGGCAGGCCGCCGGCCCGCACGGCTTCCAGCGGTACGGAGTGCAGCCGGGCGACGAGCCTGCCCGCCTGCTCCCAGGGGGCGCCCTCCGGGTCGTCGGGGTCGACGGGGGCGCCGTAGGGCCACGCGGTGACGGGCCGCCCGGCGGCGTTCTCGGCGGCCTCGGCGTCCGTGCTGAGCGGCGGCAGCAGGATCCCGGCGAGCAGCGGATGCGCGGCGAGGGCGAGCCTCGCGCGGTGGCCCAGGGGGTCCGTGGCCTCGGCGTGCGCCTTGGCGACGGCTCTGCCGTGCCGTACGACGACCCCGCCGCCGCGCTGCGCGAGCACGGCGTCGGTGTGCCCGCAGGCAGAACAGCGCGCCGGGTCCGCCGCCTCAGGATCCCCGGCATGAGCGGCCTGCCGAGCGACAAGCCCCAGCGCACGAACGACGGCGTTGGTCACGGCGCCCTCCTCCCCGGGTACGAAATGCCCACATGCCCGCATGAGGACCCTACGTCGGCCCCGACCCGGACCGGCGACCGGGCAGTGGGGGCGCCGACGCCGGACGCGGACGCCTGGCCGCTCAGAACGGGCCCCTGGGGTCCAAGGGCCAGCCAAGCCGCCCCGGCTGGCCGGCCCCGCCAGGGGCCGGGCTCCGGTCCTCAGCCGGGATGCCCGCGCGCGGCGAAACAGCCGCGCTGGGAGCCCGGGCCCCGCTCGGGGCCCGGCCGGAAGCCGGGGCTGCCGCAGAGGGTAGCTCGGCCGGGACCTGGGGGCCGCCGCAGCCGGTGGCTCAGCCCGTGCCAGGAACGCAGGTCCGGCGGCGGCAGAAGCCCGCCGCAGAGCTCCGACGCGACCCCGCGTACGGGCGCCCCAAGGCCCGGGAGCCACCGCGGCCGGTGGCTCAGCTCACACCAGGAACGCACGTCCGGCAGACCGCGGAAACCCGCCACAGTGTGCCGAAGCGACCCCGCGTACGAGTGCCCCGGGGCCTGGGGGTCGCCGCGGTCGGTGACCCGGCCCAGGCCAGAAACGCAGGTCCGGCGGACGACGGAAGCCCGCCGCCGGGCGCGAACGCGCACCCGCGCACGGGCTGCCCCAGCGCCGCGAATCACCGCGGCGAGTGGCTCACCCCGCACCAGGAGCACAGGTCCATGGGACGGCGGAAACCCGCGCAGGGCGCGACCACTCAGCCGCGTACCTGGCCGTGCCCGCACCAGGAACACAGGACCGGCAGACGGCAGAAGCCCGCCACAGGGCACGGACGCACACCCGCGCACGGGCTGCCCCGGGGGCCGCCGCAGCCAGTGGCCCGGCCCACGCCAGGAACGCAGGTCCAGCGGACGGCAGAAGCCCGCCCCCGGGCGCGTACGGATGCCCCGGCGTCAGAAGGCACAGCCGTGTGCGGGCAGCGCGATGGCCGGTCAGCTCCCCAGCTGACCGGCCAAACGCTGCCGTCCGCCGCACCCCCGTCCCCACGGGGTTGTTGGCCGGATGTCCCCGACCCGGGCCGCTCTCCCAGGTCCGGGGCGCCGCTCAGCGCCCCAGCATCACGCCCACGGACGACGCCTGTGTGACCACCGCGTCCCAGCCGCCGAAGACGACTACGAGCAGGGTCGCCAGAGGAAGGACCATGGCCGTCGCCACCAGCGGGTGGCGTGTGCCGGACCGGCGTTCGCCGAACGCCGCGAACGCCTTGCGTCCCTGCGTACGGATCGCTGCCCGCGGTGCCGTGCCCGCCATGGTCCTTCTCCTGTCTGTCCCGAGAGCGGCGAGTGTCGGACCTCGGGGGACGAGCTGCTGCACCCGCCGCTTGAGCACAACACTAGGGACACGGCGTGCCCCGGACGTCATGCCCGCGTACCCATTGACGGGCCTCCCAGGGGATGAGCCACCCGCGGGTGGTGTACTCCCCAGGGTGGAGAGCCGGGTCTACGTCTGGGGGTCTTCCCTGAGAGGCCGCTCCGCCGACCGCTCCGAGGAGTCCTGCCGGGGCACCGGCTGTTCCACCAGCGCGAGCACCCGCGTGGCCATGAACCGGGCCGTCCTGACGACCGATCCATTGCGGGTGACTTCGCTCACTTCCACCACGCCGCGGCGCACCGCCGTCTCCACCCGGCGGCCCGCCCTGCTCGCCACGACTTCATACGTACGGGTCGTGTCCCCCGCGTCCACGACTATCTCGACCCTGTCACCCTTCACGATCCAATCCCCCTTCTGCGACGGACCATTGAGATCTCGCACGGGCCGGAAGGACTTGGAATCCGCCGTCCTCCCGCCACTTACCGAGTTTCCCACCCCGCACTGACAATCGGTCGGTCCGCGAGGGCGCGGCCTATGAGCGCGCCGGGGCGCGGGTACGTAAGCTGTGCCACGTCACACGGACGACCGGGCAGCGGGGATGGACATGGCGATGATGCGGCTCCGGCGCGAGGACCCGCGTGTCGTCGGTTCGTTCCGGCTCCACCGGCGGCTTGGCGCCGGCGGTATGGGGGTCGTCTATCTGGGGTCCGACCGGCGCGGGCAGCGCGTCGCGCTGAAGGTGATCCGCCCGGATCTGGCGGAGGACCAGGAGTTCCGGTCGCGGTTCGCGCGCGAGGTGTCCGCCGCGCGGCGGATCCGCGGCGGCTGCACGGCACGGCTGGTGGCCGCGGATCTCGACGCGGACCGGCCCTGGTTCGCCACCCAGTACGTACCGGGCCCCTCGCTGCACGACAAGGTCGCCGAGGACGGCCCGCTGCCGGCCGCCGAGGTCGCCTCCGTGGGCGCCGCGCTCTCCGAGGGCCTGGTGGCCGTGCACGAGGCCGGTGTCGTCCACCGCGATCTCAAGCCGTCGAACATCCTGCTGTCCCCCAAGGGCCCCCGCATCATCGACTTCGGCATCGCCTGGGCGACCGGCGCGAGCACGCTGACGCATGTGGGCACGGCGGTCGGGTCGCCCGGGTTCCTCGCACCGGAGCAGGTGCGGGGCGCGGCGGTGACCCCGGCGACCGATGTGTTCTCGCTGGGGGCGACACTCGCGTACGCCGCGACCGCCGACTCGCCCTTCGGACACGGCAGTTCGGAGGTCATGCTCTACCGGGTGGTCCATGAGGAGGCGCATCTGCACGGGGTGCCGGACGCCCTCGCGCCGCTGCTGCGCGCCTGTCTCGCCAAGGACCCGGACGAGCGCCCCAGTACGCTCCAACTGTCCATGCGGCTCAAGGAGATCGCGGCGAGGGAGGCCCAGGGTCTCTCGGCGGGCCGGCCGCCCGCGCAGCGGGTGCGCGAGACGCAGGAACTGCCGACGGGGCGGCTGACCGAGCGGTACACGGAGCGCGAGCGCATCGTGGTCGAGCGCGGCCCCCAGAACCGCACTCCGAGCGGTACGGGCGGCTCCTCCGGCCCCGTCGGCTCGTCCGGGTCCCGCCCGAGGGCCCCGAAGGCACCCAACTCGGGGGCGTCGTCGCGTACCGGCGGTTCCCGTACGGGTGGTTCGCGCCCGTCGCAGTCGCGCGGCAGCGGGACCGGGCGTACGGGCGGGGGCCGGCCCACCGGGCCGCGGACGACCTCGGGCGGGCGGCGGCCCGCCAATCCGCGGCTGCTGCGGCAGCGGCTGATCGTCTTCGTCGTGGTGACGCTCGTGGTGGCGCTGGGGATCGCGGCGGCCCAGCAGCTCTGACCCGCCGGCGTACGGCCTCCTCGGCCCCCTCTGCCCCCTGGGCCCCTTCCGGTCTCAGATCTCCGGTCTCAGATCTCCGGTCGGCCCGCTGTGACCGCGTAGAAGGCGACCGCCGCCGCGGCGCCGACATTCAGCGAGTCCACCCCGTGTGCCATGGGGATACGGACCCACTCGTCTGCGGCCCGCAGGGCCCGCGCGGAGAGGCCCTCGCCCTCGGCCCCCAGCATCAGCGCGACCCGCTCCAGCCGGTGCGGCGCGGCCTCGTCAATGGTGGAGGCCCGCTCGTCGGGGGTGAGCGCCAGCAGCCTGAACCCCGCTTCCCGTACGGTGTCCAGCGCGCGCGGCCAGCCGTCGAGCCGTGCGTACGGTACGGAGAACACCGCGCCCATCGAGACCTTCACCGAGCGGCGGTAGAGCGGGTCGGCGCAGTCCGGGGAGAGCAGGACGGCGTCCATGCCGAGGGCGGCGGCGCTGCGGAAGATCGCGCCGATGTTGGTGTGGTCGTTGACCGCCTCCATGACGGCGACGCGGCGGGCCGTACGGAGCACCTCGGCGACCGCCGGAAGCGGCTTGCGGCGCATGGAGGCGAGGGCGCCGCGGTGGACGTGATAGCCGGTGACGCGTTCGGCGAGGGCGGGGCTCACCTCGTACACCGGGGCCGGAGTCCCGTCGATGACGTCCCGCATGGTGTCGACCCACTTCGCCGACAGCAGCATCGACCGCATCTCGTAACCGGCGTCGCGGGAGCGGCGGATGACCTTCTCGCCCTCGGCGATGAACAGCCCTTCGGCGGGCTCGCGCCTGCGCCGCAGTTCGACGTCGGTGAGGTCGGTGTAGTCGTGCAGGCGGGGATCGTCGGGGTCGTCGATGGTGATGAGGTGGGCCACGGGGTGATGACTGCCTTGTCCGGTGGGTGGTGGGTCGGAACGTCTGGGGGCGTCAGGGGGCGTCCGGAGGCCGGGACGGTTCAGTGCCGGCCGTCACCGAGGGCGACCACATCGCCGATGACGATCACGGCGGGCGGCCGTACCTCTTCGGTCCGTACCGTCTCCGCCACGGTCGCAAGCGTGGCGTCGACCCGCCGCTGAGCCGCCGTGGTGCCCTCCTGGATCAGCGCGACGGGCGTCTCCGGGGCCTTGCCGTGCGCGACGAGCGCCTCGGCGATGGGACCGATCTTGTCGACGGCCATCAGCAGGACGAGCGTGCCATGGAGACGGGCGAGCGCGGCCCAGTCGACCAGCGAGCGGTCGTCGTCCGGCGCGACATGTCCGCTGACCACGGTGAACTCATGGGCGACTCCCCGGTGGGTGACGGGGATCCCGGCGGCGGCGGGCACGCTGATGGAGCTTGAGATACCGGGCACGACGGTGCACGGGATTCCGGCCTCGGCGAGCGCGTGGACCTCCTCCATGCCGCGGCCGAAGACGAACGGGTCGCCGCCCTTGAGGCGGACCACGGCCCTGCCGGCCTTGGCGTGCTCTATCAGCGCGTCGTTGATGGCCTGCTGGGCCATGGCGCGGCCGTACGGGATCTTCGCGGCGTCCACCACCTCGACATGCGGCGGGAGTTCGTCGAGCAGGCCGCGCGGGCCGAGGCGGTCGGCGATGACGACATCCGCCTCGGCGAGGAGCCTGCGGCCGCGCACGGTGATCAGGTCGGGGTCGCCGGGACCGCCGCCGACGAGGGCGACGCCGGGGGTACGGGTGCGGTGGTGGGGCGCGGCGAGGGTGCCGTCGCGCAGGCCCTCGACGATGGCGTCCCGCAGGGCGGCGGAGCGGCGGGGGTCGCGGCCGGTCAGTACGGCGACGGTGACGCCCTCGCTGCGGCCGGTGGCGGGGGTCCAGGCGGTGGCGGCCTCGGCGTCGTCGCTCCGTACGCACCAGACGCGGTTGCGTTCGGCCTCGGCGGAGGCGGTGCGGTTGGCGACGGGGTCGCTGGAGGCGATGAGGGCGTACCAGGCGTCGGTGAGGTCGCCCTCTTCGTACCGGCGGCGCTCCCAGCGGATCTCGCCGGCTTCCGCCATGGCCTCGACGGACGCCTTCGCGGAGGGCGACACCAGCACGATGTCGGCGCCGGCCGCGATGAGCGCGGGCAGCCTGCGCTGCGCGACCTGCCCGCCGCCGACGACAACGACGCGCCGCCCGGACAGGCGGAGTCCGACGGGGTAGGCGGGGTGCTCGGCGTGCTGGGCCATGGCGGTGCGGACTCCTAGGGCGGGGTGGGGCCGCTGCGGCGGTGAAGCGGCTGGTGGGGCGGGGTGTGATCCCGTCGCCCACCTTACGGGGAGGCGCGGCGGGGGTCACGATCGCGGCGCCTGCGGGGGCCCTGCGGGGCTTGTCCCCTCCCCGCCCCTACCCAATTCCGGGGCAAGCCCCGGCCCCCGAAAAGCCGCAGGGGCTACCGCCCCCACACCCGAAAGGCGCCGGCTCCGCGGCGCGGGAGTGGCGGGGCGGGGCCCTGGGCGGTGCGGGAAGCGGGCGGCCAACTGCCGTAGGGGGCGCCACGGGAAGCGGATACGGACGCGCGTGCCACGGCGCGGGCACCCGGCGCGGAAAAGGCGGGGCGAGGCCCCGAGCGGTGCGGCAAGCGCACGGCCAACTGCCGTAGGGCGCGGCACGGGAAGCAGACACGGACGCGCGTGGTACGGCACGGAACACGCGGCGCAGGAAGCCGACCGGGCTGCGGTACGGCGGGGCGGGGGAAGCGGACACGGACGTGTTACGGAACGGAACACGCGGCACGGAAACGACGGGGCGGGGCCCTGAGCGGCGCGGGAAGCGGGCGGTGGGCTACGGCAGGGCGCGGCACGAGCGGACACGGACGTGCGTGGTACGGGCACGGAACACGCGGCACGCGACATGCGAGGGGCTGTGCCACGACGCGGGCGCGCGGCGCGGAGAGCCGACCGGGCTGCGGTACGCGTGCGGCGGCTTCCCGGGCCGGGGCGCCCGGCAGGCGACAGTTCCGCGCGCCCTCAGGGCGGCAAGTGTGCGCGCCGCGCAGCCGGCGCCTTGGGGGTGTGGGGGCGGTAGCCCCCGCGTTTCCTTTGGGGTCCGGGGCTTGCCCCGCGGATCGGGTAGGGGCGGGGTGGGGAACAAACCCCCGGGCGCGCCCGAGCCGACGCTTCCGGGGCCCGGGGCCCGCCCCCGGATTCGGCCCCCGCGGCCCCCTGGAGGCTACTTCTCCGTCACTCCCGCCGAGTCGAACGTCGCCACCTCATGCATCACCCGCGCCGCACTCTGCACCACCGGCAGCGCCAGCAGCGCTCCCGTGCCCTCGCCCAGGCGGAGGTCCAGGTCGACCAGCGGGCGGAGGCCGAGCTTGTTGAGGGCTGCCACATGGCCCGGTTCGGCGCTGCGGTGGCCGGCGATGCAGGCGGCCAGGGCCTCGGGGGCGATCGCGCGGGCCACCAGCGCCGCCGCGCCCGCGCTGACGCCGTCCAGGATCACCGGCGTACGCAGGGACGCGCCGCCGAGCAGGAAGCCGACCAGGGCCGCGTGTTCCAGGCCGCCGACCGCCGCGAGGACACCGACCGGGTCGGCCGGGTCCGGCTGGTGGAGGTCCAGGCCGCGGCGGACGACATCGATCTTACGGGCATGCGTCTCGTCGTTGATGCCCGTACCCCGCCCGGTGACCTCCGAGGCGTCCTGGCCGGTGTAGACGGAGATCAACGCGGCGGACACGGTCGTGTTGGCGATGCCCATCTCACCGGTGAGCAGCGCCTTGTTGCCCGCCGCCACCAGATCGCGCGCCGTCTCGATACCGACCTCGATCGCCGCCAGGACCTCTTCGCGGCTCAGCGCGGGCCCGGTCGTGAAGTCCGCCGTACCGGCCCGGACCTTGCGCGGCAACAGGCCCGGTGTCGCGGGGAGTTCGCCCGCCACACCGACGTCGATGACGCACACCTCCGCGCCCACCTGCGTCGCGAACGCGTTGCACACCGCGCCCCCGCCCAGGAAGTTGGCCACCATCTGGCCGGTGACCTCCTGGGGCCATGGCGTCACACCCTGCGCGTGCACCCCGTGGTCGCCCGCGAAGATCGCCACAGCCGCCGGCTCCGGAATCGGCGGAGGACACAGTCGCGACAACCCGCTGAGCTGCGCCGAGATGATCTCCAGCATGCCCAGCGCGCCCGCCGGCTTCGTCATCCGCTTCTGCCGCTCCCATGCCTCGCCGAGCGCCTTCGCGTCCAGCGGGCGGATACCGGCGATGGTCTCCTGGAGCAGATCGTGCGGCTCCTCGCCGGGCAGCGCCCTGCGGCCGTACGTCTCCTCGTGGACGACCCACGACAGCGGCCTGCGCTTCGACCACCCCGCCCGCATCAGCTCGGGCTCCTCGGGGAACTCGTCGACGTACCCGACGCACAGATACGACACGACTTCGAGATGCTCGGGCAGCCCCAGCGCCCGGACCATCTCGCGCTCGTCGAAGAAGCTGACCCAGCCGACCCCGAGCCCCTCGGCCCTGGCGGCGAGCCAGAGGTTCTCGACGGCGAGCGCCGAGGAGTACGGGGCCATCTGCGGCTGGGTGTGCCGGCCGAGCGTGTGCCGGCCGCCGCGCGTGGGGTCCGCGGTGACGACGATGTTCACCGGGGTTTCGAGGATGGCCTCGATCTTCAGTTCCTTGAACTGTTTCGCCCGGCCCTTGGGCAGCGACTTGGCGTACGCCTCGCGCTGGCGCTGCGCCAGTTCGTGCATGGACCGGCGGGTCTCGGCGGAGCGGATGACGACGAAGTCCCAGGGCTGCGAGTGGCCCACGCTGGGCGCGGTGTGCGCGGCTTCCAGGACGCGGAGCAGGACCTCGTGCGGGATGGGGTCGGAGCGGAAGCCGTTGCGGATGTCCCGCCGCTCGCGCATCACCCGGAGCACGGCCTCGCGCTCGGCGTCGTCGAAGCCGGAGGCGGCGGGCGGGCCCTGCGGAACGACGGCCTCGGGCTCGGGGGCGGGCTCAGGGACGGCCTCGGCCCCGGACTGGAACTCGGCCTCGGTGACGGGGACTTGTACGGGGACGGGGGCAGCGGGGGCGGGCACCAACTCGGAATCCGGTACGGGCACGGCTTCCGGGACGGGCTCAACCGCCTGCGCCGGTACGGGAATCGCCTCCTGCACCGGCTCGGGCCGCGGCTCCGGTACCGGCCCGGCCACCGGCTCGGGCGCGCTCTCGGCCGCGGCCGCCGGCTCGTCGGCCGCGGGCGGTTCCACCACCACCGCCGCCGCCACCACCGCCGCCGTCGGCACCGGTTCCGGCCGGGGCTCGGGCTCGGGCACCACGGCGACGGCCTCGGCAGGCTGCGCGTCCGGTACAGATACGGGTACGGCTACGGGCTCCTGCTCCGGTACGGTCTGCGCCTCCGCGGCCGGCTCCGCCTCCGCCACGGGCCCCGGCTCCGGGACGGCCTCAACCCGGGGTGCGGTCTCGGCCTGGGGCGCGGGCTCTGCCTGGACCATGGGCCCGGCCTGGACCGACTCGATCTCGACCATGGGCTCGGCCTGGGCCATGGATTCGGTCTGGACCGCGGACTCGGCCTGGACCGCGGATTCCGGCTCCGGGGCCGGTTCCGGGACGACCGTTTCTGCGTGCGGTTCCGGTGTCACCTGAGGTTCCGAGGTCCACGGCACCCCGGCCTGCGGCGGAATCTCGCTGAGCTGCGGCCCCGGCAGGACGGCCGGTTCCGGTTCCTCGCGCGGGATGTCCAGATACTCCGGGCCCGTGGTGGGCGGCCCCTGCGTCTGGGCCCGTACGCGGACGGACTGGGTCGGGGTCCCCGCGGGGCCGCGGTCGGCGAGCGAGCGCACCACGCCGCCCGTCGGGTCCGGCACGGGCGGACCCATGTGCAGCGGACGGCGCGGCGGGGCCTGGGGCGATACCGGGGGCGCGGTCGACACGGGCGGCGGAACCCGTACGCCGCTGAGGTCCACCGAACCGGAGTCGCGGCCACCGGTCTCGTGCGCACCCGGCTGGTGAAGCTTCTGGCCACGGCCGAGGGAGCCCTGCGCGGGGCCCTGGGGCGCCGCCTGCTCCGGGACGTTCGGCGCTTCCGATGACTCCTGGTGCTCCGGCGCGTTCTGCTCCGGGCCCTGCGCCGCCACCGCTTCCGCCTCCGCGGGCGGCCCGGCGGGCGCCTCCTGGACCTGGACCGGCATCGCGAACTCGCCCGAGCCGTCGCCCCCGGCACCGGACCCGGCCACCGCGACCGGGCCCTGCGGCTCCCGCGCCATGAACTCGGCCTCGGCCTGCGCCTGGAACTCCTGATGCGACTGCTGCGACTGCTGCGACTGCTGCGACTGCTGCGATGCGAACGCCTGCTGCGGCTCGGTCGGAACTTGGACCTGGACCTGGACCCGCGGATCCGTCACCGGGACCTGCTGAACCGGCACCTGCGCCTGAACCTGCTGAGCCTGAACCTGGGCACCGGCGTGCACCGGCACCTGCTCCGGGCCAAGACCCGGACCCGGCACCGGCACCGGCACCTGGGCCTGGGCCAACGGGGCGCCTACCGCCCCCTGCTGTTCTATGGGCGGCGCCTGCTGCTGCACCAGCACCTGCTCCGCCGCCCCGTACCCCTCCGGTGCGCCATACGTCTCGGGCACCGGGAAGCCGTACCCCCGGGCGCGGGCATGGCGTACCCGTCCGGCGCCGCGTAGACCGCGGGCGCCTCCGCCGGTACCACCTGGGGGTCCCCCCACCCCCCCTGCGCGCTCGGCATCAGCAGCAGGTCCTCGTCCTCGGTGACGGACTCGGAGGGGCCCAGGTAGGTGTACGCGCCGGGAGCGTGGACGCCCGGCTGCTCCACCATGCCCGCGTCCTCCGGCAGTCCCTCGCCCAGGACCCGGCCGGTGTCAGTCATGCGTACCCCTCGCCCATTGGTTCTGCTCCTTCAGCCTTCACCCGGGGCGCCCGATCCGCGGCGCTTCCGGCGCCCGTCAAGCACAACGAGCGTGGGCGCCGCGCGGCACGAACGGCCCGCGTCCGGCCTGGAGTCTCCCGGCTTCGCGCGGTCCTTTCGCCACCATGGCAGAAGGCCTGCCACGGCCCGTTGTGGACTGCGCCACGTCGCGCGTCCCCCCGGTTTCGCCGTACCACATCGGGGCCCAAAACGGGCCCCTTTTCCGGACATTGACGAACGAACCGACGAACGCCCGGCTGCGGTACAACGATCGGCCAGCCTACCGCGCGCGGCGCCCGAACAGGGTCAGGGGCCGGTCTCCGGACGCTGCCCGGAGACCAGGAAAACGACCGAGCGCTCCCGCTCCGACCACGCTCCGGTGTCGAGGTCGACGGACTGGAGCAGCGCGCACTCCACCTCGTATCCGCCCTCCGCCAGGGCCCTTCCGACGGCCTCGGCCTCGTCCCGGGTCGCCGCGTGGGTGACGATGCGCTCGGGCCTGCGGTCGGCGCAGGCGACGACCACGTCGATACCGCCGCCGCCGATCCGTACGACATCGGGTTCGGGCAGCCGCTCCAGGACCTGGGGCGCCCGGCCCTGGACGACCTGCATCTGAACTCCCGCGCGGCGGGCCGCCGCCGCGGTGCTGGCGCAGGCGCCGGGCTCGTCGTCGACGGCGATCACGGCCGCGCCGAAGCGGGCCGCCTCGGCGGCGAGTGCTCCGCTGCCGGAGCCGATGTCCCAGATCAGATCGCCGGTCCGGGCGCCGAGTCTGGCCAGTTGGGCGGCGCGCAGCCAGGTCGACTCGCCCTCGTCGAGGTCGATGCCGTACTCCGCGGTGGGCAGCGCCCAGCCGCGTTCGGCCGGCGGGTAGCCGGGGTCGCGGCCGGCGATCCAGCCGCCGGTGGGGGCGACCGCGGTGCCGACGCCGCCGATGACGATCACCACATTGGGGTCGCGCCAGACATGGTCGGCGGCCTTGTCGGAGGTGAGGACGCTGACCTGTTCCCGCTCGGTGCCCAGTTCCTCGCAGATGACGAAGGTGCGGTGGACCCCTTCGAGGAGCAGGGCGAGTTCGGCGGGCCCGGCGCCCGGGGAGGTGAGGACGGCGACCTTGGTGTGCGCCCGGCAGACATTGACGGCGCGGCGGAGCGTACGGCGCTGGGCGACGACCACCTGGGCGTCGTCCCAGGCCATTCCGGCCCGCGCGAAGGCCCCGGCCACGGCGGAGACCGCGGGGACGACCTCGACCTCCAGGCCGTGTTCGGGGGCGCGGAGTGTCCTTACGACACCGAAGAAGCCCGGGTCCCCGTCGGCGAGGACCACGGCGCTGCCGCGGTGCCCGGCGATCCGGCGGGCCGCCAGGTCTATCGAGCCGAGCCGGATGCGCTCGGCGTCGGGCGGCACCTCGGGAAGCGCGAGATGGTGGGCGGCCCCGGCCACCAGTGTGGCGGCCGAGAGGGCGGACCTGGCAGCAGCGGTGAGGGGCGAGCCGTCCCAGCCGATCACCGTGACGCGGTCGGCCATCGTCGTCAGTCTCCCGGAGGTCGTCGTGGTCGCCTGTGCCGCCCGTGGTCAGGTGTGGTCGAGCGGTGGCGGAGCACAGGGAAGCGGCAGGGCACAGAGGAGCACGGCGAGACTACCTGACCAGGCGTGGAGGCCGCCGGGCGGTGGGGGTACGGCCGGCCGCCGGTCCGGGCCCGCGCGCCGGGTGCGGCGCGTACGGAGGACGGTTGTCAGTTCCAGTCGGTCGTCAGTTCCAGTCGGTGAAGGACGCGTAGCCGCTCGCTTCTGCCATCTGCTCGGCCACGCCTTCGAGATCCTCGGGCAGCAGACTCCAGACGATCAGGTCGGTACGGATATCCGTCCAGCCGCCGTCCTCGGTCTGCGTACGCGCTATCCACGCGTGGCGCAGAACGCCCTCGCTGATGCAGCCGATCTTCTGCGCGACTTGCTGGGAGGCGGTGTTGTCGGCGGCCGTCCGTACTTCGATCCGCTCGAACTTCTGGTCACGGAAGAGCCACTGCGCGACCGCCAGCGCCGATTCCGTGGCGTATCCCTCACCGCGTGCCCAGGGGGCGGTCACATAGGCCATCTCGGTGGAGAGCGCGTGCCAGTTGGTTCTGCGCAGCCGCACGATCCCGACGAGCCGCTGAGTGAGGAACTCGGTGACGGCGAAGGCGATTCCATGGCCTGCGAGACGTTCCGCGGGGGCGATCCTGTCGACCCACCGTACGGCGTCCTCGCGCGTATACGGATGGGGTACGGGCGTCCATGCCGTGACCAGCTCGTCGTTCATCATTTCGATGTGCGCCGGGATGTCCGCCCGCTCGAAGGAACGCAGCACCAACCGCTCCGTGCTGATGGAAACGTCCGGAAACGTGGTGGTCATGCGCAGCTCCATGCCTCAGTCCGTCGTAAATGCACAGCATGCAGCATCGGATGGGGATGCGCATGGCCGGGTCGCCAGGAATGCGCGGGCCCCGGGTACGGAGACGTACGCGGGGCCCGCACCGGCGGACGCGGAGACAAGAACGTTACTGCTCCGGCCACTTGGGCGGCACACTGACCACCCGTTGCCTACTGGACCGCGCCGAAGGAGGCCACGATGGAGCCGTCGAAGGTGTCCTCGATGTACTTCTTGACCTCGGGCGAGTTGAGGAGTGTCGCGAGCTTCCGCACCCGCGGGTCCTTCTCGTTGCCGCGCTTGACGGCGAGGAAGTTGGCGTAGGGGTTGCCCTCGGACTTCTCCAGGGCGAGCGAGTCCTGAGCGGGCTTCAGCTCGGCCTCAAGGGCGTAGTTGCCGTTGATCACGGCGGCGTCGACATCATTGAGGGCGCGGGGCAGTGTGGCGGCCTCCAGCTCCTTGAATGCGATGCCCTTCGCGTCCTTGATGTCGGAGAGATTGGCGTCGATTCCGGCGCCGTCCTGGAGAGTGATCACACCGTTGTCGGCGAGCAGCTTGAGCGCGCGGCCCTCATTGGTGGTGTCATTCGGAATGGCGATGCTCTGGCCGGACTTGATGCCCTTGAGATCGTCGATCTTCTTGGAGTAGAGACCGAGCGGTTCCAGCTCGACATTGACGACGGGCACGATGTCGGTGCCGTTCTTCTTGTTGAAGTCGTCGAGATACGGCTTGTGCTGGAAGAAGTTGGCGTCGACCTCGCCGCTCTGGGTCGCGGTGTTCGGCAGGACGTAGTCGGTGAACTCCTTGACCTCCAGCTTGAGTCCCGCCTTCGCCGCGAGATTGTCCTTGACGAAGTTCAGGATGTCGGCGTGCGGTGTCGGGGACGCGGCGACGAGCAGGGGTGCGGACGCGTCGGCCGAGGCGCCCGATCCTGCCTTGTCCGAGGAGCCGGGGTCGGAGGAGGTGCCGCAGGCGCTGAGGGTCAGGGCGAGGGCGGCGGTCGCGGCGACGGCCGCGCTGAATCTGACGGTGGTACGCACGAAGAGTGCCTCTTTCCACTGATGCGGGTGACGGAGCCCGGACAAGGAGTGCGGGCTGTGAGGGGAGAAAATCAGGGGCGCGGGGCTCAGGAGGTGCTGCGGCCACGGCGTGCCAGCAGGCGCACCGCGCCGTCGCCGAGGAGCTGGACCGCCGTGACGATCACGATCAGGACCACGACCGTGGCGAGCATGAAGCCGTTCTCGAAGCGCTGGAATCCATAGGTGACGGCCTTGGAGCCCAGCCCCTCGCCGCCCACGGCCCCGGCCATGGCCGAGTAGCCGATGAGCGCGATGACGGTGGTGGTCACTCCGGCGACCAGGGAGGGCAGGGCCTGCGGCAGCAGCACCTTGCGGACGATGGTCGGTACGGAACCGCCCATCGCCTGGACCGCCTCGACCAGACCGTGGTCGACCTCCCGGATCGCGGTCTCGACGAGGCGCGCGAAGAAGGGGATGGCGCCGACCGCGAGCGGGACGATCATCGCGGTGGGACCGATGAAGGTGCCGACGACAAAGGTGGTGAACGGGATCAGCGCGATCAGCAGGATGATGAACGGCAGCGAGCGGCCGATGTTCACGATCACCCCGACCGCCTTGTTCACCGGGGCGTTCTGCAGCAGCCCGCCCCTGTCGGTGAGGACCAGCAGAATGCCGAGGGGCAGTCCGCCGAGGACGGTGACGAGCGTGGACCACAGCACCATGTAGAGGGTGTCGATGGTCCCCTGGGCCAGCAGGGGCTGCATCTCGGACCAGGTCACTTGGCATCTTCCTTCACCAGCGCGGGCGTCCCGCCCTCGGCGGACTCGTTCGCCACGGGCTTCCGGGCGGGTTCGTTCTCCGGCGGGTCGTCCACGACTTCGGCCTGGAGGCCCTGTTCCCGGAGGAATCCGACCGGGACGACGTTCTCCTCGTAACCGCCGGGCAGTTCGATCCGCATCCGGCCGATCTGCCGCCCGCCGACGGTGTCCATCGCCGCGCCCAGGATGGTGATGTCGATGTTGTACGTGCGGGAGAGCTGGGAGATCACCGGGCGGGTCGCGGCCTCGCCGTGGAACGTGACATCGATGACCGTGCGGCCGGGGCCGGACGGGGCGCCGCCCACCGGGAACAGTTCCCGCGCGAGCTGCGAGCCGGGGGTGGCGAGGAGTCCGCCGACCGTGCCCGACTCGACGATCCTTCCCTTCTCCATCAGCGCGGCCGAGTCGCAGATCGTCTTGACGACCTCCATCTCGTGTGTGATCAGCAGAACGGTCAGCCCGAGCTGCCGGTTGAGATCGCGGAGGAGCTGGAGGATCGAGCGGGTGGTCTCGGGGTCGAGTGCGCTGGTCGCCTCGTCGGACAGCAGCACCTCGGGGTCGCCGGCCAGCGCCCGGGCGATACCGACCCGCTGCTTCTGACCACCGGAGAGCTGGGCGGGGTACGACGAGGCCTTGTCGGCGAGCCCGACCAGATCGAGCAGTTCCAGGGCGCGGCGGGCGCGGTCCCGGCCGGAGACACCGAGGATCTCCAGGGGCAGTCCGACATTGTCCTGGACGGTGCGTGAGGACAGCAGGTTGAAGTGCTGGAAGACCATGCCGATCGAACTGCGGGCCCGCCGCAGCTCCTTGCCGGCCCGCCTTCCGCGTCCGGCGAGCGCGGTGAGGTCCTGGCCGGCTACGGTCACCCGGCCCGCGGTGGGGCGTTCCAGGAGGTTGACGCAGCGGATGAGCGACGACTTGCCCGCGCCGCTCTGTCCGACGACGCCGAAGACCTCGCCCTCACGGACGTGCAGGTCCACGCTGTCGAGCGCGGTGATGTCGCGGCCTCGTGACGCGGCTGACCGATAGATCTTGGTCAGACCCGTAGTAGTGATCACAGGGGTATCCATCACTGTCGAGTGCACGGCGCAGTGGTGGCCGGGCACGGGGCGATCGTCATTCAGACGTGCGGGTGCCGACGCTCGATGGCTTCATGGCGTACGGATGCGGTACGGCGCGGCAGTGCGACGCCGATACCGGGCGCGAGGCTCAGGCAGGGGCCCTCAGTGGGCGCACATTCGACACAGACAACGAGCACCGGGCGTCAGGGTCGCCTCGGTCGCGGGGGCGCGGTAGCTCGTCGTGGTCATGCCGCAAGTAAAGCAGACATCAAGAGACTCCCAGCGACCTGTCCGCATATCGGACAATCCTGTCTCACTTCGGTGCCGGTGGGCGCGGGGCCGGGGACAGGGTGCCTTTTGCGCCGTAATACGCTCGGGCCCATGCTTGTCGCCCTGACGGTCGCGGTCTCCGTGGCCGCGCTCGCCCTGGCCGCCTGGTGCGGTTTCGCCGCCCTGCGCGACCAGCCCACCAAGGACTGGCACTTCATCGGCATGGCGGTGGTGTCCGCGCTGGCGCTGGTCCAGTTGGTGGTCGGGATCACTCAGCTCGCGCGCGGCGAGAAGCCCGACCAGGGTTCGGTGATCTTTGTCTCGTATCTGATCGGCGCGCTGCTCGCGGTGCCGATGGCCGGTTTTCTGTCACTGGCCGAGCGGACCCGCTGGGGTTCGACGACGGTGGCCGCGGGCGCGGTCGTCCTGGCCGTGCTGGAAGTACGGCTGCACGACATCTGGGGAGGCTGACGATGGACGAGACCGCCACCGGTACGAAGACGGAGCCGACGGGCGGGGAGGCCGGAGACGACAGCGGCCGTACGGGCCGGCTCGTCCGCGGCCCCGGTCTGCTGCTGGTCTGGCTGTACGGCGTGATGTCGGTCGGCGCGGTCTCCCGGTCGGCGTACCAGATCGCGACGGAGTTCGAGCACGCGCCGCTGGCGTACGCGCTCTCCGCCGTGGCGGCCCTGGTCTACGCGTTCATCACCTACACGCTCGTACGCGGCGGGGAGACGGCGCGGAAGGCGGCCCTGGTGTGCTGCGCCGCCGAGCTCGTGGGGGTGCTGACCGTCGGGACCTGGACGCTGGCCGACCCCTCGGCCTTCCCGGACGCCACGGTCTGGTCGGACTACGGCATGGGGTATCTCTTCATCCCGGTGCTGCTGCCGGTCACCGGGATCCTGTGGCTGCGGAAGGCCCGGCGCTGACCGTCCGGTCCGGGCCTTCCCCTCCGCGTCAGGCGCTGGCCGCGTACGCGCCCAGACCGGCCGGCTTCTCCAAGGTGACCAGCTTCAGCCGCGGGCCTATCTCCTCCGCCGACACGGCCGCGTAACCACGGCTGCGGTAGAGCCGGAGATTGCCCTCGCTGCGGTGGCCGGTGAAGAGCTGGAAGCGCTTGGCCGCCGACTCGGCCGCGAAGTGCGCCTCTATGGCGTCCAGCAGCCGGCCGCCGAGACCGTGGTGGCGCAGCCGGGGGTGGACGATCAGCTTGGCGATCCGGGCGGTGCCGGCCGCGTCGACACTTCCCCGTACGGAAGCGACCACTTCGTCACCGAGGCGTGCCACCAGGCAGTGCCCGCGGCCGATCTCGGCCTTGAGGTCGTCGAGCGTCTGGGTGAGGGGCTCGATGGTGTAGTCGCCGTACAGCTCGGCCTCTTGCTGGTAGCACAGGTACTGCAGCTTCAGGATGTGTTCCGCGTCCTGCGCGCTCGCCGCTGCCATGGTCACGCTCATGCCCATGTGTGCATGCCTCCCGCTCACCTGATCCCGCCGGTTGTCTACCGCTCCTTTCCCCGCGGTTCAGGAGCAACAACCTCCGCCGCCAGTAATCTGCGCAGGCATTCCACGCATTTCGCCCGCAAAGGGCCCAAGCTGCCCTGTGACATACCCAACTCGCCCGCGATTTCGCGGTAGGTGGGGTCGGCGGGAGAGAGCAGCGCGGCCAGCAGCCGGGGGCAGCGACCGGGGGTACGGGGGACCGCCGCGCGGAGCAGCAGCCTCCGGTGGTTGTGCAGCGCGGCCCGCTCCGGGTCGGACTCGGGCCCGGCGGCGGGCTCTTCACGGTACGGGTGCCGGCCGGCGGCGGCACCGCGGGCGCGGCGCGCCTCGTCCCGTACGGCGTTCCGTACCCACCGCCCGGGATCGGCCGGCGGGCCCTCGGCGCCGAGCCGCTCCAACAGCCGTACCCAGATGTCCTGTTCGAGATCGCGCGCCTCGACACCGGTCTCCGGCACCTCGGCCGCCGCCTCGGCGCTCACAAGCGGCCCCAGCGCGCGGAGGAGCGGCATATGCGTTGTATGCGTCATGTCCCCCGGGACGCCGGCGCGACGGAGGGCGGTTGCTCCCCGGCCGGGCGGTCACCCGACCGGGGAAACTCCCGTCAGCGCTGTCAGCCGCGTCAGCGGCCGAGGAAGTCCGCCCGCGCCAGCAGACCCGTGTCCGGGTTGTCGGTGAAGATGCCGTCGATGCCCGTGGCGAAGTACGTCCGGAAGGCGCCGAAGGCGTCACCGTACGCGTTCGGGTCCGTGCCCCGGCGGAAGTCGGCCGGCAGGAAGGAGTTCTCGTTGCGCATCGTGTACGGGTGGAGGATCAGGCCCTGCGCGTGGGCGTCCCGTACCAGCGTGGTGGGCGTGGTGAGCTTGCCCGAGGCGTCCTTCGGGATGATCAGGTCGAGCGTCGGGCCGATGCCCTGCGCGTAGGACGCGATCCACTTCAGGCCCGCGGGCTTGATCAGGTCGTCGGTCGTGCGCGGGTCGCCGGTCGCCTGGAAGTCCCACGGGCGAGTGCCGGCGCCGGAGAGCAGCACGACACCGGGCGAGTCGACCAGCTTGGCCAGCCGCTGGATGCTGGTCGGCTCGAAGGACTGGAGGAAGATCGCGGAGTCCCTGCGGTCGCGGCCGTAGCGGCGGAGCAGCTTCGCGAGGCGCTCCTCCAGGCCCAGGCCGATACCCCGGAAGTAGGTGGGGTGCTTGGTCTCCGTGTAGAGCCAGACCCGGCGGCCGAGGCGGCGGCCCTGCTCGTCCGCC
Organism: Streptomyces sp. GMY02; assembly: GCF_019056675.1. Lineage (NCBI taxonomy): Bacteria > Bacillati > Actinomycetota > Actinomycetes > Kitasatosporales > Streptomycetaceae > Streptomyces > Streptomyces sp. GMY02. The sequence continues at coordinate 6,999,736 of NZ_CP077658.1, read as the reverse complement.
CAGCGCAGCACCTCTTCGAAGGTGGGGATCTCCCAGCGGCCGTTGTAGAGGGTGCTGTGCTGGCGCGTGCCCGGGATGCGCTCGGTGGCGCGCAGGGTCTTCAGCTCGGCGAGCGTGAAGTCCTCGGTGAACCAGCCCGTGATGCTGACGCCGTCGACCGACTTGGTGGTCTTGCGGCTCGCGAACTCCGGGTGGTCCGCGACATCGGTGGTGCCGGTGATGTCGTTCTCGTGGCGGCAGACCAGGTGGCCGTCCTTGGTGGGCACCAGGTCCTGCTCGATCACATGCGCGCCGAGGTCCAGGGCGTGCTGGTACGAGCCGAGGGTGTGCTCGGGACGGTAGCCGCTGGCCCCGCGGTGGCCGACGATCGTGAGGGTCGGCAGCTCCGGACGGGAGGGGCCGTGACCGCCCCGGCCACGCTCGGTGGCCTGTGCCGTGGCGGGCAGTGCCATGGCGGCGGCCGAGCCGAGCACCGCCGCTCCCAGTACGGTCCGCCGGCCGGGCGTGTTCCGCGCACCCTGTGTCATGAACGCTCCTTGATGTGATGTTTTGCACCTGTCAAGCGAGCCCGAGCGTAGGCGGCGGTGTCTGCCACGGGGGAGACCTCGGACGAACGTGGCGCAAACACATGTCAACAGCGCGTATCCAGCCAGTGAACCCGATGTGCGAACCCCAGGAGCCGCGAGTAACGTGCTCACCTGCGGAGATGTTCACTCTCCGTCCCTCGCCGTTCCCCGACTCCGGAGGACCCGTTGTCCCGCTTCGCGCTCATCAAGGCAGCGCTCGGACCGATCATGCGCCTGATGTTCCGCACCCGTGTGGAGGGCGCCGAGAACATTCCGGGGAGCGGGCCGGTGATCCTCGCCGGCAACCATCTCACCTTCATCGACTCGATGATCCTGCCGCTGGTCTGCGACCGCCAGGTCTTCTTCATCGGCAAGGACGAGTACGTCACGGGCAAGGGGCTCAAGGGCCGGGCGATGGCCTGGTTCTTCACCGGTGTGGGCATGATCCCGGTGGACCGGGACGGCGGGCGCGGCGGGGTCGCGGCGCTGATGACGGGCCGCCGGGTGCTGGAGCAGGGCAGGATCTTCGGTATCTACCCGGAGGGCACCCGCTCCCCCGACGGCCGCCTCTACCGCGGTCGTACGGGCATCGCGCGGCTGACGCTGATGACGGGCGCGCCGGTGGTGCCGTTCGCCATGATCGGTACGGACAAGCTCCAGCCGAACGGTACGGGCATGCCGCGCACCGGCAAGGTGACCGTGCGCTTCGGCAAGCCGATGGAGTTCTCCCGCTACGAGGGCATGGACCGGGACCGTTATGTGCTGCGGGCCGTGACGGACTCGGTGATGGCAGAGGTCATGGAGCTGTCGGGCCAGGAGTACGTGGACATGTACGCCACGAAGGCGAAGGCCGCCTGACCGCGCCGCCGCGCTGCCAACCCGCCCGGGGCTCGGACGGGTTGGCAGCGCGGCACCGGGAAGGACCATCCGTATGAAGCCGCTGCTGATGATCGATGTGGACGGTCCGCTCAATCCGTACGGGGCGCTGGCCGCCCCCGAGGCGCCGTACGGCTATGTCAGGCATCTGATGCGGCCGTCGCTCTGGACGCGCACGCGGCCGGACGCACTGCCGGTGCTCCTCAACCCGGACCACGGCACGGAGCTGCGGGCACTCGGCGGGCTGTACGAGCTGGTGTGGGCGACCACCTGGGAGGACGACGCCAACGAGTGGATAGGCCCGGTCCTGGGGCTGCCCGAGCTGCCGTACATCGCATGGCCGGAAACACATGGCTGGGCCCCTCGCGGGACCCTGTGGAAGACGCAGTACGTCCTGGAGTACGCGAAGGGACGGCCGTTCGCGTGGGTCGACGACGAGATCACCTCGTACGACCGGGACTGGGTGGACCAACAGCACCTCGCCGCCGCCCTGTTGCTCCATGTCGATCCCCGCACCGGACTGACCCGGCCGGACTTCGACACACTTGAGGAGTGGGCGGCGGCGCTGTAGCCGCCGTATGTCCACCTGTGCCTAGTGCTTGGCGGTCCTCGCGTCCGCCCAGGCGTGCTGTATCACCAGATCGGCCTTGACCTCGGAGAGCTGGACGGCCACCGCCGAAGGCGCCGTACCGCCCCTGCCGTCACGGGACGCCAGCGCGCCCTGCACATTGAGCACCGACCGGACGTCGGGCGTGAGGTGCGGGGAGATCTTGGCGAACTGCTCGTCCGTCAGCCCGTCCAGTTCGATGCCCAGCGCCTCGCACTCCTTGACGCACTCACCCGCGACCTCGTGCGCCACCCGGAACGGCACTCCCTGCCGTACCAGCCACTCGGCGATGTCCGTGGCGAGCGAGAAGCCGGCCGGGGCCAGCTCCTCCATACGCTCCCGGTTGACGGTCAGCGTCGCCATCATCCCGGTGAACGCGGGCAGCAGGACCTCCAACTGGTCGCAGGAGTCAAAGACCGGCTCCTTGTCCTCCTGGAGATCGCGGTTGTAGGCGAGCGGCAGGGCCTTCAGGGTGGCGAGCAGCCCGGTGAGATTGCCGATCAGCCGGCCCGACTTGCCGCGCGCCAGCTCCGCGATGTCCGGGTTCTTCTTCTGCGGCATGATCGACGAGCCGGTGGAGAAGGCGTCGTGGAGCGTCACGAAGGAGAACTCCTTCGTGTTCCACAGGATGATCTCCTCGGCGATCCTAGAGAGATTGACGCCGATCATCGCGGTGATGAAGGCGAACTCGGCAGCGAAGTCGCGTGAGGCCGTGCCGTCGATGGAGTTGCCGGACGAACCGCGCTCGAAGCCGAGATCGGCGGCGACCGCCTCCGGGTCCAGCCCGAGCGACGACCCGGCCAGGGCGCCGGAACCGTACGGGGAGACCGCCGTGCGCTTGTCCCACTGCCGCAACCGCTCCGCGTCCCGGGAAAGCGCCTGCGTGTGCGCCAGCACATGGTGGGCGAAGAGGACGGGCTGGGCGTGCTGGAGGTGCGTACGGCCCGGCATCGCGACCCGAGGATGCGCCTCCGCCAGCCCGACCAGCGCGTCCTGGAGCTCGGCGAGCAGCCCGCCGATGATCCGGGCGTGGTCGCGGAGGTACATCCGGAAGAGGGTCGCCACCTGGTCGTTGCGGGACCGTCCGGCGCGCAGCTTGCCGCCGAGGTCGGGGCCGAGGCGCTCCAGCAGCCCGCGCTCCAGGGCGGTGTGGACGTCCTCGTCGGCGACGGTGCCGGTGAACGAGCCGTCGGCGACATCCGCTTCGAGCCGGTCGAGCCCGGCCAGCATCCGGGTCAGCTCGTCGGCGGTGAGCAGTCCGGCCTTGTGCAGGACGCGGGCGTGGGCGCGGGACCCGGCGATGTCGTAGGGCGCGAGCCGCCAGTCGAAGTGGACCGACGCGGAGAGCTTGGCCAGGGCCTCGGCGGGGCCGTCGGCGAACCGGCCGCCCCAGAGCCGGACGTCACCGTTGTTGCTGCTCACTGCTGCTTGCTCCTTGATGGGTCGGAAAGGAGAGGGGACGGATCGGAGAGAGGACGGAAAGGCGAGGATCGTAAAGAAAACCGCCTCCCCGCTTCGGAGGAACGGGGAGGCGGACCGGCTGCTGTGCGCCTGCCGGCGCCTGTTCCGGGCCGGAGAGCGCGGGGGCTCCGGCTCAGGCGAGGTCGCGCTTGGAGGCGATCTTCGAGGAGAGACCGAAGATCTCGATGAAGCCCTGGGCCTTGGACTGGTCGAAGGTGTCGCCGGAGTCGTAGGTGGCGAGGTTGAAGTCGTAGAGCGACTCCTCCGACCGGCGTCCGGTGACAACGGCCCGGCCGCCGTGCAGGGTCATCCGGATGTCGCCGGTGACATGCTCGTTCGCCTCGTTGATAAAGCCGTCGAGGGCGCGCTTGAGCGGCGAGAACCACAGGCCGTCGTAGACCAGCTCGCCCCAGCGCTGCTCGACCTGCCGCTTGTAGCGGGCCAGCTCGCGCTCGACGGTGACGTTCTCCAGCTCCTGGTGGGCGGTGATCAGCGCGATCGCGCCGGGAGCCTCGTACACCTCACGGGACTTGATGCCCACGAGCCGGTCCTCGACGATGTCGATCCGGCCGATGCCCTGGGCTCCGGCCCGCTCGTTGAGCTGCTGGATCGCCTGGAGGACGGTGACGGGCTTGCCGTCGATGGCGACCGGGACGCCCTGGGCGAAGGAGATGGTGACCTCGTCCGCCTCGCGGGGCACGGCCGGGTTCTGGGTGTACTCGTAGATGTCCTCGATCGGCGCGTTCCAGATGTCCTCCAGGAAGCCTGTCTCGACGGCCCGCCCGAAGACGTTCTGGTCGATGGAGTACGGCGACTTCTTGGTGGTCGCGATCGGGAGGTCCTTCTCCTCGCAGAAGGCGATCGCCTTGTCCCGGGTCATCGCGTAGTCACGGACCGGGGCGATGCACTTCAGATCGGGGCCGAGCGCGGAGATACCGGCCTCGAACCGCACCTGGTCATTGCCCTTGCCGGTGCAGCCGTGGGCGACGGTGCCGGCGCCGTGCTTCTTGGCCGCGGCGACGAGGTGCTTGACGATCGTCGGGCGGGAGAGGGCGGAGACCAGCGGGTAGCGGTCCATGTAGAGGGCGTTGGCCTTGACCGCCGGGAGGCAGTACTCCTCGGCGAACTCGTCCTTGGCGTCCGCGACCTCGGCCTCGACGGCACCGCAGGCGAGCGCGCGCTTGCGGATCACGTCCAGGTCCTCGCCGCCCTGGCCGACGTCCACGGCGACGGCGATGACCTCGGCGCCCGTCTCCTCGGCGATCCATCCGATGGCGACGGAGGTGTCCAGGCCGCCCGAGTAGGCGAGTACGACGCGCTCGGTCACGGGTATCTCCTTACGGTGCATTCACTGATGGGTATAACTATGCGATGCACCGTATGGTTTTGTCAACGCGGTCCCCCGGGGCCCCGGACTCGGTCCCCTGGCCCCACTGCTGCGCTCCCGGCGGACTCAGCGGTGCCCCTCCCCGCGCACCTCCGCCGCCAGCAGCGGTGCGTGCGAGTAGCGCAGGTCCTTGGTGGCCGTGAGCAGGGTGACGGTGTTGCCGGCGGCCAGCTCGCGCAGCCGGGCGAGCGCCTCCGTGTGATCCGGTGCCGCCAGCTCCTGCCCGTACCGTCCGGCGAACTCCTCGAACCGGCCGGGATCGTGCCCGCACCACGCGCGCAGCTCCCCCGAGGGCGCGGCTTCCTTGAGCCACTCGTCGACCGCCGCGGCCTCCTTCGCCAGCCCGCGCGGCCAGAGCCGGTCGACCAGGACCCGGGTGCCGTCCCCCTGCTCCGGTGCCTCGTACACGCGGCGGACCCGTATCTCGTGCCGCTGTCTCGCCGCCGTCTTCCTCGTTGTCCTCGCCATGGCTCCATCGTCGGTCCGGCGCGGCCGTCCCACGACCCGAAACCCCTTCGCCGCCCGCGGCCGGGCGCGGATAATGCGGAGTCATGGGAAAGCTCTACGAACGGATCGACGGCCGGATACGCACCTTCATCGAGGAACAGCCCGTCTTCTTCACCGCCACCGCGCCCCTCGCGGACGACGGGCATGTCAATCTCTCGCCCAAGGGGCGGGCCGGGACTCTCGTCGTGATCGACGAGATGACGCTGGCCTATCTCGACTTCGGCGGGAGCGGCGCCGAGACCATCGCCCATCTCCGGGAGAACGGGCGCATCACGCTGATGTGGTGCGCGTTCGCCGGACCGCCCAAGGTGCTGCGGGTGCACGGCCGCGGCGAGCCAATTTTCCGTGACGATCCGCGCTGGGCCGAGTACATCCGGTACTTCAAGGACACGGACGGGCCGTCCGCCCGCGCGATCATCGTGATCCACGCGCTGCGCATCGGGGACGCCTGCGGGTTCGCGGTGCCCTTCATGGACTACCGGGAGGAGCGGACCCAGCACGCCGAGCACTTCGGCCGCAAGACGGACGAGGAGTTCGCCGCGTACTGCGAGAAGAAGGACCATGTCGGAGTGAGCCTGGACGGGCTGCCGGCGCTGCCGCTGCCACTGCCCGCGCGTACGGACTGAGGGTGATAGTGCGCGCGGACTGAGTACGGTACGGGCCCGCGCGTACCGACCGGGTACGGACCGACACGGGACGGACACGGGATACGGCGGGTGGGAGGCGGCCGGACGGAGTAAGCCCGGGAGGCCGTGCCCGGCCGCCCGGCATACGGTCCGGAGCATGCGCCCCGTTCTGCTGCTCGCCGCCGCCCTGCTCACCGCCGTCACCGCCGCACCCGCCGCCCCGGCCTCCGCCGCCGGTGTCCCGCTTCCCGAACAGATGGCGGACACCGGCGGCGGCAGCCAGCTCATCACCGCCCAGGCCCCCCGCACCGGAGCGACCAGGGGCCGGGTGACCTGGTGGGACCGGCGCGGCGGGCGGTGGGTGAAGGTGGGATCCGCCGCCGCGCGCTTCGGATCGGGCGGACTCGTCGACGGCGGCAGACGCACCCAGGGCACCTCGACGACTCCGACGGGCGTGTACGACCTGCCGTACGCGTTCGGGACCGCTCCGGCGCCCGCGGGGACGAGGACCGGCTACCGCAGGATCACGCCTGCCTCCTGGTGGTGCCAGGACACGGCGTCGCGCTCGTACAACCGCTGGGTGGAGGGCCTGCCCAGGGACTGCCGTGCGGGCCGTTCCGAGCGGCTGGCCGACTACCGGACGCAGTACGGCCACGGCCTGGTCATCGGCTACAACTACGACCGGCCGGTGCGCGGCCGCGGCGCCGGGATCTTCCTCCATGTCAACGGGAAGGGCGCGACCGAGGGTTGCGTGTCCGTGCCGCGCCGGGCGATGGGCCGCATCCTGGCCTGGGCGGATCCGCGCCGGGCGCCGCACATCGCGATCGGCACGCCGTCGGGACGGACGGCCATCACCGCGGTGACCGGCTGAGCCACAAAGCCACCGAGCCACTGACCCGCTGAGCCACTGAGCCGCTGAGCCACCGAGCCGCTGAGCGGCTGAGCCACCGCATCGCCGGTCCTTCGAGCACCCGCCGGTCCGGTCCGCCGAGGCCTCCGGAACAGCGGTCGGGCCGAACTCATCGTTTCCTCATGCCACTTCGTTGAACCTGCCGTCGCTCATTTCCGTATCGGCGGTCACGGAGGAAGGTGAGGAGCACTCCTGTGACGATGTTGCACAACGGGCGGGCCGCCAGACGGCAGACGATGCGGGCGATACGCCCGCGCCGGTCGGGCGCGCTGCCGCTGCTGGTGCTGTGGTGGGCGGGCACGGCGGCCGTGGCGGCCCTGTGGTGGCAGAACACCCCGGTCGTCCATGTCGATCTGACCGAGTGGCTGCTCGGCGCGGGCCGGCTCACCGGGCTGCTGGGCGGCTACACGATCGCGGTCGTCGTGCTGCTGATGGCACGGGTCCCAGCGCTGGAGCGGCGGGTGGGATCCGACCGGGTGACACGCTGGCACGCGACGGGCGGGAGGTACGGGGTCGGTCTGGTGATCGCCCATGTCCCGCTGACCGTCGCGGGATACGCGGCCAGGGCCGATTCCGGACCGGTGGCGCAGGCCGTCACGATGGTGACCACCTTCCCCCGGATGTGGGAGGCGACCGCCGGGACCGTACTGCTCCTGGTGATCGGCTTTGTCTCGGCGGGCGCGGTGCGGCGCCGGATGCGGTACGAGACCTGGTACTACCTCCATCTCCTGACCTATGCCGCGGTCTATCTGAGCTTCTGGCATCAACTCGCCACCGGCGCCGAGTTCGTGGGCAACGCGACGGCCCGTACCGCGTGGTACGCGCTGTACGGCACGGCCGGCGCCCTGCTCCTCTGGTACCGGGTGCTGGCTCCGGTCCGGCTCAACCGGCGCCACCGGATGCGGGTCGAGCGGGTGGTCCCCGAGGCACCCGGGGTGGTCTCGGTACTGATCACCGGGCAGCGGCTGCACCGGCTCGGTGCGCAGCCCGGCCAGTTCTTCCGCTGGCGGTTCCTGACCGACGGGCTGCGCTGGAGCTCCAATCCGTACTCCCTGTCGGCCCCGCCGCGGCCGGATCTGCTGCGGATCACCGTGAAGGCGAACGGCGAGCACAGTGAGGCCCTGGCCGGTCTTGAGCCGGGCACCCGGGTCTGGGCCGAGGGCCCGTACGGGGCGATGACGGCGGCGCGGCGCAGCCGGGAGAAGGTGCTGATGATCGCGGGCGGCGCGGGGATCACCCCGATGCGGGCGCTGTTCGAGACGCTGCCCGGCGGGCCCGGTGATCTGACCCTGCTCTACCGGGCGAGCAAGACCGAGGATCTGGCGCTCTGGAAGGAGCTGCGGGCGATCGCGTCGGCGCGCGGGGCGAGACTGCTGTACGCGGTCAACGGTCCTGACGGGGTACGGCCGGAGATCACCCCGCAGCGGTTGCGGGAGCTGCTGCCGGACATCGACGAGCACGATGTCTTTCTGTGCGGGCCCGCCGGACTGGCGCGCCAGTCGTACGAAGCACTGCGCGAGGCGGGCGTGCCGACCCGTCGTATCCATCATGAGTCGTTCGAAATGTGAGGCAGCCGATGAAGAGAAGACATCCGTTCCGGCGGATCATGGTCGGGGTCGCGGCGACGGCGACAGGGGTGGTGCTGCTGCTCGCGCTGAAGCAGCCGGGCGGCTCGTCGGTGGCGGGCGCCACGGCCCGGGGAGGTACGGGAGTGCCTCCCGCCGCGTCCGCCCCGGCCTCGGCCCCGGCGCCGGGTCGTGCCTCTGGCTCCGATGCGGCGGGGACCCCGGCCGAGGGCGGGGACGGGGGCGCGGGCGCGGGCGCGCGGACCGTGGTCGGTGATGCCGTCGATACCCAGTACGGACCCGTGCAGGTACGGATCACCCTCAGTGGCGGCCGGATCACCGCGGCCGACGCGGTCAAGGCCCCGGACAGCGACGCCCAGAGCCAGTCGGTCACCGCGAACGCGGTCCCCCGGTTGAACCAGTCCGCCGTCACCGCGCAGAACGCGCGGATCGACACCGTCTCCGGAGCCAGCTACACCAGCGAGGGCTACCGGAACTCCCTCCAGAGCGCCCTCGACAAGGCCGGGGTCTGATGCCGGACATGGACGGGCGGCTGCACCACGCCGAGGAGTCGATGGGCACGGTCTTCTCGTTCGACGTCCGAGGGGTACGGAACGAGCCCGCGGCCCGGGCCGCCCTGCGGGCGGCCGTGTCCTGGCTGCACCGGGTCGACGAGGTCTTCTCGACCTTCCGCCCCGAGAGCGAGATCGCACGGCTGGGCCGGGGCGAACTGGCCCTGGCCGACTGCGCGCCCAAGGTCCGCGAGGTGCTGGAGCTGTGCGCGGAGGCGGAGCGGGAGAGCGGGGGCTGGTTCACCGTACGGTACGCGGGCGGTCTGGACCCGACGGGCCTGGTGAAGGGCTGGGCGGTGGAGCAGGCGGTACGGATGCTCGCCGCGTCCGGTGCCGGTGCCGTCTGTCTGAACGGCGGCGGGGATGTCCAACTGCTGGGCGGGCCCTGGCGGGTGGGCATCACGGACCCGCTCCGCCCCGGTGAGCTGGCCACGGTGGTCGAGGCCGACGGACCCCTGGGCGTGGCCACCTCGGGCCCGGCCGAACGCGGCTGCCACATCCTGGATCCCCGTACGGGCGAACCTCCGGCCGACGCCCTCGCCTCGCTCACCGTGGTCACCCCCCAGGGTCTGACCTCGGCCGACGTCCGGGCGACAGCCGCGTACGCCATGGGCGCCGCCCGGGGCCGCGCCTGGCTGGAGGCCTTGCCCGGCACCGAGGCCTTCGCGGTCACCGCCACCGGCGAGCGGTGGATGACGACTGGTTTCCACCGTCATACGGCAGAGGTGACCGCCTGAGGCCGGACCCTGAAGCCGGACTCGGCCCACCCCGCGGGCAGCCGCGTTCAGTGGTTCTTCTGGGCCAGTTTCAGCAGATGGTCCGCGAGGGCCTGGCCGCCCGCCGGGTCCCGGCTGATCAGCATCAGGGTGTCGTCGCCCGCGATGGTGCCGAGGATGTCGCTCAGCTCCGCCTGGTCGATGGCCGAGGCCAGGAACTGGGCCGCGCCCGGCGGGGTGCGCAGGACGACGAGATTGGCCGAGGCCTCGGCGGAGATGAGGAGTTCACCGGCGAGGCGGCGCATCCGTTCCTCCTTCGCCGACTCGCCGAGCGGGGCGTGCGGGGTGCGGAAGCCACCCTCGCTGGGGACCGCGTAGATCAGTTCACCGCCGGTGTTGCGGATCTTCACCGCGCCCAGTTCGTCCAGGTCCCGGGAGAGCGTCGCCTGGGTGACGCTCAGTCCGTCGTCCCCGAGCAGTTTCGCCAACTGGCTCTGGGAGCGCACCGGTTGCCGGTTCAGGATGTCGACGATCCTGCGGTGGCGGGCGGTTCTGGTCTGCGGCACGGCCTGCCCGCCGTGCTCGGTCCCCTGGTCCTCGGTCATCGTCGTCTCATTCCCCGGATCGTCCTTCCCCGTACACGCTGTCGAGGATGCCGGGGAGCGCCCGGAGCAGCGTGTCGGCCTCGGCGTCGCCGATGATCAGCGGGGGCATCAGCCGTACGACGTCGGGGGCGGGCACGTTCACCAGGAGTCCGGCACCCTGAGCCGCCTGTTGCGCCTGGGGCGCGAGCGGTTCGGTGAGCACGATACCCAGGAGCAGTCCGGAGCCGCGGACATGGGAGACCAGTGGGTGGCCGAGCGCCTCGATACCGTCGCGCAGCTTCTCGCCCAGCCGCTTCACCTGGTCGAGCAGACCGTCCGCGGCGAGGGTGTCCAGTACGGCGAGGCCCGCGGCGCAGGCGACCGGGTTGCCGCCGAAGGTCGTACCGTGCTGGCCCGGCTTGAGCAGATCGGCGGCCGGTCCGAAGGCGACCGCCGCGCCGAGCGGCAGACCGCCGCCGAGCCCCTTGGCAAGGGTGACCACATCGGGCTCGACACCCTGGTGGGCCTGGTACTCGAACCAGTGTCCCGTCCGGCCGATGCCCGTCTGCACCTCGTCCAGGACGAGCAGGGTGCCGGTGGCGCGGGTGATCTCGCGGGCCGCCTCCAGATAGCCCTTGGGCGGGACGACCACCCCGGCCTCGCCCTGGATCGGTTCGATGATCACGAGCGCCGTCTCCTCGGTGACCGCGGCCCGCAGCGCCTCGGCGTCCCCGTACGGCACATGCGTGACCTCGCCGGGCAGCGGCAGGAACGGCTGCCGCTTCGGGGGCTGGCCGGTGAGGGAGAGAGCGCCCATGGTGCGGCCGTGGAAGCCGCCGGCGGTGGCGACCATGTGCTGACGGCCCGTCAGACGGCCGATCTTGAAGGCGGCTTCGTTGGCCTCGGCGCCGGAGTTGCAGAAGAACACCCTGCCCGGCCGCCCGAAGAGCTGGATCAGCCGCTCGGCGAGGGCGACGGGCGGCTCGGCGATGAAGAGATTGGAGATATGGCCGAGGGAGGCGATCTGGCGGGAAACCGCCTCGACGACCGCGGGGTGCGCGTGGCCGAGAGCGTTGACCGCGAGGCCGCCGACGAAGTCGGTGTATTCGGTGCCGTCGGCGTCCATGACACGCGCGCCCTCACCGCGTACGAGGGACAGCCCGGGCGTGCCGTAGTTGTCGGCCATGACGCCCCGCCAGCGCTGTGCCAGCTCCTCGTTGCCGGTCATTTCGCTTCCCCTTCAGATGCGTTGAGTCCGTCGTACCCGACGGCCGCGTCGGGTACGACCATGGTTCCGATGCCCGAGTCGGTGAAGATCTCCAGCAGGATCGCGTGCGGGACCCGCCCGTCCAGCACCCGTGCCGTCCTGACTCCGTTGCGTACGGCGTGCAGGCAGCCCTCCATCTTGGGCACCATGCCGCTGGACAGCTCGGGCAGCAGCTTCTCCAGCTCGGTGGCGGTGAGCCGGCTGATCACGTCGTCGCTGTTCGGCCAGTCCTCGTACAGCCCCTCGACATCGGTGAGGACCATCAGCGTCTCGGCGCCCAGCGCGGCGGCGAGCGCGGCGGCGGCGGTGTCGGCGTTGACGTTGTAGACATGCCCGTCGTCGGCGCTGCGCGCGATGGAGGAGATCACCGGGATCCGGCCGTCGCCGAGCAGTGCCTCTATGGCGCCCGTGTCGATCGAGGTGATCTCGCCGACACGCCCGATGTCGACCAGTTCGCCGTCGATGAGCGGCCGGTGCCGGGTGGCGGAGATCGTACGGGCGTCCTCGCCGGTCATACCGACGGCGAGCGGCCCGTGCTGGTTGAGCAGCCCGACCAGCTCACGCTGGACCTGTCCGGCCAGCACCATCCGTACGACATCCATCGCCTCCGGGGTGGTGACCCGCAGGCCCGCCTTGAACTCGCTGACCAGGCCGTGCCGGTCGAGCTGTGCGTTGATCTGCGGGCCGCCGCCGTGCACGACGACGGGCTTGAGTCCGGCCTGCCGCAGAAAGACGACGTCCTGGGCGAAGGCGGCCTTGAGGTCCTCGTCGACCATGGCGTTGCCGCCGAACTTGATGACGACGGTCCTGCCGTTGTGCCGGGTCAGCCAGGGCAGCGCCTCGATGAGGATCTGCGCCTTGGGCAGCGCGGTGTGCTTGCGGGCGGTCATGAGCTGTACGCGCTGTTCTCGTGGACGTACTCGGCGGTGAGGTCATTGGTCCAGATGACCGCGGAGTCCGAGCCCGCGGCCAGGTCGGCGGTGATCCGCACCTCGCGGAAGCGCATGTCGACCAGCTCGCGGTCCTCGCCGACGGCGCCGTCGCGGCAGACCCAGACGTCGTTGATGGCGACATTGAGCCGGTCGGGCTCGAAGACGGCGCCCGTGGTGCCGATGGCGGAGAGGACCCGGCCCCAGTTGGGGTCCTCCCCGTGGATGGCGCACTTGAGGAGGTTGTTACGCGCGATGGAGCGGCCCGCCTCGACGGCGTCGTCCTCGCTCGCGGCGTTGATCACTTCGATCCGGATGTCCTTGGAGGCGCCCTCGGCGTCCCCGATGAGCTGACGGGCCAGATCGGCGCAGACCGTACGGACGGCCTCGGCGAACTCCTCGTACCCGGGTGTCACGCCGGACGCGCCGGAGGCGAGCAGCAGCACGGTGTCATTGGTGGACATGCAGCCGTCGGAGTCGACCCGGTCGAAGGTGGTACGGGTGGCCGCGCGCAGCGCCGAGTCCAGCTCGGGCGCCTCGACATCGGCGTCGGTGGTGAGGACGACGAGCATGGTGGCGAGGCCGGGAGCGAGCATGCCCGCGCCCTTGGCCATACCGCCCACGGTCCAGCCGTCACCGCCCGCGACGGCGGTCTTGTGGACGGTGTCGGTGGTCTTGATGGCGATGGCGGCCTTCTCGCCGCCGTGCTCGGAGAGTTCGGCGGCGGCCTTCTCGATACCGGGCAGGAGCTTGTCCATCGGCAGGAGCAGCCCGATGAGACCGGTGGAGGCGACGGCGATCTCGCCGGCGCCGTGCTCTTCGCCGCCGGACGTGCCGATACCGCTGTTCAGGACCTCGGCGACCTTCTCGGCGGTCGCGTGGGTGTCCTGGAAGCCCTTCGGGCCCGTACAGGCGTTGGCGCCACCGGAGTTGAGGACGACCGCGGCGACCTGGCCGCCCTTGAGGACCTGCTCGGACCAGAGGACGGGTGCGGCCTTGACACGGTTGGCGGTGAAGACGCCCGCGGCGGCTCGGCGCGGCCCCCTGTTGACCACGAGGGCCAGGTCCGGGTTGCCGTTCTCCTTGATTCCGGCCGCGATGCCCGCCGCCGTGAATCCCTTCGCTGCGGTGACGCTCAAGGTGCCACTCCGATCGTGGAAAGTCCGGTGTCCTCGGGGAGTCCGAGGGCGATGTTCATGCTCTGCAGCGCGCCGCCCGCGGTGCCCTTGGTGAGGTTGTCGACGGCGCTGATCGCGATGATGCGGCCCGCGGACTCGTCATGGGCGACCTGGATCTGTACGGCGTTGGAACCGTAGACGGACGCCGTCGCGGGCCACTGCCCTTCGGGGAGCAGGTGTACGAAGGGCTCGTCCGCGAAGGCCTTCTCATAGGCATCCCGTATGTCCTGGTGCGTCACACCGGGCCGGGCCTTGGCGGAGCAGGTGGCGAGGATGCCGCGGGGCATCGGGGCGAGGGTGGGCGTGAAGGAGACGGCGACCCGCTCACCGGCCGCGGCACTGAGGTTCTGGATCATCTCCGGGGTGTGCCGGTGGCCGCCGCCGACGCCGTACGGGCTCATGGAGCCCATGACCTCGGAGCCCAGCAGATGCGGCTTGGCGGTCCGGCCGGCGCCGGAGGTGCCGGAGGCGGCGGTGATCACCGCCTCGGGCTCGGCCAGGCCCGCGGTGTACGCGGGGAACAGCGCGAGCGAGACGGCCGTGGGATAGCAGCCGGGCACCGCGACGCGCTTGGACCCCTCCAGCGCGGCGCGGGCGCCCGGCAGTTCGGGGAGCCCGTAGGGCCAGGTCCCGGCGTGGGCGGAACCGTAGAACCGCTCCCAGTCGGCGGCGTCCTTCAGCCGGAAGTCGGCGCCCAGGTCGATGACCAGGACATCCTCGCCGAGTTGCGCGGCGACGGCCGCGGACTGGCCGTGCGGCAGCGCGAGAACGACAACATCGTGCCCGGCGAGCACCTCACCGCTGGTCGCCTCCAGCACCCGCCCGGCCAGTGGTACGAGATGCGGCTGAAGCTCTCCGAGCCGCTGCCCGGCGCTGGAATTCCCGGTGAGGGCCCCGATCTCGACCCCGGGATGCCCGAGCAGCAGCCGCAGCATCTCCCCGCCCGCGTACCCGCTCGCCCCTGCCACTGCCACGCGTACAGCCATCGAAAGCCCTCCTCAGCGATGGCATGACTATACGTTTCTCCGCAGCTTTATGCAATGCCCAGGGCTGCACACGCCCTGTCGGCAGGCCGCGCGCACCCGACTCGACCTGGCACAGAATGTCGGGTCCGGCGGGTTGTGCGCCACCTAGCGTGGTGGTCACAGAACAGGAAGGGGACCTGACGTGCTGGAGCGGCTCAACCAGGCCATGGAGGAGATCGAGCGCCATCTCGATCAGTCCATCGAGGTGGCCGCGCTGGCGCGCACGGCGGCCACCTCGGAGTACCACCTGCGCCGGATGTTCTCCGCGCTGGCGGGCGTGCCGCTGTCGGAGTACATCCGGCGCCGGCGGCTCACCGTCGCGGGCGCCGAGGTGCTCGCGGGGAACGGGACGCTGCTGGACATCGCGGTGCGCTACGGCTACGGCTCGGGCGAGGCGTTCGCCCGCGCGTTCCGCGCCATGCACGGTGTCGGTCCCGGCGAGGCCCGGCGCACCGGCACCGCGCTCGTCTCCCAGCCCAGGTTGACCTTCCGTCTCACCGTCGAAGGGAAAAGCAGTATGCGATATCGCGTCGTGGACAGGCCGGCCTTCACCGTCGCCGGCCTCAAGGCCCGGGTGCCACTGGTGCACTCGGGGCCGAACCAGGCCATCATCGACTTCGTCCGGGGGATCGGCCCCGAGACCCTGGAGCGCCTGGAGAAGCTGTCGGACCAGGAGCCGCAGGGCATAGTCGCGGTCTGCGACGACCTGGACCCCAGCCGTGCCGAAGGCACGGAACTCGACTACTACCACGGGGTGATCACATCGGCGGACGCCCCCGAGGGTACGGTCGTCCTCCCCGTGGCGGCCGGCGCCTGGGGGGTCTTCACCACCTCCGGGCCAGCCCCGCAGGCCATCCAGGAGCTGTGGCGGGACGTGTTCACCGAGTGGTTCCCCTCGAACCCGTACCGCAGCCGCCCCGGCCCCGAGATCCTGCGCGTCCGTATGTCGCCGGACCACTCCGAGGCGGACGCGGAGCTGTGGCTTCCGGTGGAGCGGGAGCAGAGCTGAACGGGAAGCATCGCTGAACGGAGCGCCCGGGTCGACGGGCCGGACCACATCCCGGAAAATTTTTCCCGGGGTGATGTCGATCCGGGCGGCCTCCGTTCGACGCAGGGGTGAGAGGCGGGGACAGGCCCCGTCTCGCGAGCGACACGATCGAGGAGAGCAACCATGCCCCGCTATCTCACGCTGGTCCACATCGACGAGCAGAACCTTCCCGCCGAAGCGCCCGACCCGGGGTTCGATCAGCGGATGGGGGAACTGTTCGAGGAGATCACCCGGGCCGGGGTGATGCAGGAGACGGCCGGGCTGGCGCCGACCGCCGAGGGGACCCGGCTGACCTGGTCCGGCGGGAAGGTCGGTTACACGGACGGGCCGTTCACCGAGAGCAAGGAAGTCGTCGGCGGGTACTCCATCACCCGGTGCGCGGACAAGGCCGAGGCGCTGGAGTGGGCCAAGCGGTTCCTTGAGGTCCACCCGGCGAGCTGGCAGGTCTCCGTCGAGGTCCGCGAGATCGCGGAGGGCTGATCGGCCGCGCTTGCTCCGGCATCATCCACCTGTTCTGATGGGTGGCTGTGACGGGAGCGAGTACGGCGGAAACGGTCGAAGCGGTCTTCAGGATCGAGTCCGCGCGGATCATCGCCGGCGTCACCCGCATCGTGCGGGACGTGGGCATCGCCGAGGAACTCGCGCAGGACGCGCTCGTCGCCGCGCTGGAACAGTGGCCGGAGTCGGGTGTCCCGGACAGACCGGGCGCCTGGCTCATGGCCACCGCCAAGCACCGCGCGATCGATCTCGTACGCCGTAAGGAGACCTACGCGCGGAAGCTGGCGGAGGTCGGGCGGGCACTGGAGGACGTACCGCCGCCCGGGCCCGGGGACCCCGCCGAGAGTGCCGGGAGCGCCGAGGACATCGACGACGATCTGCTGCGGCTGATCTTCACCGCCTGCCATCCGGTGCTGTCGACCAGGGCCAGGATCGCGCTCACCCTGCGGCTGCTGGGCGGGCTGACCACGGAGGAGATCGCCCGCGCCTTCCTCGCCCCGGAGCCGACGGTCGCCCAGCGCATCGTCCGCGCGAAGCGGACGCTCGCCAAGGCCGGGGTGCCCTTCGAGGTGCCGTACGGTGCCGACCGCGCAGCCCGGGTCTCCTCCGTCCTTGAGGTCATCTACCTGATCTTCAACGAGGGCTACTCCGCGACGGCCGGTGACGATCTCGTACGCCCGGCCCTGTGCGAGGACGCGCTGCGGCTGGCCCGGGTGCTGGCGGGCCTGATGCCCGAAGAGCCCGAGGTGCACGGTCTGGCGGCGCTGCTGGAGTTCCAGGCGTCCCGTATCGCGGCGCGTACGGGGCCCGACGGCGAACCGGTGCTGCTCGCCGACCAGAACCGCTCCCGGTGGAACCGTATGCTCATCGCCCGCGGTATCGAGGCCCTGCGCCGCGCGGGCCACGGCCCGTACTCCGTCCAGGCCGCGATCGCCGCGTGCCACGCGCGGACGATCCGCTACGAGGACACCGACTGGGCGACGATCGCCGCGCTGTACGGCAGGCTGATGGCGCTGACCCCGTCCCCGGTGGTGGAGCTGAACCGGGCGGTCGCGGTCTCGATGGCGGAGGGACCGGCGGCCGGGCTGAAGCTGGTGGACGCGCTGGCCGCCGAACCGGCCCTGAAGGACTACCACTTGCTGCCGAGTGTCCGGGGCGATCTGCTGGAGCGCCTGGGGCGGGACGGGGAGGCGCGTGCGGAGTTCGAGCGTGCGGCGTCCCTGACCCGCAACGCGCGGGAGAGGGAACTGCTGCGGGCACGGGCCGCGCGCTCACAGGCGGCACCCGGCGACTGAGGCGTGTCCGGGGCCGCCGGGCTCGGGGACTGCCCGGCCGCCCGGCTTACGGACCGGGTCCTGTCCGGGCCCGGGGCGGATCCTGTCCGGGCCGTCGAAGGGCCCTTCGGAAGGGCTCTTCGGGGGGTTTTCGTAAGGACTCCTCGGGAGGGTCTTTCGGGTGGGCTCTCCTGGGGTCAGTATCCGGTCGGCCGCACCAGTCCCGATTCGTACGCGAACACCGCGAGCTGGGTACGGTCGCGCAGGCTCAACTTGCCCAGTATCCGGCCCACATGGGTCTTCACCGTCTGTTCCGCCACCACCAGACGCGCGGCGATCTCCGCGTTCGACAGACCCTGTGCGATCAGGGTCAGCACCTCGGTCTCGCGTTCCGTGAGGTCGCCGACGCGGTCCTTGAGCGGGGCGCGGGGCGCCGCGGTCATCCGGGCGAACTCGGCGATCAGCCGCTTGGTGATGTTCGGGGCGAGCAGGGCGTCGCCCTCGGCCACCACCCGTACCGCGCGCGCCAGTTCGGCGGCCGAGGCGTCCTTCAGCAGAAAGCCCGAGGCGCCCGCGCGGATCGCCTCGTACACGTACTCGTCGAGATCGAAGGTGGTCAGGACGAGGACCTTGACGGTGGATCCGGCAGGGGCGGTGAGGCGGCGGGTCGCCTCGATACCGCCGAGTCCGGGCATCCGGATGTCCATCAGGACGACGTCCGGGGCGAGATCCGCGGCCTGGGCGACCGCGTCGAGGCCGTCGACGGCCTGGCCGACGACCTCGATGCCGGGCTCGGCGTTGAGCAGCACGGTCAGGCCCTGGCGGACCATCATCTGGTCGTCGGCGATCAGTACGCGGACGGTCGGCACTGGCGTCGTCATACGGTGTCCTCGGAAGATCCGGCGGGGGAAGGTCCTGCCGCGGACCCGTCCGGCTCCGCCGGGCCCAGGGGCGTCGTGGGCAGTGTCGCGGTCACTTCCCAGCCGCCCTCGGGGGTCGCTCCGGTCGCCAGTTCGCCCCCCAGCATCGCGACGCGCTCCCGCATCCCGAGCAGACCGTGGCCGGTCCCGGGCGAGGGCGGGGCCGTACCGGCGGGCGCGGTGTTGGTGACCCGGACCGTGACCCCCGAGCGGTGGTACGCCGTCTCCACCCGTACCTCCGCCCCCGGCGCGTGCCGCATCGCGTTGCTGAGCGCCTCCTGCACGATACGGAACGCCGACAGCTCGACGCCCGGCGGCAGTGGGCGCGGCTCCCCGGTGGTGCGGCGGGTGACCCCGACTCCCGCGCCGCGCACATTGCCGAGCAGCTCGTCCAGCCGGTCGAGGGTGGGCTGCGGGGCATGCCGTACCCCGTCCGCGAGCGAGTCCCCGGAGCCGAGGGCGTCCTCGGAACGCAGTACGCCCAGCACCCGGCGCAGTTCGGTGAGCGCCCCGACCGCGTTCTCGCGGATGCCCGCGAGATTCTCCCGCAGTTCCTGCGACGGATTCTCGGCCAGATGCGGGGCGGCCTGCGCCTGGATGGATATGACCGCCATGTGGTGGGCGACCACGTCGTGCAGCTCGCGTGCGATGCGGTGGCGCTCCTCCAGCAGGGTGCGCCGGGCCCGCTCCTCGGCGGTGATCTCCTCCTGTGCGACCAGTTCGGTACGGGCCACCTGGCGCCCGCGCAGGGCCGCTCCGAGCACCACCGCGATCACGAAGAGCAGGACGACGGTGCGGTTGAGGTGGCCGGTACGGAGCAGACCCGCCAGCACACTGATCACCAGCACCTCGGCCGCGACCCGGGGCCGGGACCGCAGCGCCACCAGGAACAGTACCCAGGCTTCGAGGGTGATCCCCGCGCCGGTCCACGGGTACAGGGTGGTGGCGCGGGCGGTGAGGGGATCCGCGAACAGGGCGAGCCCGACGAGAGCACCCGTCGACGCCCACCAGGCGGCGACCGGGCGGAACGGCGCGGCGACCAGCGCCGCCGACTGGACCGCGGCGAGCAGGAGGGCCAGCAGGGAGCTCATCCGGTAGTCACGGGAGTACTGGTCGACGCTGGAGACCAGCAGGAACACCGAGAACAGCACCAGCGGCACCATGAACGCCGGCCACCAGTCCAGCAGCCGCGAGCGGCCCAGGCGCCGGGGCGGCTCGGCGGCGGAGGTCCAGAGGTCCTCGCGCAGGGCGCGCGGCACCGCCCGTACGGCCGCCGCCAGCCGTCCGGGCCACCGCGGCGGCTCTTCGGGATTCCCCGCCCCGGGACTCCCCACCCGACTCCTCACAGGCTTCACATTAGGCACGCCGCATCGCCTCTTCCCGGTCGGGACGCCCTTCGCGGACGATCCGGCCGCCAGGGCCGCCCGGCCGCGGCCGTCCTTTGTGAGCAGTGATCTCGTACGTACGGAACGCCGCCCAGCACACCAGCAGCGCCGCCGCGAACACCGGCAGCCAGGCCAGCCGGGCCAGCACCCAGCCGCCGCCGTCGGGAACGGTGTGCAGTCCTGGCAGGGCGCCGCCCGTGAGCAGACCGAGGGCGGTGACGGCGATCATGGCGGTCTGGTGCCAGAGGAAGACCGTCATCGCGGACAGATTCAGCAGCGCCACCGCCGCCCAGGCCGCGGGCCGCCGCAGCCACCGACGCAGCGGGCCGGTGAGCAGCAGGGCCGCCCCGCACTGGGCGAGGCCGAAGGTGACGGCGGCCAGGGTCGGCGGGTTGAGGTTGGAGACCGCGGAGCCGGGCACGCCCACCATGGACGCCGGGTAGCCGGCGAACAGGATCAGCACGGCCGTGGCCGCCGTACCGCCGGCCAGCAGCGCCCAGCCCGCCCCGCGCCCCGGCAGGCCGCCGCGGGCCCAGGCCGCGCCCAGGCAGTACGGCACGAGCCAGCCCGCGGCCACATTGAGCCAGCCGAGCCACTCCGGGCCGCCGAGTCCGAACTGGAAGAGGTCGACGTACAGCACCACGGCCAGCGGCCACAGCGGGTGCAGCCGGGCAGCCAGCGGGGTGGCCGCGGTCAGCGTGGCGAAGACCAGCAGGAACCAGAGCGGCGAGAGCACCAGCCGGAACAGGGCGTGCACGGTGTCGTATCCGGCGCCGGAGGCCAGCATCACGCCTGCCGCCACCGCCCATACCGACAGCACGGCGACGACCGGCCGGAACAGCCGCGCGAGGCGGGCGCGGAGCCATCGCGGGTAGCCGGTGCCGTGCGCGCGGGCCGCGGCGTAACTCTTCGCCCCGACCTGCCCGCCGACCAGGAAGAAGACCGCGAGCGTCTGGAACACCCAGGATATGGGCGCCAGTTGGGGCATGTAGTGGAGCGGGCTCGCGCCGCGTACGGTGCCGCTGTCGGAGACGAGGGCGGTCACCAGCCAGTGCCCGAGCACCACGCCGAGGATGGCGAAGGCGCGCAGGGCGTCGATGGCGCGGTCGCGGTCCGGCGGGGTGGCGGAGTCGATCCGCCGTACGAGATCACGCATGGCGGGCCGCCTCCGGTGCCTGTACGGAGACGCCGGTGTTTCCGGCTCCGGCGACGATCCGGGCGAGGTTCCGCAGGGAGAGTGAACCGGACTTGAGATAGTCGCTGTGGCCTGCCGGACCCGCGTCGAAGAGGCGGGCGCCGAACTCCCGCGACACCGGATCGGGCCCGAACCCGAGTGTGGTGAAGGGCAGTCGGAGCCGGGCGTGCGGCACATGGGCGATCCAGTCGCCGTCCCCGCGGCCCGCCCACACGGTGGCCCGGGTGCGCAGTTCGGCGGCACTGTCGACGCCGGTACCGGGGCTGCCGTACAGCACGATGTCGGAGACCGGCAGGCCCGGGGCGGCGAGCGCGCAGACCACCGAGCCGTACGAGTGGCAGAGCAGAGCGGTCCTGGCGGCGGGCTTGGCCGTACGCAACTCCCGTATGAAGGACCGGAGTCGAGGTGCCGCTTCATGGGCACGGCCCGGGGTCACCGCCTCGGGGCTCACCGTGCCCGGAGTCCCGTACCCGAGCCAGGCGATCACGGCGGACCCGGCGCCCAGCTCCTTCTGGAGTGCCCGCGCACCGGCCCGGAAGCGCCCGTACCGGTCGAGGTTGGTGTCCGAGCCCGGTACGAGGACGGCGATCCGGCGGGCCCGCGCCAGATCGCCGAAGACCTCGGCGATACGGCCTCCGTCGCGGCCGTCGAAGGAGAGGAAGTGGCGCGAGGTGCCCGCCATGCCGTGCAGTGCGGCGGCCCGTCTTTGGTCGCCGTGACCGGACGCCATGCGCGCGGCTGCCCGGATGGCGACGCGGTTCGCGGCGTACCGGGCGTCCAGGGCCGGGCCCAGGGCGACGGCCGTCAGCGGGGCGAGGACGGGCGGGGCGGGGGCCGGGACGGCGGCGGGGCGGGCCGCGCCGGACACCGGCACCGCCACCGACGCGGTGACGAGCACGGCGAGCAAGGTGCGGCGGAAACGGCTGCCGCGCGGGCCAGACGCCATGGAGGAGGGTCCTTCCGTACCGGAACAAGTGGGCGTGATTGCGGTACGGACGCTATGGACAGGGCCCCGTGGACGTCGTCACGCCGGGGAACTCACCTCGCGCGTAGCTCTGAGGTACTACGGGTACGGGGCAGGGTCGGAGCGGACGGGGTCGGAGCGGGCCCGGCCGGCCGGCGGACTCGACGGATCAGCGGCTCCGGGGGCGGGCGCGTACGTGCATGCGCTCGCCCTGCCGGCCGAACAGGCTGAGCACTTCGACGGGTTCCGGCCCCGCGGAGGTGAAGCCGTGGGGGGTGCGGGTGTCGAACTCCGCGGCTTCTCCGGCGGTGAGCACGAGGTCGTGCTCGCCCAGCCGCAGCCTCAGCCGTCCGGCCAGCACATAGAGCCACTCGTACCCCTCATGCACCCGCTGCTCCAGTTCGCCGCACGAGGAGTCCGAAGGCTCCGGCGGGAAAATCAGCTTGTACGCCTGGAGGCCTCCGAGCTGACGCGTCAGCGGGATGTACGTCGTGCCCTCGCGGACGAAGGGGCGGGGATGGATCCGGGGGTCGCCCGTCGCGGGGGCGTCGACCAGTTCGTCCAGGGGGACGCCGTACGCCTTCGCCAGCGGCAGCAGCAGTTCCAGGGTGGGTTTGCGCTGACCCGACTCCAGGCGCGAGAGGGTGCTGAGCGAGATCCCGGTCGCCTCGCTCAGGCCGGCCAATGTGGTCCCCCGCTCCCGGCGCAGGGCGCGCAGACGCGGCCCCACGGCGGTCAGGACGCTTGAGAAGTCGTCATCTGCGATGCCCCCGATTGCCATACCTCCATTTGCCGTCTCAGCAACAAGGTTTGTCAAACGGTTCCCGGCGGGCGGAGTATCTCCGGCGGACGGAGGTACGGCACATGACAGAGCAAAGAACGAAAACAACGCATAAGGCGTCCGATGCCCCACGGCGCCATGACGTCGTGGTCATCGGCGGCGGAGCGGCCGGGCTGAGCGGGGCGCTCACGCTGGCGCGGGCGCGCCGCCGGGTGCTGGTGATCGACGGAGGCCGGCCGCGCAACGCTCCCGCGGCCCATGTCCACAACTATCTGGGACGGGAGGGCACCCCGCCCTCGCGGCTGCTGGCCGTGGGCCGCGAGGAGGTGGCCTCGTACGGCGGCGAGGTCGTCGAGGGCAGCGCAGTGGCGGCCGAACGCCTGGCGGCGGGCGGGTTCCGGGTCGTACTCGCGGACGGTTCCGCGGTCGAGGCGGACCGGCTGCTGGTGACCACCGGCCTGGTCGACGAGCTGCCGCCGGTACCGGGGGTCGCCGAGCGGTGGGGCCGCGAGGTGCTGCACTGCCCGTACTGCCACGGCTGGGAGGTCCGCGACCAGCCGGTCGGCATCCTCGCCACCGGCCCGCTGGCCGTGCACCAGGCACTGATGTGGCGGCAGTGGAGCGAGGACGTCACCCTGTTCCTGCACACCGCGCCCGAGCCGGGTGACGAGGAGTACGAGCAGCTCGCCGCGCGCGGTGTCGGTGTGGTGGACGGCGAGGTGGCGGGTCTGGAGGTGACCGGGGACCGGCTCACCGGTGTCACCCTGGCCGGAGGCCGGGTCGTCCCCTGCCGGGCCCTGGTGGTCGCCCCGCGCTTCACCGCCCGCGCCGATGTCCTCACCGGTCTGGGTCTCCACGCGACCCCGCAGGAGATGGCCGGGCAGGTGGTCGGCAGCCGTATCGTCTCCGATCCGTCCGGGGCGACGGAGATACCGGGCGTATGGGTGGCGGGCAATGTCACCGAGCTGACCGAGACGGTCATCGGCTCGGCCGCGGCGGGTGTCCGCGCCGCCGCGGCGATCAATGCCGATCTGATCGCCGAGGAGACGCGCGCGGCCGTCGCGGCCCGCCGCGGCACCCCCTCCCCCACGGACGACGAACACGCAGAACGCGACCTCACAAACCGCGGCCTCGCAGACCACGAACACGCGGACCGCGACCTCACCAACCACGACGACGCCGACCACGACCGCACAGACCATGACCACGCTCACGGAAGAGGCACCTCGATGACCGACCACTCCCACGAGACCCCCTCCGTCGAGGAGTTCGGCTCGATGGAGGAGTTCTGGGACGACCGTTACGGCCAGAGCGACCGGATCTGGAGCGGCAATCCGAATGTCGTGCTGGTCCGCGAGGTCACCGGGACGGTCCCCGGCAGAGCCCTGGACCTGGGCTCCGGCGAGGGCGCCGACGCGGTCTGGCTCGCGCGGCAGGGGTGGCGGGTCACCGGCACCGACATCTCCGGAGTCGCCCTCGGCCGCGCGGCCGAGCACGCGGCGGCCGAGGGGCTCGCCGACCGGATCGACTGGCAGCGGCACGATCTCGGCGAGTCCTTCCCCGAGGGCACGTACGACCTGGTCTCCGCCCAGTTCCTGCACTCGTACGGCGAGATGCCCCGGGAGAAGATCCTGCGCAGCGCCGCGTCGGCGGTCGCGCCCGGCGGCGTGCTCCTGATCGTCGGACACTCCGGTTTCCCGTCCTGGGAGGAGAACCCGCACCCCGACGTGCACTTCCCGACACCGGAAGAGGTCCTGGAGTCGCTGGACCTGCCGGACGGGAAGTGGGAGGTGCAGATCTGCGAGGAGCACGACCGGAGCCAGACCTCGCCCGACGGCCGGCCGGGCCACCGCACGGACAACACCGTCAAGGTCAGGCGCCTGCCGGAGTGAAGGACCCGGACCCGCGGCACCTGCCGGGGCTCCCGCCGGAGTGAACGGTCGCGGCCCCTCCGAACCGGCGGAGGGGCCCGTCAGCCGGCGGGCCCGTCAGCCGGCGGGTTGCTCCCGAGCCGCGTCAACCGGAGAAGGTGCCTCACCCCCCTCAAGCGGAAGGGGTGCCGAAGAAGGGATGCGGAAGGGGTGCCCCCGCGCCAGGCGGGGGTCCCCCCTCAGTCCTCCCCCGCCCCCGGCCGCGCGCCCACCACAAACGTGTTGCCGAGCGGGTCGGTGATCTCCGCCAGCCGGACGTACACCGTGTCCGAGGGCGTGCCCGCCGTGCCTCCCGCCGCGACCGCCCGCGCCGCCGCGGCATCGGCGTCCGCGACCTCGAAGCAGGTCCCCCAGACCGAGGGCGACCCCTGCGGCATGCCCATGATGCCGCCGACCTCATGCCCGTCCGGACGGCGGAGGAAGGTGAAGTCGGTGCCCGGCAGACCGCCTTCGCCGTCCAGGGTGTAGTCGAAGACCGCCGGGTAGAAGGCGCGCGCGGTGGCGGGGTCCGGGGTGGTGAGATCGTTCCGTACGAGACTGCCCGGCTCGTTCACGATCTCGCTGCCGGTGCGCCCGCGCCCCTGCCACAGGCCGAACTCGGCGCCGACCGGGTCCACCACCAGGGCCGCCCGCCCCCGGTCCCCGACCTCGGCGGGGCTCTCGATCAGCGTGCCGCCCGCGTCGAGGACGCGCTTGGCGGTGCTGTCGCAGTCGTCGGTGGCGATGTAGACGCGCCAGTGCCCACGCGTCGTCTCCGTGGTCACCGGCCTGAGTCCCCCCACCGCGTGGCCGCGCAGCAGACACACCGTGTACTGGCCGGCCTGCGGCGATCCCACGGCGAACTCCCAGCCGAACAGCGCCTCGTAGAACTCCTTCGCACGCTCGGCCTCCGCGACGGGGACATCGAGTTCGACCCAGGTCGGGGTGCCCGTCGGCTGATTGCTGGTCACGTGACTCATGTGCTTCTCCTGCTTCGTCGGTCTCGCCGCCCCACTTCCGGGCGACACCTTCGACGCTAGATCCCGTGCAGGTCAGACCATGTCCTATATGCCGCCGCACCAGCCGCTGTTCCAGCCGCCGCTTCTGCCGCCGCCATGACCGCCCGGATCGCGGATCGGTCGGACCGGTGTCGCAGGAGACTCATAGAATCGCCGGATGAGCTCTGCCGATACCGACCCGCGTCCCGAGACACCTGCCGGAGCCGGCCCCGAGGCCGGCAGCGAGGCGCTGCGCGTGCTGCATCGCGTCTTCGGGTACGACTCCTTCCGCGGGAGCCAGCAGGAGATCATCGATCATGTGGTGGCCGGGGGCGACGCCCTTGTCCTGATGCCGACCGGCGGCGGCAAGTCGCTCTGCTACCAGATCCCCGCGCTGGTGCGGAAGGGCGTCGGAGTCGTCGTATCCCCGCTCATCGCGCTCATGCAGGACCAGGTCGACGCGCTGAGAGCGCTCGGTGTCCGGGCCGGATTCCTCAACTCCACGCAGGATCTGGACGAACGGCGGCTGGTGGAGGCCGAGTTCCTCGCGGGCGAGCTGGATCTGCTCTATCTGGCGCCGGAGCGGCTGCGCGTGGAGTCGACCGTACGGCTGCTGGAGCGCGGCACGATCTCGCTGTTCGCCATCGACGAGGCGCACTGCGTGGCCCAGTGGGGCCACGACTTCCGCCCCGACTATCTGGCCCTGTCGGCGCTGCACGAGCGGTGGCCGGACGTGCCCCGTATCGCGCTGACCGCCACCGCCACCGAGGCCACCCACGCGGAGATCGCCTCCCGGCTCAGGCTCCAGGACGCGCGGCACTTCGTGGCGAGCTTCGACCGGCCCAACATCCAGTACCGCATCGCGCCGAAGAACGACCCCAAGCGGCAGCTCCTGCATCTGCTCCGTGCCGAGCACGAGGGCGACGCGGGGATCGTGTACTGCCTCTCCCGGGCCTCGGTCGAGAAGACCGCCGAGTTCCTGGTGAAGAACGGCGTGGAGGCGCTGCCGTACCACGCGGGGCTCGATCCCCGTACGAGGGCCGCGAACCAGGCCCGCTTCCTGCGGGAGGAGGGCATGGTGATGGTCGCGACGATCGCGTTCGGCATGGGCATCGACAAGCCGGACGTACGGTTCGTCGCCCATCTCGATCTGCCGAAGTCCGTCGAGGGGTACTACCAGGAGACGGGCCGCGCCGGGCGCGACGGGCTGCCGTCCACGGCCTGGCTCGCGTACGGGCTCCAGGACGTGGTCCAGCAGCGCAAGATGATCGACACCTCCGAGGGCGACGACGCGCACCGCAGGCGGCTGGGCGCCCATGTCGACGCGATGCTCGCGCTGTGCGAGACCGTGGAGTGCCGCCGCGTACAGCTCCTCGCGTACTTCGGCGAGAAGAGCGGGCCGTGCGGCAACTGCGACACCTGTCTGACTCCCGCCGAGTCCTGGGACGGCACGGTGCCCGCGCAGAAGCTGCTGTCGACCGTGGTCCGGCTGAAGCGGGAGCGCAATCAGAAGTTCGGCGCCGGGCAGATCACCGACATCCTGCTGGGGAAGAAGACGGCCAAGGTCATCCAGTTCGACCATGACGCGCTGAGCGTGTTCGGCATCGGTACGGAGCTGCGCGAGGCGGAATGGCGCAGTGTGGCACGGCAGTTGCTGGCACAGGGGCTGATCGCCGTCGAGGGCGACTACGGAACGCTCGTCCTCACCGAGGACAGTGCCGAGGTGCTGGGCGGGCGGCGGTCCGTGATGCTGCGGCGCGAGCCCGAGAAGGCGGCGGTGGCCAAGCCCGCGCGCGCGGAGAAGAAGGGGCGCGCCGTGCCCGTCGACCTGCCGGACGAGGCGGTGCCGGTGTTCGAGTCGCTGCGCGCCTGGCGGGCCGCCACGGCGAAGGAGCAGGGGGTGCCCGCGTATGTCGTCTTCCACGACGCGACGCTGCGCGAGATCGCGGTACGGGCGCCGGCGACGCTGGCGGAGCTGGGCACGGTGAGCGGGGTGGGCGAGAACAAGCTGGCGAAGTACGGGGAGCAGATCCTGGAGACGCTGGGTACGGAGTGACCTCCGGGGCGCGGCGGACCCTGCCGCGGTAAGCAGGGTCCCTCGGCGGGCAGGGTCCGCCGGTGGGCAGGCGCTGCGGGCCTTGCTTCAACAGGCGTACGGGCGCGCGGATTTCTGTACCTTCCCCTAGCCCGTACCGCGCTATACAGGCCAACGGAGCGTTGTCGCCTCACCGTTAGGCTCCGCATGATGCGTTCTCCCTACGTTTTCCTCCGCCGAGGCGCCGCGACCCTGAGGCGTCTGTCGCTGTACGGGCGCGGTCCCGGCCGGGCCGTGGGAGCCACGGTCGCCGCCGCGACCGTGCTGGGCGGAGCGCTGAGCGGATACGCGCCGGACACCGGCGTACGGGACGCGGGCGCCGCGGCCGATCTGTCCGTGCACACGGATGCCCTGCCGAAACGCCCGGAGGCGCGCGCACCCGAGGGTTACCCGCCCCTCGACGGGATCCGCGTCCCCGCGCACGGCGGACTCGACGGCCTGTCCGTGGCCGCGCTGCTGTCCCGCGACCCCCGGCTGCCCGAGCGGTCGCGGGCCGCCCTGCGCGACTGTCCCGGCCCGCGCTGTCCCGTACGGCCGCCGGTGTACGAGGACGTGACCGGTGACGGCGGGGCCGAACTCGTCGTCGCGGTCGACGAACCGGTGGCCCGCCGTACCTTCCTGGCGGTGTATCAGGCCGCGGGCGGTCGCGTACGGCCCCTCCTCGTCCACCCCGGCGCGCCCGGTGCCGGACTGGCGGTGGCCGGAGGGGACCTGCTGCTGACCGTCGCGGAGGACGCGGGTCCCCGTACCGTCCGCTACCGCTGGAACGGCGCGGCGCTGACAGCCGTCGACGACAGGCCCCCGTCGGACACGGCTCTCGCCACGGCCGTACGAGCCCGCACGCAGCCCCTGCTCCGTACCCGTACCGAGACAGCGAGGACGCCGCCATGCCCACCGTCCGCCGTGCCCGCCCCGACACCTGCCCCGACGTCTGCCCGGACCAGCCCGCCGAGCCGCACATCCTGTTCGTCGAGGACGACGAGGTGATCCGGAACACCGTCCGTATCGCCCTCCAGCGGTACGGCTTCACCGTCTCCACCGCCGCCGACGGCCTCACCGGCCTCGAAGTCTTCCGGGAGACCCGCCCCGACCTGCTGGTGCTCGATGTCATGCTTCCCGAGCTGGACGGCATCGGACTGTGCCGGCGGATAAGGGAGTCGAGTCTCGTCCCGATCCTGATGGTGACCGCGCGCGGGGACGACCTCGACATCATCTCGGGCCTTGAGGCCGGTGCCGACGACTATGTGGTCAAGCCGTGCGAGAGCGCGGTGCTCGTCGCGCGGATCCGCTCACTGCTGCGCCGTGCCGCCTTCGCGCCGGCCGCCCCGGCCCCGGACAGCGGCCCGCCGCCCACCGGGCAGGACGTGCTGCGGTTCGGGGACCTGACCATCGACACCGACGGCATGGAGGTGCGCCGGGCCGGCGAGATCACCGCGCTGACGCCGACCGAGTTGCGGCTGCTGCTCGTCTTCGCCGCCTCACCCGGTGTCGTGATGGAGCGCAGAACACTGCTGAGACAGGTCTGGGACCACGCCTGGGACGGTGACACCAGGGTGGTCGACCTCCATGTGAAACGGCTGCGCGCGAAGATTGGGGCCCACCGCATCGACACCGTGCGCGGCTTCGGATACAAGCTGCGGAGGTGACGATGGCCCCTCGCCCGTCAGCACCGCGCCGGCCGGTGTCTCGCCCGCCGACCCGCCATCCGTCGGCCCCGCTTGCGCCGGACGGCGGCCCGCCGACGCCTCGCCCGCCGGCGTTCATCCCGCTGCAAGCGCTCTCCGCCGCGTATCCGCTGCGCTCCTTGCAGTGGCGCATCATGGGGCTCGTGGCGGCGGCGACCTGTGTGGCCGTCGTCGTGCTGGTCGTGCTGGTCGACCGGGCCTCGCGCGCCTTCGAGCTGGAGCAGTCGCGCTCCATCGCCATGCTCACGCTCGACCGTGCGGCCGTGGCGTACGCGCGCACCGGAACGGTCGGCGGTACGGGAGCCGAACTGGACGCGCCCGGAGTCCCGGGTGAGCTGCGCGCCCTCGTACGGCAGGGGCGCCGCGGCACGCAGTACGGGCACGGCGAAACCGGCGGCGACGGCCCCGCGATGTGGGCGGCGCGCCCGGCCGCCGGGCGGACCCTGTCCGTACGGCTCCCGCTGGGCCCGGCGCTCAACGACCTGGACGCGTTCAACAAGAGCGTCCTGAGAGCGGGTCTGCTGACGGCCGCCGTCGTTCTGCCGCTGGTGGGTCTGGTCGCCAGGAACATGAGCCGCAGGCTCAGATCGGCCGCCGCGACCGCCCAGCGGATCGCGGCCGGTGATCTGGACGCGCGGATCTCGGCGCGCCCGCGCGCGTTCGACGAGATCTCCGAGATCTCCGGTGCCGTCGACTCGATGGCCGCCTCGCTCCAGACGCGGCTGCGCAACGAGCAGCGCTTCACCGCGGATGTCGCCCATGAGCTGCGCACCCCGCTGATGGGTCTGCTCACCGCCGCCGAGCTGCTGCCGGACGGCGAGGCGGAGCGCTATGTGCGGAACCGGGTGAAGGCGCTGTGCGCGCTGGTGGAGGATCTCCTGGAGATCTCCCGGCTCGACGCGGGGGTCGAGCGCGCCGATCCGCGGCTGTGCGGTCTGGTGGCGCTGATCGAGGAGGCGGTGGAACGGGCCGGAGCCGGCGGCGAGGTGGCGGTGCTGGTCCCTGGGGTGGCCGACCCGGCGGCCGTCCGTGTCTGGACCGATCCGCGCAGGCTGGAACGGATCGTCGCCAACCTGGTCGGCAACGCCCACCGGCACGGACGGGCGCCGGTGACGGTGACCGTGGGGGTGGACGCCACGACCGGTGTCACCACGATTTCCGTACGGGACCGGGGCCCGGGCTTTCCGCCCGGGCTGCTCGACGACGGGCCGCAGCGGTTCCGTACGGGCGCGCGCGAGCGGGGCACCGGACACGGCCTGGGGCTGACGATCGCGCTCGGGCAGGCGCGGGCGGTCGGGGCCACGCTGGCGTTCGGCAACGCTCCGGACGGGGGCGCGGTGGTCGTCGTACGGCTGCCGCACGGCCCGGCGGCGGGTCTGGCGCACGGCTGACACCGCCGTGCTGCCCGGACCGGGCCGGGCGGCACGGCGGTGGGGTCATCCGGCGGCGCCGACCTGGAGGTGCCAGTGCCCCGGCGTACCGGTCAGGGTGACCGTCGACAGCGGGCGGACATCCACGTACCAGTACGTCCGGGGCGGCGCCTTCAGCGCGTACACCAGCGCCGCCCGTACGACCGCAGGTTCCGCGACCGCGACGATCGCGGCGATGTCCTGCGCCGGGCGGGTGTCCAGCCAGCCCCCGATCCGGGAGATGAAGGCCAGCAGGGGCTCGCCGCCGTGCGGCGCGGCGCGCGGGTCGGCAAGCCACGCGTCGACGGCGGCGGGCTCCCGCGCCATCACCTCGGAGAGCGTGAACCCGCGCCACCTGCCCATGTCGCAGTCGCGGAGGGCGGGCTGCGCGAGCGGCGCGAACCCCAGCGCGTCACCGGTGGCGCGGCTGCGCGGGGTCGGCGAGCAGTAGCGGAGATCGGCGGCGGCCAGCGGGATCAGGGTGTGGGCGGCGAGCTGTGTCTCGTACCACCCCACCTGGTCGAGGGACCGGTCGTCGTCGAAGCGCTCGTCGAACACGTCCGAGCTGCGCGCGGCGGCGACCAGCGTGACCCGAACACTCATGGGCGTGATCGTGGGGCCGATTGCCCAGCAGGTCAAGAGGCTCCCCGCGGCGGTGCGCCCGGCGCCCTGGAGCCGGGCGGCACGAGTGCCTCGTCGCAGGCGGTACGGAGCCTCCGTACCCCCTCGGTGATCTCGGCCGGGCCCGCCACCGCGGCGAAGCTCAACCGGAGGTGGGCGGCGGGCGGTTCGGCGCTGAAGTACGGCCGGCCGGGCGTGACCGCGACCCCGGCGCGCAGCGCGGCGGAGACCACGGCCTGCTCGTCCGTCCCGTCGGGAAGCCGGAGCCAGAGGTGATAGCCGCCGGCCGGGATGTACGGGAGATCCAGCTCGGGCAGCTCCGTGCGGAGCGCGGCGGTGAGGGTGTCCCTGCGGACCTTCAGCGCCGTGGAGACGGAGCGCAGATGCCGGGTCCAGGCGGCGGAGCCCACCAGCTCCAGCGCGGCTTCCTGGAGCGGGCGCGGTACGAAGAAGGTGTCGACGACATGGATCGCGCGCAGCCGCTCCAGCACCGGGCCGCGGGCCGCGAGCGCCCCCACCCGCAGGCTCGGCGACGACGCCTTCGTCAGCGAGCAGACATGCACGACCACGCCGTCCGGGTCGTCGGCGGCGAGCGGCCGGGGCACCGGACCCGCGTCGTCGTGCGCCAGGCGCCGTACGAAGTCGTCCTCGACGACGAAGGCCCCGGCCTCCCGGGCGATACGCAGCACCTCGGGGCGGCGCGCCGGGGAGAGCACGGCGCCGGTGGGGTTCTGGAACAGCGGCTGGCAGACGAAGACCCGGGAGCCGGTGGCCCGGAAAGCGGCGGCGAGCAGCTCGGGCCGTACGCCGTCGTGGTCGACCGGCACCGGCACCGGCCGCAGCCCGGCGGCGCGGGCGATCGCCAGCATCCCCGGATACGTGGGCGACTCGACCAGGACCGGCGCGCCGGGCGGGGCGAGCGCGCGCAGCGCGGTGGTCAGTGCGCTCTGGCCGCCGGCGGTGATCAGCGTCTCGGCGGCCGTGACGGTGTCCCCGATGCCCCGGGCGAACCATTCGCGCAGTTCGGGAAGGCCGTCGGCGGGCGGCCGTCCCCAGGCGCCGGGCCGCCGGCCCGCGCGGGCGAGGGCGGCGGCCATGGCGTGTTCCGGCTGGAGGGAGTGGTGCAGATAGCCGCCGTTGAACTCGATGACACCCGGCGGCGGCGCGGCGAGCGTGATCAGGACCCCGGAGGCGTCGACGGTCCGCGGTACGAGTTCCGCGGCGGCGTCGGCGCTGAGGGCGACCTCCTGCCAGCGGGTGTCGCCGCGCTGCGGGGCCGTGGCCCGTGCGGCCCGAAAGGCCCCGGCGCCCGGACGGGTGACGACCAGCCCCTCGGCGGCGAGCCGGGCGAGGGCGCGGGAGACGGTCACCGGGGAGACCCGGTAACGGTCGACCAGTGCTCTGCTGGACGGCAGTTTTCCACCGGGTGAGTAGCGGTCCAACTCCTGCCTCAGGGAATCGGCCAGTTCCGACACACTGCTACGCTCGTACATGACAGCACAGGATAGCGCTACTCCACATACCCCGATAGCGGTCGGCGGCGGCACGCTGCTCGCCGCACTGGGCGTCACCGCCTTCTCACTCACCTTTCCGTCCACCGTGTGGGGCCTGGAGAGCTTCGGCCCCTGGTCGCTGGTGGCCGTACGGAGCGTGCTCGCCGCGCTGATCGCGGGCGCCTTTCTGCTGGCGCTGCGGGTGCCGGTCCCGGAGCGCCGGCACTGGGGCGGGCTCGCGGTGGTCTGCGGCGGGGTCGTGCTGGGCTTTCCGCTGCTGACGACCCTGGCGCTGGAGACCTCCACCACCTCGCACGCGGCCGTGGTGATCGGGCTGCTGCCGCTGACCACGGCGGCGTTCGCCGCGGTCCGGACCGGCCGGCGGCCGTCCCGTACCTTCTGGCTGGCGGCCCTCGCCGGTGCGGCCGTGGTCATCGCGTTCGCGGTCCAGCAGAGCGGCGGGGCCCTGTCGGCGGCGGACCTGTATCTGTTCGGCGCGCTGGTGGTGTGCGCGGCTGGCTATACGGAGGGCGGCAGGCTGGCCGGGGTGATGCCCGGCTGGCAGGTGGTCGGCTGGGCACTGATCGGCTGCCTGCCGCTCTCGGTGGGCGGTGCGGCGGTGGCGCTGGCCTTCGAACCGGTGCGGCTGACGGGCCATGGGGTGGCCGGGCTGGTCTGGGTGGCCGCGGGCTCGACCTTCTTCGGGCTGTACGTCTGGTACCGGGGCATGGCGGCGATCGGGATCCCGAAGGCCAGTCAGCTCCAGCTCGCCCAGCCGGTGCTGACCCTGGTCTGGTCGGTGCTGCTGCTCGGTGAGCACCTCACGCCCGCGGCGCCGGTGGCGGCGGTGGCGGTGCTGGTCTGCATCGCGGTCACACAGCGGGCCGGCACCTGAGGCGTACGCCGGTCAGCGAGCCTGCGCCTGACGTGTCCTCGGCATCCGCTCAATTCCGCCCGCCCGCCCCGCCGTAGTGGTCCGCCACCACCCGGGTCATCGCCCCGATCGGGTCCGCGCCGACCTCCTTCGCCGAGAAGAAGCAGTGCCCGCGCACCTCCGCGAACCCCTTCGCCAGGGTGAGATGGCGGGACAGCTCGGCCGGGTCCTGCCAGGCGGCCGGCTGCGCCGGGTCGCCCGCCTTGTAGAGGGCCTCGCCGATGTGGAGCGCCACCCCCGTCCCCCGTACCACCCCGTCCCACCAGCGCAGCAGCTTCGCGTAGTCGGCGGCGGGGAAGCCGATGTTCCAGTAGAGCTGCGGGACGATGTCGTCGATCCAGCCCTCCTTGACCCACTTGCGGGTGTCGGCGTGCAGATCGTCATAGGTCTGCACGCCGGCGGTGGTGTCGGAGCCCAGCGGATCGGTGGCCGCGTTGCGCCACACCCCGAAGGGGCTGATCCCGAACCGTACGTCCTTCCTGGTCCCGTTCATCCGGTTGATCTTCCTGATGCGGGCCGCGGTCTCCCGTACCAGCCGGTCCGTGTTGTCCCGCCGCCACGCCGCCTTGTCCGGGAAGCCCGCTCCGTACCGGGCGTACGCCTCGTCGTCCTCGAAGACCTGCCCGGCGACGGGGTACGGATAGAAGTAGTCGTCCCAGTGCACGGCGTCGACGGCGTACCGCTCGACGGCGTCCAGCATGGCGTCCTGGACGAAGCGTCTGACCTCGGGCAGCCCCGGGTTGTAGTAGAGCTTCCCGCCGTACGGGAGGATCCACTCGGGATGGACCCGGGCCGGGTGGGTCGCGGTCAGCCGGGTCGGATCCGTGTGGTTCGCGACGCGGTACGGGTTGAACCAGGCGTGCAGTTCCAGACCGCGTGCGTGCGCCTCGCGCACCGCCGTGCCCAGCGGATCCCAGCCGGGATCGCGGCCCTGGACGCCGGTGAGGTACTGCGCCCAGGGCTCGTACGGCGAGGGCCACAGCGCGTCCGCCGTCGGCCGGACCTGGAACACGACCGTGTTCAGCCCGCGCGCCACGGCCGTGTCCAGGTGGGCGATCAGTTCCGCCTGCTGCCGCGCCGCCGGCAGACCGGGCGCCGAGGGCCAGTCCCGGTTGGCGACCGTCGCCAGCCACATCCCGCGGAACTCCCGGCGCGGCGCGTGGTGCCGGGGTGTCCCCGCGGCGGCATCGCCCGCCGCCAGCAGTGCGGCCGCCACCCCCGCGGCGCCCGCGACCAGCCCTCGTCTGCCGATGTGTGCCATGCGCCGCCCCGTCCTCTGGTCCGCAGCCGGGCGGCCCGCCGTCGATCACCGGGCGGGCCGCTGTTTCCGCTGAGCATGCCCGCCCCGGCCGGTCGTCCACACTCCGCCGCGGAGTAACGTCCTGTCCTGAGGCGGGCACCGGAACCAGACGGGGGACCCGCGCGGACACGGACGAGTGAAAGGCACGATGTGACCGACACCCTGACCGACATCGCCCGCGTCGGAGTGGTGGGCTGCGGCCAGATGGGCGCAGGCATCGCGGAAGTCGTCGCTCGGAGCGGCCTGGCCGTGAAGGTCGCCGAGACCACGGGCGAGGCGCTGGAGATCGGCCGTACCCGGCTGCACAACTCGCTGTCGAAGGCCGCGGAACGCGGCAAGATCAGCGAGGCGGAGCGCGACGCGGCGCTCGGCAGGCTCACCTTCACCACCGATCTCGGCGAGTTCGCCGACCGCGATCTGGTCATCGAGGCCGTGGTCGAGAACGAGAAGGTGAAAACCGAGATCTTCCAGGTGCTCGACCAGGTGGTGACCCGCCCGGACGCGATCCTCGCCTCCAACACCTCGTCGATCCCGCTGGTCAGGCTGGCGGTCGCGACCTCGCGCCCCGACCAGGTCATCGGAATCCACTTCTTCAACCCGGCGCCCGTGCAGCGGCTGGTCGAGCTGATTCCCGCGCTGACGACGTCCGAGGAGACGATCAAGCGCGCGGAGTCCCTGGTCCAGGGGGTGCTGGGCAAGCACGCGATCCGTGCCCAGGACCGCTCGGGCTTCGTGGTGAACGCGCTGCTCATCCCGTATCTGCTGTCCGCGATCCGGATGTTCGAGTCGGGCATCGCGAGCCGCGAGGACATCGACGACGGGATGGAGCTGGGCTGCGCCCATCCGATGGGCCCGCTCAAGCTGTCCGATCTGATCGGTCTGGACACGGTGGCGTCGGTCGCCGATTCGATGTACGCGGAGTTCAAGGAGCCGCTGTACGCCGCGCCGCCGCTGCTCCAGCGGATGGTGGACGCGGGCCGGCTCGGCCGCAAGACCGGCGCGGGCTTCTACCCGTACTCCTGACCCCGGCCCGTACCCCGGACCCTGACGCGCATCCCGGACCCTGACGCGTACTCCTGATCCGCCGGGCGGATCAGGAGTGTGCGTGGCCGGCCGACGGTGGTCGGCGGCCGGTGGCCCTCAGCCGAGCCGTATGTGATGGAGCATCAGCAGCCCGGCCGTCATATTGGCGGCCGGGATCTCTCCTCGGGCGATCATGTCCGGCACCAGTTTGAGCGGGATCCACTCACGGCGCGAGGACTCGAAGTCGTCCTGCGGATGACCGATGTACGTGGCCTCCTCCGCCCAGTAGAGATGGTGCCTGGCGTCCGTCAGACCGTTGGACGGCTCGACCGTCAGCAGATGCCGGAGCGGGCCGGGGCGCCACCCGGTCTCCTCCTCCATCTCCCGGGCCGCTGCCGCCTCGATGGACTCGCCGTCCTCGACGACACCCGCGGCCAGCTCCCATCCCCAACTGTCGGTGATGAAGCGGTGCCGCCAGAGCATCAGCACCTCGTTGGCGGAGTTGACCGCGGTCGCCACGGCGACCGGCCGGAGCCGGATCAGGAAATGGTCGAGGTGCCGGCCGTCAGGAAGCTTGACGTCCGCGAGATTGACCTGGAACCACGGGTTCTCATACACAGTTTGTTCGCTAAGTTTCGTCCACTGCACGTTTCTGCCACCTTCCGACAAGTTGATGGCAATATCGCAGCAGCGGTTCTTGCACACGGTGGTTCAGAGGGGGCTCACAGAGGGGCTCACAGGGGAACGCGCAGCGCGCCTGAGATCAGTTCGGCCGCCGCCTCCGCGTCGGAGGATCCGCTGGCCACCAACTGGGCGCGCACGGCGCGCAGCCGGTCCCGCAGCCGCTGGGACTCCATTCCCCGCGCCCGTTCGGCCATTTCGCGTGCCGTACCGGCGGCCCTGTCCGCCTCGCCCTGCCGCAGTTCGATATGGCTGAGCATGGCGAGCCGGTGCACCCGGCCCCTGTCGTGCGCCGGTGTGTCCACGGCCGCCGCCGCGTGCGCCCGGGCCGCCGCCAGATCCCCCAGGCTGAGCAGCGCCTCCGCCACCTGTACGTTCACCAGGCCCGGCTGGACGTAGCCCGTCTCCTCCGGCTCGTGCCCCGGCCTGATCCGCTCCGCCTCCGTCTCGGCGCGTCTGATGCACCCCAGCGCGCCGCTGCCGTCGCCGAGATGGGCGTACGACTTGGCCTGCATCGCATAGAGATCGGCGGCCAGCGCCGGGGTGATCTGACGGCCCGCCGCGCGCAGCGCGGCCTCGGCGAAGGCGACGGCCTGACGGTGCTCGCCCATGTGCAGCGACTGGTTGACCAGCAGCGCGATCACATAGGCGCCCAGGCCCCGGTCACCACTGGCCTTGGCCAGCCGCAGCGCCTGGTGGAAGTAGCGCTGGGCAAGGCCATGGGCGTCGGAGTCGTACGCGCAGATACCGGCGACCGCGACCAGTCCGCCGGTGGCGCGGTGCAGTTGACGGCCCAGGGCGTCGCTGTATCCGCCGCGCAGCAGCGGCGCGGCCTCGGCGTTGAGGAAGCGGACGATCCGGGAGCGGGTGGCCACACCGCCCGCCCTCCGGTACATCAGCTCGTAGTGCTCCCTGGCCGATCGCAGCAGTTCGATATCGGCGGGACCCACCTTCGTACGGCCGCTGCGCGAGACATCGGCATCCTCCGGAGGGTTCTCCCACTCCCAGACGGGGATCACCGCCGGTGTGCCGGTGACGGCGGGGGCGTCCACTATGTGCGGCCTGCGCTGCTCGTCGCAGCGCCACAGCGCGGTGGCCCGCTCGACAAAGCCCGAGAGCGGGGTGGGCCCCGGCGCGTGCGGCTCGCCCGCGACGCCGAGTCCGATGTCGTCCAGGGTGAGCGCCCGGCGCAGCCGATCGCCGAGCACCCCGCAGATCAGATCGGGCACCTGGCCGCGGGGCCGCTGGCCCTTCAACCACCGGGACACGGCGGTGTGTTCGTACCGCAGGGCAAGGCCTCTCGCCCGGCCTGCCTCATTGACCCGGGCGGCGAGTCCGGCGTGGGAGATGCCCGCCTCGTCGAGCAGTGAATCGAGCAGGGTGTTGGGCTGCATGTGCGGTGCCCCTCCAGTGACGCGTCCGATTCCGGGCCCTCTTGACGAGGGCGCCAGCGTAGTGCGATTCGCACGGGGTGTGAACGTAATGCCCGCATCCGCACCTTGTGCACTCTGCCGCCGGGCGCCCGGGACCGGTTGACTGGAGTCCGCCTCGGAAAGAGGCGGCCGGGCCGCCGGCTCCCCCTCGCACAGTGCGGTGGCCCGCAACCGCGCCGTCTGCCCTGCTGACCTGCCCGACACTCCGCGGCGGGGCAGGCGGCGCCGGCCGTCGTTTCGATGTCCGGCCATGTCGCCCCTACCGGCGGAAGGAAGTCGTACGTACCACCCCGGTCACAGTGATCCCGGGCCGGGGGCAGGGACGTTGCCCGGGCGGATATAAGTCCGCGAGCTTCTCCGCATGTGTGTCCGCCGGTACATCGGAAGGGGAAGCACCGGGTGACCGAGGCTCAGGGGGCAGAGTTTCCGATGCGAGTTGCTCTACGGGAACGTGTCCGGGCGGAGATTGTTCCGAGCGGGCCGAGGCGCACGGCAGTTGCTCCAGCGGGACCTGCTCCGGCGGGTGGCCGGCCGGTGGGCCCGCGATCGCCACGGCACCCTCGGCCGCCCGGTCGCCCGATGCCCCCGCGTCCCGCTCCCGGCGGTCCGCACCCGTATCCGGCGCCGGGTCCGCCACCCGTACCGCCGGCCGGTCGTTGCGCAGGACCAGCAGCGCCATGTCGTCCGTGATCCGCCCGCCCGTGTGCCGCAGCAGTGCGGCATGCACCCGCCGCACCACATCCGCGGGCGAGAGCGGCGCCCCGCGGGCACCCGCCACGGCTTCCGCGAGCGCGTCCTCCAGACCGAAGAACCGTCCCGCCGCGTCCCGGGCGTCCTGCGCGCCGTCGGTGTGCAGGAACAGCGACTCCCCCGGCAGCAGCGGCCCGCACCGCTGGAGCGGAAGTTCCGCCGGCAGCGGAAACGCGCCGAGGGGCGGCAGCGGCTCAGCGGTCGCGAGCGGCACGGCGCTCCGGCCGAGCCGATACGGCCAGGGATGGCCGCAGTTCAGGGCCCGCACCTGCGCGTCGGCCCCGATCTCCAGCAGCAGTACGGTGACGAACTCCTCCGCCGACAGGCCGTCCGGGTCCCCGGCGCCGTACTCGATGCCCGCGAACCCCCGCCCGGCCCGCAGGCGCCCGAACGCCCGGCGTCCGAATCCCTGGCCCCCGAATCCCCGGCGCCCGATCCCCCAGCCGTACCACCGCCGGCAGGACCACCGGCCTCCGGGGACTCCGGCACCGAACCCTCGCCGCACGGCTCTCCAGCCGCCCGGCCCGGGACCGTCACGCTCCAGCCCCTTCAGCGCCGGCCCGTCCGCCGCCGGCCCCTCGCCGTCCGGGCCCTGCGCCCTGACGGTCTCCTGCCACCACAGCTCCCGCAGATGACGCTGATGCGCCCGGTCGAGTCTTCGCAGCACACCGCCGAGCTCCGGCTCGTCGTGCGCGGCCTCCCGGAAACTGCCCAGCACCGCAGCCACCGCTCCGATCGCGGGCAGCCCGTGCCCGCGCACATCACCGATGACCACGCGGACACCGTGCGGGGTGGCCACCGCCTCGTACAGATCGCCGCCCACATCGGCGCCCCGGGACGCGGAGAGCTGGCGGGCGTGGAAGGCCAGCCCGTCGATCCGCGCCGGGAGCGGTCTGAGCAGCACCTCCTGCACGGCCCGCGCCACCGCCCGTACCTGGCTCAGCTCCTGGAGCCCCCGGCGCCGCACCCGGTTCAGCAGATAGGCCACCACCAGCAGGAAGGCCACACAGGTCACGATCCGCGGGATCAGATTGTCGAGCGTGGCCGGCGGGCAGGTCAGCTCCCAGGTGACCACGAGGGCGAGCACACCGCCCGGGATCGCGCACTCGACGACACCCCAGGGGGCCGGCGCGTCCTCGAACGCGTCCTCTTCTGCCCTGGTCCGATTCATCCGTCGGCCCCCTTCGGCCGCCCGGCCGCTAAGCCGATGGGCGTACGTCGACCGTAGTGGCCGGATCGATTGTGTCGATCACGCATATGCGTTGGCGAACCCGCTCCGGACTTCTCACCCGAATGAGTGAGGGGCGCTTCCGGAGATCCGGAGGCGCCCCTCAGGGGACGGCCGTCTGTCCAACGACGACCTATGACCAGGTGTTACGCAATGGCGATCAGGTCCTGTCCGGTGGATCGTCGCGGGCCCGCGAAGATCTGCCGGACAGGGCCTACGCGCCGCGAAGAACCGCGCCGGTCCGCTCGGCGGCCAGCGCGACGGCCGCGTCACGGGCGGCCGTGGCCTCCTCGACGGTCAGGGTGCGGTCCGGCGCGCGGAAGCGCAGGGCGTACGCGAGCGACCGGTGACCCTCCCCGATCTGCTCGCCGGTGAAGACGTCGAACAGCCTCAGGGACTCCAGGAGTTCACCCGCGCCCTCGCGCAGCGCCCGCTCCACCTCGGCGGCCGGTACGTCCCGCGCGACGACCAGCGCCACATCCTGGGTGGCGACCGGGTACGTCGAGATCCGGGGCGCCTCGATCGCGCCGGTGCCCGCCCGCTCCAGCAGATCGAGATCGATCTCCATGGCGCAGGTGCGCTCCGGCACCCCGAGGGCCTTGACCACGCGTGGGTGCAGCTCTCCGGCATGGCCGACGAGGGTCTCCTCGCCGTCCACGGTGACGAGCAGCGCGGCGCAGCGGCCGGGGTGCCAGGGCTCGTGCCGGTCCGCCCGTACGGTCAGCTCGGCGCCTGCCTCCCCGGCGACGGTACGGGCCGCCTCCACGGCGTCCGCCCAGTCGGCCGGGCGGCCCGCGCCCCACCAGCCGGCCTGTTCGCGCGCTCCGGCCAGCACGACCGCGGCACGGCGCGGCTGGCGCGGCAGCGCGGCGTCCAGCAGGGCCAGGTCCTCGGCGGACGGCCGCCGGTCGACGGGCAGCCGTACCGGTACGGTCTCGTCGCCGGTGGGCCGGAAGACCAGGCCGGTCTCGAAGAGCGCCAGATCGTGCGAACCGCGGCCGTCGTTGCGGCGCAGCGCCGCGAGCAGCCCGGGCAGCAGCGTGGTGCGCAGCGCGGGCTCCTCGTCGGAGAGCGGGTTGACGAGCTTGACCGTACGGCGGCGGGCGTCGTCGGCCGGCAGCCCGAAGGCGTCGAGCACCGCGTCCCCGATGAACGGGTAGTTCAGCGCCTCGACATAACCGGCTCCGGCCAGGGCGCGGCCGACACGGCGGTGCAGCCGCTGGCGCTCGGTGAGTCCGCGGCCGGACGGCGGGGTGGGCAGCGTCGAGGGAAGGTTCTCGTATCCCTCAAGACGGATGACCTCCTCGGCGAGGTCATTGGGCGCGCCGAGGTCGGGCCGCCAGGACGGCACGGTCACGACGAGTTCGTCCTGCCCGTAGACGTCGCAGCCGATCTGCTGGAGGCGGCGTACGACGGTCTCCCGGCCGTAGCCGACACCGGCGACGCGGTCGGGGTGGTCGGCGGGCATGGTGATGGTGTGCGGCGCGGAGGGCGCGACGACCTCGGTCACCCCGGCCTCGGCCGAGCCGCCCGCGAGCAGCACCAGCAGATCGACGGTCCGCTGCGCGGCGGCGGCCGTGGCCTGCGGGTCCACACCGCGCTCGAAGCGCTTGGACGCCTCGGAGGCCAGCTTGTGGCGGCGCGCGGTCCTGGCGATGGAGATCGCGTCGAAGTGCGCGGCCTCGATGACCACCTCGGTGGTGCCCTGGACCTCGCCCGTCTCGGGGTGTGCCGTGAGGTCGGCGATCTCGGTGTTGGCACCGCCCATCACCCCGGCGAGGCCGATGGGCCCGCGGTCGTCGGTGATGACCAGGTCCTGGGGGTCCAGGATCCGCTTGGCGCCGTCGAGCGTGGTGATCTTCTCGCCGGCCTGGGCACGGCGGACGCCGATCGGCCCCTCAAGACGCGAGCGGTCGTACGCGTGCAGGGGCTGGCCCAGCTCCAGCATCACGTAGTTGGTGATGTCGACGGCGAGGGAGACCGGCCGCATTCCGGCCTTCTGGAGCCGGCGGGTCAGCCAGATCGGGCTCCGCGCCTCGGGGTCGAGGCCGGTGACCGTGCGGGCGGTGAAGCGGTCGCAGCCGCTCGGGTCGGCGATCCGTACGGGGTGGCCGTACGCATTGGGCGCCGGTACGTCGAGCAGCGCCGGATCGCGCAGGGTCAGCCCGTACGC
Source organism: Streptomyces sp. GMY02 (assembly GCF_019056675.1). Taxonomy (NCBI): domain Bacteria; kingdom Bacillati; phylum Actinomycetota; class Actinomycetes; order Kitasatosporales; family Streptomycetaceae; genus Streptomyces; species Streptomyces sp. GMY02. Next base: position 6,957,162 of record NZ_CP077658.1, on the reverse strand, counting down.
GATGGCGGTCTCGCGGGCGACACCGCGCAGCGAGAGGCAGTAGCCCCGGTCGGGGGTGACGGCGATGTCGAGGACCTCGTCCACGAGCTCGAGCAGCGCGATGGCGTCGGTGCCGGCCTCATGCTCCGGCGACAGGACGATGATCCCGCCCGAGCCGTCGTCGCCCATGCCCAGTTCGTCGCTGGAGCAGATCATGCCGTGCGACGTCTTGCCGTACGTCTTGCGCGCGGAGATCGCGAAGTCGCCCGGCAGGACCGCGCCGGGCAGCACCACGACGACCTTGTCGCCGACGCGGAAGTTCCGCGCGCCGCAGACGATCTCCTGCGGCTCGCCGGTGCCGTTCGCGGTGCCGACGTCGACGGTGCAGAAGCGGATGGGCTTCTTGAAGCCCTCCAGCTCCTCGATGGTGAGTACCTTGCCGACGACGAGGGGGCCCTTGAGGCCGTCGCCGAGCTGCTCGACGGTCTCGACCTCCAGACCGGCGGAGACGAGCTTGGCCTGGACGTCGCGGCCGGTCTCCGTCGCCGGCAGGTCGACGTACTCCCGCAGCCAGGAAAGCGGGACGCGCATCAGATCTCCATCCCGAACGGCCGGGTGAACCGGACGTCGCCCTCGACCATGTCTCGCATGTCCTCGACGTTGTGGCGGAACATCAGCATCCGCTCGATACCGAACCCGAACGCGAATCCGCTGTACTTCTCCGGGTCGACACCGCAGGCGACCAGCACCTTGGGGTTGACCATGCCGCAGCCGCCCAGCTCGATCCATCCCTCGCTGCCGCAGGTGCGGCAGGGCCGGTCGGGGTTGCCGACCGAGTCGCCACGGCAGACGTAGCAGACCATGTCCATCTCGGCGGACGGCTCGGTGAAGGGGAAGTAGTTCGGGCGGAGCCGGGTCGTCATGTCCGGGCCGAAGAGCGCCCGCACCATGTGGTCGAGGGTGCCCTTGAGGTCGGCCATGGTCAGGCCTTCATCAACGGCGAGCAGCTCGATCTGGTGAAAGACCGGGGTGTGGGTGGCGTCCAGCTCGTCGGTGCGGTAGACGCGCCCCGGACAGACGACATACACCGGGGGCTCGCGGTCGAGCAGGGCGCGGGCCTGGACCGGCGAGGTGTGCGTACGGAGCACGACACCCGACTCGTCGGCCGGGGCGCCGGGCGCATTCGGGCCCTGGACGAAGAAGGTGTCCTGCATCTGGCGCGCGGGGTGGTCGGGGACAAAGTTGAGCGCGTCGAAGTTGAACCACTCCGCCTCGGCCTCGGGTCCCTCCGCGACCTCGTATCCCATCGCCACGAACACGTCGGCGACCCGCTCCATGAGCGTGGTCAGCGGGTGGCGCGCGCCGGACGGTACCCGGTCGTAGGGCAGCGTGACATCCACCGCCTCCTCGACCAGGACACGGGCGTCCCGCTCCGCCTCCAGCTCGGTCTGCCGGGCGGCGAGGGCCTTGCTGACGGCGCCGCGGGCCTGGCCCACGCGCCGGCCCGCCTCGGCCTTGGCCTGCGGCGGCAGCGCGCCGATCTCCCGGTTGGCGAGCGCGAGCGGCGAGGTGCCCGAGGTGTGCGCGGTCTTGGCGTGGGCGAGCGCGTCGAGATCACCGGCGGCGGCGAAGGCCGCGAGCGCCTCGTCCCGCATGCGCTCGATCTGTTCCGGTTTCAGTGCCTCGACCTCGACTGGGTCGTACGACTTGTTGGGTGCCGACATCTCTTCCCGTACTTCCGATTGGCTGGCGAAACGACCCTGCTCGATCACTGAGGGCACGAAGGTTGCCAAAGGTCGAGTCTAGGGCCTGTCGTCATACTGCCGTCGTCCGGCGCCGGAGGCCGGGCCGGGCGGCGTCAGCGAGCGTGCCGGGCGCGAACAGCGGACGGCGGTTCGACGACAGGCCCCGGGCCGTACGGAGGTGAAGCGGCCCGCGGGCCGCTGAGGTGTCCGCCCGTGGGCTGCCACCGCCCTGTCTGTCGCTTCGCGGCAGATCCTATTTCAGGTAGGCGGGCGCGCCGACGGGCAGAATAAATCGGAACTGAGCGCCGCCGCCGGGGCCCCGGCCGACCGTGATCGTCCCGCCGTGCGCCTCGACGACGCCCTTGACGATATACAGGCCCAGGCCCGTCCCGCCGCGCTTGCTCCCGCGCCAGAAGCGGGTGAAGACGCGGCCCATCGACTCCTCGGGGATTCCGGGGCCTTCGTCGCACACGGTGACGGACGTTCCCTTCTCTGTCGTCGCCTCGCGCTGGAGGGACGCGGCGGCCACCTCGATGGTGACAGTTCCCTCCCCGTGGCGCACCGCGTTTTCCAGCAGGTTCCCCAGGATCTGGTCGATCTTGTCGGGATCCGCCCACAGATCGGGCAGCGGCTGCTGGATCCGTACGAGAAACCGGTCGGGCGACTGTCCTGCCGCCGTGTGCGCCTGCACATGCCGGCCCACGGCCACACCGATGTCCACGGGCTGACGGCGCACCTCGAGGCGGCCGGAGTCGATCCGGGAGATGTCGAGCAGCTCGGCGATCAGCCGGGTGACCCGGTTGGCGTCGGCGTCGACGGTCTCCAGCATCAGCCGCTTCTGGTCGTCGGTGAAACGCTCCCACTTGGCGAGCAGGGTCGCCGTGAACCCCTTCACCGAGGTCAGCGGCGAGCGCAGCTCATGGGCGACGGTGGCGATCAGCTCGGCATGGCTGCGCTCGGTGCGCCGCCGTGCCTCCGTACCGCGCACACAGATCACCAGCCGGCGCACCGGCCCGGTCGGACGGGCGCGTACGTACCGGGCCGAGACCAGCACCTCCCGGCCGCCGGGCAGCAGCAGATTGCGCTCGGGCTGGCCGACGCGGGTGGCGAGTCCGCCGTACGGATCGGTCAGCGCCCACCAGCGGCGGCCCTTGAGATCCTCCAGCGGCAGCACTTCGTCCAGCGGCCGGCCGAGGGCGGCGGAGAGCGGTACCTCGGTGATCCGGACGGCGGCGGCGTTGAAGCAGATGACCCGGCCGTGCTCATCGGCGACGACGAGTCCGTCGGGCAGATCGTCGGGATCGATCCCGAGCCCGGCCGCTGCGGCACCGTCGTCCTCGGGCGGTGGACCGCCCGGGCCGTGCGGGTCCTCGGGACTTTCGGGGCCGTCCTGGGCCGGTACGGCTTCCTGCTCGGCGTCGGCGGGCCCGGGGGCGGGGCCGTTGAGGCCGTCCGGGCCGCCGGGCACGAGCGCCGGGCCGTCCGGGCCTGGCGCGGCGGGCAGCGGCGCGGGGGCCGGCGTGTCGCTTCGCGGCGCCTCGGGCCCGCCGGAGGGCGCACGCGCTAAAGCTCCCTGGACCGCAGCGGGTCCGCTCGCCCCGACAGTCATGCCCGCATCCCACCTCTTCCGCGTAGCTCAGTGGGCCCGAAGCCGCAACATTACTAGCTGAATGTGACGGAGCCGACCCCCTCAGCGCGCGGGACGGACTCGCTGGGCGCGCGCGGAGGCGTAGAGACATACGGCCGCGGCGGTCGCCAGGTTCAGACTCTCGGCCTTTCCGTGGATCGGCACCCGTACCACCGCGTCCGCGAGGTCCCGGGTCTCGGCCGGCAGTCCCCATGCCTCATTGCCGAAGATCCAGGCGGTGGGCCCGCCCATGGTCCCCGCGTCGAGTTCGTCGTCCAGGTCGTTCTCGCCCGCCCCGTCGGCGGCGAGGACACGGACGCCCGCCTCCCGCAGCCCCTGGACGGCGTCCTCCACCGGAACACCGACAACGACCGGAAGGTGGAAGAGCGAGCCGACCGAGGCGCGGACCGACTTGGGGTTGTAGAGATCGACGGACGCGTCGGTGAGGACGACGGCGTCCGCGCCCGCCGCGTCCGCGCAGCGCAGCACCGTACCGGCGTTGCCCGGGTCGCGGACATGCGCGAGTACGGCCACGAGCCGGGGCCGTGCGCGCAGGATGTCCTCGAACGGCGAGTCGAGGAAGCGGCAGACACCGAGCAGCCCCTGCGGGGTCACGGTCTGCGAGACATCGGCGAGCACACCGTCGGCCGCGTAGTGGACCCGCGCGCCCGTGGCCCGTGCCGCGTCGACGATGTCGGCGTACCGCTCGGCGGCCTCGGCCGTGGTGAACAGCTCGGTCAGCGTCGGCTCGCCGCCCTCCCCGCGATGGGCGACCGCTTCCCGTACGGCCTGGGGTCCCTCGGCGATGAACCGGCGTTCCTTGCCGCGGAAGGCACGCTTGGCGAGCCTTCTGGCGGCGGTGACACGCGGGGAGCGCGGGGAGATCAGCTCGGGGGTGCCCATGGGCGGCGGCTCGCTTTTCTTCGTACGGGATGGCGGTGGTCCGGTCGTACGGGACAGGACCCGGGCCGGGAACGCACCGGACCCGCAGGCGCGGTGCCTGCGGGTCCGGCGGGAAGGAGAGACGGCCTGACGGAGATCAGGCGGCGGCCTTCGGAGCGTTCACATCGCTCGGGAGGGCCTTCTGGGCGACCTCGACCAGCGCGGCGAACGCGGTGGCGTCATTGACGGCCAGCTCGGCGAGGATCTTGCGGTCCACCTCGACATTGGCGGCCTTGAGCCCCTGGATGAAGCGGTTGTACGTGATCCCGTTGGCGCGGGCGGCCGCGTTGATGCGCTGGATCCAGAGCTGACGGAAGTCGCCCTTGCGCTTCTTGCGGTCGTTGTAGTTGTAGACGAGGGAGTGGGTGACCTGCTCCTTCGCCTTGCGGTACAGGCGCGAACGCTGGCCGCGGTAACCGCTGGCCTGCTCCAGGATCGCCCGGCGCTTCTTGTGGGCGTTGACTGCCCGCTTGACGCGTGCCACGTGTTAACTCCTTGTAGCGGGGCCGTGGTTGGACTCACACGGCCCGAGAACGAATAGGTCCCGGTCCTGCTGCCGTGCCCCCGGTCACCCGGGGCCGCGACATCACTTGCCGAGAAGCTTCTTGATCTTCTTGGCGTCGCCCGGGGCCATCTCGGCGTTGCCGGTGAGGCGACGCGTCAGCTTGGACGACTTGTGCTCCAGCAGGTGGCGCTTGCCGGCCCGCTCGCGCATCACCTTGCCGGAGCCGGTGATCTTGAAGCGCTTGCTGGCACCGCTGTGCGTCTTGTTCTTCGGCATGGCGCCGTTCTCTCCTCGTCAGTGGCGCTCCCTGCCGACCGGTCGGGCCGGCGCGCGGGAGCGTCAGATCTCTGGTGGTTTCCGGACCGGAGCCGTGGGCCGCCTGGATGGCGGCCCCCCGGATCACGCTTCGGAAGATGCCTCGGCCGGAGCCTCCGCGGTGGAGCCCGCCGACTCCTCGGCCGCGCCGCCCTGGCGACCGGCCTTGCGGGCCGCCTGGGCCTCGCGGGCCTCGGCCATGGCCTCGGTCTTCTTCTTGTGCGGGCCAAGGACCATGATCATGTTCCGGCCGTCCTGCTTCGGGTTCGACTCGATGAAGCCGAGTTCCTCGACGTCGGAGGCGAGCCGCTGAAGCAGCCGGAAGCCCAGCTCGGGACGGGACTGCTCACGGCCACGGAACATGATCGTGATCTTGACCTTGTCACCCTGCTTGAGGAACCGGACGACATGACCCTTCTTGGTGTCATAGTCGTGCGGGTCGATCTTGGGCCGGAGCTTCATCTCCTTGATGACCGTGTGCGCCTGGTTCTTGCGCGCTTCACGGGCCTTCATGGCCGACTCGTACTTGAACTTCCCGTAGTCCATGAGCTTGCACACGGGCGGACGGGCGTTCGCCGCGACCTCGACCAGGTCCAGGTCGTACTCCTGCGCAAGCTCCAGGGCCTTGGCAAGCGGCACAATGCCCACCTGCTCGCCACTGGGACCGACAAGTCGCACTTCGGGAACGCGAATCCGGTCGTTGATGCGGGGCTCGGCGCTGATGGATCCTCCTCGGTAGCACCACACGACTGTCTGGCAGACAGCCACGTAACGTCTGTTTCATAGGACCAACCGCGGCGGAACACGAAAAATGCCCCGGACGGCACACAGGCAGGGCTCCTACTGAATACCGGAGCACCGCCGCGCATGTACCACGGGGCGCGTCGGGCGGCTCCATCGTCCGTACGGAACGATGGGCACCGCCTGACCGGTGACCCGCCGCCCCTTAGGGGCAGCCAGGTGGGAGATCGGAGCCTCCACTTGTGGGCCGGGCATAAGGATGTCCGGCCGGTCGTAACACAAGGTTAGCAGTTCCCCGGAGGAGGTGCTAACCCTGTGACTCCCAGGGGTCCTGCGGTCCGCGCGGGCGGGCTCCCGCGAGCGGGCCGCGCCCCTCGTACGCCTATCGTATGGGGCATGAGTGACGCCACCTCTCCCCAAGAGTCCCCCGGCTTCGACGCCATGACGCGCGACATCGCGGAGGTCCCCGCCGTCGAGGTGATCGTCACGGTCGCGGTGAACCTGATGAGCGCCGCCGCCGTGAAGCTCGGTCTGACCGAGGAGGGCGAGGAGCACAAGGACCTGGACGAGGCCCGGAAGCTGGTGCACGCGCTGGCCGGGCTGATGGACGCGAGCGCGACGGAGATCAGTTCGTTCCACGCGGCGCCGCTGCGGGACGGGCTGAAGTCGCTCCAGCTCGCGTTCCGTGAGGCGTCGGTCGTACCGGACGAGCCGGGCCAGGGGCCGGGCGAGAAGTACACGGGCCCGGTCTACGGCTGATCTGCCACGGCTGATCCGCTTCACGGGCCGTCTTCGAGCCGTCTCAGCAACGAGCCGGCTCAGGCGCGTACGAGTTCAGGCGCGTACAAAAAGGGGCTCGCCGGGCGGTACGGCTCCGGCCGGCAGCAGTGCCAGATCGAGCCCGCGCACCAGGCGGGCCCGCAGGATGTCGTCGGCCGCGAGCGCCCCGGCGATCCGGCGTGCCGCCTCGGCCGGGGGCACGCCCGGATCCAGCACCAGCGCGAGAGTGCCGTCCGCGCTGCCGGGGCCGAGATGCGCCCGCAGCACCGCGGGCTCGGCGGCGACCGCGGCCCGCACCGCCCCGGTCACGGCGGGGTCGTCCAGCGGATCGGTGCTCGTACGCCCCTCGGCGAGGGCGAGCAGGGCGGGCCCGGTGAGCTGGTACGGCACGGGCCCCGCCAGATCGATCACCACGGTGTCGGCCTTCTCGTGCGCGGCGGCCTGAAGCGCCTGATGCAGCGGTACGGCGACGGGCCGCGCCGCGGGATCCCAGCGGGCCAGCGCCTCCGTGGAGGTGAAGGCGGGCAGCGCGCGCCGGTCCCCCGCCGTCAGGGTCGGCACGGCCATGTCACTCGACTTCTCGCGCCGCAGCCCCCGCTCGTCCTCCTCGGTCTCACCGAGCACGGCGACGACGGGCACCAGCAGCCGAGCCCCCTTGAGCGCCGCGAGCACCCGCGCCTCGGCTGCCCGGTCCTGGGCCCACGCGGCCAGAGCCGCCGCCAGCACAGGATCGGGAGAGCCGTCGTCATCGGAGAAACCGGACCCGGGAATGTTCTTGAGCGCCACGACTGGAGCCTAGGCCATGTGCCGGACACACCTGCGCCCCGTCGCCGTACAGCGGAAATCCGGCCGCGCGGCGACGGGGCACTCGGCGTCATGGCACCGGTGTGCGGTCCCGGTCTCCGAGGGTCACGGGGCGCTCAGGCCCAGCGTGTACGTACCGGTCTTCAGGGCGCCGGGGTCGACGGTCAGGGTGTAGACGCCGTTGGCCGGGAGAGCGGCCAGGGCGTACGACAGGGTCGACGCGCTCATGGAGCGCTCGTTGACCAGCCACTTGCCGTCAGGGCCGGCCACCGACAGCACCCATTCGGATGCCGGGGCGGTGATACCGAGGGTGATCTTCTGGCCCTTGGTGCCGGTGAAGGTGAGGTGGCCGTGTCCGCCCGGCGTGCTGATCGTGACCGGCTTCGGCGCGCCTCCCACGGTGACCGTTCCCGCGTCCGTGTCCGGGACGAGAGTCGCTGTCGTACGGCCGGTCGCGGGGGCGTTGGGCTGGACCAGGATCCGGTGGGTGCCGACCGCGAGCGGGGCGCGCAGGGCGACGTCCAGGTCCGCCGTGCGGAGCGTGCCCAGCGAGACGTCGGACGACGCGCCCGGCGGAAGGTGCCTGATGGCCGACGGGGCGGTCAGGGTGGTCCCGGAGAACACCAGCGCCGCGCCGTCCCCGGCCACCGCGTCGGTGGTGTACTCCAACTGCTGGCCGGGCCGGCTGAGTTCACTCGTGACGGACGGGCTCGCCGCGGCCAGCGCCCCCGCCGCCACCGGCTTCGAGAGCCACAGTGTGAGAGAACCGGTCGCCACGGACCCCGGGGTCAGCAGCAGGGTGTACCGCTTGCCCGGGGTGAGACCGGCCAAGTAGTGGACGCCGTCCGCGTTCTTGGCGAACGAGCCGACGGCCTGCGACGTACCGCCCTCGGGGATCAGCCGGACATCGGTCGACTGCGGCACGCTGTTGCCCGTGGCGGCGAAGCCCAGTGACGAGGTGTCCGGCGCCGTGAAGTCGATCCGCGCGCGCTGCCCGGGACGGGTCAGCTCCGCCTTCGCCGACGGACCGTCCGCCGCCAGGGGGACGGCGAGATCCTCGCTCAGGGTCAGGGTAAGGCTTCCGGCTGCGCCCCTGTTCGGGTTCAGGATCACGGTGTATGCGCCCGATTCCGGCAGCCCGGCCGCGGACAGATCGATGGTCGCCGTCTTGCCGACGGCGACGGTCTGCCCGTTCACAACCGTCGCGCCGGACGGTGCGAGCACGGTCACGGCGACGGCCTCGGTGAAGTTGTTGCCCGTGACGGCCAGCGTGGGATGAGCGCCCGCGTCGGCCGTGAAGACCGACTGCGCGTTCTGTCCGAAGCGGCCGATACTCACCGCGACCGGATCACCCGTTGCGGAGAGCGGGGCGAGCTCCACCGGGCGCGACAGAGTCAGCGCCAGTCGGCCCGTCGCCAGCGGATTGTCCGGCAGTGCGGCGATTGTGTACGTACCGGAGTCCGGCAGTGCGGAACTGTCCCACTCGGCACTGGAGTTGTCAGGGACCGTGAAGAAGTCCAGCCGGGAACCGTTGGGCCGCCGGATTTCCATCCGCGTATAACCGCTCAGCCCCGACGCCGCCGTTCCGAGCGAGACACGCTGCCCGGCGGTGGCGGTGAAGGTGGCACGGCCGTCCTGGCCGATCCGCTCGATCGGCAACTCCACGGCGGGGACGGCCGGATCGAGGGCTCCGGCATCCGCGTAATGCGAAGCGGTCACCTTCACCGTGCCCGTGGCGCCCCCATCGGGGTCAAGGGTCAATGTGTACGTACCCGCCTGCGGCAGCGCGTCGATGTCGAGGGCGCCCGAGCCCCCGGCGGCCACATACCGGCTGAGGACCTGGCTGCCGTCCGGACCGTACAGGCGCGCGTACAGGCTCTTCTCCATGCCGGCCGCGTCGACGCCCAGGCTGAGCGAGTCGCCCGGCTGCGCGGAGAAGGTCAGTGCCCCGTCCTGCCCGGCCCTGGAGAGCGTGGTCAGGGCCGTGGGGCCGGCCAAATCGAGCGGTCCGTTCACGCGCTCGGACAGCGTCACCGTGGCCGAACCGCTGTTGCCCGTACCCGGCCTGAGGATCAGTGAGTAACGGCCGGACAGCGGCAGATCGCTGACCTCCCAGTCGTCCGCGGCACCGCTCACGGTGCCGTTGATGCCGACCTTGGCACCCTGCGGGTCGTACAGCTCAAGGGCGACCGAGGAGTTGAAGGTCGAGTCGGTGACGGCGAAACCGATGTCATCACCCGCGTCGGCGTCGAACAGGACCTGCGCCCTGTTGCCGGGGGTGGTGACCGAAAGGACGGGCGGCGTCTCGTCCGTGAACGATGTCGTCGCCGATGAATCGATGTCCCCGTCCCCGCTGACACCGGCCGCGTTCGCGGTCGCGGGCCCAGCGGCCGACAGTGCCAGTACGAGCGCGCCGACGGCCAGTGATCGCCGGCGCGTGGACAGTCCTGATCCGAACCGCTCTCTGTGCATACGCACATACCCTCCCCAGAGCAACACCCATTGGCCACAGACGGCCCGAGCCACCCACGCTTCCCACGCGAGCCGTCACAACGTACACACATCCGGTGACAGTCGCATCGGAAAAAGATCAATCACGCCAGGCCGTACGGTCGTGGGATGGATCTTTCTGTCGCGGTGTACGACATGGCCGGCGGGCGCGAGGCGGTGTACGGCGAGGACCGGCGGTATGTGTGCGCCAGCGTGGTCAAGGTCGCGGTTCTGGCGGCGTTGCTGTTGCGGGCTCAGGACGCCGGGGAGTGGCTGACCAGCGGTCAGGAGCGGCTCGCCGCCGCCATGATCGAGCGCAGCGACAATGACGCGGCGACGGTGCTGCGCGCGGCGGCCGGCGGGGTCGCGGGGCTGGACGCGGCGTATGCGCGGCTCGGGATGGGGCGGACTGCGGCGGCGCCCGCGTGGGGGCTGACCCGTACCACCGCGCGCGATCAACTCACGCTGCTGAAGGCCGTGTTCGATATGGACACCAAGAATTCACCATTGAACGGCCGGTCGCGCCGGTTCATCGCGGGCCTGATGGAACGAGTGGTGCCGGGCCAGGACTGGGGCGTGTCGGCCGCGGGCGACGACTGGGCGCTGAAGAACGGCTGGCTGCCCAGGACCGCGAGCGGTCTGTGGGTGGTCCACTCGGTGGGCCGGGTGCGGAACTGTCTGATCGCGGTCCTGTCGGACGGCCACGCCACCTGGGACGAGGGCATCGCCCGGGTCGAGACGGCCGCCGTCAGCGCCGTACGCCGAACGCGCCGGAGCGCCTGACGCCGCCGCGCCACAGCACCACCGCGCAGGCCAGCAGTACGGCACCGACCGCGCCTGCCGTGGGGGCGAGCCAGGAGGCCGGTTCAGGCTCCGCGGGCGGAACGGACGGCCCGGCGCCGAAGTACCGCTCGCCGTATCCCGCGGACCGGCCCCGCACCTCCGTACGCGACAGCTCGCCGCCCGCCTCGATGGCCGCGGCCGGGTCGACGATCCCGTACCCCCTGGAGTCGTCGCGCCCGCCCTGGGGCGCGTCGCGCGCGGTGTCCGCGAGCAGCTTCTTGATCTGCGCGGGGGTGAGGTCGGGGTGGGCGGACCGTACGAGGGCGACTGCTCCGGAGACGAACGCGGCGGCGGCACTGGTGCCCCAGCCCTCGTAGTAGCGGCGGTCCGGGTCCGCTATCACCACGTCGACGCCGGGGGCGCTGACTGTGGCGTACCAGCGGCTCGTGGAGAACGCGGCATGCGTCCCGTAGCGGTCGACGGCCGCCACCGCGATCACTCCGGGATAGGCGGCGGGGTACGAGATGTGGTCGCCCTTCTCACCGCCGTTGCCGGCCGAGGCGACGACGACGGCTCCCTTGGCGAGGGCGTACTGGACGGCCGCGTCCTCGGCCGGCTCCGGATGGGCCGACTCGCTGTCGTCGCCGAGGGAGAGGTTGATGACGTCGGCGCCGTGGTCTGCGGCCCAGCGGATGCCTTCGGCGAGGGCGCCGCCCTTGGAGTTGCGGGCCTTGGTGCGGGCGGGGTCGGTGCCTTCGAGGATGACCCGTACGGGAAGGATCTTCGCCTGCGGCGCGATCCCGAGGACACCCTCGGAGCGGTCGGGCCCATGGCCGTGCCCCGCGATGATGCCGGCCATGGCGGTGCCGTGGCGGGCCCAGGAGCGGTCGCCGTCGGAGGCGCCGAAGCCGATCAGGTCCTTGCCCTGGAGCACCTGTCCGTCGAGATCGGGGTGGGTGGGGTCGACACCCGTGTCGAGGACGGCGACGGTGATCCCGTGGCCCTGGGAGGTGCGCCAGGCACGCTCGGTGTGCAGCGCGTCGAGAGCCCACTGCTGCGCGCGTATCTCGTCGGCGTGCGCGGGAGCGGCGGGTACGAGCAGGAAGGAGGCGGCGGCGAGCACGGCGGCTACGCGCCGCCGGCCACGGGCGCTCCGTACCGTCCGGGGCCTCGGGAGCGGCGGGGTCTTCGGCGGCTCGGGGGTCATGGACGTCTTCGGTGGCTCCGGGATCATTCGGGGGCCACCGCACCGGCGCTCGCGGTCGCCCGCAGCCCTCGTTCGACACGGTCGGCGATCCCCTTGGCCTCATGGCCGAGACCGGCCTGCGCGGGCGCGCTCGTGGCGCCCTTGGCCATCGCCTTGCCGACGGGCTGGGGCGAGGTCACCGTACGCCCGTCCGCGAAGCCGGAGACGGCGTACACGACGACGGGCGCCTCGGTGAGGACGTCCACCGTCCAGCTCGCGCGCTGCGCGGGACCGAACCGGGCGGCGGCGGTGCCCTCGACCGGGAAGGTGAGGGGCATGAGGTCGGCGCGTTCGGTGAGCCGCTCACTGCGGAAACGGGCCCTCAGGGCCTCCATCCCGGCGGGCTCGGCCCGGGTGAAGACCAGCCCCACGGTGGTGACGCTGCTGGAGGTGGCGTCCGTGTAGGTCGCGCGCAGGACGCGCCCGCAGCCGACCGGGCGCAGGGCGCTCAGCAGGAGCGGATCGAGGGTGTCGGCGCAGCCGCTGTCCGGCGCGACCGCGATCCGGGTCCACTCGCGGTCCGCGCCGCCGGGGCCCGCGCCGCCGCCCTTGAGGGTGCGGGGGAAGAGGGTGTCGACGGGGACGCTGTGCCAGAGGGCGCGGGCGGTGGTGTACGTGTCGCGGGCGGCGGGTTCCGCGGCCGAGTCACCGGTCAGCCAGGTGCCGGTGGCGGCGCCCCCGATCAGCCCGAGGCCGAGGACGACACAGACGAGGGCGGAAGCCGTCCTGACCGGGCGTCGGGCGGGTACGGGCCGGAGCCGGGTCGTGGTCTCCATGGGGGTCTCGGGGACCTGCGGGCCCCGCGCGAGACCGATACCGCCGAGGGGCCGGCCCCAGGGCAGCGGCGGTACGGGCGGTCGCGGGGGGACGGGCTGTGAGGGGACCACACGCAGCCGCGTGGTGATCTCGGAGGGCGGGGGCTCGGTAACGGGCGGTCGCCCGGGGGGCGTTCGGTGGTCGTACGGACGCTGCTCGCCCACGCGCTGCCCGACCGTCGGCGGGCCCGGGGGCGGCGGAGGTATCCGGGGCAGCCCTGGCGGCTGCTCGGGCAGCAGCAGGGCGTCGGTGATGCGCGAGGGGGCGGGCGGGCGCGGGAGGCCGGTGGTGCGGGGGGCCACGGGTGGGCGCGGGCCGTCAGTGGCTCGCGGGGCGGCGGGCGGACGCCGGCTGTCTGTGGCGCTCGTTGCCGTGGCCGCATGCGGGACGTCGGAGCGCGGGACACCGGGCGTATCGGGGCGGTGGGCGCCCGGGGCGCCGCCGGGGCGCGGGGCGCCGGCCTGGGCGATGTCCGGTGGGGTGGCGGGCGGCGGTGTCCGAGGGGTCGCCGGGGGTGTCGTGGGGCGCGGTGGTACGGGAGCGCGTGGTGCTTCGGTGCTCATCCGCCCCCCTGCCGCCCGTACCGACTGATCCACTCCGTCGCACACCGGCCGCGCGCGTATCTGGTCCCGCACACACCGGTCCAGCCGTACGGGAGAAGCCCGTTCGACACTGCGTGTGCGTCACTCTACGGGCTTGCGACGGCCCGGCGGGAACGTGCGGCGAGGACCGGGGCGATCTGCCCCGATCATCCCCCTACCGTGCGGTAATCCGGTCTGGCAGGCTCTGGCCATGACTCCGCGTGCCACCGACCGGGCCCGGTACGACCGGGCCACCGCTCATCTCGACGCCCCGCTCGCGATCGTCGACCTCGACGCGTTCGACGCCAATGCCGACGATCTCGTACGGCGGGCCGGGGGCAAGCCGGTCCGGGTGGCCAGCAAGTCGGTGCGCTGCCGCGCGCTGCTCGAGCGGGTGCTGGGCCGCGAGGGGTTCGCGGGCATCATGTCGTTCACGCTCGCCGAGTCGCTGTGGCTGGCGCGGTCCGGGTTCGAGGACGTCCTGCTCGCCTATCCGTCCGCCGACCGCGCCGCGTTCGCGGAACTGGCCGCGGATCCCAAGCTCGCCGCCGCCGTCACGGTGGTGATCGACGACCTGGCTCATCTGGATCTGATCGACGCCGCGCGCCAGGGCGGCCGGGAGGAGATCCGGGTCTGTCTAGAACTCGACACGGCCTTGCGGCTGTTCGGCGGCCGGTTGAGGATTGGTGCACTGCGTTCCCCGCTGAGCGAGCCGGCCGACTTGGCCGAGCTGGCCAGATCGATAGCCCGGCGCCCCGGATTCCGGCTCGTCGGACTCATGGCGTACGAAGGACATATTGCCGGGGTAGGGGACGCCCTGGCAGGACAGCCGCTGCGCTCGCGGGCCATTCGGCTGATGCAGTCCGCGGCCCGCAAAGAGCTGACGGAGCGGCGCGCCGCTGTGGTGCGTGCCGTACGGACCGTCGCCCCCGAGCTGGAGTTCGTCAATGGCGGCGGCACGGGAAGTGTCCAGCACACGGCCGGCGAGGACGCGGTGACGGAGATCGCCGCGGGCTCGGGGCTCTATGTTCCACGGCTCTTTGACAACTACACATCGTTCACGGGCCGTCCGGCGGCGCTCTTCGCCCAGCCCGTGGTGCGCAGGCCGGGCGTCGGTGTGGTGACGGTGCTCGGCGGGGGCTATCCGGCGTCGGGCGCGGCGGGGCGGGACCGGTTGCCGGTGCCGTATCTGCCGGAGGGGCTGCGTTATGACGGGCAGGAGGGGGCCGGTGAGGTGCAGACCCCGCTGCTCGGACCGGCCGCCGACGATCTGCTGATCGGCGACAAGGTGTGGTTCCGGCATGCCAAGGCCGGTGAGCTGTGCGAGCGGTTCGACACACTGCGGCTGGTGGAGGGCAACCGTGTGGTGGCCTCGGTGCCGACCTACCGGGGCGAGGGCCGTACGTTCCTCTGAGCCACGGGCGGACCGGCCGGGCCGGGGCTCAGAGGACGTCGTATCAGGGGCTCATGCGTCGTATCAGGGGCTCATGACGGACTCATGCAGCGGACTTGTCGGGGGCTCGTCGGGGGGTCGTCGGGGGCTCGTCGCGGTCTAGAGCGGGGTGACGTACGCCCCGGAGATGCCGCCGTCGACCAGGAAGTCGGTGGCGTTCACGAAGGACGCGTCGTCGCTGGCGAGAAAGGCGACCGCCGCCGCGATCTCGTCCGCCTCGGCGAACCGGCCCACCGGAATGTGCACCAGCCGGCGCGCGGCGCGCTCCGGGTCCTTCGCGAACAGTTCCTGGAGCAGCGGGGTGTTGACCGGCCCCGGGCAGAGCGCGTTCACACGGATCCCCTCACGGGCGAACTGCACCCCCAGTTCGCGGGACATGGCCAGCACCCCGCCCTTGGACGCGGTGTACGAGATCTGGGAGGTCGCCGCGCCCATCCGGGCCACGAAGGACGCCGTGTTGATGATGGAGCCCCTCTTCTGGCGCCGCATGTAGGGGATGGCGGCCTTGCAGCAGAGGTACACGGAGGTGAGGTTGACGTCCTGGACCCGCTTCCAGGCGTCGAGGTCGGTGGTGAGGATCGAGTCGTCCTCCGGCGGTGAGATCCCCGCGTTGTTGAAGGCGACGTCGACACTGCCATAGGTGTCGTACGCGGTCTTGAACAGCGCCTCGACCTCATCGGCCTTGGTCACGTCGACGCGTACGAAGGTCCCGCCGACGGCGTCGGCCGCGGCCTTGCCCGCCGTCTCGTCGATGTCGCCGCAGACGAGGTGCGCGCCCTCGGAGGCGAGGCGGCGCGCGGTGGCCAGCCCGATGCCGCTGCCGGCTCCGGTGATGACGGCGGTACGGCCGACGAGCCGACGGCAGACGGTGTCGTTGGTGGGGGCGGTCATGGTGGTTCAGGCCTCCGTGCTGATGAAGACGTTCTTGGTTTCGGTGAAGGCGGCCAGGGCGTCGGGGCCCAGTTCCCGGCCGAGGCCGGACTGTTTGTAGCCGCCGAACGGGGTCCCGTAGCGGACGCTGCTGTGGGAGTTGACGGACAGATTGCCCGCCGCGACGGCGCGCGAGACCCGCAGGGCGCGGCCCAGGTCCCGGGTCCAGACCGAGCCGGCGAGGCCGTAGTCGGTGGCGTTGGCCAGCCGGACGGCGTCCTCCTCGTCCTCGAAGGGCAGGACGACCGCGACCGGTCCGAAGACCTCCTCGGTGGCGACCGGCGAGTCCGGTGCGGTGTCGGTGAGGACGGTCGGGGGGAACCAGAAGCCGGGGCCGCGGGGCGCGCTGCCATGGATGCCCTTGACGCCCTCGGGGACGTACGACCGTACGCGCTCCAGTTGGACCGCCGAGATCAGCGGGCCCATCTGGGTCCGCTCGTCGGTGGGGTCGCCGACGACGACCGACGCGATCGCGGGGGCGAGCAGATCGAGGAACTGGTCGTGGACATCGCGCTGGACGAGGATGCGGGTGCGGGCGCAGCAGTCCTGGCCCGCGTTGTCGAGAAAGGCCATCGGGGCGGTGGCGGCGGCCTGTTCGAGATCGGAGTCGGCGAAGACGATATTGGGGCTCTTGCCGCCGAGTTCCAGGGTCACGCGCTTCACCAGGGCGGCGCTCTTCGCCATGATCCGCTTGCCGACCCGGGTGGAGCCGGTGAATACGATCTTGGCGACCCCGGGGTGCTCGACAAGCGCGTTGCCCGCCACCTCGCCCGCGCCGGGCAGGACTTGGAAGAGATGCTCGGGAAGCCCCGCCTCCAGGGCGAGTTCGGCCAGCCTCAGTGCGGTGAGCGGGGTGGTCTCGGCGGGCTTGAGGAGGACGGCGTTGCCGGCCGCGAGGGCGGGGGCCGTGCCCCAGGCGGCGATCGGCATGGGGAAGTTCCAGGGTGCGATCACCCCGACGACACCGAGCGGTTCCAGCAGGGTGATGTCGATGCCTCCGGCGACCGGGATCTGCCGGCCGGTCAGCCGCTCCACTCCCCCGGCGCAGTAGTCCAGGAGATCGCGGACATTGCCGGCCTCCCAGCGGGCGTTGCCGAGGGTGTGGCCCGCTTCGCGGACCTCCAGCCGGGCCAGTTCCTCGTTGTGCTCGTCGACGACGGCGGCGAAGCGGCGCAGCAGCCGGGCGCGGTCGGCGGGGGCGGCCGCCGCCCATCCGCGCTGGGCTGCGGCGGCCCGGCGTACGGCCGTGTCGACCTGCGCCGGGCTGGTCGCCGGGACCGTGGCGACGGTCTCGCCGGTGGCCGGATTGAGGACCTGATGTCCGGCGGCATGGTGTGCGTGCACGTCGTTCCTCACAGACGTTCGAAGGAGCGGCGAAGCTCCCAGTCGGTCACCGCGGCGTCAAAGGCCTTCACCTCGACGCGCGCCATATTGCGGTAGTGCGCCACGACCTCGTCGCCGAAGGCCGCGTGGGCGAGGGGGCTGTTCTCCCAGAGTTCGGCGGCCTCGCGCAGGGTGGTGGGGACCTGCTCATAGGCGGCGGTGTAGGCGTTGCCCGCGCAGGCGCCGGGGAGTTCGAGTTCGTTCTCTATGCCGTGGATACCGGCGGCGAACATTCCGGCGACGGCGAGGTACGGGTTGACATCGCCGCCGGGGAGCCGGTTCTCGAATCGCATGGACCGGCCGTGGCCGACCACCCGGAGGGCGCAGGTGCGGTTGTCATGGCCCCAGGCGACGGCGGTGGGGGCGAAGGAACCCGGCTGGAAGCGCTTGTAGGCGTTGATGGTGGGCGCGTACAGCAGGGAGAAGTCGCGGAGCGCGGCGAGCTGTCCGGCCAGGAAGTGGCGCATCACGGAGGACATGCCGTTCGGTCCGTCCCCGGCCATGACGCTGGTGCCGTCCCGGTCCTGGAGCGAGAGATGGATATGGCAGGAGTTGCCCTCGCGCTCGTTGTACTTGGCCATGAAGGTGAGCGACACGCCCTCCTGGGAGGCGATCTCCTTGGCGCCGGTCTTGTAGATGGCGTGGTGGTCGCAGGTGACGAGGGCCTCGTCGTAGCGGAAGGCGATCTCGTGCTGGCCGGGGTTGCACTCGCCCTTGGCGGATTCGACGGTCAGTCCCGCGACGGCCATCTCGTTGCGGATCCGGCGCAGCAGCGGTTCGATACGGCCGGTGCCGAGGACGGAGTAGTCGACGTTGTACTGGTTGGCGGGGGTGAGGTCCCGGTAGCGACGGTCCCAGGCCTGTTCGTAGGTGTCCTTGAAGACGATGAACTCCAGCTCCGTACCGACATACGCGGTGTAGCCGAGTTCAGCGAGCCGGTCGAGCTGGCGGCGCAGAATCTGGCGGGGCGCCGCGACAACCGGTGAGCCGTCGTGCCAGGCGAGGTCCGCGACGACCATGGCCGTGCCTTCGTTCCACGGGAGGCGGCGCAGGGTGGTGAGATCGGGGCGCATGGCGAAGTCGCCGTAGCCGCTGTCCCAGGAGGACATCGCGTATCCGTCGACGGTGTTCATATCGGTGTCGACGGCGAGGAGGTAGTTGCAGCCCTCGGTGCCGTGTTCCAGGACCTCGTCGAGAAAGAAGCGCGCGGCGAACCGCTTGCCCTGGAGCCGGCCCTGCATGTCGGGGAAGGCCAGGACCACCGTGTCGATGTCGCCGCTGTCGACCAGGATGCGCAGCCGGTCGACGGCGAGCGGGGGTGTGCGGTCTGCCACGGGACAACTCCTCCTTCGGCCATCCGGAAGCCATAAGGTATTCCTGGAGACCTTTGGTTGGGAAGGGGAAACGGCGACGTGGCGAAGAAGAACGAGCCGATGGACCCGCTGACCACGGTCCTGCGGCCCGTGCGTGCGGGAAACGGTTTCGAGGAGGCGCTGGAGCAGATCCTCCAGGTGGTCAGGCTGGGCCTGGTGGCCGACGGCGAACGGCTGCCCGCGGAGCGGGAGTTGGCGGACCGGCTGCGCATCAGCCGGGTCACGCTCCGTGAAGTCCTCAAGGTGCTCCAGGACCAGGGCCTGCTGGAGAGCCGGCGCGGCAGATACGGCGGGACGTTCGTCCGGCCGAGACCCGGGGCGCCGGCCGGGGGCGCCGGGCAGGAACTGCGCCGGCGGGTGGCCGGGGTGGACATCGAGGACGTCCTGCGCTTCCGGGAGGTGCTGGAGGTGGGTGCGGCGGGGCTGTGCGCGGCGGACGGACTGACCGGGGAGCGGGCGGAGCGACTGCGGTCGGCGCTGGCGGCGACGCATGACGCACCGCTCGCGGAGTACCGCAGGCTGGACACCCTGTTCCATCTCACGCTCGCCGAACTGTCCGGTTCGGCGACCCTGACCGCGCAGTACGCCGCCGTGCGGGCGACCGTCAACGATCTGCTGGACTGCATTCCGCTGCTCGTACGGAATCTGGAGCACTCGCAGCGCCAGCACACCGCGCTGGCCGAGGCGGTGCTCGACCAGGACGCGGACGCGGCGCGGGAGATCGCGAGGGAGCACTGCGGCGGTACGGCGGCGCTGCTGCGCGGTTTTCTCACCTGAGGACGGGGCGCCGACAGGGATCGGCGGGCGGGATCCGTCGGCGAACGGAGTCGTAACAGCCGTTTAACGCCTGAGTCTTGCGCACGACCGGACGGGAACGCAAAGGTATGGCCCCACACCTTTACCCCCGAGGCAGGAGCTGCTCATGTCCGACGGCACCGACGCGCGCACCCCACCGGCCGCCCCGGCCGAGGACACGGCCCGGCGGGACGCCGACTATCTGCGGCGGCGGACACTGCGCCGGGGCAGCGCGGGCTGGCTGCTGCTCACCGGCCTCGGTGTCGCCTATGTGGTCTCCGGGGACTTCTCGGGCTGGAACATCGGGCTCGCCGAGGGGGGCTTCGGCGGTCTCGCGATCGCCACCCTGCTGATGGGGGTCATGTACGCCTGTCTGGTGTTCTCGCTCGCCGAACTCTCCGCCATCCTGCCCACCGCGGGCGGCGGTTACGGCTTCGCACGGCGGGCGCTCGGCACCTGGGGCGGCTTTCTGACCGGTACGGCCATCCTCATCGAGTACATCCTCGCGCCGGCCGCCATCTCGATCTTCATCGGTGACTATGTCGAGTCCCTGGACCTGTTCGGGCTGACGGCGGGCTGGCCGGTCTATCTGGCCTGCTTCGCGATCTTCATCGGGATCCATCTCTGGGGTGTCGGTGAGGCGCTGCGGTTCAGTCTGGTGGTGACGGCGATCGCGGTGGCGGCTCTGCTCATCTTCGCGGTCGGCGCCTTCACCGAGTTCGACGCGAGCGGACTCGATGACATCCCGGTGGACCCGGAGGCGTTCGGCTCGGGGTCCTGGCTGCCGTACGGAGTGCTGGGCATCTGGGCGGCCTTCCCCTTCGGCATGTGGTTCTTCCTGGGGGTGGAGGGGTGCCGCTGGCGGCCGAGGAGGCAAAGGACCCGGTGCGTTCGATGCCGAGGGCGCTGTCGATCTCCATGGGTGTGCTGGTCCTGCTTGCGCTGATCACCTTCTTTGCCGCGACGGGCGCGCGCGGCTCGGCCGCCGTGCAGGACGCGGGCAATCCGCTGGTGGTCGCGCTCCAGGGGGACGGCGAACCGACCGCGCTGAGCCGGTTCGTCAACTACGCGGGCCTCGCCGGTCTCGTCGCCTCGTTCTTCTCGCTCATCTACGCCGGGTCCCGGCAGCTCTTCGCGCTCTCCCGCGCGGGCTATCTGCCCCGGTTCCTCTCCCTCACCAGCAGTCGCAAGGCCCCCTATCTGGGGCTGCTGATCCCCGGCGCGCTGGGCTTCGGGCTCGCCGCGGGCACCGGGGACGGCGGGCGGATGCTCAATGTGGCGGTGTTCGGCGCCACCATCTCGTACGCGCTGATGGCTCTGTCGCATCTCGTGCTGCGCCGCCGCGAGCCGGGGCTCGACCGGCCGTACCGCACTCCGGGCGGGATGCTCACCTCGGGCGTCGCGTTTGTGCTCGCCCTGTCGGCGCTGGTGGCGACCTTCCTGGTGGACAAGGACGCGGCGTTCATCGCGCTCGGGGTCTATGTCGTCGCTCTGGCCTACTTCACCTTCTACAGTCGGCACCGGCTGGTCGCGGCGGCCCCCGAGGAGGAGTTCGCGGCCCTGGCCGCGGCCGAGGCCGAACTCGAACGCGGCTGAACACCCCGTCCCACACACCCCAACACCCCCACAGGCCTCATCTCCACCCCCCATCTCCACCCCCCGTCTCCACACGCCCCATCTCCACGCACGAAGGACCACGACGTATGAAGCCGCTCATCGGGATCAGCACCTATCTGGAGGAGTCCGCCGCGTGGGGCGTCTGGGAGCTGCCCGCGGCTCTGCTGCCCGCCGGCTATCCCCGGATCGTCCAGCGCGCCGGCGGGCTCGCCGCGATGCTGCCGCCGGACGACCCGGCCGCCGCGGCCCCGGCGGTGGCCCGGCTGGACGGGCTGGTGATCGCGGGCGGCCCGGATGTGGAGCCCGTACGGTACGGATCCGAGCCCCATCCCCGTACCGGGCCGCCCGCCAGGGAGCGGGATGCCTGGGAACTGGCCCTGATCGACGCCGCGTTGGCGTCCGGCACCCCGCTGCTGGGGATCTGCCGGGGTATGCAGTTGCTCAACGTGGCGCTGGGCGGCACGCTCCTCCAGCATGTGGAGGGCCACACCTCGCAGGTCAGGGGGACCTTCGGCGAGCATCCGGTGAAGCCGGTGCCCGGCACCCGCTACGGCGCCCTGGTGGCCGAGGAGTCCGACGTACCGACGCACCATCACCAGACGGTGGACCGGCTCGGGAAGGGGCTCACCGTATCGGCGTTCGCGGCGGACGGCACGGTCGAGGCCGTCGAACTGCCGGGCGCGCACTGGGTGCTGGGGGTGCAGTGGCATCCCGAGATGGCCGAGGACACCCGGGTGGTGGGCGCGCTGGTCGAAGCCGCCGCCTCGCGGGCCGCGGGCGTCTGAGCCCTCGGCCGGCGAACGCCCTGCTCAGTCCGGGGCGCCATGGATCAGCGAGAGCAGGTCGCGCGCGGGGCCCGCGGGCCGGGTGCCGGCCGGCCAGACCGCGCGCAGATCGCGCCGGAGCCGTACGCCCTCCACCGCCACCCTGACCAGCCGGCGGGCCGCCAGTTCCTCACCGACGGCGAGTTCGCTCAGGACGCAGGGCCCCGCGCCGCGTACCGCGGCGGCCTTCAGGGCGGTGGTGGAGGCGAGTTCGAGCAGGGGCTCGGCGACTCCGCCGTACGGGGCGAGCCCGGCGTCCAGCACCTGACGGGTGCCGGAGCCGGGTTCCCGCAGGATCAGCGGGGTCGCGGCCAGTTCGCGGGCGTCGAGCGGTCCCCGGCGGCGGGCCCAGGGATGGCCGGGCGCGGCGATCACCAGCAGCCGGTCATGGCCGATGACGGCCGAGTCGAGGCCCTCGGGCGCCTCGCTGCCCTCCACGAAGCCGAGATCCGCCTCATGGGCCAGCACTCGCCCGGCGACCGCGGCGGAGTTGCCGGCCTGGAGGGAGACCGCAGTGTCCGGCCGGGCCCTGTGCAGCGCTATCAGCCAGCCGGGCAGCAGATACTCGGCGATGGTCATACTGGCGGCGACGCGCAGCCGTGAGTCCCTGCGGCCGCGCAGCGCCTGTGCTCCGGCGTCAAATGCCTCGGCGGCCTCCACCACCCGCCGGGCCCAGTCGGTGACCAGGCTTCCGGCGTCGGTGAGCCGGGAGCCACGCGGTGAGCGGTCCACCAGGGCCACCCCCAGCAGCCGCTCCATCGCCCGGATCCGGCTGCTGGCGGCAGGCTGGGTGATGCCCAGTTCCCGGGCGGCGCGGCCGAGGCTGCCCAGCCGGGCAACGGCGAGCAGCAGTTCCAGCGCACCGAGGTCGGGCACCCGGTGGGCCAGTGGAGTGGCGGGGCGCGCGACGAACGGGGCATCGGCCATAAGTCCAGGTTATGACCTCATAGGGACAAGGGGCCTGGTGGGGGCCGGGCCCCGGCGCGACGGTGGATCCATGGCCACTCTCGCGCGCCCCCGTTCACAGCCCGCGGCGGCGCGTCCCGCACCGGATCACGCAAAGGATCCGGGAACGCCGCCGCCCGGAAATCCCCCCGGACAGCGGCTGCCCCGGCTCCGCCATCTCGGGCCCAACTGGTACGCCATGGTGATGGGCACCGCGATCGTCGCGACCGCGGGCGCCGGGATCCCGTTCGATCTGCCGGGGCTGCGGGCCGGTTCGATCGCGGTGTGGGCGCTGTCGGCGGTGGCGCTCGTCGTCCTGCTGATCGCCAGGACGGGCCACTGGCGGTACCACTCCGACCAGGCGCGCGCCCATCTGCACGACCCGGCCATGGCTCCGTTCTACGGCTGTGTGGCGATGGCGCTGCTGGCCGTCGGGGCCGCGACGCTGGCGGTGGGCCGTGAGGTGCTCGGCCAGGGGGCTGCGGTCGTCGTGGACGCGGTGCTGTTCGGCGCGGGCACGCTCCTCGGGCTCCTGGTCGCGGTGGCCATGCTGTATCTGCTGGTCGTACGCCACCGGCCGGGGCCGGCGGAGATTTCACCCGTCTGGCTGCTTCCGGTGGTGCCGCCCATGGTCTCGGCGGCAGCCGGACCGTCGCTGCTGCCGTATCTGCCCGCCGGCCAGGGCCGTGAGGCGCTGCTGTTCGGCTGCTACGGGCTCTTCGGGCTGAGTCTGCTCGCGTCCCTGACCCTGCTGCCGCTGATCTTCGGCCGGCTGGTGCACCACGGCCCGCTGCCGCTCGCGCTGACCCCGTCGCTCTTTCTGGTGCTCGGCCCGCTGGGGCAGTCGACCACTGCGGCGAGCCGGCTGGCCGATGTGGCGCACGGCGCGGTGAGCGCTCCGTACGCGCGGGCGCTGGGCGGCTTCGCGGTGCTGTACGGCGTACCGGTGATGGGGTTCGCGCTGCTGTGGCTGGCGCTGGCGACGGCCCTGGTGGTGCGGGCCTGGCGGCGCGGGATGCGGTTCACGATGGCGTGGTGGGCCTTCACCTTCCCGGTCGGTACGTGTGTCACGGGCGCGGAGGGGCTGGCGGGCCGTACCGGTCTGGTGGCGCTGGAGTGGCTGGCGCTGGGTCTGTACGCGCTGCTGGTCACGGCCTGGGCGGTGGCGGCGTGGTGCACCCTGCGCGGTCTGCTCGCCGGAGTGCTGCCCGCAGCATCTCCGGCGCCCGCACCAGCGACGGTCCGTACCACGTGAGGTACCGCCCGTCCACCAGGGCAGCGGGCAGGCCCGGGAAGGCTTCCGGGCCGTCGTCGGCGGTGAAGCGGTACGGCTCGTCGGGCAGGACCACCAGATCGGCCCCCGAGGCCCGAAGCTCGTCCAGCGGGATCCGCGGATAGCGCTCGGCGTGGGTTCCGTACACATTGGCCACCCCCAGCCGCGCCAGCAGATCCCCGGCGAAGGTGTCCCGGCCGAGGACCATCCAGGGCCTGCGCCAGACCGGTACGACCGCCGCGCGCCGCTCGTACGGAAGCGGCTGAGGCGTCTCCCAGGCGCGCCGGGCTTCGTCCAGCCAGCGCGGTACGGCGAGGCCGCAGCCCGCCACCAGGACGCGTTCCAGTTCGGTGAAGGCCTGCTCCAGCGTTCTGACCTCGGTGACCAGCACGGTCAGCCCGGCGGCCCGGAGAGCGGCGAGATCGGGGGCGCGGTTCTCCTCCTCGTTGGCGATCACGAGGTCGGGGCGGAGCGCGGCGACGGCGGCCACGTCGGGGTTCTTCGTGCCGCCGATCCGTACGGCATCGAGGCCGACGGGCCGTACGCACCAGTCGGTGGCGCCCACGATCAGGCCGGGCGCAGCGACCGCGACGGCCTCGGTGAGCGAGGGGACGAGCGAGACGACACGCGGGCCGGGCACGGCGCGGGTCCGCTCAGCGCCGGGGGTCGACGGTCGCGTCGATGTGCTCGGCGACGGCGACGACCAGGATGCGGGTGCCGGGCTCGGTGGCGCGCCAGCGGTGCCTCACCCCGCCGGAGAGATAGAGCGTGTCCCCGCGCTCCAGGCGGTACGCGCGCCCCTCGGCCTCGACCTCGGCGGCACCGTCCGCGATGTACATGATCTCGTCGTTGCGGTGCTGGTACTCGCGGCCGGTGTCCTGCTCGCCGGTGAATTCCTTGGCGTTGAGCTGATGCCCACCCCGTACCACCCTGCGGACTCCCGGTTCGCCGTCGGAGGCCCGTACGACATCGACGGTGCGCGCGGAGTCGGCGGCGGCGTGCAGCCGGGCCGGGGTGGTTTCCAGGGCGTCCGCCACCCGTTCCAGCGAACGGGTACTCGGTCTGGCCCGTTCGTTCTCGATCTGGCTGAGGAAGGGCACGGACAGCCCGCTGCGGGCGGCGACCGCCGCCAGGGTCAGGCCCAGGGACCTGCGCCGCCTGCGGACGGCCGCGCCCACCCTGAGCGCTTCCTTGTCGTCCATGACTGGGCTCCCTCCCGACCGGATCGTCATCTTCTCAGAGTTGACGCCAGTACAAGAGCTGTCCTGCGGCACCCGCTGCCGGACCCCGGCCGGTACGAACGCACGGGAGGGGGAGGCGGGCGACCCCCCGGGTCAATGATGCGCGCCTGCGGGTGATTCGCAAAGAGCCCGGATGTCTGTTCGAGCACACGGAAGAGGCGGGTCCGCCCGCAGGCAGACCCGCCCTTCGCCGCGACCGCGCCCTTCATGGCCCCCTGCCTACTGCCCCGACGCGGCACCGTCGAGCGGGGTCCAGCGCTCCGCGAGGCCGGGGTGGTCCTTGAGCCAGGTCCGGACGGCCTCCTGCTCCTTGCCCTTGCCCGCCGACTGGATCGTCGCCTCGAGGCCGGTGAGCTGCTCCTCGGCCATGCTGAAGTCCTTGAGCCAGGAGGCGACCCGCGGCTGGTCGGCGGAAAAGCCCTTACGGGCCAGCGTGTGGACTCCGTCACTCTCCGCGCCGAAGGCCTTCCTGGGGTCCTTGAGCTTGGTGAGGTCATAGGTGCTGTACGCCCAGTGCGGCGACCAGAGCACCACGACGACCGGCTCCTTCTTGTCGTACGAGCGCTTCAGCTCGGACAGCATCCCGGGCGTGGAGCCGTCGACGAGGGTGTACTCGCCCTCCAGGCCGTACTCCTTGAGGACCTTGTCCTTGAGGAGGCCCATCTCGCCCGCGCTGGGCTCGATGCCGATGATCCGGCCCTTGAAGGTGGAGGCCTTGCCCTTGAGGTCGTCGAGGGAGTCAAAGCCCTTCATGTAGGCGGGTACGGAGAGTTCCAGCGAGGTCTGGTCGTACCAGGAACCCATGTCCTCCAGGCTGTTCTTGTACTTCGCCCAGTAGGCGGCATGGGTGACCGGGAGCCAGGAGTCGGTCTGGATGTCGATCTGGCCGCCCGCCTGGCCGGTGTAGAGCGAGCCGGCCTCGTACTGCCGGGCGTCGACCTCGTAACCGCGCCGCTCCAGCAGTTCCTTCCAGAGGAAGGTGGAGGCGATGCCCTCGTCCCAGGGGATGTATCCCATGGTGATCTTCTGGCCCTGGCCGACGTTCCCGGCGCCCGAGGCGGTGGTGCTCCGCGGGGAGCCGCCGAAGGCGCCGAGGCCGCCGGCGACCAGAGCGAGGACGGCCACACCGGCGAGGGCGACGACCGGCTGGGGGCGGTGGTTCCAGAGCCGCACCCCGCCGGTCAGTTCCTTCGCCTTGGCGATGGCGCGGCGGCCGAGCGGGGAGACCTGGAGGCTGAGCGCGCCGGTGACCCGGTCCAGATACATGGCCAGGATGACCACGGAGACGCCCGCCTCGAAGCCGAGGCCGATGTCGACGTTGCCGATGGCACGGTAGACGGCGCCGCCGAGGCCGCCGCCCCCGACCATGCCCGCGATGACCACCATGGACAGGCCCAGCATGATGACCTGGTTGATGCCCGCCATGATCGTCTGGAGTGCCAGCGGAAGCTGGACGCGCAGCAGGGTGTCGCGGGGGCTGGTGCCGAACGCCTCGGCGGCCTCGACCAGTTCGCCGTCGACCTGCCGGATGCCCAGCTCGGTCATCCGGACACCGGGCGGCAGCGCGAAGATGATCGTCGCGATGATGCCGGGAACCACACCGACACCGAAGAAGAAGACGCCCGGGATCAGATAGACCATGGCGGGCATGGTCTGCATGAAGTCGAGCACCGGCCTGGTGACCGAACTGACCGCTCTGGAACGGGCCGCCCAGACGCCCAGCGGTACGGCGATGAGCAGGGTCACGATGGTGGCGACGAGTACCAGCGAGAGCGTCGCCATCGCGTCGTCCCACAGCTCGACCGAGTCGATCAGCGCGAAGCCCGCGAAGGAGAGGACGCCCGCGACGAGGCTGCGCAGCCACCAGGCGAGGACGGCGAGGATGCCCGCGAGGAGCAGCGGTTCCGGCGCGGAGAGCACCGCGTCGATGCCGTCGTACATGCCGGAGACGACCGAGCCGATGGCGTCGAACAGCCAGGACAGATGGCGCTGGAGGAAGTCGACGACGGAGTCGACACCGTCGCCGAGACGGAATCTAGGCACGGGCGGCCGCCTTGCCGGTGGTGGCAGGGGCCGAGGTCTCACCGGCGGCGGTACGCGCGGGGGCCGGCGGGGTCATCGGCTCGCCCAGCGCGGCCAGCAGCCTGGCGCGTGGAACGACTCCGACGAGTTTCCCCTTGCCGTCGGTGACCGCGACCGCGACGCCGCTGGTCGAACAGGGCGTGAACAGTTCGCCGACCGGGGTCGAGCCGACCACGCTGGCGGGCGCGGCGGACATCACGTCCTCGGCGGTACGGAGTTCCCTGCCGTCGTCGGTACGGGTGCCGTAGGCGGTCTCCGGTTCGGCCATGATCGCGGCGGCGGTGAGCACCCGGGAGCGGTCGACGTCCTGGGTGAAGGAGGCGACATAGTCGTCGGCGGGGGTGACGAGGATGTCCTCGGCGCTGCCCTGCTGCACGATCTCGCCGTCGCGCATCACGGCGATGCGGTCGCCGAGGCGCATGGCCTCGTTGAGGTCGTGGGTGATGAACACGATGGTCTTCTTGAGCCGCGTCTGGAGTTCGAGAAGCTGGTCCTGCATGTCCCTGCGGATCAGCGGGTCGAGCGCGCTGAAGGACTCGTCCATCAGCAGCAGATCGGCGTCGGTGGCGAGCGCGCGGGCGAGGCCGACGCGCTGCTGCATCCCGCCGGACAGCTCGTCCGGCCAGGACGTCTCCCAGCCGCCCAGACCGGTCAGCTCCAGCGCCTCCGTGGCACGCCGCTCGCGCTCCGCGCGCGGGACCCCCTGGACCTCAAGTCCGTACGCGGCGTTCTCCAGGACGCTGCGGTGCGGGAACAGGGCGAAGTGCTGGAACACCATGCTGATCCTGGTGGACCGGACCTGGCGCAGCTCGCGCGGGCTCAGGGCGGTGAGGTCCTGCCCGTCGAAGAGGACGCGGCCGGCGGTGGGTTCGAGCAGCCCGTTGAGCATGCGCAGCAGGGTGGACTTGCCGGATCCGGACAGGCCCATGACGACGAAGATCTGTCCGGGCTCGACCGAGAAGGAGGCGTCGATCACCGCCGCGGTGGTGCCGGCGGCGCGCAGGGCGTCACGGTCCGTGCCGTTCCTGAGCCCGGTCACGGCTTCGGCGGGTCGTCTGCCAAAGATTTTGTACAGGTGTTCGGCTTGGAGCCTGGACACATACACCTCTCGTGTTGAACGGATACGGCCTGCCACCCCCGCGGGCAGGT
This sequence comes from Streptomyces sp. GMY02, assembly GCF_019056675.1. Taxonomy (NCBI): domain Bacteria; kingdom Bacillati; phylum Actinomycetota; class Actinomycetes; order Kitasatosporales; family Streptomycetaceae; genus Streptomyces; species Streptomyces sp. GMY02. Next base: position 6,928,743 of record NZ_CP077658.1, on the reverse strand, counting down.
CGTGGAGCGGGCGGGTTCGGCCCGCTTCGCCCGGACATGGGGCTGGACCAATGGACCGTCCAACCGGGCTCGCTCCGGGTGCGCGCCTGCCCCCGCCTCCATTCGGCAAACGATGAAGTGGCCCAGGTCACAACGGGTTCGGCGTACATCGGCGAGAAAACGCCTTCCTCTTGAACCGCCGCCCGGGCCGTCCGGCGAGGGCGGCTGTCAGTGGGCTGGGGCATCATCGGGGATGTGACGCGACGCCTGATGCTCCTCGACACCGCCTCCCTCTACTTCCGCGCCTATTTCGGGGTCCCCGACTCCGTACGCGCCCCGGACGGCACCCCGGTCAACGCGGTGCGCGGGCTGCTGGACTTCATCGCGCGCCTGGTCCAGGACCACCGCCCGGACGAGCTGGTGGCCTGCATGGACGCCGACTGGCGGCCCCAGTGGCGGGTGGACCTGATCCCGTCGTACAAGGCCCACCGGGTGGCCGAGGAGCACGCGGAGGGGCCCGACGAGGAGGAGACCCCGGACACGCTCGCGCCCCAGGTCCCGGTCATCGAGGCGGTGCTCGACGCGCTCGGCATCGCCCGGGTCGGGGTGGCGGGATACGAGGCGGACGATGTGATCGGCACCCTCGCCGGGCGGGCCACGGGCCCGGTGGACATCGTCACCGGCGACCGCGATCTGTACCAGCTCGTCGACGACGCCCGCGGTGTCCGGGTGCTCTATCCCCTCAAGGGGGTCGGCACGCTCCAGCTCACCGACGAGGCGTTGCTGCGGGAGAAGTACGGCGTCGACGGGCCCGGGTACGTGGATCTCGCGCTGCTGCGCGGCGACCCCAGCGACGGTCTGCCCGGTGTGCCGGGGATCGGTGAGAAGACCGCGGCCAAACTGCTCGACAGCTTCGGTGATCTGGCCGGGATCATGGCGGCGGTCGACGATCCGCGCTCGAAGCTCACGCCGTCGCAGCGCAAGCGGCTCGACGAGGCCCGCGACTATGTGGCGGTCGCGCCCAAGGTGGTGCGGGTCGCGGGGGACGTACCGCTGCCGGAGTTCGATCCGGCGCTGCCTTCGGCCCCGCGCGATCCGGCCATGGTCGACGCGCTCGCCGCGCGGTGGGGGCTGGGCGGGGCGCTGCGCCGGCTCCTGGTGACGCTTGAGGGCTGACGGCCGCGGCGCCTGACGGTGCGCATGCCGGTTGCCGCCGAGGCCGACGACCGCTTCGAACGCGCTCAGCATTGCCGTTCCCCGGCGAAGTGTTAGCTTAGGTAAGCCTAAGCCCGTGTGCGAGAGTCTGGGGAGACACCGTGGCAGAACAGCCGGCCCGCAAGGCACCGAAGGCCCGTGAAGCACAGGTCGTGCGCACCGAGTGGCTCACCCCGCACATGGTGCGGGTCGTTCTCGGCGGTGAAGGGCTGGGCACCTTCGAGGCCGGCGAGTTCACCGACCACTACATCAAGCTGCTGTTCGCCCCCGAGGGTGTGACGTATCCCGAGCCGTTCGACATGGAGCGCATCCGCGCCGAGTACCCGCGCGACCAGTGGCCCACGACCCGTACGTACACGGTGCGCGCCTGGGACCCGGACGCGCGGGAGATGACCGTGGACTTCGTGGTGCACGGCGACGAGGGGCTGGCGGGACCCTGGGCGGCGCGGGCGCGGGCGGGCGAGACCGTACGGTTCTTGGGCCCGGGCGGTTCCTACGTACCGGATCCGGCGGCGGACTGGCATCTGCTGGCCGGGGACGAGAGCGCGCTGCCCGCGATCGCCGCGTCCCTGGAGCGGGTGCCGGCCGGGGCGACGGTGCATGCCTTCGTCGAGATCGCGGGCCCCGAGGAGGAGCAGAAGGTCACGGCGCCGGACGGCACCGGGATCACCTGGCTGCACCGCGGTGACCGTCCGGTCGGTGAGGCGCTGGTCGCCGCCGTACGCGGACTGGACTTCCCGGCCGGTGACGTACAGGCGTTCGTGCACGGCGAGGCGGGCTTCGTGAAGGACCTGCGCCGCCTTCTGCGGGTGGAGCGGAACATTCCGCGCGAGCGGCTGTCGGTCTCGGGGTACTGGCGGCTCGGCCAGACCGACGAGGCCTGGCGCGCCGTCAAGCGCGAGTGGAACGAACAGGTCGAGCGGGAGCAGGAGGGCGCGTAGCCCCGTAGCCGTACGCCCGCCCGTACCGTGCGCCCACCCCGTACGGTGCATATATTCACCGCTGAAGGCCGCCCGCGTCCGGGCGGCCTTTCGCATACGCGCAGGGCACACACCGCCAGGGGCGCGTACGCCCAGGGCACGCGCCCCGAGCCAGCGCCCCCGGCCGTACGCCCGTAACGCGCCGTCAGGCCGTCGGAAGCTGTGACTGCTTCAGCTCGCCTTCCGGGTCGTACACCACGCACATGATGTCCCGGTCGCCGTCCGCCCAGGTCTCCTCGGTCGGCAGAACCGGATAGAAGTCCAGCCCCGACTTCTCGCGGCTGGTCCAGTAGTGCCGGAAGCCGCGCCCGCACCCCTGCCACGCGAAGTCCGCCAGTACCGCGCGGTCGTACGGTCCTTCATCGGCCGAGAGGAAACCGTACGACTGGTTGGCCGCGCCCTCACGGCATGCGCGGTAGAGCACGATCTTGTCGTCCGCGGTCACGGAGTACGTGGGATCGGTGAAGCACTCCGCCCCCTCGATATTGAGGATGCCCGAGGTCTCCGCAGTGATGAAGGTGTCGTCCTTGTGCACCGGAGCCGGTGGCGGCTCGACCAGCAGGGTCCCCAGCGCGAGCAGGCTGGGTACGGCGGCCAGCAGACGGCGGGCCGGGTGCCGGGCGGCGGCGGTGCGGGCGACGGGCATGGCGGACACCTGAGGGGAAGAGGGCGGTCGGCCGGAAGAGCGGCGCCCCGAGGAGCGGCCCCGGGCCCTGGGCTCCTGCATCCAGACATCCCCGGGTGAACACCGGATTCCGCACGCTCAACGGCCGGGAGCACGGCCGGAGTCGAGCCGGAGCGGATGCCGCGGGCCGACCCCGCGCCGCCCTCCGGGCGACCCGGATTCGTATGGCGTACATCCCGCAAGCAGTAAAAGTTAAGTCAACCCCACTTAAATTCCCGGCAATCCAGGCAGCCGCCGTGGAACGCGCATTCACTTCCTTAAGGGGTACAACTCCTCGTGAACGACGTCAGAAGAAGACCCTGGGCCCATGCCTCGCGGCGCGTGAAGATCACCACGACCGGTGTCGCCGCGCTGGTCGTCGCCGGTGTCATCGCCGGCCCCGTCGCCTTCGGTGATGACTTCCCCGCCCCCGTCAAGGTCCCCGCGGCGGAGATCCACAAGCCGTCCGCCATGCCGGACCGCATCATGCTGACCCCCACCACCACTCCGGCCACCAGCCAGAAGGTGACCTGGCGCGCCAACGCGGACGCTCCGTACGCGCAGGCCGAGTTCCTGGAGGCGCCGCGCGCCCTGGGGCAGGTCGCCCCGGCGGCGGGCGCCGTCACCACCGTCCACGCCGAGTCGACCACCTCGGTCAACACCTCGCTGGGCTACGCCTCCACGTACCACACGGCCCTGCTGTCCGGTCTCAAGCCGGCCACCCGCTACACCTACCGGGTCGGCGACGGCACCAACTGGAGCGCGTGGACGGACTTCACCACCGCCGCCGCGGACCTGAAGCCGTTCTCCTTCATCTACTACGGCGACGCGCAGAACTACATCGACTCGGCCGTCCCGCGCGTCTTCCGCCAGGCGTTCTCGGACCGGCCCGAGGCGAAGGTCATCGTCAACGCCGGTGACCTCATCGACTCGGCCAACAGCGAAGAGCAGTGGGGCCAGTGGTACCAGGCCGGCGGCTTCATCGACTCGCAGATCAACAACATCTCGGTGCCGGGCAACCACGAGTACAGCAACGGCCTGTCGAGCTTCTGGCGCCCGCAGTTCCCGTACCCGGACAACGGCCCGGGTGACGCGGCGCTCAAGCAGACCGCGTACAGCGTGGACTACCAGGGTGTGCGCTTCATCGCCCTCGACTCAAACGTGCAGAGCAACGCCGCGCTGATGGCCTCTCAGACCGCCTGGCTGGAGGGCCTCCTCAAGAACAACCCCAACAAGTGGACCACGGTGACCTTCCACCACCCGGTCTACTCCACGACCGGCACCCGCAACAACCCGGCCGTGCGCGACCAGTGGGGCCCGCTGTTCGAGAAGTACGGCGTCGACCTGGTGCTCCAGGGTCACGACCACAGCTACGGCCGCGGCAACAAGACCGCGAACCGCAAGAGCGTCACCACGCACAACGGTGTCACCTATGTGGTCTCGGTCTCCGGCGGCAAGATGTACGCGCTGAACGACGGCGCCAACTGGACCGGCAATGGAGCCGAGCCGGTCGTCAACAGCGAGAACACCCAGCTCTACCAGCTCGTCGACGTCCAGAACGACCAGCTCCGGTTCGAGGCCCGCTACGCCAACGGCCAGCACTTCGACGGATTCACCATCCTCAAGAACAGCAAGGGTGAGAAGACCGTCAACGAGCTGCCCACCCCGGAGAACTCCGTGGGCGAGCAGGTCACCGTCGACAAGACCACGGTGCCCAGGGACGGCTCCCTGGACATCTCGGCCTACGGCTTCGACGCGTACGAGACGGCGTCGATCTACATGCGCCGGGTCAGCGAGGGCAAGCCCGTGAAGCAGGAGCTGGTCGGCGAGGTGAAGGCCGATGAGCTGGGCAGGCTGAACGAGTCGTTCCCGCTGCGCCGCGTCACGTCGACGAAGGACGACTACGTCGTGTACGTGGAGGGCAAGAACCGGAAGATCACCAGCCCGGTCGTTCACGTGACGAAGTGATCCCACGCCGGGGCGAGGGCAACCCGGCCGCGCCCGTGTGCGCCGAACCTCGCCCCGGCCCGGCCGGGGCGCACCCCGCCCCGGCACCCAGGCCCGTCTGCCGTCCGGCCCTCGCCGCCAAGGCCTCCGGCCGTCCGGGACCGCACAGGAGAACCGATCCCTTGACCACCTTTCAGAGCCCCGCCCACTCACGGGCCATACGTTCCCGGGCCGCCCGCTTGCGGACCGTACGCTTCCGGGCTGCCGGCTTCCGGGCCGTACGTTCCTGGGCTGCCCGCCTCCGGGGTGTACGTTCCCGGGCCGCCCGTCTCCGGGCCGTACGTGTGCTGCTGGCCGGTGCCGTGCTGGCCGGCTTCGGTACTCTGGCCGCTCCGGCGCCCGCCGCGGTCGCCCATCCCTTCGGACCGCCGTCCACGGCCCGGATCAGTGCGGACGGCTCCCGTGTGTCCATCGCCTGGCGGGCCAACGCGGACGACTGGGTGGCTCTCGGCCAGTCCCTCGGCGCCTTCGAGGACCCGGAGAGCGGCGCCGTCTCGACGGAGCTGACCGGCGAGCAGAAGCTCCAGCGCTCCCCCGCCGTGCACACCTATCTGCTGCGGCACATCACGGTCGCTCAGGACGGCGGCGCCTGCAAGGGCGAAGTGGCCGCGCTGGAGCGGCTGCTCGACGAGGGTGCCCGCCTGACCTTCGACTGCCCGGCCCCTCTGGTGGAGGCGGACGTCACGGTCAGCGTGCTCACCGATCTGAACGAGGCGTACCGCACCATGCTCACGACGGACGGCTCCGCCACCCCGCGGCAGACGCTGTTCACCGCTGTCGACCGCACCCACCATCTGCGGTTCGCCGCGTCGGGCGGGGGCGTGCCGGGCTCGGTGACCGCGGTGGCCGGCGGCACCGCCGTCGCCGTACTGGCCGTCGCGGCCTGCCTGTTCGTACGCCGGTCCCGCCGCCGTACGGCGACCGCCCCCGACGCCGGGAGCCGGCCATGACGGACCTCGGCGGACTCGACAGCCGCCTCGTGGCCCTCTTCGACGGCCGCGCGGTCTTCTGGATCGCCCTAGTCGTCGCGCTGGGCGTGGGCGCGGCGCACGCCGTCGCACCCGGCCACGGCAAGGCGATCACGGCCGCGTATCTGGCGGGTACGCGAGGCCGCGTCCGGGACGCGGTACGCCTCGGCGTGATCGTCGCCGCGATGCACACCTTCTCCGTGCTGGTGCTGGCGCTGGTGTGGGTGGGCGTGAGCGGCACGGCGGCGTTCGGTACGGAGACGGCGACCGCGTGGATGCAGGCGGCGGCCGGAGTCATCGTGGTCGCGGTGGGGGCGGGCCTGGTGTACCGGCATGTGAGGGGACACAACGGCCACGGACACAGCCACAGCCATGCGCATGGGCACGACCACACACATGGGCACGACCACGAGCAAGGGCACCCGGCACACTCCGCACACCCGGGACACCACCATCCCCCCACCCACACCCACGAGTTGACCGATCCCTGGTCCCGCCGCGGTCTGACGGCCCTCGCGCTCTCCGGCGGTCTGCTGCCCTCCCCGTCAGCCTTCCTCGTCCTGGTCAGCGGCCTGCTGACCGGCCGCGCGGCAGGCGCCGTGGTCCTGGTCGTCGTCTTCGGAGTCGGCATGGCGGTCACCCTGACCTGCGTCGGCGTCATGAGCATCCGCGGCTTCGCCTTCCTGGAGAGGCGCCTGCGCGGCAGAACCGCCGCCACCAGACTGGCGGCCTGGACCCCGGTGATAGCCGGGGTGACAGTCGCAACAGCCGGCTGCCTCTACTTCCTCGCCGCCGTCTCCACCCTCTCCACCTAACGCCCTCTCCACCTGACGCCTTGTCCGCCTGGCACCCGCCCCCATCGCCGTACCGCCCCCCGGCCTCAGCCCACCGAGCTGTACGCCACCACCCCGCGCAGCACCGCGTCGACCGCCTTGCGTGCGTTCTTCGCCACCGTGCTGTTGTCGCGGGGAGCCGCCGCCGCGATCTGCCCGAGCACATCGATGACCTGCTTGCACCACCGTACGAAGTCACCGGCCGGCATCTCCGCCTCGCGCAGCACCTCGTCGAGCCCACGGCCCGAGGCCCACATATAGACCGCCCAGGCGAAACCGAGGTCGGGCTCGCGCTGGCCGACTCCCTCCGCCTGGTTGATCCTCAGCTCCTCCTCCAGGGCATCGAGCCTGCCCCAGATATGGATCATCTCGCCGAGCGCCGCCTTGGCCTTGCCCGAAGGCAGCTTGGGCGCCACCGCGTCATCGGCCTGCCGGGCCTCGTACACGAGCGCCGAGACACAGGCGGCCAGCTCGGCCGGGCCGAGGTCCTCCCAGACCCTGTCCCGCAGGCACTCGCTGGCGAGCAGGTCCAGCTCGCCGTAGAGCCTGGCGAGCCGCTTGCCGTGCACGGTGACCTCGTCATCGCGCAGATAGTCCAGCTCGGTGAGGAGTGCGACGATCCGGTCGAAGGTACGGGCGATGGTGTTCGTCCGGCCCTCGATCCTGCGCTCCAACTGGCGGGTGTCCCGCTGGAGCCGGTGGTAGCGCTCGGCCCAGCGCGCATGGTCCTCGCGCTCGTCGCAGCCATGGCAGGGATGGGCGCGCAGCTCCGAGCGCAGCCGGGCGATCTCGCGGTCGTCGGCCGCCGCCGCGCGCTGCTTGCGGTGCCGCTCGGGCACGATATGACCGGCCTTGGAGCGCAGCGCGGACGCCAGATCGCGGCGCGACTGCGGCGAGCGCGCGTTGAAGGACTTGGGAATCCGCATCCGCTCCAGCGGCTCGACCGGCACGGGGAAGTCCATCGTGGCCAGCCGCTTGACCTGCCGCTCCACGGTCAGTACCAGTGGCCGCGGCCCGTCCTGGTGCTCGAAGCCCCGGTGCCCGTTGGCCCGGCCGGCGGGCAGCCCCGGGTCGAGGACCAGCGCCAGACCGGCGAACTTCCCGGTCGGTACGTGGATCACGTCGCCCGCCTTGAGCTTCTCCAGCGCCGTGGCCGCGGCGGCCCGGCGCTGCGCGGCACCCTGCTTGGCCAGATCGTTCTCGCGCTCCTTGAGGTCGCGGCGCAGCCGCGCGTACTCCTCGAAGTCCCCGAGGTGGCAGGTCATCCCCGCGCGGTAGCCGTCGAGCCCCTCCTCGTTCTTCCGCACCTGGCGGGAGATCCCGACGACCGACTTGTCGGCCTGGAACTGGGCGAAGGACGTCTCCAGCAGCTCACGCGAGCGGTGCCGCCCGAACTGGTGCACGAGGTTGACGGCCATGTTGTACGAGGGCCGGAAGCTGGAGCGCAGCGGGTACGTCCGGGTCCCGGCCAGTCCGGCCAGCGCGCCCGGGTCCATCCCGCGCTGCCAGAGCACCACCGCATGGCCCTCGATGTCGATGCCCCGGCGCCCGGCCCGGCCGGTGAGCTGGGTGTACTCGCCGGGGGTGATGTCGGCGTGCTGCTCGCCGTTCCATTTGACGAGCTTCTCCAGCACCACGGACCTGGCGGGCATGTTGATGCCGAGCGCCAGGGTCTCGGTGGCGAAGACCGCCTTGACCAGTCCGCGGACGAACAGCTCCTCGACGACCTCCTTGAAGGTCGGCAGCATCCCCGCGTGGTGCGCGGCGATGCCCCGCTCCAGGCCCTCCAGCCACTCGTAGTAGCCGAGGACATGGAGATCCTCACCGGGGATCGAGGCCGTGCGCTCCTCGACGATCTCACGCACCCGCCGCCGCGCCTCGTCGTTGTTGAGCCGCAGCCCCGCGTACAGACACTGCTGCACGGCGGCCTCGCAGCCGGCCCGACTGAAGATGAACGTGATCGCGGGCAGCAGCCCCTCCGCGTCGAGGCGCTCGATGACCTCGGGCCTGGAGGGCGTCCAGATCCGGCTGCGCTGCCGACGCTCCCGCTCCCGGTCGGCCTCGCGGACCATCTTGCCGCGTCTACGGTCGCGCGGGTTGTACGTCCGCTGGTTCTCCATCCGGGCCAGCCGGACGAGATCCGGGTTGACCTCCCGCTTGCCCGGGCCCCGGCCGCCGTGGTCGGACTCCTCCTCGAAGAGGTCGTACATCCGGCGGCCGGCCAGTACGTGCTGCCAGAGCGGCACGGGCCGGTGCTCGGAGACGATCACCTCGGTGTCACCGCGGACGGTGTCCAGCCAGTCACCGAACTCCTCGGCGTTCGAGACCGTGGCCGAGAGCGAGACGAGCGTCACCGACTCGGGAAGGTGGATGATCACCTCCTCCCAGACGGCGCCCCGGAACCGGTCGGAGAGGTAGTGCACCTCGTCCATGACCACATAGCCGAGACCGACCAGTGACTGCGAGCCCGCGTACAGCATGTTCCGCAGCACCTCGGTGGTCATGACGATCACCGGGGCGTCGGCATTGACGCTGTTGTCACCGGTCAGCAGGCCGACCTTGCCCACGCCGTAGCGCTTGACGAGATCGGCGTACTTCTGGTTGGAGAGCGCCTTGATGGGCGTGGTGTAGAAGCACTTGCGGCCCTCGGCCAGGGCCAGGTGCACGGCGAACTCACCGACGATCGTCTTGCCCGAACCGGTGGGCGCGGCGACCAGTACGCCCTTCCCGGCCTCAAGGGCCTGACAGGCCTCGATCTGGAACGGGTCGAGGCCGAAGTCGTACAACTCGCGAAAGGGTGCGAGCGCCGTGGCCTGCTCGGCGGCACGGATCCGGGCAGCGGCGTACCGCTCGGCTGGGGAGAGGTCCTCTGTCATCTTGCTGTCGAGCCTACCCGCCGCTTCTGACAGTCAGCCGATCTTTAATCGTCCTTGGAAACCACCCGTACGGCGGCCGGTGGGCCGCCGTACGAGGAGGTCAGGTGATGTCGTCGTACCCGTTCAGCCGGTCCGTCCGTCCGCCCTGCTCGGGCAGCGCCGACGGCGGCGAGACTGGGTCGGTCGCACCGACGGACTCGGGGGTCAGATCGAGGTGGGAGGCCTCGTCGTCGTCGAGATCCGCGTCCGGGTTGTTGCGCCTGCGCCGCCGGTCGTTGAGGAAGCAGACACCCAGTGCCAGGAAGTACAGGAACACGATGGGGGCGGCCAGCGTCAGCATGGTGAGCGGGTCACCGGTCGGGGTCGCGACCGCGGAGAAGAGTGTGATCCCCAGCACCATCAGCCGCCACCAGGAGGCGAGCCGCTTCGCCGACAGCACCCCGGTGAAGTTCAGCAGGACCAGCAGCAGCGGCAGCTCGAAGGCCAGCCCGAACACGATCACCATGCGGACCACGAGATCGAGATACTCGTCGAGCGGCAGCAGGTTCCGCGCGTTGTCCGGGGTGAAATCGAGCAGGATCGTGGCGGTCTGCGGAAGGATCTTGTACGCGAGGACGGCGCCGCTGAGGAAGAGCGGGACGCCGATCCCCACGAACGACAGCGCGTACTTCTTCTCGTGGCTGTGCAGACCGGGCGCCAGGAAGCCCCAGAGCTGGTACAGCCAGACCGGTGTGGACAGCACGACACCCGAGACGAGGGAGACCTTCAGGGCGATCGAGAAGGGCGAGATCAGACCGTTCACGGTCATGTCCGCGCACGGCTGGCCGTTCTTCTGTGTCAGCGTGCCACTGACGCAGCCCACCGAGTCGAGGATCGGCTGCATCATGAACTCGATGAGGTCCTTGTAGTAGAACGCGGCGATGATCGTGATGACCAGGATCGCCAGGACCGACTTCAGCAGGCGGTTTCGCAGTTCACGCAGGTGCTCGGCAAGGGGCATGCGCCCCTCGACGTCCTTCTCCTGCTTCCGGGCAGACTTGAGCAACCCGCGTCCCTCGTCTCGTAGCGGCAGCCGTCAGTGGGGTGCGGTCAGCTCTGGGCGGTGCGGTTCGGCTCGGTGACCGGACGGGAGCTGGTGACATCACCGGGCGAGGCCTGGATCGTCCTGGGCGCGGCCTGCTGCTGGGCGGTCGCGTCGGCGGCGGTGGCCTGGTCGGCCGCGGGAGCCGCGCTGTCGTCGTCCTTCTTCATGGCCTTGGCCTCGCTCTTGAGGATGCGAGCCGACTTGCCGAGCGAACGCGCCATGTCGGGCAGCTTCTTGGCACCGAACAGCAGCAGGATGACAACGATGATCAGAACGATCTCGAGGGGCTTCAGATTGCCGATCATGTCCGACTTCCTTCTCGCTGAGGCGGTTGGGACGGGGGCTGCCCGTACAACCGAACCGGTGTCCGGCCTTAGTACTCGCAGCGATCGTAACCCGCAGGGGTAAACGCGGGGCAATCCCTGTGCATACTCCCGACTGCTCCGCGTACGACCGATCCGCGACCCGTGCGGCCCGTCCGGGTTCCTCCCGGTCCGGCCCACGGGGGGCGCGCTCGTCAGCGTACCGTCCGCCCCGGGCCGGGTGGAGAGCACGGGGGCCGCTACCGCAGCGCGTCACCGGTGGAGGCCAGCCGGGTGGCGGCGCGCTCAAGATCCTCGGCGGCCCGGTTGATCCGCTCGGTGGTCGCGGCGACCTGCCGGCCGAGCCGCTGGGCCTCGACAAAGACCCGGACGGCCAGGACACCGAGGACGGCGATCCCGCAGAAACCCAGGGCGACGGCGAGCATGGGCCAGAACATGGGCAGAACCTGAACCGTTCTCGGGGGATCTCGGACACTGGCGATCTCGGACAGTGGCGTACGGCACGGGAGGCACGGGGCGGCGCCGGGGTCAGGAAGTGGCGTGCAGGCGCAGTGTCCGCACCCCGCCGCCGGTGAGGAGTTCGACGATCCGTTCCCCCGCGGGCTTGCGCACGAGGCTCTCGCACTCGGGGCAGGTGAACGAGTAGAAGGTGGTCTTGGGCGTGGCCCCGATCGCCAGGCGCAGCGCGCCCGCCGAGAGTTCGAACCGGGCCAGGCACTCGGTACAGGACGCCTTGAAGAGCACGGGAAGCACCGCTGAGATCTCCGCCACTCCGGACGAGATCTCCGGCACCCCGGTCACCACCGACATCACCCTCGGTTCTCCTTCTTCCCGCCCGTCCACTCCCGGCCCCCGCCCGTCCACTCCCGTGTCACTCCCGCCCGTCGTACGCCGCGAGCGCCTCGTCCGCCGCCAGCCGCGCGCTCTCCGCGAGTTCCCTCGGGGAGACGATCCGTCCGTCACCGCCGAGCCGCAGGGCCAGCCGCCTCAGCGAGGCGGGCGCGGGCGTGCGCAGGGTGATCCGCAGGCCGCCGTCGGGCTGTTCCTCAGCGCTGTCGTGCGGGTAGTACTCGGCGACCCACCGCCCGCCGGGCCCGACCTCGACCACCACTTCGGGATCCTCCGCCGACGGCTGTACGAGCCCCTCCGACAGATCCCTCAGCTCCAGCTCGGGCGGCGCGGCCGGGGCGTCCAGCAGCTTGATCTCGGCGACCCGGTCGAGCCGGAACGTACGCCGGGCCTCGGACAGCCGGCACCAGGCCTCCATATAGGTGTGGCCCACGGCGAACAGCCGGATCGGGTCGACCTCGCGCTCCGTCAGCTCGTCCCGCGCCGGTGAGTAGTAGCGCAGCCACAGCCTGCGGCGCTCGGAGATGGCCCGGTCGACCTCGGCGAACACCCCGCCCTCGGACTCGAAGGTCACCGAGAGCCGGGAGCTGGCGCCGGCCGCCTCGCCCGCAGCGGCCTCCAGCTTGGCGGTGGCGCGCAGCAGCGCCTGCCGGTCGCCCTCGCGCAGCCCCGGCAGGGTGGTGACGGCCCGGGCGGCCACCAGCAACGCGGTGGCCTCGTCGGCGGCGAGCCGCAGCGGCTCGGCGACATCGTCCGGGTTGTGCCACCAGATCCGGTCGCCGTCGGTGTCGATGTCGAGCAGATCCCCGCCGCGGAAGCTCGTACCGCACATGGGCAGGACATCGAGATCCGAGATCAGTTCGTCCTCGCTGATCCCGAACGCCCGGGCCACATCGCTGACATGGGCGCCGGGGCGCTCCCGCAGATAGGTCACCAGCGAGAGCATCCGCCGGGTCTGGTCGATGGCGTTGGCTGCCATGGTTGTCCGGGTCCCCCTCAGCCCTTCGCCACGGCGCGCAGCCGCTCGACGACATCGGCCCGCAGATCCGCGGGTTCCAGTACGACCACGTCCGGGCCGAACTCCACCAGCCAGGCGTCGAGACCGTGCCCGTACGGGATCTCCAGCTCGTCCCAGCCGTCGCCCAGGTCCCTGGACGACACCGCCCGCGCGCGCAGCGGATAGCCGCACCCGGACCGCAGTCTGATCAGCGCGGAGCGGGTGGCGGTCTCTCCCGCCCAGCTCTCCACGGTCTCCCGTACGGTGACCGCGTCGGGTACGGGCGCGGTGAACGAACCGGTGCGGGAGCGGACCCTGCCCGTGATCCGGGAGAGCCGGAAGACCCGCTCGGCGCCGCGGTCCCGGTCCCAGCCGGCCAGGTACCAGTGCCCGCGCCAGCACTCCAGTGTCCAGGGCTCGACCTGGCGCTGCTCGGGGCGGGCCGCGTTGGCCTTGCGGTAGTCGAAGACGACGGGCCGCCGGTCGCGGCAGGCGAGCATCAGCGGTTCGAACGCGGCCTCGTGGACGGGGATCCGCGGTTCGAGCGCGCTGTGGTGCGCCTCGTACGCGTCCTCCGCCTCCGGCATTCCGGCGGCGCGCAGTTTCTGGAGGGCGCCGCTCGCCGCGCCGGCCAGCCTGGCCTGCTGCCAGACCTTCGCGGCGAGGCCGAGGGCCGCGGCCTCCTCGGCGTCGAGGGTGATGGGGGGCAGCCGGTTGCTGTCGCGCCGGGCGAGATAGCCGGTCTCGCCGTCCAGGTTCTCCACCGTCTCGATGACCAGGCCGAGTTCGCGCAGATCTTCCTTGTCGCGCTCGAACATCCGGTTGAAGGAGTCGTCGGTGCCCGCTTCCAGATAGGCCTCGATGGAGCCCCGCAGCTCGCGCTTGCTGAGCGGGCGGCGGGTCCCGAGCAGACACAGCGCCAGATTCATCAGTCGCTCGGCCTTGGCAATGGCCATCGACGCCTTGCACCCCTTTTGATCGTTGCGGCCTCCGCCTGTCGACCGTACCGCCCCGGGGTGTCCGGACAAAAGCCGAGGGCCCGTGCGGACGGCACGGGCCCTCGGTCCTGAAGTCCTCCGCGGACCTGCGGGAGCGGGACGGCTCAGACGGACACCAGGTCGCAGACAAAGATCAGCGTCTCGCCCGGGGCGATACGGCCGCCGCCGGCGCCGCGCTCCCCGTACGCGAGGTGCGCGGGGATGGTGAGCTGACGGCGCCCGCCGACCTTCATGCCCTGGACGCCCTGGTCCCAGCCTGCGATGACCTGGCCGGCGCCGAGCTGGAACTGGAGCGGCGTACCGCGGTTCCAGGACGCGTCGAACTCCTCACCGGTGGAGAAGGCGACGCCCACGTAGTGGACGGAGACGGTGTCGCCCGCCTTGGCCACCGGGCCGTCGCCCTCCGTGATGTCCTTGATCTCCAGATCGGCCGGCGGCTCGCCACCCGGGAAGTCGATCTCGGGCTTCTCGATGCTCACTGAACTGCTCCTCTAAATGATGAACGGGGCAACCGGGACAGTCTTACACCTTCGCCAGGATGTCCACGGCGAACACCAGCGTGGAGTTCTTGGGGATGCCCTGCTGCTCCTGGTCGCCGAAGGCCTGGTCCGGCGGGATCACGATCAGGATCCTGCTGCCCACCTTCTTGCCGACGATGCCCGACTTGAGGCCCTTGAGGGTCAGTTGGGGCAGCGGGAAGGTCGTGGTGCGGCCCGTCTTGTACGTGCTGTCGAACTGCTTGCGGTCCTTCCACAGATACGCCGCGTAGTTCAGCACGACCGTGTCCGAGTCCTTGACGACCTCGCCGTCGCTCTCCAGCACATAGCTGGAGACCAGCTTCTTGGGCGGGTCGGTCTTGGGGATCGTGACGGTCGGCTCCTTGCCGTCGTCGTTCGTCCCGACCTTGGGCAGCGAGATGTTGTCCTGCGCGACCACGGTGCCCTTGGCGGAGGCCGGGACCTGGGTCGCCTTGAGGATGTCGACGACGAAGACCAGGGTGGCGTTGGGCTTGATCTCGCCCTGGCCCTGTGCCCCGTACCCCAGCTCCGGCGGAATGCCCAGCTCAACGCGGCTGCCGACCTTCTGGCCCTCCAGGCCCTGGTCCCAGCCCTTGATGACCATGCCGGCGCCCAGCGTCAGATCGAAGGGCTGCTTGCGGTCGAAGCTGTTGTCGAAGGGCTTCTCGGAGTCCCAGCTCTGGCCCAGGTAATTGACCTGGATCGCGTCACCCTTCTTGATCTTGGGGCCATCACCCTCGCTGATGACGTCGACCTTGAGCGCCTTGGGCGGAGTGCCCTCGCCCTTGGCGAGGGTCGGCTTCTCACCGAACTTGGTGCCCGCGGTGATCGCGGGAAGTCCGTTCTTGGACGGGGCGGAGTCGGAGCCTCCGTCGTCCCCGCACGCCGCTGTCGACAACAGCAGCAGGGGGATGACGATCAGGCCGGCAAGTCGGCGCACGGATTCCTCAGATCTCAGACGGCACGGTAGTTGCACGACACTCTAGGGGGTGTCCCGCGGATCGGGCCGGATCGGTGAGCGGGGTCCGGGGCCTGCGATCGCAAGGCGGCGGCGGGGGCGTGCCACGGGCCCCGTACGTGTACGTACGGGGCCCGGTCGCATGGTGCGGTGATGTGTTTCTCGTACCGCCCGGCCGTCGGCTACATACCGGCGATGAGCTTCTCCACCCGGTCGTCCACGGAACGGAACGGGTCCTTGCAGAGCACGGTGCGCTGTGCCTGGTCGTTGAGCTTGAGGTGGACCCAGTCGACGGTGAAGTCCCTGCGCTGTTCCTGGGCCCGGCGGATGAAGTCGCCGCGCAACCGTGCCCTGGTGGTCTGCGGGGGCACCGACTTGCCTTCGAAGATCTTCAGGTCGTTGCAGATCCGCGCTGCCTGGCCGCGCTTCTCCAGCAGGTAGTAGAGCCCGCGACGGCGGTGGATGTCGTGGTACGCGAGGTCTATCTGGGCGACCCGCGGATGCGACATGGTCATGTTGTGCTTGGCCCGGTACCGCTCGATGAGCTGGTACTTCATCACCCAGTCGATCTCGGTGGCGATACGGTCGAGATCCTCCGCCTCGATCGCGTCGAGCGTACGGCCCCACAGCTCCAGGACCTGGTCGACCGTGCCGGTGCGGATGCCCCGGCGCTCGACGAAGTCCACGGCCTTCTCGTAGTACTCCCGCTGGACCTCCAGCGCGGAGGCCTCCCGGCCGCTGGCCAGCCGCACCTTGCGCTGGCCCGTGAGGTCATGGCTGACCTCGCGGATCGCCCGGATCGGGTTCTCCAGGGTGAGATCGCGCATCACCGTGCCCGCCTCGATCATGCGCAGCACCAGATCGGTGGCGCCGACCTTCAGCAGCATCGTCGTCTCGGACATGTTCGAGTCGCCGACGATGACATGGAGCCTGCGGTACCGCTCCGCGTCCGCGTGCGGCTCGTCCCGGGTGTTGATGATCGGACGGGAACGGGTCGTCGCGGAACTGACGCCCTCCCAGATGTGCTCGGCGCGCTGGCTGACGCAGTAGACCGCGCCCCGAGGGGTCTGGAGCACCTTGCCGGCGCCGCAGAGAAGCTGCCTGGTGACGAGGAAGGGGATGAGGATGTCCGCGAGCCGGGAGAACTCTCCATGGCGTGCGACGAGATAGTTCTCGTGGCAGCCGTAGGAGTTTCCCGCCGAGTCGGTGTTGTTCTTGAAGAGATAGACGTCGCCCGCGATTCCCTCCTCGTGCAGGCGGCGTTCGGCGTCGACGAGCAGGCCTTCGAGAATGCGCTCGCCCGCCTTGTCGTGGGTGACCAGTTCGGTCACGTTGTCGCATTCGGGAGTTGCGTATTCCGGATGCGACCCCACGTCGAGGTAGAGACGGGCGCCGTTCCGCAGGAAGACATTGCTGCTGCGGCCCCATGAGACAACACGGCGGAAGAGGTAGCGCGCCACTTCGTCAGGTGACAGTCGGCGCTGTCCCCTGAACGTGCACGTGACGCCGTACTCGTTCTCCAGCCCGAAAATGCGGCGGTCCATGTCTGAACATTACGCCTGATGACCAGAGCTGAAACCGGGTTCGGCCGCTCCGCCCGGATCATTTTCCGTCCGGATGGTGGCACTCGCGACATCTCCGGGACCACCGCCGGACACCTTCCCGCTCCCGCCGCCGGGAGCCGCGAGAACCCGCTGGGTGGCCAGCAGGACCAGCAGCGCGGCGATCCCGCCGGCCCCCGCGACCGCGAAGCTCGCGGAGGTGCTGCCCAGCTCCGCGGCCGGGCCCGCGGCGGCCGTACCGAGCGCGGAGCCGACCCCGATCGTGGTGACGAGCCAGGAGAACGCCTCGGTGACGGTGCCGCGCGGCGCGTGCCGGTCGACGACGATGAACGCACAGGCGATCGCGGGCGCCAGGAAGACCCCGGACACCGCGGCCAGTACGGTCATCGCGGGCACCCCGGGCGTGAGCGTCAGCGGCAGATAGCAGAGGGCCAGCAGGGCGACGATCGCACGGAGACGGCGCTCGGGGGCGGCGGCCCATTGCCTGGCCCCGTACACCGAGCCGCCGATCAGCGCGCCCAGCCCGAGCGCCGCCATCAGCCAGCCGTAGACGGACTCGCGGCCCTGGTCGTCGGCGTACGCGACACCCGCGACGGTGATCGAGCCGAGGGCTATCCCGACGAAGAGGAACGAGCCCAGCAGGGCCAGCAGACCCGGTGAGCGCAGGGCGCCCAGCCAGTGCGCCTCGCGCGGCGCCGAGCGCCAGGCGCGCGACGGCGCGGAGACCACCACGGAGAGCGCGCCGAGGACTCCGATCGCGTTGATGACGAGCAGCGCGGCGGCCGGGGACCAGAGGGCGACGAGCAGGGTGACGAGCAGCGGGCCGACCGTGAACATGATCTCCTGGGCGACCGCGTCCATGGCATAGGCCCGGTGCACCCGGTCCTCACCGCCCAGGACGTTCGGCCACAGCGCCCGCAGCCCGCCCTCCAGCGGTGGTGTGAACAGGCCGGCGACCGCCACGGCGGCATAGGCGAGCAGGGTCGAGCCGGTCCCGGCGACAACGAGGAGCACGGCGCCCAGGGCCGAGACGACGGCGGCAGGAAGCTGCACCCGGGGCTGGCCGTACAGGTCCACGGCCCGGCCGAGCAGCGGCTGTCCGATCGCGTTGGCCACCCCGTACACCGCCGCGAGCGCGCCCGCGAGGCTGTAGCTGCCGCCACCGGCGCGGACGAGCATCACGATGGCGATGGGACCCGTGGCGTTCGGCAGCCGGCCCACCAGCGTCCCGGTGAGCAGCCGTGCGGCGTGCGGCGCCTTGAGGATGTCCCCATAGCCGGTGGCCATGGCCCGCCCCCTCTCTTCCCCGGACCCGCCGGGGTTTTACGTATAACGTCGGCGTCATACGTACCATGTGGCCAGTCCGCCGGTCCACTGCCGCCGCGGCGGACGGGACCGGCCGGACGAGTGCTACGGAGAGCAGCAGCCATGACAGAGCAGTCCGCCAGGCCCACCAGCAGGGACGTGGCGCGGGCCGCCGGGGTGTCCCAGGCCACGGTCTCGCTCGTCCTCGGCGACAAATGGCGCGGCAGGGTCTCGGAGCGCACCGCCGGGCTCGTGCGCGACGCCGCGCACGCCCTTGAGTACCGGCCCAATCTCGCGGCCCGCAGCCTCCGTCTGGGTACGACCAGGACCGCGCTCCTGGTCGTACCCGCGCTCACCAACGAGTTCTTCGCCCGTGTCTACACCGGCGCCGCCGAGGTCGCCGCCGAGCACGGCTTCGGAGTGGTCCTCTACCCTTCCCCCGCCGGGGTGGGCCCCGCCCGGGACCCCTTCGCGTCGGCGCGGGCGGCGCTGGACGGGGTGATCGCCTCGTCCATGGCGACCGAGGCCCTGGACGCGATACGCGGCGCCGATCTGCCGCTGGTGATGCTCGACAGCGATCCGGAGGCGCCCGGCGCCGCCGCACGGGTGAATCTCGACATCGCCGACGGCATCCGGCAGGTCACGGAACATCTGCTCGCCCTCGGCCACCGGCGCCTGCTCCACCTCGCCTCCGCGATCCCCTCCTGGACCTTCGACATACGGGCGACGGCCCTGGCCGAGGCGGTACGGAACGTGCCCGACGCGGTCGTACGGACGGTCTCCGCTCCCCTGGACGTGGGCGCCGGGCGCGAGGCCACCGAGCGCGCCCTGAGCGCCCCCGGCCCCCGGCCCACCGCCCTGGTGTGCGACGACGACATCCTGGCCGCGGGAGCCTGCAAGGCGGTACGGCGGCTGGGTCTGCGGGTGCCCGAGGACATCTCCGTCACCGGCTTCGACGATCTGGCGCTGGCGACGGCGATCGAGCCGGAGCTGACCACGGTGAGCCTGCCGGCCGAGCAGGTCGGCGAACGCGGGATGTCCGCGCTGCTGGCGGTCCTGGACGGCCGCCGCCCGGAGCCCGGCGATCTCCCGGTCTCGCTGGTGGTCCGTGCCTCTACTGCGCCACCGCCCCGGGACGCCTGAGCGGAACCCGCCGACGGCCTGCCGGACACGGCTGTGCCCCGGTCCGCGAGGGCGGACCGGGGCACAGCGGAAGAGCGACCGGCCAGGACCTACTTCTCGGTACTGTCGGGCTTCTCGGTGTCCGTGGCGGACGACTCCGCCGAACCCGAGTCGGCGGAGTCGGTGACGTCCGGCTCCTCCGTGTCCGAGGGCGCGTCCGTCGGCGTCGACGCGGCACCGTCCGCTTCCAGCAGCCGGGAGAGCTGACGGCCCACGATCCGCTTGAACTTGCGCTTCTGCGGTCGCGTACGGTCCAGGACCGCCACTTCCAGCCGCTCCGCGGGGATCTCCCGCTCGCCGCCGTTCGTATCCCTGGACAGCGCCTGGACGGCCAGCTTCAGCGCCTCCGCCAGCGACATACCCTCCCGATGCCGCTGGTCCAGATACGTGCTGATCTGCTCCGAGCTGCCACCGACCGCGACCGAACCGTGCTCGTCCACGATCGATCCGTCGTGCGGCAGCCGGTAGATCTGGTCGCCGTCCGGGGTCGCGCCGACCTCGGCGACGACCAGCTCCACCTCATAGGGCTTCTCGCCCGCGCTGGAGAAGATCGTGCCCAGCGTCTGGGCATAAACGTTGGCCAGACCACGGGCCGTCACATCGTCCCGGTCATAGGTGTATCCGCGCAGGTCCGCGTAGCGCACACCGCCGATACGCAGATTCTCATACTCGTTGTACTTGCCGGCCGCCGCGAAGCCGATCCGGTCGTAGATCTCGCTGAACTTGTGCAGCGCGCGGGACGGGTTCTCGCCGACGAAGACGATGCCGTCGGCGTACTGGAGCACGACGAGGCTGCGACCACGCGCGATGCCCTTGCGCGCGTACTCCGCCCGGTCGGCCATGGCCTGCTGGGGTGAGACATAGAACGGCGTCGACACCGGCTATCCGTCCCTTTCTGTCAGTGGCATGTTTATTCAGAAGAGGACGGCGTCAGAGCAGCGCGGCACGCGGGCCGTCGGGCCGCTGCAGCCGGTGCTCCAGGATCGAGCGGGCGATCTCCGAGGATTCCTCGTCCGTCAGCTTCCGGAAGCCCTCGTCCGTGATGGTCGTGACGATCGGATAGATACGGCGGGCCACATCGGGACCGCCGGTCGCCGAATCGTCGTCGGCGGCGTCGTACAGCGCCTGGACGACCAGGGTGGTGGCCTGCTCCTCCGTCAGGTCCTCGCGGTAGAGCTTCTTCATCGCTCCCCGGGCGAAGATCGAGCCGGAGCCGGTGGAGGCGAAGCCCAGTTCCTCGGAGCGGCCGCCCGTCACGTCGTACGAGAAGATACGTCCCTTCCCGCGGTCGACGTCCCAGCCGGCGAAGAGCGGGACGACGGCCAGGCCCTGCATGGCCATGGCGAGATTGCTGCGGATCATCGTGGAGAGCCGGTTGGCCTTGCCCTCCAGGGAGAGCTGCGCGCCTTCGACCTTCTCGAAGTGCTCCAGCTCCAGTTGGAAGAGCTTGACCATCTCCACGGCGAGCCCGGCGGTGCCGGCGATACCCACGGCCGAGTACTCGTCGGCCGGGAAGACCTTCTCGATGTCGCGCTGCGCGATCATGTTCCCCATGGTCGCCCTGCGGTCACCGGCGAGCACCACGCCGCCGTCGAAGGTCGCGGCCACGATCGTCGTCCCGTGCGGCGCCTCGACGGCGCCCTGCAACGGCGGCAGCGAACGCTTGCCCGGCAGCATGTCCGGCGAGTGATGGGCCAGGAAGTCCATGAACGAGGACGAGCCGGGCGTCAGGAAGGCTGCCGGCAGACGCCCGGTGCTACGAGGGTTGGCTTCCACACGTTTCCTTCCGGATGGGCGGCGGCCCGCCGCTGGGGCCGGGCCTGTCTTGAATCTGTGCACGGACCTTACCCGCGCCGTCGCCGGTCATCCGTCCCGGTGCCACCGGCTTCCGCCGGCGCCCGGGACGGACAACGGCCTTTACTGGCCGCCCTTTTGAACGAAGGAGCGCACGAAGTCCTCGGCGTTCTCTTCGAGGACGTCGTCGATCTCGTCCAGGACGGAGTCCACGTCGTCGGACAGTTTCTCCTGGCGCTCCTTGAGGTCCTCGGATGCCTGGGCCTCGTGGGCCTGCTCCTCGGTCTCCTCCGTGGAACGCGTCGCCTTCTGCTGGCCGCCGCCGGTGTCCTTGGTCGCCATATCCCTCACCCCGCTCGGTTCGCCCCGCTCGATGTGACCTTCAAGATCAGACCCTACAAGCAGGGTCCGACATCGGCCCCGCAGTTGCTACAACGTCCGGGTACCACCCCGATGATTCCCGGACGGGCGCTGTTTCAGCCGCCGGACAGCACCCGCACCAGTTCCTCGGCGGTGCGGCAGCGGTCGAGCAGCTCCTTGACGTGGTTGCGCGTCCCGCGCAGCGGCTCCAGCGTGGGGACTCGTTGCAGTGAGTCACGGCCGGGCAGATCGAAGATGACCGAATCCCACGAGGCCGCGGCCACATCGTCCGCGTACTGCTCCAGGCACCGGCCGCGGAAGTACGCCCTGGTGTCCTCTGGAGGCTTCGTCCTGGCCCGCTCGACGTCCTGGTCGTCCAGCAGCAGGCTGATCCTGCCGCGGGCCGCCAGACGGTTGTACAGGCCCTTCTCGGGGCGTACGTCGGCGTACTGGAGGTCCACGAGATGCAGCCGCGCCGCGTCCCAGTCGACGTTGTCCCGGCGGCGGTAGCCCTCCAGGATCTCCCGCTTGGTGATCCAGTCCAGCTCGCCGGAGAGGCTCATCGGATCGTTCTCCAGCCGGTTGAGGGTGTCCTCCCACCGGCCCAGGACGTCCCTGGTCTGCTCGTCGGCGTCGGATCCGTACCGCTCCTCGACATACTTCCTGGCCAGCTCGTAGTACTCCATCTGGAGCTGGACAGCGGTGAGTGTGCGGCCGCTGCGGAGCGTGACGAGCCGGCCGAGCGTGGGGTCGTGCGAGACCTGGTGAAGCGTACGGACGGGCTGGTCGACGGCCAGATCGACGTTGATGAACCCGTCCTCGATCATCGACAGCACAAGCGCGGTCGTACCGAGCTTGAGATAGGTCGAGATCTCGGACAGATTCGCGTCGCCGATGATCACATGGAGCCGCCGGTACTTCTCGGCGTCGGAGTGCGGTTCGTCGCGGGTGTTGATGATGGGGCGCTTGAGGGTCGTCTCCAGCCCCACCTCGACCTCGAAGTAGTCCGCGCGCTGGCTGATCTGGAAGCCGTGCTCGTGCCCGTCCTGGCCGATACCGACCCGCCCGGCGCCGGTGACGACCTGACGCGAGACGAAGAACGGCGTCAGATGGCGCACGATGTCAGAGAACGGGGTCTCCCGCTTCATCAGGTAGTTCTCGTGCGTGCCGTAGGACGCGCCCTTGTTGTCGGTGTTGTTCTTGTACAGGTGGATCGGCTGGGCGCCGGGAAGCTGGGCCGCGCGCTCGGCGGCCTCCGCCATGATCCGCTCGCCCGCCTTGTCCCAGAGGACGGCGTCACGCGGGTTGGTGATCTCCGGGGAGCTGTACTCGGGGTGGGCGTGGTCGACGTACAGCCGCGCACCGTTCGTGAGGATCACATTCGCCAGGCCGATGTCCTCGTCGGTGAGCTGGCTGGAATCGGCCGTCTCGCGGGCGAGGTCGAAGCCACGGGCGTCCCGCAGCGGATTCTCTTCCTCGAAGTCCCAGCGGGCGCGCCGCGCCCGGTGCATCGCCGCCGCGTAGGCGTTCACGATCTGGGACGAGGTGAGCATGGCATTGGCGTTCGGGTGCCCCGGGACGGAGATCCCGTACTCCGTCTCGATGCCCATTACTCGCCGTACGGTCATGCGGCCCTCCTTGCCCGGCGGCGCTCCCCTCCGGAAGCGGCGCTCAAGTACCGCTCTTTCTTCAGTACGTGTGCGGTCCCCGGCTCCGGGTACCGCCACGCGGCGGTACGAAAGAGCCTAGAACGCCTCCGCGCCGGTGGGGAGATCATTTCCGTCATTGGCCTGGTGTGGTGGAAGGAGCGGGGAAAGCAACCGGCTGCGGACGCCCTTCCGGACATCCGCAGCCGGGCTGCTTTTTACAGGTACTGACCGGTGTTCGCCACCGTGTCGATGGAGCGGCCGGTGTCCGCGCCCTGCTTTCCGGTGACAAGCGTACGGATGAATACGATCCGCTCGCCCTTCTTACCGGAGATCCGGGCCCAGTCGTCCGGGTTGGTGGTGTTCGGCAGGTCCTCGTTCTCCTTGAACTCGTCCACGCATGCCTGGAGGAGATGGGAGACCCGAAGGCCCTTCTGGTTGTGGTCGAGGAAGGCCTTGATGGCCATCTTCTTGGCCCGGTCGACAATGTTCTGGATCATCGCGCCGGAGTTGAAGTCCTTGAAATAGAGAACTTCCTTGTCGCCGTTGGCGTACGTGACCTCCAGGAAGCGGTTCTCCTCGGACTCCGCGTACATCTGCTCGACCACGGACTGGATCATTCCGTGGGCGGCTGCCTCCTTGGATCCATTGTGCTCGGAGAGGTCGTCCGTGTGCAGCGGGAGCGAGGGGGTCAGGTACTTCGCGAAGATGTCCTTCGCGGCCTCCGCATCCGGACGCTCGATCTTGATCTTCACATCGAGCCGGCCGGGGCGCAGGATCGCGGGGTCGATCATGTCCTCGCGGTTGGAGGCACCGATGACGATGACGTTCTCCAGGCCCTCCACACCGTCGATCTCGGCGAGGAGCTGCGGGACGATGGTGTTCTCCACGTCCGAGCTCACACCGGATCCGCGGGTGCGGAAGAGGGATTCCATCTCGTCGAAGAAGACGATGACGGGGGTGCCCTCGCTCGCCTTCTCACGGGCACGCTGGAAGACCAGGCGGATGTGCCGCTCGGTCTCGCCGACGTACTTGTTCAGCAGCTCCGGGCCCTTGATGTTGAGGAAGTAGCTCTTTCCCGCGGGCCTGCCGGTCACTTCCGCGACCTTCTTGGCAAGGGAGTTGGCGACGGCCTTGGCGATCAGTGTCTTGCCGCAGCCGGGCGGGCCGTAGAGCAGGATGCCCTTCGGCGGCCGCAGTTCGTGCTCCTTGAAGAGGTCCGGGTGGAGATACGGGAGCTCGACCGCGTCGCGGATCATCTCGATCTGGCCGCCGAGGCCGCCGATCTTGTCGTAGTCGACGTCCGGGACCTCTTCGAGGACCAGTTCCTCGACCTCGCTCTTGGGGACCACTTCATAGACGTAGCCGGAGCGGGGTTCGAGCAGGAGGGCGTCGCCGGGGCGGATGGTGATGTCCAGCAGCGGCTCGGCGAGCCGCACCACCCGCTCCTCGTCGGTGTGCCCGATCACCAGGGCGCGCTCGCCGTCCTCAAGGACTTCCTTGAGGGTGACGATGTCCCCGGCGCGCTCGTACGCCATGGCCTCGACCACATTGAGGGCCTCGTTGAGCATGACTTCCTGGCCGCGCCTGAGCTGGTCGAGTTCGACGCTGGGGCTGACATTCACCCGGAGCTTGCGGCCCCCGGTGAAGATATCGGCGGTGCCGTCCTCGTTGGCCTGCAGAAATACGCCGAAACCGGCCGGCGGCTGAGCGAGCCGGTCGACCTCTTCCTTGAGGGCCACGATCTGGTCGCGGGCCTCACGCAGCGTATTGGCGAGCCGCTCATTCTGGGCGGACACGCCCGCCAGGTTCGTCTGCAGCTCGACGATCCGCTCTTCGAGAATCCTCGTGTGCCGCGGAGAGTCGGCGAGCTTTCGTCGCAGGACGGCGATTTCCTGCTCGAGATAGGCAACCTGGCCGGCTGGGTCTTCAGACCCCCGCCCCGGCCGGATGCCGCGGTTGATGTCGTCGTCGTGGGCTGCCACGGTCCTCACCTCCTCCAAGGGGAGCTGGACGCTTCCTGACCCTACCTGGGTGGGTGATGATTGAAACCCCTAGATCACAAAGACTGCGGGGTGTGTCCGATCTTCACCCTTGCGCTGTCCCTCACGCCAGGGGAATACCCACCCAGGAACATCAGAAAGCTGCCGGTTGTATCGTCGAAGTGTTCAACACCCGTCAGGGCTTGCGCGACTTACTTCACTACGCATCGCCCGGTGCGGCAAACGGCAGGAGAGATGACCGTGCAGCAGCAGGCTCCCACCGAAGGCGTCACCGAGTCCGGTGAGCCGCTCGAGGTCTGGATCGACCAGGACCTCTGCACCGGGGACGGGATCTGTGCCCAGTATGCTCCCGAGGTCTTCGAGCTGGACATCGACGGCCTCGCCTATGTGAAGAGCCCCGGGGACGAACTGCTCCAGTCCCCCGGTGCCACCACACCGGTACCGCTGACACTGCTGCGCGATGTCGTCGACTCCGCCAGGGAGTGCCCGGGGGACTGTATTCACGTACGTCGCGTTTCGGACAGCGTAGAGGTGTACGGGCCCGACGCGGAACAGCAGTGAGCGGTATCACGGACCCGGGTCGACCCGCTCGACCCGCTGCGACCGGCCGCGCACTCCACGCTCAGGACGGCTCGGTACGTGCCCGGGGCAGTGCGGTATGTGCTCAGCGGCGTTCGGTACGTGCCGGGGTCACGGCTGCTCGGCGCGGACGAACGCCGCGTTCTGCCACTGCCAGGTGACGTGCTCCTCCTCGTCGGGGCAGCAGCTCGGCACCTCGGGGCTGGAGTAGCCGAGCAGAGTGGCCAGAATCACTCGGTCACGGATCGCGAAGTCGGGACCGACGCTCCGCTTGTCCTTGGGATCGACCAGGGTCGCCACGATTCTCGGTTTGCCGTCCGCGCCTCTGGTCAGCACATATACGCCCTGGGGCGGGGTTCCTGAGCCCGCGGCGCAGCGGACCGCGGCCACGGTCTCGGGATTCCGGTCCCCGTCGATGTCGCCGGAGGCCTGGCGTGCCACGACGGTGTCCGCTCCCCCGCATTCCAGCGGGTAGTCCACCGCGGCCGGATCGGGCGCGGGCAGCGGGGCGGCGTCCGGCGCGGTGGCCTTCGGGGGCTTGGAGCCGTCCTGGGAGGCGGTGGCGGGGCCGGGCTGCAACAGGCCCGCCAGGGCCACGACACCGGCCATCGCGGTGGCCGTCGCGAGCCAGTGCATGGGGTGGGGCCGGGTGTGCGCGAGGTCCGGGACATCGGAGATCTGCACGCGGAGTGTCTCCTGTGAGGGGTGCCGGCGAGTGACCGGTGGGAAGTGGCCAACGGTGGGAGGGAGACAGCATCGTGCCACACGTCACAGGGAGGCGGAACAGTGGGGTCCGTAAGCCCAACGTAAAGCCGCGGCCGCCCAGTTCCCCTCTCCGGTGGGGGAACTGGGCGGCCGCGTTGTCGTAGTTGGAGGCTGTGGGATGCCGTTGGAGGCTGTGCCCGGGGTTGTGGCTTCAGGTCGTACGGGCTCGTACGGAAGTGGGGTCGGCGCGGGTCAGTCCCGGGAGCCGCTGCCGCTTCCCGGACCGTCGTAGTCGTCCCCGTACGCACCCTTGGCGGGCCTGCGGCGGCGCAGGGGCGGCTCCACACCGTCCGCGAGCCTGCGGGCGGTCACGAGGAAGCCGGTGTGGCCGATCATGCGGTGGTCGGGGCGTACGGCCAGGCCCTCGACATGCCAGTTGCGGATCATCGACTCCCAGGCGGCCGGCTCGTTGAACGTGCCGAACTCCCGGATCGTCTCGACGGTGCGGGCGAGCTGGGTGGTCGTCGCGACATAGGCGCAGAGGATGCCACCGGGGACAAGGGCCTTGGAGACTGCCTCGATGCACTCCCAGGGGGCGAGCATGTCCAGAATCACGCGGTCGACATCCGTGTCCGACAGGTTGTCCTGAAGGTCGCCCACGGTGAGCTGCCAGGCCGGGTGCGGTTCGCCGAAGTAGCGCTCCACGTTCTGCTGGGCGATCTCGGCGAAGTCCTGGCGGCGCTCGTAGGAGTGCAGCATGCCCTGGTCGCCGATGACACGCAGCAGGAAGCTGCTGAGCGAGCCGGAGCCCACACCCGCCTCGACGACGCGCGCGCCGGGGAAGATGTCGGCGAAGGCCAGGATCTGGCCGGCGTCCTTCGGGTAGACCACGGCGGCGCCGCGGGGCATGGACAGGACATAGTCGGGGAGCAGGGGGCGCAGCGCGAGGTAGGCGACGTTTCCCGTGGTACGGACAACACTGCCCTCGGGAGCACCGATCAGCTCGTCGTGCGGGAAGGACCCTTTGTGGGTGTGGAAGTTCTTCCCGGCTTCGAGCGTGAACGTGTAGTGGCGTCCCTTGGGGTCGGTGAGCTGGACCTGGTCCCCGACCTTGAAGGGCCCGCGTCGGCGGGCGGCACCGGTCGGTTCGGACATGCCTCCCACCTTAGTGCTTCTTTTTAAGGGCTCGTTCGCCTCCGGGCGCCTCAAGACCCTGTCGACGGTCGACCGTGCTCGCCCCCTCGTACCTCGGGGCCTGCGCGCGCTCTCCTTTTCGACAGCGCCCGGCGCCCTTCGGCTCACTCGCCGGGCGGCCGTGGTGAGCCCGGACGACGTCACCGCGGCGCCCTTCGGCTCATTCGTCGGGCGGCCGTACGGGAAGCGCGCGGTTCGGGAGGTTACTGCGGGCGGGCCATCGCGGATACGAAGGCTCGCTCGACGTCGGCCGTCGAGAGGACTCCGTAGATCGCGCCGGACTCCTCCAGCACCAGGTACTCCGTCGCCGGATTGGCCCTCAGGCGGTCCAGGAGCGCCTCTCCCGCCAGTTCCGCGGGCACCTTCATACCCTCCGTGAGGTCCTGCGCGAGTCCGCTCACCGCGACCCAGGGGCGGCGGTGCTGCGGGACTCCGACGATCGCCGACTCCCGTACCAGGCCGATCGGATCGCCATGGCCGTCGACGATGACCAGCGCGCGGGCGCCCGCCTCGTTGGCGCGGCGCAGCGCCTCGGACAGTGGCGTGCTCGACTCGACGGGCACCGCGCGGCGGGTGAGGGCGCGCGCCTGGAGTTCGGGGAGGTGTTCGCGGAGCCTGGCCATCCGCAGGCTGTTGCCCGCGCCGGTCCAGATGATCGCGGCGAGAATGGCCGCGAGCAGCGCGTCGGTGACCGTCTCCATCCCGCTGACCTGCGACGCGGATGTACCGAGCGCTCCGGTCTGGGTGAGCAGCGGAAGGCCGATGAGGACCGCGACGGCGAGGCCGCGGCCGACCCAGGCGGCGGCGACGGTGCCGCTCATGGGCTTACCGGTGATCTTCCAGACGACCGCACGCAGCATCCGGCCGCCGTCCAGCGGGAGGCCGGGCAGCAGATTGAAGACGGCGACGATCAGATTGGAGACCATCAGGCCGGCGAGCAGGACCCCGGGGACCGTACCGGGCTCGACGACGAGCAGGCCGACGTAGAAAAGGCCCGCGAGGATCAGGGAGAGGAGCGGTCCCACGAAGGCCAGCACGAATTCACGGCCCGGAGTCTCGGATTCCTTCTCGATCTCCGAGACTCCGCCGAAGAACTGGAGCTGGATACGGCGCACCGGCAGCTTGTAGCGCAGCGCGGCGACGGTGTGGGCGAGTTCATGGACGAGTACGGACGCGTAGAAGGCGACCGCGAAGAACAGGGAGACCAGATAGCGCAGGCCGCCCAGTTCCGGCAGGACCCGTTCGAGCTGGCCGCCGAAAATCCAGGTGATCAGCGCGGCCACCAAAAACCAGCTCGGGGCAACATAGACGGGCACGCCGAAGGGGCGCCCCATGAGGATGCCCCCGCCCGGGTCCTCGCGCTTCACCGGCTTCCCGTCGGGACCCGTGTCCCCGTCGCCGGGCCGCGGCCGCGCGTTCTCGCCGCTCTCGTCGTCCTCTTTCACGAGTTCCCTTCGTTCGCGGCAGCGTCCAGTTCGCGGCAGCGTCGCCCGCTCGATCATGCCAGTGCGAGAGGCTCCGTGGTCGATGGTATTCGGCTGGGCGGGGTCCCACAGGACGGGGTCCAGGGTCTTTCGTTTGGGTCTGGCTGGATCAGGGAGCGGGGTCTGGTGCCGTGGATCGCAAGGCGGAGGAGGGAGCCATGGCGGAGCCCTGGTGACTGACGACAACGCCGCGAGGCGCGGCACCAGGGCACGCGAGCCCAGCCAGACCCAAACGAGAGGCCCTAGCTGTCAGTGCCGGGCCATAGGGTTTGCGTCATGAGTACGAGCCCCGCGTCCTCGGCGCCGACGCCCGCCGCGCCGACGCCCGCCTCGCTGTCGCCCTCGCGTGCGAGCGACTTCATGCAGTGCCCGCTGCTGTACCGGTTCCGGGTGATCGACAAGCTGCCGGAGAAGCCCAGTGAGGCGGCCACGCGCGGCACGCTCGTGCACGCCGTGCTGGAGCGGCTCTTCGACGCCCCGGCCGTGGAGCGTACGGCGCCGCGTGCCAAGGCGCTGATTCCCGGGCAGTGGGACCGGCTGCTGAAGTCCCGTCCCGAGCTGGGCGAACTGTTCGCGCAGGACGGGGAGAGCGGGTCGGGCGAGCGGCTGGCGCGCTGGCTTGCCCAGGCGGAGGAGTTGGTGGAGCGCTGGTTCTCGCTGGAGGATCCGACGCGGCTGGAGCCCGCCGAGCGGGAGATGTTCGTCGAGACGGAGCTGGAGTCGGGGCTGCGGTTGCGCGGGGTGATCGACCGGGTCGATGTGGCGCCGACGGGCGAGGTGCGGATCGTCGACTACAAGACGGGCAAGGCGCCAAGGCCCGAGTACGCGGAGGGGGCGCTGTTCCAGATGACCTTCTACGCGCTGGTGGTGTGGCGGCTCAAGCGGGTGCTGCCGCGCAGGCTCCAGCTCGTCTATCTGGGCAGCGGCGAGGTCGTGACGTACGACCCGGTGGAGGCGGATCTGAAGCGGGTGGAGCGCAAGCTGCTGGCCCTGTGGGACGCGATCAGGGAGGCCACCGAGACGGGCGACTGGCGGCCGCGGCCGACCAAGCTCTGCGGCTGGTGCGACCACCAGGCCTTCTGTCCGGAATTCGGCGGTACGCCGCCGGTGTATCCGCTGAGCGTACGGCCGCCGGACCCGGCGCCCGAGACCGCTTAGGGCGAGTCCGGCGGTTCGCGCCCGTCGGACTCGCGGTGGGGGCGGTCAGGGCAGAATGGGGCCGGTCTAGTGAAGGAGTTCCCTGTGACTGTCCGCGTCCTACTGGTCGATGACCAGCCGCTGCTGCGCACCGGCTTCCGGATGATCCTGGAGGCCGAGCAGGACATCGCGGTCGTCGGCGAGGCCGGGGACGGCCTCCAGGCCATCGACCAGGTCCGCGCGCTCCAGCCCGATGTGGTGCTGATGGACATCCGGATGCCGCGGATGGACGGGGTGGAGGCGACCCGTCAGATCACCGGCCCCGGCCGGGACGGTCCGGCGAAAGTGCTGGTCCTGACGACCTTCGATCTCGACGAGTACGTGGTGGAGGCGCTGCGCGCCGGGGCCAGCGGTTTTCTGCTCAAGGACGCCCCCGCCAATGAACTGGTGCAGGCGATCCGGGTGGTCGCGGCGGGCGAGGCGATGCTGGCGCCGAGCATCACACGCCGGCTGCTCGACAAGTACGCGGATCATCTTCCGTCCGGCGAGGAGCCGGTGCCCGACACCCTGCACACCCTCACCGAGCGCGAGGTCGAGGTGCTCAAGCTGGTGGCGCGCGGGTTGTCGAACGCGGAGATCGCCGCGGATCTCTTCGTCAGCGAGACCACCGTCAAGACGCATGTGGGGCATGTGCTGACCAAGCTGGGGCTGCGTGACCGGGTGCAGGCGGCGGTGTACGCGTACGAGAGCGGGCTGGTCCGCCCCGGCGCGCAGTAGCAGACAGCGCGCTTCGAGGAGTAAGGGCCTTACTGCGGTAACCGCCTTACTGCGGAACGGCCGAGGCCGGCCGGGGCACGCCCCGGCCGGCCTCTTCACGTCACTGCCCGCTCGCTCCCCGGTCAGTCGGAAGGCGCGCTCGTACCCCGGCGCAGCTCCCAGAGCTGCAGCTCCGCCGACGAGTTGACCGCCCACTCGACCCGCGCGATGTCGTCGCGCGCGGCCACGTACTGCTTGCCCTGCCACAGCGGCAGCACCGGCACCTCGTCGGCGACGATGTCCTGGATCTCCGCGAAGGTCTTCGAGGCGGCGCTGCGGTCGGCCTCGCGGCGCGACTGCGGGATGAGCTGGTTCCGCAGCTTGGGGTTGTTGTACGGGGTGTTGAGGAAGTTGTCCTTGTCGAAGAACGGCCCGACATAGGTGTCCGGGTCCGGGAAGTCCGGGAACCAGCCCATGCCGTAGATCGCGTACTCCCGCTTGGTCTGGTTCGGCCGGAAGACGCTCCACTCCTCGCCCTTGATCGTGACGTCGAAGAGCTTGCTGCTGTTGAGCTGCTCCCGGAGGGTCTCGAACTCCTTGACCGTGGCTTCACCGTAGTGGTCGGTGGTGTAGTCCAGCGTGAGCTTCACCGGGGTGCTGATACCGGCGTCCTCCAGCACCTGCGCGGCCTTCGCCGGATTCGCGTCACCGTACTTGTTGAAGAACGAGTTGGTGTGCGTCGCGACGCTCGACGGGATCGGCGAGTACAGCGGCTCGGCCATCGCGCCGTACACCTTGGTGACGAGCTGGCCGCGGTCGATGGTGTACGCCATCGCCTGGCGTACCGCCTTCTCCTTCGCCACCGGGGCATCGGTGTTGAAGGCGAGGTAGCGGATCTCCAGGCCGGGCATCTCGGTGAGCTGGATGTTCTCCTTGGGGTTGTCGATCATCCCCTGGACCTGCTCGGGCGTCATGGCACGGGTCATCACATCGATGTCGCCGGAGTCGAGCGCCGTACCCATGTCGTCGGCGTCCTTGAAGGGCACCAGTTCGACCTTGTTGTTCTGGAGGCTGAGATCGCCCTTGTACTCGGGGTTCTTGGTGAAGATCGCCTTGACGACGGTGTCGTTCTTGACCTCGGCCTTGAAGGTGTACGGACCCGAGCCGTCGACACCGAAGCCCTCACGGAGCTTCTTGGGGTCGTACGACTTGCGGCTGATGATGCCGGCCGGCGGGGTGGAGAGCTTGTACGGGAAGGTCGCGTCGGGCGACTTGAGATGGAAGACAATCTCGGAGTCGCCGTTGGTCTCCATGGTGTCGATATTGCTCAGCAGACCGGAGACACCGCTGGGGTCCTTGATGTCCAGGACGCGCTGGATGGAGTACTTCACGTCCTCGACGGTGAGGGGGTCGCCGCTGGAGAACTTGAGGCCCTCGCGCAGCGTGCAGCGGTAGCTCTCGTTCTCCCGGTCGGTGAATCCGCACCGCGAGGCGGCCTCGGGCACCGGCGCTCCGCCGCCGCGCGGCACATGCATCAGCGTCTGGATGGTCTGACGGAGCACGTTCCAGGAGCCGGTGTCGTACGCGAAGGCCGGGTCCAGCGGGGCGGGGCCCTCCGGTGTGGCGATGTACTGATCCGTGGTGCCCACGACAATGGCATCACCGCCGTCGGACCCACCGTCCGAGCCGCCGCAACCGGCGAGCACGGGCGCAAGCAGGCCGATCACGGCCGACAGCGCCAAAGTCTTGCGGTTCATCCTGGACGTACTCCCTCATCCGGCACTGAGATACAGCGGTGCTATCGGAGACTCCGCCGCGCCCACCCGTTCGGGGCAGTGCGATCGGGCCGGGATACAGGGCGATCGGTCCTGTGTGCATGGCGACTTGGTGGGTCGTCGGGACACGTCGTTGATGCGGCGAAGTGCTCGCGACGAGATTAGTCTGAGGCTCCGGTATTGCCGGAACGGGCCTGATCTGAAACGTAATCACACAGTGATCGGCAATAGCGGCGTGTGGATATACGAGCACCGGAATGTTTCGTACACGCCTCCACCAATCCGGACACAAGGGCACAGGGGGACCCGGTCCCGGCGGCCGTGGAGCAGCCCCGCCGACACCTGTCGACGAGAGAGCAAGTGATAAAGCTCACTCCGGGAACCGTTTAACGGGACGGGGATTGCCCGCCGCGAGGGTAACGGAAAATATCCGTGCCAATGCCCAGAGTTTCCGTCCGTCCGTATTCCGGTGCGACGCTCTGTACGCGGATCAGTGTCCTTGCGTCATCATCCCGCGCAGAAATACCAGATCGACCTCTTCGAGCGAACCGACCACGATCCGTCCCGCGGCGGGCGCGATCGGCGCGACGGACGGTACGGCCACGACCCGGCAGCCTGCGGCCTCGGCGGCGGCGACCCCGGTGGCGGTGTCCTCGATGACCGCGCAGCGCGCGGGATCGGCGCCCAGACCGCGGGCGGCCAGCAGATAGGGGTCGGGGTGGGGTTTGGTACGGGGCACCTCGTCGCCCGCGACGGTGAGCGAGAAGTACTCGGGCCCGAGGGAGGCCAGGACACGGTCGATGATGCGCCGGTGCGAGGCGGAGACCAGGGCGGTGGGCACCTCGTGCGCGGCCAGCTCGGTGAGCAGGCGCGTCGCGCCGGGCATCAGCGGTACGCCGCGCCCGATGCGGTCCTCGAAGGTGTCGTTGAGCAGTACGGTCAGTTCGGCGAGGGTGATGGCGGCGCCGGTGGCCTCGATCAGGAAGGTCGCGCTGCGGGTCATGGGGCCTCCCACCACCACATCGCGCCATGTCTCGTCGAGGACGTGTCCGAGGGCTTTGAAGACCTCCACCTCGGCGTCCCACCAGAATCCCTCGGTGTCGACGAGGGTGCCGTCCATGTCGAGCAGGACTGCGTCGAGGGCCGACCCTTCGGCCGTACGGGTCAAGGACGCGGGGACCGTACTGGTCATCCGGCACACCTCCATGAGGGACGAGAAGGCCGGTCACCTTTCCCGCGGGGGTACCCCGCCGGGACAGGCGACCGGCCTGCACTGGACCGATAAGTGTACGACTCGTCCGGGCTCCGCGCCGACCGGGATCGGCGAACCCGTTGCGGCCCGGGGCCCGGCGCGCGTCAGCGTGCGTTGAAGTACTTGGCCTCGGGGTGGTGGATGACGATGGCGTCGGTGGACTGCTCGGGGTGGAGCTGGAACTCCTCCGAGAGCTGGACGCCGATCCGCTCGGGCTCCAGCAGCGCGGCGATCTTGGCCCGGTCCTCCAGGTCGGGGCACGCGCCGTAGCCCAGCGAGAAGCGGGCGCCCCGGTACTTCAGGGCGAACATGTCCTCGACCTCGGCCGGGTCCTCACCGGCGAAGCCCAGCTCGGAGCGGACCCGGGCGTGCCAGTACTCGGCGAGGGCCTCGGCGAGCTGGACGGAGAGGCCGTGCAGTTCGAGGTAGTCGCGGTAGGCGTCGGACTCGAACAGCTCGGCAGTCCGCTCACCGATCTTCGAGCCGACGGTGACGACCTGGAGGCCCACCACATCGGTCTCGCCCGACTCCTCGGGACGGAAGAAGTCCGCGAGGCAGAGCCGGCGGCCACGGCGCTGGCGCGGGAAGGTGAAGCGGGTCCGCTCGGAGCCGTCGTCGTTGAGGATGATCAGGTCGTCGCCCTTGGAGACACACGGGAAGTAGCCGTAGACGACGGCGGCTTCGAGCAGGTTCTGCGTGTGCATCTGGTCGAGCCAGCCGCGCAGATGGGGCCTGCCCTCGCTCTCCACCAGCTCCTCGTAGCTGGGGCCGCCCTTGCGGGCTTCCTTGAGGCCCCACTGCCCCTTGAAGAGGGCACCCTCGTCCAGCCAGGAGGCGTACTCCTTGAGCTGGATGCCCTTGACGACCCGGCTGCCCCAGAACGGCGGGGCGGGTACGGGATTGTCCACGGCGACGTCCGAGCGGACCGCGCCCTGCTCGGGGCGCTCCTCGACCACCGTGCCGGCCGTCGCCCTGACCCGGCGCTGCTTCAGCTCGGGCAGGACCGCGCCGGGCACCCCGCGCTTGACCGCGATCAGGGCGTCCATCAGCCGCAGGCCCTCGAACGCGTCGCGCGCGTAGCGGACCTCGCCCTCGTAGATCTCGTGCAGGTCCTGCTCGACATAGGCGCGGGTGAGGGCGGCACCGCCGAGGATGACCGGGTAGTCGGCGGCCAGCTTGCGCTGGTTCAGCTCCTCCAGGTTCTCCTTCATGATCACGGTCGACTTCACCAGCAGACCGGACATCCCGATGACGTCCGCCTTGTGCTCCTCAGCGGCCTCCAGGATCGCGGAGACGGGCTGCTTGATCCCCAGATTCACCACGTTGTAGCCGTTGTTGGAGAGGATGATGTCGACCAGGTTCTTGCCGATGTCGTGGACGTCCCCGCGGACGGTGGCCAGCACGATCGTGCCCTTGCCCTCGGCGTCGGTCTTCTCCATGTGCGGTTCGAGGAACGCCACCGCGGTCTTCATGACCTCGGCGGACTGGAGCACGAAGGGAAGCTGCATCTGGCCGGAGCCGAACAGCTCGCCGACGACCTTCATGCCCTCCAGCAGCGTGTCGTTGACGATGTCCAGGGCCGGGCGGCTCTCCAGCGCCTCGGTGAGATCCGTCTCCAGGCCGTTCTTCTCGCCGTCAATGATCCGCCGCTGAAGACGCTCGTCCAGCGGCAGCGCGAGCAGTTCCTCGGCCCGGCCGTCCTTCATCGACTTGGTGTTGACGCCCTCGAACAGCTCCATCAGCTTCTGAAGCGGGTCGTACCCCTCGCTGCGCCGGTCGTAGATCAGATCGTGCGCGACCTTGACCTGCTCCTCGTCCAGGCGGGCGATCGGGAGGATCTTCGAGGCGTGCACGATCGCCGAGTCGAGCCCCGCCTTGACGCACTCGTCCAGGAAGACCGAGTTCAGCACCACGCGGGCGGCCGGGTTGAGGCCGAAGGAGATGTTCGACAGTCCGAGGGTGGTCTGCACCTCGGGGTGGCGGCGCTTCAGCTCGCGGATCGCCTCGATGGTGGCGATGCCGTCGCCCCGGGACTCCTCCTGGCCGGTGCAGATGGTGAAGGTGAGGCAGTCGACGAGGATGTCCGACTCATGGACGCCCCAGTTGGTGGTGAGGTCGGTGATCAGGCGCTCGGCGATGGCGACCTTGTGCTCGACGGTACGGGCCTGGCCCTCCTCGTCGATGGTCAGCGCGATCAGCGCCGCGCCGTGCTCCACCGCCAGCGCGGTGACCTTCGCGAACCGTGACTCCGGGCCGTCCCCGTCCTCGTAGTTCACCGAGTTGATCACCGCGCGGCCGCCCAGCTTCTCAAGACCGGCCTCGATCACCTTCAGCTCGGTCGAGTCCAGCACGATCGGCAGGGTGGAAGCGGTGGCGAAGCGGCCCGCCAGCTCGGCCATGTCGGCGACACCGTCCCGGCCGACATAGTCCACACAGAGGTCCAGGAGATGCGCGCCTTCGCGGATCTGGTCGCGGGCCATCTCCACACAGTCGTCCCAGCGGCCGTCCAGCATGGCCTCACGGAACTTCTTCGAGCCGTTGGCGTTGGTCCGCTCACCGATCGCGAGGTACGAGGCGTCCTGCCGGAACGGCACGGTCTGGTAGAGGGAGGCGGCGCCCGGCTCGGGGTGCGGCTCGCGCTCCGTCAGTGCCGTGCCCCGTACCCGCTCGACGACCTGGCGCAGATGCTCCGGCGTCGTACCGCAGCAGCCGCCCACCAGGGAGAGCCCGTACTCCCGTACGAAGGTCTCCTGCGCGTCCGCCAGCTCACCGGCCGACAGCGGGTAGTGCGCGCCGTCCTTGCCGAGGACCGGCAGGCCCGCGTTCGGCATGCAGGAGAGCGGGATACGGGAGTGCCTGGCCAGATAGCGCAGGTGCTCGCTCATCTCCGCCGGGCCCGTCGCGCAGTTCAGGCCGATCATGTCGATGCCCAGCGGCTCCAGCGCGGTCAGCGCCGCGCCGATCTCCGAGCCGAGCAGCATGGTGCCGGTCGTCTCGACCGTCACGGAGCAGATGACCGGCAGGTCGGTGCCGGTGGCGGCCAGCGCGCGGCGGGCGCCGAGGACGGCGGCCTTCGTCTGGAGCAGGTCCTGGGTGGTCTCCACCAGCAGCGCGTCGGCGCCGCCGGCGATCAGGCCCTCGGCGTTCTGCTGGTAGGCGTCGCGCAGAGTGAGGTACGGGACGTGCCCCAGCGTCGGGAGCTTGGTGCCCGGGCCCATGGAGCCCAGCACCCAGCGCTGCTGCCCGGTGGAGGCGGTGAACCCGTCCGCGGCCGCGCGGGCGATGCTCGCGCCCGACTCGGCCAGCTCGAAGACCCGCTCGGGGATGTCGTACTCGGAGAGGGCCGCGAAATTCGTACCGAAGGTGTTCGTCTCCACGCAGTCCACACCGACCGAGAAATACGCCTCGTGGACGGACCGGACGATGTCCGGGCGTGTCACATTCAGGATCTCGTTGCAGCCCTCCAGGTCCTGGAAGTCCTCCAACGTCGGATCCTGCGCCTGGAGCATCGTGCCCATCGCGCCGTCGGCCACCACCACTCGGGTGGCGAGCGCCTCACGGAGGGCTTCGATACGGGTCCGGCTGTCGGTGGACGGGGTCGGCGACGAGGCCATGAAAGTACTCCCGGGGATGCGACGGCTGTCGGCTTTGCGCCCTCTGATCGAAGACGCACCCGGCCAGCCTAGCCGGGCGGGCCCCTTCGTGGTGGTGGATCTCGGCGAGCGGACGAGATCCGCGGTGTGCGACGGCGCCGGTACCGGGCGGTTCGGGGGCGGATGGCGGATCATCGGAGGGGGACGGGGTTCCGGGAGCGGATCCCGCGCACCGAGCAGGAGCGGACACCGTGAGCGACGCAACCACCATCGGCACCGCCCGCGCGGCCGGGCCGTTCATCGCGGCCATCGACCAGGGCACCACATCGAGCCGCTGCATCGTGTTCGACCGGGACGGCCGGATCGTCGCCGTCGACCAGAAGGAGCACGAGCAGATCTTCCCGAAGCCGGGGTGGGTGGAGCACGACGCGGTCGAGATCTGGGCCAACGTGCGGGAGGTCGTGGCGGGCGCGGTGCGGAAGGCGGGCATCACCTCCGCCGATGTCCGGGCGATCGGGATCACCAACCAGCGCGAGACGACCCTGCTCTGGGACCGGAACACCGGCGTACCGGTCCACAACGCCATCGTTTGGCAGGACACCCGTACCGACGCGCTCTGCCGGGAGCTGGGCCGCAATGTCGGCCAGGACCGGTTCCGGCGCGAGACCGGCCTGCCGCTGTCGAGCTACTTCGCGGGCCCGAAGGTGCGCTGGCTGCTGGACAATGTCGCGGGCCTGCGTGAGCGCGCCGAGCGCGGGGAGATCCTCTTCGGCACGATGGACTCCTGGGTGATCTGGAATCTGACCGGCGGGGTCCACGGCGGCGCGCATGTCACGGATGTCACCAACGCCTCCCGCACGATGCTGATGAATCTGCGCACCCTCGAATGGGATCCCAAGATCCTCTCCTCCATGGGGGTGCCGGCCGCGGTCCTCCCGAAGATCCGGTCCTCGTCCGAGGTGTACGGCACGGCCAAGGGCGGTGTCCTGGACGGTGTGCCGGTCGCCTCGGCGCTCGGTGACCAGCAGGCGGCGCTCTTCGGGCAGGCCTGTTACGCCGTGGGAGAGGCCAAGTCGACCTATGGCACCGGCACTTTCATGCTGATGAACACCGGCTCCAAGCCCGTCAATTCGTACAGCGGGCTGCTGACGACCGTCGGCTACCGGATCGGTGACGAGCCCGCGGTGTACGCCCTGGAGGGGGCCATCGCCGTCACGGGCGCGCTGGTGCAGTGGATGCGCGACCAACTGGGGCTGATCGGCTCCGCGGCCGAGATCGAGGCCCTGGCGGCCTCGGTCGACGACAACGGCGGCGCGTACTTCGTACCCGCCTTCTCCGGTCTGTTCGCGCCGCACTGGCGCGCGGACGCCCGCGGGGTGATCGCCGGGCTGACCGGCTATGTCACCAAAGCGCACCTGGCCCGCGCGGTGCTGGAGGCGACGGCCTGGCAGACCCGGGAGATCAGCGACGCCATGTCCAAGGACTCGGGGGTGGAGCTGACCGCGCTCAAGGTCGACGGCGGAATGACGGGCAACAATCTGCTGATGCAGACGCTCTCCGATGTCCTGGACGCGCCGGTGGTGCGCCCGATGGTCTCCGAGACCACCTGCCTCGGCGCCGCCTATGCCGCCGGTCTGGCGGTGGGCTTCTGGCCGGACACCGACGCGCTGCGCGCCAACTGGCGCAGGGCCGCCGAGTGGACGCCGAGGATGGACGCGGCGACCCGCGACCGCGAGTACACGTACTGGCTCAAGGCCGTGGACCGCACCATGGGCTGGCTCGACGAGAGCGACGGCTGACCCGGCCCGGGACGACGGCGACGGCGACGGCTGACCCGGGCCGGCGCCGCGCCCACGGGCGACGGCACAATCCGCACATCCGCGCGATACGCAGCGGCATTCCGGCCCGACGGCACATCCGTACGGCATGACAGGTGTACGAAATCGAGGGGCGCTCCTTTTCCGGAGCGCCCCTTCTCCGGCTTCCGGGACGCATAATGAAGGCCGATACATCGGATGTATGGAGGTCGCCATGGCAGTCACCGACGAGGCCATCGAGAAGATCAAGGGGATGATCGTCTCCGGTGCGCTGCGGCCGGGAGACCGCCTCCCGAAGGAGAGCGAACTCGCCGCCGATCTGGGGCTGTCGCGCAACTCGCTGCGCGAGGCGGTACGGGCGCTCTCGCTGATCCGCATCCTCGACGTACGGCAGGGTGACGGCACGTATGTCACCAGCCTCGACCCCCAACTCCTGCTGGAGGCGCTCAGCTTCGTGGTGGACTTCCACCGGGACGACACCGTGCTGGAGTTCCTCGCCGTACGCAGGATCCTGGAGCCGGCCGCCACCGCGATGGCGAGCGCGCGGATCACCGCGGCCGAACTGGACGTCCTGGACGCGCAGTTGGACGAGCTCGGGGCATGGCCCTCGGTGGAGCAGCTCGTCGCGGCGGATCTGGAGTTCCACCGGGGCATCGTGCAGTCGTCGGGGAACTCGGTGCTCTGCTCGCTGCTGGACGGGCTCTCGGGACCGACCACCCGGGCCAGGATCTGGCGCGGGCTGACCCAGGAGGACGCGGTCAGCCGTACGCTCCACGAGCACCGGGCGATCCTGGCGGCGCTCAGGGACCGGGACGCCGAAGCGGCCAGGTCCTGGGCGACCGTGCACATCGCGAGCGTGGAGATGTGGCTGAGGTCGACCCTCTGAGAGGCCGAAGGCCCCTGGGACCACCAGGTCCCAGGGGCCGAAGGCGGCGCCGCGTACGTACGGTCAGTCCTGCTTCTCACCGCTCGCGAAGCGCGAGATCATCAGCGCGACGATGATGATCGCGCCGTTGAGGAACTGGTTCCAGAGCGCGGGCACTCCCCCGAGCGTCATCACATTCACCACGAGCTGAAGGGTCAGCACGCCCGTCAGCGCCCCGAACAGCGTGCCGCGCCCGCCCTTGAGGCTGATCCCGCCGATGACGGCCGCGGCGAAGACCTGGAAGATCCAGCCATTGCCCTGGGTCGCGGCGACCGACCCGTAGTGGCCGGTGTAGAGGATGCCCGCGAAGGCCGCCAGCAGCCCGCCGATGGCCAGCACGATCCAGGTGACCCGGTCCACCCGGATACCGGCGGCGCGGGCCGCCTCCGGGTTGCCGCCGATGGCGTACAGCGACCGTCCGTGCCGCAGCCAGGCGAGCGCCGCGCCGCCGATCGCGAACAGCGCCAGACAGATCCAGACCGCGGCCGGGGCCCCCAGCCAGTCGGTCTTGCCCAGGTACCGGAAGGACTCCGGGACATCGGTGATCGACTTGCCCTCGGTGATACCGATGTGCAGACCGCGCAGCATGGTGAGCATGCCGAGGGTCGCGATGAAACCGTTGACCCGCAGCTTGAGCATCAGGAAGCCGTTGATCGCCCCGATGGCCAGACCGACCAGCAGACAGGCGGGGATGGCCATCCAGACCGGCAGCAGACCGAGTCCGGCGAACCGGCCGCCCTCCGTGGGCAGCACCAGCCACATCGCGACGACCGGCGCGATACCGATCGTCGACTCCAGCGACAGGTCCATCCGGCCGCAGATCAGGATCAGCGCCTGGCCGAGGACCAGCAGGCTCAGTTCCGAGGACTGCTGGACGACACTGATCAGATTGCTGGAGGTGAGGAAGACCGGCGAGACGATGAAGCCGATCACCATCAGCACCAGGATCACCGGCACCAGTGAGAAGTCGCTCCACCGGATGAGCTGGAGCCGTCCCGGTGCCTTGGCTCCCACGGCCGTCTGTTCCGCCACCGGCGGTCGTATCGTCCCGGTCATTCCCGCTCTCCCACACCTTCCATGGCGGCGACGAGTTCCCCGTCGGTCCACCCGCTTCCGAACGACGCCACCACGCGGCCGTGGAACAGGGCGAGCACCCGGTCGCACACCCGCAGATCGTCCA
Source organism: Streptomyces sp. GMY02 (assembly GCF_019056675.1). NCBI lineage: Bacteria > Bacillati > Actinomycetota > Actinomycetes > Kitasatosporales > Streptomycetaceae > Streptomyces > Streptomyces sp. GMY02. The sequence goes on along the minus strand of NZ_CP077658.1, from coordinate 6,887,245 downwards.
GCTCGTCCGAGATGATCACGGCCGCGCTGCCCTCGTCCGCCACCCTGCGCACCACGCCGAGCAGCGAGTCCTTCGACTTCACATCGACGCCCGCGGTGGGCCGCAGGGCGACCAGCGCGCTCGGCCCGCGCGCCAGGGCACGGGCGACGACGACCTTCTGCTGATTGCCGCCGGACAGCCCCGAGACGGGCTGCTCCGGGCCCTGGGTCTTGATGTCCAGCGAATCGATCATGCCCTGGGCGAACTCCCGGGTCCGCGACGGCAGTACGGTCCCCCAGGGGCCGAGCTGGTCGGTGACCGTGAGCGTGGCGTTCTCGGCGACGCTGCGGTCCAGCACGAGGCCCTGGCGGTGCCGCTCCTCCGGGATGTAGCCGATGCCGGCGTCCAGCGCGTGCGGGACGCTGCCGGGCTTGACCGTGCGCCCGCGTACGGCGATCCGCCCCGCCGTCGGCGCGCGCATCCCCACCAGCGTCTCGCCGAGCGCGGTGTTGCCACTGGCCGCGGAACCCGCGAGACCGAGCACCTCGCCCGGCCGTACGGCGAGGTCCAGGGGCTCGAACTCGCCGTCCAGAGCCAGGCCTTCGGCCTCCAGTACCGGCGCGGTCTCCGCGTCCGGCGCGGTCCTGCGCGCGGCGTGCCAAGCCACGGCCGTGCCCGCGGACTCCCCGGTCATCGCCGACACCAGATCCGCCTTCGACAGCTCGGCGACCGGGGCCGTCAGCACATGACGGGCGTCACGGTAGACGGTGACGGCGGTGCACAGGTCGTACACCTCCTGGAGATGGTGGGAGATGAAGAGGAACGCCACTCCCTGGCTCCGCAGTTCCCGCAGCTTGTCGAAGAGCCGCTGGATACCGCGGGCGTCGAGCTGCGCGGTGGGCTCGTCGAGGATGATCAGCCGGGCGCCGAAGGACAGCGCCCGCGCGATCTCGACGAACTGCCGCTGCTCGACCGGGAGATCCTTGGCGCGGGCGTTGGGGTCCACATCGACTCCGTACTCCGCGAGCAGCGCCCGCGCCCGGGCGCGCAGCCCGCGCCAGCTTATGAACCGGCCGCCGGATCCCCCGGCGGCCCGGTCCAGGCCGTAGTGGTTCAGGAACAGATTCTCCGCGACGGTCAGGTCCGGGACCACCATCGATTTCTGGTAGACGCAGGCGACCTTTGACTGCCAGGCCGTGGTGTCGCCGAAGGCCGGTGCGGGTTCGCCGCCGAAGGTGACCCGGCCCGCGTCCGGCCTGTGCAGCCCGGTGACCACGCTGACCAGGGTGGACTTGCCCGCGCCGTTGCGCCCCACGAGCGCGTGGGACTCGCCCGGTCGTACGGTGAGCCGGACACCGTCGAGCGCCAGGGTGGGACCGAAGCGCTTGACGATGCCTTCCGCGTGTACCGCAGCCGGAGCTTCCTGCCGCTTGGAGTCCATCGCTAGCTCTTCTTCTCCAGCTGGTTGGCCCACAGCTTCGGGTCGTCCACGTTCTCCTTGGTCACGAGCGGCGCGGGAAGCTGGTCCTCGAAGCCGTTCGGGATCTTGATGATCGTGGAGTCGTGGTCGGTCGGGCCTTCCTTGGGGGTCACGCCCGCGAGTGCCTGCTTGGCCCAGTACAGCGCGTAGTTGGCGTAGAGGTCGGCCGGCTGGGAGACGGTGGCGTCGATCTTCCCCTCGCGGATGGCGTCCAGTTCCTCGGGGATGCCGTCGTTGGAGATGATCGTGATGTGCCCCGGGGTGCCGGGCGCCTTGAGGAGCTTCTTCTGCTCCAGCAGGGCGAGGGTCGGCTGCAGGAAGACACCGCCGGCCTGCATGTAGATGCCGTTGATGTCGGGGTGGGCGGCCAGCGTGGACTGGAGCTTGGCGGAGGCCACGTCGCCCTTCCACTCGGTGGCCAGCTCGAAGACCTGGATACCGGGGAACTTCTGGTCCATGCAGGACTTGAACGCCTCGGAGCGGTCACGGCCGTTGATGGAGGCGAGGTCGCCCTGGAACTCGACGACCTTGCCCTTGCCCTTGAGCTGCTCGCCCAGGTACTGGCAGGCCTTCTCGCCGTACGCGCGGTTGTCGGCCCGTACGACCATGTAGACGTCGCCCTTGTCGGGGCGGGTGTCCACGCTGATGACGGGGATCTTCTTGTCGCTCAGCGTCTGGAGCGTCTCGGCTATCGCGCCGGTGTCCTGCGGGGCCATGATGACGGCCTTGGCGCCCTGGTCGGTGAAGACCTGGACATTGGAGACGAGCTTTCCGATGTCGTTCTGCGAGTTGGTCAGGGGGAGCGCTTCGACCTCGCCCCCGTCGACGCCCTTCTCGATGTACTGCTGGTACGAGTTCCAGAAGTCGCTGTCGCTGCGCGGCAGGTCGATACCGACCTTGCCGCCGCCCGCGGCGTCGCTGCCCTGGTCACGGTTGCAGCCGGCCAGCGCCGCGACGGCGAGGACCACGGCGCAGGCCGAGGCTCCCGTCGTACGGAGCCGCCGGAGTGGAAGTCTCTGCGGGGCGATGCGTCCCGTGCGGTGTCGCTGCATGATGTCCCGATCCTTATTGGTGAGGTGCGGCTCAGTTGGCGGGCCGCAGGCGCAGTCCCTGCATTCCGCCGTCGACCGCGAGCGCCGTCCCCGTGACGGCGGCCGCGGCGGGGCTGGCGAGATAGGCGACGGCGGCGGCGACCTCGGCCGCGGCGACGAGCCGTCCGGTGGGCTGGCGGGCTTCGAGGGCGGCGCGTTCCGCCTCGGGGTCCGCGGCCTGGTCGAGCAGCCGGCCCACCCAGGGGGTGTCGGCGGTGCCCGGGTTGACGCAGTTGACCCGGATGCCCTCGCGGACATGGTCGGCGGCCATCGCCAGGGTCAGTGACAGCACCGCGCCCTTGCTGGCGCTGTAGAGGGCGCGCTGCGGCAGTCCGGCGGTGGCGGCGATCGAGCAGGTCTGGGTGATCGAGACACAGCCGGGCCGCTCGGGTGCCGAGCGGCGCAGATGAGGCAGGGCGTGCCGGGCGGTGCGGACCATGCCGAGGACATTGATGTCGAGGACCCGCCGCCACTCCTCGTCCGGGTTGTCCGCGACCGTCCCGATTGCGCCGAGTCCGGCGTTGGAGACCACCGTGTGCAGTCCGCCGAACTCCGCGGCGGCGGTGTCCACGGCGGTCCGTACCGCTTCGTCGTCGGTGACGTCCGCCTTGAGCGGCAGGGTCCCGGCGGGCGCGCCCGCGCAGTCGCGGTCCAGTACGGCGACCTGCGCGCCCCGGGCCAGGAGCAGCGTGGCGATGGCCGCGCCGATGCCCGAGGCACCACCGGTCACCAGGGCGCCGAGCCCCTCGAAGTCCCGTACGTCCGTCATCGGTTGCTCTCCTCTGTGGTGCGGCGGCGGGCCTGCCATACCGGCCCCTCCGGATAGCTGTGCGCGGCGATCGACCCGGGGAGCATGCGGGCGGAGAAGCCCGGCGCGCTCGGCGCGGCATAGCGTCCTGAGGTGATCACCACGGGGTCGGCGAAGTGCTCGTGGAGGTGGTCGACGTACTCGATGACCCGGTCCTCCCAGCTCCCCGACACCGCGACGTAGTCGAACATCGAGAGATGCTGGACGAGTTCGCAGAGCCCGACCCCGCCGGCGTGCGGGCAGACGGGTCTGCCGTACTTGGCGGCGAGCAGCAGGATCGCCAGATTCTCGTTGACGCCGGCCACCCGGGCCGCGTCGATCTGAACGTAGTCCACGGCCTCGGCCTGGAGAAGCTGCTTGAACATGACCCGGTTGGCGACATGTTCGCCGGTGGCCACCTTGACCGGCTGACCGGCCCGTACGGCGGCGTGGCCGAGGATGTCGTCGGGGCTGGTGGGCTCCTCGATCCAGTGCGGTTCGTACGGGGCGAGGGCCGCCATCCAGCGGACCGCGTCGGCGACGTCCCAGCGCTGGTTGGCGTCGACGGCGATCCGGATGTCGGGCCCGACGGCGGCGCGGGCCAGCTTCATCCGGCGTATGTCGTCCTCCAGATCGCCGCCCACCTTCAGCTTGATCTGCGTGAATCCGTCGGCGACGGCCTGCTGGGCGAGGGTGACGAGCTTGGTGTCGGAGTAGCCGAGCCAGCCGGGCGAGGTGGTGTACGCGGGGTAGCCCTCGGCGCGCAGCCGGGCGGCCCGTTCGGCGCGGCCCGGCTCGGCGGCGCGCAGGATGGCCAGCGCCTCGTCGGGGGTGAGGGCGTCGGTGAGATAGCGGAAGTCGACGAGCGAGACGAGTTCCTCGGGCGTCATGCCGGCGAGGAACTCCCAGACGGGCTTGCCCGCGGCGGTCGCCGCCAGGTCCCAGGCGGCGTTGACGACCGCGCCCGCGGCCATGTGCATCACGCCCTTCTCCGGGCCGAGCCAGCGGAGCTGGGAGTCATGGGTCAGCTCGAAGTAGAGGGCGGCGAGGGCGTCCGCGGTGAGCGGCGCCGGTCTGCCCAGTACATAGGGCCGCAGCGCCTCGATGGCGGCGGCGGTGACCTCGTTGCCCCGCCCGATGGTGAAGCAGAATCCGTGCCCCTCCGCTCCGGCGTCCGTACGCAGCACCACATAGGCGGCCGAGTAGTCGGGATCCGGGTTCATGGCGTCGGAGCCGTCGAGCTGTTCCGAGGTGGGAAAACGGATGTCGTGAACCTCGAACCCCGTGACGGTCTGACTCATGCACGCTCCCTGAGAAGAACATCCGACCTGATGCGGTCATCCGATGTATAGCGTCGGGGAGGCGCGATCGTCCAGAGTTAGAACGAAAAATACGATGACAGCTCGGATGAATCTTCAGAAAGAAGCATCGGTTCTCCGGCCTATGCCCCGGTTCGCCGAAGTTCACCCGGGCGTGCACGGGGCTGCGGGCGGGCACGCGGAAAGCCGTAAGGTTGGTCCGTACGAAAGGGAACTTCGGAAGGAGGCACTGGGTGATCGAGCTCGAGGGGGTTCCCGAGCTGATCGACCCGGTCATGGTGGCCGCGTTCGAGGGCTGGAACGACGCGGGCGACGCAGCCTCCACAGCGGTCGCGCATCTCGACCGGGAGTGGAAGGGCGAGGTGTTCGCGGCGCTCGACGCCGAGGACTACTACGACTTCCAGGTCAATCGGCCCACGGTCTATCTGGACGGCGGCCTGCGGAAGATCACCTGGCCGACCACCCGGCTCTCCGTGGTGCGGGTCGGCGGCGAGAAACCCCGTGACCTGGTGCTGGTCCGGGGTATCGAACCGTCCATGCGCTGGCGGTCGTTCTGCAATGAGCTGCTGGGCTTCGCCCATGAGCTGGGCGTGGAGATGGTGGTCATCCTGGGCGCGCTGCTCGGTGACACCCCGCACACCCGGCCGGTGCCGGTCAGCGGTGTCACCTCGGACACCGACCTGGCCCGGACGATGGATCTGGAGGAGACCCGGTACGAGGGACCGACGGGCATCGTCGGCATCCTCCAGGAGGCCTGCACCCATGCCGGAGTCCCCGCGGTGAGCCTGTGGGCCGCGGTGCCGCACTATGTCTCGCAGCCGCCGAACCCGAAGGCGACACTGGCCCTGCTGAACCGGCTGGAGGACCTGATCGGGCTGCGGATCCCGCTGGGCGAGCTGGCCGAGGACGCGCGGGCCTGGCAGCTCGGGGTGGACCAACTGGCCGCCGAGGACAGCGAGGTGGCGGAGTACGTCCAGTCGCTGGAGGAGGCGCGGGACACCGCCGAGCTTCCCGAGGCGTCCGGCGAGGCCATCGCCCGGGAATTCGAACGCTATCTGCGTCGGCGCGACGGCGGTCCCGGTCCCGGGCAGGCACCGGGAGGCCATGCCACGGAGAGCGGTGAGGGCCCGTCATATCTGCGGGACGCCTCGGGCGGGCGCGGCCGGCCGCAACGGCCGCCGCGCGGTGGCGCGGAGCCGGGCAAGGACACGGAGCAGGGCTCGGAGCCGGGTACGGGAGGTTCTCAGCCGGGGCCGGACGGCGAGGACGATTCCTCGGAGGACTGAGGGGTCACCCGCCCCGGCGGCGGAGCGGAGAGAGCGGGGCGGCGCCAACTGGGGCGCCGCCCCGCTCCGTACGTCCGGAGACCGTGCGCAGCGAACCGTGTCCGGAGAGCCGTGTCCGTGAGAGCCCATGTCCAGAGGCCGATGCAGAAGCCCGGGCCGGAGGCAGAGGCGCGCGGGTCCGGAGGCTCCGTGGGCCAGGAGCGGTCCTGGACCACGCCTGGACCGCTCCTGGACCACGTCTTGAGCACACTTCTAGAGCGCGACTCCCAGCAGCGCGTCGACCGCCCGGGAAACCACGCCGGGCGCCCCCTCGTCCGTACCGCCCGTGGAGTCCTGGAGCGCCGCCCAGCGGTCGACCGCCGCCAGCGCCGCCGGGGCGTCCAGATCGTCCGCCAGCGCCTCGCGGATCTCTTCGAGCAGCCCCTCGGCCGCCGGTCCGTCAGGTCTCGACACCGCGGCCCGCCAGCGCGCCAGCCGCTCCTCGGCCTCCTGGAGGACCTCGTCGGTCCATTCCCAGTCGGAGCGGTAGTGGTGCGCGAGCAGCGCGAGCCGGATCGCCGCCGGGTCCACGCCCTCGCGGCGCAGCGTGGAGACGAAGACGAGGTTGCCCTTGGATTTGGACATCTTCTCGCCGTTGAGGGCGACCATCCCGGCGTGCACATAGGTGCGCGCGAAGGGGTGTTCGCCGGTCAGCGCCTGGGCGTGCGAGGCGCCCATCTCGTGGTGCGGGAACGCCAGATCGCTGCCGCCGCCCTGGACGTCGAAGCCCATGCCGAGGTGGTCGAGGGCGATGGCCACGCACTCGATGTGCCAGCCGGGCCTGCCCCGGCCCAGCGTGCCCCCGTCCCAGCTCGGCTCGCCTGGACGGGCGGCCAGCCAGAGGACCGGGTCGAGGGGGTTCTTCTTGCCCGGCCTGTCGGGGTCGCCGCCGCGCTCCGCCGACAGCAGCCGCATGGCCTCGGCGTCGAGCCGGGAGACCTCGCCGAAGTGCGGGTCGGCCGCCACCGAGAAGTAGATGTCGCCGTCGAGTTCGTACGCCGCACCCGCGTCACGCAGCCGCTCCACCAGCGGCACGATGCCCGGTATCGCCTCGACCGCGCCGATGTAGTGCTGGGGCGGCAGCATCCGCAGCGCGGTCATGTCCTCCCGGAAGAGCGCCGTCTCGCGCTCGGCGAGCCCGGTCCAGTCCACGCCGTCGCGCCGCGCCCGCTCCAGCAGCGGATCGTCGACATCCGTCACGTTCTGGACGTACTGAACCTGCCGCTTCGTGTCGAGCCACACGCGCTGAACGAGGTCGAACGCGTTGTAGGTCGCCGCGTGACCCATGTGGGTCGCGTCGTACGGGGTGATGCCGCAGACGTAGATACGGGCGACGGGACCGGGCTCGAGGGTGACTCGGCCATTGGTCGAGGTGTCGTGAATCCTGAGGTCGCGGCCACTGCCAGGCAGGGCGGGGACCTCGGAAGCGGGCCAGGCATACATGCCATGAGCGTAACCGGACGGAAGTTCCGGATACGAACCGGATAGGTGCCCCCGTGGCCGCCCGGGCACTCTTGCGCCCCGGGCCGGAACATGCTTGCGCCGCCCGGGAGATGCGCGCACCGGACGGAACCGGGCTCTGCCTGGGTCGGGGGCCTGCCTGGGTCGGGCCTTGCCCGGACCGGCGGCCTGCCTAGACCGGCGGCCAGGGGATCGCCGGCCACTGGCCCGAGGGCTCCGGGTGCCGGCCGGTACGGAGCAGCTCACGGACCCGGGCCCGTACGGCGTCGGTCTCGGCCGCCGTGATGAGTTCGGCCAGCCGGGTGGCGAGGGGCGCCTGCTCCGTCAGGGCGTCCTCCAGCCGCGCCAGCACCTCAAGCACCTCCGCGGGCAGCGGATCGCCGGCCCAGCCCCACAGCAGGGTGCGCAGCTTGTCGTCGACATTGAAGGTGACACCGTGGTCGATGCCGTAGAGCTTCCCCCCGGCGGCGGACAGCAGATGCCCGCCCTTGCGGTCGCCGTTGTTGATGACCGCGTCGAGCACCGCGAGCCGGCGCAGCCGCTCGTCGTCGGCGTGTACGAGCAGCGCCGTGCGCCCCTCGCCGACCTCGGCGAAGCCGACCGCCTTCCAGCCGTCGTCCGGCTCCTCGCCCTCGACCAGGGCCAGCAGCGGCGGGGCCGCCCCCTCCTCCTCGGACTCGATCCAGAGCTGGCACATGCCCTGTCCGTACGGGCCGTCCCGCAGCACGGTCGGCGGCACCAGGGCCCAGCCGGTCGCCTCGGAGACCTCGTACGCGGCGACCTCGCGCTGGGCCAGCGTGCCGTCGGGGAAGTCCCACAGGGGCCGCTCCCCCGCGACCGGCTTGTAGACGCAGTGGGCCTCTTCGCCCTCGTACGAGACGGAGCAGTAGAGCACCGCGTTGGACGCCTCACGGATCTGCCCGCGCACGGTCAGCTCGCCCTTGGCGAGCAGATCGGCAACGGTCACGCTCCGCGGCGGTATCCGTTCTGGCGCGGGCATACATGTCCTTCCGGATCGAGCGGCAGACTGCAGAGCGGACACGGCGGCCGGCCCGCGTTGACCACGTCCAGGGCGCGCTTGGCGAAGGCCCTGGCCTGGGCGCCGGAGAGCCGGACACGGAGCATCGGCGGACCGTTCTCCTCGTCCTGGAGCAGCCGCTCCTCGGCCTCCGCGAGGTCCTCCTCGGTGTCGGCGTCCAGCTCGACGAGGGCCTGGGCCTCGACGATCATGCGCTGCTCGTCGCCGTCCCAGGCCAGCGCCATGGTGCCGACCCGGAACTCCTCCTCGACGGGGGCGTCCAGCGGGGCGGAGTCGGAGATCTCGGAGGGCGCCATGACCGGTACGGGGGCGTTCCCCCCGGTGCGGCGCACGACCTCGTCGAGCAGCTCGTCGATGCGCTCGGCGAGCGCGGCCACCTGGGTCTTCTCCAGGGCGACGCTGGTGACGCGCCCCCCGGCGGAAGCCTGGAGGAAGAACGTACGGCGTCCAGGCAGCCCGACCGTACCGGCCACGAAGCGGTCCGGCGGGTCGTAGAGGAACACCTGACGGGACACGTCCTGCTCCCTTGGAAATCGACCGGCACTGACGGGCAGTGACGGAATCGGTGACGGATATGGCGTAACGGGTATGACGTGACGGATACAGATCAACAGCAGAGGGCGGAACCGGGGTCCGGGGACGGCCCCTGGATCACGCGGACGGCGCGTCCACCCTACTGCGCGGAGCGATCACGGTGCTCCCGCGCCGCCCCCCACAACACCGCTGCCGCCGCCGCTGTTCTCACGAGGCGCCAGTCCGGCGAGATCCCCGGTGTCGCCGAGCCGGACCAGGAAGGGGCGCAGGCGTGTGTACCGGATGGCGGTCACCGAGCAGGGGTCCACATGGATGCGCTGGAAGAGGTCCAGATGCATCCCCAGGGCGTCCGCCACGAGCGCCTTGATGATGTCCCCGTGGGAGCACATCAGGAAGACGGCGTCCTCGCCGTGCTCCTCCTCGACCCGCGCGTTCCACTCCCGTACGGCCTCCACGGCGCGTGTCTGCATGGCGCGCATGGATTCGCCGCCGGGGAACGCGGCGGCGGAGGGGTGCTGCTGTACGACGGTCATCAGCGGCTCGTCCGCCAGTTCGGCCAGCTTGCGGCCCGACCAGTCGCCGTAGTCGCACTCGCCGATCCGCTCGTCGGTCCGCGCCGCCAGCCCGGGGCGAGCGTCGAGCAGCGGCTGAAGTGTTTCGCGGCAGCGCTGGAGCGGGCTGGTAACGACGGCGGCGAGCGGCACCCCGGCCAGCCGGCCCGGCAGCGCGGCGGCCTGCTCGGCGCCGCGCTCGTCGAGGGCAACCCCCGGCGTCCAGCCCGCGAGCACGCCCGCGGTGTTGGCGGTGGAGCGTCCGTGACGTACGAGGATCAACATGGCCATGCCCGCCAGGGTATGCCGGTGGGTGCGGCGCCGAGCGGCCGGTCGGCACCCGAGGACACGACCGGTCGCCGCCCGGGGTACGGGGGGTCGCCGCCCGGGGCACGGCCGGTCGGCACCGGGGGCACGGCCGGTCGCCGCCCGAGGACACGGCCGGGGATACGGCCAGGTGAAACGGCCGGGGATACGGCCGGGGCGCGGCCAGGGATGCGGTCCGGGCCGGGAGCGGGAAGAATGCCCGCCGTGATCGTGGACTGCGGCATTTACCGGGACGGACGCCGGACGGAGGGGCCCGCCGACTTCTCCGACGCCCTCGACCAGGCGCGCGCCGAGGGCGACGCCTTCCTGTGGATCGGCCTGCACGATCCGACCCCGCACGAGTTCGACCTCGTACGCGACGAGTTCGGGCTGCACCCGCTGGCCGTGGAGGACGCGCTCCACGCGCACCAGCGGCCCAAGCTGGAGGTCTACGACGACTCGCTGTTCATGGTCCTCAAGCCGGTGGAGTACGAGCCGGAGGGCGACACGGTCTCGACCGGTGAACTCATGGTCTTCATAGGCGACTCCTTCGTGGTGACGGTCCGGCACGGCGAGGGCTCGGCGCTCAGCGCCGTGCGGCAGCGGCTCGAAGCGGAGCCTGAGGTGCTCAAACACGGGCCCACCGCGGTGATGTACGCGGTCAGCGACAGTGTCGTGGACCACTACATCGAGGTCGCCGCAGAGCTTCAGGTCGACCTGGAGGAACTGGAGGCCGACGTCTTCGCGCCGAGCGGCAGCGACGGCGGTGCCCGGTCGTCGCGGGCGGCGGAGTCCGGGTCCTCGACGGCGGCGCGGATCTACAACTTCAAGCGGCAGGTACTGGAGTTCCGCCGGGCGAGCGTGCCGCTGGCGGCGCCGATGGCCCGGCTGGCAGCCGCGGGCGTGCCCTTCGTCCACGACCACTCGCAGCCGTTCTTCCGGGATGTCAACGATCATCTCCTGCACGCCAATGACCAGGTCGAGGGGCTGGACCGGCTGCTCTCGGACATCCTGGCGGCCCATCTCGCGCAGATGGGAGTACGGCAGAACGACGACATGCGGAAGATCTCGGCGTGGGCGGCGATGGCGGCGGTGCCGACGCTGGTCGCGGGGATCTACGGCATGAACTTCGAGTACATGCCGGAGCTGGGGTTCGTGTGGGGCTATCCCGCGGTGATCGCGTTCATGGCGGTCGTGGTGGCGGCGCTGCACCGGATGTTCAAGCGCAGGGGCTGGCTGTGAGGAGCGCGCTCCGGCGGCACGGGCGCTCGGGACTCGGGCCGGTCCGTCGGCCGGTCCGTCGGGCGGTCCGTCGGGCGGTCTGTGGGATGGTCTCTCAGGCGCTCTAGAGGACCGGGACCGTGGTCGCGGGGCCGCCCAGGGCGTCCCGGCGCTCCGGCATCCTGAGGCGGACCATCCGGTGCCGGCCGAGGACCCGCTCGTACGCGTGCATCCCGTTGATCCCCGCGGCCAGCAGCGCGGCCTTGGGCGGTGGCCAGTCGAGGAGCCGGCCCATCCGCTCCATCACCGCGAGGCTCACCTGCCGGTAGATCTCGCTCTCGGCCATCGCGCACTCCCGCAGGGTGCGGTGGATGGTCCTGGCGTGGCCCTCCCGGGCCAGCCGGAGCAGTTCCTCGTGGCAGTAGGCGAGATGGTTGTCCTCGTCATTGCTGATCATCCTGACGGCCCTGCCCACCTCGGGGTGGTCTCCGAAGTACTTGACCAGCATCACCATCTGGTCGGCGGCCCGCTGTTCGGTGATCCGGCTGTGGGAGAGATAGATGACGATGTCCGCCTCGGTGAGCTGCTCGTCGCGGCGCAGCTTGGCGTGGGTCAGCCCGATGCCCCGGCGCTCCAGCAGCATCGTGTAGTCGGTCTCGCGCGGGACCTCCACGGGGTCGAGACCGCGCTTCTTAAGAAGGGCGTGGAAAATGCGCCCGTGCTTGTCCTCGTCGGCGCCGTGCCGGGCGATCTTCGGCGCGAGATCCCGCATGGACTCGGGCACCAGGGCGGCGATCCGGCCGTTCTCCCACCCGCCCTGTGCCTCTCCGCTGGCCGCGATGGAGCAGAACAGCCGGAAGGTACGGTCGTCGTCCAGGATCTCCTGGAACACGCTTCGGGCCGAGAGCATCACTGCCACCTCCATACAGACATCCGCAGAAAACGAGTCAAATGGGGTGCGGGGCGACAGGCAACAGGTGCGCCGTTCGGCTGAGCCGAAAGAAGGAGCACGAAGGCGGGCGAGCGCGTAACCGAGTGGGGGGCCGAGGCGTTGTCGTACATGACGGCCGTGGCGGGGAAGACCCCCCGAGCCCCCACCACGGCCGCAGTCTTCCGGTCCGGACCGGACCGGCCTCGCGCTCGTACGCCGCTGCGCGTACGAGTCAGGACGTCAGGACACCAGACCCGCGCGCTCCAGGGCGTCCGTACCGGCGCGGAGGGCCGCGAGGCGCTCGTCGAGCGTGAAGCCGGCCGGTGCGAGCGTCAGCGTGGTGACACCGGCGGCGGCATAGGCCTGCATCCGGTCCGCGATCCGCTCCACCGGGCCGAGCAGCGTCGTCGAGTCGATCAGTTCGTGCGGAACGGCCGCCGCCGCGCCGTCCTTGTCGCCCGAGAGATACGCGTCCTGGATCGCGGCGGCCTCCTTCTCGTACCCCATACGGCACGCGAGCTGGTTGTAGAAGTTCTGCTTGCGGCTGCCCATACCGCCGACGTACAGGGCGGTGTACGGGCGGAAGGTGTCGGCCAGCGCGTGGATGTCCTCGCCTACTGCGAGCGGCACGGTCGGGCAGACGTCGAAGCCGTCCATGGTCAGTCCGGCCTTCTCGCGGCCCGCCCGGAGATGCCTGATCGCGGTGTCCTCGAGATGCTCGGCGGACGGGAAGATCAGCAGGGCACCGTCGGCGATCTCGCCGGTCTGCTCCAGATTCCTGGGGCCGATCGCGGCGATGTAGAGCGGGATGTGCTCGCGCACCGGGTGCACGGTCAGCTTCAGCGGCTTGCCCGGGCCGCCGGGCAGCGGCAGCGTCCAGTGCTCGCCCTCGAACGACAGCCGCTCACGGGACATGGCCCTGCGGACGATCTCGACATACTCCCGGGTGCGGGCGAGGGGCTTGTCGAACTTCACGCCGTACCAGCCCTCGGACACCTGAGGACCCGACACGCCGAGACCGAGCCGGAACCGGCCGCCGGAGAGGGAGTCGAGGGTGGCCGCGGTCATGGCGGTCATGGCGGGCTGACGGGCCGGGATCTGGAGGATCGCGGAGCCGACGTCGATGCTCTCCGTCCGCGCCGCGACCCAGCTCAGCACAGTCGGGGCGTCGGAACCGTACGCCTCGGCGGCCCAGCAGACGTCGTAGCCGAGGCGGTCGGCCTCCTGTGCGACGGCGAGGTTGTCGCCGTCCATCCCCGCGCCCCAGTACCCGAGGTTGATGCCGAGCCGCATAGCCACTCCCTCACTGCCGAACTACTGACGAGTAACGTCCCTTGCCGGGGACTCTAGCGCGCCATACGGGCTTCCGTCAGGGGCGGGTTGTCCACAGGCTCTCTCCGCGTGGGGCCCTGGCCAGTAATCTCAGCAGCCATGGAGCAGAGGCATCTCGGCCGTACCGGCCTGCGTGTGTCACGGATCGGGCTCGGCACCCTGACCTGGGGTCGGGACACCGACGAGCACGACGCCGCCGATCAGTTGAAGGCCTTCTGGGAGGCGGGCGGAACGCTCGTCGACACGGCGGATGTGTACGGCGGAGGGGAGTCCGAATATCTGCTCGGGCAGTTGATCGAGCGGCTGGTGCCGCGCCGCGATCTGGTCGTCGCGACAAAGGCGGGCAGTGTGCCGGATCCTTACCGGCGCTTCGACGGGTCCCGCGGACATCTGCTGGCCGCGCTCGACGCGTCGCTGGAGCGGCTGGGGACGGATTATGTGGATCTGTGGCAGATACACGCCTTTGACGCCGAGACACCGCTGGAGGAGACCCTCCACGCGCTCGACATCGCGGTGAGCAGCGGCCGGGCGCGGTATGCGGGGGTGTCGAACTACTGCGGGTGGCAGCTCGCGAAGGCCGCCACCTGGCAGCTCGCCGCGCCCGGGACCCGGACCCGGCTGGCCAGCACCCAGATGGAGTACTCCCTGTTGCAGCGCGGTGTGGAGCGCGAGGTGCTGCCGGCGGCGCTGGATCTGGGGGTCGGCCTGCTGCCCTCGTCCCCCCTGGGCCGCGGGGTGCTCACGGGCAAGTACCGGCACACCACCCCGCCGGACTCGCGGGGCGCCTCGGAGCAGATGGCGCCGTTCGTCGAGCCGTATCTGGACGAGGCGGCGAGCCGTATCGTCGACGCGGTCGCGACGGCGGCGGACGGCCTGGCGACAACAGCGCTGGAGGTGGCGCTGGCCTGGGTCAGGGACCGCCCCGGTGTGGTGGCCCCGATCATCGGCGCCCGCAACGCACAGCAACTCACGGCCGCGTTGTCAGTGGAGAGCCTTAGTCTTCCCAACGAGATCTGCCAGGCGCTCGACGATGTGTCGGCGCCCGTGCACCGCTACCCCGACCAGGACTGGAGCACGCTGTGACCACGGACCCCGCCACCGCATCCCCGCAGGAGCCCGGGCCGCCGGAAAGCGGGGCGGTGCCCGGTCCGGTGGAGGATGCCGAGGGCGGTGCCGGTACGGGAGCGGACGGCGCGGCGGTCGAGGCACGCGGCGACGAGGGCGAGGCCGGCCCGGACACGGCCGGAGCGGACGGCGCGGCAGGTGCGGCAGCCGGGGACGGCGATGGCCCGGACGGGAGCGGCACTGCGGACGGAAGCAGTACCGCAGCGGACGGTGGCGAGGTGTCCGAGGCCGCGGCCGAGTTGGCGGCGCAGCGGGAGCTGCGCGAGCGGATCGAGCGGCGGAAGGCCGAGCGCGGCGGACCCATCGCCGCCGGAGGCAAGCTGAGCGGGCAGGCCGCCGATCTGCTCGCCGCCGTACGGGCCGTGGAGAGCGGCGCGCAGGTCGACCCGGCCCTGCTGAGGCCGCCCGCGCCCGCACCCGCGGCGGCCGGTCCCGTACGCGCCGGGGCGCCGGCCCCCGAACCACGGCCGGCGCCCCGGAGCGCCACGCCCGGCACCGTCTCCGCCGTACGGGCCGTCCTCACCGAGGGCGGTGCGCCGGAAGCGCTCGCCGGCCCGGTCGCCACCGCGCTCGGGGAGCAGGCGGCGGACGCGCTGCGCGAGGACCCGTGGCGGCTGCTCGCGGTGCCCGGCGTACGGCCCGAGCAGGCCGACGGGTTCGCCCGCGCGCTGCTCGGGGCGGCATGCGGCCCCGCCGACGAGCGCCGGGCCGCCGCGCTGGTCGGCTGGCTGCTGGAGCGGGCCGCGCTCCAGGGCCACACCGCGCTGGAGGTGTCGTCGGTGCACCGCGCGCTGACCGAGCACGCGGTGCCCGACCCGGACGAGGCCGTGCAGCACGCCCTCGCCGAGGGGGCCGTGCTGGTCTTCCAGGACGACGAGGACTCGGCAGACGGCACCGAGGACACGGCGCCGCAGGAGTCCGCCGACACCGCCGCACCGGCACAGCCGACCACAGCACCGGTCCTGCTCGGGCTCGACCGGTACGCCCTCGCCGAGGAGAGCCTCGCCGACGGACTCGCTCGGCTGGTCAAAACCGGGCCCGACGACTCCTGGGAGGAGGCCGCGAAGGCCGCCCCCTCCCCCTCTGCGGCCGAACTGATCCGTGCGGCCGCCGGGCACGGACTCGTCCTGCACACCGGCGGCGAGGCGGCCCGCGTCGAACCGGCCGCCCTGGCCGGGGCCGCGCGTGCGCTCGGGCTGCGCGCCGTCGTCGCGGCGCACAGCGAGAACGGCCGCGGCAGGCTGGGCGCGGAGGCGGTCACCGTAACCGGGCTGCTGACCGGTACGGAGGGCCCGGGGCGTGACGAGGACGGCCGGTTCGCCCTCGATCTGCTGGTGGTGCTGGACGCGCCGCAGCTCGATGTGGAGACGGCCGCGCTGCTTGTCGAGTCCCTGCCGGACGGGAGCCGGCTGGTGCTCAGCGGTGACCCGGGAGTGCTGTGGTCGGCGGGCCCCGGCCGGGTGTTCGCCGATCTGCTGGCCGCCCGCGCCTGCCCGCAGATCGCCTCCCGTACCCCCGATCCGGGACCGGTCGGCGAGTTGGTCTCCGGAATCGGCATCGGCGAGCTGAACCAGGTGGAGGCGCCCGGCAAGGAGGTCGTGATCGTGCCGGTGCGGGACGCGGGCGAGGCGGTGCACCGTACGGTCCAGCTCGTCGCCGAGTCGGTGCCGCGCGCCTTCGGTACGGGCCCGGGGGAGACACAGGTGATCACCGTGGGCCATGGCGGTTCGGCCGGCACCCGCGCGCTCAACGCCGCGCTCAAGCAGCGGCTCAATCCGGGCCCCGGCCGGTTCGGCGGCTTCGACCCGGGAGACCGGGTCGCGTATGTCCCCTCGCCCGGCAGGACGCTTCAGGGCTCAGTGGCCTCGGCCGACCAGGACGGGCTGCGGCTCGACTGCGAGGGCGGGGAGGTCACCGTACCGAGGGAGCGGGTCGAGCAGGACGTACGGCACGGCTGGGCGCTCACCGCTCATCAGGCGGCGGGGATGCGCTGGCCCGCGGCGGTCGTGGTGCTGCCCGGCGACGCCGCCCAGGGGCTGAGCCGGCCCTGGGTGTACACGGCGTTCGGCCGGGGCGAGCGCCATCTCTCGGTCGTCCACGGCGTGGACCAGGCGCTGCCGCACGCGGTGGCCACGGTCCCGTCCCAGCGGCGCACCACCCGGCTGCGCCCGCTGCTGGAGGCCCTGCTGACCCCGGCGGCGCAGCCCTAGAACCCCGGGGGCCCTGCCTCGTACGCCGGGCTGGCGGATCGCAGTACGTACACACGTGCTCACGTGCACCGGTCGCAGCGCGTACAGGTGTCGGCCGCCCAGCCTCCGGCGAGCCCGGCGGTCCGAGGACAGAACTCCGAGGACAGGACCCGCGCCCAGGGTCCGTCCTCCGCGCCGGCCGCCGGGTCAGGCGTCCTGTTCCTCCAGGTCGTCGAGGTCAGCGTCGAGATCGTCCTCGTCGAAGACCGCGCTGACATCGAACCGGCAGACCACCTGCTGCGGATCGGCCTGGTCGAAGGGGGCGCTCAGCCACTCCCCGGCTCGGGCAGATCGTCCGCCGCCGACACCCAGAGCGTGGAGTCGCCCTCTTCGAGCCCGAATTCCTTGTGCCGGGACGCGATCTCGTCGGGTTCGTACTCGCCGAAGAGCACCCCGAGGGCGGCATGCACACTGCTGCCCACCACGCCACCGGTGCCGGTGTCGCTGTCCACATCGGCGATGCGCTGTGCTTGGGCGAGCAGCCGCTGCGGCTCCACCACCGCGTAATCACGCCGGATCAGCACGCTGAGGGCGTTCGGCTCCTCGGGACCCTTGTACGGCGGAAGCGAGTCGTCCGGATCCGGGATCTCGAAGGGGGTGACTTCGTCGTACCGGTTGTAGAGCCGCTCGTCATAGACCTCGGCCGCGACGGCCAGGGCATTGAACGCGTCGGAGACAGCCGGGTCGTCCTCACCCGTGCGGTGTTCGACCGCCGCGAGGTGGCGGTCCAGAGCGACCTTGACCGCCTCGGCGGCGGCGCGTACCTCGGCAGCGGTGGGCTGCGCAGCATCAGACATAGTGCAGACGCTATCCGTACCTGGCCTCTGCCCGCACAATAGATGCGATGCCGGAATACGAATTTGTCGACGTGTACGTGCCGCGCGGGGTCTCCCGCAAGGAAGCGACCCGTCTGCTGACCGACCATGCCGAGTACGGACACTGGGAATTGGACCGTCTGAGCCTCCACCGGGACGGCAGTCGCAGGGTGCGGCTGCGCCGGCGCATCATCCGTCAGGTACGCGCCACCTGGTGAGTGCGACGGAGCGGGCCCCGCTGTGGCGAGGCCCGCCCGTGTCCGTACTCACCGCCGTACGTACCGGCCGTACGCGTTCGATTACGCGGCGGCGCGGGCGCGGCGGTAGATGAGGCTGCCCGCGACCAGGAGCCCGGCGCCCACCGGGATCGCGATCCCGAGTGCGCCCGCACCGGTCTCGGCGAGCGTCTCGGTGGGTCGGGGCTGTGCGACGGTCTTCGTCTCCGGAACGTTGGGAGACGGCGGGATCGCGCGCACCTGGATGGGCTTCCCGGGCGGGGCCGGGGTGACCGGCTTTCCGGGCCGCTCGGGCTTGGCCGGCGGGGTGACGGGCGACTCGTTGGCGCAGGCGTTGCCGGTGGTGGGGCTGAGCAGGCCGCCGATGGTGACGCTGTTCCCGCAGGCGTTCACCGGGATGTCGATCGGCACCTCGATCGTGTTGCCGGAGCCGACACCGGGAGAGTTCGCCGAACCGCCTTCCGCGTGGGATCCGCCGACGGGCGAGGTGTGTGAGGCGCCCGGGTGCGATCCGCCCTGCTGCGAGCCGTTGGAGTGGGAGCCGCCCTGGTGGGAGCCGCTGCCCTGGGGCGGGGTGTGCGAGCCGCCGCCGTGCGCGCCGGAGCCGCCGGGGGACGTGCCCCCCGCGTTGGCGCAGCCATTGCCGAACGCCGGGTTGAGCACCCCGACCACGTTCACGGTGTTCCCGCACACATTGACCGGGACATGCACCGGCACCTGCACATTGTTGCCGGACAGCACGCCCGGAGATTTCGCCGCGGTTCCCCCGGCTCCCGAGTCCGCTTGCGCGTGACCGCCGCCGAGCGCGAGCACGCCGCCCGCGGCCGCCATGGTGATCAGGCCTTTGCGCGTGACCTGTCGCATTGTGTGATCCCTGCCTTCTGCCTTTCCGGGACTGCCCTGGGCATCGGTGCCGGGGCAGGAGGCCCAACGGCCCCGGAGTGCATGGCGCGCACTCCGGGGCCGCTCGGGCTCAGACCCTTACGGGTGCGAGTGACGGTGTCACTTGTTGAAACAGGTGTTGCCGAAGGCGGGGTTGAGCAGCCCGATCACGGAGATCGTGTTGCCGCACACGTTCACCGGGACATGGATGGGCGCCTGGATGACGTTGCCAGACACCACACCGGGCGAGTTCACGGCGGCACCCTGGGCGTCCGAGTCGGCGACGGCCATGCCTGCACCCGCGAACACCAGACCGCCGGTGACAGCCGCAGCGGCGACGATCTTCTTGATCATTTTTTTCCTCCTAGTTGACAGACACGACCCCAACTGCGGGCCGCAACACGTGTAACGAGGAGGAACCAATGGGGCTACGAGCGTATGGTCCGATTCACTCTTTTCAGTCAAGTGCGCACGCGCTGGCGATTGTTGACGGTCGCAAGGCTTGCGTAACGGGGCAAACCCGGGCGGGGCCCTAGCTGTTGTCGATGAACCGGTCGAGTACGCGGACGCCGAACTTCAGCCCGTCCACCGGCACTCGCTCGTCCACACCGTGGAACATCCCGGCGAAGTCCAGCTCGGGCGGGAGCTTCAGCGGAGCGAAACCGAAACCGCGGATGCCGAGGTCGTCGAAGGACTTGGCGTCGGTGCCGCCGGAGAGCATGTACGGAACGGCCCGCGCGATCGGGTCCTCGGCGGAGAGGGCGGTCTGCATGGCGTCCACCAACTTCCCGTCGAAGCTGGTCTCCAGGGCCTTGTCGCTGTGCACGTCCTCGCGCTTGACCCGCGGGCCGAGGATCCGGTCGATGTCGGCCAGGAACTCCTCCTCGTACCCGGGCAGAAAACGGCCGTCGACATGGGCGGTCGCCTGGCCGGGGATCACATTCACCTTGTAGCCGGCGCCGAGCATGGTGGGGGCCGCGGAGTTGCGCAGGGTCGCGCCGATCATCTTGGCGATCCCGCCGAGCTTGGCGAGCGTGGCCTCCATGTCCTCGGGGTCGAGCGGGGTGCCGAGGGCGTCGGACAGCTCGTCCAGGAACGACCGTACGGTCTTGGTCACCCTCACCGGCCACTGGTGGCGGCCGAGCCGGCCCACGGCCTCGCACAGCTCGGTGATGGCGTTGTCGTTGTTGGTCATCGAGCCGTGCCCCGCGGTGCCGTCGACCGTCAGGCGCATCCAGTGCATGCCCTTCTGCGCGGTCTCCACCAAGTAGAGCCGCAGATTCTCGTTGACGGTGAAGGAGAAGCCGCCGACCTCGCTGATCGCCTCCGTGACGCCCTCGAAGAGATCCGGGTGGTTGTCCACGAGATACCGCGCCCCGTACGTACCGCCCGCCTCCTCGTCGGCGAGGAAGGCCAGCACGATGTCGCGCGGGGGCTTGCGACCGCTGCGCATCCGCTCCCGTACGACCGCGAGGGTCATCGCGTCCATGTCCTTCATGTCGACGGCGCCCCGGCCCCAGACACAGCCGTCCGCGATCTCGCCCGAGAACGGGTGGTGGCGCCAGTCGTCGGCGTTGGCCGGGACGACATCGGTGTGGCCGTGGATGAGCAGGGCGGGCCGGGAGGGATCCTCGCCCTCGATCCGGGCCACGGTCGAGGCACGGCCCTTGTGCGACTCGAAGATCCGCGGTTCGAGGCCCACCTCGGCGAGCTTCTCGGCGACATACTCGGCGGCGGCCCGCTCCCCCGGTCCCGAGTGGTCGCCGTAGTTGCTGGTGTCGATCCGGATCAGATCACGGCAGAGGCCTACGACCTCGTCCTCGCCGGAGACGGTACTGCCCGCGTTCGACTCGGTCACGCTGCTCACTCCCACGGTCGGTGCTGGTGGTCCCCACATCCTCCCGCGAACCACCCCGGCACCCAAGACCGCTCCTCGGCCGACATGTGCCCGACACACACCCCGCCCTCCCGAAGCCCCCGCCGACGGCCCCGTACAGCATCGAGCGGTGATCGGGCACCGCCGAATGTTTGCTATGGTTTCCCACGTCGGAACGGCCCCGAGCCGCCCGGCAGACACCTGGTCCGGGTGGCGGAATGGCAGACGCGCTAGCTTGAGGTGCTAGTGCCCTTTATCGGGCGTGGGGGTTCAAGTCCCCCCTCGGACACAAACCGTTGCCCCACAGGGTGATGCAGAAGCAGTGAGCAGGTCCGGATAGAGGTTCGCCTCTGTCCGGACTTCGTGTTTTCCGGGGTGCGGGTGCCTTGTATACCGGTCTCGGGGATCCCCCAGATTTCCGGGATGGTGCCTGGGCTGCGACGGACCCGATCATGAACGCATCCCCCCAGAACGCTCCCCGGAACGCATGGAGATGCTGTGTCCCGATACAGATCGCGTCTGTCCCGGCTGCTGGCCGTGGTGCTGGCCGCCTCGGCACTGGCCGTGGTGCCGGTCGTCACCACCCCCGCCGCCGCGGCGACCGGTTGCCCGCCGAGAACCACCCCGCCGAAGTTCCCGTCCCCGACGGACCCGGCTCCGGAGGTACCCATACCTCCGCAGATGACCATGGAGGAGATCAAGGCATACGTCGCCGGACACCACAGCAAGAACGGCGTGAAGGGCGACCCGCACGTCTACATCAGTGACCAGGGCCACCCCACCGTCGGCGTCGGGTTCAACCTCGACCGCCCGGACGCCCCGGCCCTGCTCGCCGCCGTGGGCGCCGACTACACCGCGGTGCGCAACGGCACCCAGAACCTCACCTCGTTCCAGATCATCACGCTCTTCGAGGCCGACTTCAACGCGGCGATCACCACGCTGGAGGAGATCTTCCCCGACCTCTGGTACACCCTGCTGCCGAATCGCAGAGCCGTCCTGATCGACATGATGTACAGCATGGGCACCACCGAGTTCTCCCGCGCCACCCTGTTCATCGCCGCTGTCAGGGCGGAGACCTGGCCGTTCGCGAATCAGGCGATGTCGAAGACCGCCTACGCCGCCCAGTTCAAGACCCAGGCGTCCGAGAACGCGGAGATCCTGCGTGACGGCGCGAACTGCAAGGCCCCCGCGTCGGTGCCCGCGCACACTTCCACCGGCGGCGGCAACGGCAGCACGGCCTACGGGGACGGCACCCTGGTGAGCCTGCCGGGCGGCTTGCCGGGAGACCCCGGCGGCAGCAGCGGCGGAGGCGGCATCAGGTCGCTCCAGGGCATCACCCTCTGCAGCATCCAGACCTTCAGCGTCTACTACGAGGATCACTGGGTCTCCACCACCATCATCGACTGCGGGCCGTAAGCACGCATCGGGCGGAGTACGGGGGGGAGGGGGCGGAGCCGGGACGCTTCGCCCCCCACCCCCCGCCGACGCAGGGCAACCGGAGCCGGAATCCCGGCGGTCGCGGAGCGACGCTGTCCCGGACACCGGGGAGAACAGCCGGCCCGGGATCAGTTCCAGATCTCCGGTACCTGCGAGGCGACGAGGCTGGCCACGAAGTCGCGCCGGCTGCGGACCCCCGCCTTGGTGAACACCGACTTGAGGTGGTCCTGCACGGTCAGTGGTGTCAGGGACAGCGCCCGGGCGATCTCCCGGGTGTCACTGCCCCGCAGAACCTGTACGGCCACCTCGCGTTCGCGGACGGTCAGACCGTACGTGGCGAACACCACGGGCATGACGTCGGCCGCGCTCGCCGGAGTGATCACCACCGCCGCCATGTGGTCGGCGGCGCTGCCCATGATCGAGGTACTGAGCACGAACCACTCCCCCGCGTGTGTACGGACCCGCAGCCGCGGCGGCACGCCCGCCGCGGCCTTCGCCGCCCTGGCCTGCTCCACAGCCATCAGCACCGCGGTCGGTACCGCGAAGACACCCACCGCGTCGTCGGCGATCTCCTTGAGCAGCATCTCGGCCCGGTCGTCGGCGCGCACCACCCGGTTGCGGGAGTCCAGCAGCAGTACCGCCGGCGGATGCTCGCCCGCCGATGAACCCGTGGCACGCATCTGACTGCGCCGCAGGGCAACACCGAGGACGCGGGCCGCGCGCTGGGCGAGCGCCACCTCACCGGGGCGGTAGGCACCCCGGTCCGGGGCGCGCATGAAGGCGGCGCAGCCCCAGGAGGCGCCCGCGGCGTCGAACAGGGCCCGCAGTTCGTCACCGAACCCGGCCGGGGCTATCTGCTCGCGGAAGCGCCGGCTGGTGGCCGGGCGGCCCATCGTCGCCCGGCTGAGGGATTCGGCCATGCGGCCGCTGCGCCTCAGACCGGCGAACTGGGAAACGTCCTCGGTCCAGATCTCCAGCTCCACCGCCTGCCGGAAATCCTCCAGCCGCAGATCATCGGTGAGCACCGAGGTGACCAGACCGGTCGCGGGGTCGGTGCCGTGCCAGCACACCGCGTCGTACCCCAGAGCCCCGCGCAGCACCTCGTCGGCCCTCCGGAAGATCTGCCCGGCGCCCAGCGGCAGACCAGCCAACTCCCGCAACTCGGCGAGCGCGTGGCGCTGCTGGTCCTTCTGTGAAGTCATGGCCAGAGCATAGGAAGCAAGATCGCGCTCCGGAAGATCCACACTTTGCCTGTGCCGTCGGCGCGTGGCCAGGGGACCTGTGTCCGTTCGTCGGGCCGATGCGTCGCCGATGCGCCGATCGACCTGCCTCGGACGTCTTACGGAGCCCGCAGATGCGTCGCCGCGAGGTCGGCGAACTCGCTGATCAGACGGCTGCGACGGGTGGCGTCCCAGGCCAGGGCGACACGGCTCGGGCCGATGTCGGCAATCGCGATCGCGGTGACGTCGGGGCGGTGGTAGAAGCCGGCGGCCGACTGCGGCAGGATCACGACGCCGCGCTCGGCGGCGACGTGCTCCAGCTTCTCCTCGACGGCGAGCGCGGCCGGAGGCTCACTCGGCGCGGTGTCGCCGGTCATCGCTTGCCATTCGGGGACCGCGGCGTGGGGCTGGAGGAGTGTTTCACCGGCGAGGTCGCTCAGGTGCAGTTCGCTCTTGCTCGCGAGGCGATGCCCGGTGGGCAGCACGGCGACGCGGGGTTCGTCGAACAACGCCCTGACCTTCAGTCCGCGCTGGTCGATCGGCAGGCGTACGCAGCTCACGTCCGCCCGCCCGTCACGCAGGACTTCCACCTGGTCCGCCCAGCTCGTCCGCAGTACGTCGACCGCCATCCGCGGGTGAGCGGCCGTCAGCGCGCGGACGGCGCCGGTGACGATCAGTCCGGGCATGAATGCGACGGTGAAGCTGTCGGCTCCGCGGGCGGCCCGTCCTACGCGGCGGCGCAGCGCCTCGGCGCCGGCCAGCAGCGGTGCCGCGTCCGCGTACAGGGCCTCGCCGGCCGGGGTCAGTTCCGTACGGCGCCTGTCGCGCATGAACAACTGGACGCCGAGTTCGGCCTCAAGCGCCCGGATCTGGCGCGAGAGCACGGGCTGGGCGATGTGCAGTTCCCGGGCCGCGCGTCCGAAGTTCAGCTCCCGCGCGACGGCCATGAAGTACCGGATCTTGCGAAGGTCCAGGTCCATGCATGCCTCCTGGCCATCTGTGATGCCTTGAAGGTATCACAGCGGTCACGGAGGGTCTTGGACACCGACCGGGTGCGGAACGGATCGTTGAGGTCGGAACACCGAAGAGCTACGGAAGAGCTGAAGAGAGGAGCCACCGCCATGAACGTCAGCGGACAGCGGGTCGTGGTGATCGGCGGGACGTCGGGTATCGGGCAGGCCACCGCTCGGGCGGCGGCCGAGCGCGGTGCTCAGGTCGTGGTCGTCTCCGCGCGGCAGGCGAGTGTGGAGCGCGCCCTGAGGGAACTGCCGCCCGGCGCGACCGGCCATGCGGTCGACGTACGTGACGCCGACGCGCTCGACGCGGTTTTCGAACGGATCGGCGCATTCGATCACCTGGTGTACACCTCGGGAGAGGCGCTGACGCTCGCGCCGATCGCGGATCTTGACGTGGATACCGCCCGCCGGTTCTTCGAGATCCGGTACTTCGGGGTACTGGCCGCGGTGCGGGCGGCGATGCCGCGGCTGAGCCGGGACGGGTCGGTAACGCTCACCGGTGGCTCGGCGGGCCCGCGTCCGGCTCCGGGCTGGGCGGTGGCCGCCAGTATCTGCGGCGCGATGGAGGCCCTGACCCGCGAACTCGCTCTCGAACTCGCCCCGGTCCGGGTCAATCTCGTGCGTCCGGGCGTGGTCGAGAGCCCGTTGTGGTCGGCCATGGGCGAGACGGACCGCGACGCGCTGTACGAGGCCACCGCGAAGACGACGCCGGTCGGGCACACCGGTCGGGTGGAGGAGATCGCGCTCGCCTACCTCTACTGCATGGAGCAGACCTACGCCACCGGCACGATCATCGGTGTGGACGGCGGCGCGGTACTGGTCCGAGGTCTGGCTTCAGGCCCATTCCACCACTGGCGTCCGGGTTGCGTGAGCCGGCAACCAGGGCCGGCAAGTTGACGATGAAACGCCAGCCCGCCGCTGAACGAGCGGCCGGCCGCACCGGGTGGCGGTCCTCGCCGTCGCCGACGCGATTGATCAGGCCGGCGCGCTTGTTCACAGGTCGACGAGGACCTCGGTGGTCGGGGTGGCGCAGCAGATGAGGGTGTTGCCGGGGGCCGGGGGTTCCAGGGGTGGGGTGGTGTAGTCGACCTCGCCGGAGACGAGAGGAGTGACGCAGGTGTGGCAGACGCCGGTGCGGCAGGACCAGCGGGTGGGGATGTCGCACGCTTCGGCGAGTTCCAGCAGGGAGTTGTAGACCGCCGACCAGGGCGCGGAGATGCCGCTGCGGGTGAATGTGACGAGGGGGCCGGAGCCGGGCGGGCCCGGGGGCTGGTGGGGGCGTGCGGCTGCGGCCGCCGCGGCCGCGATGCCCGGGTTGATGGGGGTCCGGGCGCCGAACAGTTCGGTGTGGACGCGGTCACGCGGGAAGCCGAGATCCCCCAGGGCCTTGCCGATGTCGGTCATGAAGGATTCCGGCCCGCACAGATAGACGTCGGCATCGGTCGGAATCCCCAGGGCGGCCAGAGCCTCGGGGGTCAAGTGCCCGTATGTGACATGTGTTTGCCGCCCGGCCCGGGTCTCGTCGGGTGGTGCCGTGTAGAAGATGTGCTGGTGCGCGTCGGGCAGTCGGGCCAGGAGGCGGCGGGCCTCGTCGGCGAAGGCGTGCTGTTCACGGTTCCGTGCGGTGTGGATCCACCACACGGGCCCCGGGTCACGTTCGGAGGCCAGTCGGTACAGCATGGCGAGCACGGGGGTGACACCGATGCCGGCGGAGAGCAGTACGACGGGGCTGGTGCCCTCCCCGAGTACGAAGTCGCCTCGGGGGCTCGCGACATCCAGGAGCGTCCCGGGGCGCACTTTGGTGTGGAGGTACGTGCTCACCAGGCCGTGGGGCTCACGCTTGACGCTGATGCGGTAGCTGTCCGTACCCGCGTCGCCTTTTCCCGCGTCGCCCGTATCCGAGTTGCCCGTACCCGCGTCGCTCCTTCCCGGCGCGGAGGACAGCGAGTAGCTGCGTACCGGAGCGGGCTGAGGGCCGTCGGTGATGCGGATCGCCAGGTACTGGCCCGGCCGCGCCGCGGGCAGTGGCTGACGGTCGGTGGGTTCGAGGTGGATCGAGGACACGGTGGGGGTCTCGGGGACGACGCGGGCGACGCGCAGCGGTTTGAACCCCGGCCACCGGGCGGTCCCCTTGTCCGGCTGGGCCGCGGCCTCGGCCTGATCGGCGGCTTCCGCCAGTTCGTCGAAGGACTGCCGCCAGCCGGGGCTCAGGGCCGGGATGGACCGTGCGGTACGGAGCTTCGCCGGATCGCGGCCCGGCAGATAGAGCAGCGCGTCGATATCGGCGACGCTGAGCGCTCCCGGCCCGGTACGGGTACGGATGATCTCGTCGCCCGCTTGGACCCGGCCTTCTTCGATGACGCGCAGATAGAAGCCGGGGCGGTGGTGGGCGACGAGCAGGGAGGCCATGGCGGGCACTCCGAGACGCATTCCGACCCGGTAGCACGTGACGCGTGGCTGGGTGACCTCGAATTCGGCTTCGCCCATCCGGTAGCGGTCGCCGATGCACACCTCGTCGTCGGCGAGCCCGTCGACGGTGAAATTCTCACCGAAATGACCGAACCGCAAGTCATCGCGTTCGAGCTGTTTTCGCCAGTACCGGTAGGAATCCAGTTGGTATACGAGCACGGCCCGGTACTCCCCGCCGTGCCCTTCCAGATCTCCCTGGCCGTCGCCGTCGATATTCAGACGCCGCACCATCCGGGGGCCCTGGACAGGTACTTTCCACGCCCCGGTGTGGACGGTCCTGCCTTGCCAGGAAACGTCCTTGGGCATACCGACATTCACCGAAAGCAGCGTCGCCATCACGCTTCTCCTGAGTGGGCGGATCAAAGGTGACCGGATCGCAGGTGGGCGGATCGAAGGTGGCCGGATCGCAGGTGGGCGGGTCGAATGACGCGGCCCGTCGGACCCCGTCAGACGATGACGCGGCCGAGGAAGTCGCGGATGTGCTCGGTGATGGTCTCCAGATGGCTTTCCAGGGCGAAGTGCCCGGATTCGAGCAGGTGGATCTCGGCCTTGGGCAGGTCCCGCTGGAACGCGCGGGCTCCGTCGGGGCCGAAGATCTCGTCATTCGCGCCCCAGACGGCGAGCAGCGGGACCTGGGACTCACGGAAGTACTGGTGGACGGCCGGATAGCGGTCCACGTTGGTGGGATAGTCGCGGAACAGCTTGAGCTGGATCTCGTCGTTGCCTGGCCGGTCCAGCAGCGCCTGGTCGTGGACCCAGTTGTCGGGGCTCACAAGGCTGGGGTCGGCCACGCCGTTCACGTACTGCCAGCGCGTGATCTCGGCGGTCAGCGCGGCGCGCACCGGCTCTTCGGTCTGGGGGCCGGGTGACTGGGCGTAGGCGAACAGGCCGTCCCAGAAGGTTTTGACGAAGCCGTCGGTGTAGGCGTTGCCGTTCTGGCTGATGATCGCGGTGATGCGCTGCGGGTCCCGCAGGGCGAGCCCCCATCCGACGGGGGCGCCGTAGTCCTGTACGTACATGGCGAACCGGTTGACGTTCAGGTGGTCGAGCAGCCCGGCGGTGATGTCGGTGAGCGCGTCGAACGTGTACGGGAACTCGTCCAGGCCCGGCATCGCCGACTGGCCGAAGCCGATGTGGTCGGGGGCGATGATCCGGTAGCGGTCCGAGAGGGCCGGGATCAGATTGCGGAACATGTGCGAGCTGGTCGGGAAGCCGTGGAGCAGCACCAGGGCGGGTGCCTGCGGGTTGCCCGCCTCCCGGTAGAACACGTCCAGGCCGTTGACGGTGGCGGTTCGGTAGTGCACGGGATACGTCATGGGACTGGTCCTTTCGTTCGATGGGTCTGTCCGGTTACACACTTAGGTCTATATGCCCAGCCTTGCACTGAATTCAGTTGATTCAGGCAGCTTTTGTGTGCGGTCGGGTGTGGTCGGGTGTGGTCAGGTGTCCCTGGGGTGGGTGCGTCCGTAGTGGCGGGCGACGCGGGTGCGGTTGCCGCAGACATTGCCCACGCACCACTTGCGGCGCCTGTTCTCGGCGAGGAACAGCATCGAGCAGTCCGGGCTGCCGCATCTGCGCAGGAGCTCCAGCCGCCCGGGACTGGCCAGGAGTCCGATCACCTCGCCGGCGATGGCCGCGAGCGCCGCGTTCCCGCCGTGTTCGACATGCCAGCGGGTCTCCTCACGCATCTCCGGCCCGGCCGTGACCAGGCGCGGGCTGCGCGGAACCGACGACGCGGCCGCGTTGATGTCCTCCACCGACGCCGGGTCCGCCGCACGCCCCTCCACCCGCGCGTCGAGCACATCACGGACGGCCGCCCGCAGCCGCCGCACCGCGGCGGGAGCGGGAACCGGACCGGGCGGCAGACGACGCGCCTGAATACCCCACCACACCGCCCCGGCAGCGGGATCCCCGATCAGATCCACCGGCGGATCCCTGACCGTCATCACCGTGTCCACAAGATCCAGCGCCACCAGCGGCTCCCCACCCATGGGGAAGCCCGCCGCCTGCAACTCCTCGACCGTCACCTTAATGCTCACATCCGGATCGTACCCATTAGATTACGAAGCGTCCAGCGAGCCATCAACTCGCGTGACCCACTGATGGATCAGCCAGCATGACCGCCTTGCCCATCACGATTAATGGCTATAGCGTCAAGATACGCATTAGAGCAGTCCGGGTCGCGCGGTGGTTCACCGGGGTGCATCGTGGACAGGGGGCAGCCTCGGACCCGGCGACGGGAAGGAACGGTCATGGGACTGTCATGGCAGCAAGGCCCGCTGTCCACCGGCCGGATAGGACACTTCTTGACGCCCGATCCGCTGCCCGAGCGGCTGCTGTTCGCCGAGCCGCTGCGCCGGCGGATGCGGGTGCTCTTCAACGGCGAGTGGATCGCCGACAGCGAGGACGTGGTCCTGCTGCACGAGGCCGGTCGCTACCCGGTGGCGTACTTCCCGCGCGGCAATGTGCGCTTGGACGCACTGACGGCGAGCGACCGGATCACCTCGCACAAGGAGCTGGGCGACATCGCCTGGTATGCCGTACGGGCCGGTGACCGCACCGCCGAGCGCGCGGCCTGGGAGCTGACCGGCCCGCCGGGGTACGCGGGCGAGCTGAGGGGGCGGATCGCCTTCGCCTGGCGGGCGATGGACGCCTTCTACGAGGAGGACGACCGGATCCTGGGGCACGCC
The DNA here is from genome assembly GCF_019056675.1 of Streptomyces sp. GMY02. Lineage (NCBI taxonomy): Bacteria > Bacillati > Actinomycetota > Actinomycetes > Kitasatosporales > Streptomycetaceae > Streptomyces > Streptomyces sp. GMY02. The sequence continues at coordinate 6,857,874 of NZ_CP077658.1, read as the reverse complement.
GCCGACGCGTACCACCGCATCGACATCCGCGGCACCTCACGCACGCTGGAGGTCCGCTCCGAAGGCGATGTGGTGGCCCGTTCCGCGCACCCGATGGTGCTGTACGAGTCGGGATTCGCGCCGCGCTGGTACGTACCGCGTTCCGACATCGACGAAAGCCGGCTGCGCCCCGTGGAAGGGCAGACGTTCTGCCCGTACAAGGGCGTGTGCGACTACTACGACATCGATGGCGCGCACCGCGCGGCATGGACCTACCGCAACGCGTACCCCGAGGTCGGCCGGGTCAACGACATGGTCTCCTTCGAGCCGGACAGCCTAGAAGTCCTGCTGGACGGAAAGCGCCTGGAGCTGGAACCGGGGCAGCATGTCGTTCCGCACGGGGTCGACCGTGATCTGGACACCGCCGAGGCCGGCACGCACTGAGGCGGAGATTTCGCGCGTCTGTCGAAGGAGAACACCTCGCGCCGTATCGGCACAACGGACGACATCGCCAAGACGGTCGTCTTCGCGCTGACAAACACCGTTGACGTAGTCCATGCGCCGTTGCAGGCCGTCGGCGTCGTAGTAGAAGGTCTGCTCAAGGCTGTGCGTGGCCAGGGTGGCGGGAAAGCGCACGCGCAGGCGGCGCCAGGTCCGGCCGGCCTCGCGCCACGGCTCGATCTCCCGTGTCCGTACATCGGGACGGAGGAGGAGAGCGGGAGCGGTGAAGTAGTTCCACAGCGCGTAGCCGAGGAAGTACCCCAGTTGCAGCGCGTCCCACGGTGCGGAGCGCGGCACGCCCGCGAAGGCCGCGCGCGGGTCGGTGCGCTCCTGCACGATCTCGCCGGCCGTGTCGCGCAGCACCACACGTTCCGGCGCGCCGGTGGCCGACACACCGTCGAGCGCGGTGTTACGTGTGTTGTCGAACGCCACACTGCGGTGGGGCGTGGTGAACGGTGTGATGACGGTGTGCTGCCGTCCGATGTCCACGGTGACGGTCAGATCGCGCAGGGCGGCGTCCGACCAGCCCTTGACCGCCCAGATCGGGCCGCCGACGGACACGTCCGCGGTGATGGTCGAGGTCCTGGACCACAGGTCCAGGCCTCCGCTCGCGTCGACGACGCGGTTCAGCAACGGGTTCATGAGGGGGCTGCCTCTCTCCGGCCGCCGCCGTCCCAGGCGCGGTCCTGCCGGAGCCGCACCGGTCCGGCAGGAGGCGCGGCCCCGTCGTCCTGGCTTGGTAAGGTGCCGCCGAAAACTGTGAGCAAATTACACAAAAGGTATTTTCTGGTCTGGGCGTGTGCCCTCCACGCGCCGGAAGACGCGGACGACGGGCACCGATCGTGGAAGACGGGAGCGGATCGTGAGTGACGCAGTGGGATCCTCCGCGGAGAACACGTATGACGTCGTCGTCATCGGCGCGGGGCCCGTCGGGCAGACCGCCGCCGAGCGGGTGCGGGCCGCCGGGCTGAGTGTGGCCGTGGTGGAGAAGGAGCTGGTCGGCGGCGAGTGTTCGTACTGGGCGTGCATCCCCAGCAAGGCCCTGCTGCGGCCGGTCGTCGCCGTCGCGGATGCCTGCCGGGTCGACGGTGCGCGGCAGGCGGTCGGCGGTTCGGTCAGTGCCCCGGGGGCGTTCGGCCGCCGCGACCGTTCCGTGGCGAGCTGGGACGACGGCGGACAGGCCGACCGGCTGGCGGGCATGGGCGCCGAGCTGGTGCGCGGGCACGGACGGCTGGACGGGCCGCGCCGGGTCGCCGTCACCCCCGCCGAGGGCCCGCCCGTCGTTCTCACCGCCCGGCACGCCGTGGCCGTGGCCACCGGCAGCGACGCCGTACTGCCCGAGCTGCCCGGTATCGCCGAGGCCCGGCCCTGGACCAATCGCGAGGCCACCGATTCCAGCACCGTGCCCGGACGACTCGCCATCGTCGGCGCCGGAGGTGTCGGGGTGGAGATGGCCAGCGCCTGGCAGGGCCTGGGGTCCTCGGTCACGCTGCTGGTCCGCCGCTCCGGCCTGCTCCCCCGGATGGAGCCCTTCGTCGGCGAAGTGGTCGCCAAGGGGCTCACGGAGGCGGGAGTCGACGTACGCGTCAATGTCTCCGTCACCGGGCTGAGCCGTCCCGACTCCGGCGGACCGGTCACCCTGACGCTGAGCGACGGCGGCCGGCTGGAGGCCGACGAGGTGCTGTTCGCCACCGGCCGGAGCCCGCGCACCGATGACATCGGGCTGGAGACGGTGGGCCTCACCCCCGGGGCCTGGCTGGAGACCGACGAGACCTGCCGGGTACGGGGCGTCGAGGCGGGCTGGCTGTACGCGATGGGCGATGTCAACCACCATGCCCTCCTCACCCATCAGGGGAAGTACCAGGCCCGTATCGCCGGCGATGCCATCGGCGCCCGCGCCGCCGGGCAGCCGCTGGACACCGCGCCATGGGGCGCCCATGCCACCACCGCCGACATCCACGCCGTACCGCAGGTCTTCTTCTCCGACCCGGAGGCGGCCGCCGTCGGTCTCTCCGCGGCTCAGGCCGAGCAGGCGGGGCACCGGGTGCAGGTGGTCGATGTCGACCTCGGCGAGGTCCCCGGGGCGTATCTGTACGCCGACGGCTACCAGGGCCGGGCCCGGATGGTCGTCGACCTCGACCAGGGCCATCTGCTCGGTGTGACCTTCGTCGGCCCCGGCGTCAGCGAACTCCTCCACTCCGCCACCGTCGCCGTCTCCGGCCGGATCCCCGTCGAACGGCTCTGGCACGCCGTCCCCTGCTTCCCCTCGATCAGCGAGGTCTGGCTGTTCCTGATGAAGGCGCACCGGGACATGAAGGCGCACCGGGGCTGAGCGGCGCGACCGCGGAGGTACGGAGATAACCCGCGTGCCGGTGCGTCAAACAACCCGTGTGCCCGCGCGGCTGCGTACGGGAGTCCGGCTGTTCGTCCTGGCCGCCGTCGCGCTCGTGGTGGTGGGGGCGATCGGCCGCTCGCTGGAGTGGGTGCTGCTCACCACGACCCTCGGCCCCACGGCGTACATCCTGCTGGCGCACCCGCACACGGAGGCCGCCCAGGTCCGCAGCTCCGTCCTCGGACACACCTGTGCCGCCGCCTCCGGGCTGCTCTGCCTGGCGGTCTTCGGGCTGTGGCGCTATCCGTCCATCGCCGAGCAGCGGACCGACACCTGGCGGCAGATCAGCGCCGAGGCGCTGTCGGTGGGGCTGACGCTCTTTCTGCTCGTCCTGCTGAACGCCCATCATCCGCCGGCCGCGGCGACCGCGCTGCTGATCACTTCGGGGATCGCCCGGCCGGGACCGCCGCTGTACGGCATGCTCACGGGCCTCGCCCTGCTGATCACCGCGGCCGCCCTGCTGTCCCATGTGCCGTTCCCGGCGAAGCGGCGGCGTGCGAAGAGCGACGGCTAGGCCCTGTCGTCGCGGCACCTGGACCGAACTGCCTTTGTACTTGGGGAGGTTGAGGCGCCGGATGCCTTGAAGCGGGGGGTGAGCACTCGTCAGACTGTGACCGGGGTGCACAGGGTCTGTGGGGGGAGTGTGGTGATGGCCGGTACGGCGGTGCGGCTCCGTTGGTACGGAGCGCTCGCGGGAGGGCTGCTGCTGGTGGCCTGCTCGGGCGGTGGGGAGCCCGGGGAGGTGAAGACACCGGTGCGGAGTCCGGCGGCCGGCGCGACGGACTCCGGCCCGGATCCCGACGACAGACCGGATACCGAAGACGGACGTGGTACCCGTCCGGGTCCCTCTGCCACCGGCCTCGGCTTCACCCCGGATCCCGCCCGTACGCCCGGCACCCGCGCCGAGGCGTTGCGGCTGGCCCGCGCCATAGCGGGGTCGCCCGGGCTGTGGGGCCCCGGGTATGTGCCCCGTACCCCCTTCGAGAGCGCCGTCGCCTCCTGGCCCGTACTGGACGGAAACTGCGTCTGGCAGCTCCAGCCGGTCCCCTCCGACGTGCTCGCCAGTGTGACCCGCTCCAGCGAACTTCCCGCCGAGGGCGGCAAGGGCCCCGTCCGGGTCTCCGCCGTCGTCACCGTCCACCGCGACGCCGAAGCGGCCGACTGGGAGATGGCCGGGATGCTGGAGGAAGCGCTGCGCTGTCCCGATCAGCGGCTCCGCTCGGGCGAGCGCATCAGCGGGCTGATCTCCACGGGCAACACCTATGGCGATCTCAGCAACTACGACGCCGAGGACCGGCTCGCCGAGTCCGGCGAGTACTACAGCGACGAACTCGGCGGCCCCCACTACTACTTCTGGTCCCAGGCACGCCTCGGGCAGGTCACCGTGGCCGTCGTCGGCAAGGGGTCGAAGGGGCGGACGAGGGACGAGATCGACGGCGGCCTGACCCAGGGCATCAGCGAGATGCTCCTGCGCACGACTGACGAATTGCAGGCACCCGAATTGCAGGCACCGCGATGACCGGCCCGCTGCTTCCCTCCGATCCCTCGTCCATCGGCGGCCACCGGCTGCTCGGCCGGCTGGGCGCGGGCGGTATGGGCGTGGTCTATCTGGGGCGTACGGAGTCCGGCGGCCTGGTCGCCGTCAAGGTCATCCAGGCGGACTTCGCGGCCGACTCCGACTTCCGTACCCGCTTCCGGCGCGAGGTGCAGGCCGCCCGCCGGGTGTCCAGCCCGTGGGCGGTCGCGGTCACCGGAGCCGATCCGGAGGCGGACGAGCCGTGGCTCGCCACCGCGTTCGTCCCAGGCCCGTCGCTCGCCGAAGCGGTCGGCCGGTGCGGTCCGCTGCCCGTCCGCAGTGTGCGCGTGCTGGGCCGGATGCTGGCGGAGGCACTGCGCGAGGTCCACGCGCAGGGGCTGGTCCACCGCGATGTCAAACCCGGCAATGTGCTGCTCGCCGTCGACGGCCCGCGGCTGATCGACTTCGGGATCTCACGCTCGGCCGACGACACGGTGATCACGTCGGCGGATGTCGTCGTCGGCACTCCGGGGTTCCTCTCCCCCGAGCAGGCCCAGACCGCCGGCGGGCCGCCGGGACCGGCCAGTGATGTCTTCTCCCTCGGCTGTCTTCTCGCGTACGCGGCCACGGGACGGCCGCCGTTCGGTACGGGCACCGCGGACGCCCTGCTCTACCGCACCGTTCATGACGAACCCGATCTGGACGGCGTCGGCCCGGGACTGCTGGACGTGCTGCGCTCGTGTCTGGCCAAGGACCCGGCGCGGCGTCCCGTACCGGAGCGACTCGCGGCGGAGTTGGTCGAGGACGCTCCCAGGGGTTCGGTCGACTGGCTGCCGGAGGAGGTCGTACGGCTGATCGCCGACCGGTCCGCCGAGCTGCTGGCGCTGCCGGACATCGAGCCCACGGTGGCGGAGCCGTCCGACGCCACCGGCCCCACGGAGTCCGCGCGGCAGGAGGAGAGGCCCAGCCGCAGACGGCTGCTCGCCCTCACCGGCGGCGCCGTCCTGCTGGCCGCGGGGGCGGGGACCGCCACCTGGGCCGCGCTGCGCGGCGGCGGGGAGGACGACCGTACGGCAGGCCCGCGCCCGTGGGCGATCGGTGTGCAGGCGGACCTGTCGGGTGGGAGCGGCGCGGCGGGACGGGCCCAGGAGCAGGGCGCGCGGCTGGCGGTCGAGCAGTTCAACCGCCGCGCCGGCAGGCCTTTCGAACTCGCGCTGAGGACCGCCGACGACGGCGGTGTTCCCGCGCGCGCGGCGGCGGGTGCCAAGAGGATGGCCGCCGACCGCGATGTCCTGGCCGTCCTCGGCCCCACCACCGACGACACGGCCCTCGCCGTGCTCGGCAGCTATGACGAGGCGCTGCTGCCGCTGCTGTGCGTTTCGGCGGGCGGTCTCAATCTCGCCGCGCAGGAATACCGTTCGTTCCTGCACTGCCGTCCCAGTGACGCGGCCGTCTCCGTCCCGCTGGCCGTGTATCTGGCGGCGAGCGGGGCCGCCGGACCCGTCGGCGTGCTCCAGGACCGTACCGGCGAGCAGTACGCGTGGGAGTCGGCACAGATCACCGCGTCCATGCTGCGGCTGTACGAACTGCCGCTCTATCCGAGGGTCGTCCCCGCGGGGACCGAGAATCTACGGCCGGTGGTCGCGGACATGCTGCGTGCCGGTGTCGGCTCCTTCGTGTACGCCGGGGATCCGGCGGGCGCCGCCCGGGTCGCGAAGGAACTGGCGGCCACGGGCTTCAGCAAGCCGCGCCTCGCTCCGCAGGCCGTGCTCGATCCGGTCTTCACCCGGGAGGCGGGGGCCGCGGCGGACGGCTGGGTGGTGGCCGCGTCGTTCACGGACCCCGCCGCGCTGCCCGCGGCCAAGGCGTTCACCACAGCCTTCCGAGAGCGGTACGGTTCGCCGCCCGGCTACTACGCCGCCGAGGCCTACGACACCGCGAACCTGGTGATCGGGGAGCTGGTGAAGGCCGCGAAGGCGAAGAAGGGCGGCCGGCCCAGCCGCCAGGAGCTGGTCGGACTGCTGCGGAGGAGCACGCACCAAGGGGTCACCAAACGCTTCTCGTTCAAGCCGGAGGACGGCTCGTTCGCCGGGCAGGGCGTCTTCTTCCACACGGTCGAGAACGGCGCCTTCCGCTTCCTCGGGCGCGCGCCCGCGCCCCCCGCGTAGGATCCGCCACCTCATGGGCGCGGTGCAGCCGCTCCGCAGGGACGATCCGCGGTCCGTCGGTGGTTTCCTGCTGCTCGGGCGGCTCGGGGCGGGCGGTATGGGCGTGGTGTATCTGGCGCGTTCCACGGGCGGCACGCTGGTCGCGCTGAAGGTGATCCGCGCGGAGTACGCGGACGACGCGGACTTCCGTGTACGGTTCCGGCGCGAGGCGGAGGCCGCGGCCCGGCTCGGTGGGCCCTGGCTGGTGCCGGTCAGGGACGCCGCTCCCGAGGCGCCCGAACCCTGGCTGGCGACGGCCTTCGTACCGGGGCCCTCACTGGCCGACGCCGTCCGGCTCCATGGCCCGCTGCCGGTGCGCGGTGTACGGGTCCTGGGCGCGCGGCTGGCCGAGGCGCTGACGGAGGTGCACAGCGCCGGTCTGGTGCACCGGGATGTCAAGCCGGGCAATGTCCTGCTCGCGCTGGACGGCCCCCGGCTGATCGACTTCGGGATCGCGCGCTCGTCGGGCTCGACCGCGCTGACCGCGAGCGGGGTGGTGATCGGCTCCCCCGGCTTCCTCTCGCCGGAGCAGGCGCAGAGCCGGGCGGACATCGGGCCGCCGAGCGATGTCTTCTCGCTGGGCTGTGTTCTGGTATATGCGGCAACGGGCGCCCGTCCGTTCGGTACGGGCTCGGCGCCGGCCGTACTGTTCCGTACGGTTCACGAGGCACCGGATCTGGCCAAAGTCCCGCTCGTACTCGTGGAGTTGCTCACCGCGTGCCTCGCGAAGGATCCGGCGGACCGGCCGACTGCCGACGAACTGCGCGGGGCGCTGGCTCCGGTGGACGACGGGCCCTGGCTGCCCGCGGAACTGCCGAGGCTGATCGCCGAACACTCCGCGCGGGTGCTGACAATGCCGGATCCCGAGCCGCTGCCCGCTCCTGCGCCCGCGACCGCGCCCGCACAGGAGATCGCACCGGAGCGGTCCTCCCTCTCGCGCCGTCGGCTGCTGACGCTGGGGTCGGCGGCGGGAGTTGTCGCCGTCGGCGGCGGACTCGCCGTCTGGAACGCCCTCCGGGACGGCGGCACCGTGGGCTCCGCACCGCCCTCCGGCAACCGGCCGCGTTATGTCATCGGTCTGCACGGGGATCTGTCCGGACGGCGCGGTCCGGACGGTACGGCGCAGGAGCGCGGCGCCCGGCTCGCGGTGGACGCGTTCAACGCGCGCGCGGACCGGGGTTTCGACCTCGCCCTGACGGTACGGGACGACCGCGGGGACACCAGGAGGGCACGCGAAGTTGCGGCCGCCTTCGCCGCCGACCGGACGGTGTACGCGGTCATCGGCCCGACCGGTGACGCCGAGACCGAGTCGGCCGCGCCGGTGTACGAGAAGGCTCTGTTGCCGATGCTGGCGCTGTCGCCGGGGACGGATGCCTTCACCACGGCCGGCAATCGGGTCCTCTTCCAGCTCAGGCCCGCCGACAACATCCTCTGGGCGCCGCTGGTCCGCTATCTCACCGACGTCGGCGCGGTGCGCAGAACAGCGGTCGTCGATGACCGGGCGACCCCGATGGGGAGCTGGATGACGGCGAAGAACGTCGCGGCCAATCCGCCGTCGCAGGGCTCGGTCAGCACACATGCCGTCCCGGCCGGCTCGGAGGATTTTGCACCTCTCGCGGCGGCGGTGCTCGCGGGGCGGGCGGAGGCCGTGGTGTACGGGGGTACGTCGCCCCGTCGCGCGGCGCGGTGCGCCCGGGCCCTGCGTGCGGCGGGCTTCACGGGGATCTGTCTCGCCACTCAGCCGGTGCTTGAGAAGGCGTTTCTGAGCGAGGCGGGCGACGCGGCCGAAGGGTGGGTGTTCAGCGCGACGTATGTCGACCCGGCCGAACTGCCGGGCGCGGACGCCTTCGTGACGTCGTATCTCAAGCGCTTCCGTGTGCGCCGGGTCGAGCGGTACGCCATGGAGGCGTACGACGCCGTGTTCTTCCTCGCCGAGGGGCTCGCCGGGGACGGGGAGCGGACGGCGGAGCGTGGCGCGCTGGTCCGGGGGCTGCGGTCGGTCACGTACCGCGGGCTCGCCAAAACGGTGGAATTCCGGCCCCCGTCACAGGAGTTCGAACCGGAGCGGGGGCTGTTCCTGTACCGCGTGGACAAGGACGGCCCGCGTTTCCTGGGACAGTACGCGGAGGTCGTCAAGGGGTGAGCCGCCGGCCGGGGCAGCGGTTCGAAGCCGTACACGGTCCCGGGGTCGCCATGAGCGCCTCTCCTTGACCGCCTCTCGTTCGCCTGTCCAAAATGCCTCCCTGAGCCTGAACCAACTGCCAATGGATCTGGGGGAGTTCGGAATGCCGAAGGCGATCGGACAGAGACAGGAGGCGACGGTCTCACACCGGATGAACTTCTGGGGCCGACCCTCGGGCAACAGCACCGTCTCCTGGGACTACAAGAGCCAGAAGTGGGTGGTGAAGAGGCCGGACGACGGGAGCCCGGCCCTTCACCGCACGGTCCGGTGCGAGGTGTGCAACCAGTCGCTGCGCTACGCCATTCACAGTGTGGAGGCGACCCGCCGCAGGCAGGCCCGCCGGCGGGCCGGTGCGTATGCCGGGCTCGTGGTTCTGCTCGTCAGCCTGACCGGCCTGATCAACGTGACGGACGCCGGTCCCGTGCGGATCGCCCTCACGGTGACGGGCATCCTGGCGGGCGCCGTCGTCGGCTGGGTCTGCATGCTGGCCACCATGTACGACACAGGTGTCACCGGGCACGGCGCGGGCTGGCCGGGAGCCACCAAGCACGCGGTGGAGCTCGTCGAGCCCCGCCCCGAGGGCATGCCGGAACTGGTCTGCGAACGGTGCGGCCACCGCGAGGAGTACCCGTGGGGCAGCCAGTACCGCAAGGGTTTCGTCGAGAAGCAGTATCAGGCCGCCGCGACCCGGCTGGAGAACCACACCTGCCCGGCGGCCTGAGCGGTCAGCTCTTCTCGTCCTCCGGCTTCGTCCAGATACGGCTGCTCAGGTCGGTGCCCCGGAGCACCTGTACGCGCCAGGGGTCGATCCGCAGGACGTGGTACTGCGGGTCGGCGGGGCCGCCGCGCCAGAAGTTGTACGGGTCGTATCCCACACCGGGCGGGCTGCCCTTCTGGTACAGCTCCCAGGCGTATGTCTTGGTCTCCATGTCCTCCGCCCAGGTGGAGACACTGTCGACATAGACCGCGTTCTGGCGCGGGCTCCAGTACGCGTAGGTGGTGTGCGGGTTGTTGGCCAGGTGGGCGACCTTCACCGGGGTCTTGTAGGCGGCGAGCCAGCCGACCGGATTACCGTCCACGACCTCCCAGATCGGCAGCAGCACCCGGGCACGCGGGCGGGACTTCTTGTCCACCGTAATCATCGTGCAGTAGCGAATGTCTTTGATGTATTCGAAGAATTTGTCCGCGAGCTCGGAAAACGAGTCGACCTTGGCGGCCATGCGGGCTCCTGTCCGCTAGCAATTAACCTGAACTGAAAGGTGATCCGTAGAAGGTCACACCGAAACCAGCATGCATCGGCCACAAGGGTCCTGGAAGAGGGCACTTTGAAGTCACCTACTCACCCTCGCCATACCGTGGAATGCGAAAGATTCCACCCCGCGGACGGGAACTGACTGCCCGGGCTCAGACGTTCCAGGCGCCGCGGGCCGCCGCGTCGGCCACGAAGTCGGCGAAGTCGCGCGGTTCACGCCCCAGGACCCGGCGCACGGTGTCGGTGGGGACGGCGTTCTTGTTGTCGCGGATCTGCGCGACGAGATCGGCGACGAAGAGGGCGTAGTCGGCGGGGACCTCGTACTGGACGAGTTCGTCGACGTAGTCCTTGTGGTCGACATGGACATAGCGGACGGTCCGGCCGATGGCGGCGCTGATCGCGTCGGCCGCCTCGCCGAGACCGATCGCGCGCGGACCGCTCAGCTCGTAGGTCTCCCCGGCGTGCCCGTCGTCCAGGAGCGCGACGGCGGCGACCGCGGCGACATCGCCCGCGTCCACGAAGGGCTCCAGACCGTCGCCCGCGGGAAGCCGCAGCTCACCGTCCTTGACGCCGTCCAGCAGGACGCCCTCGTCGAAGTTCTGGTTGAACCAGTTGGGGCGCAGCACGGTCCACTCGGCGCCGGACGCCTTGACCGCCTCCTCGCCGGCGATCAGGGACTTGCCGCCCACCGGCTCGGTCACCCGCGCCTGGAGCAGCACCAGCCGGCGCACCTTGGACTCCACGGCGAACTTGGCGAGCTCACGGATGTTGGTCTCCGCGTCCCAGGCGCCGGGCTTGTCCTGCATGTCGACCAGATAGGCGGCGTCGGCGCCCTGGAGCGCGGGTTCCCAGGTGTTCCGGTCGTCCCAGTCGAAACGTACCTGGCCGGACCTGCTCGCGGCACGGACGTGCGCGCCGCGCTCCTGGAGCCGGCTCACCAGACGGCGGCCGGTCTTGCCGGTCCCTCCCAGGACGAGAACGGTCTTGTCGGTCATAGCAGCGGAGTCCTTCCCAGCCGTGGATGTACGAGGATCGGAAACTTGTTGTGGGCATGACAGAGATACGCACGTCCGGGCCACCCGCCCGCCTGCTCGGCGGGTGGCCTGGACGACGTGGTTCTGCCGGAAAACCGGCCCGCGGCGCGGGTCAGCGGCTCACAGGAAGGGCGTGTCGGGGGCGAGGCCCAGAATGGAGCGCCCGTGCACTTCCTGGTTGGAGTTGAACGCGAACAGCGCGTGCAGCGCGAGCCCCCGGATGTCCCGGTGGAAGCGCTGGAACGGCACATCGCGCATGATGACCGAGGCGCCGCTGGCCTCGAACAGCTCGTCCACGGCCTCCTTGGCGAGCTGGATGGCGTACGCCGCCTTGCCGCGCACGGCGGCCCGCTCCTCGACCGACGGCTGGGTGCCGGCGTCGGCGTGCCGCTGGATCAGGCTCAGCCAGCCCTCCTGGAGCCCCTCGGCCGCCGCGATCTTGTTGGCGGCCGTGGCGACCTGGATCTGGGTGACCGGCGACTGGCTCTGGTCGGTCCACGAGGTGTACGTGATACCGCGGCCCGGCAGCCGGTCCAGGAACAGGTCGAAGGCACCCTTGGCGATCCCGATGTACGCCGAGGCGCCCTGGGCCATGAAGAAGGGAATGAACGGGTAATTACGGCCGGTGGCACCGGTGTTGGAACGGTCACCGGTCGCGCCGTTGAGGATGTCGATCAGGAACGCCACCCGGTGGGCGGGCACGGTCACGTTCTCGGCGGTGACGGTGGAGCTGCCGGTGCCGGCCGCGGACGAGGTGTGCCAGTCGTCGGCGATGCTCAGCTCGGAGAACGGCACCAGGGCCGCGAACGGGGCCGGGGTCCCGTCCGGGCCGGTGAGCAGGGCCGACAGAAGCGCCCAGTTGGCACCCCGGGAACCGGAGATCCACTTCCAGGAGCCGTTGAGGGTGTAACCGCCCTCGGTGGGGGTGAGGGTGCCCGTGGGGGTGAAGCCGGTGGAGACCCGGGCGGAGCCGCCCGCGTACACCTCCTCCTGCGCCTGGTCGGAGAACTGGCTGGGAACCCATGAACTGGACACCCAGATCATCGCCACCCAGCCGGTCGCCGTGTCGGCGCGGGAAATCTCGGTCAGGATCCTGATCTGGTCGGCGAGCGGCGCCTCGAGTCCGCCGAAGCGGCGCGGCACCGACAGGCGGAACACGCCGGCCTTGTCGAGCAGTTCGATATTGGCTTCCGGGATCCAACGGCGCTCCTCGGCCTCGGGACCGCTCTCCCGAAGCGTCGCGGCCAGACCGGTCACCTCGTCGAGAACCGCGGCGACGGCGCTGTCCGTCGTAGTCATTCTGCCTCCTGAGCAGTCTCGTCCCACCCGGGGGAGGTGGGAGGGGCCCGGACCGCCGCCGGGCAGCGGCCCTGGACCGTTTATGCGAATGGGTCAATACGCGCCGCGCGGTTCAGACCGCAACGCAACTGGGCGGAAGCAACCGAAAGCAATCGACCTCGATTCCGGCGCGCACCGACATTCTCTCGGAGGCGCGGTCTCCTACCGGTAATCAGTAAGTCTTCGCCAATCCTCGCCCAATCCACGCCCAATCCACTGCCAATCGCGCACCAATTGGCGCCGGGCACAGCGGTCCCGTACCGGAGCCGGACATGAAAAAGCGACGCCCTGGCCGGCGGGGGAATTGCGGCCAGGGCGTCGCGTTCGGGGAGCACCGCGCGGGGCGGTGTCTCGGGTTGTGCAGGCGCGCTACGAGACGGGCGCGGCCTCGGGGACGGACTTGTCGGCGACACCGGAGCGGTCACGCAGTCCGAAGGCGCTGATCAGTGTGGCCAGCAGGGCCGCGACCAGCGGTACGACCAGGGCGGCCTGGTACCCGTCGAGCTGCGCGGCGGGCGACGAGCCGTCCGTGGCGGCGATATTGACCGCGGCCACCGAGGAGAGCCCCAGGGCGGCGCCGAACTGGAAGGAGGTGTAGAGCAGACCGCCCGCGACGCCCTGCTCCTCCTCGTCGATGCCCTCGGTGCCGACGATGGTGAGCGGACCGTACGCCAGGGAGAACGCCAGACCGAGGACGATCAGGCTCGGGAACATCATCGCGTACGTCCAGTCCGGCCCGACCGGCAGGAACAGCGCGTACGACAGCGACGCCAGGATCAGACCGCCGAAGATCACCCGGGCGTTGCCGAACTTCTCGACCAGCTTGGGCGTCAGGGTCGGCGACAGGATCGCGTCGATACCGATCACGATCATCGCGAAGCTGGTCTCGAGGGTCGACCAGTTGCGCAGTTCCTGGAGGTACAGGACGACGATGAACTGGAAGCCGAAGAAGCCGGCCGCGAACAGGAGCGCGGCGATGTTGGAGCGGACGAGCTTGGAGTTGGCGAAGATGCCCAGCCGGACCAGCGGCGAGGACGACCTGCGCTCGATGGCGACGAAGGCGAGGAACAGCACCAGGCTGGCGGCGACCGTACCGACCGTCCAGGAGACCGCCACATGCGTGGCGCGCTCGACGGAGAACACCAGCAGCAGGATCGCGCCGGTGACGGTGATCGCGCCGCCGAGGTCGACGGGCTGGCCGTCGCGGCTGGGGCGGGCCGACTTGGGGATGAGGGCGAGGGCGGTGATCAGGATCAGGAACGACAGGATCACCGGGGCGAAGAACACCCAGCGCCAGTTGACCGCGGCCAGCAGACCGCCGACGACCAGACCGATGGAGAAACCGCCGGCGGCGGTGCCCGAGTAGACGAGCAGGGCCTTGTTGCGCTTGGGGCCCTCCTCGAAGCTGGTGGTGATGATCGACAGACCGGCCGGGGTCATGAAGGCCGCCGCGACACCGGTCACGAACCGGGCGACGATCAGCATCCAGCCCTCGGTGGCGAAACCGCCGAGGCCGGAGAAGAGCAGGAAGACCACCAGCCAGAAGACGAACATCTGACGGCGTCCGAACAGGTCCGCGGCCCGGCCGCCGAGCAGCATGAAGCCGCCGTAACCGAGCACATAGGCACTCATGACCCACTGGAGCATGCCCGTGGACATGCCCAGATCCTCACGGATCGACGGAAGGGCCACATTGAGCATCGCGACATCGATGCCCTCCAGGAAGATCGCGCCGCACAGCACGAACAGCACGCCCCAAGCGCGCCCGCTCATGCGGTCGGTGCCGCTGCCCGACGGGTTTTGCACTGTGGACACAGGATGTCTCCTTGAAACACGCAGGAATGATGAAAGGGAATCCGCCCGCGCTCTTGTCCGGCGCAGGTGAAGCGCCCGGGGAAGCAATTGCGGTTCCCTGGGCGCACAGTCGGGTTACGCGAGAGCCTGCCGGTTCCCACTTGTAACTCTCGGAATCATCGGGCAAGCTGACTGGCCATGGAAGAAGGCACTTTAAAGTCACCGACGCACTGCACGGGTACCGATGGGGACTACGACATCCTTCAGTGGGACACGCGCGAAGGCTGCGAGGTACGGCAGATCCTCGACCGCGTCGCCGACAAGTGGTCGCTGCTGGTCATAGCGCTGCTGGAACGGCGGACCCTGCGCTTCACGGAACTGCGCCACAGGATCGAGGGCATCAGCCAGCGGATGCTGACGGTGACCCTTCGTCAGCTCGAACGTGACGGACTTGTCCGCCGGACCGTACACCCGGTCGTGCCTCCGCGGGTGGACTACGAGCTCACGCCTCTCGGGGCGACGCTTCACGACACCATCCAGGCCCTGGTGGCGTGGACGGAGGCGCATCAGCACGAGATCGCGGTCGCGCGCAGCGAGTACGACCGGCGCCTGGAGTTCGAGTCCCAGGCCTCCTGAGCCACCGTCCGGCCGGTGACCGCCCGTGCGGGGACCGGCCGGCCATCGGCCGGTAACCGCCCGCTCATCGCCGGGTGTTCACAACCACCGCCGAGCCCGAGTCGGGCATTCAAAGTCGCCTGACGTGCCGTCAGAGGCCCTTCGGGGACGGGGGCTGCTCCGTCTCCGTGGCCGCCTGGGTCACATGGTCCGTCCGCTCCCCCGCCGAGAACTCCGCCGCGTACGCCTCCTCGCCCAGCACACCCCGCAGGCGCGCGGCGATGCGCTCCACATCGGCCTGCTCGGCGGGCGGCTGCGGGGCCCCGGCCCGCCTTCGGGTGGCGGCGGCCGTGCCCAGCAGCCGGGCCGCCCTGCCCCAGAGACCGGCCAGTGAATGTGCGCCGGCGAGCCCTTCCAGGGCCAGCGCGACCGCTCGGGGGTCGCCGGTGGACATCGCGGTGGCAAGGCCGTCCTGATGCAGCGTCAGCGCCTGTGCGGCGTCGCCGCGTTGCTCCGCGATGAAGCCCAGTTCGGCAAGTACGAGAGCCAGCCCCGGGGCGTCATAGCGGCTGCGGTTCCAGGTGAGCCAGGGGCGCAGCCGGGCCTCCGCGACCTCCAGATTGCCCTCGCGCCGGGCACCGAGAGCCAGGCCGAGGGCCGCGAACTGCTCGGCCGGCCGGTTGCCCTGCTCGACGGCGAGGCGCTGGGCGCGGGTGTGGAAGTCCTCCGCCTCCCGGTAACGCCGTTCGAGGATGGCGATCCGGCCGAGCCCGGAGAGCTGACGGGACACCTCGGGCCACAGTTCGAGCGCCTCCGCGATCCGCAGGCCCTCACGGTGGAGCTGCTCGGCCTGTTCGTAGCTCCCGTTGATCTCGGCCAGTACGCTCAGCACCTCGGCGGCCTTCAACTGCCCCCACTGCTCGCCGAGTTCGGTGAACTGCGCGCGTGCTTCGAGGGCGTTGTCACGCAGGGCGTCCAGATCGCCCCGGGCCAGGGCCAGCGCGGCACGGCTGCTCAGCGCGGCGGCGGTCCCCCAACTGTCCCGCAGCGCACGGAAGTTCCGGAGTGCGCGCTGTACGCCGTCCTCCCCGGCGGACAGGACACCCGCGCTCCAGTGGGCGGAGCCGAGGAACCACTCGGCCCTGACCTGCCCCACCTCGCGCTCCGCCTCGCCGCTCTCGCCCTTGGCGGACCCGGTGTCCGAGGCGCCCTCGCCCAGCAGCATCGAGAAGCCGGCGTGCCACGAGGCGGCCTCGGCCTGCTCGGTGGGGGTCACCTTGTCCTCGGTCAGCTCGCCCTCGATGGCCAGCGCGGTGGCCAGCGCTCTGCGGGCCTCGCCGAGCCTGCCGCGCAGGAACCGGTACCAGCTCAGCGCGTTGGACAGGCGCAGCGCGCGGTGGGCGTCGTTGTTGCGCCTGGCCTCCTCAAGGGCGCGCTGGAAGTTGGCCGCCTCCCCGTCCAGGCGGCGCAGCCAGCGGCGCTGGTCACGGCCGTGGAGATGGGGCTGGGCACGCTCGGCCAGTTCGGTGTAGTAGCGCAGATGGCGGGCGGCCAGCCCGGCGGACTCGCCGCACTCGCCGAGCCGCTGCTGCCCGTACGCGGCGACGGATTCGAGGATCCGGTAGCGCGCCCCCGCCGGACTGTCGCTCCTGAGTGCCAGGGAGCGGTCCACGAGGACGGCGAGCGCGTCGACGACATCCTCGCCCGGCATTCCCGGGCCCGAGCAGACCTGTTCTGCCGCCTCCAGATCGCAGCCCTCGGCGAACACCGACAGCCTGCGCAGGACGGTCTGTTCACGGGTGTCCAGCAGGCTCCAGCTCCAGTCGATGGTGGCCTGGAGGGTGCGGTGGCGGTGGGGTGCGTCGCGGTATCCGCTGGTCAGTATGCGGAACCGGTCGTCGAGCCGGTCGTACAGCTCGTCCACGCCCAGCGCCCTGACCCGGGTGGCCGCCAGTTCCAGGGCGAGCGGGATGCCGTCCAGACGCCGGCATATCTCGGCGATCCTGCGGACGGTGGGGGTGTCGGGCGAGAAGTCCGGGTCGGTGGCGCGTACCCGGTCGACGAACAGCCGTACCGCGCTGGACGCGAGCACGGCGTCGAGCCGGTCCTCGCCCGGCAGCGGCAGCCCGAGCGAGGGCACCGGCCACACCGTCTCACCACTGATCCGCAACGGCTCCTGGCTGGTGGCGAGGATATGGAGACCGGGAGCGCCGTCGAGCAACGGCCCGGCGAGGCGCGCCACATCGTCGATCGCGTACTCGCAACTGTCCAGGACGAGCACCAGCCGCTGGGAGGCGAGGACGTCCGCGAGGCGCTGGGTGGCTCCCGCGGCGCGGCTGTCGAAGGCGGACTCCCTGATTCCCAGGACCGCCATGATCCGCTCGGCGAGCGGCTCCGAACCCATGGCGCGCTCCGGGGCGCAGGCGCCCGCCAGCTCCACCAGCCAGGCCCCGTCCGGGAATTCGGCGCTGAGTCCGTTGACGGTGGCGGCGGCCAGCCGGGTCTTGCCGACCCCGCCGGGGCCGGTGAGGGTCACCAGACGCTGCCGTGAGATGAGCGAGCGCACCTCGTCCATCGCCTCGTCCCTGCCCACCAGGGTGCTCACCGACGCGGTCAGATTGGTACGGACGCGGGCCGCGGTCGCGGGATCGGCACGGGATTCCTGCCGGGCCAGTTGCGGGTCGTGGCGGAGAATCGCCTGCTGGAGCGCGTCGAGCGCGGGCCCCGGCATCAGCCCCAGTTCCTCGTCGAGACGGCGGCGCAGATCCGCGTAGCTGTCGAGCGCTTCGGAGGGGCGTCCGGCCCGGTAGAGCGTACGCATCTGTACGGCGCGCAGCCCCTCCCGGAGCGGGAACCGGTCGACCAGCGCGGTGAGTTCACCGACCAGGACACTGTGCTCGCCCAGTTCGAGCCGGGTCTCGGCGTACACCTCCACCGCCGCGAGCCGCTCCTCCTCCAGGGCGGCGGCGGCGGACCGTACGAACGGCTGGTCGGCGAAGTCCGCGAACGCGGGCCCGCGCCACAGCGACAGGGCGTCCGTCAGGACGGCGGCCTTCGCGCGGGGCTCGTCGCAGCCCCGGGCCTCGGCCACGAGTGCGCGGAAACGGCCGATGTCCAGAGCTTCCGCCGGTATGTCGATGGTGTACCCCGGCGCTTGGTGGGCGATGAGGGAGCGGGCGCCCGCCTCCGCGTTCTCCAGGGCCCGCCGCAACTGCGAAACCTTGGCCTGCAAGGATGAGGTGGGACGGGCCGTGTAGGCGGAGCCGCCCCAGAGGTCCTCTATCAGCCGTCCCGTGGGCACCACCTCCCCGTGGTGGGCGAGGAGGTCGGCGAGAAGCGTACGGACCTTCACCTCGGGAACCGGCACCAGCCTCCCCTCGGCGCTCCACACCTCCAGTGGGCCCAGCACCCCGAATCGCATGACCTCACAGTAACCCGGGCGCCTCACGGAGTGACGAGAGTTCTCGCGGGCCACAGCCGCCCGCGGCAAGAGCGGGGCGGGCGCCCCGAACCGGACCCGAAGCAAACCCGAAGGACCATCCGCGACTGTGGGACCGGACCCAGGGCCGCAAGAGGGGGAAGTCCGGTGCGGGGAAACGGGATGGCCGAGAATGACCGGCTGCGGCTGGTGATCGTCATCGGCAGTGTCAGGAAGGGCCGGTTCGGACCGGTCGCCGCGGAATGGCTGGCGTCCCGCGCGCGGTTACGGCGTGATGTCGATGTCGATGTCATCGATCTGGCCACGGCCTGGCTGCCCGATGTCATGTCCGCCGATCCTACGGCGGTCAAGCCGCAGGCGGTCAAGGACCTTGCGCCGTGGCTGGCCGCGGCCGACGCGTTCGTGGTGGTGACGCCCGAGTACAACCAGAGTTTCCCGGCCTCCCTGAAGAACGCCATCGACTGGTACGACGAGGAGTGGCACGCCAAGCCGGTCGCCTTCCTCTCCTACGGGGGCGCCTCCAGCGGGCTGACCGCGGTCGGCCAGCTCCGGCAGGTCTTCGCCGAGGTCCACGCCGTCACAGTGCGCGAGACCGTCAGTTTTCACAACTACTGGGAACGGTTCGGCCCCGACGGACGCCCCATCGACGAGGAGGAGTGGGAGACGGCCGCCGCCCGGATGCTGGACCGGCTCGGCTGGTGGGCCCGGGCGCTCCGGCTGGCCCGCGCTCAAGAACCCTACGGGCACCTTCAATCGCACGCACGGGAGTGAGAACACCATGAACAGTCAGTGGTTCAGACGGTTCGGAGAGGCGGGGTCCGGCGGAGTACGGCTGATCTGTTTCCCGCACGCCGGCGGTTCCGCCAGTGTGTACGTCCCCCTGTCGCGCCTGCTGTCGTCCCGTCCCGACAGCGATGTCGGTGGCAGTGACAGTGGCAGTGTTGACGTACTGGCCGTGCAGTACCCCGGGCGTCAGGACCGCAGGAACGAGACCCCGCCGGCCGGCATTGTCGAGCTGGCCGAGCGGATCGCCGAGGAGCTGGGCACGGCGGACGGCCGGCCGTACGCCTTCTTCGGCCACAGCATGGGCGCGCTGCTCGCCCATGAGACCGCCCGCGCCCTGGTGACCAGGGGCGCGCCGGCCCCGGTACGGCTGTTCCTCTCGGCGCGCGGGGCGCCCACCCCGTACCCGAACCGGCACGATGTGCTGGCCGACGACCAGGAGATCCTGGCCGCCGTCCGCTCGCTCGGCGGGACCGGTGCCTCTGTGCTCGCCGACCCCGAGCTGGTGGAGATGGCGCTGCCCGCGCTGCGCGCCGACTACCGGGCGCTCGCCTCGTACCGCTGGAGCGGCGGTGCGCCGCTGGACATTCCGATGACCGTGCTGGCCGGGCGGGACGACCCGGTCGTGGCGGTCGAGGACGCGGCGCGCTGGCGGGAGTTCACCCGGGCGGGATACGAGCTGGAGGTCTTCCCCGGCGGTCATTTCTTTCTGGACCAGCATCTCGACGCCGTGGCCGGGCTGGTGCTGAGCGGTGTCCACGCGCATGTCCAGGACGCGGCCGTACAAGGAGGCAGGTAGCGCGAGCCCCAGGCTGTCAGTTGGTCAAACGATGGGGGAGAAGGCGTGGAATTCAGGATTCTGGGTCCGCTGGAAGTCCAGTCCCGGGACCGTACGTTGGTCCTGGGCGGCTTCAAACAGCGCGCTGTGCTCGGAAAGTTACTGTTACGGGCCAATCAAGTGGTCGCCACCAGCGAGCTGCTGGACGCCCTCTGGTCCCAGGAGAGCCGTCCGGTGACGGCCAGGAAGATCATACAGAACGCGGTGTCCGGACTGCGGGCGGCGCTGTCGCGGCAGCACTCGCTGCTGGAGGTGCCGGGGGCCTCGGCCCCGGAACTGCTCACCCGGTCCCCCGGCTACATGCTGCATGTGGCGCCCGACACCCTCGATGTCTCCCGCTTCGACCGGCGGGTGGCCGAAGGCCGCAAACTCCTCGACGCGGGCGAACCGGCCCTGGCGGCCGAGCTGTTGCGTGAGGCGCTGGACGAGTGGCGCGGGCCTGTCCTGTCGGACCTGGTGGAACAGGGCCTGGACTGGCCGGAGGTGGCACGGCTGCGGCAGCTCAGACTCGACGCGATGGAGTACCGCTTCGAGGCGGAGCTGGCCTGCGGACGGCATCACGCCGTCCTCGGCGAGCTGGTGTCGCTGGCGGAGTCCGAGCCGCTGCGCGAGCGGCTGTGCGGGCAGTTGATGCTCGCGCTGTACCGCTGCGGCCGGCAGGCCGAGGCGCTGAGCGTGTTCAGCCGGGTACGGCTCGAACTGGTCGAGGAGTACGGTCTGGAACCCTCCCGGGACCTCCAGACCCTCCAGCAGCACATCCTCCACCACCACCCCTCGCTCGCCGCGCCCGCCGGGGCGCCGGCCGAGGTGGCGCAGGTGGCACAGGCCACGGAGGTGCCGCGGCCCGCGCCGGCCGGGCTGCCGCCGGCGCCGTCCAGGGCGGCGCTCCAGCCGGCCGGCGCACCGGTCGCGGTGATCGGTCCCCCGGACCCCGGTGTCCTGGTGGACGACGAGCTCCCGGCGGCGCGGGTGCCCGACGACGGTGCTCCGGTGAGCAGACGCCAGGAGGTGTCCGTACTCCTGATCCAGACGGGCACCCCGCCGGACGACCCGCTGGACGCGCAGCGGCTCAATGCCGCGCTGCACCGGGCGGTGACGGTGGTCGCGGACTGCATCGAGGAGCACGGCGGCACCGTCGTGGGGTCGGTGGGCCATCTCTCCGCGGCGCTGTTCGGGCTGCGGGACGATCCCTCGTCGGCCTCCCTGGACGCGGTACGGGCGGCGCTCGCCGTACGCGACCGGTTCGGGGACGTACCGGATCTGGCGGTCCGCTCGGTGGTCACCACGGGCGGGGTGCTGGTGCGGCACGTGCCGGGCGCGCCCGGCGGCGGGGTCTCCGTGGTGGGGGCGCTGCTGGACACGACACAGCATCTGCTCTCGGACGTACCGCCGGGGAAGGTGTACGTCAGCCGGAAGGCGGCGGTCGGCACGGACAGCCAGGTGCGCTATCTGCGGGTGCCGGGGAAGGCGGGCACGGTCTCCGATGTACGGGAGGCCTGCGCGGTCCATCCGCAGGGGCTTCCGGCGGGCGCTCTCGGCGGAGTCCCGGGCGGGGTGCCGGCCGGGATTCCGGGTGGAGTCGCGGGCGCGATTCCGGCGGGTGTTCCCGGGAGCGTGCCGTTCCCCCGGGAACATGAACTGGACATCCTGAACAGCCTGCTGGCGCACTCCCGCCATCACCGGGTGCCGTATCTGCTGACGGTCCTCGGCGAGCCTGGGGCGGGCAAGTCCCGGCTGCTGGCCGAGTTCGAGAACCGGGTCACCCGGAGTCCCGGCGGGGTGCTGGTGCTACGGCCCTCGGCGCCCACGAGCGGCGCGGCCAGTCTGCACACCCTGGCCGGTGCCCTGCTCGACGCCTGGCGGGAGTTCTCGTCGATCCCCCCGGACACCTCGCAGGGCGAGCTGCTCATGCGGCTGGTGCGCGGAACGGTCGGCAGCGGCCCGATGGCGGACCGGCTGCTCCAGGACCTGCTCGTGCCGAACCGTCCGCAGCCCTCCATGCACCCCCGTCATGTGATGAACAGTTGGGCGGAGCTGCTGTCCATGCGGGCGAGGCAGCAGCCGCTGGTCCTGTGTCTCGACAATCTCCATCTCGCCTCGGACGCGGTGCTGGACTGGGTGGAGGAGCTGGCCACGACGGCCGCCAACGCCGCCCTGCTGATCGTGGCGTGCGCGCGGCCCGAGCTGCTCGGCAAGCGCCCGCTGTGGGGCGTGGGGCAGCGCAGCACCAGCACGCTGAGCCTCACCCGGCTCTCGGAGCCGCCCGGGCTGCCGCTCCAGGCGGTCTCCGGCGGCGAGGCCTAGGCCGTGTCCGGGAGCTCCCGCCCGGCGGGGCCCGGCGGTAACCGGCGGCATTAGCCGTACGAGCGGCGGGCGTTACCGGCGGCCCGCGGCAACCGGCCGGTCACGGGCGTTCCATGACCGCCGTGCAGATCAGCAAGTGGTTCCGTGGTGTACGGGACTTGGTTAGCTGCTCGTATGGACAACAGCCATACGCAGCGCGAGCACCCTGGCCCCGAGTCCTCCCCGACCCGGGTGACCCTGGGACCCTTCGAGCACGAGGCGACACTCGCCGCCTTCGTCGGCAGGGAGTTCACCGTGGCCCTCACGGAAGGACTCCGCCGGGCGAGGGTCACGTCCCGGACAAAGGCGTCCGGTGACGGTGCTCCTCCTGTCCGCCGTCCCGCCCCGGAGCGGGCGCCGGGCGTGTCCCTGCTGGCGGAGCACTCCGGAGCGATCCTCCGCCATTTCGAGAAGACCCTGCTGACGGTTCCCGCGCTGAGTGTCCTGGTGCACCACAGGACACGGTTCTCGGTGGGTCGGTGGGCGCGGCAGGTGCTGGCCGCCGCGTGCCGGACCGAGCGCCCGGCGGGCCGGGACGTACCGCCGTTCCCCCGGGGCGCGGCCCATCAGCACGCGGTCGCGATATCCCTGCTGATCGAGTCGGCGACGCTCACGCTGCCGCCGGACGCGCCGGATTGCCTGGAGGTGATCCGGGCGCTGGCCCGCGCCGGCGGTCTCACGGGCGCCGGGAGCGCCCAGGCGCCCCGTGCGGCCCGGGCGGCCCGTTCCGTGCCCGCTATGCCACCACTGCTGCCCGGCCCGGCATGAGCAGGCATTCGAGAAGCTGGTCGAGCGCGTCGTCGGCGACCGGGCCGAGGCTGATCGTCATCGCCTGCGGGCGGCCCGCGGCCCAGCCGGGGCGGCGCGCGAGGAGCCGCGCGTCCGCGCCGACGACATTCAGCAGCGGCAGATCGGCGCGCGGGTCGGCCAGCTTCTCGACCAGTTCGATCAGCGGCTCGTCGGCGCGGTCGAGATCGTCCCAGATCACCACGAGGGGGTGCTTCGCGGCGGCCAGGGCGAGGAAGTCCCGCCAGGCGCCCAGGACTTCACGCCGTACGGGGCCACGCGCGTGGATGAGCGGGCCCAGGGCGGCCAGCAGGGCGTCCCGGGTCTCCTGGTCCTCGGTGAGCCCCGCGAGGGCCATGTCGAGCTTGGCCGAGGCGGATTCGGGGGTGTCCTCGGGGCCCGTCCCCGCGTACGAGGCGAGCATCTGAGCCGGCGCGGACATACCGCCACGCGAAGGGGCGGCCGTACCGGTCAGTACGCGTACCGGCTCGGCGGTGCCGGTCTCCACCAGCCGCTGGAACTCCAGCAGCAGCCGGGTCTTGCGGCCGGGCGGCCCGAGGACGGTCACCAGGTGCGGCGTGGAGCGGTGCCGGGTTCTGAGCAGGATGGCCCGCATCAGGTCGAGTTCGCACTCGCGGTCGCCGGCCGAGGTGCCGCACTGGTTGGTGAAGCCGTCCCCGACGGCCATCAGCTCCCAGGGGGCCATGTTGGTGCCGCCCCCGCGATAGGTGATGTGACCCTCGGTCAGCCGGCGGGTGGCGTCGCAGACATGGACCTCGCCTGCGGGGACCGAGCCCAGCGCCGCCCGGCAGTCGTCGACGAGATGGCCGCCGATCCAGGGCGGGGTCACACCGGCGCCGGGCCAGCGGCAGACGACGACCTGTCCGGTGTACACCGCGCCGTGCGCGGAGAGCGCCTGACCCGTGGAGCCGAAGTGCAGGGTGGCGGCGGCGATGGTCAGACAGTCGCGTACGGCCGCGGCAGCCCGTACCGCGCGCACCGCGCCCGCGGTCTCCGAGGCCTCGTCGTCCTCGAAGAGCCCGAGCAGGACGGAGCCCAGCGCCGAGGCGACGATGCCGCCCTCCGCCTCGATCTTCTCGCGGGCGAGCTGGGTCACCGCGTCGAGGACCCGGTCGACGTCCTCCGGCGGCAGGGTGCCGAACTCGGGTCCGAGCCCGAAGCGCAGCAGAAGCACGCTGGCCTGGTGGTACTCGCTCGGTACGGCGATACTGGCCGGCGGCGGATCGGTGGCGCGCAGTGACTCGGGGCCGGGGACCGGACGCGGCGAGGGCAGGGTGAACTCCGGGATCTGCGCGGCCGGCACGGGCCCCACCGGCTGCCCGGGTTGTACGGGCTGTGTCGGCTGCCCGGGCTGCGAGGGCTGTACGGGCTGCGCGGTGCGCCGCAGGTCCAGCGCCGGGTCCTGGGTGAGGACGGCCCGCTGGAGCTGCTGGAGTTCGGGGCTCGGCTCCAGGCCGAGACCGTCGACCAGGGCCTCCCGCACCCTCCCGTACACCGCGAGGGCGTCGGCCTGCCGGCCGCAGCGGTAGAGCGCGAGCATGAGCTGGCGCGAGGCGCGCTCGCGCAGGGGCTCGGCCTCGACCAGTGCCTTGAGTTCATGGAGCACGCTCTGATGGCCGCCGCAGGCCAGCTCCGCCTCGAAGCAGTCCTCCATGACATCGAGGCGCTTCTTCTGGATCGAGGCGACCTCGGCCCAGTAGGTGCCCTCCTCGGCGAGATCGGCGAGCACCGAGCCGCGCCAGAGCGCGAGCGCCTCGGTCAGCAGGTCGCGCGCGGCGACCGGGCGCCCGGCGGCCAGGGCCGCCCGGCCCGCGGCGACCCGCTGCTGGAACACCAGGAGGTCGACCTGCTCGGGCCGTACCCGCAGCATGTACCCGGGATTGCGGGTCAGCAGCTCGGGCGCCGACTCCCCCGAGGACGGCCGGGCGAGGACCCCGCGCAGCCGCCAGATCGCGTTCTGAAGGATCTTCCTCGCGGTCATGGGCGCGTCATCGGCCGGCCAGAGGGCCCCGAGTAACTGGCTGGTCGAGACCACCTGGTTGGCGTGGAGCAACAGGTAGGCGAGAGCGGATCGTTGCCTTACGCCACCAAGTTCCACCAGGCCGTCGTCATTATCGACTTCCAACGCACCCAGGACACGAAAACGCATGAACTCCCCCGTTCAATGGCCATCGGCCACGGTAATTATCCGATAATGCTTTCGTCAAAGTCTTACCGAGGCGTGGGCGTTCAGGGGCGTGACCGATGGCCCAGTGGGGGATGAGCCGACGGGCTCAGGCCGCGGTCAGCGCTTCGCCCGCCCCGGCCCTGAGCAGCTCGCACACATCGCGCAGCCCGGCGTCGAGCTGGGCGATCTCGGCGTCGGTCAGCTCGATGGAGGGCTCGAAGCGCAGCGTGTTGACCGCGCTCGCCGTAGGAAATGTACGCACCCGGTGGCGGCGCAGCAGATGCCCGGCGAGGACGTAGCCGAAGAACCCGCCGCCCGCGATCTCCTGGATCACCGGGGACGAGGACCCCGACTGGTCCACGAATTCGAGGCCCAGCATCAGGCCCCGGCCCCGGACGTCGCCGACGACGTCGGGGAAGTCCGCCCGTACGCCCTCCAGCGCCGCCCGCAGGGCCGCGCCGCGCTCCTCGGCGGCCCGGTAGGCCCGTCCGCCGTCGGCCTCCAGCAGTTCGAGGACCTTGAGGGCGATATGACAGGAGAAGCTGTCCTTGGCGAAGGTCGAACTGTGGACGATCTCGAATTCCCGCCGGTAGTACTTCTCGCGCACCAGCATCACGGATGTCTTGGCGATTCCGCCGCCCAGTGTCTTGGCGAGGGTGAAATAGTCGCCGCGCAGTCCGAGCGGGGCACTGGCGAGAAGCGTTCCGGTCCTGCCCATTCCGCTCTGGATCTCGTCGACGACGACGGGGCAGTCGATCGACTCGCAGAACTGCTGGATTTCCCCGGCGAATTCCCGGGAAAGCACCCGGATTCCGCCCTCGCCCTGAATGGGTTCCACCAGGAAGGCGCAGAAGACGGGGAACTCCCGCTCGGTGAGGGTGAGCTGCCCGTCGACGACCTGCGTGCCGAGGAGAACGCCCCGCTCCTCGGCATGCACCTGCTTCAGGACATCGGGCCTGTCCTGCGGTACGAACCGGGCCTGCGCGGCGAGCGACTTGAAGGGGGCGCGGTACCCCTCGTTGTGCGTGAGCTGCACACTCGCGGCGAGCTTGCCGTGGAATCCGCCCTCCAGCGCCAGGAACAACGGCGGTCGCGCGGTCTGTTCGGCGTTGCGCCGGGCGAGCTCCGCCGCCAGCAGACCGAAGGCCTCGGCGGGGTCCCGGGGCGGGGTGAGACCGAGCCGCTCCAGGGTGTGCTCGGCGACGACGGCGGTGCCGTTCTCGACCGCGGTGCGCGCCGCGTCGTTCTGTACGGAGATCTCCTCCAGGAGCGCGGCGATCCGCATCCCCCGGTCCAGCTCGGCGTGTTTGACCGCGGCCTCGACCGCTTCCGCACCGCTGTTCGCGAATACGGCGAAATACGGTTCGTCAGTGCCCAGTTCCCGGTGGATGATCCGGTTCAGCTCGGCGGCGAGGGCGTTGGCGTAGGGGTGGCTGGAGAACTGTGCGTGCACCGGGGTGTCCCCGTCGAGCAGTTCCTGCGCCCTTTCGACGATCTCCGGCCGGTTGTGCCCGAGCAGCACGGAGCCATAGCCGCCCGCGAAGTCGACGACCGGTATCTCGCCATCGTCGCCGTCCCGCTGGTAGAGCGTATTGCCCTTCGCACGGACGTATTCGACCGACAGGCCCGCGCCGGCGAGTACTTCACGGAGAAAAGGTTCGGCCAGTTCTCTGGACTGGGTTGCGGTGTTGGTGTGATCCATGCCCCACAGGGTGCTCGGGTCCGGTCAACCAGCGGTCACCAGAGGGTCATCAGCGGTGTGTACGGGCAGGTGGCACGGCGGTTACCCGAGGGTGGGAGATGTCGGCGCGGACGCGGGTACGTTGAAGGCCACCGGCCGGCCAGGGATACCCACGCGATACCCACGGATGGCACGTGATGTGCCCTGCTCAAAATACCTCGGAGAGGGTGGCATGAATTCCGCGTCCACTGAACTCGATCCCGCGGCCCTGCGTTCCGGGCCACAGCCGGTGAAACCCGTCCGGCTCAGGGAAGTGATGTCCCGCTTCGCGACCGGTGTCACGGTGATCACCGTGGGGGGCGAGCATGTGCACGCCATGACGGCGAACGCGTTCAGCTCGGTCTCCCTCGATCCGCCCTCGGTGCTGTGCAGTGTCAGCCATGGCGCCGTCATGCACGGCGCGCTGACCTCCGCTGGCCGGTTCGCCGTCAACATCCTCGGCGTACGGCAGGAGCCCCTGGCGCGGCATTTCGCGGACAAGCACCGCACGCTGGGAGCGGCCCAGTTCGAAGGGGTGACGTGGGAGGCCGGAGACCACACCGGGGCGCCCCTGCTGGCCGGCTCGGTGGCCTGGCTGGAGTGCGAGCTGACCGACTCGCATGTCTTCGGCGACCACACCATCTTCATCGGGACGGTCCTGGCGGCCGGTCAGGGCAGCGACGAGGACGGGCTGCTCTTCGTCAACGGCCGCTTCGGCAAGGCGGATCCGGGCGCCGGGCAGTAGATGCGCGAAGCACCGCCGGACATACGGGAAGGCCCGGGGCCGTGACAGCGACCCGGGCCTTCTGGGTTGGCGCTTCCGGACTGACGTTGAGATCAGAGGAAGTACGTACCGGGCTCCAGGCCCAGCAGGACCCGGCCCTGCACCTCCAGGTTGGCGTTGAGCTGCACCAGGGCGTGCAGCGAGAAGCCCTGGATGTCGCGGTGGAAGCGCTGGAGGTCCACATCGCGGCGGATGACCGAGCCGCCGCTGGCCGCGAAGAGCAGTTCCACGGCCTCCTTCGAGAGCTGCGCCGCGAAGGCGGTCCTGCCGCGGATGACGGCCTTCTCCTCGTCGGACGGCTGGACGCCCGCGTCGGCCGCGTCCTGGAGCACCCGGTGCCAGGAGCGGGAGAGCGCCTCGGCCGCGTCGATCTTGTTCGAGGCGAGGGCCACCTGCTGCTGGGTGAGCGGGTGCTGACTCTGCTCGGTCCACTGGGTGTATGTGATGCCGCGTCCGGGGAGCCGCTCCAGGAACAGCTCGAACGAACCGCGCGCCATCCCCAGGAAGGTCGCGGAGACACTGGACATGATGTAGCCGAGCAGCCCGTAATTGCGGCCGGTGGCACCGGTGTTGGAGCGGTTGCCGGTGGCGGAGACCATGGCCTCCTCCAGCGGTACGACCCGGTGCGCGGGCACGAAGACATCCGTGGCGGTGGTCGTCGAGCTGCCGGTGGCGGCGCCGGCGGAGACATGCCAGTCGTCGGCGAACTCCAGCTCGGAGGTCGGTACCAGCGCGACCAATTCCTCGGCCGTCCCGTCGGGCTGCTCGACGACCGCGGCGAGCAGGTCCCAGCCCGCGCCCCGGCAGCCGGAGTTGAAGCGCCAGGTGCCGTCGAGGCGGTAACCGCCCTCGGCCGGCTTGAGGGTGCCGGTGGGGGCGAAGACGATGGAGACCCGGCTGCTGCCGCCCTCGAAGACCTCCTTCTGCGCCTGGTCCGGGTAGAGGGTCGCGCACCAGGCGCTGGTGAGCCACACCATCGTCAGCCAGCCGGTGGAGGGGCAGCCCCGGGACACCTCGGCGATGACCTCGGCCTGCTGCGCCACGTCGAAGTCGAGACCGCCGTGCTCGCGCGGCACGGCCGTACGGAACACCCCGGCCTTCTCCAGCAGTTCGATGTTCTCGTCCGGTATCCAGCGCTGCTCCTCCGCGGCGGCCCCATTGCGCCGGAGGGCGGGCACGGCGTCGCGTACCGCGTCCAGTACGGAGGTCAGTTCTTCCTGCGTGGCCACTATCTCTCCTCGAAGTGCCGTGAAATGCATGGAATGCGGGGGGGGAATAACACGGGGACTGTCTTCGCTTACGCCAGAACCCCCCTGATCGCAGGGGGGTTCGCGGTCGTGCCCCTAGCTCGCGCCCGGAGGCCGGTGCAGCGACCGGAGAGGGCTAGTCGGCGACCAGGCCCGTGGCGGCCACGGGGCGGTCGATGGACATCAGCCAGCGGCCGTCGTCCCCGCGCCGCAGGACGTCGGTGCACACGCCCCGGAGCTGGACGGGCTCGCCGTCCGGGCCGGTGGTGTCGATCTCGTAGTTGACACCGATCAGCGCGACGTCGCCGGCCACATACGCGTGGGTGATGCTGGCCCGGAGGTCGGGCTTGGTGCCGAGGAACTCCTTGAAGAACGCGAGGCGCGCCGCACCGGTGAGCGGCTCGCCCGAGAAATTCGAGATGGAGTCGTCGCGGTAAAGGCTGTTGAACAGCTCTCCGTCACCGGAGTTGAACGCCGCGATGAAGATGTCGTTCTGGGTTTCGGAGTCGCTGGTGAGATCGGGGTTCGCCGGGTCGAAGTCCACACTGAATGTGTACGCCATGGTCGGTCAGTCCTTTCGGGGATTCAGGGGATAACTGCGCCGACCGGGATCAGGCCTGGCCGTACGGGTCGTCGACGGCGTAACGCCACACCTTGTCCGCGCCCAGCCGCAGGACGTCGACGCCGGTGCCCTGGAGCCGCTCGGGCTTTCCGTCGGCGTCGACCGTGTCGATCGTCCAGTCGACGATCAGCAGGGCCGTGTCGTTGGTCACAAACGTCTGCCGGGGCACGGCGGTCATCGTCGGCCGGCTCTTGAGGAATTCCCGCTGGTATTCCCGGCGCGCGTCGCCCGTCAGCGGCTTGCCCGGCTCCCAGACCGCCACGGCCTCCGCCGTGTAGAAGCTGTCGACGGTTTCGAAGTCGCCCGCGTTGAAAGCCTCGACATACTGACTGGTGTGCTTTTCCACGTCGTCGGTGAGCTGTGACATGACGAGATCCAACCTGCCTTCTGTTGTAGCCGGGTGCCACCCATTTCGTACGCCGACACTATTGCGACGCCATCAACCTCTCACCCATGAACGGGTAATGCGGCGATCTCCCGGCCCGTGGCAGGGGTGATTACCGCCCGGTGGAGCCGCGCTGAGAGGGCTGAGAGAACCACCTGCCTACGATCTGGAAGCAGTGTCACCGAAATGCCTTTCAAGGTCGCCCAGTTCGGCCGGATTCACTGGAAAGGGAAGTCGAGCGCGATGACGAATCAGCACCATTCCCACAGGGCTGCCCAGGGCGACGGGCTCGAAGAGGGCGTCGCGGTCGTCGGAGTGTCCTGCCGGCTTCCCGGGGCCGACGGCCCCGAGGCCTTCTGGGACCTGCTGCGCACCGGCTCGGACGCCATCACCGAGGTGCCGGAGGGGCGCTGGCTGCCCGCGTCCGGTACGGAGGCGTACGAGGCGGCGGAGCCGGGGACGCGCCGGGGCGGGTTCCTGGACCGCGTCGACACCTTCGACGCGGACTTCTTCGGTGTCTCGCCGCGCGAGGCCGCCACCATGGATCCGCAGCAGCGGCTGGTGCTGGAACTGGCCTGGGAGGCCCTGGAGGACGCGGGCACCCTGCCGGCCGCGCTGCGGGGCAGCCGTACCGCCGTGTTCGTGGGCACCCTGCGCGACGACTACGCGGCCCTGCTCTACCAGTACGGCGACCGGGCGGTCACCCAGCACACCATGGCCGGGGTCAACCGGGGCGTCATCGCCAACCGGGTCTCATA
Organism: Streptomyces sp. GMY02; assembly: GCF_019056675.1. Classification (NCBI taxonomy): domain Bacteria; kingdom Bacillati; phylum Actinomycetota; class Actinomycetes; order Kitasatosporales; family Streptomycetaceae; genus Streptomyces; species Streptomyces sp. GMY02. The sequence continues at coordinate 6,827,171 of NZ_CP077658.1, read as the reverse complement.
CCACCTCGGTCTGCACGGGCCGAGCCTGACGGTCGACTCGGCGCAGTCCTCCTCGCTGGTCGCCGTCCATCTCGCCTGCGAGTCACTGCGCTCCGGAGAGAGCGACACGGCGATCGCGGCGGGTGTCAACCTGAACATCCTCGCGGAGGGCGCGGTCACCGAGGAGCGGTTCGGCGGGCTCTCGCCGGACGGTACGACATACACCTTCGACGCCCGCGCCAACGGCTTCGTGCGCGGTGAGGGCGGGGCGGTCGTCGTACTCAAACCGCTGGCCCGTGCGGTCGAGGACGGCGACCGGATCTACGGGGTCATCCGCGGCAGCGCGGTCAACAACGACGGTACGACGCCGGGCCTGACGGTCCCCGGCCGGCCGGCGCAGGAGCGTGTACTGCGCGAGGCGTACGAGAAGGCCGGGGTCGACCCGGCGGCCGTGCAGTACGTGGAACTGCACGGCACCGGGACCCCGGTGGGCGACCCCGTCGAGGCGGCGGCGCTGGGCGCGGTGCTCGGCGCGGGCCGGGCCCCCCGGGCGCGGCTGCGGGTCGGCTCGGCCAAGACCAATGTGGGCCATCTCGAAGGCGCGGCCGGCATCGTCGGCCTGCTCAAGGCGGTGCTGGCGCTGAGCCACCGGCGGCTGCCCGCGAGCCTCAACTTCGACACCCCGAACCCCCGGATCCCCTTGGGCGAGCTGGGACTTGAGGTGCAGCGGGAGCTGACCGAGTGGCCCGCGCCCGAGCGGCCACTGATCGCCGGGGTCTCCTCCTTCGGCATGGGCGGCACGAACGCGCATGTCGTCCTCACCGAGGGCCCGGTGTCCCTCGCGCCCGGCGCGCCCGCACAGCCGGGAGCGGCTCCCGGTGTGGTTCCGCTGGTCCTCTCCGGGCGCTCGGAGACGGCGCTGCGGGCCCAGGCCGCCCGGCTGCGGGACGCCCTCGCCCGCGAGGACGCGCCCGCCACGGCCGATGCCGCCTGGTCCCTGGCCACCACCCGTACGGTCTTCGAGCACCGGGCGGTCGCGCTCGCCGCGCCCGAGGGCGGCCCCGCCCTGCTGAGCGCGCTCGACGCGCTCGCCGAGGGCCGGGCGTCGGCGGATGTGGTGCGGGGCGCGGCCGGGCCGGGGCGGCTCGCCTTCGTCTTCACCGGGCAGGGCGCGCAGCGCGCCGGGATGGGCCTGGAGCTGTACGGGGCGTTCCCCGCGTTCACCGAGGCGTTCGACGCGGTCCGCGCCGAGCTGGACCCGCTGCTCGGCCGGCCGCTGCTGGAGGTGATCGCCTCCGGGGAGGGCCTGGACGGGACCGGGTACACCCAGCCCGCGCTGTTCGCCCTCGAAGTGGCGCTCTACCGGCTGGTCGAGTCGTGGGGCGTGGTGCCCGAGCTGGTCGCGGGGCACTCCATCGGCGAGATCGCCGCCGCGCATGTGGCGGGGGTTCTCGATCTGCCGGACGCCGCGCGGCTGGTCGCCGCGCGCGGCCGGCTGATGCAGGCGCTCGAATCGGGCGGTGCGATGGTCGCGGTGGAGGCCACGGAGAGCGAGGTGCTCGCGCTGCTCGCCGGCCATGAGCGGCAGGCCGGCATCGCGGCGGTGAACGGGCCGCGCTCGGTGGTCCTGTCCGGCGCCGAGGACATCGTGCTCGCCGTCGCGGACCGGCTGCGCGACCAGGGGCGCAGGACCAGGCGGCTGACCGTCTCGCACGCCTTCCACTCCCCGCTGATGGACCCGATGCTCGACGACTTCCGTACCGTCGTCGAAGGGCTGACCCTGCGCGCGCCCCGGCTGGACGCGGTGTCGTCGGTAACCGGCGCGCCCGTCACCGACGCCTGGTCGTCGGCCGCGTACTGGGTGGAGCAGGTGCGCCGTCCGGTGCGGTTCCTGGACGCGGTCCGGGCCCTGGAGGACGCGGGCGCCACGGCGTTCCTGGAGCTTGGCCCGGACGGCGTCTGCTCGGCCATGGTGCGCGACAGCGTCCGGGAGGCGGACGCGGTGGTGTCGGTGGCCGCGCTGCGCCGGGACCGCCCGGAGGCGAGGACCCTGCTGGCGGCCGTCGCCGCCGTCTTCGTACGCGGTACGGACATCGGCTGGGGCGGCGTCCCCTCGTACGGCGACGCCCGCCGCGTACCGCTGCCCACCTATGCCTTCCAGCGCGAGCGCCACTGGGTGTCGGGCACCGCTCGTACGGGCGAACTCGCGCCTGCCGAGAAGGAGTTGGCCGCCCCGGCGCCTACTGAAACGGTGGATGTGACCGCGCTGGTCACCGGGCAGGTCGCGGCCGTGCTGGAGTATCCGGCCGGCCGGCAGGTGCCACCGCACGCCACCTTCAAGGACCTGGGCTTCGACTCGCTGATGTCGGTCGAGCTGCGCGACGCGCTGGCCTCCGCGACCGGGCTGCGCCTCGCCGGCGGGCTGCTCTTCGACCACCCGACCCCCGACGCCCTGATCACCCATCTCGGCGCGGCCCTCGCCGGTACGGACACCGCTCCGGCCGGTGAACAGCCCCTGCCCGGCGGCTCGGACGAGCCGATCGCGATCGTCGGCATGGCCTGCCGCTACCCGGGCGGGGTCGCCTCGCCCGAGGACCTGTGGCGGCTGCTGGCCGAGGGGCGCGACGCCGTCTCCGGCTTCCCCGCCGACCGCGGCTGGGACCGGAACCTGTACGACAGCGACCCGACGCGCAGCGGCCACAGCACCGTGCGCGAGGGCGGGTTCCTGGAGGACGCGACCCGCTTCGACAACGCCTTCTTCGGGATCTCGCCGCGCGAGGCGCTGGCGATGGACCCGCAGCAGCGGGTGCTCCTGGAGACCGCGTGGGAGGCCGTGGAGCGGGCGCGGCTGGACGCGGACGCGCTGCGGGGCAGCCGTACGGGCGTGTTCATCGGCGCCACCACGCTGGACTACGGGCCCCGGATGCACGAGGCCCCCGACACCGTCGACGGCTATCTGCTGACGGGCACCACCCCCAGCGTGATGTCCGGGCGCATCGCCTATCAGCTCGGCCTGGCCGGACCGGCGGTGACCGTCGACACGGCGTGCTCGTCCTCGCTGACCGCCCTGCATCTCGCGGTACGGTCGCTGCGCTCCGGCGAGTCGACGCTGGCGATCGCGGGCGGCGCCACGGTCATGTCGTCCCCCGGGATGTTCGTGGAGTTCTCGCGGCAGCGCGGGCTCGCCGCCGACGGACGGTCGAAGTCGTTCGCGGCGTCGGCCGACGGCACCTCCTGGGCCGAGGGTGTGGGCCTGCTGATCGTCGAGCGGCTCTCCGACGCCCGCAGGAACGGGCACCAGGTGCTGGCCGTCATCCGGGGCAGCGCGATCAACCAGGACGGCGCCAGCAACGGTCTGACCGCGCCCAACGGCCCCGCGCAGGAGCGGGTCATCCGCGCGGCGCTGGCGGACGCGGGGCTGGCCCCGGCGGACATCGACGCCGTGGAGGCGCACGGCACCGGCACCCGGCTGGGCGACCCCATCGAGGCGGAAGCGGTCATCGCCACCTATGGGCGCGACCGCGCGGACCGCGCGCCCGTGCTGCTCGGCTCGCTGAAGTCGAACATCGGCCATGCCCAGGCGGCGGCCGGTGTGGGCGGGGTCATCAAGATGGTGCAGGCCATGCGCCATGGCGTACTGCCCAGGACGCTGCATGTGGACGAGCCGACGCCGATGGTCGACTGGGAGTCCGGCGCGGTCGAGCTGCTCACGGAGGCGGCCGACTGGCCCGAGACCGGGGAGCCGCGCCGCGCCGCCGTCTCGTCCTTCGGGATCAGCGGCACCAACGCCCACGTGATCATCGAGCAGAGCCCGGCGGCCCCGGAGCGGACGTCCGAGGCCGAGCCGTCCGGGCGGCCCGCGCCCTGGCTGCTGTCCGCGCGGGACGCGGTGGCGCTGCGCGAACAGGCGGCGCGTGTCCGGGCGTTCGCCGCCGGTGATGTCTCGCCGTACGACACCGGGCTCTCCCTGGCCACCACCCGTACCGCGCTCCCCCACCGCGCGGCGGTCGTCGCCACCACGGCGGAGGATCTCCTGGCCGGGCTGGACGCGCTCGCCGAGGGCCGGGACGACCCGCGGGTGGTGAGCGGCGACACGGCCGGCGCGGGCAGGACCGCGTTCCTCTTCACCGGCCAGGGTGCCCAGCGCACGGGCATGGGCCGGGAGCTGTACGAGGCGCACCCGGCCTTCGCCGAGGCGCTCGACGCGGCCTGTGCCGCGCTGGACACACATCTCGAACGGCCCCTGCGTGAGGTGCTGTTCGCCGCCGAGGGCAGCGCGGACGCGGCTCTGCTGCACCGGACCGCGTACACCCAGCCCGCGTTGTTCGCCGTCGAGGTCGCGCTGTTCCGGCTGGCCGCGCACCACGGGCTCACCCCCGATCTGCTCGCCGGGCACTCCATCGGTGAGCTGGCCGCCGCCCACTGCGCGGGCGTGCTCTCGCTCGACGACGCGGCGCGCCTGGTCGCCGCCCGGGGCCGACTGATGGAGTCGGCACGGGCGGGGGGCGCGATGGTCGCGATCGAGGCGGAGGAGGGCGAACTCGGCGACGACCTGGCCGAGTTCACCGGCCGACTGTCCGTCGCCGCGGTCAACGGCCCCACCTCCGTGGTGGTCTCCGGCGACGAGGACGCGGCGGAGGAGGTGGCGGAACGGTGGCGGGCGCGGGGCCGCAGGACGCGCCGGCTCCAGGTCAGCCATGCCTTCCACTCGCCCCATATGGACGCCGTGCTCGACGAGTTCCGTGCCGTCGCGGCCGGACTGTCCTTCCACGCGCCGGAGACACCGATCGTCTCCACGGTCACCGGACGCCTCGCCACCACCGGAGAACTCACCTCGCCCGACTACTGGACCGGGCAGATCCGCGAGGCCGTGCGGTTCCTCGACGCCGCCCGGGAACTGGAGGCGCGTGGCGCCACGGCGTTCGTGGAGATCGGCCCCGACGCCGTGCTGGCGCCCCTCGCCCGGGGCTGCCTCGCCGGTGAGGAGGCGGTCACCGTATCGCTGCTGCGCGCCGGGCGGCCCGAGCCGGAGACCCTGATCACCGGTCTCGCCACCGCGCGGGTCCATGGGGCGCCGCTCGACGGGGCCTCGTTCTTCCCGGGTGCCCGCCCGGTCGATCTGCCGACGTACGCCTTCCAGCGCGAGCACTACTGGCTGGCGCCGCGAACGCCCGGTGACGCACGGTCGTTGGGCCTCGACTCCGCACAGCACCCGCTGCTCTCCACCGCCGTGGACCTCGCGGACGGCGAGGGCCTGGTCCTCACCGGTCTGCTGTCGGCCGCGACACATCCCTGGCTGGCCGACCACGCCGTGGGCGGCGGGGTGCTGCTGCCCGCCACCGCGTTTGTCGAACTGGCCCTGGCCGCGGGCAACCGGATCGGTGCCGACCGGGTGGGCGACCTCACCCTGGAGGCCCCGCTGCTGCTGCCCGACGACACGTCGGTCCGGGTCCAGGTCTCGGTGGGCGCTCCCGCCGCCGACGGCGGCCGGCCCTTCGGCGTGCACGCCAGGCCGGACGGCGGAGCGGACGACTCGGCGCCCTGGACGCGCCATGCCTCCGGTGTCCTCGGCGGCCCCGCGTCCGGCTCCGGCGCGCGGGACCTCGCCCAGTGGCCGCCCGCCGGGGCCACCGCCGTACCGCTGGAGGGCGTGTACGAGCGGCTCGCGGACCTCGGGTACCGGTACGGACCCGCCTTCCAGGGGCTGACCGGTCTCTGGACGTCCGGCGACGATCTGTACGCGACGGTGCGGCTGCCGGAGGAACAGCACACGCCCGCCGCCCTGTTCGGTCTCCATCCCGCGCTCTTCGACTCCGTACTGCACCCCCTCGTCCTGCACGCCGCCGACGCGGCGGGCGACGGCGCGGTCCGGCTGCCGTTCGCGTGGGCGGGTACGGAGCTGTACGCGACCGGCGCCACCGCGCTGCGCGTCCGGATCTCCCCGGCGGGCCGGGACACCTTCGCGCTCGCCCTTGCCGACACCACCGGCGCTCCGGTGGCGTCCGTGGAGTCCCTCACCCTGCGCGCGGTCCCCAAGGAAGGACTCGCCAGGGCGGCGGTACGGGACGACGTGCTGTACGGCGTGGAGTGGACGCCCGTACCGGCCGCCGGGCCCGCACCGGACCTGCGGATCGTTTGGGCCGAGGGCGGTGAACTCCCGGACGGGGAAGGCCTGGAGGCCGTTGTCGTACGCACGGAGGACTTCGCGGCCCGGGACGGGGATCCGCTGCGGGCCGCGCACGGGACCGTACGGCGTGTCCTCGCGCTGGTGCAGCGGTTCCTCGCCGACGAGCGGTACGCGGAAGCGCGACTGGTGCTCGTCACGCGGGGCGCGGTCGCGGCGGGTCACAACGAAGAGAGCGGAGGGAGCGGAGGGAGCGGCGACCTCGCGTCCGCCCCGGTATGGGGTCTGGTCCGCTCGGTGCAGAGCGAGCACCCGGACCGTCTGGTGCTGCTCGACTCGGCGGGCACGGTCGCCGACGAGACGGTCACCGCCGCTCTGGCCACCGGCGAGCCCCAACTCGCCGCTGTCGAAGGTGGCTTGCGCGCGCCCCGGCTGGTCCGGGCCGGGCAGGACACCGACGGGGCCCCGGCCGTGCTGGACCCCGACGGTACGGTCCTGATCACCGGCGGCACCGGCGGTCTGGGCGCGCTCTTCGCCCGCCATCTCGTCGCCGAGCACGGTGTACGGCATCTGCTGCTGGTCAGCCGGCGCGGCGAGGACGCCCCGGGCGCGCCCGAACTCCGTTCCGCGCTTGAGGAGTCGGGCGCCCGGGTGACCGTCGCGGCCTGCGATGTCGCCGACCGGGACCAGCTCGCCGCGCTCGTCGGCGCCGTACCGGCCGAGCACCCGCTGACCGGTGTCGTGCACACCGCCGGAGTCCTCGACGACGCCACCGTCGAGGCCCTCACCGCCGAGCGTCTCGACGCCGTGCTCGGCCCCAAGGCGGACGCCGCCTGGCATCTGCACGAGCTGACCCGCGATCTGCCCCGGCCGCTGGCCGCCTTCGTCCTGTTCTCCTCGGTCTCCGGCCTCACCGGCACCGCGGGACAGGCCAACTACGCCGCCGCCAACACCTACTTGGACGCCCTCGCCGCGCACCGCCAGGCGCTCGGGCTGGCCGCGACCTCGCTGGCCTGGGGTCTGTGGGACGCCACCCATGGCATGGGCGGCACCCTCGGCGAGGCCGGCGTCGCCAGATGGGCCAGGGCCGGTGTCCGGCCGCTCACCCCGGAACGCGGCCTCGCCCTGTTCGACCGCGCGCTCGCGGACGGGCGGGCGCTGAGCGTCCCCGTCGACCTCGACCTGGCCGCCCTCCGCTCCCGTACCGAACCGCCCGCACCGCTCCTGCGCGGCCTGGTGCGGACCGCGCCCCGCCGCGCCGCCGCGGTGGCCGCGGGCGGCGACACGGGCTGGGCCCAGCAGATGGCGGCGCTGCCCGACGACAAGCGCCGCGAAGCGGTCCTGGAGCTGGTGCGGTCCACCGTGGCCGGTGTGCTGGGGCACACCCGCGCCTCGGCCATCGATCCGCGCCGGGCCTTCAACGAGATCGGCTTCGACTCCCTCGCCGGAGTGGAGCTGCGCAACCGGCTGAACGCCGCCACGGGGATACGGCTGTCCGCCACCGTGGTCTTCGACCACCCGTCCCCGGGGGCCCTGGCCGAGCGTCTGGTCACGCTGGCCGCGGGTGCGGGTACCGACGCGGCGGCGGCGCGACCCGCCCCGGCCCGTGCCGCCGCCGCGACCGACGAGCCGATCGTGATCGTCGGCATGGCCTGCCGCTATCCGGGCGGGGTCGCCTCGCCCGAGGACCTGTGGCGGCTGGTCGCGGAGGGCGGTGACGCCATCAGCGAGTTCCCGGTCAACCGGGGCTGGGACCTTGACCGGCTCTACGACCCGGACCCGGCGCACACCGGCACGTCGTACGTGCGGCACGGCGGGTTCCTGCACGAGGCCGACCAGTTCGACCGCGAGTTCTTCGGCATCTCGCCGCGCGAGGCCACCGCGACCGACCCCCAGCACCGGCTGCTGCTGGAGACGGCGTGGGAGACGCTGGAGAGCGCGGGCATCGACCCGGCCGCGCTGCGCGGTTCCCGTACGGGCGTGTTCACCGGGGCCATGTACGACGACTACGTGTCGCGGCTGGCCGCCAGCCCCGAGGAGTACGAGGGTTTCCTGCTCGCCGGGAACCTCTCCAGTGTGGTGTCGGGCCGTCTCTCGTACACGTACGGTTTCGAGGGTCCGGCGGTCACGGTCGACACGGCCTGCTCCTCGTCCCTGGTGGCGCTGCATCTCGCGGCGAACGCGCTGCGGCGCGGCGAGTGCGATCTGGCGCTGGCCGGCGGTGTGACGGTGATGGCGGGGCCGAGTGTCTTCGTCGAGTTCTCGCGGCAGCGCGGCTTGTCGGCGGACGGCCGCTGCCGTTCGTTCTCGGCGGACGCGGACGGCACCGGCTGGTCGGAGGGTGTCGGGCTGCTGCTCGTCGAGCGGCTCTCGGACGCGAAGAAGAACGGGCACCGGGTACTGGCCGTGCTGCGCGGCAGCGCGGTCAACCAGGACGGCGCGAGCAATGGCCTCACCGCCCCCAACGGCCCTTCCCAGGAACGGGTGATCCGCGAGGCGCTCGCCGACGGCGGGCTGAGCCCGGCGGACATCGACGCGGTGGAGGCGCACGGCACCGGGACCCGCCTCGGCGACCCCATCGAGGCACAGGCCCTGCTCGCCACCTACGGCCAGGACCGCCCCGCCGAACGGCCCCTGCTGCTCGGCTCGTTGAAGTCCAACATCGGCCATGCCCAGGCAGCCGCCGGGGTGGGCGGGGTCATCAAGATGGTGCAGGCCATGCGCCATGGCGTACTGCCCAGGACCCTGCATGTCGGTGAGCCGACGCCGATGGTCGACTGGGAGTCCGGCGCGGTGGAGCTGCTCACGGAGGCCACCGACTGGCCCGAGACCGGCCGCCCGCGCCGCGCTGCGGTGTCCTCCTTCGGGATCAGCGGCACCAACGCCCATGTGATCATCGAGCAGGGCCCGGAAGTCCCAAGGCGGGAGACCGCCGCCGCACCCGCGCTGCCCGTTGTGCCCTGGCTGCTCTCGGCGCGCGGCGAGGACGCGCTGCGCGCCCAGGCCGAGCGGCTGCACGCCCATGTCACCGGGCGGCCGGACACGGATCTCGCGGACATCGGGCTGTCCCTGGCCACCACCCGTACCGTGCACGACCAGTCGGCGGCGGTCCTCGCCGCGGACCGGGACGGCCTTCTGGACGGTCTGGCCCGGCTCGCCCGCGGTGAGACCTCGGCGTCTGTGGTACGGGGCGACTCCCCGGCGCAGCGCGGGAAGACGGCGTTCCTGCTGACCGGGCAGGGCGCGCAGCGGCTGGGCATGGGGCGTGAACTGTACGCGGCCTCGCCGGTGTTCGCCGCCGCCTTCGACGCGGTGTGCGAGCATCTCGACCGCGAGCTGGTGCGCCCCCTCAAGCAGGTCCTCTTCGCGCCCGAGGGGTCCGCCGACTCGGCGCTGATCGACCAGACGGCGTTCACTCAGGCGGCGCTGTTCGCGGTGGAGACGGCCCTGTTCCGGCTCGCCGAACACCACGGTCTGGTCCCGGACTTCCTGCTCGGGCACTCCATCGGCGAGGTCACCGCCGCCCATCTCGCGGGTGTGCTCGACCTGCCCGACGCCTGTGTGCTGGTCGCCGAGCGCGGCCGGCTGATGCAGGCGGCCAGGGAGGGCGGCGCGATGGCCGCGATCGCGGCGGCCGAGGACGAGGTGCGCGAGAGTCTGGCGGGCCTCACCGGACAGGTGACGGTCGCCGCCGTCAACGGCCCCCGCTCCACGGTGATCTCGGGCGACGCGGAGGCGGTCGACGGGCTCACGGCGCTCTGGCGCGAGCGGGGCAGCAGGGCGAAGCGGCTGCCGGTCAGCCATGCCTTCCACTCCCCGCACATGGAGGAGGTGCTCAACGAGTTCCGTGCCGTCGCCGGGGATCTCACCTTCCACGAGCCGCGTATCCCGGTCGTCTCCAATCTCACCGGGACCCTCGCCACGGCGGAACAGCTCGCGTCGCCCGAGTACTGGGCGCGGCACATCCGCGAGGCGGTCCGGTTCCACGACGGGGTACGGCATCTCGTGGAGGCGGGCGTCACGGAGTGGCTGGAGCTGGGGCCGGACGGTGTGCTGACCGCGCTCGTGCGCGAGTGCCTCGGAGACCTCGGGGACGCGGCCGTCGGGGTGCTCGCCCCGGCGCTGCGCAGGGGCCGTCCCGAGACGGCCGTCTTCGCGGCGGCCCTCGCCCGGCTCGCCCTGCGCGGCGCCCCGGTGCGCTGGGAGACCGTCTTCCCGGGCGCGCGCCGGGTGGAGCTGCCGGGCTATGCCTTCCAGCACCGGCGCTACTGGCTGGACGCCCCGGCGGGCGCGGGCGACGCGGCCGGGTTCGGTCTGGCCGCGGCGGACCATCCGTTCCTGGGCGCCGCGGTGATGCTGGCGGACCGGGACGAGCAGGTACTGACCGGCCGGCTCTCGCGGCACAGCCACCCGTGGCTGACCGGCCATGTGGTCGCGGGCACCGTCCTCGTACCGGCCACCGGACTGCTCGAACTCGCCCTCAAGTCGGCGGCGCAGACCGGGACTTCGGGGGTGGACGAACTGACGCTGGCCGCGCCGCTGGTGCTGCCCGAGCACGGCGGCGTACAGCTCCAGGTGTCCGTGTCGGCCGCCGAGGACGACGGCGGTCGGGCCTTCCGTATCCACTCGCGTCCGGACGGTGACGAGCCGGCCGGGGAGTGGACACTGCACGCGCACGGCCGTCTGCTCGGCGGCCCGGCCACCGGCGGTACGGACCTGATGGCATGGCCGCCGCCCGGCTCGGCCGAGACCGATCTGAGCGGGGCGTACGAGCGGCTCGCCGAGCAGGAGTACGAGTACGGCCGGCCGTTCCAGAACCTGCGGCGGCTGTGGACGGGACCGGCGGGCGAGCTGTACGCGGAGGTCTCGCTCGGCGAGGAACTGCGCGCCGACGCCGGACGGTTCGCCCTCCATCCCGCGCTGCTGGACGCCGCGCTGCATCCGCTGCTGCCCGGGGTCACGGACCGGCCGGGCAGGCCCTGGCTGCCGTTCTCCTGGAACGGTGTCACCGCGCACACCGCCACCGGTCCGGCGAGCCTGCGGGTCGCTCTGACGCCCGCGGCCGGCGGGGACGCCGACTCGCCGGTGTACGCCCTGACCGTCGCGGACGGCACCGGGGCTCCGGTGGCCTCGGTCGAGGCGCTCACCCTGCGGCCCCTGTCGGCGGAAGCGCTGCGGGCGGCGGGCGGCGGCGGTACGGCGGACGGGCTGTTCCGGGTGGACTGGACGCCGCTGACCGGCGGGGCCACGAGCACACCGCTCGGTGAGCCGGCCCTGATCGGCACCGCCGGGAACGCCACCTGGGCGGCCAAGGCGACCGCGTACGGCTCGGTCGACGAACTCCGGGCCGCGCTCGACCAGGGCACCGAGGTGCCGTCCCTGGTGCTGCTGCCGCTCCTCGACAGCGGGGCGGCGGACGGGGCCGGGGTGCCGGACGCGGCCCGTGCCGTGCTGCACCGGCTGCTCGCAGAGGTGCGAGCGTGGCTGGCCGACGACCGGTTCGCCGCGTCGCGGCTCGCCGTGATCACCCGGAACGGTGTCGCCACCGCGCCCGCGGAGCCGACGGATCTGGTGCATGCCCCGGTCTGGGGGCTGCTGCGCTCCGCGCAGACCGAGAACCCGGGCCGGATCGTGCTCGCCGACCTCGACGACGCCGGTCTCGACGCCCCGGACAGCCCGCTGTCCCTGGACGCGCTCACCGGCGACGAGCCCCAACTCGCCGTCCGCGAAGGCCGGATCCTCGTGCCGAGGCTGGCGCGCGCCCTGCCGGCCGAGGACTCCGCCCCGGACTGGGGCGACGGCACGGTCCTGGTCACCGGCGCGACCGGTGCGCTGGGCGCGGTCCTCGTACGGCACCTGGTGCGGCGGCACGGCGTACGCCACCTGCTGCTGGTCAGCCGACGCGGCGACGGCGCGGCCGGACTCCGCTCCGAGCTGCTGGAGCTGGGCGCCGAGGAGGTACGGTTCGCCGCCTGCGACACCGCCGACCGCGACCAGCTCGCCGCGCTGCTCGGCACCGTACCGGCGGAGCGTCCGCTGACCGGAGTCGTCCACACCGCGGGTGTCCTCGACGACACCACGGTCGAGGCGCTGACCCCCGAGCGACTGGACGCCGTACTGCGTCCGAAGACCGACGCGGCCTGGCATCTGCACGAGCTGACCCGGGACCTGCCGCTGTCGGCGTTCGTCCTCTACTCCTCCGTCGCCGGGCTGCTGGGCACGGCCGGACAGTCCAACTACGCCGCGGGCAACACCTTCCTCGACGCCCTGGCCGCGCACCGCAGGGCACTGGGCCTGCCCGGCACATCGCTGGCCTGGGGGCTCTGGGCGGAGAGCAGTGCTCTCAGCGGGCATCTCGCCGAGGCCGATCTGCGCCGGCTGGCCCGCTCCGGACTGCGTCCGCTGGCCACCGACGACGCCCTGGCGCTCTTCGACGCCGTACCGGCCACCGGCGAGGCCGTGCTCGCGGTCACCCGGCTGGACACCGCGGCGCTGCGGGCCTCCGGCGAGCTGCCGCCGCCACTGCTGCGCGGTCTGGTGCGTACGGCACCGAACCGCGCCGCGAGCACGGCCGCCGAACCGGCGGCGGGTCCAGGTCTGGCGGAGCGGCTCGCCGCGCTGCCGCCCGGCGAGCGGGACCGTACGCTCATCGATCTGGTGCGCGGACTGGTCGCCGAGGTGCTCGGGCACGCGGATCCCACCGCGATCGCGCCCGAACGCGCCCTCCAGGAGCTGGGGTTCGACTCGCTGACCGCGGTCGAGCTGCGCAACCGGCTGGCCGCCGCGACCGGGCTGCGGCTGCCCACCACGCTCGCCTTCGACCACCCCACCCCGGGGGCCCTCGCCATGTATCTGCGCGAGCGGCTCGCGATCGACGAGATCACCCCGGACGAGCCGGTGCTCGCCGAACTGGCCCGGCTCGGGCCCGCCATCGAGGCGGTCTCGGGGGACGCGGGGGCGCAGGGCCGGATCGTCGCGCGGCTCCGGGAGCTGCTGAACGCCGCCGAGACGGCGGGCCTGCCTGCCGCCTCCGCCGAGCAGACCGAAGCCGATCTCGACAGCGCCACCGACGAGGAGTTGTTCGCCCTGCTCGACGACCTCGAATGACCCGGTGCCGTCCCGGCGCACCGCGCACCCATGAGGCAGCAGACCGATCCCACAGGAGTTGAGAACACCATGGCGGGCGAGGACAAGCTCCGCGACTATCTCAAGAAGGCCATCGCGGATGCCCGTGACGCGCGCAGACAGTTGCGCGAGGCCGAGGACAGGCAGCACGAGCCGATCGCGATCGTGGGCATGGCGTGCCGCTATCCCGGCGGTGTGGCCTCCCCGAGGAGCTGTGGCGGCTGGTGGCCGAAGGCACCGACGCCATCAGCGAGTTCCCGGACAACCGTGGCTGGGACGTGGAGCGGCTGTACGACCCGGACCCGGACCACGCCGGTACGTCGTACGGGCGCGAGGGCGGTTTCCTGCACGACGCGGACGGCTTCGACGCGGAGTTCTTCGAGATGTCCCCGCGCGAGGCCCTGGCGACCGACCCGCAGCAGCGGCTGCTGCTCCAGACGGCGTGGGAGGCGCTGGAGAGCGCGGGCGTCGATCCGGTCGCGCTGCGCGGCTCCCGTACGGGTGTGTTCACCGGGGTGATGTACAACGACTACGGCTCCCGGCCCCATCTCCCGGCAGACGGTTTCGAGGGGTATCTGTTCAGCGGCAGCGCGGGCAGTGTGGCCTCGGGGCGGCTCTCGTACACGTACGGCTTCGAGGGTCCGGCGGTCACGGTCGACACCGCCTGCTCGTCCTCGCTGGTCGCCCTGCATCTCGCGGCGAACGCGCTGCGGAACGGCGAGTGTGATCTGGCGCTGGCCGGGGGCGCCACGGTGATGTCGACGCCGGTCGCGTTCGTGGAGTTCTCGCGGCTGCGCGGGCTGGCGGCGGACGGGCGGTGCCGTTCGTTCGCGGCCGGTGCTGACGGTACCGGCTGGTCGGAGGGCGTCGGGCTGCTGCTCGTGGAGCGGCTGTCGGACGCCCGGAAGAACGGGCACCGGGTGCTGGCGGTCGTACGCGGGAGCGCGGTCAACCAGGACGGCGCCAGCAATGGGCTGACCGCCCCGAACGGTCCCGCGCAGGAGCGGGTGATCCGGCAGGCGCTCGCCAACGCCCGGCTGTCCGCCGCCGATGTGGACGCGGTCGAGGCGCACGGCACCGGCACCCGCCTCGGCGATCCGATCGAGGCACAGGCCCTGCTCGCCACCTACGGCCAGGACCGGCCGGCCGAACGGCCGCTGCTGCTCGGCTCGTTGAAGTCCAACATCGGGCACGCGCAGGCGGCCGCCGGGGTCGGCGGGGTCATCAAGATGGTGCAGGCCATCCGGAACGGTGTGCTGCCCAAGTCGTTGTACGCGGACGATCCGACGCCCATGGTCGACTGGGACTCCGGTGCGGTGGAGCTGCTGACCGAGGCGACCGACTGGCCGGAGACGGGCCGCGCGCGCCGCGCCGGGGTGTCGTCCTTCGGCTTCGGCGGGACGAACGCGCATGTGATCGTGGAGGAGGCCCCGGCCGAGGAGCCGGTGGCCGAGGGGGATCAGCGCCCGGCCGGGGTGGTGCCCTGGATCCTCTCCGCCAGGACTCCTCAGGCGCTGTCCGGCCAGGCACGCAAACTGCTCGCCCAGGCCGAGGCCGACCCCTCGCTGACCGTACGGGACATCGCGTACTCCCTCGCCCTCACCCGCACCACACTCGACCACGGCGCGGTGGCCGTCGGCGCGGACCGCGATGAACTGCTGGCGGGGCTGCGGTCGTTGGCGGAAGGAGCGCCGACGACCGGTGGCCGCACTCCGGGGCGGCTCGCCTTCCTCTTCACGGGTCAGGGCGCGCAGCGCATCGGTATGGGCATGGAACTGTACGCCGCCCACCCCGCCTACGCCGAAGCCTTCGACACCATCTGCGCCCACTTCGACCCACACCTCGAACGCCCCCTACGCGACGTCATCACGACCGGCGAAGGACTGGACGACACCGCCTATACACAACCCGCGCTGTTCGCCCTCGAAGTCGCCCTCTACCGACTCGTCGAAAGCTGGGGCATCACACCCGACTACCTCACCGGCCACTCCATCGGCGAACTCTCCGCCGCCCACATCGCCGGCATCCTCACCCTCCCCGACGCCACCCGACTCGTCACCGCACGCGCCCGCCTCATGCAGACCATGCCCCCCGGCGGAGCCATGATCGCCATCCAGGCACCGGAGAGCGCGGTACGGCCGCTGCTCGAAGGCCGGGAGACCGAAATCGGCATCGCGGCCGTCAACGGCCCTGCCTCCGTGGTGATCTCGGGCGACGCCGAGGCGGCGACGGACATCGAGGCGCGGCTCAAGGAACAGGGGTACCGCACCCGGCGGCTCACGGTGTCGCACGCCTTCCACTCGCCCCATATGGACGGCATGCTCGACGACTTCCGCACCACCGCCAAACAACTCACCTACGCCGAACCCACCATCCCCGTCATCTCCACCCTCACCGGACACCTCGGCACCGGAGACGACCTCCGCACCCCCGACTACTGGACCAGCCAAGTCCGCCACGCCGTCCGCTACCACGACGCACTCCACACCCTGGAGTCCCAGGGCGTCACCACCCTGCTGGAGCTGGGCCCGGACGGCGTTCTCACGGCTCTCGCGGCGGCGGGCGCGGACCGGCCCGGGGCGCTGACTGCCGTACCGGCGCTGCGCCGGGGAGAGCCGGAGGGCCGGACCCTGGTGAGCGCGATCGGCAGGCTGCATCTCAACGGGGTACGGGTGGACTGGGAGCGGTCCTTCGCGGGCACCGGCGCCCGGCGCGTCGCCCTGCCCACCTACGCCTTCCAGCCCGAACGCTTCTGGCTCGCGCCCGAGGCCCCCGAGGCCGGCGGCGCCGAGGAGAGCGGGCTCGTCCACCGCGCCTGGGAGCCCGTCAAACTGCCGGAGCCGGCCGAGCCGGTGCGCTGGGCCGTACTGGCACCGGAGTGGCCGGACACACCGCCGGACTCACCGCACGACGGATCACGGAACACACCGCAGGACACACCGCACAACGGATCACAGGTCACACCGCCGGACACACCGCAGGACGCACCGCTCGACGCGCCCCGTTTCGCGCGGGTCGCGGACCTCGCAGCGCAGGCCGGGGCCGGGGCCGACGGCGGCGCCCGGCCGTCCGCCGTGCTCCACCGCCTCACCGCCTCGGCCCGTGCACCGCACCAAGCGCTCGCTCTCGCCCGGGAGTGGCTGGCGGAGGACCGGCTGCCCGGCGTTCCCCTGGTCGTGCTCACCAGCGGCGCGGTGCCGGCCGGCGGGGCCCCCGACCCGTACACCGCCGCGGCGTGGGGGCTGCTCAGCTCGGCGCAGTCCGAGGCACCGGGCCGGATCGTCCTGGTCGACGCGGCCTCGGCCGTGGACCCCGTCGTCCTCGATGCCGTCGTCGCCTCGGGCGAAGCCCGTACGGCCGTACGCCCCGAAGGGGTGCTCGCGCCCCGGATCCGGCCCGTACAAGGGCACCGCTCTCCCGCGGCACTCGATCCCGGGGGTACGATCCTGATCACCGGCGGCACCGGCACCCTGGGCTCGCTGGTGGCCCGCCATCTCGTGACCGCACACGGCGTACGCCATCTGCTGCTGACCAGCCGTCAGGGTGAACAGGCCCCGGGAGCCGAGGAGTTGGTGTCCGAGCTGTCGGGACTCGGCGCCTCGGTCACGGTCGCGGCCTGCGATGCCGCCGACCGGGACGGACTCGCCGCGCTGCTCGGCACCGTACCGGACGAGCACCCGCTCACCGGAGTCGTCCACACCGCGGGCGTCCTCGACAACGGCCTTGTCTCCGCGATGACGTCCGAGCGGCTCGCCGCGGTGTTCGCGCCGAAGGCGGACGGGGCCCGGCATCTCGACGAACTGACCCGGGACCTGGACCTCGGCGTGTTCGTGCTGTTCTCGTCGGCCGCCGGGGTGTTCGGCGCGCCCGGCCAGTCCAACTACGCCGCCGCGAACGCCTATCTCGACGCGCTCGCCGAGCGGCGGGCCGCCGAGGGCCTGCCCGCCACCTCCGTAGCCTGGGGTCTGTGGCGGTCCGGAGGGATCAACGCGCATCTCGACGAGACGGAGCTGAGCCGGTTCGCGCGGGACGGCTTCCGGGCCGTCACCGACAGCGAGGGCCTCGCCCTGCTCGACCGCGCCCTGGCGTCGGGACAGCCGACGGTGATCGCCGGCGTGGCGGGAGCGGTGGACGCCCGGGGTCCTGCCCGGGCGGCGGCGCCGGGCGCCGCCACCGGCCCCGCCACGCTCACCGAGCGGCTGGCGGAACTGCCGGGTCCGGAGCGGGAGCGGTATCTGCTGACCATGGTCACCGAGGAGGTCGCCTCCGTACTGGGCCATGCCTCGGCGGCGGCCGTCACACCCGACCGGCCCTTCCAGGAACTCGGCTTCAACTCGCTGACGGCCGTGGAGCTGCGCAACCGGCTCGGCGCCGCCGCCGGTCTCACCCTGCCCGCCACCCTGGTCTTCGACCACCCGACCCCGGCGGCGCTCGCCGCGTTCCTGCTCACCCGGGCGGCACCCGCCGCCGAGGACCCGGCGAAGGCCGTCCTGGCCGAACTCGACCGCTTGGAAGCCGCGTTGGCCACTCTGGCCCCCGAGGACGAGTCCCGCCCCACCGTCTCCGTACGCCTGCACTCGCTGCTGGGGAAGCTCAACGCCAAGGCACCGGACCCCGGTGGTGAGGAGCCCGGCGAGCCATTCGCGGCCGCGTCGACGGACGACATCTTCGACTTCATCGACAACCAGCTCGGCCGGAGCGCGGGCTGACACCACCGGCCGGCCGGAGCGCCCCGCGTCCGGCACCGGCAAGAGACCGACACCGACAAGGAGAGACTGATCCCGCATGTCCGCTGACCCGTCCAAAGAGCAGAAGCTGGTCGACTATCTGAAGTGGGTCACTGCGGATCTGCAGAAGGCCCGTGAGCGGATCAACGAGCTGGAGAACGCCGGTGAGGAGCCGGTCGCCATCGTCGGAATGGCCTGCCGGTTCCCCGGCGGGGTCACCTCGCCCGACGGTCTCTGGCGGCTGGTGGCCGAAGGCACCGACGGCATCAGCGAGTTCCCCGCCGACCGGGGCTGGGACCTCGAACGGCTCTACTCCCCCGACGCCGACGCCCCCGGCACCTCGTACACGAAGGAGGGCGGATTCCTCGACGGGGCCGCCCTGTTCGACGCGGGGTTCTTCGGGGTGTCGCCCCGCGAAGCCCGGGCGATGGACCCGCAGCAGCGGGTGCTCCTGGAGACCGCGTGGGAGGCGCTGGAGGACGCCGGGATCGATCCGGCGTCGCTCAAGGGCTCCAGCACCGGGGTGTTCGCCGGGGTGGTGGAGCAGAGCTATCTCGGTCTTGAGGGACCCGAAGAGCTCGAGGGCCATCTGATGACCGGCCGGCTGAGCAGTGTGGCCTCCGGCCGTATCGCCTACACCCTGGGGCTTGAGGGCCCGGCCGTGTCGGTGGACACGGCCTGCTCGTCGTCGCTGGTCGCGCTGCATCTCGCGGCGCAGTCGGTACGGAGCGGGGAGTCGGCGCTGGCACTGGCGGGCGGCGCCACCGTCACCGCCACTCCCGGCGGTTTCGTCGACTTCTCCCGGCAGAAGGGCCTCGCCCCCGACGGGCGCATCAAGTCCTTCGCGGCGGCGGCCGACGGCACGTCGTGGTCGGAGGGCGTCGGCATCCTCGTCGTCGAGCGGCTGTCGGACGCGAAGAAGAACGGACACCGGGTGCTGGCCGTCGTACGCGGCAGCGCGGTCAACCAGGACGGCGCCAGCAACGGCCTCACCGCCCCCAACGGCCCTTCCCAGGAACGGGTCATCCGCCAGGCCCTCGCCAACGCCCGCCTCACCGCCGCCGATGTGGACGTGGTCGAGGCCCATGGCACCGGCACCCGCCTCGGCGACCCCATCGAGGCGCAGGCGATCCTCGCCACCTACGGGCAGCACCGCCCCGCCGAACGGCCGCTGCTGCTCGGCTCGTTGAAGTCCAACATCGGGCACACGGTCGCGGCGGCCGGGGTCGGCGGCGTCATCAAGATGGTGCAGGCGCTGCGCCATGGCGTCCTGCCCAGGACCCTGCATGTCGATGAGCCGACCCCGATGGTCGACTGGTCCTCGGGCGCGGTGGAACTGCTGACCGAGCAGCGCCCGTGGCCGGTACGGGAGGACGCGCCCCGGCGCGCCGCCGTGTCCGCGTTCGGGGTGAGCGGGACGAACGCGCATGTGATCGTGGAGGAGGCCCCGGCCGAGGAGCCGATGGCCGAGGATGATCAGCGCCCGGCCGGCGTGGTGCCCTGGATCCTCTCCGCCAAGACCCCCGAGGCCCTCGCCGACCAGGCACGCAGGCTGCTCGCCCATGCCGAGGCCGACCCCTCGCTGACCGCGCGGGACATCGCATACTCCCTCGCCCTCACCCGCACCACACTCGACCACGGCGCGGTCGCGGTGGGCACGAACCGCGATGAACTGCTGGACGGCACAAGGGCGTTGGCGGACGGCACACCGCTCACAATCGCCCGCACCCCGGGCCGAGTGGGCTTCCTCTTCACCGGTCAGGGCGCGCAGCGCATCGGTATGGGCATGGAACTGTACGCCGCCCACCCCGCCTTCGCCGAAGCCTTCGACACCATCTGCGCCCACTTCGACCCACACCTCGAACGCCCCCTGCGCGACGTCATCACGACCGGCGAAGGACTGGACGACACCGCCTACACCCAACCCGCCCTCTTCGCCCTCGAAGTCGCCCTCTACCGGCTCGTCGAAAGCTGGGGCATCACACCCGACTACCTCACCGGCCACTCCATCGGCGAACTCTCCGCCGCCCACATCGCCGGCATCCTCACCCTCCCCGACGCCACCCGACTCGTCACCGCACGCGCCCGCCTCATGCAGACCATGCCCCCCGGCGGAGCCATGATCGCCATCCAGGCGTCCGAGGACGAGGTCCGCCCCCTGCTCAAGGGCCGCGAGACCGAAATCGGCATCGCCGCCGTCAACGGCCCCACCGCCGTGGTGATCTCGGGCGACGCCGAGGCAGCGGATGAGGTGGCGGCGCGGCTGCGTGAAGCGGGCAGGAAGACCAGCCGGCTGCCCGTCTCCCATGCCTTCCACTCTCCTCATATGGACGGCATGCTCGACGACTTCCGCACCACAGCCAAACAACTCACCTACGCCGAACCCACCATCCCCGTCATCTCCACCCTCACCGGACACCTCGCCACCGGAGACGACCTCCGCACCCCCGACTACTGGACCAGCCAAGTCCGCCACGCCGTCCGCTACCACGACGCACTCCACACCCTCCAGGAACGCGGCGTGACGGTCTGTGTCGAGCTGGGACCCGACGCCGTCCTCAGCGCCCTCGCCCAGAACGTGTTCGACAGCGGGCGGGGCGGGGTCACCACGGCCGCTCTGCTGCGCCGCGGCCGCCCGGAGGCGGAGACGCTGGTCGGCGCGCTCGGCCGGCTGCACTGCGCGGGGGTACGGCCGGACTGGGCGGCCTTTTTCGCGGGGACCGGCGCCCGGCGCGTCGCCCTGCCCACCTATGCCTTCCAGCACGAGCGGTACTGGGTGGAGCCGGCCGGGGCGCCCGCTGACGCCGCCGGGCTCGGGCTCGTACCGGCCGGGCATCCGCTGCTCGGGGCCGCGCTGCGGCTGGGCGGCAGCGACGAGACCGTGTTCACCAGCCGACTGTCCCGGAGCACCGCGCCCTGGGTGGCCGGGCAGACCCGGGGCGGGGTCGTGGTGCTGCCCGAATCCGCGCTGGTGGAGCTGGCGGTACGGGCCGGGGACGAGGCAGGCTGCGGCTCCCTGGACAAGTTGCTCGTCGCCGAGCCCGTGGTACTGCCCGCCGAGGGCGGTATCCACCTTCAGGTCCGGCTCGGTGCCCCGGACGCCGACGGGCGGCGCGGGATCACCTTCCATTCGCGGCCCGACGACGCCGAGGTGCCGTGGACCGCGCATGCCCATGGAGTGCTCGGCGCCGTACCGGGGACGCCGTCGCCCGGCCCAGGGGGTGTCTTGTCGATCGGGCCGGACCGGCGAGCGGGGTCAGGTGCGTGCGATCGCAAGGCGGAGGAGGGAGCCAGGGTGGTGTCCTGGCGACCGACGACAACGCCGCGAGCGTGCGTGCCGGACCCCGCGAGCCCGGCAAGATCGGCAAGACACCCCCTGGACCAGTGGCCGCCCGCCGACGCGGCCGAGACCGCTCCGGAAGCCGTCCACGAACGGTCGGCCGAGGCCGGGGTGGTGTACGGGCCGGAGGTCCGGGCGCTGACCGGGCTCTGGCGGCGCGGGCGCGAGCTGTTCGCCGAGGTCCGGCTGCCGGAGGGAGCGCCGGCCGAGCCGGATCCGTACGGACTGCACCCGGTGCTGCTCGACGCGGCCCTGCTCCCGCTGCTCACGGACGCCGGGCCCGCGACCGTCACCGCCTGGCAGGGGGTACGGCTGTACGCGGCCGGAGCGACCAGCCTGCGCGTCCGTCTCACCCCGGGCGACGACGGCACCGTGGCGGTACGGCTGGCCACCCCCGCCGGGCAGCCCGTGGCGGACATCGCGGCCGTCACCGTACAGCCCCTCGATCTGCCGGCTCTCGCGGCGGGCGCGGCCCGTGACCACGAGGCGCTCTTCCACCTCGACTGGACTCCGTACCGTCTCGCCCTGTCCGACGCCCCGGCCACCGGCACCGTCATCGAGCATCTGCGCTCCGCCGACCCCGCCGACCCCGTCGCCTCGCTGCACGGCACCACCCGGCGTGCGCTCGAACTCGCCCAGCACCGGCTGGCCGACGAGGAGAACACCGACACCCCGCTGACCGTCGTGACCTCGGGCGCCGTGAGCACCGCGCCCGGTGAGCCGATCAGCGATCCGGGTGCCGCCGCGGCCTGGGGTCTGCTGCGGTCCGCGCAGTCCGAGGCGCCGGGCCGTATCGTCCTCATCGACGCGGAGCCCGGGACCGACCCGGCGCTGATCGCCGCGGTCGCCGCCTCCGGCGAGCCCCAGTCCGCGATCCGCCGGGGCGTTGTGACCGTACCCCGGCTGTCCCGCGCGGGGCGTCCCGGAGTCGCGGCCGAAGCACCCGCGTTTGACGCCCACGGCACCGTCCTGATCACCGGCGGCACCGGCTCCCTGGGCTCGCTCTTCGCCCGCCATCTGGTCACCTCGTACGGTGTCCGTCATCTTCTGCTGGTCAGCCGCCGTGGCGAACAGGCTGCAGGGGCGGCCGAGTTGGCGAGTGAACTCAGCGGGCTCGGCGCCACCGTCGCCATCCGGAGCTGCGATGTCTCCGACCGGGACGAACTCGCCGCGCTGATCGCCGGAATCCCCGCCGACCACCCGCTCACCGGGATCGTGCACACGGCGGGCATCCTGGACGACGGACTCGTCCCCGCGATGACCCCGGAACGGCTGACGGCGGTCCTCACCCCGAAGGCGGACGCGGCCTGGCATCTGCACGACCTCACCCGCCGGCACGACCTCACCGCGTTCGTGCTGTTCTCCTCGGTCGCCGCGCTGGTGGGCGGCCCCGGCCAGTCCAACTACGCGGCCGCCAACGCCTCCCTGGACGCCCTCGCCCAGCACCGCGCGGCCTCCGGTCTGGCCGCCACCTCGATCGCCTGGGGTCTGTGGGCCGAGGCGACGGGTCTGACCGGCGGGCTCAGCGAGACCGACCTGAAGCGGATCGCCCGCAGCGGCCTGTTGCCGGTACCGACCGCCCAGGGCCCGGCCCTGCTGGATCTGGCGCTCCGCGCGGGCCGCCCCGACGCCGTGGCGACCCCGCTCGACTTCGGCGCGCTGCGCGAACAGCCGCGTATCTCCCCGGTGTTCACCTCGCTCGTACGGCGTCCCGCGCGGGAGACCGTACGGGACGAGGCCGCCGACACCGTCACGCTCGCCGAGCAGCTCGCCGGGCTCGACGAGGAGCGGCGGCACGAGGCCGTCAGGGACGCGGTGCTCGACGAGATCGCCGGGGCACTCGGGCACTCCGGCAGCCGGGGCATCGACGCGCGCCGCCCCTTCCAGCAGCTCGGTCTCGACTCGCTGACCTCGGTGGAGCTGCGCAACCGGCTCGCCGCCCGCACCGGTCTGAAGCTGCCCGCGACCCTGGTCTTCGACCATCCGGACCCGGACACGCTGGCCGCGTATCTGCTGACCCGGCTCACCGCGGACAGCGGCTCCGGGGCCTCGGACACGGCAGCCTCCGGCGCCGTGAACTACGCGGCGGACATCCGGCTCGCGGACGACATCCGCCCCGACGGCGAGGTCGTCCGTACCGTCGGCGATCCGCGTGACGTACTGCTCACCGGCGCCAGCGGATTCCTCGGCGCGTTCCTGCTGCGGGATCTGATGCGTACCACCACGGCGCACATCCACTGCCTGGTCCGGGGCGCCGACGACTCCGCCGCGTACGAGCGGCTGCGCGAGAGCCTGGAGTGGTACCGGGTCTGGGACGAGATCGATCCGGAGCGGCTCTTCGTCCTCGCGGGCGATCTGGCCGAGCCCCGGCTCGGACTCGCCGAGGACGTTTTCGACGGCCTCGCCCTCACCGTCGACGCCGTCTACCACGCCGGGGCCACCGTGCACTGGCTGCACCCGTACCCGGCCCTGAAGGCGGCCAATGTCGGCGGTACGGAGGAGATTCTGCGGCTGGCCGCGCGCCACCGTACGGTCCCGGTCCACTATGTCTCCACGGTCGGCGTGTTCAACGGGCCCGTGACACCGGGCGTTCCGCTGAAGGTGACCGACCCGACGGGACCGGCCGAGGCCCTGCCGAGCGGCTATCTCCAGAGCAAGTGGGTCGCCGAACAGGTGCTGGACCTGGCCAGGGAGCGGGGCATCCCGGTGTCGGTGTACCGGGTCGATGTGATCTCCGGCGACCAGGTCAACGGCGCCTGCCAGACCCGCGACTTCGTATGGCTCACCCTCAAGGGCCTGCTCCAGTCGGGGGCCGTCCCGGCCGGTACGGGCGGGCGCTTCCATCTGCTGCCGGCGGACTATGTGAGCGCAGCGATCCTCGGGGTCTCCCGCGATCCCGGCTCGGCGGGCGGCACCTTCCATCTCTTCAACCGCAGCTCGCTGAGTCTGGCGGACTGTGTGGAGCGGCTGCGCGGTCTGGGGTACGAACTCCGGGACACCGGGCGGGAGGAGTGGACCGAGGCGGTGCGCTCGGACCGCGACAACGCGCTGCTGCCGCTGCTCCACGCCTTCGAGATGATGACCACGGACACGGACGCCTTCTATCCGCCCATCGACACGGCCGAGACGGACCGGGCGCTGGCGGGCACCGGGATCGTCTGCCCGCCGCTGACGGGCGAACTCTTCGACAAGTACGTGGAGTTCTTCGTGGCGGAGGGCCACTTCCCGGCGGCCCCGGCCCGGTAGGCACCGACGCGAGAAGGGCCGGCCGGGATTTCCGGCCGGCCCTTCTCGCATGGGGCACACGGGACTCTTGTGGTGTCAGGCGCGCGGGGCCGCGATCAGCGCGGTGGTCTCCATGGGGAGCGTCGCGATCCGCTCGATGTCGAATCCGGCCCGGTCGAGCAGGGACCGGAACAGCTCGTCGGAGCGGTGCCTGCCGCCGTTGGTCATCAGCAGATGCAGGTCCCACAGCGCGGGCAGCACCGTGGAGTTCTCGTCGGTCACGGTCCGGTCGAGGACGAGCAGCCGGGCGTCGGGACCGGTCATCGCCTCCCGGCAGAGCCGGAAGGCCTCGACGGCGTCGTCGTCCGTCCATCCGGCCAGGACCCGGCAGAACAGATAGACGTCGCCGCCCTCGGGGACGGCCTTGAACATGTCGCCGCCGTACAGTTCGACCCGGTCCAGCCCGACCTCGCGCGAGAGGTACTCCCGCGCGATCGGTATGACATGGTCGCGGTCGATGAGCTTGCCGCGGGCGTCGGGGGCGGCCCGCAGGAGCACCGACAGCAAGTGGCCGTTGCCGCCGCCGCAGTCGACGATGGTCTTGCCGCCGGAGAAGTCGAAGACCTCCGGGACGTAGTCGAAGAAAAGATTGCCGGCCTTCATGGTCCGCTGGAACCGGTCGGCCATGTCCTTGTGCCCGTCGAGATACGGGTACAGGGCCTCGCCGTAGGCGAGTTCGAAGCCCGCGGTCAGGGTGGTGAAGCACTCCGCGGCCCGGCCCCAGGCGGTGTAGAACTCCTCGCCGTAGAGCAGGCACATGTCCCGCATCGACCCGGGCCGGTCCATGAGCGCCTCGGACACCGGGGTGTTGATGTACCCGCTCTGGTGGTCGCCCTCGAACACGCCCATCGCCACCAGCAGACGCATCAGACGGCGGATGCCCTCCTCCTCGGCGCCGGTCGCCCGGGCGAGTTCACCGCTGGTGGTACGGCCGGCTTCGATGTGGTCGGGCAGGCCGAGCTTCGCGGCGGTGTGGACGGCCTGGGCGCGCCAACCCCCGGTGATCAGCTCGATGACTTCTTGGGCCGCCTTCAGGTCGGCTTTCACTGTGCACTCTCCAGGATGTCGCGGGAACCGGCTTCTTACGGGCTCAGGTGGGAATGCCGCCCCGCTGGATCACCGGAATGTCTATGCCCAGCGCGCGGAGCTGGTTGTACGGGTTCATGAACTCGCGGTTCTGCACGATCTTTCCGTCGTCCAGCAGGAACGAGTGGATGAAGTGGTTCTCGTAGTGCCCGGGCGGATAACCGGGGAAGAGAATCGCGCCCTTGCCGTCGCACTCGACCCAGAACCGGTTGGGATCCTGTGTCTCGTAGATCTCCACGTTGTACCAGACCCAGTCGGGGAAGCACTGGAGCGACCATTCGCCGTGTGCCTTCAGCTTGTCGCGGCCGCGCGAGACGATCGGTTCCTCGGTGTCCGCGGTGTAAAGGCCGCCGCTGCCTTCCTCGATGAAGAGCTGATAGCGGGTCCGACGGCCTTCACCGGTCCTGCTCATGTAATCCTCGACCACGGCCCGGTTGCGGCGCCTGAGTTCCGTATCGTCGTCGGACACCGGTGTGTTCACGGTGGCTTCGGCCATTGCGGACTCCTCGGGAGACGATGGCTGGCGGGGCCGGGAACGCACCCGGCCGGTCCGGAAAACCTTATACGGGCGGCCCGGTGTCCAACCGTGGATTCCCTTCCGTTGGACACCCGGGCGGTCTCCCGCACTTGGACACCGGAGATTCATTGCCGCCCCGCCGGGCCGCCCGATATTTTTCAGGAATGCATGAATACGTAGTCGCCGATGTATTCACCGACAAGCCTCTTTCGGGAAATCCGGTGGCCGTCTTCCTGGACGCCTCGGACCTGTCCGCCATTCAAATGCAGCGTCTGGCCCGGGAGTTGAATCTCTCGGAGACGACTTTCGTTCTTCCGCCGCGGGACGGCGGCGATGTGCGGGTGCGTATCTTCACTCCGGTCAACGAGCTGCCGTTCGCCGGACATCCGACACTGGGCACCGCGATCGTGCTGGGCGCCGCCACCCGGGACGACCGGCTGCTGATGGAAACGGCCCACAGCACGGTTCCGTTCAGCTTCGAGCGCGGCCCGGACGGCGGGATCCGCTCGGCGCGGATGCGGCAGCCGGTCCCGGTCTGGGAGCCGTACGAGGAGGCCGAGGATCTGCTGGCCGCGCTCGGGGTGAAGTCCTCGGTGCTGCCGGTGGAGGTGTACCGCAACGGTCCGCGCCATGTGTTCGTCGGGCTGGAGAGTGTGGAGGCGCTGTCCGAGGTGACGCCCGATCTCCGGGCCCTGGCACGGCACTTGGACATGGCGGCCAACTGCTTCGCGGGCGAGGGGACCCAGTGGCGGGCGCGGATGTTCTCGCCCGCGTACGGGGTGGCCGAGGACGCGGCGACGGGCTCGGCCGCCGGTCCGCTCGCCATCCATCTGGCGCGGTACGGGCTGGTGCCGTTCGGCCGGCGGATCGAGATCCGCCAGGGCGTGGAGATGGGCCGCCCCTCCACGATGCTCGCCACCGCCGAAGGTGCCGGTGAGCGCGTCGAGAAGGTGGAGGTGGCGGGCTCGGCCGTCATCGTCGCCCGGGGAACGTTCCAGCTCTGACCCCGGACGGGCGCACGGCGCGCACGGCGGCGCGGCCGGACCGTACGGCCGTGGCCGGGGGCCGTACCGTACGGTCACCGGCGCGGCCGGATCGTACGGTCAGGCGTGAAACCGTACGGTCACGCCTCAAGCCATATGGTCACGGTCGTGCGGTCACGGTCGCGGCCGTACGGTTCACGGCTGGAGCCGCCCGGCGGTCCAGCCGTCGCCGGTACGGTCGTACCGCAGGCGCCTGTGCAGCCGGTCCGCGCTGCCGTGCCAGAACTCCACCGCGGACGGCCGGAGCAGATAACCGACCCAGGCCTCCGGCCGCGGCAGCTTCTCCCCGCTCTCCGCGAGGACCCGCGCCCGCTCCCGCAGCGCCTCCTCGTCCTCCAGCGGCTCGCTCTGCCGGGCCACCGCCGACATCGGATGGGTGGCCGCGGGGCGGGCGTGCCACAGCGCGTCGGACTCGCTGTCGGGGAGGCGCGTGGTGGGCCCGGTGAAGACGATCTGCTGCCGGGTCTCGCGCCAGTACCAGACCCCCGAGGACCAGCCGGTGGCCACGATGTCCTGGCCCTTGGGGCTGGTGGCATGGCTGGTGAAGACCAGGCCCTCGGCGGTGACGGCGATGGTCTGGACGGTACGGTTCGACGCCCGGCCCGCGGTGTCGGCGGTGGCCAGCGCCAGCGCCCCCGGTTCCCGTACCCCCAACTCCTGGGCGGTCTTGAACCAGTCGCGGAACAGCGCGACGGGATCGGCGGGCGGCTGGTCGAACTCGGGCAGCTCCAGATCGACGGATCCGGCGAAGGTCAGTGGATTGTCTTCCGGCATGTCTTCTCCGTGGAGGCGGGAACGGAAAGTCGGGGTCGGGCAGGGATACGGGGGCTGGACCGGGCGGGGTCAGGCGGCGTCGTAGACCAGACCGAGGCCGGACAGCGCGGCCGAGCCGTACGCGCCCTCGACCATGGCCTCGACCTCGAACCTGACGCGCTCGGTGGGCGGGTAGCCGATCAGCTCGGCGGCCCGGTGCGGCGGCAACTGCTGCTGGTCGCGGGCTTCCGCCGACTCCCACAGCATGACCGCGCCCCAGCGGTTGCCCGGCCGGTCGGAGATCCAGAACTTCAGGCGCAGCCCCGTGACCGAGGTCCAGGGCGGCACCCCCTCGTCACGCAGATACTCCCGCAGCGAGTCGATGGTCTGCTCGGATTCGGTCAGGTCCCACCAGGCGATGGTGACGATCACGCGCGTAGCACCTCTTCCATGTGTGTGGCCCAGATGTGCCGCCCGTCGCGGGTGAGCACGGATTCGGCGTGGAACTGCATCGAGACGAAGTGCGGCCCGCGCAGGGCGTGCACCTCGCCGCTCCCGGCGTCCCGGCTGACCTCGACGGGTCCGGACTCGGGGTGGTGGAAGGCGTCCTGGCCGCAGCGGGCGGCGAAGGCGTTGTAGAAACCGGCGAGGACATGGGTGCCGAAGAGGTCGATCTCGCGCCGGGTGCCCTGGTTGCAGACCTCGCAGCGCAGCACGTCCAGACCGAGCCGGCGGCTGAGCACCTGGTGGCTGAGGCAGACCGCGAGGAAGGGGAGCCGCCGGGCCAGCAGGGTGTCGATCGCGGTGTGCAGATGGGCGATCCGGGGGTCGCCGGTGTCATTGGGGTCGCCGGGTCCCGGGCCCATGACGACCAGGTCGTGGGCGTCGAAGGAGTACGGCTCGTCGAAGCGGGCCACCGTCACCCGGGTGCCCAGGGAACGGAGCTGATGGGCGATCATCGCGGTGAAGGTGTCCTCGGCGTCGACGACGAGGACGCGCCGCCCGGCCGGCCCGGACAGCGGCTTCGCGCGCGCCATGTCCCCGGAAAGCGCCCCTCCGCCGGAGAGCGCCCCGTCCCGCGAAAACGACTCGTCCCCGGAGAACGCCTCGTTCCAGGCGGGCTTCCCGTCCCCCGCCAGCCAGAACCCCGCGAGGTCCTCGTTCCGGCTCTCCAGGGCCGACCGTACGGCCGGATGGTCCCCGAGCCGTACGGCCGGCCCGGCCGCCGACGGGGCCGGTTCCTCCCGTGCCGCCGCCTCGGCGCGCTCCTGCCGGGCGCCTTCCAGCGCGGACAGCAGACCCGCCGCCTTCGCCCTGGTCTCGGCCGCCTCGGAGAACGGATCGGAGTGCCGTACGAGCGTGGCGCCCACCCCGATGCTCACCCGGCCGGCGCGGTCGATGTCCGCGGTACGGATCAGGATGGCCGAGTCCAGCGACCGTCGGCCGCCCTCGCGGCCGATCAGGGCCATGACACCGCTGTAGTAGCCGCGCCCGCCCGGCTCGTACCGGCCGATCACCCGGCACGCGCTCTCCAGCGGGCTCCCGGTGACCGTCGGCGCGAACAGGGTCTCGCGGAGGATCTCCTGCGGCTCCCGGCCCGAGCGGCCCTCGATGAGGTACTCGGTGTGCGCGAGCCGGGCCATCTCCTTGAGCCGCGGCCCCACGACCCGGCCGCCGGTGTCGCAGATCCGGGCCATCATCTTCAGCTCTTCGTCCAGCACCATGTACAGCTCGTCGCTCTCCTTCTCGTCGGAGAGGAACTCCAGGACGTCGGAGAGCACGGGCCCGCCGGGCGGATAGCGGTAGGTGCCGCTGACCGGGTTCATCACCGCGGTGCCCGCGCGCAGGCTGATGTGCCGCTCGGGGGTGGCGCCGACGAAGGTACGGGTACCGGTGTGCGCGATGAAGGTCCAGTACGCGCCGGACTCCCGCTCGCAGAGCCGACGGAAGAAGGCCAGCGCGGCGGCGGGACCGTACCCCTCGATCTCGGTGACGAACGACCGCTTGATGACGAAGTTGGCGCCCTCGCCGCTGCCGATCTCCTCGGTGACGACCCTGCGGACGATCTCCGCGTAGTCGTCGTCGCCGACATCGAACCGGCTGTTCGCCAGGCGGATCGGGACCTCGGGGATCCGCTCCAGTGCCTCGGCCAGCGGGACCACGGCCTGGTCCGTCACCGTCAGCGCCAGCAGCGGCGATCCGTCGTCGACGGTGGCGAAGCCGCGCTCGGCGATCTGCCGGTACGGGATGATCACGAGGACGTCCTGGCCGTCGCCGTCCCCGGATCCGTCCGGTACGGGCACGTCGGCGAGGGAGTCCGGCTCCGAGAGGTCCCCGAGCAGTACGTCCAGCAGGCCGGGGCCGGTCGTCTCCGGGCGGTGCAGCAGCGCGAAGGGCGGCGGCTTCGCGGCCAGCACCGCGGCCAGCGGATCCGCACTCATGCCAGCACCTGTCTGTGGGTGACCACCATGGCGCAGCGCGCCGCCGCGTACTGCATGGTCATCCGGTGGTCGCGCCGGGAGAAGTCCCCGACGGCGTCGGCGACGAGGAACGTCTCGATGTCGTTGGTGAACGCCTCGACCGCGCTGGCCAGGACGCCGATATGCCCGTACACGCCGCAGATGAGGAGCTGGTCGCGGTTCTGCGCGCGCATCCACTCCAGCAGATCGGAGCGGTGGAAGGCGCTGTAGCGCCATTTGGTGAGCTGCCGGTCGTCGGGGCCGGGCGCCAGCGGCTCCACCACCTGCCGGTCGGCGGGGTCGGTGCGCATCCCGGGGCCCCAGAAGTCCTTGATGAGGCCGCGCTGTTCGTCGGTCATCCCGCCGGGCTGCGCGGTGTACGCGACCGGCACCCCCAGCGCGCGGCAGCGGTCGCGCAGCGAGGCCGCGTTGCTCACCAGTTCCGCCCGCAGCGGCTCGGGGAACGGCCGCAGGAAGTACCTCTGCATGTCATGGACCAGCAGCACGGCACGCTGGGGGTCGGCGACCCAGCGTGCGGTGTTGGCCGGCAGACCGGCGGCGGTGGGTAAGGCGTACGGCGCTATGGGGGGAATGCCGGACATGATTGTTTCTCTCCTTGGCGAAGGGATGGATCCCGTCCGGGAAGGTCGTGGTGCACGGTCGACAGGGGTGAGCGCTGATGTGCGGCGGGCCGGGTGGGGGCGCTATACGGAGTGGGGGGTGTTCCGGGCCAGTTGCTCGGCGACCGCCCGCCAGCCCCTGGCGTACTCCATCGCGGCACTGGCGATGGTGTGGCGGCGGTGGGCGGGAACGCAGTTGGCGAGGGTCGCCCAGGTCTCACCGCTGAGGGCGTGGGCCTCCATCAGACGCAGCAGGGTGCGCCCGCTCTCGCTGTAGCGGAGCGAGGGGTCGGTACGGAGACGCTGGACCACGGCCGCGCGGTCCGGCGGTTCCTGGCCGGGCACCGTGCCGGTGTGCGAGTCGTCGGGACCGGGCCGCGGGGACGGCTCGGCGGTCCACCCGGCGTCGTGGGGCTCCTCCCGTCCGGCCGGTTCCTCGTCGCACAGGAGACGGCTGCGGACGGACCGGGCGGTCTCGGGCGAGATGCCCACGGCCCTGGCGATCTGACGGAGCGACAGTTCGGGGTTGCGCAGGATCAGTTCGGACGCGAGCCGGCGCTTCTCCCCCGCGTCGGCGGGCCGTACGCGCCCGTCGAGACCGATCCTGCTGTCCGGCCTGCGCGTGGTGGCGGCGGGGTGCTTGCGGCGCACCTCGGCGACGGTCTTCGCGGACAGCCCGGTGACGGAGGCGATCAACCGGTCGGACCACTGGGGGTGGGAGGCGATGATGCGCGCCGTGGCCGCCTTGCGGTCGGCCGCGGAGAGCGGCAGCCCGCCCGCGAGGTTCGCCTGGACGGCGAGGACGAACGCCTCGGCCTCGTCGCCCTCGAACATCCGGGCGGTGATGAACTCCTGCTTGCGCAGCTCGGCGGCGCGCAGCCGGTGCAGCCCGTCGACCACACGCATGGTCTGCCGGTGCACGACGATCGGCGGGAATTCGCCCAGGGCTCCGGCCAGCATCCGGATGTGCTCCGGGTTCTCCCCGGTGGTGCGCGGGGTGTCGGCGATCACCAAGGACCCGATGACCACCTTGACCGCCGGCCCCAGCGTTTTCCGCCGCCGACCCGGAATCGCACCCCTGCGTTCATAGGGAAGCCCGCTCTCCCTTTCAAGAGGGCCGGCCGCTGAATTCTTCACCATCTATACCCCAACCATCGCAAGGAAATTAAATAAGCCTCCGATGAAGAGCCGCCGCCACACTAGGTACCGATTGTCGAGAACGTCAATATCACAAAAGTCGCAGACCGCGTGGCGCCGTTCGGGTCCGCGAGAGAAAGTACCCGAGAAAGCCCCGTCCAACTGGCGATTTTCCCCGGCTGGACGCTCTGCGGGGAGGCTGGATAATCCCTCAAGAACCGCTCAAGAACCCGCACTCTGGACAGGTTCAGGGGCACAGTGATAAAAGAATTCAAGCAGCCAGGAGGCGGGTATCGCCTCCCGCTTTTCGGACGCATTTCATTCCCCATACTTCATGAGGCCACTTCGTGAGGCCGCGTTCCCAGCGTTCCCGCACCACCGCACCGCCACAGAAGTGAGTCCTTTACCAGGAGTGAGTCCTTATGTGTGGTATCGCCGGCTGGGTCTCCTATGACTCCGATCTCACCACTCGCCATGACGTCCTGAACGCGATGACGGCCACCATGGCCTGCCGGGGCCCGGACGACTCCGGCGTCTGGGTCCGCCCCCACGCGGGACTCGGCCACCGGCGTCTCGCGGTCATCGATCTCGTCGGCGGCCGGCAGCCGATGGAGGTGCGGACGCCGGGCGGCGCGATCTCCCTCGTCTACACCGGCGAGGTCTACAACTTCACCGAGCTGCGCGCCGAACTGGAGGGCAAGGGGCACCAGTTCAGGACCGCCAGCGACACCGAGGTCGTACTGCTCGGCTATCTGGAGTGGGGCGAGCGCCTGCCCGAGCACCTCAACGGCATGTTCGCGTTCGCCATTTGGGACGAGCGCGAGAACAAGCTGGTCATGGTCCGTGACCGGCTGGGCGTCAAGCCCCTCTACTACTACCCGACCCCCGACGGTGTCCTGTTCGGCTCCGAGCCCAAGGCGATCCTCGCCAACCCCCTGGCCCGTCCGGCCGTCGACACCGCGGGGCTGCGCGAGCTGATCGGGTTCACCATGGCCCCCGGCTGGGCGCTGTGGAAGGACATGCGCGAGGTCGAGGCGGCCACCGTCGTCACCGTCGACGCGCGGGGCATCCGTACCCGTACGTACTGGTCGCTGGAGGCCAGGGAGCACACCGACGACCTGGCGACGACGCTGACCAGGGTCGGTGCGCTGATGACCGACATCGTGCACCGCCAGCTCGTCGCCGACGTCCCCCAGTGCGTGCTGCTCTCCGGCGGCCTGGACTCCAGCGTGGTCACCGGCCTCGCCGCGGCCCGGCTGGCCGCGCGGGGCGAGCGGCTGCGGACCTTCTCGGTGGACTTCGCCAACCGCGAGGAGACCTTCCGGGCCGATGCCAACTGGGACAGCCCGGACACCCCGTACATCCGCGATGTCGTGGACCTGGTCGGCTCCGACCACCGCTTCGTCACCCTCAGCCCGGACGAGCTGACCGATCCCGGACTGCGCCGCGCGGTGATCACGGCGCGCGACATGCCGGTCGGCTTCGGCGAGACGGACACCTCGCTGTATCTGCTGTTCAAGGCGATCCGGGAGCAGTCGACGGTGGCCCTGTCCGGCGAGTCCTCGGACGAGGTGTTCGGCGGGTACCGCTGGTTCCACGACCCCGAGGCCGTGAAGGCGGAGACCTTCCCCTGGCTCGCCTTCCAGAGCCCGATGAGCCACGGGCGCTCGGCCCCGTTCCGCCCGGAGGTGCGCGCCGCCCTCGATCTCGACACATACGTCCCCGACCAGTACGCGACCGCGGTCGCGGCGGTCGACCATCTCGCCGGGGACGACGAGCACGAGCGGCGGATGCGGACGATCGGCAATCTGCATCTGACCCGGTTCGTCCGGATGCTGCTGGACCGCAAGGACCGGGTGTCGATGGCGGTCGGGCTCGAAGTGCGGGTGCCGTTCTGCGACCACCGGCTGGTCGAGTACGTGTACAACGCCCCCTGGTCGCTGAAGTCCTTCGACGGCCGGGAGAAGAGCCTGCTGCGGCACGCCACCGCGCATGTCGTGCCGGAGTCGGTACGCGGCCGGCGGAAGAGCCCGTACCCGTCCACCCAGGACCCGGGGTACGGGGCGGCCCTCCAGCAGCAGGCCAAGGAGGTGCTCGCCGAGGACGGTCACCCGGTGTTCACCCTGATCGACCGGGCGTGGCTGACCGAGGCGGTCGGGCGGGACGTCACGATGCCCAGCGGCGACCGGCGCGGGCTGGAGCGCGTGCTGGACTTCTACCACTGGTTCGACCTCTACCGGCCGGAGATCGTTCTGGACTGACCCTGGGGGGTGTCTCACCGATCCGGCCCGATCGGCGGGACACCCCCAGGCCCCTGCCCGTCCGGACCGTTCGGCCGTTCGAACCGGTCGGCCCCGGTGACAGGGCCGACCGGCCCCTGGCCTCCGGTGCCCGGCGCACCGACGCTGGGGGTGGACGGACGGACCGCAGGAGGCACCATGCACCGCGCCCCGCGCATCGTGAGCGACGTGATGACGCGCACCGTGGTCGCGGTCGGCCCGCGGGCCGGGTTCAAGGAGATCGTCGGGGCCATGGAGCGGTGGAAGGTCGGCGCCGTGCCGGTGCTGACCGGCGACGGCCGGGTGGCCGGGCTGGTCTCCGAGGCCGATCTGCTGCCCAAGGAGGAGTTCCGGGACGCGGACCCGAGCCGGATGGAGCAGATGCGGCGCCTCGGCGATCTGCGCAAGGCAGGGGCGGCGACCGCCGACGAGCTGATGAGCGCCCCCGCGGTCACGGTCCGTGAGGACGCCACGCTCGCCCAGGCGGCCAGGACCATGGCCAGGGGGCGGCTGAAGCGGCTGCCCGTGGTGGACGCCTCGGGAATGCTCCGGGGCATCGTCAGCCGCTGCGACCTGCTGAAGGTGTTCCTCCGCTCGGACGAGGACCTCGCCGAGGAGATACGGACGGAGGTCGTCGACCGTCTCTTCCTGCTGTCCCGCGACAGTGTGGACGTCTCCGTCGAGAACGGGATGGTGACACTCAGCGGCCGGGTCCGGGACACGGCGCTCGTACCGCTGGCGGCCCGGCTGGTACGGGCGGTCGAAGGGGTCGTGGATGTCGAGTGGGCCCTGCCGGAGCCCGGAGTCCGGCGAATGGAACCCCCGGTGGCATGAGGTGGGGTCCGTTCGGCCCTTTTGTGCGCGCTCGCTCCGGAGTAAGGATCGGGAAGTGGTGGCCCGGACGACTGTCCGGACCCGGGAGAGGGGCCTCGACGCGGAGGAGAGATATGGATGAGGCACACGGCTTCTCGCCGCAGAAGCCGATCCGGGTGTTCCTGCTCGACGACCACGAGGTCGTACGGCGCGGAGTGCAGGATCTGCTCGACGCGGAGCCGGACATCGAGGTGGTCGGCGACGCCGGCTCCACCGTCCAGGCCCTGGCCCGGGGCCCGGCCCTGCGCCCCGACGTCGCGATCCTGGACGTACGGCTGCCGGACGGCGACGGGATCTCGGTCTGCCGGGAGCTGCGCTCGCGGATGCCGGAGCTGGCCTGTCTGATGCTCACCTCGTTCGACGACGACGACGCGCTGCTCGACGCGATCATGGCCGGGGCCGCCGGATACGTACTGAAGGAGATCAAGGGAGCGGATCTGGTGGCGGCCGTACGCACGGTCGCGTCGGGCCGGTCCATGCTCGATCCGGCGACCACGACGCGGCTGATGAGCAGTCTGCGCGGCGGCGGCACCGAGGAGGAGCCGGAGACCGACGCGCTGGCCGAACTCTCGCCCCGCGAGCGCGAGATCCTCGCGCTGATCGGGGAGGGCCTGACCAACCGGGAGATCGGAAAGCGGCTCTTCCTGTCCGAGAAGACGGTCAAGAACCATATCTCGCGGCTGCTGGCCAAGCTGGGTGTGGAGCGCCGCATCCAGGCCGCCGTCCTCGCCACCCAGGCCGGTCCGCACCACGACGGCGTCGGCTACTGACGACGGCGTCGTGGTACGGATGCCGCTGAGGCGGTGCTCTCCATCACGGCGACAGGTACGGGGGTCACCATCACGGCGACAGGTACGGGGGTCACCGCAGGCTGATCGGTACGGACCATACGAGACGGGTCCCGCCGCCGTGTTCCGAAGGGCCGACCGTCATCCCGCCGTGTTCCGGAGGGCCGACCGTCATCGTGCCGCCCAGGCCCTCCGCCCGCCGGGCCAGATTGTCCAGCCCGCTTCTGGGCCGGTCCGGTGGCATCCCGGTCCCGTTGTCCGAGACCGTGAGCGTGAGCCGACTGTCCCGTAGGACGAGTGACACTTCCGCGCCGGTGGCGTGCGCGTGCCGGGCCACATTGCTCAGCGCCTCCCCCAGGACGGCCACCACATGCTCGGCGACGTCCGGCGGGACAGCGGTGTCGATGAGCCCCTCCATCCGCAGGGACGGAGTGAAACCGAGGGCGCGTACGGCACGCTCCACCACCAGGGTGACCCGGACCCGCAGCCCCTGGCGGGTGTGGCCGGCCTCATGGGCGCGCAGCCCGAAGATGGTGGAGCGGATGATCTTGATCGTCTCGTCGAGGTCGTCCACCGCGCGCAGCAGCCGGTCACGGGCGGCGGGGTGCTCGACGAACCGTACGGTGCTCTGGAGCGTCATTCCGGTGGCGAAGAGCCGCTGGATGGCCAGATCGTGCAGATCACGGGCGATCCGGTCACGGTCCTCCAGGAGGGTGAGCTGCTCGGCCGACTGCCGTCGGCCGGCCAGTTCCATCGCGATCGCGGCCTGTCCCGCGAAGGCCAGCAGCGGAGCGGTCTCGGCCTGGGTGAACGCGGCGCTCCCCAGTTTCCGGCCCATCAGCAGCACTCCCCGCACCCCCTCCCCGGCGCCCATGGGTACGGCGACGGCGGGCCCCATACCGCGCCACGGGGGCGGGCGGAGCATCGTGACCCGTGGGTCGGTCCTGATGTCGGCGCTGAGCAGCGGCTCCCCGGCGTACAGGGCCGCGCCGACGAACGATCCCTCGCGGGGAAGCACCAGCCCCTGGTACACATCCGCGCCCACCCCGGTGGCAAGCGCCACCCGCATCGTCTTCCCGCCGTCGCCCGGCAGCGCGAGCGCGCCCAGGTCGGCGCTGAGAATCTCGCGCGCGTGGTCGACGATCAGCGGGAGCACCTGCCGCTCGTCCGCGCCGGACAGCAGGCTGGCGATGACGTCCGCGTTGGCCTCCTGCCAGCGCTGCCGGTTGCGGACGCTCTCGTACAGCCGCGCGTTCTCGATGGCGACCCCGGCCGCGGCGGCGAGGGTGGCCAGGACGGTCTCGTCCTCGTCGTCGAAGTCCTTGCCACCGCGTTTTTCGGTCAGGTAGAGGTTGCCGAACACCTCGTCGCGCACCCGGATCGGCACTCCGAGGAAGGAGTGCATCGGCGGGTGGCCGGGCGGGAAGCCGTACGAGGCCGGGTGGTTCGACAGTTCGGAGAGGCGCAGGGACTCGGGGTGCCGGATGAGCTCGCCGAGGATGCCATGGCCTTCGGGGAGATGGCCGATGGCCGCGATCTGCTCCTCGGAGATACCGACCGGCAGGAACTCGGACAGCCGGGGCTCCTCGCCGATGACGCCCAGTGCGCCGTACTCGGCGTCCACGAGCACCACCGCCGCCTGCACGATGTGCCGCAGCACCTGGGGCAGGTCCAGCTCCCGCCCGACCTTGAGCACAGCTTCGAGCAGGCTGTGCACGGATTCGGGAGCACCCCTCTGGACCGCCTCCAGATGGGCCTGCATCTCCTCCGGCAGGACGTCCAGCCGCCTCGGCGTGTCGTCCGCCACCCGCTTGTTCCCGTCGTCGCCCACGGTCCGTTCCTCCGTCAGGCCCACGCGTCGGCCGTCAACCGGCCGTACTTCCACGGTAGCGGCTGGCGGACGGCGGGCAATCCCGGGACGGGTCAGTCGTGCGGGACGACCGCCACCGGGCAGGGCGCGTGGTGCACCGCC
Organism: Streptomyces sp. GMY02; assembly: GCF_019056675.1. Lineage (NCBI taxonomy): Bacteria > Bacillati > Actinomycetota > Actinomycetes > Kitasatosporales > Streptomycetaceae > Streptomyces > Streptomyces sp. GMY02. The sequence continues at coordinate 6,789,064 of NZ_CP077658.1, read as the reverse complement.
GCCGACAGGACGTGCCCGACCCGCGGCGAGAGCGGCGGCCGCTTCCTGCGGCGGCCGACGACCAGCAGTCCGGCGCCCGCCGCGCCCCGGACGACCGCCCGGGCCGCGCTCTCCGTCCACACCGTGTCGACCACGCGTACGTCGGGGAACTTCTCACGCCAGGGGCGCAGCGCCTCGGCCAGTTCCCGCCGCGCGTCCTCGGCGGCCCGCGCGGCCACCGTTCCCGAGCGGTACGGATCGTCGGCGCCGCCATGGGTGAAGGCGGGCGGCGGCAGGTTTCTGCCATGGACGGCCCGCAGGGTGACCCCGCGCCGGGCGGCGCTGTCGAAGGCGAACTCGATCAGCGCCTCGCACGGGCCGTGCAGGCTCAGCCCCATCACCACATCGCGCCGCTCCACCACATCGCGGTCGTCCGTCACGGCCGTGACCTTCTCCCGGGCGCGTACGAGCACCGAAGGGCGGTCGGCCCGCGCCACCACATGCAGACCGATGTCGCCGAGGAAGTAGCTGGCCAGGGGTGCCATGTCCCGCGAACCGAGGACCAGCACCTCCGACTCCCCGGCCGCCGTCAGCAGCGCGCTCACCGGGTCCTGGGCGACCAGGTCCTCGATGACGGGCAGATCGGGGTGGTGCTCGGTGACGGTACGGAGGGCATCGGCCATGATCCGCTCGGCCCAGTAGTTCTGATCGCTCTCCCGGGGCTCCGTCCGCGCGGACTCGTCCGGCCCGACGGACAGCAGCACCCACGCGTGGAGGAGACGCAGCGTCGCGTGCCGCAGCTCCGCCTCCCTGGCCGCCCAGCGGACGGCGGAGAGGGACTCGGGACTCCCGTCCAGCCCGACGGTGACGACCGGTGTCATAAGTCCTCACTCCCTCCACGGCACTCCTGCCGTACCTCCGGTGCCGTACCTCCAGCGTCCGCGCCGAAGCCACCGGGCGGCATGAGCCACTCGGCCCTTTGGGCAGTCTCCGACGGTCCGCGCCGCGACAGCGCGGCCGAAAAACGGGACGCTGGAAGAGGCGGCCCGGTGCCCGTCCGGCGGCGTCCGGCAGCCGGACCGCGGCGCGTCCGGGCAGCCGTGCGTTCGGGCGTCCGGGCAGGAGGAGGCGAGGCGGCGATGGAGGCGATGGGGCTTCCCCTGGTCGTGGGAGTGGACGGCTCCGAGAGCAGCGGTCAGGCGGTCGACTGGGCGGCGGACGAGGCCGACCGCTCCGGCCTGCCTCTGCGGCTGGTGCACGCCTCCCTCTGGGAGCACTACGAAGGCATACAGCGCGAGCCCGGCATCGACCGCCCCTTTGAACAGGTCCTGGCCGAGGATCTCCTCGCCGCCGCCGAGGAGCGCGCGCACCGGCTCGCCCCCGATGTGAAGGTCTCCACCGCCATCCAGCCCGAGGACCCGGTGACCGCGCTTCTGCGGGAGGCGCTGGACGCGGCCTTTCTGGTGCTGGGGTCGCGCGGGCACGGCCCGGTCGCCGGTCTGCTCCTGGGATCCGTGAGCCTGGCCGTCGCGGCGCGGGCGCCCTGTCCCGTGATCGTGGCCCGCGGCGAGGAGCCCAACCGCTTGTCGGCCCTCCGGCGCGTGGCCGTCGGCGCCGGGGACGGCCCCGGGAGCGCCGCCGCCGTACGGTTCGCCTTCCGCGAGGCGCGGTGGCGCGGCTGCGAACTGCTGGCCGTACGCGCCTGGCACCTCCCCGCGCACGAGGCCCTGCCGCATCCGCTGACCGGCACGGAGCGCGCCAGGGCACACCGGCGCGAGGCGGGCGAGTCCGCCGACCGGGTCATGGGGCCCGTCGGCGCGAAGTACCCGGATGTCGCCGCCCGGCGCACTCTCGTGCAGGGTCCGGTGCATCAGGTCCTGCTGGACGAGTCGGCCGGCGCGGATCTGCTGGTGGTGGGCGCCGAGCGACGGCATCCGGTCGTCGGCCTTCCGCTCGGCCGGGTCCATCACGCCGTGCTGCGCCATGCCGCCTGCCCGGTCGCGATCGTCCCGGTGCGGGCCTGACCGGCGCGGCCCGGTACCGCCGCGCCCGTCGAACGGGACTCACCCGCCTCATCGCCCGGGACCGACCGGCCCCACCACCCCCGGCCAAGCGGCCCCCGCCGCCCCGGGCCGGCCGGCCCCGCAGCCTGCTCCCCCGGCCCGCCACCGCCGAGGACGGGTCCCGAGTGGCGTTCCGTCAGGTACTCATGGGCCCGTTCAAAGGGCCGGTCGGCACTCTCCTTACCGCGCGGCCAGCGCCTTTTATGGACGCAACGCAAGAAGCCGCACAGGAATGGAGTGAGTGATCGCCGTGTCGGACGAGTGGCGCGACCGCCCGCGTGAGCGGGTCGTGGGACGGACCACCCTGGTGGAACTGCATGGGGAGATCGATGTCCTGACCGCGCCCGCCATCTCCGAGTACCTCGACTCGCTGACCGACGTCCCCAAGCCGGACCTGTTGATCGACCTCCAGCATGTGAGTTTCCTCGACTGCCGGGGACTCTCCGTCCTGTGCAGGGCGCGCCGCCGGATCAGGGAGCGCGGCGGCAGACTGGCGCTGATCATCCGCAATCCGCCCATCCACCGGATGCTGCGGATCACCGGACTGCTGGACGCCTTCGATGTCCTCGACGCCTGCCCGAGCCCGGTCCAGGGGTACTCGGACCTGCGCGTGCCGCGCCAGGGGTGACGGCCGCGCCCTCCCGGTCAGCGGACGCGGGGCTTCGGGGGCGGGCCGCCGGAGGCCAGCGGGGAGCGGGCCAGTTCCAGACAGCCGACCGCGATGAGGGCGATGGCCGCGAGTTCGGGCACCAGCCACCATCCGGTGCGTACCGTCTCGCCGTACAGGACCACGCCGTAGGTGATGCTGATCAGCGCGTCGCCGAGGGTCAGCATCGGCTGCGAGAAGGCGAGCATCCCCGCCTGGAGGGCGTTCTGCAGCAGGAACAGGGCGCCCACCCCCGCCACCGCCGTGCCGTAGACCTGCCAGGAGCTCAGCATGGCCACCACCCCGCCATGGGTGAGGAGTGCCATGGCGTCCTTCATCAGCGCGGCGGTCAGCGCGTATCCGCAGGCGGCGGCGAGCCCGAGCAGGGCGGCACGCGGATTGCCGCGCAGCCGCAGGGCCCAGGTGATCACCACGGCCTCGAAGATCCCGGTGGCGACCAGCACCGGAACCCAGGCGTAGCCGCTCACCGACTCGGACCCGCCGCCCGGCGCCGCCGTGGCCATCCCCAGGGCAAGACCGCCGGTCACAGCCGCCACGCCGTACCAGATCCGGCGGGGCAGCCGGATCCTGAAGGTGTACCCGGCGATCAGCAGGGTCGACGGCAGCTCGATCACAAAGATCGGCTGCACCACGGCGATCGGCCCGGTGGCCAGCGCCACCGCCTGGCACACCGCGGCCACGATCACCAGGCCGATGCCCATCAGCCACACCCGCTGCCGCAGCAGATGCTTGATCAGCGCGAACTTCATGGCCACGGCATCGGGCGCGGTGGACGCGGCCCGTCGCTGGAGCACCGAGGCGGAGCCGTTGCTGATCGCGGTCAGCACGGCGAACAGAACACTGATCACCACCCCATCATGCGCACGCCCCCGCCCGGGAACCGCTCTCATCCCGCCCCGCCCACCGCCGCCGGGGGCCGAACGGGGTACGGGGGATGCCTGCCCGGCGTCGGTAGAGTGCGCGGGCGGGACGGCACCGGGCAGGACGACGGGGAGAAGGCGCGAGGGCAGTGGGGCGGAGACGGCGGAGCGTGCCGGAGGCGCCGTTGGGGCAGCGGGACGGGGTGGATCCGGTACGGGTGCGGCTGCCGGCGGATCCCGGCGGGGAGTGGGCGACCGTACGGGATCATCTCGTCGCGCGGTTCGGGCGCGCCATCGGGGTGGAGCGGGTCGACGCGATACTGCGGGCGGGGCGGTTCGTCGGGGTGGACGGACCGGTGGCGGGGGCCGAACCGTACACGGCCGGGCGTTATCTCTGGTTCCACCGGGAATTCGCCGCCGAGGAGCGGGTGCCGTCCGAGATCGGGATCGTGCACCGGGACGAGCGGATCGTCGTCGTCGACAAGCCGCACTTCCTCGCCACCACACCGCGTGGCAGCCATGTCACCGACACCGCGCTGGCCAGGCTGCGGCGGGAGCTGGGGCTGCCCGCGCTCCAGCCCGCGCACCGGCTCGACCGGCTGACGGCGGGGCTGGCGCTCTTTGTCGTACGGACGGAGGACCGGGGCGCGTACCAGACGCTGTTCCGGGACCGGCTGGTACGGAAGGGGTACGAGGCGGTGGCGCCGTACGATCCGGCGGTGGCGCTGCCCGTCACGGTGCGCAGCCGGATCGAGAAGGAGCGCGGGGTGCTGACCGCGCGGGAGGTGCCGGGCGAGCCGAACAGCGAGAGCCGGATCGAACTGCTGGAGCACCACGGCGGGTTCGGCCGGTACCGGCTCTCCCCTGCGACCGGCCGTACCCATCAGTTGCGGGTCCATATGAACGCGCTGGGGCTGCCGCTGCTGAACGACCCGCTCTATCCGGTGGTACGGGAGGAGGGGCCGGACGACTATGCCCGGCCCCTCCAACTGCTCGCAAAGACCCTGGAGTTCACGGATCCGGTGACGGGCGGGCCGTACCGCTTCGAAAGCCGCTTGCGGCTTCTGCGGCCCGCTCAGTGGCCGCGCTGAATCCATTCCTCCAGATGGGGCGCCTCGGCGCCGATGGTCGTCGTGTCGCCGTGGCCGGTCCGTACGACCGTCTCCGGCGGCAGGCCGAGCAGCCGGTCGCGGATCGAGTCGATGATGGTCGGGAAGTGCGAGAACGACCGGCCGGTGGCGCCAGGACCGCCCTGGAACAGGGTGTCCCCGGTGAAGACCGTGGACAGCTCGGGCGCGTGGAGGCAGACCGCGCCCGGCGCGTGCCCCGGGGTGTGCAGCACGGTCAGGGTGGTGCCGCCGACCGAAAGGGTCCCGCCGTCGGTGAGTTCGCCGTCCGGGACCTGCTCCGGGTAGGTCTGCTTCCAGAGCGGCAGATCGTCGTGGTGCAGCAGGACGGGCGCGCCGGTGGCGGCGGCGAGCGCCGGGGCCGCTCCGATGTGGTCGTTGTGCGCGTGCGTGCAGACGATCGCGCGCAGCGTACGGCCGCCCAGCGCCTCCTCGATGGCGGCGGCGTCGTGCGCGGCGTCGATGACGATGGCCTCGGAGTCGTCGCCGACGATCCAGACGTTGTTGTCGACGTCCCAGGTGCCGCCGTCGAGCGAGAAGGTGCCCGAGGTGATGAGCCGGTCGATACGGACGCTCACTGGAACACCACCACCGAACGCAGCACATCGCCCTCGTGCATCCGGGCGAACGCCTTCTCCACATCGCCGAGTCCGATGGTCTCGGTGACAAAGGCGGCGAGGTCGATACGGCCCTGCTGGTGCAGGTCGATCAGCATCGGGAAGTCACGGGAGGGCAGACAGTCGCCGTACCAGGAGGACTTGAGGGAGCCGCCGCGTGCGAAGACGTCCAGCAGCGGGAGTTCGAGCTTCATCTCGGGCGTGGGGACGCCGACGAGAACGACGGTGCCGGCCAGGTCACGGGCGTAGAAGGCCTGTTCGTAGGTCTCGGGACGGCCGACCGCCTCGATGACGACATCCGCGCCGAACCCGCCGGTCAGTTCGCGGATCGCCTCGACCGGGTCGGTGGAGCGGGGGTTGACGGTGTGGGTGGCGCCCATCGACTTCGCAGTCTCCAGCTTGCGGTCGTCGACGTCGAGGGCGATGATCCGGGCCGCGCCCGCGAGACGCGCGCCGACGATCGCCGCGTCGCCCACCCCGCCGCAGCCGATGACCGCGACGGAGTCGCCGCGGGTCACCCCGCCGGTGTTGATCGCGGCGCCGATGCCGGCCATCACACCGCAGCCGAGCAGGCCCGCGACGGCCGGGGAGACGGCCGGGTCGACCTTGGTGCACTGGCCGGCGGCGACCAGGGTCTTCTCGGCGAAGGCGCCGATACCGAGGGCCGGGGACAGTTCCGTACCGTCCGTCAGGGTCATCTTCTGCCGGGCGTTGTGGGTGTTGAAGCAGTACTGGGGCCGGCCGCGCAGACAGGCGCGACAAGCGCCGCACACCGCACGCCAGTTGAGAATGACGAAGTCGCCGGGCGCGACCTCCGTGACGCCCTCGCCGACCGACTCCACCACGCCCGCGGCCTCATGGCCGAGGAGGAAGGGGAAGTCGTCGTTGATCCCGCCCTGCTTGTAGTGCAGGTCGGTGTGGCACACACCGCACGCCTGCACCGTCACCACGGCCTCGCCGGGGCCGGGGTCGGGTACGACGATCGTCTCGACCCGTACCGGCTCGTTCTTGCCGGGGGCGATGACCCCTCGCACCTGCTGCGCCATGCCAGGACCTGCCTTTCCTCACCTGTGGGACGGAATCCTTCTCCACCACTATCGCGTGCGCGGGCGGGTACCGCTGGCCACCGGCGCCGGACGACGGGGCGTCAGGACGATCCGGTCGGGCGTCAGGACCTCGGTGCGGGGGCCGCGATGTCCGGTCAGCGGCATGCCGTCCGGTCAAGGACATGCCGTCGGCGGTCAGGGGTATGCCGTCCCGTCAGGGACACGCCGTCGGTGGTCAGGGCGCCAGGACGTCGAGTTCCTGGAGTGCGCCGACGGCGATCTCCCGGGTGAGTTCCTCGGCACGGGCCGCGTCGCCTTCGCGTACCGCCTCGGCGACCCCCACATGCAGGGTGACGGCCGCGGGGTCCGGGTCGTCGAACATCACCTGGTGGCGGGTACGGCCGGTGAGGATCTCGGCGACCACATCGCCGAGCCGCGCGAACATCTCGTTGCCCGACGCGTTCAGCACCACCCGGTGGAAGGCGATGTCGTGGACGAGGTACTCCTCCAGCCGGCGCCCCCGCGAGGTGGCGACCATGCCGAGCGCCTGCTCGGTGAGGGCGGCGCACTGCTCGGGCGTGGCGTTACGGGCGGCCAGCCCGGCCGCGACCGGTTCGACCGCGGAGCGCAGCACCGTCAGCGAGCGGAGCTGGCGGGGCCGGTCGGCGCCCGCGAGGCGCCAGCGGATGACCCGCGGATCGTAGACGTTCCACTCCTCGGCCTGGCGTACGGTCACGCCGACCCGGCGCCGGGACTCGACGAGGTGCATCGATTCGAGGACACGGACCACTTCGCGGACGACGGTGCGCGAGACATCGAAGCGCTGGGCGACCTCGTCGGTACGGACCACGCTTCCGGCGGGGTACTCGCCGGCGGTGATGGCGAGGCCGAGAGCGTCCAGCACACGGGTATGCAGGCCCCGGCCTTCTGTGGTCATGGGCCAAGCCTACGGGTCACAGCCCGGCGGTAAAAAGTACGACGTTTACATCACAGCCTCTTGAATACGTCGTACCTAATGCGTTTCATTGGCGCGAAGGCCGCAGTCGAAGAGGACAGGCCGAGAGACAGCGAGGCATGGCAATGAGCACCCCCCACGTCGTCGTGGTGATGGGCGTGGCAGGGACCGGCAAGACCACCGTCGGGCCCCTGCTCGCCGCCGCACTGGGCGTCCCGTACGCCGAGGGCGACGACTTCCACCCGCCCGCGAACATCGCCAAGATGTCCGCCGGCATTCCGCTGGAGGACGCGGACCGGTGGCCCTGGCTCGACGCGATCGGACGCTGGGCGCACGGCCGGGCCGGGCTCGGCGGTGTGGTGAGCAGCTCCGCGCTCAAGCGCTCCTACCGCGACCGGCTGCGGGCCGCCGCGCCCGGGGCGGTCTTTCTGCATCTCACCGGAGACCGGGCCCTGATCGGGCGGCGGATGGCGGAGCGCAAGGGGCACTTCATGCCTCCGGCGCTGCTGGACTCGCAGTTCGCGGCCCTGGAGAACCTGGAGCCCGACGAGTCGGGCGTCAGCGTCGATGTGTCAGGTACCCCCCAAGAAATCACCGCACGGGCCGTCGCCGCGCTGCGCCGGCTCACGGACTGAATCCCCAGCGGCATCAACGATCCCCAGCCGCATCCACGAATCGAAGGAATCCCCCCGTGACCAGTCTCAGTGTCGAGACGCTGGCAGCGGACACCGTCGAGCCGATCACCTCGGCGGGCAACGCCCAGCTCGGCGTGGCCGTGCTCGCCGGTATCGCCGTCATCGTCCTGCTCATCACCGTCGCCAAGCTCCATGCCTTTCTGGCCCTGACCATCGGCTCGCTGGCGCTCGGCGCCTTCGCGGGCGCCCCGCTGGACAAGGCCATAGCCAGCTTCACCGCCGGTCTCGGCTCCACCGTCGCGGGCGTCGGAGTGCTGATCGCGCTCGGCGCCATCCTCGGCAAGCTGCTCGCCGACTCCGGCGGCGCGGACCAGATCGTCGACACGATCCTCGCGAAGGCGGGCGGGCGCGCAATGCCCTGGGCGATGGTCCTCATCGCCTCGGTCATCGGGCTGCCGCTCTTCTTCGAGGTCGGCATCGTGCTGCTGATCCCGGTGGTGCTGCTGGTCGCCAAGCGCGGCAACTACTCGCTGATGCGGATCGGCATCCCGGCACTGGCCGGGCTCTCCGTGATGCACGGTCTGATCCCGCCGCACCCCGGGCCGCTCGTCGCGATCGACGCGATCGGCGCCAATCTGGGGGTCACCCTGGCGCTGGGCGTGGTCGTGGCCATTCCGACGGTGATCATCGCGGGGCCGCTCTTCTCCCGCTACGCGGCGCACTGGGTGGACATCCCGGCCCCCGACCGGATGGTGCCGCAGCGCACCTCCGAGAAGCTGGAGCGGCGGCCGAGCTTCGCCGCGACCGTCGCCACGGTACTGCTGCCGGTGGTGCTGATGCTGGGCAAGGCGCTGGTGGACATCGTCGTGGACGACCCGGAGAACACGGTCCAGCGGGTCGCGGACGTCGTCGGTTCACCGCTGATCGCGCTGCTCGCCGCCGTACTCGTCGGGCTCTTCACGCTGGGGCGCGCGGCCGGGTTCACCAAGGACCGGATCGCCTCGACCGTCGAGAAGTCGCTCGCGCCGATCGCGGGTGTGCTGATGATCGTCGGCGCGGGCGGCGGCTTCAAGCAGACTCTGATCGACTCGGGGGTGGGCCAGATGGTCCTGGACATCTCCAAGGACTGGTCGATCCCGGCCCTGCTGCTGGCCTGGCTGATCGCGGTGGCGATCAGGCTGGCGACCGGCTCGGCGACGGTGGCGACGATTTCGGCGGCCGGGCTGGTGGCGCCGCTGGCCGCGGACATGACCAGCACCCATGCCGCGCTGCTGGTGCTGGCGATCGGGGCGGGCTCGCTCTTCTTCAGCCATGTCAACGACGCGGGGTTCTGGCTGGTGAAGGAGTACTTCGGGATGAACGTCGGTCAGACGATCAAGACCTGGTCGGTGATGGAGACCCTGATCTCGGTGGTCGGTCTGGGCTGCGTGCTGCTGCTGTCGCTGGTGTTGTAGCGAGCGCCGCTGCTCTTTGAGCCGACTGTCGTTACGGGGCGGTTGTCGTTACGGGTCGGCTGCCCGTACGGGTCGGCTGCCCGCCCCGCCCGTGCCTCCCGTACGGGTCGGCCGTCCGCACGGAAGACACAGGCGGGGCGGGGCGCGCCGGGCTCAGTCACCTTTCCAGTGACGGTGCTCCCGCTCCGCCCACGCCCGGTCCACCGACCCGGTCCGCATCCCGCGCCGGGCCTCGGGGTCCCCGTACGCCATGCCGATGTGCCCGGCGAGGACGACACCGATGGCCAGGGCCAGCCAGTCATGGATGAAGGTGGCGCTCGTACGCCACATGACCGGGGCGAGCCCGGTGAACCACATCAGCAGCCCGGTGCCGAGCATCACCAGTACCGCCCCCGCGATCCAGGCCGCGTACAGCTTCTGCCCCGCGTTGAACTTCCCGGACGGCCGGGACACGGGTCGCGGGTCGCGCCGCAGTGCGGCGCGCAGCCACTCCTTGTCGTACGGCAGGAAGCGGTTCAGCCGGCCCAGATCGGCGCGGAAGGCCCGGGAGACGAGGCCGACGAGCACGGGCACCGGCAGCAGCAGCCCCGACCACTCGTGGACGGTGACCACGAGCAGGCGCCGGCCGACGAGTTCGGCGAGCTGGGGCAGATACAGACAGGCCGCGCTCGCCACGCACACCAGCATCAGGGCCCCGGTCGTACGGTGCACCCAGCGCTGGGCCGGGCCGAAACGCCGTACCCGCGCGGCGGCACCGCCCGCGTCAGACGGTGGGGGTGTCCTCGCGGCCGTTGGACCTGCCGACCCAGGCGTCGACGTCATAGCCGCGCTCCTCCCAGTAGCCGGGCTGTACGCCGTCGGTGACGGAGATCCCGGAGAGCCATTTCGCCGACTTGTAGAAGTACATCGGCGCCACATAGAGCCGGACCGGGCCGCCGTGCGCGTGCCCGATCTCCTTGTCCTGCATCTTCAGCGCCACCATCACATCGGCGCGGCGGGCCTGCTGGAGCGTCAGGCTCTCGCTGTACGCGCCGTCGAAGCAGGTGAAGCGGACCGCCTTGGCCTCCGGCCGCACCCCGGCCGCGTCGAGGAGGTCCGAGAGCCGTACGCCCTCGAAGGGGGTGTGCGGCACGCGCCAGCCGGTCACGCACTGCACGTCGCGCACGATCCGGGTCTGCGGCAGGTCCCGCAGCGCGTCGAGGGTGTACGTGGCGGGCCGGTCGACCAGTCCGCCGACCGTCAGCCGGTAGGTGTCCGGGCCCTTGCGGGGCACGGAGGCGGTGACGGAGTAGTAGCGGAAGCCGCCGCCGTTGGGCAGCAGTCCGGTCAGACCGGTCGGGTCCTTGTCGGCGGCCGAGCCGAGGAAGGCCTCGAATCCGCGCTGGAGCTGGGGCGCCGCGACAAGCCCCGCCGCGCCCAGGCCGAGCATGGAGAGCACCACGCGGCGGCCCACGGGCGCGCCCTCGGGCTCGCTCTGTTGAGGGTTCACCCATCGAGGAGAACACCCGCGGCGCCGGGAATCCAGGGGCCGCGGACATCCGTCAGACTTTCGTCAGAACCACGGAGTCAGAACCACGGACGGGACGGAACAGGGCCGGGCAGGGGCGCGGCAGAAGGCCGGGCGGAGGCGCGGGACAAAGCCGGGCAGGGGCACGGGACAAGGCAAGGCGCGGGACAAGGCGGGACACGGGCTCCGGCCGGCCGGTGGCCTGGCCTGACACCGGCCCGGCCCGCGGGCCGGTGTCAGCCGACCGCTTCCGCCGCCGCGCGGCCCGCCGTACGCCCCGAGAAAAGGCAACCGCCGAGGAAGGTCCCTTCGAGCGAGCGGTAGCCATGGACACCGCCGCCGCCGAACCCGGCCGCCTCGCCCGCCGCGTACACCCCCGGCAGCGGCTCGCCCCCCGCGGTCAGGACGCGCGAGGACAGGTCGGTCTCCAGGCCGCCGAGCGACTTGCGGGTCAGGATGTTCAGCCGTACGGCGATCAGCGGCCCGGCCGCCGGGTCGAGAATCCGGTGCGGCGGAACCGTACGGGTCAGCCGGTCGCCGAGATAGCCGCGGGCGCCCCGGATCGCGGTGATCTGGAGGTCCTTGGTGAAGGGGTGGGAGACCTCCCGGTCGCGCGCGGTGATCTCGTCGCGCAGCCGGTCCTCGTCGATCAGCGGCTCTCCCGTGAGCGCGTTCATCCCCCGTACCAGCGCCGCCAGATCGCGTTCGACGACGAAGTCCGCGCCGTTGTCCATGAACGCCTTGACCGGGCCCGGCACTTCGGCGCGTACCCGCCCGAAGACCCCGCGCACCGACTTGCCGGTCAGATCGGGGTTCTGCTCGGATCCCGAGAGCGCGAACTCCTTGCGGATGATGCGCTGGTCGAGGACGAACCAGGTGTGGTCGTGGCCGGAGCGCGTGATGTGCTCCAGCGTGCCGAGGGTGTCGAAGCCGGGGAAGAGCGGTACGGGCAGCCGCCGCCCGGTCGCGTCCAGCCAGAGCGAGGACGGTCCGGGCAGGATACGGATGCCGTGCCGGGCCCAGATGGGGTTCCAGTTCTCGATGCCCTCGGTGTAGTGCCACATCCGGTCGCGGTTGATGTGGTGCGCGCCGGCCGCCTCCGTGATGCCGAGCATCAGCCCGTCCACATGCGCGGGCACCCCGGAGAGCATCCTGCGGGGCGGGGTGCCGAGCCGCTCGGGCCACTGGGCGCGCACCAGGTCGTGGTTGCCGCCGATACCGCCGGAGGTCACGATCACGGCCTGCGCCCGCAGTTCGAAGGTCCCGGTCACCACACGGCTGCTCGCGGTGCCGCGTTCGGCGGCGCTCGGCTCCAGGATCTCGCCGGTCACGGTGTCGACGGCGCCCGCCGTGGCGGCGAGGCCGGTGACCCGGTGCCGGAACCGGAGGGTCACCAGCCCTTTGGCGACCCCCTCGCGCACCCGCCGCTCGAAGGGCGCGACCACCGCGGGCCCGGTGCCCCAGGTGATGTGGAAGCGCGGTACGGAATTGCCGTGCCCGGTGGCGTCGTACCCGCCGCGCTCGGCCCAGCCGACGACCGGGAAGAACCGTACGCCCTGCCGGTGGAGCCAGTCCCGCTTCTCGCCCGCGGCGAAGTCGACGTACGCCTCGGCCCAGGCGCGCGGCCAGCGGTCCTCGGGGCGGTCGAAGCCGGCGGTGCCCAGCCAGTCCTGGAGGGCCAGTTCGCGGCTGTCCCTGATCCGGAGGCGGCGCTGCTCGGGCGAGTCCACGAGGAACAGCCCGCCGAACGACCAGTGCGCCTGGCCGCCGAGCGACTGCTCGGGCTCCTGGTCGAGGACGATGACGGACCGGCCGGCGGCGGCGAGTTCGGCGGTGGCGACCAGGCCCGCGAGGCCCGCCCCGATCACGATCACATCAGCGTCGTAGGCCATGGTTTCCGTCCTTTGCCGGGCAGGAGGCTTCGGGGGCGAGTGGGTGGTCCGATCCTCCGTACGCGCGAGTAACGCGTCAACCGTTCGGATGGGGTTGGATGGAGCCCATGAGCGCTGCTGACGAGATCCTGGACATCGTCGACGAGGACGACCGTGTGGTCGGGCGCGCGCCGCGCGGCGAGATCTACGCGAAGGGCCTGCTCCACCGCTGTGTGTTCGTCTTCGTACGGGACGCGGAGGACCGGGTGTTCGTACACCGCAGGACCGCGGAGAAACTCGCCTTTCCTTCCCTGTACGACATGTTCGTGGGCGGTGTCGTGGGCTCGGGCGAGAGCTACGACGAGGCGGCGCTGCGGGAGGCCGAGGAGGAGCTGGGGGTGTCGGGCCTGGGCACTCCCGTACCGCTGTTCCCGTTCCGGTACGACGCCGAGGACGGGTCCTTCCGGGAGAGCGCGTATGTGTACGAGGTCCGCTGCCCGCAGCCGGTGAACCCGCAGGCCGAGGAGATCGCCTGGCACGCCTTCCTGCCGGAGGTGGAGCTGGAGCGGCGGCTCGACGAGTGGGCATGGGTGCCGGACGGGCTCGCGGCGTACGAGCGGCTGAGAGCCTTCCGCTCCGCCCGTGCCCCGCACGCGTAGGGTGCGGCGGGTGAGCGACTTCGCGCGGACCCTGCGGCTGTGGTTCGCTCCCGGGCGTATCGGCGACGAGGGCGAGACCCCGGACTACCGGTTCTCGCTGGCCAACGAGCGCACCTTCCTGGCCTGGATAAGGACGGCGCTGGCGCTGGTGGGCGGCGGTTTCGCGGTCGACCAGTTCCTGCCGGACCTGCGCTGGGGCGTACGGGTCGGGCTCGCGGTGGCGCTGCTGGCGGCCGGTGCGCTGTGCGCGCTGCGGGCGGTCAACCACTGGGTGCGCTGCGAGCGCGCGATGCGCCGCGGCGAGGACCTTCCGGTGTCCGGCTTCCCGACACTGCTGGCGCTGGCGGTGGGGCTGGTCGCCGTGGCGATGGTGGTCGTCGTGGTACTGGGCCTGGGCCGGAGCGGCTGATGGCGGAGGGCACGGACCGGGAGCACAGCCATGACCGGGACCCGGGGCTCCAGCCGGAGCGCACCCGGCTGGCCTGGCGGCGTACCACCCTGGCCTGCACGGTGGTGGCGGTACTGGCGGTCCGCCAGGCGGTCCAGGACAACTCGGCCGTGGCCCTGGCAGCCGTCGCGCTGACCGCACTGGTCTGGCTGAGCTTCCTGACCGTGGCCCACCGCCGCGCACAGACCCTGACGACGGCCAGCCCCCCGGCACTCCCGGCCCACACGGCGACCGCGACGGCGGTCTGCACCGTACTGCTTGCGGCCTGCGCGGTCATGGTGATGCTCTGACGCCGACCGCACCGGCTTCGGAGCCCCGCGTACGGTGGTCGCGTTCAGGATCGTGTCTCGCGCTGGAGGACTCCGTGACTGTCGCTCGTCTTGTGGCCACCGTCGCCGCACCGCTGGACCCGGCGTCCGCGGACGCTCCGCACGTGCTGCACTGGCCGGGACGCAGGTTTCTCGTGCAACGCGGTGACACCGAACTGGTGGTTCTCGACCTGGACCGGGAGGGAACGGAGGTCCGCTTCACCGCGCCGTGGCCCCGCCGGTACGGCTCGGTGACGGTCTCTCCCACGGGTGATGTGGCCGTCTTCGCCGGTGTACACGCGGTACGCGCCGTGGAAGCGACCGGAGCAACTCGGTGGGAGGTACGGCACGGCTGCTGGGGCGGCGCGTGCCCGCTGACACACACGTCGTTCGCGGAGTATGCCGACGACGACGAGGACCACCGGTATCCGGACAGCGGATCGGCCGCCGCGTCCGCCGACGGCAAGCTCGTCTGGGCCCACGTCCGCGGTCCCCTGAGTGACGACAACGAGCCGGACGAGGACGACCAGGAGCTGTGGCTCGTCCTGGACGCCGACGACGGCAGAGTCCTGGGGCGCGCCGAAACCGGGACCGTGGCCTCCGTCTCGTACCACACGCCGCACCCCGACCCGGCGCGGATGGGACTGAGCATCGGCGAGGGCGAGGAGGACTCGCCCGCCCTGTGGGGACGGTGGGACGGGCAGCGTCTGACCGCCGAGCAGATCGGCATCGAGCGGCTTCTGCTGGGGGTGAGCCCCTCCGGCGGGCGCCTCCTCACCGTTGACCTCGGGCAGTGGTCCCTCTGCCTGCACCGGGCGGAGGACCGCTCGGTCCTGCGGAAACTGGACGCCCAGGGCACTGTGCCGGCACACCCGGCAAGCACGGGCGAGGACCGCGTGTACTGGGACTACGAAGGCGCCTTCATCGACGATGACACCGTCATCGCCGGCACCTCCGAGTGCGACGCCCGGTACGGCACGGTCCGCCACTGGAGCATCGACACGCGAGGGATGACCCTGCGCGGCGAAGTCTCGTACCCCTTCCCCGTCTCCGGGCCGCCCCGCTCCGCGGGCGACGGCACCTGGTTCACGGTCTCGGAAGACCGTGGGGCCCTGCACCTGTGGCGGCCTGCCGACGAGGACTGACCGGACGCGAAGCGGCCCGCCGACCGGAGCCGGCGGGCCGCGTTCACGCGTGGACGTCCACCACGTCCGTGATGCGTGCTCCTAGTACCGCGTGGTGAGCCAGAACATCCTGAACCGTGTCTTGTCACTGGCTCCCCGGAACGGCTTCCCGCCCAGGTTCAGCGTCTTCTGGACCAGCGGCGCGCAGATCCCCTTGCACACGTTCCTCGATGTCCCGCCGTAGATGACCTCGTAGTCGGGGTTGCTCTTGACCCAGTTGAAGACGGCCTCCTCGGCGTGCTCGAACGCCTGGTTGCCGTCCTTGGTGAGCCTGCCCGGAACTGTCGATCCCTGGATGAAGTCCTCGCCGTTCTGGAGGACGTTCTGGCCGACCGCGCTGATGTCCTTGCCACCGGCCAGTGAGACCTTGTGGACGATGTCCCCCGTCTTCTTGTGGCGCACTCCGACCACGGCGACCGTCGACCAGCCGTGCCCCTTGCCCCACTGCTGCTTCAGATCGTCGGCCCGCTTCTGAGCCGCGATCGCCTCGTTCTCGTAGCCGCAGTTGTGGACCAGGACCGCGGTGTGACCCGTCCCCACGTAGTACGTGTGGACGCCCTCGACGGAGAGGTTGTAGACGCGGGCCGTACGGTGCGCGGTGTCGACCGCGGTGATCTGGACCCAGGTGCCGGCTGCCGTCCGCAGCCACATGCCGGGCTTCAGATCGCCGGCCTCGGCCCACCTGCCGAAGTCCGGCAGCCAGTACAGGTGTGCCGCGGTCGAGGTCAGCTTGAGCTGTGCCGCCTCGCCGTCCCCGTGGTCGGATCCGACCGTCAAGGTGACGAGATCCTTGGCCCCGGCGTGGTCGCGGGTGGCGGTGACCGTCCGGGCACGGGTGTCACCGGTCTCCGGGTCGGTGGCCACCACCTGGTCGCCGACGTCCAGCGACTCGATGTTCTGTGCGCTGCCGTCCGCGAGGACGACCTTCGTACCGGGGAGGAAGCTGTTGGTCTTGCAGCTCTTCGCATCTGGCTGCTCGGGCTTCTTCGCCGTCGGCGCGTCCGCCTTGCGCGCGTCGTTGGCCGCGTCGACGGCGCCCTCGGCGCCGTTCGCCGCCTTGCGGGCGTCGTTGACCGTGTCGGCGGCGTCGATGCCCTTCTTCGCGTATCTGCCGGCCTTGACGGCCGTCGCCCCGTAACCCACCAGCGGGATCGCCGAGGTCATGGACAGCGCGGCGTCGACGTAGTTGCCCTCGGCCGCGTACCAGATGCCGTTGGCGACGTCCGCGACCTCGCCGACCACCGGGACCAGGCCCACCACGTCGAGCGTGGCGTGGCCGATGTCGGACAGGGAGAGGCCGAAGAGATGGCCGTCGAGTTCGATGAAGGTGATCGGGTTGCCGCCGGCGAAGGCGTAGCGGTTGCCGGTGAACGGGTCGGTGGCCAGGGACATGTCGGCCAGGGCGCCGCCGTACGAGTCACGGGTCAGGAAGCGGTTCAGACCCGGGTCGTAGTTGCGGAAGCCCATGTCGTACGTTCCCGACGCGCCGTCCCAGCGCGAGGAGTTGAAGCGGAAGGCGTTGTACGCGCCGGCGCTCGTCTCGCCGCCGCTGTCCGGCTTGTCGGCGCCGGTCGTCTGCGCCGAGTCGGCACTGCCGTAGGCGGTGTAGCCGTATGTGGCGCGGGTCCTGCCGTCCTCCTTCGTGATGGCTTCGATGTCACCGCGCGGGCTGGTGACGTACTGCGAGTACTCCCTGGCGCCACCGTCCTTGTGCGTGATCTGTGTGGCCCGCCGGCCGCCGGCCAGGTACTGATAGTCCTTGTCGGTCTTGCCGTCGACCGTCTCCCGCAGGAGCGTGCTGTCGAGCCCTAGGTACGTGAACGCCGTGGTCTTCGCCTCGGTGCCGGAGGTCGTCTGGGAGACCGTCCGGTCGAAGGGGTCGAAGAGGTACGCGGTGGTCTGCGCACCCGCGCCGGAGCCGGCACGGACCTTCACCGTACGGTCGAAGCCGTCGTAGTAGTACTTCTCGGCCGTCCGGCCACCGGTACTGACCGTGTCGAGACGGCCGAGCGGGTCGTAGTTGTAGGTGGATGTCACGCCCTGGGACGTCGCCGAGAGGAGCCGGTTGCGGTCGTAGCGCTGCGTCGTGGTGACGCTGTCCACCGTCTGCTCGGTGATGTTGCTGTTGCGGTCGTAGGTGTACGACTCGGTCGACGGGTTGTCACCCGCCTTGGTGACCTTGGCGATCCGGTCCTGCGGGTCGTAGTCAAAGGTATAGGTGTTGTTGATGTAGGCCGAGTTGTCGTCGGCGTTCATCAGCTTGAGCACATCCTTGGAGCGGTGCCCGTTGGGCGAGTACTCCAGGTCGTGCTGGGAGACCACCGCTCCGCCGGACGTCCTCTCCAGCGACCGCCTGACCGACCCGTCCAGGTAGTAGGTCATGTCGAGCGTGTTGCCGTTGGGCTTGGTCTGCTTGAGCAGCATCCCGCGGGCGGTGTAGGTCATCGTCGAGATCTGCTGATCACCGGCCGTCGGCGAATCCGCGTTGGTGACCTTCCTGACCAGGTCCCGCTCGTCGTACTCGATCTTCGACCAGGTCAGATCGTGGGTGGAGGTGAGCGGGTTGCCGTTCTCGTCGTAGGTCATCGCGGTGGTGTTCTTCACCGTGCCGCCGTCGAGTTCCTCGACCTTGCTGATCCGGTTCAGACCGTCGTACGCGATCCGGTACGTGTCGGCCTTCGCGCCCGGCGAACGGTCCTGGACCTCGACCATGTTGCCGTTGGCGTTGTACTTGTAGGTGAAGTCCTTCTTCTCGTTGTCCGTTTCGGCGGAGTTGGAGCGGACGAGCTTCACCGTGTCGGCGAGGACCGTGCCGTTGGCTGCGTCGGTCAGCGTGACCTTCTGCGGACCGTCCTCGACGAACGAGTAGGACCCCAGCGAGATCCACTCGCCCGGCCGCTGGGTCTGGTCAACGGTCTTCGTGGCGCTGCCACCGTCGTGGTCGACCTTGAACTTCGCGTCGCTCGCGGCGCCGGTCATCCGCGGATGCCGCGCGAAGACCTCGTACGTGCCGTCCTGCGGGATGTTGAGCTGCCAGGTGAACGATGCGGTGCCGGTGCCGGCCGGGTGCGAATAGGTGTCGTAGCCGTACTGCTGCTCTGCCTGCGTACGGGCCCAGTTCCCCTGGATCGCGGTGTTGTTGAAGTCCGAGCTGTCGACCAGGACGACCTGCCTGCCGACGGGCACACCGTCGTCGGAGCGTGCCTTCTGGTTGCCCGACCGGTAGTAGTCCCAGGTCATGGTGCGCTGCTGGGAACCGCCCGCCGAGGTCAGCGTGTTCTTCGTCTGCTGACCGAGGTCGTTGTACTGGTAGGACGTGGTGATGTCCCACGGATCCTTCGCGGTCTCCGTCCAGCCGTTGTCGTAGTGGGTGTACTCGGTGACGTTGCGGACCGACTGCCCGTCCGACGGCGGTGCGGAGACGGAACTCAGATTGCCGACCGAGTCGTAGAAGTAGAACGTCGAGTCCGGGGTGTTGTAGCGGACGTCCGAGGTGTCGAACGGTGAGCGTTCCTCCTTCACCCGGTTCAGCTCGTCGTAGACGGTCTCCGAGGTGAAGTCGGTGGCATCGCCGGTGGTGGCGACGCCGCGCGGAGTGATCGTCTTCGTCCGGTTGCCGGCCTGGTCGTACTCGTACTTGGTGGTCCGGTGGCTGACGGTGCCGGAACCGTCCTTGTCCAGCGGGATCTTGGACTCGGTGAGCGTGCCCCGCTCGTCGTACACGGCGAGCGACTCATTGCCTTCCGCGTCCGTCTGCCCGACGGTCAGGCCGTCCTTGTCGTAGCGGGCGGAGGTGAACTTGCCGATCGCGTCGGTCGTCTTCACCACACGGCCGTTCAGGTCGTACTCGTACTTCGTGGTGTAGTCGTCGGGATCGGCGGTGGCGTTCTTGCGGGGGTCGACGACCTTGGTGACATTGCCGACGGCGTCATACGCCACCGTGGCCTTGTTCCCCTGGGCGTCCACCATCTCGATCGGCTGATAGACCGCGTCGTACAGCGTGGTGGCCGTGAAGTCGCCGGCCTCGGGTGTCCGGTTGCCCTCCGGCCCGGTGACCGTGAGGACATTGCCGACCTTGTCGAACGTGGTCGTCGTCCTGCGGCCCGGGTCGGTCGGCTCGTCGCCGGGGTCGACGCTTTCGACGACCTGATCGGCCTTGTCGTACACCGAGGTCGAGACAGTCCCGTTGGGCGCCGTCACCTTGGTGATGTTGTCGTTGGCGTCGTAGACCGGGGCGGGCGTGACGACGAAGTCGTTCTCCGCCTGCTTGACGGGCTCCTTCTTCTCCAGGGGACGGCCGAAGGTGTCGTAGGTCTGGGTGACCTTGGCGCCCTTGGCGTTGGTGACCTCAAGTACGTTGCCGCGCTCGTCGTACGCGAAGGCGGAGGGGTTGTCCAGCGCGTCGGTGATCACCGCCGGATAGCCGGTCGGCTGGAAGTCGCTGTTGACGGTGGCGTGGCCGTTGGCGTCGGTCGACTTGGTCAACAGGCCGTATGCGTCGTACTCCGACTTCGACGTGTAGTCGTCGGGTGCCGGCGTCGCCACGCCCTTGGGATCGGTGACCGAGGTCGGATTGCCCCTGGTGTCGTAACCGAACTGCCAGGTGCGGCCCTCGGGTGACTTCTTCCGGAAGAGGTCCGCGACATGGCCGTTGAGCCCGGTGGAGTAGGTGAAGGTCTGCGCGGCCGTGCCGTTCTTGTTGGCCTCGGCGTCCTTCTGCTCCAGCGGATAGCCGGTCTTCGGGTCGTACGACCAGGTCGAGACCGCCCCGTTGGCCTCCTCCAGCCGCGTGACATTGTTGTCGGCGTCCCAGCCGAGCTTTGTCGTCTCCGACTTGGCGTTGGTGATCTCGGTGGGACGCCCGTAGCCGTCCAGGACATGGGTGGCCGCGTTGTTCTCGGCGTCCGTCACCTGGGTGCGGACGACCGAGCCCGCCTGGCCGTCCGGGTCGGTGTAGACGTAGCCCGTGGTGCCGCCGAGGCGGTCGGTGATGGTCTGGGTGTTCCAGTGGAACTTCGGGTTGTCGCCCTCGTTCGGGTAGTAGTAGTCGAGCGAGGTCGCGTTGGAGCGCGGGTCGGTGGCCTTGACCAGCTTGACGTTCTTGTTGCCCTGCGTGGCGTCGTACTCGAAGAGGAAGACCTTCGGCTGGGCCGACCCCGCACCGTCGGTGAGGGTGGTGAGCAATCCCTTGTCGGAGTACTCGAAGGTGAGTTTCCGCCCGGAGATGTCCGTCATCGACTTGACATGGTCGATGATCTTCGGATTGTTCGAGTCGGACTTCGTGTAGTAGTCGACCGTCAGCGACTGGCGGCCCGCCGGATCGGTGATGTACTGAAGGAACTTGACCGGCTTGTTGTTCGACTTGCGCGAGGCGTACGTGTACGTCTGCGTGTTGCCGTTCTTGTCGACGATCGACGACAGATAGCCGTCGCAGTCGAAGAAGAACTGCGTACGGTCCGGCCGGGTCATCGACCAGGCCTTCGGGTCACCGTCGCTGGAGGGCTTGCAGTCGGCGCCCGTGCCCTGCTGGAGCAGATAGTGGACGCCCGCCGGAGCCTTCCAGGTTCCGTCGTCCTGCTTGCGGAAGGTGTGCTCGGTGCCGTCGCCGTCGGGCAGCGTCACCTCGCGCGGATCCGGATTCGGATGGAAGTCCAGCGGGGCACCGAGCCGGAGCGGCCCGGCGGCCTGGGCCGACCAGCCGTGGCCGAGGACGGTGTCGGAGGTGTCCTGGGTGTTGTACGCGAAGCGCACGAACGTCGACAGTCCGCGCCCCGGGTTGCTGAAGGCGTTGTACTGCCAGACGGAGTTGCCCGCGTACAGGTTGGTCACCAGCGACGACCCGGCGCCGGTGTTCTTCCCCGCGTACGAGTAGAACTTCTCCAGACCGAGCTGGTTCGAGGTCGGGTCCTCGGTGCGTACGTTCTGTGCGAGCGCCGGGATGGATTCGGTGGCCGAGAGCCAGGTACCGGCGGTCTTGTCGCGCAGATCCCACTTGAGGACATAGTCGAGCCGCTTGTTGCCGGAATCGGAATTGACGGGCGCCTTCAGAGCCGCCTTCACGGTGACGGTGTCACCGGGGTGGACGTCCTTCGGGAGCGCCGTCTCCATCTGGTTGCCGCCGGTCGTGGCGTCCGTACCGTCGGGCAGTGACCAGGTGTACGACAGGGCCCGGTCGGCGGCCTTCCACACCGAGGTGGTGGTGTTGGTCAGAGTGACATCGACGGTGTACTCGTCCCCGGGGATCATCCGCGCCGGGGTGTACGGCGCGAAGTACGTGGACTCCGTCGACTTGTCGATGTACGTGACGACGAGCTGCGGACGCAGTTGCGGCTCCTCGGCCTCCGAGGAGAGGAAGATGGTGCGCTCCTGCGGGCCGCTCGTGGACTCGTCCTTGAGCTTGACCACGAGACCCTTGTTGGTCGCCGGGTCGCGCACCCAGTCCTGCGCGAGTGAGGTGACGTACCAGCTCTGCCGCGCCGGGTCGTTGGTGACGGAACCGATCGTGTCGGCGACCGCGGTGCCGGTGTCGCCGCCCGGAGTGGTCCACCCGGTGGTCGCGTCGGCCATGTTCCAGGACGCGGTCGCCTCGTCGAAGTCCCGGTTCAGACCGCGCACTTCGTAGAGGGCGCCGGAGGTCCCGGTGGTGGTGACGGTGCCCCACAGATCGAGCTGGGACTCCAGTACGCGGGCACTCGACGGGATCTGCCCCAGCCCGGGGAACTTCAGCAGCGCCCGGGTCTTGCCGTAGGTCGCGGAGTTGTTGCCCACCGACAGCCAGGGGTGGCCGATGCCGGACTCGGTGAGCGCGTCATGGCCGGTCGTCGGCTGGGCCGAGGAGAGAGTGGTGTCGGCCGCGCTGCCCTGGAGCACCACGGTCGTACGGCCCGCCTTGGGCAGCCGGACCAGCCGGGTGGGGGCCGGAACGATCTGACCGTCGCGGGTCTTCACCGCGACCATGTAGTAGAAGACATTGCCGAACGCGTCGACGGAGTCGGCGGGGGTCGGGGTCGCCGTGGTGTCGGTGAAGGCGGTGTCGGTGGACGCGACCGGGGAGACCAGCGTCTGCGGCGACGGGGTGAAGGTCTGGAAAACGCTGCGGTGCACCTGGTACTCGACGATGTCGTCGCCCGTGCCGACCGGGTCCTGATCCCGGTACGGGGACCACTTCAGCTCGGCGCCGGTGGAGTGGACGATCTCGGGCGCGTCCAGGGTGGTCCCGGGGCGGCCCCAGGTCAGCACCAGCTTCGGGTAGTTGGCGACCTCGCCCTTGTACGCGTACTCCGCGGCCTCGTAGCGGGGGCCGCCCTTCGGCGCGGTCGCGGACTCGTCGGCGGCCTTCACCACGAAGCCGTGATTGAGGTTCGTGCCGTCGATCCAGGACTGGACGGTGTCCTTCACCGAGAAGGAGTGCCAGGTGTTGGCGGCGGAGGCCTTCTTGGTGACGGTGGCGTCCTTGGTGAGCCGTACGGCGTCCGCGATGACCGCCTTGGTGGTGTCGGCGGTGTCACCGAGGACGACCTTGCCGGCCGTACCGGCCTTGAAGGGGTGGCTGCCCAGCGTCTGCCACACACCGTTGGTGCCGGCGGCCTGGTTGACGGGGTAGGTCTTCGTACCCCCGTCGTAGGTGACGGTGTACGGCGCGTTGGTGGCCCGGTCGGTGGCCGGTACGTAGTGGGCGTCGACCCGGTACGTGCCGTCCTCGGGAAGCTTCGGCTGCCAGGTGTAGGTGTCGCCGGTGACCGTGTCCTTGTTGGCCAGATAGTCCTTGTTGACCGCGTACGGGGTGAGCCCGGTGTTGGTGGAGGCGGGCCAGGCACCCTTGGCGGCGGTCAGCCCTGGGTCGCCGTCGTCCACGAGGGTCGAGGTTCCGGACAGCTCGCCGGTGAGGTCCTTGGCGGTGTTCCAGGTGGCGGTGGACTCGTTCCAGGCGGCGGTGGCGCGGTGCGCCTCCAGCGGAACGGCGGTGCCGTCCGTGGTGTGCGTCTGGTCGTAGTAGAGCTGGAGGTTCGCGGCGTCCAGCCTGGTGCCCGCGGGGACTCCGGTGAGCGGGAACTTGAGCAGGGCGCGTGACGAACCGGTGGTGGTGTTGCCGACCGACAGCCGCCACAGGCCGTCGTAGTTGTCGTCCGGCCCGTCCGAGGAGATCATCACGTCCTGGGACTGGGTGACGGTCGGTGAGATCGAGATCGTGGGATCGACCACGACGGGGTACGTACGGTCCTTCGCCGCCAGCCAGCCGGGATCCGGACGCAGACTCAGCGCGTACGTCCCGTCCCCGCCGGTGAGCTTCTGCCGTACGGCGTCGGTGCCCGTCGTACCGTACGGAGAGGAGCTGTCCTTCCGGGCATCCGTCATGAACGGCGCGGGGATGACCAGTTCGGGGCGGCGTTCTCCCGCGCTCTCGCTGTAGAGCGCGATGGAGCCGTTCCTGAGCTGCTTGGCGCTCAGGCCGTGTGTGGTGAGCGTGAAGTCGTACGAGGGAGTGCCGGCGGGCCGCTCGGACAGCACGATGCCCTCTTTGACGGTGCCGTTTCCGACCGTGTACGTGAGGTCCGCGCCGGCGCCGAAGGCGTTCTCGTACGTGACGGTCGAGCCGTCGACCCGGGGTGTGAGCTTCCCGGCGCCCTTGGTGGCCTTGGAGTCCCCGGTGCCCTTGAGGCCGTCGACCGGCTTCACACCGAGAACGACCCAGTGGCCCTTGTCCAGTTCGAAGCGGACGAGTTCGCCGGGGCGTTCACCGAAGTAGGTGCGGGCGGTATTGGTGGTGTTGGCGTAGGTGTACGCGTCCCGGTCGGAGCCGCGCACCGTGGTGTCGATCGGCTTCCAGCCCTTGCCGACGGCGTAGTCGGTGGGCAGGGCCGAGATCTCCGACCGCACCCGGCCGTCGGAGAGCTGCCAGTAGCGGGCGTTGGCTGTGCGTCTCTCCTTGAGTTCCTTCACCCGTTTCGGCGGGGAGGCCGCTCTGCCCTTCGGAAGACGCTCATTGCTCACCACCCCGGAGTCGGGCAGTCCTGGAGGTTCGGCATCGCGTTCGGCGCCGCTCTTGTCGTTGTCGACGCCGAAGAGGCTTCTCAGGCCGGCGGCTATCCCGCCCGGGTCCGTGGAGGCGGCGAACGCCGGCTGCGGAGTGCCCGCCGCGAGGACCGCCAGGGCCCCGCAGATCGCCAACCGACGTCTTACAGGTGGTCCGAACATCGCGTTCCCCTTTGTGAGGGCATACGGAACCAGGCCCTGTGCGCGCGTACGCGCGGTGCCTGCTGGAACATGACGGATCACATCGGCAGCCGGGGGCCACCGTCAGCGGAGAGTTGTACTGGTTCGGGAGGGGTTCGTGTCAAGCGTCAGAACATTGACCCCAAATGCGACTTAGCGCCACCATGCGGCCGACCGTACGGGTGGCCCGTCGGAGGGACCGCCTGACGAACCGCCCGACGAGCCGCGCGACGGACCGCCTGACGGACCGTCGCCGGTTCCCTTCCGGTCCGCGCGCCGCCCGGCCGTGCCCGGGCCGGAAGAGCGGCCGTGGAGCCGTAGATAGAACGTCTCCAAGGACTCCTCGGGCCCCACAACGAAACGATTCACCACACGGCCCAGCGGGTTCCACACCCGGCCGTCCGGGAGTCGTACCCCCACGGACTGTCCGAACATGGCCCGCTGGTCGTCGTCGAAGTCCACCCACACCGCGCCGGCTCTGCGCACCAGTACCTCGCCCACGTACGCGCCGAGACCGCGCAGGGTCTCGGCGACCTGCCCCAGCGCCGCGCCCCCACCGCGCAGGCCCTCGATGATGAAGTCCACGACCCGCAGACTGGCGACCGTGTAGTCCAACGGCAGCCGGTTGCGCGCCGTCAGAGTGCTCACCACGGACGAAACATAGCCACGCATCTGCGCGGCGGAAGGCATCGGCTCCGGCATTCGCTCCCCCATGGCTCTCGCCACCCCTTCACCTCGGCTCGTCGGCCGTCCGCCGGCGTCGGTCCCGTCGCGCGGACTGCCGTCTGCGGGAGAGCGGCTCGCTCCCCCTCAGGGGAGAGCGCGGCTCACGCCCGTACCATCACCGGAGCCCGGCGCGGTACGGTGCCGAAGCGGGACTGGACGGCATACCGACTGGTCGGCATGATTAGCGGCAGGCTGTGCGGCCCGTACGGTCTTCGCTTCCGGAGGTTGGCAGATGAGCCCAGTCCCCCCGCCAGGACTCGACCCCGAGCGGCTGCGCGCGCATCTCGGCCGCGCGCTCCCCGGGCTGGTGAGCGGGCCGCTGGAGGCGCGGCTGATCGAGGGCGGCCGTTCGAATCTGACGTACACCGTCTCGGACGGCACCCGGCGCTGGGTGGTCCGCAGGCCGCCGCTGGGCCATGTCCTGGCCACCGCCCATGACATGAGACGCGAGTACCGGGTGATCGAGGCGCTCCACCCGACGGCCGTGCCGGTGCCGGAGCCGCTGCTGCTCTGCGAGGACGAGTCGGTCCTGGGCGCGCCCTTCTATCTGATGGAGCAGGTGGCGGGCACCGCGTACCGTACGGCCGAACAGCTCGCCCCGCTCGGGCCCGCGCGCACCCGCGCCGCTCTCCTCGCGCTCGTCGACACCCTGGTCGAGCTGCACGCCGTCGACCCGGAGGCGGTCGGTCTCGGTGACTTCGGGCGGCCCGAGGGCTTTCTCGACCGGCAGCTCCGCCGCTGGGCCAAGCAGCTCGACGCCTCCCGTGGCCGCGAGCTGGCCGGGATCGGCGAGCTGCACGCCGCCCTCGGCCGCGCGCTGCCCGCCTCGCCCCCGCCCACGGTGATCCATGGCGACTACCGGCTCGACAACGTACTGCTGGGCGAGGACGACCGGATCAACGCGGTCCTGGACTGGGAGATGTCCACGCTCGGCGATCCGCTCACCGATCTGGGGCTGCTGGTGATGTACAGCGAGCCCCTGGAGGTGGCGGACTCCCCGGTCAGTACGACGGCGGGCGCCGCGGGACACCCGACGCCGGGCGAGCTGATCGAGCGGTACGCGGAGCGCTCGGGCCGGGACACCTCCGCCATCGCCTGGTACACGGCCTTCGCCTGGTTCAAGCTCGCCGTGATCCTGGAGGGCATCCACTACCGCTACACCCTCGGCCGGACCGTGGGGCCCGGCTTCGACCGGATCGGCGCCCTCGTACCGGTCTTCATCCAACACGGTCTCACCACCCTCCAGGAAGGCTGAGTCACCCCGATGGACTTCGCGTTCGACGCCCGTACCGAAGAACTGCGCGCCCGGCTGCTCGCCTTCATGGACAGCCATGTGCTGCCGGCCGAGGAGGTGGCCCGCGAGCAGCGGGCGAAGCTGGCCGACCCGTGGGACACCCCGGCGGTCGTGGAGGACCTCAAGGCCGAGGCACGCCGGCAGGGCCTGTGGAATCTGTTCCTGCCCGACGCGCAGTACGGCCCCGGGCTGACCAATCTCCAGTACGCGCCGCTCGCCGAGATCACCGGGCGCTCCCCGCAGCTCGCGCCCACCGCGCTCAACTGCTCGGCGCCCGATACCGGGAATAT
This sequence comes from Streptomyces sp. GMY02, assembly GCF_019056675.1. Lineage (NCBI taxonomy): Bacteria > Bacillati > Actinomycetota > Actinomycetes > Kitasatosporales > Streptomycetaceae > Streptomyces > Streptomyces sp. GMY02. Next base: position 6,762,161 of record NZ_CP077658.1, on the reverse strand, counting down.
GGAGGTGCTCGCCCAGTTCGGCACGGCGGAGCAGCGCAAGCGGTGGCTGGAGCCGCTGCTCGCGGGCGAGATCCGGTCGGCGTTCGCGATGACCGAGCCGGATGTGGCCTCCTCCGACGCGACGAACATCAGGACCCGGATCGAGCGCGACGGCGACGACTACGTCATCAACGGCCGCAAGTGGTACATCTCCGGGGCGATGGACCCACGGTGCGCGGTCTTCATCGTGATGGGCAAGACCGATCCGGACGGCGAGGACATCCGCCGCCGGCAGTCGATGATCCTGGTGCCGCGCGACACCCCGGGACTCGAAGTCCGGCGCGCCATGCGGGTGTACGGGTTCGAGGACCACTACCACGGCGGCCATGCCGAGGTGGTCTTCGAGAACGTACGGGTGCCCGCCGCGCATCTTGTCGGCGAGGAGGGCGGTGGTTTCGCGATCGCGCAGGCGCGGCTCGGGCCCGGCCGTATCCACCACTGCATGCGGCTGATCGGGATGGCCGAGCGCGCGATCGAGCTGATGTGCCGGCGGGCGCTGTCCCGTACGGCCTTCGGCGGGCCGATCGCCCGGCAGGGAGTCGTGCAGAACTGGATCGCGGACGCCCGGGTGACGGTCGAGCAGCTCCGGCTGCTGGTCCTGAAGACGGCCTGGCTGATGGACACGGTCGGCAACCGGGGCGCGCACACCGAGATCCAGGCCATCAAGATCGCGACTCCGCGCGCGGTGGCGGACATCATCGACTCGGCGGTGCAGTTGCACGGCGCGGGCGGGGTCGGTCAGGACTTCCCGCTGGCCGAACTGTGGGCGGCGGCACGGACGTTGCGGCTGGCCGACGGTCCCGACGAGGTGCACCAGCGGTCGCTGGCGCGGCGGGAACTGAAGCAGTACCTCTGACGGTACGAGGCGGTGTCGGTCGCAGGGCCGACGCTCCCGTACGGCGGGGCGGGCCGTCACATACGGAGAGCGTGGGCCCTCGCGTACCGCACAGGGCCCGCCTCGCGTCACCATCTCGCCACTTATGTCATCCTTTACGGTGGCAACTCGCGCATGGGTCTCAACCCGGGGCATTTACCGGGCTAGCGTCGGTGGTACGCCAGGATCCAGGACCGTCCGTAGGGCCTGTACGGCGCACAGGCCCTACGGACGCAGCGCCCGCAGCAGCAGGTCCGCGAGATGGTCGGCGACCTGCTGCGGCGAGAGCGGGCCGTCCGGGCGGTACCAGGTGGAGAGATGGTGGACGGAGCCGAAGTGGTAGTCCACCACGAGGTCGGCCGGGGTGGCGGAGGAGAAGACTCCGCCGCGCTGGCCCTCCTCGATCAGCGCACGGAACCGCTCGTGGTAGCGCCGCCGCTCGGCCCGTACCTGCTTGTTCTTCTCCGGGCTGAGGTGGTGCATCGAGCGGAAGAAGATCGAGGCGTCGTCCAGGTTCTCGATCGTCGTGACGACGACATCGGCGGCGGCGGCCCGCAGCCGGCGCTCGACCGGTTCGTCCGCGTCCGCGAAGGCGTCGAGACGCTCCTGCTGGAGGCGCAGGACCCGGGCGTACACCTCCTGGAGGAGATCTTCCTTGGAGCCGAAGTAGTGGTAGAGGGCGCCCTTGGTGACGCCCGCCGCCTCGACGATCTCCTGGACCGAGGTGCGGTCGTAGCCGCGCTCCGCGAAGAGCCGGGTAGCGGCGGCCAGCAGCCTCTGGGGGACGGGCACTCCGCCCCCGTCCGTCGTCCTGGCCATGGGGCCGCCACCCGCCTTCCGCTCCGTGCCGCTCGCGCGCGTACTGCCTGTACTACTCGTACGGTTCGTACTGTTCGCGCTGTACGTCATCTGTCGTTTGTTGTTCGTCGTTCGTTCGAGGGAACTTCCAGGAGCACAGCCCCTTTCCGAGGATCTTCCCACTAGTCGCGACGGATGGCTCCGGCGGGAACGCGAGGGTCCGCACGTTCTAACGCGTGGCCCCCTCCCATGTCTGCTGGACGCGGTTCATCGTGGCCAGCCAGCGGTCCGGATCGGCGGCGCGCGCCTGGTGGTAGCCGGCCACCTCGGGGTGCGGCAGGACAAGGAAGCGGTCCTCGGCCATGGCCGCGAACAGTGCGTCGGCGACCGCCTCGGGCTCGATGGCGGTGGCGGCCAGCACCAGATCGCCCGCGCTGCCGGAGGCGGTGAGCATGTCCGTACGCACCCCCTGCGGGCAGATGGCGTGCACGGCGAGGCCGCGATGGCGGTAGGTCAGCGAGAGCCACTCCGCGTACGCCAGCGCGCCGTGCTTGGTGACGCTGTACGGGGCGGCGCCGATCATGGTGAGCAGGCCGGCGGCGGAGACGGTGGAGACGAAACGGCCGCTGCCGCGCTCCAGCCAGTCCGGCAGCAGTGCCCTGACGGCCCGTACGTGCGCCATGACGTTGACGTCCCAGGCGGCCGACCAGACATCGTCCTCGGAGAGGGCGTCACCGGGCGCGCCGACCCCGGCGTTGGCGCAGTAGATGTCGACGGTGCCGCCGAGCGCCTCGCGGGCCTCGGCCACGATCAGCGAGGCATCGCCGGGGACGGCACGGGCGCCGATCTCGGCGGCGACGGTACGGGCCTTCTCCGCGTTCAGGTCGTTGACCACCACGCGGGCCCCCTCGGCGGCGAACCGGCGGGCGAGCGCGGCGCCGATACCGCCGCCGGCCCCGGTGACGACCACCCCCGCACCGCGCACCGTACTCATCGGGACCGTACTCATCGGGACCTGCCTCTCCGGACCGCTGACACTTCCGACCGCCCAGCAGACTAACCAGTCGGTACGTGATCGCGGAAGAGACGGGCTCGGGTTCGCGGAGGCAGGCTGGGGAGCAGCGCCGGATCGCGGGCACCGCGCCGTACACCGCTCCGTACGCGTTCCGCTCCGTTCCGTACGGTGACCCGGGGCACTAGCGTACGTGGGCATGACAGACGACCCGACCATGGAGGTAGCGGAATGAGCCTGTCCAGACGGGGTGTGCTGGCCGCCGGCGGCGCGGTGGGGGCCGCGGGGGCGCTCGCCGCGGGCGCCTCCCCCGCCACCGCGCGCTCGGGCGGCCGGACCGGGGTGCGTACGGGCTTCGACCGGCTGGCGGCCGGGAAGTACCGGGGGCTCGCGGGGCAACGCGTCGGCATCGTCACCAACCCCACCGGGATCACCCGGGACGTCCGCCATGTGGTGGATGTGATGCACGCCGACGACCGGGTGGATCTGGTGGCCGTCTTCGGCCCCGAGCACGGCTTCCGAGGGACGGCCCAGGCGGGCGGCTCGGAGGGGCGCTACGACGACCCGGCGACGGGGCTGCCGGTCTATGACACGTACCTCAAGAGCGGGCAGCCGCTCGCAGACATCTTCACCGCCTCCGGTGCCGACACGATCGTCTTTGACATCCAGGACGCGGGCGCCCGCTTCTACACGTACATCTGGACGCTCTACGACTGCATGGAGGCGGCGGCGCTCGCGGGCAAGCGCTTCGTCGTACTGGACCGCCCCAATCCGGTCACCGGGCGCGCCGCCCTCGGGCCGGTGCTCCAGCCGGAGTTCGCGACCTTCGTGGGCCGCCGGCCGATCTCGCAGGCGCACGGGATGACGGTCGCCGAGCTGGCGCTGCTCTTCAACGGCGAGTTCCTGGAACGGCCGGTGGAGCTGACGGCCGTGACGATGACGGGCTGGCGGCGCTCGGACTTCTTCGACACGACCGGACTGCCCTGGGTGCCGCCGAGCCCCAATATGCCCACGCCGGAAACGGCCCTGGTCTACGCGGGCACCTGTCTGTTCGAAGGGACGAATCTGTCCGAGGGCCGCGGCACGACCCGCCCCTTCGAACTCCTCGGCGCCGAGGGCATCGACCGCCGCTGGGCCGAGGCGGCCAACGCCGAGGAGCTGCCGGGCGTGCGCTTCCGCGAGGCGTACTTCGCACCGACCTTCTCCAAGTTCCAGGGCAGGACGATCGGTGGGGTCCAGCTCCACGTCCACGACCGCGAGTCCTTCGACCCGGTGCGGACCGGAATCGCGCTGCTGGTGACGGCGAAGCGCGCGTGGACCGGCTTCGCCTGGCGCCCCGACAACTGGATCGACAAACTCACCGGCTCCGCACAGGTCCGCACCCTGATCGACGCGGGCGCGGACACGGACGAGGTGGTGGCCGCGTGGCAGGAGGAACTGGCGGCATTCCGCCGAGTGCGCCGCGGCTATCTGCTCTACGCCTGAGCGCGCCCCCACGCCTGAGCGCACCGCGCCGGACGGGCTGCCCGAGCCCGTCCGGCGCGTGAGGAGGGCAACGGCTGATGCTCTAACGGTGGGACCCGAACTCCACCACCTGCTGGTAGGTCGGCCTGTTCTGCCAGTTGACCGTGGGGTGGGTGATGCCGCCCAGGGGGCGGTGGATGAGCGCGTCCGTGCACCACTGGTTGCCGGGCGAGCAGTTGTCGTCGCCGGGGTAGACCGTGGTGGCGGGCAGGGCCGCGGCCGTCCTGAGGGTGGTGAGCAGGGTGTCGCGGCACGCGTTCAGGGCACCGTTGCCGCAGTACGTCGTCGCCGTCGGGGACTGGACCGGGTCGCCGAGGACCTGCCTGAGATCCTTGTCGACATATCCCCACCACCCGTACTGGAAGGCCGAACCGCTGTGCGCGCCCGTCGGTCCATGGCTCGACGCCGGTGACTCGTCGACCGGGAGCGAGGCGGTGAGCGCCTGGTAGAGACCGTCCCCGAGCGCGGGCCTGAACTGGGCCTCCACCAGCCGGGGCCACCAGGCGTCCATGATGCGTACGGCGGCGGAGTGGCCGTACGAGCGCGAGCCGGGCGCGGTCTCCCTGCGCTGCGCCCCGGCGGCACCCCAGGCCTCCAACTGCCGTATCGCGGTGTCCAGTTGGGGATCGGTGACGGGCGCGGAGCGCAGCACCCTCAGCAGTTCGGGCAGCACCTGTTCACCGCGCAGATCGGTCACCGCGGCCTCGGCCATCGCCCGGGTGAGGGAGGCGCGGGTGACCCCGCCGTCCGCGACCAGCTCCTTGACCCGGTCGTCGAGGAGATCGCCCCGGTGCACCGCGCCGAAGCCGAAGCCGGCGGTGTCGTACTCCCGGGCCTGCCGGTTGTTCCACGAGATGTAGTAGTCCTGCCCGGCCGACTGCGGATGCTCGGCGAAGGGGGTGTACGCGGCGGTGTTGTACGCCGGGTCGTAGTCCTGCCATTCGTACGCCGGCTCCGCCCTGACCGGGAGCGCCGGATCGACGCCGGGTGCCCGCACCGGGTTCATTCCGCTGTTGAAGTAGGCGGCGGTGCGGGAGTCGGCGTAGAACCAGTTGAAGGCGTAGCCGATGTGCGAGGCCGCGCGCTGGAAGGAGGCGGCGTCCTTGGTGTACGAGGGGTCGTTGAGCATCTGGAAGCCGATGATCGAGTCGGCCTCGTGCCGGTAGGTGGTACGCAGCGAGGTGTACGCCACGGGCTTGCCGCCAATGGTCGCGCGATGGGTGACCATGCCGTATTTGGTGCGCCAGACCTGGAGGCGGTAGGAGCCCGCGGCGGTGGAGTCGGCGACGCTGGGCTTCCAGGAGTTGACGCGCTCCATCTTCTCCATCGGGGTGCAGACGGAGTGGTGGAGATAGTGGGCGGACGCCGTGGTGGGGGCCGATCCGTCCGGCTCGCACAGCTCTATGGCGTAGGTGTCGGTGATGTCCTGGCCCGACGAGGTGGCACTCCAGGCGTAGTCCTGGCCGCGGCCCATCTGGACGTACATCCCGACGCCCGCGAAGGCGGCTCCGCGGGCACTGATACCGGGGCCCTGGAGTTCCTGGAGCATCAGAAGCTGTGGCGCGAAATAGCCGGTTTGCGGGCCGAAGACGGCGACGGGGTTGCCGCTCGCGGTGTGCTCGCCGGAGACCAGCAGCGCGTTGGACATACCGCGTCCGGCGGAGAGCGAGCCGGGCGGGATCACCCCGTCGTCGAAGATCCCCTGGGCGGGCCTGAGCAGCGCGGGGGCGCGGACGGGGGCTTTCGCGCCGGTGCCGGCCGAGCCCGTCCTGTCGTGCACGAGCTGCTCGGGCCGTACGGAACCCGGGTCGGGCAGGGCGGTTCCCTTGGGCTGGGCGGGCTTTCTGGCGTACGGGAAGGCCGTGCCGTCGTGGACGGTGAGGACGGCCTCGGGGTCGTCACGCTGGCGGAAGGACTCCCAGACCCGGGTGCCCTCGACGACTCCGTACTTCTGCTGCGCGGCGAGCAGCGAGAGCGCGGCCTGCACCTCGCCGCCACCGCCGCCGCCGAACTGGCCGCCGACGACGGACGCGATGGAGATCAGGTCGGTGACCTTGAACGGCTGGATCTCACCGGCGTTGGTGATCGCGTCGACCTTGCCCGTGAGGACGTATTCGCCGGGGAAGTAGCGGCCGTTCTTGGCCTGCTGCCGGTAGGCGTTGATGCCGTCGACATACGCCTGCGCGTCGGCCATGGCCAGCTCGCCGCGCTCGCCGCCGGTGGTCCTGATCCGCTCGATCTGCGCCTCGTAGTCGGCCTCCGTGTACGGGGCGGCCGGCCAGAACTGCTGCTCCAGGCCCTGGTTGGCGAGGGCGCCGCCGGCGAAGGGGGTCAGCTCGCCGCGCCCGATGTGACGGAACAGGTCCATCATCCAGAGCCGGTCCTGGCCCGCCGCGTAACCGGCGCCGAACTCGGTGCCGTAGCGGGTGGTGCCCTTGATGTGCGGGACCCCGGTCTGCTTGTCGCGGGTGATGGTGACATCGGGGCGCGGGGTGGTGACGGATTCGACCCGGTCGGCGGGGACGCCGAAGGACGCGTCGTTGAAGAAGTCGGTGAGCTTCTCGTCGGTGAGCCCGCTCTGGCCGGCCACCAGCGCGTCGTACCGGGCGAGTTGGTCGGAGCTGTGGCCGGGGCGGATGCCGAGCACCTGGTGGGCGAGGATCTCGGCGAGGGTGGCGTTGCCGTTCTGGCCCGGCGGCAGGATGTCGGCGCACCGGCCGGCGCAGTGGTCGGTGACGGGGTCGGCGGCGGGCGCGGACACGGGCGCGCGGGCGGGTTCGGTCGGCGCGGCCGGTGCGGCGGAGGCCCGCTCCGGCGGGACCAGCAGAGCCGCGCCGAGCGCGCACACCGCGGCGGCGGTGGCGGGTGTGAGTCTTCCGGTGCGTCGTCGCATGGATGCTCCTCGGGGAGTCCGGTGCGCGGGAGGTTACCGAGGGTATGACCGCCCAGTAAGGCGCACATGAGTCACCTTCTCCGGGCCGCTGCCACCTCTTCGCGGGCATCTCTTCGCTGTCCTCTCTTCGCGGTCTCTCTTTGCGAGCCGCTGTCGCCGCCGACCGGGCCGCCGTCGCCGCCGTCCCGGCCGCCGCGTCCGGGGCGCCGCGCCGGGTTTCCTCTGAGTCACCTATGCATCGCGCATGAATTTCGCTCGAAAATGGCCGTTATGACTGGTTCATCGAAGCAATCTGGAATTTGATGGAGCCAAACGGGGCAGGCGTACGTCCATTCCTCAACGCCGAAGTAGCGACGGAGGTGGCATGCGATGGCCGGATTCCGGAGTCTTGCGAGACAGGTGCGCGATCCGCGGTGCGATCTGGCCTTGCGACGGTATTCACTGCGCAAGTGCCTGGAGCGGTTCGCCCCCTATGGACACCGGGCGACCTGGGATCATCTGTGCGCACGGCACGGTATGGAGCCCGAGGACAGGTCCCCCGACCCGGTGCGGCTGATGGCCGCGCTCGATGAACTGGAAGAGGCGCGGGCCGTCTGGCTCGCGTACGAAGGAGAATTCGCGGAGCGGCGCAGGCGCGAGAAGCACGACGGGCTGAGGCGGCCCGGGAGCTTCGACGACTGGCACCGGCGGACCTGGGGCGGAAATGGTGTCGCCCGCTGCGACGACCCGGCGGTCCATCCGTCCGAGTCGCTCGCCGAGGTATTGCGCCGGCTGATCTCGGGCCTTCAGTCGGAGCCGAGCGCGGCCTGTCCCGTCTGTGCGGAGCCCGGCATCGTCTGGCGCCCCGATCTGTCCAACGAGCCGTGGTCGGGACCGGTGTGCCGGGGGTGCGGCATCGTCGTACCGCAGCCGCTGCTCACACCCGAGGCGCTGGCCCGGGCGAAGCGGACCCGGCTCAAGGAACTCGCTTCGGTGGCATGAGAGCCGCGGGGGCGGCACCAGGACGGCGCGCCCCCGCATCGGCGGCTCGGCGGCGAGCCGCGGTGGGCAGCGGATTCCGCGGTGAGTGGCCACGGCGGTACGGGCACCGGTAGGAGCGGGTGTACGAGCCGATGCCGACGGCGGGCCGACGGCAGCAGGCGTCCGGGTCAGCGGGCCAGCGGGTCCACGGGCCAACAGGCCAGCGGGCCAGCGGGCCAGCCGGTCAACGGCAGCAGGCGTCCGGGCGGGGTCAGCGGCAGCAGGCGTCCGGGCGGTCGGCGTCCGGCCGCTCCTTGGGAACCCGGTGCTCCGGCATCAGACGCGAGCCCGTCAACCGGTCGCCGAACACATCGTCCGGGTTGGACAGAACGCAGGTCTCCAGGGACAGACAGCCGCAGCCGATGCAGTCCGTGAGGTGATCACGGAGCCGGCCGAGCTGTTTGATGCGCTCGTCCAGCTCCGAGCGCCAGGCCTGGGAGAGCCGTGCCCAGTCGTCGCGGTTCGGGGTGCGCTCCTCGGGGAGTTCGGCGAGGGCGTCCCTGATCGTCGCGAGCGGAATGCCCACGCGCTGGGCGGCGCGTACGAACGCCACCCGGCGCAGTGCGTCGCGTCCGTATCTGCGTTGGTTGCCGCTGGTCCTGCGGCTGCTGATCAGGCCCTTGGCCTCGTAGAAGTGGAGCGCCGACACCGCGGCGCCACTGCGCGCGGAAAGCTGTCCGACGGTCAGCTCATGGATCTTCTCGGGAATCTGCGGCACTCCTCCAACCCTAGACGAGCAAGTCCGTACGGGGTGTGCGCGTTGACAGGAGCACACCGGCCCAGCAAGCTGAGCAAGCGCTTGGAACGGGCCTGTGAGCGAGGCCCCGAGAAGCCGGGGACCCCGAGAGGCAGGAAACAGGGACATGGCCGAGCCGAGGATCTTCACCTCCGCCGAGGAGCTGCGCGCCGGGGTCGGCGAGCAACTGGGCCACAGCGACTGGCTGGAGATCGACCAGAAGCGGATCGACCTCTTCGCCGAGGCCACCGGGGACCACCAGTGGATCCATGTGGACCCGGAGCGCGCGGCGGCGGGCCCGTTCGGTACGACCATCGCGCACGGCTATCTGACGTTGTCCCTGCTGCCCGTGTTCGTCCCCCAGATCCTGCGCGTCGAGAATGTGACGATGGGCATCAACTACGGGACCAACAAGGTTCGTTTCCCCTCCCCGGTGCCCGTCGGCTCGCGGCTGCGCGCCTCGGCGGTGCTCACCGAGGCCGTGGAGGCGGGCGGGGGTGTGCAGATCACGACCCTGGTCACGGTCGAGCGGGAGGGCGGCGAGAAGCCGGCCTGTGTGGCGGAGTCCGTCTCGCGCTTCTACTTCTGAGGTCTACTGCCACGGCCCGTTCCGAGGTCTACTGCTCCGGCCCGTCGGCCCCCCGCGCCTCCGGGTCGCGTGAATCCCCTGAGTCCCCTGGCGCAACTGGCTCCACCGGCTCCTGCGGCTCCACCGGCTCGCGCGGCTCGCGCGCCGAGACCATGCGCAGCACCAGACCGGCGTAGAGCGCGCCGACCTCGTCGGGCGTCCGGCGCCCCGCCGCGTTGAACCAGCGCGCCACATCGATACAGAGCGACAGCACGGCGAGCGTCGTGCCCGGCACATCGGGCACATCGAACTCGCCGTCCCGCACCCCGTCGCCCAGGATCCGCCGTACCGCCGCGTCGCTGCGCCGCCGCAGCTCGACGATCTCCGTACGGTGCTCGGGGGCGAGCGAGTCGAGTTCGTACTGCACGACCCGCGCGGTGGTGTGCTGCGCGGCGTGCCAGAGGACGAAGGTGCGTACGGCCTCGGAGAGCCGCTCCGCCGCCGTGCCTTCGCCGTCCGCCGCGGCCGTCAGGATCTCCAGCGCCTTGTCATGGCCGATCCTGCTGATCCGGTGGAGCAGTTCTTCCTTGGTCTTGTAGTGGATGTAGAGCGCGGCCGGGCTCATTCCCGCGCGGCCCGCGATGTCGCGGGTGGTGGTGGCGTGGTAGCCGCGCTCGGCGAACGCCTCGACGGCGGCGACCAGCAGCCTTCTCGCGGCCTCCGGCTCGACCTCGGCCCATGGAGCGCCCTCGCCGTCCGCCGTCTGCTCCGACGTCCGCATCGTTCGCACCTTTCCCTCGGCCTCTCGGCCTTCCGTTCGGCCGTCCACTCGGCAGGACGAACACCATACCCCGAGCTGAGCAAGCGCTTAGAGCCCCAGGGACTCGGGGCACCCACGGCGGCGATCGCCAAGTATGAAGGGCTGGGCGTCGAGTCGCGCATATTGCGGTGAGGACCGAACGCTTGTCCGAGTACCTTCCCGGTATGACTCACTCGCACCGCACGACGCCCCCGGCGCAGACACCCCCTGCCCGACGTGCCCCAGTCCGATTCCGCCCGCCCCGCTCCCGCCCCCGTCGCCTGGCTGCCCCTCGCGGCTGCCGCGGTGACGGTCTTCTGCTGGGCCTCGGCCTTCGTATCGATCCGCAGCGCCGGAGCCGCCTATTCGCCGGGGGCGCTGGCCCTCGGCCGACTGCTCGCCGGGGCACTGGTCCTCGGCGCGGTCTGGCTCGTACGGCGTGAAGGTCTGCCGCCCCGGGCGGCCTGGCCCGGGATCGCCGTCTCGGGGGTGCTGTGGTTCGGCGTGTACATGGTGGTGCTCAACTGGGGTGAGCGGGAGGTGGACGCGGGCACGGCCGCGATGGTCGTGAACATCGGCCCGGTCCTCATCGCGCTGCTCGGCGCCCGGCTGCTGGGCGAGACACTGCCGCCCCGGCTGCTGGCTGGCATGGCCGTGTCGTTCGCGGGTGCGGTGGCGGTGGGGCTCTCGATGTCGGGCGAGGGACGTGCCTCGGTGCTCGGCGTGATGCTCTGTCTGCTGGCGGCGGTGGCGTACGCGGCCGGGGTGGTCGCGCAGAAGCCGGTCCTGGCCAAGGCGACGGCGCTCCAGGCGACGGTGTTCGGCTGTCTGATCGGCGCGGTCGCCTGCCTGCCGTTCGCGGGGCAGCTTGTCGACGAGATCGGGAGAGCCCCGCTGTCCGCCACGCTCAACATGGTCTATCTGGGCGTGTTCCCGACCGCGCTCGCGTTCACGACGTGGGCGTACGCGCTGGCCCGTACGACGGCGGGGCGGATGGGGGCGACGACCTACGCCGTCCCGGCGCTGGTGGTGCTGATGTCCTGGCTGTTCCTGGACGAGGTCCCCGGCCTGTTCACGCTGGCGGGCGGCGCGCTCTGCCTGGCCGGGGTGGCGGTGGCACGCTCACGTCCACGGCGCCAGCACTGAACGGCGCCCCGTACGACGGCTGAGGACGGGGACACAGCGGGAACACAGCACAGCCGCCCGGCCGACCTACGCGTCCAGACCCGGCAGTTTCCTTGGGGCCGGACAGATCCGGCGGCCGTGGTCGTCGAACACGTACAGATGCGCGAGATCGACCAGGAGCGGCACCTGCGCGCCCGTCCGCAGCCGCATGTCGGGGCCGGTACGGACGACGAGATCGCTCGCCGTGATGGCCGGGCGGTCGGGGCTGTAGGACAGGGGCGTCGGCGGCTCCGGCTCGTCGACGCCCCCGGCAGGACCGCCGGCCCGGCCCAGGAGCCGCCCCAGCACCCCCGGCTTCTGGCCGGGCCTGTGTCGCCGCGGCGCGGTCCTGGGCCGGTTCGCCGGCCTCGGCGATTCGAGTTCGGTCACCGAGGCGGGCCGGGAACCGGTGTTGAGATGCACCAGTGCCTCGTGCCCCTGGTACTCCATGTGCTCGACGATGCCGCTCAGCGCCACCTCGCCGGAGCGCGCCTCGCTGGGCGACGCGATACGCGCGGCCTCGGACCGCAGCCCCACGATGATCTGGCGGCCCTGCTGGATCCGGAGCAACTGGTGATCGGAGCTGAGGGGGTCGGGCAGCGGCAGCCGCTGCTTGCCCAGGTCGATGGACATCCGCCCGGCCAACGGCGCGTACACCACGGCCTGGAGGAGATTGATCCGCGGGGTGCCGATGAACGCGGCGACGAACACGTTCTCCGGCAGCGCGTACACCTCGCGCGGCGCGCTCACCTGCTGGAGCACTCCCCCGCGCATCACCGCGACCCGGTCGCCCAGCGACATCGCCTCGGCCTGATCATGCGTCACATACACGGTGGTGACGCCGAGTTCGGCGGTGAGCTGGGCTATCTCGGCACGCAGATGGTTACGGAGCTTGGCGTCCAGATTGGAGAGCGGCTCGTCCATCAGAAAGGCCGAGGGCCGCCGGGAGATGGCCCGGCCCATCGCGACCCGCTGGCGTTCACCGCCGGAGAGCTGGCTGGGATAGCGGTCGAGCACGCTCTCGATGCCGAGCATCCTGGCGGTGGCCTGCACCCGCTGGCCGGTGTCCGCGCGGGGGTTCTCCAGCCGCAGCGGGAAGCCGATGTTCTCGCGGTTGGTCATGTTCGGGTAGAGCGCGAAGTTCTGGAACACCATCGCCATACCGCGTTCCCGGGACGGCATGAGGTTGGAGTACACGCCGTCGAGGAGGAGTTCGCCCTCGGTGATGTCCTCCAGCCCCGCGATCATACGGAGCACCGTCGACTTGCCACAGCCGGAGGGGCCGAGCAGCACCACGAACTCACCGGGGGCGATGTCGAGCGAGAAGCGGTCGACGGCGGGCGGCGCGGACCGGCCGTACATCTTGGTGACGCTGTTCAGGGAGATGGCGCGAGTCATGGATGTTCCGCCCGGGGAGGGAGAGGTGGAGCGGGTGCGAGGCCTGAAGTTAGCCGACTACGCGCGGTCGGGGAACGTTTCGCGCGAAGGTTCGGGGCCAGGGTACGGAAGGCGTCAGGAGCCGCGCCGGAAAACCGGTTCAGCAACCGGTTTCCCCACCGGTTCCGTTGTCCCGCCCGGTGTCGCACCCGGTTTTCGCAGTCCCATCCCCGCCGCCGCGACCAGCAGCGCGCCGAGCATCATGAAGGGCGCCGCCGCTCCGGCGACCCCCGCCACAAGACCGGCGGAGGCGGGCGCGGCGACCTGTCCGAGACGGTTGCCGGTGAGCCGCAGCGCCAGGGCGGTGGAGCGCGCGTCGTCGGGAGCGGCCCGTACGACGGTGGTCATCGACAGCGGCTGGCCGACCCCCAGACAGAACCCGAGCGCGGCCACGACCAGAGCGAGTCCCCACACCGGCACGGGCAGGGCGATGCCCGCGCACAGCAGTCCGCCGAGCAGACAGGTGGCGGTGAGCAGGGCCGTACGCCCGAGCAGGCGCAGCATCGGCGGCATCACCAGCCGGCAGGCGATGGTGGCGGCGGCGCGCAGGCTGAGCAGCAGTCCGACGGTGGCCGGCGCGATGCCGCGCCACTCGCCGACGACCGGCAGATACGCGGTGAGGACATCCGTCGTGGAGAGCACGGCCAGGCTGATGAACATGCCCGCGGGGACACCTCTGGTGCGCAGTATCCGCCCGACGCGCACCTTGGCCTGCCGTCCGGCCGCCGGGGCGGCGGGGGTACGGGGTTCGAGCCGCCAGAGCGCGGTGAAGGAGGCCGCGGCGACGCCCCCCGAGGCGAGCAGGGCGAGGGCGCTCGTACGGTCCATGCCGGCGCCCTGGCCGGAGACCAGCAGTCCGGCGGCGGCCGGTCCCGCGAGCTGCCCGAGGGAGGCGCCTATGGTGAAGTGGCCGAAGTTGCGGTCCTGTTCGGCGGGGGCGCTGCGGCGGGCGACGATCGACTGGGCGCCGATGACGAAGCAGAGATGCCCGAGTCCCATCACCCCGCTCCAGACCGCGAGGGCGGCGAGCGAGCCCGCCGTACCGCTCAGGGCGCAGCCGGCGGATATGAGGATCACCCCGACGGCCAGCAGCGGGGCGCACCGTCCCCGGTCGGTCCTGCGGCCCAGCGGTACGGCGACGAAGAGCGGAAGCAGCGCGTACACCGCGGTGATCACGCCGATCGCGCGCTCGTCCGCGCCCATGGAGAGCGCGCGGTAGGAGACGGCGGGACGCGCCATCGACACCGCGCCCTGTGCGAAGCAGAAGGCGACAACCAGCCGGAGGAGCCAGCCCCGCCCGCCGGACGCCTCGTCCGCGCCCCGTGTCCGCACCATCAGATGACACCGAGAAGGAGCCCGGCGCCGGGCACCACCGGCGAGGTCGGCGCGGCGGTGCGGACTGCGTCTTCAGGAAGCGCAGGAAGCACAGGAAGCACAGGAAGCATGGGCCCTCCGGTCGGCGGCAGCGGTGGTGGTGCGCGAACAGAACTGAGCGTACCGACGGGTACGGATACCGGCCGAGGCCTGTGGACAACGCCCCCGCCCGGCCGAGACCACCGCTGAAAGGGCGGCCCGGAGCACGGCCCGGATCTGCCGCCGTGATGCCGCGTGGCCCGTTGACGTGCCGCGGCCACAATCCTACGGTTGTCCATAGGATTGACTCGGACGGTGCGAAGCCGTACGGGAACCGGGAGCAGGGAATGCCGTGCCGGACACGGGAACAGGGAGCGGACGCGGACGATGAGCGGCATCGAGCAGGCACGCAAGACCGCCGGGGATCTGGAGCACTCCCCCGGCTTCGGCAATGAACACACCTCGGAGGCCGTCCCCGGCGCACTGCCGCTCGGCCGCAACGCCCCGCAGCGCGCGCCGCTCGGGCTCTACGCGGAGCAGCTCAGCGGCAGCGCGTTCACCGAGCCGCGCGCCCAGAACCGCCGGTCGTGGCTGTACCGCATCCGCCCGTCGGCCGCACACCCGCCGTTCGTACGGATCGGCAACGGCGCGGTCCGGGGCGCCCCGTTCACCGAGACCGTCCCCGACCCCAACCGGCTGCGCTGGAACCCGCTGCCCGACCCGGCTCCCGGTACGGACTTCCTGGCCGGGCTCTGGACACTGGGCGGCAACGGGGACGCGACGCGGCGCACCGGTATGGCCGTGCACCTCTACCACGCCAACACCGCCATGACCGACCGGGTGTTCAGCGACGCGGACGGCGAACTGCTGATCGTCCCCGAGCGCGGCGGGCTGCTGATCCGTACGGAGCTGGGCCTGCTGGCCGCCCGCCCCGGCGAGGTCGCGCTGATTCCGCGCGGGATGCGCTTCCGGGTGGAGTTGCTGGACGAGACGGCGCGCGGCTATGTCTGCGAGAACTACGGGCGGCCGTTCACCCTGCCTGATCTCGGCCCGATCGGCGCCAACGGCCTCGCCAACGCCCGGGACTTCCTGGCCCCGGTCGCCGCGTACGAGGACATCGAGCGGCCGGTCCAGGTGATCAACAAGTTCTGCGGGAACCTCTGGGCCGCCACCTACGACCACTCGCCGCTGGATGTCGTCGCGTGGCACGGCAGCCATGTGCCGTACGTATACGATCTGCGCCGTTTCAATGTCATCGGGTCGATCAGCTACGACCATCCCGACCCGTCGATCTTCACCGTACTGACCTCGCCCTCCGACACCCCGGGCCTCGCCAACGCCGACTTCGTGGTCTTCGGCCCGCGCTGGCTGGTCGGCGAGAACACCTTCAGGCCGCCGTACTTCCACCGCAATGTGATGAGCGAGTACATGGGCCTGATCGAGGGCGCGTACGACGCGAAGGCGGCCGGCGAGGGCGGCTTCGTCCCCGGCGGGGGCTCGCTGCACAACATGATGTCGGCCCACGGCCCGGACCGGGACACCTTCGAGCGGGCGAGTGCCGCCGAGCTGAAGCCGCAGAAGATCGACGACGGTCTCGCGTTCATGTTCGAGACGCGCCGGCCGGTGACCGCGACCGCGCAGGCGGCCGGAGCGGCCCATCTCCAGCGGGGTTACGACGACGTGTGGCAGGGTCTTGAGCGCCACTTCAGGCCCTGACACCAGGGGTCTGCCCCGGCGGCTCCGGCCCTGGGGGCCGTGGCCGTCGGGCGCCGGACACGCACTAGGGTCCGGCGTGAGATCACAGTTGTGGAGGAGCCGGTGACCGCCTTCGCCCCCGACTCGCTGGTCCTGAACCGCAAGCTGCCGCTGTGGTATCAGGTCTCGCAGTCGCTGCGCGCCTCGATACTCGGCCGCCGGCCGCACGATCCGCTGCGGCTGCCCACCGAGGAGCAGCTCGCCGCGCACTACGGGGTCAGTGTGCTGACGATGCGTCAGGCCCTCAAGGAGCTGGAGGAGGAGGGCCTGATCAGCAGGCACCGCAGGCGCGGGACCTTTATCGAGCCGGGCGTGCGCCGGGGCGCCCCGCGTCGGCTGCTGGGCTCGGTCGACGCGATCGTGGCGCAGCAGTCGGGGGAGCGTACGACCGTACTCGGACACGGTCCGGCCCCGGTCCCGGGTGAACTCGCCGAGTACTTCCCGGGACTCGACGAGGTGATCGGCTACCGGCGGCTGCGCTGCGACGGCGAGAGCGGGGAGCCGGTCAACTGGGCGGAGAACGCTGTCCGTCCGGAGATCGCGGCGGGGCTGGACGTGGCGGATCTGGAGCGCTGGCCGATGACCAAGGTGCTGCGTGACGGCCTGGGCGTCCGGATCAGCCGTATCACGGACACCGTCGAGGCGCGCCTCGCGGACCCGGCCACGGCGGAACTGCTGCGGGTGCCGCTGCTCAGCCCGATCCTGCACTACACGGGGGTGACGTACGACGACGAGGGCCGGGTGGTGGATGTGGCCCGGATCCGCTACCGGGGCGACCGTTTCTCGTTCTCGGTGACGGTGGAGACGGATCTCACGACCGAGCAGGCACGGAAGAGCCCGCCGGACAGGGCCTAGGGCCGCTCGTTTGGATCTTGCTGGGCTCATGGGCCCGTCCGGTGATTTCCGTACCGCGATTGAGGACAAAGCGGGTCCGGGGCGGTGCCGGATACGATGCCGCCGGGGGGCGAGGGCGCGCAGACCGACGGGAGGGCGGTCCGGATGACGGCAACGCGGTCCGGTACGACGGGCGGCAGCCCGCTGCTGGCGGATCTCCTGCCGTGGTCGGCGGCTCCGCTGCGGCTCGGCAGGTCCTGGGTCCTGGCCCCGGACCGGGCGTCCCTGACGGCCCGCTGGGACCGGCTCGTACAGGCCGGGGGCACCGAGCGCGAGGCTCTGTTCGGGCCGAGCCGGGCCCGTACGCCGCACAGCGCGGTCGCCGCGTTGCCGGGCGGGACCACCGGCACCGGCCGGTTCACCCGGGAGTCCGGGCGCTGCCCGCCGCCGCGCCGCGTACTGCACGGACCGTTCGACGAGCAGTGGCTGATCCCGGACCACCGGCTGATCGACGCGGCACGCCCCGAGCTGTGGCGGGTCGCGGACGAGCATCAGCTCTTCGCCCTGGAGCAGGGCTACGTACCGCAGGGCGAGGGCCCCGCGCTGCTGGTGACCGGTCTGCTGCCGGACGGGCGCTCCGCCGGGGGCGGGCCGGGGCGTATCCGGCCGCTCTACCGCCGCCCCGGCGCCGCGGAACCGAACGTCGCCCCCGGGCTGCTCGCGCTCCTCTCGCTCCGGTACGGGCACGAGGTCGGCGCCGAGGAGCTGCTGGCGTGGGCCGTGGCCGCCGCCGTCCCCTCCCCCGAGGGCCCCGCGGTCCCGCTGACCGCCGATCCGGACGTCTGGGCCTCCGGGGTCGCCCTGGGACGGCGGATGACCGAGATCCAGCTCCGCGGGGCGCGCGGCGGCGAACGGCCGCGGCTGCCGGGCGGCCGACGGCCCTACGTACGGGCGGCGATTCCCGCCAGGCCCGAGGAGATCGCGTACGAACCGGAGGACGAGGCTCTGCTGCTCGGTACGGGCCGGATCTCGCCCGTACCGCACGGGGCATGGGAGTTCACGGTGAGCGGGGTACGCGTCCTGGACGCGTGGTTCGAGCGGCGTACCGCGCCCGCCGAGCCGGGCACGCTGGAGGCGATCAGGCCGGCGGCCTGGCCCCAGGAGTGGACCTCGGAACTGCTGGAACTGATCACGGTCCTGGCACTGCTGGCGGAGCTCCGGCCGCTCCAGAAGGAGTTGCACGGCGGCCCGGAGATCGGCCGGGAGGAGCTGCGGGCCGCGGGCATCCTGCCGGTCCCGGCGGCGGCGCGGCGGCCGGCCTCCGTGCTGGACCATCACGAGGAAGGCCCGGACGGCCAGTTCGCGCTGATCTGAGCGCAGAAGCGCGCGCGGAAATCAAGCAGGCCTCAAGCGGCCTTCAAGTGTGCGTCAAGCAGCGCTCAAGTACGGGTCGAGCGGGAGTGGGGCGGAGTCCCGCGCCGGAGGGACCTCCGGGAGGGGACGCCCGGGGGACATCCGACGCGGTGCCGCGGGACCGTTGGGGAGGACGGGGAGCGGGAAGGGCACCGCGCCGGAGGGCCGGGATCACCCGGGCGCGTGAGGGATCGTCTGAACACCGGAGCACCGGAACGGGCCGGCCACCGGTTCACCGCCGCGAAGGTCAGTGGCGGCTGCCGAACAGCGAGCGGCGCAGCCGGCGCAGCGGCGCGAAGAGCGAGACCCGCGCGCCCTTGCTCCGGTGCGTCTCGGACGCGTCCCGCGCGGTCAGTTCGCGCATCAGGAGCGTCGCCTCGGCCGTCTCTCCCTGCGGGACGGCGGGACCGCCGAGCACCGAGAGATGGCGGTCGAGGCGCGAACTGGTCGCGCTGCTCCCGCACGTGACCGCAGGGACTCGCGCCCTGCTGTGTGCCGTTATCTGTTTCATGTCACTCCCCACCCGTACGAGGGCACCCGACCCGGGCAGGTTAACCCTAGCGCCCCCTCACAACACTCCGGTATCCCGCCTTCGCAAGGAACCACACCCGTACGGGGATTGACGCCCATGGCTCGATCCACCGCATTTCAGGGGTAGTTGGACATTTCGCCGGGTGGCACCTTCAGCCTTCCTTCTCAGCCGTACCGCCCGCTCTACGCGATGCCGCCCGTCCCCGCTCACGCGACGCCGTCCGGCCGCGCTCACGCACTGCCGTCCGGCCGGAACCGGTACGGGACCGGTGGCGGCTCCGGGGCCGTCGGCGGACGCCCCGGACCCGCTGCCGGTCCCGTCCGCGTCAGGCGGCCGAGGCGAAGACCGGCAGATAGCCGCCCGACTGACCGGCGGCAGTCGGGTGGTACGACTCGCCTATGTTGAGCCAGTTGACGCTGTGCAGCCAGGCGTTGCCCGAGCAGATCTCGTGCCCGGTGAAGGCCCCGGCGACACTGGCGAAGGTGAAGCCGTGGGCGGCGGCGCGCTGGCTCGTCACCGAGTTGAGATGGTCGGAGGCGGCGTTGATCGCGGCGCGCTCGTTCTCGCTCAGCCCCACCACACAGGTGCCGTTGAGCTGGTAGAAGCGCGGGTAGCCGAGGACGACCACCTTGGCCGAGGGAGCCTTCGATCTGATCGCGCCGTACACCGAGTTGAGGTTTCCGGGCAGGGTGCTGGTGACGTAACTGCGGGCCTGCGCGACCCGGTTGAGACAGGTGGCCTCGGACTGGAGGACACAGGTGGTCATCACATCGGCGAAGCCGGCGTCATTGCCGCCGATGCTGATGCTGACGAGGTCGGTGGCCGCGTTGAGCGGGCCGAGCTGACCGGCGGTCACATCACCCGTACGAGCGCCGGAGCACGCGGTGAAAGCGAAGGTCGTGGGTGCGTTCGCGGCCGCCCAGAGGGCCGGATAGGCCCTGGGGGTGCGCTTGCAGTTGCCGCTGGAACTGTCGTAGGCGCCGGCTCCGACACCGGAGGAGTACGAGTCCCCCAGCGCCACATAGTCGACGGCGGCGGCGGGGGCGGCCTGGGCGGCGGCCGCTCCGGTGAGAGCGAGCACCACCCCCAGGACGAGCGAGGACGTGAGTGCCGTGATTCGGGACAGTTTCATGGGACCTCTCCGAAGCAGGGGCAGGGTTTCTGCCTGAACTGTGGTACCAGCCGCCACAGTTCACTGGAAGTGTCCATGCCAAAAACATTTCAGCGAGGTTTCGGGGCTGCCCTGTGCCTGTGGGAGATCAATCGGAGATCGAATGGAAACGATCAGGGAGGTACGGGATGCGACTGTCGAAGTGCGGCCAAAAAAGCCAAAAGCGATTCGAGATCCCAGGTCTTGCCATACAGTCCGATTCATCAATACCGTCGTACATCCACCCGCA
Source organism: Streptomyces sp. GMY02 (assembly GCF_019056675.1). Taxonomy (NCBI): domain Bacteria; kingdom Bacillati; phylum Actinomycetota; class Actinomycetes; order Kitasatosporales; family Streptomycetaceae; genus Streptomyces; species Streptomyces sp. GMY02. Next base: position 6,742,010 of record NZ_CP077658.1, on the reverse strand, counting down.
TCGGTCCATCGGTATCGGTCCACGGCATGGCGGCTCAAGGGGAGGGTTCACGTGCCGCGGTGGTTCCCGGGGCGGGGCGCGCAATAGGGCCTGTCGTCACGACGTGGGGCCCTAGGGGGGTGCCGCTCGGTGACCGCTCCTGGCCGGTAGGGCCAGGAGCCCAGTCGCGTGCCGCGCGGCCAGTACCACAGCTCACCCGCTCAGCACGGAGTGCCATGCCGTCATGTCCGGGGTGAGCACCCCCTTTCGAACCGGAAACCAAGCCGGACCGCCCGGGGGCGGGCGGTCCACCGGACGAGAGGGAACACGACTCGTGAGCGCTTTTCTGCGCCCGGCGGCACCGGGCGAAGAGCCGCCTGCAAGCGAAGTGGCGTCAGTGGCATCCGCCCCGTCCGCCGGGGCCCCGGCCGGGGGCGGGCTGCCCGCCCTGCGCTACCGGCCCGTCTCCTCGTATCTCGCGATCGCGCCGCCCGTGAGCGTCGTGATTCCCGCGATGAACGAGGCGCGCAACCTTCCGTACGTCTTCGCGAGCCTGCCCGACTGGATCCATGAAGTCGTCCTGGTCGACGGCGATTCGAGCGACGACACCGTGCGGGTGGCCCGCGAGCTGTGGCCGGAGGTCAAGGTCGTCGCCCAGCGCGGCAAGGGCAAGGGCGATGCCCTGATCAGCGGATTCGCCGCGTGCACCGGCGACATCATCGTGATGGTCGACGCGGACGGCTCGGCCGACGGCCAGGAGATCGTCTCCTATGTCTCGGCCCTGGTCTCCGGCGCCGACTTCGCCAAGGGCTCCCGCTTCGCCAACGGCGGCGGTACGGACGACATGACCGCGATCCGCAAGCTCGGCAACCGGGTCCTGTGCGCCGTCGTCAACGCCAAGTTCGGCGCCCGCTACACCGATCTCTGCTACGGCTACAACGCCTTCTGGCGGCACTGCCTGGACGAGATCACCCTGGACTGCACCGGGTTCGAGGTCGAGACCCTGATGAACATCCGGGTCGTCAAGGCCGGGCTGAAGGTGCAGGAGATACCCAGCCACGAGTACGACCGGATCCACGGGGCCAGCAATCTGAGAGCCGTACGGGACGGCCTCCGCGTCCTTCGGGTGATCCTCCGCGAGCGGGGCGTGCCCCGGACGGCGCGGGCGGCGGCGCGTACCCGGGCGGCGCGGGCCGTCCGTACCGGCGCGGCGGCGCTCCGGGGTGCGGTGCCGCGGGGGGAGGTGTCATGAGCCACCCGTACCGGACCCACCATCACCAGACTCACCGTCACCAGGCCCGTCATCACCGGCCGTTCTCCGTGGTGATCTGTGTCTATACCGAGGACCGCTGGCAGGACATCCTCGCGGCGGTCGACTCGGTGCGGGCCCAGTCGCTGCCCGCCCTGGAGACCCTGCTCGTGGTCGACCACAACCCGGCCCTGCTGGAGCGGCTCACCCGGGAGTACCAGCAGTACATGGCGCGCGGGGAGGTGCGGGTGCTCGCCAACGCGGGCCCCCGCGGCCTCTCCGCGGGCCGCAACACCGGGATCGCTGCCGCCCGCGGCGAGCTGGTCGCGTTCCTCGACGACGACGCGGTGGCCGAACGCGACTGGCTGCGGTACTTCGACGAGGCGTACGAGGACCCGGAGGTACTGGCGGTCGGCGGGCGTACGGAACCGGCCTGGTCGTCCGGGCGCCGGCCGGACTGGTTCCCCCAGGAGTTCGACTGGGTCGTCGGCTGTACGTACCGGGGGCTGCCCGGGGGCAAAGTGCGGGTCCGCAATGTCCTGGGCGGGAACGCGTCGTTCCGGCGTACGGCGTTCGACGCGGCCGGGGGGGTTCGCGACGGGCATCGGGCGCGACGGCGACAAGCGCCCGCTGGGGTGCGAGGAGACGGAGCTGTGCATCCGGCTGAGCAGGGCAGTACCGGGCGCGGTGATTCTGATCGACGACCGGTCGGTCATCCACCACAAGGTCCCGCCGGTGCGCGAGCGCTTCGGCTACTTCCGTACCCGCAACTACGCCGAGGGACTGTCGAAGGCGCTGGTCGCGCGGAGCGTGGGCGCGGACAAGGGGCTCGAATCGGAGCGCCGCTACACCACTCATGTGCTCCCGGCGGGCGTGGCGCGCGGGCTGCGCGACGCGGCCCTGGGCCGCCCGGGCGGCGCGGCCCGCGCGGCCGCGATCGTCGCGGGCGTGACCACGGCGGCGACGGGCTATCTGGTGGGCCGCCTCCGCAGCCGCGCGGGCTCGGCCTTCTCCTCGGGCCCGATCCCCCGTACTCCGGCGACAAGAGGGACGGCGGGGGAAAGATGGTTCGCGGCGGGGACGGTGAACGCGGGGCCGAGCGCCGCGAGCGCGCCGGGGGCGGCCGTGACGGCCGTGGCACCGGGCGAGCGGCCGACGGCGGCGGATCCGGCAGGTACGGCGGATGAGGCAGGTGCGGCACGTACGGCAGGTGCGGCACGTACGGCAGGTGCGCCGGGCGCGGACATGGTGAGCCCGGACGCGGTAGGCCGCGACACGGTAGGCCCAGACACGGCGGGCCGGGACATGGTGGGCCCGAACGCGGCGAGCCGCGACACGGTAAGCCCAGGCGCGGTAGGCCCCGACATCCTGGACCCGGACACGGTAAGCGCAGGCGCGGTAGGCCCGGACACAGTAGGCCCGGCGGCGGGTGGGCGGTGGGTGGCGCCGGATGCTTCGGGTGTGTCGGGCGCCGGGTGTGGTCCCGCCTCGCCCGCCCCTGCCCCGCGGGGAGCCGCCGCGTGACCCCCGCGACCGCGGCGGCGCCCGTCACCCCCGAATCCGCAGCCGTGCCCATCCTCATGTACCACGCCATCGCGGAGCGGCCCCCCGCCGCCGTCCGGGCGTTGTCCGTTTCGCCCGGGGCCTTCGCCGGGCAGATGGAGGTGCTCCACCGGCGCGGGTTCACGCCCGTCACCCTCGCGCGGCTCGCCGCCGTGTGGCGCGGCGGCGGGGAGCTGCCGGCCCGGCCCGTGCTGGTCACCTTCGACGACGGTTACGAGGGCGTGCACCGGCACGCCCTCCCCGTCCTCGCCTCGTACTCCTTCGCCGCCACCCTGTTCGTCTCGACCGGGTGGCTGCGCGGACCGTACGACGAGGGCGGCGCGCCCGACACCATGCTCGACTGGGACCAGGTGCGCGAACTGGCCGGGGCCGGCCTGGAGATCGGCGGCCACAGCCACACCCACCCCGAGCTGGACCAGCTCGACGACGACCGGCTCGGGTCCGAGGTCCGGCGCTGCCGGGAGATCATCGCCGGGGAACTGGGCACGGCGCCGGACTCCTTCGCGTACCCGTACGGCTACTCCAGCCGACGCGTACGGCGTACGGTCCGCGCCGCCGGGTTCGCGCAGTCCGTCGCGGTCGGCAACGCGCTGGCCCGCCGTCGCCAGGGTCCGTACGCGCTGGAGCGGGTGACCGTACGGCGCACCACCGGCCCGGAGGAGTTCGGGCGGCTCGTCGAGGGCCGTTCGGTCGCCCGGACGTTCGCCGCCGACCGGGCCCTGACCAAGGGGTACGCGTTCGTGCGCCGTGCCCGCCGGGCCGCCTCACTGGGCCGTACGGCGGCCGCGGGGCGGTGGTGACGCGGACCGTGCGACCGGCCCCCGGAGCTTCGGGGGCCCTGCCGTACGGTGCCTGTCGGCCGGGGATCCGGCCCCCGTGCCCGGCGCGGCCCGCCGCCGGAGTCAAAACACCGTGCATAGGCCGTCCCCGTGCCGGATCATGGGCGGCATGTCTGCCAAGCCTCAGGACGCACTGCCGATCCGGCTCACCGTCGACGACAGCGACTCGCCGTCGGATGTGGTCGACGCGCTGTTCCTCGGCCGTTTCGCGACGGGCGAGCAGCCGTACTCGCACAGCTCGACCATCGACCGGGTCAGGTCGGGCGTGACCCTGCTGCCTCCGGGCGCCACCGTGCTGCGCTCGGCGCGCGACGACGACCGCAGCGCGACCCTCGCCGAGGGCGACGGCTGGACGCTGCTGGTCTCCCGCTGGAACCGGGGCGCGGACGTCACCGTCACGGCCGTCAGCCGCGAACTCGCCGAGAAGGTCCATCAGCAGGCGACCGACGGCGCGCAGGACGAGCCGGAGCCGCAGCCGGAGAATGTCACGATGGGCTTCTGGTACGTGTCGCCTCGCCGCGGCCCGCATCGCACCACCCGGCAGATCGCGGCCGGTACCTGGGACGAGATCCGGCCCAACTACACCGCGCCGGTGGCCGACGCGATGGACCGGCTGATGAAGGTGACCCCGGACGACATCGCGGGCCGGCTGCTCCTGCTGCACGGCCCGCCCGGCACCGGCAAGACCTCGGCGCTGCGTACGCTGGCCCGCTCCTGGCGCGACTGGTGCCAGGTCGACTGCGTACTGGACCCGGAGCGGCTCTTCAACGACGTCGGCTATCTGATGGACATCGCGATCGGCGAGGACGACGGCTCTGCCAAGGGCCGGTGGCGGCTGCTGCTCCTGGAGGACTGCGACGAGCTGATCCGGGGCGAGGCCAAGCACACGGCGGGCCAGGCGCTGTCGCGGCTGCTGAACCTCACGGACGGGCTGCTGGGACAGGGCAGGAACGTTCTGGTGGGGGTGACGACCAATGAGGACCTGGAGCGGCTGCACCCGGCGGTGGTCCGTCCCGGCCGCTGTCTGGCCAGGATCGAGGTGGGGTCGCTGACCCGGCCGGAGGCGCTGTCCTGGCTGAGCAGGGAGGACGGCGACTGGGAGGCGTCGGTGGGGCGCGAGGGCGCGACGCTGGCAGAGCTGTACGCGCTGCGCCGGGGCAGTGGGCCCGCTTCGGTGCCGTCCCAGCAGTCCGGTTCGGACGCGGGCCTCTATCTCTGATCCCCCCGGGGTCGCCCGCCGGGGGTGCCACGTCGCCGGGCCCCGGGGCGCGTCGCCGCGTCACGTCACGGGGCGCGTCGCCGGGTCAGGTCGCGTAGACGGCCCGCACCGCGTCCTCGGCGGCGGCCAGCGCGGCGGCCCGGTCGAGGCCGAGGCGCCGCGCGCGCTCCGCGTACGCCTGCGCGGCGCTCGCGGCCTCCCGCTCGGCGGCGTCCCCGGCGGCGGCGATGAACGTACCGTTCCTGCCCCGGGTCTCGATCACCCCGTCGGACTCCAGGGCGCGGTAGGCCTTGGCAACGGTGTTGGCGGCCAGGCCCAGATCCTCGGCGAGCCCCCGGACGGTCGGCAGTCTGTATCCCACGGGCAGCGCGCCGGAGCGGGCCCGCTCGGAGATCTGGGTACGGAGCTGCTCGTACGGAGCGGTCGAGTCGGCCGGGTCGATCACGATCTGCAGGGTCACGGACCGATTCTCCCCCACCGGGGCACCACCACGTCCGGAGCCGGGCGTTCCCGGGGAGGACCGCGGAATCCGGCGGGAAGGGGGCCGCGGGAAAAAGGGGAGGCGGTCCGGCGCGGGACGCGCATACCGTGCCGCCCCATGACTGTGATCGTCCGTGATTTCCGTACCGAGGACGCCGGGGCCGTGGTCCGGCTGCGCCGGATCTGCACGCCCTATGTGGTGATGACCGAGGAGTCCGTCCTCTTCGAGGTGGCGCATGCCAACCCGGCGAGGAAGTTCCGGCTGCTGGTGGCGGAGGAGGACGGCGAGCTGATCGGCTCGGCGCATGTCGGCGTCGCGTACGACAGCACCGACCCCGGGCAGTCGTCCGTCACTCCACAGGTCCATCCGGAGCGGCGGGGCCGGGGCGCGGGCTCGCTGCTGCTCCGTACGGCCGAGGAGCATCTCGCGGTCGAGGGCGCGACCAGTGTCTACTCCTGGGTCCTGGACGAACCGGCGAGCCTGGACTTCGCCGAGCACCACGGCTACCGGGCGACACGCCCCGCGCACTTCCAGCGGCTCGATCTGGCCGGGGCCGTACTCCCGGAGCCGCCGCCGCTGCCGCCGGGGTTCGAGCTGCGTACGGCCGCGGACTTCGCGGACGATCCGCGACCGCTGTTCGAGGCGGACGCGGAGGCGACGTCCGACGAACCGAGCGACATCGGCACGGACTTCGACGACTACGAGGACTGGCTGGGCCATACCTGGAACAACCCTTGTCTGGATCGCGAGTTGACGACCGTGGTGGTGGCCGGCGGCCGCGTCGTGGCGTACACCCTGGCCCATACGGACGGCCGCACCCGCTATATGTCCGGCATGACCGGCACCCTGCGCGCGTTCCGCGGCCGGGGCCTGGCGAAGCACGCGAAGACGGCCTCCCTCCACCGCGCCCGCGCGGCGGGCCGTACGGACGCGTACACCACCAATGACGCGGAGAACGGCCCGATGCTGGCGATCAACAAGTGGTTCGGGTACGAGCTCTTCGCGAGGGAAGTACGCCACGTCCGCGCCCTGGCGTGACGCAGAGACCCGCGACCGTACAGCCCCCGCGACGGCACGGCCTCACCGGTCCCGTCCGGCACCGGTCCGTCCTCAGCCGCCGGACGGGCCGGGGTGGCCCGTGGCGGGCGAGGGGACCGACCGGTCGAGGGTGGCTGTCAGGGCGTAGCGCTCGTCGTCGACGGGGCGGCCCCAGAGGGCGGGGTCCGTCGAGAGGGGCTCGTGGTGGACGCCGTCGGTGAGGGGCGCCAGGGCGGTTATGAGGCGGGTCGCCGGGAGGCCCGTACCGGACCAGACGCCCTCGATCAGGACCAGCCGGCCGCCCGGGCGCAGCAGCGACACCCAGTGGCGCAGCACCCGTTCGGGGTCGGGCAGTGTCCACAGCACATGGCGGGCCAGCACCACGTCGACACTCCGCTCCCCCACCGGCGGCCGGGCCGCGTCACCCAGCAGGACCTCGGCGTCCGTCCCCGCGAGTTTCCTGACGGCCAGGGCGGCCATGCGGGGCGACAGGTCGACCGCCGTCACCCGGTGGCCCTGTTCGGCTGCGAGCAGGGCCAGGCTTCCCGTACCGCAGCCGAGGTCCAGCACACGCGACGGGGCGGCCGGGAGCCAGGCCGTCAGTCGGGCGGACCAGGCCGCGCGGACGGCGGGGTCCAGCAGGCCGTGGTCGGGTTCCTGGTCGAACGAGTCGGCGAGGGAGTCCCAGGCTGTCGAAGTCATGGTCCGATCGTGGCACGCGGCACTGACAACGACCGTGCGAGCCGGGTGCCCCGCCCTCATGGGGAAGGGCGGCGCACCCGGCTCGGGCCATGAGGCCGGACTGGAGCTACACCGAGGCGGTACGGTTCCGGCGCGCGGCGATCAGCTTCCGGATGCCCGGCCAGATCAGCAGCAGGACGATCACCGCGTAGACCGCCACCGAGAACGGCGTGTTGACCAGGCCGGTCACGCTGCCGTCGCTGATCTGGAGTGCGCGGCGGAGCTGTTGTTCGGCGGCCGGGCCCAGGATGACGCCGATCACGGCCGGCAGCACCGGCAGCCCGTACCGCCGCATCCCGAACCCGATCAGACCGATGACCAGCAGGATCACCAGGTCCAGCGCCTCCCCGCCGACCGCGTACGCGCCGACGGCCGCGAAGAAGAGGATCCCCGCGTAGAGATAGGGCCGCGGGACCCGCAGCAGCTTCGCCCAGACCGGCGCCAGCGGCAGGTTGAGCGCGAGGAGCAGCAGCATGCCGACGAAGAGCGAGGCGATCAGGCCCCAGACCAGCTCGGGTTCACGCTCGAAGAGCAGCGGCCCCGGCTGGATGCCGTACTGCTGGAACGCGGCCAGCATCACCGCGGCGACGGCCGTCGTGGGCAGCCCGAGCGTCAGCATCGACACCAGCGTGCCCGCCGCCGAGGCGGACGCGGCCGACTCGGGCCCCGCCACCCCCTCGATGGCGCCCTTTCCGAACTCGTCCTTGTGCTTGGAGAGCCGCTTCTCGGTGACGTACGAGAGGAAGGTGGGGATCTCCGCGCCGCCCGCCGGGATCGCGCCGAACGGGAAGCCGATGAGCGGCCCGCGCAGCCACGGCAGCCAGGTGCGCCGGATGTCCTTCCTGCCCAGCCACGGGCGGCCCACCGGGATCGCCTCGCCGGTGGAGCGGCGCAGATGGGCGGCGACCCAGAGGGCCTCGCCGATCGCGAAGAGCCCGACCGCGACGATCACCACATCGATGCCGTCGGCGAGTTGGAGCGAACCGAAGGTGAGCCGCTGCTGGCCGGTCATCTGGTCCAGTCCGACGAGACCGAGGGTGAGACCGATGAGCAGCGAGGCGAGCCCGCGGATCCGGGACGAGCCGAGGACGGAGGTGACGGCGATGAACGCCAGCACCATGATCGCGAAGTAGTCGGGCGCGCCGATGTCCACGGCGAGCGAGGCGACGGTCGGGGCGAGGACCACCAGCAGGATGGTGCCGATCATGCCGCCGGCGAAGTGTCCGCCCGCGGCGGCGGCCAGCGCCTGCGCGCCACGCCCCGCCTTGGCCATCGGATTGCCTTCGATCGCGGCCACCACCGCCGCGCTCTCGCCGGGGGTGTTGAGCAGGATCGAGGTGGTGGAGCCGCCGAACATCGCGCCGTAGTAGATGCCGGCGAACATGATGAACGCGCCGGTCGGTTCGAGTCCGTACGTCACCGGGAGCAGCAGGGCCACCGCCATCGCGGGGCCGATCCCGGGCAGGACACCGATCGCCGTGCCGAGCAGCACACCGATCGCGGCCCAGAGCAGATTCATCGGCGTGAGCGCCGTGCCGAAGCCGTCCAGGAGGGAGTTGAGGGAGTCCATCGGTTACAGCACCCCCATCAGCGGGCCACCGGGGAGGGGGACACCGAGCAGGTTGTCGAAGACGAAGTAGGTGACGAGGGAGAGGACCGCGGCGATCAGCGGGTCGCGGTCGTAGTGGCGGCTGCCGAGCGCGTACGCCGAGCCCCAGAAGAGCAGGGCGCCCGAGATGGGGAAGCCGAGGGGGCCGATGAGGACGGCGTTGGCGAGGAAGACCCCGGCGAGGAGCAGGACCGTACGCCAGTCGCTGGGCTCGCTGAGGTCGATGTCCTCGCCGCCCTCCGCCTCGCCGCGCCCGCCGCGCAGGACGTCGAGGGTGAGCAGGACGGCGACGACGAGCAGGCCGGCGCCGACGACGAGCGGTACGGTCCTGGGGCCGACGGGGCCGCGCTGGGTGATGTCGACGCTCATGGTGAGGGCGTCGGTGAGGACGAGGATGCCGAGGGCGAGCAGCAGCAGGCTGACGCCGAGTTCGGAGTGCTCGCGCAGCCAGGACCGGCGGGGTCCGGGCTCCGGTGTCCCCGCCGCCGTCCGGGCGGTGGCCGGCGTTTCTGTCTCCGCGTTCACAGTCCCAGCTCCTTCAGGACGGAGCCCACGCGCTGGTCCTCCTCGGCGAGGAAGTCCCCGAACTTCTCGCCGGGCAGGTACGCGTCGGTCCAGCCGTTCTTCTTGAGGGACTCCCGCCACTGGGACGAGTCGTGCAACTCGTCGAAGAAGGCCAGGAGTTTGGTGCGCTCGGCGTCGGAGAGGCCGGGCGGTGCGACGATGCCGCGCCAGTTGGTGAAGTCGGTGTCGAGACCGGACTCGCGGAGGGTGGGGGCGTCCAGGCCGGGTATCCGCTCGGGTGCGGTGACCGCGAGGAGCCGCAGTTCACCGGCCTCGATCTGGTCGCGGTACTCGCCGAGGCCGGAGACCCCGAAGGCGACCTTCTCGCCGAGGATGGAGGCGAGGAGTTCGCCGCCGCCGTCGAACGGGACGTAGTTGACGGTCTTCGGCGCGATCCCGGCGGCCTCCGCCATCAGCATGGGGGCGAGATGGTCGGGCCCGCCGGGCGAGGAGCCGCCGCCGACCGGCACCTTGGCGGGATCGGCCCGCCAGGCCTCGATCAGATCGCCGATGGTCTTGTACGGGGAGTTCTTGCCGACGACGACGATGTCGGACTCCTCCGTGATCCGGGCGATCGGGGTGGCGTCGGCGAGGGTCTTGGGTGCCTTGTTGGTGTGGACGGCACCGACCACACCGAGGCCCATCGACATGGCGAGCTTGCCGTTGCCGTGCTCACCGACGAGCCGGGCGAGACCGACGGTGCCGCCCGCGCCGGGCAGGTTGAACACCTCGATGTTGTGGGTGAGTTCCGCGTCCTCGGCGTTCTTGGCCAGGGTGCGGGCCGTGATGTCGTACCCGCCGCCGGGGGTGTTGGGGACCATGAAGCGCAGGCCGGGGATCTGCGTACCGGTGTCGGCGCCACTGCCCGAGGTGAGCAACGGCGGCCCCACCAGCACCAGCAGCGCCGACCCGAGCAGGGCCAGAGGGGTGCGCAATCGCACGTCTGCCGCCTTTCGGAAAGCTTGTGAAGTGGGCCACATGTTGCCTGTGCGTTAACAAGCTGTCTCGCTTCCGGAATCAACGGACGTTGTGGTCATTGCGGTCGCGGCTTAGCGTGTCGCCGTGACGAAAGTGCTGGTGGTGGACGACGACTTCATGGTCGCCAAGCTGCACAGCCGCTATGTGTCCGCGATGGACGGGTTTACGGTCGTCGGGGTGGCGCACAGCGGCGCCGAGGCGCTGCGCGCTGCCGAGCGGCTGGCGCCCGATCTGGTGCTGCTCGACATCTATCTGCCCGATATGGACGGGATCGCGGTGCTGCGCGAGCTGCGGGCGGCGGAGGGGCGGGACCGGGGCCGTACCGCCGTCGACGCGCTGTTCATCACGGCGGCGCGGGACGCGGGGGTGATCCGGGCGGCGCTGCGCGCGGGCGCGCTGCACTATCTGATCAAGCCCTTCAGCCAGACGGCGCTCCAGGAGCAGTTGCGGCACATCGCGTCCCTGCGGACGCGCCTCGCCGGGCTGGGCGAGGCGCGCCAGGAGGACGTCGACCGTATCTTCGGTACGCGCCCGCCGGGCAGCCGTGGTCTGCCCAAGGGGCTGGCCGCGCACACCGCCGATCTGGTGGAGGGCATTCTGCGCGAGCACAAGGACGGACTGTCGGCGACGGAGTGCGCGGACGCGGGGGCGCTGTCCCGGGTGAGCGCCCGGCGCTATCTGGAGTACTTCGCGGAAACGGGCCGGGCGGAGATCTCCCTCCGTTACGGCGGCACGGGCCGCCCGGAACGCCGCTACCGCTGGACGGGCTGAGCGCCCCGTCCTCAATCGCCGGACGGGCTTGTTTCCGGCCTGCGGCCGGGCTTGATCAGCCCGTCCGGCGCTTGAGGACACAGCACAGCCAGCCCGTCCGGCGCTTGAGGACACAGCACAGCCAGCCCGTCCGGCGCTTGAGGACAAACCGGCAGCCGGGTCAGGCCCTCCCCGATCAGGCCGTACGACCGGGCGGTCTCGTGCCAGTGATCACCGTGGCGTACAGCTCCTCGGAGCGGGACACGTCCGGGGTGAGGCCGGCGGCCGCGAGCGTCTCCACCGCCAGGGCCGCCTGCCGCTCGCTCGTCTCGACCAGCAGCGAGCCCCCCGGCGCCAGCCAGCCGGGCGCCTCCGCCGCCACCCGGCGCAGGACGTCGAGCCCGTCCGCGCCCCCGTCGAGCGCCACTCGCGCCTCGTGTATGCGGGCCTCCGGGGGCAGCAGTCCGACCTCCTCGGTCGGTACGTACGGGACGTTGGCGAGCAGGACGTCCACCCGGCCCCGCAGCGCGGCGGGCAGCGGCTCGTACAGATCGCCCTCGTACACCCGGCCTCCGGCGGCGGCGACATTGCGCCGGGCGCAGCGCACCGCAGCCGGGTCAATGTCGGCGGCGTACAGCTCGGCCCGGCCCAGGGTCGCGGCCAGCGCCGCGCCCAGCGCGCCGGAGCCACAGCACAGATCGAGCACGACGGCGCCCGGCCGGGCGAGCGCGGCGGCCCGGCGGACCAGGAACTCGGTACGGCGGCGGGGCACGAAGACCCCGGCGTCCACGGCGATCCGCAGACCGCTGAACTCCGCCCAGCCGAGGACGTGTTCAAGGGGCAGACCAGCCACCCGCCGGTCCACCATCGCGGTCAGTTCGGCCGCGGAACGGGCGGTGGAGACGAGCAGACACGCCTCGTCCTCGGCGAAGACACAGCCGGCGGCGCGGAGCCTGGCGACCACGGCGGACGGAACGGGAGCCGAGAGGGGCGACGAGGGAGACGAGAGGCACGACCCAGACGAGGGAGTCGAGGGAGACGAAGGAGTCGACGCGGAAGCTGACATGGGGAGCCTTTCGGAATGCCGATGGGCACTCCCGGCGGTCACCTATGCCTGATGGACCGCACGGCCGAGAAGGGGGAGCGCCCGACCTGATACAGCGGTGATGGGTCTCGCCTCCTTCGATGGGTCCGTGCACAGCTCACTGCTGGCGACGGCCACCCTACCCGAGCCCGCCCGGCGGCGGTCAACGCCCGCAGCGCTTTCCGACCCCGCTTCCAGGCGCCCTCAGGTGCCTTCCTGAGCCGACTCTTAGGCTTGCCTTAACGGCGCCATAAGGATTGCCCGTACCCCGTCCGAGCAGCGGATTCCGGGGTTCCGAGCGGCTAGCTTGCTGATCGCCGGGGCGGCGTTCGACGGGGAGGTCGTCCGCCGCCCCGGCGGATTCCGCCCGTGCCGCTCCTAAGGAGAACCTGCTCATGACCGCTCGCCGTACGGCCGCCGGGATCGTCGCCCTCGGTCTCGTTCCGCTCGCGTCGGCCGGGCTCACCGCCACACCGGCCGCCGCTCACGGATCGCTGACGGATCCGGTCAGCCGGGTGGCCGCCTGTTATGCCGAGGGGCCGGAGAGCCCGCGGTCGGCGGCGTGCAAGGCGGCGGTCGCGGCGGGCGGTACGCAGGCGCTGTACGACTGGAACGAGGTCAACATCCCCAACGCGGCCGGGAACCACAAGCAGTTGATCCCGGACGGAAAGCTGTGCAGCGCGGGCCGGGACAAGTACAAGGGGCTCGATCTGGCGCGCGGCGACTGGCCCTCGTCCCCGATGACCGCGGGCAACAGGACCTTCCGCTACAAGGCCACCGCTCCGCACAAGGGTTCCTTCGAGCTGTATCTCACCAAGAACGGCTACGACCCGGCCAAGCCGCTGAGGTGGTCGGATCTGGAGCCGAAGCCCTTCCTCAAGGTCACGGACCCGAAGCTGGAGAACGGCGCGTACGTCTTCGGCGGGATCGTGCCGAACAAGTCGGGCCGCCATCTCATCTACTCGATCTGGCAGCGCTCGGACAGTCCCGAGGCGTTCTACACCTGCTCGGACGTGGTGTTCGGGGCGGACAACGGCGGTGCGGGCGGCGGCGCTCCGGCGGTCCCCGCCCCGACGGCCTCGGCGCCCACCGACCAGGAGATCGCGGCGGGCGCGGGCAAGTCCACGGTCGAACACAACGGTCACGGTGACACCGGCGAACACACCGAAGCCACCGACACCACCGACAGCGCCGCCACCCCTGGCGCCGCTGACAACACCGACACCGACAGCTATGGCGACGACACCGCCACCGGCACTCCCGAGGCGCAGCCCGCCGCCGCGTCGGCCGGTGCTCCGGCGGCACAGTCCGGCGGTGGGCAGCCCGCGGACGTCCAGTCCGCCGCTCAGTCCGCCGAAGGGCAGCAGAACCTCGCCGAGACCGGCGGCTCCGGAGTCACCCCGTATCTCGCGATCGGCGGTACGGCGACCCTCGCCATCGGCGCCGCGGTCCTGTTCGCCTCGGCCAGGCGCAGGGCCGTACCGTCCGCCAGGCACGGCCGCTGACCTCGGGCCCCTGGCCTCCGCCCCCCGCGGGCTCAAAGCGTCTTCCGCTCCCGGGCACACCCACCCCCGGGAGCGGAAGACCCCCCGTCAGTCGAACACCGACGCGCAGGTGGTCGGTGTCGCCCGCGCCGGGTCGAGCGCGTTGGCCACCTCGTGGAAGGCGACCCGGTCGATCAGCCCGATCGCCGCGTGCTCGGAGAAGTCCACCGGGCACAGGTCCTGGAGCAGCACATTGCGCACATCGGGACCGGACAGGAACTGTGTCCGGTACGGGGTGACCACCTCGTCGTACCGCGTGGCGATCACGGTGTAGCGCACCCCCGGCACCGTGTCCCCGCCCGCGTTGAGCCGGGTGAGAAAGGGCGACCCGGCCACCTGGTCGGCGAGCGCGGGCGTCTTCTCGGTCAGCAGGTCCTCGATACCGGGGAAGTACCGCAGCAGCCCGGTCAGCCCGAGCAGGGTGGTGCCGTGATTGCTGGGGGCGATGCCGACCAGCGCGTTCACCTTCGCCGCGCCCCCGAGGAACTTCAGATAGTGACGCGGCATCATGCCGCCCTGCGAGTGCCCGACGATATCGACCTCCGCGGCGCCGGTGGCCGCGAGCACCTTGTCGACATAGGCGGCGAGTTGCCCGGCCGAGGCGTCGATGGGGCCCAGCCCGTAGAACAGCGGTACGCCGGGGAGCTGCCCGTGGTCGAGCGAGAAGACGCAGTAGCCCCGGTCCACCAGATACGGGGCGAGCCCGAGCCAGTTGTCGATGGAGTTCGCGAAGGTCCCGTGGACAAGGACGACCGGCCGGGGATGGGCGGCGGAAGGCTTGCAGGAGTAGTCGTTCCACCCACGGCTCGAAGCAGCGGCGAACGCGGATGTGGAAGCGGATGTGGGGGCGGGAGCGGGGGTGTCGGCAGCGGCGGCCGGGGCGACCAGAAGCGTGGTGGCCAGCAGCAGCGCGCCCAGAGATCCGAGCGCGCGTTTCCAGGGCAGCATCGTGCGATCTCCTTGCGGCTCAAGGGAAATGGCGATGTCTGTCAGCCCTGTGGCCCGGACCACAAAGATGGTGGCACTGCCAAAAGTTACGCACGAGTAGGCCGAAAAAGGGAAGTTACGCGTCAGTAAAAAATGCGCGGTGCTCCCCGTGGGCCCGCAGGGTACGGGCGTTCCGCTACGCGGCCAGCGGACCCGGCACGATCACCCCCGGACCGAACTTCGCGCGGGCCAGATCCGTGACCGCCTCGATCCGCCGGGCCCGGTCGTCCACCGGGTCCAACGAGAGCTGGCGGGTGGCGTGTCCGGAGGGGAGCAGGGCCTCCGCCCGTACGGAGAGGGCCCGCACCCGGGCCCGTTGCAGACCGAGCGACTCGTGCGTCCGGTAGACGGTGGCGGTGAGGGACGGGGAGTGGGCGGTCGGTTCGGGGAGGGTGCGGGTGCGGGTGGTGGCGGAGTGGTCCGCGTACCGGACGGTGAGGGTCAGGGAGCGGCACACCTGGGCCGTGTCGCGCAGCCGGGCGCCCAGCTCCTCGGTGATCGAGAGCAGCGCGCGCCGGTGCAGTGTCCGGTCCAGCTCGTCGCGGGGAAAGGTCCGTTCGGCGGTGAGGGAGCGTGCGGCGGCGTTCGGGGCGACCCTTGTACGGTCCACGCCGTGCGCCTTCTCGTACAGTTCGCGCCCGGCGCGCACCCCGGCGACCCGCTGGAGCGTCGACAGCGGTACGGCGGCGGCCCCGCCGATGGTGGTGATGCCGTACGAGCGGAGCGCGCGGGCCGTCGCGGCGCCGGTCCCGGGCAGGTCGGTGACCGGTCTGGGGCCCAGGAACCGTTCGACCGCGCGCTTGTCGTCGGCCACCACCAGCGTCGTCCCCGGCTCCGCGTCGCGCGCGGCCATCCGCGCCAGCATCGGGGTGGCGGCCACCCCGATCGCGCACCCGGCCCCGAGATGCGCGAGTGCCCGTACCCGCAGCAGGGTGGCGATCCCGGTGGCGTCCTGCCCGAAGTACCGTTCCGCGCCCCGCACATCGACGAGCGCGGTGTCCGGTGGCAGGGCCTGGGCGACTGGGCTGATGTCCTCGATCAGCCCGAGCAGCCCCGCCAGATCCGGCTCGGCCGAAAGCGTGCGCCCGCGCCGGAGCCGTACGCAGAGGATCATCCCGCGCTCCCCGGGCTGGAGTGCCAGAGCTTCCGTCCGGTGGGCAGGCCCTCGCCGGGCGGCTTGAGGTCGGCCCAGGGGTTCATCGCGTAGCCCGTGGGCAGTTGAATGCGCCGACCCGAGTCGGCCGGGGCGGTGTCCCGGTCCGGCCGCGGCGCGTCCAGCGCGGCGGCGACCGCGTCCAGGCCCCCCTCCCTCCGCAGTTCAACCAGTTCCGCCAGGTCCCAGGCCGCCGCGCCCACCACGCTCAGGCTGCGCGGGCCGCGCCGCTGCACCACTCCCCGTACCAGCAGCAGCCAGGAGTGGAAGACGGTGTGCGCGCACGCCTCCTGGCTGTCGCCGAAGAAGGCCAGGTCGACCAGGCCCGTACCGTCGTCCAGGGTGGTGAAGATGACCCGCTGGCCGGAGCGTACCGGCGGGGTCTGGGTCGCCGCCTTGGC
Organism: Streptomyces sp. GMY02; assembly: GCF_019056675.1. Classification (NCBI taxonomy): domain Bacteria; kingdom Bacillati; phylum Actinomycetota; class Actinomycetes; order Kitasatosporales; family Streptomycetaceae; genus Streptomyces; species Streptomyces sp. GMY02. Next base: position 6,725,831 of record NZ_CP077658.1, on the reverse strand, counting down.
GCCCGCGACCAGGACGGTTCTGCCGTGCGGTACGTCCCGCAGCCGCTTGGCCGACACCGCCCCCAGCTCCTTCAGGAACGCGTAGTGGTCCTCCATCAGATGGCGGGAGACATCCATGCCGAGGACGCCCAGCTCGGCGCTGAGGCGTTCCGTTCCGTCCAGGTCGGGCAGCCCCGCGCCGGCGGTCCGCCGCCCTCCGCCGAGCGGAAGCTGATCGCCGTAGGTGCCGGATCTCCGCTGCGCTCCGTGCAGTTCGGCGAGATGCAGCAGCAGATCGCGCCGGTTGGCGCCGAACCGGTCCAGCGCGCCCACCTGCGCGAGCCGTTCCGCGACGGGCCGGGACGGCCTGGCCCGCTGCCAGAAGTCCAGCAGCGAGGAGTAGGGCTGTCCCGCCTCGATCCTGGCCGTCTCCGCCTCGCTGATGCCATGGACATCGGAGAGCGCCAGCCGGAGCCCCCATTTCCCGCCCCCGGGCTCCCCGTCCTTCAACACCCCGTCCTTGAACGCCCCGTCCTTCAACGTCCCGTCATCGTACACCAGTTCGATCCGGTGAGTGGCCGACGACCGGTTCACATCCAGCGGCAGCACCGGCACCCCGCGCCGCCGCGCGTCCGCGAGCAGCAGCCGCTTGGGGTACATCCCCGGGTCATGGGTGAGCAGCCCGGCGTAGAAGGCGGCCGGATGGTGCGCCTTGAGCCAGGCCGACTGATAGGTCGGTACGGCGAAGGCCACGGCGTGTGCCTTGCAGAAGCCGTACGAGCCGAAGGCCTCGACGATCTCCCAGGTGCGCGCGGTGACTTCGGGGGTGTATCCCCTGCGCCGGGTCTCCTGCTCGAACCAGATCCGGATCCGGCCCTGGGACTCGGGGTCGGAGAGCCCGCGCCGTACCTTGTCCGCCTCCTCCCGGCCGCAGCCGGTCATGATGTCCACCATCCGGATGATCTGCTCATGGAAGACGACCACCCCGTAGGTCTCGCGCAGCGGTTCCTCCAGATCCGGGTGCGGATGACGGACGGGCGCCCGGCCGTGTCTGGCCTCGATGAACGGGCGCACCATGTCGGCCGCCACCGGGCCGGGCCGGAAGAGCGAGATGTCGACCACCAGATCGTGGAAGGTGGCGGGCTGGAGCCTGCCGACCAGATCGCGCTGGCCCGGCGACTCGATCTGGAAGCAGCCCAGGGTCTCGGCGGAGCGGATGAGCCGGTAGGTTGCCGGATCGCCCTCGGGGACCTGCCGCGGATCGTCGATGTCCACCCGCTCCCCGGTGGCCCGTTCGATCTCCGCGACCGCGTGCGCCATCGCCGACTGCATCCGTACGCCCAGCACATCGAGCTTGAGCAGCCCCAGCTTCTCCACATCGTCCTTGTCGAACTGGGACATCGGGAAGTGCTCGCCACTGGTCGGCACCACCGGGGTACGGCGCAGCAGGGAGGCGTCCGAGAGCAGCACCCCGCACGGGTGCATGGCGATCCCGCGCGGCAGCGCGTCCAGCGCCTCCACCAGATCCCAGAGCCGCCCGTACTTCGCACCTTCCCGCTGCTGCTCCCGCGCCAGTTCCCGCAGCTCGGGCAGCTCGTCCATCGCCGCGCGGGCGTCCCGGGCGCGGATGTGCGGGAAGGACTTGGCGATCCGGTCGATCTCGGCCGGGTCCATGGACAGGGCCGCGCCCACGTCCCGTACGGCATGGCGCACCCGGTAGGTCTCGGGCATGGCGACGGCCGCGACCCGCTCGGGGCCGAAGCGGTCGAGGATCCCCCGGTAGACCTCCAGCCGCCGGGCCGACTCGACGTCGATGTCGATATCGGGCAGTCCGGACGGGCGCCGCGTGGAGAGGAAACGTTCCATCAGAAGGCCGTGCTCGACCGGATCGGCATGCGCGATCCCCAGCAGATGGTTGACCAGCGACCCCGCGCCCGAGCCGCGCGCGGCGACCCGGACGCCCATTCCCCGTACATCGTCGACGACCTGCGCCACGGTGAGGAAGTACGGGGCGAAGCCCAGCTCCTCGATCGTGCGCAGCTCCGCGTCCATCCTGCTCCAGTACGTCCGGTGGTCGGGACGCCGGTCGTAGCCGCGCCGCACCATCCCGGCGACGCACCGCGAGCGCAGGACCCGTCCGACGGTACGGTGTTCCGCGCCGACCAGCCGGGGCTCGGGGAAGTGCACCGTGCCCAGGCCCAGATCGTCCTCGGGATCGACCAGACAGTCCGCGGCGGTCTCCTCGGTCAGCACCAACAGCCGCTGCGCGGTGGTAGGCCCGAAGCCGGCGGCCTCGGCGACCAGCTCCGCGGTACGGGCCATCGCGCCCGCGTCCTTGAGCCAGCGCTCCCCGCTGTCCAGGCCTCTGCGCGGGTCGATGGGGACCAGTCGGCGGGCCGAGTCGAGGACATCGGCGACCGGGCCCTGACCCGGGTCGGCGTACCGTACGGCGTTGCTGAGCACCGGGCGTACGCCCTGCTCGGCGGCGAAACCGAGGGTACGGGCGGCATGCCGCAGCGAGCCGGGGCCCGTGCCCGTACGCCCGTGGTACACGACTTCGAGCCGGAGCGCGTCGCCGTAGATCTCGCGCCAGGGCGCCAGCAGCCGGGCGGCCCGGTCGGGACGGCCGGCCGCGAGGGCCCGGCCGGTCTCGGAGCCGGGTCCGAGCAGCGCGGTGAGATCCGCGCCGTGGTTGTCCTGCCAGGGCAGCAGCGGACCGGCGTCCCCGGCGGCGTGCGCGGTGGAGACGAGCCGGCAGAGCTGGGCCCAGCCGGCCGCGCCGTTGCGGGCGAGGAAGACCGCGCGGGGCGCGGACTCGTCGATGAAGGCGCCGCCGCGCACGGGGGTGCGCCGGCGCTCGGTGGGGCTCTGTTCCCGCGCCCGCGCGCCTGGCGCCTCGCCCACCGCCAGCTCCGCCCCGAAGAGCGGCCGTATCCCCGCGGCCTCGCAGGCCTCGGCGAAGCGGACCGCGCCCGCGAGGGTGTCGCGGTCGGTCAGGGCAAGGGCGTCCATGCCCCGCTCGGCAGCGCGCTCGGCCAGCCGTTCCGGGTGGGAGGCCCCGTACCGCAGGGAGAACCCGGAGACGGTGTGCAGATGCGTGAACCCGGGCATCGCACCTCCTGGATCATCCGCTTCTCACCTCCCCGTCCCCACCATAGACCAAGTTTCGAACGTTCGTGCGAGAGGATGAACGAGAGGAAGGGCCCGGACCTCTCTCGGTGGTCCGGGCCCTTCCGGTTCTCGCGGGCCCTGCCGCGGCCGGCCCGTCCGGCGGCGCAAGCCGACTGGGCCCGCCGCAGCCGGCCGGCCCAGCCGCGCGGGCGACCGGGAGGTCAGCCGATCTGTGCGCCGAATACGGTGAGCGCCTCCGTCACCGGCTGGAAGAAGGTCACCCCGCCCGAGGAGCAGTCGCCGCTCCCGCCCGAGGTCAGCCCGAGCGCGGTGTCGCCCGCGAAGAGCGAGCCGCCGCTGTCGCCCGGCTCCGCGCAGACCGAGGTCTGGATGAGCCCGTCGACGATGTCGCCGTTGCCGTAGTTCACGGTGGCGTCGAGCCCGGTGACCTGTCCGTCGTGCACCTGGGTGGTGGAGCCGCTGCGGGTCACCTGCTGGCCGACCGTCGCCTCGGCCGCCTGCGTGATCGGCTGGCTGGAGCCGTTGTACAGATTGACCTCGCTCGGGTGCGCGACATCGGCGGTGTACCTGACAAGGCCATAGTCGTCGCCCGGGAAGCTGGACCCCTCGTTGGTCCCGATCTCGTTGCCCTGCGCGTCGGACCAGGTCTGGATGGCCTCGGTGCAGTGCCCGGCGGTCAGGAAGTACGGCGCGCCGTCCTTGACCACGTTGAAGCCGAGCGAGCAGCGCCCGCCGCTGCCCGTGATGGCGTCGCCGCCGGCGACGAAGGGTTTGAACTCCCCTGCCGTCTTCCGGAGTTCGGCCTTGCCGCCGAGCCCTTCCACCACTCCGCTGAGCTGGTCCCAGGCCCCGCCCGTGACCGTCCGGTCGGCCGTGACGACCACCTTGTTGGTCACCGGGTCGAGCGCCCAGGACGTGCCGGGGACGGCCGCCCGGTCCGCGAGGGTCTGCCGGGCGCTCTTCAGCTCGGCCAGCGAGTTCTGGACCAGTCTGGCCCTGCCGCCGGCCTGACGCACGGTCTCCGCCGCCCGCTCGTCGACGACATTCATCACCAGGGCGCGGGACGTGGCGTCGTAGTACGAACCGGCCGCGTCGCCGCCCAGGTCCTCGACGAGGGTGGAAGCGAGATTTCCGGCCGCGACGGCCGTCAGGGACTTGACCGTGAACGTGGGTGTTTCCTCACTGGCGTTCGCAGTCTGGAAGGTCACCGCCGCGACAGCCAGCGCCACCGCGGCACCGCCCGCCATCGTCGCGCGCTTCCTGGATATACGCCGGTGTTTCAATGTCGGCCTCCTGTGGGGGACCGTGCCAGGGGCAAGTGGGGTGCCACGGCACGGAGGATGAGCCGCCCACTATTCCGAGACCGGCCGAGGGCACACAAGGCCGGTTTCAGGCCGGGCGAATGGCGGGTCCGCCCGGGCACGGGTCCGTCGGTGACCCGAGGTCAAAGTGCGCCCGTTCCATTCGCGAACACCCACTGCAACTCCCTTGTCATCAGCGGGTGAGGACTAGTCCTGTCCTGAATCCGACCCCCGGGGGCCATGGATCGGCCTTATACAGGAATGGCCTTATGCAATCGGCCCCGGACCGGGACAATCGGCAGGGACCGGGCTTCTCGCGCAGAGGGCACGCACCTCTCGCGGGGACACCTACGACGAAAGGAGCGGAGGTTGCGACGTCGGGTGCGCGCGGCGGACGGGCGGCATCTGATGGTGGAGCGTCTGGGGGATCCGCGCGGCAGACCGGTATTCCTGCTGCATGGCACACCGGGCAGCAGGCTGGGTCCCGCCCCGCGCGGCATGGTCCTGTACCAGCGGGGGATGCAGCTCATCGCCTACGACCGCCCGGGATACGGGGGTTCGGACCGGCTGGAGGGGCGCAGTGTGGCCGATGTGGCCCAGGACGTGGCGACGATCGCCGACGCCCTCGGGCTGGAGCGGTTCGCCGTCGCGGGCCGCTCGGGCGGCGCCCCGCACGCCCTGGCCTGCGCCGCGCTGATGCCCGACCGGGTGACCAGGACCGCGGCGCTGGTCACCCTCGCCCCGCGGGACGCGGCCGGGCTCGACTGGTTCGAGGGCATGACCGCCTTCAACGTGCTGGAGTACACGACCGCTTCCAGGGATCCGGACGGTATGGCCGCGCGGCTCATCCCGCGCGCGGACGCCATCAGAAGGGACCCGGTGCGGCTGCTGGACGAGCTGCGCGGGGAGCTGACGGACTCCGACCGCATGGTGGTCTCGGACGCCGGGGTCAGAACGATGCTGCTGCGCAACTACCAGGAGGCGCTGCGGGGTTCGGCGTACGGCTGGATCGACGACGCCCTCGCGTTCTGCGGCCCGTGGGGGTTCGACCCGGCCGCCATCAAGGGCCCGGTGCTGCTGTGGCACGGCGAGAAGGACGTCTTCTCGCCGGTCGGCCACTCGCGCTGGCTGGGGGAGCGCATCCCGGGCGCGACGGTCGTCCTGGAACCGACCGCCGCGCACTTCGACGCCCTGCACGCACTCCCCCGTATCCTCACCTGGCTGCTGGAGGACGAACCGGCAGCCGGATGAGAGCCGGAGCTGGAGCCGCACTCACACCGCCAGCGGCTCCAGGTCCCGGTACACCCTGCGGTCGTCCCGCGCGTACCGGGTCAGCGTGTGCTCCTCGCCGAGCAGCCTGGTCAGCTCCTCGACGGTCTCCAGGCGCAGCAGCACCGCCTCGTCCTTGCGCCCCAGCGCCCCCAGCGTCACACACATGTTGGAGGCGACCGCGAGCGTCTCGGGGTGGTGCGCGCCCAGCGTCACCCGCAGCCCCGCCACCGCGCTGCGCTCGGTGACCAGCGCCTCGTCCAGCTCGCCCAGGTCCGCCATGGCGTTGGCGAGGCCGACCGTGCAGAACAGCGTGTACGGATGGTCGTCCCCCAGCACCTCCCGCATGGTCCGCAGAGCGCCCTGGAGCAACTGCTCCGCCAGCTCCGGGGCACCGCATCCCCAGTGGTAGACACCGAGGTTGTTGATCGCGGCGAGGGTGTACGGATGCCGCTCGCCCGGCACCCGCAGATACTGGTCGACGACCTCCTGTGCCAGATCCCTGGCCGCCACCGGCTCGCCCGCCGCGAAGTGGTCGGCCGCCAGGTTCAGATCACAGGCCAGCGAGTCCGGGTTGGACTCGGAGCCGTACTTGGCCCGGTAGCGGTTGCGGGTGGCCGTGGTCAGCCGCCGCGCGTCCTCCAGCCGGTCGGCCCTGCGCAGCGACACGGCGAGGCTCTTGGCGGCGGCCAGGGTGCCGGGGAAGGCCCGGCCGAGCTGCTCCTTGTAGAGGGCGTACGTCCGGCTGAGCAGCGCGACCGAGTCCTCGTACCGCCCGATCTCACGCAGATCGCGCGCCAGGCTGGTGGCGGAGGAGAGGGTGTACGGATGCTCCGGGCCGTGCACCTCGGTGCGCCGGTCGAAGACGTCCTGGTCCATCTCGCGCGCCTGCGCGTACCGCCCGACCATCCGCAGGTTCAGCGCCCGGTTGTTGGCGGCGGCCAGAGTCCTGGGATGGGAGTCGTGGAAGATCCCGCTGAATCCCTCGTGCGCCTCCTTCGCCAGGTCCAGCGCCTTGGCGTACTCGCCGAGCGTGCCCAGGTCCATGGCGAGTCCGCTGGTGGTCATGTACGTGTGCGGATGGGTCGGCCCCAGGACCGTGCGCTGCCGGGCCAGGGTCTCCTCGTCCAGCTCGCGCGCCTCCACGTAACGGCCCTGCGAGCGGAAGATGTTGGAGAGGTGGAAGCGCAGATACAGATACTGCGGATCGTCGTTGCCGAGCATCTCGCGCCAGCTTTCGCGCAGTTCGTTGGCGACCTCGGAGGCCGCCAGCAGATCGCCGCGCTTCCAGAGGTAGCGCACCCGGTCGATCATCAGCCGGCGGGTCTCCGGCCGCTTGCAGAGGCTGGCCTCGGAGGTGGCGAGATGCGGCCAGATGGTGGCGAACCGGTCCCAGGTGGCAGGGTTGTCGATCGGCTCGTCGCCGTCGGGCCTGGCGCCCGCGAGGATCCGGTGGACCGCGTGCCGGGCGTCGCGCTGCTCCTCCTCGCTGAGCTGCGCCCTGATGATCGCCTGGACCAGCCGGTGCACCTGGATGCTGTTGCCGACCTGGTCCACCTTGGCCAGCGCGAACCGGCCGATCTCCCGGATGACCCGGCCGAGGACAAGGGTCTCCTGGAGCGAGACGTCGTACGGCTTGAGCGCCTCGATCATCTCCTTGCTGTAGAGGAGGTTCGCGGAGATCGGCTCGGGGGCGAAGAAGGCGCAGAGCTGGAGCAGCCGTACGGCCGCGGGCGAGCGGTCCTTGAGCCGCTCGATGGAGATGTTCCAGGTCGCGGCGACCGGTTCCGGATAGCCCACCGGCTGGTTGAGCGCCAGCACGCTGGGGGCCTGCTGGGCGAGCTGGTCCAGATATTCGGCGACGGGGGTCGCGGTCTCCGCGATCCAGGCCGCCGCCTGCTCGACGGCGAGCGGCAGATCACCGACGGCCGTGGCCACCTTGTCGGCGTCCTGGGCGGAGAGCCCGGGCGCCCGCCGCTGGAGGTGCTCGACGGACTCCTCGCGCAGAAAGACGTCGACGGGCAGCGCGTCGCCGTACTGCGACCAGCTCTGGTTGCGCGAGGTGACCAGGACATGCCCGGGGCCGCCCGGCGGGAAGAACCGCTGGAGCTGCTCGGGGTCGTCGGCGTTGTCGAAGACCAGCAGCCAGCGCGACGAGGGCACCCCGCGCCGCAGCAGATCGACGGCCTCCTGGGAGGCGGCGGCCATGTCGTCGCCGCCCTGGGCCCCGAGCCGTACGGCCAGTTCGGCGAGGCCCGCCACCACATCGGCGGTCTGCTCGGCCGAGATCCACCACACCAGGTCGTAGTCGGCCATGAAGCGGTGCACGTACTCCAGCGCCACCTGGGTCTTGCCGATCCCGCCGAGTCCGTACAGGGTCTGCGGCTGCGGCAGCACCACCGCCATTCCGCCGCCGAGCTGGTCGCGCATCCGCTCCAGAACGAGGGAGCGCCCGGTGAAGCCGGGGTTGCGGGCCGGCGCGTTCCAGATCTTGGGCACGGTGCCGGGGAAGCGCGGGCCGGGCGCGACCGCGTCGGTGAGCGGTCCGGGACGCTCCAGCGCGCGCAGCAGCGCGGTGGTGGCGTGCGTCTCGTCCAGCCGGAAGAGGTCGACGGGGTTGCGGTCGATGTACGGGGTGGTGAGCCGCACATCGCCGACCCGCAGCGGCACCAGCCTGCGCCGCGCCCCGCCCGGGTCCTCGGACGCGGCGCGCGACCACACCTCCACGGCCCGCGCGGACTTGAGATAGGCGCTGGAGAGCAGCACGACCGTACGGCCCGCGTTCTCGACGACCGAGTCCTCGGCGGCCGAGGGACCGGCCGAGACATCGCGGGGGACGACCCGGAAGCCGGCCCGGGTGAGCACCGACTCGGTCCAGTCGGCCCACATCCGGTTCTCCGCCACATAGCTGAGGAAGAGATCGGCGGGCTGCGCGGGCCTGCGGCGGGTGAAGGCGTCCCTGACCCGCAGCCGGGTCTCCTCGGCGACCGCGGGCATCGAGGTGATGGCGCCGTCGGTGACATAGGTGGTCAGCCGCTCGAAGGCGGAGAGCAGCGAGTTGCTGAGCCCGGCCTCGTCGCCGAAGGTCGCGAGGGTCTCCTCGTACGCGTAGTAGGGGCGGTACGGAATCTCCACCGCGCCCCAGTAGGCGGTGAGTGCCTCCCCGCTGAGCCCGCCGGGGAACCGGTCGAACTTGAACCGGGCCAGCGCGCGCCCGGCGTCGGCCTTCTCCTTCTCCCCCTCGTCGATCCGCATCGGTACGGGGAAGATCCGGATGCCGCGCCCGCCGTACCGCTCGTCGATCTGGCGGGCCACCGCGGCGGCGCCGTCGATCGACTGGTCGCTGAGGGTGAAGCAGTCGACGAGGACATCGGGGAGATGGACGGTGCAGATGTCGGCGATGTCGCTCAGCCCGGTCCTGCTGTCGATGAGGACGTAGTCGTAGTTCGCCTTCATGTCGTCGCGCAGGGCGTCGAAGAAGTGACCGCCGCCGAGCCGGTCGTAGAAGTTGTCCCAGTCGAAGGTGGAGACGGTCGCGGAGTACTCGCGGTTCTGCCGGCCCGCGGAGACGAAGTCGAGCGTGCCGCCCCCGGGGAACTCCCAGCCCAGACTCTCCGGGGAGAGCGAGACGGCGTGCGGCTGGATACGCGCGTAGTCACGGTGCCAGTCGTCGGGGCGGTCCACCGGGCTGGTCGCGGCCCAGGCGTACTCGGTGATCAGATCGATGACACCGGTGGTCGCGCCGAGGGTGGAGGGGTCGAGGAAGGGGTGGAAGAACCGGTGCAGACCGGGTGCCTCCAGGTCCCAGTCGACGGCGAGGACCCGCCGTCCGTTGGCGGCGAGGATCCATGCCGTGTTGGCCAGGGCCATGGTGCGGCCCGTACCGCCTTTGTACGAGTAGAAGGTGACGATGCGTCCGTCACGACGTTCGGTCATCCGTGTCCTCCGCATCGGGCGCCAGGTCGTGCGTCTCGGGTATGTAGTGCGTCGTGGCGTACTCGGCGGCCATCGGGCCGCGCAGCCGCGGCCGTTCGGTGTGGCTGCCGCCTGCGGGCGGATAGACCGCCGCGTGTCTCAGATACTGCTGGGCCGCGGCCTCGACCACCTGCGGCAGGATCTGGCCGAAGGCCTCCATGCTGGGGACGCCCTTGGCGGCGGCCCGGCAGGCGGCCCGGCCCTGGCCCATCTTCTTGGGCATGGTCCGCTCCAGCTCGCCGCTCAGCTCGGCCTCGGCGGCCCTGCTCTGCTGGTCGTCGCGGTTCCACGGCACGACGACGCTCACCCAGGGCCGGTGTTCGGCGTCGAAGGCGGCGAGCCGCTCGCGCTGTTCCTCGTCGCGCAGCGCCCACCGGTCGACCAGCAGGATCTCCGGCCGGGTGGGCGACTGTTTGCCGCCGTCCTGCGGTACGGGCACCTCGTCGAACGAGATGATGTCGGCCTGGTAGTTGAGGGAGCGCACCAGATCCCGGGCCACATAGGCCAGCGGCCGTACGGAATCGGGGTGATACGGATTCCAGTCCTGCGCCATGCCGCCGTAGTAGTGCGGAGTTCTGCCCGTCGGAAGATCGTGACGGGTGGGCGCGGCCACGGTGACCTGCATCGGGCGCGGTCCGCCGCTCGTGCCGAAAGCGCTGGGCACGTTCCGGTAGTCGACCGGGCGGCCCGGACTGACGGCTGCGGTGTCCGCGACACTGACGATGCGTTTGGCGAGTTCGTAGACGGCCCGTTCGTACTCCTCCGCGAATATCCGGAGTTTGATCAGACCGTAGAGTCCGTCGGTGACATAGCGGTCCCCGAAGTCACGGTGATTGAACTGCAATCGCTCGGCGGGGCCCGGCAGTTGCCGGGGCGGCACCGGCACCCACAGCGCCGGCACGATCGCCTCCGCCGTGCGATTGCTCTTGGCCTGTTCGTAGATGACCCGCTGGGCGAAGGCGAACCACTCCTTGCCGCACATCTCGCTGGCGAAGTAGCGCGGCGAGAACAGCGGCACGAACACCCGGCAGGTGGCCAGCACTTCGGCCAGCCGCTCCGACCAGCCCTCCCCCGAACGCATCTCCCGGTCGATGAACCCCGCCTGTGCCCCGGCCGGCAGATCCGTCATGGCCATCACATGGGCGCACAGATCCCGGAAGAGCCGCTCGACCCACATGTCCGGATCCGGTCCCCCCGCACCGTCCCTCGGCGTATGGGCGTAACTGAGAAAGAAATACGGCCGATGGTCAGCCGCTCGCTGCTGCGATGACGCTTGCACACGACCCCCGTCCTGTGTGAGCACTCACATCCGCGAAACCCGGAAGGTCACGGAGATGAGCGAACCAATCCTTCCGGAAACGAGCCCGCTTCCTCCCCATGCCGTTCGGTCAATCAGTGCCGCTTTTCAGTCATCCACGACTCGGCGTGGTCGACCGCGTCCGTGATCGAGAACGACCTCGCGGCTGTTCCGCCGAGCTGTCCCTTACGTTCCAGCCCCCACGGGAATGACGCGCCGATCGCCTCGAAATCGCTGTCGTCAAGGTTGACGTCCTCATATTCCACCCAGCGCGCCCCGTTGTCCGGCCCTTTCACCACACAGTGATAGGAACGCATGGCCGCGCCCGTTCGGTATTCGGCGAGATGGAATGCCGTACAGGCCTCGAACCCCACATTCACCATCAGCACCCGTGCCTCCGCGCGGACGAGCGCGCCGAGCGGTGAGTCCTCCCCGAGATGGCTGTGCAGGGGGTGGAAGGCGAGCAGTTCCGCGGCCCGCCGGCCGATCGCGGCGAAGGAGGACTGCGGGTGCGCGCTGCGGACGGCCCCGGGAGCGGTGCGTACGGACTCGGCCAGCCGGCCCATCGCCGTGCAGGGCGTGGTCAGCGGGTCGAAGGCGGGCATCCGCGCCCGGAAGGCCGCGGCCTGCCTGCGGGTCATGCCCTGGATCTGCGCGTAGTGGGCCGCGGAGGTGTCGGAGTTCTCCTCGGTGAAGGCGGGCACGACCAGGGTGCCCTCCGTGCCGAGCGCGGTCAGCAGGGCCGTACGGAGGGTGTCGGCGTCCAGCCCCGTGCCGTGCAGGGACGCGTGGACGAGCAGGGTCGTCCCCTCCGTCACTCCCAGCTCCGCCAGCTCACCGGCGAGCAGGCCGGCGTTCGTCGTCTCAGCCACGGTCGGCCTCTTCCCTGAGTACGGCCAGCAGGCTCTTCCCGCCGACGGTGAGTTCGGCCGCGTCCTGAAGCATGTCCAGGGCGCGGCGGGCGTGGTCGCGATGGCGGGGATCGTACGCGGCGAGCCCCACCCTTTCGTACGCGCCCACCAGCAGCGCCGACAGCGGCACCGGCTCCTCCTGCCAGGGCGCGGGCCTGAGCCATTCGCCGTCCAGCGCGTAGAGGTCGGTGACCTCGGTCAGCGCCCGCAGCCGGGCCCGGCGGAGACCGCGCAGCAGCGCGGGCGCCAGCTCTTCGGCGCCGCCCTCCAGGGGGACGCCCAGCGCGCCGTGGCCGTGATGGCCGGGCAGGCGGGCCGGAGTCTCCGCGGTGAGCAGGGGCGTCAGGGTGGACAGTGTGCTCTCGGCCTCGGCGGTCTGCTCGGGCACGGTGTCCCCGAGCAGGCGCCAGGCCGCCGCAAGCCGGTCGCTCCAGCCGGCCGCCTCCTCCTCCCCGAGCCCGGGGTGGACGGGGGTGCCGAAGCAGTCGCGGTACGGGTCGAGATCGTCCAGCGCGAGGACGGGCGCTCCGTCGCGGCGGAGGTGCCGGACGGGGCGCCAGTACGGGGTGGTCTCGCCGGGGTGTCCGACGAGCAGCTCGGCGGTGGGGGTGCGGACCAGGAAGCCCTGTTCCACAGCGCGCACTTCGGCCTCGCCGGAGGCGCCCGTCCGGAGGGTGCCGAGGGTCGGCAGATGGAGTACGCCGTCGGTGAGGCCGACCCGTACGGGCAGGTCCAGACGGCCCCGGACGACCGCCGCGGCCACATACGGCCTGAGCCGGAGCGCGATGGCGAGCGCGCCGGGCCGCTCCTCGCGCAGGGCGGCCATGGCGTCGATCAGCCAGGTACGGGTGTAGGGGTGGGCCAGCACCTCGTCGAGCCCGTCGGAGTGCTGCTCGACCGCGCCCGCCAGCTCCCAGGCCTCCTGCCATTCCGCGCCGCCCCTGCCGCCGAGTTCGGCGTGCAGCCCGGCCAGCAGCGAACGGGTCAGCTCCTCCTGGGCGACCATCAGTTCACCGGTGTCGGCGAGGGCGGGCGAGACCGAGGCGGCGGTCGTACGGGACTCGATCCCGCGGATCAGGGCCTCCAGATCGGCGCAGTAGACGGAGGTGTTGTCGAAGCCGCCCGGGGCTCCGGTGCCCGGCTCCGCCTGTTCCGCCGGTGCCGAGCGGTAGCGGTGCGTATAGAGACCGCCGCCGCAGGACCGTACGACCGGGCACTCCCGGCAGGTCTCGCTCACCCCCGCGAGCCCGAGCTGCCGGGTCCGTACCCCGGGGTGCGCGGCGACCTCGTCGAAGGAGTGCGAGAAGACGTCGAAGCCGGTGGCCGCCGCGCCCTCGTAGGCGCTCTTGAGGGAGTCGACCTGCTCCAGCGTGCCATCGGTCTCCACCACGACCAGATCGGTGGGGGCGAGGCCCAGCGACTCGGTGAGGCTGGGGCCGCCGCTCAGGGTGGAGAGCACCGACTCGAAGAGCCGTACGGGCATCGGCCGGCCCTGGGCGTCCCAGCGGGCGAAGACGGTGAGCAGCCAGTCGGCGTACGCGGTGGGCGATCCGCCGGGGCGCGGCGGCGGCTCGTCCCAGGTGGCGTGCGGCAGCAGGAAGTCGATGCGCGGCGGGTCGAGGGCGGCCAGCGCGTCGTACACCGCCACGGGGTCGTTGGCCGCGTCGACGGTGCAGAGCAGTCCGAGGTCGAGCGGGCGGTAGCGGTCCTGGCGCAGCAGGGCGACGGCCTTGAGGACCTGGGAGTGGCTGCTGCGGCCGTCCGCGAAGCGGCGGTGGCGGTCATTGGCGGCCCGGTCGCCGTCGAGCGAGATTCCCACCCGTACCCCGAACTCCTCGAAGAGGTCGAGATAGCGGGGGCCGAGCTGGAGGCCGTTCGTATGGATCCGCAGATCGAGTGCGGCGACTCCGTCGAGAGCCCTGGTCAGCTCCTCGCAGACGCGCCGTAACCGCGCCGGCCCCGCCAGCAGCGGCTCCCCTCCGTGCAGGATCACTGACACGGAGGGCAGAGCATGAGCCTTGGCGTGCTCCGCCAGTCGCAGAGCCGTCCATGAGATCGCCTCGTCAGAGATTGTCCTGGGGCGGGTGCGCCAGCTCTGATCGGCGTGCTCGTAGATATAACAGTGGTCACAGGCAAGATCACACCTGCTGTGGACCTTCAGAACGATCTCACGAAAGGGGACCAGGGGTCCTGTCATTACCCCAGTCTAGAACGTAGTCGGGGTGGTCCAGAACGTTGTTGAAGCGTCATTACCCCGGTATTGCCCCGGTCTAGAGGGCAGAATTGAAGCTCGAAACGCGCGCGGTACGGTCGGTGGGCATGGGCAGTACGCGTCCGAGCTTCTTGGCGACACCGGCGTCGCGTACATCGATCTCTGCGAGGGGGGTCCGGTTCTTCTTCGCAGTGGCGAAGGTGACAGAGGTCTGGTAGGTCACGACGGCCGTCCTTGGTGATGTGGTCCGAAGAGGAGACACCGCACCGTTGCAGTGTCAGCGGCTCGACTTTACTCTCGTGAGCCCGAGCGGCAAATCGGCGCGTGGGGCCGAGACGAAAGCGTTGCGAGGAATTCACGGGGCGGTGCGGAACACACCGTTCCGCCTACTGGGTGACAACAAAACAGCAGACGGGGGCGCGCATGGCCGAGTTACGCGGACCACTGCACAGCATGGTCTTCCGAAACGCTGATCTGCCGGTTCTCTTCCATCACGCGGACGCCATCGCCATCGCGCGGCAGCGGGAGGCCATCAGGGCGACCCGCCTCCAGTTGCTGCTGCTCGTCGTGGGCGCGGCCCTGGCGGCGCTGCCCTGGCGGGGGTCGCTGGGGGGCTCGTTCCAACTCATCGGCGCACTCAGCGCGTTGGCGTACGCGGGTGTGCTTCTGCTCACCTTCCGCTCCGCGGGCCAGCGAGCAAAGTCGCATTGGCAACTCAACCGCTCCGCCGCGGAGTTCATCAAGTCGCTGTCCTGGCGGTACGCCGTCCATGGCGCACCCTTCGACTCCGGTGCCGCCGACCCGGCGGGACTGTTCACGGAGCGGATGGAGGCGGGACTCCAGGAGCTGAAGAAGGTCGGCTGGGAGGACCCGCGCGACGACACGGGCGGCCGACGCGGTGTCATGGGGGTGATGGGACCGGTGGGAGAGCTGATCACGGGTCCCATGCGGCTGCTGCGCGAGAAGCCGTACACCATCCGCAAGGAGACCTATGTCAGGGACCGGCTGATCGAGCAGCGCAACTGGTACCACCGCAGAACGGTGGTCTCGCGCCGAGCCACCACGCTCTGGTCGGTCACCATCTCCGTACTGACCCTGCTGGCGCTGGTCCTGGCCGCACTGCGGACCTTCTCGGTCACCGAATCGTCGTCCGTGCTGGGGGTGTTGTCGGCGTCGGCGGCGGCCTGTCTGGCATGGAGCGAGATCCGCCGGCACCAGCCCCTCATCTCAGCGCACTCGCTGGTGGAAGAGGATCTGGCGGCGATGCACACCGCGATGGAGACGATGGTGACCGAGGACCAGTGGTCGAGCGCAGTGTACGAGACCGAGCGGATCGTCTCGCCCCAGCACACCGACTGGCTGGTGCGGCACCGCAGTTGAGGGCCTCGGCCGGTACGGGCCCGGCCGCCACGGGGCTGTCGCGCGCGCCGGGCGGGTCAGGCGCGTTCGACGCCCTCGCACCAGATCACCGTCACCGGCTTCCCGCGCTCGCGCGCGTAGCGCACGATGTCCCCCGTGCCGCCGAGGCCACGGGCCGGGAGGCCGTCCCACACCGCCAGCAGCCGGTCGCAGTGGTCCGCGATATAGGTGCCCGCCGCGTAGTAGGCCTCGTCGGTCGAGTGCGGGAAGGCCATCCGGACCTCCGCCGCCGCGCGGTCCCTGAGCCGCCGGAAGCCGGCGAGTTCGGCCGGGTCGTCGAAGCCGTCCTCGTAGTCACCGCTGGGAATGACGACGGTGAGCCGGGCGCCGCGGTCGAGGGCGAGCACCGCGAAGAGCTGGTCCGCGCCCGCGGCCAGACTGGAGAGCGCTTCCAACGAGCCCTTCTGGCCGTGCAGTACGGACTGGATGGCGGTCCGGATATGGGTGTAGGCCTCGGCGGGGATGTTCCGGTGACCGGTCACTCCGATACGTTTCACTGCCCACAGCCCCCGGTCCTTCTGCGGCCGACCACTCCGACAGTGTCTCAGAGCGGCCCGGAAAATCAGCCGGTCCGGCGATTGAGGTCACAGTGCGGCGGTCCGCCCGGCGCGCGAGGGCGCGGCGCGGGGATGTGCCGGCGCGTACGGACACCGGAACAAGCGCCCGTCAGCACATCAGTACTCAGTACACGGTCACCCCGTACGCGCTCAGGGCCGGAACGATCGGCTGGAAGTACGACGTGCCGCTGCCGCCGGAGCAGCTCCCCGATCCGCCCGAGAGCACACCGATGGCGATGCCCCCCGAGTAGAGCGGCGCGCCGCTCTCGCCGGGATAGGTGCAGATGTTGGTGCGGATCAGCCCCGAAACGGTCTGCCCGCCACCGTAGTTGACGGTGTTGTTGAGGCTGATCACCACACCGGTACGGACACCGGCCACCGGCCCGCGGAAGGTGACGGACATCCCGACCGTGGCATTGCCCGCGCCGGTGATGTCGACCGTACCGACCGTACCGGGGACGGGCACCGAGGGATTGGTGTAGCGCACGAGGCCGAAGTCACGGCTGGGGAAGGTGGTTCCGGCGGTGGTGCCGAGGAGTGTGGTCCCCGAGGCGTTCGCGTACCAGGTCGAGGCACCGCTCGTGCAGTGTCCCGCCGTCACGAAGTAGTACGTGCTGCCGCTGACGACATTGAACCCGGCCGCGCAGCGCGCGCCCCCGGAGTAGATGGCGTCGCCGCCGGAGAGGTGCGGGGCGAGGGTGCCGGCCGTGCGCTCGAAGCGCAGCGCGCCCGCGTGCGGGCCTGCGGCCCGCTCGATCGCGGCGATCTCCCCGGCGGAGACGGTACGGTCCGCGGTGACGACGACCTCGCCGGTCGCGGGGTCCGCGTGCCAGGCGGTGCCCGCCACCCCGGCGGCCAGCACCGCGTCCCCGACGGCGGCGGACCGGACAGCGGCGGACCGGTCGGCGCCGGTCCCGCCGTCGGTGTGCGCGCTCGCGGCGGGGATCGCGAGCGCCACGGCGGCGAGCAGTCCGGTGACGACGGCGAGCGTACGAGTGCGTCTGAGCCCGCCCGCGCGGCGGATGGTGCGCTTGATCCTCACTTGGCGTCCCTCCCGAGGGAATCGGGGGCCCTCCATCGGGTACGGGCCCGTGAGGCGCGACCGGGGCGGCCGTCCCTACGAACGAGACGGCCCGCGCCCCGGCCGGCGCTGCTCGGGAGTATCAGCGGCCCCAACTCCCCACGCAAGAGCGGCTTTTGGCCTAGGGGGTGTCTTGTCGATCAGGCCGGATCGGTGAGCGGGGTCCGGTGCGTGCGATCGCAAGGCGGAGGAGGGAGGCCACGCGGAGCGTAGGCGACTGACGACAACGCCGCGAGCGTGCGTGCCGGGCCCCGCGAGCCCGGCAAGATCGGCGAGACACCCCCTAGGGGGTGTCTACGGAGGCGGGGTCGGCCCGCGGTGCCGGTCAGCCTGTCCGTACCGGTTCCGGAAGGCCCAGATGCGACCGCAGCGTGCCGCCCTCGTACTCCGTACGGAAGACCCCGCGCTCCTGGAGCAGTGGTACGACCTGGTCGACGAAGTCGTCGAGTCCGCCCGGTGTGAGATGCGGTATGAGGATGAAACCGTCCGCCGCGTCCGTCTGGACGAACGTGTCGAGCGTCGCCGCCACGGTCTCCGGGGTGCCGATGAAGGACTGCCGCGCGGTGGTCTCGATGACGGTCTGCCGGATCGAGAGCCCCTTCGCCTCGGACAGCGCCCGCCACTTGGCCGCGACCGCCAGTGGGTCCGCGACCCTGACCCGGCCCTGGACCAGCCCGGAGTCCGGGTCGGGGTCGATCGCGGGCAGGGGTCCGTCCGGGTCGTACGCCGAGAGGTCACGCCCCCAGACCTGCTCCAGCGCGAGGATCGCGTTCTGCGGGGAGACCTGCTGTCTGCGGATCCCGGCGGCCCGCTCCTGCGCCTCCGCGTCGCTGTCGCCGAGGACGAAGGTGACGCCAGGCATGATCTTGAGGTCGGCCGGTTTCCTGCCGTACGCCGCCAGTCTGGCCTTGATGTCGGTGTAGAAGGCGCGGCCCGCCTCCAGCGTCCCGTGCCGGCTGAAGACGATGTCGGCGGCGGACGCGGCGAACTCCCTGCCCTCCTCGGAGTCGCCCGCCTGGATCACCACGGGATGCCCCTGCGGGGAGCGCGGGACGGTGAACTCCCCCTCGATCTCGAACTGCGGCCCCGAGTGGGCGAAGGGCCGGGGCGTGCCGTACGGGGAGCCGGGCCCCGGATCCGTCCAGGAGTCCCACAGCTCACGGGCGGTGGCGACGAACTCGGCGGCCCTGGTGTAGCGGTCGGCGCGGTCGAGATAGCCGCCGCGCCGGAAGTTCTCCCCGGTGAAAGCGTCGGACGAGGTCACCACGTTCCAGGCGGCCCGGCCCCCGCTGAGATGGTCGAGGGTGGCGAGCCTGCGGGCCAGTTCGTACGGCTCGTTGAAGGTGGCGTTCACGGTGGCGGCGAGGCCGAGCCGGCCGGTGACGGCGGCCAGCGCGCTCAGCACGGTGAGCGACTCGGGGCGGCCGACCACGTCCAGATCGTGGATCAGGCCCTTGTGTTCGCGCAGCCGCAGCCCTTCGGCGAGGAAGAAGAAGTCGAACTTGCCGCGCTCGGCGGTCCGTGCGAGATGCTCGAAGGACGAGAAGGCGATCTGCGACGTGGAGCGGGGGTCGGCCCAGACGGTGGTGCTGTTGACCCCCGGGAAGTGGGCGGCGAGATGGATCCGCTTGCGGTCGGCGCCCGTGCGGACGGTGCCGGTGCGGACGGTGCCGGTGCCCTCGGCTCTCCCGGCCGCGGTACGGGCGGCGCGTCCGGCGGCGGTACGGGTCGCGTTTCCGGCAGTACGAGCAGCGCGCCCGGCGGTGCTCCCAGCGGTACGGGCAGCGCGTCCGGCGGCCGTACGGGCGGCTTCGGTCGGGTCTGTGCTCATCGGGCTCCCCCGGCGGACGCGTACGGGTTGGCCGGGCGCGCGAGACCGAGGTGTTCACGGAGCGTGCCGCCCGGATGGAAGGTGCGGAACAGGCTGCGGTGCTGGAGCAGCGCCACGGTGCCGTTCACCAGCCGTTCGAGATCGCGGCGCGGTTCTGCGGGCGTGAGGTGGAAGCCGTCCACCGCTCCGGCGCCGTGCCAGCCGGCGATGAGTTCCGCGAGACCGGCCGGGCCGCCGCGGTAGTGCGGTCCGCCGTCGCCCGCGGTGGTGTGCGGGGCGCTCTCCAGGCCCGGGTCCAACGGCCGTTCGCCGTCGCCGAGATGGACGGTGAGCGCGGCCAGCACGCGCAGGGTGCCCGGGTCACGGCCGTGGGCGGCGGCACGCGCCAGGAGCCGCTCGCGCAGGGCCGTCGCCTCCTCGGGCCGGCCGGCCCCGATCAGCACCACATCGGCATGGCGTACCGCGGTCTCGGCGGCGGGGTCCGCGGTGCCGTCGGCGACGACGACCGGACGGCCCTGGGGCGGCCTCGGCACGATGGACGGCCCCCGGACACTGAACCCGGTTCCCTGGAAGTCGACATGATGCAGCTTGTCGCGGTCGATGAAGCGCCCTGTCGACACATCGCGTATCTCGGCGTCGTCCTCCCAACTGTCCCAGAGCCGGGCGCTCACCTCGGCCACCTCGCCCGCCTCCTTCCACAGCGCGGCGGCGGGCGCGGCCCGGCGGCGGCCGAAGAGCCGCGCCTCGGCCGGGGTGGCGGACACCCCGACGAGCCAGCCGGCCCGGCCGCGGCTGACCCAGTCCAGGGTCGCCAGGGCCGTGGAGACATGGAACGGCTCGGTGTGGGTGGTGGTGACGGCCGGCACCAGGCCGATCCGTTCGGTGGCGGGCGCGACCCGGGAGAGTACGGCGAGCGCGTCGGGGCCGGGGCGCCCGAAGGAGTCCTGGAGGGTGATGAAGTCGAGGGCGCCGCGCTCGGCGAGCCGGGCGAGATCGACGTACCACTCGGCGTCGTAGTGCGGCGGGCCGCCGATCTCGGCGGCGAGATGCAGGGATCGCGTGGCGGACATGACGAGCCCTACCTTTCGGCTTCGGACGGGCCGTTCCCGGCCGGTCCGGCGGTCGAGGGCACGGGACGCGGACCGTCCGGCGAGCCGGGGCCGGTGTCCGGAGTGCCGTCGGAGGCGTGCGAGGGGCCGGTGTCCGGGGCGCTGTCGGAAGCGTGCGAGGGGCTGGCGTCCAAAGTGCCGCCGAGAGCGTGCGAGGGGGCGGTACGGAGCGGCAGCTCGGCGAGCAGCGTGAGCGCGGCCCGCGCGGTCGCGTCGTTCTGCCGGAACGCGGGCCCGCCGGTCCTGGGCCGGGTGAAGGCCCCGCTCGACCGGGCGGTGGTGTACGGGCCGAGCGCGAAGCGCCTTGGATGCGGGCGGCCGTCGCGCTCCAGCAGCCGTCCGTCGTCGGGGTCGACCCTGACCAGGCCGGCCCCCGAGGTGGTGGCGGCCCCCTCCTCGTACAGCGCGCGCAGCAGCGGGCTGCGGGTGCGCTCGGGCGAGGGGTCGGGGAGCCGGGCCTCGACCAGGGCGCGCGCCTCGACGTACTGCCCGGGCACTCCGGGGCTGCCGGCCCGGAAGACGCCCTGCCGCTCGTCGGCCTCGACGGTCATGTCCGGGCCGAGGAAGCGGACGACCCCGGCGCGGGAGAGCGCGAGCAACTGGCGCAGCCGGGGTCCCGGCGGGCCGGAGGCGAGATAGCTGAAGAAGCCGTGCCAGGGGCCGTCCATGTCCCCGAGATCGCCGAGGCGCATGAGCTGCCCGTAGATCGAGAGCAGTCCGTAGAAGACGGCGAGGTCCGCACTGTGGGACGGATCGTGCCGACGGGTGAGATCGGCGTGTATGTAGTCGCGCAGCGCGTCCTGGAGGGCGTCGTACGAGGGGAAGCGCACCCCGTCCAGCGGCCGGTCGAGGGCGTCCAGGTCGAGCCGGTCGGCGGGGTCCGGTACGGCGGTGGCGACCAGCGCGTCCAGCTCCGGGCTGCCGGGGTCGGCCGCCGCGTACTTCTCCTCGAAGTCGGTCCAGCCGACCCGGGTGCGCTCGGGGTGGGCGGTGAAGAGCCGGTGGTAGTGGGCGAAGCCCAGTTCCTTGTCGACCAGCGGCCGGATGTCGCGCCGGTAGTCCAACGGCCCCGGTCTGACAGCCAGTTCGTCGATCTGCTCGGGCCCCAGAAAGCGCGGCAGCGGCGGGCGTTCGCCGTCCAGACCGTAACCGATCTTGGAGTGGTACGGGACACCGCGCCGCGACCCGACGTACAGGAGCGGCTCCCGCCCGGAGGGGTGGTACGTCAGCTCCTCGCCGTGCTCCTCGGCGCCGTGCTCACCCGTGTCCCCCGAGTAGCGTCCGCCGCGGCCCTCGGTGAGCAGCACCATCAGATCGACGAAGGCGAGTCCGAAGCCGCGGACGATCACGGGTTCGGCGGCGGGCAGGGCGGAGAGATCGCTGTCGGCGGTGAAGTCGGGCGGCAGATGGATCAGTCCGTGGCGTTCCGCGAAGGCGGTCAACTCCCGCTGTTCCGCGTCGGGTTCGCCGTCGAGATGCCCGAGGGTGAGGATGACGAGATCGGCGAGCAGCGGTTCTGTGCGGCCCTCCAGCCAGACGCGCTGGCGTCCGCCGCGCGGTCCCGTGACACGCAGGGCGTGGGTGCGGTGCTGGTGGAGGGTGATGCCGGAGGGCAGGGCGGCGACGGTCTGTTCGTACACCCAGCTCAGATAGGCGCTCTGCACCTGGCGGCTGGGGAAGGTCTGCCCGGTCAGCCCGGTGACGGCGCCGCGCAGCC
This sequence comes from Streptomyces sp. GMY02, assembly GCF_019056675.1. Taxonomy (NCBI): domain Bacteria; kingdom Bacillati; phylum Actinomycetota; class Actinomycetes; order Kitasatosporales; family Streptomycetaceae; genus Streptomyces; species Streptomyces sp. GMY02. Next base: position 6,704,041 of record NZ_CP077658.1, on the reverse strand, counting down.
CAGGCCCGGCGTGCGCGGACCCGTCCTCGGGCCCGTCCTGCCCGCGTCCGGCGTGCGCGGATCCGGCGTGCGCGGACTGTGTGTGTCCGGTCCCGCTCCGTTCCGTCTCGCCCCGTTCCGTCCCGGCCTGTTCGGATTCCGCGGTGAGCCGTGCCCTGCCCTCCCTGACGTCCCGCGCCCACTCGTGCAGCGCCGGCCCCTCCCGTACCGGCCCCGCCAGCGCGACCGATTCGTCGGTGTACATGGTGACGTCCTCGGCCATGGAGTTCATCCACAGCAGCGGCGACTGATCACGGCGCCAGATCCGCCCGCCGCCCGGCGGGTACGGGTCCACGAGATGGATGTCCAGCGGCAGTCCGTCGTACAGATCCGGCGCGTTGGCGGCGAGCCGTTCCAGAAAGCCCGTACCGCGCGGACCCGCGCCGATCACCACCAGGGTGCGGGTGACGGCCGGAGTGCGGGCGGTACCTGACGAGACAGGTGACACAGGCATGCGAAGGCTCCGTGGATACGTGATCGAACACGGGAGTGCCTTCACAGCACAGCGGGCGGACCCGGGTGACCGGGCCCTCAGCGGCGGACCGAGCCCCTCAGCACGATCCGCTTCCCACCGAGGCTAAGCGGTGTGTACGGCCTGCTGTCAAGCTCGTCCGCACTGTGAGCCGGGCGTCTCATTTGGTTGACGCGGAAACGGATGCCTGTTCCACTTGATGTATGCATTCGCAGCAGTGGCTGGTCACACGCTCCCACATCGACTTCGGTCGAGTGTGGTCCTCTTCCTGTTGAGCTGACACCCTGCACGGCTTCCCGCAGTTCCGGCGCGCACGCGCCGTTGCCCGCGTGCCTTCACACGCAGAGCGTCACGCTCCACTCCCCTCGCCCCGGTACCGGCCGCCCGTACCCCCATGGCGGTCAGCAGTCGCATCCACAGCCATCACAACCACAGCCGTCACAACCACAGCAGTCGCAGCCGTCACAATTGCAATTGCTACAGCAGTCGCAGTCACAGTCCCGGCAGAGTCCCTCTCGCTTCTTGCGCGACCACGGACCCTCGTACTCCTCGGCACAGCAGAGTTTGCAGGTGCAGCACAGCCCGGCGAAGACCGCGCAGCCGGCCCAGAAGCCGCGCCTGCCGGGCTTCGGGGGCTCGAACCCGGGGCCGGGCAGCCCGCCGGGGCCACCGGGTCCGCTTGGCGTGCCCGGCATGCCCGGCTGTCCGCCGCCGAACGGGTTCCCGCCGCCGTACGGATTGTTCGAGCCGTACGGTCCGGGGCCCTGACCGGCGTACGGATTGCCCTGCGGCGGCAGACCACCCTGCCCGCCCTGGCTGTTGTGCGCGGCGTGCCCGCAGGCCGCCGTACCGAAGGCGCGGTCGACGGATATTCGCAGTTCGTGCGCCAGCAGCACATGGGCGAGACGGCCGTCGGTGAACTCCGCGTCCCGCAGCGCGAGCCTGATCCCGTGCACCGCGTCGTCGGCGAGCCGCCGGGCCTCGGCCCGCGAGGTGCCGGTGGCGGTGAGCGGGTTCCACGCGCCTGACGCAGCGTCAGTTTCCTGGTCCTCCACGGCGTCCAGAAGATGCGCGAGCCGTCCGAAGAGCCGGCCCGCCTCGGCCAGCGGCTCCCTGTTTCCGGGCCGTCCGGCCAGTACGGCGGTGTGCGCGAAGGCCGCCGCGGTCGCCGTCTCGGTCGGTTCCGTCACGGCGAGCAGCGGCGTACCGGGACCGGCCAGCGCCTCGATCTCCGGCTGCCGGTCGACCGCGTCGACGAGCACCGCCGTATCAAAACCCAGTTCCGCGCCGGTCCGGGCGCCCGCCCGGTCCCAGCCGGTCGCGACCCTGCGCGCGGCGGCGGCCAGCGGCCTGCGCTTCAACAGCCCGTCCCGGTCGGCCACGTGGTCCCGTACCTTCGCCGAGGCCAGCACCAGCGAGACCGCGGCGGCCAGCCGCGCTCCCTCGCCGCGCGCGACCGGCGCGGTCCGCATCCCGCGCAGCGGGCAGGGCCCGGCCGTCCGCCGCTGCCCGGCGGTCCGTTCAGTCTGAGCCTCCGTCAGAACCGAGACGATCAGCCCGTCGTAGTTGGTGACGACCCGGGAGAGCTGTCCGTGGTCGGAGCGAAGTGCCAGGCAGAGCCCACAGAGATGGGCCATCCACTCGGTCTTCAGCCCGTCACCGAGACGGTGGCCGCAAGGCCTGACGATTCCGAACACGACGGTCCCCCCGAAAAGTCGCTGAGTGGTGCGCGAGGCATCGTACCGGCCGGGCCGTTCACCCGTACGTCCGTAGTGTCACCCTTCTGGAGGGAAGTTCATATTTTGCACCCCGTCAGGTGCCCTACGCTGGAACAACCTTGACGAACCGCCACATCTTCTGCACCAGTACCGTCACGAATCGCCTGCGCGCCGACTATCCCCTTGGCGCTGAATCCGCATCATGGACGACCATAGGGGCAGGGAACGAGATGTGACCGCGGTGAAAGGAGGCGTCCATGGGATCGGTGCGCAAGGCGAGTGCCTGGCTGGGCCTCGTTGAGGACAACGACGAGCGTTACTACGACGACGAGTACGCCGGGAGTGCTGAGACCGGCGAGACCTGGACGACCGATCCGCGGGTGCGGGTCGCCTCCGAGACCGCTCAGGAGCGGGACCGCAGAATCGCCACCGTCTCCCCGGAGAGCTTCCGGGACGCCCGGAGCATCGGCGAGCTGTTCCGCTCCGGTGTCCCCGTCATCATGAACCTCACCGCCATGGAGGCCGCCGACGCCAAGCGCGTGGTGGACTTCGCCGCCGGGCTGATCTTCGGACTGCGCGGCTCCATCGACCGGGTGGCCACCCGGGTCTTCCTGCTGAGCCCCGCCGACACCGAGATCGTCACCGGGGACGCGGCGGGACGGCCGCAGGACGGCTTCTTCAACCAGAGCTGAGCAGGGCGCTCACCGGATCAACGCGGCAGTGTGCCGCACCCGGATCACCGGAAGGCGTCAAGACCGGTGAGCGCCTTGCCCAGGACGAGCTGATGCATCTCGACGGTGCCCTCATAGGTGAGCACCGATTCCAGATTGGTCGCGTGGCGCATCACGGGATACTCCAGCGAGATCCCGTTGGCGCCGAGCACGGTCCGCGCGGTCCGGCAGATCTCGATCGCCTCCCGCACATTGTTGAGCTTGCCGAAGCTGACCTGCTCGGCCCGGAGCCGGCCGGCGTCCATCCGCCGCCCGAGATGGTGGGCGAGCAGGATTCCCTTGTGCAGTTCGACCGCCATGTCGGCGAGCTTGGCCTGGGTGAGCTGGAAGCCGCCGATCGGCCGCCCGAACTGCTCGCGTGAAGTGGCGTACTGGAGCGCGGCTTCGAAGCTCGCACGTGCGGCGCCCATGGAGCCCCAGACGATCCCGTACCGGGCATGGCTCAGACAGCTCAGCGGCCCGCGCAGTCCGACGACCCCGGGAAGTACGGCATCGGCGGGAAGGCGTACGTCGTCGAGGACCAGCTCGCTGGTGACCGAGGCGCGCAGCGACCACTTGTGCTTGATGTCGGGGGTGGTGAAGCCGGGGGTGCCGGCCGGGACGAGGAATCCACGGATGCCGCCGCTCCCGCCGTCGGCATCGTCGGTGCGCGCCCAGACGACCGCGACGCCCGCCAGCGAGCCATTGGTGATCCACATCTTGCGGCCGCTGAGAACCCAGTCGGCGCCGTCGCGCTTCGCGTACGTCCGCATGCCGGCCGGGTCGGAGCCATGGTCGGGTTCGGTGAGGCCGAAGCAGCCGATGGTCTCGCCGGCCGCCATCCCCGGCAGCCAGCGCTGCTTCTGCTCCTCGGAGCCGTAGCGGTGGATCGCGTACATGGCGAGCGAGCCCTGTACGGAGACGAGGGAGCGGATCCCGGAGTCGGCGGCCTCCAGCTCCAGGCAGGCCAGGCCGTACTGGACGGCGGTGGCGCCCGCGCAGCCGTAACCCGTCAGGGACATGCCGAGGGCGCCGAGCGCGCCGAGTTCCCTGGCCAGCTCGCGCAGTACGGGGACCTCGCCGCGCTCGTACCACTCGGCGATGTGCGGCAGGACCCGGTCGGCGGCCCAGGCGCGGACGGTGTCACGGATCGCCAGGTCCTCGGGGGCGAGCAGATCGTCGAGGCCGAGGGGGTCGCTCGGGTCGAAGGGCGGGAGCTTCGCGGCGGACGGTGCGGACATGGGGCGACCTCCGGCGGCTCACGAGGACTCGGACCGCCACAAACTAGCAGCGCGCGAGGTTGTCCCTCGCCCCCGGCCAGGACAAACCGTCCCGTCCGACGACAAACCCGGCCCGTCCCCCGGCGACAAGCCGAGCCCGTCCTCCGGCGACAAATCCAGCCCGTCCGGCGATTGAGGACAAGCCGCGGCCGGAGGCCGCGCAATCTCTAGGCCCGTCCACGGCCTGCGGGAAGGGGCGCCTCCGCGGTGGAGTGGGGCTCCGGTGCTCTGCGGGGCTGGGGGCGGCGCTGCTCCGGGGGCTTGTGGAGCTGCGGCTCCGGCGTCGGCCTCGGCTGTCGCGGTGGCTCGAAGGCCTGCTCACCGGCAGCCTGCTCCTCGCCGGGCGCCGCGCACTCCATGGCCCTCGGCAGCCGCAGCGCGGCCAGCGCGCCGAGCAGCAGCAGTGCCGCGCTGACCAGCAGCGTCACATGCAGCCCGTGCACGAACGAGTGGCGCGCGGCGTTCCGCAGGGTGTCCCCGGCGGGCCCGCCGAGCCGTGCCGCCACCTGGTACGCCTCGCCGAGCGAGTCCGCCGCGGCGGAGCCCGCCGCCGGGGGCACGCCCTTCACCGAGGACACCGCCGGGGCGTATGCCGCGTTCATCACACTGCCGAGCAGGGCGATCCCCATGCCCGCGCCGAGCTGGTATGAGGTCTCGCCTATGGCCGCCGCCCCGCCCGCCTGGTCGGCCGGGGCCTCGCTGAGCATCGACTCGTACGCCCCGAAGAGCGTGGTCTGGAGCCCGAAGCCGAGCAGTACGAAGCCGGCGGTCAGCAGGCCCGGCCGGTCGTGCTGGCCCATCAGGACCAGCAGCAGCACGGCGACGGCGGTGAGCACAAAGCCCCAGGACACCATCCGGCGCGGCCCGAGCCGGCGCAGGGTGGCCGATCCGGTGATGCCCGCGGCCATGGCGGCGAAGGTGAGCGGCAGCAGCCGGAGTCCGGTCTCCAGCGGGCTGAGGGCCAGGACGAGCTGGAGGTACTGGACCGCGATCAGCTCGAGGCCGACCAGGGCCAGCATGGCGAGGACGATGCAGCCGACGGAGGTGGAGAAGGTGGGCCTGGAGAACATCCGCATGTCGATCAGCGGATGTGTCCGGCGGCGCTGCCGTCGTACGAACAGGACCAGCAGGGCCGCGCCGAGACAGAGCGGGCCGAGCGTCGCGGGGCTCAGCGGCCCCTCCCCGGCGCCGAAACGCTTCACCCCGAAGACCACCCCGAGCACCCCGGCCGCGGCCATCAGCGCCCCCAGCACGTCCCAGGGACCGTCACCGCTGCCCTTGGACTCGGGCAGCAGGATCCGGCCGACCGGCAGCAGCACGACCAGCAGCGGGATATTGATCAGGAAGACGGAGCCCCACCAGAAGTGCTCGACGAGGAATCCGCCGAGGACCGGGCCGACGGCGGCTCCGACGGCCGCGACGGCGGTCCACACCCCGATGGCGACGGCCCGCTCGCGCCGGTCGGGAAAGACCGCGCGCAGGATCGAGAGGGTCGCGGGCATGATCATCGCCCCGCCGACCCCGAGCAGGGCACGCGCCCCGATCAGCACCGTGGGCGAGCCGGCGAAGGCCGCGACGGCCGACGCCGCCCCGAAGAGCCCGTAGCCGATCAGCAGCACCCGCCTTCGCCCGACACGGTCGCCGAGGGTGCCGAACAGGATCAGCAGCGAGGCGCAGACCAGCGGATACGCGTCCACGATCCAGAGCAGCTCGACCCCGCTGGGCCTGAGGTCCCCGGTGACGGCGGGCACGGCGACATGCAGCACCGTCGCGTCGAGCGCCACCAGCAGCAGGCTCACGCACAGGACGAACAGGACGACCCACCGGTTGGCACCGGCCGCGGCGCGCGACCGTGCTCCGGCCATGGTGGTCCCGGACATCTGAGCACCTCCCAATGCGTCCTCGCGCTCGGCGGTCCGACGGGGACACCGGTCCCTCGGGGCGGCCCGGCATCGACGGGCGAGTGAGCCGTCAGCGTACGCGACATGAGCGCACGTGCCGCGTGGTGGACCTCTCACCGCTCCGACCAGGCAGTGTGGCGTACGCCATGGCGTCCTGGCCAGGATCATGGACCCGGGGCGCGCACGAGCAGCAGGGAAATTCCACGCGACGTCCGGGTGAACTATTTCTGTTGTGAACAAAGACACTTCCCGTAAGGGCGTGTCGATGAATAGGGCCGAAGGTCACTTGGATTTCCGGAACCACCGCGAATAAAGGGCCGCCCGAGTGTCACTCCACATCACATCGTCATCACGAAGAGACGTGATGGACCTGTTCACTCACTCACTCGCTGTAACGTCCTTTGTGTGCGTACCGACATCTTTGCCCGCCTGGACCGGGAGCCGGAGCCGCCGAAGATAGAGATCCCGCGGATGAGCCGTACCCGCACGGCTCTCTTCGGCGGGACATTGGCGTTCTATCTCGCCATCGTCGTCGCCGTGCTCGCCACCTCCTGGCTGGTGACCCTGGACTGGAAAGTGATGCTGTTCCGGCCCTATCAGCAATGGCCGGACTTGCATGCCTTCCTCGACTACTTCGTGGTGCTCGGCCAGCGCGGCCCCACGGCCGTGATGATCGCGGCCTGGCTGGGCTGGCGCTCCTGGCGCCAGCACACCCTGCGTCCGCTGCTGGCGCTGGGCACCGCGCTCCTGCTGCTCAATGTGACCGTAGGCGCGGTCAAGCTCGGTCTCGGGCGGCTCGGCCCGCACTACGCGACGCAGATCGGCTCCGCGGAGCTGTTCGCGGGCGGCGATATATTTCCTTCCGGACACACCGCCAACGCCGTGGTGACCTGGGGAATCCTGGCCTATCTGGCCACCACGCCCCGGGCCAGGCGCTATCTGTCGGTCCTGTCGGCCGTGGTGGCGCTGGGGGTCGGCGCGACAACCGTCTATCTCGGTACGCACTGGCTGAGCGATGTGCTGCTGGGCTGGGCGGCCGGGCTGCTGATCCTGCTGGGGATGCCCTGGTTCGAGCCGCTGATCGGCCACGCGGAGCCGGCGATCCTCGCGGTGCGTGACCGCTGGCTGAACGGCCGCAGGCGGATCCCCACCACCCCGGTCGCCGCCGGAGGGCCCCGGCCCGCCCCGGTTCCGCAGGGGGCTGCGGCGGAGGGCGAGGAGCCCCCGCGCGAGTCCGTCGGGGCAGGTCACAGCAGCCGTGTCGGCACCGTACGGAACACCGCGCAGCTCACCCAGTCCCGGCCGCACGCCGTGCGCGCGGAGCGGACTCCGACGGCTCCGGCCGGCAGCCGCCGCCCGCCGAACTCACGGCCGGTGACGGGCGGCTGAACGGACGTCGGGGACGGTACGCACAGACCCTCCCCGCATCCGTGGGCCCGCGGAAGACGGACGGATGGACGGAAAGACAGGCGAATACAGGGCGAAGGCCCCGGCGGACCGCCGGGGCCTTCGCCCTGTGCGGGGCGTACCCGCAGCTCAGAAGGGCAGCAGGGCTCGGTACGGAGGCCGGGGCGGGCGGATACGGGGTCAGCCGACCCAGCAGCGGATGACCCTGCCGTCGTCGACCTCGAAGTTGAGCCGGCCCACCACGAACTCCATGGTGATGATCGAGCCCGGCGGCAGACGTCTGACCGTGGTCCAGCCGCGCCCGCGCGCCCGCCGTTCGGCCTTCTCGGCATCGAGTCCCACATAGGGCTCGGGCGCGTCGTCGGGCTGGAGGGACGGAGTCGGTATCGGTGCCATAACACTTACGGTAGGCGTCCGGGGGCGGTGAAGGAAGCGGGACGGATACCGGCACGGGAGGCTTCCTGTCCCTCAGCGGTCACACTTGTGTCACAGGATCACACCATCAGCCGAACGCCAAGAACTTCACTCTTACGGGCAGTTCACTCTCCGCTCGCACACAATTCCAGGCCTCCGGCGAACAGATGAATTCGGCCTTCTTGAATTCGCCACGGCGGACCGCGCCCGGCCGCCCGGCGGCAATTGCCGGAGCCGGAAGAATTCACGTTTTCCCCGCACAATCCCCCGCCGGGCAACACGTTCCGCCATGGCCGAACAGCGGCCGGGTCAGGGCGCGGTGGCCGACAGGGGCGCGGGATCCAGTCGTACGGAGAAGTCGTTGTCACCGGTGTAGCAGGGCACGGCCAGCCAGCCGTACGCGCCGCGGTCCGGGTGGGACAGATGCGCCGGGTGGACCAGCGCGAACCGCTTGTCCCAGATGTCGTCGAGGATGCGCGAGACCCGTACCGCGGCGGCGTTCCGCGCCGGCAGCAGCCACAGGTCCCACCACTGCCGCTCCTCGACCGGCGGCGCGGCCAGCGGACCGTACGGCAGCGTGAAGGCGAACGCGCCGCCGCACCCGGTCACGGCGACCCGGTGGCCGCGGCCGGTGCCGCGCAGCCGGGCCTCCGCCTCGGCGCCCTCGCCCAGCTCGGCGCCGTACAGCACGCCCTCGACGGTCGTCGCGCCCGGCTCGCAGCGGACCGTCCCGGCCTCGGCGTGCGGGGCGCGGACCCAGGAACGTACGGCGAGCCGGCCGTCCGGGGTGGGGTACGGGATCCTCGCCGTGACCCGGCCCGCTCCGGGGGTCCGGCCGACGAGTGCCCGCACATCGCGGATCCCGGGCCGTACGGGCAGCTCGCCGCGGGCGCCGGTGAAGATGTCCCAGTGGCCCTCGGCCAGCTCGACCGTGCTGGGCAGGACGGCGCGCAGCAGGGACTCCCCCGCCCCGGTGAGCGGCAGCCGTACCTCGTCGTCCGTACCGGCACCGGCACCGGCACCGCGAGCACCGGAACCGGAACCGGCCCCGGCGGCCCCGGCGCGGACGGCACGGCGGCGCAGCACCAGCACCGCGTCCGGCCGGGCCTCGCCCGTGATGTCGAAGGTGATCCCGCCCGCGGAGTCCGCGATGCAGTCGGCGACACGGTCGGCCGCGTACCCCCTGGGTGAGGCCCGTCGCCCACGGCCTCCGCCGGCCCTGTTCGATCTGGTCACGCGGTCCTGTCCCCTTCCGTCCGGTCCCGTGGCGTTTTCCCCGGCCCACCGGATAGACGCAGAAATCAGCCAGATGGTGCCGACCTGGTGCGGATCCGCACGGCATCGCCCCCGAACGGCCGGGGCGCCGCCCGGACCACGAAAGCAGCAACGACTTTCAGCCACCCCTTTGATTCGCTGATTTCCCGATTTGTCGACCTGTGAATGTACTGACCTGCGGCGCGGCGGCAAGGGGCAACTGCCGTCCCTTCGAGGCGCGTTGACATGGAATGACGCGTTCCTTGCGACCGCCGAGGTCATGCGACGGATGGTTCGATTCCGTGCGCATCCGCGCGTGACCCGGGCCACGGCTCGTCCGTTGTCTTCTTTACGAGCCGGGAACAGCCCGGCCCCACGCACCGAGTTCGAGGAGCCACCCGTGCCGCGCATGCTCGACGTCAGCGAAGACGTACGCGCCGAGATCGGCGACGAAGAAGCCGACCGGCTGCTCGCCGGCGAGAACTCCCCGGGAAGCTACGACTGCACCTCCTGCCGCACCCCCGGCGACTCCGAGCAGGAGCGGACCAGCACGGTGCTGTTCGTCGGCGAGGAGACCGCCGTACTCGCCTTCGCGCACGCCACCTGCATCCCCTCCCAGGTCGTGCAGGTCGCCGAGGAGCAGCTCCAGGGCGCGGTCCGGTCCATCACCGGCGGCGAGCCGCAGTCGGTCACGGACCCCGGAGCGGGGCCGGGACAGGCCGTCCTCGGCGTGACCAGCGGTCTGGTGCTGATCGAGGGCGATCTGCACCCCGCCCTGGTGGTGGAGCCGACCGCCCCGATCGCGCGGCCCGGCTCGCAGGGCACCACCGACGAGTTCCTCACACTCCTGATCGAGCAGGGTTTCGTACCGGTCTCCGATCTGAACCGGGTGCCCGGCATGCTGCCCGGCTGGTCGGTGCTGCTCGCCATGGGCCAGCTCCACGCCGTGCTCCAGCCCGGCACCGGCGGCGGCAGCCCGGTCGCCTGGTGGCAGGCCCATCAGCCGCTCCAGGTCACCGAGGGGTGGCGCGCCTCGGCCAACAAGTCCCACACCGTCCTGGTGTTCGCCGCGCCGGTCGGCTCGATCGGCCAGCAGCCCCGTGAGGACCTGCTGCGGGACGCCCTGGAGAAGGCGGCGGCCAACGGGCGGCTCGTCGCCGCCGCGATGCCTTTGGCCGGCACATGACCGAGCCCTCGAACACCACTCTCCGGCTGCTGCTCCGGTCGCGCTCGGCGAATTCCCAGGACAGCCCGCATCCGACGGACGAAAGGGTCGTTGGCACGTATGTGCACTCATACGACCCCTCGCGTTCGCAGTACCAGAGCCACATCCCCTCCATGCGCCCCGCGCAGGACGTGGTGGACGGGTTCTCCCTGACGCCGATCTACGACGCGCTGTACTCCGAGTTCCGCAGGTCCTTCAGGGCGCTGCCCGGCGACCGCAGCAATGAGGAGAATCTCGGGTTCACAGCCTTCGGCACCGGGCTGCATGCCGCTCACGGGGGATACGGGCACACGCCCTATCCGGGCTCCTGGCAGCGCGACCCCCGGCAGCCCACCGGACGCCACACCCCGGCCGCCCTCCCCCCGGGGCCCCGCCGAGGCGTCTGACCGCCGGAAGCGGTGCGGCCCGGTGCGGAATCCTCCGCGCCGGGCCCCGCCGTTTCCGTACCGTTTCCGCCGCCCTCGTACTCGTACGTCCCGTCCTTGTACCCCGGTCCGTACTCGTACCCCGCGGCTACTTCTTGCGGCCGCGCTTCTCCCGTACCCGTACGGAGATGTGGATCGGCGTGCCCTCGAAGCCGAACTCCTCGCGGAGCCTGCGCTCCACGAACCGCCGGTAGCCGTGCTCGATGAAGCCCGAGGCGAAGAGCACGAAGCGCGGCGGCTTGGTGCCCGCCTGCGTACCGAACAGGATGCGCGGCTGCTTGCCGCCCCGGATGGGGTGCGGATGCGCGGCCACCAGCTCGCCGAGGAAGGCGTTGAGCCGCCCGGTCGGCACCCGGGTCTCCCAGCCCGCGAGGGCCGTCTCGATCGCGGGGACCAGCTTCTCCATATGGCGGCCGGTGCGCGCCGAGACATTGACCCGGGGCGCCCAGGAGATCTGCGCCAGCTCGGTCTCGATCTCGCGTTCCAGGTAGTAGCGGCGCTCCTCGTCGAGGGTGTCCCACTTGTTGTACGCGACGACCAGCGCGCGGCCCGCCTCCACGGCCATGGTGATGATCCGCTGGTCCTGGACGCTGATCGACTCGCTGGTGTCGATCAGGACGACGGCGACCTCGGCCTTCTCGACGGCGGCGGCGGTGCGCAGCGAGGCGTAGTAGTCCGCGCCCTCCTGGAGGTGGACCCGGCGGCGGATGCCGGCCGTGTCGATGAACTTCCAGACCGTGCCGCCCAGTTCGATCAGTTCGTCGACCGGGTCGCGGGTGGTGCCGGCGACCTCGTTGACGACGACCCGCTCCTCGCCCGCGACCTTGTTCAGCAGGGACGATTTGCCGACATTCGGGCGTCCGATGAGCGCGATACGGCGGGGGCCGCCGACCACCGTGCCGAAGGTCTGCGCCGGGGCGTCGGGCAGGGCTTCGAGGACCGCGTCGAGCATGTCGCCCGTACCGCGGCCGTGCAGCGAGGAGACCGGGTGGGGCTCGCCGAGCCCGAGCGACCAGAGCGCCGTCGCGTCCGGCTCCCCGCTCGGCCCGTCGACCTTGTTGGCGCAGAGCACGACGGGCTTGCCCGCCTTGCGCAGCAGCCTGACCACGGCCTCGTCGGTGTCGGTCGCGCCGACCGTGGAGTCCACCACGAAGACCACCGCGTCGGCGGCCTCGATCGCGTACTCGGCCTGGGCGGCGACGGAGGCGTCGATACCGAGGACGTCCTGCTCCCAGCCGCCGGTGTCGACGACCTTGAAGCGGCGGCCCGCCCATTCGGCCTCGTAGGTGACCCGGTCGCGGGTGACGCCCGGCTTGTCCTCGACGACCGCCTCACGGCGGCCGATGATCCGGTTGACAAGGGTCGATTTGCCGACATTGGGCCGGCCGACGACGGCGAGTACGGGCAGCGGGCCATGGCCGGCCTCGTCGATCGCCCCCTCGACCTCGTCGGCCTCGAAGCCCTCCAGCGCGGCAAGCTCCATGAAGTCCGTGTATTCGGCGTCGCCGAGCTCTCCGTGCTCGTCGGCGGAGTCGATCTGGTCGTTCATGAAGTCCGTACCTCGTTCATCGTGGTCGGTGCGCCGCTCGATGCGGCGCACTACTCAAGTGCCAAGTCTCGCGCACGTTCCGGCCCCGGCGTCCTGGCGGCCGTGAGAGCGTCGGCGAGCTGATCGGCTAACGCCCGGTGAGGCGCCTGGCATGCCCCAGGTGCGCGGTCAGCCGCTCCTGGATCCTTACGGTGGCGTCGTCCAGCGCCTTGCGGGTGCGCCGGCCGCTGCCGTCGCCGGCCTCGAAGGCGTCGCCGAAGACGACGTCCACCCGGCTGCGCAGCGCGGGCAGCGCCGGTATCAGCCGGCCCCGGCTCTCCGTACTGCCGAGGACCGCGACCGGCACGATCGGCGCTCCCGACCGTACGGCGAAGTACGCCAGCCCGGCGCGCAGTGAGGCGAAGTCGCCCTCACCCCTGGTGCCCTCGGGGAAGATGCCCAGCACCCCGCCGGCGTTCAGCACCCCGAGGGCGGCGCCGATCGCTGTGCGGTCGGCCGCGGCCCGGTCCACCTTCACCTGTCCGATCGACCGCAGGAACGGGTCGAGCGGGCCGATGAACGCTTCCTTCTTGACCAGGAAGTGCACCGGGCGGGGCGAGACACCCATCACCATCGGGCCGTCGATGTTGTGCGAGTGGTTGACGGCCAGTATCACCGGGCCGCTGGCGGGCACGCGCCAGGCGCCCAGCACTCTCGGCTTCCAGAGCCCGTTCATCAGCCCGATGCCGAGGCGCCGGCCGACCTCCGCGCCCTGGGCGGACACCGCTCGCTGGGCCGACCCCGCCTGGGCGGACACCGCTCTCATACGGCTGCCCGCTTCTCCTCGACCAGGCTCACGACCCGCTCGACGACCTGCTGGAGGGTGAGGTCCGTGGTGTCGATCTCGACCGCGTCGGCGGCCTTGGCGAGCGGGGACGTCTTACGGCTGGAGTCGGCCGCGTCCCGCTTGATCAGGGCGTCCTTGGTGGTGGCGACATCGGCCGCCTCCTTGCCGGTCAGCTCGCCGCTGCGCCGGGCGGCGCGGGCCTCCGGGGAGGCGGTGAGGAAGATCTTCACATCGGCGTCGGGCAGCACGGTCGTACCGATGTCGCGGCCCTCGACCACGATGCCGTTCGGCGCGGCAGCCGCGATGGAGCGCTGCAGGTCGGTGACGACGGCCCGTACCTCCGGCACCGCGCTGACCGCGCTGACCCGGGCGGTGACGTCCTGGGTACGGATCGGGCCCGCGGCGTCCGTGCCGTCGACGGTGATGGTGGGGCGGTCCGGGTCCGTGCCCGAGATCAGGACCGGCTTGCCGGCGGCGGTCGCGACGGCCACCGCGTCCGTCACATCGACACCGTTGCTGATCATCCACCAGGTCATCGCGCGGTACTGGGCGCCGGTGTCCAGATAGCTCAGCCCGAGCCGGGCGGCCACGGCCTTGGAGGTGCTCGACTTGCCCGTGCCGGAGGGCCCGTCGATGGCGACGATCACGGCGGCCGGGGCGGTCCGGGCGGGGGTTGCGCCAATTTCCACGGGGGCGGACACCTTCCTGGTTCTCGGGGTGGATGTGCGGGGACGCACAACGCCCCCGCACAAGGTTACCGAGTGTTCAGTACCGCACTTGCACCCGTTCGGCGGGACGCGGGCGCCCGGTCACCGCCGGGTCACTGCCGGATCGACCAACCGCGTTCCCGCAGCGCCGCCGAGAGCACCGGCGCCGCCGACGGCTCCACCATGAGCTGCACCAGACCGGCCTGCTGCCCGGTGGCGTGTTCGATACGGACGTCCTCGACGTTGACGCCCGCGTGCCCGGCGTCGGCGAAGATCCGGGCCAGCTCGCCCGGCCGGTCGCTGACGAGCACCGCCACGACCTCGTACGCCGCCGGAGCCGCGCCGTGCTTGCCGGGCATCCGCGTCCTGCCCGCGTTGCCGCGCTTCAGGACGTCCTCGATCCCGGCCGCGCCGCCGCGCCGTTTCTCCTCGTCGGAGGACTGGAGCGCGCGCAGCGCCTCGACCGTCTCGCCGAGGTCGGCGGCGATCCCGGCCAGCACATCGGCGACGGGGCCGGGGTTCGCGGAGAGGATCTCGACCCACATCGCCGGGTCGGAGGCGGCGATCCGGGTGACATCGCGGATGCCCTGGCCACAGAGGCGTACGGCCGTCTCGTCGGCCTCCTCCAGCCGGGCGGCGACCATCGACGAGACGAGCTGGGGGGTGTGCGAGACGAGCGCAACCGCCCGGTCGTGCGCGTCCGCGTCCATGACCACGGGTACGGCGCGGCAGAGCGCGACCAGTTCCAGGGCCAGATTGAGCACCTCGGTGTCGGTGTCCCGGGTCGGGGTCAGCACCCAGGGCCGCCCGTCGAAGAGATCGGCGGTGGCGGCCAGCGGGCCCGAGCGCTCCTTGCCGGCCATGGGGTGCGTACCGATGTACGAGGACATGGCGAGGCCGAGCGCCGCCAGCTCCCGGCGGGGGCCGCCCTTGACACTGGCCACGTCGAGATAGCCGCGTGCCGCGCCGTGCCGCATGGCCGTGGCCAGGGTCGTCGCGACATGGGTGGGCGGTACGGCGACGACGGCGAGGTCGACGGGGCCGTCGGGCGCCTCGTCCGTACCGGCGCCGAGCGCGGCGGCGGTACGGGCCCGGGACGGGTCGTGGTCGCTGAGATGGACGGTGACGCCCCGGCCGGCCAGGGCCAGCGCGGCCGAGGTGCCGATCAGGCCCGTTCCTATGACGAGGGCGGTTCTCACGGGGCGGCTCTCACGACTCTCACGGGGTTCACTGGGCTTGACGGGTTCACTGGGCGTGCCGGGCTTGGCGGTTCCGGGCTCACTGGGCGATGTCCTTGCGGAGGGCGGCGGCGGCGCCGAGATAGACGTGCGCGATCTCCGACCGGGGAAGGTCCGACTCGATATGGGCGAGGATACGGACCACGCGCGGCAGGGCGCCCTCGATGTCCAGTTCCTGGGCACACAGGAGGGGTACGTCGACGATCCCGAGGCCGCGCGCGGCGGCGGCCGGGAAGTCGCTGTGCAGATCGGGCGTGGCGGTGAACCAGATACTGATCAGATCGTCCGCGGTCAGCCCGTTGCGCTCAAGGATCGTCGTGAGCAGCCGCTTGACCTGCTCGTCCATGTGCCCGCGCTCGTCCCGGTCCAACTGCACGGCCCCGCGAACCGCTCGTACCGCCACGCCGCTCTCCCGATCCGTCCGTACGCACCACTCACCGCACCCACAACCCCCGCGGTGCTCCCGGCCAGCGTAAACACCCTTGGTCCCGGCGGCCTCCGCTGCCTCCCCCGTACGCTCTCGCGCATGACCCTCGAAACACCTGTCCATGACCTCGACCTGGTGCGCGACCACACCGTGTACTCCTGTGTGATGGGCTCGCGCGCCTTCGGACTCGCGACGGAGGACAGCGACACCGACCGGCGTGGCGTGTTCGCGGCCCCGGCGCCGCTGTACTGGCGGTTCGAGAAGCCGCCGACGCATGTGGAGGGTCCGGCTCCGGAGCAGTTCTCGTGGGAGCTGGAGCGCTTCTGCTCGCTCGCGCTGCGCGCCAATCCCAATGTCCTGGAGTGTCTGCACTCCCCACTGGTCGAGCGGATCGACGACACGGGCCGTGAACTGCTGTCGCTGCGCGACGCGTTCCTGTCCCGCGAGGCGCACCGTACGTTCGTACGCTACGCCGTGGGCCAGCGCGGAAAGCTGGAGGCGGACATCCGCCAACACGGCGCCCCGCGCTGGAAGCACGCCATGCATCTGCTGCGCCTGCTGGCGAGCTGCCGGGACCTGCTCCGCACGGGCACACTCACCATCGACGTGGGCGAGGCACGGGAGGACCTGCTCGCCGTCAAGCGGGGTGAGGTCCCCTGGTCCGAGGTGGAACGCAGGATGGCCCGCCTGGCCACGGAGGCGGACAAGGCGGCCTCGCACTCCCCCCTGCCGCCCGAACCGGACCACGCCCGCATAGAAGCCTTCCTGATCCGCACCCGCCGCGCCTCAGCCCACCAGCCGAACGCGGACGACCAGCTCACGCAGAGCGCCGTACGCAACGGGCACGTCAGCCAGCCCCGTACCTGACCGAGCCTCCTCCAGCACCACCTTCAACGCCTCCACATCCGCCACCAGCCGCTCCCGCCCGGGCCCGCCGGCCGACCCGTGCTCGGCCTCGGCCTTCGCCGCGATCAGCTCGGGCAGATAGCCCGGCGCCGTCACCTCGCCCAGCAGGGTGGGCAGATGCGCCTGTATCTCACCGCTGCGCATGAGATGGATGCCGGTGAGCAGGGCGCGGAAGGTGTACAGCAGAGGCTTGAGTTCGCCGGTCTTCTCGAACAGCCGCCACTGGGTGTTGGCGAAGCCCCGGTAGTGGTGGGCGTGGTGGCGGGTCAGCACACCGGGGGCGAGCGCCACCAGTTCCTGGTGCGTGTCAGTGGTGTGCACGACCAGCGGGGAGAGGAGCTGCTCCAGCACATAGCCGTTGCGACGCAGCATCAGCCGGACGAAGGTACGGAGATCGTGGGTGACGAGGTCCATCTCCACACCGTCCCGGTGTCCCGTCCACGACCGGGTTCCGGGTGCCTCGTCGAGACCTATCAGCGCGGTGACCGGGAGCAGATGGACACCTCGCAGGTCCACGTCGGAGTCCCGGCTCGGGAATCCGTACAGGTGCGCCCCGGAGACGGTGGCGAACAGCAGCGGATGGGGCTCCTCCGCGAGAACCTGGGTGAGGTCCGTGGCCGGCAGGCCGGCCGTGTGGAGGCTGGGCCGGGCGGGTGTCGTGTCCGTACTCATGGCGTCAAGCGTCCCAGAGTGCTCCCAGGGACAGCAGGTCGCTGCGGTATTCGATGCGTTCGGACCATTCCTTGGGCCAGGCGCCCGCGCCCAGGTGGGCGCCGGCGAAGGCGCCGGTGAGGGTGGCGATGGAGTCGGAGTCGCCGCGGGTGCAGGCGGCGCGGCGGAGGGCGGTGACCGGGGCGTCGGGGAACAGCAGGAAGCAGAGCAGGCCGGTGGCGAGGGCTTCCTCGGCCGTCCAGCCGTCGCCGGTCGCGAGGCAGGGGTCGGTCTCGGGGGACGGGGTGCGGAGGGCGTGCTGGACGCGTTCCAGGGCCGCCAGGCACTCGTCCCAGCCGCGTGCCATGAAGGCCTCGGGCGTCGGGTCGTGCGAGAGGGTCCAGAGGTCGCCGAGCCAGCGCTCGTAGTAGCGCTCCCGGTTCTCGTACGCGTACGAACGCAACTGCCCCACAAGGCCCAGCGGTTCGCCGCCCTGCGCCAGCAGCCACACCGCACGGGCCGTCAGGTCCGAGGCGGCCAGCGCCGTCGGATGGCCGTGGGTGAGCGCGGCCTGCAACTGGGCCGCGCCCGCCCGCTGTTCGTCGCTCAGCCCCGGTACAAGCCCGATCGGCGCGACCCGCATGTTCGCGCCGCAGCCCTTGGAGCCGATCTGGCTGGCCCGCTGCCAGGGCCGGTCGCTGTCCAGGAGCCGGCACGCCGTCATGCACGTACGGCCCGGCGCGCGGTTGTTGTCCGGCGAGTGGTACCAGGCGACGAACTCCTCCCGTACCGGCCGCTCCAGCCGGTAAGGACCCAGCACGCCGCGGTCCATCGCCGCCCGGATGCCCCGCGCGAACGCGAGCGTCATCTGGGTGTCGTCGGTGACGACCGCCGGCTTCGGCAGCGCCATCTCGCGCCACGGCCCGCACTTGGCGAGGATCGACGGTACGTCGTTGAACTCGGTCGGGAAGCCCAGGGCGTCGCCGAGCGCGAGCCCGATCAGGGTGCCCGTCGCGGCCTCTTTGGTGATGGTCCTCGCGATGATCACGTCGTCCGTCCTTCCGGTCGATCCGGTCGCAGAAGCGGTGGGTGGAGCGTGGTGGCGGTGCCCGCGCGGTACAGCGCGGCCGGTTTCCCCGGCCACCGGTCCGGCGCGGCGGACCCTCCAGCGCCTGGACGAACCCGGGCGTGGTGAGCACCTTGCGCCGGAAGTTGGGGCGGTCCAGCGCCACGCCCCAGACGGTCTCGTACACCTGCCGCAGCTCGCCGAGCGTGAACTCGCGCGGGCAGAACGCGGTGGCGAGACAGGTGTATTCGAGCTTGGCGCCGACGCGGTCGTACGCGTCGGCGAGGATGTGCTCGTGGTCAAAGGCGAGCGGGCCGCCGGTGCCGTACTCCACCCACCGCGCGCTGGCGGCGTCCCCGCCGCCGCGCGGCTCCGGCAGGTCGGGTACGAGCGCGGTGTACGCGACGGAGACGACCCGCATCCTGGGGTCGCGGTCCGGGTCGCTGTACGTCCGTAGCTGCTCCAGATGGAGCGCGCCCGCGGTGCGCTCCGACAGACCGGTCTCCTCGGCGAGTTCGCGCCGGGCGGCCTGCCCGGCGGACTCGTGGGGCAGTACGAACCCCCCGGGCAGCGCCCACGCCCCGAGGTAGGGTTCCTGTCCCCGTTCAACGAGCAGTACGTGCAGCCGGCCTTCGCGCACGGTGAAGACGGCGAGATCGACGGTGACGGCGAACGGCACGAAGGCGGAGGGGTCGTAGTCGTCGGGCACGCGCACTTCCCGTGCGGCGGGGTTCCCGTTCCGGACGGCGGGGCCGCCGGGCCCTTCGGGCGCACGCCCGTCCCGGGCGGCCCGGTCCTCCGGGCCGCGCCCGCGCCGAGTGGCCGAGCCCTCGGGAACGCCCGCCTTCCGGGCGGCCGGCTCTCCCGCGCCACGCACCCCGCGCGCCGCCGCCCCGCGCGCCTTGGCGCCTCGCGCCCCGCGCCCGTTCACCGGCGCTCCGGAAGGGGCGGCGCGAAGTGCCAGCCCCGCCCGAGCAGCGCGTCCACCGCGGCGACCGCCGTCGCCAGCCGGTGCTCGCGCGTCCCGCTCACCAGCGTGAACTCCCGCCCCGTACGCGCCAGTTCCGCACCGAAACGGGCCGTCATCCACGGGCGCAGCTCCTCGTCCGCGCGCAGGCCGTCATCCTCGAAGGGGACGCCCTCGTCATCCGTGAGCAGCCACAGATGGTGCGTGTTCAGCGCCGCGATCTCCTCGATCACCGGATCGCGCCCGCCCAGATACCGTTCCCGCCAGACCGTCGTGGCGAAGGAGTCCGTGTCGCAGAAGAGCACCGGCGAGCCGGCCCGCGCCGCCGCGTCCTCCCGGGCGTTCTGCCGCTCCGCGATCAGCGGGAAGTCCTCCGCGGCGAACTCGACGTCCTCCCACCGCGCCGACGGCCGCCCGGCCCGCAGCGCGGTCAGCTTCTGCTCGCTGAACTCCCGCCCGTACTCCGGTACGTACTGGGTCCGCGCCCAGACCCCGCCGCGCCGCCGGTAGTGGCCGGCCAGCGCGAGCGCCAGGGTGGTGGTGCCGGTGGACTCGGCGCCGAGCACCACGACCCGGCGCGTGAGGGCCGCTCGTACCGGCGGCGCGAGGAAGTCCCAGCAGCCGACCGGGTCCTTGCGCACGGCGGTGCCGGAGACCGGGAAGAGCGTACGGTCCGGGTCCACGCACACGGACTCGGCGCCGAACCGCCGCGCCAGTTCCTGGCCGTACGGTTCCGAGGTGAAGACCGCGTCCACCCGCTCGGGCACCGCGCCCCGGAAGACGGCCATGTGCGCGTCCCAGACACCGGAGTCGTGCAGGTCCACCGGAATGTCGTCGACCGCGCCCACCACCCGTACATCCGGATGGACCTCCCGCATCCAGCGGACCCGGTCGGCGAGCGGCACGGACTCCACCGAGGAGGCGCAGACCAGGACGGTCAGCCGGGCGCAGCGGTCCCGTGCGGTACGTACGAGATGGTGGTGGCCGGCGTGCGGCGGATAGAACTTGCCGAGCACCAGGCCGTGTTCGAAGGCGCTCCCTCCGTGGCCGTCGGCGGGCGCGCTCATACGGCGGTCGCCTCCACCGGCCTGGGCGGCTCACCGGCGAGGTCACGGGACCAGTTGCGCAGCCCGGCCACACACAGCGCCAGGAAGCCGATGTACAGCAGCGAGGTCAGGTACAGGTCCTTGTGCGCGTAGAGCGGGATGTAGACGAGGTCGGCCGCGATCCACAGCCACCATGACTCCAGCCGCTTGCGGCACTGACCGTATGTCGCCATCAGGGACAGCGCGGTGGTCAGGGCGTCCCAGAAGGGCACGGTCGAGTCGGTGGCGCGGCCGAGGAGCAGCGTCAGTGCGAGTGTCCCCACCACCCCCGCCGCGAGCAGCCGGATCCATTCGGTGCGGCTCGTGCGCCGCACCGGCAGGGACGAGCCTGGGCCACCCCCGTGGGTCCAGGTCCACCAGCCGTACACGGCGAGGGTGATGAAGACGACCTGCAGGCCGGCGTCGGCGTACAGGCCCGCCTGGGTGAACAGCAGGATGAAGAAGAGGTTGTTGGCAATACCGATCGGCCAGTTGGCGAGGTGCTGGCGGGCCACGAGCCAGACACAGAGCGCGCCGCTGCCGAAACCGAGCACCTCGGTCCAGCTCACCGGGGTGTCCAGGACCGTCAGCAACGGACGCTGCAAGGCATCGAGGATGTCCGCGAGACTCACACCCGCCTCCTTAATGGTCACCCTGACTATAAAGGCGAACGGGCGTGCCCCACAAGGGAAAGAGCCCGCGGCCTGAGGGCCACGGGCTCTTTCTCAGAGATTTCGGTCAGCCGGCGGTCACAGCCCGACTTCCTTCATCAGCATGCCGACCTCGGTGTTGGTCAGCCGGCGCAGCCAGCCCGACTTCTGGTCGCCCAGCGGAATCGGGCCGAAAGACGTCCGTACGAGCCGGTCGACCGGGAACCCGGCCTCGGCCAGCATCCGCCGGACGATGTGCTTGCGGCCCTCGTGGAGCGTGACCTCCACCAGATAGTTCTTGCCGGTGTTCTCGACGACCCGGAAGTGGTCGGCCTTGGCGTAGCCGTCCTCCAACTGGATGCCGTCCTTCAGCCGCTTGCCGAGATCACGCGGCAACGGGCCCTGGATCGCGGCGAGATAGATCTTCTTGACGCCGTACTTGGGGTGGGTGAGACGGTGGGCCAGCTCGCCGTGGTTGGTGAGCAGGATGATGCCCTCGGTCTCGGTGTCGAGCCTGCCGACATGGAAGAGCCGGGTCTCCCGGTTGGTGACGTAGTCGCCGAGGGACTGGCGGCCGTCCGGGTCCTCCATGGTGGAGACGACCCCGGCGGGCTTGTTCAGCGCGAAGAAGAGATACGACTGGGTCGCCACGGTCAGCCCGTCGACCTTGATCTCGTCCTTCTCCGGATCGACCCGCATGCCCTGCTCGACCACGATCTTGCCGTTGACCTCGACACGCGACTGCTCGATCAGCTCCTCGCAGGCGCGGCGCGAGCCCATACCGGCGCGGGCCAGGACCTTCTGGAGGCGCTCGCCCTCCTGCTCGGCGCCGGGGAAGGTCTTGGGCGTCTTGACGGAGGGCCGCTCCGCGTACCGGTCGCGGTTGCGCTGCTCGATCTTGGCGTCCAGCTCGCGGGGGCGGGCTGCGGCTCCCCGGCGCGGGCCGCCGCGGCCGGCGCTCTGCGGGGGCCTGGGGCCGCCCTTGGCCCCGCCGCGGGCCGCCGCGCCACGGGCGCCGCCGGAGCCGGCGGAGCGGCGCGCGCCGAGGGGAGCGCCGGACGCGCCGGAGCCGCCGGTCGTGCCCGTGCGGCCGACGTCGTAACGGCGTTCCTCGGGACGGGGGCGCGAAGGCCGCTTCGGCTGACTGTCGCGGCTGTCCCGGCCGTCCCTCCCGTCCCGGCCGGCGCCGGCGCCACGCTCGCCCCGGCCGCCGCGCTCGTCCCGGAAGCCCCGGCCGTCCCTGCTCGCGCGGTCATCACGGGAACCCCGGGCATCACGGGAGCCGCGGTCGTCCCGGCCGGCCCGCTCGTCCCTGCCGCGCCGGTCGTCCCGGCCGGACCGGTCGTCACGTGAACCCCGGTCGTCCCGCCCGCGCCTGTCGTCCCTCTCGTCCCGGCTCACCCAGGTGTCCCGCTCGCCCCGGCCGTCCCGTCCCGTCCGGTCGCTCCGGCCGTCCCGGTTGCCACCGCCGCTGCCGCCTCCGCCGCTCCTGCTGCCGCTTCCGCTGTTCCTGCCACTGCTTCGCATCAAAGTTCCGTCTTGTCGTCTGCGTCGGTATCCGGTGCGTCCGGGTCGAACGACGGAACACTTTCCTGGCTCTCGGCCTCGATCGCGTCCGCCTCGGGGAGGAAGGGCGCGAGCTCCGGAAGCTCGTCCAGGCCCCGCAGGCCCATCCGCTCCAAAAAGTAGTTCGTCGTCCTGTACAGGATCGCACCTGTTTCGGGTTCCGCGCCCGCCTCCTCGACCAGCCCCCGCTGGAGCAGGGTGCGCATGACGCCGTCGCAGTTCACTCCTCGTACCGCGGACACCCGCGAGCGGCTCACCGGCTGGCGGTACGCGACGACCGCCAGGGTCTCCAGCGCGGCCTGGGTGAGCCGGGCCTGCTGGCCGTCCAGTACGAAACCCTCGACGGCCTCCGCGTACTCGGGCCGGGTGTAGAACCGCCAGCCGCCCGCTATCAGCCGCAGCTCGAAGCCCCGGCGCTGAACGGTGTACTCGTCGGCCAGTTCCCGCAGCGCGTCCGCGACGGCCCGGCGGGGGCGGTCGAGGACCTTGGCGAGATGCTCCTCGGTGGCGGGCTCGTCGACGACCATGAGGACCGCCTCCAGGGCGGGCTTGAGTTCCAGCTCCGCGACCGTCGTGGCGACGCCGGTCCGCTGCTCGCTCATACCTTCTCCTCGCTCTCGTCGCCCTGCTCGTCCCGCTCGCCCTGCTCGCCCTGCTCATTCCGTTCGTTCTGCTCGGCGCGTTCGGGCCGTTCGGCCCGACCGCCCGCGCGGCTCTCGTCGTTCTCGTCGTTCTCGCCGGGCGCCTGGTCGAACTCGTCCGTCACCGCGGGCATCCCGTCACCGTCCCCGCCCGTCCAGCGGACCAGGAGCGGCCCGAGCGCCTCCTCCTGGTCCAGGGAGACGGCCCGCTCCCGGTACAGCTCCAGCAGCGCCAGGAAGCGCGCCACGACGGTGAGCACATCGGCGGCGTCCTCGACGAGCGCCCGGAAGCTGGCCTCGCCGCGCTCCCGCAGCAGCGCGACGACGATCCCCGCCTGTTCCCGTACGGACACGAGCGGCGCGTGGATGTGATCGACGTACACCTGCGGCCTGGGCCTGGGCTGCATCGCCTTCACGGCGAGCGCCGCGAAACCCTCGGGCCCGACGCGGATCACCACCTCGGGAAGCAGTGCGGCGTGGTGGGGCTCCAGTCCGACGGTACGGGGATAGCGCCGCGCCTCCGTCTCCAGCCGCCCGCTGAAGATCTCGGCGACCTGTTTGTACGCGCGGTACTGGAGGAGCCGTGCGAAGAGCAGGTCCCGCGCCTCCAGCAGTGCCAGATCCGCCTCGTCCTCCACCTCGGCGGAGGGCAGCAGCCGGGCGGCCTTCAGATCGAGCAGGGTCGCGGCGACGACGAGGAACTCGGTGGTCTGGTCGAGGTCCCAGTCGGGGCCCATGGCCCGGATGTGCGCCATGAACTCGTCGGTCACCCGCGACAGCGCGACCTCGGTCACATCCATCTTGTGCTTCGAGATGAGCTGGAGGAGCAGGTCGAAGGGCCCCTCGAAGTTCGCGAGCCGTACGGTGAACCGCCCGTCGTCGCCCTCGTCCCCGGCGGCGTCCTCCTCGGCCGAAGGCGCGGAATCCTCGGTACGGTCCGGCGGCCGCGCATCGACCGGCTCGGACTCGGGCTCCGGCTCCGGCTCCGGCTCCGGCTCCGGCTGCACAGAAGCAGGCGCAGGCGCAGGTGCAGGCGCGGGATCGGGCTCAGGCTCGGAGGTGGGCTCAGCAGGTGCGGCGACCGCCACGGCCTCCGGCTCGGGCACGGCCTCCGGCACAAGCGCGGACTCAGCAGCGTCAGCAGCCTCAGCGGACTCGACGGGCTCGGCGATCTCCACGGCACGCGCCGCCGGTGCGGGAGGCGGCACGCCGGGGCCACGGCCCAGCGGGCGGCGGGCGGGCGGGGAAGGCGGCGGCATCGAGGGTCCTGTGGGCGGCGGGCGTAGGGGCTGCCCGCGCAGGCTACCCTCAGCGCCCGCGCAGGCGCCGTACGAGGATGCTCGCGTCCCCGCGTGATTCGAGGTCCGCGAGGACCACCGCGACCGCCTCGCGGACGATCCGCCCGCGGTCCACGGCGAGGCCGTGCTCGCCGCGCAGCACCAGCCGCGCGTGCTCCAGATCCATCAGTTCCTCGGCCGAGACATAGACCGTGATTTTCTCGTCGTGCCGTTCGCGCCCGCTGGGGCGGCGGTTGGCGCCCCGCCCCCGGCGGCGCTGCTGCCCGGCGGCGGGCACGGCGCCGGGGGCACCGGCCTCCTGCGCCGCCCGGCGCCCCTTCATCGCGGAGGCCGCCTGCTCGGCCCCCGCGGTACGGCTGCGGGGCGCCTCCGCGGAGTCCGTCTCGGCGGCGGTGTGCTCGTCCGGCGGAGCGGGCTGGGTCACGGGCGCGGCCGGGGCCGAAGCCGCCTGGCCCTGCGCCCCCGCCTCGCCCGCCGGGTCGCTCTCCCCGGCCGGCGGCGGCACCCGCGGCTCGCCGTTGGCGTTACGGCGCCGGTCCGCGGGCGAGGAGGACTGGAGCGCCGTCCCCCCGGTCGTACGGAACAGTTCGTCGGCCCCGGGCAGACTCACTCGGCGTGACACCGGGCGAGCACCTCCCTGGCGAGCTGGCGATACGCGGCGGCGCCGACGGAGTTCGAGGCGTACGTGGTGATGGGCTCACCGGCGACCGTGGTCTCCGGGAAGCGCACGGTCCGCCCGATCACCGTGTGGTACACGTGGTCGTCGAAGGCCTCGACGACCCGCGCGAGGACCTCACGGCTGTGCACCGTGCGGGAGTCGTACATGGTGGCGAGGATGCCGTCCAGCTCCAGTTCGGGGTTGAGCCGCTCCTGGACCTTCTCGATCGTCTCGGTCAGCAGCGCCACCCCGCGCAGCGCGAAGAACTCGCACTCCAGCGGCACGATCACCTTGTGCGCGGCCGTCAGCGCGTTCACGGTCAGCAGACCGAGCGAGGGCTGGCAGTCGATCACGATGTAGTCGTAGTCCTGCATCAGCGGCTTCAGCGCCCGCTGGAGCGTGGACTCGCGCGCGACCTCGCTGACGAGCTGCACCTCGGCGGCGGAGAGGTCGATATTGCTGGGCAGCAGGTCCATATTGGGCACGGCGGTCTTCAGAAGCACCTCGTCGGCCGCCATGCCCCGCTCCATGAGCAGGTTGTAGACGGTGAGGTCCAGCTCCATCGGGTTCACACCGAGACCGACCGACAGGGCTCCCTGCGGGTCGAAGTCGACGAGCAGCACACGCCGGCCGTACTCCGCGAGCGCGGCACCCAGATTGATGGTCGACGTCGTCTTGCCGACGCCGCCCTTCTGGTTGCACATCGCGATGATCTTCGCGGGGCCGTGGTCGGTGAGCGGGCCCGGGATAGGGAAGTACGGCAGGGGACGACCGGTCGGGCCGATCCGCTCGCGGCGCTGGCGTGCGGCGTCGGGGGCGAGAGTGGCCGCGTACTCGGGGTCCGGCTCGTACTCGGCGTCTGGGTCGTAGAAGTGCCCCTCGGGCACCTCGTCGTAGTCGGCGAATGGAGTGGACTCTCGGCCACCCTCGTTGCCGGCCATGGCGTTCACGTGTTGGCCGTCCATCATCTGGTGGGCTGTCGTCATGTGCTGGTGGGTGGCGAAGGTGCGGACAGCTACGGAGCCGACAGCCTCGAACCCGGACGACGGGCCGTGGCCCCTCACCGGCATTCCTGGTTGACCACCCCCGGGAGTAAATGTCGACTCATTCACAAGTCGTCTTACCTCCTTGGACGGGACCAGGAAACTTATCGATAGGTCAGCGTGGCACCATGCCGACGGTTGGCGACTCTATGGCGTGTCACCGGTCCGCAGCAACACAATCCGCCGGACCCGGCCCGATGTGTCGGCAACGGAACATCCCGCTGTCAAGGGCGCACAAGCCTCTCATCAAGGCATGGCCCACACCGTCCACGGCTCCGCGAATCGGGGAAAAGGTTACGTTCGAGGCGAGTTGACCAGTCGTTCGGAGGCGTCCGCGCACACGTCCGGCCGGACCTCGCTGATCAAGGTCCGGCCGGTGGCGCGATGTTGACGTCACAAGTTGACGCATCAGCCCAGAAGCGCGCTCAATTCGGCGTGATCCAGTCCATGCGCCTCGGCCACCTCACGGTAAACCACCTGGCCCTCGTGGGTGTTGAGCCCCTTGGCGAGGGCCGGGTCCCGGCGCAGC
This sequence comes from Streptomyces sp. GMY02, assembly GCF_019056675.1. Lineage (NCBI taxonomy): Bacteria > Bacillati > Actinomycetota > Actinomycetes > Kitasatosporales > Streptomycetaceae > Streptomyces > Streptomyces sp. GMY02. The sequence continues at coordinate 6,677,389 of NZ_CP077658.1, read as the reverse complement.
GCCTCGCACCAGCCGTGGTCGGCCAGCTCCACGATGTACGGGAGTGTGGCGTTGGTCAGCGCGTACGTGGAGGTGTGGGGCACGGCGCCGGGCATATTGGCGACGCAGTAGAACACCGAGCCATGGACCGGAAAAGTCGGCTCGGCGTGGGTCGTCGGCCGTGAGTCCTCGAAGCAGCCGCCCTGATCAATCGCAATGTCGACAAGTACACTTCCGGGCTTCATGGTGGCGACCAGCTCATTGCTGACGAGCTTGGGCGCCTTCGCCCCGGGGATGAGGACCGCCCCGATGACGAGGTCGGCGTCGGCGACCGCCCGCTCCAGTTCGAAGGTGTTGGAGACGATGGTCTGCACGGCGGTGCCGAAGATCCGGTCGGCCTCGCGCAGCTTGTTGATGTCGCGGTCGAGCAGGGTCACATGGAAGCCCATGCCGACGGCGATCTGGGTGGCGTTCCAGCCGGAGACCCCGCCGCCGATGACCACGGCCCGGCCGGCCGCCGTACCGGGCACACCGCCCGGCAGGACACCGCGCCCGCCGGCCGAGCGCATCAGGTGGTACGCGCCGACCTGCGGGGCCAGCCGCCCCGCGACCTCGGACATCGGGGCCAGCAGCGGCAGCGCGCGGCCCGCGGTCTCGACCGTCTCGTACGCAATGGCCGTGATGCCCGAGTCCAGCAGGGCGTCGGTGCAGGCGCGGGACGCGGCCAGGTGGAGATAGGTGAAGAGCGTCTGGCCCTTGCGGAGCCGGTGGTACTCCTCGGCGATCGGCTCCTTGACCTTCAGCAGCAGTTCCGCGGCGGCCCAGACCTCGTCGGCCGTGGCCAGGATCCGGGCACCGGCCGCGGTGAACTCGTCGTCCGTGATCGAGGAGCCGACGCCGGCGTTCCGCTCGATGACGACCTCATGGCCGTGGCGCACCAGCTCGTGCACACCGGCGGGGGTGATGGCCACCCGGAACTCGTTGTTCTTGACCTCTCGGGGGATACCGACCAACACGGCAGATCACGGTCCTCGGCTCAGGGCACTGCGGGCGCAATGCCACAGGGACCGGAGCGCGGGACAGCGCACCGGTACACACCGCCTCTTTGCGGCAGAGCCAGTCTAATGAAGGATTTCCCCCTGTCTAGCCTTGCAAAGTCTTATTGGCCAGCCGGAGCACTACGGATTTCGTAGGTGTTTCCTTCCGATTCCAGCAACCGTTCGGCCGCGGACCGGTTCAGTCTGGCGGCGGTCGGGTCGCCGAGCCGGTCCAGCGTGTCCGCCGCGCGGAGCCGGAGCGCGGCCTGGAGCCGGTCGTCCCCGGCCAGCCGCGCCCACTCGACGGCCTCCTGACAGGTACGCAGGGATTCGTGCGGCCGGCCCGCGTACTCCTGGACCCGGGCCACTTCGCTCAACGCCCGTGCCTGGCCCGGGAGATCGCGCAGCCGGCGGTAGAGGGCAACGGCGGACCGCCAGTTGCGGAGCGCCTCGCCGTAGTGGCCCGCGTATGTGTGAGCGGTGCCGATCCGGCCGTACAGCCGGGCCGCGTCGGCGCGTTCGCCCCTGCTGAGGCGCTGGGCGAGGGCCCTGCCGTACCAGTCGGCGGCCCGCTGCCAGTCCTGGAGATCCTGGTGCGCACCGCCTACGGATTCCATCGCGCGGCCCGTCGCGTACAGATCGTTCGCGGCGCGCCCGGCGTCCAGCGCGGCCCGGTAGCGGGCGAGCGCGTCATGGGTACGGCCGGTCTGCGCGTCCAGATCGCCGATGTTCAGCAGCGCGGCGGCCTGCTCGCGGTGCAGCTCGCGCCGCTCCGCGATATCGAGGACGAGTTGGTGGAGCCCGTACAGCTCGGGCGCGGCGGCCTCAGTGCCGCGGTGCGCGGCCAGCGCCCTGACCAGCGCGGCGACCAGCCGGCGGGCCAGGGTGTCCAGCTCGCCGTCGCCGACCGCGAGCCGGGCGGCGGCCAGCAGGGCGGGCTGCCGGCAGGTCAGCCACTCGTCCGCGGCGGCGGCGGTCGGGAAGCGCAGCGAGCGGGGCAGCCCGGCCAGCCGCTTGCGGGCCGGTGAGCCGTCGGGCTCGGTGATGGCCCGGCAGGACTGGAGCAGCCGTACGGTCCGCTCCAGCATCCGCGCCCGCGCGAGCTGCACCTCGGCGTCCCTGTCCTTGGTCTCCAGCAGGTCGCGCAACAGCGGTACGAGACAGCCGGGCACCAGATACTGGTCGTCCGGGGCCGGCCCGCCCGCCGCCGGGCCGCCGGGCCGGCGCAGCAGCCCCAGCGCGGTGAAGTCGCCGAGCATGCTCCTGGCGGCCGACACCGAGCAGCCGGCCAGCGCGGAGGCGGTGTGCGAGTCCACGAACCCGGCCGGGGCCAGCGCCAGCAGCCGCAGGATCCGGGCGGAGGGGCCCGGCAGCGACTCGTACACGAGCTGGAAGGCACGGGCGAGCGGCCGGTCGCCGGCGGGCCGCTCGGGGTCGTGCGGAAGGGCGCGCAGCCGTTTGGTCGCGTCGGCGACGGAGGCGGTGGGGCGGGCGGCGAGCCAGCCGCCGACCAGGACGAGCGCGGCGGGCTGGCCGCCGCACTCCTCGGCGAGGGACTCGGCGGCCTGCGGATCGACGGTGATCCGGACGGCGCCGGTGAACCGCACCAGCAGTTCGACGGCGGCCTTGGCGTCCATCCCGCCGAGGGTGCACGGGCGGACATCGGGGATTCCGGTGAGTGGGCCCCTCGACACGGCGACGACCAGGCAGTCGGGGTTGTCGGGTACGAGCGGGTCGACCTGCTCGGCGTCGACGGCGTCGTCGAGCAGCAGCAGCACCCGCCGGGTGCCCAAGGTCTCCCGCACCATCTCGGACAGCTCGTCCTCCCCGGCGCCGGGCGGGGTGGGGACCCCGAACGCGCCGAGGATCTCGCGTGCCGTGCGCTCGGTCGGTACGGGGTCACCGCCGGGTTCGGTCAGCCCGGTCCGTACGAGCCCGTCGGGATAGCGGTCGCGCACCCGCGCGGCCAGCTCCTCGGCCAGCGCGGTACGCCCGGCTCCGGGCCGCCCGGCGATGAGCAGCACCCGCGCACGGGGCTCCTTGCGCCCGGAGATGGTGTTGAGCCCGGCCCGCTCGATGTCCGCGCGCAGGGCCTTGAGCTCCCGCTCCCGCCCGGCGAACTCCCGGGCCCCGGCGCCGCGGACCGGAGAGCCGCCGACCGGGGCTGGTCCGGTACCGGTACCACTGATACGGGCATCGCCGGTCCCGGACTTCCGGTCTTCGCGCCCACCGCCGCGCCCGGCACCGGCTACGGACTCGCCGAGTTCGCGCCCACCGATACGCCCAGGACCGGCCACGGACTCACCGACTTCGCGCCCGCCACTACGCCCAGATCCGGCCTCGGACTCATCGGCTTCGGCCCCACCGGTACGACCAGGACCGGCCACGGACTCACCGACTTCGCGCCCACCGGTACGCCCGGAACCGGACTCGGGCTCCCGGGCTCCGGCCGTGACTGCCCCTGTTGCGGTCCCGGTATCGCCGGTACGAGCATCACCGCTCCCGGCCTCGCCGTCGGCACGGCCGGAGCCGGCAGCGGGCTCTTCCGGCTCGGCCCCGGCGGTACGGGCCTCCGCCTGGGCCGGCGCCTCGGCCGTACGGGCGTCCGCGGTCTCGGCCGTATCGGACTCCGCGGGCGGCCCCTCGGCAGGCGCGCCGCCCGGCCCGGATGCCCGGCGGCGCAGGAGCGGAAGGCGGCGGCGTTTGGCGGGGGCGGGCGGGCCGGGCTCGCCGGTCGTCGCTTCCTCGGAAGTCTCGGAAGTCTCCGGGGGCTTCACCCGGGCCGTCCCTTTCGTCTTCGTCTTGGAACCGCCCTTCGGCGGCTTCGCCCCGCCCGGCCTGAAGCGGCCTCGGCGCTTGGCCGCCGGAGCGTCCGATTCGTTCGCCGGAGCGGTGTCCGGCTGAGCAGCGGCGGAGGCGGTGGCGCCCGCCGGGCCGCCGTTCTTTCCCGTGGCGCCCGTACGGCCGGAGCCGTCCACATCCACCGCCTGATCCGTCACGGGCCACGCTCCGTCCGCCTGCGCACGAGCCGAGCCCGACGGGTCTCCGCACGGGCGGTCCGAGCGTAGTTCACTCTCTGCGACGGACCCGGTGGAGCGCGGCCAACCGATCAGCCAATCCCTCAATCGGATCAGTCATATCGACAGATCGGAAGATCAACAGATCGACAATCCCGCACAAGTCGGCAGCCCCGCGGAAGAGGGTCCCCAGGACTCAGAGGGAACTCAGGACTCGAACGGCCGTGCCGGCCATGGCGCGTCCGCCGGCCGCAGCGCCTCGACACCGTCGCCCGCCAGCGCCGCGCCGAGCGCCAGCACCCCCACCACCAGGCAGTTGTTGTGCAGCTCGCCCGCGAGCACCCCCCGGGTCAGCTCCCCCAGCTCCACCCGCGCCAGCTCCATGTCCGCCTCCTCGTCGGAGACCTCGAAGCGCTCCCCGTCCGCCTCGGACAGATCGCGGGCGAGGAAGATCCGTACCGCCTCGTCACAGCCGCCCGGCGTCGTGTAGAGGTCCGTCAGCACCCGCCAGTCCTCGGCCTTGACGTGTGCCTCCTCGTACAGCTCCCGCTGCGCCGCGTGCAGCGGGTTCTCGCCGGGTACGTCGAGGAGCCCGGCCGGGATCTCCCAGAGCTTCTGGCGGACCGGGTGGCGGTACTGGCGCAGCACGAGCACCCGGCCCGCGTCGTCCAGCGCGAGGATCGCCACGGACCCCGGGTGGACCTGGTAGTCCCGTGAGACGACCGTGCCGTCCGGCATGACCACGTCGTCCGTGCGGACACTGGTCTTGTTGCCGCGGAAGGGCGTCCTGGTCGCGGTGACCCGCCACTCCTCGGGGGCGTCCTTGATGGTCATGAAAGCGTCCTCCCACACAGCGGCGCACACGCGGAAATCCGGGGCCGAGAAGCCGTACGACCCGCACGCCCGTCGCCCCCGGGTCCCACCGTATCGCCTGGATCCCTGCCGCCCGGACCGGCCGGACAGCACCTACGACAGCACCTACGCCTTGGCGGCCACGCGCCCCGTCGCCCCGGTCTCCGCGTCCTGACGGCGTGCCACCGCGGCCTTCACCAGACCGGTGAAGAGCGGGTGCGGCCGGGTCGGCCGGGAGCGCAGCTCGGGGTGCGCCTGGGTGGCGACCAGATACGGGTGCGTGGTGCGCGGGTACTCGACGTACTCGACCAGCTTGTTGTCGGGAGAGGTACCCGAGAAGATCAGGCCGGCTTTCTTCTCCAGCTCCGCGCGGTAGGCGTTGTTCACCTCGTAGCGGTGCCGGTGGCGCTCCTCCACATACGGCTGGTCGCCGTAGACCTCACGCACGATCGAGCCCTCGGCGAGCTTCGCCGGGTAGAGGCCGAGCCGCATCGTGCCGCCCAGGTCCCCCGCGCCCTCCACATAGGCGAGCTGCTCCTCCATGGTGGAGATCACCGGGTGGGCGGTGCCGGAGTCGAACTCGGTGGAGTTCGCGTCGGGGATCCCCGCGACATGGCGCGCGGCCTCGATCACGATGCACTGGAGGCCCAGGCACAGCCCCAGCAGCGGGACCTTGTGCTCGCGCGCGTACTGGATCGCGCCAACTTTTCCGGTCACCCCGCGCTCGCCGAAGCCGCCGGGGATCAGGATGCCGTCCGCGTCCGCGAGCTGTCTCGCCGCGCCCGCCGGGGTCTTGCAGTCGTCCGAGGTGACCCATTTGACCTTGACCCGCGCCTTGTTGGCGAACCCGCCCGCGCGCAGCGCCTCGGTCACCGACAGATAGGCGTCGGGCAGGTCGATGTACTTGCCGACCAGCGCGACCGTGACCTCGTGGTCGGGGTTGTGGACCCGGTCCAGCAGGTCGTCCCAGACGGTCCAGTCGACATCGCGGAACGGCAGGTCCAGCTTGCGTACGACATAGGCGTCCAGGCCCTCGGTGTGCAGCACCTTGGGGATGTCGTAGATCGACTTGGCGTCCACACAGGCCACCACCGCGGCCTCGTCGACATCGCACATCAGGGAGATCTTGCGCTTGATCGGCAGCGGTACGTCGCGGTCGGCCCGGAGCACGATGGCGTCCGGCTGGATACCGATGTTGCGCAGGGCCGCGACCGAGTGCTGGGTCGGCTTGGTCTTCAGCTCGCCGGAGGGGCCGATGTAGGGCAGCAGCGAGATGTGCACCACGAAAACGTTGTCCCGGCCGACCTCGTGCCGTACCTGGCGGACCGTCTCCAGGAACGGCAGCGACTCGATGTCGCCGACCGTGCCGCCGACCTCCGTGATGACGACATCGACGTCGTCGGTCGCCATCCGCCGGATCCGGTGCTTGATCTCGTTGGTGATGTGCGGAATGACCTGGACCGTGTCGCCCAGATACTCGCCGCGCCGCTCCTTGGCGATCACCTGGGAGTAGATCTGGCCGGTGGTGACATTGGCGGAACCGTCGAGGTCCACATCGAGGAAGCGCTCGTAGTGGCCGATGTCCAGATCGGTCTCGGCGCCGTCGTTGGTGACGAACACCTCACCGTGCTGGAACGGGTTCATCGTGCCGGGGTCGACGTTCAGATACGGGTCGAGCTTCTGCATGGTCACCCGCAGACCGCGCGCCTTGAGCAGCGCACCCAGGCTGGAGGCGGTCAGGCCCTTGCCGAGGGAGGACGCCACACCCCCGGTGACGAAGATGTGCTTGGTCGTCGGGGAAGTCGAGGATCGGTGCGGCATGGCCAAGAGGGGGCTCCCGTGGTCGCGGTCTGGGGTGCGTACCGGTGTCCCTGCCGGAGAGGGGAGGGACTTCCGTCGCTGCGGGGTCGGTGCCCCTTTCGCGTCGCAGGGAGTCCACCGGTCCACGGGCTACCAGGGTATCAGCGACGCACCGAGGCCGGTCCCGGCCGCGCCTCGCACCGCCTCCCACACCTGTTCTCACGTGTCACCCTTTGTCCCGGGACTCACCCTTGGCCACGATGTTCATCGAACCGATGTTGCCGGGACCGTGGCACAGAACTCCCAGGTGCGTCGTATCCTGCTCGGACGTTCGCTGCCGAGTCCGGCCGGCATCGGCACACCCCGCCCGATTTCCCGGAAGATGAGCTCGTCAACGACCCTTGACCGAAGTACACCGAAGTACGCGCCCCGCGGGGCGGACGTGGCCGTTCGACTGGAGATGCACGTGGCCGGGCGCATCGAGGATTACGCACTCATCGGAGACATGCAGACCGCTGCCCTGGTCTGCCGGGACGGCACAGTCGACTGGCTGTGCCTTCCCCGCTTCGACTCCCACGCCGTGTTCGCGGCGCTGCTCGGCACCGATGAGCACGGTTTCTGGCGGCTGGGCCCCGCGCACCCGGCGGGCTCCGCACCGCCGCGGGCGACCAGGCGCCGCTACCGCGGGGACTCCCTCATCCTCGAATCCGAGTGGGACACCCCGCGCGGCACGGTGCGCGTGACGGACTTCATGCCGCCGCGCGACGGTGCCCCGCAGGTGATCAGGATCGTGGAGGGCATCAGCGGCCGGGTGCCGATGCGCTCGGCACTGCGGATGCGGTTCAGCTACGGCCGCGTGGTGCCGTGGGTGCACAAGGTGGACAACCGTACGGTCGCGGTCGCCGGGCCCGACTCGGTCTGGCTGGACACCTCCGCCGAGACCTACGGCAAGGACCTCACCACCTACTCCGACTTCACCGTGGCGCCGGGCGACCGGATCGCCTTCACGATCAGTTGGCAGCCCTCGCACCGGCAGCCGCCGGCGCTGCCGGACCCGGAGGGCTCGCTGGAGGCGACCTCCGACTTCTGGCGCGAGTGGGTCGAGCACTGCACGTACCACGGCCCCTACCGCGAGGCCGTGATCCGCTCGCTGATCACGCTCAAGGCCCTGACGTACGCCCCGACGGGCGGGATCGTCGCCGCGCCGACGACCTCGCTGCCGGAGGAGATCGGCGGCGTACGGAACTGGGACTACCGCTACACCTGGCTGCGCGACGCCGCGATCACCCTCTCCTCGCTGCTGCGCACCGGCTACCGCGAGGAGGCCCGCGCCTGGCGCGAATGGCTGCTGCGCGCCGTGGCCGGCGACCCGGAGAACCTCCAGATCATGTACGGGATCGCGGGCGAACGGGAGCTGGGCGAGGCGGAGCTGGACTGGCTGCCGGGCTATGAGCGCTCCGGCCCGGTCCGGGTCGGCAACGGCGCGGCGCACCAGCTCCAGCTCGACGTGTACGGCGAGGTCACTGAGGCGCTGCATCTCGCGCACATGACGGGCCTGGCCCGCAACGACTACGCCTCGGTGCTCCAGCTCAAGCTGATCCGGTATCTGGAGAAGCACTGGGACCAGCCGGACGAGGGCATCTGGGAGGTCCGCGGGCCGCGCAGACACTTCGTGCACTCCAAGGTGATGGCCTGGGTCGCGGTGGACCGCACGATCAAGCTGATCGAGTCGGGCGACGCCGACGGGCCGCTGGAGCGGTGGCGCGAGATGCGGGACGACATCCACCGCGATGTCTGCGAGAAGGGTTACGACAAGGAGCGGAACACCTTCACGCAGTCGTACGGCTCCAAGGAACTGGACGCCTCGCTGCTCCTCATCCCGCAGATGGGCTTCCTGCCGCCGGACGACAAGCGGGTCATCGGCACGATCGAGGCGATCCAGCGCGAGCTGTCCACCGAGGACGGGTTCGTCATGCGGTACCCGACCTCGGGCGAGGAAACGGGCGTGGACGGTCTGTCGGGCGACGAGGGCGCCTTCCTCGCCTGTTCGTTCTGGCTGGCCGACGATCTGGCGATGATCGGGCGGGTCGAGGAGGCGCGCAAGCTCTTCGAGAAGCTGCTGGCGCTGCGGAACGATCTGGGGCTGCTGGCGGAGGAGTGGGACCCGAAGCTCCAGCGCCAGGTCGGGAACTTCCCGCAGGCGTTCAGCCATGTGCCGCTGATCGACACGGCGCTGCGGCTGACGGCGTCGGGCGCGTACGGAGGCTGACAACGGGTCGCGGATCCGGGTGTACGGGCCGGGGCGAGGGCGGTGTGCCCTCGCCCCGGCTCCGCTCTCGGGAGCGGGTGTACGGGGCCTGCCGGCGGTCCCGGGACGGGCGTTCCCTGGGCCGGGAGCGAGTGCTTCTTGTGCCGGGAGCGAGTGTTCCTTGTGCGGCGTGACCGCGGGTAGCCTCCGGCTTCATGGACAGTCAGGGCGGTATCACCGTACGGCGGGCACTCGAACTGCCCGGGCTGCGCGGTGGTCTCCCCGAGGTCGTGGCCTGCGCGGACGAGCTGGACCGTACGGTGCGCTGGGTGCACGCGGGCGAGGTCCCGAACATCGCGTCGCTCCTCAAGGGCGGCGAACTGCTTCTCACCACCGGGCTCGGTCTGGGCACCCGCCCCGCCGACCAGCGCGCCTTCGTCCGGACGCTCGCCGACCGGGGGATCGCGGCGCTGGTGGTGGAGCTGGGGCCGCGGTTCGGCCGGCTGCCGGCGGCGATCGTGGAGACGGCCCGGGCCGCCGGGCTGCCGCTCGTACAGCTCCACCGCGAGGTGCCCTTCGTCTCGGTGACCGAAGAGGTGCACACGGAGATCGTGAACGGCCACTACGCGCTGCTGCGGCAGGCCGAGGAGGTGCACCGCGCGTGCACACGGGCGCTGCTGGACGGCGGCGGGGCGGAGCGGGTGCTCCGGATCCTCGCGGACTTCGCGGGCAACCCGGTCTTCCTGGAGACGGCCGAGGGGCGGCTGCTGTACGCGGCGGCGCCCGGCTCGGGCCCGGCCGCCGCCGATCCGCTCCAGATCTGGGCGGGGCTGCGCGGCCGGCGGGAGGCTCGCGAGGCCGGGCCGCCGGCCGGGGCGGTGCTGGTGGAGGTGCCGGGCGGCGGCCCTGGCACGGGTGCCGTACGGGCCCGGCTGGTGCTGCTTGCCGTGTCGGCTCCGCCGCTGCCGGTGCACCGGATGGCGGCCGAGCGCGCGGCGGGCATGCTGGCGGTCGTCCTGATGCAGGCCCGGCAGGAGGAGGAGCTGGCGGCCCGGGGCCGCGGTGATTTCCTGACCGATCTGGCGGAAGGCCGGATCCGCGCCGAGGACGCGCCCGCGCAGGCGAGGGTGCTGGGCTTCGGACCGGGCGAGGGGCCGCTGCTGCCGGTGGTGATGAAGCTGGGCCCCGAACCGCTGCCGCCCGACTACTGGGCACCGCTGGCCCGTGCGGTGCTGGAGGAGCTGGCGTCGGTGGGGGTGCCGGTGCTGCTGGGGGTACGGCCGGTGGAGGGCCGGGTTCCGCTGCTGGTCGGACTGAACTCCGAGGCCGTACGTACGGCGGTGGCCGACCGGGTCGCGACGGCACTGCGCTCCGGCGTGGAGCGGGCAGGGATCGAACGCGCCGGCGCGCGCCCGCCCGTGGTGGTCGTCGGGGCCGCGGGCGGCTGGGCGGCGGCGAGCGCGGGGCTGCGGCATGCGGCGGAGACCGCGACGGCGGCGCGGGGCCTGCCGGAACGCCCCTGGTACGACGCCCGCCGCCTCGACATCGACCTGCTGCTGTGGCGGCTGCGCGAGCACCCGGACCTGGCGGCCTTCGTGCACCGCGCGATCGGTCCCCTCCGCGACCACGACCGCGTCTCCCGGCCTGTACTGCTCCCCACCCTGGAGGCCTATCTGGCGCACGCGGGCCGCAAGGCGGAGACGGCGCGCGAACTCCATCTGAACCGCCAGACGCTGTACAACCGGCTGTCCCGCATCGCCGATCTGCTGGGCATGGATCTGGACGACCCGGAGACGGTCCTCACACTGAGCCTGGCGCTGCGGGCGAGGCGGCACGCGCGGTAGACACCTGGGACACGTGGCCGGGCGGGGCCTCAGCGGCGGGGTGCCTGGGCCAGTTCGTCGTACACGCACAGCACCTGCGCGATCGTCTCGTCCTCCGTCGGCCAGGTCTCCGCCTGCGCCCGGCCGGCCGTGGTGAGCCACTCCCTGCGGTCCGGGTCGCCGAGGAGCCGTACCACCGCGTCCGAGAGGGCCGCGGCGTTTCCGTACGGTACGAGTTCCGCCGCGTCGCCGACCAGTTCGGGGACCCCGCCGACGGCCGTGGCCACCAGCGGTACGCCGAGCCGCAGCGCCTCCTGTGCGAGGACCGAGCGGGCCTCCCAGCGGCTGGGCAGCAGCGCGATGTCCGCGGCGGCGAGGAGTTCGGCGATGTCGTCGCGCCGGCCGATGAGCCGTACGGGCAGGCCTTCCGCGTCGATACGGCGCTGGAGCCGCCCGCGCTCCCGGCCCTCGCCGGCGATGGCGAGCAGCGGGGCGGGGTCGAGGGCGCGCCAGGTGGCGGCCGCGTCCAGCAGTATGTCGTACCCCTGTTCCGGTGTGAGGCTGCCGACGGCCATCAGCAACGGGCGTTCGACCGCGCCCAGTTCGGCACGGGCCTTGCTCTCGGGGCCGCCGGGGTGCTGGGACGGCGCGGGCAGCGCGACCGGCGCGAGGCGGGCGTCGCGGGCACCCCTGCTGCGCGCGCGGTCGACCAGTTCGGACGAGGTGCCGAGCACAACGGCCGCCGCCTTCACGGCCCTGCGTTCCAGGAGGCGTACGAGATGGGCGCGCGGTCCCTCCACCTGCGCGCGGGTGTGCCAGGTGACCACCAGCGGTATCCGCTGCCCGCCGAGCGCGATCGCGGCCCGTACGGCCGCGTTCAGCCCGTGGGCGTGCACGACGTCCGCGCCGGCGCACGCGGCGCGCAGGGTCGCGACGGAGGCGGGGTCTCCACGCCGGGGTACGGCGACATGGTGCGCCCCGGAGCCGCCGAAGTCATAGGCGCGGTCGACGTCCACGGGGGCGCATACGGTGACGCGCACGCCCCGGGCGACCAGGCCCGCCGCCAACGACCGGACGTGCGCGCTGCTGCCCGCGCTGCCTCCGCCGAGTACCTGGACCGTACGCATTTGTGTCACGTGGTCAAGGCTCCTGAATCGGAAACGGGGACGCCGTCAAGAATGCCAGCCCGCACACCCGTTCCGTCACCACGGCCCCCCACTTCCGCCCCTCACCGGGCCGAATCCCCCCGCGGACCACCCACACGGGTGAACCCGTCCCCACCCAGCAAAAACAAGCGTCCGGCGCTTGAGGACACGGGAAGGGGCCGGGGGCGCGAAATCGAGCCCGTCCGGCGCTTGAGGACACGGCACCGCAGCCCGGCCGCCGCGAACACGCCCCGCACCAGGGCTGACCGTTCCGTCCTCAAACGCCGGACGGGCTGGATATGCGCCCCGGCACGAAGCCCGGCACCCACCACCGCCCGACGCCCCGTGTCCACGGTCCCCTAGCCGGGAGGCGTCCTCGCGGAAGCGAGTAGTTCTTCCGCGTGCGCTCGCGCCGTTTCCGAGTCCTCCTGGCCCGCCAGCATCCGCGACAGCTCCCGTACCCGGTCCTCCCCCTCCAGCACCGTCACCCCCGACCGCGTCACCGAGCCGTCGTTCGTCTTCTTCACCAGGAGCTGGCGGTCGGCGAACGCCGCGACCTGGGGAAGGTGCGTCACGACCACCACCTGCGCGGACGTCGCGAGCTTCGCGAGCCGGCGGCCGACCTCGACCGCCGCCTTGCCGCCGACGCCCGCGTCGACCTCGTCGAAGAGATACGTCGGTACGGGATCGGACCCCGCGAAGACCACCTCCACCGCGAGCATCACCCGCGACAGCTCACCGCCCGACGCGCCCTTGCCGATCGGCCGGGACTGGGCTCCCGGGTGGGGGGCGAGGAGAAGTTCGACCTCGTCGGCGCCGTGCGGCCCGTACACCACGGAGCGCCCGCCCACCTCGACGCCGGACAGTTCGTCCGCGGCCTCGGTCTGGCGGATGTCGAACGAGACGCGCGCGTGCGGCATCGCCAGCGACGCCAGCTCGGCCGTGACCGCGTCGGCGAAGCGCGCCGCGGCCTCGGTCCGGGCGTCGGTCAACGCCTGGGCGAGGCCGGACAGTTCGGCGCGCAGCGCGTCCCGCTCGGCCGTCAGCTCCGCGATCCGGTCGTCGTCGCTCTCCAGCTCCATGAGCCGTGCCGCGCTCTCCTCCGCCCAGGCCAGCACCGCCGCGATGTCCGCGCCGTACTTGCGGATCAGCGCGTTGAGCGCGGCCCGCCGCTCCTCCACCGCGGCCAGCCGCCGCGGATCGGCGTCCAGATTGTCCGCGTAACCGGCCAGTTCGCCCGCCACGTCCGCCAGCAGGATGGAGATCTCGCCCATCCGGTCGGCGAGTCCGGCGAGCGCCGGGTCGTGGGACCGTACGGCCTCCAGCGCCCGTCCCGCGCCCGCGACCAGCGTCGTCGCGTCGACGCCCTCCGGGTCCTCGGGATTGCCCGCCAGCGCGCCGTGCGCCAGGGCCGCCGCGGACGCCAGCGCCTCCGCGTGCCCGAGCCGCTCCGCCTCGGCGGCCAGCTCGATGTCCTCGCCCGCCCGCGGCTCGACGGCCGCGACCTCGTTCAGCCCGAAACGCAGCAGATCGGCCTCCTGCGCGCGCTCACGGGCCCGCGTGGTCAGCTCCTCCAGCTCCGCGGCGACGGCCCGCAGCCGCCGGTACGCCACGGTGTACGCGGTGTGGGGCGCGGCGACCGCGTCGCCCGCGTACCGGTCGAGGGCCTTGCGCTGCCGCGCGGGCCGCAGCAGCCCCTGCTGGTCGGTCTGGCCGTGCACCGCGACCAGATCGTCCGCCAGCTCCGCCAGCACGCCCACCGGCACCGAACGCCCGCCCAGGTGCGCGCGCGAGCGTCCCTCGGCGGAGACCGTCCTGCTGATCAGCAGCGTCCCGTCCTCCAGCTCGGCCCCGGCCTCCTCGGCCCGTACGGCCGCGGGCGCGCCCGCGGCCATGGTGAGCCGGCCCTCGACGACCGCCGACTTCGCGCCGATCCGTACCAGCGCCGGATCGGCCCGGCCGCCGAGCAGCAGTCCCAGACTGGTGACGACCATGGTCTTGCCCGCGCCTGTCTCACCGGTCACCGCGGTGAAGCCTGGCGACAGCTCGACGACCGCGTCGTCGATGACCCCGAGCGACCGTATCCGCATCTCCTCCAACACGGTCATGACCATACGAGGTCCGGGCACCGCCGCGCGACGGCCCCCACCCGAGGTTCCCCCGCCCGTGCTCAGTGGGGCGCCCCGCGCCAGCCCGACACCGGCAGTGCGAACTTGGCCACCAGCCGGTCCGCGAACGACGCGTGGTGCAGCCGCGCCAGCCGTACGGGCACGGCTCCGCGCCGTACCTCGACGCGCGCTCCCCGGGGCAGTTCGACGGTTCTGCGCCCGTCGCACCACAGCACCCCGTTCGGCGTGTGCGCCTGCACCTCCACCGCGAGCACCGTGGTCGGCGAGGTGACCAGCGGCTTCGCGAACAGGGCATGGGCGCTGATCGGCACCATCAGCAGCGCCTCGACCTCCGGCCAGACGACCGGCCCGCCCGCCGAGAAGGCGTACGCCGTCGACCCGGTGGGGGTGGCGCACACGATCCCGTCGCAGCCGAAGGCGGTGACCGGCCGTCCGTCGATCTCCAGGACCACTTCGAGCATCCGCTCGGGCGAGACCTTCTGCACGGCCGCCTCGTTGAGCGCCCAGTCCCGGTGGACGACATCGCCGTTGCTGTGCACGACGACATCGATCGTCATCCGCTCCTCGACCTCATACGCGCGGGTGACCACGCGGTTGACGACCTTGTCCAGATCGTCGCGCTCCGCCTCGGCGAGGAAGCCGACCCTGCCCAGGTTGACCCCGAGCATGGGCACGCCGGAGGCCCGCGCGAAGGCGGCGCCGCGCAGCAGCGTCCCGTCGCCGCCGAGCACGATGAGCAGTTCGCAGCCGTCGAGCACGTCGGGGGCGGTCTCGGGGACGGTCTCGACGGCCGGCGGGAGCGGCAGATCGGCCGCCTCCGTGGCCAGGACCCGTACGCCGAGACCGTTGCGCACCAGTCCGTTCACGACCAGTTCGGCGCTGCGGACCGCCGCGGGCCTGCCGGTGTGGGCGAGCAGGAACACGGTCCGGTCCGCGTTGGCCGCCCGTACGTCGGGGGCGGTCTCGGCGGCCGGGACACTCCTGCTCCGGACGGCCCCGGCGGGCCGGGGGCTCTGCGCGGGCTGGCTCATCTGAGTAGTACGCGTGGTCAACGGGGTCCCTCCGCCACTGCACGGTCGACATCCGCCGGGTCCAGCTCGGGCGCTCCGGCTCGGAGCCACAGAAAGTACTCGACATTCCCGGAAGGACCAGGCAGCGGACTGGCGGTGACGCCCCGTACCCCGAGGCCGAGTTCACCGGCGCGGCGCGCCACCGCCCGTACCGCCTCGGCCCGCAGCTCCGGGCTGCGTACGACACCTCCGCTGCCCAGCCGTTCCTTGCCCACCTCGAACTGCGGCTTCACCATCAGGACCAGGTCCGCGCCGGGCACGGAGCAGCGCACCAGCGCGGGCAGCACCAGCCCCAGCGGGATGAACGACAGATCCCCGACCACCAGATCCACGGGCTCCCCTCCGATCGCGTCGAGCGTCAACTCGCGTACGTTCGTACGGTCCTTGACGGTGACGCGTTCATCGCCCCGCAGCGACCAGGCGAGTTGCCCGTAGCCGACGTCCACGGCGACGACATGGCCCGCGTCCGCGCGCAGCAGCACATCCGTGAAGCCGCCGGTGGACGCGCCCGCGTCGAGGGCCCGCCGGCCGCGGACCTCCAGGCCGAGGGGTACGAAGGCGGCCAGCGCGCCCGCGAGTTTGTGCCCGCCGCGCGAGACGTAGTCGGGTTCGGTGTCGTCCGCGGTGACGACGACGGCGGCGCTCGTCTCGACCTGGGTGGCGGGCTTTGTCGCGGTGGTGCCGCCGACGGTCACCCGGCCCGCGGCGATGAGCTGGCTCGCGTGCTCGCGCGAGCGCGCGAGCTTACGGCGTACCAGCTCGGCATCGAGACGGCGGCGTGCCAGTCCTGCCACGTTCGGTTCAGCTCCTGTGGTCGTACGCGAGAGAGGTCACCGGGGCCCCTGCGGACCGCCCGGCGGGCCCGGGGCCGCCGGGCGGGCGTCGAGCGCGGTCAGCGCGTCGCGCAGCCCCCGGTGCACATCCTCGTACACCTCGACATGGCCGTCCGCCGGGAGGTGGTCGGCGTCCGCGAGCCGGGCCAGCCGCTCGTCCACCTCGGCGTTGCCGGTCGGGACGACGCCCACGCCGAGCGGGCGCGGCGCCGCCGGGTCCGGCGCGGACGGTCCCGCGGCGCCCGGCCCGTGCCCGTCCGGTACGGCGGCCGATCCCGCCATCGAGTCGCTCATGCCCAGACGCTACCGCGAAGGCCTGCGGTACCGTCGATCGCGATGGCGACGAAGGAGGAGTGCCGCAGCGCACTCGAGAAGCTCTCTGACAATCTGGCGCAGGCGGACGGGAAGGTCCGTACCGCGGCGGGCTTCGACCGTTCACTGACCTGCCACATCACCGATCTGGACGTCACGTTCACCGGGCGGCTCGTGGACGGCAGGATCGAGGTGACGGAGGCGATGCCGGGCCCGCCGTCGGAGAAGGCGCAGATCGGGCTGGCCATGGCGGGCGACGATCTGGTGGCGCTGGTCGACGGCGAGCTGAGTTTCGCCCGGGCCTGGGGAGCGGGCCGGGTCAGGCTGGACGCGGGCTTCCGCGATCTGGTGCGCCTGCGGGCGCTGCTCTGAGAGACACGGACGACGCGGCGGGACGCGGCGGACGCGTGCTCCGCCGGGTCCGCCGCCCGGCAGGCACCACCAGCGGCGTACCGGTCTCCGGGTCGTCGATGACCTGGCACCGCAGCCCGAACACCTCCTCGACCCGCTCCGCCGTGACGACCTCCGACGGCGGCCCCTCCGCCACGACCGCCCCGTCGCGCATCGCGATCAGATGGGTGGCGTAGCGGGCGGCGTGGTTGAGGTCGTGCAGTACGGCGACGAGCGTACGACCGCCGGTCTCGTGCAGTTCGGCGCAGAGGTCGAGCACATCGATCTGGTGCTGGATGTCGAGGAAGGTGGTGGGTTCGTCGAGCAGCAGGAGCGGGGTCTGCTGGGCGAGGGCCATCGCGATCCAGACGCGCTGGCGCTGGCCGCCGGACAATTCGTCGACATGGCGATCAGCCAGTTCGGCGACACCGGTCGCCGCCATCGATTCCTCGACGATCCGCTCGTCCTCCGGCGACCACTGGCGCAGCAGCCCCTGGTGCGGATAGCGGCCGCGGGCCACCAGATCGGCGACGGTGATGCCGTCGGGCGCGACCGACGACTGCGGCAGCAGCCCGAGGGTCCTGGCGACCTTCTTGGCGGGCATCGCGTGGATGACCGTACCGTCGAGCAGGACGCGCCCCTGGGACGGCTTGAGCATCCGGGAGAGCGCGCGCAGCAATGTCGACTTGCCGCAGGCGTTGGGGCCGACGATCACCGTGAACGAATGGTCGGGGATCTCGACCGACAGATCGCGGGCGATGACCCGCTGGTCGTAGCCGAGGGTCACCGATTCCGCGGTGAGGCGCTGCATGGTCGTACTCCTGCTCGTGGTGCCCGCGGGTTTCGTCCGTGCCCTGTTCCCGTTCGTATACGGCCTCATCAGGTGCGGCTCGTACACGGCTACGGCCTCGCGCACGACCCATAGCAAGAAGTTAGGTTAGCCTACCCTCGTAACCCGCTCGCTGAGCGGTGCGCCGCAGGGGCAAGCCCGCACGTACGCACCGACAGCCCCGGCGCCACGTTCAACAGCCGTACAGTTCACAGCCGTACAGTTCTCCAGCTCTACAGCCCCAGCTTCGCCAGCGCCTTGCCCGCGTCCAGCGCGCTCGCCCCCTCGCCCGCCTCCGTCCACGCCGCCGCGCACAGCGCGCGCAGCCCGTCCAGCGCCGAGCCCTCCCCCTCCAGCACCAGCGTCTGCCCGCCGGCCGAAGCGGTCCAGCCACCGCACCCGAACCCGTCGCCGGTCACGGCCACTTCGGGCTGCCCGGTCAGCAACCCCCGCAGATCCGCGTCCACATAGGTGGGCCGGTGCCTCGGCACCGCCGCCAGAAGCAGCGCCGCGTCCGTCACCCCGGTCAGGACGAGCAGCGAGTCCACATCCCCGTTGAACGCCCCCTCGATGTCCGTGTCCAGCCGGTCCCCGACCACCAGCGCCCGCCGCGCCCCCGTCCGCAGAATCGTCTCCCGGTGCATCGGCGGCAGCGGCTTGCCCGCGACCTGCGGCTCCGCGCCCGTGGCGATCCGTACGACCTCGACCGCCGCGCCATTGCCCGGCGCGATCCCCCGCGCGCTCGGAATCGTCAGATCCGTATTGGACGCGAACCACGGCAGGCCCCGGTTGATCGCGTAGCACGCTTCGGCAAACCGCCCCCAGGGCAGCTCAGGCCCCCCGTACCCCTGCGCGACCGCCGCCGGATCGTCATCGGCCGACTCGACCGGCACGAGACCCCGCTCGCGCAGCGCGACCCGCAGCCCCTCCCCGCCGATCACCAGCACCCTGGACCCCGCGGGAAGCTGCTCGGCAATCAGCCGGGACACCGCCTGCGCCGAGGTGATCACATCGGCGGGAGCGGCCGGCGCGCCGAGTTCCGTGAGATGTGCCGCCACGGTCTCGGGCGTACGCAGCGCGTTGTTGGTGACGTACGCGAGATGCATCCCGCCGTCCCTGGCCGTACGGAGCGACTCGGCCGCGTGCGCGATGGCCTCGCCCCCGGCGTACACCACGCCGTCGAGATCGAGCAGAGCCGTGTCGTACGCCTCGTACAGCGCGGTCGCGCTCCCGCTCGGCCTGGTCCTGCCCCGCTCGCTCATCCGCCGTCCGTCCCTCGCTCGTGCCGCCGGTACCCCGGTGGCTCCGATGGCTTCTCCCCCGATCATCGCTCATCCCCCACGGCCCACATACGATGCCCTGATGAACACAACAGGTCCCGGGGACAAGGGGCTGCGACTGATTCCGTTCCGTGGGCTCCGCTATGTCCCCGAACGGGTCGGCAGCCTCGCCGCGGTGACCTCGCCGCCGTACGACGTGGTCGTCAGGCCGGACGGCCTGCACCACCTGGAATCGGCCGATCCGCACAACATCGTCCGGCTGATCCTGCCGCAGGCCGCCACCCCCGTCGAGCGCCACCGTCAGGCCGCGCGCACACTGGGCCGCTGGCTCGCCGAGGGCGTCCTCGCACCCGACGCGAAGCCCGCGCTGTACGTGTACGAGCAGCGCAGGGGCGAGCTGCTGCAGAGAGGGGTGATCGGGGCGCTGGCGCTGTCCGCCCCCTCCGACGGCATCGTGCTGCCCCACGAGGACGTCATGCCGGATGTGGTGGAGGACCGCGCGGCCCTGATGCGGGCGACCGAGGCCAATCTGGAGCCGCTGCTGCTGACCTACCGCAGCGGAGGCGAGGCGGGCGGCGCGGCGGACGCGCCGGAGGGCGCCGGTACGTCGGGCGTCATCGAGCGCACCGTCCGCAGGCCCCCGCTCCTCGCCACCACCACGGAGGACGGCTTCGGCCACCGGCTGTGGTCGGTCACGGACCCCGGCGACCTCGCTGAGATCACCGAGGACCTGGGCCACCACCAGGCCCTGATCGCCGACGGCCACCACCGCTGGGCGACGTATCTGCGCCTGCGCGACGAGCACACGGACCACGGCCCGTGGGGGTACGGGCTGGTCCTGCTGGTCGACACGGCCCGCCATCCCCTCCAGGTGCGCTCCATCCACCGGCTGCTGCACCGGCTGCCCGTCGGCCGCGCGGTCGAGGCCCTCGCGGGCTCCTTCCGTGTCCGTACGATCGAGGGCCCGCTCCCCGAGGCACTGGACGCCCTGGCCGGGGCCGCCGCCTCGGGCAACGCGTTCGTGCTGGCCGGGGACGGCCGCTTCCATCTCGTCGACCGCCCCGACCCCGGGCTGCTGGCACGTACGGTCCCGGCGGACCGGCCCGCGGCCTGGCGGGCGCTGGACGCGACGGTCCTGCACAGCACGCTCCTGGACCACGTCTGGCGGATCCCGGACGCGCCCGAGCACATCGCGTACATCCATGACACGGCGGCGGCCGTCGACAAGGCGGAACGCGACGGCGGTACGGCGGTCCTGCTGCACCCGGTGCGCGAGGAGGTCGTACGCGAACTGGCCCGCCAGGGCGTCATGATGCCGCGCAAGTCCACCTCCTTCGGCCCCAAGCCGGCGACGGGACTGGTGCTGCGCAGCCTCACGCTGGACTGAGCATGTCTGTGGGCGGTATCCCGGCCGGGATACCGCCCACGGAGCGTCAGATGTACGGACGTGCGGTTGTACGGGACGTACGGGCGTCAGCTCAACGCTCAGTCCCTGGCGTCGCGTTCGCCGTCTTCGTAGTCATCGGCGTCCTCGTCGGCGTCGCCAATCACGTCGTCGCCGCTGCTGCTGCTGTCCAGGTCGTCGTCTTCGTCGTCATCGACCAACGCGTCGACGAACTCGACCCCGTCCAGCTCCGCGAGCCGGTCCGAGGCGTCCGTAGCGCCGTCCTTGTCCGCCTCGACCGTCTTGGCGAACCATTCGCGGGCCTCGTCCTCGCGTCCCGCCGACAGCAGAGCGTCGGCGTAGGCGTAGCGCAGCCGCGCGGTCCACGGCTGTACGGAGTTCGACGCCAGCTCGGGGCTCTGGAGCGTCACGATGGCGGCGTCGAGCTGCCCCATGTCCCGGCGCGCGCCGGCCGCGACGAGCCGCATCTCGACCTGGCCCGCCTTGTCGAGCTTCTGCACCTCGGGCTCGCCGGCCATCGCCATCGCCCGCTCCGGACGGCCGAGACCGCGCTCGCAGTCCGCCATGACGGGCCACAGATCGACGCCCCCGGTCATCCGCCGCGCGGCCCTGAACTCGGCCAGCGCCTCGGCGTACTTCTGGGTGGCGTACGCGGCGAAGCCGGCCGCCTCGCGTACGGCGGCGACCCTGGAGGCGAGCCGCAGGGCGATACGGGAGTACGCGTAGGCCTGCTCGGGATCGTCGTCGATCAGCTTGGCGACCATCACGAGGTTCTTCGCGACGTCCTCGGCAAGTGTCTTGGGCAGGCTCATCAGTTCCTGCCGGACGCTCGCGTCGATCTCCTCGCCGGTCACATCCTCCGGGATGGGCAGCCGCTTGATCGGCTCCCGGTCACGGTCCCGATCGCGGTCACGGCCCCGGTCGTCCCGGCGCTCGTACCCACCACCACGGCGCTGGTCGTCGCGTCCGCGGTACCCACCGCGATCACGGTCGTCACGTCGGCCGTAGCCGCCACCGCCGGTGGGCCTGCCACCGCTGGGCCTGCCGCCGCCTCCACGGCTGTCGTCCCGGCGGGGACCACTGGGGCGGTCGTCCCGGCGGACGTAGCCGCTCCCCGGCTGTCGCCGCGGTCGTCGCGGCGGAAGGGGGGCCGGTCGTCGCGCCTGTCATCACGCCGGTCATCACGCCGGTCGTCGCGCCTGTCGTCCCTACGGGGTCCACTCGGCCGGTCGTCGCGACGGTGGCCGACAGGACGGTCATCGCGGCGGCCGTAACCCCCGCTCCCCGAGCCGAAACCGGGCCGCCCGCCACGGTCGTCACGGCGATCGTCCCTGCGGTCATCGCGCCGGTCGTCCCTGCGCGGTCCACTGGGGCGGTCGTCACGACGCGGCCCGCTCGGCCGGTCATCACGACGGTGCCCGACGGGGCGGTCGTCACGGCGGAAGGCGGGCCGGTCGTCGCGCCTGTCATCGCGGCGGGGACCGCTCGGCCGGTCGTCACGACGAGGGCCGCCGGTACGGTCGTCACGCCGCCCGTATCCGCCACCGCTGCCGGCACCGGCAGGCCGTCCGCCCCGGTCATCACGACGGGCGTAACCACTGCCGCCGGGCGCGGAATTGGCGCCGAAGGCCGGACGCCCACCACGGTCGTCGGAGCGACGCGGCCCGCTGGGCCGGTCGTCGCGGCCACCGCGATATCCGCCGCCCCGATTGTCATCACGACGGCTGTCACTGCGACGGTTGCTGTCATCACGACGGAAACCACCACGGTCCCGATCATCGCGCCGGTCCCGATCGTCGCGCCGCGGACCGCGATCGCGATCGTCACGGCCTCCGCGGAAGCCGCCCCGGTCACCGCTGTCCCGACGGCGCTGATCGCGCTCGGGACGGTCGTCGGAGGAATTGGGGGACATCGGTTGGGCTCCTGTCTTCGGGTACCGCAGTCATTCTCTCAGAAAAACAAAAAGGACCCATGGTCCAGCATGAACGCTGGACCATGGGTCCTTGAAAGATTGTTCGGCGGTGTCCTACTCTCCCACAGGGTCCCCCTGCAGTACCATCGGCGCTGTAAGGCTTAGCTTCCGGGTTCGGAATGTAACCGGGCGTTTCCCTCACGCTATGACCACCGAAACCCTATCGGGCCACCCCGCAGAAGCGGGATATCGGCACTTAGCGAACAAGCACACTCTTCAATTGAGTACATACTGGTTCAACCGGTGCGACTGTTCGCAACCCGGGAACCACACAGTGGACGCGAGCAACTGAGGACAAGCCCTCGGCCTATTAGTACCGGTCAACTCCACCAGTCACCTGGCTTCCATATCCGGCCTATCAACCCAGTCGTCTACTGGGAGCCTTACCCCCTCCAGGGGGTGGGAGTCCTCATCTCGAAGCAGGCTTCCCGCTTAGATGCTTTCAGCGGTTATCCCTCCCGAACGTAGCCAACCAGCCATGCCCTTGGCAGAACAACTGGCACACCAGAGGTTCGTCCGTCCCGGTCCTCTCGTACTAGGGACAGCCCTTCTCAAGACTCCTACGCGCACAGCGGATAGGGACCGAACTGTCTCACGACGTTCTAAACCCAGCTCGCGTACCGCTTTAATGGGCGAACAGCCCAACCCTTGGGACCGACTCCAGCCCCAGGATGCGACGAGCCGACATCGAGGTGCCAAACCATCCCGTCGATATGGACTCTTGGGGAAGATCAGCCTGTTATCCCCGGGGTACCTTTTATCCGTTGAGCGACGGCGCTTCCACAAGCCACCGCCGGATCACTAGTCCCGACTTTCGTCCCTGCTCGACCCGTCGGTCTCACAGTCAAGCTCCCTTGTGCACTTACACTCAACACCTGATTACCAACCAGGCTGAGGGAACCTTTGGGCGCCTCCGTTACCCTTTAGGAGGCAACCGCCCCAGTTAAACTACCCATCAGACACTGTCCCTGATCCGGATCACGGACCCAGGTTAGACATCCAGCACGACCAGAGTGGTATTTCAACAACGACTCCACAACCACTGGCGTGGCCGCTTCACAGTCTCCCACCTATCCTACACAAGCCGAACCGAACACCAATATCAAACTATAGTAAAGGTCCCGGGGTCTTTCCGTCCTGCTGCGCGAAACGAGCATCTTTACTCGTAATGCAATTTCACCGGGCCTATGGTTGAGACAGTCGAGAAGTCGTTACGCCATTCGTGCAGGTCGGAACTTACCCGACAAGGAATTTCGCTACCTTAGGATGGTTATAGTTACCACCGCCGTTTACTGGCGCTTAAGTTCTCAGCTTCGCCCCACCGAAATGGAGCTAACCGGTCCCCTTAACGTTCCAGCACCGGGCAGGCGTCAGTCCGTATACATCGCCTTACGGCTTCGCACGGACCTGTGTTTTTAGTAAACAGTCGCTTCTCGCTGGTCTCTGCGGCCACCCCAAGCTACCGGCAGCAAGTGCCTTGACCTGGTGTGGCCCCCCTTCTCCCGAAGTTACGGGGGCATTTTGCCGAGTTCCTTAACCATAGTTCACCCGAACGCCTCGGTATTCTCTACCAGACCACCTGAGTCGGTTTAGGGTACGGGCCGCCATGAAACTCGCTAGAGGCTTTTCTCGACAGCATAGGATCATCCACTTCACCACAATCGGCTCGGCATCAGGTCTCAGACTTATGTTGCACGGATTTACCTGCACAACGCCCTACACCCTTACCCCGGGACAACCACCGCCCGGGCTGGACTACCTTCCTGCGTCACCCCATCACTTACCTACTACAGATCTGGTCCGACGGCTCCACCACTCCCCTTCACCCGAAGGCTCCAGGGCGGCTTCACGGTCTAAGCATCGTCTGATTCGATACTGGGCGTTTCAAAGCGGGTACCGGAATATCAACCGGTTGTCCATCGACTACGCCTGTCGGCCTCGCCTTAGGTCCCGACTTACCCTGGGCAGATCAGCTTGACCCAGGAACCCTTAGTCAATCGGCGCACACGTTTCCCACGTGTGAATCGCTACTCATGCCTGCATTCTCACTCGTGAACCATCCACCACTCGCTTACGCGGCGGCTTCACCCGGCACACGACGCTCCCCTACCCATCCACACACCCGTTAGAGCTATTGTGTGAATGACACGACTTCGGCGGTATGCTTGAGCCCCGCTACATTGTCGGCGCGGAATCACTTGACCAGTGAGCTATTACGCACTCTTTCAAGGATGGCTGCTTCTAAGCCAACCTCCTGGTTGTCTCTGCGACTCCACATCCTTTCCCACTTAGCATACGCTTAGGGGCCTTAGTCGATGCTCTGGGCTGTTTCCCTCTCGACCATGGAGCTTATCCCCCACAGTCTCACTGCCGCGCTCTCACTTACCGGCATTCGGAGTTTGGCTAAGGTCAGTAACCCGGTAGGGCCCATCGCCTATCCAGTGCTCTACCTCCGGCAAGAAACACACGACGCTGCACCTAAATGCATTTCGGGGAGAACCAGCTATCACGGAGTTTGATTGGCCTTTCACCCCTAACCACAGGTCATCCCCCAGGTTTTCAACCCTGGTGGGTTCGGTCCTCCACGACCTCTTACAGCCGCTTCAACCTGCCCATGGCTAGATCACTCCGCTTCGGGTCTTGAGCGCGCTACTAAAACGCCCTATTCGGACTCGCTTTCGCTACGGCTCCCCCACACGGGTTAACCTCGCAACACACCGCAAACTCGCAGGCTCATTCTTCAAAAGGCACGCAGTCACGACACAGGCAAAGCCTGTGCGACGCTCCCACGGCTTGTAGGCACACGGTTTCAGGTACTATTTCACTCCGCTCCCGCGGTACTTTTCACCATTCCCTCACGGTACTATCCGCTATCGGTCACCAGGGAATATTTAGGCTTAGCGGGTGGTCCCGCCAGATTCACACGAGATTTCTCGGGCCCCGTGCTACTTGGGAATCACACAAGCGAGCCGTACAGATTTCAGCTACGGGGGTCTTACCCTCTACGCCGGGCCTTTCGCATGCCCTTCGCCTACCCATACGGTTTCTCACTCGCCCAACAGCCGGCAGACTATTGAAGTGCGATCCCACAACCCCGCATGCGCAACCCCTGCCGGGTATCACACACATACGGTTTGGCCTCATCCGGTTTCGCTCGCCACTACTCCCGGAATCACTGTTGTTTTCTCTTCCTGAGGGTACTGAGATGTTTCACTTCCCCTCGTTCCCTCCACACTGCCTATGTGTTCAGCAGCAGGTGACAGCCCATGACGACTGCCGGGTTTCCCCATTCGGACACCCCCGGATCACAGCTCGGTTGACAGCTCCCCGGGGCCTATCGCGGCCTCCCACGTCCTTCATCGGTTCCTGGTACCAAGGCATCCACCGTGCGCCCTTAAAAACTTGGCCACAGATGCTCGCGTCCACTGTGCAGTTCTCAAACAACGACCAGCCACCCACCACCCCCACACCATGCGCGTGGAGTTCACTGGGACCGGCACTGAAGAAACAGGCAACACACTCACCCGTACCCTCAGACACCCAACAGCGCGCCCGACCCGGTCCCTATCCAGTCCACGTTCCACGCCGAAGCAGTACTAGTGACCTTCACGAACCGTGCCGAATAGTCAACGTTCCACCCATGAGCTGACCACCGCCGGACACTTGCCGACGTAGTGGCTCTGGACCCCGTGAAGGGTCTAGATGCTCCTTAGAAAGGAGGTGATCCAGCCGCACCTTCCGGTACGGCTACCTTGTTACGACTTCGTCCCAATCGCCAGTCCCACCTTCGACAGCTCCCTCCCACAAGGGGTTGGGCCACCGGCTTCGGGTGTTACCGACTTTCGTGACGTGACGGGCGGTGTGTACAAGGCCCGGGAACGTATTCACCGCAGCACTGCTGATCTGCGATTACTAGCAACTCCGACTTCATGGGGTCGAGTTGCAGACCCCAATCCGAACTGAGACCGGCTTTTTGAGATTCGCTCCGCCTCACGGCATCGCAGCTCATTGTACCGGCCATTGTAGCACGTGTGCAGCCCAAGACATAAGGGGCATGATGACTTGACGTCGTCCCCACCTTCCTCCGAGTTGACCCCGGCAGTCTCCTGTGAGTCCCCATCACCCCGAAAGGCATGCTGGCAACACAGAACAAGGGTTGCGCTCGTTGCGGGACTTAACCCAACATCTCACGACACGAGCTGACGACAGCCATGCACCACCTGTACACCGACCACAAGGGGGCTGACATCTCTGCCAGTTACCGGTGTATGTCAAGCCTTGGTAAGGTTCTTCGCGTTGCGTCGAATTAAGCCACATGCTCCGCTGCTTGTGCGGGCCCCCGTCAATTCCTTTGAGTTTTAGCCTTGCGGCCGTACTCCCCAGGCGGGGAACTTAATGCGTTAGCTGCGGCACCGACGACGTGGAATGTCGCCAACACCTAGTTCCCAACGTTTACGGCGTGGACTACCAGGGTATCTAATCCTGTTCGCTCCCCACGCTTTCGCTCCTCAGCGTCAGTAATGGCCCAGAGATCCGCCTTCGCCACCGGTGTTCCTCCTGATATCTGCGCATTTCACCGCTACACCAGGAATTCCGATCTCCCCTACCACACTCCAGCCTGCCCGTATCGAATGCAGACCCGGGGTTGAGCCCCGGGCTTTCACATCCGACGCGACAAGCCGCCTACGAGCTCTTTACGCCCAATAATTCCGGACAACGCTTGCGCCCTACGTATTACCGCGGCTGCTGGCACGTAGTTAGCCGGCGCTTCTTCTGCAGGTACCGTCACTCACGCTTCTTCCCTGCTGAAAGAGGTTTACAACCCGAAGGCCGTCATCCCTCACGCGGCGTCGCTGCATCAGGCTTCCGCCCATTGTGCAATATTCCCCACTGCTGCCTCCCGTAGGAGTCTGGGCCGTGTCTCAGTCCCAGTGTGGCCGGTCGCCCTCTCAGGCCGGCTACCCGTCGTCGCCTTGGTAGGCCATCACCCCACCAACAAGCTGATAGGCCGCGGGCTCATCCTCCACCGCCGGAGCTTTCAACCCTCCCCCATGCAGGGAAGAGTGTTATCCGGTATTAGACCCCGTTTCCAGGGCTTGTCCCAGAGTGAAGGGCAGATTGCCCACGTGTTACTCACCCGTTCGCCACTAATCCACCCCGAAAGGCTTCATCGTTCGACTTGCATGTGTTAAGCACGCCGCCAGCGTTCGTCCTGAGCCAGGATCAAACTCTCCGTGAATGTGCACCGGATATCCGGTATCACACACGAGAGCGGAACCACCAGCCGGAATAGGACCAGTGGTCCACAGCGTCCTCGCTGTGTTTCTTCTTCAAAGGAACCTCAACCTGCCGGAACAAGAACCGTTCCCGCTGGTCGGGGTATCAACATATCTGGCGTTGACTTTTGGCACGCTGTTGAGTTCTCAAGGAACGGACGCTTCCTTTGTACTCACCCTTCCGGGCTTTCCTCCGGGCTTTTCCCTTCGGCCTCTCGGCTGACCCCTACTTTAGCCGAATCCCCGCCCAGCTCATAATCGAGCTATTTGGATTCGAATTTCGGCATGCCGAAATCGCACCCGTCGGGTTTTGATCATCAGTAGTGGGTGGCCGCTTCGGAAGCTGCTGAGCAGCAGGTCCCGTGTCAAGCGGCTCGGGCAACGTTAGGCGGATGAACGGTACGAGTCAAGTTCGTCGGCGTCGGGGCGCATGGGCCCGATAAGGGCTCACCGAGGGGTCTCCGGCGACCCAGAACCGCCACGGGTGCGCCGCGCCGTCGCCGCCCACTCCCGTGCGGGGGCCACTGCGGACCTGGTCAGCCGGTACGGGGGTGCCGGCCAGCAGGGCCAGTGGCGCATCGGGGCCGGCGCACATGTCCGTACCGTTGAGGGCGCGGTCGACATCGAGGGCGGTGGCCAGGCGGGCCGGGCCTTTGGCCAGTTCCCTGTGGTGTCGGGCCGAGAATCGACGTTTATGTGCCAGCTCCGCGCCCACACGGATCTCTCCCGCTCTGAGCAGGACTCCGCTCGCCATGCCCTCGGGGCCGCACACCACGTTGAGGCAGTGCCACATCCCGTAGGTGAAGTAGACATACGCGTGACCGGGCGGGCCGAACATCACTCCGTTACGGGCCGTGCGGCCGCGGAAGGCATGGGAGCCCGGGTCGATCTCGCCCGCGTAGGCCTCGACCTCGGTCAGCCGGAGCTCGATCGGGCCGTCGTCCGTACCCCGTACCAGCGTTCTGCCCAGGAGGTCGGGCGCGACCTCGAGGACCGGGCGGTCGAAGAAGTCCCGGGAAAGGGGCATGCGGTCGGGGCTCTCCATGGCGTATGAGCGTACCGGGGAACCGGCTACGGTCGGAGCGCGTATGTAGGGGTCAGGACCTAGAAGGAGTGAACATGGGCTTCAAGAAGCTGCTCGCGAGCCTCGGCGCCGGTGGTGCGTCCGTGGAGACGGAGCTGACCGAGTCGAACGTCGTGCCCGGCGGAGTGGTGCAGGGCGAGGTGCGGATCGAGGGCGGCTCCGTCAGCCAGCGGATCCAAGGGCTCTCCGTCGGCCTGCAGGCGCGGGTCGAGGTCGAGGGGAACGACCAGGAGCTGAAGCAGAACGTCGAGTTCACCAAGCAGCAGATCGGCGGCGCCTTCGAGGTGCAGGCCGGGGCGGTGCACGTGGTGCAGTTCGGGCTCGAGATCCCGTGGGAGACGCCGGTCACCACCATCGACGGCCAGCAGCTCCGCGGCATGAACATCGGTGTGACCACGGAACTGGCGATCGCGCAGGCGATCGACTCCGGCGATCTCGACCCGATCAATGTCCACCCGCTGCCGGCGCAGCAGGCGATCCTCGACGCGTTCATCCAGCTCGGGTTCCGCTTCAAGGCGGCGGACATGGAGCGCGGGCACATCCGCGGGACGCGCCAGCGGCTGCCGTTCTACCAGGAGATCGAGTTCTTCGCGCCGCAGCAGTACCGCGGGCTCAACCAGGTCGAGCTGACCTTCGTCGCGGACGACCGTGAGATGGACGTGATCCTGGAGATGGACAAGAAGCCGGGTCTGTTCACCGAGGGCAGCGACTCGTTCCGCTCCTTCCAGGTGGGGCTCCATGACTTCCACACCACCGACTGGGCCGCGTACCTCAACCAGTGGCTCGCCGAGGTCGGTGGCCGTCGTAACTGGTTCTAGGTACGGGTTCTAGGCTCGGCGTCGCAGGGTGGACCGGCCGGCGATCGTGCCGGTCGGACAGCCGATTCGGAGGTTCTGACGTTGACCGAGGGAAAGAGGGCTCCGCTCCCTCATGACTTCCATCCGCAGGTGCCGTCGTTCACGGTGGTGAGCGACGACGTCGCGCCCGGGGCGGTGCTGAAGGACGCGCAGGTGTACGCGGCCGGGAACATCTCTCCGCATCTTCGGTGGGAGGGTTTTCCGGCGGAGACCAAGAGCTTCGCCGTGACGTGCTTCGATCCCGACGCGCCGACCGGCAGCGGGTTCTGGCACTGGGTGCTGTTCGACATCCCGGTGTCGGTCACCGAGCTGCCGGCGGGCGCGGGCAGCGGTTCGTTCGAGGGGCTGCCCGAGGGCGCCGTACACGCGCGGAGCGACTACGGGTCGAAGGAGTTCGGGGGTGCGGCGCCGCCGGCCGGGGATCCCGCGCACCGTTATGTGTTCACGGTGTACGCGGTGGACCAGGAGAAGCTGGGTCCCGACAGCGATGCCTCACCGGCGTTCGTCGGATTCAATCTGCGGTTCCACGCGCTGGCCCGTGCGCAGCTCATTGGCGAGTATTCGACGCCTGCCGAGAGCTGACCGTTTTCCTTTTGTTTGCCCTGCCCTGGTCTTGGAGAGATCTGGGCAGGGCACTTTTTATTGTGTTGTCCCCCTCGGCGTGCCCGGCGAGAGTTGATCCCACGCCCGCCAGGCGGCGGGCCGGCACACGGGAGGTGGGCGGGATGCGGGACACGCTGGTACTGAACGCGAGCTTCGAGCCGCTGTCGACGGTGACGCTGAACCGTGCGGTGGTGCTGGTGCTCCAGGACAAGGCCGTTGTCGAGCAGGCCCATCCCGGTCTCCGTGTCCGTGCGGCCGCCGTGGAGCTTCCGGTGCCCCGGGTGATCAGGCTCTGCCGTTATGTGCGGGTGCCCTTTCGAAGACAGGCTCCGTGGTCGAGGCGGGGTGTTCTGGTGCGGGACCAGCATCGTTGCGCGTACTGCGGCAGGCGTGCGACGACGGTGGACCATGTGGTGCCGAGGTCGCGGGGCGGCACCGATAGCTGGCTGAATACGGTCGCTTCGTGCGCCGAGGACAACCACCGGAAGGCGGACCGTACACCGGAGCAGGCGGGGATGCCGCTGCTGCACGAGCCGTTCGTACCGTCTCCGGCGGACGCGATGCTGCTGTCGCTCCGGGCGGGTGAGCGTTCGGAGCTGCCGCAGTGGCTGATAGGTGTGCGGTCCGCCGCGTAACACCGCGGGTGTGCCACGGAACGTGAATGTGAACGTGTACGACGAGAGCCCGTCCCCGGTACGGAAGTTCCCGGGGGCGGGCTGTTGTGCGTACGGTCCGGGCCGGCCGGTGTGTCAGCCGTACCGGCGCAGCAGGAGCTGCACGATCGCGATCATGCCGACCACCACGATCAGCGTGCGCAGCGCGACGGGTGGCAGGCGGCGGCCGACTCTGGCGCCGAGCTGGCCGCCGATCGCGGAGCCGACGGCGATGAGCAGGACCGC
Source organism: Streptomyces sp. GMY02 (assembly GCF_019056675.1). NCBI lineage: Bacteria > Bacillati > Actinomycetota > Actinomycetes > Kitasatosporales > Streptomycetaceae > Streptomyces > Streptomyces sp. GMY02. The sequence continues at coordinate 6,646,549 of NZ_CP077658.1, read as the reverse complement.
CGTCCAGTCGAAGTGCGCGACGAAGAGGAAGTAGAGCGCGGCGACGCTGTTGACGACGGCGGCGAGGATGTTCTTGACGGCATTGAGGCGTTGCAGGCTGTCGTCGAGCAGCATGCCCATCAGGGAGAGGTAGATGATCCCCTGGGCGGCGGTGAAGTAGCCGCCGTAGACGCTGGCGAAGAGCAGTCCGGTGAAGAGGAGCGGGCCGCCCTGGGGGCCCGTGGTGGTGCCTTTGCGTGCCCGCCGGGCCTGGACGGCTCTGGTGAGGCGGGGCTGGAGGATCACCAGGACGAGGGCGAGGGTGACCAGGACGGGCACAACCGTCTCGAAGGCCGTGGACGGCAGGAGGAGCAGCAGGGTGGCGCCGGTGAGGCCGCCGATCAGGGCGGCGGCGCTGAGGCGCAGGACGCGGCGGCGCTGGCCGGTGAGTTCGGCGCGGTAGCCGATGGCTCCGCTGATCGATCCGGGTATCAGCCCGAGGGCGTTGGAGACCGTCGCGGTGACCGGTGGGAGGCCGGTCGCCAGCAGGACGGGGAAGGTGATGAGGGTGCCGGAACCGACGATGGTGTTGATGGTGCCGGCACTGATGCCCGCCATGAATACGGCGAGCATCTCCCAGTTGGTCACGTGCGTTGCCCTTCGGTGATCGGTGCCGGATGCACCGATCATGCACGAAGGGGATGGCGGGTCAGTCCAGCGGGGGGTCCTGCCTGCGCTCCTTGCCGTTTCCGGTGTCAAAGCCCGGTACGCCGCCGCCGAGGTTGCCGAAGGCTCCGCTGAGCCCCTTGAGGGCGTCGCCGATCTCGCTGGGCACGATCCAGAGCTTGTTGGCGTCCCCTTCGGCGATCTTGGGGAGCATCTGGAGGTACTGGTACGAGAGGAGCTTCTGGTCGGGGTCGCCCGCGTGGATCGACTCGAAGACCGTACGGATGGCCTGCGCCTCGCCCTCGGCGCGCAGGGCGGCGGCCTTGGCCTCACCTTCGGCGCGGAGGATCGCGGACTGCTTCTCGCCCTCGGCGGTGAGGATCTGGGACTGGCGGATGCCTTCGGCGGTGAGGATCGCGGCGCGCTTGTCGCGGTCGGCGCGCATCTGCTTCTCCATCGAGTCCTGGATGGAGGTCGGCGGTTCGATGGCCTTCAGCTCGACACGGTTGACGCGGATGCCCCACTTGCCGGTGGCTTCGTCGAGGACGCCGCGCAGGGCCGCGTTGATCTCCTCGCGGGAGGTGAGGGTGCGCTCCAGGTCCATGCCGCCGATGATGTTGCGGAGCGTGGTGACGGTGAGCTGCTCGATCGCCTGGATGTAGCTGGCGACTTCATAGGTCGCGGCGCGGGCGTCGGTCACCTGGTAGTAGATGACGGTGTCGATGTTGACGACCAGGTTGTCCTGGGTGATCACCGGCTGGGGCGGGAAGGGGACGACCTGTTCGCGGAGGTCGATGCGGTTGCGGATCGAGTCGATGAACGGGACCACGATGTTCAGTCCCGCGTTGAGGGTTCGGGTGTAGCGGCCGAACCGCTCCACGATGGCGGCGCTTGCCTGCGGGATGACCTGGATCGTTCTGACCAGGGCGATGAATACAAGCACCACCAGGATGACCAGGACGATGATGATTGATGGCATCGCGTATCTCGGGCCCTTCGCCGCCGGATGTTCTGATGATCGAGTTTCTCAGACCAAGTGCCTCTGTGGGGAGGGTTCCCCGGGGTTGGCTCACATCACCACGGCTGTGGCACCGTCGATTTCGACGACATCGACCTGCTGGCCGGGTTCGAAGGCCATGTCCGCGTCGAGGGTGCGTGCCGACCAGATCTCACCGGCCAGCTTGATACGGCCACCACGGCCGTCGACCCGTTCGAGGACGATCGCCTGACGGCCTCTCAGCGCGTCGATTCCGGTGGCGGCGCCGGGGTTCGAGCCTCGTTGCCGGGCGGCGAAACGCCGTACCACCGCGGTGAGCGCGACGGACACCACGACGAACACGAGGACTTGGGCCACCACACCGCCGCCGAGCGCCGCGGTGACTGCGGCAGAGACCGCTCCGGCGGAGAACATTCCGAATTCGGGCATCGCCGTCAGAACCAGCGGAATACCCAGACCGACAGCGCCGATCAGCCACCACACCCACGGTTCGATATCCACGTGGTCATGGTAGGTCCGGCGATCCCTGTGGGGACAGGGGTGATATCCGGTCAGCCGAGCGGCAGTCCCTGGGCGGTCCAGCGGTCGCCGACGCGCTCGACGACGAGCGGGAGGCCGAAGCAGAGGGAGAGGTTGCGGGAGGTGAGTTCGGTCTCCATGGGGCCCGCGGCGAGGACCTTGCCCTGGCGGATCATGAGGACATGTGTGAAGCCCGGTGCGATTTCCTCGACATGGTGGGTGACCATGATCATGGAGGGGGCGTACGGGTCACGGGCCAGGCGGCCCAGTCTCCGTACCAGGTCCTCGCGCCCGCCGAGGTCGAGGCCGGCCGCGGGCTCGTCGAGGAGGAGCAGTTCGGGGTCGGTCATCATCGCGCGGGCGATCAGGGTGCGCTTGCGCTCGCCCTCGGAGAGGGTGCCGAACCTGCGGTCGAGGTACTCGGTCATGCCGAGCCGGTCGAGGAAGGCGCGGGCGCGCTGCTCGTCGACGTCGTCGTAGTCCTCGCGCCAGGTGGCGGTCATGCCGTACGCGGCGGTGAGGACGGTCTGCAGGACGGTCTGGCGCTTGGGGAGCTTCTCGGCCATGGCGACACCGGCGATACCGATACGGGGGCGCAGCTCGAAGACGTCGACCTTGCCGAGCCGGTCGCCGAGGATCGTCACCGAGCCGGCGGTCGGGAAGAGATAGCTGGAGGAGAGACTGAGCAGGGTGGTCTTGCCGGCGCCGTTGGGGCCGAGGATCACCCAGCGCTCCCCCTCCTTGACCGACCAGGAGACATCGTCCACCAGAGCGCGTCCGTCGCGGACCACGGATACGTCCACCAGCTCCAGTACATCGCTCATGAGCGCGTTGTCTCCTCATGCAATCGTCTTGAGGTTCCGGGGTTGCGCCTGTAGGCGCAGCTCCCAGGAAAATCTACGCCACCGGTCGAGTGGTCCGGGCCCGAGGTCCGTTCCCTAGGCTGGGGCCATGCTTTCGCAACCACGCTCAGGACTGCTGGCCGCTTGGGGAAACGCCCTTCTGGCCGGGTTTGTATCGCCGGACGACGCGGTGGCCGCCATGGTCGGCGACGACGCCCTGCACCGGGTGGAGGGGCTGCCGGGCGAGACCGGTCCGGTCGGGCTGACGCTGGCGCTGGGGCGGCTGCGGGCGCTCGGCGTGACCGGGTACCGGGTCGCGCTGCCCGCGCCCGGGCATCCGCTGGGGCTGAGCGGGCCGCCTGAGTTCAACGCCCGGGCGCTGGAGGCCGAGGAGGCGGTGATCGCCACGGGTGCTCCGTACGGTCTGGTGCCCGAGGTGACGGCGGTGGGCCCGGACGGGGACCGCCATGTCGAGGTGCTCTGGCACTGTCTGCCGGTACGGGAGGCTCCCCCGGCGGACGTTCCCTCGCTCGGGGAGGCGGAGCGGGAGCTGGCGGAGGCGCTGCGGGAGGCGACGGAGGTGCTGTCACGGCTGGATGTGGCGGCCTCGGGGCCCATGGCGGAGGCGGCGCTGAGCGCGTACCGGGCGCGGGCGGAGCGGGGCCGGGAGGTGCTGGCGCCCGGGTATCCGCCTCGGGCGATGCGGGTGCTGGAGCTGGCGCAGCGGATCGGGCTGCTGGTGTCGCTGGCGTACGAGCACGGGCACGGCGGTGCGGTGAGCGCGGCGGAGATGGCGGCGCGGGGGGCGGCCCTGCGCCCGGTCGAGCGGGTGGCCCGGCGGGCGCAGGTCGCTTCGTACAACGCGTACGTGGAGGAGCGGCAGAGACAGGAGTCCCTGCCGCGCCCGGATGATTTCTGAGGCTCGGCTCGCCTCCGGGGCGCTGCGTGTCGATGCCGAGCGTGTCGATACCGACGACCGACCGCGCCCCTTCGGCTCACTCGCCTGGGATCAGTGGTTGACCGAGGCGTTGCCGAACGCCGGGTTCAGCAGGCCGATCACATTGATGGTGTTGCCGGTCGCGTTCACCGGGATGTGGACCGGGATCTGGACCGTGTTGCCGGAGCCGACACCCGGGGAGTGCGTGGCCGCGCCGCCGGCGTGGGCGCCGCCGTCCGTGGCGAACGCGGCGCCGGCGGAGGCACCCGCCGCGAGGCCGGCGGTGACGAGAACCAGAGCGGCCTTCTTGGCAACCTTCATGGAATGTTCCTTAATCGCGTGATCAATGACCGCGGCAGTACGCCGTGGTTACGCCATGAAGAACGCCCGCGCGGCGATCAGGATGCGCCGTGTGGGTGACATACACACGACGGTATGAATCTCAGATCGGAGGACAACATTCCGGTTCGGCCCGGTCAGCCCGCTGCCCCATGTCGGACGGCCCAGAGCGCCGCCTGCGTACGGTCCGAGAGGTCCAGCTTCATCAGGATGTTCGAAACGTGGGTCTTGACAGTCTTCTCGGAGAGCACCAGCGCCCGGGCGATCTCCCGGTTGGAGCGGCCGTCCGCGATCAGGCCGAGCACCTCGCGCTCCCGGTCGGTGAGTGACGTGCCCCTGCCCTGGCCGGTGCCCGGGTCGTCCTGCGCCAGCAGCGCGCCCGCGACCTCGGGCTGGAGCAGTACATGGCCCGCGTGGACCGAGCGGATCGCACCGGCCAGCGCCTCGGGATCGATGTCCTTGTAGACATAGCCACAGGCCCCGGCGCGCAGGGCGGGGACGACCGTACGCTGCTCGGTGAAGCTGGTGACGATCAGCACCCTGGCCGGATTGCCGAGCTCACGGAGCTTGCGCAGCGCCTCGATGCCGTCCATGCCGGGCATCTTGATGTCCATCAGTACGACATCGGGGCGCAGTTCCTCGGCGCGGGCGACCCCTTCACCACCGTCGGATGCCTCGCCCACGACCTCGATGTCGTCCTGGATCTCCAGGAACGTACGCAGGCCCCGGCGGACCACCTGGTGGTCGTCGACCAGCAGGACGCGAATGGCCTGCGCGCGGCCCGCCACTCGTCCGGCCGTCTCTCCCGCCGCCTGCGTGCCGCCCGCCGCATGCCGGACACCGTTCCTGTGCTCGTCAGCCACCGGGCACCTCCATCTCGATCGTGGTGCCCCGTCCGGGCGCCGATTCCACCCTGAGTCTGCCGCCGGCGCCGCTCGCCCTGGCGCGCATCGAGACCAGCCCGAGATGGCGTCCCGCCCTGCGGACCGCACGCGGCTCGAAGCCCTTGCCGTCGTCGGTGACGCTGAGGACCGCGCCCTGCCCGCGGCGGGCGAGGGCGACCTCGACCCGGTCGGCGCCGGAGTGCCGCAGCGCGTTGTGCAGGGCCTCCTGGGCGACCCGCAGCAGTGCCTCTTCCTGGGCGGCGGGCAGGGCCCGTATGCCCGAGGTGTCGAAGGTCACCTTGGCCGAGTGGGCGCGGTCGAGCACCTGGACATGGGTACGGAGGGTGTTGACCAGGCCGTCCTCGTCGAGGGCGGCCGGGCGCAGCTCGACCACGGCGGCGCGCAGTTCGTCGGCGGCCTCGGCGGCGAGCGCGGCGACCTGCTGGAGCTCGCCCTTGGCGCGGGCCGGGTCGCGGTCCACCAGGGCGGCCGCGGCCTGGGCGGTCAGCCGGAGCGAGAAGAGCTTCTGGCTGACGGCGTCGTGGAGTTCATGGGCGAGGCGCGAGCGCTCCTCGGCGATGGTGAGTTCACGGCTGCGCTCGTACAGCCTGGCGTTGGTCAGGGCGATGGCGGCGTGCTGGGCGAGGATCGCGAGGAGTTCCTCGTCCTCCTCGGTGAATCCACAGCCTTCGGTACGGGAGGACGGCGGCTCTGGGCAGCGCTTGTTGGCGAGGAAGAGCGCGGCGATCGTCTCCTCGCCGTCCCTGACGGGCAGCCCGAGGAAGTCGGACATGGTGGGGTGCGCGGAGGGCCAGCCCTCGAAACGCGGGTCCTTCCGCACATCGGCGAGGCGCTCGGCCTTCTCCTCGTGGAGCATCGCCGCGAGGATGCCGTGCTGGCGGGGCAGCGGGCCGATGGCCTTCCACTGCTCGTCGCTGACACCGTCCACCACGAACTGGGCGAAGCCGCCGTGGTCGTCCGGGACGCCGAGCGCCGCGTACTCGGCGTCGAGCAGTTCACGGGCCGAGGCGACGATCGTCTTGAGGACGTCGCGTACCTCCAGATGCCTGCTCATCGCGAGGAGCGCCGTGCTCACGGCGGCGAGTCCGGAGCGGGGTCGGTGGCTCATGGTTTCAACCGTACCGGCGGGCGTTACGGCCCGTATCGGCCCCGGGACGGCCTCCGACCGGGGCCGACGACCTAGGTCCCGCCGCCCCGTCCTCCCGCTCCGGCCTTAGGCCGAAGTGCCCTGACCGGACCGGGCCCGCGTCCGAGGCGGCCGGGACGGTGCCGTTCCTACCGTGGGCGGCACCGGCGGGCGACGAGGCGCGTCGGCGACACGGGAGGAGCGGCTGCCATGCCGACGGCGATCATCACGGGGGCTTCGAAGGGGCTGGGGCGCGCACTGGCCGTGGCGCTGGCGCGGAGCGGCTGGGATCTGGTGCTGGACGCGAGATCCGTACGGGTACTGGAGGGGGCGGCCGGGGAGGCGCGGGCGTACGGGACCCGGGTGGTGGCGCTCGCGGGGGATGTCACCGATCCCGGGCACCGTAAGGAGCTGGTGGCCGCCGCCGCGGAGCTGGGCGCGCTCGAACTGCTGGTGAGCAATGCCAGCGCGCTGGGCGCGGAGCCGCTCGTACGGCTGGACGCGCTGCCCCTCGACGGACTGCGGGCGGCGCTGGAGACCAATGTGGTGGCGGCGCTGGGCCTGGTGCAGGAGGCGCTGCCGCTGCTGCGCGCGGCTGCGGCGGGCGCGGTGATCGCGGTCAGTTCTGACGCGGCGGCGGAGGCGTACGAGACCTGGGGCGGGTACGGGGCGTCGAAGGCGGCGCTGGACCAGCTCGCCGCCGTACTCGCCGTCGAGGAGCCGGAGCTGCGGGTGTGGACGGTCGACCCGGGGGACATGGCGACAGATCTGTACGCGGCGGCTGTGCCGGACGATCCGGACCCGCGCCCGGATCCGGAGTCGGTGGTGCCCGGTTTTCTGCGGCTGCTGGAGCGACGGCCGGCGAGCGGCCGCTACGCGGCACCCGGTCTGCTGGACCCGAAGTGAGCGTCCCGGCGGCGCTGCGGGTGCCGGAGGAGCTGTCGGCGCGGGTCCCGGCGGAGCAGCGCGGTTCGGGCAGGGACGATGTGCGGCTGCTGGTCTCGCGCGGTACGGAGGTGACGCATCACACGTTCCGTGAGCTGCCGGGGCAGCTCCGGGCCGGGGATGTGCTGGTGGTCAATACGTCGATGACCCTGCCCGCGGCGGTCAGTGGGCGGCTGGGCGGGCAGCGCGTGGTGGTGCACTTCTCGACGCGGGGTGAGGACGGCCGGTGGGCGGTCGAGCTGCGCGAACTGCGTGCGGCGGCCTCCGAAGCGGGCGCCGGTACGACGGTGCCCCGGCCGGGCGGCCCGCCCGGGGCGGTCGTACGGCTGCCGGGCGGCGAGCACCTCGTACTGGAGGAGCCACTGGACCCGGAGGGGGTGCGGCTCTGGTGGGCACGCGTCTCGTACGCCGATGTGCCCGGGCTGCTGCGCCGGTACGGGCGGCCGATCCGGTACGGGTACACGGAGCGCGACCAGCCGCTGTCCGCGTACCAGACGGTCTTCGCGCTCCCCTCCCCCGACGGCTCGGGCTCCGCGGAGATGCCGAGCGCGGGGCGTCCCTTCACGGCGGCGCTGATCGCGGAGCTGGTGAGCCGGGGAGTGCTGTTCGCGCCGCTGACGCTGCATACGGGGGTGGCCTCGGCGGAGGCGCACGAGCCGCCGTACCCGGAGCGCTTCGAGGTGCCGGGGACGACGGCGCGGCTGGTGAACGCCGTCAGGGCGGCGAGGCCGGCCGGAGGAACGGGTGAGGGAACAGGTGGAGGAACAGGCGGGGGAACGGACGGGGAAGGGGACGGGGCGACAGGCGCGGCTGTGGGCGGGCGGATCGTCGCGGTCGGTACGACGGCGGTACGGGCCCTGGAGTCGGCGACCGGACCCGACGGAGTGGTGCGGGCCGCCTCCGGGTGGACGGATCTGGTGATCACGCCCCGGCGCGGGGTGCGCGCCGTGGACGGGCTGCTCACCGGGCTGCATGAACCGGAGGCCTCGCATCTGCTGATGCTGGCGGCGATCGCCGGCCGTGAGGCGCTGACCCGCGGATACGAGGAGGCGCTGGAGCAGCGCTACCTGTGGCACGAGTTCGGGGACGTCCACCTTCTGCTGCCGCCGGAAAGTGCTCACCCTTCGCATTGCTGAAGCAACTTCGGGTCATGTTGATCTATCCCGAGTGTGAGCCCTCGCATAGGACGTGGATCACTTACGAAGTCCACTAGTCGACAGACAAAGGGGTGTGAGAGTGGCATAAACGGGCATCTTGCCGCCCGGCAAGTGCCCTGCGCCACTACTCAGGGTCGTACGTCACACCTTTGCCAGGGCATTTTGCTGCCGCTAAGAATTGCGTCCGTCGCCGCCGAGCTGGCTGGCCAACCGGCCTTCGCGACTCCCCGCAATCCGAAGAGGTACGTCTTCCATGTTCTCGTCACGCATCGCTGATCTCCGTAACCTGGACACGACCACGACCCGCAAGGCAACGCTCGCAGGCGTGGCGGCCGCCGGAGTCGCGGCCCTCACGTTCTCGCTGGTCCCGACCGACGCCTCCGCCGCTCCCGTGAACGCCTCCTCCGGACCGGTGGCCGCGGCGGCGGCCAAGGTGAGCGCGCAGGCCACGACCGTGAAGGCGAGCACGGCCAAGCAGCAGATCACCGCCATCAAGGCGGCGGGCACCAAGGCCGCGGACAAGGCGACCTACCCGGACAACCTGGACGGCTGGATCCGCGAGGCGCTGTCGATCATGAAGAAGAACGGCATCCCCGGCTCGTACGAGGGGCTGCACCGCAACATCATGCGGGAGTCGAGCGGCAACCCGTGGGCGATCAACCTCTGGGACATCAACGCCAAGAACGGCATCCCGTCCAAGGGCCTGCTCCAGGTCATACCGCCGACCTTCAAGGCGTACCACGTCAAGGGCACGCCGAACAACATCTACGACCCGGTCGCCAACATCGTGGCCGCCGCCAACTACGCGGCGGACAGGTACGGCTCGATGGACAACGTCAACAGCGCCTACTGACCGGGCCTGTACCGACGCGCGCGGACGCCATGTCTGTGCACCAACGCCAAAGGGCGGCACCCCCAACAGGGTGCCGCCCTCCGTGCGTTCAGTGTTCAGTGTGAGGTGTGCGCCGCACAGTGTTTGAGGTGTGCGGTGTGCGGTGTGCGGTGTGCGGTGTGACGTGTGCGTGGGGCCTACTTGCGCATGACCTCGGGCTCATGACGGCGCAGCAGCCGCGACACCGCGAACCCGCAGACCACACCGATGAAGAGCAGGATCCCGATGTTCATGCCCCACTGGCTCGCCGAGTGTTCCCACAGCGGGTCCAGATTGGTGGGGTTGTCCTGGTCCCACGGCGGCATCAGATGCGCGAGATCGAGGGTCGCGCCGGCGCCCGCGATGGCCCAGCGGGACGGCATCAGCCAGGCGAACTGCTCCAGCCCCGGCGAGTCGTACACCTGGAAGAGGATGCCGGTGAAGACGACCTGGACGATCGCGAACATGACCAGCAGCGGCATCGTCTTCTCGGCGGTCTTCACCAGCGACGAGATGACCAGGCCGAACATCATCGAGGTGAAGCCCAGGGCGATCACGACCAGGCAGATCTCCACGGCGGGCGGCATGATCAGGCCCTCTTCGGGCAACGCCCGCGTGGCGAAGCCGATACCGCAGATGATGACGCCCTGGATGGCCGTGATCACTCCGAGCGTGATCACCTTGGACATCAGATAGGCGGAACGTGACAGGCCGGTGGCCCGCTCCCGTTCGTAGATCACCCGTTCCTTGATCAGTTCTCGTACGGAGTTGGCCGCGCCCGAGAAGCACATGCCGACCGCGAGAATCAGCATGATGGTGCCCGCGTCGCCGTTGAACCTGGACGGCGCCTCCGGCGGGCCGAGGCCGAACTTCGCCGGAATGACGACGCTGACCACGCCGAGCACGGCCGGCAGGATCACCATCAGCGCCATGAAGCCCTTGTCGGACGCGATCACCGCGGCATAGCGGCGGATCAGTGTCAGCAACTGGGCGCCCCAGCTCTGCGGCTTCGGCGGGCGCATCTGCTGCGGCGGCGGCATGTGTACGGACTGCGCGGCGACGGCGTCGATGTCCGCGGCGTACATCTGGTAGTGCTGCGAGCCACGCCAGCGGCCCGCCCAGTCGTAGTCGCGGTAGTTCTCGAAGGCGGAGAAGACATCGGCCCAGGTGGTGTAGCCGAAGAAGTTGAGAGCCTCCTCGGGCGGGCCGAAGTACGCCACGGAACCGCCGGGGGCCATCACCAGCAGCTTGTCGCAGAGCGCCAGTTCGGCCACGGAGTGGGTGACGACGAGCACCGTACGGCCGTCGTCGGCGAGGCCGCGCAGTAGCTGCATGACATCGCGGTCCATGCCCGGGTCCAGACCGGAGGTCGGCTCGTCCAGGAAGATCAGCGACGGCTTGGTGAGCAGCTCCAGGGCGACGGAGACCCGCTTGCGCTGGCCGCCGGAGAGCGAGGTGATCTTCTTGCTCTTGTGGATGTCGAGCTTCAGCTCGCGCAGCTACCTCGTCGATACGGGCCTCGCGCTCGGCCTCGGCGGTGTCGCCGGGGAAGCGGAGCTTGGCCGCGTACTTGAGCGCCTTTCTGACGGTCAGCTCCTTGTGCAGGATGTCGTCCTGCGGGACCAGACCGATGCGCTGGCGCAGCTCGGCGAACTGCTTGTACAGATTCCGGTTGTCGTAGAGGACATCGCCCTGGTCGGCCGGGCGGTAGCCGGTGAGCGCCTTGAGCAGTGTCGACTTGCCGGAGCCGGACGGGCCGATCACGGCGATCAGCGACTTCTCGGGGACGCCGAAGGAGACGTCCTTGAGGATCTGCTTGCCGCCGTCGACCGTCACCGTGAGATGGCGGGCGGAGAAGGAGACCTCACCGGTGTCGACGAACTCTTCGAGCCGGTCGCCGACCAGCCGGAACGTCGAGTGGCCGACGCCGACGATGTCGTTGGGGCCGATGAGCACGGTGCCGGACTTGGCGATCGGCTGGCCGTTGACATAGGTGCCGTTGTGGGAACCGAGATCACGGATCTCGAAGCGGCCGTCGGGGGTCGCGGTGAACTCGGCGTGCAGGCGCGAGACCTGGAGGTCCGCGACGACGAGTTCGTTCTCCAGCGCGCGGCCGATGCGCATCACCCGGCCGAGGGCGACCTGGTGGAAGGTGGTCGGGCTGCGGTCCCCGTACACCGGCGGGGCCCCCGCGGCACCGTCGGAAACCGGGGACGGGGACGGGGACTGCTGCGGGAAGGCGGCGGGGCCGCCGCCCTGGTGCGGGCCCTGCTGGTGCGGCACTTGGCCGTGCTGCTGGGGCGGCTGCTGCTGCCAGCCCTGTTGCTGCGCGGGGACCTGCTGGCCAGGGACCTGCTGGCCGGGTATGTGCTGCTGGGGTACGGGCTGCTGCTGCGCGGGGGCCGGCTGCTGCCAGCCCTGCTGGGCGCCCTGGGCCTGGGCGGCCGCCTGCCCGCTGTACGCGCCCGCGCCCGCCGCTCCGCCGCTGAGGCTCAGCCGGGGTCCGTCGGTGGCGTTTCCGAGATGGACCGCCGAGCCGGGACCGATGTCCGACTGCTGAATGCGCCGGCCTTGCACATAGGTGCCGTTGGTGCTGCCGTGGTCCTCGATGACCCAGCCCCGGCCGTTCCAGCTCAGGGTGGCGTGGCGCCACGAGACCCTGGCGTCGTCGATCACGAGGTCGCCCTGCGGATCGCGGCCCAGGGTGTATGACCTGGAGGGATCGAGCGTCCAGGTCCTTCCGTTCAATTCCAGTACGAGTTCCGGCACTCCATGCCCCACTTGTTGTCCCCCGATTGCCCCCGTCGCAGGGAGTCTAGGGATGGCGAACATCGTGGGGAACTATTTCAGGCCCGCTCCGGTCTTTGAAAGCCGGGCCTCGTGAACGCCTGCCACAAGCGCGTAACAGCGTGCGGGGAAAGGACCGTTGACGCGGGAGAAAGGTACCCGGAGAGTGGTAACCGCGTATGAGTGCCCACGGATCATGCGCGAATACGAGGAACAGCCAGAAGACGGACATACCCATCGGGGGGCGGGGGATCCTGATGAACGCGCGGGGCAGCGGCGGTGTCCGCTGGATGGATGTGCTGGTGGCCTCGCTCGCCGCCGTGAGCTGGGCACTGATGGGGATGGCGGGTGTCGCGGCCCTCGGGCTGCACCTTCTGGAGGCGGACGCGGCGGGCTCGTTGGGGCCGATGACCGCGGCGGTGGTGGTGCTGGGGGCGGGTGGTTCGGTCACGCCTTCCGGCGATGTGTCCGCGTACGGTCTGGACGGCGTGGAGGCGCGGACCGCGGTCGACTTCGCGCCACTGGGCGTGGGGCTCACGGGGGCGCTGATCCTCTCGTTCTTCTTCTTGCGGTCGCTGCGGCGTGCGGGCCCGTATGTGTCCGTCACCGAACTCGCCGTACGGGCCGGGACGGTGGCCGCGCTGTTCGTCGGCCTGGTCGGCGGGCTGGCGTGGGCGGGGCGCGATGTCATCACCGTCGACGGCGGCGGACTGGGGCTCGGACAGATGCCCGGTCTGGGCGGTGACGGCTCCGGGATCGGCGGGATCGAGGTGCCGGGCCTCGGAGAGCTGGGTGATGTCCCGGGCATCGGAGGGCTGTTGCCCGACCGGGTCGGGGATCTGGTCGACGCGCAGGCGGCCGTGGGGTTCCGGGTGGACACCGCCGAATCGCTGACGGGCGCACTGGTGTGGGTGCTCGGTGTACTGGCCGTCGCCCTGCTGGTCTCCGGCCGTACGCCGCTGCCGCACGGCTGGGACCGGGCGCGCCGGATCGTACAGCCGGCGGCTTCCGCGCTGGTCACGGTGGTGCTGGTGGCGGTGCTCGCGGGGCTCGCGGCCGCCGGGTACGCGGCGGTCGGCGACGACCATCCCCGGCGGATCGCGGGCGGGGCGCTGCTCGCGGCACCGAACGGGGTGTGGCTGGGGATTCCGCTCGGGCTGTTCGTTCCCTGGGACGGCAGCGCGTCGGGGCCGCCGGCCACGATGCTGCCCGACCCGCTCGACAAGGTGCTGCGGCCCTCGGGCGGTGAGCCGCTGACGGTCGGCGGGCTCGCCGAGCTGGACGGACGGATCTGGCTGCTGGTGGTGGCCGTCGCGGTGATGATGCTCTGCGCGGGGGTGCTGGCGGCGGTCCGTACCGTACGAGCCGATCCGGACGCGGCCCGTCGGGGCGCTGCCGCGTTCGCCGGGAGGTGCGCTCTGCGGCTGGGGGTGATCACGGCGCTCACCCTGCCGCTCCTGGTGTGGCTCACGGAGGTCTCCGCGCGGGCTTCGGTGTCGATGCTCGGGATCGACGCGTTCGAGGCGGGCCTCGAACTGCACGGCCGGGCCGGTACGGCACTGCTGCTCGGCGCGGTCTGGGGCGCGGGGGCGGGGGCGGCGGGGGCACTGCTCGCGTACGCGGCGGGGAAGGGGACGGCCGCGGTCGGCCCTTCGGCGGATACGGGCCCGGGCTCGGTGGGCTTCACGGGTACGGACGGCCTCACCGTGGACGCGGACGGCCTCACCGTACAAACGCGTACGGAGCCGGCGGAAGCACGTACGGAGCCGACCGCGCCACCAGGACCGTATACACCGTCAACGCCGTACCGGCCGCCCAACCCCGATACGAACCCGTATCTGCGCATCCCGAAGGACGGGGGCGCCGCACGGGATGGGAACCTTCCGGGGGACTAGGGGTGTCTTGTCGATCGGGCCGGGCCGCGTTTCCCGGGGTCGCCGAGGGGCGATCGCTGACCGAGACTGGAACCGCTGGCACCCCTGTCCGGAACTCGGACGGCCGGTCGAGCCCCACGCCCTGCCCGATACGGTGGAACCACCATGAGCGCATCGCAGCCCCCTCGGACCGCCGACGTCCCCACTCTGCTCGTCAAGATCTTCGGGAAGGACCGTCCCGGGATCACCGCCGGCCTCTTCGACACCCTCGCCGCCTACTCCGTCGATGTGATCGACATCGAGCAGGTCGTGACCCGTGGCCGTATCGTCCTCTGCGCGCTGATCACCGCACCGGCCGGCAAGGGTGCCGCCGAGGGCGAACTCCGCGCGACCGTCCACACCTGGGCCGAATCGCTCAAGCTCCAGGCCGAGATCATCTCCGGTACGGGCGACAACCGGCCGCGCGGCAGCGGCCGTTCGCATGTCACCGTGCTGGGCAACCCACTGACCGCGGAGTCGACCTCGGCCATAGCGGCCTGTATCACCACGGCCGGCGGCAATATCGACCGGATCTTCCGGCTGGCGAAATACCCGGTCACCGCCGTGGAGTTCGCGGTGTCCGGGGTGGAGACCGAACCGCTGCGCACCGCGCTGGCCACCGAGGGCGCGGAGATCGGGGTGGATGTCGCGGTCGTCTCGGCCGGACTGCACCGCCGGGCGCAGCGGCTGGTGGTCATGGATGTGGACTCGACCCTGATCCAGGACGAGGTCATCGAACTCTTCGCGGCCCACGCGGGCTGTGAGGCCGAGGTCGCCGAGGTGACCTCCCGGGCCATGCTCGGGGAGCTGGACTTCGAGCAGTCCCTGCACGCGCGGGTGGCGCTGCTCGCCGGTCTGGACGCGTCGGTGGTGGAGAAGGTACGGGCCGAGATCCGGCTCACTCCCGGTGCCCGCACCCTGGTCCGTACACTCAAGCGCCTCGGTTACCAAGTCGGGGTGGTCTCCGGGGGATTCACCCAGGTCACCGATGCCCTTCAGGAGCAGCTCGGGCTGGACTTCGCCTCCGCCAACACCCTGGAGATCGTCGACGGCAGGCTCACCGGGCGGGTGGTGGGCGAGATCGTGGACCGCGCGGGCAAGGCCAGGCTGCTGCGCCGGTTCGCCGCCGAGGCGGGGGTGCCGCTGGCGCAGACCGTGGCGATCGGCGACGGCGCCAACGATCTGGACATGCTGAACGCGGCGGGGCTGGGGGTCGCGTTCAACGCGAAGCCGGTGGTCCGCAAGGCGGCCCATACGGCGGTGAACGTGCCGTTCCTGGACACCGTGCTGTATCTGCTGGGCATCACGCGCGAAGAGGTCGAGGCCGCGGACTGCGACGACTGACCACCGCTACTTCATTCTTTTCCCGAACCAGGGCCCCGGCGGCAAGTCCGCGCCGGGGTCCTCTGCCGTACGGACCGCTGTACGGGGCGGTTGTGCGGGTCGCATGTGCGGCCCGGCCGCACGGGAGCGGCCGTACGGGAGCGGCGTACGGAGCGGCCGTCGTACCGGGCGCGGTCGTAGCCGTACGGGGGTCAGCCGCGCGGGGTCCAGAAGTCGACGAGCCTGCCCACGCCGTGCTCCACCGACTTCCAGCTTCCGTTGAACGCGATCACGGCCAGGGAGGCGGCGGGAAATCCGCTCCGGGTCATCCTGCCGATGGTGTCGCCCTCGGCCTCGCCGGACAGAGCGTCCGCGAGCGCGTGCATACCGGGGTTGTGCCCGATCAGGATCAGATCGTTCACATCGTCGGACGTCTCGTTGACCAGGGCGAAGAGATCGCCGAGGGTGGCGTCGTAGAGCCGGTCCTCGTAGACGGTCCGAGGCCGCACCGGCAGCTCGTGCACCGCGAGCTTCCAGGTCTCCCGGGTCCTGGCGGCGGTCGAGCAGAGAGCCAGATCGGCGACGAGCCCGCTGCCGGCGATCCTGCGCCCGGCGACGGAAGCATCCGCCCGGCCCCGGTCGGCGAGGGGCCGCTCATGATCGGGTACGTCGGGCCAGTCCGCCTTTGCGTGCCGGAGGAGGACGATCCTGCGAGGTGTATCGACGCTCATGCATCCCAGCTTCGCATGAAATGCTCCAGTGGGCAGAGGGTGTTGACGGGCTGCCCCGGCACGGGTGAACGGTGCTGGCGACTGCTCGCCGTCACCCCACCAGGGTCAGATGGATCTGCTCCAGAAGGCGCCCGACCCCGGGATCACCCGCGGCGGCCCGCGCCTGTCCGGAGCCGGACATCAGCAGCAACAGGGCGAAGGCGAGAGCCGGCAACGCGACGGACCACCACGGCAGCCGTATCTCGATCCGCTCGGAGGGGACACGGGGATGGGACCGGGGGTGCGTAGGGACCGGCATGGCCGCCTCCGTGGGTCTGCGGTTTCTGTTACCTCAGAACCTACGGATCGATCGCCCTCGCTCACATCCGGCGACCCACCCACTCAACCCTGACCCTGGCCCCCTAGGGGACCCTGGTGCTAGCCCCCCCTACCGGGGTGGGGCGGTGGCTCTGGTGTGGTGCCGAGTGCCGGGTGCCGAAAGGCGTTCACCGCGTCACGGCGACGCGATCGACGCGATGATGCCGATGATCACCAGGATGCCGATGATCGTGCCGAACACGATCAGCAGCGTCCGCTGGCCGTTCTGGGGATTCGGGTCAAGGACTGGCATGACCTCAGTCTCCCACCCCAGCCTCCTCCTCGATCGTCCGGTCCCGCCCCGCGATCACCCCTGCCGCCATCTGCGGCAGCAGGAACCCCGCCATCAGCGCGATCGGCAGTTCCCAGCCGCCCGTGTGCTGGTACAGCACCCCCACCAGCAGCGGACCCGGGATCGAGATCAGATACCCGGTGCTCTGGGCGAACGCGGAGAGCCGTACGACCCCCGCCCCCGACCTCGACCGCATACCGATCATGGTGAGGGCGAGCGGGAAGGAGCAGTTCGAGACGCCCAGCAGCGCCGCCCACACCCAGGACCCCTCGGCCGGCGCGAAGTACAGCCCCGCGAACGCGGTCAGTCCGCAGAGACCGAGGCCGACGACCATCGGCCCCTGGTTCTTCATCCGTGCCGCCATGCGCGGGATCACAAAGGCCAGCGGCACCCCCATCACCATGGTCACCGCGAGCAGCAGCCCCGCCGTACTCGCCGGGACCCCCGCGTCCCGGAAGACCTGCGGCATCCAGCCCATGGTGATGTACGCGCCGGTGGCCTGGAGGCCGAAGAAGCAGGCGAGCGCCCAGGCCGTACGGCTGCGCCCGAGCCGGAGCCCCGGAACCGCCCCGCCCCGCCCATCGGCGGAAGCCCCGCCCGCCGCGGCCCCCGGCATCCCCGCGCCCCGGTCCCGTACCAGCCCGAGCCACGGCAGTACGGCCACCACCGCCGGCACCGCCCAGAGCGCGAGCCCCAGCCGCCAACTGCCGCCCAGCGCCTCGGTCATGGGCACGGTCGCCGCGGCGGCAAAGGCGGTGCCGAGTGCCAGGGCCATCGAGTACAGCCCGGTCATCGTGCCGACCCGGTCGGGAAAGTACCGCTTGACGATCACCGGCATCAGCACATTGCTGACCGCGATCCCCATCAGCGCGAGCGCGCTGGCCGCGAGGAAGCCGGCCGTACCGCCCGCGAACGGCCGGATCAGCAGTCCCGCGGTGATGGCGGCCATGCCGGCGCCGACGATGGCGCCAGGACCGTACCGCCGGGCCAGCCGCGGCGCGGTGAAGCCGAAGACCGCGAAACAGAAGGGCGGTACGGAGGTGAGGACACCGGCGACGCTGCCGCTCATGCCCAGCCCGTCCCGTACCTCTTCGAGCAGCGCGCCGAGGCTGGTGATGGCGGGACGGAGATTGATCGCGGCCAGGACGACCCCGAGGACGAGGAGCCGGGTGAGCCAGACCGCCGCGGACGGTGCGGGAGAATTGCCGTATGAAGGCGCTGACACGGATGTGGATGCGGATACGGACGCGGGCGCCGATGCGCCGGACGGCTTCAGGGCCTTCGTTTGCGCCTGTGTCTGCATCTGGGTCTGGGTCTGGGTCTGCGTGCGCGTCGGTATCTGCGGGTGCGGCTCATCAGGCATGGCGCCATCATAGAATCATAGGATGATTGATCGTCCAGTCGACCCGTCCCTCCCTTCACGGCCCGTACTCCCCCTTTCCGCCCCTTCCACACGATTGGGAGCACCATGGCGCTCACCTCTCCCCGGCGTTCCGCGCTCTCCGACCAGGTGATCACCGAGCTGCGGAGCCAGATCACCTCGGGCGAATGGCCGGTGGGTTCGCGTATCCCCACCGAGCCCGAACTCGTGGAGCAGTTGGGCGTGGCCCGCAACACCGTCCGCGAGGCGGTTCGCGCGCTCGCCCACAACGGGCTCCTGGACATCCGGCAGGGCTCGGGAACGTATGTCATCGCGACCAGCGAACTGGCCGGGGTCATGCACCGTCGCTTCGCCGGCGCCGACCGGCGCGACATCGCCGAGGTGCGCTCCACCCTGGAGTCCTCGGCCGCCAGAATGGCCGCCGAGCGCCGTACGGAACGGGATCTGCGGCAACTGGAGACCCTGCTCGCCCGGCGCGAGGAGGCGTGGGCCGCCCGCGACCTGGAACGCTTTGTCGCGGCCGACTCGACCCTCCATATGGCGGTCGTCTCGGCCTCGCACAATGACGTACTGACGGCCCTGTACGCGGACCTCAACCATCTTCTGCGCGACTGGCTGCGCGACGACATGGGCCAGGAGCTGCGCCCGGAGAACCATATGGACCACGCGCGTCTGGTGGCCGCGATCCGGGCGGGCGACACGGAGACTGCGGGCACCGAGGCGGCCAGTTACACCCTCCACTGCCTGGGAGAACGGGTCTGAGCGCAGGCCGCTCGCACAGCAGCGGATTCGCTCACACAGCGGCCGGTTCACCTGCGCGGCAGCCGGTGCGCTGGGTCAGCGGCGGATTCGCTCGGTCGTCTGTCGCGGGTCGCTCATCAGCGGCGGGACGCCTCAGGACGCCAGGCGCTCATGGGTGATCCACACCTCGCGGATCTCCTTCCAGCACCATTCGACGAACTCCGTGTACCCGGCCGGGGCGATCTCCACCGGGGCACTGTCCGTGTCGATGTCCCACCAGCGCTCGCACTCGACATGCAGCCTGACCCGGTCGGTCTCGGGATACGGGTTGTGACAGGACGCGATGGCGCGGGAGCCCTTGGTGTTCGTACGGCAGGTGGCACCGAACCGGCTGGTACGGCCGCGTTCCGCACCCCGGCTCTCCACGCCCCCGTGCTTCTTCTGCGCCCGGTGCTTCTCGTACTCCGGCCCTTCGCGCTCCGCGCCCCCGCCCGGTTGCGCGTACACCTCGGCCTCGGCGGGCACATGGCCGCCCCGTGTCTCCGCGCAGACGACGAGCCCGGCCGCGATCAGCAGGGCCAGGGCGGGCGGGACCGTACGACGGGCAGCACGGCGGGCGAAATGGCGGTGCGGCCAACGCATCGCGCACACCTCCTCGCCGGACCGGAATGCCCCGGTCTGTCTGCTCAGTGTGCGGCCAGTCGCCGCTGTTCTCGAATCGAACGGACACGGTCCGTCACGCACGGAAGCCGCGCGCCCGTCGCGGTGACGGTCACGCGGCTTCCGGTATGTGCGGCTTCCGGATACGTACAAGCTGCTTAAGGGCAAGCCGCATCCGGGCCGGCTGAGTATCGGCCGGTCAGGCGCCCATCATGTGCACGCCGCCGTCGACATGCACGATCTCGCCGGTCGTCTTCGGGAAGAAGTCCGACAGCAGTCCGACGATGCCGCGGCCCGCCGGCTCCGGGTCGGACAGGTCCCAGCCGATCGGCGCGCGGTGGTTCCACACATCCGCCAGCTCCTCGAAGCCGGGGATCGACTTGGCCGCCATGGACTTGAGCGGACCGGCCGAGACCAGGTTGCAGCGGATGTTCCGCGCGCCCAGGTCACGGGCGAGATAGCGGTTGGTGGACTCCAGCGCCGCCTTGGCGACGCCCATCCAGTCGTACTTGGGCCAGGCGACCTGCGCGTCGAAGGTGAGGCCGACCACCGAGCCGCCGCGCTCCATCAGCGGCAGACAGGCCATGGTGAGCGACTTCAGGGAGTACGCCGAGACATGCACCGCGGTCGAGACGTCCTCCCAGCTTCCCTCCAGGAACTTGAAGACGCCCTGCGGTCCGAAGGCGATCGAGTGCACGACGCCGTCGAGTCCGGCACCGGCCTCGCCCTGGAGGTCGCGGACCCGGTCGGCGAGCCCGTCCAGGTGCTCCTGCTTGGTGACGTCCAGCTCGATGACCGGGGCGGGCTTGGGCAGCCGCTTGGCGATGCGCTCGACAAGGGTGAGCCGGCCGAAGCCGGTGAGAATGACCTCGGCGCCCTCCTCCTGCGCCACCTTGGCGGCGTGGAAGGCGATGGAGCCCTCGGTGAGGACACCCGTGACAAGAATGCGCTTGCCGGCGAGGATTCCGCTCATGTGATCAGTGACCCATGCCCAATCCGCCGTCAACGGGAATGACGGCTCCAGTGATGTACGAGGCGTCGTCGGAGGCGAGGAACCGCACGGTCGCGGCGATCTCCTCCGGCTGCGCGTACCGGCCGAGCGGCACCTGCGCCACGATGCCCGCGCGCTGCTCGTCGGTGAGGACCTTGGTCATGTCGGTGTCGACGAAGCCGGGCGCCACGACATTGAAGGTGATGTTCCGGGAGCCCAGCTCGCGGGCGAGGGAGCGGGCGAAGCCGACCAGACCGGCCTTGGACGCGGCGTAGTTCGCCTGCCCCGCCGAACCGAGCAGCCCGACCACCGAGGAGATCAGGACGACCCGGCCCTTCTTGGCGCGGAGCATGGCGCGGTTGGCGCGCTTGACGACCCTGAAGGTGCCGGTGAGGTTGGTCTCAAGGACGGAGGTGAAGTCCTCCTCGGACATCCGCATCAGCAACTGGTCCTTGGTGACACCGGCGTTGGCCACCAGCACCTCCACGGGACCGTGCTTCTCCTCGATCTCCTTGTAGGCCTGCTCCACCTGCTCTGCGTCGGTGATGTCGCAGCGGACCGCCAGGCAGCCCAGCTCCATCAGGGCCTCCGGCGGCTCGCCGGAGCGGTGGGTGATGGCGACCTTGTCGCCGTTTTCGGCGAAGGCGCGGGCGATGGCGAGGCCGATGCCCCGGTTTCCTCCGGTGACGAGAACCGAGCGGCTCAACGGATCAGCCTTTCCTTGGCGGTCTGGTACATCGAAAACCTATCGGTCCCGCCCCGCCCCCGCAGAATCGAGCCCCGACAGCACGCCACGACGCTCCCTGTCGGATCCCTACAGAAAATCCGCCATCCCAGCGACCCCCACCCTCACCCCAGAGCAAGCGGCGCGGCCACGGAACGGTGTGACAGTTCCAGCAGCAGATCGCCCACGGTGGCGTCGCGCCCCAGCCCGAGGTCCGACACCGGCACGGTCCCGGGAAGGGCCCGGGACGCGATGCCCAGCAGTGCCAACTCCGTGTGACACACGACAGTACCCCCGGGGTGTGACAATCGGCGAAACCGCACGTCGCCAAGGCAAACCGGGCGGGGAAGCAGGAGACGGACCGCGTGGTGGGGCGCGGGAACACCGCGTTTTGATCATCCGGCGACGCGGCGTACAACTCGCAGGAGGTACTCCTTCCGGTTGAGGGGGTCGTGGTCCGTGCGTGGGCGGGACGGGAGCGGGCCTGTGACCTGCTCGTAGTGGTCGAAGGCCGACTCCAGCACGCCCTCGCCGCGCGTCAGCGTCGGCAGCCGCTGCTCCAGTTCATGCACCTGCGCCGCCGGGATCTCGCCCTCCAGGAGGTACGAGGAACCGTGCGTCGACGGTGTCCGCGGTACGGCGCGCAGCTTCGCCAGGACGGGCAGGGCCGAGCCGTACACATCCGCCGGCAGCTCCAGCCGGAAGCGGTGCATCGGCTCGTACACCACGGTGCCGGCCTGTTTGAGCGCAGCCATCAGGACCAGGGGTGTCAGATTGCGGAAGTCCCCGCCGGTGCTCGACATGCTCTTGTCGAAAACGGCGTGGGCATGGCTCTGCCGCGGCGCGTAGCCGGAGCGCGTCAGGGTGACCGCGCAGTCGATGACCTGCCATCCATGGATGCCCTGAAGCAGTGTCTGCTTGACGGTCTCCTCGATGGCCTTGAGGAACGCGAGGGGCAGCGAGCCGAGTTCGATCTCCCGCCGGAATTCCACCCCGCTGCCATGGGGCGCGGGCTCGACGCGCAGCCCAATGGTCGCGAGAAACGGATTGGGGTCCTTGCCCATGATTTCAACGGCCTCGCCCGGACCGGCCGGCCGCTCCACACAGATGGTCGTGGTCTCGCGGAAGGTGACGTCAACGCCGAAATCGTTCGCCAGGGTCGCCTGGATGACCTCTTTCTGTACTTCTCCGTAAAGAGATACGGAGATTTCCTGGCGGATCGCATCCTGACGGAGATTGATCAGCGGGTCCTGTTCGACGAGTTGGGCGAGCGCCTCATGCAACGCACCCTTGTCGGCGGGACTGCGGGGGACGACCACCGTCTCCAGTGTGGGCGGGGCGAAATGCCACTGCCCGGAGGGGACCTGGGCCGATGACGCGCCGGCCCGGTCCGCCGCGTCGACGGCCGCCATGGCGGCACCGATCGTGTCGCCGATCCTGATGTCGCCGAGGCCGCGCAACAGACCGATCCGCCCCGCCTCGACCGAGCCGCGCGAGACCACCGCGCCCTGGTCGAAGACGCTGATCGCGGTGACCTTCCCCTCGCCGCACACGCTTACCGCGCCGCCCACGCTGTCCGCGCCGTCCCTGCCGAAGAGCAGCTTGTCCCGGGTCCGTACCGTCCCCGAGACCATACGGACGTACGCGATCTTCTCGCCCGCCGTACCGCGCTCGATCTTGAAGACCGTGCCGGAGACGGGGCCTTCCGTATCGCGTTCACTCGCGGGCAGCAGTTTGGTGACACCGGTGATCAGCGCGTCCACGCCCGCGCCGGTGATGGCCGAGCCGAAGTACACCGGATGCACCAGCGCCCGCCCGGTCTGCGCGGCGAGTCCGTCCCGGAGCCTGCGGTACGGAAGCGGAGTCGCGTCGTCCAGATACGCGGCCATCAGGGCGTCGTCGTGGTCCGCGAGCACCTCCGCGAGTCCGGCGGTGAAGGCGCTGTCGGCCTCGCCGTACGGGGTGAACCCGGCGTCGCGCGCACCGAGACCGTGCGCCGCTCCCATCGGGACGATCGCCGGGCTCAGCCGCTCGGACACCGCCCGGAGCACACGTTCGTCGTGCGCGCCCCTGCGGTCGATCTTGTTCACGAAAATGAGGGTGGGAATGCGCAGCCGTCGCAGTGTCCGCATCAGGACGCGGGTCTGCGCCTGCACTCCCTCGACGGCGGAAATCACCAGCACCGCGCCGTCCAGCACGTTCAGGACGCGCTCCACCTCGGCGATGAAGTCCGGGTGTCCCGGCGTATCGATCAGATTGACCGTGACGCCGTCCACGACGAACGACACGACGGCCGATTTGATCGTGATACCGCGCTGGCGTTCCAGTGTCAGCGAATCGGTCTGGGTACTGCCGTCATCGACGCTGCCGATCTCGTCGATGACACCGGCGGTGTGCAGAAGCCGCTCGGTCAGGCTGGTCTTACCGGCGTCGACATGCGCCAGGATTCCAAGGTTCAGTGTTCGCACGAAGCGTCAGGTCCTCTGCGTAGGTGGCAATTTCCCGCTGAGTGGACACAGACGTTCCGCGCATGACGATCTCCTTGATCCATCCGGTACTGCCCGGGAGTACAACAGACGGTGGCACGGGGTGCAACCGGTTTGTCCACAGGCACGGCGGGGCCCCGCGCCCGCATGATTCACTGCGGACACATGACCCACAGGTGCATGACCCACAGATGTGAGAAGGGGAGGCCGACGTGCCCCATGAGGTAGATCAGTCATTCCTGGCACTGCCGCTGCGGGCGCTCGCCGATGCGGCGCTCGCGCGGGCGCGGGCGCTCGGCGCCGAGCACGCGGACTTCCGGTTCGAGCGGGTGCGCGGGGCGTCGTGGCGGCTGCGGGACGGGAAGCCCGCCGGGTCGTCGGACACCACGGATCTGGGGTACGCGGTCCGGGTGGTGCACGGCGGCGCCTGGGGCTTCGCGTCCGGGGTCGATCTGTCGATGGACGCGGCGGCGCGGGTCGCGGGGCAGGCCGTGGCGATGGCGAAGCTCTCCGCGAAGGTGATCTCGGCCGCCGGTTCCGACGAGCGTGTCGAGCTGGCGGAGGAGCCGGTGCACGCGGAGAAGACCTGGGTGTCGTCGTACGAGATCGATCCGTTCGAGGTGCCCGACGAGGAGAAGAGCGGGCTGCTGGCCGACTGGAGCGGGCGGCTGCTGCGCGCGGAGGGCGTCGCGCATGTGGACGCGTCGCTGCTGACCGTCCATGAGAACAAGTTCTATGCGGACACGGCCGGTACGGTCACCACGCAGCAGCGGGTGAGGCTGCATCCGCAGCTCACGGCCGTCGCGGTGGACGGTGAGAGCGGCGAGTTCGACTCGATGCGTACGATCGCGCCGCCGGCCGGCCGGGGCTGGGAGTATCTGACCGGCACGGGCTGGGACTGGGACGCCGAGCTGGAGCGGATCCCCGGGCTGCTCGCCGAGAAGATGCGGGCGCCGAGCGTCGAGGCGGGGACGTACGACCTGGTGGTCGATCCGTCCAACCTGTGGCTGACCATCCATGAGTCGATCGGCCACGCCACCGAGCTGGACCGGGCGCTGGGGTACGAGGCGGCGTACGCGGGGACGTCGTTCGCGACGTTCGACCAGCTCGGGAAGCTGGCGTACGGCTCCTCGGTGATGAATGTGACGGGCGACAGGACCGCGGAGCACGGCCTGGCCACGATCGGGTACGACGACGAGGGCGTCCAGGCGCAGTCGTGGGACCTGGTGAAGGACGGCACGCTCGTCGGCTATCAGCTCGACCGGCGGATCGCGAAGCTGACCGGGCTCGGCCGCTCCAACGGCTGCGCGTACGCGGACTCGCCGGGCCATGTGCCGGTCCAGCGCATGGCGAACGTGTCGCTGCAAGCGGATCCCGGCGGGCTGAGCACGGAGGATCTGATCGGCGGGGTGGAGCGCGGGATCTATGTGGTCGGCGACCGGTCGTGGTCGATCGACATGCAGCGCTACAACTTCCAGTTCACCGGGCAGCGGTTCTTCCGTATCGAGAACGGACAGCTCGCGGGCCAGCTCCGCGATGTCGCGTACCAGGCGACGACGACGGACTTCTGGGGCTCGATGGAGGCGGTCGGCGGACCGCAGACCTATGTCCTCGGCGGCGCCTTCAACTGCGGCAAGGCCCAGCCGGGCCAGGTGGCGGCGGTCTCCCACGGCTGCCCGTCCGCCCTGTTCCGCGGCGTCAACATCCTCAACACCACGCAGGAGGCGGGACGATGAGCACCAGCCGTATCAGCAAGCCGCACGAGATCGTCGAGCGCGCTCTCGAACTGTCCACCGCGGACGGCTGCGTGGTCATCGCCGACGAGCAGTCCTCCGCCAATCTGCGCTGGGCGGGCAACGCACTCACCACCAACGGGGTCACCCGCGGCAGGACCCTCACCGTCGTCGCGACCGTCGACGGCGCCCAGGGCACCGCGTCCGGTGTGGTGTCGCGCGCCGCCGTCACCGCCGACGATCTGGAGCCGCTGGTCCGGGCCGCCGAGGCAGCCGCGCGCGGGGCGGGGCCCGCCGAGGACGCCCAGCCGCTGGTCGGCACCGACCAGGCGGGACCGGCGTCGGGGGACTTCACGGACGCGCCCGCCGAGACGACCTCCGCCGTCTTCGCGGACTTCGCCCCGGCGCTCGGCGAGTCCTTCGCCCGTGCCCGCGCCGGCGGCCGTGAGCTGTACGGCTTCGCCAACCACGAGCTGACCTCGACGTATCTCGGTACGTCCACCGGGGTACGGCTGCGCCACGACCAGCCCAACGGCACGCTGGAGCTGAACGCCAAGTCGCCCGACCGTACCCGCTCCGCCTGGGCGGGCCGCTCCACCCGTGATTTCAAGGATGTGGACCCGGCGGTCCTGGACGCCGAGCTTGCGCAGCGGCTGGCCTGGGCCAAGCGGAAGATCGATCTGCCCGCGGGGCGGTACGAGACGCTGCTGCCGTCGACCGCCGTCGCCGATCTGCTGATCTACCAGCTCTGGTCCTCCACCGCCCGGGACGCGTCCGAGGGCCGTACGGTCTTCTCCCGCCCCGGCGGCGGCACCCGTCTCGGCGAGAAGCTGTCCGAGCTGCCGCTCACGCTCCGCAGCGATCCGAACGAGCCGGGTCTGGAGTCCGCGCCCTTCGTGATCGCGCACGCCTCCGGCGACGACGCCTCCGTCTTCGACAACGGTCTGCCGCTGGGGGCGACCGACTGGGTACGGGACGGCGAGCTGGCGCATCTGATCACCACCCGTCACACCGCCGCCCTGACCGGCCTGCCGGTCGCGCCTGGCACCGGCAATCTGATGCTGGAGGCCGGCGGCAACCGGTCGCTGGAGGAGATGGTCGCGGCGACCGCGCGCGGGCTGCTGCTGACCTGCCTCTGGTACATCCGCGAGGTCGATCCGGCGACGCTGCTGCTCACGGGACTGACCAGGGACGGTGTCTATCTCGTCGAGAACGGCGAGGTCGTGGGCGAGGTGAACAACTTCCGGTTCAACGAGTCCCCGGTCGATCTGCTGTCGCGGGCCGCCGAGGCCGGACGTACGGAGAAGACGCTGCCGCGCGAGTGGGGCGACTGGTTCACCCGGGCCGCGATGCCCGCGCTGCGCGTTCCCGATTTCAATATGAGCTCGGTCAGCCGGGGAGTATGACGACTGGGCCCGATAACGCCTGGACGGCGCCCATAGACTGGTGGTCAGCCATATGGCCGCCCAGGACCGTATGACCACCGAGAATCATCCGAGGAGAGACACGACCGTGACGGACATCGTCGACGAGCTGAAGTGGCGCGGGCTGTTCGCCCAGTCCACTGACGAGGACGCTTTGCGCAAGGCGCTCGCGGACGGTCCCGTCACGTTCTATTGCGGCTTCGATCCCACCGCGCCCAGTCTGCATGTGGGGCATCTCGTGCAGGTGCTGACCGTACGCAGGCTCCAGCAGGCCGGGCACCGGCCGCTGGCGCTGGTGGGCGGGGCCACCGGCCAGATCGGCGACCCCCGGCCCACCGCCGAGCGGACACTGAACGACCCGGAGACGGTCGCGGGCTGGGTGCGGCGGCTGCGGGCCCAGATCGAACCGTACCTCTCGTTCGAGGGCCCGAACGCCGCGACCATGGTCAACAACCTGGACTGGACCGCGGGCATGTCCGCGATCGAGTTCCTCCGGGACATCGGCAAGCACTTCCGGGTGAACAAGATGCTGACCAAGGACTCCATCGCCCGCAGGCTGGAGTCGGACGAGGGCATCAGCTACACCGAGTTCAGCTACCAGCTCCTCCAGAGCATGGACTTCCTGGAGCTGTACCGGCGGTACGGCTGTGTCCTCCAGCAGGGCGGCAGCGACCAGTGGGGCAATCTCACCGCCGGTCTCGACCTGATCCACCGCCTGGAGCCGGGGGCCACGGTGCATGCGCTGGCCACGCCGCTGATGACCAAGGCGGACGGCACCAAGTTCGGCAAGACGGAGGGCGGGGCGGTCTGGCTGGACCCGGAGATGACCACGCCGTACGCGTTCTACCAGTTCTGGCTGAATGTCGACGACCGTGACATCTCCTCGTACAGCCGCATCCTCAGCTTCAAGAGCCGTTCGGAGCTGGAGGAGCTGGAGCAGATCACCGCGGAGCGCCCGCAGGCCCGCGCGGCCCAGCGGGCGCTGGCGGAGGAGCTGACGACGCTCGTCCACGGCGCGGACCAGTGTGCGGCGGTCGTCGCGGCGTCCCGGGCGCTGTTCGGCCAGGGGGAGCTGGCGGAGCTGGACGAGGCGACGCTGAGCGCGGCGCTCTCCGAGGTGCCGCGCGCGAAGGTCGCCGAGCTGGGGCCGGTGACGGACCTGTTCGCCGAGGCCGGTCTCGTGCCGAGCAAGTCGGCGGCCCGCCGTACGGTCAAGGAGGGCGGGGCGTACGTGAACAACGCGAAGGTCGGTGACGCGGACTCCGTACCGGACCGGGCGGAGCTGCTGCACGGCCGCTGGCTGGTGCTGCGGCGGGGCAAGAAGAACCTGGCCGCGATCGAGGTCGCGGCGGGCTGACCGTATCGTCGGCTGCCCGGACCGGCAGCCGACCGAGCCCGGGACCGGCGGCCGGGCACACGCGAGGTGAAACAGCGTGTGCCCGGCCGCGGCCGTTCCGCCCGGTCTCGCCCGGCCCCGCCCCGGCCCCTCTCCCCCGCCCGGCCCGGTCTCCCGCCGCCCCGGTCCCGGGTGTCCCCCGGCCCCGGCTTCACATGCGCTGTCGGGGGCCGCTGGCCCGTCTGCCCCGGAGCGTGTTCCAGAGCCGCTCGCACACAAGGACCACCAGGATCGCGCCGACGAGCTGGAGGACATGGCGGGTCCAGTCGATGCCCCTGGTCTCGGCGACGCCCAGCCAGCCGGCCGCCCCGTTGCCGAGCATGCCGCCGAGGATGCCGCAGAGGGCTGTCAGCCAGAGGGGGATGCGCTGTCTGCCGGGGATGACCGCCCTGGCGATCAGCCCGAGCACCAGCCCCACAATGATCGCCCACAACCAGTTCATCGTCGCCTCCCGGTGCGGCGCACTCGCGCATGTGCGCTCAGTCTGTGCCGGTCGCCCATACGGCGCATGTCGGACGGCTCCGTACGTGGCCCGGCACCGCGGCCCGCCGACAAGGCCTGGCGAGACCCGGCACGGACCATCGGACAGGATGCGGACGGGACGGGGACAGGATGGGGAGTGACCCGCTCTCGTGGTCGCGGCGGCCCCGGCGTACCGTGGTGCCGGTCCGGTCCAGGGGCCGCCTGGTTCAGATGCGGCCCGGGTCCGGCCGGGAGAAGCCTCGGGAGAGTCCGGCACAGAATCGGATGGTGGAACGTGATGCGGAAGCGGAGCGGTACCGAGGTCTTCCGGATCACGGGAGCCCGGCAGGGTCTCGCCGAGGATGTGCGCGGCCGGCAGCGCCGCTATGTGATCTCGATGTCCATTCGGACACTCGCGGTGATCGCCACCGTGGCCCTGTGGAATGTGGAACGGCCGGTGGCCATTGTGACGCTCGTGGTGGGCACACTGCTGCCCTATGTGGCTGTCGTGATCGCCAACGCGGGCCGGGAGAACGCCCCTTCACTGCCCAAGACGCTGGTGACCGCTCCGCCGCGGCCGGTGATCGCGCCGCCCGTACGGCCTTCCGGACCTGTTGTAACGGAATCCGGAGCAGAGGCGACGGCCGCCGAAACGCATGAGAATTGATCTCAAGCGGTCCGCAAAGCTCAAGAAAAGCTCAGATCAATCGTGAAGTTCCGGTGCACGGCACCCCATTGCCCGTGACATACTTTGTAGGCGCTCCGCATCCCCCGTCGGAGCGACGGACCGACGCCGGGCAGCTCCCCCCGTGGCTGCTCGGCGTCGCCATTTCCGGTCACCGGTTACCCGATCCGGATGTGTCCTAGTGTGGTCGGGTGAACTCCCCCGCCGATTCCGATTCCAGCGAAGCCCCGGTCTGCTCCGCGAAGGGCTGCCGTGCGCGCGCCGTCTGGGTCCTCGCCTGGAACAACCCCAAGCTCCATACGCCGGAGCGCCGTAAGACCTGGCTGGCGTGCGACGAGCACCGTGAGCATCTCTCCTCGTTCCTCGGTATGCGCGGCTTCCTCAAGGACGTGGTCGAACTCGCCGAGTGGCAGCGCCGGTCGGCGCCGGATCACTGACTCGACCCCCGGTCGCCGGCTCAGCCGCCGATCGCCGACATCGGGCGGTCGGGCTGGAGGAAGGCCGGATCGTCCAGACCTGAACCGGCCTTCTTTCCCCACATCGCCAGCCTCCAGATCGTGGCGATCTCGTCATCGGGCGCGCCGGAGCGCAGCGCGCCCCTCAGATCCGTCTCCTCCCGGGCGAACAGACAGGTGCGCACCTGTCCGTCGGCGGTCAGCCGGGTGCGGTCGCAGGCGCGGCAGAACGGGCGGGTGACGGAGGCGATCACGCCGACACGGTGCGGCCCGCCGTCCACGATCCAGCGCTCCGCGGGCGCCGAGCCGCGGACCCCCTCGCCCTCGGGGATCAGCACGAAGCGCGTACGCAGCGAGTCCAGGATCTCACGGGCCGTGATCATGCCGTCGCGCTTCCACCCGTGCTGGGCGTCGAGGGGCATCTGCTCGATGAAGCGCAGCTCGTACCCCTGCTCGATGGCCCATGCGAGCAGTTCGGGGGCTTCGTCGTCGTTGAGGCCCGGCATCAGAACCGAATTGATCTTCACAGGTGTCAGTCCGACGTCCCGGGCCGCGCGCAGTCCGTCGATCACGTCCCCGTGCCGGTCACGGCGGGTGAGGGCCCTGAAGACCTCCGGCCGCAGGGTGTCGAGCGAGACATTCACCCGGTCCAGGCCCGCGGCCTTCAGCGCGGCGGCGGTGCGCTCGAGCCCGAGGCCATTGGTGGTGAGCGACAGCCGGGGCCGCGGCTCCAGCGCGGCGCACCGCTCGACGATCCCGACGAGACCGGGTCTGATCAGCGGCTCCCCGCCGGTGAAGCGGACTTCGTCGACACCCAGCCGGGTGACGGCGACATGGACGAGACGGACGATCTCGTCATCACTGAGCAGATCCGACTTGCCCAGCCATTGCAGCCCTTCCTCGGGCATACAGTACGTACACCGCAGATTGCATCGGTCGGTGAGCGAGACACGCAGGTCAGTGGCCACGCGGCCGTAAGTGTCGATGAGCACTGCGGGCCCCTCCCTGTGATCGGATCCGACACTGTCGAGACTACGGCAGGCCACTGACAACGCCAGAGGGACATTTACGGCAGAGAACGGCCGAGAACGGCGGGGGAACACCCGGGAACGGCTCGGCCGCGTCGCAAGGCTCTACGACGCGGCCGCGAAAGGGCGCTCAGGAAGGGGCGCTTGACCCGTCCGTACGGTCAGACACTCCCCGTACGGTCATGAACTCCCCGTACGGTCAGGAAGCTCCCGTACGGCCAGGAAGCTCAGTGGGCCGCGGTGCCGGTGAGCGACTTGACCTCCAGCTCCGCGTACTTCCCCCGGTCCGGCTCCTCCTTGGACAGTACGGTGCCCAGCCAGCCGAGCAGGAAGCCCAGCGGGATCGAGATCAGCCCCGGGTTCTCCAGCGGGAAGAAGTGGAAGTCCACATCGGGGAACATCGAGGTGGCCTTGCCCGAGACGACCGGTGAGAACAGCACCAGCAGCACGGACGAGGACAGGCCTCCGTAGATCGACCAGAGGGCTCCCTGCGTGGTGAAACGCTTCCAGAACAGGCTGTAGAGGATGGTCGGCAGATTGGCCGAGGCGGCCACCGCGAAGGCGAGCGCGACCAGACCGGCCACATTCAGATCGCGGGCGAGCGCGCCGAGCGCGATCGAGACCACACCGATGGCGACGGTCGCCCAACGGGCCGCGCGGACCTCCTCCTTCTCGCTCGCCTGACCCTTCCGGATGACATTGGCGTAGATGTCGTGCGCGAACGACGACGAGGACGCCAGCGTCAGTCCGGCGACCACCGCCAGGATGGTGGCGAACGCGACCGCCGAGATCACGGCCAGCAGGATCGCTCCCCCGGTCGAGTCGGCGCCGCCGCCGATCTCCAGTGCGGCCAGTGGAGCGGCCGTGTTGCCCGCCTTGTTGGAGGCGATGATGTCGTCCTGCTTGAGCAGCGCGGCGGCGCCGAAGCCGAGCACGATCGTCATCAGATAGAACGCTCCGATGATGCCGATGGCCCAGATCACCGACTTGCGGGCGGCCTTGGCGGTGGGCACGGTGTAGAAGCGGATCAGGATGTGCGGCAGTCCCGCCGTACCGAGGACCAGCGCGATGCCGAGGGAGATGAAGTCCAGCTTCGAGGTGGCGGTGGCACCGTACTTGAGGCCGGGCTCCAGGAACGCGGCTCCCTTCCCGCTGTTGCTCGCCGCCGTGCCCAGCAGGTCCGAGAGGTTGAAGTCGAACTTCAGCAGGATCAGGAAGGTGATGAGCAGAGTGCCCGCGATCAGCAGGACGGCCTTGACCATCTGCACCCAGGTGGTGCCCTTCATACCGCCGATGGTGACGTACACGATCATCAGCAGACCGACCAGCGCCACGATGGCGATCTTCCCGGCGTCGCTGGTGATACCGAGCAGCAGCGAGACGAGCACGCCCGCACCGGCCATCTGCGCCAGCAGATAGAAGATCGAGACGACGATGGTCGAGGTGCCGGCCGCGGTACGGACGGGCCGCTGGCGCATCCGGTACGCGAGGACGTCACCCATCGTGTAACGGCCGGAGTTGCGCAGCGGTTCGGCGACGAGCAGCAGCGCCACGAGCCAGGCGACCAGGAAGCCGATGGAGTAGAGGAAGCCGTCGTAGCCGAAGAGGGCGATGGCGCCGGCGATACCGAGGAAGGAGGCGGCGGACATGTAGTCGCCGGAGACCGCGAGTCCGTTCTGGAAACCGGAGAACTGCCGTCCGCCCGCGTAGAAGTCGGACGCGTTCTTGGTCTGCCGGCCGGCCCAGACGGTGATGACCAGGGTCGCGGCGACGAAGAGCGCGAAGAGGGTGATGATCAGGGGCCGGTGCTCGCTGGCGTCCGAGGCGGCGGCGAGCTGGAGCGGGGCCGGCTGGCTGAGGAGCTGGATCGAGTGGCTCACGCGTCCGCCTCCATACGGGACTTGATGGCATCCGCCTTCGGGTCGAGCTTGCGAGAGGCGTGCCGGGCGTAGTACCAGGCGATGAGGAACGTGGTGGCGAACTGCGCCAGGCCGAGGACCAGCGCGACATTGATGTTGCCGAAGAGCTTGGTGCCCATGAAGCCGCCCGCGTAGTTGGACAGCAGGACGTACAGCAGGTACCAGGCGATGAAGGCGATGGTCAGCGGGAAGGCGAAGGAGCGGTACGTACGGCGCAGTTCGCCGAACTCCTCGCTCTCCTGCACCTCGACGAACTGGGCCGTCGTGGGCTGGGCCGTCGTGGTCCTGTCCGGTGTGGTCGGGGCTGGGCTGGTGTCCGTACCGCCCTCGGGCGGCGGTGCATCGGTAGCCACGGAATCTCCTCGTGACGCGGGTGCGGTCGGGTCGGCAGTCGGGGCGGCCGTCGGGCCGGCTGTCGGACCGGCGGTCGAGTCGGCTGTCGGGTGGGCCATGGGGACCTCTCGGGGGGCGGATTGTCACTCGTCCCCCTGACAACGGCACGGGAGGCAGGGCGAAGCGGTTCAACACCGGTCTTTTTGTTCTGGAAATGATTCAGAAGTGATTGAACAGCACCAATGATCAGCGATAACTTCGCTCGTCATGTACCCGTCTACGCGCAAGCCTGCGCGGGGGCGGTCTCACGGATGATGTGGAGAACCCATGGCTCATCTGGGATCCAGACGGCAGCGCGTACTCGCGCTGCCCGTAGGTCTGGCGCTCACCGTCTCGCTCGGTTTCCTGCCTGCCACCACGGCCACGGCCGTACCGGCCGGCGGCGGTTCCGACGCGGTCGCCACGGACGGCCCGAAGCTGTCGTACGTCGTCAACACCCGTGGTGGACACTCCACCGTCAAGTCGGTCGAGAAGGCGATCGACCGGGCCGGCGGCACTGTGGTCACCAGCTATGACCAGATAGGTGTCATCGTCGTCACCTCGCAGAACCCGGACTTCGCCCAGGCGATACGCAAGGCGAGGGGCGTGGACTCGGCCGGTGCCACCCGCACCGCACCGCTGCCCGCGCAGTCCACCACGGACGTCGGTACGCCCCGTGCCCTGACCGCCGAGGAGGTCGCGCTCGCGGCCGACTCCGCGAAGAAGGCGAACGCGGCGCGGACGGCCAAGGGCGGGGCGCCCCTCGCACAGGACCCGCTGGAGCCGTTGCAGTGGGACCTGCCCGCCATCAAGGCGGACAAGGCGCACGAGAAGACTCTGGGCAGCAGGGACGTCACGGTCGCTGTCATTGACACCGGAGTCGATGACACGCACCCGGACATCGCGCCGAACTTCGACCGCCGCGCGTCGGTCAACTGCGTGGGCGGCAAGCCCGACACGACGGACGGCGCCTGGCGTCCGAGCGCCGAGGAGAGCCCGCACGGCACCCATGTCGCCGGTGAGATCGCCGCCGCCAAGAACGGCGTGGGCGTCACCGGTGTCGCGCCGGGTGTGAAGGTGTCCGGCATCAAGGTCTCCACGACGGCCGGCTTCTTCTACACCGAGGCCGTCGTCTGCGGCTTCGTCTGGGCCGCCGAGCACGGCGTCGATGTGACGAACAACAGCTACTACACCGACCCGTGGTACTTCAACTGCAAGAACGACCCGGACCAGAAGGCCCTCGTCGAGGCGATCACCCGCGCCACGCGGTACGCCGAGAGCAAGGGCACGGTCAATGTGGCCGCGGCGGGCAACGAGAACTACGACCTCGCGGCCGACTCGATCACCGACCCGGTCAGCCCGAACGACTCCACCCCGGGCGAGCGGGTCATCGACCCGTCCGAGTGCTTCGACATCCCGACCCAGTTGCCGGGTGTGGTCACCGTCGCCTCCACCGGCGCCAAGGGCCTGAAGTCCTCGTTCTCCAACCACGGTTACGGTGTCATCGACATCGCGGCCCCGGGCGGCGACTCGACCCGTTACCAGACCCCGGCCCCGCCGGCCACCAGCGGTCTGATCCTCGGCCCGCTGCCCGGCGGCAACTGGGGTTACATGGCCGGTACGTCGATGGCCTCCCCGCATGTCGCGGGTGTCGCCGCGCTCCTCAAGTCGACGCACCCGCACGCCTCGCCGGCGCTCATCAAGGCGCTGCTGACCACGCAGGCGGACGACGTGCCCTGCACGACGCCGTACGACATCGACGGTGACGGCACCGTCGACGCCGTCTGCGAGGGCGGCAAGCACTACAACAGCTTCTACGGGGCCGGTCTGGTCGACGCCCTGGACGCGGTGCGCAAGTAGGCACGGCGCACCACCGTCACATCACAGCGCGGGCCGTCCTCCGGGGCGGCCCGCGTCCGTTTCCGCCGCGAGCGGCGCGGACACGGCTCGTACGGGCTGCCAGCCGGGCCCGCGCACCACATGCCCGACCCGCTCGCGCCAGCCGCGCGCGGCCCGTACGTCGCGGGCGATGGCCGCGTACTCATGGGTGGCGACCCGCAGCGGGTTGTACGTCGCGATGTTCTTGGTGAGCCCGTAGACGGGCCGCTCGGTCTCGGCCACGAACGATCCGAACAGCCGGTCCCAGACAATCAGGATCCCGCCGAAGTTCCGGTCCAGATAGCCGCCTTGGGACGCGTGGTGCACCCGGTGGTGGGACGGCGTGTTCAGTACGTACTCGAACGCCCGCGGCAGCCTGTCGATCCGCTCGGTGTGCACCCAGAACTGATAGACGAGGTTCGCGGACGAACAGAACGCGAGCGCCGCCGGATGCACCCCGCACGCGATGAGCGGCACGTAGAACGGCCACACCGTCAGCGAGGTCCAGGGCTGCCGCAGCGCCGTCGTCAGATTGAACTTGCGGCTGGAGTGGTGCACCACATGACAGGCCCACAGGATCCGCACGACATGGTGCCCGCGGTGCGACCAGTAGTAGAAGAAGTCCTGCGCGAGCAGCATCAGTGGAACGGTCCACCACACCACCGGCACCCGCAGCGGGGTCAGCGCGTAAACCGCCGTGTAGACCGCGACGATCGGCAGCTTCCACAACAGATCGAAGACCAGACTGCCGAGCCCCATGGTGACACTGGTGACGCTGTCCTTGACCGCGTACCCCTCGGCGTCCTCATCGGGACGGAACCGGCAACTCACCATCTCCACCACGGTGAGCAGCACGAACGCGGGTATCGACCACAGCACGACATCGGGCAGGTTCGACGGCATGCGAGCACGGTAGAGGCGGCCGCGGGCGCCCGGCCAGATGTCGTTACCGACAAGTATGCGAGCGGTGCCGTGGGATCCTGTCAGACCGTGTTGCCGACGAGCTGTCGTCGGGGGAGGAACGGTCTCAGTGAGCCTGGAAGTTGTGGCGGCGCGTCTCGCGGGTACGGTCATGGGCGCGGTCGCCAAGTCGGTACTGCTGCCGAAGCCCGGCGCGGGCCTCGTGGCCTCTCCCGTACGCCCGCTGCCGAAACCCGCGTCGCCGGACCGGCTGGCGAAGGTGCTCGCGGGCAGGCTGAAGGAGTCGTACGCGCGACTGCCGGAGAACGAGCGCCTGGCGGCCCTCGACGCCGTACGGTCCTCCTTCGCGGCGGCGGGCGAGCTGACGCCCGAGCGGCTGTTCGCCCTGGACCTGGATCCGGCGCGGCTCGCGGCGGAGTTACGGGCACCGTGTCCGGGCCCCGCCGATGGCCTGTACGAGGAGCTGCTCGGCCTGTGCTGCGCGCATGTGGTCGAACAGCTCACATCGCACCCCTCGTTCGCCGCGCGCGCGGCGGTCGAGCAGACCAGGGCGACGAGCCGGACGCATGAGCTGATCGAGGACGTACGGGAGCGGGTGGGCCCGCGGCCGGACGCGGCGGCGCTCGCCTTCGAGCAGCGGTACGGCGAGTATGTGGCCCATACCCATGGGCGGCTGGAGCTGTTCGGGCTGACGCTGGGCCGGTCGAAGCGGGACTGGCCGCTGGACACCGCGTACATCAGTCTGTCGGTGAGCGGCGAGCGCAGGGGGCTCGGGCTACCGCGCACGGGCCCGACGACCGTCACCGCCGAACAGGCGCTGACGACCACGGACCGACTGCTGCTGCGCGGCCCGGCCGGCTCGGGCAAGAGCACGCTGGTGCAGTGGCTGGCACTGAACGCGGCCCGGCGGACCTTCCATCCCGAACTCGCCGACTGGAACCGCTGCGTGCCCTTCGTCCTGCGTCTGCGCGCGTTCACGGCATCGGAGTCACTGCCGATGCCGGAGGACTTCCTGCGGGCCTCGGGCGTGCCGCTGACCGCGCCGGCCGGGTGGGCGGAGGACCTCCTCACGGAGGGGCGGGCGCTGGTCCTCGTCGACGGCGTGGACGAGGTTCCGACGCGGCTGCGGGCCCGCACCGAAGCCTGGCTGAAGTCCCTGGTGGCCGCGTTTCCCCGGGCCCGGTACGTGGTGACGACCCGGCCGTCGGCGGTGCCGGAGGACTGGCTGTCGGGGCAGGGTTTCGTTCCGCATTCGCTGCTGCCGATGGAGCGCGACGACATCAAGTCGTTCGTGGGTCACTGGCATCGTGCGGCACGGCTGGAATGCGCCTCCGACGCCGAACAGGCGCAGCTCGACACGTACGAGATGTCCCTCCTCCAGGCGGTGATGACCCGCCGGGACCTCGGACGGCTGGCGACGAACCCGCTGATGTGTGCCCTGCTGTGCGCCCTGAACCGGGACCGCCGTATGCAACTGCCCCGGGCCAGGAAGGAGTTGTACGACGCGGCCCTGGAGATGCTGCTCGTACGCCGGGACACCGAGCGCGAGATCCTGGGCGTCGAGGGCGTGAATCTGACCCGGGACGAGCAAACGGCGTTACTGCAACGGCTGGCGTACTGGCTGATCCGCAACGGGCAGGTGGAAGCGGCGCGCGAGGAAGCCGTGGAGATGGTCGGCGAGTGGCTCGCCGCCATGCCTCAGGTGGAGGGCGACGCGGAACAGGTCTTCGCCCATCTGCTGATCCGCAGCGGCCTGCTGCGCGAACCAATGCCGGGGGCCGTCGACTTCGTCCACCGGACCTTCCAGGACTACCTGGGCGCGAAGGCGGCGGTCGAGAGCCGCGACTTCGGTGTGCTGGTCAAGAACGCGCATGACGACCAGTGGGACGACGTGGTGCGGATGGCGGTGGGCCACGCACGGCCGGACGAACGGGCACGGCTGCTACGGCAGTTGCTGCGCCGTGCCGACCGCGCGCCGAGGCTGCGGCACCGGCTGGTCCTGGTGGCGGCGGCGTGCCTGGAACACGCGCCGGAGCTGGATCCGGGGGTACGGGCGGAGGTGGAGGCGCGGACGGGGGAACTGATCCCGCCGCGGAGTCTCCAGGAGGCGGAGGAGTTGGCGAAGGCGGGCGAATTGGTACTCGAATTGCTGCCGGGCCCGGCGGAGCTGGAAGAGCACACTGCGGCGGCGGTGGTGCGAACAGCGGCGCTCGTCAAGGGGGACGCTGCTTTCGAAGTGGTGTCGCGCTTCCGCGAGGACGCGCGACCAATGGTTGCACGCCAGATATCCCTCGCATGGGGCTCGTTCAAGAGCGAGGCGTATGCCGAGGCCGTTCTGTCCGCGCAGGACTGGAGAAGAACCTTCCTCCGCGTACGGACTCCGGAACAGCTTCGGGCATTGCGATATATCCCCAAAGCTCGTCGAGTGGAGGTCAGTGGAAATCACACGGATCTCACGCCCCTGCTCACGCTGGAGAACCCAGAGGGCATCTTTCTCATCAACAATGACGCGCTCACCGATCTGTCCGCCCTCGCATCCCTTTCGCACCTTCCGGAGTTCACCCTCGGACGCAACTCCGCGGTACGAGACCTGACCGCACTGACCGGTCTCGGGACCACGGACATCTTTCTGTACGACGTGCACCACGAGATCTCGTTGGAGTCGCTGCGTGACATGCCGGACCTCCGGCACATCACGTTCTCCTACCCTCTGCTCGTCGAGAGTGTGGGCGAGCTGCCGATGGGGCCTCAGCTCACTCATCTTTCCCTCTATCGCCAAGCGAGCTATGTGAACCTCGAAGGCATAGAACGCTGGCCCAGGCTCCGGTTCCTTGCTCTGTCCGGCACCGCTCAGATCCGTCAGCTCAGCGAGCATTCCTCCCTGATGGGACTGGAGTTCCTGCACCTCCAGCACCAACACCAGCTCGACCTCAGACATATCGGCCATCTCGCCAGTCTGGAGACACTCTTTTTATGGGAGTGCGAAATTCCGCATGGGCTTGGCCCACTCCGTGATCTGCCCGCCCTCATCTCTCTCGATCTTTCTTCATGTGCGCAGACAGGACCTCCGCTCGATCTGAGTCCGCTCGCCGACCTTGAGAACCTGACCATCACACTCACGAACAACGACACCCCTGTCACCGGAGAAGATCTCTTCCCGCCCGGTCGGATCATCCGGTGAGGTCAGGGCCCTCGGCAGGTCGGTTCACCAGCTCCCCAACGGGCTTGACGGGGTGGCGGGTTCCGGTGCGACGGGCCGACCGGGCGTCAGGTTTGTCGGTGGCGGGACGTATTCTCTGTGACCATGCTCGACGACCTGACGACCTCAGCGACATGGCCGGCCGCCTACCCCCAGGGGTACGCGGTCGTCGACGTGGAGACCACCGGACTCGCGCGCGACGACCGGATAGTGTCCGCTGCCGTCTATCGTCTGGACGCGCGGGGCGAGGTCGAGGACCACTGGTACACGCTGGTCAACCCGGAGCGCGACCCGGGGCCCGTGTGGATCCACGGGCTCACCAGCGAGGTGCTGGCCGAGGCACCGCTCTTCCGCGACGTGGCCGGGGAGCTGGCCGAGCGGCTCGACGGGCGGGTGCTCGTGGCGCACAACGCCATCTTCGACTGGTCGATGATCGCCCGGGAGTACGCGCGCGCGGGCCGGGCCGCGCCCACCCGGCAGCGGCTGTGCACCATCGCGCTCTCCAAGGAGCTGGGCCTGCCCCTGCCCAATCACAAACTGGAGACGCTCGCCGCGCACTTCGGTGTCGTACAGCGGCGGGCGCACCACGCGCTCGACGACGCGCGCGTGCTGGCCGAGGCGTTCCGGCCGAGCCTGCACACCGCCGCGCGGGACGGCGTACGGCTGCCGCTGCTGGAGTGCCGGCCGCTCACCGAGTGGTCGGACGCCCCGGCGCGGCCGCGCGTCGGCCATCAGCCGGCGTACCGGCCGACGAGCTGGCGACCCTCGCGCAAGCGGCCCGCCTGTCCGTATCCGAACCCCGGGCGGTACGAGCCGGGCGGGACGCTGGTGCAGGGGATGCGGGTGGCGTTCTCGGGCGACACCTCGGTCGACCGGGAGCTGCTGGAGGACCGGGCGATCGAGGCGGGGCTGCATGTGGCGACGAGTGTGTCGCGGCTGACGAGCCTGCTGGTGACCAATGACCCGGACTCCTCGACGTCCAAGACGGTCAAGGCGGCGTCGTTCGGTACGCCGGTGATGGACGAGGCGGCCTTCACGCAGTTGCTGCGGGACGTGGCCCCGGCGCGTGGCCCGGTGCCCGCGCCGGCCGCCGCGCCGGGGTCCGTACCCGCGTCCGTACCCGCGCCCACGGACGGGTGACCGGCCGCGACCCACGCGCATCCCTTCCGTGCCCGCCGCCCCGCTCTCTGCCCTGTCCGGATCGTCCACAACCGACCCGCCGTCCGGCGGCCACCGGCCGCCGGGTACGGTCGATGGCGTGTACCGCTTCCTGTTGTCCCGGCAGTGGGTGATCCTCACCCTGCTCGCGCTCGCCCTCATCCCCGCGATGATCGAGCTGGGCTTCTGGCAGCTTCACCGGCACGAGCACCGGGTCGCCCAGAACTCCCTGATCGCGGACAACCTCAAGGCGAAGCCCGTACCGGTCACCGAGCTGACCTCCCCCGGGCACACCGTCCCGCGCGCGGACTACTGGCGTACGGTCACCGCCACCGGCCGGTTCGACACCGCGCACGAGGTCGTCGTACGCCGCAGGACCTCCGCCGACGACCAGGTCGGCTATCACGTCCTCACCCCGCTGATCATGAGCGACGGGCGGGCCGTCATCGTCAACCGCGGATGGATCCCCTCCCCGGCGACCAGCACGCGTTCCCCGACATTCCGGC
The DNA here is from genome assembly GCF_019056675.1 of Streptomyces sp. GMY02. Taxonomy (NCBI): domain Bacteria; kingdom Bacillati; phylum Actinomycetota; class Actinomycetes; order Kitasatosporales; family Streptomycetaceae; genus Streptomyces; species Streptomyces sp. GMY02. The sequence goes on along the minus strand of NZ_CP077658.1, from coordinate 6,605,744 downwards.
CGCGCCCAAGGGCGAGGTCACCGTCACCGGCCGGCTGAAGGCCGACGAGACGTCGGCGGTCACCGGGATCAGGGACGTACAGGACCTGCCGCCGCGCCAGGTGATGCTGATCAACAGCGAGCGGCAGCAGAAGGCCCTGGGCCGTACGGTCCTGGGCGGCTATGTCGAGCTGACCGCTCCCGTACCGGCCGGCGGGTCCCCCGAGCAGATCCCCACGCCGGACGACAGCTCGATCGGACCGCACATGGCGTACGCCGTTCAGTGGTGGCTGTTCGCCGCCGCGGTACCCCTCGGCTGGGTGATTCTCGTACGGCGTGAGAAGCGCGACCGGGCCGCGGCGGCGGGGCGGGAAACGTCCGAGGCCGGGTCCGAGCCGGAGCGCGCGCCCGCGACCGCCTGATGGTCGTACGGCCGGACAGCCCGACCGTACGGCAGACCGACCGTAGGGCGACCCGATCGCACGACAGTACGACCGTCGGACCATCGGCTCGCCCGACGATCACCGCCCGTCACCACCCGTGTCCCCGCGCCCCGTGCCCTCGCCCCGCCGCCCTGCTTAGCGCTCCGGCGCTTCGGGAACAGCCCTGGCGTGACCACGCTACGCATCGAGGACTACGCGCTCATCGGCGATCTCCAGACCGCCGCCCTGGTCGGCAGGAACGGTTCCATCGACTGGCTGTGCCTCCCCCGCTTCGACTCGGCCGCCTGCTTCGCCGCGCTGCTCGGCAGCGAGGAGAACGGCCACTGGCGGATCGCCCCCACGGGCGCCGGGGACTGCACCCGGCGTGGCTATCTCGGCGAGACGCTGGTCCTTGAATCCGTGTGGGAGACCGGCACCGGCACGGTGAAGGTCATCGACTTCATGCCGCAGCGCGATCTCGCCCCCGACATCGTGCGGATCATCGAGGGCGTCAGCGGCTCGGTCGAGATGAGCGCCACCGTGCGGCTGCGCTTCGACTTCGGTTCCGTCGTCCCCTGGATGCGGCGCGCGGAGGGCCATCGGCTGGCGGTCGCGGGCCCCGACTCCGTATGGCTGCGCAGCGAGCCGGCGGTCAGGACCTGGGGGCAGCAGTTCAGCACCCGCTCGTCGTTCACCGTCGCCACGGGTGAGCGGGTCGCGTTCGTGCTCACCTGGCACCCCTCGCACGAGGAGCGCCCGCCGCGCGTCGACCCGTTCGAATCGCTGGCGCAGTGCCTGGACGACTGGGCGGAGTGGGCGGCGCGCTGCCGGTACGGAGGTCCGTACCGTGCCGCCGTCATGCGCTCCCTCATCACGCTCAAGGCGCTGACGTACGCTCCGACGGGCGGCATCGTCGCCGCGGCCACCACCTCCCTGCCGGAGCACCTGGGCGGTGTGCGCAACTGGGACTACCGCTACTGCTGGCTGCGCGACTCGACCCTGACGCTGGGCGCGCTGCTGTCGGCCGGTTATCTGGAGGAGGCGGCGGCCTGGCGGGACTGGCTGCTGCGCGCGGTCGCAGGCGATCCGGCCGACCTCCAGATCATGTACGGACTGGCGGGCGAACGGCGGCTGCCGGAGTGCGAGCTGCCCTGGCTGAGCGGATACGAGCGCTCAGCTCCGGTGCGTACCGGCAACAGCGCGGTCGACCAGCTCCAGCTCGATGTGTACGGGGAGGTCATCGACTCGCTCCATGTCGTGCGGGGGGCCGGTATTCCGCCGAAACTGCACGCCTGGCGGCTGGAGATGACGTTGCTGGACTTCCTGGAGTCGAAGTGGCGTGAGCCGGACGAGGGGCTGTGGGAGGTACGGGGAGGGCGCCGGCACTTCGTGCACTCCAAAGTGATGGCGTGGGTCGCCGCGGACCGGGCCGCGAAGACCCTGGAGAGAGACGCACGGCTCATCGGGGACCCGGACCGGTGGCGGGCGATGCGGGACGAGGTGCACCGGGAAGTGTGCGAGCGGGGGTACGACCCGGTGCGGAACACCTTTACGCAGTCGTACGGTTCCGCCGAGCTGGACGCGGCGACGCTGCTCATTCCACGGGTGGGGTTTCTGCCGCCGGACGATCCGCGGGTGATCGGTACGGTCGACGCGGTACGGGCGGAGCTGGGGCACGGCGGTCTGCTGCGCCGGTACAGCGGCGCGGCCGACGCGGATGAACTCGGGGGTGCGGACGGGCTCGTGGAGGTGGACGGGCTGCCGGGCGAGGAAGGGGCGTTCCTGGCCTGTTCGTTCTGGCTGGCCGACGCGCTGCATATGACGGGGCGTACGAAGGAGGCCAGGGAACTGTTCGAGCGGCTGCTCGCGCTGCGGAACGACGTGGGGCTGCTCTCCGAGGAGTACGACCCGGTGACGCGTCGCCATCTCGGCAACTTTCCCCAGGCGTTCAGCCATATCGGACTTGTGACGACCGCCCTGACGCTGGCCGGGGAGTGCACGGCAGGATAGGCCCATGGAGCTTGGGCTGAAAGACCGTGTCTATGTCATAACGGGTGCGTCGCGGGGGCTGGGCCGCGCGAGCGCGGAGGCACTGGTGGCGGACGGCGCGAAGGTCGTCGTCTCCGGGCGTGACGAGCAGCGTGTAGCGAAGGCCGCGGCGGCGATGGGCCCCGACGCGTACGGGGTGGCCGGGGACAACGCGGACCCGGAGCTGGCGGGGCATCTGATCGCGACGGCGCGGCGGGAGTTCGGGGGCTTCGACGGCATCCTCATCAGTGTCGGGGGCCCGCCGCCGGGGTCGCCCACGGGCAATACGGACGAGCAGTGGAGGGATTCGTTCGAGTCGGTCTTCCTCGGGGCGGTACGGCTGGCGCGCGAGGCGGCGGCGGAGCTGGGCGACGGGGGTGTCATCGGCTTCGTCCTGTCGGCCTCGGTCCACGAGACGATCCCGGGCCTGACGATCTCGAACGGCCTGCGGCCGGGGCTGGCGGGCTTCGCGAAGTCCCTGGCGTACGAGCTGGGTCCGCGCGGGATCAGGGTGCTGGGGCTGCTGCCGTACCGCATCGACACGGATCGTGTGCGTGAACTGGACGCGTTGTCGGGGGATGAGGAGGGGGCGCGGGCGGCGGCGAGCGCGCGCATACCGATGCGGCGGTACGGGCGGGCGGAGGAGTTCGGGAAAACTGCGGCGTTTCTGCTGTCGCCGGCGGCGTCGTATCTGACGGGCATCATGCTTCCGGTGGACGGCGGCGCCCGTCACGGCTTCTGACCCGCCCCATCCCGGGGCCTGCGCCCCGGGTGCCGCTCCGCCCCTGCCGGGTATGCCCCGTATGCCGCTGCGCGGGGCATCTCCCCGCCCCGCCCCATCCCGAACCGGGGGGTACGGGGCAGCGCCCGGTCCGCCGGACCGGCACACCGCACGGGCGGAGCGGGTTGCGGCGTCGGCTGCTTACACACGCTGACCGGCGGCATACCCGGCGCCGGACCTGGCCCGGCCCGGGTCAACCGCTCGTCGCTGTGCCGGGCGCGAGTCCGGGGCAGACCCATGCCTCGTGCTCAGCCGCCTTGACTCCTTATAGCTGGTCCCCCACGCCGGCTGGCTTCGGAGGATGCGTCCCGCCACCGTCCTTGATGTCCACCTCGCAGGTTCGTCGGTCGTAGGACTGGTCATTGGGGATCAACAGCACTCCGGCAACCTGCTCAGGGTGCTCAACGGCGAGCCACTCGTCGCCCGTGACGGCACCGTCGGGCCCGGGCCGCGCCCCGGACGAATAAACCGTCTGACACCCCAACGCCACGCGCTCCTGATCGACCGCGCAGGCGTCCACTCCAGGGCCGGATATGTCATCGGCGCCGTCGAAGCGGTAGCGGAAGTGGACCCGGTCCCCTTCGGAGGGCACCTGCGGGTGGGGCTGAAGGCGCCACTCAACAATCTCGGCGGTGACGCCGAGAAGCTGCCCCGACGTGTCCTCGACCTGCACCCTGACACCGGCCTCACCGCGCTCCGCCGTCGTGTCGGTGCAGCCCCAGGGGAAAGAGCAGCCGGACAGGGCGAGAATCACCAAAGCCAACGGGGCACCGGCAAGTACCCGTGCGGGAACCACTGAGATGACCTCCGGTCGGGGCGGGGCGGAGCAGTGTATCCCGGGCCGGCAAGGCCCCGCGTTCCGGGAAAGCGCCGCGCCGCGGCCGACGCCCGGCAGTGCGCCGGGGCGGGGGAAAGCACACGCAGCGGCGGGGACGGGTCAGGTGACTCGTTCTGGGGTGTGGCGGGCCGCGCGCAGGCGGACCTCCGCCGGGAACGACGACAGCCCCGACGACTCCTTCGCACGCGTCAGCGTCTCCGTCGCCAGACGGTTCAGCGACTCCGACGGCGACGCATGCGGCTCCAGCAGCAGCCGGATCCGCGCCGACGGCGCCGAACGGCGCCCCGTCAGGCGGACATTGGCGCGTGCCACGCCGTCCAGGGACTCCGCCTCGTCCGCCAGGACGCTCTCCATCGCGCGCCCCCGCAACAGCGCGCCCTGCCCGTCGCCGCTGTCGACCAGCACCTCCGCCAGCCGCGCCCGCCGCAGTTGGGCCAGCAGCCACCACACCGCCAGAACCACCAGCACCGCCAGGCCCCCGATGACGATCGGCCAGAACCAGGGGTCACTCCGGTACCGCGCGCGGTTCGCGTCGCTCAGCAGGACATCGTGCGGACTGTTGTACGGCCACCAGGCCGGCACCGCCCACCCCAGCCCCCGCGCCAGCACCCCGCCCCCCGCGCACAGCAGCGCCAGGCCGATCAGTGCCAGCAGTACGCGGTTCACCACCCGGATCATCCCGTCACCCCTTCTTCACCGGCCTGCGCACCCGTACCGTCAGCACCGGCGGCCTCGCCAGGCCCAGTTCGCCGATGCCGTTGGCCAGCACCTCGTCCAGGTCGGCCCGTACCGCGTCGAGTTCGCGGAAGTGGGAGAGGGCGCGCGCCGTCACCCGGGAGCGGCCCACCCGTACCCGCGCGGACTGCACCCCGGAGACCTCCATGGCCCGGTCGCGCAGCGCCAGCGCGGCGGCGTCCCGGTCGATCCCGGCCCGTACGTCCGTGATGCCCCGGCGCATCGGCAGCACCCGGCGCAGCCCCGGGGTGAGGGCGAGCACGATCAGCCACAGCCCGAGCGCCATCGCGACGCACGCGGCGACCAGGACCCAGGTGCTGTCGAGCGACCGCCCGGCCAGCTCGTCGGCGAGCCGACGGCGCCAGTACATCGCGGGCCGGCCCGCCCGTACCGCCGCGACGTCGTACAGCACCAACCCGCCGGCCCCCAGCACGACCAGGGCGGTCAGCGCCGCGGGGATACGGCGCGCGGACCAGAAGCGGCGGCCCTTGTGGTCCTCCTCGGGGGAGAGCGTCGGCCGGGGCTCGTACCGGGTCGCGGAGTCCGACTGGTCCAGCACCAGCGGACCGCCCCGCCCGCCGCCCCGCTCCGGCCCGCCCGGAGAACCGCTCACCGGCTCCCGGCCGGGCGCCCCCTCGGCCCCCGGCCCCTTCCCCGTATCGCTCATCGCACCCTCCCCAACGCCGTCAGCCGCGCCTGGACCGAGTGCAGCCGGTCCACCCGCACCACCACCTCCGGTACGTCCATCCCCGCCAGCGCCCGCACCCGCTGCGCGACCCGGGCCCGTACCGCACCGCACTGTTCCCCGATGTCGGACGGATAGTCCAGCTCGACCCCGACCCGTACGTACGCGATCCCGCGCTGCACCGTGACCGTGGCATGCGGCGGGGCGCCCCCTTCCGGCACACCCGTGGGAAGCGCCTCCCGCGCCGCCTGCGCGGCGATCTTGGCGACCACCCGGTCGGCGATCGTGGTCGCCCCCCGCTCACCGGCCACGACCCGTTCACCGGCCGGAAGCCGGTCACCCGCCATGCCGTCGGCCGTACCGCCGATCACGTCACCGGCCACCCACGTCACCGCCGCCGGTCGTCGCGGTCACGGCTGCGGAAGAAGTCGCCGGGTTCCAGATCGCCGTCGACGATCCGCCCGACCACAAAACCGATCGCGCCCAACGCGGCCACCAGCACAAAGGCCCCGAAGCCACCGAAGTATCCGGCGAATCCGAGCGCCATGCCGGCCAGCAGGCCGACCACCGCCATGCTCATCGTGCGCTCCCCTTCCCGCTCCGTGCCGTTTCCGGCTCCCGCGCCGCCACGGCGACACCGCCATGGCGGCCGGCCGGAAGCAGCGGCCTACTGGAGCCGCGTGTCCTGATCCTCGTCATCTTCCTCGTCGGGCAGCTTGACGTCGCTGACCGCGATATTGACCTCGACGACCTCGAGGCTCGTCATCCGCTCGACCGCCGAGATGACGTTCTCCCGCACGGCGGCGGCCACTTCGGTGATCGAGACCCCGTAGTCGACGACGACCTCCAGGTCGAGTGCCGTCTGCACTTCGCCGACCTCGGCCTTCACGCCCCGGCTGACGGACCTGGTGGTGCCGGGGACCCGCTCCCGTACCGCGCCGAACGTACGGGAGATACCGCTGCCCAGGGCATGCACACCCAGCACGTCACGGGCCGCGAGCCCGGCGATCTTCTCCACCACGCCATCGGCGATGGTGGTACGGCCACGGGTCGCCGGAGCGCCTCCACCGCGCTTGGTGACGGACGGCTTCCGCCCGTCCTCGCCCGGCAGTTCCTTGGCGGAGGGCGCCGACTGGTTGCGAGGGGTGGTGTCTGACATCGCCATTCATCCCTTCCGGGGCGGTGGTGGGACTCCGTTCCTCAGACTAGGCCCGCTTTCCCCGTACCGCGCCGTGGATGCGGCAGGCTGGAGGAATGACGACTGTGCGCGGTTCGGAGGGCTGGCAGACCGCGGTACGGCGGCTGCTCGGCCTGGGCAGACTGCTTCCGCTGGGCGGCGCCGAGGACGGCGCGTGGCTGGCGGAACGGGCGGCGGTGGCCGAGCTCCGGCGGGCCGCGGCCGGGCTGCCGGGCACGGTGCTCGGTACGGTACGGCTGTCGCTGGCCGACCCGGCCGCGGCGGAGCGGCCGGCCGTACCGCCGCCGCCCAGCGCGCTGCCACCGGGCGAGCTGCGGATCGAGGCGGAGTTCGGCGAGGCGTTCACGGACATGGCGGACGAGCCGCTGCCCGCCGTGGCCGGCCGGCTGCGCGCGACGCTGGCCGCGTGCGCGGTGGAGGGGCTGGGGCTGCGGGTGGCGGAGATCGACCTGCGGGTGACGGCCCTGCTGGACTCGCCACCGAAGCCACCGCAGGCACCGCAGGCACCGCAGGCACCAGAGACAGCGCAGGCACCGCAGGCACCGCAGGCACCGCAGGCACCGCAGGCACCGGAGGCACCGCAGGCACCGCAGGCACCGCAGGCACCGCAGGCACCGGAGCGTACGGCTGAACCCGTGGAGTCGCCCGCGGCCGCTTCCGGCGATGCCCCCGGAGTCCTCGACACGGCAGCCGCGGTGCCCGGCGTCGCCCGTCTCACCAGGACGCTGAGCGGCCGGGCGGCCGGCCTGCCCGGGCATGTCCTGGTCGAGGTGGCGACGGCGGCGGGGCACCATCCGCTGGAGGTGGCCCGGGCGGTACGGAAGGAGGTCGCCGCGTCCGCACCGGGCGGGCCGTCGGTGGCGGTGCTGGTCACGGCGGTGGACGTCACGCCCTGAGGAACCCGGCCCGTACGGACCGCACCGTACGGCCAGGCCAGCGGATGCGGGGACGCGTACCCCGAAGGACAATGGTGCAGGCCAGGCCGGGGGTCCTGCGCATACGCCGTACAGCCATGCTTCCGCCCATGCTCGTCCATGCTTCCGCGCGAGGAGGTACGAAGCCGATGGCCCGTCCCGCCCCGGAGGTGATCCCGCAGCCGGTGCTGAGCCCGCTGACCGGCGCGGCGATCTTCCTGGTGGTGACGGTCGACCCGGGCGGCGAACCGGTCGTACGGGAACTCCTCCCCGATCTGGCCGGACTCCAGCGCGCGGTCGGTTTCCGGGTTCCGGAAGGCCAGTTGAGCTGTGTCACCGGTTTTGGCTCCGAGGTCTGGGACCGGCTGTTCGGCGGGCCGCGCCCGGCAGGGCTGCACCCCTTCCGCGAACTCGTCGGAGCGACCGGCCACCGCGCGGTCGCCACCCCCGGTGATCTGCTCTTCCATGTCCGGGCCGCGCGGCTGGACCTCTGCTTCAGCCTCGCCGCGGCGATCATGGACCGGCTGCGCGGCGTGGTCACGGTCCGCGACGAGACGCATGGCTTCAAGTACTTCGACGTCCGCGACCTGCTGGGTTTTGTCGACGGGACCGAGAACCCGGTCGGCCCGGTGGCGCGGGCCTCGGTGCTGATCGGCGACGAGGACGCCGCGTTCGCCGGCGGAAGCTATGTGATCGTGCAGAAGTACACGCACGATCTGGACGCGTGGAACGCCCTGCCGGTCGAGGCGCAGGAGCTGGTGATCGGCCGTACGAAACTCGCCGACATCGAGCTGGCCGACGAGGACAAACCGGCCGATTCACATGTCGCGCTGAACACGATCACCGACCCGGACGGCACCGAACGGCAGATCCTCCGCGACAACATGCCGTTCGGCAGCGTGGGGAAGGGCGAGTTCGGCACGTACTTCATCGGTTACGCCCGTACCCCCGACGTCACCGAGAAGATGCTGGAGAACATGTTCCTCGGCAGTCCGCCGGCCACCCACGACCGGATCCTGGACTTCTCCACGGCCGTGACCGGGACGCTGTTCTTCGCGCCCAGCGCCGACTTCCTCGACGATCCGCCGGACCCGCCCGGCACGGAGGCCGCGGAGGCCGACGAGGCGGTCCGGGAAGCGGTACGCGTCGCTGACGGCCCGGTCACCGACGGCTCGCTCGGGATCGGCGACCTGAAGAGGAGCACCCCCGATGAAGAACCTGCACCGTGAACTCGCGCCCGTCTCCGACGCCGCCTGGGCGGATCTGGAGGAGGAGGCGCGGCGCACCTTCAAGCGCCATGTCGCCGCCCGCCGGATCGTCGACGTACCCGAGCCGGCCGGCTCCGGGATGGCGGCGGTCGGCACCGGCCGGCTCCGGGCCGTCGACCCGCCGGCCGACGGGGTCATCGCGCATACGCGCGTATCACGGCCGGTCGTCGAGCTGCGGGTGCCGTTCACGGTGGACCGCGCGGAGGTGGACGATGTCGAGCGCGGCGCGAAGGACGCGGACTGGCAGCCGGTGAAGGACGCCGCCCTGAAGATCGCGTTCGCCGAGGACCGGGCTGTCTTCGAGGGGTACGCGGCGGCGGGCATCGCGGGCATCCGGCAGAGCACCTCCCATCCGGAGCTGACCCTGCCGGCCGAGGTACGGGACTATCCAGACGCGATCAGCCAGGCGGTGTCGACCCTGCGGCTGGCGGGCGTGGGCGGCCCGTACACCCTGGCCCTGAGCGCCGACGCGTACACCGCCGTGAACGAGACCTCCGACCACGGCTATCCGGTACACAAGCACATCGACCGGGTGCTGGACGGCGAGATCATCTGGGCGCCCGCCATCGACGGAGCGTTCCTGCTGTCCACACGGGGCGGCGATTTCGAACTGCGGATCGGCCAGGACGTGTCGATCGGCTATCTCTCCCACGACGACACGAGCGTACGGCTCTACTTCCAGGAGACGCTGACCTTCCTGATGTACACGAGCGAGGCCGCGGTGGCACTCACCGCGACACCGCAACTGTGAGCAGGAGCCGCGCTTTTCGGGCCGAACCGGTCCGCTTTCGATCCATACCGGATGCGGGCTGTATCCGCCGCCTTCCGGGCCGTATCGATCAGTCCGTGAGGCCCGCCAGGTCACGCAGCCGCCGGGCCTGCGACGCGCGCTCGGCCGTACGCTGCTCGTCGAAGGAGCGGCCCATGGCGCCCCGGAGCAGCGCCTTGGTCTCGATCACGGCGTCCCTGGGCGCGGCCAGCAGCGCCCCCGCCAGATCCTGGACGGTGGCGTCGAGTTCGTCGACGGGCACCACGAGATTGGCCAGCCCGGTACGTTCCGCCTCCTCGGCGTGCACGAAGCGGCCCGTGGCGCAGATCTCCAGCGCACGGGCATAGCCGACGAGCCTCACCAGCGGATGGGTGCCGGTGAGATCGGGAACCAGACCAAGACTCGTCTCGCGCATGGCGAACTGCACGTCCGACGCGACGACCCGGAGATCGCACGCGAGGGCGAGCTGGAAACCGGCGCCGATCGCATGTCCCTGGACGGCCGCGATCGACACGATGTCATTGCGGCGCAGCCAGACGAAGCCCTCCTGGTACGAGGCGATGGCCGCGTCGAGATCGGCGTCGGACCCCCGGGCCAGCTCCAGGAAGGACGGCTCCCCGTCGAACCCCTCGGGCGTGAACGCCTGCCGGTCGAGGCCCGCGGAGAAGGACTTGCCCTCACCGCGCACCACCACGACCCGCACGCTGCCCGGCAGTGACCGGCCGGCCTGTGTCAACGCCCGCCACAGAGCGGGAGACTGGGCGTTGCGCTTGTCCGGAACGGTCAGGGTCACCGTGGCAACCGCGTCCTCGACGGTGAGCCGTACGCCGTCCTTGTCGAGCACTGGTCCGTGATGTGGTTCGAGCGAAGTCATACAGGCGCCTCCGGTTCGGACAGTCAGCACAGGGAGCTGAGTGACTGCACAGTAACCACCTGGGCGACCATGTGATCGACCCGGGTGGCCACCGTCCGAACCGGTGGCCGGGAGGAGCGCACCCGGCGCGTCAGGCCGACGTGGCCTTCTTGCCTCTCGTCGCTCCGCCGCGTCCCCGCAGCGTGACTCCGGACTCACTGAGCATCCGGTGAACGAATCCATAGGAGCGGCCCGTTTCCTCGGCCAGCGCCCGGATGCTCGCACCGTTGTCGTACTTCTTCTTCAGGTCTGCCGCGAGCTTGTCACGCGCGGCGCCGGTCACCCGGCTGCCCTTCTTCAGAGTCTCGGCCACCCGTGCCTCCTCATGGGAAGTGCGCTCTGGACTTCTCATGATCACCCCTTACGGGCCTCCTGGCCACCCATTCGGCAAGGTCCGTACGACAAGCTTTGGCAGAGTTCAAGCTTCCCGCAGGACCGGAATCCCCGGTTCCGGTCCTGCCCGTACCTACCGGTGCCCCGCATACGGGTCGAAGTGCCAGGTCAGGGGCGTGCGCCAAGAGGCGGGGCAGATGATGTGACAGAGAGCACTCTTCGTCGCGCGGCACGCCGGGAGTACGAGACGTCCTCACACAGATGATGGATCACCGCTGAGCCGAATGATCCATACGCAGTCGATCACGGTCCGGAGCACGGTCCGGATCGCCAGATGGATCACCGTACGGCCAGGTCTCCATACGGTCGGATCACCGCACGGCCGGGGCCGGGGCCGCGCAACACCGTGCGGATACGTTCACGCGCGGGCCCGTACGGTCACGCCAGGGCGACCAGATCCGCGTAGTCGGCGCCCCAGAGGTCCTCGACGCCGTCGGGCAGCAGGATGATCCGCTCCGGCTCCAGCGCGTGGACCGCGCCCTCGTCGTGGGTGACGAGGATGACCGCGCCCTTGTAGGTGCGCAGCGCGCCGAGGATCTCCTCGCGGCTGGCCGGGTCCAGGTTGTTCGTCGGCTCGTCGAGCAGCAGCACATTGGCGGAGGAGACGACCAGGGTGGCCAGCGCGAGCCGGGTCTTCTCGCCGCCGGAGAGCACCCCGGCGGGCTTGTCGACGTCGTCGCCGGAGAAGAGGAAGGAACCGAGTGTCTTGCGGACCTCGACCAGATCGAGATCGGGCGCGGAGGAGCGCATGTTCTCCAGGACCGAGCGCTCGGGGTCGAGCGTCTCGTGCTCCTGGGCGTAGTAGCCGAGCTTGAGGCCGTGGCCCGGGGTGACCCGTCCGGTGTCCGGCTTCTCGACGCCGGCCAGCAGCCGGAGCAGGGTGGTCTTGCCGGCGCCGTTGAGGCCCAGGATGACGACCCGGGAGCCCTTGTCGATGGCGAGATCCACATCGGTGAAGATCTCCAGCGAGCCGTACGACTTCGACAGGCCCTCGGCGGTCAGCGGGGTCTTGCCGCAGGGCGCGGGTTCGGGGAAGCGCAGCTTGGCGACCTTGTCGGACTGGCGCACCTCCTCCAGTCCCGAGAGCAGCCGCTCGGCCCTGCGGGCCATGTTCTGCGCGGCGACGGTCTTGGTGGCCTTGGCGCGCATCTTGTCGGCCTGGGAGTTGAGGGCGGCGGCCTTCTTCTCCGCGTTGGCGCGCTCGCGCTTGCGGCGCTTCTCGTCGGCCTCGCGCTGCTGCTGGTACAGCTTCCAGCCCATGTTGTACACATCGATCTGGGAGCGGTTGGCGTCCAGATAGAAGACCTTGTTGACGACGGTCTCGACCAGCTCGACATCGTGGGAGATCACGATGAAGCCACCCCGGTAAGTCTTGAGGTAGTCGCGCAGCCAGATGATGGAGTCCGCGTCGAGGTGGTTGGTCGGCTCGTCGAGGAGCAGGGTGTCGGCGTCCGAGAAGAGGATCCGCGCCAGCTCGACCCGGCGGCGCTGACCGCCGGAGAGGGTGTGGAGGGGCTGGCCGAGGACCCGGTCGGGCAGGCCGAGCGCGGCGGCGATGGTGGCGGCCTCGGCCTCGGCGGCGTATCCGCCCTTGGTGAGGAACTCCGTCTCCAGCCGCTCGTACTTCTTCATCGCCTTCTCGCGGGTGGCGCCCTTGCCGTTCGCCATCCGGTCCTCGTTCTCGCGCATCTTCCTTAGTACGGAGTCGAGTTCACGCGCGGAGAGGATGCGGTCGCGGGCGAGGACGTCGAGGTCTCCGGTGCGCGGGTCCTGCGGCAGATAGCCGACTTCCCCGGAGCGGGTGATGGTGCCGGCGGCGGGCATGCCTTCGCCCGCGAGGCACTTGGTGAGGGTGGTCTTGCCCGCTCCGTTGCGGCCGACGAGACCGATGCGGTCTCCCTTGGCGACACGGAACGAGGCGGATTCGATGAGGACTCGGGCGCCGGCGCGCAGCTCTACGCCGGTTGCGGTGATCACGGAAAGACTCCAGGGCGGTGTGGACGGCGGAAGAGAGCAGGCGGAGGGATTCTTCGACGCCGGCTAATGCACAAGGAGAAATGCCATGCGGGCCAGTCTAACCGTGCTGCGCAACTGCTTTCCGCTGCCCGGCTTCGGGCAGCTCCGGCGGGCGGTGGCCCGGGAGATCGTTGCCGAGGGGGGTACGTCCGGGCACGATCCTGCCGAGTCCGTCGACGGCCTTGAGTTCCGCGGTCCACGCGGCGTTCCCGGCACACGGCTGGGCGATGAGCAGGGCCCCGCCCGTACGGACATGACGCCCGGGGTCGAAGGCGCAGCCGCGGGCGGCGGGCAGCACCCAGCGCAGATCGCCGTCCTCGGTGCGGTACGCGGTGATGCGCTCGGGGGCGACGACGGCGAGCATCCGGGCTTCGGGGTCGAGGAGCTGGAGCACTCCGGTGCCGCGGCCGGGGGCGGCGGCCAGCCAGTCGGCGAGGCCGGGGAGGGCGCGGTGCCAGCGGACGGCCCGGCCGGTGGCGCTCTCGGTGTCGGTGACGAGGCCGTCGTTCCAGAGGGCGAAGGCGTGGCCGGGCGCGGCGGCGACGGCGAGGGGGCGGCGGCCGGAGCGCTCGTGGACCCAGCGCAGGGCGCCGGAGCGGCGGTCGTGGGCTTCGACGCGGGGGCCCACGGCGCGCAGGACGGGGTCCTGGCCGGAGGGCGGTGCGGGGGCCGCGGCGGGGCGTGAGGTGAGGCGGTCGCCGAAGGGGGCCTGGCGGGACTGGTGGGCCGCGGTCACCAGGGGCAGGGCCAGCAGGGCGGGGACGACGGCGAGCGCGAGCCGGACGCCGCGCCGGGGGCCGCGGCGACGCCGGGCTGGGGGTGTGACGGCCTGTGGGGCGTCCGGGGCTTCGGCGGGGAGCCGGGTGTGCGGGGCGGGCGGCAGGACGGTCGGCGCCGTGGTCGTGGACGGAACGGTCACTGTTCCCCCGGTCCCTGTTCGCTCTTCGGTTCGTCGCCGGTGCCCGACCGCTCTTCCGGTACCGGCGGTGCTTTCGGCACCGGCGGTACCAGCGGTCTCGATCAGCGCGAGCGTAGCCAGGTGCGGCCAGGACCGGGCAAGGACCGGCCGCGACACGGCGGGCCCTGCCCGGCACATCCCCCATTCGGCCTAATTGTCGGTGGTGGGTGCCAGACTCGGATCCATGGTGAGAACTGAGATCCACGTCACAGCCGGGCCCGTGGACGGGGCGCGGACATTACCCCGTCGCGCGGGCCGCGGGCCGGGCTCCGGCCGCCGCGCGGGCGACGGGTCAGGAGCCTCCGGTGTGCACCTGGAAGGCCGCCCGGCGCACGGCCTTGGCAAGAGCCGGGTCCGGATGCGCGGCGGCCAGGGCGACGAGGACCTGGACGGTGCGAGGGTGCCCGACGGCCCGTACCTCGTCCAGCAGGGCGGGCACATTGCCCTGCACGGCCGAGTCCAGGTGACGGACCAGCAGATCGCTCTCGCCGTGGTCGGCGACGGCCGCCGCGGTGTCCACCCAGAGCCAGGTCGACTCCTCGCGGGTGAGCACGTCGGCGGCGTCCTCGGGGTCGGCGCCCTCGTACTCCGCCAGCCAGAGCAGGGCATAGGGGCGCAGCGAGGACTCCTCAGCCGCGGCCCGTACGCCGGCCTCGGCGGGCGCGCCGACGACGCGCAGCGCCTCGAAGGCCAGCCCGCGCAGCAGCGCGTCCTCGCCGCGGGCGACGGTGAGGAGTTCCGTGACGGCGCTGCCGACGGTACGTGCGGCGAGCCAGGCGCGGTATTCGGCGCGGGCGGGTCCGGGGGTGAGCCGGGCGCAGCCGCGCAGCATGTGCTGGGCGGACTGTTCGATATTGCCCGCGGGGCTCTGGGCGGCGACGCAGATCTGCTCCAGCTTGACCCAGACCGCCCAGTTGCCGAGCGGAGTGAGGGTCGCCTGCCCCTCTCCCAGGGTCAGTGCGCCGACGGCGGCCAGGCCTTCGAGGGCCCAGTCGAGGAGCGGGGGGAGGAGGAGCTCGTCAGGGGGTCCTGGGGCGGGCTCGGCGGGGTCGGGCTGCGGCCCGTAGGGGACCTCGCAGCGCTCCTCGTGGAGTTCCGCGACGCGCTGCCGCAGCAGGTCGAGCAGGGCCGGCACGAGCACGGGCCCGTTCGAGAGCTGGAGCAGGGAGAGCACCTGGGGGACGGCTTCGACGACCTCGGCGACCGTGGCGGCGGCGACGTCGTCCGGGGCCGGGTGGACGAGCGACCAGGCGTCGAGGAGGGCCACCCAGCCGCGCTGGACGGCGCTGTCGTCGCGGTCCCAGGCCTGGAGGCGCCAGCCGGGCCGTACGGTGCCGCCGTGCAGCTCGACGAGTCCGGCCAGCCGGGCGCGGTCCCATCCCGTGCGCACCTGGTCCGGGGTCAGCTCCAGCGCGTCCGCGGCCCGTTCCTGGGCGGCCGCGTCGAAGGGTCCGGTGCCCGGGCCGCGGTCGACGGCCGCCCAGCGGGCGATCCGTACCGCGTCGGCGAGGACCTCCCTCGCCTGGCGGGCCAGCTCCGCCGCGGGCGGAGTGCCCTCGGGCGGCCTGGGCGCCGGACGGCTGCGTCCGTCGGTCACGGCCCGTCGTGCCGTGGTCAACGGCCGGGGGCGGACGAGTCGGAGTCTGGAGTTGCGCGCCAATTGCTCATCAGGCTTTCGGGACGTCACAGGGGCAGTCTTCCCGGTGACCGCCCGAAAGCCCAAACGGAACCTGTCCTGTCGGTACCGGATCGGGGCGGGGGCGTCCCGCGCGGGTGTCCCGGGTGGGTACGGAAGGGACGCAAGAGGCCTGTTGGGCGGCTACATGAGGGGTACGAGGAAGCGGCGGAGGGCCTCCTCGTAGCCGGTCGGATCCGCATTCCACATCGCCGCGTGCGGAGCGTGCGCCACGGCGTGCAGACCGATCAGTCCCGGGCGCAGGGCGGCGAGTTCACGGGAGGGGTCCCAGGAGGCGAGGGTGTCGTCGGGGCCGTGGATGATCAGCGTCGGGACATGGAGCTGGCGGGGGTCGGCGGCCTGGAGCAGCCGGTCGCCGTGGAGTCCGGTCCTGCCCTGCGCGGCTCTGACGGCGAGGGGCAGCAGCGGGTTGGGGGTGCGGCGGGCGGTGGCCAGGGCCCGCAGGGTG
This sequence comes from Streptomyces sp. GMY02, assembly GCF_019056675.1. Classification (NCBI taxonomy): domain Bacteria; kingdom Bacillati; phylum Actinomycetota; class Actinomycetes; order Kitasatosporales; family Streptomycetaceae; genus Streptomyces; species Streptomyces sp. GMY02. The sequence goes on along the minus strand of NZ_CP077658.1, from coordinate 6,589,704 downwards.
GCCTCCCAGTCCAGTACGGGCGAGTCGAGCACGAGCCCGGAGACGCGCTCGCTGTGCGCGGAGTTGGCGGCGGCGTGCAGGGCCATCGCGGCTCCGGTGGACCAGCCGTACAGGATGAGCCGCTCCGCGCCGTAGCGGACGGCGTAGCGGATCGCCGCGTCGAGGTCGCGCCACTCGGAGTCGCCGAGATGCCCGAGGCCGTCCGGGGAGCGGGGGGCGCCGGGGTCGCCGCGGTAGGTGATGTCGAGGACGGGGACCTGGAGCCCGGCCAGCAGCTCCATCACATTCAGCGGGTGCTCGCGGGTGGTGCCCAGACCGTGCACGGTGATCAGCCAGGTGTCGCGTGCTCCGGGGACGAACCAGGCGGGCAGGAAGCCCAGTTCGCCAGGGATCCGCTCGTCGCGGAAGTCGAGGCCCAGGGCGGTGGTGGGGTCGCCGGTGTGGACCTGCGGGGTCATCCGGACGCGCGAGCCGGGGACGAGGATGCCGTGGCCGACGCGCTCCAGTCTCCGTACGACGGTGTCCGCGGCGTGCGGGACGCCCTCCAGGACCGGTCCGACGACGGCGTGCAGGCCCCGGCTCTCGATGCCGTACACACCGGGGCGCAGGGAGGCGAGACAGCGGGTGAGGGTGATCTGCCCGGCGGCCGTGGCGTGCACGGTCAGGCGCGGGTCGCCGGGCAGGGGCCGCCCGGGCGAGGCCTTGAGCGCGGCGTCACCGGCGAGCCGGCCGGCCGCGACCGCGGCCGCGCCGACGCCGATCACGGTGGAGACGGCCGCTGCCGTCGCTGTAGCCGGGCGCACGGTCCCAGTGTCGTCACCGCCGCCCGCCCCGGCCACCGGGCGCGTCCGTCGGGGTGCGGGGGTACGGGGACGGGGCGGCGCGGGCGGGGAGCGCGCCCGTACTCCAGAGGGTTCGGGCCGGGCGCCTCGGGGTTCGGGCCGGGCTCCCCCGGGTTCGGCTCAGGGCTTCTGGCCGTAGCCCTTCAGTTTCTCGCCCACCTCGCCGAGCTGGTCCTCGGACAGCAGGGAGGGCGTGCGGCCGGGCACCGAGCTGGCGGTGAGCCAGAGGCGGGCCATCCATTCGAGCTGGGCGGTGCGGTCGTAGGCCTGGGCGAGGGTGGCGCCGTAGGTGACCGTGCCGTGGTTCTGGAGCAGACAGGCGCTGCGCCCGCGCAGCGCGTCGAGCATCCCTGCGGCCAGCTCGTCCGTGCCGTACAGGGCGTACGGAGCGACGCGGACCGGTCCGCCGAGCGCCGCCGACATGTAGTGGATCAGCGGCAGTTCGGACACGAGCGTGGAGACGGCGGTCGCGTGCACCGCGTGGGTGTGCACCACGGCCTGCGCGGAGGTGCTGCGGTACACCGCGAGGTGCAGTGGCAGCTCACTCGTCGGGGTGAACTCGCCGAGGACCTGGCGGCCGTCCGTATCGACCCCGACGGCGTCCTCCGGGCCGAGCCGCTCGTACGGGACTCCGCTGGGTGTGACCAGAATCAGTTCCCCGACCCGTACGGACACATTGCCCGAGGTGCCAACGACCAGTCCCTCCGCGGCCGTTCTGCGGGCGGTGTCCACCAGATCCCGCCATGCGCGCGCGATCGCGTCCTGTGTCTGCTGATCGGTCATACGGCGATCCTGCCAGCAGCGCCGGGCCGGGCGCGCACCGCGCTCCGGGTCACTCGAACGGAGGCGCGCGACGCCGATCCGGGACACCACAAAGGCGCCCGGAGTTCACCTCCCGTTCACTCTGACTCCCTACGTTCACCGAGGCCACCGACCTCACACGATTGCCTGGGTATTCGGTACATGGAACACATCACACTGCTGCTCGGGATCGTGATCGTGACAGCGCTCGTGTTCGATTTCACCAACGGTTTCCATGACACCGCCAACGCGATGGCGACGACCATCTCGACGGGCGCGCTGAAACCCCGGACCGCGGTGGCCATGTCGGCCGTGCTGAATCTGGTCGGCGCGTTCCTTTCCGTGGAGGTCGCCAAAACGATCTCCGGCGGGCTCATCAACGAGAACGGCATCAGGACCGAGGTGATCTTCGCGGCGCTGGTCGGCGCCATCCTCTGGAACCTGCTCACCTGGCTGCTCGGACTGCCGTCGAGTTCGTCGCACGCGCTGTTCGGCGGACTGATCGGCGCGACCCTGATGTCGGTCGGCACCTCCGGGGTCAATGGCGGTGTCGTCGTCACCAAGGTGCTGATTCCCGCGCTGGCCGCGCCCGTCGTCGCGGGTCTGGCGGCCCTGCTCGCGACGAGGCTGACGTACCGGATCGGCCGCCGCACCGACGACCGGGCCACCGCCAAGGGCTTTCGCGCCGGGCAGATCGCCTCGGCCGGACTGGTCTCCCTCGCCCATGGCACCAACGACGCGCAGAAGACCATGGGGGTCATCACGCTGGCGCTGGTCACCGGCGGTGTTCTCGCACCCGGTGCCAATCCGCCGCTGTGGGTGATCGTCTCGGCCGGTACGGCGATCGCGCTCGGTACGTACCTCGGGGGCTGGCGCATCATCCGCACCATGGGCACCGGCCTCACCGATCTCCGGCCGCAGCAGGGTTTCGCCGCCCAGACCAGTGCCGCGACCGTCATCCTGGCCTCCTCCCATCTGGGCTTCTCGCTCTCCACCACGCAGTCCTGCTCGGGCGCGGTGATGGGCGCGGGGCTCGGGCGCCGGGGCGGTACGGTCCGCTGGTCCACCGCGGGCCGGATGTTCGCCGCCTGGGGGCTGACGCTGCCCGCCGCCGGACTGGTGGCCGCAGGCGCGGAGTTCCTGACGAGGCAGGGCAGTTGGGGTGTCTCGGTCGTCGCCGCACTGCTGGTCGTGCTCTCCGGCGCGATCTGGCTCGCCGCACGCCGACGCCCGGTCGACCACACCAATGTCAACGAGACCGCGACCGGTGAGCCGGGTGGCAGGACCGCCCCCGCCGTCACCCCCTCCCCCGCGGCCACGGGGGATCTGTCGACCACCATCCCGGCGCCTCCGGGCGGCACGGGCGAACCGGCGCGCACCGCCCGGGTCTGAGCAGCGCCACGGCGCGGGAAAGAAAAGAAAAAGAGGGATGGGCATGAAGATCGACTGGGCGGCGCTCGGCTCCGTCTTCGGGGTCAGTCTGGCGGCGACCGTCGGGCTCGTGGGGCTGTTCACCCTGGGCGTGGTCGGACTGGCCAAGCACGAGTCCGCCACCGCCACCGCCGGGCACGGCGGGGCGGGTACGGCGGGTCTGGCGCGGGCGGGCGCGTATGCCTGCTTCGCGCTCTGTGTGGCCGCTGTGGCGTACGGGATCCGGCTGATCGTGGCCTGAACCGTCGTCCGGTCCGCTCGGGGTCGGCTCGGCGTCTGCTCCGGGTGCGTTCCCCGCCGGACCGCGGCCAGTGTGGGGCTTCGCACACTGTCCCGTCGCAGGTCAAGGATGAGTTGACGGGTGTTTGCGCAGCGTGGTGGACTTCCGGGGCCATTTACGACGGCAGAAGAGGAAGCCGGTGCGAATCCGGCGCGGTCCCGCCACTGTCACTGGGAGCCCTGTCCCAGGAGCCAGGAACTCTCGCCGCCGCACCACGTCGAGCCGGGGCGCGGACCCTGAGTGAGGACAAGTCGCCATGCCTGGCAGCGGTTCGTCCGCCATGCGCGGTGGCGGTTCGGCCGCCGAGCGGGTCTTCGCGTACGGCGCCACCGCCGGCCTGCTGGGCGACCGGCTGTTCGCCGATCCGCGCCGGGGTCATCCGGTGGCCGCGTTCGGCCGGGCGGCGGGGGCGGTCGAGCGGGTGCTGTGGCACAACCACCGTGGCTGGGGCGCGCTGCACACGCTGGTGTGCGCCGGAGGCGCCGTCGGCCTCGCTCTGCTCGCCGCCCGGGCCGCTGAAGGCACGGGCGGCGCGAGGGCAGGCCGTACCGCGTCCGTCGCGCTGACCGCCGTGGCCACCTGGTCCGTGGTCGGAGGTACATCCCTGGGCCGGGAGGCGCGTGCCATCGGCGCGGCGCTCGACGCCGGGGACATCGAGCTGGCGAGGGAGCGGCTGCCGCACCTGTGCGGGCGCGATCCGCAGAGCCTGAGCGGTCCTGAGCTGGCCCGCGCCGTCGTGGAGTCCGTCGCCGAGAACACCTCGGACGCCGTCGTGGGCGCGCTGCTGTGGGGCGCGGTCGCGGGGGTGCCGGGGCTCGTGGGGTTCCGCGCCGTGAACACCCTGGACGCGATGGTGGGTCACAAGTCGGCCGTGTATGGCCGGTTCGGGTGGGCGTCGGCCCGGCTCGACGATCTGGCCGGCTGGCCCGGGGCCCGGCTGACCGCCGCGCTGGCCGTCCTGGCCGGTGACGATCCGCGCGGGGCACTGCGGGCGGTGTGGCGGGACGCTCGGAAGCATCCGAGCCCCAACGCGGGCCCGGTGGAGGCGTCGTTCGCCGGCGCACTGGGCGTACGGCTCAGCGGGACGCTGGCGTACGGCGGGCGGGTGGAGCACCGGCCCGTACTGAACGGCGACGGGCGGCCGGTGAGGACGACCGACATCGAGCGGGCGGTACGGCTGTCGCGCCGGGTGAGCGGGCTGGCCCTCGCGGCCTGTGTCGCGGGCCGGTTCGCGTACGGGGCGATACGCCGTACGGCCTCGGCCTCGGCCTCAGCTTCGGCCTCCGCTTCCGCACACGGCGCGGCGGACCGTACGGCCATCAACTCGACGGACCGATGGGGGCGTGGATGAGCCGGGGCGGGCGCGGCGGTGGGCTGCTGGTGGCCGGGACCACCTCCGACGCGGGCAAGAGCGTCGTCACGGCGGGGATCTGCCGGTGGCTGGTACGCCGAGGGGTGAAGGTCGCGCCCTTCAAGGGGCAGAACATGTCGCTCAATTCGTTCGTGACGCGCGAGGGCGCGGAAATCGGGCGGGCGCAGGCGATGCAGGCGCAGGCGGCCCGGGTGGAGCCGACCGCGCTGATGAATCCCGTGCTGCTCAAGCCCGGTGGAGACCGCAGCAGTCAAGTGGTGCTGATGGGGCGGCCGGTGGGCGAGCTGAGCGCCAAGGGCTTCTTCGGCACAGTCGGAACGGACGGGACAAACGGGATTGACACAGACAGGGCGGATGGCGAAGCGCCGTCGGGAAGGGCCCTGCGCGGCGGGCGTCAAGAAGCCCTGCTCGGGACCGTCCTGGAGTGCCTGGAGGAGCTGCGCGCCACGCATGACGCGGTGATCTGCGAGGGCGCGGGCAGCCCCGCCGAGATCAATCTGCGCCGTACGGACATCGTGAACATGGGCATCGCACGGGCCGCGCGGCTGCCCGTGATGGTGGTCGGCGACATCGACCGGGGCGGGGTCTTCGCCTCCTTCTTCGGTACGACCGCGCTGCTGAGCCCCGAGGACCAGGCGCTGGTCGCGGGGTATCTGGTGAACAAGTTCCGGGGTGATGTGTCGCTGCTGGAACCGGGCCTCGAGATGCTCCGCGGGCTGACCGGACGCACCACGCTGGGGGTGCTCCCCTGGCGGCACGGCCTCGGTATCGACGAGGAGGACGGGCTGCGGGTGTCCCGGAACGGTGCCGCCGTGCGCGGGGCACCGGCGGCGCCCCCGCACGGCGAGGAGGTGCTCCGGGTCGCGGTCTGCGCCGTGCCGCTGATGTCCAACTTCACCGATGTGGACGCGCTGGCGGCGGAACCAGGGGTCGTGGTGCGGTTCGTCGACCGGCCCGAGGAGCTGGTGGACGCGGACCTCGTGGTGGTGCCCGGCACCCGCGGCACCGTGCGGGCGCTGGCCTGGCTGCGGGAGCGCGGGCTCGCCGACGCCCTGGCGCGGCGGGCCGCCGAGGGGCGCCCCGTGCTGGGGATCTGCGGCGGCTACCAGATCCTCGGCGAGCACATCGACGACGAGGTGGAGTCACGGGCGGGCGCCGTCGCGGGGCTGGGACTGCTGCCCGTACGGGTGCGGTTCGAGCCCGCGAAGACCCTGGCCAGACCGTCCGGGATCGCCCTCGGTGAGGCGGTGGAGGGGTACGAGATCCATCACGGCGTCGCTGACGTACGGGGAGGCGACGCCTTTGTCCGCGACGCGGAGGGGCGGGCCCTGGACGGCTGCCGGATGGGGCCGGTCCAGGGCACGCACTGGCACGGGGCGCTGGAGAGCGACGCGTTCCGGCGGCGCTTCCTGACGGAGGTGGCGCGGGCGGCGGGCCGGCGTTTCGTCCCCGCTCCCGGCACCAGCTTCGGCGCGCTGCGCGAGGAACAGCTCGACCTTCTCGGTGACCTCATCGAGGAGCACGCGGACACGGACGCGCTGCTGCGGCTGATCGAGGAGGGGGCGCCGGCCGGGCTGCCCTTCATTCCCCCGGGCGCCCCATGATCGCCCCCGTACCGGCGCCGCCCACCGGCACAGCCGCGCTCGTGACCGGCATCGTCGCACTCGAAGGAGCGATCAGCATATGAACACCCCTTATCCGTTCACCGCCGTCGTGGGAATGGACGATCTGCGGCTCGCGCTGGTGCTGAACGCGGTCAGTCCCGCCGTCGGCGGTGTGCTCGTACGCGGCGAGAAGGGCACGGCGAAGTCCACGGCCGTACGGGCCCTTTCCGCGCTGCTGCCGGAGCTGGCGGTGGTGCCCGGATGCCGGTTCAGTTGCGATCCCGCCGCGCCCGACCCGGGCTGTCCGGACGGGCCGCACGGGAGCGGGCCGGGCGTGTCGCGGCCCGCCAGGATGGTCGAGCTGCCCGTCGGCGCGTCCGAGGACCGGCTCGTCGGGGCGCTGGACATCGAGCGGGCGCTCGCGGAGGGCGTGAAGGCCTTTGAGCCGGGGCTGCTCGCGGACGCGCACCGGGGCGTGCTGTATGTCGATGAGGTCAACCTTCTGCACGATCATCTGATCGACGTTCTGCTGGACGCCGCCGCCATGGGTGCCTCGTATGTCGAGCGCGAGGGCGTCTCCGTACGGCATGCCGCGCGTTTTCTGCTCGTCGGGACGATGAATCCCGAAGAGGGCGAGCTGCGGCCGCAGTTGCTCGACCGGTTCGGGCTCACCGTGGAGGTCGCGGCCTCGCGGGAGCCGGAGCAGCGGGTGGAGGTCGTACGGCGGCGGCTCGCGTACGACGACGATCCGGCCGCGTTCGCCGCGCGCTGGGCCGAGGAGGAGACCGCGCTGCGGGAGCGGATCGTGGCGGCGCGTGCCCTGCTGCCGGAGGTGCGGCTCGGGGACACCGCGCTGCTGCGGATAGCCGCGACCTGTGCCGCCTTCGAGGTGGACGGGATGCGGGCGGACATCGTGATGGCGCGGACGGCCGCGGCGCTGGCCGCGTGGGCGGGGCGTACGGACGTACACGCCGAGGACGTACGGCGGGCCGCGCTGCTGGCGCTGCCGCACCGGCGGCGGCGCAACCCCTTCGACGCGCCGGGTCTCGACGAGGACAAGCTCGACGACACGCTCGGCCAGTTCGAGGAAGAGGACCACAAGGCGGAACAAGAGTCGGAACACAAGGCGGAACACAAGGCAGAAGGGGACGGCAAGCCGGAGGACGGCGGCGACGGGGACGGCGGGGACGACGATCCGGGCAACGGCCCCGGAAACGGCGGCCCTGACGGGTCGGGCGGCGGCGGGATTCCGCCGCGGCCGGAGCCCGAGGGACCCCAGGGATCCGAAGGGGCCGACACACCGCGGGAGTCCGCGCCGGAGCAGGGCGACACGCCCGTCGAGGCCGAGCAGCAGGGCCGGTCGCAGGGCGCGGGAGCCGGTGCGCGTGAGCAGTCCGCCGTACGGGCCGCCGAGCCGTTCCGTACGAAGGCGCTGAGCGTCCCGGGTCTGGGCGAGGGCGCCGCCGGGCGCCGCTCCCGGGCCCGTACCGAACACGGCAGGACGACCGGAGCACGTACCCCCAGGGGCGCCCTGACCAGCCTGCACCTCTCCGCGACCGTACGGGCGGCGGCCCCGCACCAGCGGGCGCGCGGGCGCAGCGGCCCCGGTCTGGTGGTCCGCCGCGACGATCTGCGGCAGGCGGCCCGCGAGGGGCGCGAGGGCAATCTCGTGCTGTTCGTGGTCGACGCGTCCGGGTCGATGGCGGCCAGGCGGCGGATGAGCGCTGTGAAGGGCGCGGTGCTCTCGCTGCTGCTGGACGCCTACCAGCGGCGCGACAAGGTCGGTCTGGTCACCTTCCGGGGGAAGGAGGCCGAGGTGGCGCTGCCGCCGACCTCGTCGGTGGACGCGGCGGCGGCCCGGCTGGAGTCGCTGCCGACGGGCGGGCGCACCCCGCTGGCCGCCGGGCTGCTCAAGGCGCATGACGTGCTGCGCGTGGAGCGGATGCGGGATCCCGCGCGCCGGCCGCTGCTGCTGGTGGTGACGGACGGACGGGCGACGGGCGGCCCGGGTCCGGTGGCGCTGGCGGAGCGCGCGGCCCGGCTGCACGCGGCGGAAGGGACGGCCTCGGTGGTCGTGGACTGCGAATCGGGGCCGGTACGGCTCGGCCTGGCCGGTTCGCTGGCCACCGCGCTCGGCGGCGCGGCCATCACCCTCGACGAGCTGCGGGCCGACAGCATCGCCGGCCTGGTCAGGGACGTGCAGCGGGACATGCGCGGCGATGCGCAGCGCGGCGGCGCACAGCGGGACGTACGCCGGACCGTACAGCGGGACGTACAACAGGCCGACACAGCAGCAGGCACCGCAGGCACAGCGGGCACATCAGCAGGCACATCAGCAGCAGGCAACGGACGCACCAGGAGGGCCGCGTAATGCCGAAGGGACAGCCGGAAACCGTTCCGGACGACGGTCTCACCACCCGCCAGCGCCGCAACCGGCCGCTCGTGTTCGTCCACACCGGCCCGGGAAAGGGCAAGTCGACGGCGGCCTTCGGGCTCGCGCTGCGCGCCTGGAACCAGGGATGGCCGGTCGGGGTCTTCCAGTTCGTCAAGTCCGCGAAGTGGAAGGTCGGCGAGGAGCGGGCGCTGACGGTGCTGGGCGCGAGCGGCGAGGGCGGCCCCGTCGTCTGGCACAAGATGGGCGAGGGCTGGTCCTGGGTGCAGCGCGACAGCCAGCTCTCCAACGAGGAGGCGGCACGCGAGGGCTGGGAGCAGGTCAAGCGTGATCTGGCCGCCGAGACCCACAAGCTGTACGTCCTGGACGAGTTCGCCTATCCGCTGCACTGGGGCTGGGTGGACACCGACGAGGTGATCGAGGTGCTGCGGGACCGTCCCGGGACCCAGCACGTGGTGATCACCGGGCGCAACGCCCCTGGGAAACTGGTCGACTTCGCGGATCTCGTCACCGAGATGACCAAGGTCAAGCACCCGATGGACACGGGCCAGAAGGGCCAGCGGGGCATCGAGTGGTGACCGTCCCGCGCCTGGTCGTCGCCGCGCCCTCGTCCGGCAGCGGCAAGACCACCGTCGCGACGGGGCTGATGGCGGCGTTCTCGGAGCGCGGTCTGGCCGTGTCACCGCACAAGGTGGGGCCCGACTACATCGATCCGGGCTATCACGCGCTGGCGGTCTCCTCCGGCGGCCGGGCGGTCTCCTCGGGCGGGCGGGCACGCCCCGGCCGGAATCTCGACGCGTACATGTGCGGTCCCGGGCTGATCGGGCCGCTGTTCGCGCATGGCGCGGCGGGCTGCGACCTGGCGGTCGTCGAGGGCGTGATGGGGCTGTACGACGGCGCGTCCGGGCAGGGCGAACTGGCCTCCACCGCCCAGGTGTCGAAGCTGCTGCGGGCCCCGGTGGTGCTGGTGGTGGACGCCTCGTCGCAGTCCCGCTCCGTGGCCGCGCTGGTGCACGGCTTCGCCTCCTGGGACCCGGAGGTACGGATCGGCGGGGTGATCCTCAACAAGGTCGCCAGTGACCGGCACGAGCGGCTGCTGCGCGACGCGCTGGACGAGTCGGGCGTGCCGGTGATGGGCGTGCTGCGGCGTACCGGTCAGGTGGGGACGCCCTCGCGTCACCTCGGTCTGGTGCCGGTCGCCGAGCGGCACGCGGAGGCGGTCGCGTCGACGCGCGAACTGGCCGCGCGGGTACGGGCCGGATGCGATCTGGAGGCGCTGCTGGCCCTGGCGCGCAGCGCACCCGCGCTGGACACGACGGCGTGGGAGCCGGCGGGCGCGCCGGCCGTTCCCGCGGGGCACGGGCGGCCGGTGATCGCGGTGGCCGGCGGGCCCGCGTTCACCTTCTCGTACGCGGAACACACCGAGTTGCTGACGGCCGCGGGCGCGGACGTCGTACCGTTCGACCCGCTGCGGGACGAGCGGCTCCCGGCCGGAACCCGGGGGCTGGTGATCGGTGGCGGCTTTCCCGAGGTGTACGCGCCTGAGCTGTCGGCCAATGAGCCGCTGCGGAAGGCGGTGGCGGAGCTGGCGCACGCCGGAGCGCCCGTGGCGGCCGAGTGCGCCGGGCTGCTCTATCTGGCGCGGTCGCTGGACGGGAAGCCGATGTGCGGGGTGCTGGCCGCCGACGCGCGGATGTCGGAGCGGCTGACGCTGGGCTACCGGGAGGCGGTGGCGGTCGGTGACAGCGCGCTGGCGCGGGCGGGGACCCGGGTGCGGGGGCACGAGTTCCACCGTACGGTGCTGGAACCGGGCGCCGGGGACGCTCCGGCCTGGGGCGTGGTGCACCCGGACCGCCGGGTGGAGGGATTCGTACAGCGGGGTGTGCACGCGAGCTATCTGCATACGCACTGGGCGGCGGCGCCGGAGATGGCACACCGGTTCGTGGCGCGGTGCGCGGAATTCATGGCGCGGTGCGCGGTATGAGCCCTGGCTTGCCGGCCGGCACTGACCCGCACGCGAGCGCTGCCTTGTCACCGAGCCCGGTCGCGTCAGCCGGCGATTCCGACCACCAGCCAGATGAAGGCCACGCCCAGGACCGTGCAGAGCAGGGTGGAGCGGGCGGGATGCTCGTGGTGCGCCTCGGGCAGGATCTCGGCCGCGGCGAGATAGAGCAGGGCCCCGCCGAAGAACCCGAGATAGCCGGCGAGCACCTCCTCGGGCAGGTGGAACAGCAGGGTGGAGGCGGCGCCGAGGACCGGCGCGACCGCGTCCGCGACGAGCATCAGGACCGCTCTGCGGCGGTCGTTCCCGTACAGGCTGGTGAGCGTGTACGTGTTGAAGCCGTCGGCGAAGTCATGCGCGGTGACGGCGAGGGCGACCGCCGCGCCCATGCCGCCGCCGACCTGGAAGGCGGCGCCGAGGGCGATCCCGTCCATCAGGCTGTGGCCCACCATGGCCGCCGCGGCGGTGAGCCCGATCTGGGGCACGCGGACAGCGGGGCCGCCGATGGTGCCACGGGCGGTGCTCCGGTCCACGGCGCCGCTACGGGGCGCGGCGCCGCTACGGGGCGCGGCGCCGGGAACAGTGCTGCGGGCCGCGCCGGGGCCTTCGCGACGGACCGCGGGGTACGGAACGGCCCCGGGCGGGACCGCCTCGGGTACAGGCCCCTCGTGCGCGGCGCTCCGCTGCGGGGCGGCGCCGTGGGAGGCCTGACGAACCGCGAGCAAACGTTCCACCAGATGGGCTACGAGAAAGCCGCCCACGAAGAGCAGCAGCGCCCGCGGCACACCGAGGAACTCCTGCCCCGCGGCACGCATCGCCTCCGGCAGCAGATCCAGTCCGACGACGCCGAGCATCAGGCCCCCGGCCAGGCCCAGTACGAGATGGCGGCGGTCGGTGACGCGCTGCGCCGTCCAGCCGCCGAACAGCGTCATGAGGAACGCGCCGAGCGCGACGAACACGGCCATGCGCCCCTGCATAGCCGATCGGACGGCCCTTCCGCACATCCGCGACCCGCGCCGTCGCCGCGACCCGGGGCGCTTCCGGTACGCGTGCCCGCGCCCGGACTCGCGCCTCCCGCAGACCGGGATCTGGTGGTGGGGGTCGGTGCGAGCCGGGCCGCTTCCGTCGGGGAAGTGCTCGGGCTGATCGAGGAGACCCTGCGGGACGCCGGGCTCGCGCCGGGCTCGGTCGTGGAGCTGGCAACCGTCGACACCAAGGCCGATGCCCCCGCGATCGCCGGGGCCGCCGGACAACTGGGCCTGCCGGTACGGGGGTACGCGGCCGCTCTGCTGGCGGACATCCCCGTACCCCATCCGTCGAGCGCGCCGCTGGCGGCGGTGGGGACGGCGTCGGTCGCGGAGGCCGCCGCGCTCGCGGGCGGGGGCGTACTCCTCGTACCGAAACGGACGTCGCGTCCCGAGGGCCGACCGGCAGCGGTCACCTGTGCGGTGGCGTACAGGGGCCGGTGCGGAGTGGAACCGCCGGGAGCGGAGATGATGTCGGTGTCGACGACAGAGAACGGCCGACGACAGAGAACGGCCGATGACAACGGCCGGTCGACGAGAGAGAACAGTGGACGAATGCGGCCGGTTGATGAGAGCGTCCGGCCGACAGTGGCGACAAGCTGCCATCGGTGAACAGTTGACCGACGAAAACCGTTGACGGTAAAGAACAGCGGGCACGCGCGACCACGCGCCGTGCCATGACGCCCCGGTACCCCGGTGGCATTCGGAAGGGAGCCCGGTGACCCGCGTCGACCAGCCCATCGAGAGCGTCGCGCCCCACACGCGGGGGCCGCGCCCGCACCGGCCCTGCCGGGCCCGCGCGTCCATTTCCGTGTCCGGCATGGGCATATCCATGTCCGGCGATCACCCGAATGGCCGCCATGTCTACGCGCGGTGATCTCCATGATCTGCGCCATCACGGCGATGTCGAGATGCGGGACGGTGCGGAGGGGCTGATAGATCTCGCGGTCAATGTGCGTACGGGCACTCCCCCGGAGTGGCTGCGCGCCCGTATCGCCGACTCGCTCTGCGGGCTCGCCGCGTACCCCGACGGGCGGGCGGCGCGGGCGGCGGTCGCGGCGCGGCACGGACTGCCGGTGGAGCGGGTGCTGCTGACGGCGGGCGCGGCGGAGGCGTTCGTGCTGCTGGCCCGCGCCCTGCCGGTGAAGCGGCCGGTGATCGTCCATCCGCAGTTCACCGAGCCGGAGTCGGCGCTGCGGGACGCGGGGCACTCGGTACGACGGGTGCTGCTGGGTGTGGCGGACGGTTTCGTACTCGATCCGGGGGCGGTTCCGGAGGACGCGGATCTGGTCATGATCGGGAATCCGACGAACCCGACCTCCGTGCTCCACCCGGCCGACGCGATAGCCAAGCTCGCCCGTCCCGGCCGGACGCTGGTGGTGGACGAGGCGTTCATGGACGCGGTGCCGGGCGAGCCGGAGGCGCTGGCGGGGCGTACGGATGTGCCGGGCCTGGTGGTCCTGCGCAGCCTCACCAAGACCTGGGGGCTCGCGGGGCTGCGGATCGGCTATGTCCTGGCCGAACCGGAGACGGTGGCCGCGCTGGGGCGGGCCCAGCCGCTCTGGCCGGTCTCGACACCGGCGCTGGCCGCGGCGGAGGCGTGCATGTCGCCCGACGCGCTCGCGGAGGCGGAGCGTGCGGCGTGCCGGACGGCGGTGGAGCGCGCCCATCTGCTGGCCGGGCTGGCGGAGTTCGAGGAGATACGGACCGTGGAGGCGGCGCGGGGGCCGTTCGTACTCGCCCATATGACCCGGGCGGACGCGGTACGGGCGCGGCTGCGCACCCTGGGATTCGCGACCCGCCGGGGCGACACGTTCCCGGGGCTCGACACGGACTGGCTGCGTCTGGCGGTCCGCGACCGCACCACGACGAACCGCTTCCTCCAGGCCCTGGACCAGTCGCTGACGGCGGTGGGCTGCTGAGTTGCCGAGCCGCTGAGCTGCCGAGAGGGCTGCTGAGGAGGTCCCCCGGCGCCGGACGGACTGCTGTACTGCTCAGCCCGTCCGGCGCCTGAGAACCGACCGGGTCAGCGCCTCGCGCGGCTCCTCGTCAGGGCCAGGGTCGCGCCGCCGGCCGTCACCAGCAGGGCCGCACCGCCCGCCAGCCAGGGCGTCATGGAGTTGCCGCCCGTTTCGGCGAGGTTCGGCCTGGCCGGCTCCGCCGCGGACTGCGGCTTCAGATCCGGCTGTTCGGGCTGCTCCGGCTGAACGGCCCGGTCGACCGGCCGTTCCGGCGCCGCCGGTGCCGCCGGTGACTCACAGGTGGCTCCGGCGAGCGTGACCGTACCCTCGACCTCCGCGACATTCAGCTTGAGCGGGTTCAGAGACACGCTGAGTTCGAGCGCGGCGGCCGCGGCCGTACGGGATGTGGTGCTCGTCCTGGACAGTTCGAGCGTCACCTCGCCCACGCCCGGCACCTCGACACGGGTCGTACCGGCCGTCGAGAGCGTGAGCCGCTTGCCGAGGACCGTCACCGGGCCCAGCAGATTCGACTCGGCGACCGGCCGCTTCCCCGCTTCGCAGACCGCCTTGGAGGTGACCTCCTGGATCTCGATCAGTGAGAGCAGCGGCAGCCCGGGGACATGGACCTTCGCATGGGCGAGGTTGGTGTAGCCCTCCGCCCTGCCCGCGTCGGCCGTCGCCTTCGCGGTCGCCGTATCGGCGCGGAGCACGCTCACCGGCCGGCCGCCGTCGACGCCGTCCAGCGTGACGGTCAGCGCGGTCTTCTCCGAACTGGCGGGCGCCTGCACCTCGTTGAGCGCGGCCCTGAGCGGCACCCGGACGGTCTTGTTGAGCAGGGACACATCGAGGCCGGTCTTCAGTACGACCGCGCTCGCCCGCCCTTCGCCGGTGCTGCCCGCGCCGCCCGTACCGCTGCCCGGACCCTCGGTGGCCTGCGCGGGTACGGCGAGGAGCGCGGGCCCGGCCGCCAGCGCGGCGGCGGCCATGACACCGGCGCACCGGCGTACGGGCATGCGGAAGGTATTGCTGTTCACGATGTGGAACCCCCACAAGAGACTTGGCGTCGCCGGCCCGCCGAACGGGGACACGCGGCGGTGGCGACCGAGACACCGGAATCTTTACGCACGAAGAGTGAACTGGCAGACACCTGGGGTGAGTTCACTCCAAAGTGGGGTTTCCGGGCCCATATTCGATTCTTGTGGCACATGCGTTCTTCAATGCCCCACCGGCAACACGGTCGGACGAGGTCAGGGGGCGTACGCCGGCCCCTCACCGAAGCGCGCGCAAAGGGCGGCCGACGAGCGCGCATAAGGCACTTCAACGACACCGGCCGCCCCCGCGTCACGCTCCGTCAATCACGCGCCCGTTCAGCACGACCCGGCGCGGCGCGGTCAGCACTCGTACGTCCGCCCGCGGATCCTCGTCGTACACCACGAGATCCGCCGGGGCGCCCTCGTCGAGCACCGGCCGGCCCAGCCAGCGCCGCGCGCCCCAGGCCGCCGCCGAAATCGCGTCCACGGGCGGGATACCGGCCTTCGCCAGCTCGGCCACCTCGGCGCCCACCAGTCCATGGGCGAGCCCGCCGCCCGCGTCCGTACCGGCGAAGACCGGGATGCCCGCGTCGTACGCCGCGCGCACGGTGTCGTAGCGGCGCTCGTACAGCCGGTTCATATGCGCCGACCAGCGCGGGAACTTGCTCGCGCCGCCCGCCGCGAGCCGCGGGAACGTCGCGATGTTCACCAGGGTCGGGACGATCGCGACACCGTGCTCCGCGAAGAGCGGAATGAGGTCCTCCGTGAGTCCGGTCGCGTGCTCGACACAGTCGATCCCCGCCTCGACGAGATCGCGCAGCGCGACCTCCGCGAAGCAGTGCGCGGTGACCCGGGCGCCGAGCCGGTGCGCCTCCGCGATGGCCTCCTCGACCTCGCGGCGCGGCCAGCAGGCGGTCAGATCGCCCGCGTCGCGGTCGATCCAGTCGCCGACGAGCTTGACCCAGCCGTCACCGCGCCCGGCCTCCCGGGCGACATACGAGACCAGGTCCTCGGGCTCGACCTCATGGGCGAAATCACGGATGTAACGGCGGGTACGGGCGATATGGCGGCCCGCCCTGATGATCTTCGGCAGATCCTCGCGGTCGTCGATCCACCGGGTGTCCGCGGGCGATCCCGCGTCCCGCAGCAGCAGGGCGCCCGCGTCCCGGTCGCCGAGCGCCTGCTTCTCGCTGGTCGTGGCGTCGACGGCACCGTGGTGGTCCAGACCGACATGGCAGTGGGCGTCCACGAGACCGGGCAGCGCCCAGCCCTGGACCGTACGGACATCGCGGGCGGCCGCGCCGGACGGGCGTTCGTAGGTGATCCTGCCGCCCACCACCCACAGCTCGTCCCTGACCTCCTCGGGTCCGACGAGCACCCGCCCCTTCACCCGCAGCACCGTGTGATCGCTCATGGGCAGCACTGTACGAGGCCCGGGCGGCACCGGAAGAGGCCGTGGGCCCCTTCCACCGGCCGGGACCGGCGGCCCGGAAATCGCGGGCGACATAAATTCCTGCTCTTGTCCTGCTCTTGCTCCGGCCTTGCTCCGCGCTTGAATATCGAATACGCACACACCGAAAATCACAAAAGAGCGCGGGTTATTTATCACGGGCAGCTTCCCCCATTCGCCTGCCCGCTTTCCCCGACCCTAAACACCGCGATTTCACAGGCGTTACGGAGATGTGACCGACCCCACAGGTGGCACCGAATCGGCACCGTATCGCCCGGAAATCTGCGCACATTCTACCCAGCTCTACCCGGATACGCAGGGGCAGCCGCGTACGCGCGATAACACAAGTCCGCTGCTTGCCCAACCCCTGCTCAAGATGCATCTTTTGTTTTCGCTGGGTAAATTCAATACCTATGACCGCCGCACAAGCAGACTTTGCAGGCGCCCGAAGCGAATTCCCCCCATCCCTGACGATCGACGCCCCACGAGTGGAGGACGGAGCCGCGATCTGGCGTATCGCCCGTGACTCCGAGGTCCTGGACCTCAACTCCTCGTACAGCTACCTGCTGTGGTGCCGCGACTTCGCCGCCACATCCGTCGTCGCCCGTGGCGCCGGAGGAGTACCGATCGCCTTCGTCACGGGATACATACGTCCCGAGCGCCCCGCCGCACTGGTCGTCTGGCAGGTGGCCGTCGACCGGGAACGGCGGGGGCGCGGGCTGGCCGGCACCCTGCTCGACGCGCTGACCGCCCGGGTGGTGCGGAGGCTCGGAGTATCGGCGATCGAGACGACCGTGACCCCGGACAACGCGGCCTCGGACCGGCTGTTCACCGCGTTCGCCGCGCGCCATGGCGCGGTGCTGGAGCGCGAGGTCCTCTTCGACGGAGGGATGTTCCCGGACGGGGACGGTGACGGGGCGCACCAGCCGGAGGTGCTGTACCGGATCGGTCCGCTCTCCCCGCTCCCCGGGCCCGCGCGGCTCGGTCCCGCGCGGGCCTCCCGGCCCCGGCCCACTGGGCACTCCCGGCCCACGCCCTGAGCACACCGGGCCACCACCGGACCATGCCGAGCCGGCCGAGCCGCCCCTCAGCCGTACGCGAGAGCTCCGCGCCAGTCAGCCGTCGCACGAACGCCGCACGTCGGAGCCGTGGGCCCGAACCGTACGGGAACGAGAGCCCGAGCCGTACGGGTACGAGCCGGCACCCGGGTCGAGTGCGCACCGGCACGCCCCCGCCCGTCCCTCCCCCCACCTCCATCGGTCACCCCCATCGGCAGGAGATTCCTGTGACCATCACCCCGCCCGCACTGAGCGTCTTCGAGACTCTTGAGTCCGAGGTGCGCAGCTACTGCCGCGGCTGGCCCGCCGTGTTCGACCGGGCGCAGGGCAGCCGCCTCACCGACGAGGACGGCCACAGCTACCTCGACTTCTTCGCCGGCGCCGGAGCACTCAACTACGGCCACAACAACCCGGTGCTGAAACGCGCGCTGATCGACTACATCGAGCGTGACGGCATCACCCACGGCCTCGACATGGCGACGACCGCGAAACGCGCCTTCCTGGAGTCCTTCCAGCATGTGGTGCTCCGGCCGCGCGACCTGCCGTACAAGGTTATGTTCCCGGGGCCGACCGGCACCAACGCGGTCGAGTCCGCCCTCAAGCTGGCCCGCAAGGTGAAGGGCCGCGAGTCGATCGTCTCCTTCACCAACGCCTTCCACGGCATGTCACTGGGCTCGCTCGCCGTCACCGGCAACGCGTTCAAGCGCGCCGGGGCCGGCATACCGCTGGTCCATGGCACCCCGATGCCGTTCGACAACTATCTGGACGGGCAGACCGAGGACTTCCTGTGGTTCGAACGGCTGCTGGAGGACCAGGGCTCCGGCCTGAACAAGCCCGCCGCGGTGATCGTCGAGACCATCCAGGGCGAAGGCGGCGTCAATGTCGCGCGCCCCGAGTGGCTGCGGGCGCTGGCCGATCTCTGCCGGCGCCAGGACATGCTGCTGATCGTCGACGACATCCAGATGGGGTGCGGCCGTACCGGTGCCTTCTTCTCGTTCGAGGAGGCGGGCATCACACCGGACATCGTCACGCTGTCGAAGTCGATCAGCGGGTACGGGCTGCCCATGTCGCTCTGCCTGTTCCGCCCCGAGCTGGACATCTGGGAGCCGGGCGAGCACAACGGCACCTTCCGGGGCCACAACCCGGCCTTCGTCACCGCCGCCGCCGCGCTCACCACGTACTGGGCGGACGGGCAGATGGAGAAGCAGACCATCGCGCGGGGTGAGCAGGTGGAGCGCGCGCTGGCGTCGATCTGCGCCGAGAGCGCCGGCGGCGGAAACGGCACGGGCCGCGGAGGCCGTACGGGCAACGGCAGCCGTACGAGCCGCGGAAGCGGTACGGGCAACGGCAGCGGTACGAGCGGTGCCGGCCGTACGAACAGCGGCACGGACCCGGGTACGGGCGCCGAATTCCGGGGCCGGGGCCTGGTGTGGGGCCTGGAGTTCGCCGACAAGGACCGGGCGTCCGCCGTCTGCGCCCGGGCGTTCGAGCTGGGGCTGCTGCTGGAGACGTCGGGCCCGGTCGGCGAGGTGGTGAAGCTGCTGCCGCCGCTCACCATCACTCCCGAAGAGCTGGACGAGGGCCTGCGCACGCTGTCCCGCGCGGTCCTGGAGACCGCCTGACATGCCGTACCCGCCGGGCCACACCCCACGTACGCGCACAGATACACGCACAGAAAGGCAGCGACAGACCGTGATCGTCCGATCGTTCAAGGACATCGAGAACACCGACCGCCATGTGAAGTCGGCCTCGGGCACCTGGGAGAGCAAGCGCATCGTGCTCGCCAAGGAGAACGTCGGCTTCTCCCTCCACGAGACCGTGCTGTACGCGGGCACGGAGACTTCGATGTGGTACGCCCATCACATCGAGGCCGTGCTCTGTGTGGCGGGCGAGGCCGAACTCACCAACGACGAGACCGGTGAGACGCACTGGATCCGGCCCGGCACGATGTATCTGCTGGACGGGCACGAGCGCCACACCCTCCGTCCCAAGACCGACTTCCGCTGTGTCTGTGTCTTCAACCCGCCCGTGACCGGGCGCGAGGACCACGACGAGAACGGCGTCTACCCGCTGCTGACCGAGCCGGCCGCGCACCCGGCAGAGCCCTCGGAGGAGGTCTGACGATGACCACGACCCCCGTACGAACGGAAACCGAACGGACCGACCTCTACCCGACCCGTGGCCCCCGCGAGGTGACCACCCCGCGCCAGGACCCCGTCGTCTGGTCCGCGCCCGGCGACGCGGGCCCCGTCTCCCCGGCGGATCTGCGCGGCTTGGAGCGGGACGGCTTCCTCACCGTGGACGAGCTGATCGGCCCGGACGAGGTGGCGCTCTACCGCGCCGAACTGGACCGGCTGATCTCCGACCCGGGGCTCCGGGCCGACGAGCGCTCGATCATCGAGCCCAAGTCCCAGGACGTACGGTCGGTCTTCGAGGTCCACCGCATCAGCGAGATCTTCGCCGGGCTCGTGCGCGACGAGCGGGTGGCGGGCAGGGCACGCCAGATCCTGGGCTCGGAGGTCTATGTCCACCAGTCGCGGATCAATGTGAAGCCGGGCTTCGGCGCGTCGGGCTTCTACTGGCACTCGGACTTCGAGACCTGGCACGCGGAGGACGGTCTGCCGCGTATGCGGACCGTGTCGGTCTCGATCGCGCTGACCGAGAACTACGACACCAACGGCGGGCTGATGATCATGCCCGGCTCGCATCAGTCGTTCCTGGGCTGCGCGGGCGAGACTCCGCGCGACAACTACAAGCGGTCGCTCAAAATGCAGGACGCAGGCACGCCGTCGCACGGGGCGCTGACGCGGATGGCGGACCGGCACGGGATCAGGCTCTTCACGGGCAGGGCCGGTTCGGCGACCTGGTTCGACTGCAACTGCATGCACGGTTCGGGCGACAACATCACGCCGTACCCGCGCAGCAATGTCTTCATCGTGTTCAACAGCGTGGAGAACGCGGCGGTGGAGCCGTTCGCGGCGCCTTCGCCGCGGCCGGAGTTCATCGGGGCACGGGACTTCACACCGGTGCGCTGATACGGCGGTTCGCCGATGAGGCGGTTCGCCGATGAGGCGGTTCGCCGATGAGGCGGTTCGCCGATGCAGCGGCTCGCCAGTGCGGCGGTTCGCTGATACGGCGGCGCGCTGGAGACGCCCTTGGGTGGGCCGGGCCTCGACTGCCCGGCCCACCCGAGGCGTTGTGTCAGCCCTCCAGGGACGGGTAGTCGATGTACCCCTTGTCGGTGCCCCCGAAGAAGGACGCCATCTCAGGGGTGTTGTACGGGCCGCCGGCCTTCAGCCGCGCCGGCAGGTCCGGGTTGGCGAGGAAGAGCGCGCCGAAGGAGATCAGGTCGGCCGTACCGTCCTCGATCAGCTTCAGCTCGTCGGCGGTGGTGAAGCCCTCGGTCGCGACGTTGAGGACGAGCGTCCCCGAGAACAGCTTGCGCAGGGCGGTCGTCAGCTCGCGGTTGTTCTCGATCAGGTGCAGATACGCGAGCCCGAGGGGTTCGAGCTCCTTCACCAGCGCCGTGTAGGCGGCGTCCGGCTCGGGCTCCACGATGCTGTTGTACGTGTTTCCGGGCGAGATGCGGATCGCCGTGCGCGAGGCGCCGATCTCGTCGGCCACCGCGCGGGTCACCTCGACCGCGAAGCGGATACGGCCCTCCTCGGAGCCGCCCCACTCGTCGGTGCGCAGGTTGGAGCCGGGCGCCAGGAACTGGTGGATCAGATAGCCGTTGGCGCCGTGCAGCTCGACACCGTCGAAGCCGGCGTCTATCGCGTTGCGGGCCGCCGAGGCGAAGTCCGCGACGGTCTGGCGTACTTCGTCGGAGGTCAGCTCGTGCGGGGTGACGAAGTCCTTCGGGCCGTCGTGCATGTAGACCTGCCCCTGCGCGGCGACGGCGGAGGCGCTCACCGGCACCAGACCGTCGGGCAGCAGGTCCGGGTGACCGATCCGGCCGGCGTGCATGAGCTGGGCGAAGATGACACCGCCCTTGGCGTGGACGGCGTCGGTGACCTTGCGCCAGGCCGCGACCTGCTCGGCGCTGTGCAGCCCCGGGGTGTCCGGGTATCCCTGGCCCACCACCGACGGCTGGGTCCCCTCGGTGATGATCAGACCGGCCGAGGCGCGCTGTGCGTAGTACGTCACCATCGAATCGGTGGCCGAGTGGCCCGGGCCGAACGCACGACTGCGGGTCATCGGGGCCATGGCGATGCGGTTGGCGAGCTGCGTGCCCGAGAGGTCGATCGGGTCGAACGCGGTGGTCATGGGGGCTCCCAGAGCGGTAAATGACGGCACAACGGGCGTGACCGACCGGATATGTGGTCGGCCAAGCATTCAACAGTGGACGACTCTAGCTCATTCCTTGGCCGGCCAAGCTAAACTCGTTCCCATGACGCAGGAGCTGACCTCGTGACCTCGGCCCGCATGCCGGACCGTACGTCGGACGGCGCGGACGACCGTACGGACGACCCTGCCTGTACGAGCGACGTGTCCGGCGCCGCGTGCGGCGGGCAGATCAGCCACGCCCTGTCCCGCGTCGCCCGGCTGCACCGCATCGCGGCGGGCAAGCTGCTGCGGCGCACGGGCCTGTACCCGGGCCAGGAACTCCTGATGATGCGCCTCTGGACCGCCGGTCCGGTCCGCCAGTCCGAGCTGATCAAGTCGATGGACCTCGACCCCTCCACCGTCACCAAGATGCTCCAGCGCCTGGACCACGCGGGCTATGTGAAGCGCTCGGCCGACCCCGAGGACCGCCGCGCGGTACTGGTCGAGGCGACCCGGGAGAGCTGCGCACTGCGCTGGGAGGTCGGGGACGCCTGGACGGACCTGGAGGACCACACGCTCGCGGGCCTGGACGACACGGAGCGCACGGAACTGGCGCGGCTGCTCGCCAAGGTCGAGGAAAACCTGTGCAAGGAGACGGAGGCCTGCCCGGAACGCCGGACGGAGGGACGCCTCCTCCGGGACGGCACGTAGCGATGTCGCCCACGGGCCCGGGCCGCCGCGCCCTCAATCGCCGACCGGGCTGATCCTCGCCGCCCGATGCCGGCCGAGGGGATCAAGCCTGTCCGGCTCCGTGCGGGGTGCGGGACCGGACAGTCGAATCGAGTAGCCGGAGTTCTTCGGCTGTGAGGCGCAGTGCGCCGGCCGCGACGTTGTCGACGAGGTGTTGCGGGTTGCCCGTGCCGGGGATGGCCAGTACGTGGGCGCCTTGCCGCAGGGTCCAGGCCAGACGGACCTGGGCGGCGGAGACGCCATGTGCGCGGGCCACGGTGTCGATCTGGTCGTGTTCGTCCCGGACGGCTCCGGCCTCGCGTCCGTGCCCCGCGATGGCGAAGAAGGGTACGAACGCGATGCCGTGTGCCGCGCATGCCCGGAGCATCTCGTCCCCGCCGGGCGTGTCGATGCCATAGCGGTTCTGGACGCACACCACCGGTGCGATCTCCTGGGCCTGGGCCAGGTGTTCCGGGCGGGCGCCGGAGATACCGAGGTGACGGATGAGCCCGGCGTCGCGCAGCTCGGCGAGAGCCCCGAAATGTTCGCTGATGGATTCCTGGCCCATGAGGCGCAGGTTGACCAGGTCGAGGTGGTCGCGGCCGAGCTGACGCAGATTCTCCTCGACCTGGCCGCGCAGTTGGACGGGCCGTGCCGGGGTGGCCCATTCGCCGTCGGTGTCCCTGGCCGGGCCGACCTTCGTGGCGATGACGAGATCATCCGGATACGGTGCCAGCGCCGAGTTGATCAGTTCGTTGGCGGAGCGCAGCCGGGAGAAGTAGAAGGCCGCGGTGTCGATGTGGTTGACACCGAGTTCGACCGCGCGGCGCAGTACGTCGATCGCCCGGCCGCGGTCGCTGGGGGTGCCCTGGTGGAAGGCGGCGCTGCCGGTCAGGCGCATGGCGCCGAATCCGACGCGGTTGACCGTGCGGTCACCGAGCAGCCATGTGCCGGCGGCTGTCGCGGAGACCGTGCGCGGCGTCATCTCTTCCATCAGCTCCATTCGATCGACCGCTGTGAACTGCTTCAACGTGTTGATGGCCCGTTCCACCGGGATCCGCGCCCGGTAGCGGGCGTTGCCCTATGCCCTGACTAGCCCGCCAGCACATCCAGTGCCCGGTCCACGTCCGCCGTGGTGTTGTACAGGTGGAACGCGGCTCGCAGATAGCCCGCGCGGAGTGAGACGGCCACCTCCGCGCGTTCCAGGTCGGGGTGGCGGTGTGTCAGGCCCGGTACGGAGACGATCGGCGAGTTGCCGGGGACCGGTTCGTGTCCGAGGGCGGTCAGGCCTTCGCGGAAACGGGCGGCGAGGGCGGTGTTGTGCGCGTGGACCGCGTCCGTTCCGATCTCCTCCATCAGCGCGAGCGACTCGGCGGCGCCGTGGTACGAGAGGAAGGACACCGGCTCGTCGAAGCGGCGTGCGGAGTCGGCCAGTCGCTCGACCGGACCGTATGTACTGGCCCAGATGTCCCCGCCCGAGATCCAGCCCGCGTGCAGCGGTACGAGCGAGTCCTGGACCTCCTCGCGCACAGTGAGGAAGGACGTACCGCGCGGGCAGACCAGGAACTTGAAGCCGCCGGTGACGGTGTAGTCGTACGCCCCCGGATCGACCGCCAGCCAGCCGGCCGACTGCGTGGTGTCGACGAGCGTACGGGCGCCGTGCGCGGCGGCGGCAGCCCGTACCGCGGCCAGATCGGCGGTCCTGCCGTCCGCCGACTGCACCGAGGAGAACGCGACTAGCGCGGTGCCCGGCCGTACCGCCTCCGCGAGGTCCTCCAGCGGCGCGTACCGCAGCTTGAGGTCGCCGCGGACGGCGAAGGGGTTGATCACCGAGCTGAAGTCCCCCTCGGGGAAGAGGACTTCGGCGCCGGTCGGCAGCGAGGCCGACACCAGCCCGACATGGACCGCGACCGCGCTGCCCACGGCGACCCGCTCGGCGGGCACTCCGGTGAGCCGGGCGAAGGAGGCACGGGCGGCGTCGACGGTCTCGAAGCTCCCCGAGCCCTGCCCCCGCCCGGTCCCGTTCAGCTCGGCCAGCGCCCGTACGGCGGCGATGGTCCTCCGGGGCAGCAGACCGCAGTTCGCGGTGTTGAGATAAGTGATCTCCGGCGCGAACTCGGCGCCTCCCAGGGTGTCCATGAACCCACCCTGGAACCCGGCCACCTCGTAGTCAATTGCGCAATTCTGATGGGCGTATCCAAGCAATGCTTATGAATGGGCTCCGGCCTGCGGAATCTCGCAGGAACCGTCGGTGTCGCAGACCGCGCCGCTCTCCGACTCGTTACGGACGGCGGGCGCGAGCGGTGTGAGCACGCGGCTCTCCCATGCCTGCTCCAGCGCCTGGGTGAACAGCTCGGCCGGCTGCCCGCCGGACACCCCGTACCGCCGGTCGAGTACGAAGAACGGCACCCCGCTCGCCCCCAGCGCGGCGGCCTCGCGCTCGTCGGCCCGTACATCCGCGGCGTACGCGTCGGGGTCGGCGAGGACCGCACGGGCCTCGGCCTCCTCCAGGCCGGCGTCGACCGCCAGGGAGATCAGGGTCTCGTCGTCGAAGACGGAACGCTCCTCGGCGAAGTTCGCGCGGTAGGCGAGGTCGAGCAGCTCGTCGTGGCGGCCGCGGGCCTTGGCGAGATGGAGCAGCCGGTGGATGTCGAAGGTGCTGCCGTAGTCCCGCCCCTCGATCACATAACCGAGCCCCTCGGACCGGGCGTTGGAGGCCACGTGCTCCTCCATCGCGAGCGCCTCCTCACGGGTCCGCCCGAACTTCTTCGCGAGCAGATCCGTCACCAGCCCGGTGTCCCCCTTGGCCCGCCCGGGATCCAGCTCGAACGAGCGGTACACCACCTCGACCTCGTCCCGATGGGCGAAAGACGCCAGCCCCTTCTCGAACCGGGCCTTCCCGATATAACACCAGGGACACGCAATGTCCCCCCAGATCTCCACCCGCACAGTCCCGCTCCCTCCGTTCCGGCACACCGGCCCCCCATCATACGGAGGCCCCCTCCACCTGCCTCACCCCCGGCCCGGAAGCCGGGCGGGAGACTCATCCGCCTTCACGGGCGGTGGCCGTGCGCGCTTCCACTCCGTCCGCGCTTGCCTCCACTCCGTCCAGGAGGACCTTCAGACCGACCGTGAAGGTGTCGTCGATCTGGTGGTCCCAGGACGGGGCGGGCTCGCCCTCGGGCGGGACGGCGCTTTCCCTGGCCAGGCGTACCGACAGGGGGAAACGGTCCGCGAAGTCCGGGGCGACCTCATTGAGGAGGGCTGAGCGGGCGGTCCACCAGTCGTGGTCGGACACGCCCGTGACCGATGCCGCCTGGCGGGACTCGGCGGTTGTCTGGGCGGAGCCCCGTACGAAGTGGAACAGGGAGCTGACGACGGCCCGCAGGATCCTGGCCGGCAGGGCCGTTTCGTACAGCATGGCCGCCAGCGCTTCCAGGACGGCCTGCTCGTGCGGGCCCAGGACCGGGCGGGCGTAGGAGACCTGGAGTACCCAGGGGTGCCGCAGATAGAAGGCTCTGAGATCCCCGGCCCAGGACTCCACCGCCGTCCGCCAGCCTTCGCCCGGGTGGTGACCGGTGGACAGCTCGGCGTGGACGCGGTCGTACATCAGGTCGAGGAGTTCCGCCTTGCCGGGGACATAGGTGTAGAGGGCCATGGAGGAGCGCCCCAGCCGCTCGGCCACCGTGCGCATCGACAGCCCCGCCATGGTGTCCGCGTCGGCCACCGCGATCGCCGCTTCCACGATGGCGTCGACGCTCAGCGCCGGCTTGGGGCCGGGAGCCGTCCGTCGGCCCCGCTCTCCCGGTTCGGCCCACAGCAGGGCCATGGATACGGCTACATCTCCCTGACCTGCGATGATGCTCACGAATTAATTCCTTACGCCGTACGGTATTGTGAACTCGCCCGATCTCCTTACAGCCTACGGAAACCATCCCGGAGAGAGCGATGACCGAAGCGGAACTGCACGACGGAAGCCACATCGAACTGGAGATCCATGGCACGGGACCAACCCTGCTGCTCCCGGTCGACCCGCGACCGGCCACCGGCGCGAAGGCCGATGAGCTGCGGCGATGGGGCGTGGACCCGGCGCTGGGCCGGTCCCTGATCGAGGGCCTGAGCGACAGGTTCCGCGTGGTCGCGTTCGACTACGAGGGCCATGTCATGGAGACGCCCAAGCCGGACACGCTGACCCCCGGCAATGTCGCCGCCGATCTGCTGGCGGTCGCCGACGCCGCGGGCGCCGGCCGTTTCGCGTACTACGGCTACTCATGGCTGGCCCTGAGCGGGCTCCAGCTCGCGATCCGTACCGATCGTCTCTCGGCGCTCGTCATGGGCGGCTTTCCGTCCATCGGTGGCCCGTACGCCGAGATGCTCCGGGTCACCATGGCCACGCATGAGATGGCCGCTCACCGGACGTCGGACCCGGCCCGGAGCACACCCCCGTACTCCGAGCAGTCACCTGGCGACTCCGTGGAGGACTACGACTGGTCGGCCGTGGAGGTGTCGATGACGGAGCCTCAGACCCGGCAATTCGTCACGCTCTACGAGGCGCTCCAGAGCTTCGACGACCGGGCCGCACAGCCGCGGATCACCTGCCCCCGCCTGTGTTTCGCCGGGTCGGCGGACGAGATCCCGTACGGCGAGAGCTGGGGCGGTATGACCGTACGCATCGCGGACGCGGTCATCAGCGGGCGCAGCGAACTGGAAACCGCCGGATGGGATGTGCGGGTTCTGGACGGGCTCGACCATACGCAGGCCATGCAGCCCGCGAACGTACTGCCCGTGCTGAAGCCCTGGTTGGCCTCGCGGCTGGATTCGTAGCCACGACCCGCCCGTGTTCCGTCACTTGCTCACCGGCGGGCGGGGTCCGGGAACAGGGGGCGCCGGGAGTGTCGTGGAGTACTCCGGGGAGCGGAGCGAGCGGACCCGTGGGGCGAGCAGGGTCGCGGCCGTGGCCAGGACCACCAGGGCCGCGCAACCCGCCAGGGCCGGGCCCGTGCCGGTCTCCGCGGCGATCGGCCCCGCGACCAGCAGCCCCAGCGGGGCGAAGGCCAGCGATCCGAAGAGGTCGTACGAGCTGACCCGGGACAGCGCCTCCTCCGGGACCTCGTGCTGAAGGGTCGTGGACCACAGCACCCCGAAGATGTCGTTGGCGATGCCCGAGCAGAACATGGCCACCGCGATCAGCCAGACCGGTGCCTCCCCGGCGAGCAGGATCATCGGGACCGCGGCCGGAAACGTCGCCAGTACCGCGACCAGGATCGGCCGCCGTACCCGCACACGGCTCGCGATTCCCGCGCCCGCGATCATCCCCAGCGCCTGCGCCGCGACGATCAGCGACCAGGCCCGCGCCCCGCCCAGCCGGTCGTCCGCCATCAGCGGGCCCAGGACCCCGACCGTGGCCTGGAGCGCGGCGACGACGACCGCGTACTGGGCGACCACCGCCCACAGCCACTGCCGCGAGGAGAACTCGTACCAGCCGTCCCGCAGATCCGCCCAGCCGGACGAGACGGCGCGGGGCGAGGTGGTGAGCCGCAGGCCGTTGACGAGCAGGGCGCTGAGCGCGAAGGAACCGGCGTTCAGGGCCAGCGCCCAGCCCGCTCCGACCAGCGCGACGGTCACTCCCGACAGCGCGAGACCGAGCAGCATCGCGCTGTTCGTGCCGACCCGCAGCATCCCGTTCGCCCGCTGGAGCAGGCTCTTGGGCACGATGAGCGGTACGACGCCCTCCATGGCCGGCAGGAAGAGCGCCGTGGCCGTCCCCGCCAGCACCGCCAGTACGCACATGGCCCACAGGGGCGCGTGGCCGGTGAGCACCATCGCGGCCAGTCCCCCGTACGCCGCCGCGCCGACCACGTCGGAGAGCACCATCAGCCGGGAGCGGGACATCCGGTCGGCGATCACACCGCCGACGAGTACGAACAGGAGTTGCGGCAGCGCCTGACAGGCGAGCACCAACGACAGCTTCCCGGGCCCCGCGCCGGGCAGCGCGAGCACCGCGAACGCCAGCGCCACACGGGCGAATCCATTGCCCAGCACCGAGATGGTGCGCGCGGAGACAAGAAGGAGAAACCGCCGGTCACGGAGGAGCGGCGGGGCCGCGGAGGCTGCTGTCACAGCGAGCCACCTTAGGGCGTGTCCTGTGGTTCTCGCCGGGGCTCAGGTGCCCCGGTACCGCGAGCGTGCGTGCCGGGCCCCGCGTGCCCGGCAAGATCGGCGAGACACCCTCTAGCTGTCGCCGAACTGTTTGTCCATGTTGTCCAGCAGTTGGCTGACGCGCGGGTCCGGTGCCAGGTCGGGCTGCGGGAAGGGGCACACCTGCCGCGGCTGCTGCGCGGGCGCGAAGCCCTCCCATTCCTCGGGTGTGAGGTCCCGGCCCACCTTCCGGCACAGGCCGGCGATGACCTCCTGCGGCCCGGCCAGCAGATAGTCGCGTATCTCCACCACTCCGTCGGGACCGTCGGCCGCCGCCACGGCGCCGTTCCGCAGCAGGGTGGCGGAGCCGGGACTCGCGCTGAAGCGGTACGTCTTGAGGAGGAGACCCGTGGCCGTGTCCCACAGCCCGATGCCGCCCGAGCCGACGACGGCCAGCGCGCCCCCGTCGGGGGAGAACGCCATCTCCAATGTGCCCTGGTCGTAGTCCAGCCGCCGCAGCAGCCGTCCCGAGTCGGCGTCCCAGAGGCTGATGCTGTCCTCACCGCTGGTTGCCACGGTCCGTCCGTCCGGGCTGAACGCCCCGCTGATGGCGGTGTCGTCGAGCCGGCGGTGGACCCGGCCGGTCACTGTGTCCCTCAGCTCCGACCGCTCGCCACCCAGCAGGAGCAGCCTGCCGTCGGCGCTGAACGCCAAGGGCATCTCGGCTGTTGTACCGGCATAACTGAACCGCACCTGTCCGGTGCGGGTGTCCCACAGGCGTACACCCGCCCCGGAGTCCACGGCGGCGACTGTCCTGGAGTCGGGGCTGAAGACGACGGGGAAGACCGGGCGCACCCGCCCCTGGGGGCGGACCGGACGGACGGAGGGCGCGTCCGCGTCCGCGGGGTACAGCGCCACCCCCGCGGAAGTACTGACCGCCAGGACGGAGCCGTCCGGGCTCCAGGCCAGCCACTTGACCTCGGGACCGCGCGGGACGAGAGTGCGCGGCCGGCCCCCGCCCGGCACGTCCGTACGCCAGATCCGTACGGTGCCGGAGAACTCGCCGACGGCCGTCTCATGGCCGCCGGGCCGCAGCGCGATCGCGGAGACCTGGCCGCCGGTGCGTATCCGGACGGGTTCCGGCGGTGTGAGCTGCCACAGCCTCGCCAGGCCCGCCAGGTCGTCGATCGCCACATGGGCCAGATCGCCCCGGAAGAAGAGACCTAACTGATCCCCGGTCAGCAACTGCGAGCCGTCGGCGTCGAAGGCGATGGCGCTGATCCAGGCGTCGTGGCCCCACAGCGTGTGCACGACCCGGCCGGTCGCCACCTCCCACACGTGCAGCAGTCCGGAGTTGTCGCCGGTGGCCAGCAGTCGCCCGTCGGGGCTGAAGGCGGCAGCCCCCACTTCGTCCTGATGGCTCCGCAGGTCGCGCACGATCCGCCCGCCGTGTGCGTCGCGCAGTTGCAGAGGACCGTTCGGACTGCCCGTCACGAACAGCCTTCCGTCGGGACTCAGCGCCACCGTGTCCACGGCGTCGGCGTCGGCGAGCCGCGTCAGTTCGGCCCCGTCGGACACCCGCCAGACGCACACCGTGCCGTCGTCGAGGGCGGCCGCGAGGACCTGCCCGTCCCGGCTGAGGGAGAGGCTGTTGGGGTAGAGCGCGAACCCGCCTTCCTCGCTGAGCGCGAGACCGGAGTCACTGGCCGCGGGCCCGCGGTCCAGGGTGCGCAGGAGCGTGCCGCGCGCGGTGTCGAACACACGGGTCCCGCCGTCGGGGCCGGACAGGGCGAAGCGACTGCCGTCCGCGCTGAACACGACCTCGCCGACCGTGGTGCTCCCGCCGTCCGCGACACCGCCGTCCACGGACCCGCCGTCCACGCCACCGCCATCCGCGACACCACCGTCTGCGATCCCATCGTCCGCGACACCGCCGTCGGAGGGCGGCGGCGCGGGGGTGACGGAGCGCCGCCGCTTGCCCGTCGAGGCGTCCCAGAGCGCCACCCAGCCATAGGTGTCGGCGGTGAGCAGTGTCCTGCCGTCCGGTGCGAAGGCCAGCCCGCTCACCGCGCCGCCCAGGCGCAGCCGCTTCTGCGTCCGGCCGTCGGCGGTGTTCCAGATCCGTACGGTCCCGGCCGGGTCTCCGGTGGCGGCGAGCGCCCCGTCCGGGCTGAGGGCGGCGGCCCGCACCCCGCGGTCGTGTCCCGTCAGCCGGAACCGCATCGGCAGGTCGGCCGCCGTGTACAGGCTCTGGCTCGCCTCCATGGTGGGCGACGTCCGGAACGCCTGGATGGCGAGCAGGGCGGAGAGGTCGCCGTTGAGTTCGTGCAGCAGGGTGGAGGATCCGGCCAGTTCGCGCGACTCGGACAGCCGCTGGGACGCCAGGGCGCTCTCCCGCTGCCACAGGGCGATCCCGGCGGCCACCAGGGCCAGGGCCAGCAGGCAGACCAGTACGGTGGTGACGCGCCGGCCGCGCCGGGCCAGGGCCTGGGCGTGGGCGCGGCTCGCCTCCAGGTACGCGACCACCTCGGCGGGCATGCCCCGGTGCCCGGACCACGACAGGCCCGCTTCGAGGTCCGTACCGGTCAGCAGGTCCCCGAGGTGGCGGGTGGCCTGCCAGCCCTGCTGGCGCCGGGCCGTCCGGTCCAGCCAGTTCTGGAAGTCCCGGTCGGCGCGGACCGCGTCCCGCAGGTCCGCCCAGTCCCGGATCAGCGCGTCGTGGATGAGTTCGGCGGTGGGCCGCCCGGGGTCGCGGGTGACCACGATGTGGTGGCCGGTCAGAACTCCGAGGACCTCATGGAAGGCCCGGTCGTGCGCCGCGGCGGTCGCCGGGTCCGTGTCCGGCTCGCCCAGCGTCCGGTCCTTGAGGTCGGCCACGGTCAGTTGGCGGCGGGCCGGTGCGACTCCGTGCCCCTCGTCCCCGGGCTGGACCAGCGCCGTGAGCAGCCGCCAGGCCATGTCCCGGTGTTCCTCGGGGATACCGGCGACCGCGGTGTCGCACCAGGTGCCGAGGGAGCCGGTCACACCGCCGATCCGGTCGTACGCGTCGTGGGTCAGGCGCCCGTCCACGCGTCGGCGCCACAGCAGGGTGAGGGTGAACTCCACCAGGGGCAGCACGGTGGCAGGGACACCGCCGGCCGCCTCCGCCGGGATTCCGGCGCCGGCCTCCGCGTCCCCCGTGGCCTCGGCCCGGGGCAGGTCGGCGACGATCCGGTCGGCGAGCCCGCGCTCCAGGCGTACCCGTACGGTCCCGTCCGGCAGGGTGATGATGGTGTGCAGCTCGTCCGGGGTGAGGGTGGGGGGCACCTGCACCATGCCCGGCTGCATGACCTCCAGCAGCTCGGGTGCCCGCGCGGCCAGCCGGGGATAGAAGTCGTCACGCATCACCACGACCACGCGCACGAGTTCGGGGGCCTCGACGGCCTCGCGCAGGTACGTGAGGACGCGGGCGGCGTAGGCGTCGGGGCCACTGCCGCTGCCGCTGCGATCTCCGCTGCCACTGCCGTCGCCGTCGGCTCCACCGGCGGTGGCGCCCGTACGTCCGTCCCCGGCTCCAGGGGGAGCGGGCCCGCTCCCGGCCTCGGCGCT
The DNA here is from genome assembly GCF_019056675.1 of Streptomyces sp. GMY02. Lineage (NCBI taxonomy): Bacteria > Bacillati > Actinomycetota > Actinomycetes > Kitasatosporales > Streptomycetaceae > Streptomyces > Streptomyces sp. GMY02. The sequence goes on along the minus strand of NZ_CP077658.1, from coordinate 6,557,734 downwards.
GCTGATGTACGAGGAGTCCGCGCCGCCGGAGTCCGCCGTACTGTCGCCTCCCATGCCGACGGAAGCGGGCGTACCGCTGCCCTCCGCACCACCGGGGGTCGTCGTACGGCTGTCATCGGCGCCGCGAGGGACGGCATCACGGCCGGACTTCGCGCTGCCGGTGTCTGCGACTGCCGCACCGTCAGGAGCGGCGGCCCGGCCGTCGGCCGCCTCGCCGTCAGCCGCCCCGCTGTCGGCCGTCCCGCTGTCGGCTGCGGCTCCGTCAGGCGTGGGCGTACGGTCGTCGCCCGCGTCGCCGATGTCCACGGACCCCGTGCCGTCGCCTTCCCCCGAGCGCCGCCGCGGATCGTCCTGCCGCGCGAAGATCTCCTCGAACTGGTCGACGACGAGCAGGACCCGGTCGTACCCGGGCTCCTCGGCGAGCCGGCGCCGGACCGCCGGCACGATACCCCCGGAGGCGACTCCGGGCAGGCCGGCGGCCTCCAGCTCGGCCACCAGATCGCGGCCGGGGCGGGCGACGACGGGCAGCCATCCCTCGTCGGCCGTCCGGGCCACCACCCCGGCCAGCGCCAGCGAGGACTTGCCCGAGCCCGAGGGCCCCAGCAGCAGCAAGCGGCGGCGGCGCCGCAGCACGCCGAGGAGACGCTCCACGACACCCCCGCGGCCGTGGAAGAGGCCGGCGTCGGCCGCGGTGAACGCCTCCAGGCCCCGGTACGGGCACGGGTCCTGCTCGGCCAGACCGGGTACGGCCTCCCGCAGGACGGAGGTCGGGGTCGCGAAGGCGAGGTCGGTGCCCCGCAGATGCTCGTCCGGTGCCGTGATCTCCGTCAGCATGCCGATGACCAGACCAGTGACCTCGTCGACGACGGCAGCGCCGCTGAAACCCGGCATCACGCCGTTCGCCCCGGACAACTGGAGCAGCACTCCGGCCCGTTCGGCCGGGAAGAGCCGGCCCGCCACCGCCGTCACGGGATGACCGCCGTCACGGCCGCCCGCGGGGAACCCGAACGACACCACGGCGTGGCCCTGTGTGCCCCCGGCGGTGCCGAGTTCCAGGACCCGCGCACCGGTGGGCGCGTCCGCCAGCCGGACGGCCGCCACGTCCTGCGTGTCGGCGTCCCGCCAGGACGCGGCCTCGACACGCCCGGGAAGCGAGGGCGCCCCCGGCAGATGCGGGAAGGACACGTCGACCTCGCCGTCCGGCCCGCCGCCGGCGGCGGCGATCACATGCGCGCAGGTGAGGAGCAGATCCGGCGCCACCAGGAATCCGCTCCCCGCGACCGTCCCGTCCGTGCCGAGGATCCGCGCGGTCGCGGCCGGGAGCCCCGCCGCGTCCCCTGCCCGGGTCACAGCCGTTTCTCCCGGCCTCAGCCGCTGCCGCCGACCGGGCCGGGCCCGCCGGCCGCACCCGGGCGAGGATCGGGCCCCGGATCCGGACCACGACCGACACCCGGATCCGCAGCGGCGCCGGGATCGGAGCCAAGGCCCACACCCGGGCCCGTACCCACACCCGGATCCGCACCCGCGCCCGGATCCGCACCACCGCCTGCCACCAAGCCCGACCCCACGCCCCGTTCCGTACCACCGCCTGCCACCGGAGCCGGGCCCGCGCCCAGGTCCGACCCCGCGCTCCACAGGACGCGGACCTTCAGATGGAACGCTCCCTGCGTCTTGGTGATGACCGCCCCGGCCTCGGCGGAGAGGTCCACCCCGAACTCGATCTCCACCTCGTCCGGACCGGCCTGCCGCAACTGGTCGAGGACCGACCGGGCCGTCTCCCGGACCGGCGCGAGCGATGCCAGCAGCGAGCGCGGCAGATCACGCACCACGTCGGCGGGCCGCGCGACCTTCACCGGACCCTGGGCCGCGGACGAAGCCGCCGCCTCGAAGAGCACGGAGCCGCCGCCTTCCAGCGGCATGCGCACCAGGTCCCCCATGAACGCCCCCCTCGGACGAGTACGCCTGGGCGGGACTCATACCCGTCCCCCGCACCCTCATGCGCCCCGAGGCCGCCGGACATAGTGTCTTTTTCCGGTGTCCGGTGCCCGCCCGGTCATGGCCCGGCAGACCGAAGTCCCGGCCGACGGCGGGCAGTACCGGACCATCCCCGGAACCGACCGGACGCCCCGCGGAACCGGCGGGACGACCCCCGGAACCGATGGGCGCCGCCAACTCCCGCCCGTCGCCTCAGCTTCCGTCCCTCAGATCCTCAAGTCCCTCCGGCCTGAAGGCGATCCCGTCGAACGTCACCGCACACCCCTCGCCCCTCGGCGACTGCGCCAGAAAGCCGACCCGCGCCGACACGGCCTCCGCCGCCGTACCCAACGTGAACACGCGGACGAATGTCCAGTTCTCGCCGTCCGGGGAGGCGCGGAAGGCGAACGACCTGCCCGTACGGCTGATCCGCAGCCAGTACCTGTCGCCCGCCACCTGGAAGGAGTTGGCGTCGTCGGAGTGGCCGCGGGTGACGACCGTGCAGATGGTGGGGCGCTCGGGGGACAGCTCCAGACAGAGTTTGGCCCACTGCGGCTCGGCGACCTCCAGGCAGAGCACGCCCGCGTCGAAGGCGGCGGCGAAGCCGACCGTCACCCGGGCGAGAAGCTGGAAGTCGCCCTCCGGTACGCCGAGAAGCCGGGCGCGTCGGAGGCCGGTTCCAGGGACTCCGACGACGGGGGTACGAAACGGTCCTGGCGGGCGCCCGCCCGACCGGTGAGCGCGCCGTCCTCATACGCCCACGCGCCCTCGGGACCGAACGCCCGCAGCGGAAACGGCAGTTCAGGCAGCTCCACCGGAGCAGGCAGCTCCACCAGGTCGGGCAGCTCCACCGGAGCAGGCAGCTCCACCGCAGCGGGCGGCTCCACCAGGTCAGGCAGCTCCACCGGAGCGGACAGTTGCACCGGAGCCGACAGCCCCGTCGCGGAACCGCCCGCGCTCCCTTCTCCCCCGGAACCCCCCGCCGCCCCCTCAGTCATGCGCCGGATTCTCCGGCCGCCCGTCCACCCGTCGCGGCAGCCCCAGCGGATTCGCGTCCCTCAGCTCCGGCGGAAGCAGCCCCTCCGGGGTGGACTGGTACGTGACCGGCCGCAGCCAGCGTTCGATGGCCGTCGCGCCGACCGAGGTGGACGTCGACGTGGTCGCCGGGTACGGCCCGCCGTGGTGCTGCGCGGGCGCGACGGCGACACCGGTCGGCCAGCCGTTGACCAGGACCCGCCCGGCCAGCGGGGTCAGCTCCGCCAGCAGTTCGGCGGTCCCGGGCACCGTCCCCTCGGCCTCCGCCTCCGCGATCTGGAGCGTGGCCGTGAGATTGCCGGGCAGCCGGGCCAGTACGGCGCTGATCTCGTCGGTCGAGGCGTACCGCGCGACCACGGTCACCGGACCGAAGCACTCCTCCAGGAGCAGATCGTGCGGCCCGTCCTTGGCGAGGGCTTCGGCGGGCAGGGTCAGGAAGCCCGCGCTGACGGTGTGCTCGCCGCCCGCGCCGGGGGTGATCGGGGCGTCCACGTCCGGCAGTTCGGCCCGTTCCCGTACGCCCGCGACAAAGGCGTCCCGCATCCGGTGGTCCAGCATCACCCCGGGCTCGGTCTCGCTGACGGCTGCCGTGAGGGAGGCGACCAGCCGGTCCCCGGCCGCTCCGGCGGGCGCCAGGACGAAGCCGGGCTTGGTGCAGAACTGCCCCTCCCCCAGGGTCATCGAGCCGGCGAGACCGGCACCGATCTGCTCGGCGCGCTCGGCCGCCGCCGCCTCGGTGATCACCACCGGGTTGAGGGAGCCCAGCTCTCCGTGGAAGGGGATGGGCACGGGCCGGGCCGCCGCCGCGTCGAAGAGCGCGCGCCCGCCGCGTACGGAACCGGTGAAACCGGCCGCCGCGACCAGCGGGTGCCGCACCAGCTCGACGCCCGCCTCGAATCCGTGCACCAGCGAGAGCACGTCCTCGGGCAGCCCCACCTGGGCCGCCGCCCTGCGCAGCACGGAGGCGCACAGCTCGGAGGTACCGGGGTGGTCCGGATGGGCCTTGACGACGACCGGGCAGCCCGCAGCCAGCGCGCTCGCGGTGTCCCCGCCGGGTACGGAGAAGGCGAGCGGGAAGTTGCTCGCGGAGTAGACCGCGACCACCCCCAGCGGCACCTTCCAGCGGCGCAGATCGGGCCAGGGCGGAGTGCGGTCCGCGTCGGCGTGGTCGATCCGGATGTCGAGGAAGGCGCCTTCCTCGACGACCTCCGCGAAGGCCCTCAACTGGGCTGCCGTACGGGCGAGTTCACCGGTGAGCCGGACCGGACCGAGAGCGGTCTCGGCGTCCGCGGCCTCGATGACGTGCTCACGGGACGCGTGCAGCAGATCCGCCGCGGTACGGAGCAGGGCGGCGCGGACGGTACGGTCGGCGAGCGCGTCCCTGACTGCGTACGCCCCGCGCACCGCGCGGTCGACCTCCTCGGCCGTGGCCTCGTGCGCGACCTGCTCACGTGGCTTCCCCGTTCGGGGGTCGACACTCCAGACTGGTGCTGCTGCCACCGTGGCTTCCTTCCCTGCCGACTGCCACCCATCGGACCTTGTTCGGTATTCTGAACAAAGTTCTTGATGGTGAATCTGTAGGGACTCTATTTCCGCGCGTTCCGCGTGGTCAAGAGCGGTCCGGAAGGCGAAAAGGGGCGAGGGACCATGACGGTTTCGGAGACCGGTGGAGCACAGGTCAAGTCCGCCGTACGGACGGTGGAACTGCTCGAATACTTCGCGGGGCGCCCCGGCATGCACTCCCTCGCCGCCGTCCAGGAGGCGGTCGGCTACCCCAAGTCCAGCCTGTACATGCTGCTGCGGACCCTGGTCGAGCTGGGCTGGGTGGAGACCGACGCGACGGGCACACGGTACGGGATCGGGGTACGGGCCCTGCTCGTCGGCACCTCGTACATCGACGGCGACGAGGTGGTGGCGGCGGCCCGCCCCACCCTGGACCGGCTCTCCGACGACACCACCGAGACCATCCACCTCGCGCGGCTCGACGGCACCAATGTCGTCTATCTCGCCACCCGCCAGTCGCAGCACTATCTGCGGCCCTTCACCCGGGTCGGCCGCCGGCTGCCCGCGCACTCGACCTCGCTGGGCAAGGCGCTGCTGGCGACCCACAGCGACGAGCAGGTGCGCAAGATGCTGCCGGAGACCATGCCGGCGCTGACCGAGCACACCATCACCGACCGCGAGAAGCTGATCGAGGAGCTGCACACCGTACGCGAGCAGGGGTACGCGGTGGACCGCGAGGAGAACACCCTCGGGCTGCGCTGCTTCGGTGTCGCGATCCCGTACCGGACCCCGGCGCGCGACGCGATCAGTTGCTCGGTGCCGGTGGCGCGGCTGACCCCGGGCCATGAGCAGATGATCAAGGACGCCCTGTTCGACGCCCGCGACCGCCTGACGCTCGCGACCCGCAGGCTCTGATGGACACGCCGGGCCACAAGCCCCCGGAGGTGGGGCTGCGCGAGGTGCGGGAGAGCGATCTGCCGCTCTTCTTCGTGATGGGACAGGACCCCGAGGCGCTGCGGATGGCCGCCTTCACCGCCGAGGACCCCGCCGACCGGGCCCGTTTCGACGCCCACTGGGCGCGGATCCTGGCCTCGGCCGAGACCGTCAACCGTACGGTCCTCGCCGACGGCGAGGTGGCCGGGCACGCCGCGGTCTACGGGCCGCCCGGGGAGCGGGAGGTGACGTACTGGATCGACCGCGCCCACTGGGGCCGCGGTATCGCGACCGCCGCGCTGCGCGCGCTGCTCGCCCTCGTACCGGAACGGCCGCTGGGGGCCCGCGCCGCCGCCGACAACGCGGGCTCGCTGCGCGTGCTGGCGAAGTGCGGGTTCGTGGTCAGCGGCTACGACCGGGACTACGCGGCGGGGCGCGGCGAGGACACCGACGAGGTGCTGCTGACCCTGCGGGCCCCCGGCGCGTCCGGGACTCCGGGCGCTCCCGGGAGCCCCGAGCGATCCTGAAGAGTTTCTGAGAAGCCCGGCCGACGGGAACGACCGCTCCCGGCCCGCTCGTCCCTCGTACGCGATGAACAACGGGATGAACAAGACGATCAGACGCACAGCGGTCACCTGTCTGCTGCTCGTGCTCGCCCTGCTGGTACGGGCGACCTGGGTGCAGGCGTACGAGGCCAAGGCCCTCGCCGACGACAAGCACAACCGGCGGAACCTCATCGCCCAGTACGCGCAGCCGCTGGGCGACATCGTCGTGGCCGGGGCGCCCGTCACGGGCTCCCGGAAGACCACGGGCAGCGATCTCGCGTACGAGCGCACCTACACCGACGGCGCCCTGTACGCGCCCGTCACCGGCTACAGCTCGCAGGCGTACGGCTCCACCCAGATCGAGGGCATCTTCTCCGATGTGCTCGACGGGACCGACAGCCGGCTCAAGAACCCGGTCGACGCGCTCCTGGGCAAGCAGACCGCGCCCGGCGATGTCCTGACGACGATCGACCCCGCCGTACAGGAGGCCGGTTACCGCGCGCTGGGCGGCAAGCAGGGCGCGGCCGTCGCGATCGATCCCGTGACCGGGCGCGTGCTCGCGGTGGTCAGCACGCCCTCGTACGATCCGACGAGGATCAGCGATACGACGGACGGCGACGCCTGGCGGGAGCTGACCGGGGACCCGGCCAAGCCCATGGTCAACCGTGCGCTGCGGCAGCCGCTGCCGCCCGGCTCGACCTTCAAGCTGGTGGTCGCGGCGGCGGCGCTGGAGGACGGTCTGTACAGCTCGGTCGACGAGCCGACCGACAGCCCGGACCCGTACACCCTGCCCACCACGACCACCCTGCTCCGCAACGAGAACAGCTCGGCGCCCTGCGAGAACGCCTCCATCCGCACCGCCCTCGCCTACTCCTGCAACACGGTGTTCGGAAAGATGGCCGACGACCTCGGGCAGGAGAAGGTGCGCGCGATGGCGGAACGGTTCGGCTTCGACGACACCAGCCAGGACGTGCCGGTACGGGCCTCGGAGAGCGTCTATCCGTCCGGGATGGACCGCGCGCAGACGGCGCTCAGCGGGATCGGGCAGTTCGATGTGACCGCGACCCCGCTCCAGATGGCCATGGTCTCGGCGGCCCTCGCGAACGACGGGATGCTGGCCGCGCCGCACATGGTGTCGAAGGTGGTGAACGCGAGCGGCGACACCCTGCGCTCCTACCCGGACGGCGACACCACCCGCATCGTCTCCTCGTCCACCGCCGAGCAACTGCGCAGCGCGATGGTGACGGTCGTCGAGGACGGTACGGGGACGAACGCCCGGGTGGACGGCGCCGAGGTCGGCGGCAAGACGGGTACGGCCCAGCACGGCGTGGACAACAGCCGTACGCCGTACGCCTGGTTCACCTCGTACGCGAAGGACGCCGCCACCGGCAAGGAGGTCGCGGTCGCGGTGGTCGTGGAGGACTCGGGAGCGGCGCGCTCGGAGGTCAGCGGCAACGGCCTGGCCGCACCGGTCGCACAGAAGATGATGACGGCGGCGCTGAAGTGACCTTCTCTTGCGTCGTCTCGTAGGGCCCCGGCGGGTTTCCCGTGGGTCCCCCGGCGGACGGAACGCCCCCGGCCGCGACCGACAGGCCGCGGCCGGGGGATCCCACGGGATCACCGGAGGCTCTCGCGGGAGTTCCGGGGAGCCTCGCGGGACCGCTCACGCGCTCTGCGCCGCCGCCTCCTCGGCCGTGATCCGCGGCCTGGCGACCGCCATCCGCTGCGCGGTCCGGCCCGCCGGAGCGGACGCCGGGTCCGCCGGGCGCCGGGTGTGCCAGTCCGTCACCGCCTGGTAGGCGGCGGCGACCTCCAGCAGCCGGTCCTCCTCGTACGGCTGGCCGCCGAGGATCACACCGGCCGGAATCCCCGCGGTGAAGCCCACGGGGAAGGCGATCTCGGGCAGTCCGAGGATGTCGAACGGTACGGGACCGGTCTGGAGCAGCACGTCGCAGCGGTCCATGACCCCGTCGAGGACCTCGCGCAGCAGATGGTTCTTGGCGCGCTGCGCGGTGATCCACTCGTCGCCGGAGAGCATCAGTCCCTGGAGCCAGCTCAGCAGGGACACCCCGAACTTCGCCGGGTCCTCGCGCAGCCAGTACCGGAACGGCTCGGTCCGCTCGGACAGCCGGGCGTCATTGAACGTACCGGTGAGCAGCCCCCAGTCGGCCGGATAGGTGATGTCGACGAGCGTCACCCCGGAGATGGAGTCGAGCTTGTCGAGGAAGGCCGTCCGCACCTCGGTCGCCGAGCCGAGGAAGTCGGCCGGCACCCCGATCCTGGTGGCCCTGCGCAGCTTCACTCTGCCCCGCGAGACCACCGGGGTCGCGGCCCGTACGAGATCCGGCAGTTCGGGAAGGCCGAGGGTGCGTGGGTCCTGCGGGTCGGGGCCCGCCATCACCGCGAGCATCAGTGCCGCGTCCATGGCGTCGCGCGCCAGCGGTCCCGGGTGGTCGCGGGTGTACGAGAGCGGGATCACGCCATGGGCGGAGACCCGGCCCATGGTGGGCTTCAGTCCGGTGAGGTTCTGCCGGTTGGAGGGCTGGACGATGGAACCGCCGGTCTGGGTGCCGATGGAGGACGACGCCAGCCGCCCGGCGACGGCGGTGGCCGGACCGGTGGAGGAGCCGCCGGGATCGGTGGACGGGTTCTCCGGGGTCCAGGCGTTGACGGTGGTGACCGTCCCGTTGGGGGTGGTCGCACGGGTGGTGGCGAGCGGGCCCATCTGGCCCTTGCCCAGGACGATGCCGCCCGCGGAGACGAGCCGGGCGACCGCGGTGGCGTCGTAGTCGGGGACGAAGTCCTCGAAGATGTACGAGTTGCAGCGCGTCGGCACCCCGCGCGTGAAGTAGTTGTCCTTGATGCACAGCGGAACACCACTGAGGACTCCGCCCCGTCCGCCGCTCCGGTCGGCCTTGCGGGCGGCGGCGAGCGCGCTCTCGTCCGTGACCTCGGCGTACGCCTGGTAGGTGGAGTCGAAGGCGGCGATCCGGTCGAGATACGCCTCGACGAGCGTGACGGAGGTCAGCCGGCGGCGGCTCATCAGGACGGCGGCCTCGGCGAGGGTCGCCTCGGTGGGGTCGCGGCGCGCCGCGTCCCGGACGTCGATGTCGGGGAGGTACGGCTTGCGCCCGGACGGGCCGGTGGACCCGGTGAAGGCTGCCGGGGCGGTGGCGGCTTGCGCGGCGGCGGGGGCCGCGAAGGCGGTTCCGCTGACGACGGCTCCCGTCACGGCCGCCGAACTGGCCAGGAACGTACGGCGGTTGAGTGCGCGGCTCATCGTCCGGCCCCCTTCCCGGTGTCGCCGGTCCGTCCCGTCCAGGCTTCGGTGATGGACGGATAGATCAGCGGCGGCGAGGCCTGCTGGGCGTAAGCGGGGGCCGGGGTGCCGGTCACCGGGGGCGTCCAGCCCGCGATGGCGACCGGTCCCGCGGTGACGAAGGACCGCAGGGAGCGCAGGGCCTGGTCACGGGTGGGGACGCCGGTCGCGGGGTCCGGCTGCGTGGGCAGCAGATCGAGATCGACGCCGGCCAGGGCGAGTCTGGTCCGTATGTACGCGTCCAACTGCTCCTGGGTGGGTGGCTGAGGCTGGCTCAAAAGAACCTCCGGAAGTGCATGCCGTGCGGGGGGTGCGGCGTGACTCCATCAGCCGTCGATGACTGCCCCGTTGAGCACTTGCTTCACGGGTGTTACATCGAACGCACCCCGCCGCCCGCGTACGCCGCCCCGTACGCTCGCCCCGCGCCCCGTCCCGTACTCCCGCTCGTACCGCCGCGACCTGGCACTACGTCACATTGAGCAACTGCTCGACCGGATCGATCGCGAAGTAGACCGCGAACAGCGCCGCCGTCCCCCACAGCAGCCAGTGCACCTCACGCGCCTTGCCCAGCACCGCCTTGATCAGGACGTAGGAGAGGAAGCCGGCGCCGATGCCATTGGTGATGGAGTACGTGAACGGCATCACGGCGATCGTCAGGAAGGCCGGGATCGCTATCTCGTACTTCTCCCAGTCGATGTGCCGTACCTGCGTCATCAGCAGGAAGCCCACCACGACCAGCGCCGGAGCCGCCGCCTGCGCCGGGACCACCAGGGCGAGCGGGGCGAGGAAGAGGGAGAGCCCGAAGAGCGCGCCGGTGACCAGGGACGCGAAACCGGTACGGGCGCCCTCGCCGACGCCCGCCGCCGACTCGATGTACGAGGTGCTGGAGGAAGCCGAGGCGGCGCCGCCCGCCACCGCCGCCGCGCCGTCGATCAGCAGGATCCGGCCGAGGTTGGGCACCTTGCCCTGCTCGTCGAGGAGTCCGGCCTCGCTGGAGACCCCGACCACGGTGCCCATGGTGTCGAAGAAGTCGCTCAGCATGAGCGTGAAGACCAGCAGGACGAGCGTGACCACCCCGACCTGCTCGAACGCCCCGAAGAGGCTGAAGGAGCCGACGAGCCCGAAGTCGGGTGCGGCGACCAGGTCACCGGGCACGGCCGGCGCGGTGAGTCCCCAGGCGGCGGGCGCGATGTCCGCGATCTCGTTGATGACGACCGCCACGGCCGTCGTGACGACGATGCCGATGAGGATCGCGCCCCGCACCTTGCGCGCCACCAGGGCGACGGTCAGCAGGACTCCGAGACAGAAGACCAGGACCGGCCAGCCGGTGAGCTGTCCCGAGGCGCCGAGCTGCACCGGTACGGAGCCGGTGTCGCCGGGGATCCGGGTGACGAAGCCCGCGTCGACGAAGCCGATGAAGGCGATGAAGAGGCCGATGCCCACGCTGATGGCCTGCTTGAGTTCCCGCGGGATGGCGTGCATGACGGCCTCGCGCAGCCCGGTCACCACCAGCGCGCAGATCAGCAGGCCTTCGAGGACGATCAGTCCCATCGCGTCGGGCCAGCTCATCAGGGGCGCGAGCTGGAAGGCGACCACGGCGTTGAGTCCGAGGCCGGCGGCGACGGCGAGCGGCAGATTGCCGCCGAGGCCCATGACCGCGGTCATCACGGCGGCCACCAGCGCGGTGGCGGTGACGAGCTGCGGCCCGGAGAGCTGGGCACCGAACTTGTCCTCGGCGCCACCCAGGATGATCGGGTTGAGCACGAGGATGTAGGCCATGGTGAAGAAGGTGGCGAAGCCGCCGCGGATCTCGCGCCCGTACGTCGAACCGCGCTCGCTGATCCTGAAGTAGCGGTCGACGGCATCACGTCGGGCGGGGCCGGGCGTTCGCTCGGGCTGTGGCGACTGCGGGGTGCGGTCCACTGTCCGGTCTGACATGGGGCTCCTCTTGCCGGGACGGTCGCGGGGGGTAGAGGGATTGTGCCCCTGTCAGGGACAGTTCAGGTTTTCGCCGTGTTAATGAGACGCCTTCCCGGCCCGCCGCGGCCTTGTCTGAGGCTCCTCGCGCGCTGAAGTAGGGCGATTGCCCGATGCGGTCCCCCGGTCCTCAGCCGCCACTCTGACGCCCGTACCGGCGGCGGGTGACGGAGCGGGAGGACACGGGGGACATGGGTGCGAGGACCGGAGGCGTACGAGCCGGAGGCGTGCTGCGGGACCGTACCGCCGGGCTGTATCTGTCCGCGGTGGTGGTGTCCGGTTTTGGTACGTCCGCGATGTGGCTGGCCGCCGGTGTCTGGGCCAAGTCGCTGACCGGTTCGGACAGTCTGGCCGCGCTGACCGTCTTCGCGATGTGGGCGCCGACGCTGGTGGGTCCGCTGCTGGGGACGGTCGCCGACCGGGTGCGCAGAAGGCCGCTGCTGATCGGCTGCAACCTCGGTATGGCGGCCCTGCTGCCCCTCCTGCTCGCGGTCGACTCGGCGGACCGTGTCTGGATCCTCTTCTGTGTGCTGTTCGTATACGGCGCGAGCGGGGTCGTCCAGGACGCGGCGGAGACGGCGCTGGTCGCCGCGTCGGTCGACAAGCGGCTGCTGGGGAGCTTCAACGGGCTGCGGATGACGGCCAACGAGGGCATGAAGCTGCTCGCGCCGCTCGCGGGCGCGGGACTGTACGCCCGGTTCGGCGGCGGTCCCGTGGTGCTGCTGGACGCGGCGACCTTCGTGCTGGCCGCCGGGCTGTTCGCGCTGATGCGGGTACGGGAGGAGCCCCCTGCCCCTCGGTCTTCCGCACGGCTCGCGGGCACCGTAGAGGGTTTCCGGCGGCTCCGGGCGGCCCCCGCCGTACGCCCGCTCGTGCTCGCCGCCGGGGTGACGATGCTGGTCGCCGGGATCAACGGCGCGGCGGTGTACGCGGTCGCCGACCGGATCCCGGGCCACTCCCCCGCCTTTGTCGGGCCGCTGTACGCGGTGCAGGGCGCAGGGTCCGTGGTGATCGGCCTGCTCGCGGGACCGCTGCTGCGGCGGCTGCCCGAGCGGGTGTTCGCGGCGGCGGGGATCGCGCTGTTCGCGCTGTCGGTCGCGGCGCGGGCGCTGCCGTACGACACGGTGGCGCTGGCGAGCGCCGCGGGGGTGGGGCTGGGGCTGCCCTGTGTGCTGATCGCCGCGCTGACGGCGGTGCAGCGCGAGATCCCCGATCGGGTCCTCGGCCGGACCGCCGCCACCGCCAACACCCTGATCTATGTGCCGAACGCGGTGGCGCTGGGGCTGGGCGCGGGTTTGATCGCCTTCGTCGACCTCGCGGTACTCATGCCGGCGGCCGGGGCGGCGGGACTGCTCACCGCGCTCGCGCTGGTCCGGGGCGCGCGCCCGGCCACCGGCAATGACTCGACCGTATGACTCACCCCAGCCGCGAGAGCGCCGCCGCCACCGCCGTCAGGTCGGTGTCGGAGGCCAGTCCCGCGTGGTACAGCCGCAGTTCGGTCGCGCCCAGTTCGGCGGCGCGCGCGGCGTCCTCGGCGAGTGTCGCCGGGCTGCCGCCCATGCCGCCGACGACATTGAAGTTGGCGGCCAGTACGGACGAGCCGGTGCGGTGCGGTGCGAAGGGGGCCAGCATCGCTTCGGCCGCGCCGCCGGAGCAGGGCAGGACGACCCCGTCCGCGACCCCCAGTATGTGTGCCGGATCCACACCGGCATTGGCACCGGTGTGGTACGGCACCGGGTCGGCGTGCAGCAGTACCTGGAAGCCGGGCGCGGCTTCCGCCCGTACCGCCGCGACCGCCGCTTCCTGGAGCGCCCGGGCCGTTCCGCCGCGCCAGTCGAAGGTGACGGCGGCGAGATCCGCGCCGAGCAGCTTCTCGACGGCGGGCCGTCCGGCCTCCGCGGATCCGGTGGCCCAGCCGGGTTCCAGCGCGCGCCGTACGGCGGCGACCAGTTCGTCCGGGTCCGCGCCGAGCCCCTCGTACCCCTGTCGGCAGACCGGGCAGAAGCAGAGCGACATCAGATACTGCGCCGCCTCGCCGAGGCCGACGCCCGCGATCTTGTCGTGGGCGTGCAGATGCGCGAGCCCGTACCAGCCGCAGGACTCCAGTTCGGTGCCGCGCGCGCCGGGGCGTACGGCGGCCTCCGCCGCCAGTTCCGCCAGATACGCGGCGACGGCGGGCCGTGCGATACAGGGCGCCCAGGGGTAGCGGTCGCCGTAGGCGTTGACCACGGAGGTGTCGGGGCGCTCGGCGCCGAGGCGGGAGCTGTGCGCGAGGATCACCCAGGTGTGGACGTCGAGTCCGGCGTCGGCCAGCGCGGCGGCGGCCTGCCCGTGGGCGTCGCCGGGCGCCCAGTCGCCCGCCGGGTACGGGCGCAGCTCATGGCCCGCCCAGCGGCCGGCGTCCGGCGGGTAGAGGACGGCGGCGTGCTCGGCGGTGACGATGCGATGGCGCGGGTGACGGGGGGTCAGGGCGCGGGTGGAGTGGTAGGCGGAGGCGAGGGTGACCTGCTGGACGCCGAGCCCGGCGATCCTGGCGGGCGCGTCCGGGTCGCCCACCACGTCCCAGGGATAGAGAAAGGCGGAGGCCCTCACCGGCCCGCCTCCGCGTCCCGGCCAGCCGCGCCGCCGCCGGGAAGCCCGGGAAGCCCGGCGCCTTCGGGAAGCAGCGCCCGCCCGCGTTCGATCAGGACCGCGAGTGCCTTGACATGGTCGGGGTGGGGCTCGCTGAGCGGCGGCCGTACCTCTCCGACGTCCAGCCCCCCGAGCCGTACCCCCGCCTTGACCAGCGACACGGCGTATCCGCGCCCCTGGTTGCGCAGTTCGACCAGCGGTACGTAGAAGCCGTCCAGCAGCCGGTTGACCGTCTTGTCGTCCCCGCTGGTCAGCGCGCGGTGGAAGGCGAGCGCGATGTCGGGGGCGAAGGCGAAGACCGCCGAGGAGTAGAGGGTGATCCCGATCCCGCGGTAGGCGAGGCCGGTGAGTTCGGCGGTGGGCAGCCCGTTGAAGAAGAGGAACTCCCGGCCGGGCCGCTCGCTCCGTACGGCGCTGACGATGCGCTGCGTCAGATCGAGGTCGCCGTACCCGTCCTTGAGGCCGATGATCCGCTCCACGCCGGCGAGTTCGACGATGGTCGCGGGCGTGAAGACGGCGTTGTCGCGCTGGTAGACGATGGTGTCGAGGGAGGTGGCCGCGGCCAGCGCGGTGTAGTGGCGCACCAGCCCCTCCTGGTCGGCGACGACCAGATAGGGGGGCATGGCGAGCAGCCCGTCGGCGCCCGCCTCCTCGGCGATCCGCGCGTACTCAACCGCGAGCGCCGTGCCGTACCCGGTCGCCGCCACGACCGGCACCCGGCCCGCCGTCTCCTCGACGGCCGCGGCGACGCAGGCGCGGAACTCCTCCGGGGTGAGGGCGTGGAACTCACCGGTGCCGCAGCACGCGAAGACCGCGGCGGCGCCCGCCTCGACCCCCGCTCCGACATGCGCGCGGAAGGCGCCGAGGTCGAGGGCGCCGTCGGGCCCGTACGCGGTGACGGGGAAGAACAGCGGCCCGGCCACGCGGGTGAGGCGTGCGGCAAGCGGGGCTGAGGTCACGAGCGCTCCCTTGGCCATGCAGCGAGCGCTGACCGCCCGTGCACAATTCTGATCGATGTCCATATCCCTGAACAACGCCACGCTAGGGCAGCCGCGCGCCGCCGGTCAAGACGAGAAACCGCAACTCAGGGACGGATTCACGGCCTCCGCGCCACACTTGACGCTGTCGCCCCCCACTCCTTAGCGTGTCCACGCATGTGAATTATGTCTACGGATCTGAGCCAATCCGAGCCCGCCGGTCCATGGATCCACGCCCGCCGAGGAGATTCCCCCATGCCCGCTCCCCGTACCGTTCTGCTCACCGGCGCCGCCGGCGGCCTCGGCACCCTGATGCGGGGCCTGCTGCCCGCGTACGGCTACGAGCTGCGGCTCTTCGACGCCAACCCCGTCGAGGGCGAGCCGGACGCCGTCACCGCCGATCTCGCGGACACGGAGGCGCTGCGGGAGGCCGTACGGGGCGTCGACGCGATCATCCATCTCGCGGGCATCTCCCTGGAGTCGACCTTCGACAAGATCCTGCGCGCCAACATCCAGGGGACGTACAACCTGTACGAGGCGGCCCGCGCGGAGGGTGTGCGCCGTACGGTCTTCGCCTCCAGCAACCACGCCGTGGGCTTCACCCCGCGCCCCCGGGGCGACGACCCGCTGATCCCGGTCGACACCCCGCGCCGCCCCGACACCTACTACGGGCTGTCCAAGTGCTTCGGCGAGGATCTCGCCCAGCTCTACTGGGACCTGCACGGCCTGGAGACCGTCTCCGTACGGATCGGTTCCTGCTTCGCCGAGCCCAGCACCGTCCGCATGCTCTCCGTCTGGCTGAGCCCCGAGGACTGCGCCCGGCTCTTCCACGCCGCACTCACCGCCGAGGGCGTCGGCCACACCGTCGTGTACGGCTCCTCCGCCAACACCCGGCTGTGGTGGGACCTGACGAGCGCGCGGGCGCTGGGGTACGAGCCGCTCGACGACTCGGAGCGGTACGCGGAGAAGCTCATCGCCGAGCAGGGACCGCTCGACCCGGACAATCCGGACCACGCGTGTCTGGGCGGTCAGTTCACGACGAATCCGCCGCGCTGGCCGCACTGAGCCGCGTCCGCCGCACCCGGGTCCGGCCCTGTTTGTGCCCGCTCCCGTGGGCGGGGGCGACGCGAATGGCCGAAGGTAAGGGAACGGCAAAGCGGGATCGTTCGTTACGACGGGCATGACAGCTATGACGCCCGGCTCGAACATCCCCCTGCCCACCACCCATGTGGCGGTGGACGTCGCCGCGCCCGTGCGGCTCGACGTATCGGGCCTGCTGCTCACCGCCGACGGCAAGGTGCGCTCGGACGACGACTTCATCTTCTACAACCAGCCGACCGGCCCCGGTGTGACCCACCGCGCGGGCGGCGGCTCCGCGCCCGACGCGATCGTCGTCGACACCGCCGCCGTCCCGCCCGGCATCGAGAAGATCGTCGTCACCGCGAGCCCGGACGCCGCGGGGCAGAGCTTCCAGGGCATCGAGCCCACCGCCACCATCCGCGACGCCGCCTCGGGCGCCGCGCTGGCCACGTTCACCCCGCCCCGGCTGGGCACCGAGACCGCCCTCGTGGTCGTGGAGATCTATCTGCGGAACGGAGCGTGGAAGGCCCGCGCCGTCGGCCAGGGGTACGCCAACGGACTGGCCGGGATCGCCACCGACTTCGGGGTCTCGGTGGAGGAGCCCGCGCCGGTTCCGGCAGCGGCCCCGGCCGCCGCGCCCGTACCGCCCGTTCCGGCCACCGCGCCGCCGGTCCCCGCCGCCGCTCCGGCGGCGGCTCCCGCGCCCGCGCCCGGCAGCGGGAAGATCAACCTGGACAAGGGCCGGGTCAGCCTCCAGAAGAACCAGACGGTGTCGCTGGTCAAGGGCGGCCGCCCGCTGCTCAGCCAGGTCAAGATGGGCCTCGGCTGGGAGCCCGCGTACCGCGGCAAGGACATCGACCTGGACGCGTCGGTGATCGCCTATGGCCCGAACCGTAACCATCTGGACAGTTGCTACTTCGGCAAGCTGACCATTCTCAATGGCGCCATCAAGCACTCCGGCGACAATCTGACCGGCGAGGGCGCGGGCGACGACGAAGTGATCGTCGTGGACCTGGGCCGGCTGCCCGCCGATGCCACGGGCCTGGTGTTCACGGTCAATTCCTTCTCGGGCCAGAAGTTCACCGAGGTCGCCAAGGCGTACTGCCGGCTGATCGACGCGGCCACCGACGAGGAGCTGGTCCGCTTCGACCTGACGAGCGCCGAGCCGCAGACCGGGGTGATGATGGCGAAGCTGATCAAGCAGTTCTCGGGCGAGTGGGAGATGACCGGCCTCGGGGAGTTCGTGAAGTCCCGCACGGTCCGCGGCATGGTGAAGCCCGCCGCGAAGATCCTCTGACCGCGCGGCCGGGGCAGGGCCGGGCAGTCCGGGGCCGGGAGCCCGGTCGAGGCGGGGTGGCCCGGTCCCTCCTCGGCGCCGCGGGGTCCCGTCAGGACCCGCGGCGCCGAGGGGGTACGGCGTTCGGGGTGCGGCTCAGAGCTTGGTCAGCTTGGCGAAGGGGCTGAGGATCCGCCCCTGTCGCCCCGAGAAATCGATGAGCACGGCGTGGTCGCCCTCGACTCCGATGACTCTGCCCAGGCCGAACTGATCGTGTGAGACACGGTCTCCCACATCGAACTGCTCGGGCGGGGGAGAGGCCGGGGCCTGGCGGTTGAAGGGACTGGACGGCAGGTGGCGCCGGGATCCGGCTGACTTTGTCATTACCTTGGAGTATGCGCCCAATAAGCCCCGACGCGCCATGCCCGGCGGCCGACGGGCCGCCGGATCACTCGTTCCGGGACCCGTCGGAAAGGGCCCGGCGTCAGTGCCGGGGCGTGCGACGCCAGGGGCCGGTGATGGCGAGCATGATGCCCGGCTCCTGGATATTGGCGAACAGGGTGCGGCCGTCGGGCGAGAACACGACACCCGTGAACTCGCTGTCGTTCAGGTCGTTGCGCGCGATGGGGTACGTACGACCGCGCTCGGTCGCGCCGAAGAGGTGCTGGACCCCTTCGCCGTCCTCCGCGATGACCAGACCGCCGTACGGCGAGACGGTGATGTTGTCCGGGCCGTCGAAGGCGCCGTCCTTGTCGGGCTCGGCGTTGACGCCCAGCAGCACCTTGAGCGTCAGGGTGCGGCGCCGGGGGTGGTAGAACCACACCTGCCCGTCGTGCGGCCTGCCGGGGCTCTCGTCACGGGCGTACGAGGAGACGATGTACGCGCCGCCGTCCGCCCACCACATGCCCTCCAGCTTCCTGGCCCGGGTGACGTCCTCGGCCTCGAACTGCTGGCGTACGTCGACCGTCCTGGCGTCCCGGTCCGGTACGTCCACCCAGTCCACGCCGTACACGACGCCGATCTTGGTGGCGCGCGACAGGTCGTCGACGAAGCGGCCGCCCGCGTCGAAGCAGCGCGGCGCCTGGAGGACACCCGCGTCGTCGGCGAGCCGGCGGAGCTGGCCGCGGCCGTGCTTGAAGCCGTGCGGCGGGACCCAGCGGTAGAAGAGGCCGTTGGGCTCGTCGGCGTCCTCGGTCAGATACGCGTAGCCGGTACGGGGATCGATGACGACGGCTTCGTGGTCGTAACGGCCGAACGCCTTGATGGGCTTGGGGTTCTGGTTGGCCCGGCGGTCGTACGGGTCGACCTCGAAGACATAGCCGTGGTCCTTGGTCATCCCGTTCTGGCCCGCGCGGTCGGAGTTCTCCTCGCAGGTGAGCCAGGTGCCCCAGGGGGTGCGCCCGCCGGCGCAGTTGTTGGCCGTACCGGAGATGCCGACCCACTCGGCGGTGCGGCCGTCGCGGTGCGTCTCGACGATGGTGCAGCCGCCGGGCGCGGCGGGGTCGTAGACGAGACCCTCGGTGAGCGGCACCGGGTACTCGACCTCGTCCCTCGGGCCGTCCAGCTCATGGTTGTTGACGAGCAGGGTGACGCCGCGGGGACCCTCGAAGGTGGCGGTGCCGTCGTGGTTGGAGGGGGTGTCCTCGCCGGTCTCCAGCTTGGTGACACCGCTGTGCGTGATGATCCGGTACGAGAAGCCGGCGGGCAGCGCGAGCATGCCCTGCGGGTCGGGACGCAGCGGTCCGTACCCGGGCTCCTGCTCCGGGCGGCCGGCGATCTCGGGGGCGTCTTCCGCGGCGAGCGCGCCGGGCGCGGTGGCGAGCGCGCCCGCGGCGCCGGTCAGGGCGAAACCCGCCCCGGTGAGTGCGGTGCTTCCGGTGAATTCCCTGCGGGTCAGCGACATCGCGATCTCCTGGAGGGCACAAGACGGAGGGATACGCTCCAGACGCTTCCGTCCACGGACAAACGCCGGTTGAACACCGGCCGACATCGAGAGGCCAGCTTCCATGAACCTGCCAACCACCGGCCGCCGTGTCCTCGTCAGCGGCGCGTCGCGCGGTCTTGGCCGCGCGGTCGCGAGGGTCTTCGCCGCGAACGGCGACCGGGTCGCCGTCCACTACGCCACCCGCGCCGACGAGGCCCGCGCCACGCTGGACTCGCTGTCCGGTACGGGTCATACGCTGATCGGTGGTGATCTGTCCGTCCCGGCGGAGGCGGCCCGCGTCGTGGACGAGGCGGCCGAGGCGCTCGGCGGGATAGACATCCTGGTCAACAACGCGGCGGTGAACGAGCCGCATCCGCTGCCGTCGACGTCGTACGAGGAGTGGACCGAGGCCTGGCAGCGCCACCTCTCCGTCAATGTCCTGGCCACGGCTCTGCTCAGCCACCGCGCCGCCCGCTCGATGATCGACCGGGGTACGGGCGGGCGGATCATCAACATCGGCTCCCGCGGCGCGTTCCGCGGCGAACCCGACTACCCGGCGTACGGCGCGACCAAGGCGGCCGTCCACGCGCTGGCCCAGTCCCTGGCGGTCTCGCTGGCCCCGTACGGAATCGGCGTCGCGTCCGTGGCCCCGGGCTTCTTCGAGACGGAACGCGTGGCACACCGCCTGACGGGCCAGGAGGGCGAATCGATCCGCGCCCAGAGCCCGTTCGGCCGGGTGGCCACAGCGGAGGAGGTGGCGGAGGCGGTCCGGTGGCTGGCATCGCCGGGAGCGGAATGGGCGGCTGGCACAACACTGGACCTCAACGGAGCGTCATACCTGCGGTGAGCAGCCCTGGGATTCGGGGTGCCGGGGTGACCGCTCGCGCGCGGGCCGCGCATTCCGGCCCGTCCGGCGATTGAGGACGCACCGGCTCGCCGGGCGGGCCCGGCGAGCCGCCCACCACTAAGCGCGCGACCTCGCCTTGAACGCCGCCTTCCGCGCGTCCTTCGACACCGCCCGGTCCCGGTGCAGCCTCCCCATCGCCTCCAGCACCTCCGCCGTCGCCGGATGCTCCACCCGCCATGCCGCGTCGAAGAAGCCGCTGTGGCGGCCCACGAGCCCCTCGACCAGTTCCTGGAGCTCTTCCGGTTCACCCTCGGCGTCGAGCTGCGCGGCAATCGTGTCGATGGCGAGCCAGAAGATCATCGCCTCCGGCGGCGGGGGCACGTCCCGCGCGCCCAGTTCCGCGAGCCAGACCCGCGCCAGGCCGCCCAGCTCCGCGTCGGCGAGCACGCCCCGTACCGCCGGTTCCGCTTCCGCGCCGACCAGGGAGAGCGCCTGCTGGCAGTGGAGGCGGCGCAGCGGCGCGCCGGGGTCGGTGCCGCGCGCGGCGGCCAGCAGTTCCTCCGCCGCGTCGACCGCCGCGCGCCGGGCCAGCCACTGTTCCGTCTCCGCGCGCGCGGACAGCTCGGGGAACCGTGCGACCCCGTCCAGCAGCGCATGCGCGTCCTTGTCCGCGAGATCGCCGACCGCGGGCGCGTCGACGCCGGCCTCCAGCATCCGGGACCTGATCCCGTAGAGCCCGAGCGGCGTCAGCCGGACCATCCCGTACCGGGCGACATCGTCGTCATCGACCGGCAGGGACGCGTCCGCCCCCGCGTCCTCCTCCATCAGGGCCTCGTCGACCGGTACGTACGAGACGAGCCCGACCGGCTCCAGCAGCCGGAACTGGTCGTCCAGCCTCATCATCGCCTCGGAGACCTGCTCCAGGATGTCGTCGGTGGGCTCGCCCATGTCGTCGGGGACGATCATCGACGCGGCGAGCACCGGCAGCGGCACCGGCCCGGGACCGGACGCGCCGCCCACGGCCCCGATGCCCCCGCCGTCCGCGACGGTGAGCAGATAGAGATTGCCGAGCACGCCCTCCAGGAACTCCGCCTCCGACTCCGGGTCCCAGTCGAGCGATTCGAAGTCGATCTCGCCGTCCTCGCCGATCGCCGCCGCCAGATCGTCCAGGACGGGCGCGGTCGCGTCCGCGAACACGACGTCCAGGGCGTCCAGCCAGAGCGAGAGGATGTCCTGCGGGGATCCGGAGGTGATCAGCCCGAGCTGATCGCCGGCGGTGACCCGCGCCGCGGTGGTGTCGTCCTCGCCCTCGTCCGGCGCGCCGCCCTCGCCGTCGTCACCGTCCTCGACCGCCACCAGACCCGTGTCGACCGCGACCCGCCACGCCTCGCTCGCGTACGCCTCGCCCTCCGCCTCGGACAGGCCGAGCGCCTCCGCCGCCTCGGGGAGCTGTTCGTCGACCAGTTCGCCCCCCGCCCCCACACGCGTCCCGGGTCCGGCCCAGCGGGCGAGGCGCACCGCGCGGGCGAGCAGGGGCGCGGAGAGCGCCTCCCGAGCCAGTTCCGCGTCCGAGGGAAGTCGTACCGGTGGGACGGTGGGGCGGTCTCCGGTCATCTGGTGGGTCTCCTCGCAGCATGCGGATTCACGGCGGCCCCCAGCGTAGACGCATTTGGACCCATCCCACCCGGTTCATGTACCCGACTGGGGGTCCCGGGCCGGGCACCCTTGACAACTGGCTTGCCCAGCAAGGAGATTACGCGCGTAGAACCACCTGTGTACGCCACTTCCCCGAGTTGCCCGAGAACCGGGCGGAGGGGCCCTCGCCCGGCCCGGTACCGCCCCCGGGACCGCGGCGGTCCGGCCGTACCCCACATACGGCCGGGCCGCCGCTCCTCACCCGGCGCTCAGACTCAGCGCGGGCGTGTACCGCGTCACGGAGCTGAGCGCCAGGCCGGGGTAATTCTGCACCCGCTGCCACTCCTCGGTGGCCGAGCCGATCCCGTTCCCCGGCGCCGCCAGCGCGTCGATGTGCGCCTGCTGGGTCTCCCATTGCGCGAAGTTGAGGACCCGGGTGCCGTCCGTGCTGACATGGAAGTGCGCCGAGATGCCGCCGGGGGCCGGGGCCGGGTCGCTCGCCAGGGCCGCGAAGACGGCGTCGACCCAGTCCTTCTGCCGCGCGGCGTCGGGCCCTTCGAACTCCACCTCCACGATCACCACACAGCCGGGCACCCGGCTCTCGTCCTCGGCGCGGTCTACCCGGTACAGCTCGTACGGGCGCAGCCCGACGCGCTCGATACCGGGCACGGCCGCGTCGATCTCCGCGTTCCGCTCGTCACGACCGGAACGGACGAAGTCCGCGTATGCCTCGGCTCCGCTCCACTGCGAGTAGTGGAGCAGCGTGTCCCCGTCGTTGCCGGTCAGGACGGAGTACGAGAGGAGGCCGGTGTCCGGCCACTCCCGGCTCCCCCAGGCACGGCCGATCGCCTCGACCGCCGCCCGCTGCCTCTCGGGGGTGCCGAGGCGCCAGCGGCTGACCATGACGACGCCCGCTCCGGGACGGGTGATCTCGGGCAGGGTGCCGGACCGCACGGACATGGTGATCCCTCCTCGATGGCGCACCCCCGCGGTGCGCCCTCACCACCATGCTCGAAGGTGAAGTGCGGTTGAGGTCAACCGGCCGCCCTCATCGCTGTCCATCGCTGTCCATCGCTGTCCATGACTGTCCATCGCTGTCCTGAAAATCGCCGTCCCGGAGCGCGGCCCCCTCAGACCACCACGTCGAACCACGGCCGCCTGGTCGTGGCCCAGTGCGCCACCCAACTGGTGAACCCGTCCCCCGCGGTGGGATGTCCGAACGCCGCCCCGAACGGCGCCGCCCCCACATCGCTGATGTTCCAGATCCGCCCCCGCTGCGGTCCGGTCACGACGAGATGCCAGTACATGCCGCAGCCGTCCGTGCCCAGCACCACGCTCCCGTGGTTGGAGACCTCGTCGATGAGCGGCTCGATCTCCTCGTACGGCCGCGGGTCGTCCTCCCAGACCCAGGCCTCGGTGAGCGGGAAGGGCTCCGAGAGCACCCGCTGCTGCTGTGCGCAGCCCCAGTCGGCGGGCAGCGCCGCCACGGGTATCAGCCCGTCCACATCGGCAGGCCCCTCGCTGCACCCGTCGCAGATCTCGGCGACCAGCGTGCGGTACGGCTCGGGCAGCACGACCCCCTGCTCGCGCTCGAAGGCGCGCACCGCGTCCCACCCCAGCGGCGGCAGGCAGTGCTCCGGCGGGAACGCCGCGCGCAGCACGTCGAGTTCACTCCGGTCGCCCGTGCTCATGCCGCCCGCGCCCGGATCGGGTGCGCCTGATTCGCCCCGGTGGACGTTTTCGTTCTCCATGCTCTTCATGCCCTCCATGTCCTCCATTGGACCCGCACCCACTGACAGTCCGGCCCCTGTTACCCCGAAGCCCCCTCCGGCACGCTGAGGTGGTGGGCCCCGTCGCCCACCGGAGGCAGATCGCCCCGCTCAGCCGGGATCCCCGGGTACGCCTTTTCCGTCCTGCGGCCCGCGGCCGCGAGGGCAGAGCCCCGCGGCGGTAAGAGCCGCGCCAGTGGTCGGCGCAGAGTACGCATCATGGGAGCATCCTGCCGCATTCCGAACGGGCGGCCGATCACTGTTCGATGCCGATATACGAGCGCCGAATGACGGACGGCGGACTACTGCCAATGGCAGAGTCCGACCACTCAGGACGGCTCCGAGGCCGGTCCGGTGGCCCAGGCCGTCACGTCCAGTTCGCCCGACGTGCCGACGTCGAGCGGCATGGGCAGCGTGCTCCGCTCCGCGCCCTTCGTCGCCGCGACCACCACATGGGTGCCCTCGGGAGGGGTCACGGTGCCGGTGATCCGGCTGTCCCAGTGCAGGACCGACAGCGCCGATTCGCCGGGCGCCAGCGTCAGTTCTCCCGGGGCCCGGACGCGCGACGCGTCGGTGTACGCGCCGCCGTGGACCACCTTCAGCGCGAGCGGTTCGCGCGCCCCGTCCAGGGCGCCGATCTCCGGATAGCCGTGGACGCGGTATGGCTTGTTTCCGCAGTTCGTCAGCGTGATCTCCACGACGCGCTCGCCCAGGGAGGCGTTCACAGGACCGTGGCTGACGGAGACTCCGGAAGCGAGACAGGGGCCCGGACCCTGGTCCGCCCAGGGCGCGGGGCCGCCCTCCACCTCGGGAGCCGGGGCCGAGGAAGCGCTGTACGAAGGGGTCGGAGCGGGTGAGGACAGCGCCCGCAGGGCACGCCCCGCTCGGCGTCGATCTCGTTGCGGATGTCTGCGCAGCCGGCCGCCCCCGCCATCACCGCCAGCGCGACCACCGCCGCGCCGACCGGACCGCGTACCCATTCCATACGAGCCGAACCGGCCATACGAACCTCCCCCGTCCGGCGCCATTTGCACGCCGCCGCCGATCATGCCAGACGCCCGGCCGTCCCCTGCATTCAGCTCTGCTTCACTCCCACTCCAAGCAGAACTAAGTAGACCTTCACAGTCCGCTGGACGGACACTGCCCGTATGAGCACTCCCCGTAACGGCGCGCCACGCCCCTTCGGCCGCGCCCTCTGCGCGATGGTCACGCCCTTCACCGCCACCGGAGAGCTGGATCTGGACGGCGCCCGCGAGCTCGCCGGGCATCTGGTGGCCGAGGGCTGCGACGGGCTGGTCCTGAACGGGACCACCGGCGAGTCCCCCACCACCACGGACGAGGAGAAGACCGCGCTGGTACGGGCCGTCCGGGAGGAGGTCGGCGACCGGGCCCATGTCGTCGCGGGCGTCGGCAGCGCCGGCACCCGGCACACGATCGCCCTGGCACACGCGGCCGAACAGGCGGGCGCCGACGGCCTCCTGGTGGTGGCGCCGTACTACAGCCGCCCGCCCCAGCAGGACATCGAGGCACACTTCCTGCGTGTCGCGGACACCGCCGGGATCCCGCTGATGCTGTACGACATCCCGGCGCGCACCGGCGTCCGTATCGAGCCCGCCACCATGCTCCGTCTCGCCGGGCACCCGCGCGTCGTCGCCGTGAAGGACTGCGCGTACGACCTGCTCGGCAGCTCCACGGTGATCGCCCGCACCTCACTGGCGTACTACGCGGGCTCCGAGGAGCTGAACCTCCCGCTGTACGCGGTCGGCGGCGCCGGATTCGTCAGTACGGTCGCCAATGCCGCGCCCCGTCAATTGCGCGCGGTCCTCGACGCGTACGACTCGGGGGCGCTCACCGAGTCCACGCGCCTCAACCAGCTCACGCTTCCGCTGGTCGCGGCGATGATGGCGGCCGGACTGCCGGGCACGGTCACCGCGAAGGCACTGCTCGGCACGCTCGGCCTGCCCGCGGGACCGGTCCGTGAACCGCTGCGGCCCGCCGGCCGGGAGACGGCCGACGGGCTGCTGAAGGCGTACGGGGAACTCCTGGCCGCTTCAGGCCGTTGAAGGCACCAGAGCCCCTGAAAGGCACCATGGCCCCCTGAATGATGGGGCGGAGCGCTCAGTTGTGGCTGTGGAGCACATCGTTGAGGCCGCCCCAGACCGCGTTGTTCGGACGGGCCTCGACGGTGCCGGTGACCGAGTTGCGGCGGAAGAGGATGTTGCTCGCGCCGGACAGCTCACGGGCCTTGACGACCTGTCCGTCCGGCAGGGTGACCCGCGTACCGGCCGTGACATACAGCCCCGCCTCGACCACGCACTCGTCGCCCAGCGCGATCCCGACGCCCGCCTCCGCGCCGATCAGGCAGCGCTCGCCGATCACGATGCGCTCCTTGCCGCCGCCGGAGAGCGTGCCCATGGTGGAGGCGCCGCCGCCGATGTCGGAGCCGTCGCCGATGACGACGCCCGCGGAGATCCTGCCCTCGACCATGGAGGTGCCGAGGGTGCCCGCGTTGAAGTTGACGAAGCCCTCGTGCATCACGGTCGTACCCTCGGCGAGATGCGCGCCGAGGCGTACCCGGTCGGCGTCGGCGATCCGGACACCCTTCGGCGCCACATAGTCGGTCATCCGCGGGAACTTGTCGACCGAGGTCACCTGGAGGTGCAGGCCCTCGGCGCGCGCGTTGAGCCGTACCGTCTCCAGCGTGTCGACGGCGACCGGGCCGAGGGAGGTCCAGGCGACATTGGCGAGCAGCCCGAAGAGGCCGTCGAGGTTCTGGCCGTGCGGCAGGACCAGACGGTGGCTGAGCAGATGCAGACGCAGATACGCGTCGTGCGCGTCCAGCGGCTTGTCGTCGAGCGAGGTGATGACCGTACGGACGGCGACGACCTCGACTCCGCGGCGCACGTCGGGCCCGACGGCCTTGGCCGCGCCCGCGCCGAGCAGCTCCACGGCGCGCTCGGCGGTGAGCCGCTCGGTGCCGGCCGGTCCGGGCTCCGCGGCGAGCACGGGAGCGGGGAACCAGGTGTCCAGGACGGTGCCGTCCCCGGCGAGGGTGGCGAGCCCGGCGCCGACGGCGCCGGTGGTACGGGCAGGACGTGCGGATGCGGCAGAAGCGGTGTCGGTCATGCTCCGAACTTAACGTTTCGTGCGGCGCGCGGGCGAACCGGTCTCAGGTGCCGGGCGCGGGCGGACCCGAAGCGGCCGGCCTGCGCCGGAGCGTGCTTGAGCGATACGAACCGAGCGGAGCGGAACCGGGCAGCGGGCCCGGTCGGTGGGCCTAGGCAGCGGCCCCGGAGAGCGGCGCGGCCGGTGGACCCGGACAGCGGCACCGGACAGCGGCGCCGGGCAGCGGCATCGGTCGGTGAATCCGGACGGCGCCCCGAGCAGCGGCCCTGGTCGGTGAACCCGGACAGGGCCCCAGGCAGCGGGCCCGGTCGGCGAACCCGGGCAGCAGCCCCGGAGAGCGGCCCCGTACAGCGGCACCGGGCAGCGGGCCCGGACAGCGGGCCCGGACAGCGGGCCCGGCCGGCGGGCTCCGGCAGCGGCGCCGGTCAGTTCGGCTCCGCTCCGCTCAGCCGGTTGTCGTCCCTGCCGCGTGCCGCGTGGTCGATGTCGTCCTCCGCGCGCGGCAGCCGCCGGTGCCCCTCCGAGTGGTGGTTGACCCAGCCGCAGACACCGCAGCTATAGCGGCCGTCCAGCCCCGCGATCAGGGTTCCGCACTGCCGGCACTCCGCGTAGGTGATCTCGGGGCCCGGGGAGGAATGGCTCATCCGATCAACCTACCGCCGAACCCGCGTCCGCCGACCGCGCCGGCCGGTCAGGGAATCAGCCGCGCCAGCATCTCCCGCGCGTACTCCTCGTCGTACGGCGTGCCCGTGAGCAGCGCCTGCAAGCAGAGCCCGTCCATCATCGCGACCAGCGCCCGTACCGTGACGGGGTCGGTCCGCCCGGCCAGCGCCTCGGCCACCCCGTCGCACCACTCGGCCGCGACCGGCCGCAGCGCGGGCCGCCGCAGGGCCGCGAGATACAGCTCGTACTCCAGCTCCACACCCGTGCGCTCCCCGGCGAGCCAGTCCCCCATGAGCCGGGCCAGCTCGGCGGCGACATCGCACTCCGGATCCGCGAGGGTCCGGCTCTCCCGAAGATAGGCGGCGAAGGTCTCGTTGACCTGGCGCAACGCGGCGACGAGCAGTTCGTCGAGCGAGGTGAAGTGGTACGTGGTCGAGCCCAGCGGCACATCGGCCTCCGCCGCGACCGTACGGTGGCTCAGCCCCGCGATCCCGCTCCGCCCGACCACCCGGATCGCGGCGTCGATGATGCGCCCGCGCCGCTCGGGGTCGTACCGACGGGTCATCAGTGGGCCCCTCCCAGGTTGAGAACGAGGACCCCCGCGATCACCAGGGCGATACCGGCCAGTTTGAGCGCGCTCGTGGACTCGCCCATGAAGACCATGCCTATGGCGGCGATGGCCGCCGTGCCGGCGCCGGACCATATCGCGTAGGCGGTGCCCACGGAGAGGGTCTTGAGGGTCTGTGAGAGCAGAGCGAAGGCTATGACGTACCCCACCACGGTGATCACCGAGGGCCATAGCCGACTGAAACCCTCGCTGTACTTCATGGCCGTCGTCCCGGCCACCTCCGCCGCGATCGCCGCGGCCAGCAGTCCATATCCCATGCGTACGAGTGTACACAACGATACGTACGCCCGTACGCAACGGCCGTACCCCCGGCCCTCTCGGAACGGCCACACGAAGCGGTTACGGTATGCCGTCCGGATCCGGGCGAGCGAGAACGGGGGAGAGTCGTGACGCAGGGCATGGGACAGGACGGAAACGATCCTCGGGGCAATGACCCGCAGGGGAGCGGCGGTCGGCAAGGGGACGGCCCGCGGGCGAACAGCCCCGAGGGCGACGGCTCCCAGGGCGGCGGCCCGTACAACAGCGGTCCCCACGGCGGCAGTCCGTACGGCAACGGACCGAACGGCCCGAACGGCCCGAACGGCCCGTACGGGAACGGCCCTTACGGCGGCGGTCCGAGCGGTCCTTACGGCGGCGGCCCCTACGGCGGCGGCCCTTATGGCGGTGGCCCCTACGGCTGGGGCGGCTGGACGCCCCCTCCCCCGCCGCCCAGGCCCGGCGTGATCCCGCTGGCACCGCTCGGTCTCGGCGACATACTCGGCGGCGCCTTCGCCACCATGGGCCGTTACGCCAAGCCGCTCTTCGGCCTGACCGCCCTGGTGTACGGCGCCGCCCTCGTCGCGGTCGCGGCGGCCCTGGCGGTCGCGTACGGGATGGTCGGCGAACGGCTGCACCGGGTCATCGACATGGCAACGGCGTACGACATCGATCCGTCCTGGGAGGACATACGCCCGCTGCTGATCGCTTTCGGCTGTGTCTGGGTCTTCGGCATGCTGACGCTGCTGGCCGCCAACGCCCTGGTCCTGGCGGTCTGCCCGGCGATAGTCCAGAACGCGGTCCTGGGCCGGCCCGCCACGTTCGGCGCGACGGCGCGCAGGGCGGCGGTCCGGGCCCCCGCGGTGCTCGGCACGGCCGCTCTGAGCTGGCTGATCGCTCTCGTACCTCTCGTGCTGTTCGTGGGCGGCTTCGCCGCCGCGGTGGCCTCGTTCGCCGTATGGGGCGACTACACCCCCGCCCCCTGGCTGATCCCCCTCGGCTTCCTGGGCGCGCTGGCCTGTGCGCCCCTGGCCATCTGGCTCTGGGTCCGCTTCAGCCTGGCCCCCGCGGTCGCCGTGATCGAATCCCATGGCCCGGTCGCGGCCCTGCGCCGCTCGACCACACTGGTGCGCGCCGCCTGGTGGCGGATCTTCGGCATCTCCCTGCTGGCCTCGGTGATGGCCGGCGTCGCGGCCCTGGTCATCCAGCAGGTGGTGAGCAGCCTGGGCATGTTCCCCGCCGCCCTCGACCCCACCACCACCGGCACCGACCCGGGCGCCGGCGAGGTCCTGATCGTCGTCGCCGGCTATCTGCTCCTGGCGACACTCGCCCAGTTCATCAGCCAGATCATCTCGACGACCTTCCCCCAGCTCGTCCTCACCCTGCTCTACGTGGACCAGCGCATCCGCAAAGAAAACCTGGCCCCCACCCTGGCCTCAGCAGCGGCAACGCCCCCAGCCTGACCAGCTCGTACGACGTGACCGCGCGGCCACTGACGCCGAGACCCCCGGCCGTCGGCCGGGGGTCTCTGAAGCGGTGTCGCGATCGGGCGTTCGTGGTCAGACGTTGAAGCCCAGGGCGCGGAGCTGTTCGCGGCCGTCGTCGGTGATCTTGTCCGGGCCCCACGGCGGCATCCAGACCCAGTTGATCTTCAGCTCGCTGACGATGCCGTCCGTCGCCGCCTTCGCCTGGTCCTCGATCACATCGGTCAGCGGACAGGCCGCCGACGTCAGCGTCATGTCCAGGGTCGCGTTGTTGGACTCGTCGATGTGGATGCCGTAGATCAGGCCGAGGTTGACGACATCGATACCCAGCTCGGGGTCGACGACGTCGTACAGCGCCTCCCGGACCTCGTCCTCCGAGGCCGGCTTGATCGTCAGGGTCTCGTTCTCGCTCATGCCGTCTCCTTCGTCGCGCTGTCGCCCAGGGCCTGGGCCGTCGCGTCCTTCCACGCCATCCAGCTCAGCAGAGCGCACTTGACACGGGCGGGGTACTTGGAGACACCGGCGAACGCGATCGCGTCCTCCAGCACCTCCTCCATCGCGTCGTCCGGCTCCAACTGGCCCTTGGAGTGCATCAGCTCCAGGAAGGTGCCCTGGATCTTCCGCGCCTCGGCCAGCTCCTTGCCGACCAGCAGGTCATTCAGTACGGATGCGCTGGCCTGGCTGATGGAGCAGCCCTGCCCCTCGTACGAGACATCCGCGATCCGCGAACCTTCGTACCGCACACGCAGCGTGATCTCGTCACCGCAGGTCGGGTTCACGTGGTGCACTTCGGCGTCGCCGTCCCGGAGACCGCGCCCGTGCGGGTGCTTGTAGTGGTCCAGGATGACGTCCTGGTACATCGAATCCAGCTTCACGGACAGCCTCTCAAGTCCTCGCCTCGTCCCTCAATCGAAGACGTTCTCAACCTCAACCGAAGAAGTTACGGACGTGCTCCAGGCCTTCGACCAAGGCGTCGACCTCGGCCGGAGTGGAGTACAGATAGAAAGACGCTCGCGTCGTCGCGGGAATTCCGTACCGCAGGCAGACCGGCCGGGCGCAGTGGTGGCCGACCCGGACGGCGATGCCCTGCTCGTCGAGGACCTGGCCCACATCGTGCGGGTGGATGTCGCCGAGCGTGAAGGAGATCGTGGCGCCGCGGTCCTCGGCCGTCGCCGGTCCGATGATCCGCAGGTCGGGCACCTCCAGCAGGCGCTTCACCGCGTACTCGGTGATCGCGTGCTCATGCTCGGCGATCCGGTCCATCCCGACCGCGGTGAGATAGTCCACGGCCGCGCCGAGGCCCACGGCCTGCGCGATCGGGGGCGTACCCGCCTCGAACTTGTGAGGCGCCGGGGCATAGGTCGACGAGTGCATCGACACGGTCTCGATCATCTCGCCGCCGCCGAGGAACGGAGGCAGGTCCTCCAGCAGCTCCTGGCGGCCCCAGAGCACCCCGATCCCCGTGGGGCCCGCCATCTTGTGACCGGTGAAGGCCACGAAGTCGGCCTGGAGCGCCTGGACGTCCAGCACCTGGTGAGGAGCGGCCTGCGAGGCGTCGACACAGACCAGCGCGCCGACCTCCTGGGCCCGGCGGACGATCGTCTCGACCGGGTTCTGGGTGCCCAGGATGTTGGAGACCAGCACAAAGGAGACGATCTTTGTCTTCTCGGTGATGATCTCGTCGATGTTCGACAGGTCGAGCCGGCCGTCGTCGGTGATGCCGAACCACTTCAGCTTCGCGCCCGTACGCTGCGACAGAAGCTGCCACGGCACGATGTTGGAGTGGTGCTCCATCTCCGTGATGACGATCTCGGTCTCCTGGTCGACCCGGTAGGGCTCATCGGCCCAGCCGAGCATGTTGGCCACGAGATTGAGCGACTCCGACGCGTTCTTGGTGAATATCACCTCGTCGCGGCTGGGAGCGTTGATGAAGGCGGCGATCTTGTCCCGCGCGCCCTCGTACAGCGCCGTGGCCTCCTCGGCGATCGTGTACACGCCGCGGTGGACATTCGCGTTGTGCCGCTCGTAGTACTCGTTGAGCGCGTCGAGCACCTGGCGCGGCTTCTGCGAGGTCGCCGCGGAGTCCAGATACACGAGCTTCTTGCCGTCGTGGATCATCCGGTCGAGGATGGGGAAATCCTTGCGGATCGCCTCGTCCAGCAGGCGGTGGTCCGGCGCACGGTGGTCCGACGCTGTGAGAAGGCCCGGCAGCTCTGTCACGCGGGTACGCCACCCTTCACATATGCCTCGTAGCCCTCTTCCTCCAGCTTGTCGGCCAGTTCCGCGCCACCGGACTCGGCGATCCGGCCCTGGGCGAAGACATGGACGAAGTCGGGCTTGATGTAGCGGAGAATCCGCGTGTAGTGCGTGATCAGCAGCGTGCCGACCGCGCCGGTCTCGCGGACGCGGTTGACGCCCTCGGAGACAACGCGCAGCGCGTCGACGTCGAGGCCGGAGTCCGTCTCGTCGAGGATCGCGATGCTGGGCTTGAGCAGTTCGAGCTGAAGGATCTCGTGGCGCTTCTTCTCACCGCCGGAGAAGCCCTCGTTCAGATTGCGCTCGGCGAAGGCCGGGTCCATCTGGAGCCGCTCCATGGTCTCCTTGACCTCCTTGACCCAGGTCCGCAGCTTGGGGGCCTCGCCCCGTACGGCGGTGGCGGAGGTGCGCAGGAAGTTGGAGACGGAGACACCGGGGACCTCGACGGGGTACTGCATCGCGAGGAAGATCCCGGCGCGGGCGCGCTCGTCGACGGTCATCCCGAGGACGTCCTCGCCGTCCAGCGTGACGGTGCCGCCGGTGATCGTGTACTTGGGGTGGCCCGCGAGGGAGTACGCGAGGGTCGACTTGCCGGAGCCGTTGGGGCCCATGATGGCGTGCGTCTCGCCCTGCTTCACGGTCAGGTCGACACCCTTGAGGATCTCGCGGGGGCCGGTCTCGGCCTCGACGGAGACGTGCAGGTCGTGGATTTCAAGCGTTGCCATGGGTGACTCAGGACTCCTGGGTGACGGAGACGAGCACATCGTCCCCTTCGATCTTTACGGGGTATACGGGGACCGGGCGCGTCGCGGGCAGACTGGACGGCTTGCCGGTACGGAGGTCGAAGCTGGAGCCGTGCAGCCAGCATTCGATCATGCAGTCCTCGACCTCGCCCTCGGAGAGCGAGACATTCGCGTGCGAGCAGATGTCGTTGATCGCGAACACCTCGCCGCCGGTGCGGACGACGGAGACCGGCGTGCCGTCGAGTTCCACCCGCTTCGGGGTGTCCTCCTCCAGCTCGCCGAGGGTGCAGACACGGACGAAGGCCATCAGACGGATGCCTCCAGTTCCGCCTCGATCTTCGCCATCAGACGCTCTTCGAGCTCCGGCAGCCCGATCTTCTGGACCAGCTCGGCGAAGAAGCCGCGGACCACCAGCCTGCGGGCCTCGGTCTCCGGGATGCCGCGGGCCATCAGATAGAAGAGCTGCTCGTCGTCGAAGCGGCCGGTGGCCGAGGCATGGCCGGCGCCGGCGATCTCTCCGGTCTCGATCTCCAGGTTCGGCACCGAGTCGACCCGCGCGCCGTCCGTGAGGACCAGGTTGCGGTTCATCTCGTACGTGTCGGTGCCCTCGGCCGCGGCGCGGATCAGCACGTCACCGATCCAGACGGCGTGCGCGTCGGTGCCCTGGAGCGCGCCCTTGTAGGCGGCGTTGGACCGGCAGTGCGGGGCGTTGTGGTCGACGAAGAGACGGTGCTCCTGGTGCTGGCCGCGGTCGGTGAAGTACAGGCCGAACAGCTCGGCGTCGCCGCCGGGGGCCGCGTACCGCACCTGGGGCGTGAGCCGTACGAGATCGCCGCCGAAGGTGACCACGACGGACTTGAAGGAGGCGTCCCGGCCGACCAGCGCGTTGTGCTGGGCGACATGGACGGCCTTCTCGTCCCAGTCCTGGAGGGAGACGACGGTCAGCTTGGCGCCGTCCCCGAGGAGATAGTCGACATTGGCGGCGAGCACGGCGTCACCGGTGTGCTCGATGACGACGACGGCCTCGGCGAAGGCGCCCAGCTCGACGATCTGGTGGCCGTAGGCGGTGCCGCCCTCGCCGTGCACGGTGATCCGCACCGGCTCGCTCAGCACGGTCTCCTTGGGCACCGAGACGACCGAGGCCTTCTCGAACGAGCAGTACGCCTGGGCGGCGACCCGGTCCACCGGCGTACCGGCCCGGCCGATCCGCGCGTCGTCCCGGCCCACGGTCTCGACGACGACGCCGTCGGGGGCGGTCACCTCGACCGTGACGCCGTCCGCCGCGACGGCCGTACCGTCGTGCAGCCCGCGCAGCCGCTCCAGCGGCGTGAACCGCCACTCCTCCTCACGTCCGTGCGGGACGGGGAAGTCCGCCACGTCGTAGGAGGGGGCGCGCTCATGCGCGTGGCGACGGTCGACTCGGCGGCCACCGCGATCGAACCGGCGGTGGTGGAACCCGCCGGAATGTTCTGAGCCTCAGCCATGGCTGTCGTCGTGCTCTCTCTCTGCCTCTGCGTAAGGAAAAACGGTCGCTGCTGGGGTCGGGCGGAGCTCCGGCCGTGGTTGCGGGGGCCGGACTCCGCCCGTCGGGGCCGTGGTCAGCCGACGGAGCCTTCCATCTGCAGCTCGATCAGCCGGTTCAGCTCCAGCGCGTACTCCATGGGCAGTTCCTTGGCGATCGGCTCGACGAAGCCGCGCACGATCATCGCCATCGCCTCGAACTCGGAGAGACCGCGGCTCATCAGATAGAAGAGCTGGTCCTCGGAGACCTTGGAGACGGTCGCCTCGTGGCCCATGGACACGTCGTCCTCGCGGACGTCCACGTACGGGTAGGTGTCGGAGCGCGAGACGGTGTCCGTGAGCAGCGCGTCACAGAGCACATTGGACTTGGAGCCCTCGGCGCCCTCGCCGATCTCGATCAGACCGCGGTACGACGTACGCCCGCCACCGCGCGCCACCGACTTGGAGACGATGTTCGACGAGGTGTTGGGCGCCATGTGGACCATCTTGGCGCCGGCGTCCTGGTGCTGCCCCTCGCCCGCGAAGGCGATGGACAGGGTCTCGCCCTTGGCGTGCTCGCCCATCAGATAGACGGCCGGGTACTTCATGGTCACCTTGGAGCCGATGTTCCCGTCGACCCACTCCATGGTCGCGCCCTCGTAGGCGACGGCCCGCTTGGTGACCAGGTTGTACACGTTGTTCGACCAGTTCTGGATGGTCGTGTAGCGGCAGCGGCCGCCCTTCTTGACGATGATCTCGACCACGGCGCTGTGCAGCGAGTCCGAGGAGTAGATCGGGGCCGTACAGCCCTCGACGTAGTGGACGTACGCGTCCTCGTCGACGATGATCAGCGTCCGCTCGAACTGGCCCATGTTCTCCGTGTTGATACGGAAGTAGGCCTGGAGCGGGATGTCGACGTGCACGCCCTTCGGCACGTAGATGAACGATCCGCCCGACCACACGGCTGTGTTCAGCGACGCGAACTTGTTGTCGCCGACCGGGATGACCGTGCCGAAGTACTCCTGGAACAGCTCCGGGTGCTCCTTGAGCGCGGTGTCGGTGTCCAGGAAGATGACGCCCTGCTGCTCCAGGTCCTCACGGATCTGGTGGTAGACGACCTCGGACTCGTACTGCGCGGCGACACCCGCGACGAGGCGCTGCTTCTCCGCCTCCGGGATGCCGAGCTTGTCGTACGTGTTCTTGATGTCCTCCGGCAGTTCCTCCCAGGAAGCGGCCTGCTTCTCGGTGGACCGTACGAAGTACTTGATGTTGTCGAAGTCGATGCCCGACAGGTCCGAGCCCCAGCTCGGCATGGGCTTCTTGTCGAACAGGCGCAGACCCTTGAGCCGCAGCTTCAGCATCCACTCCGGCTCGTTCTTCTTCTCCGAGATGTCACGGACGACATCCTCGGAGAGTCCGCGCTTGGCCGCGGCGCCGGCGGCGTCGGAGTCGGCCCAGCCGAATTCGTACGTACCCAGACCCTCCAGCTCGGGGTGGGCAGTCTCCGTGGGGAGCGTCATTCGGGGTTCCTCCCGGCTGTGCTTTCAGAAGCGTGATCAGTGGTCTCTGCGGTGGCGGCGGTCTCCGCGGTCGCGGTGGCCTCTGCGGTCGCGGTGGCGCGGGGGATGAACGTCGTGCAGACGCCGTCACCGTGGGCGATGGTGGCCAGTCGCTGCACATGGGTCCCGAGCAGCTCGGAGAAGGACTCCGTCTCCGCCTCGCAGAGCTGCGGGAACTGCTCGGCGACATGGGCGACCGGGCAGTGGTGCTGGCAGAGCTGCTCGCCCTGCCGGTTCGGCGCGCTACGCGCCGTAGCAGCGTACCCGTCGGCGCTCAGCGCCTCGGCCAGGGCCTCCGTGCGCCTGGCCGGCTCGGCCTGCTCGACCGCCCGGCGGTAGCTCTCCGACTGGTCGGCGAGCCGGGCGCGGGCGAAGGCCGCGACGGCCGCCTCGCCGCGCTCCCCGCCGCCCGCGGTCCTGGCGATCCAGCGCAGGGCGTCCGCGGCGAGCTGGTCGTACGACTGGTCGAAGGCGTCCCGGCCGCAGTCGGTCAGGACGAACACCTTGGCCGGCCTGCCGCGTCCGCGTGATCCGTAGACCCGCTGCTCGCGCGGCTCCACCACGGAGTCGGCGACCAGCGCGTCGAGATGGCGGCGGACGGCTGCCTGGGTGAGCCCGAGGCGCCCCGCCAGCTCGGAGACCGTGGAGGGGCCGTGGTCCAGGATGGAGCGCGCGACGCGGTTGCGAGTGGGGTGCTCACCGGTCGCGAGTTCCTCCTGGGGAGCCTCGCCGACGTATTTCACAACGCCATTGTTGCGTAATTCGTCCGGCCGTGACAACCACGGTCCGCAGCGGTCTCCGGTGCGCTTCATCACTAAGGGTTACCTAACAATGACCCCCGCCACCCCCACTGGCCTGCCGTTCTTCCGGTCCGCGGCTCGGCCGGCGAGGGGTGCATACAGACTCGGGATACTGCATTTTTCCGGCCTGCGGACAGTTCCTTTCGGCCCCGCGGGCCGGGGTCCGGCGGGCGCTGCCTAGACTGCCCGGCATGCACAGCGTCTTCCCGGGCGGCTCCCTGCCCGACCGCGCGCCCGCAGCAGGCACACGGGATCCCGTGGTCGAGGTCCACGGCCTCGTCAAGCGGTACGGGGACAGAGCCGCGGTGGATGGTCTCGACCTGGTGGTGCGCGCCGGTACGGTCACCGCCGTGCTCGGCCCCAACGGAGCGGGCAAGACCACCACCGTGGAGACCTGCGAGGGCTATCGCAGGGCCGACTCGGGCACCGTACGAGTCCTCGGTCTCGACCCGGTCGCCGACGCCGCCCGGCTCCGCCCGCGCATCGGCGTGATGCTCCAGTCGGGTGGTGTGTACTCCGGAGCACGTGCCGAGGAGATGCTCCGCCACATGGCCCGGCTGCACGCGCGGCCGCTGGACGTGGACGCGCTGATGGAACGGCTCGGCCTCGGCGACTGCGGACGTACGGCCTACCGGCGGCTCTCCGGCGGGCAGCAGCAGCGGCTCGCGCTCGCCCTGGCCGTGGTCGGTCGGCCGGAGCTGGTCTTCCTGGACGAGCCGACGGCCGGGCTCGATCCGCAGGCCCGCCGCTCCACCTGGGAACTGCTCCGCGAACTGCGCGCCGACGGCGTCACCGCCGTACTGACCACGCACTTCATGGACGAGGCCGAGGAACTGGCCGACGACGTGGTGATCATCGACGCGGGCCGGGTGATCGCCCATGGCAGCCCCGAGGAGCTGTGCCGGGGCGGCGCCGAGAACACCCTGCGCTTCACCGGGCGCCCCGGGCTCGACCTCGGCTCGCTGCTCAAGGCGCTGCCGGACGGCACCGCCGCGGCGGAGCTGTCGCCGGGCGCGTACCGGATCAGCGGCTCGGTCGACCCGCAGCTTCTGGCCACGGTCGCCTCCTGGTGCGCGCAGCACGGTGTGATGGCGGACGGGATCTCCGTCGAGCGGCACACCCTGGAGGACGTCTTCCTCGAACTGACCGGCAAGGAGCTGCGTTCATGACCGCCGACGCCGTTACGAGCAGAGCGACGGGCGCCGTCGGAAGCGCTGGTACGTACGCCCCCGCGCCCGGCGCGGCACCGCTGCTCCGCATGATCGCGGCGCAGACGGCGTTCGAGACCAAGCTGCTGCTGCGCAACGGCGAGCAGCTCCTGCTGACCGTGATCATCCCGTCGCTGCTGCTGGTGCTGTTCTCGACCGTCGACATCATCGACACGAGCGGCACCGGCACCGGCGGTGGCCCCGGCAGCGGCTCCGACAAGGCTGTGGACTTCCTCGCGCCCGGTGTCCTCGCCCTGGCGGTGATGTCCACGGCGTTCACCGGACAGGCCATCGCCACCGGCTTCGAGCGGCGGTACGGAGTGCTCAAGCGGCTCGCGGTGTCCCCGCTGCCGCGGTGGGCGCTGATGACCGCCAAGACGCTCTGCGTCCTGGTCACCGAAGTGCTCCAGATCATGCTGCTGACGGTGATCGCGCTGCTGCTGGGCTGGTCGCCGCAGGGGGCGGCCACCCCGTCCGGGGCGCTCGCCGTCCTGCTGCTGCTCGTGCTGGGGACCGCGGCCTTCTCCGGGCTCGGTCTGCTGATGGCGGGCACGCTCCGGGCCGAGGCGACCCTGGCCGCGGCCAATCTGGTCTTCCTGCTCCTCCTGGTGGGCGGCGGGGTGATCGTGCCGCTGGACCGGTTCCCGGACGCGGCCGGCCCGGTGCTCGCGCTGCTGCCGATCTCGGCGCTCTCGGACGGGCTGCGGGACATCCTCCAGCAGGGCGCGGCAACGCCCTGGGGCGATCTCGGGGTGCTGGCCGGCTGGGCCGCGCTGGGGCTCGGCGCGGCGGCCGTGTTCTTCCGCTGGGAGTGAGCGCCCGGGGCACTGAGGGCAGGGCGCTGAAGGCCGGGCGTTGAGAGCCGGGCGTTGAGAGCCGGGCGCTGAGGGCCAAGCGCTGAGCGTCCGGCGCGGAGATGCCGGAAGGGCCCGTCCCGTACCCCTCGTGAAAACCTGCACAAGCTCCCGCCTACGATGGTTGCCGTGCTGACCCCCCTCGCCCATATCGCCCAGCGCTGGACACCGTCACCCCGTACGGTCCAGCGCGCCGCGCTCACCGCCGTCGTGATGAGCGTGGTGATCGTCGTCACCGGCGGCGCGGTCCGGCTGACCGGCTCCGGCCTCGGCTGCGACACCTGGCCCAAGTGCACGGACGACAGCCTCTTCGCCACCCCGGAGCAGGGAATCCACGGGGCGATCGAGTTCGGCAACCGGATGCTGACCTATGTGCTGTGCGCGGCGGTCGGCTGGGCGATCGTGGCGGTGCGCTCGGCGAAGCCCCGGCGGCGCGGGCTGACCCGGCTCGCCTGGTCCCAGTTCTGGATCGTGATGGGCAATGCCGTGCTCGGCGGCGTCACGGTGTGGATGGGCCTCAACCCCTGGACCGTGGCGGGCCACTTCCTGCTCGCCACCACCCTGCTCACCGTCACCACCCTGACCTGGCTGCGCACCCGCGAGGGCGACAGCGCGGCCCGGCCGCGCGTTCCGCGCCCGGTGCGCAAGCTGTCCTGGGCGCTGACCGGCGCGGCGGCGGTCCTGATCGGGGCCGGCACGGTCGTGACGGGCTCGGGGCGGCACGCGGGCGACAGCAGCGATGTGCCGCGGATGCCGTTCGACTGGGTCACCGCCGCCCACGTCCACGCGGTGTTCGCCTGGGTGGTCTGCGCGCTGGCCGTGGCGATGTGGCTGGTGCTGCGGGTGGTGGACGCCCCGCCGGACACCCGGACACGCGCCAGGGAACTGCTGCTGGTCCTGCTCGCCCAAGGCGCCATCGGCTATGTGCAGTTCTTCACCGACGTACCCGAGATCCTGGTCGGCGCGCACATGTTGGGCTCGTGCCTGGTGTGGATCGCGGTGCTGCGGCTGGCGATGAGTCTGCGTGAGCGCCCGCACACCGAGCCGGGGATCCCCGCGCAGCAGGAGTCCCCGCTGTCGACTGTTTCGAGCTGAGCCCACAGACGGCTGAGGCCACAGACGACTGAGCCCGCACTCGGCCGAGGCGGACCGCCGAGGCCCGGACGGCTGACCCACGGACGGCTGTGCCCCGGCCCCCGCGGCACCCGCTTCAGTCGCCCAACAGCCGGTAGAGGCGCCGGGCGTTGCCCGCCGCGATCATCCCGGCGACCCGCTGCGCGTCCCCCGGCGCCCAGGACCCGTCGGCCACCCAGCCGCCCAGGACCCGCGCCAGCGCCTCCCTGAACACCCGCGCCCCCACCACATGCAGCTCCGGCAGCCCCCGCGCGCCGCTGGAGAACAACAGCTTCCCGAACGGCGCCAGTTCCAGGATCTCCGCGAGTACGGCGGTGGCCCGCGCCCCGGTATGCGCGAGGGCGGGCCCCAGATCGGCGTACACATGCGGGAAGGCCCCGGTGAGCTGCGCCGCGTGCCGGTGATACGGATAGGCCCCCAGCAGGACCAGATCGGTGCCGAGTCCCGCGGTGGCCGCCGCGAAACCGGTGAGCGGCAGCGGATCCGTACGGCCCGGGCGCGGATGTCCGGCACCGGCGCCCATGTGCAGTTGCAGCGGCAGCCCGGAGCCGACGGCCGTCCACAGCAGGTGCCGCAGCAGCACGGGATCGGTGAGCGGCGCGCCGGCCACCCGCCCGGCCAGCCAGTGGTCCGCGGCACTCCGTACCTCACCGGGCCCCGGCGGCTCCGGGGCGAGCGCCAGACCGTGCCGTACCCCGGCGACCGAGCTGAAGGCGACGGCCGAGGCGGCGGCGGTGTGCACGGACTCGGCGAGACCGGAGAGAAAGGTGCCGACCCCGTCCGCTCCGTCGGCGACCCGCTCGGCGAGCGGTTCGAGCCGTACGATCTCAAGCGCCTCGGCCGCGCCGGCCGAGGCGATCTCGGCGGGCCCGGTCAGATCGCCGGGCAGCCCGGTGTCCACCAGATAGGTGGCGATCCCGGTGGACCGCAGCAGCCGCCGGCCCGCCTCCAGGACCCCCAGCTCCCGGCGGCGGGCCAGATAGCGGGCCGGCGGGCAGTGCGGTTCGAGACCGAGTACGGGCGGACACCAGCGGCGTACCGCGAAACCGGTCTGGGTGTCGAAGAAGGTGGTGCCCGCGGCGGGCGGCCCCGCCGTCCTGCCGAGCTGGGCCTCGAAGGTGCCGAGGCCCAGCTCTCCGCGGAGCACACCGTGGCAGTACTGGTCGACCAGGGTCGCAGTTTCGATCATCGGGATTCCCGTCGTGGACCGTACTCCTACCCGGACTAACGGGTGAACCGCGATCGGGTGGCGCCCACGGCGTGTCCGGGCCCCGTGACGGCCGCCGTGTCAGCCGTACGAGCGCCGGTCGCCGCCGGTCATCTCAGGGGTCGGACGGCGGAATCAGTGGCCGAGCTGGATCCCGGCCATCCGCTTCCATTCGTACGGGCCGGTGCGGACCTTGGCCGCGAGTTCCCCGTCGAAGTTCTCGTGCAGAGTGAGTCCGGCCTTCTCGGCGGCGCCGCGCGCGACCTCGTACGTGGGGGCGACGAGATCGCCCCAGCCGCCGTCCTCGCCGACAAGGACGATCCGGGTGCCCGCCTGTCCGAGGTAGGCGAGCCGGCCCTCCGCGCCGCCGTGCCGTTTGGCGAAGGCGCCGATCTGCTTGGCGAGCCGGGCGGCCCGGCGTGCGTCGCGCGTCGCGCGGCGGGACGCGGCCCCGCTCTCGGCGCTCGCGGCGGGATCGGGCTCGCTCTGGTCAACCTGCTGGGTCTCTGACATGAATTCGATGCTACCCACGGGTAGATCAACCGGCGACGGGCAGGCCGCGTGGCCTTGACCACGCGCCCCGCCCGTCGGACAGAACCTGAGGAACCTGAGCGCTACCGCAGGAAGGGATCGACCGCCACGGCGACGAACAGCAGCGACACATAGGTGATCGACCAGTGGAACAGCCGCATCTCCTTCAGCTTGCCGCCGGTCACCCCGGCCCGGGCGCGCGACTGAAGACCGTGCGCCTCCCAGAGCCACCAGCCGCCCGCCGCCAGCGCCACCGCCGTATAGAACCAGCCGGTGTACCCGAGCGGGGTCAGCAGCAGCGAGACACCGACCATCACCCAGCTGTAGAGGACGATCTGCCGGGCCACGACCCGGTTCGTCGCGACGACCGGAAGCATGGGCACGCCCGCGCGTACGTAGTCCTCCTTCACCTTCATCGACAGCGGCCAGTAGTGCGGCGGCGTCCAGAAGAAGATGACAAGGAAGAGGATGACAGCGGCCCAGGACACCGAGTCGGTAACCGCGGACCAGCCGATCAGCACGGGCATGCAGCCGGCGATCCCGCCCCAGACGATGTTCTGCGCGGTACGGCGCTTGAGGATCATCGTGTAGACGACGACGTAGAAAAGGAGCGCACCGAGCGACAGCGCCGCGGACAGCCAGTTGACCAGGAATCCGAACCAGAGCGTCGAGACGACGGTCAGCGTGAGGCCGAAGACCAGCCCCTCGCGCGGTGACACCATCCCGGTGACCAGCGGACGCTGGGACGTACGGTCCATCATCGCGTCGATGTCACGGTCGATGTACATGTTCAGCGCGTTGGCGCCGCCGGCCGAGAGATAGCCGCCGACACAGGTGGTGACGACCAGCCACAGATCCGGCACAGTGCCGGCGGCCAGGAACATCACCGGAACGGTCGTGATGAGCAGCAGCTCGATGATCCGCGGCTTGGTCAGCATCACGAACGCTTTGACACGGGCCCCGAACGGCCGATGGCCCCCCGGGCTCGGAGTCGGGACGACCCCAGCGGGTCGGGACTCGACGGCCGTCACGCACACCCCTGACAGAGAAATCCCAGCAAGCTCCGGACGTGAAGCCCCGGTAAAGACTTGCGCTTACCACGCCACTCTAGACGTTGCCCAGACACCGATTCCGCGCGGGGGTGGGTCGTGCGGAGGGCCCGGGAAGCAGCCCCGCCGGCACGGCCCGGACATCCCCGCGCGCCGGGCCGGGACGTCCCCGTACCCCGCCGGGAGGCGAAGTCCATGTGCCCGCCGCACCCTGGTTACGAAGGGGAAAAGTTGGATGGGGCTACGAGGGTAGGCTCGGCAGCGAAGCCGGTGCGCCCTCAGACACCGGGACTGGACA
The DNA here is from genome assembly GCF_019056675.1 of Streptomyces sp. GMY02. NCBI lineage: Bacteria > Bacillati > Actinomycetota > Actinomycetes > Kitasatosporales > Streptomycetaceae > Streptomyces > Streptomyces sp. GMY02. Next base: position 6,515,014 of record NZ_CP077658.1, on the reverse strand, counting down.
TGTGGAGAGGAGCCCTGACTCAGGGTGAGCACCAAGCCGACCACCACAGACCTCGAGTGGACCGATGTGGACAGCCGGGCGGTCGATACCGTTCGCGTCCTGGCCATGGATGCCGTACAGAAGGTCGGCAACGGCCATCCCGGTACGGCCATGAGCCTGGCCCCCGCCGCGTATGTGCTGTTCCAGAAACTCATGCGGCACGACCCCGCCGACGCCCAGTGGACCGGGCGCGACCGGTTCATCCTCTCGGCCGGCCACTCCAGCCTGACGCTCTACATCCAGCTCTACCTGGCGGGTTACGGCCTGGAGCTGGGGGACCTGGAGTCGTTCCGCACCTGGGGCTCGAAGACCCCGGGCCACCCGGAGTACGGCCACACCGTCGGTGTCGAGACCACCACGGGACCGCTCGGCCAGGGTGTCGCGAACGGCGTCGGCATGGCGATGGCGGCGCGGTACGAGCGCGGTCTGTACGACCCGGACGCGGCGCCCGGCACCTCCCCGTTCGACCACACCGTCTGGGTGATCGCCGGTGACGGCTGTCTCCAGGAGGGCATCTCGGCCGAGGCGTCGTCGCTGGCCGGCCACCAGAAGCTGGGCAATCTGGTGCTGCTCTGGGACGACAACCACATCTCGATCGAGGGCGACACGGAGACCGCGGTCTCCGAGGACACCCTCAAGCGGTACGAGGCGTACGGCTGGCACGTCCAGCGCGTCGAGCAGCTTCCCAACGGCGACCTCGACCCGGCCGGTCTGTACCGGGCGCTGAAGGCCGCGCAGGCCGAGACCGACCGCCCCTCGTTCATCGCGGCCCGCTCGATCATCGCCTGGCCCGCCCCGCACGCGCAGAACACCGAGGCCGCGCACGGCTCGGCGCTCGGCGACGCGGAGGTCGCGGCGACCAAGAAGGTCCTGGGCTTCGACCCGGAGAAGTCCTTCGAGGTCTCGGACGAGGTGCTCGCGCACACCCGTGAGGCGCTCGACCGCGGCCGTGAGGTCCGCGGCGAGTGGGAGAAGACCTTCGCCGCGTGGCGCACCGCGCAGCCGGAGCGCGCGGCGCTCTTCGACCGGATCAGGGCCGGTGAGCTTCCCGAGGGCTGGGAGGACAAGGTCCCCGCCTTCGAGCCCGGCAAGTCGCTGGCGACGCGCGCCGCGTCCGGCAAGGTACTCCAGGCGCTCGGCGAGGTCATTCCCGAGCTGTGGGGCGGCTCCGCCGACCTGGCGGGCTCCAACAACACCACCATCGACAAGACCTCTTCGTTCCTCCCGGCCGGCAACCCGCTGCCGGGGGCCGACCCGTACGGCCGCACGGTGCACTACGGCATCCGCGAGCACGCCATGGGCTCGACGATGAACGGCATCGCGCTGCACGGCAACACCCGTATCTACGGCGGCACTTTCCTGGTGTTCTCCGACTACATGCGCCCGGCCGTGCGGCTCGCGGCGCTGATGCGGGTACCCGTCACCTATGTCTGGACGCATGACTCGATCGGGCTCGGCGAGGACGGCCCGACGCACCAGCCGGTCGAGCACCTCTCCGCGCTGCGCGCCATCCCGGGGCTGAACATCGTGCGCCCCGCCGACGCCAATGAGACGGCGATCGCCTGGCGCGAGATCCTCCGCCGCCACTCCAAGGGCGCGCCGCACGGTCTGGCGCTCACCCGCCAGGGCGTGCCGACGTACGACGCCAACGACGAGGCGGCCAGGGGCGGTTATGTCCTCTTCGACGCCGAGGGCGGCGACCCCGAGGTCGTACTGATCGGTACGGGTTCCGAGGTGCAGCTCGCCGTGGCGGCGCGCGAGCAGCTCCAGGCGGACGGTATCCGGGCGCGGGTGGTCTCCATGCCGTCCGTCGAGTGGTTCGACGAGCAGGACCAGACGTACAAGGACAGCGTTCTGCCGCCCTCCGTGACAGCGCGGGTGGCGGTCGAGGCCGGTATCGGACTGACCTGGCACCGGTACGTGGGTGACGCCGGCCGCATTGTGTCGCTGGAGCACTTCGGCGCTTCGGCGGACGGCAAGGTCCTCTTCCGTGAGTTCGGCTTCACCGCGGACGCGGTGGCCGCCGCAGCCCGGGAATCTCTTGCGGCGTCAGCGCGCTGACGCCCGTATACGAACTGTAGGAGATGCAACTCTCATGACAGACGCACTGAAGCGCCTTTCCGACGAAGGCGTCGCGATCTGGCTCGACGACCTGTCGCGTACCCGTATCACGTCCGGCAATCTCGCCGAACTGATCGACCAGCAGCACGTGGTGGGCGTCACCACCAACCCGTCCATCTTCCAGAAGGCGATCTCGCAGGGGCACGGCTACGACAGCCAGCTCGCCGACCTCGCGGCCCGCAAGGTGACCGTCGAGGAGGCCGTCCGCATGATCACCACGGCGGACGTCCGGGACGCCGCCGACATCCTGCGTCCGGTCTTCGACTCGACGCAGGGCCAGGACGGCCGGGTCTCGATCGAGGTCGACCCGCGCCTGGCGCACAACACCGTGGCGACCATCGCCGAGGCCAAGCAGCTCGCCTGGCTGGTGGACCGTCCCAACACCCTGATCAAGATCCCGGCGACCAGGGCCGGTCTCCCGGCCATCACCGAGACCATCGGCCGGGGCATCAGCGTCAATGTCACGCTGATCTTCTCGCTGGAGCGCTACCGCGAGGTCATGGACGCCTATCTCGCGGGTCTGGAGAAGGCCAGGGCCGCCGGCCTCGACCTCTCCAAGATCCACTCGGTGGCGTCCTTCTTCGTGTCCCGGGTGGACACGGAGATCGACAAGCGGCTCGACGCGCTGGGCACGCCCGAGGCCAAGGCGGCCCGCGGCAAGGCGGCCGTGGCCAACGCGCGGCTGGCGTACGAGGCGTACGAAGAGGTCTTCAGCTCCGACCGCTGGGCGGCGCTGGACAGGGCGCAGGCCAACAAGCAGCGTCCGCTCTGGGCCTCGACCGGTGTGAAGGACCCGGCGTACAAGGACACCCTGTACGTCGACGACCTGGTCGCCCCGGGCACGGTGAACACCATGCCGGAGGCCACGCTCGACGCCACCGCCGACCATGGCGCCATCACCGGCGACACCGTGCGCGGTACGTACGACCAGGCGCGCGCGGACCTGGCGGCCGTGGCCGCGCTGGGCATCTCGTACGACGACGTCGTCCAGGTACTGGAGGACGAGGGCGTCGAGAAGTTCGCGGTGGCCTGGAACGACCTGCTCAAGTCGACCGAGGCGGAGCTGAAGCGCCTCGTCCCTTCGGAGGGCTGATCCCCTTGACCGCAACCCACGGAGCGAACCCGCTCCGTGACGCCGCGGACCGACGGCTCCCGCGTATCGCGGGGCCGTCGGGCCTGGTCATCTTCGGTGTCACGGGCGATTTGTCCCGCAAAAAGCTGATGCCTGCCATCTACGACCTGGCCAACCGCGGGCTGCTTCCGCCGGGCTTCTCGCTCGTCGGCTTCGCACGCCGCGAGTGGAAGGACGAGGACTTCGCGCAGGAGGTGCACGACGCCGTCAAACAGCACGCCCGTACGCCGTTCCGTGAGGAGGTCTGGCAGCAGCTCATCCAGGGGATGCGCTTCGTCCAGGGCGACTTCGGCGACGACGACGCGTTCGAGAACCTGCGGGCGACGATCGAGGACCTCGACAAGTCGCAGGGCACCGGCGGCAACTTCGCGTTCTACCTCTCCGTACCGCCCAAGTTCTTCCCGCAGGTCGTGCAGCAGCTCAAGAAGCACGGGCTGGCGGACCAGAAGGACGGCTCCTGGCGCCGCGCGGTCATCGAGAAGCCGTTCGGCCACGACCTGGCCTCCGCCAAGGAGCTGAACAAGGTCGTCCACGAGGTCTTCCCGTCCCACGAGGTCTTCAGGATCGACCACTATCTGGGCAAGGAGACCGTCCAGAACATCCTGGCGCTGCGGTTCGCCAACACCCTCTTCGAGCCGATCTGGAACCGGTCGTACGTCGACCACGTACAGATCACCATGGCCGAGGACATCGGTATCGGCGGCCGGGCCGGCTACTACGACGGCATCGGCGCCGCCCGCGACGTCATCCAGAACCATCTGCTCCAGTTGCTGGCGCTGACCGCCATGGAGGAGCCGGCCTCCTTCGACGCGGACGCGCTGGTCGCGGAGAAGACCAAGGTGCTGGGCGCCGTCCGGCTGCCCAGGGACCTCGGCCAGGGCACCGTGCGCGGGCAGTACGCCCCGGGATGGCAGGGCGGCGAGAAGGCCGTCGGCTATCTCCAGGAAGACGGCATCGACAGCAAGTCAAAGACGGACACCTATGCCGCGGTGAAGCTGGAGATCGACAACCGCCGCTGGGCGGGCGTGCCGTTCTATCTCCGTACCGGAAAGCGGCTCGGCCGCCGGGTCACCGAGATCGCGCTGGTCTTCCAGCGCGCGCCGCACTCCCCCTTCGACCACACCTCCACCCAGGAGCTGGGGCAGAACGCCCTGGTCATCCGGGTGCAGCCGGACGAGGGCGTGACGATGCGGTTCGGCTCCAAGGTGCCCGGCACCTCGATGGAGGTCCGTGACGTCTCCATGGACTTCGCGTACGGCGAGTCCTTCACGGAGTCCAGCCCCGAGGCGTACGAGCGGCTCATCCTCGATGTGCTGCTCGGCGACTCGAACCTCTTCCCGCGCGTGGAGGAGGTCGAGCTGTCCTGGAAGATCCTCGACCCGATCGAGGAGTACTGGGAGAAGCACGGCAAGCCCGCGCAGTACGAGTCCGGGACCTGGGGTCCGGTCGAGGCGGACGAGATGCTCGCACGAGACGGACGGAGCTGGCGCCGGCCATGAAGATCGACCTGACGGACACCAAGTCCAGCAAGATCAACAAGGCACTGGTGCAGGGGCGCAGGGCGATCGGCACCCCCGCCGTCGGCATGGTGCTCACGCTGGTCATCGTCACCGACGAGGAGAACCAGTACGACGCGCTCAGGGCCGCCGACGAGGCGTCCCGCGAGCACCCGTCGCGCAAGCTGGTCGTCGTCAAGCGGGTCTCCCGCTCGGCGCGCGACCGGTCCAAGGCGCGGCTGGACGCCGAGGTCCGGGTGGGCGCGGACGCGGGCACCGGCGAGACGATCGTCCTGCGGCTGTACGGCGATGTCGTGGACCACGCCCAGTCGGTGGTGCTGCCGCTGCTGCTGCCCGACGCTCCGGTCGTGGTGTGGTGGCCGGTGAACGCGCCGGCCAACCCGGCCAAGGACGCGCTGGGCAGGCTGGCGCAGCGCCGGGTGACCGACACCCACGCGGCGGAGAACCCGACCGAGGAGCTGACGGTGCGCGCCGAGGCGTACACCCCCGGCGACACGGATCTGGCCTGGACGCGGATCACGCCGTGGCGCTCGATGCTGGCGGCGGCGCTGGACCAGGTGGACTGCGCGGTCACCTCGGTGGAGGTGGAGGGCGAGCAGCACAATCCGAGCTGTGAACTGCTGGCCATGTGGCTCGCGAACCGGCTGAACGTACCGGTGAAGCGCGCCGTCTCCAAGGGGCCCGGGCTCACCGCCGTACGGATGGAGACCGACTGCGGTCCGATCAATCTGCACCGGGCGGACGGCTCGCTGGCGACCCTCTCGGTCGAGGGGCAGCCGGACCGCGCGGTGGCGCTGAAGCGGCGCGAGACCTCCGAGCTGATCGCGGAGGAGCTGCGCCGGCTGGACCCGGACGACATCTACGCGTCGGCGCTGCGGTTCGGCGTGCACCGGCTCGGCGACAGCAACGGCGCGTCGGCCGCCGCCGCTGCCTCCAATGGCGGTGGAGGTACGGCGACGGCGACCGCGACGAAGAAGGCGACCGGGAAGGCCTCGTCCTCGTGAGCGCTCCGCAACTGGTCGTCCACCGGGACAAGGAGCTGATGGCCCAGGCCGCGGCGGCCCGGCTGATCACCAAGATCGTGGACGCCCAGGCCGCCCGGGGCTCCGCCTCGGTGGTGCTGACCGGCGGCCGCAACGGCAACGGGCTGCTGGCCGCGCTGTCGGCGGCGCCCGCACGGGACGCGGTGGACTGGTCACGGCTCGATCTGTGGTGGGGCGACGAGCGCTTTCTGCCGGAGGGCGACGCGGATCGCAACTACACCCAGGCACGGGAGGCACTGCTCGGTTCGGTGCCGCTGGACCCCTCGCGGGTGCATCCGATGCCGGCCTCGGACGGGCCGTACGGGAGTGATGTGGAGGCCGCGGCCGCCGCGTACGCCACGGAACTCGCGGCCGCGTCACGGCCGGAGGACCACGGTCCGGTGCCGACCTTCGACGTGCTGATGCTGGGGGTCGGCCCCGACACCCATGTGGCGTCGCTCTTCCCCGAGCTGCCGGCGGTACGGGAGACCGAGCGCACGGTGGTCGCCGTGCACGGCGCTCCCAAGCCGCCGCCGACCCGTATCTCGCTCACACTGCCCGCGATCCGCGCGGCCCATGAGGTCTGGCTGCTCGCGGCGGGCGAGGACAAGGCGAAGGCGGCGGAGATCGCGCTGTCGGGTGCCGGGGAGATCCAGGCCCCGGCGGCGGGTGCGTACGGCCGCAGCCGCACGCTGTGGCTGCTGGACGCGGCGGCGGCCTCGGCGCTGCCGCGTGACCTCTATCCGCCGGCCTCGGCCTGACGGGGCGTCAAGTAAGCGGTATGAAGGCCCGGTTCGCCTCGCGGCGGCCGGGCCTTCAGCGCTTCTCCGGGGGCTTTCCCGGTGCGCTCTCCCGTATCAGGAACGGCTCCAGCAGGCCCGGGACCGCCTCCGCCGCGAAGGTCAGCCCCTCGCCCTCCGCCGCGTCGTACACGTGGTACGCGCCACCGCCCGCGGCCGTTGTCGCCGTGAGCGTCAGCAGACCCGCGCGGCGCTGGAAGAACGACTGACGGACCGTCCAGCCGATGACTCCGCCGCGCTGGAGGGCCACCGTCGTCCGGCGCACCGTGCCCGAGCGGGCCACCAGATAGGCGCCGCCGAGGCCGTGCCCCAGACCGCGGTACGCGTCGACCGCCATCAGCACGGCAAGCGGCAGCAGCACCACGGCACCGGCCGCCGCGATGACCACCAGGACATCCGTCAGCAGCAGGCCGAGGGCCGCCACGACCGCCAGCGGCAGCAGTACGGAGGAGAGGGCCCAGCGCAGTCGGCGCGCCCGCGCCGCCCGGGGGTGCGGGACCAGCCGTACCGAACTCGTCGGAGCCGCCGGTTCACGCAGTATCCGGGCCGCCACCGCGTCCGCCACCGCGCGCGGCGCGGCCGGCAGCAGGGTCTTCTGGTCCATCTCCTTGGCGTCGTCGTCCTGGGCGAGTCCGGTGGCGATGGCGTCCACCCGGGCCGCGCCGACCAGCCGGACACCGATCGGCTCGACCAGTTCCACTCCGCGCAGCCGGCGCTCCTCGATGGAGATCGAGCGGGAGGTGAACAGCCCGCGGCGGACCCGCAGGGTGCCGCCCGGCTCCCGCTCCAGCCGGTGGTTCCACCACATCTCGATCCACAGCGCGAGGGCCGCGACAACCCCCGCGAGACCCGTCGCCACCGCGAGCCCGAGGATCAGCGCGACCACCCAGACGGGGGAGATGCCCCGGAACTGGTCGCCCGCCCAGTGGATCGCCCGGTTCTGCACGCCGAACCAGTCGGCGACCTGGAACAGCCCGCCGATCCCGGCGCCGCCGAGGGCCACCGGCACGAAGGAGAGCGGTGCGTAGCGGATCCACGCGGGATCGAGCACCGCCAGCATGCCCTCGTCGGGCGCCCTGGCCGCCCCCGGAGCGCGGCCGAGCAGTTCGGTACGGAGCCGCTCGCCCTCGGCCCTGGTGACCGGGTCCAGCTCCAGGGTGGATTCGCCGCCGGTCTGCTCGCCGGTCCCTATCCGGACCTTCACCAGACCGAGCAGCCGGAGCAGCAGATTGGCGGTGAGGTCGACCGTACGTATCCGCTCGCGGGCCAGTGAGCGGCGCTTGACCAGAAAGAGACCGGTGTGCAGCTCGGCGCGCTCGGGGCCCATGCGGTAGCGGGTGCGGCGCCAGCGGACATAGTCCGCGCCCGTGCCGCCGCCGATCAGCAGTACGGCCCCGCCGAGCAGCCAGGCGAAGGTCTCGCCGAGCGGGAGGGGGCCCGAGAGCCCGATCCCGGTCGGTACGCCCGCGCCCACGACGACCCCTGTCATGACCACGACGGTGACCAGCAGGGTGCGCCGGTCGAGCCGCCGCCACCCGTCTTCCGAAGCCGCTGCGGAATCCGGGGAATCGCGGATCACTGGGACACCGAAAACCTCTGGCACACCGGCGACCGCTGGGGCGTCCGGCACGGCTGGGTCGTCCGAGGCGCCCGCGCCCTCCGGGACGTCGCTCATGTCGCGTCCCCCGGAGTGGCCTGGGTGATCCGGGTCAGCCGCTCCGCCAGCTCCGCCGCCAGCTCGTGGTCCAGCCCCCCGATACGCACCGCGCCCTTGGACGACGCGGTCGTGACGATCACCGTGGAGAGCCGGAAGAGCTGCTCCAGCGGACCGCGCACGGTGTCCACGGTCTGTATCCGCGACATCGGCGCGATCCGCCACTCCTGCCAGAAGAAGCCGGTCCGTACATAGACCGCCTCCTCCGTCACCTCCCAGCGGTGCACCCTGAACCACCACACGGGTATCAGCGCCGTGCAGGCCAGGCCCAGCGCCGCCAGGACAGCGGCGGGTATCAGCAGCCATGCGCGGGCGGGGGCGATGAGCGCCCCCAGCACGGCCAGGATCCCCGCCACCACCACGGTGAGCGTCAGCCACTGCACGCGCCACCAGCCGATGGCGCGCTCGTTCAGCGAGTTGTTCGGCGGCCGCAGCCGCGTCCCCTCCCCCGTCACCATCGGCTCAGCGACCGCGCAGCGTGCGGTACGTGGCGACCAGCGCCGCCGTCGAGGTGTCCAGACCGTCCCCGGCCGCCTCCCCGGTCAGTACGGGCTCGATGCGCTTGGCCAGGACCTTGCCCAGCTCGACGCCCCACTGGTCGAAGGAGTCGATGTTCCAGACCGCTCCCTGGACGAACACCTTGTGCTCGTACAGCGCGACGAGCTGGCCCAGTACGGACGGGGTGAGTTCGTCGGCGAGGATCGTGGTCGTCGGGTGGTTGCCGCGGAAGGTCTTGTGCGGCACCAGCTCCTCGGGCACGCCCTCGGCCCGTACCTCCTCGGGCGTCTTGCCGAACGCCAGCGCCTGGGTCTGCGCGAAGAAGTTGGCCATCAGCAGATCGTGCTGCGCGACCAGACCGGGCAGCAGATCGGCGACCGGGCGGGCGAAGCCGATGAAGTCAGCGGGGATGACCTTGGTGCCCTGGTGGATCAACTGGTAGTACGCGTGCTGCCCGTTGGTGCCCGGCGTGCCCCAGACCACCGGTCCCGTCTGCCAGTCGACGGGCCGCCCCTCGCGGTCCACGGACTTGCCGTTGGACTCCATGTCGAGCTGCTGGAGATAGGCGGTGAACTTCGACAGATAGTGGCTGTACGGCAGGACGGCGTGCGACTGGGCGTCGAAGAACGAGCCGTACCAGACGCCCAGCAAACCCATCAGCAGAGGCGCGTTGGCCTCCGGCGGCGCGGTACGGAAGTGCTCGTCGACGAGGTGGAAGCCGTCGAGCATCTCCCGGAACCGGGCCGGGCCGATCGCGATCATCAGCGAGAGGCCGATGGCCGAGTCGTACGAGTAGCGCCCGCCGACCCAGTCCCAGAACTCGAACATGTTGGCCGTGTCGATACCGAACTCGGCGACCTTGCCGGCGTTGGTGGACAGCGCCACGAAGTGCTTGGCGACGGCTTCCGGTCCGGCGCCGAGACCGGTGAGGAGCCAGTCGCGGGCGGAGGTGGCGTTGGTGATGGTCTCGATGGTGGTGAAGGTCTTGGACGCGATGATGAACAGCGTCTCGGCCGGGTCCAGGTCCCGTACCGCCTCATGCAGATCGGCGCCGTCCACGTTGGAGACGAAACGGACCGTCAGATCGCGGTCGGTGAAGGAGCGCAGAACCTCGTAGGCCATCGCGGGACCGAGGTCGGAGCCGCCGATGCCGACATTGATCACGTTCTTGATGCGTCGGCCGGTGTGCCCGGTCCACTCGCCGGACCTGATCCGGTCGGCGAACGCGCTCATCCTGTCGAGTACGGCGTGCACCGCCGGCACCACGTTCTCGCCGTCCACCTCGACGACGGCGTCACGCGGGGCGCGCAGCGCGGTGTGCAGTACCGCGCGGTTCTCGGTGGTGTTGATCTTCTCGCCGCGGAACATCGCGTCCCGCAGCTCCGCCACCCCGGTCGCCGCGGCCAGCTCGCGGAGCAGCGCCAGTGTCTCGTCGGTGACCAGGTGCTTGGAGTAGTCGAGGTGGAGGTCGCCCACGGTCAGGGTGTAGCCGGTGCCGCGCGCCGGGTCTGCGGCGAACAGCTCCCGCAGATTCGTCTGCCCCAGTTGTTCGCGGTGCTTGCCGAGCGCGTCCCACTCGGGCGTCCGGTTGAGCCTGGTACGGCCTTCTGCGTTCATCTCGGACATCGGTCCACTTCTTCTCGTGCCTGCGTGCGTGCCCTGCTGCCTGTCCAACCTATGTGATCGGAGTCGTAACGAAGGCGGGACAATACGGGCAGAAGCGATCCGGCCGGAACACCTGTCGCGTGTCCGGCCGGATGAAGTGGATCAGATCTCCGTAAGAATGGGATCTCGGCGGATCAGATCTCAGTAGATCAGATCTCGCCGCGCAGTTTGGCGAGCGCCTCGGCGAGGATCGCCTCGCCGTCCGCGTCGCTGCGCCGCTCCCGTACATAGGCGAGGTGCGTCTTGTACGGCTCGGTGCGCGGCGGGTCCGGTGGATTGTCCCGGTCCTGACCGGCCGGGAATCCGCAGCGCGGGCAGTCCCACGTCTCCGGAACCTGTGCGTCACTGGCGAAGCTGGGCTGCGTCTCGTGCCCGTTGGAGCACCAGAAGGAGATGCGCAGGCGGGGCGCGGACTCGCCACGCTCGGCCTCACCCATCGGCCCCGCTCCGACCCGGCTTCCCCGGATCGCGTTGCCACTTGCCACGGTCGTAACTCCCTGCGTGATGGTGCCGCAAAGCATCGATAGGCAGCTCCGCTGCCGGGCGCCCCAGTCTACGTAAGGCCCAACGCGCGTCCAGTGAAGGGAGTTACCCCCCTGCCGCCCGGCGCGGACCCCCATGATAGGCCGCGCGCCGACGGCGCCTTACCGCACGCGTGCTTAGCTGTCCAGCTTCAGCAGGAGGCCAAGCACGACAATGCACGCGAACCACAGCAGACCGACAACCACGGTGATGCGGTCGAGGTTACGCTCGGCGACCGAGGAGCCACCGACGGACGACTGCATTCCGCCACCGAACATGTCGGAGAGGCCGCCGCCCTTCCCCTTGTGCATCAGCACGAGCAGCATCATCAGCAGGCTGAAGACGATGAGGGCGATCGAGAACCCCATAACCACGGCTGGACCAACTTCCTCGGACGGACAGATCCGACGGTACTGACGGTCAGGACCGCCGGATCTGAGACGGACTGCGGGGGCCGCCGGGCGATGTTCCACCGTCCGGGTCCGGCCCCCGCAAGGGTACGACGGATCCGTGCCACCGCATACTTGCCGGTCGCCGGACCTGATACTCGTAGTGCTCGCGGGCCCCGGACCTACTGGTCCCGGAACCTGACGATCTTGACGAACTCGTCGGCGTCCAGCGCCGCGCCGCCCACCAGGGCGCCGTCCACATCCGGCTGCGCCATGATCGCGGCCACATTCCCGGACTTCACCGAGCCGCCGTACTGGATACGGACCTGGTCGGCCAGCTCCTGCGAGTACAGCTCGGCCAGCCGCCCGCGGATCGCCCCGCAGACCTCCTGGGCGTCCTCGGGGGTGGCGACCTCGCCGGTGCCGATGGCCCACACCGGTTCGTAGGCGATCACCACGGACCCGGCCTGCTCTGCCGGGATGTCCTTGAGACCGCCGTCGAGCTGGCTGAGCGTGTAGGAGACCTGGTCACCGGCCTTGCGGATGTCCAGGCCCTCGCCGACACAGAGGATCGGGGTGAGCCCGTGCTTGAACGCGGCCTTCACCTTGGCGTTGCAGATCTCGTCCGTCTCGGCGTGGTACTGCCGCCGCTCGGAGTGGCCCACGGCCACATACACGCACTTCAGCTTGGCCAGCATCGGGCCCGAGATCTCACCGGTGTACGCGCCGGAGTCGTGCGCCGAGATGTCCTGGGCGCCGTACTTGATCTTGAGCCTGTCGCCGTCGACCAGGGTCTGTACGGACCGCAGATCGGTGAAGGGCGCCAGTACGGCGACCTCGACGGCGTCGTAGTCCTTGTCGGTCAGGGCGAAGGCGAGCTTCTGGACATGGGCGATGGCCTCGAGGTGGTTGAGGTTCATCTTCCAGTTGCCCGCCATCAGCGGGGTACGGGTGCTCATACGGGGGTCAGTCCTCCAGTGCGGCGAGGCCGGGAAGCGTCTTGCCTTCGAGGTATTCGAGGCTCGCGCCGCCGCCGGTCGAAATATGGCCGAATGCGTTCTCGTCGAAGCCCAGGATGCGGACGGCCGCGGCGGAGTCGCCGCCGCCGACCACGGAGAAGCCCGGGGAGTCGACGAGCGCCTGGGCGACGGCCCGGGTGCCCTCGGCGTAGTCGGGGTGCTCGAAGACGCCCATGGGGCCGTTCCAGAAGACGGTCCCGGCGTCGAGGAGCTTCGAGGCGTAGAGCCGGCCGGTCTCCGGGCCGATGTCCAGGCCCATCTTCCCGGCCGGGATGGCGTCCGCGGCCACCGTCTCGGGGTGCGCGGGCGCCTTGGTCTTCAGGTCCGGGAACTCGGCGGCGACCAGGACGTCCACGGGGAGCACGAACTCCACCCCGCGCGCCTCGGCCCGCTTCAGATACTCCTGGACGGCCGGGATCTGGTCCTCCTGGACCAGCGAGGAGCCGATCTCGTGGCCCTGCGCCTTGAGGAACGTGAAGAGCATGCCGCCGCCGATCAGGATGCGGTCGGCCTTCTCCAGGAGGTGGTCGATGACCCCGAGCTTGTCGGAGACCTTGGCGCCGCCGAGGACCACCGCGTACGGCCGCCGGACGTCGTCCGTGAGCTTCTTCAGCACGGCGACCTCGGTGGCGATCAGTCCGCCCGCGGCGTGCGGCAGCCGGGCCGGCAGGTCGAAGACCGAGGCGTGCTTGCGGTGTACGGCGCCGAAGCCGTCGCCCACATAGAGATCGGCCAGCTCGGCGAGCTGGTCCGCGAAGGCGCCGCGCTCGGCGTCGTCCTTCGAGGTCTCGCCCGGGTTGAAGCGGAGGTTCTCGATGACGGCCACCCGCCCGTCGGCGAGGCCCTCGACCACGGCCCTGGCGGACTCGCCGACCGTGTCGGTCGCGAACGCCACGTCGCCGGCCGGGCCGCCGAGGAGTTCACCGAGGCGCGCGGCGGCGGGCGCGAGGGAGAAGGCGGGGTCCGGGGCGCCCTTGGGGCGGCCCAGGTGGGAGGCGACGATCACCCGGGCGCCGGCCTCGGCGAGCCGGGCGACCGTCGGCAGGACGGCCCGGATCCGGCCGTCGTCGGTGATGGTGGCGCCGTCGAGCGGCACGTTGAGGTCGGCGCGGACGAATACGCGCTTGCCGCCGACCCCTTCGGCGAGAAGTTCGTCGATCGTCTTCATCTCTGCTGGACTCCTTGGGATGTCTGACCTTGGGACTGTCCTTGGGACGTCCGGACAGGCCGACAGGGCTCGAACGGCGCCATGTGCGCCGGCCGAGCCCTGTCGCTCATATCGAGATACCTGCCGGACCCGAGCTCAGCGGCCCTGGATCAGAGCTGCCCGCCGACGAAGACGGTCAGGTCGACCAGCCGGTTGGAGTAGCCCCACTCGTTGTCGTACCAGCCGATGACCTTGACGTTCTTGCCCTGGACCATGGTCAGGGAGGAGTCAAAGGTGCAGGAGGCCGGCCAGTTGACGATGTCCGAGGAGACGATCTGGTCCTCGGTGTAGTCCAGGATGCCCTTGAGCTGGCCCTCGGCGGCCTTCTGGAACGCGGTGTTGACCTCGTCCTTGGTCACCTCGCGCTCCAGCTCGATGACCAGGTCGGTGACGGAACCGGTCGGGACCGGGACGCGCATCGCGATGCCGTCGAGCTTGCCCGCCAGCTCCGGGATCACCAGCGCGGTGGCCTTGGCGGCACCGGTGGTGGTCGGGATGATGTTCTCCGCGGCGGCACGGGCGCGGCGCAGGTCCTTGTGCGGGAAGTCCAGGATGCGCTGGTCGTTGGTGTACGCGTGGACCGTGGTCATCATGCCCTTGACGATGCCGAAGTTCTCCAGGAGAACCTTGGCCATCGGCGCCACACAGTTGGTGGTGCAGGAGGCGTTGGAGATGACGTGGTGGCTGGCCGCGTCGTACTTGTCCTGGTTGACGCCCATCACGATGGTGATGTCCTCGTCCTTGGCCGGGGCCGAGATGAGGACCTTCTTGGCGCCACCGGCGATGTGCTTCTCGGCGTCCGCCTTCTTGGTGAAGATGCCGGTCGACTCGATGACGATGTCGACGCCCAGCTCGCCCCAGGGGATGTCGGCCGGGTTGCGCTCGGAGAGCACCTTGATCGTGTGGCCGTCGACGGTGATCGTGTCGGCGGTGTGGGTCACCTCGGCCTTGAGGCGTCCCAGGATGGTGTCGTACTTCAGAAGGTGCGCCGTGGTCGCAGTGTCACCCAGGTCGTTGACAGCCACGATCTCGATGTCTGCACCCTGCTCCAGCAGCGCGCGGAAGTAGTTACGACCGATGCGGCCAAAGCCGTTGATGCCTACGCGGATCGTCACGAACCGATCTCCTCGTTAGGTACGCCGGGTTTCGACGCCGGCGAGTTGTATGGGATGTCCCCGACCGCTTATGACCCTACCTCTCCGCGGACCGCGTGGTGACATCGAGAGGCACTGCGAACGGGCAGCGGCCCGTACCCGTCGGTACGGGTACGGGCCGCTGTACGGACGCGTGTACGGGTCAGTGGCGCAGGGCCCGCAGCGCCTTGCCGAGCACCGCCGCGCGCTCCGCCGGGTCCTGGATGTGCTCCAGACCGAACCCGAGCAGCACGGTGTCACGCGTGGTGACCGAGGCGTACGACTTGAAGAGCTCCTGGGTACGCGCCCAGCCGCCCGGCACCGCCGGGCTGCCCTCCGGCGCGCCCGCCACGGTCCAGGCCCCCAGCGAGGTCTCGAAGCCCTCGGGAGCCTGCTCCGCGCCGCCCACGACGAGCCGCGCGTTGTCCGCCAGGAGTCCGCGCCCGCCGCTGCCGGGGTCGGTGATGTAGCTCAGCGACAGCTCGGCCTTGGTGCCCGCGTAGGCGCTCAGGTCGAAGGAGACCTGCTTCCAGCCGTTGGAGGTGCCGGTGAGGCTGTTCCACGCGCCGCTGGTGCCGGTCGCGGTGCAGCCGTCGTCGCCGAGGGTCAGATAGCGGCCGAGGAACGGGTGGCCTTCGAGGAAGAACCCGGCCTCGCACTCGGCGGGGACGGAGGTGCTGGTCGCGCCGCCGGCCTCGGGCAGGGTCGTCCAGTTGTCGGCCCCCGCGGTGTGGGCCTCCAGGACGGCGTGGTCGTACCCCGGCTCGGTGTTCCAGTTGAGCGCGAGGCGCAGCTCCGGCTTGTCGGCCGCGGTGACGCCGGTCAGGTCGACGGTACGGGTGAGCCGGCGCCAGGCGTTGTCCTGGTGCGTGGCCGCGGCCATCCACTGACCCTGGTACGGGGCGTACGGGTTGGCGATCCCGGTGTACGACCCTCCGGCCGCGCTGCGGAACTGCGGGAAGGTCTCCGGGGCGAGGGTGTCGGAGGTGACCGTGTAGCCGCCCGCCGCGTTCAGCGGGTTGCCGGGGGCCGCGCCGAGCGCGCCGACGGCTCCGGAGAGCGCTCCGGCGCCGCTGAACCCGGTCGCGCCGGAGAGGGACGTACGCCCGTACGCGCCCAGGTAGTACTGGCTGAAGTCATTGGTCGCGGCGCGTCCGACCGTGGCGTTGCCGCCGGCCAGCTCACCGGCTTCGACGAGCTTTCCGCCCTCGTTCAGGAAGTCGCGGACGGCGAGCTGGGTGGGTCCGCCGGGGGCCACGGCGCCGGTGTAGTGGACCACCGTGGAGAAGTGGCTGAGCACACCCAGCGGGTGCGGTGCGCCCTGGGCGGCGACGTCCCAGACCACTGCGGTACGCCCGTTGGCGCGCAGGGCGTCCGTGTAGGCGCGGGTCTGCTGCGCGGGCGCGCCCTCCTCGGCGATCACGAGCGTGTCGGCGCGGGGGCGTTCGGCCACGGTGTACGTGAAGTGCTCGCTGGAGACGGACTTCCCGCTCTTCGTCCGTCCGGTGAACCAGACCTCGACGGTGTCGCCGGGCTCCGCGTCCTCGACCTCGGCGCGGTACTGGTCGAAGTGGAGGTTGTCCTCGCCGCCGTAGGTCTCGCCGCCCTTCCAGGCCTTGAGGTTCTCGTCCTGCGTACGGCCGCCGTTGATCCGGTAGTTCAGCTCCTTGTCGCGCACCGAGGAGCGTGCGGTGACGGAGACCTCCTGGTCGGCGCCGCGCGCGTACGAGGTGGTGAACGGGTCGAGAGTGAAGTCGGGCGCGGTCAGACCGACCGAGGAGGACGGCTGGTCCGGGTGCGAGGCGGTCTCGGCGACGGCGAGCGCGAAGGGGATGTTCTTGGCGAACTCGGCCTGGATCAGCTTCTCGTCGTCCGGGAAGTTGAATCCGGAGCGGCAGTCCCTGGCCACCCACGCGTCATTGGGATCGCTGTCGGACGCGGTCTGGCAGGTGGTCATCTCCGGGGTGAACATCATCGTTCCATTGACGTTCGCCGCGTGCCCGTCGGCCTCACCGTTGGTGGTGTACAGCTCGGAGGAGACCTGCGGGTAGTAGCCGGGGATCGCGGAGTTCTCGGGCGTGCCCGCGAGCGCCTTGTAGAGGATGTCGTCGGGGGTCGGGGTGGCGACCTGCCAGCCCACGCCGTAGAGGAGCAGTTCGGCGGCGGAGTGGTAGTTGATGCCGTAGTCGAAGTCGATCCGCTTCTCGAAGCGGTCGATCGCCTGCGTCTCGGGCTCGGAGTTGGGCCCCGCGCCGCGGTAGGTCTCGTTGGCGGGGTCCGGGGACGAACCCTCGTTGTCGTAGCCCCACTTGTAGGAGAAGTTCCGGTTGAGGTCGACACCGTCGCCGGAGGTGATGACGCCGTCGCCGTTGACGTCACGCAGGTTCTTGCGCCAGAGGCGGGCGCTGTCCGAACTGTGGGTGTAGTCGTAGCCGTCGGGGTTGGCGGAGATGACGAACCACAGCTCGGTGGAGTCGACGATCCTGGTGATCCTCGGGTCCTTGCCGTAGTTGTCGATGTAGTGGTGCATCAGACGGCGTGTCATCTCGGGAGTGATCCACTCCCGGGCGTGCTGGTTGGACATGTAGAGCACGGACGGCTTGCTGCCGTCCTTGGTGGTGCGCGCGCCCTTGGTGAGCTTGAGGGCGAGGATGTCCTGGCCCTGGACGGTCTTGCCGATGGAGACGACCTTGGTGATACCGGGGTTGGCCTGCCCGGTCTCGGCGATCTCCGCCTTGATACCGCCGGCGCCGCTGTACGGACGGAACACCCCGTCGCCGGCCGCGCTCGCCCGGGCCCTGGCCCGCTCGGGAACCGTACGCTCGGTCACCTCGACGCCCTGCTTCTCCAGGCCGCGCGCCTGGGCGTCGGTGAGGAACAGCTCGACCTTCGCCGTCCCCTGCTCAGGCGCCCGCTCGGTGAACTCATGGGCGTCCTGGCCGGCCGCGAGAAGCAGGGGTATCTGCTCCTGGGTGACCTCGGCCTCGAAGACCTTCACCGCGTCCGCGCCGGCGGCGGGCCCGGATCCGGTCCGCGCCTGGGCGGCGGGCGCCGCCGTCACACCGGCGAGCAGCAGCGCGCCTGCGGCGAGTATCGATCTCGCTCTACGTCTCATGTGCCCCTCTTGTTGTCGTCTGCACGTCCGAGAACTGACGACAGGCTGACCAGGCTTCATGATCATGTCAAGGGTGTGTGTGGATGCCATGAAATGCCGCCGCCGGCACCTGACTCGGTGCCGGCGGCGGGCAGTTGACCATGAGAGGCCGCTGAGGGCGGGCGTGGATCAGCCGACGAGACCGTCGGCCAGCTCCTCGCTCAGATTGGACTCCGTACCCGGGATCCCGAGGTCCTGCGCCCGCTTGTCGGCCATGGCCAGCAGCCGTCTGATCCGGCCCGCGACCGCGTCCTTCGTCAGCGGCGGGTCGGCGAGCGCGCCCAGCTCCTCCAGGGAGGCCTGCTTGTGTTCCATCCGCAGCCGGCCCGCGGCGGCGAGATGCTCCGGGACCTCCTCGCCGAGGATCTCCAGCGCGCGCTGCACCCGGGCACCCGCGGCGACCGCGGCGCGCGCGGAGCGGCGCAGATTCGCGTCGTCGAAGTTGGCGAGGCGGTTGGCCGTGGCGCGGACCTCCCGGCGCATCCGGCGCTCCTCCCAGGCGAGCACCGACTCGTGCGCCCCGAGCCGCGTCAGCAGCGCGCCGATCGCGTCCCCGTCCCGTACGACCACCCGGTCCACCCCGCGCACCTCGCGGGCCTTCGCGGCGATCTGGAGCCTGCGGGCGGCGCCGACGAGCGCCAGGGCGGCCTCCGGCCCCGGGCAGGTCACCTCCAGCGAGGAGGAGCGGCCCGGCTCGGTGAGCGAGCCATGGGCCAGGAACGCCCCGCGCCAGGCGGCTTCCGCGTCACAGGTCGCCCCCGAGACGACCTGCGGGGGCAGCCCCCTGATCGGGCGCCCGCGGCCGTCGACCAGACCGGTCTGCCGGGCGAGCTGATCACCCCCGGTGATCACCCGTACGACGTAACGGCTGCCGCGGCGCAGCCCGCCGGGTGCCATCACCACCAGCTCGGAGTTGTGCCCGAAGATCTCCAGGATGTCCTTGCGGAGCCTGCGCGCGGCGATGCTGGTGTCCAGCTCCGCCTCGATCACAATGCGGCCGCTCACCAGGTGCAGCCCGCCCGCGAACCGAAGAATCGCCGAGACCTCCGCCTTCCTGCAGCACGTCCGGGTGACGGGGAGGCGGGCGATCTCGTCCTTCACCGCTGGCGTCATCGCCATGGGCCGATCCTTCCATGCATCCGAAAAATACGGTCGTACGCGGCTGCCAACAGTTCCGGATCATGGACCGCGGAACTGTCGTGCGCTGCCACCGGCGCCAGCTCGACCGCGGCACCGAACCGGCTGGCGGCGTCGGAGAGTGACTCACGGTCGGGCACGGCGGCCTTGTCGGCCAGCACCACGTCCAGGGCGAGTTTAGGGGCGTGTCGCCCCAAAACCTCCAAATGACGCTGCGGTGAGAAGCCATCGGTTTCACCGGGCTGCGGTGCGAGGTTGAGCGAGAGGACCCGGCGGGCCTTGGTCTCCATGAGCGCTTCGAGCAGCTCGGGCACCAGCAGATGCGGGATCACCGAGGAGAACCAGGAGCCCGGGCCGAGCACCACCCAGTCGGCGTCCCGGACCGCGGCGACCGCCTCCGGGACGGCCGGCGGGTCGTGCGGCACGAGATGCACCGACTGCACCTCGCCCGGGGTGAGCGCGACCGTCGCCTGGCCACGCACCGTGTTCACCTCGTCGGGGTACGCCGGGTCGTGGCCCCGTACGAGCGCCTGAAGCTCCAGCGGTACGGCGGACATGGGCAGCACCCTGCCGTGCGCGCCGAGCAGCTTGCCGACCAGGTCGAGCGCCTGCACATGGTCGCCGAGCTGCTCCCACAGGGCGACGATCAGCAGATTTCCCACCGCGTGCTCATGGAGGTCGCCCTGCGACTGGAAGCGGTGCTGGATCACCCGGGCCCAGGTCTGGCCCCAGTCGTCGTCGCCGCAGAGCGCCGCCAGGGCCTTGCGCAGATCGCCGGGCGGCAGCACGCCCAGCTCCGCCCTGAGCCGGCCGCTGGACCCTCCGTCGTCGGCGACGGTGACAACCGCGGTGAGATCCCCCGTAATGCGGCGCAGCGCCGCCAGGGAGGCGGACAGGCCCATGCCGCCGCCGAGGGCGACGACCTTCGGCTGGGCACCGCGCCCGCGCGCCGACAACGCGGGGGCTCCCCTGCGCAGCCGGCGCGTACGGAAGGTGCGTGCGGTCACTCGCGCCCCATGTCCCGGTGGACGACGACGGTCTCGATCCCCGCGGAGACGAGGCGGGCGGCGACCTTCTCGGACATGGCGACGGAGCGGTGCTTGCCGCCCGTACAGCCGACCGCGACGGTCACATAGCGCTTGCCCTCGCGCCGGTATCCGGCGGCGATGAGCTGGAGCAGTTCGGTGTAGCGGTCGAGGAACTCCTTGGCGCCCGGCTGGTTGAAAACATACGCGGACACCTCCTCGTTCAGTCCGGTGTACGGGCGCAGCTCCGGGACCCAGTGCGGATTGGGCAGGAAGCGGCAGTCCACCACCAGGTCGGCGTCGACCGGCAGTCCGTACTTGTAGCCGAAGGACATCACGGTGGCCCGCAGCTCCGGCTTCTCGTCACCGGCGAACTGGGCGTCCATCTTGGCGCGCAGCTCGTGCACATTGAGGCTGGAGGTGTCGATCACCAGATCGGCGTCGCCGCGCAGCTCGCGCAGCAGATCGCGCTCGGCCTCGATGCCGTCCACGATCCGGCCGTCGCCCTGGAGCGGGTGCGGACGCCGTACGGACTCGAAGCGGCGGACGAGCGCCTCGTCGGACGACTCCAGGAAGACGATCCGCCGGGTGACCTCCTTGGCGTCGAGGTCGGCGAGGGACTCGCGGAGGTTGTCGAAGAACCGCCGGCCGCGCACGTCCACGACGACCGCGATCCGGGCCACATTGCCCTGCGAGCGCGCGCCCAGCTCCACCATGGTGGGGATCAGCGCGGGCGGCAGGTTGTCCACGACGAACCAGCCCAGGTCCTCCAGGCACTTGGCCGCGGTGCTGCGGCCCGCGCCGGACATCCCGGAGATGATCACCAGCTCGGGAATGGCCGCGTCGCCGGTGTCACCGGTCTCCTTCGTGCTGCCCGTACTCACGTGCTCCGCTCCGTCCCGGTCGTGCTCGGTCATGTGCTGCCCCCGTTGTCTTCCATGATCTCTCCTGTTGCCGTGTTCACGGCCGGTGCCGCCGGGGCCGCGTTCGCGAGGGCCACGACGATGGACTCGGCCGTCTTGCGGCCCAGGCCCGGTACTTCGCAGATCTGGTCGATTGTCGCGCCCCGCAGCCGCTTCACCGAGCCGAAATGCTTGATGAGCGCCTGTTTGCGGGACTCTCCGAGGCCCGGGACATCGTCCAGCGGGCTGGACCTGACGCGCTTGGCACGCTTGGTCCGCTGATAGGTGATGGCGAAGCGGTGCGCCTCGTCCCGTACCCGCTGGAGCAGGTAGAGGCCCTCGCTGGAGCGGGGCAGGACCACCGGATCGTCGTCCTCGGGCAGCCAGACCTCTTCGAGGCGCTTGGCGAGACCGCAGACGGCGACATCGTCGATGCCCAGCTCGTCGAGGGCTCGCTTGGCCGCCGCGACCTGGGGCTGTCCACCGTCGACCACGACGAGCTGGGGCGGATAGGCGAAGCGCTTGGGGCGGCCGTCGTCGTCGGTGCGGGACAGGATCTCGTGGGTGTCGCCGCCGGGTGCCGAGCCGTTTCCGCGGCCGCCCGGGGACCCGTTTGCCTCGGGAGCCGGACCCTCGCCCACGGACGGCTCGGACTCCTCGGGTTCCTCTTCGGGCCACTCCCCCGTACGGGTCTTCTCCACGAGATACCGCTTGAAGCGGCGGCTGATCACCTCGTGCATCGACCGTACGTCGTCCTGCCCCTCGAAGCCCTTGATCTGGAAGCGGCGGTACTCGCTCTTGCGCGCGAGGCCGTCCTCGAAGACCACCATGGACGCCACCACGTCGTCGCCCTGGAGGTGCGAGATGTCGAAGCACTCGACACGCAGCGGCGCGCTGTCCAGACCGAGCGCCTCCGCGATCTCCTCCAGAGCCCGGGAGCGGGTGGTCAGATCGCTGGCGCGCTTGGTCTTGTGCAGGACGAGCGCCTGCTGGGCATTGCGCCCGACCGTCTCCATCAGGTCCTTCTTGTCGCCGCGCTGCGGTATCCGCAGGGAGACCTGGGAGCCCCGGCGATCGCTCAGCCACTGGGTGACGGCGTCGGTGTCCTCCGGCAGGGCGGGGACGAGGACCTCCTTGGGGACGGAGTCGCCGCTCTCCTCGCCGTAGAGCTGCTGGAGCGCGTGCTCGACCAGGCCCGCCGTCTCGACGGCCTCGACCTTGTCGGTGACCCACCCGCGCTGGCCGCGGACGCGTCCGCCGCGGACATGGAAGATCTGCACGGCGGCTTCCAGCTCGTCCTCGGCGACCGCGATCAGATCGGCGTCGGTGGCGTCGGCGAGCACGACCGCGTTCTTCTCCATCGCGCGGCGCAGCGCGCCTATGTCGTCCCGCAGCCGGGCGGCCTTCTCGTACTCCATGTCGTCGGCCGCCTCGGCCATCTGCTTCTCCAGGCGGCGGAGGTACGTACCGGTGCGGCCGGCCATGAAGTCGCAGAACTCCTCGGCCAGTTCGCGGTGCTCCTCGGGGGTGACCCGGCCGACGCAGGGCGCCGAGCACTTGCCGATATAGCCGAGCAGGCAGGGGCGGCCGGTCCGCTCGGCGTTCTTGAACACGCCCGCGGAGCAGGTCCGTACGGGGAACACACGGAGCATCAGGTCGACGGTCTCGCGGATGGCCCAGGCGTGTCCGTACGGTCCGAAGTAGCGCACGCCCTTCTTCTTGGCGCCCCGCATGACCTGGACGCGGGGGTACTTCTCGTTGAGGGTGACGGCGAGTGAGGGATAGCTCTTGTCGTCGCGGTACTTGACGTTGAAGCGGGGGTCGAACTCCTTGATCCAGGAGTATTCGAGCTGGAGCGCCTCGACCTCGGTCGAGACGACGGTCCACTCGACGGAGGCCGCCGTGGTGACCATGGAGCGAGTGCGCGGGTGCAGGCTCGCGAGGTCCTGGAAGTAGTTGGCGATCCGCTGGCGCAGGCTTTTCGCCTTCCCGACGTAGATCACCCGGCGGTGATCGTCGCGGAATTTGTAGACCCCCGGCGAGTCGGGGATCTGTCCCGGCTTGGGGCGGTAGCTGGAGGGGTCGGCCATGCCGTCCACCCTACTGTCGGGGACGGACAGTGTGGCCGCGCCGGGGTACGGCGGGCGCCTGGGCCGTGTCTGCCACATCCCGTCTGGCGCGCGACGCCTGGCACGCACGCTCGCGGCGTTGTCGGAGTCGCCCGAGTACGTCCAGTACGCGGGCGATCCTCCGCCTTGCGATCGCACGCACCAGCCGCCGCCCGCCCCGCCCTGCGGGCGGACGACGCTATGTGCCAGACACGGCCCAGGGGTCCGGGGACTTCAGGCCGTGTGTGCTCGGGTTTCCGACGGTGTGTGCCCGGGCGTTCGGCGGTGTGCGTCCGGGTTCCCGGCTGTGCGCGTCCGGGTTTCCGACCGTGCGTGTCCGGGTTTCCGGCTGTGGGCCCGGGGCCGGCCGGGCCTCAGGCCTTGGGGCCGGCGATCAGCTTGCCGCCCTCGATGGTGACCGGGACCTTCGGAAGGGGTACGGTCGCCGGGCCGTGGACCGCCTCGCCGGTGGTGACATCGAATTTGCTGCCGTGGCAGGGGCAGTCACCGACCGTGCCCTCCAGCTTCTCCAGGAGGCAGCCCGCGTGGGTGCACTGCGCGCTGAACGCCCGGTACTCGTCCGGCGCCGGGCGGCTCACCACCAGCCGCTGCTCCCGGTAGAGCTTGGCCCCGCCGACCGGCACCTCGTCCGCCGCGCCGAGCCCGACGGGCTCGCTGGGCGTGGGGTCCTCGGCATGCCCGAGCTTGGACTCGGTGGAACACGCCGCCAGCCCGGCCCCGGCCGCCCCGGCGAGCGCGACCCCCTTCAGTACGGTACGACGAGGCGCGGACGGGCCGGTCATGGTGTCTCCCCAGGTCAGGGCGGATCAAAGACATACCCGACACTACCCGCCCGCTTTCGGCGCCCGCCCGGGGGCCGCCCCCGGGCGGGTGGCCGCCGCCCCGGGGCGGGTAGCCGTACGGCTGTCCCTCGAAGCGATCAGGCGACAGCCGGACGGGACAGCCGCCGGATCGGGGTCGGGCCGGGACAGCCGGGCCGGACGCGACAGCCGTGTCAGGCGCCGCGCGAGGACGCGGTGGTCTTCTTCGCCGCCGTCTTCTTCGCCGCCGTCTTCCGGGCCGCGGTCTTCTTCAGCGGTGCCGCGTCGCTGATCCGGTCCGCGTCCAGGATCTCCCGCAGGAACTTTCCGGTGTGGCTGGCCGGGACTCCCGCCACCTGCTCCGGTGTGCCTTCCGCGATCACCAGGCCGCCGCCGTTGCCGCCTTCGGGTCCCATGTCGATCACCCAGTCCGCGGTCTTGATCACATCGAGGTTGTGCTCGATGACGATCACCGTGTTGCCCTTCTCGACCAGACCCGACAGAACGGTGATCAGCTTGCTGATGTCCTCGAAGTGCAGACCGGTCGTGGGCTCGTCCAGGACATAGACCGTACGGCCCGTGGAGCGCTTCTGGAGTTCGCTGGACAGCTTCACACGCTGGGCCTCACCGCCCGAGAGGGTCGGCGCGGACTGGCCGAGCCGTACATAACCGAGGCCGACCTCGTTGAGCGTCCGCAGGTGACGCGAGATCGTCGGGACGGCCTCGAAGAAGTCGAGGGCCTCCTCGATCGGCATGTCCAGCACCTCGGCGATGGACTTGCCCTTGTAGTGCACCTCCAGGGTCTCCCTGTTGTACCGCGCCCCGTGGCAGACCTCGCACGGCACATAGACGTCCGGCAGGAAGTTCATCTCGATCTTGATCGTGCCGTCGCCCGCGCAGTTCTCGCACCGGCCGCCCTTGACATTGAAGGAGAACCGTCCCGGGAGATAACCGCGGACCTTGGCCTCCATCGTCTCCGCGAAGAGCTTCCGGACATGGTCGAACACCCCGGTGTACGTGGCCGGGTTGGACCGGGGCGTACGGCCGATGGGCGACTGGTCGACATGGACCACCTTGTCCACCAGGTCGTCCCCGGCGACCCGGGTGTGCCGGCCCGGCACCGACTTCGCGCCGTTCAGCTCGCGCGCGAGATGGGTGTAGAGGATGTCGTTGACCAGTGTCGACTTGCCGGAGCCCGAGACACCGGTGATCGCCGTGAACACGCCCAGCGGGAACGACACATCGATGTCCCGCAGATTGTTCTCCCGCGCTCCGTGCACGGTCAGCCTGCGCTCCGGATCGACCGGCCTGCGGATGACCGGGGTCGGGATGGACCTCTTGCCGGCCAGATACTGGCCGGTCATCGACTCCTTGTTGGCCAGCAGCCCCTTCAGCGGCCCGGAGTGCACCACCTTGCCGCCGTGCTCGCCCGCGCCGGGGCCGATGTCGACCACCCAGTCGGCCACCTTGATGGTGTCCTCGTCGTGCTCCACGACGATCAGGGTGTTGCCCATGTCCCGGAGCCGGACCAGGGTCTCGATGAGCCGGTGGTTGTCCCGCTGGTGCAGCCCGATGGACGGCTCGTCCAGCACATAGAGCACCCCGACCAGCCCCGAGCCGATCTGGGTCGCGAGCCGGATACGCTGCGCCTCGCCGCCGGAGAGGGTGCCTGCCGCGCGGTTGAGCGAGAGATAGTCCAGGCCGACGTCGACCAGGAACCTCAGCCGTTCGTTGACCTCCTTGAGCACCCGCTCGGCGATCTTCTTGTCCCGGGCGTTCAGCGTGAGCCGGCCGAGGAACTCCGCGCAGTCGCTGATCGAGAGCGCCGAGACCTCCGCGATGGACTTGTCCATGACCGTGACCGCGAGCACGATCGGCTTGAGCCGCGTGCCCTCACAGGTCGGGCAGGGCACCTCGCGCATATAGCCCTCGAAGCGCTCCCTGCTGGAGTCGCTCTCGGCCTCGGTGTGCCGCCGCTTCACAAAGGAGACGGCACCTTCGAAGGCGGGGGTCGTATAGGCGCGCTCCCGCCCGTACCTGTTCCGGTAGCGGACCTCGACCTGGGTCTTGTGCCCGTACAGCAGGGCCTTCTTGGCCCGCTGCGGCAGTCCGGCCCAGGGGATGTCCGTACGGAACCCGAGGGCCTGGGCGAGGCCGCCGATCAGCCGGCCGAAGTACTCCTTGGTGTGGCCGTGCGACCAGGGGTGGATCGCGCCCTCGTCGAGCGACCGCTCCTCGTCCGGGACGACCAGCTCCGGGTCGACCTCCATGCGCGTACCGATACCGGTGCAGTCGGGGCAGGCGCCGAAGGGCGAGTTGAAGGAGAAGGAGCGGGGCTCCAGCTCCTCGAAGGAGAGGTCGTCGTACGGGCAGTAGAGATGCTCCGAGTACATCCGCTCGCGCTCGGGGTCGTCCTCGGGGAGGTCGACGAAGTCGAGCACGACCATGCCGCCGGAGAGTCCGAGCGCGGTCTCGACCGAGTCGGTCAGCCGGCGCTTGGCGCTGTCCTTCACCGTGAGACGGTCGACGACCACCTCGATGGTGTGCTTCTCCTGCTTCTTGAGCGTGGGCGGCTCGGTGAGCTGGACGGTCTGCCCGTCGACCCTGGCCCGGCTGTACCCCTTGGTCTGGAGGTCGGCGAAGAGATCGACGAACTCGCCCTTGCGCTCGCGCACCAGCGGGGACAGGACCTGGAAACGGCTGCCCTCCGGCAGTTCGAGCACCCGGTCCACGATGGCCTGCGGCGACTGGCGGGAGATCGGCCGGCCGCACTGGGGGCAGTGCGGCTTGCCGATCCGGGCGAACAGCAGCCGGAGGTAGTCGTAGACCTCGGTGATCGTGCCGACCGTCGAGCGCGGGTTGCGCGAGGTCGACTTCTGGTCGATGGAGACGGCCGGGGAGAGCCCTTCGATGAAGTCGACATCCGGCTTGTCCATCTGGCCGAGGAACTGCCGGGCGTACGAGGAGAGCGACTCCACGTACCGTCGCTGGCCCTCGGCGAAGATCGTGTCGAACGCGAGGGAGGACTTGCCCGACCCGGAGAGCCCGGTGAAGACGATGAGGGAGTCACGGGGGAGGTCGAGCGACACGTTCTTGAGATTGTGCTCGCGCGCGCCACGGACGATGAGACGGTCGGCCACGCCGGTCCGCACCTTTCTTATGAGAAGCAGGGGCGGAGCCCCCTTCCCAGACTATGGGGGTCGCCAGAGCGATGGTTGCCAACAGGTGGATCGCCCGGCGCGGAAGCGCCGGACTCGGAATTGCCTACATGCCAGGATGCCTCTCCCGAGCCTATAGCACGCGCATTCGATTTTTGGACGGGCCGGATCCGCTTCACCCGATCGAGTGGCAGGGCTATCGTCTGCGCCATGATCGACCACATGCGGGATCTGGCATGCGTCACCGAAGCCACCGAGCTGCTCCTGGGCGCCGCCGCGGCACTGGACCCCGCGGGCCTCGCCGCGCCGTCCCGCCTCCCCGGCTGGAGCCGGGGGCATGTCCTGGCCCATCTCGCCCGGAACGCGGACGCCTTGGTCAATGTTCTCGAAGGGCGGCCCATGTACGTGGACGCGGCCACCCGCGACGCGGACATCGAGCGGGACGCGCCCCGCCCCCTCGGTGTACAGCTCGCCGATGTACGTAACACCGCCGCGCGCTTCCTGCATTCCGCTTCCGTGCCCGCGGACTGGAACCGGACCGTCGAGCTGCGCAACGGTGTGACGGACGCGGCGGCCCGGATTCCGTTCCGGCGGCTGATCGAGGTGGAGCTGCACCATGTCGATCTCGGTCTCGGCCGCGATCTGGAGGACCTGTCCGAGGAGTTCGTGGCCCGCGAGATCGACTTCCTGGCGCAGCGCTTCTCCGGGACCCCCTCGGTCCCGCCGCTGACCCTCAAGGCGTCCGACGGCCGCACCTGGCGCACGGGCGCGGCGGAGGGCGACCCGCTGCCGGTGACCGGTCCCGCCGCGGACCTGATGGGCTGGCTCGCGGGCCGCCGCGACGGGGCCTCCCTGGAGTTCTCCGGCGGCCCCCTGCCCGTACTGCCTCCGCTATAGGCTGATCCTTATGACGTACAGCGGAGCGGTGAAGGTCGGCGGGCCGGCGGATGTGCATGAGCTGACCGCCCTGATGATCTCCAAGGTCGCCGTCGGGCCGATGGAAAACAATGCCTATCTGCTGCGCTGCCGGGCGACCGGCGAGCAGCTTCTGATCGACGCGGCCAATGACGCCGCGACCCTGCTGACGCTGATCGGCGACGACGGCATCGCGTCCGTGGTCACCACGCACCGGCACGGCGACCACTGGCAGGCGCTCGCCGAGGTCGTGGGGGCCACCGGTGCCCGTACGTACGCGGGCCGGTACGACGCCGAGGGCATTCCCGTACCGACCGATGTGCTCGTCGAGGACGGGGACACCGTCCGGGTCGGGGAGATCGGGCTGACCGCACTGCACCTGGTGGGCCACACCCCGGGCTCCATCGCGCTGGTCTACGACGACCCGCACGGCCACCCGCACGTGTTCACGGGTGACTGCCTCTTCCCCGGCGGCCCCGGCAGGACGACGGAGCCGGCGGACTTCACCAGCCTGATGGACGGCCTGGAAGCCAAGATCTTCGGCCCGCTGCCCGACGAGACCTGGATCTACCCGGGCCACGGAAACGACACCACCCTCGGCGCCGAACGCCCGCACCTCCCGGCCTGGCGCGCCCGCGGCTGGTGACCCACCCGGCAGTACCCCGGTGACATCCGGCGCCGCCCGGCCGATAAACCAGTCGAAGACGGCAGGGCGGCGTCCCTACCCTCGGTCCATGCCGAGTCCCGTACGCCCGCTGTACCCGTCCAAGCCCCGTCCCGGCGACCGGATCGCTGTGATCTCGCCGTCCTCCGGACTGCCCGGGCAGTTTCCCCTTCCGTACGAGCTGGGACTCGACCGGCTGCGGAAGGACTTCGGGCTGGTGCCCGTCGAGTATCCGACGACCCGGAAGACGGACTCGACGCCCCGGGAGCGGGCCGACGACATCCACGCGGCCTTCGCGGATCCGACGGTGAAGGCCGTGATGGCGAGCATCGGCGGGGACGACCAGATCACCGTACTGCCGCTGCTGGACCGGGAGTTGATCCGGGCCAACCCCAAGCCCTTCTTCGGCTTCAGCGACAACACCAATCTGCTGGCGTATCTGTGGAACACCGGGATCGTCGGCTACCACGGCGCGAGCGTGATGTGCGAGCTGGGCCGGCCGGGGGCAATGGATCCGCTGACAGCCGAGTCGCTGCGGGCCGCGCTCTTCGCCTCGGGGCCGTACGAGCTGCGCCCCGCCGAGCGGTTCCGCGACAGGGACGTCGACTGGGCGGACGCGGCGGCCCTGGCGGTCGAACCGGAGACCCGGCCGGGCGGCGGCTGGAGCTGGCACGGCCCCGAACGGGTCGTGGAGGGCCGTAGCTGGGGCGGCAATCTGGAGATTCTCTCCTGGCTGCTGATGGCGGACCGGGAGATCCGGGGCGATCTCTCCGTGTACGACGGCTGTGTGCTGGTGCTGGAGACCTCGGAGGACATGCCGGCCGCCGACGAGGTGTTCCGGATCCTGCGCAGCATGGGCGAGCGCGGGCTGCTGCGGCGCTTTCCCGCGCTTCTGATGGGACGGCCCAAGACCTGGTCGTTCGCCCGCCCCAACAGCCCCGAGGAAGCGGCCCGGTACGCGCGGGAGCAGCGGGCTGCCGTCCTGCGCGCACTCGCGGCGTACGCGCCGGAGACACTCGCCGTCTTCGATGTGGACTTCGGGCACACCGATCCGCAACTGGTGATCCCTTACGGCGGCCAGGTACGGGTGGACGGACGCGGGCGGCGTATCGGCGTCACCTACTGAGCGTGCTGTCCGCGCTGTCGGTGCCGCCGGTGCTGCCGCTGCTGTCGGTGTCGGCGTTGCCCTGCGCGCCGGTCCCGGTGTCCGTGGCGGCCGTGGCGGCCAGTGCCTCGCGTTCCGCCTGCTTCCTGGAGGCGATCAGGCTGGTGATCGTGGTGACGATCAGGACACCGCAGATGACCGCGAGCGAGACCGGTATGGAGATCTCGGGGACATGCACCCCGGTCTCGTGCAGCGCGTGCAGCACCAGCTTCACACCGATGAAGCCCAGGATCACCGACAGACCGTAGCTGAGGTGCACCAGCTTCTTCAGCAGGCCGCCGATGAGGAAGTAGAGCTGCCGCAGACCCATCAGCGCGAAGGCGTTGGCGGTGAAAACGATGTACGGGTCCTGGGTCAGCCCGAAGATCGCGGGTATGGAGTCCAGCGCGAACAGCACATCGGTGGTGCCGATGGCCAGCATGACCACCATCAGCGGGGTCAGCACCCGCTTGCCGTTGTTCCTGATGAACAGCTTGGTGCCGTGGTACTTGTCGGCAACTCCGAACCGCTTCTCGATGGACTTCAGCAGACGGTTCTCCTCGAACTCCTCTTCCTCCTCACCCGAGCGCGCCTCCTGGATCAGCTTCCAGGCGGTGTAGATCAGGAACGCGCCGAAGATGAAGAAGACCCACGAGAAGCTGGCGATGATCGCGGCGCCCGCGGCGATGAAGACCGCGCGCAGGACCAGGGCGATCAGCACACCTATCAGCAGCACGCGCTGCTGGAGATGCGAGGGCACCGAGAACTTCGCCATGATCAGGACGAAGACGAAGAGGTTGTCGACGCTGAGCGACTTCTCGGTGATGAAGCCCGCGAAGAACTCGCCGGACGCCTGCCCCGTACCGAACAGCATCAGGCCGAGGCCGAACAGCACGGCGAGGGCGATCCAGACGACCGTCCAGATACCGGCTTCCTTGACCGACACGTCATGGGGTTTGCGCCCGATGAAGAAGTCGACCGCGATCAGGGCGGACAGACCAAGGATGGTCAGCGCCCACAGGGTCAGGGATACGTCCACTGTGCCTCCGGCTTCGTACGGCTACTGATCAGCGTCGTCGCTGCCGGAGGTCTCCTCCACCCGGACGGCGTCACCGCTGCCGGGCCGGCGCCCCGGGACCGATTGCGGTCCGTATTGACGGGTACGCCGCGAGATGGGAGTACTCCCCTCCGTTCCAAAAGAGAGTACAGGAAAGACCAAAGAAAGGTAAAGAGCAAGGTCAACGGGCGTTGACTGTGCTGATCAGCGGCGCCAGGAGCGACGGGCCGCGGCCACCTGTTCCAGCACCTGGAACAGCACCCGGCTGCCCGGCGGGACGGCGGGAGGCTCGTACGTCCAGGCGTGCCCCACCCACGGGTCGGCCAGATGGTCGTCGGGCACCGGGGTGATCCGGAGCAGGGACCGCCAGAGCGGGTCCAGCACCGGCCCGTACGCGCTGGCGTCCTCGCGGTCCGCGACCATCAGCAGATGCACGCCGACCGCCGGGCCCTCGTCGGCGAGATAGCGGAGCTGGGTCACCGCCCGGTCGTCGAAGCCGTGCGGGAAGTCATTGACGATCAGAAGCTGCTCGGCGGTGTCCAGACCGGGCGGCAGCGACTCCGCGGCCCCGCCGCGCACCGCCATCTGCACCAGATCCACCCGCTGGGTGAGCTTGCCGAGGACCGACGCCACCCCGGCGGCACCGGCCGCGGGCGGCGCCGCGAGGGCGCCCGAGGCGGTCAGCGGGGCCAGCGAACGCGTCGCGGAACCGGCCGGGTCGATGACATGGACCGTGAACTCGCCGGGCGGATACACGGCAAGGAGCCGCCCCGCGTGTGCGACCGCGGTGTCCATGGCGAGCCCGCGGAGCTGGGCCTCGTCCATCATCAGGGCGGCCTCGGAACCGGACCGGCCGCTGTCCACCCAGAGCCCGCGCTCCAGCGGCAGCCGCACCAGCATCGGGATCCGCAGATCGGCCCGCTCGGGAAGATGGACATCGCCGAGGCGCAGCGCCATCGGGATCTCCATGGGGACCCGGTAGGCGTGCCAGACGGGGTTGTCCCAGCGGGCGTACGCGGCGGGCAGGGCGGGCTCGACGACCTCGGACTCGGCGACGAGCTGGGCGAGATCGCGGTCGAGGACCTCGCGGGCCTGGGCGGCGAGCTGGTCGTGCTTGGCGCGGGCCGCTTCCCGAGCCGCGTCGCCCGCGCCGCCGATCCGGCTGCGGGGGTCGGACAGGACGCGGTCCAGCTCCTGGTCCATCCGGGACTCGGCGAAGTCCATGGCGCTGCGGTACGAGGCGACGGCGCGGGCCAGGTCCTCGAACATGCCCCAGACCTGGTTGTAGAGCCGCTCGTCCATGGACCAGCCCGTGGCGTCGCCCGCGACCGGGCGGGGCGGGCGGCCGGGCTCGGCGGGCGGAGCGGCCGGGGGCGGCGTCGGGGGCGCGGAGGTCCGCCGCCCCGGATGTGTGTAGTTGACCGCGCCGCCGGTGCCGCCGGAGCCTCCCGCCGCGGGCGTTCCGCCCGTACCGGGCCCCGGGGTGCCGGCCGGCTGCGGTACGGCGTCGGGCGCGGGCTGCGGCGCGGGGGCCAGTGGCTGGGGGACCGTGGCGCCGCTCTGGGCGGCCGGGCCCGGTGCGGTGGCCGGGCCGGGCGCCGCCGACGAGGGCAGCCCCTCGGACCTGATCCGTACCCCGTCCTGCGTACTGGGCCGCGGTATCTGCACCGTGCTGGCGAGGTGCCGGGCCACCGCCTCCTGGATGCCGGCGGCGAAGGCACGGGCCTGGGTCAGGCCGTGGTCGCCGAACAGCTCCGCGAGCCCTCCCGCGTACCCCTGGCCGACGGCGCGGACCTTCCAGGCGCCCTGGCGGCGGTACAGCTCCAACGCGACCACGGCGGACTCGGCGTCCAGGCCGGTCAGGGTGAAGCTGGCGATCTCGGTGCCATCAGTGGAGGTGACGGAGGCGAAGGGGGCCGCAGTGGCGCCGAAACGGTCGGGGCCGCCCGCTCCCTCCGGCAGGGCGAGCAGCACCCGCACGAGATGCGCCTGCGCGGGCACGGCCTCCAGGTCGACATGGAAGCGCAGCCCGGCGGCGGCCTGACGTGACACCTCCACGCCCGGGAGGGTGGGCGAGCCGGGGTGGGCGATCCACTCGGTGCCGCGCACGGTGCCCTGGGCGTCGGCGAGCGTGGCACAGGCCATGACCGGTGCGCCGGCCGTCACCCGGATCTCCAGGCGGGTGTGGGGCAGGGGGTGGTTCTGCCCCCGGACCAGCTCGGCCGTCATCGCCTCTGTCCCCTCGTCAGTTGTACGTCGTTGTCCGGCTACGGAGTTGTCCGGCTACGGATGTGGATGTCGTGTCGGGATGGTGCTCTGCGGATGTGCGCGTGTACCGGCGTACGGCAGCCGTGCAGCTCCCGGCGATCCGACGTCCGGGAGCTGCGCGTGTTGTGCGGTGCGTCCTACAGATGCGGCAGGATCGACGGCATCAGGTCCTGGAACGTACGGCCGTTGGCCGGAGTGCCCAGCGCCGTCATCTGCCAGCCCCCGCCCGCACGGTGCACCTTCGCCATGATCTGCGCGGTGTACTGGCCGCCGCCGTCGAGCGTGTACCGCGCCAGCTCCTGGCCGTTGGTCTCGTCGACGATGCGGCAGAAGGCGTTCTGCACCTCCTGGAACGTCTGGCCGGTGAAGGAGTTCACCGTGAAGACGATCTGGTCGATATGGACCGGCACCCGCTGGAGGTCGACGAGGATCGACTCGTCGTCCCCGCCCTGCCCCGCGCCGCCGACCAGATTGTCGCCGGTGTGCCTCACCGAGCCGTCGTCGCTGACGAGATGGCGGAAGAAGACCACGTCGACCGGCTGCTTGTCGGCGAACAGCACCGCCGACGCGTCCAGGTCGATCTCACGGGTGCGGGAGCCGAACAGGCCCCGGCGCGGCGCGGCCTGCCAGCCGAGCCCCATACGCACCGCGGTCAGGCTGCCGCCGCCCTTCTTCTCCAGGCTGATGGCCTGTCCCTTGGTCAGATTGACGCCAGGACCCCCGGGCGCACTGCCCTTGGATACGTCCACCACGCGCTGTCCCCTCTCGATGGTTCCCCCGCAACCGTCCGTGCGGTTGCGCAGCACCCTACGCAGTCACGCGGGCGGTGCAGGAGGCTTGGACCGTTTTTGTGTCGGTCTTGCAACACACCATGTTCTCCTGGATGTCAGGCCAGCCCCGCTTCCCTCATCTGCCGCAACTCCTTCTTCAGTTCACTCACTTCGTCGCGGAGCCGCGCGGCGACCTCGAACTGCAACTCGGCCGCGGCCGCCCGCATCCGGTCGGTCATCTCCTCGATGATTCCGGCCAGTTCGGCCGCGGGACGGTCGCTGAGCACCGCCGTCCCGGCGCCCGCCCCGGCCCGCTTCGCGGCCTTCGTACCGAGCGTGGGCACGGCGGCCTTGGGCGCCCTGCCGTCCTTGGCGCCGCCGGCCTTGCGGTACCCCGTGCCGAGCAGCGCCTCGGTGTCGACCTCCTCGCGCGCGATGGTCGCGACGATGTCGTTGATCTTCTTGCGGAGCGGCTGGGGGTCGATGCCGCGGGCGGTGTTGTACGCGATCTGCTTCTCCCGGCGGCGGTTGGTCTCGTCGATCGCCTTCTCCATGGCCGGGGTGATCTTGTCCGCGTACATATGGACCTGGCCCGAGACATTGCGCGCGGCCCGGCCGATGGTCTGGATCAGCGAGGTGCCGGAGCGCAGGAAGCCCTCCTTGTCGGCGTCGAGGATCGCCACCAGGGAGACCTCGGGCAGGTCGAGGCCCTCACGGAGCAGGTTGATGCCGACGAGGACGTCGTACTCCCCGGCGCGCAGCTCGCGCAGCAGCTCGACCCTGCGCAGGGTGTCGACGTCGCTGTGCAGATACCGCACCTGGATGCCCAGCTCCAGGAAGTAGTCGGTGAGGTCCTCGGCCATCTTCTTGGTGAGCGTGGTCACCAGGACCCGCTCGTCCTTGGCGGTCCGCTCGCGGATCTCGTGCACAAGATCGTCGATCTGCCCCTCGGTGGGCTTGACGACGACCTCCGGGTCGACCAGGCCGGTGGGACGGATGATCTGCTCCACGAAGCCGTCGGAGCGCGACATCTCGTAGGTGCCGGGCGTGGCGGAGAGATAGACGGCCTGGCCGATCCGCTGCTGGAACTCCTCCCACTTCAGGGGCCGGTTGTCGAGCGCGGAGGGCAGCCGGAAGCCGTGGTCGACGAGGGTCCGCTTGCGGGACGCGTCCCCCTCGTACATCGCGCCGATCTGCGGGACGGTGACATGCGACTCGTCGATGACCAGCAGGAAGTCCTCGGGGAAGTAGTCGAGGAGGGTGTTGGGCGCGGTGCCCGGCGACCGGTCGTCGAAGTGCATCGAGTAGTTCTCGATGCCGGAGCAGGAGCCGATCTGACGCATCATCTCGATGTCGTACGTCGTGCGCATGCGCAGTCGCTGGGACTCCAGCAGCTTGCCCTGCTTGTCCAGCTCGGCGAGGCGCTCCTCCAGCTCCCGCTCGATGCCGTTGACCGCCTTCTCCATCCGCTCGGGGCCGGCCACATAATGGCTCGCGGGGAAGATGTACAGCTCGCGGTCGTCGCTGATGACCTCGCCGGTGAGCGGGTGGAGCGTCGAGAGGGCCTCGATCTCGTCGCCGAACATCTCGATGCGGACGGCCAGCTCCTCGTAGACCGGGAAGATCTCGATGGTGTCGCCCCGGACCCGGAAGGTGCCGCGCGCGAACGCCACGTCGTTGCGCGTGTACTGGATCTCGACGAAACGGCGCAGGAGCTGGTCCCGGTCGATCTCGGTGCCGACCTTGAGGGGCACCATCCGGTCCACGTACTCCTGGGGCGTACCGAGGCCGTAGATGCAGGAGACCGAGGCGACCACGATCACATCGCGGCGGGTCAGCAGCGAGTTGGTCGCGGAGTGGCGCAGCCGCTCGACCTCCTCGTTGATGGAGGAGTCCTTCTCGATATAGGTGTCCGACTGCGGGACGTACGCCTCGGGCTGGTAGTAGTCGTAATACGAGACGAAGTACTCGACGGCGTTGTTGGGCAGCAGCTCGCGGAACTCGTTCGCGAGCTGGGCGGCGAGCGTCTTGTTCGGCGCCATCACCAGCGTGGGCCGCTGGAGGCGCTCGATCATCCAGGCGGTGGTCGCCGACTTGCCCGTGCCGGTCGCGCCCAGCAGGACGACGTCCTTCTCGCCGGCGCGGACACGCCGCTCAAGGTCGGCGATGGCCGTCGGCTGGTCGCCGCTGGGCTGGTAGGGACTGACGACCTCAAAGGGCGCCACCGTACGTTCGATGCTGGAAACGGGCCGCATGGAACCACCGTACGACCCACCACTGACAGCCGGGCGGTGAGCGGCCCCGGATCACCGGACCGGCACCGTCGGTCACCAGTCGTGGAGGTCCTGCGGGCCGCTGCGCGGGGCCCTGGCGGCGGTCCGGCCGGCCGTCTCGCGGCTGTCCTCCTCTCGGCGCGCCGCGCGGGCGCGGGAGCGCTGGGCGGGCACGCCGACCCGTCCGCACAGCCCCGCCACGGGCCCCGCGGCCCCGTCCCGGTCGCGCCCGCCCGCCACCATGAGCGGGTCGACGAGCAGCGCCACCCCCGCGAGCAGCAGGAAGACCGCGGGTCCGATCAGCATCGGTACGAGCAGTTCGACGGCGGGGGCGCCGCCCGGGGCCGAGGTGACCCCGTCGAGATGCACCTCGACACCGGCCATCGCGGTGTAGTGCATTCCGGTCGACGCGACACCCATCACCAGACTGGCGGCCAGACTGGCCGGAAATCCCCGGTGTGCGACGACCACCCAGAGCCCGGCCGTGGACGCGGCGACGGCGATCAGGACCGAGAGCGCGACCGTCCCGATGTCGTACGCGACGCGTCCGTGCAGCCGGATGCCGTCCATGCCGAGGTAGTGCATGGTGGCGATGCCCAGGCCGGTGACCGTACCGCCGGTGACCAGGGCCATCCGTGTGGAGCGGCGGTATCCCACGATGAAGATCCCGGTGCCGACCATCACGATCCCGACGGCCAGGCTGGCGAAGGTCGTGAGCCGGTCGTAGCCGATGGGCACCTCGGTGACGGCGAAGCCCAGCATGGCGATGAAGTGCATCGTCCAGATGCCGGAGCCGATCGAGGCCGCGCCGAGCGCCAGGCCGCCGGGCTTCCAGGGGCGCCGGGTACGCAGCGATCTCGCGGTGCAGCGCAGGCCGAGCGCGGCCCCGAGACAGGCCATGAGAAAGGCCGCCACGGGGGTGACGAGGCCGTAGCTGAATCCTTCGACGGTGCCCTGCATAGCGGTGTGCCCTTCGCCCCTCGGCGTCCTATACGGAAGCGCTGGTTCGGGGCGAGAGTAGGACGGCCGCGCCGGTAATCAAACAGGCACCTGGCGATTTGTCGATATGAAGGCGATATGAAGCCGACATGCGGCGACACGGAGCGGGACGGGTGCCCGATGCGGTATGTCTCCTCCGAGGTGTGGCCGCATCGAGGCGCATGGCGTATCGCTTCATGTTGTGGTCGGCCTCCGCCCGCCCCATGTTGGCCGGAGGCTGTCATCCTCGGGGCCGACCGTCCCCCCACGACGCGAGGAGTCCACGTGTACGCGCGTACTTCGACGACAACGGCCACCGCACTGCTGGGAGTCACCCTGATGCTGCCGGGCGCCGCCACGGCGTCCGCCGCTCCGGCCGCCGCCACCGCCGTCTCCGTTTCCGTCTCCGCCGCCGCGAGCGGCGGTCCGCTCGTCATCGCCCACCGGGGCGCCTCCGCGTACGCGCCGGAGAACACCCTGGCGGCCGTCGAGCGGGCCGGTGAACTGGGTATCGACTGGGTGGAGAACGACGTGCAGCGGGCCAAGGACGGCACGCTGGTCGTGATCCACGACGACACCCTCGGACGCACCACGAACGTGGAGCAGGTCTTCCCGGGCAGGGCGCCGTGGAGGGTCAAGGACTTCACCGGCGCCGAGATCGCCCGGCTCGACGCGGGAAGCTGGTTCGGGGCGCGCTGGGCGGGCGAGCGCGTGCCGACGCTGAAGCAGTACCTGGACGCCGTCGAGGCCAACAGCCAGAAGCTGCTGCTGGAGATCAAGGCGCCCGAGCAGTACCCGGGCATCGAGCAGGACATCCTGCGGGTGCTCGACCAGGAGGGCTGGCTGGACACCGCCCATGTCCAGGACAAGCTGGTCATCCAGAGCTTCAGCGCGGACAGCGTCCGTGCGGTGCACCAGCGGCGGCCCGACATCACGACGGGCTTCCTCGGCACCCCGGCCGTGGCCGAGCTGCCCGCGTACGCCGCCTTCACCGACCAGATCAACCCGTCGTACACCTCGCTCACGGCCGGCTGGGTGGCCGCGGTGCACCGGCTCAAGGGCCCGCAGGGCAAGCCGCTCACGGTCAGTACCTGGACGGTGAACAACGCGGCGGGCGCGGTGCGCGTCAGGGACCTCGGCGTGGACGGGATCATCACCAACAACCCGGACGTCGTGCGGGACGCGGTGGGCTGAGCCCGCGCCCCGGTCCCGGCGAGCGGCCCCGCCGGCCGGGGCCGGGGCCCGTTGTCAGTGGCGGACCGTACGGTGGTCGGCATGAACAACTACGGGCAGTCGCCGCTGGAGTGGACGGTCGTGGGCAGCGACATCGGGCCGCTGCTGCTGGCCGCGACCGGGCAGGGCCTGGTGAGTGTGGTCTTCCATGCCGAGGGGCCGGTACGGGAGAAGGCGCTGGAGCGGCTCAGGAGCCGGTTCGGGACCGAGCCGGCCGAATCGGCGTCGGGTCTGCTGGCCGGGCCGATACGCGCGCTGAGGGCGTATTTCGCTGGCGAGCTGCGGGAGTTCGCGCTGCCGCTGGACTGGTCGCTGTCCGGGGGCTTCAACCGGCAGGTGCTGCGTGAGCTGGCCACGGGCGTCCCGTACGGCGCGGTGGTGGGGTACGGGGAGCTGGCCCGGCGGGTGGGCCGCCCGGAGGCGGCCCAGGCGGTCGGCGTCGCGATGGGGTCCAATCCACTGCCGGTAGTGGTGCCGTGCCACCGGGTGGTGGAGAGCGACGGCGGGATAGGCGGTTTCGGCGGCGGTCTGGAGACGAAGAGGCGGCTGCTGGCCCTGGAGGGGGTGCTCCCGGCGCCGCTGTTCTGAACCTGTTCCGGACGCGCGGAGGCGGTGTCGTTCGAGCTCACGGAACCCATAAGGATGACCGGATTGGTGCGCTATACCGCCACTTGTCCGGTTCTGCCGCCGGGCTTAGGCTGATTTGTGGAGCACCACCGCGCGTACAGCCCGGCGGACATGTGCGCGGGGCGCACGTACGTCCGGCCCGCAGCCCGAGCGGTAGCCGGCTCCATGACCCGCGCACGGGCCGAGTCATCCGCTGGACACGTAGAGCCGGAAGGGACGGCGAGTCAGCATGACCGGAGGAAACAAGGCGGTCGCATACATCAAGCCGGGTGAGGTCGAAGTCAGGACGACCGACTATCCCAAGCTGGAACTTGAGGAAGGGCCGGGAGTACCCCGGGCGAATGTCGGCCGGAAGTGCAGGCACGGCGTCATACTCAAGGTCCTCGCCACCAACATATGCGGCAGCGACCAGCACATGGTACGAGGCCGTACGACGGCGCCCGAAGGTCTGATCCTCGGGCACGAGATCACCGGTGAGGTCGTCGAGAAGGGGCCCGATGTCGAGTTCATCGACGTCGGCGACATAGTGTCGGTCCCCTTCAACATCGCCTGCGGGCGCTGCCGGAACTGCAAGGAGCGCAAGACCGGAATCTGTCTGAACGTCAACCCCGAACGGCCGGGCGCGGCATACGGCTATGTCGACATGGGCGGCTGGGTCGGCGGGCAGGCGGAGTACGTCATGGTGCCGTACGCGGACTTCAACCTGCTCCGGTTCTCCGACCGGGACGCGGCACGGGAGAAGCTCCTCGACCTGACGATGCTCTCGGACATCTTCCCGACGGGCTACCACGGTGTGGTGAGCTCGGGCGCGGAGGTCGGTTCCTCGGTGTACATCGCGGGCGCGGGCCCGGTGGGCCTGGCGGCGGCAGCAGCGGCACAACTCCTCGGCGCGGGGGTCGTCATCGTCGGCGACCTCAACACCCAGCGGCTGGACCAGGCCCGTAGCTTCGGCTGCGAGACCGTCGACCTGACCCTGGGGTCGCTGGAGGACCACATAGCCCAGATCCTCGGGGTGCCCGAGGTGGACGCGGCGGTCGACGCGGTCGGCTTTGAAGCGCGCGCCCACGGCAAGGACACCGACGAGGCTCCGGCAACCGTGCTCAACTCCCTGATGGACATCGTGAGGGCGGGCGGCAAGCTCGGCATCCCCGGGCTGTATGTCACCGAGGACCCCCGCGGTGTCGACCAGGACGCCAAGAGCGGCACGCTGAAGGTACGGCTGGGGCTCGGCTGGGCGAAGAGCCATGAGTTCACCACGGGTCAGTGCCCGGTGATGAAGTACCACCGGGGCCTGTCGGAGGCGATCCTGCACGACAAGGTGCATATCGCGAAGGCGGTCAACGCCACGGTGATCTCGCTGGACGACGCCCCGCGCGGCTACGCGGAGTTCGACCAGGGAGCGAGCCGGAAGTACGTGCTCAATCCGCACGGCGCGCTGGACACGGCGAAGGCGGCCTGACCGTTCGCGCCGTTCGCGGCCGGACCTGACCGTCCCGCGCGGATCCGATTGTTCGCCGACCGGCGCCCCGCCGGTCGGCGAGCGATGTCGGCGGGGTTCGGTGAAGGGCGTGCGCAGTCCGGCGAACGCAGTGTGCGGTTCGGCGAATGACGTGCGCGGGGCCCCGACGACGTTTGCGGGCGCCCCGGATGTGTCATGGATGTGGACATGCCAGACACCACTTCGCAGCCGTCCCCCGAAGTGCGGGACGCGCTCGCCGCGGGCCGTCCCGTGGTCGCCCTGGAGTCGACGATCATCGCGCACGGACTGCCGCGCCCGCGCAATCTGGCGGTCGCGGAGGAGCTGGAAGAGCTGGTGCGGTCCGGCGGCGCCGTGCCCGCGACCGTGGCCGTACTGGACGGACGGCCCCATGTGGGCCTGGTCAAGGACCAGTTGGAGCGGGTGGCCCAGGACGAGTCCATACGGAAACTGGGGCACCGTGATCTGGCGCCCGCGATCGCGGCGGGCGCGAGCGGCGCGACGACCGTGTCCGCCACGGCCTTCCTCGCCGCGCGGGCCGGGATCCGGGTCTTCGCGACGGGCGGCCTGGGCGGGGTCCACCGCGGCTGGACCGAGACCCAGGACGAGTCGGCCGATCTGGCGCTGCTGGCCAGGACGCGGATGACGGTCGTGTGCGCGGGCGTCAAGTCGATCCTGGACGTGCCGGCGACGCTCCAGCGTCTGGAGACACTCGGCGTGACCGTCCTGGGCTATGGGACGGAACGTTTCCCCGGTTTCTATCTGGCCTCTTCCGGTGAGCCGGTCGACTGGACGGTCCGCACCCCCGAGGAGGTCGCGGCCGTGATGCGCGCCCAGGACACGATCGGCGGCCCGGAGTCGGCGCTGATCGTCGCCAATCCCGTACCGGAGTCGGAGCAGCTCGATCCCGCGCTGCACGACCGGGTGCTGGCGGAGGCGCTCACCGAGTGCCGGGAGCGCGGGATCGGCGGCCAGGCTGTCACACCGTTCCTGCTGGACCAGCTCATGCGCGGGACCGGAGGCGCCTCGCTGGAGGCCAATCTCGCGGCGGTGCGCGGCAACGTACGGCTCGCGGCGCGCATCGCCGTAGCGCGGACCGCCGCCCGGTGAGCCATGGCGCCCTGCCTCGGGGCGGCGTGCCCGGCCAGGGCCTGGTGGTGATCGGGGACGTGGTCACGGATGTGGTGGCGCGTTACCGTACGGCGCTCGCGCACGGTACGGACACGGCCGCCGAGATCCGTACGCTGGCGGGCGGCGCCGGAGCGAACGCGGCGTGCTGGGCCGCCCGCACCGGGTGCGCGGACGTACGGCTGCTGGCGCGGGTCGGCGCGGACGCCCATGACTGGCACGAGGAGCGGCTGCGCCGGGCGGGGGTACGGGCACGGCTGGTCATCGACGAGCAGGTGCCGACGGCCACGGTGATCTGCCTGGTCGACGCGTCGGCCGAGCGCACGCTGCTCACCGACAGCGGCGCGGCACTGTGCCTGTCCCCCGCCGACTGGTCACCGTCGCTGCTCGACGGGGCGGGCCGGCTGCATCTCTCCGGCTATCTCTTCTTCACCGAGGTGAGCCGTCGGCTGGCCGAGACCGCGATGGGGTCGGCGCTGGAGCGGGGGATTCCGGTGAGCGTGGATCCGGCCTCGGCCGGCTTCCTCAGGGGGCTGGGCGCGGAACGCTTTCTGGCGGCGGTGGCGGGAGTCGAGACCCTGCTCCCCAACGCCGACGAGGCCAAGCTCCTCACCGGTCTCACGGATCCGG
Organism: Streptomyces sp. GMY02; assembly: GCF_019056675.1. Classification (NCBI taxonomy): domain Bacteria; kingdom Bacillati; phylum Actinomycetota; class Actinomycetes; order Kitasatosporales; family Streptomycetaceae; genus Streptomyces; species Streptomyces sp. GMY02. The sequence goes on along the minus strand of NZ_CP077658.1, from coordinate 6,472,767 downwards.
CGGACGCCGCGGCCGAGCTGAGCAGGCGGGTACCGGTGGCGGTGGTGACGCTGGGCGCGGACGGCGCGCTGGTGGCGGAGGCGGGCGCCGTGCGCGCCCGCGTACCGCCGGTCCAAGCGCACGCCGTGGACTCGACGGGCGCGGGCGATGCCTTCACCGGCGCGTTCCTGGCGGCCCGGCTGGCGGGCGCGGACCCGGTGGAAGCCGCGGCGGCGGGGTGCCGGGCGGGCGCCGAAGCGGTGGCGACGGTGGGCGGGCGCCCGGTGTACGAGGGGTAGGCGTGTTTCAGAGGTGCCGTGGCCGACCGGCAGGCGTGGCACGGCTTGCCGGGCCTGCCGGTCGGACCGGACCCCGTCGGACCGGACCCCGTCGGACCGGACCCCGTCGGACCGGACGTCGAACCGCACGCGGTCAGGCCAGTCCGCCCCAGGCCGGGTGCCGCGGATCGTCGGCCCGTACGACCACATCGGCGGCCGCGGCCGGGTCCACCTCCGCCTCGTACCGCTCGAAGGCGGGCAGCGTCCAGAGTTCGCCCCCGTCGGTACGGCGCCGGAGCGCACCCGGCGACAGCCGCAGATGGACGGTGAGGTCGAACGGGAACCAGTGCCCCAGCAGCAGCGGGCCGTGCAGCACCAGCACACCGCCGAGCGCGAGTTCGCGGTGCGGGCTGCGGGTCGCCCGGTCGGTCACCGGATTCCAGAGGTCGGGCAGCACGCGCCCGCTGCCGCCCGGTTCCAGGGGCCCGAAGACCTCCCGCCAGAGCGCGCCGGTGTCGAACCAGCCGCTGTAGTACGCCTCGGGGTCCTCGCGCCCGTACTCGTACCGAAGCGAGGCCGGGCGCAGGAATCCGTCCGTCCCGACGACCAGCACCGACCGGCCGCGCAGCCGCAGTGCCGCAGCGAGCGCCTCGGCCGGCGCGGCGGTCCCGGCGGCCGGCGCCCCGTCGATGGCGACGCGCAGCCAGGGGCCGCCGTCGGCGGGGCTGGTGTCCAGCAGCCGTTCGGCGAGGGCTTCGGTCAGCCGGTCCCACGTGATCGCTTCGAGTCGCACCCGTTCATCATCGTTCAGGCACACGGCACAAAAGAACGGACGGCATACAGGAACGCAGGGCCCACGGATACGCACGGCCCGCGAGAAGCCGAGGACGACCGAACCGTACACACCCCGGTCCGGCCTTTGCGACGCACTTCTGACACCCCGTCAGATTCCGAGGCGGTCAGAAGCCCATCACCGGAAGGCTCTGCTCCGCCCAGATCGTCTTTCCGCCGACCCCCTGGCGCGTACCCCAGCCCTGGGTGAGCTGTGCCACCAGCAGCAGACCGCGCCCTCCCTCGTCGAAGACGCGCGCCCGGCGCAGATGCGGGGCGGTGTTGCTGCCGTCGGAGACCTCGCAGATCAGGGTGCGGTCATGGATGAGACGGAGCTGAATCGGCGCCTGGGCGTACCGGATGGCGTTGGTGACCAGTTCGCTGACCACCAGTTCCGTGGTGAAAACGGCCTCTTCCAGGCCCCAGTCGGTGAGCTGCGCCGTGACATCGCCACGGGCCCGGCCCACGACGGCGGGGTCGCAGGACAGGTCCCAGGTGACCACCTGGCTGGCGTCGAGCGCGCGGGAACGGGCGAGGAGCAGGGCCACGTCGTCGGCGGGATGATCGGGGAGCAGCGCCCGGAACACGGCGGTGCAGGTGTCGGCCAGGGGCGCGGCGGGCTGGGCCAGCGCCTCGGCCAGCATGGCGAACGTCTCGTCGACACCGCGCTCGCGCGATTCGATCAGACCGTTGGTGTAGAGGGCGAGCACGCTGCCCTCCGCCAGTTCCACATCGACGGATTCGAAGGGCAGATTGCCCAGGCCGAGCGGCGGGCCCGCGGGCAGCTCAAGGAATTCGACGGACCCGTCGGGACGGACGACCGCGGGCGGGGGGTGTCCGGCACGGGCCAGGGAACAGCGCCGGGAGACCGGATCGTAGATCGCATACAAGCATGTCGCCCCCACATCGCCGGGGGTTTCCGGTGTGCTGCCCGCGCTCTGCCCGCTCGCCGCTTCGGCGGCGAGATGGTTGACGAGGTCGTCGAGATGGGTGAGCAGTTCGTCGGGCGGCAGATCGACATCCGCCAGGGTGCGCACCGCGGTCCGCAGCCGCCCCATCGTGGCCGACGCCTGGAGCCCGTGGCCGACGACATCGCCCACGACCAGGGCGACCCGGGAGCTGGACAGCGGGATCACATCGAACCAGTCGCCGCCGACCCCGGCCCTGGTGTCGGCGGGGAGATAGCGGAAGGCGACCTCGGCCGCCGCGTTCTCGGGCAGCTTCCTCGGCAGCAGGCTGCGCTGGAGGGTCAGCGCCGTCTCGCGTTCGTGGGTGAAACGGCGGGCGTTGTCGATACAAACGGCGGCCCTCGCCGTGATGTCCTCGGCGAGGAGCAGATCCTCCTGTTCGAACGGGTCGGGCCGCCGGTGACGGGCGAAGTTCGCGACACCGAGCGTGGTGCCCCGGGCGCGCAGTGGTACGGAGATGATCGAGTGGAAGCCGAAATCACGGACCGAGGCGGCCCGGGCGGGGATCTCCCACCGGTTGTCGGAGGGGTCGGAGGGGTCCGTCACCCGGTTCAGGATCGCCCGCGAGGTGATGAGGCTCTCGGCCGCAGGTGAGTAGCCGGAGAAGACGGCCATGTCGCCCACCGCGTACACGGCCTCGGGGTTGCCTTCGTAGATGGACCGGCAGGCGGCCCTGCGCAGCTCGATCCGGCCGGACATGGGCCCGGGGGGCGGCTCTCCGCCCTCGCTGACCGGTGGCAGCAGGTCGACCGTCACGAAGTCGGCGAAGACCGGGACGGACACATCGGCGAGTTCCTGTGCGGTGCGGGCGATGTCGAGGGTGCTGCCGATACGGACGGTGGCGTCGTTGACCAGGAGCAGCCGCTGCCGGGCCAGATGCTGTGCGGTCACATCATGTGTGGCGATGATGACGCCCCGCACCTGGCCGTCGTGGTCCCAGATCGGGGAGATGGAGACCGACCAGGCGAGTTCGTGGTCATGGCCCACCATGCGGTGGGAGAAGGCGAGCCGCCGCGACACCCCGGTCTCCAGGGCCAGCCGCATCTCGCGCTCGGTGTCCTCGGTCTCGGGGCCGGGCACGATCTCGGGCAGCCGGAGCCCGCGGACATCGCCCTCCGAGAGGCCGAGCACCTTCTCCATGTCGTCGCTCAGGCACCGCAGCCGCAGATGCGTGTCGTAGATGGCCATATTGCACGGGGACTGGTTGAAGGACTGCTCGATCAGCTCGTCGTCCTCGGCGGAGGGCGCGGTGCGGGCGAGGGGGAGACGAGCAGCCATTCCAGACCGGGAGCGGGATCCGCGTCATCGGCGGGCTCCCCGGCAGCCGGTTCTCCGGCGGGGGACTCTCCGGCAGCGGCTCGCCCGTCGGAGGGGGCGTGCTGCCCCGTGTGCGGGGGGTCGTTGTCCGGGGCCCCGAGGTGCGCCAGGAGCCGTACGTCCATGGGGGCGCCGCTCCGGTGCACCAGCGTGACCGTACCGTGCCACCTGCTCGGATTCCGGTGGTTCCGCTGCGCTTCCGCGCTCGCCCGGGCGGCCGACTCCGCGACCTCCGCGTCGGCGAGGAGCTCGGCCACGGACCGTCCCACGATCTCCGGGGCGCGGTATCCGAGCAGCCTGCGGGCGCCCTCGTTCCACCCCGTCACCACACCTCGGGAGTCGACGGTGGCCCTGGCCGTGAACTCCTCGTCAACGGAGACATTCGACCGGACGGACCCGTTCCCATTCGCGGTGTCCGGTCGAATCATTGCCGCTCATCTCACCTTCCGGCCATCAGTGGACACTCACCCCTTCAGTATGGCATCGAGTGACAAATACGCCTTTTACCTTTATTTGCATTAAGAACGCATCAAAGAGGGCACGGGAGAGGTTTGAGCGCGCACGCCTCACTCCCCTCGCAGCACCTTGGCCAGCGCCCCCTCCCCCGACACCTCGATACGGCCGTCCCGCACCCCGTCCCCGACCGTCAGCGCGCCTCCGCTCAGCGCGCGGCAGGTGTCGGCGTCGAGGACGAGCCGGGCGTCGGGGCTCTCCGCGGGACCGTCGCCGTACACCGGATCGCCCTCGCCGAGCCTTATGTGGAACGCGCCCTCGTCCAGGCGGATTTCCACCACGCCCTCAAGTCCGTACCCGGCGACGCCGTCCGGACCCGGCAGCCCGTCCAGCACCGGCAGCAGCGGTACGGCGAACCAGTGCGCCCGCACCGCGTCGGTGGGCCTGCGGTCCTCCAGCGCCGGGGCACCCCACTCGGCGAGGGCGGTCAGGACGGGCAGCAACCCCCGCCCGCGCTCGGTGAGTTCGTACACATTCGCGGCGGCGGGCGGGGGCAGCCTGCGGCGCGTGGCCAGTTCGTCGCGCTCCATGTCCCTGAGCCGGGACGCGAGCACATCCGTGCTGACGCCGGGCAGATCGGCGTGCAGATCGGTGTAACGGCGTGGCCCCGCGAGCAGTTCACGGACGATCAGCAGGGTCCAGCGGTCGCCCACGGCGTCAAGGGCACGGGCGGTGGCGCAGTACTGGTCGTAACTTCGGCGGCGTGACATGTGGCGCAGTCTAGACATGTTGTTGGACTTTCCAAGCCCGAGCTTGGTAAAACCAAGTATCGCAACAAGGTCTGGAACGAGGTCTGGGAGGCCACCGCATGGAGTTCCGGCAGTCGAGCAAGCTGAGCGAGGTCTGCTACGAGATCCGCGGCCCGGTGATCGAGCACGCCGACGCCCTGGAGGAGGCGGGCCACAGCGTCCTGCGTCTCAACACCGGCAATCCCGCGCTGTTCGGGTTCGAGGCGCCGGAGGAGATCCTCCAGGACATGATCCGGATGCTGCCCCGGGCACACGGGTACACGGATTCGCGCGGCATACTCTCGGCGCGCCGGGCCGTCGTCCAGCGGTATCAGACCCTTGGCCTGCCCGATGTCGGCGTCGAAGACGTCTTCCTGGGGAACGGAGTCTCGGAGCTGGTCTCGATGGCCGTCCAGGCGCTGCTGGAGGACGGCGACGAAGTCCTCATCCCCGCCCCGGACTTCCCGCTCTGGACGGCCGTGACGACCCTGGCCGGCGGCCGTCCCGTGCACTATCTCTGTGACGAGTCGGCGGACTGGTATCCCGACCTCGACGATCTGGCGGCGAAGATCACCGACCGTACCAAGGCCGTTGTGATCATCAATCCCAACAACCCCACGGGCGCGGTCTATCCGCGCGAGATCGTCGAAGGGATCCTGGATCTCGCGCGCCGCCATCAGCTCATGGTGTTCGCGGACGAGATCTACGACCAGATCGTCTATGACGACGCGGTCCACCACACCGCCGCGGCCCTCGCCCCCGATCTGGTCGTCCTCACCTTCAGCGGGCTCTCGAAGACATACCGGGTGGCGGGTTTCCGTTCCGGCTGGCTCCTAGTCACCGGGCCCAAGCAGCACGCGCGCAGCTATCTGGAGGGGCTGACGATGCTCGCGTCGATGCGGCTGTGCCCCAACGCGCCGGCGCAGTACGCGATTCAGGCGGCGCTCGGCGGGCGTCAGTCCATCCAGGAGCTGACAGCCCCGGGCGGCAGACTGCACGAACAGCGCAACCGCGCCTGGGAGAAGCTCAATGAGATCCCGGGAGTGTCCTGCGTCAAGCCGAAGGGCGCGCTGTACGCCTTTCCCCGGCTCGACCCGAAGGTGCACAAGATCCATGACGACGAGCGGTTCGTACTGGACCTGCTGCTGCGCGAGAAGATCCAGGTCGTCCAGGGCACGGGCTTCAACTGGCCGCATACGGACCACTTCCGGATCCTGACCCTGCCGTATGCGGATGATCTGGACGCGGCGATCAGCCGCATAGGCCGCTTCCTGAGCGGATACCGCCAGTGACGGAAGACCCGGCCGACATTACGAAGCCGGCGTTGTGAAGCCCGGCACTACGAAGCCGGCACCACCGAGCTGGCACTGCGAAGCCGAGACCGTGAAGTCGGCGCTGCGAAGCCGGCATGGTGAAGCCCGGCACTGCTGAAAGGAGCGGACCCGGGGGCGTAGCCGGCCCCCGAGCCCTTCGATGCCGCCCATGTCGCACGCCGGCACACTTGAGAGCCCAGGTCAGTCATGATGTCGTCGCGTCCTGCCATTGGACCACCGCGCATCGAGCTGCACGGGCCGGACTTGAACCAGCACTTCGACGTCCGGGGCCTGGGCCCGGTCGATCCGGCGATCGGCGGCGAATGCTGAGTCTGGAGCAATAGTCTGAGATTGATCGCGGTCTGCCTCTGCCAGTTGGGCTACCGCGGCCCGTCCACCCGTGTGTACGGATGTGCCGCGGGGAGGACTCGAACCTCCACTGGAACCGCGCAGTCACGACAAGCTTCAGTTTCAGCCTGCGCTCCTCGCGCACCCCGGCCGCACAAACAGGCGGCCGGGGAGATGTTGAGGCTACCCGAACAGATAGCCGAACACAGCGTCGCCCACGCGTCGGTCGGTGACCTCGGTGCCGTTCGCCTCCTCGCGGGCGAACTTCACGGCCTCCTGGAGCTTCTCGACCCGGTCGAGCAGTTCGTTCACCCGGCGGGCCGGAAGGGCCCCGCTGAATTTCACCGTCGTCCAGTAACCGACCGGTATGTCCTCGTAGTACACCTCGACCTGCGCCGGGTGCTTCTCGGTGGCCTCGGCCTTCACATGGTTGCGCGGGACCTTCTTCGTACGGAGGGTCCGTACCGCCTCGGTCTTCCACGCGTCCGTCGACGGGTCCTGGCTCCAGGACTCCGAGGCGTCCAGCACCGGCAGCTTGCGCACAAAGGTGTTGAGGTCGGTGAGCTGCTTCTCCAGGAACAGCAGATACGACACCGGCGCCTCGCTCACCAGTACCCGCCCGTCGACGGTGATGTCGGCGCGCGCCGTGCAGTTCGCCCAGTCCTTGGTGGCGGTCACATCGAACAGCCTCGTCAGGGTCTTCGCGGTCTCGCGCAGTATGTCCTCGGCCTTGACCTGGACCCGGGTGGACTCGGGCGGCAACTGCTCGCCCTCCTCGTCCTTCGGCTGATACGTACGAGAGATACCGGCGAGCAGAGCCGGCTTCTGGAGGCCGTGATGGGCAGCCGTCAGGTCCTGGTGTGCCTTGGACTTGACGCCCTTCTCCACTGCGATGATCTGATTGAGTTTCGCCACGTCAGGGACGCTAGCAGGGCCGGACAACGGTGATCGAACGAATAAACGGCCGCTTCGTCAATACCGGCCGTCAATGCGTGTCGTTCCCTGCGTGCTGTTTCATTCGTGCCGTTCCACGCGTGCCGTCAATAGCGGACGGGCAGTGCCATCAGCCCTCGGGCGCGCGTCGAGGCCCGCCAGCGGAGTTCGTCGTACGGTACGCCGAGTGCCAGCCGCGGAAAGCGCTCCAGCAGCGCGGTGAGGGCGATCTCGGTCTCCAGTCGGGCGAGCGGCGCGCCGAGGCAGTAGTGGATGCCATGGCCGAGGGCGAGATGGCCGGCCGTGTCGCGGTCGAGGTCGAGCCGGTCGGCGTCGGGGAAACGGTGCGGGTCGCGGTTGGCGGAGGCCAGGGAGAGCAGAACGGTCTCGCCCGCCGGTACGGTCACACCCCCGATGACCAGGTCCTCGACCGGGAAGCGGCGGATGGCCAGCAGGGCGGGACCGTCGTACCGTACGAGCTCCTCGACCGCCGCGGCGGTCCTGCCCGGGTCCGCGCGGAGCGCCGCGAGCTGGTCGGGGTGGCGGAGCAGGGCGAGGGTGGCGTTGCCGATGAGCTGGACGGTGTTCTCGTATCCGGCGAAGAGGATGAGGAAGGCGAGGGACATCAACTCGTCCTCGCTGAGCCGGTCTTCGGTGGCGCGGCGGCCTTCCGCTGCAAGCCCAGCGGTGTCCGCAGGACCTGTGCCGTCTCGGGTGACGTCTTCTGCCGTGTCGGCGCTCCGGTCGCGGGCCGCGATCAGCGCGGAGAGCAGATCGTCGCCGGGCTCGGCCCGCTTGTGTGCCAGCAGTTCGGTGAAGAAGCCGAGCATGCTGCCCACGGCCTGCTTCATTCCCTCCGGCCGCGCGGGATCGGGCGCCACCAGGGCGTCGGTCCACTCCCTGAAGTCCCGCCGATGGCCCGTGGGCACGCCGAGCAGCTCGCAGATCACGGTGATCGGCAGCGGAGCGGCGTACGAGGCGATCAGATCGGCCTGCCTGTCGGGGGCGATGGCGTCCAGCAGTTCGTCGGCCGTCCGCCGGATGGGCTCGCGCAGGGTCTCGGTCCGCCGCGCGGTGAACGCCTGGGTGACGAAGCGCCGGATACGGGTGTGGTCCGGCGGATCCATGTTGAGCAGGTTGGCGTCGAGAGCCGGCGGCAGCGCGAAGCCCCGGTAACTCCCGGGCAGGGAGTGGCGCTTGTCGAGGGAGAGCCGGGGATCGGCGAGGGCCTGCCGTACGTCGTCGTACCGCGTGACGATCCAGACGGGCCGCCCGTCGGGCCCGACGATCCGCTGCACGGGCCCGGTCTCACGCATCCGCGCGTACACGGCGTACGGATCGCTGAGCAGGTCCCGCGTCGGATCGACGGGCGGCCGGGGTGAGTTGGGCGCCGGTACGGGGGCCGCCCGGTGGGACGGAACGGGGTCGCCGGAGGTCGTGACTGCCATGACGCCACCCTAAACAAACTGTTGGAAAGCCCGACCGGGCAGGGGGCGGCCCGGGTTGTTCATTGGCATGGACCTGCTCATGATCCTCGGATACGCTCCGGCTGGCGCCGACTGAGAGCGCTCTCAGTCGGCCACTGTTCCACCCCCACGATGCTGGAACAACCAGAAGGGCCAATCCCTTGAGACGCACGACAGTGATACGCACCGGCCTGTCCGCCCTCCTCGTCCTGGGCACCTGGGCCACCGCCGGCCTGGTTCCCGCGGCCGCCGCCCCCGCCCCGACGACCACCGAAGCGCCGGCCTCCGCCGGTCTGCTCACCGCGATGCAGAAGGACCTCGGCCTGACGAAGAGCCAGGCCGTGGCGCGTCTCGCGGCGGAGAAGACCGCGACGGCCGTGGACGGCAAGGCGCGCCGCGCGGCGGGCCCGTCGTACGGCGGCTCCTGGTTCAACCCGGACAGCGGCACGCTGACCGTCGCCGTCACCAGCGCCGGGAAGGCCGACGCCGTACGGGCGACCGGCGCGACCGTACGTCTGGTGAAGCACAGCGCGCGGCAGCTCGACGCGGCGAAGGCGGCCATCGACGCGCTCGACGCGCCGACCGGTGTCGCGAGCTGGCATGTCGACCCCAAGGCCAACAAGGTCGTGGTGAACGTCGTCGCCGCGGAGAAGAACGACAACGATGTCGCGGCCTTTGTCGCCCGCGCCCGGCAGGCCGGTCCGGTCACGGTCGTGGAGACCGCCAAGGCCCCGCAGACCTTCGCCGCGGGAACCGTCGGCGGCGACCCGTACTACACGGGCAACGTCCGCTGTTCCATCGGCTTCTCCGTCTACGGCGGCTTCGTCACGGCCGGCCACTGCGGCCAGGCCGGCGCCGGCGTGAGCGGCTGGGACGGCTCGTACATCGGCAACTTCCAGGGGTCGTCCTTCCCCGACAACGACTACGCCTGGGTGAATGTCGGCAGCGGCTGGTGGACCGTCCCGGTCGTCCTCGGCTGGGGCAGCGTCTCCGACCAGTTGGTCCGCGGCTCCAACGAGGCCCCGATCGGCGCCTCGATCTGCCGCTCCGGCTCGACGACCCACTGGCGCTGCGGCAATGTGCTGGCCAAGAACGAGACCGTCAACTACGCCCAGGGCGCCGTGCACCAGATGACCAAAACGAGCGTCTGTGCCGAGGGCGGTGACTCGGGCGGCTCGTTCATCAGCGGCGACCAGGCCCAGGGCGTCACCTCGGGCGGCTGGGGCAACTGCTCCACCGGCGGCGAGACCTGGTACCAGCCGGTCAACGAAATCCTGAACCGCTACGGCCTGACCCTCCACAGGGCCTGACCTCAGGGCCAATGGCCAAGGGGGTGTCCTGTCGATCCGGCCCGATCGACAGGACACCCCCTTGGCCTGCCGCGGTGCGGGGCCCTCCGGTGTCACGCCACTGCCGCGGCAGGCCTGGGGACGCCGTGAGACGGCCCGGTAATCTCTCGCCGTGCCGTCTCACCGCCCTCAAGCGCCCTCGCCCGTCCGGGAGAGCGGGCTCACGGAGCGGGTCGAGCGGACCGTCCTGTACGCCGTACGATCCGCCACCGCGCTGAATCGGCTGCTGGACGCCCTTCCCGTCTTCGCCGGGGACCCCCGTGTGCGGCCGGTCTTCACCCTTGTCCCCGGGTCCGACTTCAGTACGGACGCGCTCGCCGTGCTCGACGGCGCCGGAGCCCGGACCGTCCCCTGGGCGGAGGCGGTGCGCGGCGGACATGATCTCGTGGTGGCGGCGAGCCCCAACGGCCCGCTCCATGAGCTGCCGGGACCGCTCGTACTGCTGCCGCACGGCGCCGGATTCAACAAACGGCTCCCGCACTCCTCCGCCGACGACTCCGCTTCCGGACTCCATCCGCGCCAGCTTCTGCGCGGCGGGGCACCGCTGGCCTCGCTGCATGCCCTCGCGCACCCCGCCCAACTGGCCAGGCTCGCCGAAGAGTCGGCGGACATGGCCGACCGCGCCGCCGTCGTCGGGGATCCGACGCTGGACCGGGTGCTGGCGTCCCGTACCCGCCGGGAGCGGTACCGGGACGCGCTGGGCACGGGCGGGCGGCGGCTGGTGGTCATGGTGTCCACCTGGGGGCCCGAGTCGCTGTTCGAGCGGCGGCCCGAACTGCCACGGCGGCTGACCGCCGAGCTGCCGTACGACGCGTATCAGGTGGCCCTCGTTCTGCACCCCAATCTCCACAGCCGTCTGGGGGAATTCGCCCTGCGTCAGTGGCTCGCGCCCGCGTCGGCCACCGGGCTGCTGCTGGCGCGGCCGTACGAGGAGTGGGCGGCCCTGCTCACCGCCGCGGACTGCGCGCTGACCGACCACGGTTCCGCCGCGCTCTATCCCGCCGCCCTGGATCTGCCCCTGATCGGCTGTTACGAGGGCGGCACTGAACTGCTCCCGGCCAGCCCCATGGCCGAACTCCTCGCCCGCGTACCCCGATTAACGATGGACCAGCCGCTCGCCCCGCAGCTCGACTCCGCCGTCGTCACGCACCGTACGGGCGACACCCGTGCCCTCGCCGCCACCGCCTTCGCCGAACAGGGCCGCTCGCTGGAACTCCTGCGCGACCGCTGCTACCGGCTTCTCGGACTCGAACCGCACCCCGGCCCGGTCGGTGTCCGGCCACTGCCGGTCCCCAGGATCGGCCAGGAGCGGCCGTCCGCGTTCGCGGCGCGGGTCGAGGTGTGCGAGAACACGGTGTCCGTGGCCCGCCACCCGCTGAACAGCGGTCCGCACGGAGGGCATGTGACCGCGGAGGACGGTCTCGCGGCGACCCAGGAGATGCGGAGCGCCGGCCTCATCCACCGGCGGGCGCGCGCCGCGACCGCCCGCGAACCGTACGGATCCGACGCCGCATGGCCGGACTCGGCACGGTCGGACGCGGTGTGGTCCGACGCGGTGTGGACCGTGGCCGGCTGGACCTCGTACATCCTGGAGCACTACCCCGCCTGCCGGACCGCGGCGGCCGTGCTCTCGCACCGCCGCTGCGTACTGCGCCACAACGGTTCGGCACTGCTGGCGGTGAGCATCACGGCCGGCCCGTCGCAGGCGGAACCGCTGGCACGGCCCGATCCGGCGGCCGTCCTCTCCGCCGTCCACGGCTGGCTCGACGCCACCCCGGGTCCGGCTCTGCCCACGACCCTCGACTGCCTGGTGGGCGGCCGTCCGGTGCGGGTCTCGGTGGCGTACGCGACGGAGGCCGACGCGCACGCCGAACTATGACTCTTCGGACGCCGAGGACTCCGAGGACGCCGAGGACTCCACACCCGTCTCAACGCGCAGTTCGCGGGCGCGGGCGCGGTGCCGCTCGGCCGTCTCCGTATCTCCTGTCTCCGCTGCCAGTACGGCGAGTTCGGCGTGAAGGTCGATCTGGTCGTACGCCGATCCCCGCGCCTGCTCATGGGTCAGCGCGTCCTCGTACGAGATGATGGCCTGCCCGGTCCGGCCCAGTTCACGGTGGGTACGCGCCAGCTCGGCGGCCGTACGGCCCATCATCCGGAGATGGCTCTGCTCTTCGGCCTGCCGACGCGCTTCTTCCAGCTCCGCCCGGGCCTCGGACAGCCGGCCGGCGGCACGCAGCGTCCGGCCGAGAAGAAAGGTCTGAAGCAGTACGCCGTAGGGGTTCTCGATGACGCGGTGGATGTCGCGCGACCGCCGGAAGTACGCGGCGGCCTCGTCCCGCTGTCCTCGCCGGTCGAGGTATTTGCCCCGGAACTCCAGGGCGGAGGCGTGCAGTTTCTCCCCGGGGACGACCGACTCCGCTGAGAGCACCGCCTGCCGTGTCTCCGCGTCCGCCGCGTCCGCGTCCACCGCCCGGCCGGTGCTCCAGAGTGCCTGGGCGAGCTGGCAGCGCATCCGGATCAGGCCTCTCGCGGCCCTGGGCGACCCGTCGCGCTGCGCGCAGTCCCGGCCGATCCCGAACGCCCGGGCCGCGGCCTCGTGGTTGCGGTGGTCCTCGTAGTGCTTCCAGAGCGGTTCGCAGAGGGACCAGGCATGGGTGTCCTCGCCCAGATCCCGGGCGACCGCAACCAGTCCGTACAGCGCCATGCGCTCCGCGTCGAGCCAGGCCCGGGCCCGTACCGCGTCCGCGAACGCCACATCGGGGGCGTACGGAAGCCCGGCCACGGTGTCGGCCTCGCGCATTCTTTTCGTCTGGATCGCCCGGTCGGCCCGCTCCGCCTGCCTCCGGTACCAGACGAGCAGCCGCCGCGCGCCCTCCTCGGTCTCGGCCGGGTCGCCGTGCCGGGTCGCACAGCGCAGGGCATGGGCGTGGAGCAGACTGTGCATCCGGCGGCGGCCCGGGCGGGGCGACATCGCCAGCAGTCCGGCGTTGACGAGTCCGTCGAGCGCGTCCTCCGCGTCGTCGAGCCCCGTCCCGAGCAGCGCGGCGGCGGCTTCGAGCGTGATGTCGTAGCCGGGGTGGTACGGCAGCAGCCGGTAGAGGCGGGCGGCGGGCGCGGCGAGCGAACCGTACGAGGCGTTCCACACCGCTTCCACCACGGTCAGGCCCTTCTCGTGGAGGTCCTTCGTGAGGTCCGCGACGAGCCGTTCCATCCGCCGGGTGGGATACGTGACAAGCAGCTCGCCCGCAGCGTGCAGGGCCACCGGGAAGCCCGCGCAGAGCCGCGCGAGCGGGACCAGCGTCTGCGCGGATTCACCGGGACGCCTGCCGTCGCTGAGCTTCCGGAGGACCGCTTCGCCGTGCTCCTGCGACAGCGGCTCCAGGGCGAGTTCGAGCGCGACCTGCGGTGACAGTCCGGAGAGCCGCTCCTGGCTCGCGACCAGGACCACGGCCTCGGCGGACACGGGCAGCAGCGATCTGATCTCGTCCGCGGACCGCACATGGTCGAGCACGAGCGCGAGACGGGCGCCCTGGGTCTTCTCCCTGTACTGGCCGACTAAGTGGCGGTACTCCGCCGAGGGACCGCCGTCCCGCACGCCGAGCCAGTGGAGCAGATGCTTCAGCAGAGGCTCATGGTCGAGGGAGCCTGCCGTGCGCCACTCGTCCAGGTCCAGATACATCGCCCGGAAGCGGTCCTTGAGCCTGTGGGCGAGATGAACGACCAGAGCGGTCTTGCCGATTCCGCTGATCCCGCTGACGGTGATGACCGACGGGTGTTCGGGCCGGACGGCTTCCGCACGCTCACGGAGTTCCCGCAGGACCTGTTCGGTCTGGGCGTCCCTGTTCTCGAACACCGGGTTTTCCACCGGGAGTTGATGTCCGGTGCCGGACGGCGCGGGCCCGGCGGCGCTGTCACCGTGGAAGTGCACTTCGCCGATCGTGCCTGCCTGGACCACGTCCCGCTGGCTGCCGCCGCTGACGCTGTTGCCCCCGTCGGTCATCGTCTCAGCCCCGGCTGCCCTTGTAGATTCCGTCGATGTTGCCGGCCTGGATGACCGGGCCGTGATTGGTGCCGCCGCTGAAGGTGTTGTAGACGTCGCGGGTCTGCTGGGTGGGGACGGGCGGGGTCAGCTCGTCCACGAGCGCGCGCAGTTCGGCGGCGGCCTCGGGGTCGGCGCGGAGGGTACGGCGGAGACGGGTGCGCCATTCGGCGTGGAGGTCCTGGGTTGTCTCCTCGTCGCCGTCGTGCTGGGCGGTGGTCAGTTCGGCCCGTGTCGTCTCCAGGTCGGCCTCGACCGATTCCGGGGTCGTCGCGCCCCGGGCCGAGAAGAACGCGACGACCCGGTCGCGTGCCCGCGTCCAGCCGTCCGTCGCCATCTGCTGGACGATCGTCGTCGCCCCCGCTGTCGCCAGTGCCACCAACTCGGCTTCCACCGAACCCCCTTGGACCGCTGATCGATATGGAGAAACAAGCCTAGCGGTCACCGTCCGAGCAGCGCGGCGAGCGCGCCGACCGGATCCGTGTCGGGGGTGCCGCGCGGCCACCAGTCCTCGCGGTCGCGGTCCGACTCGTATCCGTACCAGAGGCCGTCACGGCCGAAGCGGAGCTGGAGCGAGGGCGTGGAGAGCTGGTTGCGCCAGGGCCGGAACTGCGGGAAGTCCGCGGCGGACAGGGCGGGGCGCGCCCGGTCGAAGGGGCCTGCGGGCGGATCCCACGGCTCTTCCAGTACGGCGAGTCCCGCGAGGCCGCCCTGGCGCCAGGCGGCGACGGCGCGGGCCAGATCGGTGGGGGTGCGGTCGAGGGCGGCGGCCAGATCGCGGTAGAGGGCGCGGGTGGAGGCGGTGAGTCCGGAACCGGGGTGGGCGGCGGCCAGCCGTACCGCGTCCTGCCACGGGGTGAGCGCGCCGACCGGGTCGAGACCGGTGGTGAGGAGCGTGTGCGCGCGGGATGCCGCTTCGGTGGCGAGCAGGTCGAGCGCGAGCGGGTCGGGGGCGCCCGGCGCCTGTGGATACACCGGTGGGCGGCCCGGCTGCGCGGGCGCGGGAAACGGCGGCGGCAGTGCCGGGAGCGCCCGGGGAGCGAGGACGGCGGCGGCCGGGACCATGGGCATGGGCGGCGGTGCCGAGGTCCGTTCCGCCGCCGAGCGTGCGGCGTTGCGCCGGGTCAGGTCGGCGAGGATCTCGCTCTCGCCCCGGCCGCGCATCAGGAACAGCACGAAGGGGTCCTGGTCGAGCAGATGAGCCGTCTGGTAGCAGAGAGCGGCGGCGTGCTTGCACGGGTAACCGTCGTCCGGGCACGAGCAGTCCGGGGTGAGATCGCCCGCCGACGGCAGCAGGTCGGCCGTCGCGGCGAGGGCGTGCGGCATCTCCTTGTCGAGGAGGGCCGCGATGTGGTCGGGACGGGCCGCCGCGGCGTCGAGCAGGTCCTCCCAGCCCGTCTCGTCGAGTGTGCGGAGGCGGATCTCCGTGCGGTACGGCCGGGGCCGTGAGCCGTGCACATACGCCATGACCCGGCCGGGGGTGACGGTGATCGCGTCGACGAGTCCCCTGTCCGCGTAGGCACGGCCGCGCTGGAGGCGCGCCGGGTCGAGCGCGGAGTCCTCCATGGACTCCACCCAGGCGTTGCCCCACCAGGTCAGGGCGAAGTCGCCCTTCCCGCCGGGTCTGGGCGGCAGTGCCGGGAACGTACGGCGGTGGTCGTCGTGCCGCGGCGCACGCGCCGTACGGCCGGCGCGCCCGGCGCGGGAACCACCCGGGGCACGCGAGGTGCGCGGGGTGCCCGGAGCGTACGGGGTGCCGGGGGTTGTCATGACAGCCTCCGCAGGGAGACCAGGTCGGTCAGCTCACGGTCGGTCAGCTCCGTCAGGGCCGCCTCGCCCGAGCCGAGAACCGCGTCGGCGAGGGCCCGCTTGGACGCCAGCATCTCGGCGATCCGGTCCTCGACCGTGCCCTCCGCGATCAGCCGGTGGACCTGGACGGGCTGGGTCTGGCCGATGCGGTACGCGCGGTCCGTCGCCTGCTCCTCCACCGCCGGGTTCCACCAGCGGTCGAAGTGGACGACATGGCCGGCCCTGGTCAGATTGAGACCGGTGCCCGCGGCCTTGAGGGAGAGGACGAAGACCGGGATCTCGCCGGACTGGAACCGGTCCACCATCCTGTCGCGCTCGGCCACGGGCGTACCGCCGTGCAGAAGCTGGGACGGGACGGCGCGGAAGGCGAGATGGGCGGAGAGGAGCCGCGCCATCGTGACGTACTGCGTAAAGACCAGAACCGATCCGTCCTCCGTGAGAATCGTGTCCAGCAGCTCGTCGAGGAGGGCGAGCTTGCCGGAGCGGCCGGCCAGCCGGACCGGGTCCTCCTTCAGATACTGCGCGGGGTGGTTGCAGATCTGCTTGAGCGAGGTGAGCAGCTTCATGACGAGGCCCCGGCGCGCCATGCCCTCCGCCGCCTCGATGGCCGCCATCGTCTCCCGCACGACCGCCTCGTAGAGCGAGGCCTGTTCCCGGGTGAGGGCCACGGGGTGGTCGCTCTCGGTCTTGGGCGGCAGCTCGGGCACGATGCCCGGGTCGGACTTCTTCCTGCGCAGCAGGAACGGCCGTACCAGCCGGGACAGACGCTCCACCGCCTCGGCGTTCTCGACGTCCTTGACGCCCGCGCTCTTCGCGTTCTCGGCGTTCTCCACGATCCGGGCGTGGCGGGAGCGGAAGGCCTTGAGCGGGCCGAGCAGACCGGGCGTGGTCCAGTCGAGCAGCGCCCACAGCTCGGAGAGGTTGTTCTCCACGGGGGTGCCGGTGAGCGCGACCCGCGCGGGCGACGGGATCGTACGGAGCGCCTTGGCGGTGGACGAGAACGGGTTCTTCACATGCTGCGCCTCGTCGGCGACGACCATTCCCCAGGTGTGCCCGGCGAGCGTCTCGGCGCTGCCGCGCATCGTGCCGTAGGTGGTGAGGACGAAGCCGCCCGCCACCTCATCGAGGGTGCGCCCGGCGCCATGGAAGCGGTGCACGGGGACTCCGGGCGCGAAGCGGTTGATCTCGCGCTGCCAGTTGCCGAGGAGCGACGCGGGGCAGACCACCAGGGTGGGGGCGGTGCGGGCGCGGTGCAGATGGAGCGCGATGACCGTGACCGTCTTGCCCAGGCCCATGTCGTCCGCGAGACAGCCGCCGAGGCCGAGCGAGGTCATCAGGTCCAGCCAGGCGAGCCCGCGGAGCTGGTAGTCGCGGAGCGTGGCGGCGAGGGCCGGCGGCTGCGGGACGGGGGCGTGCTCTCCGGTGAGCCGGTCGCGCAGAGCCGCCAGGGCGCCCGTCGGGACCGCCTCCACCGTCTCGCCGTCCACCTCCGCCGTCCCGGTGAGGGCGACGGCGAGCGCGTCGACCGGCTCCAGCAGACCCAGTTGGCGTTTGCGTGCCTTGCGGACGAGCGCCGGATCGACGACCACCCACTGGTCGCGCAGCCGCACGATCGGGCGGTGCGCCTCGGCCAGCTCGTCCATCTCCCGCTCGGTGAGGGGATCGCCGTCGAGCGCCAACTGCCAGTTGAAAGCGAGCAGTTCCTCACTGTCAAAGAACGGTGTGCCGTCCGTGGCCGAGCCCGGCGCCGACTGGCGTACGACCGCGGCAGCCGTGAGCGTACGGGCCAGCTCCCTGGGCCAGTGGACGGCGACGCCCGCCGCCGCGAGCCGGGTGGCCGCCGGGCCGAGCAGCTCGTACAACTCGTCCTCGGAGAGGGACAGCGCGTCGGGCACGTCCAGCTCCAGCAGCCGGGCGAGCGGGGTCCAGACGCGCGCGGCACGGCGCAGGGCGAGCATCGCGTCGATACGGGCGCGTGGGCCGAAGCTCTCGTCGCCCGCGCCCGCCCAGAGTCCGGCCGCGTCGATGACCAGGGTCGGGTCGGCCAGGCTGTGGACCTGGACGAGGGCGGCCCCGGCCCGCCGGACACCACCGTCACCGGCCTCCTCGCCCGTGCCCGCACCTGGTCCGGAGTGATCGAACATCTCGTACGCGGAGAGATCGAGCCGCAGCGAGATCCGTACGCCCGCGTCCATCCCCGCCGCCGCCTCCGCGGCCCAGGTCCTGGCGCCCGGAAGGTGCTGTGCCGCACGCGCGGCGAACGGCGCTCCCGCCGCGTAGGCCGCGGCCGGGGTACGCGGCAGCGAGTCGGCCACCGCGTCGAGGAACGCCCTCACCAGGGCTTCGGGATCCGGCAGTTGGAGCGGCCCGGGGCCGGGAAGGGGCACGGCGTGCGCCTCGGGAGGCATGGCCGCGGCGATGGCTCTCAACTGCGCGATGTCATCGGCGTCGAGCGGGCCCGCCCGCCAGGCGTCGTGGTCGGTCGCGGTGAGGCCGGGGAGCAGTCTGCCGCGCGCGGCGAGCTGGAGGGCGTGGAGCGCGGCGGCACCCCAGCAGGCGGCCGCGGGATGCGCCGCCTTGTCGCGCCTGGCGCGGACCAGCAGCGGCACGGCTTCGACGACAGGCAGCAGCACCGCGGGAACGGTACTCGTCCGTACGCCGCCGTCACCATCACTCCGAACGACCGTCAGCTCATCCGTCGCGGCAGGCGGCTCTCCGTCCGGAGCCCAGAAGGCGACCCGCCCCTCGCGCGGCAGTCCGGCGGGCAGAAAAACGGCCGCGCAGCGCGTGAGCCCGGCGGTCTCCGCGAGCCCGGCGGCCGTGGACGGCCCGGCGACCGTGGACGCGGGCATCGCACGTGCGGCCGGTTGTGCCAAGGTATGCGCGATTTGCTCCACAGCCGTCGACTCCTTCCCGCCCGATCCGATTACCTCTGCGAGTCTAGGCGGGGGGTCTGACAACGGTCCCCTGAGCGGCGTTTCCGCAGCTCAGGGGTGTACGGGGCAGCATATGGGCGATATGGGCGATGGCGGCACGGGCGGGACGCACCGGGCCGGAGTGCGGAGCGTCAGAGCGGGTCCGACGCGGGGCTGGGCGTCGGCACGGGCTTCTGCCGCGCGGCCCCCTCGCCCGAAGCCGAAGAACCGGAAGAGCCGGGAGGACCGGAAGAGCCGGAAGAGCCGGAGGAACCGGTCGAGCCATCCGAGCCACCCGAGCCACCCGAGCCACCCGAGCCACCCAACCCGCCCGAGCGGTCGGAACCGCCCGCCGACGTCTCCCGTACCGCCTCCGTCCGCGCTCCTCCCGAAGCGGACGGAACCGATACGGGAGCCGAAGCCACAGCGGCCGACCCCGAACCCGCCCCCGCGCCGGACCCGGCAGCCGCAGCACCCGTAACAGCACCAGCGCCAGCGCCCTCATCGGCCCCGATCGCGTCGGCCCCGATCGCGCCCGAGACCGCCTTCACCGCCCGTGCCGCCTCGGCCGGTGTGGCGCGTTCGAGGAAACGCAGCAGCTCCACCGGGAAGGGCAGCACCAGCGTCGAGTTCTTCTCGGCGGCCACCGCCACCACGGTCTGGAGCAGCCGCAACTGCAGCGCGGCGGGCTGCTCGGACATCTGTTTCGCCGCCTCGGCCAGCTTCTTCGACGCCTGAAGCTCCGCGTCCGCGTTGATCACCCGGGCCCGCCGCTCACGGTCCGCCTCCGCCTGCCGCGCCATCGAGCGCTTCATGGTCTCGGGCAGCGACACGTCCTTGATCTCGACCCGGTCGATCTGTACGCCCCAGCCGATCGCCGGGCTGTCGATCATCAGCTCCAGACCCTGGTTCAGCTTCTCGCGGTTGGACAGCAGATCGTCCAGATCACTCTTCCCGATGATCGACCGCAGGGACGTCTGCGCCATCTGCGAGACCGCGAAGCGGTAGTCCTCGACACGGATCACCGCGTCCGCCGCGTCGACGACCTTGAAGTAGATCACCGCGTCCACGCGCACGGTGACGTTGTCCCGCGTAATGCCGTCCTGCGCCGGTACGGGCATCGTCACGATCTGCATATTGACCTTGTGCAGCCTGTCGACGAACGGGACGATCATCGTGAATCCGGGCCCTCGGACACCCGTGCGGAGCTGGCCGAGCCGCAGGACCACGCCCCGCTCGTACTGCTTGACGACCCGGGCCGCGGCCATGCCGTACAGCCCCAGGGCGCACGCCGCCGCTATGACCGCTATGACGAGTTCCTGGACCATGACGGGCCCCCTGTCGCCGGAGCGAGGTACAGCGAGGTACTAATACCGCTAATAACACGGTATGCCTTGCCAGTAGCCGCCGGTAGCCCCGATCGGCCGTGTATCTCGTGCCGCCGGTGCGCGGATCCGGCAGTGTGGTCAGCAGGGCAGTGCCATCGGCGGGAGAGGGCCGGCACTGGCCAGGAGAGAGCCAGCGCAGACAGAGGACCGCCCATGTCCGTGACCGATCACCGGCGCCTCGGCATCGCCCTCGGGGCCGCGCTCCTGTCGCTCTCCCTCGCGGGCTGTTCCGGGCTCGGACGGAACGCGATGGGCGTCATTTCGTACAACACCGAGCGGCATCGCCAGATCCAGGTGTCGAACCCCCTGGTCAAGGGCTGTCACCGGCTGTCGTCGCCCGGGGCCGTGGAACTCACGAACAACACGCTCGTCGATCTTGTCCTGTACCGCACACCGGACTGCAGCCCCGACGGGATCACCTATGTGGCGACCACTCTGTCCGATGTGATCGCCCCCGGCTCCCACCCCTGGCTCAGCTTCACCGTCGTCCACTGAGCGTCGTTCCACGAGCCGCGGCGTCAGGTACGTCCGGACACAGGTACGTCCGGACAGGACCCGGGCCACACGTACACGCCGCGGGTACACACTGGAGGGGAGGCGGTTTGCCCACCGGTTGGGAGGTGCGGGAGTCATGCGCACCGGAAGTGAGCCGGTCACCGCGCGCAGTCCGCTGCGCATGCGGTTCTGGCTGAGTGTTTGGGGCCTGATCTGGACCGCCCTCGGGACCAGTCTGTTCGCGCTCGCCGGGCGGACGGGCTGGGCGATAGCGTGCGGGGTGCTCTTCCTGATCGTCATGGCGGACCTGGTGCTGGTGATACGCCATATCCACCAGGGGCCGCACTACCAGCCCGGGCGGAACATCCCGCCGTACGAGCCCGACCAGGGCGACGGCTGGCACTGGGTCGACGGCGCCCATCACGACGAGAGCGACCGGGCCCGTCACGGCGCGCCCCAGGCGCACGACCGTGGCTGGAGCGATGGCCCGCGCAGCGGCCCGCGCCACGGCGCACACCACTCGTAGCCAGTACGCCCGACGCACCGAAGCGCCGGCGTCCGTACGATCACGCCATCCCGTAGCGCCACCCCGCAGACCGTACGACCGTACGATCAGCCGCCCCGCCCTGCCGCGCTGCGTGCCCCCGCTACGCCTCGCCCTCGCCACCCAGGCCGCCGGATTCGAACTGCGCGGCCTTCACATACTCCGGCTTCGGGTCCAGCGCCGCCGCCAGCCGGAAGTGTCGTTTCGCCAGCTCGGGCCGGCCCGAGCGCTGGAACGTCCGGGCCAGCGCGAAGTGCGCGAACGCGTTGTCCGGCTCGCGCTCCAGGACCAGTTCGAATTCCAGCTCGGCGGGACGCAACTGCGCCGCCGCGAAGAACGCCCGCGCGCGCAGCAGCCGCGCCGCGGTGTTCTCCGGGTGGGCGGCGATGACCGAGTCGAGCAGTTTCACGGCCCCGCGCGGATCCCGCGCGGCCAGCAGATGCTCCGCCGCGCGATAGTCGATGATGTGGGTCTCCGGGCTCTCGGGCACGGTCGCATCCTTCCCTGGCTGTGCGCTTTCAACTCCGGGCGCTTTCCAACTCCGGTTCACGTCCGGCGTTCCGTGCCGCCCCCTCGGCCCGCCCGCCGCACGCCACGCGCCCTTGATCAGCGGCCGGCCGCCGCGCGTTCGGTCAGTCTCTCCCAGACCTCACGCACCTGCGGTTCCAGCCGTTCCAGCGGGCCGTCGTTGTCGATGACGACATCCGCGACCGCCCGCCGCTCCTCGCGGGTCGCCTGCGCGGCCATCCGGTCGCGCGCCTCCGACTCCGTCATCCCCCGCTGCCGTACCAGCCGGTCGAGCTGGGTCCCGGGCGAGGCGTCCACGACCACCACCAGGTCGTACAGCCCCTGCAGACCGTTCTCGACGAGCAGCGGCACATCGTGTACCACGATCGCGCCGGGCCCGGCCGCCGCCTCCAGCTCGGCCGAACGCGCGCGGACCAGCGGATGCACGATCGCGTTCAGCGCCCGCAGCCGGTCCTGGTCGGCGAAGACGATCCCGCCGAGCTTCGGCCGGTCCAGGCGCCCGTCCCCGGTGAGCACCTCCGGCCCGAACTCGGCGACCACCGCCGCCAGTCCGGGTGTCCCCGGCTCCACCACTTCGCGCGCGATCCGGTCGGAGTCGATCAGCACCGCACCGTAACCGGTCAGCAGGCGTGAGACTTCACTCTTGCCCGCACCGATCCCACCCGTCAGTCCCAGCCTCAGCATGCGCCCAGCCTAGGGCTTGTCCGCAAGGGGCCGCCCGGCCGGGACCCCGGCCACATCAAGCACCCGGACACCTATCCCCCGGACACCAAGCATCCGGACGTCAAGCGGCCGGGCATCGAGCGCCCGGGCATCGAGCAGCCGGGCATCAAACGCGCCGGACACCGGACGCCCGGACATCGAGCGGCCGGGCGCTTCCGCCGGGCGGGCCGGACACCGTACAGCCCGCCCGCCGGAAGCGCCCGGCAGGGAATCGCACCCACGCGCCCCGGAACCGCCCCGGGGCCACGCGGTCACGCTCCGCCGTCGCCCTCCCGCTCCGCGAGGAACCTCTCGAATTCCCGGCCGATCTCGTCGGCCGACGGCAGCTCCGCCGGCTCGGCGACCAGATTGCCCCGGGTCTCCGCGCCCGCGATCGCGTCGTACTGGTGCTCAAGTCCCTGCACCATCGAGACCAGTTCCTCGTCGCCCTCGCCGAGCTGCCGCTCGATCTCGGTCTGGGTGCGCTGCGCCTCCGTACGCAGGGAGTGCGCCACACTCGGCAGCACAAGACCGGTCGCGGCGGTGATCGCCTCCAGCGCGGTGAGCGCCGCGTCGGGGTACGAGGACCGCGCCACATAGTGCGGAACGTGCGCCGCCACGCCGAGGACATCGTGATCCGACTCCATGAGCCGGTACTCGACGAGCGACTCGGCGCTGCCGGGGACCTGTGCCTCGTCGAAGGCGTTGCGATGGCCCGGCATGAGGTCGGTACGGTTGCCGTGCGGGGTGATACCGACGGGACGGGTGTGCGGAACGCCCATCGGGATGCCGTGGAAATTGACGGAGAGCCGTACGCCGAGACGCTCCACTATCTGCCGTACGGCGATGGCGAAGCGCTCCCACTCCACATCCGGCTCGGGCCCCGACAGCAGCAGGAACGGCGCCCCCGTCGCGTCCTGCACGAGCCGTACGTCCAGCGTCGGCGCCTCGAAGGACGTCCAGCGGTCGCGCCGGAAGGTCAGCAGCGGGCGCCGGGCGCGGTAGTCGACCAGCCTGTCGTGGTCGAATCGGGCCACCACCTGGTGCGGCAGCGACTCCAGCAGGTTCTCGACGATCTGGTCGCCGGTCTCGCCCGCGTCGATATAGCCGTCGAAGTGGTACAGCATGACCAGGCCCGCCGACTCCTGTGCCAGCGCCATGTCGACGACGGCCAGGCCCTTGGGCTCCCATTCGTACAAACCCTGCGGATCAAGCACGATTACCGCTCCTCCTCGTGTTCGTAACGAAGAACACGTCATGGGGCGCAGGCATTCCCCGCGCCCCATGCGACAAACCCGCGCCTCAGGCGAGAACCCTCTCATGCAGCGCGGTGACCGTCTTGCGGGCGGAGGTGAAGGCGCCGTGCTGCCAGGCATCGGCGTACGAGAGGTGGTCACCGGCGAAGTACACGCGCCCCGTCGGCTTGTTGAGCGGATCAAAGACCGGTGCGTCCGGCCCGCCGGACAGGGAGTGCCAGGCGGCCTCCAGATACGGGGTCTGCCGCCAGTGGTGGGAGAAGGAGGACACCAGTTCGGTACGGTACTTCTCGCCGTGGATCTTCACGCCCTGCGCCACCGCCCGCGCCTCGCGCTCGCGCGGTGAAAGCTGGGCGTACGCGTCGGCCGACGCGCCGGTGTTGTAGTAGCCGACGATGACACCGCGCCGGCCGTGGTGTCCGTACGACGGGTACCACACATGGGCCAGATCGAGATCGGTCTCGGTGATACCGCCGTAGATCCGGTGGTCGCTCTCCCACCAGCGGCTGCGGTATTCGAGACCGATCTTGCCGGCCGACGAGGGGCGGCAGGCCTCCAGCGCCGTCTGGACGGCCGGGCCGAGGTTGTGGGCGGTCTTCGCGAGGATGTTGGGGGGCAGGGCCGCGACGCAGTAATCGGCGTCGATGGTGCGGACGCGGCCGTTCTGGCGGTAGGTGACGGTCACGCCGTGCGCCTTGTCGGTGATCTTCTCGACGGCCGCGCCGGTCTTGATGCGGTGCCCGCCTATCTCCCGGGTCAGCGCCGCCGGTATCCGGTCCATGCCGCCGACCGGCTGGAACATCAGCATGGCCTGGTCGTAGCCGAATTCGAAGGAGAAGTAGCGGCCGACCCCGCTGGCGAACACCTCGGACGCGGAGGGTACCGGGCCGAGTTCGACACCGGGGGTGCCGGCCGCCGCCGGATCGACGCTGTAGCCACGGCGTTCGCTGCCGGTGTAGGCGAGCTTGCTGCCGATGTCGCCGAAGCCCCGGAGGAATTCGAGCAGCCGCTCCTGGTCATCCGCGGTGAGTTCCGCGTCCAGTGCGCCCTTGCCGGTGGCCTTGGCGAGCAGTTCGGAGACATAGCCGTACACATCGGCCTTGGCGGTGCGGTAGCGCACCGGGGCGGTCATCCCGGCCTTCTCGTTGTAGATGTAGGCGCTGGAGTTGGTATTGGTGAACACCTCGACGGGAACGCCCAGTTCACGGCAGTAGTCCAGGGTGACCATCCACTGGGCGATCCGGGCCGGCCCCGCGTTCAGATACTGGCCGTCCGCGAACCGCGCGGTCTGGCGGTTGCCGTACAGATCCAGGTTCGAATCCCCGCCGCGTACGGTGAAGTTGCGCCCGCCCGTACGGTCCCGGGCCTCCAGGACCGTACAGTCGTACCCTGCTTTGCCCAGTTCGTACGCGGTGGCCAGGCCGGCTATGCCGCCGCCGACGATGACGACTCTGGCCGCGCCCCGGCCCGTGAGTGTGAAGTCCCCGGGACGGGGAGCGCGGTAGACGGGTTCGCGGCTCGCGGCCTCGGCGGTGGGGGCGAGGCCCAGGGCCCCCATGGTGGCGAGCATCGCTCCCGCTCCCCCGGAGATGCCCACCTGACGCAGAAAGCCGCGGCGGCTGGTGCCCGTGATGGTGTTCGGCGCATGACTCATGTCCCGCTACCCCTTCCGGTCTTCAGATGTGCCGGGATCCTGGCAACCGCTTGTTACGGCCCATCAGATGGGTGTGTGTCCCACGCGTTGCCCTCCGCTCACCGCCTCCCCGCACACGGGCATTGGTCTGGACCTTGACATGCTCAGATCGCATCCTTACGGTCACAGGACAGCGAGAGTTCAGAAACACAGCCAGCATTCACACATGAGAACGACGAAAACCCCCACATCTACGGGAAGGCACCCCCATGCGCACCCGAACACTCCTCCCGGCCCTTCTGACCGGGCTGCTCGCCACCGGCGGACTGGCTCTGCTCACCCCGCCGGCCGGCGCCGCCGGAGCCGCGGCGGTCATCCAGGTGACCACGGCCGCGGAGCTGAAGGCGGCGCTCACCGCGGCACGCCCCGGCGACACGATCCAGCTCGCCAACGGCACGTACAAGGGCAACTTCAAGGCCACGACGCCCGGCACCTCGGGGTCGCGCATCACGCTCACCGGTTCGTCGGCCGCGGTCCTGACCACCACCACGGGTGGCGGATACGCGCTCCACCTCAACGGCGCCGCGTACTGGACCGTCAAGGGCATCACCCTCACCGACGCCCAGAAGGGCATCGTCGCGGACGCGGCCAACGGGGTCGTCATCGACTCGGTGACCGTGCACAACCTGGACATGGAGGGCGTGCACTTCCGCCAGTCCAGCAGCGACGGCATCCTCAGGAACTCGCGGATCTACGACACCGGCAACGACGGCCGGGGCATGGGCGAGGGCGTGTATGTCGGCACCGCCAACACCCTCTCCGACCGCAGCGACAACGCGCAGATCCTCAACAACATCATCGGTCCCGATGTCGGCGGCGAGAATGTCGACATCAAGGAGGGCACCACCGGCGCACGCGTCATCGGCAACACCTTCGACGGCGGCGGTCTGACCGGCGCCAACTACGACGACTCATGGGTCGACGTGAAGGGCAACAACGTCCTTGTCGAGGGCAACACCGGCAAGAACACCACCAACAACGGCTACGAGACCCACACTCAGCAGAGCGGCTGGGGCTGCGGCACGGTCTTCCGTTCCAACAAGTCGGATCTCGGCGGTTCGACGGGCGCCAACCAGCTCGCGATCAATGTCACCAACAGCAGTTCGAGCTGCCGTACCACGGTCTACAGCAGCAACACCGTGACGGGCGGCAAGGGCCTGACGAATATCGCCGTCACCCCCTGATCCGTCACCATCCCTGAGCCGCACCCCCCGCGGTCCGCGCTGCGAAGCGCAAGGCGGGGCGCCAGGCATACGGAAGGCCCGCATGCGGAAGGCCCGCTCCCCTTGCCCATTGGGGAGCGGGCCTTCCGTTCGTTCAGATACAGCTACCTACCGACTGCGAGAGCCCGAGCGTCAGCTCTGGCCGCCCGCCAGCTTCTCGCGCAGAGCCGCCAGGGCCTCGTCCGACGCCAGCGCACCGGAGTTGTCCGCCGACTCCGAGGAGTACGAACCACCCGAGGCGGCCGGGGCGGTGCCCCCGCCGGCCGGAGCAGCAGCGCCCTCGGCGGCAGCGGCCTCGTCGGCCTCGCGGGACTTGATGACCTGGGCTTGGTGCTGCTCGAAGCGCTGCTGCGCCTCGGCGTACTGGCCCTCCCACGCCTCGCGCTGGCTCTCGAAGCCTTCGAGCCAGTCGTTGGTCTCGGGGTCGAAGCCCTCGGGGTAGATGTAGTTGCCCTGGTCGTCGTACGACGCGGCCATGCCGTAGAGCGTCGGGTCGAACTCGACCGAGGCCGGGTCGCTGCCGAAGGACTCGTTGGCCTGCTTCAGCGAGAGGCTGATGCGGCGGCGCTCCAGGTCGATGTCGATGACCTTGACGAAGATCTCGTCGTTGACCTGGACGACCTGCTCGGGGATCTCCACGTGGCGCTCGGCCAGCTCGGAGATGTGCACCAGACCCTCGATGCCCTCGTCGACACGGACGAACGCGCCGAACGGAACGAGCTTGGTGACCTTGCCGGGGACGACCTGGCCGATCTGGTGGGTCCGGGCGAACTGCTGCCACGGGTCTTCCTGCGTCGCCTTGAGCGAGAGGGAGACACGCTCGCGGTCCATGTCCACGTCGAGCACCTCGACGGTGACTTCCTGACCGACCTCGACGACCTCGGAGGGGTGGTCGATGTGCTTCCAGGACAGCTCGGAGACGTGCACGAGACCGTCGACCCCGCCGAGGTCCACGAACGCACCGAAGTTGACGATCGAGGAGACGACGCCGGAGCGGACCTGGCCCTTCTGGAGGGTCGTGAGGAAGGTCTGACGGACCTCGCTCTGGGTCTGCTCCAGCCAGGCACGGCGGGACAGGACCACATTGTTGCGGTTCTTGTCCAGCTCGATGATCTTGGCCTCGAGCTCCTTGCCCACGTAGGGCTGGAGGTCGCGGACGCGGCGCATCTCGACGAGGGAGGCCGGCAGGAAGCCACGGAGGCCGATGTCGAGGATGAGACCACCCTTGACCACCTCGATGACCGTACCGGTGACGATGCCGTCCTCTTCCTTGATCTTCTCGATCGTGCCCCAGGCGCGCTCGTACTGCGCGCGCTTCTTGGACAGGATGAGACGGCCTTCCTTGTCCTCCTTCTGGAGAACCAGGGCCTCGATCTCATCGCCCACGGCGACGACCTCGTTGGGGTCGACGTCGTGCTTGATGGAAAGCTCGCGGGAGGGGATGACGCCTTCGGTCTTGTAACCGATGTCGAGCAGGACCTCGTCCCGGTCGACCTTCACGATGACGCCGTCGACGATGTCGCCGTCGTTGAAGTACTTGATCGTCTCGTCGATCGCGGCGAGGAAGGCTTCCTCGTTACCGATGTCGTTGACCGCAACCTGCGGGGTGGTGGCGGTGGTCTCGGTGCTGCTCGTCATGTGGGAAAGGGCTCCGGTACGGACATTGAGTCGTAGGTACTGCCACGCCGGGAACCCGTATCGCCTCTGCACAAGCCGGACAGCCAAGGAAGCGCCGCCCCGGTGCAGGGAAAGCGCCTCGACAACCGAGGAGACTTTCATACAGATGCGAGCGCGGCTGCTACGTCTGAGGCGCGCAGGCCCGCAGCGCAACCTTTAGCATACGGGGGCAGCCGGGCACGGTCAATGCGCGAAGGCGCACACCCGGGGCGGAACCTCACATACCCGGCACAACCCGCGTTTGATGAGGCCAGCGCGCCCGGCCGGGCCGCCCCTCACCACTACTGCCAGCACACTACGACGACGGACACGATGATCCAAGAGCACGAGCGAGAAGCGCCCCGGGAACCCGAGCACGGGGAGTCGGAGGCTCCGCGATACGAGCCCCTGGAACCCGGCTCCCAGGAGCCCGAGGCGACCCGCCGCGAGAGCGGTTCCGCCGAGAGCAGCCGGGCCAACCGCGGCTGGTGGGACAGGAACGCCGACGAGTACCAGAACGAGCACGGCAGCTTCCTCGGCGACGACCGGTTCGTCTGGGGCCCCGAGGGTCTCGACGAGGTGGAGGCCGAGCTGCTGGGCCCGCCGGAGTCGCTGAAGGACCTGGACGTCCTGGAGATCGGGGCGGGTGCGGCGCAGTGCTCGCGCTGGCTGGCGGGGCAGGGCGCGCGGCCGGTGGCGCTCGATCTGTCGCACCGCCAGCTCCAGCACGCGCTGCGGATAGGCGAGGGCCGCTCCCTGACGTTTCCGCTGGTGGAGGCGGACGCCGGGGCGCTGCCCTTCCGTGACGGCTCCTTCGACCTGGCCTGCTCGGCCTATGGCGCGGTGCCCTTCGTCGCGGATCCGGTGACGGTGTTCCGGGAGGTACGGCGGGTCCTGCGGCCGGGCGGACGGTGGGTCTTCTCCGTGACGCATCCGATCCGCTGGGCGTTTCCCGACGAGCCGGGGCCCGAGGGCCTTTCGGTGTCGGCCTCGTACTTCGACCGGACGCCCTATGTCGAGCAGGACGAGCGGGGGCGCGCGGTCTATGTCGAGCACCACCGGACGCTCGGTGACCGGGTACGGGACGTGGTGGCGGGCGGGTTCCGGCTGGTCGACCTGGTGGAGCCGGAGTGGCCGGACTGGAACACGCAGGACTGGGGCGGCTGGTCCCCGCTGCGGGGGAGCCTGATCCCGGGGACGGCGATCTTCGTCTGCGAACGGGACTGAAGGCGGAGCTGAAGGCACGGGTTCGAGTGCGGGGACGGGTACGGCGGAGGTAGGGATACGGCGCCGGGCGCGCCTCCGGTGCGTCGCCGGGAGCCGTTCGTATGACCGGGTGTCGTGCTCGTACGACACTGAGCGGGTGATCCGCGACGACATCCTGGCCGGCCTGCCCGTCCGTACCGCCGTTCCCGCGCTGGAGCGGGCGCTTGAATCGCACGGCTGCGCGGTGCTCTGCGCGCCACCGGGGACCGGCAAGACGACTCTTGTGCCGCTGGTGCTGGCCGGGCTGGTCGGCACCGGCCGTCCCGTACGGCGGGTGGTCGTCGCCGAGCCCCGGCGGATCGCGGCCCGCGCGGCGGCCCGGCGGATGGCCTGGCTGCTCGGGGAGCGGGTCGGGGAGCGCGTGGGCTTCACCGTGCGGGGGGAGCGTGCGGTGGGGCGCGCGACGGTGGTGGAGGTGGTGACCACCGGGGTGCTGCTCCAGCGGCTGCAGCGGGACCAGGAGCTGGCCGGGGTCGACGTGGTGATCCTCGACGAGTGCCATGAGCGGCATCTCGACGCGGACACGGCGGCGGCGTTCCTGCTCGACGTACGGGCCGCGCTCCGGCCCGAACTGCGGCTGGTGGCGGCCTCGGCGACCACCGACGCGGAGGGGTGGGCGCGGCTGCTGGGGGACGCGCCGGTGGTCGAGGCGCGGGGCGTGTCGTATCCGGTGGAGGTGGTGTGGGCGCCGCCGGGCGCGCCGGTACGGCCGCCGCACGGGATGCGGGTCGATCCGGCGCTGCTGGCGCATGTGGCGTCGGTGGTACGGCGGGCGCTGGCCGAGCGGGCGGGCGATGTGCTCTGTTTCCTGCCGGGGGTGGCGGAGATCGGCCGGGTGGCGGGGCAGTTGACGGACACCGGTGCCGAGGTGCTCCAGGTGCACGGGCGGGCTCCGGCGGCGGTGCAGGACGCGGTCCTGGCCGGTTCCCGGGACTCCGCGGACTCCGCGGTCCGGCGGCGGGTCGTGCTGGCCACGGCGGTGGCCGAGTCCAGCCTGACCGTTCCGGGGGTACGGATCGTCGTGGACGCGGGGCTGGCGCGGGAGCCCCGTACCGACCACGCGCGCGGGCTGAGCGCGCTGACGACCGTACGGGTGTCCCAGGCGGGCGCCGGGCAGCGGGCCGGGCGGGCGGGGCGCGAGGCCCCGGGGACGGTCTACCGCTGCTGGAGCGAGGCCGAGGACAGCCGGCTCGTCCGCTTCCCGTCCCCCGAGATCAAGGTCGCGGATCTGACGGCCTTCGCGCTCCAGGCGGCCTGCTGGGGCGACCCCACGGCGGAGGGCCTGGCGCTGCTGGACCCGCCCCCGGCGGGCGCGCTGGCCGCCGGGCGCTCCGTACTGACCGCGATCGGCGCGGTCGACGGTTCCGGCCGCGCGACGGACCGCGGCACCCGGATGGCCCGCCTGGGCCTCCACCCCCGGCTCTCCCGCGCCCTCCTGGACGGCGCGGCCGAAGTGGGCGCACGCCGGGCGGCCGAGGTGGTGGCCCTGCTGAGCGAGGAACCGCCGAGGGAGTACGGGGACGACCTGGCGGCGGCCTGGCGCACGGCCCGCAGGGGCGGAGACGGCTACGCGACGCGCTGGCGCCAGGAGGTACGACGTCTGACGACGGCGGTGGGGGGCGAGGTCCCGGGGGACCCGACGCCGGAGCCGACGTCCGGTCACGGCCGCGAGCCCGAGCCCGCGCCCGCGTCCGGAGCCCGGCGCGGGGCCGTGTCCGATGACGGGGTCGCCGGGCTTGTGGTCGCTCTTGCGTTTCCTGAGCGGGTCGCGCGGGCGCGTGGTGGGGCCGCGTTTCTGATGGTTTCCGGGACCGGGGCCGAGGTGGCCGAAGGGTCCGGGCTGCGTGGGGCCGGGTGGCTGGCGGTGGCCGTGGCCGACCGGCCCGCGCACTCCGCCTCCGCACGGGTGCGGCTCGCCGCCGTCATCGACGAGGACACCGCCCGGGCCGCCGCCGGGCGGCTGCGGATGGCGGGCGAGGAGGTGCGCTGGGAGGACGGCGACGTGGTGGCCCGGCGTGTCGAACGGCTCGGGGCCGTGGACCTCTCCGTACAGCCGCTGAAGCGGCCCGCTCCCGGGCTGCTGCGGACCGCTCTGCTGGACGGTTTGGAGCGGGAGGGGCTCGGGCTGCTGCGGTGGACCCGGGACGCGCGGGCGCTGCGCGACCGGCTGGCGTTTCTGCACCGCGAGGCGGGCGCGCCGTGGCCGGAGGTCTCGGACGCCGCGCTGCTGTCCCGTACCGGGGAGTGGCTGGAGCCGGAGCTGTCGCGTGCCGTCCGCCGCGCCGATCTGGAGCGGATCGACGCGGGGCAGGCGCTGCGGCGGCTGCTGCCCTGGGCATCCGGCGACGCGGCACGGCTGGACGAACTGGCGCCGGAGCGGATCGAGGTGCCCAGCGGCTCGCGGGTACGGGTCGAGTACGGCGGGCCGCAGCCCGTACTGGCCGTGAAGCTCCAGGAGTTGTTCGGGCTGAGCGAGACCCCGAGGGTCGCGGGCGTCCCGGTCCTGGTCCATCTGCTGTCTCCCGCGGGGCGGCCCGCCGCGGTGACGGCGGATCTGGCGTCCTTCTGGCGGGACGGCTATCGCGCGGTACGGGCCGAACTCCGCGGCCGCTACCCCCGCCACCCCTGGCCCGAGGACCCCTCGGCGGCGGTGGCGACGCGCCGTACGAACAACCGGCGCTGAAACGACGGCGTTGAGCGGAACCGGACCGCCCTCCGTCCGGACGGACGGAGGGCGGCGGGCGGCAGGCGGAACCGGGCGCGGAGCCCGCGCCGGGGTCAGACGGCGGGAGCGACGACGTTCAGTTCGATGGTGAGCGTCGCGCCGCCCTCGGCCTGGAGGCGGAGCAGGAACGTGCCCGCGGTGTCGTCCGCGTAGAGCGCCGGGAGCTGGAGGACGCCGTTGGCGTCCGTGGTGAGGCCGGTGAGGCTGTGGAGCGGATTGCCCGCCGCGTCCTTGAAGTGGGCGCCCACGGGCGTGACACCGTCCGCCGAGGTGATCTCGGCGGTCACCGCGACACCTCCGACGGCCACTCCCCCGGACGTCGCCTTGACCTCGACCGTGCCGAACTCCGCGCCGGGCGCGGCCGTCAGCGCCCCGTCGGTGGTCCTGGCGAGCGCGTCCACCTGGCGGGCCGTGACGCTGGCGGTGTACTCGACGGCGTCGACACCCGTGACCGCGACCGAGGCCCGGACCGTGAACTCACCGGTCTGCTCGCCCGCCTGGAGGGCCGGCGCGGTGGCCGTACCGTCCGCGCCGGTCTCGACGGTCACGCCGGACGCGCCTCCGGAGAAGCTCGCGTCGGTGCTGCCGACGATCTCGAAGCGTACGGGTACGCCGGCGACGGGCTTGCCCGACGCGTCCTCCGCCCTTACCCCGGGGCGCTGGTCGAACGCACCGCCGGCCACGGCGCTCAGCGCGCTGGAGGCCGTCTTCTCGATCCGGGCGACAACAGGATCGGGGGCGGGCGTGCTGGGGTCGCCGGTGCCCGGCGCGGGCGGCTTCGGGGTGCCGACCACGGGGGGCTTCGAGGGGCTGGTGCCCGGCTTCGTCGGCTTGGCGCCGGGCTTGCCGGGAGCGGACGGGCCGGGGCTGGGGCTCGGCGACATGCCGGGGCCGGGGTTGCCGGGGCCGGGGCCGACGGGCAGCACTCCGGTGCCGTCCGGCACCGCGTGCGTCCCGTTCTTGTAGTACTCGAACCAGGACAGGACCGTGTTCAGGTACTCCTGCGAGTGGTTGTAGCCGAGGATCGCCTGGTGCAGATCGGCCTCGACCGAGAGATCACGGTTCCCGGCGCACAGATACTGTCCGGCGGCCAGCGCCGCGTCGTAGATGTTGTTCGGGTCCTTGCGTCCGTCGTTGTTGGCGTCCTGGCCCCAGGTGGCCCAGGTCGACGGGATGAACTGCATGGGGCCGACCGCGCGGTCGTGGGTCGTGTCCCCGTCGTACGCGCCGCCGTCCGTGTCGGTGATGTTGGCGAAGCCGACACCGTTGAGGACCGGGCCGAGGATCGGCGACAGCGTCGTACCGAAGGCGTCGACGCGCCCGCCGCGCGCCTGTCCGGACTCGACCTTGCCTATGGCGGCGAGGAGTTGCCACGGCAGGTTGCAGCCGGGCCTGCTCTCCTTGAGGGCCTGCTCGGCCTGCCGGTACGCGGCGAGCACGGTGGCCGGAATACCCGCTTCCGCCGGTCCTGTGATGGCGGGCAGATCGATCGAGGCGCCCGGTGCGTCGGGCGTCGTCAGCGGCGGAAGCTCGGTGTAGTACGGGGAGTTGCCGCTGACCGGGGTGCCGGGCGGCGGGGTCGCGTCGGCCGCCTGGGCGTTGCTTCCGGTGTCGGTGTCCGTGTCGGTGGGGATCGCGCCGGGTGCCTGCGAGGCGGACAGCGCGGCGATCGCCGCCGCGGCCACCGCCGTCGTCGTGGCTCCTCTGCGCAGTCGGCGGCCGAATAGCGCTGCCATGAGTCTGGTCCCTCCCGGTGGACGGCTGTTCGCGCTCCCCGCGCGTGGACTCAGGCGACACTACGTCAACTCCATGCCCCAGCACACCGGGGCGTGACCGGTATTCACCAGTTCGCCACCTCCCGGCCCCTCAAGTGCCTCAGGACCCGGTATGAAGAATCGCCGAGGCCATCCCCTGTTCAGGCAGCCCGCCGTAACACCCCCGCAACAGACGCGGCCCCGGCGCGCCCGGACTCTCCGTCCGGGGCGCCGGGGCCTCCAGCACCGCTCGTACTGCCCGTTACGCGGCTTTCGCCGGTCAGTGCGCGGCCGACTCCCAGTCCGTACCGACGCCGATCGAGACATCCAGCGGCGCGCTCAGCTCGACCGCGCTCGACATCTCGCGCCGCAGCAGCTCCTCGACCTGCTCGCGCTCGCCCGGCGCGATCTCCAGGACGATTTCGTCATGGACCTGGAGCAGCATCCGCGACTCCAGGGCGGCTTCGGTCATCGCGCGGTCGACCTTGAGCATGGCGACCTTGACGATGTCCGCCGCGGTGCCCTGGATGGGGGCGTTGAGCGCCATCCGCTCGGCCATCTCGCGGCGCTGGCGGTTGTCGCTGTTGAGGTCCGGGAGATAGCGGCGGCGGCCGAGCATCGTCTCCGTATAGCCGGTGGCCCTGGCTTCCACGACCGCGCGGTGCAGATAGTCCCGTACGCCGCCGAAGCGCTCGAAGAACGTCTCCATCAGTCCGCGTGCCTCGGCCGCCTCGATGCTGAGCTGCTGGGAGAGGCCGAACGCCGAGAGCCCGTAGGCCAGTCCGTACGACATCGCCTTGATCTTGCGGCGCATCTCGGGGTCGACCGCGGACTTCGCCACGCCGAACACCTGGGAGGCGACGGTGGTGTGCAGGTCCTCGCCGGAGGTGAACGCCTCGATCAGCCCGGCGTCCTCGGAGAGATGGGCCATGACCCGCAGCTCGATCTGGCTGTAGTCGGCCGTCATCAGCGATTCGTATCCCTCGCCGACGACGAAGCCGCGGCGGATCGCCCGGCCCTCGTCCGTGCGGACCGGGATGTTCTGGAGGTTGGGGTCGGTGGAGGAGAGGCGTCCGGTCGCCGCCACCGTCTGGTTGAAGGTGGTGTGGATACGGCCGTCCGCGGCGATCATCTTGACCAGGCCCTCGACGGTGACCCGGAGCCTCGCCTGCTCGCGGTGGCGCAGCATGATCACGGGCAGCTCGTGCTCGGTCTGGGCCGCGAGCCAGGCCAGGGCGTCGGCGTCCGTCGTATAACCGGTCTTGGTCTTCTTGGTCTTCGGCAGGCCCAGTTCGCCGAAGAGGACTTCCTGGAGCTGCTTGGGCGAGCCGAGATTGAACTCGTGGCCGACCGCGGCGTGCGCCTCCTTCACTGCCTGCTGCACCGCGCCCGCGAACTGCTGCTCCATGGCTTCGAGATGGGCCCGGTCGGCGGCGATGCCGTGCCGCTCCATGCGGGCGAGCAGCTCGGAGGTGGGCAGCTCCACCTCGTGCAGCAGGCGGGTGGCGCCGACCTCGCCGAGCCGCTCGGCGAACGCGTCGCCCAGGTCGAGGACGGCACGGGCCTGCGTCATCAGCGCCTCGGCCTCGGCCTGCTCGTCCGTGCCGAACGCGAGCTGTCCGTCGGCGGCGGCCGGCGCCAGCTCACGGCCCAGGTATTCGATCGCGAGGGCGTCCAGCGCGAAGGAACGGCGGCCCGGCTTGACCAGATAGGCGGCGAGCGCGGTGTCCATGGTGACGCCGTCGACCCGCCAGCCGTGCTCGGGGGCGACCCGCATCGCGCCCTTCGCGTTGTGCATGACCTTGGGGCGGTCCGGGGCGGCGAGCCACTCCGCGAAGGCGCGCTCGTCGGCCTCGTCGAGCTGGGACGGGTCGAACCAGGCGGCGGCTCCGCCGGCCGCGGCGAGCGCGACCTCGCCGACGCTGCCCGCGCCCAGCGCCCAGGTGTCGACCGTGACCATGCCGAGCGGCTGCCCGCCGTGCTCGGCCAGCCAGGGCGCCAGCTCGCCGGAGCCCAGCACCGCGCCGTCCAGCTCCACCCCGGCGGCGGGCGCCGGGGCCTCGTCCTCGGCGGCGCCCGGATCCACCGCGAGCAGCCGCTCGCGCAGGCTCGGGTTCCGGATCTCCAGCACGTCCAGCACCCGCTTCACGGCCGCCCGGTCGTACGGCGCGCGCTCCAGCTCCGGTGCGGTCCTGGGCAGCTCGACATCGCGCACCATCTCCGTGAGCCGGCGGTTGAGCCGCACCGACTCCAGATGGTCGCGGAAGTTCTGCCCGGCCTTGCCCTTGATCTCGTCGGCGCGCGCGGCCAGTTCCTCGAACGAGCCGAACTGGTTGATCCACTTCGCGGCGGTCTTCTCACCGACCCCCGGGATACCGGGCAGATTGTCGGACGGATCACCGCGCAGGGCCGCGAAGTCCGGATACTGCGCGGGCGACAGGCCGTACTTCTCCTGGACCTTCTCCGGGGTGAAGCGGGTCAGCTCGGAGACGCCCTTGGTCGGATACAGCACCGTGGTGTGCTCGGTGATGAGCTGGAACGAATCGCGGTCACCGGTGACGATCAGCACCTCGAAGCCCTCGGCCTCGGCCTGGGTGGCGAGCGTCGCGATCACGTCGTCCGCCTCGAAGCCGTCGACCGCGAAGCGGTGCGCGCTCATCGCGTCGAGCAGCTCCCCGATCAGCTCGACCTGTCCCCTGAACTCGTCGGGGGTCGCCGAGCGGTTGGCCTTGTACTCGGGGAACTCCTCGGAGCGCCAGGTCTTGCGCGAGACGTCGAAGGCGACGGCGAAGTGCGTGGGCGACTCGTCGCGCAGGGTGTTCGCCAGCATGGACGCGAAGCCGTAGATGGCATTGGTCGGCTGACCGGTCGCGGTCGTGAAATTCTCCACGGGCAGCGCGAAGAACGCCCGGTACGCCAGGGAGTGCCCGTCCATGAGGAGCAGGCGCGGACGGTTGTCTGGGGTCTTCTTCGATGCTGTCTCGGCCACAGACCCGATCCTGCCACGTCGCACTGACAACGCCGCGCCGGCAAGACAACCCCGGCCCGCAATGAGCCCGATACCGGCCGGACGTAACGTTGCCATAGAGGCGTGGGAGAATTGAATACTGTAGACAGTCGACACTTAGGCACAAGGAGAGCGTGATGGCCAGCAAGCCGCCAGCAGGTGATCCGGCACAGGACTCGCCGCGGGTAACGGCCCCCAAACACGCCGCGGCGGGAATCCCCGCCGTCGTGCATTCGCTCCTCATCTCACACCAGCAGATGGGAGCGCGAAGGACCGCCCAGACGCTCCTCAAGGTCAACCAGAAGAACGGCTTCGACTGCCCGGGCTGCGCCTGGCCCGAGGGCGATCACCGGCACACCGCCGAGTTCTGCGAGAACGGCGCGAAGGCCGTCGCGGAGGAAGCCACGCTGCGCCGGGTCACCCCCGAGTTCTTCGCCGCGCACTCCGTCTCCAGCCTCGCCGGCCGCAGCGGCTACTGGCTGGGGCAGCAGGGCCGGCTCACCCACCCCATGCTCCTGGAGCGGGGCACCGGCGAGGACGGCGAAGACGGTGAGGACGGCGACCACTACAGACCGGTGAGCTGGGAGCAGGCCTTCGCGCTCATCGCCGAGGAGCTGACCGCCCTCGACTCCCCCGACGAGGCCCTCTTCTACACCTCGGGCCGCACCAGCAACGAAGCGGCGTTCCTGCTTCAGCTCCTCGCCCGCGAGTACGGCACGAACAATCTGCCGGACTGCTCCAACATGTGCCACGAGTCGTCCGGCTCCGCGCTGGTGGAGACCATAGGCATCGGCAAGGGCAGTGTCTCCCTGGAGGACCTGCACCAGGCCGACCTGATCATCGTGGCCGGGCAGAACCCGGGCACCAACCACCCCCGGATGCTGTCCGCGCTGGAGAAGGCCAAGGCCGCCGGCGCGAAGATCATCTCCGTCAATCCGCTGCCCGAGGCCGGCCTGGAGCGGTTCAAGAACCCGCAGACCCCCCAGGGCATGGTCAAGGGCGCCGCCCTCACCGACCTCTTCCTCCGCATCAGGATAGGCGGCGACCAGGCCCTCTTCCGGCTCCTCAACAAGCTGATCCTGGGCACGCCCGGCGCGGTCGACGCGGAGTTCGTCGCCGAACACACCCATGGGTACGAGGAGTTCGCGGCCGCCGCCGAAGCCGCCGACTGGGACGAGACCCTGACCGCCACCGGACTGGAACGCTCCGAGATAGAGGAGGCGCTCGCCCTCGTCCTCGCCTCGCGGCGCACCATCGTGTGCTGGGCGATGGGCCTGACCCAGCACAAGCACTCCGTTCCGACCATCCGCGAAGTCGTCAACTTCCTGCTGCTGCGCGGCAACATCGGGCGGCCCGGCGCCGGGGTCTGCCCGGTGCGCGGACACTCCAATGTGCAGGGCGACCGCACCATGGGCATCTTCGAACGGCCCGACCCGGCCTTCCTGGACGCCCTGGACAAGGAGTTCGGCATCACCTCGCCGCGCCACCACGGCTATGACGTCGTACGGTCCATCGAGGCGCTGCGCGACGGCAAGGCCAAGGTGTTCTTCGCCATGGGCGGGAACTTCGTCGCCGCGTCTCCTGACACCGATGTCACCGAGGCGGCGATGCGCCGCGCCCGGCTCACGGTGCATGTCTCGACCAAGCTCAACCGCTCGCACGTGGTGACCGGCACACGGGCGCTGATCCTGCCCACCCTGGGCCGTACCGACAAGGACTTCCAGGCGGGCGTCCGGCAGATCGTGACCGTGGAGGACTCCATGGGCATGGTGCACGCCTCCCGGGGCAATCTGGCGCCGGCCAGCCCCTATCTCCTCTCCGAGCCGGCCATCGTCACCCGGCTCGCACGTGCCACGCTCGGCCCGGCCTCCATGACCCCGTGGGAGGACTTCGAGAAGGACTACGCGAACATCCGGGACCGGATCGCCCGGGTGATCCCCGGCTTCGAGGACTTCAACGAGCGCGTGGCCCGGCCCGGCGGCTTCGCGCTGCCGCACGCCCCGCGCGACGAGCGGCGCTTCCCCACGGCGACCGGGAAGGCCAACTTCA
Organism: Streptomyces sp. GMY02; assembly: GCF_019056675.1. Taxonomy (NCBI): domain Bacteria; kingdom Bacillati; phylum Actinomycetota; class Actinomycetes; order Kitasatosporales; family Streptomycetaceae; genus Streptomyces; species Streptomyces sp. GMY02. Next base: position 6,433,695 of record NZ_CP077658.1, on the reverse strand, counting down.
CCGCGGCGCCGGTCGAGTACCCGAAGCTCCCCGAGGGCAGGCTGCTGCTCCAGACCCTGCGCTCGCACGACCAGTACAACACCACGATCTACGGGCTCGACGACCGCTACCGGGGCATCAAGGGCGGCCGGCGGATCGTCCTGGTCAACCCGGCGGACGCGGCCGAACTGAAGCTCCCCGACGGCTCGTACACCGATCTGGTCAGTGAATGGAAGGACGGGGTGGAGCGGCGCGCCCCCGGCTTCCGGGTCGTCCACTACCCCACCGCCCGGGGCTGTGCGGCCGCCTACTACCCGGAGACGAACGTCCTGGTGCCCCTCGGGGCCACGGCCGACACGAGCAACACCCCGACGAGCAAGTCCGTCATCGTGCGCTTCGAACGCACGGACGGAGAGGCGGCCTGAGAGACGGCTGCCTCGCCGCGCCCGGCCGGGTCCCGCACACCCGGCCCCGCGCCCGCACGCCGGTCCGGCCCGCCCGGACGTGCGATCCCCGTCTAAGCGTTCGCTCAGTCATCTGATAAGCAGGATGGTGCACCGCACAGAAGTGCGGTGCACCGCCGAACGACCGCAGACGATCCGATCGGAGCCCGGGCCCATGGGTGAGCACTCCACCACGACGTTCCCGCAGGACATCATCGACGAGTACTCCGCGCTCGGAGTCGATCTGCCCGCGCTCTTCTCAGCCGGGCACCTCGGAAACCGCATGGGCGTGGAGATCGTCGAGGCGTCCCCCGAGCGCGTCGTCGGCACCATGCCCGTCGAGGGCAACACCCAGCCGTACGGGCTGCTGCACGGCGGCGCCTCGGCCGTCCTCGCCGAGACCCTCGGCTCGGTCGGCGCGATGCTGCACGGCCGCAGCTCCAAGATCGCCGTGGGGGTGGACCTCAACTGCACCCACCACCGCGGGGTCCGCAGCGGCATCGTCACCGGGGTCGCGACCCCCGTGCACCGGGGGCGCACCACCACGACGTACGAGATCGTCATCACCGACGAGCAGGACAAGCGGGTCTGCACGGCCCGTCTGACCTGCCTGCTGCGCGACGTGGCCCCGGCAGCCGGCACCGAAGGCTGAGCACGCCGCCCCCGAGCCGTACGGAGGGGGCCAACGGCCGTCGGCGGACGCGGTGTTGCCCGTACGCCCCACCGCCGCCGGCCCCGCCCCGTACCGCGCCCGACGCACCCCGAAGCGGGCACCGCGGACCGCCGGACGGACGCCCGGAGCGGGCATCCGGGCACCGCGGGCGCCCGAGACGGGCACCGGGCAGCCGCCCGCCCGCCGCGAACACCCCGCTTCGTCACCTTCCGTAGCGGCTCTGGCCTACGCTCCATTGTGGGTCCGGGCATTGACGGCTAGCGTCATGACATGACCGGCATAGGCCCCGTCGAAGCGGGAGCGGACACCCTCCTCCGGCCCCCGCTCGCACCGGCGCCACCGGTCCCGGCCGCCCGCCGACGTACCACCGCCGCGCTCGCCGCCCTCGCCGTCACCGCGCTCTGCGTCCCCGGCCTCACCGAGCCCCGGCCGCCCGCCGAGGCCCCACCGCCCTGGCCCACGCAGGTAATCGACTTCCGCTACGGCGGAGCCACCCCCGCGCCGCACGGCGACGGCGCCCTCAGCTTCGCCGTCCTGCTCTCCGGCGAGGAGGACGAACCCGTGACCGTCGAGGACATCACCCAGCCCTCGGTCGCCCTGTCGCTGACGGCGGAACCCGAGCCGCCGTTCACCGTACGGACCTCATCCGCACAGAAGACGATCATTACGGTGCATGTCCGCGATTGCGGAAAAGTCCAGCGGAATGCCGGACTCCCTTTCCTCGATGTAACACTGCGTAATAAGCGCGCAATACAACAGCAGAGTTTCATACTCGGCTCCGGCTACCCGGACGACCTCACGGCCGCCCTCCAACGGGCCTGCCCCCACAACTCGCCCTAGCCGAACGGGATCCGCGCCGTCCTGCTGGTTCTCACTATCCGGACTGCCGAACAGTATTAAACCGCCCTTTCCGCCCCATGCATCCAATCTTCGAACTACTCGCGTCATAACAAGAGAGTCACAGCATTGCTCGGACCTCTGCACCAGTCCCACCAGCGCGCTTAGAGTCACGGCCAGTCACCGCGCCACCGGATTCCCTTCAGTTCGGTTCCAGCGCTCGACCCGGCGTTCCAGCAGGGACCGCCGCGCCAGGGGAAAGGACTGATCGTGCGTCACCGTTCTTTGTTGATCATCACTACCGCGGTTACCGCAGGGGCCCTCACTCTGTCGGCCTGCGGTTCCCGCGACGACAGCTCCGGAGGCAGTGACGGCGGCGGCACGACCACCGTCACCATCGGCCTCGACGCACCGCTCACCGGCGACCTCTCCGCCCTCGGCCAGGGCATCAAGAACTCGGTGGACCTGGCGATCAAGACCGCCAACAAGAACAAGGAAGTCCCGGGCGTCACCTTCAAGCTGGAGGCCCTCGACGACGTCGCGCAGGCCGCCACCGGCCAGCAGAACGCCACCAAGCTCGTCGGCGACACCTCCGTCATCGGCGTCGTCGGCCCCCTCAACTCCGATGTCGGCCAGTCGATGCAGAAGGTCTTCGACGACGCCAACGTCGTCCTCGTCTCGCCCGCCAACACCAACCCCGAGCTGACCCAGGGCAAGGACTGGCAGAGCGGCAAGAAGGTCCGCAGCTTCAAGACGTACTTCCGCACCGCCACGACGGACGCCATCCAGGGCCCGTACGCCGCGCAGTACATGTACAACGAGAAGAAGCTCAAGAAGGTCTACGTCATCGACGACAAGAAGACCTACGGAGCCGGACTCGCCGCGACCTTCAGCGACGAGTTCACCAAGCTCGGCGGGCAGGTCGTCGGCACCGACCACATCAACCCCGACGACAAGGACTTCTCCGCCGTCGCCAGCAAGGTCGCCCAGGCCAAGCCCGACTTCGTCTACTACGGCGGCGAGTACCCGGCCGGCGCCCCGCTGTCCAGCCAGATCAAGAACGCCGGCGCCAAGGTCCCGACCATCGGCGGCGACGCGCTCTTCAGCGCCGAGTACATCAAGCTCGCCAAGCAGAACTCCGAAGGCGACCTGGCCAGCTCGGTCGGCGCGCCCCTGGAGACCCTCGACACCGCCAAGAAGTTCATAGCGGACTACGAGGCGGCCGGCTACAAGGACGCCTACGAGGCGTACGGCGGCTACTCCTACGACTCCGCCTGGGCGATCATCCAGGCCGTCAAGGCCGTCGTCGAGAAGAACGACGGCAAGCTCCCCGAGAACGACGACGCCCGCAAGCAGATCACCGAGGCCATGCAGACCGTCTCCTTCGACGGAGTCTCCGGGAAGGTCGGCTTCGACGAGTTCGGCGACACCACCAACAAGCAGCTCTCCCTCTACGAGGTCAAGGGCGGCAAGCACGTCCCGGTCAAGAGCGGCGTGTTCGGAGGCTGACCCGGGCGCGAGGGTCTGAAGGACAGGCCCTGACGCCCACCCTGTACACCCACATCGCGCGGGGGCGCCACAGCGCCCCCGCGCGGCCGTATCTGACCACACCCCACTCGGAGGCCCCGCGGTGAACGATCTGCCGCAGCAACTTGCCAACGGCCTGCTACTCGGCGCGCTGTACGGACTCATCGCGATCGGTTACACGATGGTCTATGGCATTGTCCAGCTCATCAACTTCGCCCACGGCGAGATATTCATGATCGGCGGCTTCGGCGCGCTGACCGCATACCTGTGGCTACCGGACGGCACCAGCCTGCTCCTCGCGCTCCCCCTCATGATCCTCATGGCGATGGCCTGCTCCGTGCTCGTCGCCATGGGAGCCGAACGCTTCGCCTACCGGCCACTGCGCAACGCCCCCAGGCTCGCCCCCCTCATCACCGCGATCGGCCTCTCCATCGCACTCCAGCAAGCCATCTGGGCGTTCTACCCGGACGCCACCAAGTCCAGGCCCTTCCCCGAATTCGAAGGCGGCAGGCTCGACCTCGGCGCCTTCGCCATCGGCCGCGGCGACCTGTTCCTGCTCATCGCCGCCCCCGTCTGCATGATCGGCCTCGGCTTCTTCGTCTCCAAGACCCGCACCGGGCGCGCCATGCAGGCCACCTCGCAGGACCCGGACACCGCGAAGCTCATGGGCATCAACACCGACCGCATCATCGTCACGGCCTTCGCCATCGGTGCCGCCTTCGCCGCCATCGCCGCCATCGCCCACGGCCTCAAATACGGCGAAGTCAACTTCAAGATGGGCTTCATCGCCGGCCTCAAAGCCTTCACCGCGGCCGTACTCGGCGGCATCGGCAACATCTACGGTGCGATGATCGGCGGCCTCGTCCTCGGCCTCGCCGAAGCCATGGCCACCGCCTACATCGAGAACATCCCGGGCATGTCCCAGCTCGGCGGCGGCGCCTGGAAGGACGTATGGGCCTTCGTCCTCCTCATTCTCGTCCTGCTGCTGAGGCCACAAGGCCTCCTCGGCCAGCGCGTCGCGGATCGGGCGTGATACCCATGACCACCACCACCCAGCAGACCGCCACCGGCACCCCCCGGCAGACCCCCGGGCTGCTCCCCCTGCCCTCGGCCGCCGCCGGCCTCACCACCGCCGCCGGAGCCGTCCTCACCTTCGCGAGCACCTTCCTCGCCTGGACCTGGACCGCCGAATTCCCCGGCGACCTCACCGTCACCGGCTACCCCGGCGGCCTCCAGCTCCTCACCCTCACCGGTGCCCTCCTCACCCTCCTCTTCACCCTCGCCGGACGCGGCCTCCGCGGACTCGGCTGGCTCACCCCCGGCGGCAAGAACAGCCCCGTGCTGCTCCTCGCCCTCGGCACCTTCGCCGTCACCTGGTACACGATCATCGCCATCGCGGTCGAACTCGGCGGACTCGCCAACCTCGAACCCGGCGGCTGGGTCGCACTCGTGACCTCCCTCATCACCCTCGTCGGCGCCCTCGGACTGCCCAGCGACATCCCCACCGACAGCGACGACACGTCCCCCTGGACACGGTTCGTCCAGTCCTTCAAAGCACCCACCCCGGAGAAGGCCGCCCCGCTGCCCTCCTGGGCCGAGATCCTGATCATCGCGATCTCCTTCGGTCTCGGACTGTTCGTCTTCACCTACGGCATCGACACCGAATACGCCGAACTCTTCATCGGGTTCCTGCTCCTCGTCGGCTTCGGCGCCACCGCCATCGCCCGCGCCGGCCTCAACCGCCGCCTCTCCGCACTCACCGCCACCCACAAGAACATCACCGTGACCGCGGCCTTCGTCGCCGCCTTCGCGTTCCCGTTCACCCAGTCCAACGACGCCTACGCCACCATCGGCGCGAACATCCTGATCTTCGCCACCGTGGCACTCGGCCTCAACGTCGTCGTCGGCCTCGCCGGCCTCCTCGACCTCGGATACGTCGCGTTCCTCGGCGTCGGCGCCTACACCGCCGCACTCCTGTCCGGATCGCCGTCCTCCACCATCGGCATCACCCTCCCCTTCTGGGCAGCCGTACTCGCCGGCGCCGCCGCCTCGCTCATCTTCGGCGTCGTCATCGGAGCCCCCACCCTGCGGCTGCACGGCGACTACCTCGCCATCGTCACCCTCGGGTTCGGTGAGATCTTCCGCATCGGCATGCAGAACATGGACGGCACCTCAGGACCCGACATCACCAACGGGCCCAACGGCATCCCCAACATCCCCGACCTGGAACTCTTCGGCTTCAACCTCGGAGAGCCCCACACCGTCCTCGGCGTCGAACTCGGCAGGTTCTCCAACTACTACCTGCTGATGCTCCTCTTCACGATCATCGTCGTGACCGTGTTCCGCCGCTCCGACCAGTCACGCATCGGCCGCGCCTGGGTCGCCATCCGCGAAGACGAGACCGCCGCCCGCGCCATGGGCATCAACGCCTTCCGGCTCAAACTCCTCGCCTTCGCCCTCGGCGCCACCCTCGCCGGCATGGCCGGCACCGTACAGGCACACGTGACCTTCACCGTCACCCCCGCCCAGTACAAATTCGTCGAAGCCGTACCGCCCAACTCGGCGTTCCTGCTCGCCGCGGTCATCCTCGGCGGCATGGGCACCGTCAGCGGACCCCTCATCGGCGCCGCACTCCTCTACCTCATCCCGGCCAAACTCCAGTTCATGTCCGACTACCAGCTCCTGCTCTTCGGCATCGCCCTCATCCTGCTCATGCGATTCCGCCCCGAAGGCCTCATCGCCGACCGCAGGAAGCAGCTCGAATTCCACGAAACCGGCCAACTCGACACCCCCAAGGGCGATATCGGCCTCAGCAAGGCGGGGGCGTGAACACCATGACCGACAACACCGCCACCACCGCACCCGTACTCCACGCCGCCGGAGTCACCATGCGATTCGGCGGACTCACCGCCGTACGCAACGTCGAACTCACCGTCAACAGCGGCGAAATCGTCGGACTCATCGGCCCCAACGGCGCCGGCAAAACCACCTTCTTCAACTGCCTCACCGGCCTCTACATCCCCACCGAAGGCACCGTCTCCTACAAAGGCGCCGTCCTCCCCCACAAATCCCACCTCGTCACCCAGGCCGGCATCGCCCGCACCTTCCAGAACATCAGGCTCTTCGCCAACATGACCGTCCTGGAAAACGTCCTCGTCGGCCGCCACACCCGCACCAAAGAAGGCCTCTGGTCCGCACTCCTCCGCGGCCCCGGATTCAAAAAAGCCGAACGCGAATCCGAAGAACGCGCCATGGAACTCCTCGAATTCACCGGACTCGCCGCCAAACGCGACCACCTCGCACGCAACCTCCCCTACGGAGAACAGCGCAAGCTCGAAATCGCCCGCGCCCTCGCCAGCGAACCCGGACTGCTGCTCCTCGACGAACCCACCGCGGGAATGAACCCCCAGGAGACCAGGACCACCCAGGACCTCGTCTTCGCCATCCGCGACCAAGGCATCGCCGTCCTCGTCATCGAGCACGACATGCGCTTCATCTTCAACCTGTGCGACCGCGTAGCCGTCCTCGTCCAGGGCGAAAAACTCGTCGAAGGCACCTCGGAAGTCGTCCAAGGAGACGAACGCGTCGTCGCCGCCTACCTCGGCACCCCCTACGAAGGCGCCCCCGGCGCCGACGAAGTCGCCGAAGTGGAGGACGCGGAAGCACACAGCACACCCGGAACGAGCGGCTCGTCCGGCACAGAAGGAGAAAACCAGTGACCGCACTCCTCGAAGTCGAGGACCTCAAGGTCGCCTACGGCAAGATCGAAGCCGTCAAAGGCATCTCCTTCAGCGTCGAGGCCGGCCAGATCGTCACCCTGATCGGCACCAACGGCGCCGGAAAGACCACCACCCTGCGCACCCTCTCCGGGCTCCTCAAGCCCGCCGGAGGACGCATCACCTTCGACGGAAAACCGCTCGGCGGAATCGGCGCACACAAAATCGTCGCACTCGGCCTCGCGCACTCCCCCGAAGGACGCCGGATCTTCCCCCCGGCTCACCATCGCGGAAAATCTCCAGCTCGGCGCATTCCTCCGCAAAGACAGCGACGGAATCGCCCAGGACATCCAGCGCTCCTACGAGCTGTTCCCCATCCTGGGCGAACGGCGCAAGCAGGCAGCGGGCACCCTCTCCGGCGGCGAACAGCAAATGCTCGCCATGGGCCGCGCGCTGATGTCCCGGCCCAAACTGCTGATGCTGGACGAGCCCTCCATGGGACTCTCGCCGATCATGATGCAGAAGATCATGGCCACCATCAGCGAACTCAAGTCACAGGGCACCACGATTCTGCTCGTCGAACAGAACGCGCAGGCGGCGCTCTCACTGGCCGACCAGGGCCATGTCATGGAGGTCGGCAAGATCGTCCTGTCCGGCAGCGGCCAGGACCTGCTGCACGACGAATCGGTACGGAAGGCGTACCTGGGCGAGGACTGAGCCGTACGGCGGCACGTACGGCTGTACGGCGATACGAGGAGGCCCGCACCGGCACATCCGGTGCGGGCCTCCTCCGTACGACAGCGCGCGCAAAGGTACGAGCCGCAGGAGTACGGGCCTACTCCCCCTTGGACACGTCGCCCTTCGCCGCCTTCTTCTCCCGCGCATCCTCGATGACCGCCTCCGCCACCTGCTGCATCGACAGCCGCCGATCCATCGACGTCTTCTGAATCCACCGGAACGCCGCCGGCTCCGACAACCCGTACTGCGTCTGCAGAATCGACTTCGCCCGGTCCACCAGCTTCCGCGTCTCCAACCGCTGCGTCAGATCCGCGACCTCGCGCTCCAACGCCCGCAGCTCCGTGAACCGCGACACCGCCATCTCGATCGCCGGCACCACATCACTCTTGCTGAACGGCTTCACCAGATACGCCATGGCCCCGGCATCCCGCGCCCGCTCCACCAGATCCCGCTGCGAAAACGCGGTCAGCATCAGCACCGGCGCGATGGACTCCTTCGCGATGCGCTCGGCCGCGGAGATCCCGTCCAGCACCGGCATCTTCACATCCAGGATCACCAGATCCGGCCGATGCTCCCGAGCCAGCTCCACCGCCCGCTCCCCGTCGCCGGCCTCACCGACGACCGCGTACCCCTCTTCCTCCAGCATCTCTTTCAGATCGAGACGGATCAGCGCCTCGTCCTCAGCGATGACGACACGCGTCGTCAGCGGCGGAACGTGCGACTTGTCGTCGTCATCGACGGGCTGGGGCGACTCGGGGGCGGTCACGGGGGCTCCTCGTTCAGACAGGATGCTGTACCTGAGACTACCTAGCTCCTGTATGTTTGAGACACAGCGGGTCTCCGCTAACCTTGGAAGTCAAGGCTGGCCCTGGTAGTCCAGCGGGAGAGACACGGTGCTCAAACCACCGACAGCGTGGGTTCGAATCCCACCCAGGGCACTCCCCCTTCGATTCCAAGGATCACCAACGCTTGGCGATCTTCACTCGCCCCGGTGAACGTGGCATCGATTCGGTCTATGGCCATACGTCTCCGGCCAGGCTCGTACCCATGTACGACCTCGAAACCCGCAAGCACGCCGTCGCGCTCGTTCTCCGAGGCCACAGCCTCAACGCCGTGAGCAAGCAGACCGGCATATCGCGCGCGGCGATCCGTTCATGGCAATCCCGCGTCGAACCGCTGCCACGAATGGTCGCCCAGGCCCGCCCGTGCCCGCGGTGTCTGCCCGAGCCCGGCACCCCAGCCGACTCCGCTTCGTGCCGGGCTGCCATCGCCGCCGTCCGGCCGGAGGACCGCGTGTACGTCCTCCAGAAACAGGGGTGCGTCATGGTGACCGGCTACGGACGGCACTGGCCGTGTCTGTTCCCTCGGTACGGACCGGGCAAGAAGCACCATCGCCCCATCGTCCTCGAATCCTGGCAGCAGCGGATCGTGCACGCACACCCCTGGGAGCTGCTGCGCGGACTCATCCACTCCGACGGCTGTCGGGTGACCAACTGGACCAGCCGGACCGTCGCCGGCGAGAAGAAGCGGTACGAGTACCCGCGGTACTTCTTCAGCAACCTGTCCGCCGACATCCTGCGGCTGTACACGGACACCCTGGATGCCCGGCGTGGCGTGGCGGCAGGCGAATGCAAAGAACATCTCCGTCGCCAAGCGCGCGTCCGTCGCTCTCATGGACGCGCACATCGGGGGCAAGTACTGCCCCCCACCCACCCCCTACCGCCTCGGGCTGTCGTCCTCGCCGATGTGGTGGACCCGTACCAGGTTCGTCGAGCCCGGGACTCCCGGCGGGGAGCCCGCTGTGATGATCACCGTGTCGCCCTTCGCGCAGCGGCCGAGCCTGAGGAGTTCCTCGTCCACCTGCGCGACCATCGCGTCCGTGGAGTCGACGTGCGGGCCGAGGAGCGCCTCGACGCCCCAGGTGAGGTTGAGCTGGGCGCGGGTGGCGGGGTCGGGGGTGAAGGCCAGGAGGGGGATCGGGGAGCGGTAGCGGGAGAGGCGGCGGACGGTGTCGCCGGACTGGGTGAAGGCGACGAGGAATTTCGCGCCGAGGAAGTCGCCCATTTCGGCTGCCGCGCGGGCGACGGCGCCGCCCTGGGTGCGGGGTTTGCTGCTTTCCGTGATGGGCGGGAGCCCTTTCGCGAGGATGTCTTCCTCGGCGGCTTCGACGATGCGGCCCATGGTCCTGACGGTTTCGACGGGGTGTTTTCCGACGCTGGTCTCGCCGGAAAGCATGACCGCGTCGGTGCCGTCGATGACCGCGTTGGCGACGTCGGAGGCTTCGGCGCGGGTGGGCCGGGAGTTGTCGATCATCGAGTCGAGCATCTGCGTGGCGACGATCACGGGCTTGGCATTGCGCTTGGCGAGTTTGATGGCGCGCTTCTGTACGATCGGAACGTTTTCGAGGGGCATTTCGACGCCGAGGTCGCCTCGGGCGACCATGATTCCGTCGAATGCGGCGACGATCTCGTCGATTTTGTCGACGGCTTGCGGCTTTTCGATTTTGGCGATGACGGGGGTCCGGCGGCCTTCTTCGTCCATGACGCGGTGGACGTCGTCGATGTCGGCTCCGGTGCGTACGAAGGAGAGCGCGACGATGTCCACGCCGGTGCGTACGGCCCAGCGGAGGTCGTCGATGTCCTTGCCGGAGAGGGCGGGGATGGAGACGGCGACGCCGGGGAGGTTGAGGCCTTTGTGGTCGGAGACCATGCCTCCTTCGACGACGAGGGTGTGGACGCGGGGGCCGTCGACGGAGGTGACTTCGAGGGTGACTTTGCCGTCGTCGACGAGGATGCGTTCGCCGGTGGTCACATCGGTGGGGAGTCCTTCGTAGGTGGTGGCGCAGGTGTGGCGGTCGCCTTCGAGGGGTTCGACGGTGATGGTGAATTCGTCGCCGCGTTCAAGGAGTACGGGTCCTTCGCGGAAGCGGCCGAGGCGGATCTTCGGGCCTTGAAGGTCGGCGAGGATTCCGACGCTGCGGCCGGTTTCGTCGGAGGCTTTCCGTACGCGCTGGTAGCGCTCTTCGTGATCGGCGTAGGTGCCGTGGCTGAGGTTGAGGCGCGCGATGTCCATTCCGGCCTCTACCAGCGCTTTGATCTGGTCGTATGAGTCGGTGGCGGGTCCCAGGGTGCAGACAATCTTCGCTCGGCGCATATATCGAGACTAGAGCTTACCCGCCGGTAGGGAATTGGTCGCGCGTGACTGCTCAACAACCTTTGGATGAAGGCTTGTTGACAAGTGTTGAATTGTGCGGGGGGCCGCTCCGATGAGCATTTTCCCGAATCACCGGAGTCAATCGTGGTGCTCAGCGGGTGAGATCGGGCGGTGTCATGGTGAAGCGCGCGTTGACTTGCGCGTAGACGGTCTGGCGTTGTGGTTCGAGGTCGAGCGCGGGGGCGGTGTCGGCTGATTCGGCGGATCCGAAGGAGCGGCTGCGGAGGGCGCCGGCGCCGAGCGGCATGCCGTAGGCGGCCGGGGTCTCGGCGCCTTCGTCGGCGAGTTCGACCAGGGCGGTGAGCCGGGCGCCGAGGGCTTCGGCGTATTCGCGGGCGCGCTGGACCGCTTCGCGTACGGCTTTGCGGCGGGCTTCGCCGTGGGCCGGCGAGTCGGGGCGCAGGGCCCACCAGGGGCCGTTGACCTGGCTGAGGTCGAGGTCGGCGAGGCGGGTGGTCAGCTCTCCGAGGGCGGTGAAGTCGGCGAGTTCGGCGGTGAGATGGACTCGGCCGTGGTAGGCGCGGACGCGTTCGCCCCGGCCGCGCCTGGTGAGTTCGGGGCTGATGGAGAAGGTGCCGGTTTCGAGTTTTTCGACGGCGGTGCCGTAGGACTTGATGAGGGCGAGGGCTTCGCTGTTGCGCCGGGTGAGGTCTTCGAGGGCGGTGCGCCGGTCGGTGCCGCGGGCGCCGATGGTGACGACGATTCTGGCGATTTCGGGTTCGACTTCGATCCGTGCTTCGCCTCGGACGGCGACGCGTGGGGTTTCGGGGGTGCCGTAGGGCGGTGCGGCGGCCCGTGAGACGGGCGCGGTCTCCGGGGTGTCGGTGGGCTCGGTGGTCATGTACGGCTCACTCCCTCGTCCGGCGGCGTACGGTGCGCCGCGGCGCGATGCGCGTACGACCACTGTCGCACTCGGGTACGACAGTCGGCGGTCATCTGATCGAAACCTTGCGGGGGTGTTGCGGTACGGGACATCCGGGCCAGAATCTACGCGCGTTGTTTTCCGGATACACCGGATACGGCCGGACAGAGCCGAGTCGAGGGAGAAGAGAGCGAAATGCCGCTGAACCGTAGGAAGTTCCTGGGCACCACGGCTGCCGCCGGTGCGGGTGCCGCCCTGGCGGGAGGGGCGACAGTGCCGGCCGCGGCCGACAGCCGCGACCGGGATCCGGAGCGGTATTCGTTCACCGTGATGGGGACGACGGACCTGCACGGCAACGTCTTCAACTGGGACTACTTCACCGACAAGGAGTACGACGACTCCGCCCACAACGACATCGGTCTCGCGAAGATCTCCACGCTGGTCAACCAGATCCGTGAGGCGAAGGGCCACCGGAACACGCTGCTGATCGACGCGGGTGACACCATTCAGGGCACCCAGCTCTCGTACTACTACGCGAAGGTCGACCCGATCACCGCGAAGCGCGGTCCGGTGCATCCGATGGCGCAGGCCATGAACGCGATGGAGTACGACGCGGCGGCGCTGGGCAACCACGAGTTCAACTACGGCATTCCGGTGCTGCGGAAGTTCGAGAAGCAGTGCGACTTCCCGCTGCTGGGTGCGAACGCGCTGGACGCGAAGACGCTCCAGCCGGCCTTCCCTCCCTATGTGATCAAGAAGTTGCGTGTGACGCACGCCCAGGATGTGCGGGTGGCGATCCTGGGGCTGACGAACCCGGGTATCGCGATCTGGGACAAGTCGAATGTCCAGGGTCAGATGACGTTCCCGGGGCTTGAGGAGCAGGCGGCGAAGTGGGTGCCGAAGCTGCGGTCCATGGGCGCGGATGTGGTCATCGTGTCGGCGCACTCGGGTACGAGCGGTACGTCCTCGTACGGCGATCAGCTTCCGTATGTGGAGAACGCGGCGACGCTGGTGGCCGAGCAGGTGCCGGGTATCGACGCGATTCTGGTCGGTCACGCGCACTCGGAGATCGCGGAGCGCCGGGTGGTCAACAAGGAGACCGGCAAGGAGGTTGTGCTGTCGGAGCCGTCCCGCTGGGGTATGCGGCTGACGACGTTCGACTTCGAGCTGGTGGAGGAGCGGGGTTCCTGGAGGGTCGAGAGTGTCTCCGCGAAGGTTCTGAACTCCAATGCCGTGGAGGAGGACCCGAAGATCGCCGGCCTGCTCATCGATGAGCACCGCAAGGTCGTTGAGTACGTCAATCAGGTCATCGGTTCGTCGACGGCGACGATCACCACGGTCGACGCGCCGTGGAAGGACGAGCCGATCATCGATCTGATCAACCATGTCCAGGCGGAGACGGTGAAGGCGGCTCTGGCGGGCACCGAGTGGGCGGCGCTGCCGGTGCTGTCGCAGGCGTCGTGCTTCTCGCGTTCGGCGGTGATCCCGGCGGGTCAGGTGACCATCAAGGACGCGGCGGGGCTGTACGTGTACGAGAACACCCTGGAGGCACGCCTGCTGACGGGTGCGCAGATCAGGGATTATCTGGAGTTCTCGGCCAGGTACTACGTGCAGACGCCGGCGGGCGTGCCGGTGGACAAGTCGAAGCTGACCAATGCGCAGGGCACCCCGGACTACAACTATGACGTGGTGTCGGGTCTGACGTATGAGATCGACATCGCGAAGCCCGCGGGCTCGCGGATCGTGAACCTTCAGTTCCAGGGCAAGGCGCTGGACCCGGCGGCGCAGTTCGTCTTCGCGGTGAACAACTACCGGGCGAGCGGTGGCGGCAACTTCCCGCATGTCGCGGCGTCGAAGCAGTTGTGGTCGAATTCGGACGAGGTCCGTAACACGATCATCACCTGGGTGAAGGCGGCGGGCACGATCGACCCGGCGCAGTTCGCTTCGGTGGACTGGAAGCTGACGCGGGACGGCACGCCGGTCTTCTGACCGGTTCTTCTCAGCGGGCTTCGGTGAGCGGGACCAGATCCGTCGGTGTGTATGCCCGGCGGGTCCGGTCCAGCCCCTCCAGTCCGAAGCTGGTGAAGGCGGTGCGCCGGGGCAGCGGGTAGGGCTCGGTGCCGGTGAGGTGGTTGAGGATGGTGGCGCTGCGCCAGGCGGCGAGTCCGAGGTCGGGCGCGCCGACGCCGTGGGTGTGCCGTTCGGCGTTCTGTACGTAGACGGAGCCGGTGACGGCGGGGGCGAGCGCGATGCGGTGGTGTTCGTCGATGCGGGGGCGTCCCGCGTCGTCGTTGTTCAGGTAGGGGTCGAGTCCGGCGAGGAGATGGCCGAGCGGGCGTTCGCGGTAGCCGGTGGCGAGGACGACGGCGTCGGTGATGACCCGGGTCCTGGTGGCCTGCTGGGTGTGTTCCAGGTGGAGTTCGACCTTGGTGGTGGCGACGCGTCCTGCGGTACGGACGCGGATTCCGGGGGTGAGGACGGCGTCGGGCCAGCCGCCGTGCAGGGTGCGCCGGTACAGCTCGTCGTGGATGGCGGCGAGGGTGCCGGCGTCGATGCCTTTGTGGAGCTGCCACTGCCGGGGCAGGAGGTCGTCCCGTACTCGCTCGGGCAGGGCATGGAAGTAGCGGGTGTAGTCGGGGGTGAAGTGCTCCAGGCCGAGTTTGGAGTACTCCATGGGTGCGAGGGCTTCGGTGCGGGACAGCCAGTGGATCTTCTCGCGGCCGGTGGGGCGTGCGCGCAGCAGGTCGAGGAAGATCTCCGCGCCGGACTGTCCGGATCCGATGACGGTGATGTGCTCGGCGGCGAGCAGCCGGTCGCGGTGGGCGAGGTAGTCGGCGGAGTGGATGACGGGGGCCACGGGCGCTTCGACGAGGGGTTTGAGCGGTTCGGGGATGTACGGTTCGGTGCCGATGCCGAGGGCGATGTGGCGGGTGTGGGCGCGGCCGAGGGCTTCGACTTCGCCGTCCCGGTCGAGCTGGGTGAAGTCGACTTCGAACAGGGCGCGTTCGGGGTTCCAGCGGACGGCGTCGACCTGGTGGCCGAAGTGGAGTCCGGGGAGCTGTCCGCTGACCCAGCGGCAGTAGGCGTCGTATTCGGCGCGCTGGATGTGGAAGCGCTCGGCGAAGTAGAAGGGGTAGAGCCGGTCGCGGGTCTTCAGGTAGTTGAGGAAGCTCCAGCGGCTGGCGGGGTCGGCGAGGGTCACCAGGTCGGCGAGGAACGGGACTTGGAGGGTGGCGTCCTCGATGAGCAGCCCGGGGTGCCAGCGGAAGTCGCGGCTCTGGTCGTAGAAGACGGTGTCGAGTCCGCCGTGGACGCCGTCGGCGAGCGCGGCGAGGGAGAGGTTGAACGGCCCGATGCCGATGCCCACGAGGTCGTGGGGGTGGTCGAGGTCGTTGGGCTGCGCGGTCATCGGCGGCTGCTGCCTTCCACGAGTGGGTCCCCGGGTCGCCCGGGGTCCGGTGGCGGTGTCCACCGGGCACAACGACCCGACGCGCCCGTGGGTATCGCCGTCGGGTGAGGACGGCTGAAAACGCCCCGCCCCGGGGTCCGTTCGTACGACCGTGGGATGTACGGGCTGTACGGACGGGTCCCGGGGCGGCGGGCTCAGGTCCCGCTCGGGCGCGGCTCAGGCCTGGCGGACCTTGAGGGCGCGCCGGAGGTCGTCGAGCTGGTCGGTGAGGCGGCGGTGGAGGGCGGGGATCATGGGCGCGGTGGCCAGGTGGTGCAGGCCGAGGCGGAGCGATTCCTCGTCGACGGCGTGGACGGGGAAGGCGTAGCGGCCGGCGGCTTCGGCGATGGCGGGGCCGCGGCGGTCGGCGAGGGCGGTGGCGTCGGGGTAGAAGCGGGCGATGTACTCCTCGACGAGTTCTGCCTGTTCGGGCTGCCAGAAGCCTTTGGCGGTGGCGGTGAACAGGTAGTTGGAGAGGTCGTCGGAGCCGAAGAGCCGGGCCCAGGCGTCGGCTTTGGCGGCCGGGTCGGGCAGGGCGGCGCGGCAGTGGGCGGCGCCTTCCTGGCCGGTGGCGCTGGGGTCGCGGTCGAGTTCGGCGTCGATGGTGGTGTTGTCGATCGCGCCGAGGACGGCGAGGCGGGTGAGGATGCGCCAGCGCAGTTCGGGGTCGAGTTCGGGTCCGCCGGGGACGCTGCCGGAGCCGAGCCAGTCCTGGAGGGTGTCGGGCTGGGCGGCGGCGTCGATGCGGTGGCGTACGGCGGTCAGGCGGAGTCCGGGGTGGTTGCCGTCCTCGGTGCGGCGCATGAGGTCGCGGCAGATCTCGGTGAGGGCGGCGAGGCCGGCGGGGCGGTCGGCGGGGGCCAGGTAGCGGTCGGTGATCTGGCCGGCGGCGAAGGCGAGGACGCCTTGGACGAGGGCGAGGTCGGTTTCGTACGGGAGGTGTGCGCGGGCGGCGTCCAGGTAGGCGGCGGGGGCGAGTTCGCCGTCCCGGACCATGTCGCGGGCGGCGTTCCAGATGACGGCGCGGGTGAGCGGGTCGGGGAGGCCGGAGAGGGAGCGCAGGGCGGTTTTCCAGGACGCGGCGTCGAGGCGGACCTTGGCGTAGCTGAGGTCGCCGTCGTTGAGGAGGACGAGGGCGGGGCGGCGGCCGGGCCGTACGGGCGGTTCCCCGGTGAGCGGCAGGTCGAGTTCGATGGGGCCGCGGGCGACGAGCCGGTCGGGGTCTGTGGTGTCGGCGTCGTACGTTCCGACGGCGATGCGGTGCGGGCGGCTGCCGTCGCGTACGACGTCGAGGGTCCAGCCGGTGTCGCCGCCGCCCATGACGGGGGTGAGGGTGTCGACGCCGGTGGTGCGGAGCCACTGGGCGGCCCAGGCGTGCACGTCGCGGTCGGTGGCCTGGGCGAGGGAGTCGATGAAGTCGGCGAGGGTGGCGTTGGCGAACTTGTGCCGGGCGAAGTGGATGTTGATGCCGGCGAGGAAGTCCTTCTCGCCGAGCCAGGCGACGAGTTGGCGCAGCGCGGAGGCGCCCTTGGCGTAGGAGATGCCGTCGAAGTTGAGGAGCGCGGACGCGGTGTCGGGGACGGCGGCCGGGTCGGGGGCGACGGGGTGGGTGGAGGGGCGCTGGTCGGCCTCGTATCCCCAGGGTTTGCGGCCGATCGCGAAGTCGACCCAGGTGTCGGTGAAGCGGGTGGCTTCGGTGAGGGTCTGGTAGCCCATGTACTCGGCGAAGGACTCGTTGAGCCAGATGTCGTCCCACCAGGTGAGGGTGACGAGGTCGCCGAACCACATGTGGGCCATCTCGTGGGCGACGACCATGGCGCGGGTCTGCCGTTCGGTGTCGGTGACGGCGGAGCGGTAGATGAATTCGTCGCGGAAGGTGACGAGGCCGGGGTTCTCCATGGCGCCGGCGTTGAACTCGGGGACGAACGCCTGGTCGTAGGAGTCGAAGGGGTACGGCTCCTTGAACTTCTCGTGGTAGCGGTCGTAGCAGGCGCGGGTGATGTCGAGGATCTCGGTGGCGTCGGCGTCGAGGTGGGGGGCGAGGGAGCGCCGGCAGTGCAGGCCGAAGGGCAGTCCCGCGTGTTCGGTGCATACGGAGTGCCAGGGGCCGGCGGCGACCGCGACGAGGTAGGTGGAGATGAGCGGGGTGGGGGCGATGGTCCAGGTCCGCGCGCCGGAGCGTTCCTGCTCGCTCGTTCCGCCCGTGGGCTCCGCGATGCCGTTGCCCAGCACCGTCCAGGCCTCGGGTGCGGTGACCGTCAGCTCGAACACGGCTTTCAGGTCGGGCTGGTCGAAGGCGGCGAAGACGCGCTGGACGTCCTCCATGAAGAGCTGGGTGTAGAGGTAGGTCTCGCCGTCGGTGGGGTCGGTGAAGCGGTGCATGCCCTCACCGGTGCGGGAGTACCGCATGTCCGCCTCGATGCGCAGTTCGTGCTCTCCCGCGTCGAGTCCGGTGAGCGCGATCCGGTTGCCGTCGAGCGCCGCCGGGTCGAGTGTCCGTCCGTCGAGGGTGACGGAGCGCAGCGCGGCGGGCTTGACTTCGACGAAGGTGTCTCCGGCGGCCCGTGCGGTGAAGCGGATGACGGTACGGGAGTCGAAGGTGTCCTCGCCGGTGGTCAGATCGAGCGCGATCGTGTACCGGTGGACGTCGAGGAACTGGGCTCGGAGCTGCGCTTCGTCGCGCGTCAGTACGGACATGGGGGCCATGCTGCCCGATGGGGTACGGGCCGCGCAGCAGGGTTCTGTCCGCTCTGAGCGCACGCGGCGGGGCGCTCCGGGGCGGCGGTGCTCCCGGGGTCACGGGGCGTCGCGCGGGTGCTACGCGCCGTTCGTGCGGGCGCCCGAGCCGTGCCCTTCGCGGGTCTCGTCGGCGATCGTCTCGTGGTGGCGGATGACCTCGGCGATGATGAACGTGAGGAGTTTCTCCGCGAAGCCGGGATCGAGCCGGGCGCTTTCGGCGAGTTGGCGGAGCCGGGCGATCTGGCGGGCCTCCCGGGTCGGGTCGGCGGGCGGGAGCCGGTGTTCGGCCTTGAGGTGGCCGACCTGCTGGGTGCATTTGAAGCGTTCGGCGAGCATGTGGACGACGGCGGCGTCGATGTTGTCGATGCTCTCGCGCAAACGGTTCAGCTCGGCCCGTACGGACTCCTCGACGACCGACTCTTCGGTGGATTCGGGGGATTCGGTGGACTCGTTGCCGGGGTCGCCTGTGGTCATGGTCCGGCAGCTTAGACGTGACGGGCCGGGCCGGCCGGTCCGTGATCAGGATGCGGGACCGGCGGTGTCCGGTTCCTGTCCGGGCCCGGGCTCCCGACGGGTGTTTCGGGCCCTCCGGCGGTGCCTCGCCGGAGGGGCGGGCGCCGGGCCCGTACGCCCGGCACCCGCCCCTCCTTGGCTCTTCGGTCAGTGCCGCTGTCCTACCGGTTCACGCCGGAGAACGTCGGCCGGAGAGCGTCAGAGAGTCGACGCGGCCGAGGCGATGGCGGAGGCGAAGGTCGAGACCTCGGTGTAGACACCGGGGTAGTTGGGCCGGGCGCAGCCGTTGCCCCAGCTCACGATGCCGACCTGGATCCAGGCGTTGGCGCTGTCCCGGCGGAACATCGGGCCGCCCGAGTCACCCTGGCAGGTGTCCACGCCGCCCTGCGCGTAGCCGGCGCAGATCTCCTCCGCGGCTATGATGTCGCCGCCGTACGAGGCGTTGCAGCTCGCGTCGGAGACGAACGGGACGGTCGCCTTGAGGAGGTAGCGCTGCTGGCCGCCGCCCTCGGTGGCCGCGCCCCAGCCGGCGACGGTGAAGGTGCCGGTGTTGTACTGCGTGGTGGTGGCGATCTTCAGGGTCGGCAGGTTGATGGGCTGCGCGAGCTTGATCAGCGCCCAGTCCTTGCCGTAACCGTTGTAGCCGGGGGCCTGGTAGACCTTGGTGGACCGGACCTTGATGGCGCTGGTGCTGTTGAGGTCGACGACACCGGCGGTGGCGGTGATGCTGGTGTTGTTGCCGGATCCGCTCACACAGTGCGCGGCGGTGAGGACGACGGTGGGCGAGTAGAGCGCGCCACCACAGCCCATCGAGAGCCGGACCATGAAGGGGAATTCGCCCTGCGCGGCACGGGTGCCGCCGACGACGGGCGGGGCGACGGGCGCGACGGCCTTGGTCTTGGCGACCGGCGCGGGCGCGGCGGACGCGGCGGACGGGCTGAGGCTGAAGGCGGCGAGGATGACGGTGCCGGCGGCGGCGGTTCTCTTGAGAACGCTCAGAAGACTCATGGCCTGCCTTTCGTGGGGGGCTGGATGTGGGGGTGGTGCTCGGTGGCCGTACGTGGGGTCAGCCGACCCGCCGGGTCCCGGTCGACGCGCGTTGCGTCGCTCTGACATGGGCCCGACAAGAAAGCGTGATCCGGATTATGGGAGGCCGTTCAGCCACCCCACAAGAACCGGTTTTCGGCCACACCGAGGCGGCATGTGCCAGTCGGCGTCCGCTCATCGGACAGGGGATGGTCCGCACCGCCCCGTAGAGTGGATTCCGGTCGGCGAGGTTGACGAGGGTGACGGCGTCGGCATTGAGGAAACCCGCGAGGTGGACCGTCCTCGCAGGGGGAGGGGGGTACGGACGTGACGAACGGCGGCGAGGTCGTGCACGGCTATCCGCATCTCGATACGGCGCGGGCCGCGATCACCGCGCTCTACCGGCGGCTCACGCCGGAGAGCATCCGCGCCTTCGCCCCCAGCGTCGCCCCCGCCGATGTCGCCTTCTCCGATCTGGACGATCTCCACCTCGGCACCCAGCGGGTCGCGCACGCCCTGGTCCAGCAGCTCCGGCTGCCCGACGCGCGCATGATCGTGAGCTTCCGCGAGATGGACCAGGCGGCGAGTGTCGAGCTGGCGGCGGGCCCCGAGTACTTCATCGAGCTGAACAACCGCTTCCGCACGCACCGCCGTGACATCGGCGCCGCCCTCGCCCACGAGATCACCCATGTCCTGCTGCACCGGCTGGGTCTGAGCTTCCCCGGCACCCACGACAACGAGATCCTCACCGACACGGCCACGACCTATCTGGGCGCGGGCTGGCTGCTGCTCGACGCCTACCGCGAGAACCGCGATTCCAGCCAGAAGCTCGGCTATCTGACCCCGGAGGAGTTCGGCTACGTTCTCGCCAAGAGGGCGATGGTCTTCGACGAGGACCCCCGGGTCTGGTTCACCAGCCCGCAGGGCTACACCTCGTATACGAAGGGCCGGGCGCAGGCGCTGCGCGACGAGCAGCAGCCGCCGCTGACCACCGCCGGCTGGTCGGGACGGCACCGGTACGCCAAGGACCGCCGGTACGCGCTGGAGCACCCGGGCGACGCGCTCCCCGACCCGCCGGGCGACCTCTCGCCGTACAGCTTCGAACGGGAGCCGGACGGGCTGCGCGTCTCGTTCCCCTGTCCCACGTGCCTCCAGCGCATCCGGGTCCCGGTCCGCGGCCGGGTGCGGGCGCGCTGCGGGCTGTGCCGGACGGTGCTGGACTGCGACACCTGACCGACCGTGGAACGCGCGGCCGGGGAACGTAGAGTCGAAGCATGACGAAAGAGCCGACAGCGGGCATCGCGGACCTGTTCGAGGCGGTGGGGGGCGGTGCGGACGACACCGTCGTACGGCTCCTGAGGGCGGGCGTGCCCGCCGAGGCCACCGACGAGGACGGCGAGACGGCCCTCTACCGCGCGGCGGTCAGCGACCGTCCCGGCGCGGTACGGCTGCTGCTCGCGGCGGGCGCCGACCCGAACCGGGCGAGCGGCCCGGAGGGCGGGGACCTGCCGCTGTGCGGGGCGGCCTGCGGCGGGCACACCGAGGTCGTACGGTCTCTGCTCGCGGCCGGCGCGCTGCCGGACAGCCGGGAGGAGTTCGATCTGACGGCGGTCGTGTGGGCGGTGCGCCAGGGGTTCGCGGACACGGTGGAGGCACTGCTGGAGTACGGCGCCGACCCCGATCTGCCGGGCCCCGCCGGGGAACCGCCCCTGCTGCTGGCCGCCCGCCACGGCTCCCCCGCCGACCGTACGGGTGCTGCTGCGGTACGGCGCGGGCGCGCACGAGGCGGCGCTCGCCGAGGCCCGGCGCTGGATGGGGCTCGATGTGGAGCGGGAGCTGCGGGACGGTCTGTGGCGCGCCTACGGCGAGGGGTACGAGACGGTGGTGCGGCGGATCAAGGAGGACGGCTCGGAGACCGTCGTCGTCGAACTGCTCCGGGACGGGGTGCCGTTGGCGGGCCAGGAGCAGCGGACCGGGCACGCGGCCGTGGCCACGCTGCTCGAAGCGGAGCTGGGGCTCGCGACCCCGTTCGAGGAGCTGGCGGAGCGGGCGCTGAGCTGCGGCGATCCCGAGCGGGACGACTGGGTCGAGTCGGTGTCGGCGCTGTGGCTGCGCGGCGACGAGGAGACGTTCGAGGCGGCTGCGGCCTGGTGCCGGAGCGACGAGCCGCTGCGGCAGGCGTTCGGCGCGGAGGTGCTGGCGCGGCTGGGGGCGGTGGACGGGGCGAGTCCGTTCGCGGACCGCGCGGTGCCGCTGCTGCGGGAGCTGTCCCGGCGGGCGGTGGAGCCGGAGCTGGTGCGCGCGGTCGTGGTCGGTCTCGGCCAGCACGCCGATCCGGCGGCGCTGCCGGAGATCCTGCGGCACACCGGCCATCCGGACACGGGCGTGCGGCGGCGGGCCGCGCTGGCCCTGACCGGGCTCGTACCGGGCGATCACCGCGACGCGGTGTGGGCGCTGATCCTGCTGAGCAGGGACGCGGACGCGTCGGTCAGGGACCGGGCGGTGCCGGCCCTGGCGGATGTGGACGCGGACACCCGCGAGATCCGTGAGGCGCTGGCGGCGCGGCTGAACGATCCGGACGCCGACACGGCCGCCGCGGCGGCGAGGGGTCTGGCGGTACGTCAGGATCCGCGTGCGGTCGACGCGCTGGCCCGGATCCTGGCGGACGAGCCGCCGGACGGGTACGCCCGCGCGACGGCGGCGGACGCGGTCCGTTACGTGCGGGAGGGCCCGGAGCGGCGGCGCCTGGAGCGGACACTGCCGCGCCACCGCTGAAGTCCGGGCCCTGTCGCATGCCGTACGAGCGGCGTGCCGGTCAGTCGAGTCTCAGTACTCCGGGCGCCTCTTCCTCGATGAGCCGTACCAGCTCGTCGAAGACGGTGGGGCCGCGCCCGGCCAGAACGTCGTCCAACTCCGCCTGGATGGCGGGCCTGTTGTCCGGGTGCGCGCGCTCCAGCCGCCGCTGGAGCGTACGCACGGTCTCCTCCTGGCCGAGCGCGCTGCGCGAGAGGTCGTGCCGGCGCCACTCGATGACGAAGTCGCCGTCGTCGGGCGTGCCGTACCCCCCGTGCAGACAGTCCGCGAGCGCGTCGAGATTGCGCCCGAAGTAGCCGCCGGGTCCGTTCACCGCCGCCCCGATCACCTGCCAGAAGCGATCGAGGTCGGTGACCTCCGCCCCGTCGATCACATACGTCACCGTCATGGGACGGAGGTTACCTTCCGGTCAGCGGTCTCAGCAGCCGTAGTTGACGAGCGAGAACGACGCGTAGTGGTTGGAGGTGTAGTAGTCCTCGTTGTTCCGCTGACCGGTCACGATGCGGCGCGCGCCGCGGTCGGAGGAGCCGGGCGTGACAACGGTGTACTCGTGGTAGTAGCCGTTCGACTGGCTCGGCAGGATGCCTTCGCGGTTCTGGAAGACACCGCCGTCCTGCCGGTACGGGAAGGGCCCGCCGGCGTCGATGAGACGGAGGGTGGTGTGGGCCTGGGAGGGCAGCCGGGAGTAGCAGATGCTGCCGACGGCCGAGGGGGCGGCGGAGGCGGCGGTGGCGGTGACTCCGCCGACGAGGACCGAGGCCGCGAGAGCGGCGGCGCCACCGAGGGTGGCGATACGTGGGGGAATTCGCATGGCTTCATGATGACGCGCGTAGACGCGTACACGTCAATGCCAACCACGCTGAATTTCCGGGAAGTTAACCGCTCGAACCGGGCCGGTAGCGCCCCGTACACCGGCCGTCCGACCCGCCCGCCGCACCGCGTGCGCCGGGTTTCGGCCAGGAGCGGGGCCGGGCGGAAGCCGGGCCGGGGGGCGGGCGGAAGCCGGGCCGGGGGGCGGGCGGAAGCCGGGCCGGGGGCGTGACGGGACCGGGCCGGGGGGCGGGCGGAACACCGGGGTCCGGCGGCGCGTTCGGACGCCGCCGGACCCCGGCGTGGAGAGGCTCGCGCTCAGGCGGCCGTGCGCCGGCCCCCGTCGGCGCCCCGGTCCGGACGGCCGCGCCGGCCCCGGCCGCCACGGCTCGTACCCGTACCACCGGCTCCGCCGAGTCGCGCCGCGCCACCGCCGCCGCTGCCCGCGCCGGAGCGCGCCGGACGCGAGGTCCGTGTCCGCTGCTTCGCCTGGACGACGGGCTGCGGCACATCGATGGTGACGGGCACCCCGGAGGGTTCCCGCGCGCCCGTCAGCCGTACCAGTTCCTCGTCCTTGGAGGTGATCCGCGCCGACCGGGGCACGATCCCCGCGTCCGACATCAGCCGGGTCATCTCGCGCCGCTGCTCGGGCAGCACCAGCGTCACCACGCTGCCGGACTCCCCCGCCCTGGCGGTGCGCCCGCCCCGGTGGAGATAGTCCTTGTGGTCGACGGGCGGGTCGACGTTCACGACCAGGTCGAGATCGTCGACATGGATACCGCGCGCCGCGACATTGGTCGCGACAAGACAGGTCACCAGGCCGGTCTTGAACTGTTCGAGCGTCCGGTTGCGCTGCGGCTGGGAACGCCCGCCGTGCAGCCCCGAGGCCCGTACCCCGCTCGCCAGCAGCCGCTTGACCAGCCGGTCCACGGACCGCTTGGTGTCGAGGAAGAGCAGCACCCGCCCGTCGCGCGCGGCGATCCGGGTGGTGATCTCCTTCTTGTCCGTCTCGTCGAGGACGTACAGCACATGGTGTTCCATCGTGGTGACCGCGCCCTGGGACGGGTCGACGGAGTGGACCACCGGGTCGGTCAGATACTGCCGTACGAGCCGGTCGATATTGCGGTCCAGGGTCGCCGAGAACAGCATCCGCTGCCCGCCCGGCTCGACCTGCTTGAGCAGTGCCGTGACCTGCGGCATGAAGCCCATGTCGGCCATCTGGTCGGCCTCGTCGAGCACGGTGACCGCGACCCGGTCGAGCCGGCAGTCGCCGCGCTCGATGAGGTCCTTGAGCCGGCCCGGCGTCGCCACCAGCACCTCGGCGCCGCGCCGCAGCGCGCCCGCCTGCTTGGTGATGGAGAGCCCGCCGACGACGGTGGTCAGCTTGAGGTTGACGGCGGTGGCGTACGGGGTGAGCGCGTCGGTCACCTGCTGTGCCAGCTCGCGCGTGGGCACCAGCACCAGTGCGAGCGGCGCGCGCGGCTCGGCGCGCCGGCCCGCCGTACGGGCGAGGAGCGCCAGGCCGAAGGCGAGGGTCTTGCCGGAGCCGGTGCGGCCCCGGCCGAGGATGTCGCGTCCCGCGAGGGAGTTGGGCAGGGTCGCGCCCTGGATGGGGAACGGCTGCGTCACTCCCTGCGCGGTGAGGGTCTTGAGCAGGCCCGCGGGCATGTCCAGCTCGTCGAACGCCTCGACGGCGGGCAGCGCGGGGGTGATGGTTTCCGGCAGCGTGAATTCCTGCGGACGGACGGCGGCGCGCCGGGCGGGTGCCTTGGCCGGGCCTTTCGCGGGTCCCTTGGCGCGGGAGTTCACCGGGCGCTTGCCGGCGGGGCGGGCGGCACGGTCGTACCGCTCGGATCGAGTCATGCGGAAATGCCTTCCTGGGCCTGAGGACAGCACGAGCCGGGACCCGCACCTGTGGTGCGGGCCCCGGCTGCGAGGTACGCGTCCGGAAATTAGGCCGGGACGATGTTCTCCGCCTGCGGGCCCTTCTGGCCCTGCGTGACGTCGAACGAGACCTTCTGGCCCTCCTGGAGCTCACGGAACCCCTGGGTGGCGATGTTGGAGTAGTGGGCGAAGACGTCGGCGCCGCCGCCGTCCTGCTCGATGAAGCCGAAGCCCTTTTCCGAGTTGAACCACTTCACGGTGCCTGTAGCCATGTCATTCTCCTAAACAGGTGCAGAGCCGGAAATTCGCACTGCGCGAATTCCTCGTCGCCGCGTTGAGCCCCATCCGGAGAAAGCCGGCGAAAACAATAATGCGCCTGACGAACATTTCCCGTCAGGCGCACATAAAGTTCATGGGTACCAAAACTGCAACGACGTCAGCCTAGCACGCTGTGGCGCAGGGTGCGCAGCGGGCGGCCGGGGTGCCAGACCCGTACGGCCAGTGCCCCGTCCTCCAGCCATGTCCGTACCACCTCGGTGGGCTCCACCCGGAAGAGGTGGAACGGCTCCGGCGGCCGGACCTCCTCGGTGAACCGCCCGAGCGTTTCGTCGTCGGTCACCTCCACGGCCAGGCCGCCGATCCGTACGTCGCCGTCGGGCAGGGTGTTGCCGTCGCCCGGATTGGCGTGCAGCGCGAAGCGCGGGTCGCGCAGCAGATCGAGCGCCTTACGGGAATTCGGCATCATGCCGAGCCACAACTCCCCGAAGCGGAAGGTGACTTCCAGCCCCGACAGCCGCGGAGAGCCGTCCTTCCGGAGGGTGGCGAGCACATGGTGGGGGAACGTCTCGAATCGGCGCTGCACGGTCTCGGCGAAGTCCGGCTCCGCGGACCGGAATTCCGGCCAGGTGAATGTCATACGCCCAAGCCAACCGCCGATACCCGACATCTTCTGTCAGGAATCACCCGCGATTCACCACGAATTCGGTACGGGGGTCACCTGGCGGGGGTAGGGCCGCCGCCGTGGGCGTACGAGACCCTCAGCGCACGATGCCCAGCTCCCGCGCCCGGCGCAGCCACTGCGGGAACTCGCCGACGAGCCGGTCGTACAGCTCCGCGTCCCCGACCTTGCGCGGGTCCTTGCCCCCGTGGAAGAACCCGGCGTTGTCGACGGGCCGTTTCGCCGGGACGGGGAGTTCGTCGAGCTTGCGGAGGAAGTCGAACTGCCTGCTGGCCGGGTCGCCGAAGCCGATGAACTGCCAGAACAGCGGCAGCCGCGCGGCCTTGCACAGATACCGCTCGGCCGCGGGCTTGCTGGTCGGACCCCCGTCGGTCTGGAAGACCACCAGCGCGGGCTCGGTGGACCCGCTGTCCAGATAGTGGTCAATCACCGCGTCCATCGCAATGTGATAGCTGGTCCTGCCCATGTGCCCGAGCCCGGCGACGATCGCGTCGATTCGGCCGTGGTGGTCGGCCAGTGAGATGTCCGTCTCGGCGTCGATGTCGGTGGAGAAGAGGACGAGCGGGACGGTGCCGTCGTCGTCGAGATGGGCACAGAGGCCGAGGACCCGGTCGGCCAGGGCCTGGACACTGCCGTCCCGGTAGTAGTCCTTCATCGAGCCGGAGTGGTCGAGAACCAGATAGACGGCGGCGCGTTGGCCGTTGAGCCCGTTCTTCTCCAGCGAGACGGCCGCGCTCTTGTAGAGACCGACGAGCGCCGGTGCGGTCTCCTCGACCTTGCGCAGGCTGATGGCAGGTCCCGGTCCCACGAGGCTCCCCCTGTGTCTCGGTGCGCGGACCTGTTGAGGGTACGTGAGGATGCGGGCGCCGGGTCCCGCCCATACCGGCGGGCCGGGGGGCGAGGGACACGGCGCCTGCCGGCGGTCCGGTCGGGGACTGGGGGCAGGCGCCGCGCCTTGCGGAGGGCCCGGGAGACGCTCCCCGGGCCGACACCGCCCGTACGCCGTTGTACGGGAGCTTCTTATGTGTGTGCCGTTATGCGTGCCACGCGTGCGTGTGCCGCGCGGGTCAGACTGTCAGAGCGCGGTCGGTCGGGCGGATCGGGGCCGGCAGTTCGCTCGCCCCGGTGAGATAGCGGTCCACGCCGCGCGCCGCCGAGCGGCCCTCGGCGATCGCCCACACGATCAGCGACTGTCCGCGCCCCGCGTCCCCGGCCACGTACACACCGGGCACATTGGTCGCGAAGTCCGCGTCCCGCGCGATATTGCCGCGCTCGTCCAGCTCCAGGCCGAACTGCTCGACCAGACCGTTCGCCTGGTCGGTGCCGGTGAAGCCCATGGCCAGCGTGACGAGCTGCGCCGGGATCCGCCGCTCGGTGCCCGGCTTCTGCGCCGGCTTGCCGTCCTTGAACTCCACCTCGATCAGGTGCAGATACCGCACATCGCCGTGCTCGTCGCCCTCGAAGCGGGTGGTCGAGACGGAGTAGACCCGCTCGCCGCCCTCCTCGTGCGCGGAGGTGACCTTGTAGAGCATCGGGAAGGTCGGCCACGGCTGGTGCGGGGCGCGCTCCTCGCCGGGCCTCGGCATGATTTCGAGCTGGGTGACGGAGGCGGCGCCCTGGCGGTGGGCCGTACCGACGCAGTCCGCGCCGGTGTCGCCGCCGCCGATGACCACGACGTGCTTGCCCTGGGCGCTGATCGGGGAGACCGTCAGATCGCCCTCGCGCACCTTGTTGGCGAGCGGCAGGTACTCCATCGCGAAGTGGATGCCGTTCAGCTCGCGGCCGGGGACGGGCAGATCACGCGAGACGGTGGCGCCGGCGGCGATGACCACCGCGTCGTACCGCTTGCGCAGCTTCGTGGCGTCGATGTCCCGGCCGATCTCGATCTCGGTGCGGAACTTGGTGCCTTCCGCGCGCATCTGCTCGATACGCCGGTTGATGTGCGACTTCTCCATCTTGAACTCGGGGATGCCGTACCGCAGGAGCCCGCCGATCCGGTCGGCCCGCTCGTACACCGCGACGGTGTGGCCGGCGCGGGTGAGCTGCTGGGCGGCGGCCAGTCCGGCCGGTCCCGAGCCGATGACGGCGACGGTCTTGCCGGAGAGCCGGTCCGGCGGCTGCGGGGTGACGTCGCCGCTGTCCCAGGCCTTGTCGATGACGGACACTTCGACGTTCTTGATGGTGACGGCGGGCTGGTTGATGGCGAGCACGCACGCGGACTCACAGGGCGCGGGGCAGAGCCGCCCGGTGAACTCCGGGAAGTTGTTGGTGGCGTGCAGGCGCTCGCTCGCCGCCGTCCAGTCCTCGCGGTACGCGTAGTCGTTCCACTCGGGGATCAGATTCCCCAGCGGGCAGCCGTTGTGGCAGAAGGGAATGCCGCAGTCCATGCAGCGGCCGGCCTGCTTGCTGACGATCGGGAGCAGCGAGCCCGGAACGTACACCTCGTTCCAGTCCTTGACGCGCTCCTCGACCGGGCGGGTGGGCGCGACCTCGCGGCCGGTGGTGAGAAAGCCCTTCGGGTCAGCCATGGGTCGCCGCCTCCATCATCTTCTCGGTGGTCTCGGTCTCCGAGAGACCGGCCAGCTCGGCGGCGTCCTTGGCGGCGAGCACTGCCTTGTACGTAGTGGGGATGATCTTGCTGAAGCGGTCCACGGCGGTGTCCCACTCGGCCAGCAGCTTCCCGGCGACGGTGGAGCCCGTCTCCTCCTGGTGGCGGCGCACCACGTCGTGCAGCCACTGCTTGTCGGTGTCGTCGAGCGGGCCCACGGCGGCGAGGTTCCCGGCGTTGACGTTGTCGGGGGCGAGGTCGACGACGTACGCGATGCCGCCGGACATACCGGCGGCGAAGTTGCGCCCGGTCGGGCCGAGGACCACGGCGTGGCCGCCGGTCATGTACTCGCAGCCGTGGTCGCCCACGCCCTCGGAGACCACGGTGGCGCCGGAGTTGCGGACGCAGAAGCGCTCGCCGGTGCGCCCGCGCAGGTACAGTTCGCCGCCGGTCGCGCCGTAGGCGATGGTGTTGCCCGCGATGGTGGAGTACTCGGCGAGGTGGTCGGCGCCCCGGTCGGGGCGGACGACGATCCGGCCGCCGGAGAGGCCCTTGCCGACGTAGTCGTTGGCGTCGCCCTCCAGCCGCAGGGTGACGCCGCGCGGCAGGAACGCGCCGAAGGACTGGCCGGCCGAGCCGGTGAAGGTGATGTCGATGGTGTCGTCGGGCAGGCCCGCGCCGCCGAACTTCCTGGTCACCTGGTGGCCGAGCATGGTGCCCACGGTCCGGTTGATGTTCCGGATGCCGGTCTGGGCGCGTACCGGCTGGGCGGCCTCGGGGCTGTCGGCGGCGAGGGCGTCGGCGGCGAGCTTGATCAGCTCGTTGTCGAGGGCCTTCTCCAGGCCGTGGTCCTGCTCGACGGCCCGGTGGCGCACGGCGTTCCCGGGCAGGTCGGGTACGTGGAAGAGCGGCTTGAGGTCGAGGCCCTGGGCCTTCCAGTGGTCCACGGCCCGCTCGGTGTCGAGCAGTTCGGCGTGGCCGACGGCCTCTTCGAGGGTACGGAAGCCGAGCCCGGCGAGGATCTCGCGGACCTCCTCGGCGATGAACTCGAAGAAGTTGACGACGTACTCGGCCTTGCCGGAGAACCGCTCGCGCAGCACCGGGTTCTGGGTGGCGATGCCGACCGGGCATGTGTCGAGGTGGCAGACGCGCATCATGACGCAGCCGGAGACGACGAGGGGCGCGGTCGCGAAGCCGAACTCCTCGGCGCCGAGCAGCGCGGCGATGACGACATCGCGGCCGGTCTTGAGCTGCCCGTCGGTCTGGACGACGATCCGGTCGCGCAGACCGTTGAGCAGCAGGGTCTGCTGGGTCTCGGCGAGGCCCAGCTCCCAGGGGCCGCCGGCGTGCTTGAGGGAGGTGAGCGGGGAGGCGCCCGTACCGCCGTCGTGTCCCGAGATCAGCACCACGTCGGCGTGTGCCTTGGAGACCCCGGCGGCGACCGTGCCGACGCCGACCTCGGAAACCAGCTTCACATGGATGCGGGCGCGCGGGTTGGCGTTCTTGAGGTCGTGGATGAGCTGGGCGAGGTCCTCGATGGAGTAGATGTCGTGGTGCGGGGGCGGGGAGATCAGGCCGACGCCGGGCGTGGAGTGCCGGGTCCTGGCGACCCAGGGGTAGACCTTGTGCCCGGGGAGCTGACCGCCCTCGCCGGGCTTGGCGCCCTGCGCCATCTTGATCTGGATGTCGTCGGCGTTGACGAGGTACTCGCTGGTGACGCCGAAGCGCCCGGAGGCGACCTGCTTGATGGAGGAGCGGCGCGCCGGGTCGTACAGCCGGTCGGCGTCCTCGCCGCCCTCGCCGGTGTTGGACTTGCCTCCGAGCTGGTTCATGGCGATGGCGAGGGTCTCGTGCGCCTCGCGGGAGATGGAGCCGTACGACATGGCGCCGGTGGAGAAGCGCCTGACGATCTCCGAGACCGGTTCGACCTCGTCGAGCGGGACCGGCTCGCGGTCGGTGGCGAAGCCGAAGAGACCGCGCAGCGTCATCAGCCGCTCGGACTGCTCGTTCACCCGTTCGGTGTACTTCTTGAAGATGTCATAGCGGCGGGCGCGGGTGGCGTGCTGGAGCCGGAAGACCGTCTCCGGGTCAAAGAGGTGCGGCTCGCCCTCGCGGCGCCACTGGTACTCGCCGCCGATCTCCAGCTTGCGGTGGCTGGCGGAGATCCCGGAGGCCGGGTACGCCCTGGCGTGCCGGGCGGCGACCTCCTCGGCGACG
Source organism: Streptomyces sp. GMY02 (assembly GCF_019056675.1). Lineage (NCBI taxonomy): Bacteria > Bacillati > Actinomycetota > Actinomycetes > Kitasatosporales > Streptomycetaceae > Streptomyces > Streptomyces sp. GMY02. The sequence goes on along the minus strand of NZ_CP077658.1, from coordinate 6,402,750 downwards.
ACATCGAGACCGGCACCGCCGATCTTGGTGGCGGTGCCGTTGAAGTACTTGTCGACGAACGACTGGTCGAGGCCGACGGCTTCGAAGACCTGTGCCCCCCGGTAGGAGGCGACGGTCGAGATGCCCATCTTGGACATGACCTTGAGGACGCCCTTGCCCAGGGCGTGGATCAGGTTCCGGATGGCGTGCTCGGGCGGCAGGCCCTCGATGAACGTACCGGCGCGGACGAGGTCCTCGACGGACTCCATGGCGAGGTACGGGTTGACCGCGGCGGCTCCGTATCCGATGAGCAGCGCCACATGGTGCACCTCGCGGACGTCGCCGGCCTCGACGAGCAGACCGACCTGGGTGCGCTGCTTGGTGCGGATGAGGTGGTGGTGGACGGCGGCGGTGAGCAGCAGCGAGGGGATCGGGGCGTGCTCGGCGTCGGAGTGCCGGTCGGAGAGCACGATGATCCGGGCACCGCTCTCCAGGGCGGCGTCGGTCTCGGCGCAGATCTCCTCGATCCGGGCGGCGAGGGCCTCTCCGCCGCCGCCGACCCGGTAGAGACCGGAGAGCGTCGCGGCCTTCATGCCGGGCATGTCGCCGTCGGCGTTGATGTGGACGAGCTTGGCCAGCTCGTCGTTGTCGATCACCGGAAAGGGCAGGGTGACGGAGCGGCAGGACGCGGCGGTGGGCTCCAGGAGATTGCCCTGCGGGCCGAGCGAGGAGCGCAGCGAGGTGACCAGTTCCTCGCGGATGGCGTCCAGCGGCGGATTGGTGACCTGCGCGAAGAGCTGGGTGAAGTAGTCGAAGAGCAGCCGGGGCCGGGCGGAGAGCGCGGCGATCGGCGAGTCGGTGCCCATGGAGCCGATCGGCTCGGCGCCGGCGCGCGCCATCGGCGCGAGCAGGACGCGCAGCTCCTCCTCGGTGTAGCCGAAGGTCTGCTGGCGGCGGGTGACCGAGGCGTGGGTGTGCACGATGTGCTCGCGCCCGGGCAGGTCCTCCAGCTCGATCTCGCCGGCTTCGAGCCAGTCCTGGTAGGGCTTCTCGGCGGCGAGGGCCGCCTTGATCTCGTCGTCCTCGATGATGCGGTGCTCGGCGGTGTCGACGAGGAACATCCGGCCGGGCTGGAGGCGGCCCTTGCGGACGACCTTGGCCGGGTCGATGTCGAGGACGCCGACCTCGGAGGAGAGGACGACGAGGCCGTCGTCGGTCACCCAGTAGCGGCCGGGACGCAGCCCGTTGCGGTCGAGGACCGCGCCGACCTGGGTGCCGTCGGTGAAGGTGACACAGGCCGGGCCGTCCCAGGGCTCCATCATCGTGGCGTGGAACTGGTAGAAGGCACGCCGGGCCGGATCCATGGAGTCATGGTTCTCCCAGGCCTCCGGGACCATCATCAGCACGGAGTGGGGCAGCGACCGGCCGCCGAGGTGGAGCAGTTCGAGGACTTCGTCGAAGGTCGCGGAGTCGGAGGCGTCGGGCGTGCAGACCGGGAAGATCCGCTCCAGCTTGTCGGACCCGAACAGCTCGGAGGCGAGCTGGGACTCGCGGGCGCGCATCCAGTTGCGGTTGCCCATGACCGTGTTGATCTCGCCGTTGTGCGCGACGAAGCGGTACGGGTGGGCCAGCGGCCAGCTCGGAAAGGTGTTGGTGGAGAACCGTGAGTGGACCAGCGCGATGGCGGTCGCGAGCCGGCGGTCCGAGAGGTCGGGGAAGAACGGCTCCAACTGGCCGGTGGTGAGCATGCCCTTGTAGACGAGCGTACGGGCGGAGAGCGAGGGGAAGTAGATCCCGGCCTCGCGCTCGGCGCGCTTGCGCAGCAGAAACGCCTTGCGGTCCAGGGCGATGCCCGTGCTCGTACCGTCCGCGACGAAGAGCTGACGGAAGGCCGGCATGGTGGCGCGCGCGGTGGCACCGAGCAGTCCGGGGGCGACGGGCACCTCGCGCCAGCCGAGGACGGTCAGGCCTTCCTCGGCGGCGATCGTCTCGATGCGCGAGACGGCCTCGGTGGCGTCGTCGGCGGGCAGGAAGGCGGTGCCCACGGCGTACGAGCCGGCCTCGGGCAGATCGAAATCGGCGACCTCGCGCAGAAAGGCGTCCGGCACCTGGAACAGGATCCCGGCGCCGTCGCCGGAGTCGGGCTCTGACCCGGTGGCGCCCCGGTGCTCCAGATTGCGCAGTACGGTCAGCGCCTGCTCGACCAGCGCGTGGCTAGCTACACCGGTGAGGGTGGCCACGAACCCGACGCCACAGGCGTCGTGCTCGTTACGGGGGTCGTACATGCCCTGAGGGGCGGGGCGACCGTCCATGGGCGACCAGGCGTCGGAACGCATCGGCTCTCCCGTCATCGTTTCGTGGCATATGCGATTACCGAGGGACGACGCTGGCCCTCCAAGAAATTTCACGCAGGTTACATGATGGGTAGCTTCTCGCGGAACGGATAGCTTATTCCAGCATGTGGACACCGCTCGTAGCGGTGGATGTGGGGAGCAGACGGACAGATCGTCGTCCGTCCGGGGGTGGCGGAGCAGGCTTCGTTGCCCGCGGCGCCTTCGGCTCATGCCCGGTCATTAACGACTCGAAACCGCCGGGTAACGGCGGCATATGTGGCGCCGGGCATAGTGTCGCACCCCGGTGCCCGGAACGCCCGGGGATGTACGTCACAGGGTGGGGGCTCGATGCCCGTACCGCAAGGCCTGAAGGGATACGGAGGACCCGTTCGGGCGTGGGGCGGGGTGCTGTACCGGAGGGTGCTGTACGAGAAGGCTCGCCCTCGGGTCAGAGCGCCGCGCCGAACAGGGCTCCGAGACCGTACGTCAGCGCCGCCGCGGTCCCGCCGAGCACAAGCTGCCGCAGCCCGCTGTACCACCAGCTCCGCGCGGTCACCCGGGCCACCAGGGCGCCGCAGGCGAACAGCCCGCTCAGCGCCAGCGCCACCGCGGGCCACAGCGCCGTCGCGCCCAGCAGATACGGCAGTACGGGCAGCAGCGCGCCCAGCGCGAAGGACCCGAACGACGACACCGCGGCGACCACCGGCGAGGGCAGATCGTCCGGGTCGATCCCCAGCTCCTCGCGTGCGTGGATCTCCAGCGCCTGCTCGGGATCGCGGGAGAGCTGCCGGGCCACCTCACGGGCCAGCTCGGGCTCCACCCCGCGCGACTCGTAGAGCGCGGCCAGCTCGTCCAGCTCGTCGGCGGGGTGCTTGCGCAGCTCGCCGCGCTCCACCTCCAGCTCCGCCTGGACCAGCTCGCGCTGCGAGGCCACCGAGGTGTACTCACCGGCGGCCATCGAGAAGGCACCGGCCGCGAGGCCCGCGAGCCCGGTGATCACTATCGTCTGCTGGGAGACCGCGCCGCCCGCGACCCCGGTCATCAGCGCCAGATTGGAGACCAGCCCGTCCATCGCGCCGAAGACCGCGGGACGCAGCCAGCCGCCGTTGACATCGCGGTGCGTGTGGTTGTCGCGGTGCGCCACGTGGAGCGCGGCCTCGGTGTCGATGATCGACATGGTTCTCCCTTTCCCACTGTCTCAACGCTTCGAAAATACGCACGAAAAAGCGCTCCCGCCAGCAAGGAAGGCCGTACTTACCAGGCATGACAAGCCATCGGGGACGGAGCCGGGGACAGGGACGGCGGGCCGTGCCAGCCGGGTGACAGCGGCGTTTCCCGGACTCCCCGGGCGCCCGGCGTGGCAGAGATCCAGGACCACCGGGAACACATTCCGCACCCGGGCGCGTGTGAAAGGGCCACATGATGGAGTCGACCGCGTGCGGCCCCGCCGCCGGTCCCGACGCGGCCGAGACGCTGCGCGACCGGGCGCGCGGCGCCCTGCTCGGACTCGCCGTCGGTGACGCGCTCGGCGCCCCCGCGGAGAACATGCGGCCCTCCGAGATCCGCCGCCGCTGGGGCCGTATCGAGGGTTTCGTGACCGACAAGCCGGCGGGCACGGACGACACGGAGTACGCCATCTTCTCCGGGCTGCTGCTCGCCCGGCACGGCTCGGCGCTGACCGTCTCCCATGTCGAGAAGGCCTGGCACCACTGGATCGCGGACCTCGACGAGGGCCCGTTCCGCGGGGCGGGCTTCAGCGAGCGCGGCACGCTGGAGAACCTCAGACGGGGGCTCGCCGCCCCGATCACCGCCCAGCACCGGCACGCCTGGAGCGACGGGCTGGCGATGCGCGCGGCGCCCTTCGGGGTGTTCGCGGCGGGCCGTCCCGCGGAGGCGGCCCGGCTGGTCGCCGTCGACGGCACCGTCAGCCACGACGGCGAGGGGATCTACGGCGGCCGGGCGGTGGCCGCGGGGGTCGCCGCCGCGATGACCGGCGCGGGGCCCGCCTCCGTGGTCGCCGCGGCACTCTCCGTCGTCCCCATGGACTCCTGGACGGCCCGCACCCTGCGCCGGGGCGTGGTCGCCGCGGGCCGCCGCTACCCGGACACCCTCACCATGGAGCGGGCGCTGCGCTCCTCCGTGGTGATCGGCGGCTATCCCTGGACCGATCTGGCCCCGGAGGCGGTGGGCCTGGCCTTCGGCGCGTTCGCGGCGGCCCGGGGCGACTTCCGTGCCTCGGTCCTGACCGCGGTCAACATGGGCCGTGACGCGGACACCACGGCGGCGGTGGCGGGCGCGCTGGCCGGAGCGGTGTCGGGGGCGCGGGCGATTCCCGCCGAGTGGTCCTCGTCCATCGGCCCGGCCCGGGGAAGCTGCCTCCCCTCGATGCGCGGCTACCACGTCCTGGACATCGCCGACCTGCTGACCCCGGACGAGGACGAGGTGGCGTCATGACACCGGTGACCGGGGGCGCCCCGCCGGGACGGTCCGGTACGGACGGCACCCGCCCGGGGACGCCGTACCCGGGCAACCGCGACGAGACCGGCGGACGGCACGGCCCGGCAGGGCACAGCACCGAACAGAACGGCAAGGGCACCGGCACCGGCACCGGCACCGGCACCGGCGGGACCGGACCGTACGGCACCGGACGGGATCCGCTGCGCCGGATCGAGGGGCTGCTGCTCGGGCTCGCCGCCGGGGACGCCGCCGGATGGCCCGCCGCCCGGCACCGCGCCGCCCGGATGCCCGAGTGGACCCGGCGGCTCACCCGGGAACTGGACACCTTCGCCGAGCAGAACGCGACCACCACCCTGCCCGTCCCCATCGCGCTCAACCAGCCCCCCGAGCCGCTCCGGCTCGGCCCCTCCGACGACGCCGAATGGGCCGCCTTCACCGCCGAGTCCGTCCTCACCGCCGCCGGGCGCCACTTCGACGGGCTCGGCGCCGACCGCCGGATGCGCGCCGCCGTCGATCTGGCCTGGAACTCCCTGGCCAGCGAGATCGCCGCGGCGGCGGCCCGCGCGCCCGAGGTCGAGTCCGCCGTACCGCCGCTGCGCGCGCGGATCTCCGTACGGGCCGGCCTCGGCAATCTCGCCACCGGGCTGCGCCCGCCCGCCACCGGCCACGACAACCCGCACTTCTTCGACGACGCCGCCTGTGTACGGGCCGCCGTGCTGGCCTCCGTCCACCCCGGCCGCCCGGCCGCCGCCGCCGAACTCGCCGAGTTCGACGCCCGCTACACCCAGGACGGGGACGGCGTGCACGGCGCCCGCGCGATGGCCGCCGCCGTCGCCGCCGCGCTGGGCGGCGCGGACGCGGAGGACGCGGTCGAGGCCGCGCTCGCCCAGTTGCCGACGACCACGGAGATCGGCCGCAACGCCCGGCACGCCCTCAAGCCGGCCCGCGACGTCGCCCAGGAACCGGCCGGCGCCTTCGCGCTCGTACCGCTGCTGGAGCACCAGATCGTCGACCATGTCTACAGCTACGGCATCGCCGCGGCCGAGACCGTCCCGGTCGCCCTCGCCCTGACCCTCGCCGCCGGGGGCGAGGTCAGCGGCGCGGTGCCCGCCGCCGCCTGTCTCTCCCGGGTCGCCGACTCCGCGCCCGCCCTCGCCGGCGCGCTGACCGGTGCGCTCGGTGGCGGCGACTCGGTGCCCGCCACCTGGCGGGACGCCTGCCGCACTCTCGCGGGATGCGCGCTTCCCCGGCTCGCCAGAACCGATCTGGTGGAACTCGCCGGGCTCCTGGCAGCCACGGAACTGACCGCTCCGGGGGGACAATTCCGGCATGACGACGCTGAGCACTCCCCCCACTCCGGCCCCGGCCGCCACCGCGCGCCCTCCGGGCACCCCCTCCGCGCGCACGGTGACGCGCACGCTCGCTGACCGGATCACCGGCTGTCTGATCGGCGCGGCCGTCGGCGACGCGCTCGGCGGCCCGGTCGAGGGCTACTCCCCCGAGCAGATCGTCGAACGCCACGGCGGCCGGGTCTCCGGCATCGTCGGCCCCTGGAACGACAACTGGCGCACCGCCCGCCCCATCGCCCCGTACCACAAGGGCGACGGCCATGTCACCGACGACACCTTGATGACCCACGCGCTGATCCGGGTGTACGAAACGGTCCGCGATCATCTGGACGCGTACGCGATCGCCGACCATCTCGTCCCCGATCTGATGACCGTCCCCCGCTGGATCCCCGAGCTGGAGAGCGAGGCGCTGCTCCTCCAGCGGCTCTTCCTCGCCGAGAAGTGGCTGGTCACACGGCTGCACTACGGGCATGTCGACCCGCGCGAGGCAGGCACCGGGAACATCGTCAACTGTGGCGCGGCGATGTACATGGCGCCGGTCGGGCTGGTCAACGCGGCGCATCCGGCCGCCGCGTACGCCGAGGCGATCGACATCGCGGGCGCGCACCAGTCGTCGTACGGACGGGAGGCCGCCGGGGTGTTCGCGGCCGCGGTCGCCGCCGCCTGTCTCCCGGACGCCACGCCCACGACCGTCGTCGAGACCTGTCTCCGTCTCGCGAAGGACGGTACGCGTGCGGCGATCGAGGCGGTGTGCGACGTGGCCGCCCGGCACCGTGACACCGGGTCGGCGCTGCGCGGGCTGCGCGAGGCCGTCGCCCCCTTCGACACGGTCGGCCCCCACTACCGCAGCCCCTCGCTGGGCGCCCGCCGGCCCTCGCGGCTGCACTCCATCGAGGAACTCCCCATCGCGCTGGGCATGTTGCTGATCGGCGGGGGCGACTATCACCGTACGGTGCTGGGCTCGGTCAACTACGGCAGGGACTGTGACTCCATCGCCACGATGAGCGGCGCGCTCGCCGGGGCGCTGGGCGGTGAGTCCGCGATCCCCGCGGACTGGGCGCATCGTGTGGCCGACGCGAGCCGCCTCGATCTGCACGCTCCGGCGCAGGCTCTGACGGAGGTGGCGTACGAGATGTTCATCAGGGACACGGAGCGGCGCCGGGCGCACGAGTCGGCGTTCGGGCGTCTGACGGACGACCGGCTGAGCGACGGGCCGGACACGCCGACCGCGCCGAACACCCCGGCTTCACCGAATACGCCGACCGCGCCGAACAGCGCGGCCTCGCCGAACACCGCAGGCGAGACCGCGCACCGCACGGCGCACGACGCACGGCCCACGGAGACCCGTCCGGCGGCTGCACGATGACGGACCTCCGTCTGACCTGGGTGCAGCCGGAGGATCTGGTCGGCCACGAACTGCGGCAGGCCGAGGAGGACGGCCGCGACGCCAAGGCCGTCGCCGACCGCTGGCACACGGCGGGCGGCCCCGTCGCCCCGCCCCGCACGGGCGCCTCCCCCACGCCCGCGCCCCCGCGGCTGCGCGCGCTGGCGGAGGAACTGCTCGACGAACTGGCGCTGCTCCCCTGTCCCCAGGAGCAGTACGAGCCGACGGAGCTGGCGGCGATCACGTCCCTCTGCCCGACGTGGCCGGCCGCCCGCCCCGGGCCCGGCGACGGACCCGCCGCTCCCGAGGCCCGTACCGCCGGCGCCACACCCGCCGCACGCGACCTGCCGTACGGTACGGCCGCCTCGCCGGGCCGGCCGTACGGTACGGCGAGCGCGGCCGGAAGCGGTCCGGTGGCCGCCGACCGTCTCACCGTCGCCCGGCTCCATGCCGCCTGGCTCGGGCGGGCCGCCGGCTGTCTGCTCGGCAAGCCCGTCGAGAAGCTGCCCCTCACCGGTATCCGCGCCCTTGCCCGCGCCACCGGCAACTGGCCCCTGCGCACCTGGTTCACCGCCGAGGGCCTGCCCCCGGACTCGCCGACGCGTACCCCTGGAACCGGCGCTCCGCGCCGACCTCCCTCGCCGAGAACATCGACGGCATGCCCGAGGACGACGACCTCGACTACCCGCTCCTCAATCTGCTGCTCCTGCGTCGCCACGGCCGCTCCTTCACCACCGCGGACGTCGCCCGGGTCTGGCTGGACGAGCTGCCCGCGGGCTGTACGTTCACCGCCGAGCGCGTCGCGTACCGCAATCTGCTCTGCGGGATCGAGCCGCCGGACACCGCCCGGTACCGCAATCCGTTCCGGGAGTGGATCGGCGCGGCGATCCGCGCCGACGCGCACGGCTGGACACACCCCGGTGCCCCCGGGGCCGCCGCAGCGCAGGCGCACCGGGAGGCGACGCTGACCCACACCGCGAACGGGGTGTACGGCGCGATGTTCGTCGCGGGCATGATCGCCGCCGCGGCCGGTCCGTACATCACCGGACCCGAGGACGTGCACGCCTGTCTGCGGGCCGGGCTGTCCGTCGTACCACCGGGATCCCGGCTCGCCGAGGCCGTACGCTTCGGCATCGGATCCGCCCGCGGACAGGAGGACTTCGCGGCTGTCGTCGACCGGATCCACGCCGCCTACGGCCACTACCACTGGGTCCACTCCGTCCCCAACGCCGCACTGCTCGCCGCCGCGCTCACCCATGCCGACGGCGACTTCGGCGGCTCCATCTGCCGCGTCGTGTCCGGCGGCTGGGACACCGATTCGAACGGCGCGACCGCCGGTTCCGTCACCGGACTGCTCGCCGGCGATCCGGCCGCGCTGCCCGAGCGGTGGACGGCCCCGCTGAAGAACCGTCTCGCCACCTCCGTCGCCGGTTTCGACGGCATCGGCTTCGACACGCTCGCAGAACTCACCCACAGGGAGGCGCTCCGCCCATGACCGGCATCGTGGTGCTCGGCAGCACCAATATGGATCTCGTCGCGTACGCCGCGCGCGCCCCGAAGCTCGGCGAGACCGTCACCGGCCGGGAGTTCCGTACGGTCCCCGGCGGCAAGGGCGCCAACCAGGCCGTTGCCGCGGCCCGCGCGGGCGGCGAGGTGGCGATGATCGGCGCGGTCGGCGAGGACGAGTTCGGCGAGCGGCTGCGGCACACCCTCGAAGCGTCCGGAGTCGACACGGACCTGCTGCGCACCGTCGAGGGCCCCTCGGGCACCGCGCATGTCGTCGTGGACGACGAGGGGAGCAACGCGATCGTCGTGGTGCCCGGCGCCAATGGCACCGTCACCCATCTCGTCCCCGGCGACGAGACCGTGATCGCCACCGCGGACACCCTGCTGCTCCAGCTCGAACTTCCGCTGAGCGCCGTACGGGCCGGCGCCGGGGCCGCGCGCCGCCACGGCGTACGGACCGTCCTCACCCCGGCGCCCGCCCAGCCGCTGCCGCCCGATCTGCTCGCCGCCGTGGATCTGCTGGTCCCCAACGAGCACGAGGCGGCCACCCTCACCGGGATCGCCGACGCCCATGGCGCGGCCGAGGCCCTGCTGCGGCAGGTCCCCGAGGCCGTCATCACCCTCGGGGCCGCGGGCAGTCTGTACGCGGCCCAGGGCGGCAGGACCCTCGTCGTACCCGCGCCCAGGGTCGAGGCCGTGGACACCACCGCCGCCGGGGACACCTTCGTGGGCGCACTGGCCGTGGCTCTCGGCGAGGGCCGTCCGATGCCCGACGCGATGCGCTGGGCCTCGGCCGCCGCCGCGCTCTGCGTGCAGCGCCCCGGGGCGTCCACCTCCATGCCGTACCGCACCGAGATCGAGGCCTGAATGACCGCGCCAGCCCCCATGCCGGTCCCCGGCTCCGTGCCCCCCGCTCCGCCCACTCCTCCCGCGCCTCTCGCCGGGCTGCGGGTGCTCGACCTCGCGACCCTCTTCGCGGGTCCTCTCGCCGCCACCCTGCTCGGCGACTTCGGCGCCGACGTGATCAAGGTCGAGCACCCGACCCGTCCCGACCCCTCGCGCGGACACGGCCCCGCCAAGGACGGGGTGGGCCTGTGGTGGAAACTCCTCGGCCGCAACAAGCGCGCCGTCACCCTCGATCTCTCCACCCCCGGCGGACGCGATCTGCTGCTCCGGCTGGCCGGCCGGGCGGATGTGATCATCGAGAACTTCCGGCCCGGGACCCTGGAGAAATGGGGCCTCGGCTGGCCCGAACTCTCCCTGGCCAACCCCCGGCTGGTACTGGCCAGGGTGACGGGCTTCGGCCAGTTCGGCCCGTACTCCCACCGCCCGGGGTTCGGCACCCTCGCCGAGGCGATGAGCGGCTTCGCCGCCATGACGGGCGAGCCGGAAGGACCTCCGACCCTGCCGCCCTTCGGCCTCGCCGACTCGATCGCCGCGGTGGCCACGGCGTACGCGGTGATGACGGCGCTCAGCGGGCGGGCGCTGACGGGCCGGGGCCAGGTGGTCGATCTGGCGATCATCGAGCCGATCCTGACCGTGCTGGGGCCGCAGCCGCTCTGGTACGACCAGCTCGGCCTGGTCCAGCCCCGTACGGGCAACCGCTCGGGCAACAACGCCCCGCGCAACACCTACCGCGCCGCCGACGGCTCCTGGCTGGCCGTCTCCACCTCCGCGCAGTCGGTCGCGGAGCGCGTGATGCGGCTGGTGGGCCGCCCCGAGCTGATCGACGAGCCCTGGTTCGCCACGGGAAGCGGCCGCGCCACGCACGCCGACGTACTCGACGAGGCCGTCGGAGGCTGGATCGCCCGGCACACCCGTGCCGAGGTGCTGGCCGCGTTCGAGAAGGCCGAGGCGGCGGTCGCACCGGTCTACGACATCCGGGACATCATGGACGATCCGCAGTACCGGGCGCTGGACACCATCACCGAGGTGCCCGATCCGGAGCTGGGGCCGCTGCGGATGCAGAACGTCCTATTCCGGCTCTCCGAGACCCCGGGCGCCGTCCGCTGGGCGGGCCGCCCGCATGGCGCGGACACCGGGGCGGTCCTCACCGAGCTGGGTCTGTCCCCGGCCGAGATCGCCGCGCTCCGCTCGGACGGCGCGCTGTGACCATCGCTCTGACCTGGCTGTACGTACCCGGGGACCGTCCGGAGGTGATGACGAAGGCGCTGTCCAGCGGTGCGGATGTGGTGATCGTCGACCTGGAGGACGCGGTGGCTCCCGACCGCAAGCAGTACGCGCGGGACGCCGTCGCCGAGTTCCTGTCCTCGCCGCATCCGGTCCCGGTGCATGTACGGATCACCGACGAGCACGATCTCGCGTGGCTGGTGGGCCTGCCGGGGCTGACCGGGCTGCGTCTCCCGAAGGTCACGCACCCCTCCGACATCCACCGGATCGCGGCCCGCGCACCGGATGTCGCGCTGTACGCCCTGCTCGAATCGGCGCTCGCACTGGAGCACGCCCACGCCATCGCCTGCGCGCACCCGGCGGTACGGGGCATCGCTCTGGGCGAGGCGGATCTCCGCGCGGATCTAGGGGTACGGGACGACTCCGGGCTCGACTGGTCGCGCAGCCGGGCCGTGGTCGCGGCTCGCGCGGCGGGTCTGGCCCCGCCGGTCCAGTCGGTGTTCCCCGATGTCCGCGACATGGACGGCCTGGCGGCCTCGTGCCGCCACGGCCGGACGCTGGGGATGCTGGGCCGGGCGGCGATCCATCCGCGTCAGCTCGCGGTGATCGAGCGGGCCTATCTGCCGACGCCGAGGGAGGTGGCGGAGGCCGAGGAGATCATTGAGGCGGCGGCCGCGGAGGCGGGGGCACATGCGCTGCCCGACGGCCGCTTCGTCGACGCGGCGATCGTGGCGGCGGCGAGGCGGACGCTGTCCCTTGTCCTCAATCGCCGGACGGGCTGAGTGTGAGCCCGTCCGGCGATTGAGGACAGATCACAGTCAGCCCGTCCGGCGTAAGGACAGGCGTGGCGTCAGCCACACGACCGGTCGGCTTCGCGCCGGTCAGGTCTTGTCGGCCGGCTCGGCGCCAGGGGCGGCGGTCACAGCGCCCTCGGGAGCCGCGTCGTCCGCATCCGCCTCGGCTTCGTCGTCCTTCGGCTTCTGTGCGGCCACCGCGCCCCGCTCCGGCTCCACCACTTCCTCGCGCCCGGGGCGTACCCGCGACGACACGACGAAGTAGACGACCGCGAACACGAAGACGACGGCCGCCGTCCAGACGTTCAGCCGGAGGCCCAGGAAGTGGTGCGCCTCGTCGACACGCATGTACTCGATCCAGGCGCGGCCCGCGCAGTACGCCGCGACGTACAGGGCGAACGCCCGCCCGTGCCCGAGCTTGAAGCGGCGGTCGGCCCAGATGACCAGGAGCGCGACACCGATGCACCACAGCGATTCGTACAGGAACGTGGGGTGGTAGAGGCCCGCCTCGCGGTTGGTGCCTGCGGAGATCTCCAGCGCCCACGGCACATCCGTCGGCTTCCCGTACAGCTCCTGGTTGAACCAGTTGCCCCAGCGCCCTATCGCCTGCGCGATGGCGATGGCGGGCGCGATGGCGTCGGCGTACGCGGGAAGCGGGATGCCCCGGCGGCGGCAGCCGATCCAGGCGCCGACCGCGCCCAGCGCGATCGCGCCCCAGATACCGAGGCCGCCCTCCCAGATCTTGAAGGCGTCGACCCAGTCCTCACCGTCACTGAAGTAGAGCTGGTAGTCGGTGATCACATGGTAGAGCCGCCCGCCGACCAGGCCGAAGGGCACCGCCCAGACGGCGATGTCGGCCACGGTGCCGGGCTTGCCGCCCCGGGCGACCCAGCGCTTGCCGCCGTACCAGACCGCGACGAAGACACCGATGATGATGCAGAACGCATAGCCGCGCAGCGGAAGTGGTCCGAGGTGGAGCACTCCGGTCGACGGGCTGGGAATGTAGGCGAAGTCCATGGCAGAACCGACCGTACAGTGCCGGGCGGGATCTGGGGCAACCCGCCCGGCAACTTCTGGATAACTAGTGCCGCGACCGGCAACGTCTGCGCGACGGGGCAAGCATCGCCGGGAGGGGCACGGGGTCAGACCGCGGGGGACGAGACGGGCGAGGAAACGGGGGCCGAGGCAGGGGCCGAGGCGGATGCCGAGGGCGCCGCCGACGTCTTGCCCTTGTTGGCCTCCTCGACCCATTTCTTCAGGTTGTCCGGCGTGAGGTTCTCCGAGCCCTTCTTCGGCAGCACCGACTCACCGTTCAGCAGGACCGCCGGCGTCCCGGAGAAGCCGCCCGTGCGGAACGCCGCCGCGGACTTCTTCACCCAGTCGTCGTGCTCGCCCTTCTCCACGCACTGGCGGAACCCGGGCGCCGACTCCAGCCCCTCGACCTTGCGCGCGAGATCCAGCAGATGGCTGTTCTTCGCGAAGGCGTCGTCCGTCTCCAGCGGCTGGTTCCGGTACAGCACATCGTGGTACGGGGAGAACTTGCCGACGTCCTGGGCGCACGCGGCCGCGTTGGCCGCGCGCAGCGAGCCGCTGCCGCCCATGTTGCCGTCGATGATCGTGGCGAGGTGGTACTCGACCTTGAGCTGTCCCGCCCGCTCCAGCTCATGGATCGTGTCCCGGAACCCGTTCTCGAACTGGGCGCACGCCGGGCAGCGGAAGTCCTCCCAGACCGTGAGCGTGGACGGCGCGTCGGGCGCCCCCACCGGGATCGCGAGACCGCCCTTGCCCACGGCTCCCGAGGGCGCGCTGGCCGGCTGCCCCGCGCTGTCGCTCCTGTCCTTGCCGACCTCGGCGGCGACCACGCCGATCACTCCGACCGCGCCGAGCACCCCGACGACCGCCACGGACATGACGAGGGTGCGCCGCCGCTTCTCCCGCACCCGGTCCGCCGCACGTTCCTGCTGGAGCCGCTCTCTCGCGCTCCGCTTTGCCTCACGGTTCTTCTCGCTCACGCCCACAGCAACGAACCGGGGAGGTGCCTCCGCACCTCCCCGGTCCCAGGTCCACCCGTACGGGTGAGGCGACCCGTCAGCGCTTGCGAACGCCCACGGCCAGCTCGGCCGCCAGCTCTCGTACGGCCGCCAGTCCGGCCGCCGTGTCGGGCGCGTCCAGGATCCGCTTCACGAACGCCGAGCCGACGATGACTCCGTCCGCGAAGCCCGCGACCTCGGCCGCCTGCTCCGCGTTGGACACGCCGAGCCCGACACACACCGGCAGGCCGGTGGTGGCGCGGGTGCGCCGCACCAGGTTCCGGGCCTCCCGGCCGACCGACTCACGGGTACCCGTGACCCCCATCAGCGACGCCGCGTACACAAAGCCGGTGCCCGCCGCGGTGATGTCGGCCAGCCGGGCGTCCTTGCTGCTGGGCGCGACCACGAAGACCGTCGCGAGCCCCTGCTTCTCCGCGTGCTCGCGCCAGCGCGCGGACTCCTGTACGGGCAGGTCGGGCAGGATGCAGCCGGCGCCGCCCGCCTCGGCCAGCTCGGTGGCGAAGCGCTCGATGCCGTACCGGTCGATCGGGTTCCAGTACGTCATCACCAGAACGGGCTTGCCGGTCGCCTCGTACGCCTCGCGGACCGTGCGCATCACATCGGCGATCTTCACCCCGCCCCGCAGCGCGATGTCGTCGGCGGTCTGGATGACCGGCCCGTCGAGGACGGGGTCGCTGTGCGGCAGCCCCACCTCGACCACATCGGCGCCGCCGTCCAGGACCGCCTTCACGGCCTCGATCCCGCCGTCCACGGTCGGGAAGCCCGCCGGGAGATAGGCGATCAGCGCGGCCCGGTTCTCGGACTTCGCCGCCGCGAGCGTGTCGCCCAACAGCCCGATGTTCCCGCTCACTTGGTGCCCTCCCCGTCGTACAGCCCGAAGTAGCGGGCGGCCGTGTCCATGTCCTTGTCGCCGCGCCCGGAGAGGTTGACGACGATCAGCCCGTCCTTGCCCAGCTCCCGTCCCACCTCCAGCGCGCCGGCCAGCGCGTGCGCGCTCTCGATCGCCGGGATGATGCCTTCGGTGCGCGACAGCAGCAGCAGCGCGCGCATCGCGTCGTCGTCGGTGACCGCGCGGTACTCGCCGCGGCCGCTGTCCTTGAGATACGCGTGCTCCGGGCCGATGCCCGGGTAGTCGAGGCCGGCCGAGATCGAGTACGGCTCGGTGATCTGGCCCTCCTCGTCCTGGAGTACGTACGACCGCGAGCCGTGCAGGATGCCGGGCTCGCCCGCGGTCAGGGTCGCCGCGTGCTCGCCGCTGTCGATCCCGTGCCCGGCGGGCTCGCAGCCCACCAGCCGTACGCCCGTGTCGGGGATGAACGCGTGGAAGAGCCCGATCGCGTTGGACCCGCCCCCCACACAGGCCACGGCCGCGTCGGGCAGCCGGCCCGCGCGCTCCAGGAGCTGGCGTCTGGCCTCCACCCCGATGACCCGGTGGAAGTCGCGCACCATCGCGGGGAAGGGGTGCGGCCCGGCGACCGTGCCGAACAGATAGTGGGTGTGGTCGACATTGGCGACCCAGTCGCGGAACGCCTCGTTGATGGCGTCCTTCAGCGTCCTGCTGCCGGACGAGACGGGGACGACCTCGGCGCCGAGCATCCGCATCCTGGCGACGTTGAGGGCCTGGCGCCGGGTGTCGATCTCGCCCATGTAGATGGTGCAGTCGAGCCCGAACAGCGCGCAGGCGGTGGCGGTCGCGACGCCGTGCTGTCCCGCGCCGGTCTCGGCGATGACCCGGGTCTTGCCCATGCGCCTGGTCAGCAGCGCCTGGCCCAGCACATTGTTGATCTTGTGGGATCCGGTGTGGTTGAGGTCCTCACGCTTGAGGAAGATCCGGGCACCCCCGGCGTGCTCGGCGAACCGCGGCACCTCGGTCAGCGCGCTGGGGCGGCCGGTGTAGTCGACGAGCAGCCCGTTCAGCTCGGCGGCGAAGGCGGGGTCGCCCTTGGCCTTCTCGTACTCGACGGCGACCTCGTCGACGGCGGCGACCAGCGCCTCGGGAATGAACTTGCCGCCGAAGGCACCGAAGTACCCGTCGGCGCTCGGGACTTGACCCTCTGGGTCGGGAACAAAGAACTCGGACACGCGAGAACTCCTCGGGAGCGATGGAGACGGAGGGAAAGCACCGTGTCGCGCCTGGGCGAGACGCCCCGCATCCGGCGACGGACGCGAGGGGACGGGCCGCGGTGACCGGTTTCCGGACGTAAGGCGTCGCAGCTCGCGCGTGGCGCGGCGCGGAAAGCAGTCTCAGAACCGGCCATGGAGGCGCGGCACCGCACGCACAAACGCGCGGTCACCGCACCCGAGCACAGCACCGCACGCGCAACGCACGGTCACCGCACCCTGGGCGCGGCGCCGTACAGCGCACGGTCACCACGCTCCGGCCCGGCCACGCCTAGGTCCTGTCCGGTGGATCTTCGTGGATCAGCCCGGGGCGGCTGGTGCGGTGCATCGCAAGGCGGAGGATCGTCCTCGTACTGGACGTACTCGGACGACTCCGACAACGCAGCGAGGTGCCGTGCGAGGCGTTCCGGGCCCGCGAAGATCCGCTGGACAGGGCCTAAAGCGCGGCCCCGCGCCATCGCATGCCGTTGACCTGTCCCGGCTCGTCGCCGATCACATACCGGACCCGCCGCCCGTGCACCCGCCGGGCCGGCGCGCGGCACCCGCGCGGGCGGCAGCCGCGCGCCAGCGCCGCGTGCGGCGTGTGCGGTACGGATACGGCGACGGCGTGCACGGCGGGATCAGTCCCTGCCGTGCCGCAGCGCCGGGTGGGCGCCCGCCGCGACGAGGTCGGCCACCGCGGCCTTCGGGTCGCGCCCGGTCACCAGGGACTCGCCGACCAGAACGGCGTCGGCCCCGGCGTTGGCGTACGCGATCAGGTCGTGCGGCCCGCGCACCCCGGACTCGGCGATCTTCACGATGCCGGCCGGAATCTCGGGGGCGACCCGCTCAAATGTTCCCCGGTCCACTTTCAGGGTCTTCAGATCCCGCGCGTTGACGCCGATGATCCGAGCGCCCGCTTCCACGGCCCGCTCGACCTCCTCCTCGTCGTGCGCCTCGACGAGCGGGGTGAGCCCGATCGACTCGGCCCGCTCGATCAGCGAGACCAGCGCGGGCTGGTCGAGCGCGGCGACGATCAGCAGCACCAGGTCCGCGCCGTACGCCCGCGCCTCCCAGAGCTGGTACGAGGTGACGACGAAGTCCTTGCGCAGGACCGGGATGTCGACCCGGGCCCGTACGGCCTCCAGATCGGCCAGCGAGCCGCCGAAGCGCCGCTGCTCGGTCAGTACGGAGATGACGGCCGCGCCGCCCGCCTCGTAGTCCGCGGCGAGCCCGGCGGGGTCGGCGATCGCAGCCAGCGCGCCCTTCGACGGGCTGGAGCGCTTGACCTCGCAGATGACCTGGACCGAGTCGCCGCGCAGTGCGGCCACCCCGTCCCTGGCCTCCGGTGCCCTGGCCGCGCGTCGCTTCAGCTCGTCGAGGGAGACGCGCGCCTGCCGCTCTGCGAGGTCGGTGCGTACGCCTTCGATGATCTCGTCGAGCACACTCACGCGAGCGGCCCCCTTTCCAGGTGGATCGGTAGTCGGGACAGAGGTTCAGGATCAGCCATATCGATGCTAGCCGGAACTGGCCGAAGGCTCCGCATCCGGTTGGCCGCGCCCCGCCCCACCTGGGAATTCACGGGGCCAACGAGGAGCCGAAGGGCAGGTTCCTGACCACCGTGAAGATCAGGAGCAGTGCCCCGAGGCCCCACCACCACAGGGGCCCGAGGGTGATCCGTACCGGCAGGCCCTTCGCGGCCCGTACGACCCAGGCCGCCCACACCGCCGCGAAGACCGCGTAGCCGACGACGGCGAGCGCGTTGGCGCCGAGCGCGGCGGTCAGGTCACCGTGCGCGACGGCGTGGGCGCTGCGCAGACCGCCGCAGGCGGGGCAGTAGAGGCCGGTCAGCAGAAGCAGCGGGCAGACCGGGTAGTGGCCGGTTTCGTTCGGGTCGACCAGGCCGACATAGGTCCACGCCGCGGCGATCCCGCCGAGCACGGCGACCGGCGGGAACAGCCGCCGTGCGAGCGGGGCGGGAGCCGGTGCGAACACGGGCGGGACCGGCGGGGAGGACGGGTCGTGCGCGGGGGTTGGCATGGCGTCCACCCGGTGATTGTCGCCGCTGTCACGGAAAAACGCAGCCCGGCCCCGCCGGACTGCGTCTGAAACGTCTGGGTGTCTGAGCGGCCGGCCGTCAGGCGGTCTGGGTCTGGGGCTCGGGCTCGCCCTGCGCCTCGGCCTTCACGGCGCTGGTCCCGGACCCTGCCACGGCCTGGGCGGCCTGCGGCCTCGCGGCCAGCGCCCTGGCCCGTACCAGCTCCTCGGACTCCTTGGGCGTGCCCATACCCGCGGCCTTCATCACCAGGCCGACGAGCGCGCCGAGCCCGATGACGCCGATCCCGGCCCAGAACCCGGCCGAGTTCGCCGCGACCATGAAGACCCCCGCGACGCAGAAGCCGATGAAGGAGATGATGACACCGGTCCAAGCCGCCGGGGTGTGTCCGTGGCCGCCGCTGTGCGCCATGAGGTGCTCCTCGTTCCTGATGTCCTGATGTGCAGTGTGTCGGAGTGTGCGTCGACGCTCGACGGACATTGTCCCGCATGCGCCACCCGTTCGGCGGCGGGGGTCGGGCGATGTGGCTCACCCTCAGGCCGTGCCGGACAAATCCCGTCCGGTGCACCACGCCCTCTGCCGGACGCGGCCTAACGCGTCGGGTCCTCGCCCCGGTCCAGGGCCTTCCACAGGTCCTCGGGACGGTCCGGGTCCACCGCGGGCGCCCGGCCGGGACCGCGCCCGGGGCCGCCCGCGCCGGGGTCGCCGGGCCGCTCGTACCGTCCGGACATCGCGGGCCACTGGCTGCCGTACAGCACCGCCAGCACCCCCGCGAACAGGATCAGCACCCCGCCGGCCGCGGTCACATAGGGCCAGGCGGTATGGCTCAGGGCGTCCACCGTCGCGGCGGTGTCGCCGGTGGTCCTGGCGGCCAGCTCGTCCAGGGCCGCGCTGTCCGAGGCGCCCAGGAACGCGGCCAGGGCCGCTCCCGCGCCGCTCAGCGCCAGCAGGGCGGCGACCAGCAGCCGCCCGGCGCTGCGGACGGCGAAGACGGCGACGAGCGCCGCGAGTCCCACGACGGCGAGGGCCGCGGGGACTCCGGTCACATCACGGCCGTCGGCGTCGAGCGGTACGGAACCGCCGCCGACGGCCGCTGTGCCCTCGGCCCATATCTGGCCGGAGGCGATCAGCGCCACGGCGGCGCCGACGGCGCCGAGGAGCAGGGCCGCCGCGAGAGCGCGTCGGCCGCGGCCTGGCGCGGTGCCCGCCTGGGCGGCGGGGCGGGGCTGGGGTACGGGTACGGCACTCACGTACCCCACTATCCCCTACCGTGTCACCCGGTGTTCAGCCGGTTGGCGGTATGCACCGCCCGGAGCACGGCCGCCGCCTTGTTGCGGCACTCGATGTCCTCGGAGAGCGGGTCGGAGTCGGCCACCACGCCCGCCCCCGCCTGGACATAGGCCGTACCGTCCCTGAGCAGGGCGGTACGGATGGCGATGGCCGTGTCGGAGTCCCCGGCGAAGTCGAGATAGCCCACGCAGCCGCCGTACAGCCCGCGCCGGGTGGGCTCCAGCTCGTCGATGATCTGCATGGCGCGCGGCTTCGGCGCCCCGGAGAGGGTGCCCGCGGGGAAGCAGGCGGTCAGCACGTCGAAGGCGGTACGGCCCTGCGCGACCCGGCCGGTGACGGTGGACACGATGTGCATGACGTGGGAGTACCGCTCGACCGACATGAAGTCCACCACCTCGACGCTGCCGGGTGCGCACACCCTGCCCAGGTCGTTGCGGCCGAGGTCGACCAGCATGAGGTGCTCGGCGCGCTCCTTGGGGTCGGCGAGCAGTTCCTCGGCGAGCGCCTGGTCCTCCTGCGGGGTGGCGCCCCGGGGGCGGGTCCCGGCGATCGGATGCACCATGGCCCGTCCGTCCTCGACCTTGACGAGGGCCTCCGGGCTCGACCCCACCACATCGAACGTCCCGCCGTCCGCGTGGGGCAGCCGCATCAGATACATGTACGGCGACGGGTTGGTGGCCCGCAGCACCCGGTAGACGTCCAGGGCGCTCGCGCTGACCGGGGTCTCGAACCGCTGGGACGGGACGACCTGGAAGGCCTCGCCCGCCCTGATCCGCTCCTTGATGTCTTCGACGGCGGCCCGGTAGTCGGGACCGCCCCAGAGCGCCGTGTACTCGGGCAGTTCGGAGGCGGGCAGCGCGGCCGGCGCGGAGTGGACCGGCTCGGCGAGATCGGCCTCCATGGCGTCGAGCCGGGCGACGGCGTCCGCGTACGCCTCGTCCACCCCGGTGTCCAGGTCGTTGTGGTTGATCGCGTTGGCGATCAGCAGGACCGTGCCGTCCCAGTGGTCCAGTACGGCGAGGTCCGAGGTGAGCAGCATGGTCAGCTCGGGGATCCGCAGGTCGTCGCGGGCGTGCTCGCCGATCTTCTCCAGCCGGCGGACGATGTCGTACCCGAGGTAGCCGACCATGCCCCCGGTGAAGGGCGGCATGCCGGCGGACAGGTCGCGCGGGGTGTGCAGGGTCTCCACGGTGGCGCGCAGGGCGGCGAGCGGGTCACCGTCGACGGGGACGCCGACGGGCGGGGTGCCGAGCCAGTGGGTACGGCCGTCGCGCTCGGTGAGCGTGGCGGCGGACCGTACCCCGACGAACGAGTAGCGGGACCAGGAGCGGCCGTTCTCCGCGGACTCCAGCAGGAAGGTGCCGGGGCGCTCGGCGGCGAGCTTGCGGTACAGCCCGACCGGGGTGTCGCCGTCCGCGAGGAGACGCCGGCTGACGGGGATGACGCGGCGGTCCACCGCCAGCTTGCGGAAGGTCTCAAGGTGCATGGCGGCTGACCCTACTCGGTGGGACGGGCCTGTCCTGTCACCGTTCGAGCGGCGGGACGGCCGGTCCGGTCAGCGTCCGAGCGGCAGGACATCGGCGTCGAAGCAGGTGCGGGCGCCGGTGTGGCAGGCGGCGCCCACCTGGTCGACCTGGACCAGCACGGTGTCCGCGTCGCAGTCCAGCGCGACGGACTTGACGTGCTGGACATGGCCGGAGGTGTCGCCCTTGACCCAGTACTCGCCGCGGCTGCGCGACCAGTACGTGCAGCGTCCTGTGGTCAGGGTGCGGTGCAGGGCCTCGTCGTCCATCCAGCCGAGCATCAGCACCTCGCCGGTGTCGTACTGCTGGGCGATGGCCGGAAGCAGTCCGTCGGGGGTGCGCTTGAGGCGGTCCGCGATGGCGGGGTCGAGTCCGCCGCCCGGGCCGGGGGTACCGGTGCTGCTCATGTCTTCATTGTGCCGCGCCCGCGGCGCCGGCCGGCCCCGTGTCCACTGGGCGGACGGGTCCCGGCCGCCGTACGCTGGGTGCCATGTCGACCCATGCCAAGCGTGAACGGCTTCTGCTCGCCGATCTGTTGGAAGCGGCGGGGCCCGACGCGCCGACCCTCTGCGAGGGCTGGCTCGCCCGGGACCTCGCGGCCCATGTGGTGGTGCGCGAGCGCCGCCCCGACGCTGCGGGCGGGGTCCTGGTGCCCGCGCTCAGGAGCCGGATGGAACGGATCCAGGCCGAATATGTCGCGAAGCCGTACGAGGAGCTGATCCAGCTCATCCGTACGGGGCCGCCGCGGCTCTCCCCGTACGGCATCAAGCAGATCGACGAGGCGGCCAACGCGATCGAGTTCTATGTGCACACCGAGGACGTCCGCCGGGCGCAGCCCGACTGGACGCCGCGCGAACTGGACCGGGTCTTCGCGGACACGTTGTGGTCGCGGGTGGAGAAGGGCGGCCGGATGCTGGGCCGCAAGTCTCCGGTGGGCCTGGTGCTGCGCCGCCCGGACGGCCAGACGGCGGTGGCCCACCGCGGCACTCCCGTGGTGACGGTCACGGGCGAGCCGGGTGAGCTGGTGCTGTTCGTGTTCGGGCGGCAGAGCGTCGCGGATGTGGAGCTGGACGGCGACAAGGACGCGATCGCGCGGGCCCAGGAGGCGAAGCTCGGGATCTGAGCGGCCGTACGGTCGTGCCGAAGGCCTGCCGTACGGCCGTGCCATGGCCTGCCGTACGGCTGTCAGGTCCTGTCGTACGGCTGTGGCGAAATGCCTCAGGAGTGCGGGCAGTTCCCCCGGTACTCGGCGATCGTCGGGCCCGGCGCGGGCAGCGGGCACAGGAACTGCTCGTAGCGGGTGTCGGCGTCGATGAACCGCTTCAGCCACGAGACGCTGTATTTCGCGATCGTGGTGTTCGGGGTGATCGGCGTGCGGTGCACCGCGCCCTTCAGCTCCAGATACGCCTTGTCGAGGGCGGCGGGCAGCGATGTGTAGAACGGCTCGGAGTGCAGCGTGACCGGCGCGATCGTGTCGCCGTCCGCCCCGACGACCAGGGTGGGTGTACGGACCTCGGGCCAGGTGGTGTCCAGGTTCCAGCCGGTGAGCGGGATCGCCGCCTTCAGGGACGTACGGCTCTTGGCGGCTTCCAGAGAGCCGCCTCCACCCATGGAGTGGCCCATGACACCCAGCCGGGAGGGGTCGATCCGGTTTCCGACCGGCGAGCCGCTGCCTGTCAGATAGTCGAGCGCGGCCAGGAGTTGACGGCCCCGGCCGGCCGGCTGGTCGAGCACGGTGACGGTGTCGATGGTGAAGACGACAAAGCCCTGCGACGCGAGCCGCGGCCCGTACCAGGCGATGCTGGACTGGGTGCCGGTGAAGCCGGGCGAGATGGCCACCGCACCGAAGGTGCCGTCCGCGGTGGACGTCGGGTAGTAGACCGTACCGCCGCCGAAGCCGGTGACACTCGACCGCGCGACGGTGGTCCGCGAGACGGCGTAGTGGCCGAGAGGGGCCTCGATACTGGCGACGGTCGGGGCCGGTCCGCGCTCGTACGGATTGGCCGCCGCTCCGGCCGTACCGGGGAGGGAGGCGACGAGCAGACCGCCGGTCGCGGCGGTCGCGGCGAGTAAGCCCCTGAGCGTACGGATCCGGCGGATACGAGAGATACGAGGGACACAGGAGATACGGGCAGGGGTACGCGGCTGAGCGAGCTGCTGCTGCACGGTGGGGGCCCTCTCGGTGAGGAGGTCGTGACGGCTGGCGGTTCCACTGTCCCGGTGCATTCGCCCGAAAAGCACCAGTGAGTTCACCGGTCTTCACCGAAAGCCGTCAGCCTTCACCGGATTTCACCGGAATCCACCCGATTTCACAAACAGGGCGGCGCGCGGGGGTGTTGCTCCGGGCCGGGGCCCGACCGGCCCGGAGCAGCGCCCGCCCCGGGCCGGAATCAGCACCGGTCCGCACCCACGCGGGCCCGTCAGCACACGCGCGGGCCTGTCGACGCCCGCCTGAGCCCGTCGGCGCCCGCGTCGGTGTATGGGGTCAACACCCGGCCTCAGCGCACCGGATGGCCCGCTTCCCGCAGCGCGTTCTTGACCTCCGGGATCCGCAGATCGCCGAAGTGGAAGACGGACGCGGCGAGCACGGCGTCCGCGCCCGCCTCGACCGCCGGCGCGAAGTCCCCGAGCCGGCCCGCGCCCCCGGACGCGATGACCGGCACGGTCACATGCCGGCGCACGGCCGCGATCATCTCGATGTCGTAGCCGTCCTTCGTACCGTCCGCGTCCATCGAGTTGAGCAGGATCTCGCCGGCCCCCAACTCGGCCGCCCGGTGCGCCCATTCGACCGCGTCGAGCCCGGTGCCCCGGCGCCCGCCGTGCGTGGTGACCTCGAACGAACCCGACGGTGTGCGGCGCGCGTCCACCGACAGCACCAGCACCTGCCGCCCGAACCGCTCGGCGATCTCCCGGATCAGCTCGGGCCGCGCGATGGCCGCGGTGTTGACCCCGACCTTGTCCGCGCCGGCCCGCAGCAGCTTGTCGACATCCTCGGCGGTACGGACACCGCCGCCGACGGTGAGCGGGATGAAGACCTGCTCGGCGGTGCGGCGCACCACGTCATAGGTCGTCTCGCGGTTGCCCGACGAGGCGGTGATGTCGAGGAAGGTCAGCTCGTCGGCACCCTCCGCGTCGTACAGTTCGGCCATCTCGACGGGGTCGCCGGCGTCCCGCAGGTTCTGGAAGTTGACGCCCTTGACGACCCGGCCGTTGTCCACGTCCAGGCAGGGGATGACCCGTACCGCGAGGGTCACCGCGCACCTCCCCGGTACGCCTCGACCTCGGCCTCGACGAACAGGCTCGGGTCGATCAGCCCGGCGACGACGACCATCGAGGCGGCCGGGCGTACGGCACCGAACAGGTCCTTGTGCGCCCGCCCCACCTCGTCGGCGTCCCTGACATGGGTGATGTACATACGGGTACGCACGACATGCTCGGCACCGAGGCCCAGCTCCCCCAGCGCCTTGATCGCGACGCCGAAGGCGGTCCTCGCCTGCTCGTACGGGCCGCCCTCCGCGATCCTGCCGTCGACCACCGACGTGCAGCCGGACACCAGGACCAGTCCGTTGGGGAGTTCGACCGCGCGGGAGTAGCCGAAGGCCTCCTCCCAGGGGCCGCCGGACGAGACCCTTCTGATGCCCGTGCCCGCGGCACCTGTCCCCGCGGCGCCCGTGTCGGCCGCATCTGCTCCGGCGGTCATCCGGCCACCGCCGCGAGTGCCTCTTCCAGGGTGAACGCCTTGGCGTACAGCGCCTTTCCGACGATCGCGCCCTCGACGCCCACGGGTACGAGCGAGGCGATCGCACGCAGATCGGCCAGCGAGGAGACTCCGCCGGAGGCGACGACCGGCTTGTCGGTCGCGGCGCACACGTTCTTCAGCAGCTCCAGATTGGGGCCCTGGAGGGTGCCGTCCTTGGCGATGTCGGTGACGACATAGCGGGCGCAGCCCTCGGAGTCCAGCCGGGCCAGCGTCTCGTAGAGGTCGCCGCCGTCCCGGGTCCAGCCCCGGCCGCGCAGGGTCGTGCCCCGTACGTCCAGGCCGACCGCGATCCGGTCGCCGTGCTCGGCGATGATCCGCGCGACCCACTCGGGGGTCTCCAGCGCGGCCGTGCCGAGGTTGACCCGGGTGCAGCCGGTGGCGAGGGCGGCGGCCAGGGAGGCGTCGTCGCGGATGCCGCCGGAGAGCTCGACCTTGATGCCGGCGTCCGCCATGGCGGCGGCGACCCCGGCGATCAGCTCCCGGTTGTCGCCGGTGCCGAAGGCGGCGTCGAGGTCGACGAGGTGCAGCCACTCGGCGCCGGAGCGCTGCCAGGCAAGGGCGGCTTCGAGGGGGGAGCCGTAGGACGTCTCCGTACCGGACTCACCGTGCACCAGGCGTACGGCCTGGCCGTCGCGGACATCGACGGCGGGGAGGAGTTCGAGCTTCGGCACAAGAACCTCGGGTGACATTCAGAGGGTTCCGATCCAGTTGGTCAGCAGCGTGGCACCGGCGTCGCCGGACTTCTCGGGGTGGAACTGGGTGGCCCACAGCGCGCCGTTCTCCACGGCCGCGACGAACGGCTCGCCGTGGGTGGACCAGGTGACCTTGGGGGCGCGGATCCGGGGGTTGGTGACCTCCAGGTTCCAGTCGTGCACCGCGTACGAGTGGACGAAGTAGAAGCGCGCCCCGGCGTCGAGCCCGGCGAACAGTTCGCTGTCCCCGGGCGCCTCGACCGTGTTCCACCCCATGTGCGGAACGACCGGCGCGGCCAGCGGCGCGACGGTACCGGGCCATTCGTCGAGGCCCTCGGTCTCGACGCCGTGCTCGATACCGCGCTCGAAGAGGATCTGCATTCCGACGCAGATACCCAGGACGGGACGGCCGCCGGCGAGTCTGCGGCCGATGATCCAGTCGCCGCGGGCGGCGGTGAGGCCCTTCATACAGGCGGCGAAGGCGCCGACCCCGGGGACGAGCAGTCCGTCGGCGTTCATGGCGCGGTCGAAGTCGCGGGTGATCTCGACCTCGGCGCCGGCCCGGGCAAGGGCCCGCTCCGCGGACCGGACATTGCCGAACCCGTAGTCGAAGACGACCACGCTCTTGCCGTTCTTGGTCATTCCCAGATCCCCTGGATACGCAGCACTCCGGCGATCAGACAGAGCGCGGAGCACAGCCCGAGCAGCACGATCACGCCCTTGGGCATCTTCTGCTTGGAGAAGGAGTAGACACCCCCGGCCAGAAACAGACCCACGATGATCAGAAGTGTCGACAGGCCGGTCATAGTGCGCCCTTGGTCGAGGGGAGAATTCCAGCCGCGCGCGGGTCGCGCTCGGCGGCGTACCGCAGGGCCCGCGCCAGCGCCTTGAACTGGCACTCCACGATGTGGTGCGCGTTCCGCCCGTACGGCACGTGCACATGCAGCGCGATCTGGGCCTGGGCGACGAAGGACTCCAGGATGTGCCGGGTCATCGTCGTGTCGTACGCGCCGATCATCGGCGCCATGTTCTCGGGCTCGGTGTGCACGAGATACGGGCGCCCCGACAGGTCCACGGTCACCTGCGCGAGTGACTCGTCCAGCGGGACCGTGCAGTTGCCGAAGCGGTAGATGCCGACCTTGTCGCCGAGCGCCTGCCGGAAGGCGGCGCCGAGGGCGAGGGCGGTGTCCTCGATGGTGTGGTGCGTGTCGATGTGCAGATCGCCCTCGGTCTTCACCGTGAGGTCGAACAGGCCGTGCCGCCCGAGCTGGTCGAGCATGTGGTCGTAGAAGCCGACCCCGGTCGCCACATCCACCCGGCCCGTGCCGTCGAGGTCGATCTCGACGACCACGGAGGTTTCCTTCGTACTGCGTTCCACACGGCCGATGCGGCTCATGCGCTCTGCTCCTTCTTGAGGTCACGTACCGCGTCGAGGAACGCGTCGTTCTCGGACGGGGTGCCCGCGGTGACCCGCAGCCGGCCCGGTACGCCGTTGTCACGGACCAGGACGCCCCGGTCGAGGAGGCGCCGCCAGGCCGTGTGGGAGTCCTCGAAGCGGCCGAACTGGACGAAGTTGGCGTCCGATTCGGTGACCTCGTATCCGATCGCCCGCAACTCCCCCACCAGCCGGTCCCGCTCGGCCTTGAGTGTCTCGACGTACCCGAGCAGCGTATCGGTGTGCTCCAGCGCGGCGAGCGCGGTGGCCTGGGTGACGGCGGAGAGGTGGTACGGCAGGCGCACCAACTGGACGGCGTCGACGACGGCGGGGTGCGCCGCGAGATAGCCGAGCCGCAGTCCCGCCGCGCCGAAGGCCTTGGACATCGTGCGGGACACGACGAGATACGGGCGGTCCGCCAGCAGCGGCAGCAGCGAGGCGCGGTGGCTGAACTCGACATACGCCTCGTCCACCACGACCAGCGTCCTCCGGCCCGCCTGGGCCGCCTCGTACAGCGCCAGGACCGTTCCGGCGTCGACCGCCGTGCCCGTGGGGTTGTTGGGCGAGGTGATGAAGACGACATCGGGCCGGTGCTCCACGATCGCCGAGCGCGCCGCCGCCAGGTCGATGGTGAAGTCCTCGTTGCGCGGCCCGGAGATCCAGCCGGTGCCGGTGCCGCGCGCGATGAGGCTGTGCATCGAGTACGAGGGCTCGAAGCCGATCGCGGTACGGCCGGGGCCGCCGAAGGCCTGGAGGAGCTGCTGGATGACCTCGTTGGAGCCGTTGGCGGCCCAGACGTTCGCGGCGGTCAGCGGGTGCTTTCCGGTACGGGTGAGATACGCGGCCAGTTCGGTGCGCAGCTCGACGGCGTCCCGGTCGGGGTAGCGGTTGAGCCCGCGGGCGGCCTCGCGGACGCGCTCGGCGATCCGCTCGACGAGGGGCTCGGGCAGGGGGTAGGGGTTCTCGTTGGTGTTGAGCTGTACGGGGACGTCGAGCTGGGGCGCGCCGTACGGGGACTTGCCGCGCAGCTCGTCCCGTACGGGGAGATCGTCGATGCCGAAACGATCGCCGGTGCCGGAGGATGCGGAGCCGCTCACTTACCGGGCACCTGCCAATCGAACCGTGCCTTAACCGCCGCGCCGTGCGCCGGCAGATCCTCCGCCTCCGCGAGCGTGACCACATGGTGGGCGACCTCGGCGAGCGCGTCCGCGCTGTAGTCCACGACGTGGATGCCGCGCAGGAAGGACTGGACGGAGAGCCCCGAGGAGTGGCAGGCGCAACCGCCGGTCGGCAGCACATGGTTGGAGCCCGCGCAGTAGTCGCCGAGCGAGACCGGGGAGTACGGGCCGACGAAGACCGCGCCCGCGTTGCGGACCCGCCCGGCCACCCCGGCCGCGTCCGCGGTCTGGATCTCCAGGTGCTCGGCGCCGTACGCGTTGACGACCCGCAGCCCGTCCTCGACGGAGCCGACCAGCACGACGGCGGACTGCCGTCCGGAGAGCGCGGGGACCACCCGGTCGTCGATGTGCTTGGTCGCGGCGACCTGCGGCTCCAGCTCCTTCTCCACCGCGTCGGCCAGCTCGACGGAGTCGGTGACGAGGACGGCGGCGGCCAGCGGGTCGTGCTCGGCCTGGCTGATCAGGTCGGCGGCGACATGCACCGGGTCGGCGGTGCCGTCGGCGAGGATCGCGATCTCGGTGGGGCCGGCCTCGGCGTCGATGCCGATCCGGCCGGTGAAGTAGCGCTTGGCGGCGGCGACCCAGACATTGCCGGGCCCGGTGACCATGTTCACCGGGGCGCAGCCGTCAGGTCCTGGGGTGCCGTACGCGAACATCGCGACGGCCGTGGCGCCGCCCGCCGCGTACACCTCGTCGATCCCGAGCAGCGCGCAGGCGGCCAGGATCGTGGGGTGCGGCAGACCGCCGTACTCGCGCTGGCCCGGCGAGGCCAGCGCGATGGACTCGACGCCGGCCACCTGCGCCGGCACCGCGTTCATGACCACGGAGGACGGGTAGACGGACCGGCCGCCCGGCGCGTACAGACCCACGCGCTCGACGGGGACCCAGCGCTCGGTGACCGTGCCGCCGGGGACGACCTGCGTGGTGGTCGTACCGCGCCGCTGTGCCTCGTGGACCGCCCTGGCCCGCCGGATCGACTCCTCAAGAGCGGCCCGTACCGCCGGATCGAGCGCGTCCAGCGCGGCTCCCAGCGCCTGCTCGGGCACCCGTACCCGCTCCAGCGTCACACCGTCGAACCGCTCCGCGTACTCGATCAGAGCCGCCGTGCCGCGATGGCGTACGTCCTCACAGATGGGCCGCACCTTCTCCAGGGCGGCTTCCACGTCGAACTCGGCTCGGGGCAGCAGATCACGCAGGGCTCCGCCCTCGGGGAGGGTGTCGCCGCGCAGGTCGATTCGTGAGATCACGGGGTCAATTCTCGCAGACCGGACCAGGCCGCCGGACGCGCGTATCACTGGCTGATACACGTCCCGGAAGCCCCACCGCACCACTAGCGTTCAGCTCGTCACTGAGCGGGAACAACCGTTGTACGGACCATTCAGGGACTGTCTGTGATTGATCTGTGACCATCTGTATTCGATCAGGCTGTATTCGATCAGGGGAAGCGGAGGCGGCAGTGACCGAGCCGCAGGACGACGAATCTCCGGACTGGCTCAGCGCGGCGGAACTGGGCATGTGGCAGTCGTTCCGCAACGGCAGCATGTACGACCTGAGCGCCGCGGATCCGCTGCTCAACGATCCGTTCTCGCCACGCCCCTGGGGCACCGAGCGCAGTGTGCGCGCCCGGGTCGTCGCGCTGCTGCTGCTCAGCGGACCGGCCGCGCTGCCCGGCCGGGTCGCGGCACTGAAGCTGCGCGGGGTCCAGATCACCGGGACGCTGAATCTCGCGGGCGGCACGATCGCGCCGTACGTCGAGCTGAACCACTGCCGCTTCGAGAACGAAGTGGTGCTGCCCGAATCACACTTCACCACCCTGCGGATGGTGGGCTGCGCGATTCCGCGGCTGGAGGCGGCCCGGCTGCACACCGAGGGCGATCTCCATCTGCCGCGCTGCCGGGTCGAGCGTGGTATCCGGCTGACGGACGCGCAGATCGGTACGGATCTGCTGATCAGCCAGATCGATGTACGGCCCGACCGGCTCGGCCGGGCCATCACCGCCGACGGGATGTCCGTCGCGCAGGACCTCCAGGCCGATCAGATCGAGACACACGGCGAGGTCAGTCTGCGCGGCGCCAAGATCGGCGTGTCGCTGAGCCTGCGCGGGAGCAGACTGCGCGCCCCGGCGGGGCGGCGC
Organism: Streptomyces sp. GMY02; assembly: GCF_019056675.1. Classification (NCBI taxonomy): domain Bacteria; kingdom Bacillati; phylum Actinomycetota; class Actinomycetes; order Kitasatosporales; family Streptomycetaceae; genus Streptomyces; species Streptomyces sp. GMY02. The sequence continues at coordinate 6,372,599 of NZ_CP077658.1, read as the reverse complement.
GCGCTCAACGCCCCGCAGCTCACGGTGGAACGGTCGCTGTACATGACGGGGGCGTGGATCAGCGACGAGACCGGCGCACCGGGGACGACGCCGCCGCACGGCATCGGGCGGGTCTCCACCCCGCTGCACGGCACCCGGCTCCAGCCGTTCGAATGCCGCGGCGGGGTACGGCTCGACGACGGGCGGTTCGGGGACGCGGTCGATGTGGACCAGGCGCGGTTCTTCCTGGCGGCGACGGAGGAGCTGTCGCTGCGCAGGATCGTCACTCCCGAACTGCGGTTCAAGTGCGAGCGCCCGGAGGAGGGCAGGGTCGTCCTGAGCGGCGCGAAGATCGTCACCCTGGTCGACATGTCGACGAGCTGGCCGGGGCCCGGCGGGCTCGCGATGGGCGGTTTCGTGTACGAGAACCTCGTCCCGTTCGGCCACTTCCCGCTGCTGCGGCGGCTGGAGTGGGTGGCGGCGGCGACTCCCGAGTACTCCCCGGAGCCGTACGAGCGGCTGGCGCAGGTGCTCCGCAACAGCGGCGAGGACGCGGACGCGCGCGAGGTGCTGCTCGCCAAGCAGCGGCGCCGCCGCGAGACGCTGCCGCTGGCCGCCAAGCTCTGGGGGTATCTCCAGGACTGGACGGTGGCGTACGGCTACCGGCCGGGCCGGGCGGCGCTGTGGATGGCGGTGCTGTGGGGCGCGGGCACGATCGGTTTCGCGCAGCACGCGCCGCGGTCGATCAAGGCGACGGAGCACCCGGAGTGGAATCCGGCGCTCTACGCGCTGGATCTGCTGATCCCGGTGATCAACCTCGGCCAGGACGGCTACTGGCTGTTGACGGGCGGCTGGCAGTGGGCGGCGGCGGCACTGGTACTGCTGGGCTGGATCCTGGCGACAACGGTGGCGACGGGAGCGTCGCGGCTGCTGCGCCGGGGTTAGGCGGCCCGGGGTCCGCAGTGGTCCGGGGTCCGCTGCGGCGCGGGCCGGTTTTCGGGTGCGGGTTGTCGCCGGGGGTCGCTTCGGGGGCACATCCGGGACGGCATGATTTACGGCGCCCCTAGGCGTACGGAGCATCACGCGTCCAGGCGCCACAAATCACGCTTTAGTGTCCCGGACACGCCCCCTGCACGCCCCCCTTCACCGCCCGCCACCAACCCACGCGCCCCCGGCACAGAGGCACCGGCTTTTTTACTTTCCCTTGACTTCGGGCAGGACAACCCTCCGGCCCGATACGAAAGCTTCACAGCCGCCCCCTGGCGCGTCCGCCACCTGCGGTTTTCAATGGTCCGCACCATGTCATTGCTTCGCGCCCTGATCAGCACCGCGCGTACGGTCCGGCACACGCCGCAGCTCGTCGCCGGGCTGCCGCCGGACGACGCGGTGCTCCTCGACGCCCCCGATGAACGGCTCGGCCCCGCGCTGGTCTCCGCCGCGCTCGGCGAGTACGAACAGGCCGCGAAGTTGCTCGCGACCACCCGGGAATCCGCCGAGTGGGAGAACCGCGACCGCTATGTGATGCGGCTGGCGGCCTTCGCCCACGGCCGTGACGCCTGGCTCACCGCCTGGCTGCGCGCCACGCCCCGCGACCCCGACGCGCTCCTCGTCAAGGCCGAACTCGCCATCCGCAGGGCCTGGGAGTCGCCCGCCCGCGCGGAACGGCTGCGCGAGACCGGCCCGCTGATCGACGCCGCGGCCGACGGCGATCCGCGCGATCCTGTGCCCTGGCGCGTCGCGCTCGACCACGCCCGCGGTACGCACGCCACGCACTCCGCCTTCGAGTCGCTGTGGGAGCAGGCCATAAGGCGCTCCTCGCACCACTACGGCTGCCATGTCGCCGCGCTCCAGTACCTCTCGGCCCAGTGGTACGGCTCGCACCGCGAGTGCTTCGACTTCGCCGAACAGGCGGCGTACGACGCGCTTCCGGGCTCCCTGGTACGGGCGCTGCCGGTACGGGCCGCCTTCACGCAACTGCTGGGCGGCGAGCTGACCTCCGTACAGGCGGACCGTATCGACAGGGCCGCGGACCTCGCGATCACGGTCTCCGCCGAATACGCGGCGGGCGATCCCTGGCCGGCCGAGGTGCGCAATCTGCTGGCGTACGTCCTGGCGGAGCGGGAGCGCTGGAGCGCGGCGCTGGAACAGTTCCGGCTGATCGGACCGTACGCGACGTCCTTCCCGTGGACCTGTTTCACCGACGATCCGCTGGGCCGGTTCCTGGAAACGCGCGACCGTGTCCGGATCCAGGTGGCCTCGGCGATGCCTTTGCGGAACAGACCCGGACGGAGACCGCCCCGCGGCCATTACGCTTGACCGTTGTGACCACCGCACGCCTCCCGCTCTTCCCGCTGAACGCGGTGCTGTTCCCGGGCCTCGTCCTGCCGCTGAACGTCTTCGAGGAGCGCTACCGCGCGATGATGCGCGAGCTGCTCAAGACGGACGACTCCGAGCCGCGCCGCTTTGTCGTGGTCGCCATCCGTGACGGGCACGAAGTCGCGCAGACCGCACCGGGGATGCCGGACCCGACGGCCGTGCCCGAGCGGGGACCCGCCGCCGGATTTGGCCCCGAACCCCTCGCCGCCTTCCACCCGGTGGGGTGCGTCGCGGACGCGGCGACGATCCGGGAGCGCCCCGACGGCAGCTTCGAGGTGGTGGCGACCGGGACCACCCGGGTCAGACTGCTCTCGGTCGACGCGAGCGGCCCGTATCTGACGGCCGAGGTGGAGGACCTCACCGAGGAGCCGGGCGAGGGGGCGCAGTCGCTGGCCGAGGGGGTACTGCGGGCGTTCCGCAGCTACCAGAAGCGCCTGGCGGGCGCGCGCGAACGTTCCCTCTCCACCGGCGACGAACTCCCGGACGAGCCCTCGGTCGTGTCGTACCTGGTCGCGGCCGCGGTTGTGCTCGGCACCCCCGGGAAGCAGCGGCTGCTGGAGGCGCCGGACATCGCGGCGCGGCTGCGCGAGGAGCTGAAACTGCTGCGCGCCGAGACGGCGGTGCTGCGCCATCTCCCGTCGCTGCCCGCAGTGACACTGACGCACACCCCGCCCAGCCCCAACTGACTCCGCCCGCCCGCCTCTTCCCGACGACCGACGACCGACGCGAGGAATCACCGCCTTGGCGAAGAAGCCCAAGAAGCAGTCCCAGTCCGGAGGCACCCCGGCGACGGTCGCGCTGACCGCGGCGGGTACGGAGTACACCCTCCACGCGTACGAGCACGACCCCGCGTCCCCGTCGTACGGCGAGGAGGCCGCCGAGGCGCTGGGCGTCTCCCCGGACCGTGTCTTCAAGACCCTGGTCGCGGACGTCGACGGCGAACTGACCGTGGCGGTCGTCCCGGTCGCCGGCTCCCTCGACCTCAAGGCGCTGGCCGCCGCGGTGGGCGGCAAACGCGCGGCGATGGCGGACCCGGCGGCGGCGGAACGTACGACGGGCTACGTGCGGGGCGGCATCTCGCCACTGGGCCAGCGCAAGCGCCTCCGCACGGTCCTGGACGCGTCCGCGGAGTCGCACCCCACGATCTGCGTCTCGGCGGGCCGCCGGGGCCTGGAGGTCGAGCTGTCCCCGAAGGACCTGACGACACTGACGTCGGCGACCGTGGCCCCCATCGGCCGTACATAGCCCGAAGCGACCGCTGGAACAAGCCCGTCCGGTACGGCCCCGCCCTGCACCGCGCTCGGGCTGCGGGCCGCGAATTCAAGCCCGTCCGGCGATTGAGGACGGAACCGTCAGCCCGGACGCCGGGCTCCCATCCGTACGGGCCCGCCCTGCGCCCCGCTCCGGCCGCAGGCCACAAAATCAAGCCCGTCCGGCGATTGAGGACGAACCGGCCTGCCGGGCGGGTCCGGCGAAAACACCTGCACCCGGACCCCGCGCCCCGTCATACGTCCCGCGACGGCCACGTCCAGTCCGGCACCGGCTCAGGATCCCGCGGCCCGAACAGCCCCGTCAGCGCCAAATGCACCACCAGCGCCGCCACCGGCCACCCCAGCAACGCCCCCTTCGCATTGAGTTCGAGGGGCGCGTCGAACGTCACCCCCGTACCCGCCGCCTTCGCGTGCGCCACCACGTCCGGTGTAGGGCCGAGCCACGTCCCCACCTTCCACGCCAGCACCGCCCCCAGCAGCCCGCCGAGCGCCAGCCCGATCACCAGGGGGATCCCGCCTCGCCTGCGGAACAGGAACACCGCCGCACCGCTCACCGCACCGAAACCGAGGGCCAGCAGCAGGAACACCCCGTCCGCCGCGATCGCCTCCTCGCCCTCCGTGTCCTTGAGGAAGACCGCCGTGGCGTCCGAGATGAGCGGCACGCGCGGCGCCAGCCACAGCCACAGCAGCCCCAGCGCCACCCCCGACACCGCGACCGCGACCAGCACCACCACCGCCTGGCGCAGTTCGGTCCTCATGTCGGACGCGCCCTTCTCCCCGCCGTCCGCGGCGAAGGACGGGCCCCCGGCCGACGGTGACTGCCAGGGATCATCGTGCGGCGGCTGGTGAGACGGTGTCAGAGGTGCGGTCACGGTGCCATCGTGCCAGGCCGGGCCCCGTCATGCCTCATCGGACCGCCGCGCGCCGGTACGCCCGGGTCGCCACGGCCAGCGAGAACACACCGACGGCGGCGCACACCGCGAGGTCGAGCCCCACGGCCCCCCAGTCGGGGCGCGCGTCGAAGGTACGGGCGAGCGCCTCGACACCGTACGTGGACGGCAGCAGATCGCGCGCGTACACCAGGGCCCCCGGCAGCCGGTCCGCCGGCAGTACGCCGAGCAGCAGCGCCGCGGACATGCCGAGCTGGCCCAGCAGGGTGGCCACCTCATGGCGCGGCGCGAGCAGCCCGAGCACCGCGCCCAGCCCGGCGAGGGCCGCGCCGGAGAGCGGGATGACCGCGGCCAGCACCCAGAGATGGGTGAGGGGCAGCTCGAAGAAGACGCTTCCCGCGACGGCCGTGAGAACGGTGCCGGGCACGGTGAACGAGGCGTACGCGCCCGCCGCGCCCAGCACCACCGCGGCGGGCGGCACCGGCAGGGTGGCGTAGTGGTCGAGGCCGCCGCTCGCCCGGAGCTGCCCGAAGTACTGGGCGAGCAGATTCAGCGCGACGAACGCGACGACCAGCACGCTCGACCCGGCGACGACCGCACGCGCCTCGGCCCCGCCGTCGACGACGCCCCGCATCAGGACCATGATCCCGACGGACTGGAAGGTCGCCACGAAGAGCAGCGGAATCCGGGCGACCCGTGCCCGGGAGAGCTGCGCGCGGTAGACGGCGGAGAGCGACGGCAGCAGCCGCGCCCGGGGCGCGAGGGGCGCGGGCTCGACGGGATCCGGTCGGTTCGGGGTGTCCGCCGCTGTTCCCGGCCTCCCGGACACGGCCTCCGCGGGCACGATGCTCACCTGGCGCTGCTCCTGTTCGCTCCGTACCCGAGGGCGGCGCTCATGCCTTCACCAGCCCTTTCGTCCGTCCGCCGAGTGCCAGATACACATCCTCCAGGCTCGGCGTGGCGAGCGTGAAGTCGTCCAGCGCGGCGAAGGCGGCGCCTCCGGTGACCGCGGCGACGGCGGCGCGCGCCTCGTCCGGGGCGAGCCGCAGTACCCAGCGGCGCCCCGACTCCTGCGCGGAACCGCGCAGCGCGGCGACCTCGGGCACGTCCAGCGGCGCACGCTCGCGCCACACCAGCTCCACCCGGACCTCGCCGGCGACCCGTTCCTTCAGCCCGGACGGGGTGTCGCAGGCGATGACCCTGCCGCACTCCAGCACGGCGACCCGGTCCAGCACGGTCTCCGCCTCGATCACATTGTGGGTGACGAGCACCACGGTGGCCCCGTGCTCGGCCCGCCGCCGGTCCACCGCGGCCCACACCGCGCGCCGCGCGACGGGGTCCATCCCGGTGGTCGGCTCGTCCAGAACGAGTACGGCTCGCTCGCCCACCAGCGTGGCGGCGAAACAGGCCAGCCGGCGCTGCCCGCCGGACAGTTTCTTGAGCGGCCGCCCGGCGATCTCGGTCAACCCCAGTTCGTCCAGCACCACATCCCGCTCGGCCCGCGCGGCCCGCAGCGCGAGGCCGCGCAGCCGGCCGGTGGTCTCGGCGGCGAGCGCGACGGTCAGCTCGTCGAGCGCGGTGGATTCCTGTCCGAGATAACCGATGAGCCGCGAGGCCCGTTCGGGATGGCGCACCAGATCGTGCCCGAGGACCTCGATCTCGCCGGAATCGGGCCGCATCAGCCCGGTGAGCTGTCGTACGAGCGTGGACTTGCCGGCGCCGTTGGGGCCGAGCAGCCCGAAGATCTCCCCGCGCCGCACATCGAGTGAGATCCCGTCGGTGGCACGGACCGCCGGAGTAGCGGGGGTGCCCCGTCGGCCGCGCGCGGCGGGGTACGTCTTCACCAGATCGCGCACCACGCACACCGTACTCACGAAAGACGACCATACGTGGTCCCCGCCGCACCCCATTTCCTGGGTCGGCTTTGCGCACCACCGATTTGGCGCGGCCGAGCGCAATCCACGAGCACCCAGCACCGGGGGGCGTGACCCGTGCCGGTCGGCCGAAACCAAGCCCGTCCGGCGATTGAGGACGAACCGGCCGGCAGGGCGGACCCGGCGGAGCAGACACGCCCCTACCCCTGCGGCGCCTTGTCCGCCGCCGCTCGTACGTCGATCTCCCGCCAGAACCCGGCTCTGATCGCGTACCGGTCGTGCTCGTCGATCTGGTCGTCCTTGTGCGCCAGCAGCCCGAACCGCGCCGCGTACCGCAGCAGTTCCCCGTCGATACGGTGCGGCACCCGCGGGTACATCACCGACAGCTTCTGCACATGGCTCGCGTCCGGCAGCCGTTCCATCCAGCGGCGCGCGAAGACCTGCCCGACCTCGAACGGGTCGCCGCCCACCGTGGTGATGTCCTCCTCGCGGTCCGCCCAGCGCTGCTCCGCGCTGGTGAGCTGCGCCAGCGTCGGCAGCGACGCGGTCTCCGGCGGCTCACCCGCGGTACCGCCGCCGGGCCGCTCGACCCACCCCTTGTCGGAGGACCAGCGGAGCGTCGCACCCGCTGCCTGCTGCGCCGCCTGCCCGGCCCCGGACTGGCCGGACGGCTGCCCCTGCCCGGGCCCGGGCCCGCGCAGCCCCGCCAGATCCTTGGGCGTGGGTACGCTCTTCCCACCGGTCCCCGCCGCATGGCCGTCGGCATGGCCGTCCGTATGGCTTTCCGTATGACTCTCCGCGGCCCCCTGGTCGACGCCCGCCCCGGACGCCCCCGCCGTCGCGGACGCCCCATTGCGCCGCCCGCTCGCCCGTGCCCTGGCCTCCGCCTCGGCTTCCGCCTCCGCCGCCCGCTCCGCCGACGCCGCCAGCGCCGATTCGGGCAGCGGGGCGGAGAGGATCGCCGCGATCTCGGGCCGCGGGGCCGGCGGAGGCGCACAGACCCCGGCCAGATCCTTCGCGCGTACGGCCTTGGTGATCCAGGACCGGTCCAGCACCCGCCGCTCGTCCGCCTCGGCCACCAGATCCTCGGACTGGTTGTAGTCGCCGTCCGCGGCCTGCACCGCCCAGAGGTGTACGGCGACGCCATGCTCCTTGGCCGACATCAGCCCCGGTAGCAGATCCCCGTCCCCGGTCACGAGCACCACATCGGAGCATGCGCGATTTCTGGCCAGCTCGGTCAGCTCCGCGTGCATCGCCGCGTCGACGCCCTTCTGCGCCCAGCGCCCGTCACTCCGGGTGAGCGCACCCAGCCGTACCGTCACTCTCGACATCACCCGCAGCCTCCGGTGCTCCGGCTGCGGGACCCGGTCGGGGGCTCCGTCGAACCAGTAGATACGGAGCAGCGGCCGCTCCGTATCGGCCTCGGCGCGCTCACGCAGGCCCTGAATAAGGGCGGCATGATCGACGGAGATACGGGAACGCGCCGGTTCTCCGGCGAGAAGACTCGCGGCGGCGCCCAGCAGATAGCCGGCGTCCACCAGGACGACGCAGCGGTCCACGCGTTCCACCCTCTTTCGGGAACTTCGGGGTCGGGAGTTCGGGAGTTACTGCGGGTTTGCTTCGAGTCTGCCCGACGGCAAGAGGCTTAACGTCCGGAACTCGATCATCGGCGTGGCGGATCAGGAACGAACCGGCGCCGGATCAGCGGCCACCGCTGTGACAAGGCACCACTACACACGGCAATGATCCAAAATGCGGCGTTTTCCGGCCTATGTGACTCTGAACGCGGCCCTGGAGTCCCGACTCATCCCCCGCAGGAGGCAGCACCATGGCCAAGAACAAGAACCGCGACCATCGGGACCGAAGCAGCAAGCAGCCGCACCGCGGCGAGTCCCCGCGCGGCACGGAGGACAGGGGGTCCTCGTCCATGGAGGACAGGTCGGAGGAGAGGCTGTCGAACATCTCCCCGACGGACGTCGCGCAGAAGGGCCGGCAGAAGCGCTTCGGCCACAACTGACGTCACGGTCCGGGCGTCGCGGTCGGACATCACGACGCACGAGGGGCACGCCCATCAGCGGGCGTGCCCCTCTTCTGTGCACTGAGTACGTTCCGAGCAGCCCCGGAACCGCGGGCCCGGCCCGCCGGCCTGACCTGCCAGACAGACCGCGGACCTAACCCGCCAGGCAGGTCGGGCCGAGCAGCACCTTCAGGTCCCCGAACAGCGCCGGATCGGGCTGCACCCGGTGCCGGTCGAGCCGCAGCACCGTCGTCTTGTGCGCGCCCTGGAGCTTGATCCTGACCTCGGAGTTCCCCCGGTGGTGGGTGAGAATCTCACCGAGCCTGCTGATCATGGGCGGGGTGACCTTCACCGTGGGGATGGTGATGGTGACCGGCGCGTCGGTCCCGACCGCCGACACATCCGGGACCGCCAGCTCCATCGCGACCAGCCGCGGGACGTCCTCGCGCTTGTCGAGACGCCCCTTGACGAACACGACGGTGTCCTCGACGAGTTGCGTCGAGACAAGCTGATAGGTCGCCGGGAAGAACATGCACTCGATGGACCCGGCGAGATCCTCGACCGTCGCGATCGCCCAGGCGTTGCCCTGCTTGGTCATCTTGCGCTGGAGGCCGGAGATGATCCCGCCGACCGTGACCACCGCGCCGTCCGCGTGCTCACCACCGGTGAGCTGGGCGATCGCCGCGTCCGCCTTGTCGGACAGCACATGTTCGAGACCGAAGAGCGGGTGGTCGGACACATACAGCCCGAGCATCTCCCGCTCCTGCGCGAGGAGGTACGACTTGTCCCACTCGATGTCGGAGAACTCGACGTCGAGCCCGAACCCCGGCTCGCTGGTGTCCTCGTCGCCCATCCCGCCGAAGAGGTCGAACTGCCCCTCGGCCTCCTTGCGCTTGACCTGCACCACATTGTCGATCATCGTCTCGTGGTGCGCGACCAGCCCCTTGCGGGTGTGGCCCATCTCGTCGAAGGCGCCGGCCTTGATCAGCGACTCGACCGTGCGCTTGTTGCAGACGACCGCCTCGACCTTGTCCAGGAAGTCGGGGAAGCTGCTGTACTTCCCCTTCGCCTTGCGGCACCGGATGATCGAGTCCACCACGTTCTGCCCGACGTTCCGCACGGCCGTCAGCCCGAACAGGATCACGTCGTCACCCTGTGCCGCGAAGTTCGACTGCGACTCGTTGACGTTGGGCGGCAGCACCTTGATGCCCATGCGGCGGCACTCGTTCAGATAGACCGCCGACTTGTCCTTGTCGTCCTTGACCGAGGTCAGCAGCGCCGCCATGTACTCGGCCGGGTGATTGGCCTTCAGGTACGCGGTCCAGTAGGTGACCAGTCCGTACGCGGAGGAGTGCGCCTTGTTGAACGCGTATCCGGCGAACGGGACCAGCACGTCCCACAGCGCCTGGATCGCCTCGTCCGAGAAGTTGTTCTTCTTGGCGCCCTCCTGGAAGAGGACGAAGTTCTTCGCCAGCTCCTCGGGCTTCTTCTTGCCCATCACGCGGCGCAGGATGTCGGCCTCGCCCAGGGAGTACCCGGCGATGATCTGGGCGGCCTTCTGCACCTGCTCCTGATACACGATCAGGCCGTGGGTGAGGCCCAGGACCTCCTTGAGGGGCTCCTCCAGCTCCGGGTGGATCGGGGTGATCTCCTGCTGCCCGTTCTTGCGCAGCGCGTAGTTCGTATGCGAGTTCATGCCCATCGGGCCCGGCCGGTACAGGGCCGAAACGGCGGAAATGTCCTCGAAGTTGTCGGGCTTCATCAGCCGCAGCAGCGAACGCATCGGTCCGCCGTCGAACTGGAACACCCCGAGTGTGTCGCCGCGCCCCAGCAGTTCGAAGGTCTGGGGGTCGTCCAGCGGCAGGGCGAGGAGGTCCAGATCGAGCCCCTTGTTCGCCTTCACCATCTTGACGGCGTCGTCCATGATGGTCAGGTTCCGCAGGCCCAGGAAGTCCATCTTCAGCAGGCCGAGCGACTCACAGCTCGGGTAGTCCCACTGGGTGATGGTCACTCCGTCGGTGTGGCGCACCCATACCGGCACATGGTCGGTGATGGTCTCGCTGGACATGATGACCCCGGCGGCGTGCACGCCCATCTGCCGGACCAGGCCCTCCACACCCTTCGCGGTGTCGATGACCTTCTTCACATCCGGCTCGTTCTCGTACATCCCCCGGATCTCGCCCGCCTCGCTGTACCGCGGGTGCTTGGGGTCGGTGATGCCGTTGAGGTCGATGCCCTTGCCCAGCACATCGGCGGGCATGGCCTTGGTGAGCCGGTCGCCCATCGCGTACGGGTAACCGAGCACGCGGGCGGAGTCCTTGATGGCGTTCTTCGCCTTGATCTTGCCGTACGTGCCGATCATGGCGACCTTGTCGGCGCCGTATTTCTCGGTCACGTACCGGATGACCTCACCGCGCCGACGCTCGTCGAAGTCGATGTCGACATCGGGCATCGAGATGCGCTCGGGGTTGAGGAACCGCTCGAAGATCAGCCCGTGCTCGATCGGGTCGAGGTCGGTGATCCCCATCGCGTACGCCACGATCGAGCCGGCCGCGGAGCCCCGGCCGGGGCCCACCGCGATCCCGTTGTTCTTCGCCCACATGATGAAGTCGGCCACCACCAGGAAGTATCCCGGGAAGCCCATCTCGATGATGATGCCCATCTCGTACTCGACCTGCTTGAGCCGGTCGTCCGGGATGCCGTTCGGATAGCGGCGCGCCATGCCGCGCATGGTCTCCTCGCGGAACCAGGTGACCTCGGTGAAGCCCTCCGGCACATCGAACTTGGGCATCAGGTTCCGCTCCTCGAACCAGCCCTCGGTGTCGATCTGCTGAGCGACCAGAAGGGTGTTGGCGCAGCCCTCCTGCCAGGCGTCGGAGGAGTCGACGGCGTACATCTCGTCGGTGGACTTGAGGTAGTAGCCGGAGCCGTCGAAGCGGAAGCGGTCGGGGTCGGAGAGGTTCTTGCCGGTCTGGATGCACAGCAGCGCATCGTGCGCGGTGGCCTCGTCGGCGTAGGTGTAGTGCGAGTCGTTCGTGACGATCGGGGGGATGCCGAGCTTCTTCCCGATCTCCAGCAGCCCGTCGCGGACCCGGCGCTCGATCTCGATGCCGTGGTCCATCAGCTCCAGGAAATACCGGTCCTTGCCGAAGATGTCCTGGTAGTCGGAGGCCGCCTGCACCGCCTCGTCGTACTGTCCGAGCCGCAGCCGGGTCTGGAGCTCGCCCGAGGGGCATCCGGTGGAGGCGATCAGCCCCTCCGACCACTGGGCGATGGTCTCCTTGTCCATCCGCGGCCACTTCTGGAGCCAGCCCTCCGCGTACGCGTCCGAGGAGAGCCGGAACAGATTGTGCAGCCCGGTCTTGCTGGCGGCCCAGATCGTCTTGTGCGTGTAGCCGCCGGAACCCGACACGTCGTCCCGCTTCTGGTGCGGCTGCCCCCACTGGATCTTCCGCTTGTTGCGCCGCGACTCCGGCGCCACATACGCCTCGATCCCGATGATCGGCGTCACATTCGCCTTCTTCGCCTGATGGAAGAAGTCATAGGCACCGTGCAGATTGCCGTGATCGGTCATCGCGATGTGCGACATGCCCATCTCGTTGCACGCCTTGAACATGTCCCCCAGCCGCGCGGCACCGTCCAGCAGCGAGTACTGGGTGTGGACATGCAGGTGCGTGAACGGCGGCTTGGTCACGGTGAAGGCCTCCAGCGAACGTACGACACTGTGTGTTTTCCCGGACGCAATCCCCGGGCCCCCGGCCGCGATCAGCCTTGGGGGGACAGCGACGAAGTCTACGTCCCGGGTCTGACAACCGGCGGGCACTCCCGAGTAACGTCGGGCGTTGCCCCTGCGGGGGCTCCGGCCCCGCCGGATCCGGGTTTCGCCCTTCCGCCCCACCCCCCATTGTCACCCCCATGTCACCCCCAAGAGCCATGCGCCAGGAGGCACATCCATGTCGGTCCCGCGACCTGTCGAGGTAGCTGACGAGCAGCGCGGCGAGGAGATCCTCGCCGTTTTCGACACCGCGTTCGGTGAGCTGCTCGCGGCCGATCCGGCGGCCTTTCAGGTGAAGTTCCGCAAGATGGCGGCCTCCGCGTTCGCCTTCTACCGGGGCACGGCGTGCCTGTTCTACAACGACCTGGAGCGGGAGCGCACCGGCGCCGGGCCGTTCCTGGACGAGCGCACCGGCCGGGTCTGGATCCACGGCGACCTGCACGCCGAGAACTTCGGCACCTACATGGACGCCAACGGCCGGCTGATCTTCAATGTGAACGACTTCGACGAGGCGTACATCGGCCCCTTCACCTGGGACCTCAAGCGCCTCGCCGCCTCCCTCGCGCTGATCGGCTACACCAAGGCGCTCAGCGACGAGCAGATCACCGGCCTGGTGGAGACCTACGCGGACGCCTACCGCACACGGATCCACGCCCTGGCCACCGGCGCCAAGGACGACGAGGTGCCGCCCTTCAACCTGGACACCGCGCAGGGCCCGCTGCTGGGCGCCCTGCGCTCCGCCCGCTCGCGGACGCGCTTCGGGCTGCTCGACTCGATGACCGAGATCCGGGAGTACGAGCGGCGCTTCGCCCCGGGCGGCGGCGCCATCGAGCTGGACGCCGCCACCCGGTACAAGATCCTCGCGGCCTTCGACGGCTATCTGGAGACCCTTCCCGAGTCCAGCCTGGCCCGTCCCGACTCGTACCGCGTGAAGGATGTGGTCGGCCGCCGGGGCGTGGGCATCGGCTCCGCGGGCCTCCCCTCGTACAACATCCTTCTGGAGGGCAACAGCGACGCCCTGGAGAACGATGTCGTGATCTATATGAAGCAGGCGCAGACCCCGGCGGTCTCCCGGCACATCACCGACCGCGCCGTCCGCGAGTACTTCCAGCACGAGGGCCACCGCACGGTGATCTCGCAGCGGGCGCTCCAGGCCCATGCCGACCCGTGGCTGGGCTGGACCGAGCTGGACGGGGCCGGGCAGCTCGTGGCGGAGGTCTCGCCGTACGCGGTGGATCTGGACTGGTCGGACCTGGACGACCCGGAGGAGATCGCGACGGTCGTCGCCGACCTGGGCAGGGCCACGGCCACGATGCACTCGGCGGCGGACAACGAGAGCGGCCATTCGCTGGTGCCGTTCTCCACGGAGCGCTCCATCGACGCGGCGATCGCGGCCGACGAGGAGGGCTTCGCCCGACTGCTGGTGGACTTCGCGCACAGCTACGGAGCGCGGGCCAGGGCCGACCACCAGATCTTCGTGGACCTGTTCCGCAACGGCCGGCTGACCTCCTGAGGCCCGGCCACCGGTCGGCCCCTCAGACCCGGCCACCGGTCGGGCCCTGAGGACCGTCCCGCTCCTGAGGCCCAGCTCAGCGAGCGTTCGGGGACTCGTTTAGGGACTGCTTACAGGGGCGCATGGCACACTCTGCGGCGATGGACATATCCGGGACGCGGCTGAGGGCGACGCGGGCAGCACTGTTCACGGCACTGGTCGTGACGCTGTCCGCGGGCTCCCATGTGCTGCTGTCCCGGGCCCCGGTACCGCTGTCCCTGGTCGCCGGGCTCAGCGCCCTGGTGTTCCTGCTCGCCTACGCCGCGGCGGGCCGCGAGCGTGGCTTCTGGCGGATCGCCGCCCTGCTCGTCCCACTCGAACTGGCCGCCGACACCGTCTTCACCAGCGGCCAGCATGTCTGTTACGGACCGGCGGGCGGCCCCGTGGCGGGGTCGCTCCGCTCGGTCGGCTTCGATGTCCTCTGCGGCGGGGCCTTCGGTGCTCCGCTGCCCTCCGTGGTCTCCCCGGAGACCGCCCCGGCCGCCCTGCTGAACTCTCCGGACCCGGCCCTGCCCTGGCTGCTGCTGGCCGTGCATGTGTCGATCGGACTGCTGGCGGCGTACTGGCTGCGGCACGGCGAGTCCGCGCTGTCCGGTCTGGTACGGGCCGTGGCGGCGTTCGCGTTCCGGCCGCTGCTGATCGCGGCCGCCGCGGTGGCGGGAACGGCCGTGACGGGCGCCCGACGGCCCGCCCGCCCGGCGGACCCCCCGCGGCCCTCCCGTACTCAACTCCTTGTGCACTCCGTGGGACGGCGCGGGCCGCCGCGCCTCGCGCCGCTCGGCTCCGTCTGAGCCGAGCGGGCAGCCCGGCAGCCAGTCCCCGTCCTCTCCGCGTCAGCGGAAGCACGTCATCACACGGAGTGATTCATCATGAGCGCACGGAACAGCAAGTCAGGCAAGGCGGCGGCCCGCGAGCGGCTGCGCGAGGAGCGCGAGCGGCAGGCGCGGAAGGACCGGGTCCGCCGCCAGTTCATCGTCGCGGGCTCGGCCGTCGTGGTCCTCGCAATAGCCGGCGGTGTCGGCTACGCCGTCGTCCAGGCGAACAAGCCCTCGCACTGGGAGGCCATGAAGGACGAGACGACCGTCGTCGCCCCGAAGAACACCGAGGGCAAGGACGGTACGACCGTCGTCATCGGCAAGGCGGACGCCAAGAAGACCCTCGAACTGTACGAGGACCCCCGCTGCCCGGTCTGCGCGGGCTTCGAGCAGACGGTCGGCGAGACGGTCCAGAACGACATCGACGCCGGCAAGTTCAAGATCAAGTACATTGGCGCGACCTTTATCGACAACAGCGACAACGGCACCGGCTCGAAGAACGCCCTCTCCGCGCTGGGCGCGGCGCTCAATGTGAGCCCGGAGGCGTTCCTCCAGTACAAGGCCGCGCTCTACTCGACGAAATACCACCCCGAGGAGACCCAGGACAAGTTCGCCAAGGACAGCTATCTGATCCAGGTGGCCGACTCGGTGAACGCGCTCAAGGGCAACAAGGCGTTCCAGAAGGACGTCACGGACGGTACGTACGACGCCTGGGCGATGAAGATGTCGGCGGTCTTCGACAAGAGCGGTGTGACCGGCACCCCGACGCTCAAGATGGACGGCAGGAAGCTCACCGCGGAGGGCAGCGAGAACCCGCCCATGACGGTGGCGGAGTTCACCTCGGCACTCTCCAAGGCCCTGGCGGCGTAAGGGAGTTGACGGGCCGTTCCGGGGCCGCCGGGAGAGGGCTGCCGCGCCCGCGCGGGCCTGTCCTCGCGTGGCGGCCCCCGGGCGGTGGCCAGTGCGCGGCCGGTGTCCGAAGGGCAGGCGAACATTCCCGATTCGCCTGCCCTGTCGGCTTACCGGTCAGTAATCTCATCGCCCGTGACCAGTCTCCCGCCTTCTTCGCCGCGTCGCCGCACGGTCGTCAAGGCCGCTGCCGCCACCGCCGCCGTCACCGCTGTCGCCGCCCCGGCCGTTCTCGGCGGCACCGCCTCCGCCGCCGAGGCCCCCGTCTTCCTCCATGGTGTCGCCTCCGGGGACCCGCTCCCGGACGGCGTCCTGCTCTGGACCCGGGTCACCCCGTCCCCCGATGCCGTCCCCGGCTCCGGCAGGGGCGCCGACACCGAGGTGGCCTGGGAGGTCGCCGAGGACCGGCAGTTCGCCTCCGTCGTCGCCCGGGGCGCCACCGTCGCACGGGCCGCCTCGGACCACACCGTCAAGGCCGATGTAAGGGGTCTTCGCCAGGCGAGCACCTATTACTTCCGGTTCACCGCGGGCGGGACCGTGTCCCCCGTCGGCCGTACGCGCACCGCCCCCGCGCCCGACGCCGCCGCGCCGGGCGTGCGCTTCGGAGTGGTCTCCTGCGCCAACTGGGAGGCCGGTCACTTCTCCGCGTACCGCCATCTCGCCGCCCGCGCCGACCTGGACGCGGTGCTCCACCTCGGCGACTACCTGTACGAGTACGCGACCGGCGACTTCCCCGCGGCGGAGTACACCGTACGGCGGCACGAGCCGGAGCACGAGATCGTCAGCCTCGCCGACTACCGCACCCGCCATGGCCGTTACAAGTCGGACGCCGACCTGGCGGCCCTGCACGCCACCCACCCCATGATCGCCATCTGGGACGACCACGAGTTCGCCAACGACGCCTGGTCGGGCGGCGCGCAGAACCACACGCCGGGTACGGAGGGCTCCTGGGCCGACCGTGCGGCGGCGGCCCGGCAGGCGTACTTCGAGTGGATGCCCGTCCGCGCCTCCACCGAGGGCACGGTCTACCGCCGTCTCCGCTTCGGCTCGCTCGCCGATCTGCACCTGCTGGACCTGCGTTCCTTCCGCTCCCAGCAGACGAGCGTCGGCAGCGGCGCGGTGGACGACCCGGAGCGTACGATCACCGGCCGCGCCCAGCTCGACTGGCTGAAGGCGGGCCTGGCGGGCTCGGACACCGCCTGGAAGCTGGTCGGCACCTCGGTGATGATCTCGCCGGTCGCCTTCGGCTCCGTACCCGCCCATCTGCTGGGCCCGATAGCCGAGTTGCTGGGCCTGCCCAAGGAGGGGCTCGCGGTCAATGTCGACCAGTGGGACGGTTACACGCACGACCGCAAGGAGCTGCTCTCGCATCTCACCCAGCGCGGCATCAGGAACACGGTCTTCCTGACCGGTGACATCCATATGGCCTGGGCCAACGAGGTACCGGTGACGGCGGCCACCTATCCGCTCTCCGCCTCCGCCGCGACGGAGTTCGTGGTCACGTCGGTCACCTCGGACAATCTGGACGACATCCTGCGTGTCCCGGCCGGAACGGTCTCCGTGGTCGCGTCGGCGGCCGTGAAGCTCGCCAACCGCCATGTGAAGTGGGTGGACATGGACCACCACGGCTACGGCGTCCTCGATGTCACCGCCGAGCGGGCGCAGATGGACTACTACACCATCTCCGACCGGACCGACCCCGAGGCGACCACGTCCTGGGCCCGCTCGTACCGGACCCTGTCCGGCTCCCAGCGGGTGGAACGGGCGGATCAGCCCGTACGTTGACCACGTCCGCGGAACGAAGCGGCGGCCGGAGCGGCACAGGACACCGGCCCCGGCGAACGGGACGGACCTCGGCGCGGCCCGTGCTCCGCAGGGCACGGGCCGCGGAGTGTCCCGGCCTCAGAGCGACGCGATGAACGCCAGTCCGGTCCGCCAGGTCTCCTCGGCTGCCGCCTCGTCGTAGTCCGGCAGGTCCGGGTCCGTGTAGAGGTGCCCCACCCCCGGGTAGCGGTAGATCTCCACATCGGCCCCGGCCCGCCGCATCCGCAGATACCACGCCGTCAGCCAGTCGTGCGGCTCGGACACGTCCGGGTCCGCGACATGGAGCTGTACGGGCAGTTCGTCGACCGAGGCGTTGTCCGCGATGTCGGACGTGCCGTGCATCAGCAGCAGCCCGCGCGCCTTGGTGTCGCCCAGCGCCAGATTCTGCGCGATGGAGCCGCCGAGCGAGAAGCCCGCGTACACCAGACCGCGCTCGGAGTACGGCGCGGCTGCCAGGACCGCCCGCCGCAGCAGCTCCTCGTGGCCGATCTCCTCCCGCAGCTTCCTGCCCTCCTCCGCGGTCTCGAAGACCTGCCCCTCGAAGAGGTCGGGCAGATGCACCTGATGCCCCTCGGCACGCAGCCGGTCGGCCGCCGCGCGCACCCCGGGACGCAGACCGTAGACGGAATGGAAGAGCATGATGTCCATCCGGCCATCCTGCCAGCCGCCCATACCGTCGTCCCAGCGAGGGAGCCATGGAGAACGTACTGCGTCCACTGATCGTGCTCGGGGGCGCGGTCCTGCTCGCCCTCGCCATCGGCTGGGCGGCCGACCTGCTGCTGCGCCGCGCCGACCAGCGCCGCCCCGGGGTCCCGCTGTGGGGGCTGCTGCGCGAGTGCCGGACGCCGCTGCGGCTGGTCCTGCTCACGGCCCTGCTGCGCGGCTCGTTCCGGGAGACGGGGTGGGCGGTCCTCGAAGATCACGACGCGGGGATCGGCCGGGCGCTGTCGCTGGTGCTCATCGGCGCCGGCGCGTGGCTGGTCGTACGGATCGCCTCGGCGGTGGTCGAGTCCGCGTACGACCGTTACGCCGCCACCACCCGTGACCCGGCCCGGGTCCGCCGGGTCCGTACACAAGTGACCCTGATCATGCGGATCGTGACCGCGGTCGTCGCGGTGGTGGCCGTGGCGGCGATCCTGCTCACCTTCCCCGACATGCGGGCCCTCGGCACCTCGATGCTGGCCTCCGCGGGCATCATCGGGATCGTCGCGGGAATCGCCGCGCAGTCCACGCTCGGCAATCTCTTCGCGGGCTTCCAGATCGCGTTCGGCGACATGGTGCGGATCGGGGACACCGTGGTGGTGGACGGCGAGTGGGGCGTGGTCGAGGAGGTCACGCTCACCTTCCTCGCGGTACGGACCTGGGACGAGCGGCGCATCACGATGCCCGTGTCGTACTTCACCAGCAAGCCGTTCGAGAACTGGTCGCGCGGCGGAATCCAGATGACCGGCACGGTCTTCTTCCACCTCGACCACTCGGCGCCGGTGCCGCTGATGCGCGAGAAGCTGCACGCGATCCTGCTGGAGTGCCCCGCCTGGGACGGCCGCGCCTGGAATCTCGCGGTGACCGACACCACGCCGAGCACCATGGAGGTACGCGCGGTGGTCACGGCCAAGGACGCCGACGACTTGTGGACGGCGCGGTGCGACGTACGGGAGCGGATGCTGGCCTGGCTGGCCGAGCAGCATCCGTACGCGCTGCCGAGGATCGGTACGGCGCCCGCGGCGGTCCTCCCGGCGCAGAGCCGTACGGAACGCGACGGACGGGACGACGGCGACACCACCGGGGCCGCCCGCGCCGAGGAACCCGACCGCCCACGCCCCGCCCGCGGCTGAGGGCCCCGGCGGCTCACCGCATGCTGCGGACGTCCAGATGCCGCAGGACGCGGTCGACGACCTCGGGATCCGTGCCCGGTTCGCTGCGGGCCGCGAGGACCTCGTGCCGGGCCGCCGACATCATCTCGCGCTGGATGCGCTGCATGGTCCTGAGCCGGGCCACCCGGCCCACGACCCATTCCCGCCGCTCGTCGTCGACGATGTCGGGACTGATCCGTACCCCGATGTCGAACGCCGCCCGCATCAGCCGCTCGCTGATGTCCTCGGGCAGCTCCTCGACGTTCTCGATCTCCTTCAGCCGGTGTCTGGCCGCCTTCGCCGCGCGCACGGCGAGCGAGTGCTCCAGCTCGCGCTCGGCGTCCGTGTCGGCCCGTACGCCGAGCGTCCGTACCAGCCAGGGCAGGGTCAGCCCCTGGAACACCAAGGTGGTCACGATGACCGCGAAGGCGATGAAGATGATCTCGTCCCGGCCCGGGAACGGATGCCCCGCGTCGGTCTCCAGCGGGATCGCCAGCGCCAGCGCGACCGAGGCCACCCCGCGCATCCCGGCCCACCACATCACCACGGTCTCGCGCCAGCCGACGGGGATGTCCTCGTCGTAGTCGCGGAGCTTGTGCATCCGCTTGGCCAGCCAGGTGGCGGGCAGCAGCCACAGCAGCCGTACGCCGACGACGACTCCCACGACCACCGCGCCCCAGCCGAGCATCCGGCCCACCCCGAGCCCGGTGGCGCCGAAGGCGTTGTGGAGCTCCAGCCCGATGAGTCCGAAGGCGACGCCGGTCACCAGGACATCGACGATCTGCCAGAACGAGTTGCCGGCGAGCCGCCCCATCACATCGTCCGCGTCGGCGGTGTGCTCGGCGAGGAACAGCGCGGTGGTGAGGACGGCGAGGACGCCCGAGCCGAGCAGCTCCTCGGCCAGCACATAGCTCACGAACGGCACCAGGAGGGTGAGCCCGACCTGCAGAGTCGCGTCCCCGAGCACCGACATCAGCTTGTTCGAGATCCAGCCCAGCGCGAGTCCCACCGCCACGGCCACCACGGCGGAGAGCACGAACGACCCGGCCGCGCCCGGCCAGGAGAAGGTGCCGCTGACGGCCGCCGCGATCGCCACGTGGTAGAGCACGATCGCGGTGACATCGTTGAAGAGGCCCTCGCCCTCCAGGATCGAGACCAGCCGCCGGGGCAGTCCGAGCGAACCGGCGACGGCGGTCGCCGCGACCGGGTCGGGCGGCGCCACCAGCGCGCCGAGCGCGACCGCCGCGGCGATGGGGAGACCGGGCACGATGGAGTGGGCGACCGCCGCGACCGCCGCCGTCGTGACGAAGACCAGCGCGACCGCGAGCAGGAAGATGGGGCGCTTGTTGGCGGCGAACTGCCGCCAGGACGTGCGCTGTACGGCGGCGTAGAGCAGGGGCGGCAGCAGCAGCGGCAGGATGAAGTCCGGGGGCACCTGGACGTTCGGCACGAAGGGCAGCAGCGCCAGCACGATCCCCAGCAGGGTCATCAGCACCGGCGCGGGCAGCCGGAGCCGCTCCCCCAGCGGCACCGTGACCACCGCGCCGAGCAACAGCACGAGCAGCAGGGCCAGTTGGTCCACGATGCGCCCTCCTGTGCTCACAAGCCTCGGCGGTCAGGAATCTCAACAGCGGCCTCGACGAAGGCCGTCGGCGACCAGGACCGGACCGGCAGCCCCCGGACCGGCCGGCCCGGACCCACGGCAGCCCCTGGGCCGTGTCCGGCGGATCTTCGCGGGCCCGCGGCGCCGTGCCAGACGTCGCGGGCCCGCGAAGACCCGTCGGAGACCCTCCGCCGGACAGGACCTAAATGGCGCGGCGCATCGAGCGGTGCGGTATGCCCGCGTCCATGAACTCGGGTCCGTACGCCTCGTACCCGAGCCGCTCGTAGAACCCCAGCGCATGCGACTGCGCGTGCAGATCCACCACCGCGAGGCCCAGCTCCCGGGCCGCGTCCTCGATGGCCCGCACCAGCGCGGCGCCGACGCCCCTGCCCCGGGCCGCCGCGGTGACCGCGAGCCGCCCCAGCGAACCCACGGCCGGATCCCCGCCGGTACGGTCGGCGGCACCCGGGCCGTACAGCAGCCGCCCGGTGCCCAACGGCGTCCCGTCCTCGCGGACGGCCAGCACCTGGAGCGCCTGCTCGTCCCGCCCGTCGTACTCGATGTCCTCGGCGACCCGCTGCTCGACGACGAAGACCTCCTTGCGGACCGCGAAGCACGCCTCGATGTCCGCCGGACCGTTCGCAACCCGGATCGTGAAGCCCCCGGTCATCCGTTGCTCTCCACCCTGACCCGGTCCAGCGCCCGCTGCAGATCCTCGGGATACGTACTGGAGAACTCGACCCACTGCCCGTCCGCCGGGTGCTCGAAGCCCAGCCGCACCGCGTGCAGCCACTGGCGGGTCAGCCCCAGCCGCTTCGCCAGCGTCGGATCGGCCCCATAGGTCAGATCGCCCACGCAGGGGTGCCGGTGGGCCGACATGTGCACCCGGATCTGGTGCGTACGGCCCGTCTCCAGCTTGATGTCCAGCAGCGAGGCCGACCGGAACGCCTCGATCAGGTCGTAGTGCGTGACCGACGGCTTGCCCTCCGCGGTCACCGCCCACTTGTAGTCGTGCTGCGGATGCCGCCCGATCGGAGCGTCGATGGTCCCGCTCATCGGGTCCGGATGCCCCTGCACCAGCGCGTGGTACCGCTTGTCGACGACCCGGTCCCGGAACTGCCCCTTGAGCAGGGTGTACGCGCGCTCCGACTTGGCCACGACCATCAGCCCCGAGGTCCCGACATCGAGCCGGTGCACGATGCCCTGCCGCTCGGCCGCCCCGGAGGTCGAGATCCGGTACCCGGCCGCAGCGAGGCCGCCGATGACCGTCGTACCCGTCCAGCCGGGGCTCGGGTGCGCGGCCACCCCGACCGGCTTGACGATCACCACGATGTCGTCGTCGTCATGGACGATCTCCATCCCCTCGACGGGCTCGGCCACGATCTCCAGGGGCGCCGCCGCCGGGGGCATCTCCACTTCGAGCCAGGCGCCGCCGTTGACCCGCTCGGACTTCCCGACGACGGAGCCGTCGACCTGGACCTTGCCGGTGGCGGCCAGCTCCGCGGCCTTCGTACGGGAGAACCCGAACATGCGGGCTATGGCGGCGTCGACCCGCTCGCCCTCCAGGCCGTCGGGTACGGGCAGCGTTCTGATCTCGGGAAAGCTCACTCGTCGAGTATGCCCTGTCGGGCCCGGTGGCCGGTCCCGCCTGTGGACAACCGGGGCGGGGCCGGCCGGTCCCGCTCAGCGCCTGTGGACAGCCGATGCGGGCGGTCGGTCCCGGTCAGCGCCGGCGGACGGTCCCGGTCAGTCCTTGTGGACGGTCCCGTCGGGATCGAGGCCCCGGAACGACAGCAGCACGATGAGAATGCCGCCGCAGACGATCGCCGAGTCGGCGAGATTGAAGACCGCGAAGTGCGCCGGGGCGATGAAGTCCACGACCGCGCCCTGGAAGACCCCGGGCGAGCGGAAGATCCGGTCGGTGAGATTGCCCAGCGCCCCGCCGAGCAGCAGCCCGAGCGCGATCGCCCAGGGCAGGCTGTAGAGCTTGCGCGCCAGCCGGGCGATCACCACGATCACGGTGGCCGCGATGATCGTGAAGATCACCGTGAAGGCCTCGCCGACGCCGAAGGCGGCGCCGGGGTTCCTGATGGCCTCGAACTTCAGCAGATCTCCGATGACCTCGATCGGCTCGTGGTGCTCCAGCTTGGCCACCACGAGCATCTTGGTACCGAGGTCCAGCAGATACGCGAGGAGTGCGACGGTGAAGAGCGCGGCGATCCTGCGCCTGCCCTTCGGCCGGCCGGGCTGGTCGGCCGGCTCCGCCCGCTCGGCCTGCCCGGCACCGGACTCGGCCTGCCCCGCGGCGGACCCGGACGGCCGGGCCGCGGTCCCCTCCGCGGGAGCCGCGGTCTCGTCGTCAACATCCGGACCATCCGGTGTACCGATAACGCGCTCCGCCTCTGCCACCTGAGTCCCTCAACCTAGACGCCTGACTGAGGACGAGCGTACGGCACACCCGTACGCCTTCAGCCTCGACGTTCCTGCCTTTGCTTGTCCTCCACGCACAGCGTGGCGCGCGGGAACGCCTGCATCCTGGCCTTGCCGATGGGGTTGCCGCAGATCTCGCAGAGCCCGTACGTACCGGAGTCGAGCCGCTGGAGCGCCCGCTCGGTCTGCTCCAGCATCTCGCGGGCGTTGGCGGCGAGCGCCATCTCGTGCTCGCGCGTGATGTTCTTGGTGCCGGTGTCCGCGTCGTCGTCCCCGGCGCCGTCCCCGGAGTCCCGCATCAGCCCGACCAGCGCGGTCTCCGACGAGGTGATCTCGGCGGTCAGCCGGGCGACCTCGCCCTCCAGCTCGTCCCGGGCCGCGTCGGCCTCCTCCGCGGTCCACGGGTCCTCGCCGGGCCGTACGGGCAGTTCCTCGGGGCGTGTCGCGGCGGCGCGCGCCGTGGGGACCGCTGTCGCGGCCGCCGTGGCGGGCTCGCCGGCCGCTGTGCTCCTGCCGCCCGCAGTCTTCTTCGCTCCCACCGTTTTGGCTCCCGTCTGTTCCGCGGCCTTGGCCGCCCCCTCGGCCGCGGACGCGGCCTTCTTCGCAGGTGCCCTGCTCTCGGGCGCCTTTTTCGCTGCCTTCTTCGCGACCGTCTTCTCAGCGGCGGCCTTCCTGACCGGTGCCTTCTTCGCCGGTGCCTTCTTCGGCACTTCCTTGGCCGGTTCCTTCGTGGCCGCCGCTTTCCCGGCCGACGCCTTCTTTGCCGCTGTTTTCCCGGCCGGCGCCCGCTTCGCCGGTGCCGGTTCGGCCGGTGTCTTCTTCGCGGCGGCCTTCTTGGCGGGTGCCTTCTTTGCCGGCGCTTTCTTCGCGGCCGTCTTCTTGGCCGGTGCCTTCTTGGCGGCCGCGGCCCTCTTGGTGGTGGCCTTGTTCGTGGTGGCCTGGTTCATCGAGGTCTTCTTCGGGGTGGTCTGCTTCACCGGCGCCTTCTTCGCCGCCGAGGACTGCGCCGCGCTCCTCGCCGTGGTCCTGGCGGCGCCCTTGGCAGTGGGTCGCGCCGCGGACGACTTCTTCGCGGCGGTCTTCTTCGCCACCATGGCCGCGGCCCCTTCGCACATTGTGATCTTGCTCGCGAATCGTGCTGGGACGATAAATCGACACCAGCCCCGCGGCAACGGGGCACGCCGCCGGTTCGGCCCCTCCCCCGACATGACAAGACGAGCCTGCATCCGTTGTGCCCAGCTCCCCGCCCGGTAATCCGCCGCCGGCCTGCCACGAACCGTAAAAAGGCCGGTATCACCATTCGGGTCATACGTTCGGCCGTACGGCACTCCTGCCGAAAACCGGTCGGCCCCGCCCGCCACCGCCCCGTACACTGGGCCCAGCGAAAGGCGTGGATGGGGACGAGTAGCGTCGTACGCGGCCATGAGCGACCCGGGGACGGTGCGAGCCCGGGGGCAGAGCGCGAAGTGAAGGATCACCCCGGAGCCGCCGGAAGAAAGCCCAGGTCCATGTCCGACCTGGGTGAGTAGAACCGGCAGCGCGACCCCAATGAGGGGGCCGCGGGCGGTGCGCGCCCGGGGCCAAGGAGGGTGGTACCGCGGGAGCGAGTCTCTCGTCCCTCCGACGGAGAAGTCGCAGTTCCGCCGGAGGAAGCGCCCCATGACACCAGTGACCCCGCCCCAGTACCGCCAGGTGCCCGCCCAGGTCGACCTGCCCGCGCTGGAGCACGCCGTGCTCGATTTCTGGCGTGAGAGCAAGATCTTCGACAAGAGCCTGGAACGGTCCGAGGGCCGCCCGGAGTGGGTGTTCTACGAGGGCCCGCCCACCGCGAACGGCATGCCCGGCGCACACCACATCGAGGCCCGTGTCTTCAAGGACGTCTTCCCGCGCTTCCGCACCATGCGCGGATACCACGTCGCCCGCAAGGCCGGCTGGGACTGCCACGGCCTGCCCGTGGAGCTGGCGGTCGAGAAGGAGCTGGGCTTCGACGGCAAGAAGGACATCGAGGCGTACGGCATCGCGGCGTTCAACGACCGGTGCCGCGCGTCCGTGACCCGGCACACCGACGCCTTCGCCGAGCTGACGACCCGCATGGGGTACTGGGTCGACCTGGACGACGCGTACCGCACCATGGACCCGGAGTACATCGACTCCGTCTGGTGGTCGCTGAAGGAGATCTTCGGCAAGGGCCTGCTGGTCCAGGACTACCGCGTCGCGCCCTGGTGCCCGCGCGACCAGACCGGTCTCTCCGACCACGAGCTGGCGCAGGGGTACGAGACGGTCGTCGACCCCTCGGTCTATGTCCGCTTCCCGCTCACCTCGGGACCGCTCGCGGGCCAGGCGTCGCTGCTGGTGTGGACGACCACACCGTGGACCCTCGTCTCGAACACCGCCGTGGCCGCGCACCCCGAGGTCGAGTACGTCGTCGCGACCGACGGCGAGGAGAAGCTCGTCGTGGCCCGGCCGCTGCTGGAGAAGGCGCTGGGCGAGGGCTGGGAGGCCACCGGCGAGTCCTTCACCGGCCGTGAGATGGAGTTCTGGACGTACGACCGTCCCTTCACGCTGATCGGCTTCCCCGAAGGCACCGAGGCGCACTATGTCGTCAACGCCGAGTACGTCACCACGGAGGACGGTACGGGCCTGGTCCACCAGTCCCCGGCCTTCGGCGAGGACGACCTCAAGGTCAGCCGCGCGTACGGCCTGCCCGTCGTCAACCCGGTCCGCCCGGACGGCACCTTCGAGGAGGACGTCCCGCTGATCGGCGGTGTCTTCTTCAAGAAGGCGGACGAAGCGCTGACCGAGGACCTGCGCGAGCGCGGGCTGCTGTTCCGGCACGTCCCGTACGAGCACAGCTACCCGCACTGCTGGCGCTGCCACACCGCGCTCCTCTACTACGCGCAGCCGTCCTGGTACATCCGTACGACCGCGGTCAAGGACCGGCTGCTCGACGAGAACGAGAAGACCAACTGGTTCCCGGACTCCGTCAAGCACGGCCGGTACGGCGACTGGCTCGACAACAACGTCGACTGGGCCCTCTCCCGCAACCGCTACTGGGGCACCCCGCTGCCCATCTGGCGCTGCGAGGAGAACCATCTGACCTGTGTGGGCTCGCGCGCGGAGCTGACGGAGCTGACGGGCACCGACCAGTCCGCCCTGGACCCGCACCGCCCCTTCATCGACGCGGTCACCTTCACCTGCCCCGCCGAGGGCTGCTCGCTGGAGGCGGTCCGGGTCCCGGAGGTCATCGACGCCTGGTACGACTCGGGTTCGATGCCGTTCGCGCAGTGGGGCTACCCGTACAAGAACAAGGACCTCTTCGAGAAGCGCTACCCGGCGCAGTTCATCTCGGAGGCGATCGACCAGACCCGCGGCTGGTTCTACACGCTGATGGCCGTCGGCACCCTGGTGTTCGACAAGTCGTCGTACGAGAACGTGGTCTGCCTCGGCCACATCCTCGCCGAGGACGGCCGGAAGATGTCCAAGCACCTGGGCAACATCCTCCAGCCGATCCCGCTGATGGACCAGCACGGCGCGGACGCGGTCCGCTGGTTCATGGCGGCCGGCGGCTCCCCCTGGGCGGCGCGGCGCGTCGGGCACGGCACGATCCAGGAGGTCGTCCGCAAGACGCTGCTGACGTACTGGAACACGGTGGCCTTCCAGGCCCTGTACGCCCGTACGTCCGGCTGGGCGCCCAGCGCGGCCGACCCGGCGCCGGCCGACCGGCCGCTGCTGGACCGCTGGCTCCTCGGTGAGCTGCACACGCTGGTCGACCGGACGACACAGGCGATGGAGACGTACGACACGCAGCGCACCGGCAAGCTGCTCTCGGCGTTCGTGGACGACCTGTCCAACTGGTACGTCCGCCGCTCGCGCCGCCGCTTCTGGCAGGGCGACAAGGCGGCGCTGCGCACGCTGCACGACGTGGTGGAGACGGTCACGCGGCTGATGGCGCCGCTGACGCCGTTCATCACGGAGCGGGTCTGGCAGGACATGGTGGTGCCGGTGACACCGGACGCGGTCGAGTCGGTGCATCTCGCGACCTGGCCGGAGCCCGACCTCACGGCGGTCGACCCGGCGCTCTCGCAGCAGATGACACTGGTACGGAGGCTGGTGGAGCTGGGCCGGGCGACGCGGGCGGAGTCGGGAGTGAAGACCCGGCAGCCGCTGTCGCGCGCGCTGATCGCGGCGACCGGGTTCGAGGCGCTCTCCCCCGAGCTGCGGGCCCAGATCACCGACGAGCTGAACGTCTCCTCACTGGCGACGCTCGCCGAGGTGGGCGGCTCGCTGGTGGACACCACGGCGAAGGCGAACTTCCGAGCGCTGGGCAAGCGTTTCGGCAAGGGCGTCCAGGCGGTGGCGAAGGCGGTCGCGGAGGCGGACGCCGCGGAGCTGTCGCTCGCGCTGCGCGAGGGCGGGGCGGCGGTGACGGTGGACGGCGAGCTGGTGACCCTCTCCGCGGAGGAGGTCATCATCACGGAGACGCCCCGGGAGGGTTGGTCGGTGGCCTCCGACGCGGGCGCGACGGTCGCGCTCGACCTGGAGATCACCCCGGAGCTGCGGCTCGCGGGGCTGGCGCGGGACGCGATCCGCCTGATCCAGGAGGCGCGCAAGAACAGCGGCCTGGATGTGGCGGACCGGATCGACGTCCGCTGGACGAGCACGTCGCCCGCGACGACGGAGGCACTGACGGAACACGCCCCACTGATCGCGGACGAGGTCCTGGCCACCACCTTCACCCAGTCCCCCCGGACCCCACCTACGGCCCGGCGTTCACGGACCCGCCCCTGTCCCTGACCTTCCACCTCCGCAAGTCCTAACGACCGAGGGGCGGGAAGGGGTTCTCCCCCTACCCCGCCCCTCCCTCTGAACCCCAAACGGGCCCGCACCCCGCCGCGAAGCTGGCGCATCGATCCCTGGCCGGGGGTCCGGAGGCCTGCCCCCGATTTCGGGAAGCGGCGGGCAGGGAACGGTCCCGCGCAGCCTGGGCCCCCAACTCGGCACAACCGCCCCCGCCGCGAAGCTGGCGCATCCCCGGGCCGGTCCCCCGCCGCTGCGGAGCCGGCGCGCTTGAAGGTTCGGGGCCCCGCCCCCACATGTCCACCCGCGCCGCGAAGCCGGCGCATCGGCCGTCCGAGGCCCGGGGGCCTGCCCCCCGATTCCGGGAAGGCGCGGGCAGGAGATGCCCCGCGCAGCCCGGGCCCCGGACCCGGCACACCCCCGCGCCGCGAAGCTGGCGCATCGGCTCCCGGTCGCCGGGAAGGGGGTCCGGGGGCTTGCCCCCGGTTTCGGGAAGGGGCGGGTAGGGGACAGCCCCGCGCAGCGGCCCCACCTCCAGACCCAGCCCCGGCACAACCACACCCAGCCCCAGCCGCCCAGAGCCCCCGGCCCCGCACAACCGCACCCAGCGCCCAGCCCCCGCCCGCGTCCCGGGCCGCGTCGTGCCGTGACGGCAAAGGGCCGGGCCCGGGGGTCACCCCCGGGCCCGGCCCTTCAGACTGCCGACTGCCGCGCGCTACCCGCGCGCGCTCGCGTCAGTTGTCGTCCTCATCGATCAGAAACCCCCGCATCGGCGACGGCGCCTGCTGCATCGGCTGCGGCGCCTGCGGCCGCACCGGCGCCATCGGCTGTGTCATCGCCGGGGACATCTGCTGCTGCCCACCGTACGACGGGCCCGACGGACCACCGTGGCCCATGGAAGGCCCACCGCCCATACCGTGCCCCATCGCCCCGGCGCCCGCCGGAGCCATCGAGGGGGACGGCGGCAGCGAAGCCGTCGCCGGCGTCCGCGGCGGCGCCAGCGAGTCGTCCGCCTGGGTCTCGAGCTGACGGAGCTGGCTCTCCAGGTACGACTTCAGCCGCGTCCGGTACTCGCGCTCAAAGCCCCGCAGGTCCTCGACCTTGCGCTCCAGCGTCGCGCGCGCCGACTCCAGCGACCCCATCGCGACACGGTGCTTCTCCTGCGCGTCCCGCTCCAGCGCGTCCGCCTTGGCGCGCGCGTCGCGCTCCAGACCCTCGGCCCGGCTGCGCGCCTCACCGACGATCTTGTTCGCCTCGGAACGCGCCTCCGCGATCGCCTGGTCCGCGGTCTGCTGCGCCAGCGAGAGCACTCGCGCGGCACTGTCGCCGCCGGGCCCCTGGCCGGGCTGCTGCATCTGCGGGCCGTGGCCGCCCATGGGACCGCCCATCGGTCCGCCCATGGGGCCACCCTGCATGGGACCGCCCTGACCCATCGGCGGTCCGCCCATGGGACCACCCTGCATCGGACCGCCCTGACCCATCGGACCACCCTGACCCATCGGACCGCCCTGCTGCATGGGGCCGCCCTGCATCGGGCCGGGGCCGTGCTGCTGGGCGCGCGGGTCATGACCCTGAGGACCGTGGCCGTGGCCGCTCGGACCCGCGGGAAGCTGCGGTGCGCCACCGGGCAACTGGGGCGGACCCATCTGCGGCGGCTGCTGCTGGACCGGCGGTCCGGATATGGCGGCGGGGACAGGAGCACCGGGCCGGTCCTGCTGTTCCGGAGGCTTGCGCATGCCCTGCTGCTGTTGGTTCTGCGCGGCGGCACGCGTCGCCGCGGCCAGCTTCGCGCGCAGATCCTCGTTCTCGCGGAGCAGGCGGGTCAGTTCGGCCTCGACCTCGTCGAGAAAGGCATCGACCTCGTCCTCGTCGTAGCCCTCTCGGAGGCGGACGGTCGTGAACTGCTTGTTCCGCACGTCCTCAGGGGTCAATGGCATCTCTTCTTCACCTCTACGTAGTCGTCGGCAGTCGGCAAGACCGTATCGTTCACATTCCCCTCGCAAGAGTGCTCACAAGCGAGATCAGGATGTAGACGATGATCATCAGAACGAAGAAGGACAGGTCGAGTGCCACGCCCCCGAGACGCAACGGCGGGATGAACCGCCGAAGAAGCTTGAGCGGTGGATCGGTGACAGTGTAGGTGGCCTCCAGAACGACCACCATCGCCTTGCCGGGCTGCCATGAGCGGGCGAACTGGAAGACGTAGTCCATGACCAACCGGAAAATAAGCACGATGAGGAAGCACATCAGCGCGATGTAGACCACCTGTAGTGCGACGCCCATCCCGCTGCTTCCCTCTCCCCTGGCTCACTCTGGTCCGGTCGTGCGCCGGGCCGTTCCCGCCGCTCGACCGGGTCGTTCCCGGTGCTCTGTTCCTAGCTCTGGTTGAAGAACCCGCCCTCTGCGATGCGGGCCTTGTCCTCCGCCGTGACATCGACGTTAGCAGGAGACAGCAGGAACACCTTCTGCGTCACCCGCTCAATGCTGCCATGGAGACCGAAGACGAGTCCCGCGGCAAAGTCGACAAGTCGCTTCGCATCGGTGTCGTCCATCTCCGTGAGATTCATGATCACCGGAGTGCCCTCGCGGAAGTGTTCCCCGATGGTACGGGCCTCGTTGTAGGTCCGCGGGTGCAGTGTGGTGATGCGGTACGGCTCCCGCTCGGACACGACCTTGGGCATGATCACCGGTGCGTTCTTCTCCAGACTGGGACGTTCAGGTGTGATGGATGCCACGGGGGCGATTCGTGCCGGACGTCCGTTTTCCGCCCCCAGCGACACCGGTTCGCGCTCCCGGTCGCGCTGCGCGGGCGGCGGCGGGATCACCCGTACCGGCTCCTCGCGCTCCCGTTCCCGCTCGCGCTCCTGCTGGTGCACGGGCTGGTGGCGCCGGTGGTCCCGCTCGGGCTCCGGCTCGGGTTCGAAATCGTCGTCGGGGTCAAAACCCCGGCCGTCGTACCCATCGTCCTCCACGAGGCCGAGGTAGACCGCCATCTTGCGCATCGCGCCGGCCATGCTCTGAGTCCTCCGCTCTGTGGTGGATCGGCCTCGTCACCAAGTGCCCGCGATCCACTAGGCCTGCCCGCCTTTCGGCGGAAATGACCATATTTTCTGCTGTGGTCCGACTTGCTTCGCGACGTTACCCGAGCCGGGGTCGGACTCCGAGTACCGCCGTACCGACGCGAACAAGTGTCGCTCCGGCCTTCACGGCATCCTCGAGGTCCGCGCTCATCCCTGCCGAGACCATGTTCGCAGCAGGATGGTCCGCGCGCAGGCGGGATGACAATTCCAGCAGCCGCTCGAACGCCGCCCGTTGACGGCCCGCGTACGGACCGGCCAGCGGCGCCACGGTCATCAGACCGCCGAGCCGCAGTCCCGGCGCCTCCGCCACCGCCGTCGCCAACTCCTCGATTCCGCCGGGCGCCACACCCCCTCTCGCACCCCGCTCGCCCGACTCCGCGTCGAGCGCGACCTGGATCAGACAGACCGGCTCGCGCCCCGCGCGCACCGCCGCGGCGGAGAGCGCGGAAACCAGTCTGATCCGGTCGACGGACTGTACGACATCGGCATAACTGACGACAGAACGAACCTTGTTCGTCTGCAACTGACCCACGAAATGCCACGTAAGCGACAAATCCGAGCAAGCCGCCGCCTTGGGAGCGGCGTCCTGATCACGGTTCTCGGCCACATGCCGTACGCCGAGTTCATGGAGCAGTCGTACATCACTCGCCGGGTAGGTCTTGGTGACCACGATCAGGGTCACTTCCTCGCGCTTGCGGCCCGCCGCCGCGCAGGCGGCGACGATACGTTCCTCCACCATGGCGAGATTCGCCGCGAGTTCGCTCCTGCGGTCGTTCATGCGCTCTCAGTCCAGCCAGACATAGCCGGCGAGCCGCCCGGTCGTGCGGTCGCGGCGGTACGAGTAGTGGTCGTCCGACTCCAGTGTGCAGATCCCGCAGTGCTGCCGGTCCGCTACCCCCAGGGCCGCGAGCTGCGCGTGCACTCCGGCGGTGACATCGACGGCCGGGGTCGACCAGCTCGTCTCGGACCAGGCTTCCGGTACGACGGCGGCGACCTCGTCCCGCATCGCCGCCGGCACCTCGTAACAGCGTCCGCAGACGGCCGGTCCGGTACGAGCGGTGATTCTGGCCGGTTCCGCGCCCAGCGCGATCATGGCCTCGACGGCGGCCGGTACGATTCCGGCGATCATGCCGGGGCGGCCCGCGTGGGCGGCGGCCACGATCCCGGCGGCCGGATCGGCCAGCAGTACGGGGACGCAGTCCGCGGTGAGTACGGCGAGTGCCAGCCCGCGCCGTACGGTGACGACCGCGTCGACGGCGGGGATCTCCCCGTCCCCCCACGGTCCTTCGACGACCGCCACATCGCGGCCGTGCACCTGGTTCATCCAGACGACCCGCGCGGGGTCGAGCGCAAGGGACTTCGCGGCGAGTTCGCGATTGGTCCGTACCGCTCCGGGGTCGTCGCCGACCGCGCCGCCGAGATTGAGCCGATCATACGGAGCGGCGCTCACCCCGCCCCACCGGTCGGTGAAGGCGAAGTGCGCGCCGCTCAGGGTTTCGTGCTGCCGTATCACTTCAAGAAGTCCGGGACGTCCAGCTCTTCGGCCTGACTGTCCTGCTGGTACGGACGGGCCGGGGGTACGTGCGGCGGGTGCATCGGCGAGAGCTTCTCACTGACCGCGGGGGAGGGGTCCGGCTTGGGGGTACGGTCCTCGCGCGGCGGTACGGTGCCGAGTCCGCCGCCGGACCTGCCGGTGTCCTGCCGGGACGGGACCGGCTGCTCGTCGCGCTTGCCCGCCGCGCCGAGCACGGTCTCGCGCCGGGCCGGGGGCTGTCCGCCGTCGAAGCCGGCCGCGATGACGGTGACCCGTACCTCGTCGCCCAGGGCGTCGTCGATGACCGCGCCGAAGATGATGTTGGCCTCGGGGTGCGCCGCCTCGCTCACGAGCTGCGCCGCCTCGTTGATCTCGAAGAGACCGAGGTCCGAGCCGCCGGAGATGGACAGCAGGACGCCGCGGGCGCCGTCGATGGAGGCTTCCAGCAGCGGCGAGGAGATCGCCATCTCGGCGGCGGCCACCGCGCGGTCGTCGCCGCGGGCCGAGCCGATACCCATCAGCGCCGAGCCGGCCTCGGACATCACGGACTTGACATCGGCGAAGTCGAGGTTGATCAGACCGGGAGTGGTGATGAGGTCGGTGATGCCCTGGACACCCGAGAGCAGGACCTGGTCGGCGGACTTGAACGCGTCCAGCACGCTGACCTGGCGGTCCGAGATCGACAGCAGCCGGTCGTTCGGGATGACGATGAGGGTGTCGACCTCTTCGCGGAGTTCGGCGATGCCGTCCTCGGCCTGGTTGGCGCGGCGGCGGCCCTCGAAGGTGAACGGGCGGGTGACCACGCCGATCGTGAGGGCGCCCAGGGAGCGGGCGATATTGGCCACGACGGGCGCGCCGCCCGTACCGGTGCCGCCGCCCTCCCCGGCGGTGACGAAGACCATGTCGGCCCCCTTGAGGACCTCCTCGATCTCCTCACGGTGGTCCTCTGCCGCCTTGCGGCCGACTGCCGGGTTGGCTCCGGCCCCGAGGCCGCGGGTGAGTTCCCGGCCGACGTCGAGCTTGACGTCGGCGTCGCTCATCAACAGGGCTTGCGCGTCCGTGTTGATCGCGATGAACTCGACACCCTTGAGACCGACCTCGATCATTCGGTTGATGGCATTGACACCACCGCCGCCGACACCGATGACCTTGATGACTGCGAGGTAGTTCTGCGGTGCTGCCACGTCGAAGGCCTCTCGCCTCGAGTTACGTGTCGCCGCTCCGCCGATGTGGCGCCGCGACGACTGATGCCGATGGGACGGTCCGAAACGCCGACCCAAACCCTGATGTTGAAGTTCAGGGTTACCAGTGTGTCCGCTTCCTGGACTCTTCCGAACAGGACACTAAGTCGACAAGTGGCGCACGTTCAACGAACACGCCGAACCTCCCGTTTTTCTTTTCACCCTATGTGATCACCCATAGCGCTGACCAACCAGGGTGCTGGCCAGCGCATATGTCCGTCAACTCCCTGCCACGGCGGGCGCGGTGGGAGCACTCACATCGAAGTACCCGGACCGGGGAGCCGCTTTCATCAGAGCGGTGAGCGCACGCGCCTTGGCCGCTCCGTCCTCGCCGCTTCCCCACATCACCGTACGGCCGCCGGTCAGCTCCAAGGAGATCGAGTCGTACGAACGGACCCGGATGACTCCGGTGTCCGCGGCCACTTTCCTGGGGAGTTCACTTCTGACCCGTACCGCTTCGAGCACCAGCCGGCCGGTGCTGAAGCGCTGGGGCGCCCCGGCCTGATCCGCGGCCTGATCCACCGTCAATTCGAGTTCGAGTCGGGGGACGCCGCGGGGCGCCTTCTCCACCTCGGCGAAACGAACGCCGTCCTCGTCCACTTCGATGAACTTTGCGCCCTTTTCGATAAGCAGGACGGGCTTTCGCTCGATCACTTTCAGACTGATTCCGTGCGGCCATGAACGGGTCACCTCGACCGAGTCGATACGGGGCAGCCGCTGCCGGAGCCGGGCCCCGATCGCGTCCGTGTCGACGGAAATCAGCGGCGATCCGACCGGTACGGCAGCGGCGGCGACCACTTCCTTACGGGTGAGCACATCGGTGCCCGAGGTGCTCACCCGCTCGACCCGCAGCCAGTCCGAGCCGTACAGCGCCCAGGTGGAGCCCGCGATCAGCAGACTCGACAGAATCAGTACGATCATCAGCCTCCGGCCCGGCAGCCGGAGCCCGCGGGCCCGGGAGCCCTGGGGAGGGCGGCCGGACTCCGACCTCGGTCGTGCGCCGCGCTCGGCGGTCGTCGGTCCGGCCACGCTCCCCTGCCTCCCTATGCCTGACGTTGCTTGGCGATCGCCTCGTACACCATGCCGACCAGCAGCTCATCCGCGTCCCTGCGGCCGAACTCGGCTGCCGCACGGGACATCTCGTACAGCCGGTGCGGATCGGCGAGCACCGGGAGGACCTGGCCCTGCACCCACTCCGGCGTGAGTTCGGCGTCGTCGACCAGCAGTCCGCCGCCGGCCTTCACCACGGGCTGGGCGTTGAGCCGCTGTTCGCCGTTGCCGATCGGCAACGGGACATACGCGGCGGGCAGCCCGACGGCGGAGAGTTCGGCGACGGTCATCGCGCCCGCGCGGCAGAGCATCATGTCGGCCGCGGCATAGGCGAGATCCATCCGGTCCACATACGGTACCGGGATATAGGGCGGCATTCCGGGCATGTTGTCCACCCGCGGCAGTTCGTTCTTGGGACCGACCGCGTGCAGGATCTGAATACCGGAGCGCTGAAGCACGGGGGCGATCTGCTGGATCACCTCATTGAGCCGACGTGCGCCCTGCGAGCCGCCGGAGACCAGCAGCGTCGGCAAATTGGGGTCGAGCCCGAAGGCCGCGCGCGCCTCGGGGCGCGCCCGCGCCCGGTCCAGAACGGCGATGGTACGGCGCAGCGGGATACCGATGTACCGGGCGCCCCGAAGCTTGCTGTCCGGGGTGGAGACGGCCACCCCTGCCGCGTACCGCGAACCGATCTTGTTGGCCAGTCCGGGCCTCGCGTTGGCCTCGTGGACGATGATCGGCACCCCGAGCCGTTTGGCCGCGAGATAGCCGGGCAGGGCCACATAGCCGCCGAAGCCCACGACGCAGTCGGCCTTGGTGCGCTCCAGGATCTGCTCGGCCGCCTTGATGGTGCCGCGCAGCCGCCCGGGGACGGTGATCAGCTCCGGGGTGGGCTTGCGCGGCAGCGGTACGGCGGGGATGAGCCCCAGCTCGTACCCCCGCTCGGGGACGAGCCTGGTCTCCAGGCCGCGCTCCGTGCCGAGGGCCGTGATCCCCACGGTGGGGTCCTGCCTGCGCAGGGCGTCCGCGAGGGCGAGCGCGGGCTCGATGTGGCCGGCGGTCCCCCCACCGGCGAGTACGACATGCACCGAAATTCACCGCTCTCCGGACGGACGCTTCTTGACGCGCCGTCTCATCGTCTTCCATCTGACCCCGGGCCGTCGCATGGCCAGGGCCGCTTTCGCGGCGGGATCCTCTCGCGCGAACGCGATCAGCAGCCCGACGGCGAACATGGTCGGCAGCAGGGCCGACCCTCCGTAGGAGAACAGCGGGAGCGGGACTCCGGCGATCGGCAGCAGACCGAGCACCGCACCGATGTTGACCACGGCCTGCGCCGCGATCCAGGTGGTCACACCTCCCGCGGCGTACCTCACGAAGGGATCCTCCGTGCGTCCGGCCACGCGGATACCCGCATAGCCTAGAGCCGCGAAGAGGGCGAGCACCGACAGCGTCCCCGCCAGCCCCAGTTCCTCCCCAGTGATGGCGAAAATGAAGTCGGTGTGCGGTTCGGGCAGTTGGCCCCATTTTTCCACACTCGCGCCGAGGCCGGATCCGAACCATCCGCCGGAGGCGAGGGCGTAGATTCCGTGGACCGCCTGCCAGCACTCGCCCTCCGGGCCGAGATCGGTCGCGCCGATGCACGCGAACCGGGAGAGCCGGTTCTCGCTGGTCTTGATCAGTACGAAGGCGACCAGCCCCGTGATCGCGAACACCCCGGCGAAAAGCCTGGTGGGAGCGCCCGCGAGCCAGAGCAGACCGAAGAGGATGGCGGTCAGGATGATCGCCGTGCCCATGTCGCCGCCCAGCATGATCAGTCCGAGCAGCATGAACGCGACGGGCACGAGCGGCACCAGCAGATGCTTCCACTGGGACAGCAGTCTCTTGTCCTGTTTGCGGGCGAGCAGGTCGGCGCCCCACAGGATCAGCGCGAGCTTGGCGAACTCGCTGGGCTGGAGCTGGAACGGGCCGCCCAGATAGATCCAGTTCTGGTTGCCCTTGACGGCCCGCCCTATCCCGGGGACCTGCACGAGCACCATCAGGAAGACGGTGCCGACCAGCAGCGGATAGGACAGCGCCCGGTGGAGTTTTCCCGGCATCCGGGAGGCGAGCAGCAGCAGTCCGGTGCCGAGGACGACCGCGAGGAACTGCTTGCGGAAGAAGTACGTCGACGGCAGCGAGAGCTGGAGCGCGTAAATCATCGACGCGGAGTACACCATCACCAGGCCGAGCAGGGTGATCAGCAGCCCGCTGCCCAGGATCAGGTAGTACGCGGTGAGCGGCCGGTCCCAGGCGCGGCGCGCCCGCTCGTACAGATGCCTCGGACCGCCGCCCCTCGGCGGACGCGGTGTACCGGTCCCGCCGGCTCCCCCGCGGGCCGCGGGGGCGCGGCCCACGGACGCTCCCGCCACCCTGCCGCGCGCCGCCAGACCGCGCCCGAGGCCGGACAGGGGCCCCGGGCGGGCCGCTCCCGGACTCCTGGCGGCTCCGCCGCTGGCGGTGGGGCCCAGCAGCGCGGGAGCGCCCGCGAAGCCCCAGCGGTGGTGTAAGGGCCGGGGCCCCGGAGGCTGTCCTGCGGGCCGGGGCGGACGGTGCCGGGTGCCGTCCTCGTACGGGCCACCGGGCGGCTCGGGACCCACGGCGGGATACGGTCCGCCCGGCCCGGGTCCGCCGCTGCGGCGCAGGCCCGTCAAGCTCCGGCGGACGGGCCTTCGGTCCGCGGTGTCGTCGGCCGGCATCGTCGCTGTCCCCTCCAGTCGTGCCTGGCGCGGCTGCCGGGGTCGGGGCCCGCGGCGTCACCGCCGGTGTCGCGCGGTCCCCAGGGACGGCCCGGCACGAGGGCCGGGCCGGTCAGGCGTGCTCGGCGGCGAGTGCGTGCACCGCGTCCGCGAACGCCTCGCCTCGCTTGTTGTAGTTGACGAACATGTCCATCGAGGCGCAGGCCGGGGCCATCAGTACCGTGTCCCCCGGCTGTGCGAGCCGTGCCGCTTCGCGGACCGCCGCCGACATCGCCCCAGTGTCGGTCCGGTCGAGGTCCACGACCGGGACTTCGGGGGCGTGTCGCGCGAGGGCTTCCCCGATCAGCGCGCGGTCGGCGCCGATCAGGACGACCCCGCGCAGCCGCTTCGCCGACGCCGTGACCAGGTCGTCGAAGACGGCGCCCTTGGCGAGGCCGCCGGCGATCCAGACGATCGGGTCGTAGGCCGCCAGGGAGGCTTCCGCGGCATGGGTGTTGGTGGCCTTGGAGTCGTCGACGTACGTGATGCCCGCGACCTCCGCGACCAGTTCGATCCGGTGCGGATCGGGGCGGAAGGAGCGCAGTCCGTCGCGTACGGCGGCGGGTGCGACACCGAAGGCACGCGCCAGGGCCGCCGCGGCGAGGGCGTTGGCGATGTTGTGCGGGGCGGGCGGGTTCACATCGGAGACCTGGGCGAGTTCCTGGGCCCGCTCGCGGCGGTTCTCGACAAAGGCCCGGTCAACCAGAATGCCGTCCACGACGCCGAGTTGGGACGGTCCCGGGGTACCGAGGGTGAAGCCGATCGCGCGGCAGCCCTCCTCGACATCGGCCGCCCGTACCAGTTCCTCGGTGCACGGGTCGGCCGCGTTGTAGACACAGGCGACGGTGTTGCCCTCGTAGATACGGCCCTTGTCGGTGGCGTACGCCTCCATCGAGCCGTGCCAGTCGAGATGGTCGGGGGCGACATTGAGAACGGCCGCCGAGTGGGCGCGCAGGCTGGGTGCCCAGTGGAGCTGGTAGCTGGACAGTTCGACGGCGAGTACGTCGTACTCCTCCGCGCCGGTGACGGCGTCCAGCAGCGAGACCCCGATATTGCCGACGGCGGCCGTACGGAGCCCCGCCGCCGTCAGGATCGAGGCGAGCATCCTGACGGTGCTGGTCTTGCCGTTGGTGCCGGTGACCGCGAGCCAGGGCGCGGCGTCCGGGCCGCGCAGCCGCCAGGCCAGCTCCACATCGCCCCAGACGTCCACTCCGGCCCTGGCCGCCGCGGCGAAGAGTGGCTTGTCCGGCCGCCAGCCGGGGGCGGTGACGATCAGCTCGGTGCCCTCGGGGAGGGTCGCCCCGTCGCCGAGGCGCACCGTGATCCCCAGCCCGTCCAGCTCGGCGGCCTGGGCGCGGCTGCGTTCGTCGTCCCCGTCGTTGACGACGGTGACCTCCGCGCCGAGGCCGTGCAGCACCCGGGCCGCCGGGATCCCGGAGACCCCGAGACCCGCGACGGTGACCCGCTTGCCCTGCCAGTTCACTTCTCGGCCGCCCAGCCCGCGTAGAAGAGCCCCAGACCCACGATCACACACATGCCCTGGATGATCCAGAAACGCACCACGACAAGGACTTCGGACCACCCCTTGAGTTCGAAGTGGTGCTGGAGGGGTGCCATCCGGAAGACGCGCTTGCCGGTCATCTTGAAGGAGCCGACCTGGATGACCACCGACATGGTGATCATCACGAACAGGCCGCCGAGCAGGGCGATCAGGAACTCCGTACGGGAGCAGATCGCGAGACCCGCGAGCGCGCCGCCCAGCGCGAGCGAGCCGGTGTCCCCCATGAAGATCTTGGCGGGTGAGGTGTTCCACCACAGGAAGCCGAAGCAGGAGCCCATCAGGGCCGAGGCGACGACCGCGAGATCGAGCGGATCCCGTACCTCGAAACAGGCGTTGGGATTGGTCAGGGTCTGCGCGTTGGCACAGGACTCCTGGAACTGCCAGAGCCCGATGAAGGTGTACGCGCCGAAGACCATCACCGAGGCGCCGGTGGCGAGACCGTCCAGACCGTCGGTCAGGTTCACGCCGTTGGACATCGCGAGAATCATGAACAGCGCCCAGACCACGAACAGCACCGGGCCGATCGACCAGCCGAAGTCCATGATGAACGACAGCCGGGTGGAGGCCGGGGTGTTGCCGCGGTAGTCGGCGAACTGGAGCGACAGCACCGCGAACGCGATACCGACGATGAGCTGGCCCGCCATCTTCGCCTTGGCCCGCAGACCCAGCGAACGCTGCTTCACGATCTTGATGTAGTCGTCGAGGAACCCGACGAGACCCATGCCCGCCATCAGGAAGAGGACCAGCACGCCCGAGAAGGTCGGGTCCTCGCCGGTGATCACCTTCGCCAGGGCGTAGGCGATCAGGGTGGCGATGATGAAGGAGATCCCGCCCATGGTGGGCGTGCCCTTCTTGCTGCCATGCGTGCGCGGGCCGTCGTCCCGGATGAACTGCCCGTATCCCTTGCGGGCCAGGAGCTTGATCAGCAGCGGTGTGCCGATCAGGGTCAGGAAGAGCCCGATGACTCCCGCGAAGAGGATCTGCCTCATCGGCCGGCGACCTCGCCCTCGCTGGCGCTTTCGAGCAGTGCCAGGGCGACCCGTTCAAGACCGGCCGACCTGGAAGCCTTCACCAGCACGACGTCTCCCGGACGCAGCTCACTGCGCAACAGGTCGACCGCCGCCCGCGCGTCGGACACGTGCACCGACTCCTCACCCCACGAACCCTCGTTGTAAGCGCCCAATTGCAGCCAGGACGCTTCCCTGCCCCCGACTGCCACGAGCTTGCTGACGTTGAGCCGGACGGCGAGCCGTCCGACCGCGTCGTGCTCGGCGAGCGAGTCGTCCCCCAGCTCGGCCATCGGGCCGAGCACCGCCCACGTACGGCCCCCCGCGGCCCGTGAGGTACCGCCCATGGCGACCAGCGCACGGAGCGCCGCTCTCATGGATTCGGGATTCGCGTTGTAGGCGTCGTTGACGATCGTCACGCCGTCCGCGCGCTCGGTGACCTCCATACGCCAGCGGGAGAGGGTTTCCGCCTCGGAGAGCGCCTCGGCGATCTCATCGACGGACATGCCCAACTCATGGGCGACGGCGGCCGCGGCGAGCGCGTTCGACACGTGGTGCTCACCGTACAGCCGCAGTGTCACGTCGCTGCACCCGGAGGGTGTCCGAAGCAGGAAAGCGGGCTGTCCGGTGGGGGTGAGGCGGACGTTCTCTGCCCGTACGTCTGCTTCGCCCGCCTCTCCGAACAGCACGACGCGGGCCTTGGTGCGGGTGCTCATGGCGCGGACGAGCGGGTCGTCGGCGTTCAGTACGGCCACTCCGCCCTCGGCGGCGGACGGCAGGGCCTCGACCATCTCGCCCTTGGCCTCGGCGATCCGCTCCCGGCTGCCGAACTCGCCGATGTGGGCGGTGCCCACGTTCAGTACGAGGCCGATCCTGGGCGGGACGAGTCCGGTGAGGTAGCGGATGTCGCCGACATAGCGCGCGCCCATTTCGAGAACGAGGTAGCGGGTGTCCTCAAGGGCCCGCAGGGCGGTCAGCGGCAGGCCGATCTCGTTGTTGAGGTTCCCTTCGGGCCAGATGGTGGGTCCGAGCCGCTGGAGGAGCTGGGCGATCAGGTCCTTGGTGCTGGTCTTGCCCGCGGAGCCGGTGAGGGCGACGGCGGTGGCGCCGAGGCGTTCGACGACGGCGCGGGCGAGGGCGCCGAGAGCCTGGACGACATCGTCGACGACGAGGGCGGGCACCCCGACGGGGCGGGTGGCCAGAACGGCCACCGCGCCCGCGGCGACGGCGCGCTCCGCGTAGTCGTGGCCGTCGACGCGCTCGCCCGCGAAAGCGGCGAAGAGCCCGCCCGGTACGACCGAGCGGGAGTCGATGACAACGGGCCCGGTGACCCGGGCGGACTGATCCGGTATGTCGTGCGGCTGCCCGCCGACGATGGCGGCGATCTCGGCGAGGGAGAGGGCGATCACTGGGTCATCCCTGACTGTTGTTCTTGTGGCGGTGCTCGTGGCGGTGCTCAGGGCGCGGCTCGCCGTGGGGGCCGGGACAGGGCTCGTTCCCCGGCTCGTGGCGCAGGGAGCGCTCGATGGCCTCGCGCAGGACCTGGCGGTCGTCGAAGGCCCGTACCACCCCGGCGATGTCCTGGCCCTGCTCATGGCCCTTGCCGGCCACCAGGACGGTGTCGTCGGGGCGGGCGCGGGAGACGGCGGCGGCGATCGCGGAGGCGCGGTCGGCGTCGACGAGGACGTCGCCGCGCTCGTGCACGGGCACCTCGGCGGCGCCCGCGAGCATCGCGGCGAGGATCGCGAGCGGGTCCTCGGAGCGGGGGTTGTCGGAGGTCAGTACGGCGGTGTCGGCGAGCCGGGCGGCGGCGGCGCCCATGGGCCCGCGTTTGGTCTCGTCGCGGTCGCCGCCGCAGCCCAGGACGATGTGCACCTTGCCCTTGGTGACCTTGCGCAGGGAGCGCAGGACCGATTCGACGGCGTCCGTCTTGTGCGCGTAGTCGACGACGGCGAGATACGGCTGGCCCGCGTCCACCCGCTCCAGCCGGCCCGGCACCCCGGGGACGGCGGCGATGCCGTCGGCGGCGGTGCGCGGGTCGATCCCGGCGACGGCCAGGGTGACGATCGCGGCGAGGGTGTTGGCGACATTGAACGGCCCGGGCAGCGGCGCCTCGGCCCGCACGCGCTCGCCGTGCGGGCCGACCACGGTGAAGGTGGAGCCGTGCGAGCCGACCTCGACGTCCTCGGCACGCCAGTCGGCGTCGGGGTGGCCCTCGGCGGAGAAGGTGGTGACGGGCACGCCCGCCTCGGCCACGAGCCTGCGGCCGTACGGATCGTCGAAGTTCACGACACCGGTCCGGCTGCGCTCGGGGGTGAACAGGCGCGCCTTCGCCTGGAAGTAGTCCTCCATGCCGGAGTGGAACTCCATGTGCTCCGGGCTGAGGTTGTTGAAGACCGCGACGTCGAAGACACAGCCGTCGACCCGGCCGAGCACCAGGGCGTGGCTGGAGACCTCCATGGCGACCGAGTCGACACCGCGCTCGCGCATGACCGCGAAGAGGGCCTGGAGATCGGTGGCCTCGGGGGTCGTACGCTCCGACTTGACGCGCTCGTCGCCGATCCGGGTCTCCACCGTGCCGATCAGGCCCGTACGGTGGCCCGCGCCGCGGAGTCCGCCCTCGACGAGATACGCGGTGGTGGTCTTGCCCGAGGTGCCGGTGATACCGATCTGGAGCAGATCGGGACCGGGGTGGCCGTAGATCTCGGCGGCCAGCTCGCCCATGCTGCCGCGGGGGTCGGGGACGACCAGGACGGGCAGTCCGGTGGCTCCGGCCCGCTCGGCGCCCGCCGGGTCGGTCAGGATGACGGTGGCGCCGAGGTCGGCGGCCTGGGCGGCGAAGTCGGCGCCGTGGAAGCGGGCGCCGGGCAGGGCCGCGTACACGTCTCCGGGGCGTACCGCCCGCGAGTCGTGGGTGATGCCGGTCGCTTCCCCGGAGCCCCCCGGCGCCTCGGTGCCCAGCCGGGCTGCCAGCTCCGCGAGGGAGGTCGGGCGGACGCGTTCCGGGCGGGGCGTCCCCGGCCGCCCGGCCGGGGCGTCCTCGGGAGTGGTTCGGTACTGATCAGCTTGTGGCACGGCGGTGAGCGTACCCGGCTCCGCGGGCCGCGGGCCAAGTGAGAGCGGCTCCTGCGCGGCGCGTTCCGGGTGGTTCCCCGAATCGGGGGTGATCGTTGTCACTGGCGCTTTCCCTGGGGTCACTCGCCGGGTTTGAAGGTCACCGGCAGCCTGGCGGGTTTACTGCCGGTCGGTTCGACCTGCAGGGTCTTGAGAGCGAACTCCATGACCTTTTTGTAGATGGGTCCGCAGATCTGGCCGCCGAAGTAGCTGCCCTTCGTCGGGTTCTGGATGGCGCAGTAGACCGTGATCCGCGGTTTGTCGGCGGGCGCGAAGCCCGCGAAGGAGGCGGTGTAGCCCTTGTAGCGGCCCAGCTCCGGGTCGACCCGGTTGGCCGTACCGGTCTTGCCCGCGACCCGGTAGCCGGGGATACGGGCCTTCGTGCCCGTACCCTCCTCGTCGCCCACCACCGACTCCAGCATGGTCGCGACGGTCTTCGCGGTCTCCTCGCTGACGACCCGGGTCTTCTTGGGCGCGGGGGCCGGGGTGAACCGGCCGTCGGGCCCTGTCGTACCGCGTACGAGGGTGGGCTCGATGCGTACGCCGCCGTTGGCGATGGTCGAGTAGACCGAGGCGGCCTGCATGGCGTTGAGGGAGAGGCCCTGGCCGAAGGGGATCGTGTACTGCTGCGAGGTGGACCAGTCCTCGGGCTTGGCAAGGATGCCCCGGGTCTCGCCGGGGTAGTCCAGGCCGGTGGGGCGGCCGATGCCGAACTTGGTCAGATACGAGTAGAGGACCTTGTTGGCCTCGGCCTGGGTCTTGCCGAGCTGGCCGGTGGCCAGGATGGAGCCGATGTTCGACGACTTGGCGAGGACGCCGTTGAGTGTCAGGTACCAGGTCGGGTGGTCGATGTCGTCCTTGAAGAGCCGATCGCCGCGGTGCAGCCGGTTGGGGACGACGACATGGGTGCCGGGGGTGGCGACCTTCTCCTCCAGTACGGCGGCCATGGACATGACCTTGCTGGTGGAGCCGGGCTCGTACACGTCCTGGAGGGCGGCGTTGCCCATGGCCGCGGTGTCGGCCTCGGAGAGGTCGTTGGGGTCAAAGCCGGGGGCGTTGGCCATGGCGAGCACCTCGCCGGTCCTGGTGTCCTGGACCATCACATAGCCGCGGTCCGCCTTGGAGGCCCGCACCTGCTCGGTGATGGCCTGCTGGGCGGCCCACTGGATGTCCCGGTCGATGGTCAGCTCGATGTCGGAGCCGGGCACCGCGGGCTTCTCCCGGGAG
This sequence comes from Streptomyces sp. GMY02, assembly GCF_019056675.1. Lineage (NCBI taxonomy): Bacteria > Bacillati > Actinomycetota > Actinomycetes > Kitasatosporales > Streptomycetaceae > Streptomyces > Streptomyces sp. GMY02. Next base: position 6,328,046 of record NZ_CP077658.1, on the reverse strand, counting down.
CTGGCCGTGGGGACGCGGCGGCCGCCGGACTGGGCGAAGGTGACTTCTCCGTCCTCGCCCGCCAGCTCCTTGTCGAGCATGGACTCGACGCCGCCGGCGCCATGGCCCGCGGCGTTGACGTATCCCAGTATCCCGGCGGCGAGATCGCCGTTCGGGTACACGCGCTTGCTGCTGGCCTCCTGGAAGACCCCGGCCAGGACGCTGACGGCCTGGCCGCCGCCCGGGGCCTCCTCCTTGCCGGCCTTTTCTGCGAAGACGCTCTTGAGGTCCCTGATCTGGTTCCAGACCTGGGGGGTCTGGCGGCGGGCGAGGACCGTGTAGCGGGATTTGGGGGTCCTGAGCTTCTTGACGAGCGTGCCGGTCTCGGCTCCGAGAATGGGGGCGAGCAGTGCGGCCGCCTTCTCGGGGGCGTCCTGGATCTTGCTGAAGTCGGGGGTGAACATCAGCGGGTCGGCGGTGATGTCGTACGCGTCGACGCTGGTGGCGAGGGCGATCCCGGAGCGGTCGGTGATCTCGCCGCGCTCCGCGTCGATGCGGTGGCTGAGATAGCGGCTCTTCTCCGCCTTGGCGGCGTACGCGCCGGCGTCGACGGCCTGCACCTGGAGCAGCCGGACGACGAACACCAGCATGATCAGGGTCAGGGCGAGGCTGACCAGGCGCAGCCGGGGGCGGGGACTGCCCAGCCGGATCCGCTGCGGCGCGGCGGCCCCGGAGCGCGGGCGGCGGGCGACGGGGCGGGAGGCCGGACGGGACGTCGGGCGGGAGGCCGGGCGCGAGGAGGCCCGCTGCGGGCCGCCGCTTCCGGAGCGCGCGGGCTTCGGCACCCGGCGGCGCGGCGGCGGTGGGTCCTTGGGGGGCACTGCGTCACCTGCCGGAGATCGTCGGGACCGGTGTTCCGGAGAGCTGTACGGAGACCTCGCGCGGGGCCGCGGGGGCGTACGGGGACGGCACTGCCATGGACCCGCCGGACGGGGCAGGTGCCGAGGGCGCGGGAAGGGCGGGAGCGGCCGGGGAGGGGACCTGGGGCACGGCCGGGACCGGCGACGAGGGGACGGGCACCGGTTCCGGAGCGGCCGGCGGTGTCTCCTCCATCGTGTCCATCCCGTACGGCGGTACGGAGAGCCGGCCGGAGGGCTGCGCGGGCACCGGACTGTCCGCCGCGGCGGGCACTCCCCGTACCGTCCCGTCGGGATTGAGGAAGGCGGGACTGCCGCCGGGCACCATGCCCAGCTCGCGGGCCCGCCGCTCCAGGGCGTTCGGCGCCAGATGGGCGTCCACGTCCCGCTGGAGCGCCTGCTGTTCGTCGGTGAGGTCGGTGGTGCGCTTCTTGAGTTCGCTGAGCCGGAACGACCCTTCGTTGAGCGAGGAGTTCAGCAGCAGCAGGATGATCAGTCCGCCGCCGAGGAGCACGACGACCAGCAGGACGAAGGGGGTGCGGGCCGCCGAACTGGCCCCGGACGGCATCAGTTCGGCGAGCCGTGCCGCCCGTCCCCGGAGGTGCTTGGCCGGTCCGCTCACCGAACGTCCTCCCGGATCCGCCGCGCTCCCCGCAGCCGGGCCGGAGCCGCGCGCCGGTTCTCCGCGACCTCTTCCTCCGTGGGCAGTTCGGCGCCGCGGGTGAGCAGTTCGAGCCGGGGCTGGTACTGCTCGGGTACGACGGGCAGGCCGGGCGGCGCGGTGCCCGCGGCGCCGGCCGCGAAGACCTGTTTGACGAGACGGTCCTCCAGCGAGTGGTACGAGAGGACCGCGATACGGCCGCCGACGGCGAGGCTCGCCACGGCCGCCGGGATCGCCCCTTCCAGGACGGCCAGTTCGCCGTTGACCTCGATGCGCAGGGCCTGGAAGGTGCGTTTGGCGGGGTTGCCGCCGGTGCGTTTGGCGGCCTGGGGCAGGGCGTCGCGGATCAGCTCGACGAGCCGGGCGCTGCGGGTGAAGGGCTCCTTCTCGCGCTCCCTGACGATCGCGGAGACGATCCTCCTGGCCTGTTTCTCCTCGCCGTACGCGCGCAGGATCCGTACCAGTTCGCCGGGCGGATACGTGTTGAGGACCTCGGCGGCGCTGACTCCGGCCGACTGGTCCATGCGCATGTCGAGCGGGGCGTCCTGGGCGTACGCGAAGCCGCGCTCCGCCTCGTCGAGCTGCATCGAGGAGACACCGAGGTCGAAGAGGACGCCTTGGACTCGGGGGGTGCCCAGCCGGTCGAGGACCTCGGGCAGCTCGTCGTAGACGGCGTGCACGAGGGTGGCGCGGTCGGCGTACGGGGCGAGCCGCTCGGCGGAGAGCCGCAGCGCCTCCTGGTCGCGGTCGAGGGCGATCAGCCGGACGGCGGGGAAGGCGGTGAGCAGGGCCTCGCTGTGGCCGCCGAGGCCGAGGGTGCAGTCCACGACGACCGCGCCGGGCTCCGCGAGGGCGGGGGCCAGCAGGTCGAGGCACCGCTGGAGCATCACGGGGACGTGCCGGAGCTGGTTCATACCCGCCCCTCCCGGGGGCCGCGGCCGGTACGTTCCGCGGGCGCGCGGCCTTCCGTGACTCGCTGGCTGCGCTCGCTCATGCGCCCTCTCAGGTCCGGCGCGGCCATACGTACCGCCGGGTCCCCGCCCGCTCAGAAGGGGAGGTCCGCCGGCGCCGGGAAGGGCGTCGGCCGACCGTCGAGCGGGAGGAGGCCGAGCCGCACGTACGCCGCACTCGCGGGGAATTCGGAATGTGTCCGGGGCGTGCCCGGGATCTTCGCGCCACTTTAGTCCACCGCCAGGTGCGGTTCCCGGTCAATCAACCGGCCAGCGCGTCGCCAGAATCGCTCGCCACAAGACCATAAACGGAACAATTCACCCGTTCGACATCGCCACACTCACTCTTGTGGGTTAGCTCACACCAAGCCAAGTTGACGTTCTTTGTCCATTCTCACACCGGGCCGAACTGGCACCGGGCCATTACCGTCATAGGTATGTCGACTTCCGCACACCTGCCCACCGAGCCCTTCGTGGCTCCCGCCGGTGCGGCACGTACCGGCGGGACGGTCACGGACCGCCTCGTAGACGCGAACCACCTGTACGCCGCCGGTTTCACGGACCCGGGGATGGACGCACGGCCCGTCCTGCGCGTGGCCGTGGTCGCCTGCATGGACGCCCGACTCGACCTGCACGACGCCCTCGGCCTCTCCCTGGGCGACTGTCACACCATCCGCAACGCCGGCGGCGTCGTCACCGACGACGTCGTACGCTCCCTCACCATCAGCCAGCGCGCGCTCGGCACCCGCAGCGTGGTGCTGATCCACCACACCGGCTGCGGCCTGGAGAGCCTCACCGAGGACTTCCGGCACGAACTGGAGATGGAGGTCGGCCAGCGCCCCTCCTGGGCCGTGGAGTCGTTCCGCGACGTCGACCAGGACGTACGGCAGTCGATGCAGCGCATCAGGACATCGCCCTTCCTGCTGCACAGGGACGACATCCGGGGCTTTGTCTTCGACGTGAAGACGGGCCTGTTGAGGGAGATCGACCCGGCCGCCTGACGGCCACCGGCACAACTTGGACGGCAAAGCCGACAAATCCCTCCCACTTATCCACAGGCGAGTGACACGAAGCGGTAACGGCAACAAGAATGCGTCTGTGACAGCGTTCCGGAACTTTCCGCGGACGGTGTCCGTGTTTCGGGGTGGGCCGGGCCGTCCGATGAGCATCGGCCCGTGGAAAGGGCCGAGGAGGGCCGGGTGACGACCTATGACGATCGAGCGAGCCTCACTGATCTGACCACCACAGCGGAGCGTGTCCGCACATCGGTGGAGGGTGTGATCGAGGGCAAGCCAGAGGTCGTACGGCTTTCGCTGACCGTGCTCCTCGCCGAGGGGCATCTTCTGATCGAAGATGTCCCCGGCGTGGGCAAGACGATGCTGGCCAAAGCGCTGGCACGGTCCATCGACTGTTCGGTGCGGCGTATTCAGTTCACTCCCGACCTGCTGCCGTCGGACATCACCGGGGTGTCCATCTTCGACCAGCAGCGGCGGGACTTCGAGTTCAAACCGGGCGCGATCTTCGCCCAGATCGTGATCGGCGACGAGATCAACCGCGCTTCGCCCAAGACCCAGTCGGCACTGCTGGAGTCCATGGAGGAGCGCCAGGTCACCATCGACGGGCAGAGTTACGAACTGCCCAGCCCCTTCATGGTGGTGGCCACCCAGAACCCGGTGGAGATGGAAGGCACGTATCCGCTGCCCGAGGCGCAGCGGGACCGTTTCATGGCCCGGGTGTCGATCGGCTATCCCAGCGCGGAGGCCGAGTTGCAGATGCTGGACGTGCACGGCGGGGTCTCCCCGCTGGACGACCTCCAGCCGGTGGCGCACGCGCATGACATCGTGAAGCTGATAGACGCGGTGCGTACGGTGCATGTCGCCGATTCCGTACGGCGGTACGCGGTGGACCTGGTGGGCGCGACGCGCAACCACGCGGACATCAGACTGGGCGCCTCACCGCGCGCCACGCTCCATCTGCTGCGCGCGGCGAAGGCCGCGGCGGCGCTGAGCGGCCGGGACTACGCGCTGCCGGACGATGTCCAGGCGCTGGCGGTCGCGGTGCTGGCGCACCGGCTGCTGCCCACGGCCCAGGCCCAGTTGAACCGCCGTACGGCCGAGCAGGTCGTGCTGGAGATCCTCCAGCGCACCCCGGTGCCGACCGGGGACGGCGGGCACAGCCAGGGCCGTCAGGTGGCGGGCATGCCCGGTGGTCCCGGCGGCGGGGTCGGTGGACCCGGCGGGCCGCTCTACGGCCGGCAGGCCGGCGTACGGCGGCTGTGATGGCATCCGGGGGGCCGGCCGCGGCGGACGGCGAGGACCGGGGCGGACTGCGGCCCGCTCTGGCCGGACTGACCACACGCGGCCGGTCGTTCCTGGCCGCCGGTATCGCCGCGGCGGTCTGCGCCTTCGTCCTGGGCCAGTCGGATCTGCTGCGGGTCGGGTTCCTGCTGGCCGCGCTGCCGCTGATCTGTGTGGCCGTCCTCTACCACACCCGGTACCGGGTGGCGGGCAGTCGTCGGCTGTCGCCCTCCCGGGTCCCCGCGGGCTCCGAGGCGCGGGTGCAGCTCCGGATGGACAACGTCACGCGGATGCCCACCGGGCTGCTGATGCTCCAGGACCATGTGCCGTATGTGCTGGGCCCGCGGCCCCGGTTCGTGCTGGACCGGGTGGAGCCGGGCGGCCGGCGCGAGGTGTCCTACCGGGTGCGTTCGGATCTGCGCGGCCGGTATCCGCTGGGGCCGCTCCAGCTCCGGCTGAGCGACCCCTTCGGCATGTGCGAACTGACGCGCTCGTTCAGCGCGTTCGACACCCTGACGGTCGTCCCGCGCACCGAACCGCTGCCGCCGGTGCGGCTCATGGGCGAGTCCTCGGGGTACGGCGACGGGCGGCAGCGCTCGCAGGCGCTGGCCGGCGAGGACGATGTGATCCCCCGCGGCTACCGCCACGGCGACGATCTGCGCCGGGTGCACTGGCGCTCCACCGCGCGGTACGGCGAGTTGATGGTGCGCCGCGAGGAACAGCCGCAGCGGGCGCGGTGCACCGTACTGCTGGACACCAGACGGATCGCCTATGAAGGGGCGGGGCCCGACTCGGCCTTCGAGTGGGCGGTGTCGGGCGCGGCCTCCGCGCTGGTGCATCTGCTGGAACAGGGCTTCGCGGTAAGGCTGTTGACGGACACGGGCGACTCGGTACCGGGCGACGGCGCGGACGGCTATGCCGGGGCGACCCAGGGCGCGGCCGAATCGGCCGGGCTGCTGATGGACACCCTCGCGGTCGTCGACCACTCCGAGGGGACGGGCCTCTCGGGCGCGTACGAGGTCCTGCGCGGCGGCGAGGGGCTGCTGGTGGCGTTCTTCGGCGATCTCGACGAGGAACAGACCGCGGTGGCGGCCCGGATGCGGCAGCGCAGCGGTACAGCCGTCGCCTTTGTGCTCGACAGTACGGGCTGGGCGCCCGGCCTCGGGGCCGACAGCCAGGTCGAGGAGCGGCTGCGGCAGCTCCGCGAGGCGGGCTGGACGGCGCTGGTCGTGCCCTCGGGCGCGGCACTGCCCGAGCTGTGGCGGCAGGCGGCGCGACAGCGCTCGGAATCGGTCGTCCCGGGCGGTACGACAAGCTTCTCCGGAGGATGGGCATGAGCGGTCGTGGAAGGCTGGCGCTGTGCGCCTTCGCCGCCACGCTGATGGCGGCGGGCGCGCTGGTGCCGCTGGTCCGGCCGGCCACCTGGCTGCTGCACGCCGCGATCATGGTGGCGCTGTTGAGCGGGGTGGGCGCGCTGGCCAGGCGGGCGCCGCTGGCGCGGACGCTGACCGTGGCGCTCCAGGCCGCCGCGGCGCTGCTGATGCTCACGGTGGTCTTCGCGTCGGACCGGGCGCTGCTCGGCTTCCTGCCCTCCCCGGGGGTCTTCCAGGAGTTCGGGCGGCTTCTGGCGGAGGGTGGCGAGGATGTCGGGCGGTACGCGATACCGGCGCCGGCGACCGACGGCATCAGGCTGATGCTGGTTGGCGGTGTCGTGGTGATCGGGCTGGCGGTGGACGCCCTCGCGGTGACCTTCCGCAGCGCGGCCCCGGCGGGGCTGCCGCTGCTCGCGCTGTACTCGGTCGCGGCGGGGCTCTCCGGCGGCGAGGGCGGCTGGCTGTGGTTCCTGCTCGCGGCCTCCGGCTATCTGCTGCTGCTCCTGGCCGAGGGGCGGGACCGGCTGTCGCAGTGGGGCCGGGTGTTCGGCGGTGCCTCGCGCGCGCAGGGCCGGTTCGCGGCCGGTCTGGAGGCGGCGGGCCGTGCACCCGCCCCGGTCCGTACCGGCCGCAGGATCGGGGTGGTCGCGCTGGGGATCGCCCTGGCGGTCCCGGCGGCCCTGCCCACCCTGGACGGCGGACTGCTGGCGAACGCGGGCAGCGGGAACGGCTCGGGGCTGGGCGGAGGGGGCACCATCTCCGCGGTGAATCCGCTGGTCTCGCTCCAGGACAATCTCAACCAGCCCGCGGACCGCGAGGCCCTGACCTACAAGACCAACGCGCCCAACACCCAGAACATGTATCTGCGGATCATGGCGCTGGACCGGTTCGACGGGACGGCCTGGAAATTCTCGCAGCGCAAGGTCGAGGACGTACCGGACCGGCTGCCCGACCCGCCGGGCCTCAGCCAGGCGGTCAGCACCCGCGAGATCACCACCACGATCTCGACCGCGGGCTGGTACCAGCAGAACTATCTGCCGATGCCCTATCCGGCAAGCAGGGTGAAGATCGACGGCGACTGGCGCTTCGAACCGGAGGGCCGGACGCTGGTGGGCGACCGGGGGCAGTCCACACGCGGCGCCCAATACCAGGTCAGCAGCCTCATGGTGAATCCGACCGCGGAGCAGCTCGCCTCCGCGCCCGAGGCCCCGGGAGCCCTGCGCCGCGAGTACACCGAGGTCCCGTCCTTCCTGCCGGCCGTGGTCAAAACGACCGCCCTGGAGGTCACCGAGGGGGCGGCCAACGACTACGAGAGGGCCGTCAGGCTCCAGGACTGGTTCGCGCTGGACGGCGGCTTCACCTATGACACCCAGGTCGACTCGGGCACCGGTGTCACCGCGATCACGCGCTTCCTGAAGAACAGGGAAGGCTTCTGCGTCCACTTCTCGTTCACGATGGCCGCCATGGCCCGCACGCTGGGCATACCGGCGCGGGTGGCGGTGGGCTTCACCCCGGGCTCCCCGCAGTCGGACGGCAGTATGTCCGTCGGGCTGCGTGACGCGCACGCCTGGCCGGAGCTGTATTTCGAGGGGGTCGGCTGGACCCGCTTCGAGCCGACCCCGAGCCGGGGCACCGCCCCCGACTACACCCGCCCGGACGCCCCCACCAGCGACGAGAGCGACCCGAGCCGCCCCGAGGCCAGCACCTCGGCCGCGCCGTCGGTCGCACCGTCCGCCTCCGAGAGCTGCCAGGCACAGGCGACGCCTGCGGCCGAGTGCGCCACGATCGCGCCGGGCGCCGCGGCGCCGCCCGCGGACTCGGGCGGCCTGTGGGGCGGCCTGCTGGTGATCGGCCGGGCCGTGGTGCTGCTGGCGGGGCTGATCGCGCTGACCCTGTTGCCCCTGCTGTTGCGGACCGACGCGCGGGCGAGACGGCTGGGCTCCCGGGGCCGTACGGAGGCCGACGCCCGGGCGCGGACGCTCGCCGTCTGGCAGGAGATAACCGATACGGCCTGGGACCTCGGTATCCCGCCGGACGATGCGCAGACACCGCGCAGGACGGCGGCCCGGCTGGTACGGCTGGGCAGGCTGGACGGCGCGGCGGCCGAGGCGGTGCACCGGGTGGCGGGCTCCGTGGAGCAGGTGCTGTACGCGCGGGAGCCCCGGCCGGGTACGGGGCTGGCCGAGGACGCCCGGCTGATCCGCGCGGGGCTGCGCGCCCCGGTGAGCCGCTGGACCCGGCTGCGGGCACTGCTGGTGCCGCGCTCGTCCGTACGAGTGGTCTGGGCCGCTTCGGCTCGCTGGAGGGCGGTCACGGCCCGCTGGGGCAGGCGCCGCCCCCGTACGGACACCCCGGGACCGGCCCTCACCCGCTGACGCGCCTCCCGCTCGCGCCCGGGAACGGCTGGCCCCGGGAAGGACTGATCCGGGAGGACTGATCCGGGAACGGCTGAGGGGCGAACGCCTTGCGCGTTCGCCCCTCAGCCGTACGGTCAAATCCAGGAACCGCGGGGACTCACTGGCCCTGTTCGTCACGGCGGCGCTGCCACCGCTGCTCGATCCGGTTCATCATCGAGCGACGCTGTCTCGGTTGTCGCTGGGCTGCCGGGGCCGTGCCCGATGTCGGCTGCTCACCCGGCTTGGGCGCCTTGCGCCACCCTGTGACCGCCAGGACCGCACAGCCCAGCATGACGAGGAATCCCACCACGCTGATCCAGATCTGCTGGGCGACCATTCCGGCCATGAGGAGCGCGATACCCACCAGGAAGCCTGCCACTGCCTGGTAGACCCGTCGCCGGGTGTACGTACGCAGCCCGCTTCCCTCAAGCGCTGTCGCGAACTTGGGATCTTCGGCGTACAGCGCTCGCTCCATTTGCTCGAGCATTCGCTGCTCGTGCTCCGAGAGCGGCACGGAGTCCTCCTAGTCGTCGGTCGCGGGGGGCGACCGCTATGCGGCTCCTTCAAGGATAGGCAGGGAATCGCCCCCGTGAAACCCGCCCTCAACGCCATTTCGCCATTCTGGGCCGACATGTCGGCTCGGTTGTTGAGGCGTTGATTCCCCAACCACCGATCCGTCATGCCGGATGGTGTACATCGATCATACGGCGCCCGGCGCCCCACCGGGGGGCCTGTGGCGCACTCCATGTACGGCTGCGCCGCTGATCAGCCCGGCGATCACCGTGCGGCCCCCGCCGGACTCAGTCCCGCTTCTCGCCGAGGACATGGAGCTGGGTGGCCACCGCGTGGAAGGCGGGCAGTTCGGCGGCGGCCGCTTCCAGCTTCAGTAGGGCCTCCAGGGCCCCGGGCTCGGTGTCCACCAGGCTGCCCGGGACCAGGTCCGCGAAGACCCGTACGCCGTGCACGGCCCCGATCCGCAGACCGGCGCCCGCCGCCAGGTCCGTCAGTTGCCCGGCGGTGAAGCGCCGGGGCACCGGGTCGCCCTCGCCCCAGCGTCCCTCCGGGTCGGTGAGCGCCTGCCTGGCCTCGTTGAAGTGCCCGGCGAGCGCCCGGGCCAGTACGGCGCCGCCCAGGCCCGCCGCGAGCAGGCTGAGGGCGCCGTCCGGGCGGAGCGCGTCCACCGCGTTCCTTACGTCCTGCGCCGGGTCGTCCACGTACTCCAGGACGCCATGGCACAGGACCGCGTCAAAGCCGCCGCGCTCCACCACGTCGAAGAGCCCGTGGATGTCGCCCTGCACCCCACGGACGCGCTCGGCCACGCCCGCCTCGGCCGCCCGGCGCTCCAGCGCGAAGAGCGCGTTCGGGCTGGGGTCGACCACGGTGACCCGATGCCCCAGACGGGCGACGGGCACCGCGAAGCTGCCCGTACCCCCGCCGGTGTCGAGCACGTCCAGGACGTCGGTCCCCGCCACCTTGGCCCGGCGTTCGAGAGCGTCCTTCAGGACTTCCCAGACCACGGCGGTTCGGAGGGAGCCGCGGGGGCGCGATGGCGTCTCCCCACCGGTGACAGGGGAACGGTCCGACACGGCAGTTGACTCCTCGGCGCGGTGCCGCCGCGGGCGGCGGGGCGTGGAACGGTGCGGGCTCCGCCCACCCTATTGCCTCGGCCGTCCCCCCGGCTCATCCAGCGGCGCCCCCCTGCCGCGGCCCCTCGGCCCCCGGCCGGGGCAGCATCGGCTCCAGCACCAGCAGCCGCTCCACCAGGCGCAGGAACAGGGCGGTGTCGCGCAGCAGATCGTCGGCGTCACGGCTGCTCGCCGCGCCCCGGATGCCCGCCTCGGCGCGCGCCCTGCGCTGGGCGCCCGAGGCGAAGAGCGCACTCCACTCGGTCAGCTCGGGGGCGATCTCGGGCAGAACGTCCCAGGCGCTCCTTATCCGGCGGCGCCCGCGCGGGGTGGTCTCGGGGCGGCCACGGGCCGCGAGCACCGCGGCGGCGGTCCGCAGAGCCGCGAGATGGGCGGTGGCATAGCGCTCGTTCGGAGTGTCCAGCGTGGCGGCCTCGTCGAGTCCTGTACGGGCCTGGGCGAGCAGATCGAGGGCCGCCGGCGGCGCCGAGGCCCGGCGGCGCACGGGATGGACATCGGTGGGCGGTCCGGTCAGTGAGGGGGCAGGGCCGTCTGTACGAGGCCGGCGCGCGGCACCGGCGTAGGAGCTGGCCATGACGAACCTCCTGTCGTCGTGTGACGGCGCTGTGGCCGTATGTGTCCATCTTGAAGGGCACCACTGACAATCGGCTCTGACCTGCGATTTTGCTTCGCTCGTGAGTTCGGAACAGTTTCCGGACCGACTGGACTGACTCGCCGGCGCACAACCGCTGGTACGGCGCGCGGGCAGCGCGGAAGGCAGGGCACGGAAAAGTCCGGTGCGGCTCGGTCCTGTTGAGCCGCACCGGACTTCCGTCCTGCCACGTGCTGGTGCCCGTCGGCACCCGATTCCCCCTGCCCCCGATACATGAACCGGAGAGCCCGAATCCCCGTGATCCCCCGTGGTCCCGGGCCCTCCGTCGTACGCCCCCGTTCCGTCGGGGGAGCCGCGCCGTTCCGCCGCCCCGTGTCGGCGGTGCCGGCGCCGCGCCCCTTCCGTGCTCCCCACTCTCCCGTCCGCGCAGGTGACGCCACATCCGCGCGGCTACTCAACTCCCTTGCTGAGTACGCGTACTCAGTCCTCCGTACTCCGGCCCACGCCCACACCGCGCCGGGCCCGCGCTGGATACGATCGCGTCCGTGTCCGTACTCCCCCTGATCTTCACCAGTGGCTGGGCCAGCGGTATCAACGCCTACGCGGTGGTCCTGCTGTTCGGGGTCTTCGGCGCGACCGGGCTGACCGACGAGGTGCCCGAGTCGTTGCAGCGCACCGATGTGCTGATCGCGGCGGCGGTGCTCTTCCTCTGCGACACGGTCGCGGACAAGATCCCGTACGTCGACTCCGTCTGGGACGCCGTGCACACGGTCGTCAGACCGCTCTCCGGCGCGGTGGTCGGCGCGCTGCTGGCCGGCCAGAGCGGCTCACTGCCGGAGATCGCGGCCGGCGCGGTCGGGGGCTCGACGGCACTGCTCAGCCATCTTGTGAAGGCGGGCACCAGGATGGCGGTGAACACCTCCCCCGAGCCGTTCAGCAATATCGCCGTGAGCACGGCCGAGGATCTGGGGGTGGCCGGGATCATCACCTTCGCGGTCTTCCATCCGGTCGCCGCCGCCGTGATCGCGGGCACGCTGCTGGTGCTGGGCATCGCGACCGTGGCCTTCCTCGCCGCGAGGATCCGCCGTTTCCTGCGCCGCCGGGCACAGCGCCGGGCGGAGAAACGCCTGGCCGGAGGCGGGATTCCGGCACCGCCCGGCTGAATTGTCAGTGGCCCCGGCTAAGGTCCCTGACATGGCACGGATTGTGGTGATCGGCGCCGGGATGGGCGCCATGGCGGCGGCTGCCCGGCTGGCCGTCGCGGGACACCGGGTGGCGGTGTACGAACGCTCGGCGACGTATGGCGGGTCGCTGGGCCGGTTCGAGGCGGACGGGTTCGTCTTCGACACCGGCCCCGGTCTGCTGCACCTTCCCGCGGTCTACCGCGATCTGTTCGTCAAGACCGGCAAGGAGCCGCTGGAGCGATGCGTCCGGCTCGGCCAGGTCGATCCGGCGAGCCGGCATGTCTTCGCCGACGGTACGGATGCGCGGCTGCCGAACGCGTCGCGGGCAGGGGTGGTCTCCGCCCTGGACGCGGCGCTGGGCGCGGGGGCCGGTGCCCGGTGGGGGGAGTTCCTGGGGCGGGCCAGGGACGCCTGGGACCGCTCGCGCCGGCCTCTGCTCGAAGAACCGCTGTGGGACGACTGGCAGGTGCTCGGGCGCGATCCGTATCCGGCGGTGCGACAGCGGAGGCTGCTGCGCGGGGCGCGCCGGGCCGCCACGGTCGCGGAGATCGGCGCCTGGGAGCTGGCCGATCCCCGGCTGGCCGCGCTGCTGGACGGCTATGCCCTGTCGTACGGGCTCGATCCGCGCCACACCCCGGCGAGCGCGGCCCTGCTCCCGTATCTGGAGCAGACATTCGGAAGCTGGTATGTGCGGGGCGGGATGCGGGAGTTGGCCCGCGCGGTGTACGAACGGTGCCTGGCGCGGCGGGTGGAGTTCGTCTTCGGGGCGGAAGTGACCCGGATCGCCGAGAAGGACGGCGTGGCGACCGGCATCGAGCTGGCCGACGGCACGGTCGTGGCGGCCGACCGGGTCGTGGCGGGCATCGCGCCGGAGCGGCTGGTGGAGCGCGAGTTGTGGGGGGACGGCGGGATACGGTCCCGGGAGCCGGACGGCGGCGTGATGCCCGGCCGGTTCAGCGTGCTGCTGGCGCTGCGCGGCGCGCGGGACGCGGACGCCGTGCACCGGACGGTGGTGCACTCCCCGGACGGCAGCGCGGAGGCGGCCGAGGTCTTCGCGGGCCGGACCGCGCAGCGGCCCACGGTCACGGTTCTGCGGCCGGACGACCCGGGGACGCGGCCCGACGAGGACCATGAGGCGGTCACGGTCACCGCGACGGTCGCCCCGCACGGCCCGGTCGACTGGGCGGACGGGGCGCTGCGCGAGCGGTACGCGGATGCGCTGGTGGACGCGGCGGAGGCCGCCGTGCCGGGCATCGCGGAGCGGCTGGTACGGCGCTGGATACGGACACCCGCCGAGACCGCGGCGGAGACGGGCGCGGACGGCGGCTCGGTGCCGGCGCCCGCGCTGGCCGGGGCGGGCGGCCGGATGCTGCGCCCCGCGAACACCACAGAGCTGTCCGGGCTGTATCTGGCGGGCGGCTGGGCGCATCCGGGCGGCGGGCCGGCCCATGCGGGGATGTCGGGGGCACTGGTGGCCGGACTGATCGTGGAGGGGCCGGACTTCCGGGGCTCGCAGTGAGGCGTGTGCGCCGGGGAGGGGGCGGTGTGAAGCAGGTGCAGGGCCAAGAGATCTGATGGACCGTCAGCAGCACTGCTCGTCAGTAGCGATACTGCCCCTCAGTAGCGGTACTGCTCGCCGTAGTTGGGGTCGTAGCCCGGCTGGTGGGGCTGGTCCTCCGGCATCGGCGGGGCCTGGCCGGGCTCGCGCTGCTGCGGGACCCAGACGCCGCCCGGCGGGGTCTCCGCGGCGTACTGCTGGCCGCTGTAGGGGTCGGTGTACTGCTGCTGGCCGCCGAAGCTGTCGTACGAGCCGTACTGCTGGCCGCCGTTGGCCGGGTCGGCGGCATACGGGTCGGAGTAGCCGGGGTATTGCTGCTGGCCCGTGTACGGATCGGCGTACTGCTGCTGCGCGTAGGCGTCCTGGCCGGCGTAGGGGTCCTGGCTCGCGTAGGTGTGCTCGCCGGAGTGGCCCGGCTGGTAGGCGTCCTGGCCCTGGTAGGCGTCGTGCGCCGGGTAACCGCCCTGTGCCGCGTAGTCGCCCTGGTCGGCCGGCTGCTGCTGATAGCCGGGGTAGGCGTCGTAACCGCCGCCCCAGCCGTTCGGGTCGGGCTGCTGCTGAGGCCGGCCCTGGCCGCTCGGATCGTGGGCGGTGGTGTCGTACCCGTTGTAGTCGTTGTAGACGCCGTACTGCCCGGTGTCGTCGGGCAGCGGCTCCGGCTCGTAGACCGCGGTGGTGTCCATGGCCGCGGCCACCGGCACCGGAGGCTCCGGCACGTCGGCCGCCTCCACCGGTTCGTACTCCAGCTCCGTGACTTCCAGGGACGGGTCGCGGTCGGCGTCCGCCCGGCCGTTGTCCTTCCGGCGGCGGCTGGCCCCCGGACTGCCGCCTATCGCCCAGCCGGTGGAGAAGCCGCGGCGGAACGAGAGCGTCACATAGGTCTGACCGACCGCGAACGCGACCGCACCCAGGGCGATCACGAAGACGGAGGGCATCAGGACACCGAGGACCACGCCCATGAATCCGAAGAAGGCGAGCAGCCGCCATCGCAGTCGCGCCTTGTACTGGAGCAGCACCTCGCCCAGCAGCCACAGGGCCACGATGCCGAATGCGATGTAGAGGACCGTCCAGCCCATGCCCGCCCCTCTCCTTCGGCCACCCGCCCGGGACAGGGCGGGTACGACCGGTCACGACTGCTCGTGCAGTCCGAGATTCTCGTAGATTTCGAGCGTTGCGGTGGAGTTGTTGAGGGTGATGAAGTGCAAGCCGGGAACACCCTCGGAGAGCAGTCGCGCGCAGAACTCCGTTGCGAACTCGATGCCAATGGAGCGTACAGCGGCGGGATCGTCCTTGACGGAGAGGATCCGCTCTTTCAGTCCGGCCGGGAAGGCCGCGGTGCTGAGCTTCGGCAGCCGCTCCAGCATTCCCACGCTGGTGACCGGCATGATCTCCGGAATGATCGGGGTCGCGCAACCAGCGGCACCGACCCGGTCACGAAGCCTCAGATATCCGTCCGCTTCGAAGAACATCTGAGTGATCGCGTAATCGGCTCCGGCGTGGCACTTGTCCACGAAGTGCCGGATGTCGGTGTCCCAGTCGGAGGAGCGCGGATGCATCTCGGGGAAGGCGGCCACCCCGACACAGAAGTCGCCGGACTCCTTGATGAGCCTGACCAGTTCGGCGGCATACCGCACACCTTGCGGGTGTTTGACCCACTCCCCCATGGGATCACCGGGCGGATCGCCCCGTACGGCAAGGATGTTGCGGATCCCGGCATCGGCGTACTGGCCGACCATATTGCGCAGTTCGGCGACGGACTGGCCGACGGCCGTGAGATGCGCGACCGGGGTGAGTGTGGTGTCGGAGGCGATCCGTTCCGTGGCCCTGACCGTGCCGTCCCGGGTCGAGCCGCCCGCGCCATAGGTCACCGAGACAAAGCTCGGTGCCACCGCCTCGACCCGGCGCAACGCGTTCCAGAGATTCCGTTCGCCCTTCTCGGTCTTGGGCGCCCAGAACTCGAAAGAGAACGATGTCTTGCCGGTCGCGAGCAGATCACGCACGGTCAGTGCGTGATCCGATCTGGTCGAAGCGGTGCCGGAGGCCATACGGGCAGGTTATCGAGGGTGCGGCGGTCACCCAACCGGGCGGGGGTCATTTGCCCGGATTGAGAACTGATTGTCGTCAGACCCGCTCCCGTACGCGCTTGGCCAGGGACGCCGTCGCCGCGGCCGGGTCGTCGGCCTCGGTGATGGCCCGTACGACCACGACACGGCGAGCACCCGCGTCCAGCACCTGGTCGAGATTGCCCGCGTCGATACCGCCGATCGCGAACCACGGCCGGTCCGTGCCCAGTGCCGCCGTGTGCCGTACGAGACCGAGTCCCGGCGCGTGGCGGCCCGGCTTGGTCGGGGTGGGCCAGCACGGTCCCGTACAGAAGTAGTCCACACCGGGCTCGACGGCGGCGGCGTCCGCCTCGGCCTCGGCATGCGTGGAGCGGCCGATCAGCGGGGCGTCGCCGAGGATCGCGCGGGCGGCGGGGACGGGCAGATCGCCCTGTCCGAGATGCAGCACGTCGGAGCCGATGGCATGCGCCACATCCGCGCGGTCGTTGACGGCGAGCAGTACGCCATGGCGGCGGCAGGCGTCTGCGAAGACCTGGAGGTGGTCCAGCTCCTCGGCCGCCTCCATGCCCTTGTCCCTGAGCTGCACGATGTCCACGCCGGACGCCAGCACGGCGTCGAGGAACTCCGGGAGGTCCCCCTGCCTCTTGCGGGCGTCCGTGCAGAGATACAGCCGGGCGTCGGAGAGCGACGCGCGGGCCTCGGGCATGGGAATTCCCCCCGTCGGGTCGGCGGTGTGCGGAGGCGCCGGGACCGTGGGACGGCCGCCGGGGCGCCGCCGCACACCGCGAGTGATGATGGGTCGATCAGACGGCGAGCGCCTGGGCCCGGCGCTTCACCTCCGTGCCGCGATTCTCCCCGAGCGCCTGGGCGGGCGTGCCCGGCAGGGTCGGGTCGGGGGTGAAGAGCCATTCGAGCATCTCTTCGTCGGTGAAGCCGTCGTCCCTCAGGAGCGTCAGGGTCCCGGCGAGGCCCTTGACGACCTTGTTGCCGTCGACGAAGGCGGCAGGCACCTGGAGCGTCTTGTTCTCGCCCCGGCGTACGGCGATGAGCTGGCCTTCCTTCACCAACTGCCGCACACGCGTCACCTCGACATCGAGCGCTTCCGCGATGTCGGGCAGGTGGAGCCAGGCGGGGACGAGAGCATCGATCTTTGCGTCAATCTCGGTCACACGACAAGCGTGCCATCCCGGACTGACAGACGCCACGAACCGGCTCCGGCCGGGGCAGCCCGCACGAACCGCCCCCCGCGCCGGGCCCACGGCACGAACCGCTCCGGCCCCGCCCGGGCCACGGCACGACGGCCCGCGCGGCCCCGGACGGCAGCGTCTCAGAGCGCCGCCTTCCGCAGTGGTACGGACGGGTCGGCGGCGAGCGCCGGGTCCAGCCGGGTGCCCGCCTCGATCAGCTTGCGCCCCTGCGCCAGATCGCGGGGCCTGCCCACCGCGAGCAGCGCCACCAGCACCCCGTCCCGCAGCCACACCACCGACCAGGCGGCCTCCGCGGGACCGCCGCGCCAGACCAGGGTGTCCGCCGCCGCGTGATGCCCCGCGTACTGGACGAACCGGCCGAACTGCTCCGACCAGAAGTACGGCACCGGATCGTAGATCTGCTCGCTCTCGCCGACGGCCTGGGCGGCGACCGTACGCGGCCCCTGGAGCGCGTTGTCCCAGTGGTGGACCAGCAGCCGCTCGCCGTAGCGGGCGGAGGGGAAGGAGGCGCAGTCGCCGACCGCGTACACACCGGGCAGCGAGGTCGCGAGCCGCTCGTCGGCGACGACCGCCCCGTCCGGGCCCAGCGCGATTCCGGAGCCCGACAGCCAGTCGGTCGTGGGCCGCGCGCCTATGCCCACCACCACGGCCTCGGCCGAGAGCCGCCTGCCGTCCGCGAGGACCACGGTGCCCGGCTCGACGGCGGCGACCCGGGCGCCCGTGAGCAGTTCGGCGCCGCTCTCCGCGTACCAGTCCGCCATGGGCGCCGCGACCTCGGCCGGCAGGGCGCCGGGCAGCGGCCGGTCCGCCGCCTCCACGACCGTCACGGCACACCCGGCCGCGCGGGCCGCCGTGGTGAACTCCGCGCCGATCCACCCCGCGCCGACGACCACGGTCCCGGCCCCCGGTCCAGAACGGGCCGCAGCGCCTCGGCGTCGTCCAGGGTGCGCAGCAGATGGACACCGGGCATGCCCGCGGTGCCCGGCAGGGCGACCGGCTCGGCGCCGGTGGCGATGACCAGCAGGTCGTACGGTACGGGCCCGGCCCCGGTGTCGACCTCCCGCGCGGCGGGGCGCAGTCCGGTCACCTCAACCCCGAGTCTCAGCTCGACGGCGAGCGCAGCGAAGTCGATGTCGTACGCCGGGCTGTCCGCCGTGCCCAGCAGCACCGCCTTGGAGAGCGGCGGCCGGTCGTACGGCGGGTGGCGCTCGGCGCCGATCAGGGTGACCGTCCCCTCGTACCCCTTCTCGCGCAGGGCCACGGCGGTCTGCACCCCCGCCATCCCCGCGCCGACGATGACGACGCCCGGCCGCGCCCGATCCGCCCGCTGTGCCGGGAGTTCCCGCTGCCTCTGCTGCTCGCTCACCCGATCACCATATGCAGCCGGTCAACCGCCGGGCGTACCCGGACGGAACCAGGCCCTGTCCGCCACATCCCGCCTGGTCCCCGTGCTGCGGGCGGACGACGCCATGTGGCAGACGGGACCCCGGGCCCTCGGCGCGGCCTTACCGCACGGCGGGCCGCGCGTTAGTCTGGCCGGTGACACTACCTCGCGGGAGTCCGGACGCACCGGACTGAGAGGGAGGCTGGAGCGGCCTCCGACCGTACGAACCTGATCCGGGTCATGCCGGCGAAGGGAGGGGCTGGACGCCCATGCAGTCACCCCATCCGTCATCCCATCCGCAGTCGCCTCATCGGGGAACGGGGAGCGGTTCCGACGTCCTGGTCGTCGGCGGCGGAATCATCGGCCTGGTCACGGCCTGGCGGGCCGCTCAGCGCGGGCTGAGCACCGCCGTCGCCGACCCCCGTCCGGGCGGCGGCGCCGCGCGGGTCGCGGCGGGCATGCTCGCCGCCGTCACCGAACTCCACCATGGCGAGCAGGTCCTGCTCCGGCTCAACATGGCCTCCGCGGAGCGCTATCCGGACTTCGTGGCCGAGCTGGAGGAGGCCGGCAGCCAGGAGACCGGCTACCGCGCCAGCGGCACGCTCGCCGTCGCCCTCGACACCGACGACCGCGCCGAGCTGCGCGAACTGCACGACCTCCAGCGCCGCTCGGGGCTGGCCTCCGAGTGGCTCACGGGGCGCGAGTGCCGGCGCCTCGAACCGATGCTCGCGCCGGGCGTGCGCGGCGGCCTGCGGGTGGACGGCGACCATCAGATCGATCCCCGCCGGCTGGCCGCGGCGCTGGTCACGGCGTGCGAGCGGGCCGGGGTGGTGTTCCACCGGGCGTCGGCCCAACGGCTCTCGGTCGTACGGGACCGGGCCGCCGGCGCGGTACTGGCCGACGGGCGCGTACTGGGCGCGGACCAGGTGGTGCTGGCCGCCGGCAGTCTGAGCGGGCGGCTGGAGGGCGTACCGCACGAGATCCGGCCGCCGGTACGGCCCGTCAAGGGCCAGGTGCTGCGGCTGACCGTGCCACGGGCGTACACGCCGTTCCTGACCAGGTCGGTACGGGCGGTGGTGCGCGGCAGCCATGTCTATCTGGTGCCGCGTGAGAACGGCGAGCTGGTGATCGGCGCCACCAGCGAGGAGCAGGGCTGGGACACGACGGTGACCGCGGGCGGGGTGTACGAATTGCTGCGCGACGCGCATGAGCTCGTCCCCGGCATCACCGAGCTGCCGCTCACCGAGACCCTCGCCGGGCTGCGCCCCGGCTCACCGGACAACGCGCCGCTGCTGGGGCCGACCGCGCTGCCGGGACTGCATCTCGCGACCGGCCACTACCGCAACGGGGTGCTGCTCACGCCGGTCACCGGCGATGTGCTGGCGGAGGCGCTGACCACCGGCGAACTCCCCGAACTGGCCCGGCCGTTCACCCCGCGCCGCTTCACCTCCGTACCGCAGGACCTCACCTCCGTACCACGGGAGCTGACCGTATGAGCATCTCCGTCCGTGTGTCCGTCTCCGTGAACGGCGAGGCGCACGACCTCGCCACGGGCACCACGCTCGACGTCCTGGTGGCCACGCTCACCTCCGCGCCCTCGGGTGTCGCGGCCGCCGTCAACGAGACGGTGGTACCACGGGGCCGCTGGGCCGGGACGGTGCTCGGCGAGGGCGACCGGGTGGAAGTCCTCACCGCGGTCCAGGGGGGCTGAGCGGGGATGGCGGACGACCGGTTCACCATCGGCTCCACCGTGCTGGGATCCCGGCTGATCATGGGGACGGGCGGGGCGCCGAGCCTCGGCGTGCTGGAACGGTGCCTGGTCGCCTCCGGCACCGAACTCACCACCGTGGCGATGCGGCGCCTCGATCCCACGGTCCAGGGGTCCGTCCTGTCCGTACTCGGCTCGCTCGGGATCCGCGCCCTGCCCAACACGGCGGGGTGTTTCACGGCGGGGGAGGCGGTGCTCACGGCGCGGCTGGCGCGTGAGGCGCTCGGTACGGACTGGATCAAGCTGGAGGTGGTCGCGGACGAGCGGACGCTGCTGCCGGATCCGGTCGAGCTGCTGGACGCGGCGGAGACGCTGGTCGACGACGGGTTCACGGTGCTGCCCTATACGAACGACGATCCCGTGCTCGCCAGAAAGCTGGAGGACGTGGGCTGCGCGGCGATCATGCCGCTGGGGTCGCCGATCGGTTCCGGGCTCGGGATCCGCAACCCGCACAACTTCGAGCTGATCGTGGAGCGGGCGGGGGTGCCGGTGATCCTGGACGCGGGGGCGGGTACGGCGTCGGACGCGGCGCTGGCGATGGAGCTGGGGTGCGCGGCGGTGATGCTGGCGTCGGCGGTGACGCGGGCGCGGGAGCCGGTGCTGATGGCGGAGGCGATGCGGCACGGGGTGGAGGCGGGGCGCCTGGCGTACCGCGCGGGCCGGATCCCCCGCCGCCACTTCGCCCACGCGTCGTCCCCGGCGGAGGGCATGCCGACGTGGGATCCGGAGCGGCCGGCGTTCTCGTAGCGAGTGCGCTTTGCGTGCGGGTCCGTCCGCCGCCGGTTCGTCCTCAATCGCCGGACGGGCTTATTTTGCGCCCCCGGCACGGGGTCGCCGGTTCCGTCCTCAAACGCCGGACGGGCTGGAAAGTTCCCCGGCGCCG
Organism: Streptomyces sp. GMY02; assembly: GCF_019056675.1. Classification (NCBI taxonomy): domain Bacteria; kingdom Bacillati; phylum Actinomycetota; class Actinomycetes; order Kitasatosporales; family Streptomycetaceae; genus Streptomyces; species Streptomyces sp. GMY02. The sequence goes on along the minus strand of NZ_CP077658.1, from coordinate 6,307,187 downwards.
GGTGTGCTCTTCGCACCGCCAGGCCCGCCCGCGCAGACGTGACTCGTAGACTCAAGGGGTGGATACGACCCTTCACGACCCCATCGTCGGGCAGGTGCTCGACGGGCGTTACCGCGTGGACGCCCGTATCGCCGTCGGCGGCATGGCCACCGTCTACCGGGCCGTTGACACCCGTCTCGACCGGGTGCTCGCGCTCAAGGTCATGCACCCCGCCCTCGCCGCCGACGTGACGTTCGTGGAACGGTTCATCCGGGAGGCCAAGTCCGTGGCGCGGCTGGCGCATCCCAATGTGGTCGCGGTGTACGACCAGGGCGCGCAGGGGGCGTATGTCTATCTGGCGATGGAGTACGTCGCGGGGTGCACGCTCCGTGACGTACTGCGCGAGCGGGGCGCGCTCCAGCCACGGGCCGCGCTGGACATCCTGGAGCCGGTGCTCGCCGCGCTCGGGGCCGCGCACCGCGCCGGGTTCGTCCACCGGGACATGAAGCCGGAGAACGTGCTGATAGGGGACGACGGCCGGGTCAAGGTCGCCGACTTCGGTCTCGTACGGGCCGTGGGCGATGTCACCAACACGACCGGCACCGTCCTCGGCACCGTGTCGTATCTCGCGCCCGAGCAGATCGAGTACGGCACCTCCGACCCCCGGGTCGACGTGTACGCCTGCGGGGTCGTCCTCCACGAGATGCTGACCGGCGCCAAGCCGCACGCCGGGGACACCCCCGCGCAGGTGCTCTACCGGCATCTGAACGAGGACGTTCCCGCGCCGTCGGCCGCCGTTCCCGGGCTCGCCGTCGAGCTGGACGAGCTGGTCGCGGCGGCCACCGCCCGCAACCCGGACCTGCGCCCGCACGACGCGGTCGCCCTGCTCGCCAGGACCCGCGAGGCCCGCGCCACGCTCGATGACGCGCAGCTCGATGCCGTGCCGCCCGGGGCCAGGGCCCAGGAAGAGGCCGGGGCGAACCACCGTACGGCCGTGATCCCGCGCCCCGCCGTGCACCGCACCAGCCGACTGGAGATGCCTCCGCCCGGCCGCCCGGACCGGCCCGGCCGGGCATGGTCGTGGCGCGCTCCCCGCCGAGGGGTCGTCGCGGCCGTCGTCGCCGTACTGCTGGTGCTGGGGGTCGGGACCGGTGTCTGGTACATCAACTCCGGCCAGTTCACCCGCGTCCCCTCGCTCCTCGGCCAGACCGAGCAGGAGGCCAAGCGGCGGCTCGCCGACGCCGGGCTCGAAGCCAGGGTCACCAAGGACTTCAGCGACACCTTCGACCGCGGCACCGTCATGCGCAGCGATCCCGCGCCCCTCGCCCGGATCCGCGGCGACGGCCCGGTGACCCTCGTCGTCTCGCGCGGCCCGGAGACCGTCCGCGTCCCGGATCTGACGGGCATGCCGCTCGCCCAGGCGCGGCGCGCGCTGACCAAGGCCGGACTGGCCGCCGGGGTGGTCAGCCGGGAGTTCGACGAACAGACCGCCCAGGGCTCCGTGCTGAGTTCGGCGCCGGAGGCCGGGACATCCGTACGCCCCGATTCCGGGGTCGCCCTCGTGGTCAGCAAGGGCAGCCCGGTCGACATGCCCGATGTCACCGGGGAGTCCGTGGACGACGCCACCGCCGAACTGGAGGAGGCGGGCCTCAGGGTCCGGATCGCCGCCGTACGGGTGAGTTCCCCCGAGGACGAGGGCTCGGTCGCCCGGCAGTCCGCCGCGGAGGGCTCACAGCTCGCCCGTGGCGACACCGTCACGCTGACGGTCTCGAAGGGCCCTCGGATGATCCCCGTACCGGATGTCGTCGGCGAGACGACCGACAAGGCCAAGAGTCTGCTGGAGGCGGCCGGCTTCGTGGTCGAGGTCGACCGCGGCTTCCCGTTCCTGGACGACACCGTGGCCGAGCAGTCGGTCGACGCGGGTGACGAGGCGCCCGAGAACAGCACCATCACGATCACGACCAAGGGGCTCTAGAACTCCATGCGCAACCCTGTCGGCGGCCATGTCCCCGTGGCCGGCGGCCTCGCGACGACGGGTCTGGCGTACGCGCGCGATCTTGACGCCGAGACCGTCCAGGTCTTCGTCGCCAATCCACGTGGCTGGGCGACGCCCACCGGGAATCCCGCGCAGGACGAACGGTTCCGCGCGGAGTGCGAGGCCGGCGGGATCTCGGCGTATGTGCACGCCCCGTATCTGATCAACTTCGGCTCGCACACCCCGGCGACCGCCGAGCAGTCGGTGCTGTCCCTGCGGCACAGCCTGCGCAGGGGCCGGGCGATCGGTGCGCGGGGCGTCGTGGTGCACACGGGCTCGGCGACCGGCGGCCGTACCCGCGAGGTGGCGCTCGCGCAGGTACGGGAGCGGATGCTGCCGCTCCTCGACGAGCTGACCCATGACGACGACCCGTATCTGCTGCTGGAGTCGACGGCCGGACAGGGTTTCTCGCTCTGCTCGCGGACCTGGGACTTCGGCCCGTACTTCGAGGCGCTCGACTCCCATCCGAAACTGGGCATATGCCTGGACACCTGCCATGTGTTCGCCGCCGGGCACGATCTGGCGGGCCCGTACGGGATGCGGCAGACGCTGGATCTGCTGGTGGGTACGGTCGGCGAGGGCCGGATCAAGCTGATCCACGCCAATGACTCCAAGGACGTGGTCGGCGCGCACAAGGACCGGCATGTGAACATCGGGGCCGGGCAGATCGGCGAGGAGCCCTTCCGCGAGCTGTTCTCGCATCCGGCGACCGAGAACGTACCGCTGGTGATCGAGACGCCCGGCGGCAAGGAGGGGCAGGCGGCGGACATCCGGCTGCTGAAGAAACTGCGCGACGGCTGACCACGGAGGCCGGCCGCGAAGGGCCAGCACGTTACAGCCGGCACGGCACGGCTCGTGTCCTACAGCTCCGGGCCCTCCCCCGGCAGTTCCTGGTACGAGTAGCGCTGCTCGGCCCAGGGGTCGCCGACATTGTGATAGCCGCGCTCCTCCCAGAAGCCCCGGCGGTCGGCGGTCATGTACTCCACGCCCCGGACCCACTTGGGCCCCTTCCAGGCGTACAGATGCGGTACGACCAGCCGCACCGGAAAGCCGTGCTCGGCGGTGAGCAGTTCGCCGTCCTTGTGGGTGGCGAAGATCGTACGGTCCGAGGCGAAGTCCGCGAGCCGCAGATTCGAACTGAAGCCGTACTCGGCCCAGACCATCACATGCGTGACGGCGGGCCCGGGTGGTGCCAGGTCCAGGATCGTACGGGCCGGGACCCCGCCCCATTCGGCGCCCACCATGCTGAACTTCGTCACACAGTGCAGATCGGCGACGACGGTGGAGAACGGCAGCGCCGAGAACTCCTCGTGGTTCCAGCAGTGCTTGTCGCCGTCCGCGGTGGCGCCGAAGACCCTGAGTTCCCAGCGGTCCGGTCTGAACTTCGGTACGGGTCCGTAGTGGGTCACCGGCCAGCCGCGCTGGAGGCGCTGCCCCGGTGGCAGCCGGGCCTGATCCGGCTCTCGATACTCCCGGCTCTCCGGCTGACCCATGCCCTCCATGGTGACAGACGGGGGAGGGTGGTCATGACCAGGTCGGACCGATTCCGGCAATTGCTGATAAGCATGTATTTATTGGCACTCGCCATTGGCACTCGTCCGGAAGGAGTCCCCGCGATGCAGGGCGACCCCGAGGTCATCGAATTCCTCAACGAGCAGCTCACGGCCGAGCTGACCGCGATCAACCAGTACTTCCTGCACGCGAAGATGCAGGAGCACTTCGGCTGGACGAAGCTCGCCGCCCACACCAGGGCCGAGTCGTTCGACGAGATGCGGCACGCGGAGCTGCTGACCGACCGGATTCTCTTTCTGGAGGGCCTGCCCAACTACCAGCGGCTCTTCCATGTGCGGGTGGGGCAGACGGTGACGGAGATGTTCCAGGCCGACCGCGAGGTGGAGGTGGAGGCGATCGACCGGCTCAAACGCGGGATCGCGGTGATGCGGGCCGCGTCGGACCACACGTCCAAGCGGATCTTCGAGTCGATCCTCGCGGACGAGGAGGACCACATCGACTATCTCGACACGCAGCTAGACTTGGTCGGAAAGCTGGGCGAGGCGCTGTACATCGCCCAGGTCATCGAACAGCCGGACAGCTAGGCCGGAAAGCCAGGACTTCGCCGGTCGTCCGGTCTAGGCGGCCTCGGTCAGGACCGTCTCGGGCACGACCAGGGCCTCGTCCACCAGGCCCGCGGGGGCCTCGGCGGGCCCGCCCAGCAGTTCCCGGCGCGGGCAGCCGGCGCCCCGGCCGAGGATCGACTGGATACGGCGCACGCATGAGCCGCAGTCGGTGCCGGCCTTGCTGACCGACGCGATCCGGCGCGGTGTGCACGCCCCCGCATCCGCGTGCGCCCTCACCTCCGTCTCGGTGATGCCGAAGCAGGAGCAGACGTACACGCGGTTCACCTCCCGGCGGAACGGTCGATCGGGCCGCCCCTCCAGTTGGTGAGGCCAGCCTGACCTTACCTTCCATTTCCGGCCGGCAGAAGGCCGGAAAGCGCCGGTGGGGCGCGGATCACATCGATCCGCGCCCCACCACGCAAAAGCCGCTTCCGGCCGACCGCTCCTACTGGTCGCGGTACATCTCGGCGACCAGGAACGCCAGGTCAAGCGACTGGCTGCGGTTGAGCCGCGGGTCGCAGGCCGTCTCGTACCGCTGGTGCAGATCATCGACGAAAATCTCGTCGCCGCCGCCCACGCACTCGGTGACATCGTCACCGGTCAGCTCGACATGGATACCGCCCGGGTGGGTGCCCAGGCCCTTGTGGACCTCGAAGAAGCCCTTGACCTCGTCCAGCACATCGTCGAAGCGCCGCGTCTTGTGGCCCGAGGCCGCCTCGAAGGTGTTGCCGTGCATCGGGTCGGTGACCCACGCCACCGTGGCCCCGGACGCCGTGACCTTCTCGACCAGCGCGGGCAGCTTGTCCCTGACCTTGTCCGCGCCCATCCGGACGACGAAGGTCAGCCGGCCGGGCTCGCGCTCGGGGTCGAGCCGGTCGATGTACGTGAGCGCCTCGTCGACCGTGGTGGACGGACCGAGCTTGATCCCGATCGGGTTCCTGATCCGCGACGCGAACTCGATGTGCGCGCCGTCCAGTTGGCGGGTGCGCTCACCGATCCACACCATATGGCCCGATACGTCGTACAGCCCGCCGGTACGGGAGTCGACCCGGGTCAGCGCCGACTCGTAGTCCAGCAGCAGCGCCTCGTGCGAGGAGTAGAACTCGACCGTGCGGAACTCGGCCGGGTCGGTGCCAGCCGCCTTCATGAAGTTCAGCGCGTTGTCGATCTCGCGGGCGAGCTGCTCGTACCGCTGGCCCGAGGGGGACGACTTCACGAAGTCCTGGTTCCAGGCGTGCACCTGGCGCAGATCGGCGTAGCCGCCGGTGGTGAAGGCGCGGACCAGATTGAGGGTCGCGGCGGACGCGTGGTACATCCGCTTCAGCCGCTCGGGGTCCGGGATCCGGGCCTTCTCGTTGAAGTCGAAGCCGTTGACCGAGTCGCCCCGGTAGGACGGCAGCGTCACGCCGTCGCGGGTTTCGGTGCTCTTGGAACGCGGCTTCGAGTACTGCCCGGCGATCCGGCCGACCTTCACCACGGGCACGGCCGCCGCGTAGGTGAGGACCGCGCCCATCTGGAGGAGCGTCTTCAGCTTGTTACGGATCTGGTCCGCGGAGACCGCGTCGAACGCCTCGGCGCAGTCGCCGCCCTGGAGCAGGAACGCCTCGCCCTTGGCGACAGCCCCGAGCCTGGCACGGAGCTGGTCGCACTCGCCCGCGAAGACGAGCGGCGGATAGCCCTCCAGCTCCGCCACGACCCCACGCAGGGCGTCCCGGTCCGGATACTCCGGCTGCTGGGCTGCGGGCAGGTCTCGCCAGGACGGCTCGTAGGTCGCGGAGTTCTCAGCGCTCACTGTCACGCGCCCAAGATTACGTGGTCGCGCGGCGCGGTACCGGCGGCTCTCACAGTATGGAACGTGAACCTTTGTCCTCCCCGCCCTGCTCAGCCGCCCTGTGCGCGCGGACTCGTCCGTCCCCGTGCGTTCAAGTCCCATACGCGAGGCCCATACGTTCGGGCTCCCGTGTTCCATGCGCTAAGGTGCCTGCCATGCTCGCGCTTTCGCATCAGACCTGGTGGTGGACCGCTCGTCCGGCGGCCCACTGATTCAGCGCGCAGCACGAATCGCGAAGGCCGCCCGAGGGGCGGCCTTCAGTCTTTTCCGGGCCCCTGGCGGACCGGGGAGAAAGCGGCCGTTCCTCCTCTCCCTCTCCGGAAGGAACACCGCAGATGCCCGAGAATCCGCTCGACCGCCTCACCCACGACGACTGTCCGCCCTTCGCCCTGCTGCGCCGCCGCACTCCCGGCCGGGCCCAGGACACCGTGGAGCTGCTGATCGGCCCGGTGCGCGAGGCCGCCCGGCTCGCCGATCTCCCCTCCGGCGACACCCCCGCGCTCGCCCTGGTGCCCTTCCGGCAGATCAGGGAGCGCGGCTTCGACGTCCGGGACGACGGGACGCCACTGTCCGTGCTGGTGGCGGACGAGTCGTACGAACTGCCGCTCGCCGAGGTGCTCGACCGGCTGCCGGCCCATGCGGTACGGGTCGAGGACGGCGCGTTCGATCTCGACGACGAGCGGTACGGGGAGACCGTACGGCGGGTCATCGAGGACGAGATCGGCCGGGGCGAAGGGGCCAACTTCGTCATCCGGCGCACTTTCGAGGGCCGGATCCCCGGCTTCTCCCGGGCCGACGCCCTCGCCCTGTTCCGGCGGCTGCTCGCCGGTGAGCGGGGCGCGTACTGGACCTTCGTCGTCCACACCGGGGAGCGCACGCTCGTCGGGGCGAGCCCCGAGGTCCATGTCCGGATGAGCGGCGGGACGGTGGTCATGAACCCGATCAGCGGGACCTTCCGCTATCCGCCCGGCGGGCCGGCCCCGGAAGCGCTGCTGGACTTCCTGGGCGACCGCAAGGAGACCGACGAGCTGTCCATGGTCGTCGACGAGGAGCTGAAGATGATGTGCACGGTCGGCGACCGGGGCGGGGTGGTGATCGGCCCCCGGCTCAAGGAGATGGCCCATCTCGCGCACACGGAGTACGAGTTGCGGGGGCGGTCCTCGCTCGATGTGCGCGAGGTGCTCAGGGAGACGATGTTCGCCGCGACGGTCACCGGCTCGCCCGTGCAGAACGCCTGCCGGGTCATCGAACGCCATGAGGCCGGCGGGCGCGGCTACTACGGCGGCGCGCTCGCGCTGATCGGGCGGGACGCGGGCGGCACGCAGACGCTCGACTCGCCCATTCTGATCCGTACCGCGGACATCGGCCGCGACGGCGGGCTGCGGGTGCCGGTGGGTGCGACGCTCGTACGCCACTCACGGCCGGAGAGCGAGGTGGCCGAGACACACGCCAAGGTGGCGGGCGTGCTGGCGGCGCTGGGCGTACGGCCCGGCCGGCCGCACGACATGTCCGAGCGCCCGCGCCTCGCCGACGACCCGCGGGTACGGGCGGCGCTGGACGCGCGGCGGGCGGACCTGGCGCCGTTCTGGCTGCGGATGCGGACCGATCCCGCTGATTCCGCTGATTCCACGGTTCTCAGCGGGCATGCCCTGGTCGTGGACGGCGAGGACACGTTCACGGCGATGCTGGCGCATCTGCTGCGGTCCGCCGGCCTGGAGGTGACGGTACGGCGGTACGACGAGCCGGGCCTGCGCGAGACGGCACTCGGGCACGAGGGCCCGGTGGTCCTGGGCCCCGGCCCCGGCGACCCCGGGGACCCGGCCGACCCGAAGATGCGGCTGCTGCGCTCCCTCACGGCCGGACTGCTGAGCGGGCGCCGGCGGCACGGGCTGCTCGGCGTGTGCCTCGGCCATGAGCTGATCGCGGCGGAACTGGGCCTGGAGATCGTACGCAAACGGGTCCCGTACCAGGGCGCCCAGACCAGGATCGACCTGTTCGGCCACGAGGAGACGGTGGGCTTCTACAGCAGCTTCACGGCCCGCTGCGACGCGGCCGCCGTGGCGGCACTGGCGGCGGACGGCGTGGAGGTCAGCCACGACGGCACGGAGGTCCACGCCCTGCGGGGCCCGGGCTTCGCCTCGGTCCAGTTCCATCCGGAATCGGTGCTGACCCTGAACGGCCCGCGGATCGTGACGGCGCTGCTGACGGGGGTCGCGGTACGCGCGTAGGCCCCGCGAGGCCGTCCTCAATCGCCGGACGGGCTGATTTTCCGGCCTGCGGCCCCGCAGCACGGCGCCGTCCAGCCGTATCAAGCCCGTCCGGCGATTGAGGACGAACCGGCCAGCCGGGCGGGCCCGGCGCCGGACAGGGCCTAGCCGAAGAACACGCTCACCTCTTCGTACAGTTCCGGCTGCACCGTCTTGAGCTGGGCCGTCGCCTCGGCGATCGGCACCCGGACGATGTCCGTCCCCCGCAGCGCCACCATCTTCCCGAAGTCCCCGTCCCGCACCGCGTCGATCGCGTGCAGGCCGAAGCGGGTCGCCAGCCAGCGGTCGAAGGCGCTCGGGGTGCCGCCGCGCTGGACATGGCCCAGGACCGTCGTCCTGGCCTCCTTGCCCGTACGCCGCTCGATCTCCTTGGCCAGCCACTCGCCGACGCCCGACAGCCGGACATGCCCGAACGAGTCCAGCGTGCCGTCCTTCAGGACCAGATCGCCGTCCTTCGGCATCGCGCCCTCCGCGACGACCACGATCGGCGCGTACGACGCCTTGAACCGCGAGGTCACCCAGGCGCACACCTGCTCGACATCGAAGCGCCGCTCGGGGATCAATATCACGTTCGCGCCGCCGGCCAGCCCGGAGTGGAGCGCTATCCAGCCCGCGTGACGACCCATCACCTCGCAGACCAGCACGCGCATATGGGATTCGGCGGTGGTGTGCAGCCGGTCGATCGCCTCGGTGGCGATACCGACCGCGGTGTCGAACCCGAAGGTGTAATCCGTGGCGGACAGATCGTTGTCGATGGTCTTCGGCACGCCGACGCACGGGATGCCGAACTCGTCGTACAGTCGCGCCGCCACCCCCAGCGTGTCCTCGCCGCCGATCACGATCAGCGCGTCGACCCCGTGCGCCGCGAGGGTCTCCCGGATCCGGCGGACCCCGTCCTCCGCCTTGAGCGGATTGGTGCGGGAGGAGCCGAGGATGGTGCCGCCGCGTGGCAGGATGCCCCGCACCGCGGGGATGTCGAGCCGTACGGTGTCGTCGTCCAGCGGGCCGCGCCAGCCGTCCCTGAACCCGGTGAACTCGTACCCGTACTCCTGGACGCCCTTGCGTACGATCCCGCGGATGACCGCGTTCAGCCCGGGGCAGTCGCCGCCCCCGGTCAGTACTCCGACTCGCATGGAAAGCACTTCCCTTCGCCGTCGGTGGGGTACCCGGGCCACAGGCGGGGTGACTCAGGTCACTTCGGCATGGTGCGCGGGAGGCGTCACGTTGCACCAGAGGCCGGACCGAGGTGGTTTCACCGGATCCGCCGGGACGGCCGGTTCCGGTGTGTCCCGGGCCGGTTCGGGCGTCGTGAGGTCTCAGGCGTCGTCGAGGCCGCGTTCGATCGCGTAACGGACCAGTTCCACCCTGTTATGCAATTGTAGCTTTCCAAGGGTGTTCTGCACGTGGTTCTGCACCGTCCGGTGGGAGATGACCAGGCGCTCCGCGATCTGCTTGTACGAGAGTCCCTTGGCGACCAGCCGCAGGACCTCGGTCTCCCGGTCGGTCAGCCGGGGCGCCTTGGGCTCGTCCGCGGCGGCGGGCACGGGTTCGGAGGCGAGCCTCCGGTACTCGCCGAGCACCAGGCCCGCGAGGCCGGGGGTGAAGACCGGGTCGCCCTCGGCGGTGCGGCGCACGGCGTCGGTCAGCTCTTCCGTACTGGCCGACTTGAGCAGATAGCCGGTGGCGCCGGACTTCACCGCCTCCAGCACATCGGCGTGCTCGCCGCTGGCGGAGAGGACCAGCACCCGGAGCCCCGGGGTGGAGCCGACCAGTTCCTTGCAGACCTGGACGCCCGGCATCCCGGGCAGATTGAGGTCGAGGACAAGCACCCGGGGTGTGGTCGCCCGTGCCCGGCGCACCGCCTGCGGGCCGTCCCCGGCGGTGGCGACGACCGCGAAACCGGCCGCTTCCAGATCGCGGGCGACCGCGTCCCGCCACATGGGGTGGTCGTCGACGACCATCACCCTGATCGGCCCGTCAGCGCTGTCCGAGCTGCCCGTGCTATCCGTTCTGTCCGTGCTGGTCGTACTGGTGGTGCTCTCCATGCGTTTCAAGGCCGCTGCCTCTGCCGTGCGGTCTGCGTTCGGCTCGCTCATCGTTCCGCCTTCCCCCGTACCTGTGGTGCCCGCGGTGCCCGTGGAACCTTCAGCTCGACTTCCGTGCCCTGGCCCGGCACCGAGACCAGCTCGGCCGTGCCTCCCAGCTCGCGCAGCCGGCCCCGGATCGACAGGGCGACACCGAGGCGCCCCTCCCCCTCGGCCTGGGCGAGCCGTCCGTCCGGAATGCCGGGGCCGTCGTCCCTGACGGTCACGATCACTTCCTCCGGCCAGTCCTCGACCAGGATCCAGGCGCGGGCATCGGCGCCCGCGTGTCTGCGGACATTGTCCAGGGCGGCGCCGACAGCGGCCGTCAGCTCCCTGGCCGCCGCCGGTGCCAGCAGTACGGGGGCGCCGGGCTCGGCGAAGGTGACCTTCGGTCCGGTGTACGGGGCGAGCAGCGAGCGCAGATCGCACGGTCCCTGCTCGTCGCCGTCCGGTCCCTGATCGCCGTCCGGCCCGCCGTCGCGCCCTTCCGTACGTACGGCCGTACCCGGCGCGGTAACCCCGGAGGTGGATTCGGAGGCGTCCTCAGGAGCGCGGACCGCGGTGACGAGTCCGCTGGAGACCAGGGTGCGCAGGGCGATCTCCTGCTCGCCGGCCAGCCGGCCCAGTTCGGCGGCCTCGCCGCCCAGCGCCGTACCGCGCCGCTGCACCATGGCCAGCACCTGGAGCACGCTGTCATGGATGTCGCGGGCCAGCCGCTCCCGTTCCCGGGTCGCGGCCTCGATCTTCAGGGCGCGCGCGAGGGTGCGTTCGGAGGCGCGGGCGACCTCGACGACATAGCCGATGGCGATGGAGGCGACCCAGACGAGCAGCACATTGTGGAGGGTGTCCCGGCTGGGGTGGCCGCGCTCCACCAGGTTGGCCGCGGCGACGAACGAGGACGCGACGCCGGCCCAGCGCCAGCCGCCCTTGATCGCGAAGGCGAGGACCGAGCCCGCGGTCCATATCGACGGCAGGGTGGGCCCGTCGATCTGCTGGGCGTCCGTGTCGGCGAGCGGGGTGAGCAGGATGCCGGTGAGCGCGACGGTGAGATCGGCGACCAGGAAGCGCTTGGTGCAGTTCTCGGCGTTCGCGACCCGCGGGAGCGTGGCGAGGGTCCAGACGGCCAGGAAGGCGAGGAATCCCTGGGCGATCCAGGGGCGTTCGAAGCGGTCGGGGTCGAGGACGAAGATGAGGATCGCGTAGACCATCGTGAGGGGCCGGTAGAAGGACAGCGCCCGCCAGAGCGGCTGCTCGACCGACATACGCCGTTCCCCGCGCGGCGCGGCGCGTCTCCAGCGCGCGACGAGGCCGCGCTTCCAGGGTCCCGCGAAGCCCTGCTTCCAGTGCGCCGCGAACCCGTGCCGACGGTCGATGGCCCTCTCCCCCTGTGAACCTTCCCCCTGGTGGATCCGCCCCTCGCGGATCACTCGCCGCCGGTGCCCGCCGCCTTTGCCCGTTCGGCGAGTTGGCGCTTGGCCGCCGTCGCGTAGATGTCCACGTACTCCTGGCCCGAGAGCTTCATGATCTCGTACATGACCTCGTCGGTCAGCGAGCGCAGGATGAAACGGTCGCCCTCCAGGCCCTGGTACCGGCTGAAGTCCAGCGGCTTGCCGATCCTTATCCCGGGCCGCATCAGCTTGGGCACGACCTGGCCGGGCGGCTGGATCTTCTCGGTGTCGATCATGGCGACGGGGATCACGGGCGCGCCGGTCGCGAGCGCCACCCGCGCCAGTCCGCCGGGCTTGCCGCGGTAGAGGCGGCCGTCGGGCGAGCGGGTGCCCTCCGGGTAGATACCGAAGAGTTCACCGCGCTCAAGCACCTTGATCCCGCTCTGGATCGCGGCCTCGCCCGCGCCGCGCGCGCCCGAGCGGTCCACCGGAAGCTGGCCGACGCCCTTGAAGAAGGCGGCGGTGAGCCGGCCCTTGATACCGGGCGAGGTGAAGTACTCGGCTTTCGCGATGAAGGTGACCTTGCGGTCGAGGACGGCCGGCAGGAAGAACGAGTCGGAGAAGGAGAGATGGTTGCTCGCGAGGATCGCGGGACCCTCGGCAGGAATGTTCCCGAGGCCCTCCACCCAGGGCCTGAAGGCGAGCTTCAGCGACCCTCCGATGGAGAACTTCATCGCACCGTAGATCAACTCGAATGCCTCCTGTCGCGCTGTCGGACAGACCTTAACGCGTGGCGGGCGGGCGCCGCCCTTCCGCTCCTGCCCGGCTCGTACCCGGTCCCGTCCGGCTGTTTTCCACAGGGGCCGGACGGATCTGGTCGGTGTCGGTCCGGTCGCGTACGGTGAAGTACACCTTCCGAACCTCACGAACAGGAGACCCCGGTGCCGGTCCTTCCAGGAGCCGAGCCGTACCGCCATGAGGGCGGCGAGGTCGGCGTCCTTCTCTGTCACGGATTCACCGGTTCCCCGCAGTCGTTGCGCCCCTGGGCCGAGCATCTCGCCGGGCACGGGCTCACCGTGTCCCTGCCGCTGCTCCCCGGCCATGGCACCCGCTGGCAGGACATGCAGCTCACCGGCTGGCAGGACTGGTACGCGGAGGTGGACCGGGCGCTGCGGGAGCTGCTGGAGCGCAGCCGCCAGGTCTTTGTCGGCGGGCTCTCGATGGGCGCGACGCTGGCGCTGCGTCTCGCCGCGAAGCACGGCCCCTCGGTCAGCGGGGTCATGGTGGTCAACCCCGGGATCGCGACGCATGGCGCGGCCTCCCATCTCCTGCCGGTCCTGCGCCACTTGGTGCCGACGGTCAAGGGGCTCGCGGGCGACATCGCCAAGGAGGGGGCCACGGAGCTGGGGTACGACCGGGTGCCGCTGCACGCGGCGTACTCCGTGCGGAATTTCTTCCGTCTGGTGGACGGGGCGCTGCCCCAGGTGACCCAGCCGCTGTTGCTGCTGCGCAGCCCGCAGGACCATGTCGTACCGCCGGAGGACTCAGCCAGGATCCTGAGCCGGGTCTCGTCGCGGGATGTTCGTGAGGTCCTGCTGGAACAGAGCTACCACGTAGCGACGTTGGACCATGACGCGGAGCGGATTTTCGAGGAGAGTCTCGCGTTCATCGGCCGCCTCGCTCCGAGTGTCGTCCGCCAGAAGGGGAGCACCAGCGGTGGCTGAGCATGACGCGGACCGGGAGCCGCAGCCGATCGACGAGGACGCGGCCTGGGCGGCGATCGTCGCGGGGTACGGGGAGGAGCCGGCGGATCCGCCGGGCGCGAAGCCGTTCAAATCGGTGGACGATCTGGCCCTGCTGGAGAGCGAGAAGAACAGCTCGGGGCAGGGGTCCGGATCCGAGCCGGAGTCAGCGGGCCCGCCCCCGGGGGCCGCGCCCGAGAAGGACGCCGAGGACATAAAGGGCACGGACGACGGGGAGCCCGTGCTGGGCGGCTCGGTCGTCTTCGCGCCCGGGGTCGGCGGCGGGGGTCCGCGCGACTACTCGGTGCAGGAGCCGCGGGAGGAGGACTTCGACGAGGGCGACGAGGGGCATTTCGTACCGCCCGAGCCGCCGCCGCTGCCCGAGGCCGATGTGACGGCCAAGTTCGCCTGGCTCGCGGTGGTCGGCGGACCGGTGCTGATGCTGATCGCCGTGCTGCTCCAGTGGGACATGACCTGGTGGCTGACGACGATCTGCGTGGGCGGCTTCCTGGGCGGCTTCGCCACGCTGGTGGCGCGGATGCAGCAGGGCGACGACGAGGACGACGACCCGGGCCGCGGCGCGGTCGTCTGAGCGGCCGGGATCAGGGGCGGTCGCAGGGGTACGGGGAGGGCGGGGGCGGGACGGGGCGGGCTAGGGGGTGTCTTGTCGATCAGGCCGGATCGGTGAGCGGGGTCCGGTGCGTGCGATCGCAAGGCGGAGGAGGGAGCCCACGCGGAGCGTAGGCGACTGACGACAACGCCGCGAGCGTGCGTGCCGGGCCCCGCGAGCCCGGCAAGATCGGCGAGACACCCCCTAGGACGATGCCGGTACGCGGAGGGCGGCCAGCACCGGAAGATGGTCCGTCGCCGCCCTCAGATCGGCCTCGGTGACTCCTGGCAGCCCCCGGGGCACCCCGCAGCCCAGGACCTCCACACCCCCGGTGGCGAAGACCGCGTCGATGCGCTGGTGGGGGTGGTCCGGGGTCGAGGTGTATTCGTCGCCCCAGGGCTTCGCCGCCCAGCAGTCCTGGAGTTCCCCGGCCAGCAGCCGGAAACTCCGGCCGTCGGGGCGGTCGTTGAGGTCTCCGGCCGCGATCGCGTGCGGTACGTCCATGGCCTTGAGGCGGTCGAGCAGCATCTCGGCCTGTGCGTACCGCTCGTCGGGCCGCAGGCTGAGATGACAGCTCAGCACGCCGAGACGGGCCCGGCCGATACGTACCACCGCGGTGGCGAAGCCGCGCCGGTGCAGACCCGGGGTGAGCGGCAGCAGGATGTCCTCGGTCCGCTCGACGGTGGCGCGCAGGGAACAGAGCAACAGCGGTCCGGAGGCGGTGGCGCCGCCGCTGAGGACGACGAGATCGGTCCGCGCGGCCAGCCAGGCGGCCCGTTTGCGCCAGCGGAAGAACCGGGGCGCTTCCTGGATGAAGACCAGATCGGGAGCGCAGGCCCGGATGACCCGGGCCAGCGCCTCGCGGTCGTCGCGCATGGAGCGGATGTTGTAACTGAGCACCCGGATCACAGCCGAACCATCCGGCTCGGTAAGGGAGTCGGGCAACGGGGGCATCGCCATCCCCTCACGATACGTGACCGCACCGGTTCACCGGATCCGCCCGGCCGCCGGTTCGCCCTCGGTCGCCGGACGGGCTGATGAGCCCGTCCGGCGACTGAGGACAGAGCGCAGTCGGCCCGTCCGACGACCGGAAACGCGGCACACCCGGCCCCGTCCGGCGCGCGGCGGATCCGGCGGGGTCAGCCCTGGCGGGCCAGGTCCGCGGCGCCCACCAGGCCCGCCTCGCCGCCCAGTTGGGCCGCCAGGACCTGCGCGTGCGGGCGCCACTCGCCACCGATCAGCCAGCGCCTGAAGGACTTGCGGATCGGGTCGAGGACCAGCTCGCCCTCGTCCGAGACACCGCCGCCGACGATGAACGCCGACGGGTCGAAGAGCGAGGCCAGATCGGCGAGCCCGGCGCCCGCCCAACGCGCCAGCTCCCGGAAGGAGTCGATGGCCACCGGGTCACCGGCACGGGCGGCGGCGCTGATGTGCCGGCCCTCGATGCCGTCCGGGGAGCCGGTGCCGAGGCCGAGCAGGATCCGCGCGTTCTCCGGCGTCGCGTTGGCGCGCTGCCTGGCGTACCGGACGAGGGCGCGCCCCGACGCGTACTGCTCCCAGCAGCCCTGGCTTCCGCAGCCGCACAGCAGACCGTCCGGCACCACCCGGATGTGCCCGAACTCCGCGGCCACGCCGAAGCGTCCGCGGCGCAGCTTGTTGCCGATGATGATGCCGCCGCCGAGCCCTGTGCCGAGCGTGATGCAGATGACGTCGTCGTGGCCCTGCCCGGCCCCGAACCGGTACTCGCCCCAGGCCGCCGCGTTGGCGTCGTTCTCCACGACGACCGGCAGCCCGACCCGCTGCTCGACCTTGTCCTTGAGCGGTTCGTGGCGCCAGTTGATGTTGGGCGCGAACAGGACGGTGGCGCGCTTGTCGTCGACGTACCCGGCGGCCCCGATGCCGACCGCCTCGATCTGATGTCCTCGGCCGGCACCCGAGACGGCGGCGCAGATCGCGTCCACGATGCCCTCGGCGGTCGGCGGCGTGGGCACCTTGTGCGTCTCCAGGATGGTGCCCTCTTCGTCGACCACGCCGGCCGCGATCTTCGTGCCGCCGATGTCGACGCCGATGGTGAGTCCCATGTGTCCCTCAGTTTTCGGTCGAGCCCCGCTGTGGTCAACCGTACCCGAGGGCGGGCTCCGGGCAGTCAGTCCAGGTCGATGTGGCCGCTCGGACCAGGTCCTTCGTCCCTGGGGTCCGTGGGGTCGTCGGACTTCTTCGTGTCGTAGGGGGCGTCCTTGCCGAGCGGCGAGGGGGCTCCGGAGGACGGCGCCGAGGAGGAGTCCCGGGTCCAGCGGCCCTCCTCGGTCTCGACGGCGGACCGGTAGGCGGCGAGGAGTTCGTTGCCCGCGGCGGCGAGATGGCCGAAGACACCCGGGTTCCGCTCGATGACCGGCTCGACGACGGCCTTGGCCTGGCTGATGAACTGCTGGACGGCGCCCTGCGCGGCGACACCGAAGAGGGGGCCCGGCAGCGAGGAGACCTTGTCGGCGACCGCGTCGACCAGCTTGCGCAGCTCCTCGGCGGCGGAGACGGGCGGCGGTCCGTATTCCGCGCGGCGGCGCGCCCGCTCCGCCTCCAGATCCTCGGCGCATGCCGCGGCCCAGGCGTCCGAGTCGGTGGCGGGGCGCTCGGTGGCATCGCTCATGGAGACTCCTGCGTCAGGGGCAGAGGCCTTCCGCCGTGGGCAGCGGAAGGGATTCGTACCTTCGACGGTACCCGAACACCCGGCGAGCGGGTCCTGTCTCCGCCGTTCGCACGCGGGCGGGAAACACGACCTGCTCGCCGGGGGACGCTCAGGGCGTACGGGGGACGTTCAGGGCGTACGGGGCCACAGGGCCGGGTCCGGGGAGAATCTCGCCCGGAGCACGCCGTCCGTCAGGGCCGCGCCCGTCACCGTGCAGCGGCGCAGCGCGGACGGCAAGGGCACGATTCGGCGGAACGGTCCGACGGTGAGCAGGAGTTCGTCGTCCCGGCGGATCAGGGACAGCTCGCTCTTGACCGCTCCTGGCAGGGGTACGCACCAGACGAGCAGCCCGTCCTCGGCGAGCCGGTCCTCGACGGGCCACTCACCGGCGCCCTCGCCCGGTCCGTCGAGCCCGGTTGCCAGATCCGCGAAGCCCTCGAAGGCCGCGGCGCCCGTGCCGAGGCGGGTGAGGTCGTCCGGGCCGTACGGGTCCCGGCCCAGGTGCCCCACCGGGCACAGCGCCGCCCCGGGCGCCCACTCCTCGTACCACTCGTCCAGGTACTTGCGCTGCTGCGCGACCAGTGTCGCGAGCCAGGGTCCGGCCGCCTCGGCGGGCAGGATCCGGTTCGGTACGAGGGCGTCGGCCCGCAGTCCGTACAGCGCGAGCCCGGTGCGCGCGACCCTCAGGGCCTCCGCCGCGGCCGGCCCCGGCTCCGCGACCAGCCGTACGGTCGTCGCCGGGTCCTGGATCACCGCCTGGACGGCCGCCAGTTCCGCGTCCCGCCGCGCGGCCGTCTCGTACAGCCACTGCGCGGGCATCGGTACGCCGGCGAGCTGGGCCATCATCGGGCGCAGCGCGCGGGCGGCCTGCCGTTCGTGGGGCAGCAGCCGGCGCAGATAGCGGCGGAGCTGCTCGGGCAGGGCGAGGACGGCCAGCGCGTCCCGCAGCGGCGGGAGATCGACGACCAGGACGTCCCAGTCGCCGGCGGCGGCCTCGCGTACCGCGTGCAGGAGCGCGAACCGGTCGCTGCCGGGCAGTTCGGTGAGTTCCTCGCCGGCCAGCCGCCGGGCGCCGAGCAGATCGAGGGCGGTGGCGGCCTTCTCCTGGAAGGCGAGCAGTTCGTCACGGAAGTGCTCGCCGGAGTCGATACGGGCGGCCCACAGGCCGCCGCCCGCGCCGGTGGGCCGGGAGCCCACCGGTATGCCGAGCAGGGTGTCGAGCGGGTCGGCGGAGAGCAGCAGGACGCGCCCGCCGCGCCGGGCGGCGGCCAGGGCGGTCGCCGCGGCGATGGTCGTACGGCCTGCCCCGCCGGGACCGGTGACCAGGACCGTACGCACCGGATCAGGCTCCGGGGGCGGATTCGACGCGCTTCTTGAGGCCCGCGAGCGCGCGGTCGATGATGACCTTCTCCGCCTTGCGCTTGATCATGCCGAGCATGGGGATCTTGACGTCGACGGTCAGCCGGTAGGTGACTTCGGTACGGGCGCCGCCGCCGAGGGACGCCAGGTGGTACGAGCCGTCGAGGGCGCGCAGCATCTGGGACTTCACCAGGGTCCAGCTCACCTCGTTCCCGCCGGTCCAGGTGTAGGCGAGGGTGTGGTCGTCCTTGATGGCTCCGGCGTCCAGCACGAGCCGGACCTGCTGGGCACGGCCGTGCCCGTCGGTGGCCAGCACCTCGGCCTCCTTCACCTCGCCCGTCCACTCCGGATAGCGGGTGAAGTCGGCGATCACGCCCATGACATCGGCCGGTGCCGCCTCGATCGTGATGCTCGAACTGGTGTGTTCCGCCATCGCCGTGCTCCTCCGGTACTGGATACGCGGTGTGCAGGCTATCGCGAGTGCGCGGGTCACCATTCCAGGGCCCACGGGCGTCCCGTCGCGGCGAAGTGACCGACATTCACACACTCCGTGGAGCCGACGCGCATCCGGCGGGCGAGCGGCTGGTGGACATGGCCGAAGAGGGCGTAGCGCGGCCTGGTGCGCCGGATGGCGTCCAGCAGGGCGCGGCTGCCGCGTTCGAACCGGCGGGGGACGATGTCGTACGTCAGCTCCGGCAGGTCGGGCGGGATGTGCGAGCAGAGGACGTCGACCTCGCCGAGCGCCTCGACCTTGGCCGCGTACTCCTCGTCGGAGATCTCGTACGGGGTGCGCATGGGGGTGCGCAGTCCGCCGCCGACGAATCCGAAGACGCGGCCGCCCAGTTCGACCCGTTCCCCGTCGAGGACGGTGGTGCCCTCGCGCGCGTACTCGGGCCAGAGTGCCGGTATGTCGACATTGCCGTAGGTGGCGTACGTCGGGGTGGGGAAGGCGGCGAACATCTCGGCGTACTGGCGGCGCACCGCGCCCTCGATGGCCTCCGCGGGGTCGAGGGCGAGCCCGTCCCACAGCTTCCTGCCCAGGTCACGGGCCTCGTCGAAGCGGCGGGCGGTGCGCAGCTCGACGATCCGGTCGGCGTTCCCGACACCGAAGAGATCAGGGAAGATACCGCGCGAATGGTCCGCGTAGTCCAGGAAGAGCACCAGGTCACCGAGGCAGATCAGGGCATCGGCGCCTTCGCCGGCGGTCAGCAGACCCTGGGTGTTCCCATGCACATCACTGATCACATTGACTCGCATACCTGGCATGGCGATCACCCTAGAACGGCCTTCCCCCACCCGATAGAGGGGGCCGGACCTGCAGTTCCTTCCGTGGTGTCAGATGCGTGGACTACTGTGCGCGCAGTACCGTCTTTTTACGTGTGACGCAGGGAACATCTGGCCGGGACCCCCTATGCGCGAGTCAGTACCGGTGGGTAACGTCCGGGCAGTCCAGTCGTGCTCGCCACGTGGCGTCGGCGCCCGATGAGGAGCAGCAGTCTTGCGCGAGTTCAGCCTTCCGGCCCTGTACGAGGTCCCCGCGGACGGCAATCTGACGGATCTCATCCGCCGCAATGCCGCTCAGCACCCCGATGTGGCGGTCCTCGGCCGCAAGGTGGCCGGCGAGTGGACCGATGTCACGGCCATCCAGTTCCTGGCCGAGGTGCGGGCCGTGGCCAAGGGCCTGATCGCCACGGGCATCCGGCCCGGCGACCGGGTCGCGCTGATGTCGCGTACCCGCTTCGAGTGGGTGCTGCTCGACTTCGCGATCTGGAGCGCGGGCGCGGTCACCGTACCGGTGTACGAGACGAGTTCGGCCGAGCAGGTGCAGTGGATCCTCGGTGACTCGGGCGCGGTCGCGGTGATCGTGGAGAACGACGCACACGGCGCGGCGGTGGACTCGGTCCGGCACTCGCTGCCCGATCTGCGGGACGTCTGGGAGATCGACCGGGACGGTGTACGGGAGCTGACCGAGGCGGGCGCGGACGTTCCCGACTCGGTGGTCGACGAGCGGGCGGCGACGGCCAAGGCCGACGATCCGGCGACGATCGTCTACACCTCGGGCACCACCGGCCGCCCCAAGGGGTGTGTGCTGACGCACCGCAGCTTCTTCGCGGAGTGCGGCAACGCGGTGGAGCGGCTGAAGCCGCTGTTCCGTACGGGCGAGTGCTCGGTGCTGCTGTTCCTGCCGGCCGCGCATGTCTTCGGGCGGCTGGTCGAGGTGGCGGCGGTGATGGCGCCGATCAAGCTCGGCTGCGTACCGGACATCAAGAACCTGCCTGAGGAGCTGGCCTCGTTCCGGCCGACGCTGATCCTGGGCGTGCCGCGGGTCTTCGAGAAGGTCTACAACTCGGCGCGCGCCACCGCGCAGGCGGCCGGCAAGGGCCGGATCTTCGACCGGGCGGCGCGGACGGCGATCGCGTTCAGCAAGGCGCTGTCCACTTCGCGCGGTCCGTCCCTCGGTCTGCGGGTCCGGCACTGGGTCTTCGACCGGCTTGTTTACGGGAAGCTACGCGCGGTGCTCGGCGGGCGCGGGGAGTACGCGATCTCCGGCGGCGCGCCGCTCGGCGAGCGGCTGGGCCACTTCTTCCGGGGCATCGGCTTCACGGTCCTGGAGGGGTACGGGCTCACCGAGTCCTGCGCGGCGACCGCCTTCAACCCCTGGGACCGGCAGAAGATCGGCACGGTCGGCCAGCCCCTGCCGGGCTCGGTGATCCGTATCGCCGACGACGGCGAGGTCCTCCTCCACGGCGAGCACCTCTTCACGGGGTACTGGAACAACGAGGCGGCCACGGCCGAGGCACTGGCCGACGGCTGGTTCCACACCGGTGACATCGGCACGCTGGACGAGGACGGCTACCTCACGATCACGGGCCGCAAGAAGGAGATCCTGGTCACCGCGGGCGGCAAGAACGTCGCCCCGGCGGTCATCGAAGACCGTATCCGCGCGCACGCGCTCATCTCCGAATGCATGGTCGTCGGCGACGGCCGGCCCTTCGTGGGCGCGCTGATCACGCTGGACGAGGAGTTCCTGGCGCGCTGGGCGCGGGACCACAACAAGCCGACGGGCGCCACGGCGGCCACGCTCCGGCTGGACCCGGAACTGCTGGCGGAGGTCCAGCGGGCGGTGGACGAGGGGAACGCGGCGGTGTCGAAGGCGGAGTCGGTACGGAAGTTCCGCATCCTGACGACGCAGTTCACGGAGGACGCGGGGCACATCACGCCGTCGATGAAGCTGAAGCGGAACGCGGTGGCGAAGGACTTCGCGGACGAGATCGAGGCGATTTACCAGCGCTGAGGCGGGCGGCGGACGCGCTGCCGGGCCGTGTCCTCAATCGCCGGACGGGCTGGCTGTGCTGTGTCCTCAAACGCCGGACGGGCTGATTTTGCCCACCCGGCGCCGGGGTCACCGCTTCTGTCCTCAAGCGCCGGACGGGCTTGATTCGCCGCCGGACCGGCTGGATTTGCGCGCCCGGCACCGGAGGCACCCGTTCCGTCCTCAAGCGCCGGACGGGCTTGATTTGGCGCCGCCTACAGCAGCTTTCTCAGGTCCGAGGCCAGGTCGTCCCAGCGCCAAGTCTGTTCCACCCAGGTCCGGCCCCGCTCTCCCATCCGCCGGCGCAGACCCTCGTCCTCCAGCAGCGTGGCGATCCGGTCCGCCGACTCCTCCGCCGCCAGTTCCGGCGGGGCTCCGCGGACCACCCAGCCCGTCTCGCCGTCCAGGACCGCGTCCGGCGCGCCGCCGGAGTCGCCCGCGACGACCGGGAGGCCCGTCGCCGAGGCCTCCAGGTAGACGATGCCCAGGCCCTCCACGTCGAGGCCGCCGCGCCGGGTGCGGCAGGGCATCGCGAAGACGTCGCCCGCGCCGAAGTGGGCGGGCAGGTCGGCCCACGGGACCGCGCCCGTGAAGCGCACGGACCCGGCGACCCCCGTCTCCGCCGCCAGTTTGCGCAGCTCCCCCTCGTACGGTCCGCCGCCCACGATCAGCAGCACCGCGTCCGGCACCCGCGTCAGGATCGCCGGCAGCGCGCGGATCAGCGTGTCCTGCCCCTTGCGCGGCACCAGCCGGGAGACACAGACCACGACGGGCCGGTCCGCGAGCCCGAGCCGCTCCCGTACCGCGGCGCCGCCGGAGTCCGGGTGGAAGGTCTTCTCGTCGACACCGGGCGCCAGCCGTGTCATCCGCGCGGCCGCCTCGGCGGAGAGCGCGCCCGCGATCCGCGAGCGGGTGTACTCGCCGAGATACGTGAGCGTGTCCGTGGACTCGCCGATCCGCCGCAGCAGCCCCCGCGCACCGGGAAGCTGCGCCCAGCCCGCCTCGTGCCCGTGCGTCGTGGCGACCAGGCGCCGCGCGCCGGCCTTCCGCAGCGCCGGGGCCATCAGCCCGAGTGGCGCCGCCGCGCCGAACCAGACGGACTCGCAGCCGTGCTCCCGCAGCAGGCCGGCCGCCCGCCGGGTCACACGCGGGGTCGGCAGGAGCATGGTCGTACGGTCCCGTACGACCGTGAACGGCTGCTCGGCGTCGAACGCCGCGGTCGCCTCCGCGCCCTCCCGGCCGCGCTTCCACGTCGACGCGTAGACGACGAGCCGCTCCGGGTCCAGCCGGAGCGCCATGTTGTGCAGGAACGCCTGGATGCCCCCGGGCCGCGGCGGAAAGTCGTTGGTCACGATCAGTGTCTTGTGCATCGCCGCCGACAGTACTCGCCACCGCCCGCCCGCAACGGCCCCGCCTCATGGATCGGCCACGGCCCCGCCCGGCATCATGACTCCGACGATCGGGCAGAAAACGTCATGAAACAGCGGCAACGGGCATCGGCAGCGACGGCCGGAAGAGCCGGCAACCGGACGGGGTGGTCATGGCGGGCACGCGCGGCACACGGCGGCTCCCGGTCACCGCCCTTGTTGTGGTGTGGTCCCTCACCAGGGCCGTTCTGCTGCTCTCCGTCTTCAAGGTGTTCACCGTGCCGGGGCCCGATGTCACCGGCGATGTGTCGGTGATCTACCACGGCTGGTACGAGGTGCTGAAGACCGGCACGTATCCGCTGGACGATGTCACCTGGCAGTACCCGCCCGCCGCGGCCCTCGCGATCCTCTCCCCCGCCGCCCTGCCGTTCCTGGGCTATTCCGCCGCCTTCTTCGTGCTGTCCTTCCTCTGCGACGCGGCCGTCCTGGCGCTGCTGCTGCGGGCCGCCCGGGGTGCGGACCGGTCGCCCCGGGGGGCGTGGCTGTGGGTGGCGGGGGTGCCGCTGCTGGGGCCGACGTCGTACGCGCGCTACGACCTGATGGTGACGGCGGTGGGTGTCGCCGCGCTGCTCGCGGGGGCGCGCAGACCGCGCACGATGGGCGCGCTGGCCGGGTTCGGGGCGCTGCTGAAGGTCTGGCCGGTGCTGCTGCTGATGGGCACCCCGCACGGCCGTGCCACCCGCCGTGCCTGGACCTCGGCGGCCGTCACCGGAACCGCGCTGGTGGTGGCCTGCTGTGTGGCGATGCCGGGCGCGCTGGCGTTTCTGACCTTCCAGCGGGACCGGGGCACCGAGATCGAGTCGCTGGGCGCCCTGGTGTTCCAGTTGGCACGGCACCATGGATGGGACGGCCAGGTGCTGCTCAACTACGGCTCCGTGGAGTTCGTCGGGCCGTATGTGGGGCTGGTCAGCACGGCCGCGATGGCGCTGACCGCGCTCGCTCTCTGCTGGCTGCTCGTCTGGCGGCTGCGGGCGCGCGCGTACGGTCCCGGCACCCCCGGCGAGGCGGCCTTCGCGGCGGTGCTGCTGTTCACGACCACGAGCCGGGTGATCAGCCCGCAGTACATGCTCTGGCTGGTCGGGCTGGCCGCGGTCTGTCTGGTGCCGCGCTCCTCCCGGATGGCGCTGCCCGCGTGGCTGGTGCTGGCCGCGACGGCGGTGACCCTGCTCGAATTCCCGCTGCTGTTCTCACATGTGGTGGCGGGCGATCCGGTGGGCGTGACGCTGCTGTTCGTACGGAACGGGCTGCTGGTCGCCGCGAGCCTGATCGCCTGCCGGCGGCTGTGGCGCGGGACCGTACCCCGGCCGGGAGCGCGGGCGGACGGGGAAGCGGTCAGCCCAGCCGCTGCCGAAGGTAGTCGCGCCAGCGCGCGGTGAAGTCCTCCGGGGTCGTGGCAAGGACCGTGTGCAGGGCGTCCTCGACCGCGCCGTCACGCCCGGCGTGGGCGCCGACCGCGCGGTAGAAGCCGGTCAGCTTCCGCTCGCCCCAGCGCCCGGCGATCAGCTCGCAGGCCAGCCAGCCGCTCTCGTACGCCCGGGCCAGCCGGTCCGCTCCGGCGCCGAAGGCGAAGTCCTCGTCGGAGGGCAGGGCGGCAGGGGTGTCGCCGGCGCGTACGGCGCGCTGGAGTTCGGGGGCGATCCGCTCGGCCGTACGGTCCGTTCCCCGGTAGGCGACCCAGTCCGCGAAGCCCTCGGAGAGCCAGAGCGGGGTGGCGGCGGAGGTGGCGGCCCGGGTCGCCACGTGGGTGGTCTCGTGGGTGAGGACGACATGCTGTCCGAAGGTGCCGAGGGTGTCGTACGCCGTGGGATTGACGACGATCCGGTCGGCGGGCGAGGCGCCCGGGGTGCCGCTGCCGTCGGCGGAGATGCCCGTGGTGACCGCTGCGATGTCCCGGTAGCCGTCCGTGGAGGCGCCCAGCAGCCTCGCCATGGCCTCGGACGAGGCCGGGACGAGCAGCACCTCCCGGCGGGCCCAGCCGTCCGGCCAGGCGTCCGCGACGGCGGGCACGGCCGCGTCGGCGGCGTCCGCGACCGCCCGCAGCCGGGCGTCGTCCTGGCCGACCCCGAGGACGAGGCTGTGCGCGCCGCGTACGGCCCGTACCCGGCCCTGCTCCCAGAGCTGCTGGGCGCCGCTCCCCTCGCCCGGCAGGTCGGCGGTCACGTACCACCGCCCCGCGCGCTCCCGCAGCTCCAGCGTGCGCGGCTCGGCGACCGGCGCGCTGTCGTAGCCCGCGATCCGATGGCGCAGTTCGGCGCGGACGGTGGCGCGGTCGCCGGAGCGCTCGACATCGGTGAGCCGGTACGTCCAGGACCCGAGCGGCACCTCGGCGAGATTCCCGAACTCCCGCCGGGCGGCTGCCCGCAGCGCGGTCGCGGAGGGGTCGACGACCGCGAGATAGGCCCGCTCGTCCCGGTGCATGACGGCCGCGGCCCGGCGGTCCAGGGTGGCGGCGATCTCCCGGGCCGTCTCCCGGGCGGCACGGTCGGCCCCCTTGGCCGGCGCCGTACATCCCCAGCCGGACACCACGAGCAGGACGACGGCCGCCCACCGCCCCACCGCGCCCCACGCCACCCGACCCGCCACAGCGCCGATGGTACGAGGTGCCGGGCGCGGGCCGGACGCCCGTCGCACCCGGGCGCCCGTCAGCCCCGGGGCCCGTCACACCCGGGCGCCCGGCCCGCGCCCGGGCGCGCGTCACACCCGGGTGACCGACGAGACCGGCATCATGCCCACCGGGTCGTAGCGCACCGCCGCGCCCGGGTACGGGGCGTGGATCACCTGGCCGTTGCCCGCGTACATCGCGATATGGCTGGCGTCGTCGCGGTACGCCACCAGATCGCCGGGGCGCGCCTCGGAGAGGGAGACCTGGCGGCCCGCGTACCGCTGCGCCTGGGAGGTGCGGGGCAGACCGACCCCGGCCTGCGCGTACGACCACTGGGTCAGGCCCGAACAGTCGAAGCCGGAAGGCCCGTTGGCGCCCCAGACATACGGCCGGCCCACGGCCCGCTGCGCCGCGAGGAACGCCGCGGAGGCACGCCCCGAGGCCGCTCCCGCGCCGGAGAGCACGGGCAGTCCGTCGCGGCCGGAGCGGGACGCGCGGGCGTAGGACTCCCGGTCGGCGGCGGGCAGGGAGTTCAACAGCCGCCGCGCCTGCGCGAGTTTGCCCTCGACGGTGTGCTTGTGCCGGGCGACGACGGCCCTACTGCGCTCCAGTTCGACGAGATCGTGGGCGGCTTCCGTCCGTACCTGTCCCAGTCTCCGCTGGGCGCGCTTGAGTTCGGTCAGGGCACCGGACTGGCGGGCGCCGACCCGTTCCAGTAAGGAAGCCTTGTCGAGATAGCTGTCGGGGTCGGAGGAGAGCAGCAGGGCGAGCGCCGGATCGAGCCCGCCGGAGCGGTACTGCGCGCCGGCGACCGAACCGAGCGCCCCGCGCATCCGGTTGACCTGTTCCTGGCCGCGCGCCGCGCTGTCCCGGGCCCGGTCCACCAACGCCCGCAGCCGGTCCACCCGTTCGGTCGCCCTGTTGTACAGCTCGGTCGCCTTCTCGGCCTGTTCGTAGAGCCGGTCGACCGTGGCCCGTACCTCCTCGGGCGTCTGCCCCGGGTCGGCGCCCACGGGGGCCGCTCCGAGCGCCACGGCCGCCGTGGCCACGGCGGCGGTCAGGGCCACCGCCGCGCCGCCGCGCGAGGCGGAGCCGGGACCGGACTGTGAGGGACGGCGATGGGACACCACAGGAAGCCGCACTTCCTTCCGCTGTACGCACTGACGCGGCCCCCGGCCGCCCGGCGGGCGGACCACTGGCCGGAGCCGCGGGAGCAGAGAGTAGCCGTACGGCTACGGAGCGGCCAACGACCGCCCCGGGCACACAAAGCGGCGCCCCGCCGTAGACCACAGGTCATCGGCGGGGCGTGGTGTCAGCGGAGCGCACCGGAATTCGCCCGAACGGGCGGCGTCGCGGACGCCGGCGAGGGCAGTGGCGCGTCGGACGCGGTGGCGGCTCAGATACGGACGCCGAACTGGAACGGCATGTTGTTGATCGACTCGTACCGGACGCTCGCACCCGGCTTCGGCGCGTGCAGCACCTGGCCGTTGCCGGCGTAGAAGCCGACGTGGTGCAGGTCGCCGTAGAAGATGACGAGGTCGCCCTGCTGGAGCTGACTCATTCCGAGGCGCGTACCGGCGTTGGCCTGGGCCTCGGAGGTCCGGGGTATGGCGACCCCGGCCTGCGCGTACGCCCAGGAGGTCAGCCCGGAGCAGTCGAAGGAGCTGGGGCCGGAGGCGCCGTAGACGTACGGCGTGCCGATCTTGCCCTGCGCGGCGGCGAACGCGGCCGAGGCGTACCCCGAGGCGGGCACCGAATTGCCCAGGTCCGCGCGGGAGGTGGCGCGGCTGGAGCGGGATTCCTCGGCGGCGAGCGAGGCGCGCTCCTGCTCGGTGAGCGTGTTGAGGAGCTTCTGCGCGGCGGCGAGCTTCTCCTGGACCTCGGCCTTCTTCGAGCCGAGCTCCTTGCGGGTCTCGGCGAGGTCCTGGACCTTGGCCTGGGCCTCCTTGCGCTGCTGCGCGAGGGACCGCTGCTTCTCCTGGATCTGCTGGAGCGAGTCGGCCTGCTTGGCGCTGACCTGGTCGAGCGTGGACGCCCCCTCCAGGTAGCTGTCCGGGTCGGAGGAGAGGAAGAGCTGTACGGAGGGGTCGATGCCTCCGGTGCGGTACTGGGCGCTGGCCATCGAACCGAGGGCGTCGCGCAGGTCGTTCAGCTCGTCCTGGCCGCGGGCGACCTTGTCCTGGAGGGCGTCGACCTGCTTTTCGAGCTTGCCCTGCGCCTCCTTGGCCCCGTTGTACTTCTCGGTGGCCTTCTCCGCGTCCTCGTAGAGCTTGTCGACCTTCTCCTTGACGTCGCTCTTGCTCGGCTGCGGAGCGGCCTGGGCGGCCTGGGCGGTCAGAGCGACAGCGGCGGCAGCGGTCGCGGTGAGCACGGTCACACGGGCGCGGCTCGGCTGCTTGGGACGACGGTGGGACGCCACGGAGGCGAGCTCCTTCTTCCTCAGCCGCCTACCGGGCCTCGGGGACACAGGCCCCGGCTCCATACGTTCCACACCCCTGCCAACTGGGCTGAACTGCATGAAATCGGCGGTTCCTTCGCTGCCACCCCGGGTGGGTGATCAACCGCGCGAAGGTTCGACGCCTGACCATAGTGACCTTCTTGTGATCAGTTCAAATCCTCACGAGGAAAATCTCCATCACGACGCGCATAATTTACAGACAGTCCACAGACAGTGATGGACATTTGACGCTGCGCCCCATGAACATATGACCAATTCGGGCACAAGCCCCACACGTTGACTAGACGCGCGAAAGCCGCTTCAGCAACAAGGCGGACGCGACCGGCCTGGCCCCCGCCCGCGCCACTCCGTCGGCGACCTCGCGGTCGGTGGAGACCACCACCACCGGCCGTCCCGGCGGCTCCGCCCTGACGAGCTGGCGGATCAACTCGTCCGCGGTCACCCCCGGTTTGGAGAACAGCACCCGCACCCCGCGCGGCGGCGCCAGCAGCACCGGAGCCGCCAGCTCCGCGCCGTCGAAGACACAGGTCGTCTCCGCGCCCGACTGTGCCGCGAGCATGGCAAGACCGCCCAGCAGCCGCAGCCGCTGCTTCTCCAACGGCATGGTCGGATAGCCGGTCTTGGTGACGTTGTAGCCGTCCACGATCAGATGTGACTGCGGCAGCGCCAGCAGTTGATCGAGCAGCGCCGGATCGGTCTCGGACAGCGCTCGGGCCGCCACGTCCTTCGGCGACATACGGCCCGGCTCCACCGCGTCCACCGCGTCCGCGGGACGCCCGGTGGCGGGCGGCAGCGCCAGCTCGCGCCGCAGCCCCTGCGCCGACTCCAGCACGGTGTCCAGCAGCAGCCGCAGCCGCATGTCCTCCGCCGAGCGCCCCTCACGGGCGGCCCTGCGGCTCGACTCGACCGACGCCTCCGCCTCGGCGAGCCGCGCCTTGACCCGGCGGGTCTCACTCTCGGCGGCCGACACCTGCGCGGCGGCCTCGGCCCTGACCGTCTCGGTCTCCGCCTGGATACGGCGCAGCGCGGCCTCGCCCCGCTTCACATCGCTCTGGGAGCTGCGCAGTTTGCGATGGAGCGCCTCGGCTTCCTTGCGGACCGCCTCCAGCTCCGTACGCAGCCGCTCGGTCTCGCTCTTCGTCGACGCCCGCGCGACGGCGAGTTCCTCGCGCAGCCGCTCCAGCTCGCGCCGGGCCTCCTCGTCGGCGCGCTCGGCGTCCGCACGCTGGGCCTCCTCGCCCGCCGCGGCCACCAACTTCACCCATCCGGGGGGCCTGAGCACATACGCGGCCGCCGCGACGTCCACGGGATCCGCGGCGGCGGGCGGCGATCCCGACTCCAGCGCCCCGGCCAGCTCCGGCTGGGACTGGCTGATGCGCTCGCCGATCCGCTGCCGGAACAGCGGATCGCTCTCCAGGGCCGCCGCCATCGCGTTGCCCGCGAACCTCGCCCGCCGGTTCGGGGTGAACCGCGCGTACTGCCGCAACTGCGTGGGGAGTTCGGTGAGGGTCAGACCGCCGAAGGCGTCCGACACCAGCGCGATGACCCTGCGCCGTACCCCGTCCGGGAGCGGGCGGTCGAGGGCCTCCGCGGCGTCACCGCCGGCCGCGCCGGCCGGCTCCGCACCGCTTGCGCCCTGCTCCACATCCGTCACCCCATACCCTTTCGGGCGGCTCCCTCAGGAACCGGCGCCCGGCCTGTCCACCAGTTCGATCTGATCCACCGCGTTGCACCACCGGCACCGCACCGACTCGATGGTCTCACTGACCACCTCGCGCTCCTCGACCGTCGGTTCCCCCGCCAGGTCCAGATGGACGTACTCCACGGCCCTGGACGACCGGGTCACGTCGAAGCGCGTGAGATTGCCGCACAGGGTGCAGCGCCACCGGGTGGCCGCCGTCGGCCGGGGAACCGTCGTCATCAGTGCGCCCTCTTCCACATCGTTCCGTTCGTCGCGGTCGTCCGGTCCCGCTGCCCCTCGCGCCGTCGTCCGTGGTGCGCCGTCGAACAGCGGATGTACTCCCTGCAACCCTACGGCCTCGGGGGCACCCCAGGGAGCGGCGAGGCGCTCTGTACCGGTCGGTCCGGGTACGCCATGCTCTGTCAGTGAATACGTGGCGGACGACGGCCGGCGGACCGGTGGTGACCTACACACTGATCGGGCTCTGCTGTCTGGCTTTCCTGTTCAGCCCGGCCTCGGGCTTCAATCCCGTGTACGGAACGGGAGAAGCGCGGCTCGCCGCCCAGAGCGCCTATTTCGAACAGTGGGGTGTCGTCCCCGTCGAACTGCTCAGCGCCTCGCCACGGGCCCTGCTCAGTCCACTGACCGCGCTCTTCGTGCACGGTAGCTGGCTGCATCTGCTCGGCAACATGCTGTTCCTGTTCGTCTTCGGCGCGATGGCCGAGGAGCGGATGGGCCGCATCCACTTCCTGCTCTTCTACGTCGGCGTCGGCTGTCTCGCGCTGCTCGCGTACGCACTTGCCAACGCGGCCTCGGACCAGACCCTGGTGGGCGCCTCGGGAGCGATCTCGGGGGTGCTCGGCGCCTTCCTCTTCCTCTTCCCGAAGGCCCGGGTCACCAGTCTCTTCCCGTTCCTGTTCTTCCTGCCGCTGCGCTTCCCCGCCTGGATCGTGCTGATCTTCTGGTTCGCGCTCCAGTGGCTGGCGGCACGGGGTGCCGGTTCCGGGCCGGGGGTCGCCTATCTGACACACCTGGTGGGCTTCGGCGAGGGCTTCCTCTACACCTGGGTGCGGTACTGGCGTACCGATACAGTGGGAGACCACACCGCGGCCACCGAGGGAGAACGTCAGCCGTGATCACCGCGATCGTGCTCATCAAGACCAGCGTGGACCGGATCCCCGAGATCGCGGAGGCCATCGCCGCGCTGGACAGCGTCAGCGAGGTCTTCTCGGTCACCGGTACGTACGACCTGATCGCCATGGTGCGGGTGGCCAGGCACGACGATCTGGCGGATGTGATCCCCGGCCGGATCAGCAAGATCGAGGGCGTCGAGGCCACGGACACGCATGTGGCGTTCCGTACGTACTCGCAGCACGACCTGGAAGCGGCGTTCGCGATCGGCCTCGACGCCTAGCCCTGTCCGGCGCTCCGGCCCAACGGCTGGGGCTTGTGCGGCTTGTGCGCCCGTACGGTCACGCCGTCGGCGCGCCGGTCCGGTCGGGGACGCAACGGCCGTCCTCCGTACGGTAGTTCCAGCGCGCCCCGTCGCTCACCAGCTCCCGTACGGCACGGACGAAGCGGTCCACATGCTCGTCCGGGGTCCCGGCACCGAAGCTGACCCGGATCGCGTTGAGCGAGCGCTCGCCCGGCTCCGCCTCCGGGGCGCCGCACTCCCCCGGGTCCTGCGGATCCGTCCCCAGCAGGGTCCGCACCAGCGGGTGGGCACAGAACAGCCCGTCCCGTACGCCGATGCCGTACTCCGCGGAGAGCGCGGCGGCGAAGTGCGAGCTGTTCCAGCCCTCGACCACGAACGACAGGACGCCCACGCGCGGGGCGTCGTCCCCGAACAGCGAGAGCACCCTGACCTCGGGCACCTCGGCGAGACCCGAGCGCACCCGGTCGACGAGCCGCTGCTCACGCGCGACGAGGGTGTCGAAGCCCGCCTCCGTGAGCGCCTTGCAGGCGGAGGCGATCGCGTACGCCCCGATCACGTTCGGCGAACCGGCCTCGTGCCGGGCGGCCGTGGTGTGCCACTCGACGTCGACCCCGCCGTCGGCCCTGCGCGCCACCGTACGGCTGGCGCCGCCGCCCGCGAGATACGGCTCGGAGTCCCGCAGCCAGTCGGCGCGGCCCGCGAGGACCCCGGAGCCGAACGGCGCGTACAGCTTGTGTCCCGAGAAGGCGACCCAGTCGACGTCCAGCGCGGCGATGTCCACACGGTGGTGCGGGGCGAGCTGTGCGGCGTCGAGGACGATCCGGGCGCCATGGGCGTGCGCGGCGGCGGCCAGTTCCCGTACGGGCCACAGCTCACCGGTGACATTGGAGGCGCCGGTGACACAGACCAGCGCCGGACGCTCGGAGTCCCGCCGCGCCAGCGCCCGGTCCAGGGTGGCGACGGCCTCGCCGGGGGTGCGGGGGGCGTTGAGATAGCTGATCCTGGCGTCCCCGGCGCGGGCGTCCCGCCAGGGCAGCAGGGAGGCGTGGTGCTCGGTCTCGAAGACGAACACCTCGCAGCCGGCGGGGAGTACGGCCGCGAGCAGATTCAGCGAGTCGGTGGTCGAGCGGGTGAAGACGACCTGGTCGTCGGGGCGGCAGCCGAGGAACTCCGCGACGGTGCGGCGGCTGTTCTCGAACAGGTCGGTGGAGAGCTGTGAGAGATACCCCGCGCCGCGGTGGACACTGCCGTAGTACGGGGCGTACGCGGCGACATCGTCCCAGACCCGCTGGAGCGCGGGGGCGCTGGCCGCGTAGTCGAGCGCGGCGTAGGTGACTTCGCCACCGGTGACCAGGGGAACGGTGACATCGCGCCCGAGCACGGGAAGGGGGGCGGCGGCGGTCGTGCTGACGGCGTTCGGGCTCACGAAACGGCTCCCTTGGGGACCAGGACCCCAAAGGGTCCGCGCTTGCCGCGGACCTCGCTGCCCACGGCCTGGTCTTCACCCGGGGCACCCCGCCACGGACGGAGGGTTGCCGGACAGCGAGCCGGGGCCGTAATCGCTGTCACTCATGACCTGGTCGAGGAGTATGCCACAACGCCCACGCCGACCGCGCCGACGTCCGCGATCCGGAAAGCACCGGGCAAGCGGCCCCGTCCTCAATCGCCGGACGGGCTGGATTTGCCCGCACCCGGGTGCGCAACTGGTACCGCCCAGCAAAACAAGCCCGTCCGGCGATTGAGGACACAACACAGCAGCCCGTCCGGCGATTGAGGGACGAACGGGCCGCCGCCCGCCGCTCAGGCGCCCGCGTTGCTCGCCGTCACCCACCGCTCCAGCGTCCGCCGCGCCGCGCCCGAGTCCACCGCTTCCGCCGCCCTCGCCATTCCCGCCCCCAGTTGCGCCGCCAGCCCGTCGTCCGTCGGGTCCAGCGCCACCAGCGCCGCCGCCGCGTTCAGCAGGACCGCGTCACGCACCGGGCCCGTCTCGCCCGCCAGCAACCGGCGCGCCACATCCGCGTTGTACGAGGCGTCGGCGCCCCGCAGCGCCTCGATCGGCACCAGGTCCAGGCCCACATCGCGCGGGTCGAAGGAGTCCTCGGTGACCTTGCCGTCCCGTACCACCCACACCCGGGACGTCGCCGTGGTGGTCAGCTCGTCCAAGCCGTCGTCACCGCGGAAGACCAGCGACGAGTTGCCACGATCGGCGAGCACCCCCGCCACGATCGGCGCCATCCGCGGATCCGCGACGCCCACCGCCTGCGACCCGACCCGCGCCGGATTGGTCAGCGGGCCCAGCACATTGAAGGTGGTCTGGGCGCCGAGTTCCTTGCGGGCCTTGGCCGCGTACCGCAGCGCCGGGTGGAACTTCACCGCGAAGCAGAAGGTGATCCCCGCTTCCTCGGCGACCTCCACGACCCGCTGCGGGGTCAGCTCCAGATTGACGCCGAGCTTCTCCAGGACGTCCGAGGCCCCGCTCGCGGACGAGGCCGCGCGATTGCCGTGCTTGACGACCTTGGCACCCGTGCCCGCCACCACGATCGCCGCCATCGTGGAGATGTTGACGGTCTTGGCGAGATCCCCGCCCGTACCGACGATGTCGACCGTACGGCCGGGCACCTCGATGGTGTTGGCGTGCGCGTACATGGTGCGTACGAGGCCCGAGACCTCCTCCACCGTCTCGCCCTTCGCCCGCAGCGCCACCGCGAACCCGGCGATCTGCGCGTCGGTCGCCTCGCCGCTCATGATGCGGTCCATGGCCCACGCCGTGTCCTGGAGGCTCAGGTTCTCGCCGCGCAGCAGCGGGTTCAGCACGCCGGGCCAGGTGCGGTCCGCCACGGTGTCGCCTCCGACGGGGGTCACAGCGCTCATGCTCGCTCCTGGTGGGTGCCCGGGGATGGGTACGGGCCGTACGGGGCCCGCCGTAAGCGTATCGGCGGAGCCCCGGCCGCAGGCACGAGTGACCGGAGTACGGACGGGTCCGGGCACGCCCCGTACGCCCCGCCGGCGCGCACACGCCGAGGGCCCCGGCCGGTTCCCTCGTGGGGGAACCGGGCCGGGGCCCTCGGTGGTGGCGACCTGCTACGGCCGGATCAGTGGTTGCCGTGACCCGTGGTGATCTCCTCGTGCCCGTGGCCGTGCGCGGCCGCGATCTCGTTGTACTCCTCGGCGGTCGGCTTGGGGATCTGGCTGCCCTCGCCGTAGTAGCCCTTGCTGAGCTTCACCCGGAGCTTCTCGGCAGGGCCGACCTTGCGCCGTACACCGTTCTCGTCGACCGGCGGGCCGAGCTCGGCCGGCTTGTGCTGGTCGTGCGCGGTCAGCCGGTGCAGATCGGCCTGGTCCAGCGGGGTGTGCACCTCGATGAACTCACCGTGCGGCAGCCGCTTGATGATCCCGGACTCGCGTCCGTGCAGCACCTTCTCGGCGTCGCGCCGCTGGAGACCCAGACAGATCCGCTTGGTGACGACGAAGGCGACGACCGGTCCGACGAAGAAGGCGACCCGGACGAACCAGGTGATCGCGTTGATCGACAGATGGAAGTGCGTCGCCCAGAGGTCGTTACCGCCACCGACGAGCAGGATGAAGTACCAGGTCAGCCAGGCCACACCGAAGGCCGTACGGGTCGGTGCGTTGCGTGGCCGGTCCAGGATGTGGTGCTCGCGGGGGTCACGGGTGACCCAGCCCTCGATGAACGGGTAGACCGCGATCGCGACCAGCACCAGCGGGAAGATCACCAGCGGGATGAACACACCCAGGACAAGCGTGTGCCCCAGGAAGTTGATCTCCCACCCCGGCATCACACGGATAAGACCTTCGGAGAAGCCCATGTACCAGTCGGGCTGGGCTCCGGTGGACACCTGGTCGGGCCGGTACGGACCGAGCGCCCAGATCGGGTTGATCGTGGCGATGGCCGAGACGATCGCGATCAGACCGAAGACCAGGAAGAAGAAGCCTCCGGCCTTGGCCATGTAGACCGGCAGCAGCGGCATGCCCACGACGTTCGTGTTCGTACGTCCGGGACCCGCGAACTGGGTGTGCTTGTGGTAGAAGACCAGGATCAGATGGGCCACGACCAGCCCCAGCATGATGCCGGGCAGCAGCAGGATGTGGACCGAGTAGAACCGGGCCACGAAGTCGCCGCCGGGGAACTCCCCGCCGAACAGGAACATCGAGAGATACGTCCCGACCACCGGCACCGACAGGATCGCGCCCTGCATGAAGCGCACACCGGTACCGGAGAGCAGGTCGTCCGGGAGCGAGTAGCCGGTGAACCCGGTGAACATGCCCAGCACGAACAGCAGGAAGCCGAACAGCCAGTTGATCTCACGCGGCTTGCGGAACGCGCCCGTGAAGAAGACGCGCATCATGTGCACCAGCATGGCCGCGAGGAAGATCAGCGCGGCCCAGTGGTGGATCTGCCGGATCAGCAGACCGCCGCGGACATCGAAGCTGATATCCACCGTCGAGGCGTACGCCTCGGACATCCGCACACCCTGGAGCGGTACGTAACTGCCGTGGTACACCACCTCGTTCATCGAGGGGTGGAAGAACAGCGTCAGATACACACCGGTGAGGATGATGATGATGAAGCTGTAGAGGGAGATCTCACCGAGCATGAAGGACCAGTGGTCCGGGAAGATCTTCCGCATGTTGGCCTTGGCCAGGGAGTAGATCCCCAGCCGGCCGTCCGCCCAGTCGGCGACCCGCTCACCGGCGGGCGCCCTGCGGTTCTTGTCGTCCGAAGAAGCAGTGCTGGTACTCATCCGCGCTCCCAGAAAGCAGGACCGACGGGCTCGTCGAAGTCGCCGAGCGCTTCGAGGTTGCCCTCGGCGTTCACACCGATCCTGAGCTGCGGAAGGGCGTGACCGGCCGGACCGAAGATGACGCGGGCGCCGTCGGAGAGGTCGAAGGTGGACTGGTGGCACGGGCAGAGCACGTGGTGCGTCTGCTGCTCGTACAGGCTGATCGGGCAGCCGACATGGGTGCAGATCTTCGAGAACGCCACGATCCCCTGGTGCGACCAGTCGAGTTCGCGCTTGTCCTTGATCTCGTCCGGCTGGATCCTGACGATCATCAGGGCCGCCTTGGCGATCTGCTTCTGGAAGTCCTCGCTGTGCTCGTCCAGGCCCTCGGGCATGGCGAAGGTGAGGGAGCCGACGACGACGTCCTCGGGGCGCAGCGGCTGGTTGGTGTTCATGTTGATGAGCTGCTTGCCCTTGGCCCACAGCGTGGAGCGGAGCTTCTTCTCGGGCAGCGGGCCCAGATCACGCAGAAGCACCACACCGGCAAGCGGCACCAGCGCCATCGCGCCGAACATCGTGTTGCGGATCAGCTTGCGGCGGCCGAAGGCCGACTCCTCGGCACCGGCCGCGAAGTCCTTGAGGACCTTGGCCTTGACCTCGGGCGACGCCTCGATGGGGTGCCGCTCGTCCGCGGTCTCGACGTCCGACATCAGCGTACGGGCCCAGTGGACGGCGCCGGCGCCGATGCAGAACAGCGCCACACCCAGGGTCAGGCCCAGGGCGAGGTGCAGGATGCTGACATGGCCCAGCGGCCAGACATAGACGATCTTGCTGACCGGGAAGGCCACGAACGAGGCGATGAACGCGACGGTCGCCACCATCGACAGCGTGAACAGCATGGCGACCGTGCGCTCGGACCGCTTGGCCGCGCGCTCGTCGATGTCCTGCATCCGCGGCCGGTGGGCCGGCAGACCGGGGTCGGCGAACGGATCGCGCCCGTGCTCCACCGCGCCGCCCCGCTCGCTCGGCAGGTTCTCTTCGGGAAACTCTTCTTGGCTACTCATGACTTCTTGGCCTTAGCGGTGTGGGCCGCGACCCAGACGGCGGCTGCGATCAGGACACCCAGACCGAAGATCCAGCCGAACAGACCTTCGCTGACAGGGCCGAGGCCGCCCAGCTTCAGACCGCCGGGGCTCTCGGCCTTCTCGCCGTTCACCGTCTGGATGTACGCGATGATGTCCTTCTTCTGCTGCTCCGGCATCGTCGAGTCGGGGAACGAAGGCATGTTCTGCGGGCCGGTCTGCATGGCCTCGTAGATGTGCTTCGGACTCGCGCCCGCAAGACTCGGTGCCGTCTTGCCGTGTGTGAGGGCGCCGCCCTCGCCGGTGAAGTTGTGGCACTGGGTGCAGTTGGTACGGAACAGGTCGCCGCCCTTGGCGATGTCCGCGCCCGCGGGGCTGTACTGCTCCTTGGTCGGGATGCCGGGTCCGGCACCGAGGGAGGCGACATACGCGGCGAGCTGGTCGATCTCCGCCTGCGAGTAGATGACCTTCTTCTTCGGTACCTGTGCGCCGGGCTGCTGCGCGGGCATCCGGCCGGTGCCGACCTGGAAGTCCACGGCCGCGGCGCCGACGCCGACCAGGGGCGGGCCGTCGCTGCTGCCCTGACCGCCGGTTCCGTGGCAGCTTGCGCAGCCGACGGTGTAGAGCTTCTTGCCCTCCTCGATGGCGAGGGACTGGGCGGTCTCGTCAGCCTGTGCCTTGCCCGCGGGCGCGAACGCGGCGTACAGCCCCCCGGTGGCCGCCAGCGCGAGGAGTAGGACGACGACCGCCGCCAGCGGATGGCGTCGTCGTGCGGAGAGCTTTTTCACGGATTACCCCGGTGTCAGGATCTTCTGCGTCGGTGTTGCTGGATTGTGTGCGCTCCGGGCGCGGTGCCCGGCTACTTGATCAAGTAGATGGTGGCGAAAAGGCCGATCCAGACGACATCGACGAAGTGCCAGTAATAGGACACGACGATGGCGGCGGTCGCTTGCTCGTGGGTGAACCTCTTGGCCGCGTAGGTCCTGCCCAGGACCAGCAGGAACGCGATGAGACCTCCCGTCACATGCAGACCGTGGAAGCCCGTCGTCAGGTAGAACACCGAGCCGTACGGGTCGGAGGACAGCGAGAGGCCGTCCTTCTTCAGAAGCTCGGTGTACTCGAAGACCTGACCGCCGATGAAGATCGCGCCCATCACGAACGTGACCACGAACCAGGAGCGGAGCTTCTTCACATCGCCCCGCTCCGCGGCGAAGACGCCGAGCTGGCAGGTGAGGGAGGAGAGCACCAGGATCGTGGTGTTCGTCGCGGAGAACGGGATGTTCAGGTGCGACGCCATCTCTTTCCAGTGCGCCGCGCCCATCACCGATCGCAGGGTGAAGTACATCGCGAAGAGGGCCGCGAAGAACATCAGCTCGGAACTCAGCCAAATGATCGTTCCGACGCTGGTGAGGTTCGGCCGGTTGACCGACGGGTGCGCGTGCCCGGTTTCTACTGTCGTTGCTGTCGCCACGACCGACATTATGTCGGTCGCT
The DNA here is from genome assembly GCF_019056675.1 of Streptomyces sp. GMY02. NCBI lineage: Bacteria > Bacillati > Actinomycetota > Actinomycetes > Kitasatosporales > Streptomycetaceae > Streptomyces > Streptomyces sp. GMY02. The sequence goes on along the minus strand of NZ_CP077658.1, from coordinate 6,268,856 downwards.
TATCCCGCGCTGACTCCGGGGGTGCCGTTCGGTGTGTCCGTGGACGTGTGCCCAGCTCGAACGGGTCGGCGAAGGCTGTCCGTACCCGTGCTGAGTCGCTGTCCGACGGAGTAGCATCCGCGCATCGGTTCATGGCAATGGAGCCCTGAAGCCCTCGCAGACACTGATGTCACGGAGGAACAATGCAGCCGACCGCCACGGTGCTGGTCTACAGCGACGACGCGAACACCCGCGAGCAGGTCAGGCTGGCAGCGGGACGCCGGCCGGCCGCCGATGTACCGCCTGTCGAATTCGTGGAGTGCGCGACCCTGCCCGCGGTGCTCGAACAGCTCGACAGGGGCGGAATCGACGTCTGTGTGCTGGACGGCGAGACGGTTCCGGCGGGCGGTATGGGCGTGTGCCGGCAGATCAAGGACGAGATCTTCCACTGCCCGCCCGTGCTGCTGCTCATGGGGCGCCCGCAGGACGCCTGGCTGGCCACCTGGAGCCGTGCGGACGCCGCGGTGACCCTGCCGGTCGAGCCGGTCGGCTTCGCGGACGCCCTGGCCGCCCTGCTCCGCCAGCGGCTGGCCATCAGCGCCTGAGCCGGCCGAGCCGCCCGAGCACACGGCCGGGCCGAGCACACCGTACGGAACCGGGCCCCGCTGCCGCAGTGGCAGCGGGGCCCGGGTGTCGGCGGGTCCGGGTGTACGGCGGACCGTACGCGTACGGGGAGGCCGTACGGTACGGAGCCGGGGTCAGGGTCAGACGAGGGGGCGGAGGCGGGCCGGGTCGGCGGGGCTGGTGCCCTCCCTGGTGCCGGCCAGCAGGACACTGCCCTTGCGCCAGTCCTCCCAGTCGACGTTCCAGTCGCCGAAGCCGTTGCCGAACTCCTCCATGTAGTCACCGGCGCTGTTGATGACCTGGACGAGATCGCCCTCCTGCACGTTCTCGAAGAACCAGGCGGCGTTTCCGGTGGACATGCCGACACAGCCGTGGCTGACGTTCGCGGATCCCTGCGAGCCCACCGACCAGGGCGCGGCGTGGACGTACTCACCGCTCCAGGTGACCCGGGTCGCCCAGTACACCGGCAGGTCGTAGCCCTCGCCGCCGCCGATGCCGACGCTGGTGCCCCGCATCCGTACGAAGTACTCCTTGCCCAGGATGACCTTGATGCCGTTGCGGGTGGAGTAGCCGGGCTTGCCGGTGGTCACCGGGATGCTGGTGACCTCTTCGCCGTTGCGGTACAGCGTCATGTAGTGCGAGCTGGCGTCGACGATGGCCTCGACCCGGTCGCCGGTGGTGAGTTGGAGCGGCTTGACCTGGCCGCCGTACAGCTTGTCGCTGATCTTCACACCCTGGAGGGTGCTGAACGCGGTGATCTTGCCGTTGGCGGGCCAGTACTCCTTGGGGCGGTAGTGGAGTTCCTCGTCGTCCACCCAGTACCAGGCGCCCTCCTCGGCGGGAGGGTTGGAGCGGACCTTCAGTGACCGCTCGATGACATCCCTGGCCTTCTTGTTGGTGATCGGCTGGCTGAGCGTGGCGGTGATGGGCTGCCCCACCCCGTACTCGCCCTTGTCCGGACCGAATTCGACCGTCAGGGTCCGCTTGGCCGGGAGGGTCTCGAAGGTGAGGGTCCGCGTACCGGGTTTGCCCTTCTTGTTCTCGGTGGCGACCCTGACGGTGTAGCGGGAGCCGGCCGCCAGCGGTGCCGTGGAGTGCCAGCGCAGCCCGTCGGCGGTGAGTTCACCCGCCAGATAGTGGCCCGCCTTGTCGACGGCGTTGACGTCCGTGATCCGCTCACCCTTGGCGGTGACTTCGAGCGGCTTGTTGGGATCGACCTTCGCGGCGCCCGCGGGCGTGCTGAAGACGATCTTCCCCGGGGCGGCTTCGCGCGGCTTCCCGGAGAGCGGGTGCGGCCCGTCTTCACCGCACGCGGTCGCGCTCGCCCCTAGGGACACGACCAGCAGAGTGCAGGTGAGGACGGCGCGCAGACGTGGCGTGTGGTTCATGAGCACACGGTAGGAAGATCTTTCCGGGACCGCGCGGCGAGCGGAGCAAACGGGGGGCCCTGCCTACTCTGAAGGAGTAGGCAGGGCCCCCGGTGAACCGTTCCGCGGCGTCCTACTGGTTCTGGTTCTCGCCCCGGTAGAACTCGAAGACCCAGCCCCACAGGCCGATCAGGATCAGCGGCAGCGAGAAGTACAGCAGCCACCAGCCGATGGCGATTCCGAGGAACGCGAGCGCTCCACCGATACCGAGTGAGAACGGCTGCCAACTGTGCGGGGCGAAGAACCCCACCTCACCGGCCTCGTCCGAGACATCGGCTTCCTTGTCGTCCTGGGCCATCGCGTCCACCCGGCGGGCAGTGAAGGCCAGATAGAAGCCGATCATGACGCTCAGCCCGAAGGCCAGGAACAGCGCGGTCGTACCGGCCGGCTCCTTCGACCACACGCCGTACAGCACGGCGGCGGCCAGGATGAAGACGCTCAGCCAGATGAACATCTTGCCTTGGACCTTCACTTCGCGGCCTCCTTTCCGCCGACGAGGGCCGCGGTCTCGGCCTCGTGGCCGAGGTTTTCGAGCGCGGCGATCTCAGGGTGGTGCAGATCGAACGCCGGGGACTCCGAGCGGATCCTCGGCAGCGAGACGAAGTTGTGCCGCGGGGGCGGGCAGGACGTCGCCCACTCCAGCGAACGGCCGTAGCCCCAGGGGTCGTCGACCTCGACCTTCTTGCCGTACTTGGCGGTCTTCCAGACGTTGTAGAGGAACGGCAGGATCGACAGGCCGAGGACGAACGAGCTGATCGTGGAGATCGTGTTCAGCGCGGTGAAGCCGTCCGAGGCGAGATAGTCCGCGTACCGGCGGGGCATGCCCTCGGCACCCAGCCAGTGCTGGACCAGGAAGGTCCCGTGGAAGCCGATGAACAGCGTCCAGAAGGTGATCTTCCCGAGTCTCTCGTCGAGCATCTTGCCGGTGAACTTCGGCCACCAGAAGTGGAATCCGGCGAACATCGCGAACACCACGGTGCCGAAGACGACGTAGTGGAAGTGCGCGACGACGAAGTACGAGTCGGAGACATGGAAGTCCATCGGCGGCGACGCCAGGATCACACCGGTCAGACCACCGAAGGTGAAGGTGACCAGGAAGCCGATCGTCCAGAGCATCGGTGTCTCGAAGGACAGAGAGCCCTTCCACATGGTGCCGATCCAGTTGAAGAACTTCACACCGGTCGGTACCGCGATCAGGAAGGTCATGAACGAGAAGAACGGCAGCAGTACGCCGCCGGTCACATACATGTGGTGTGCCCACACCGTGACGGAGAGACCCGCGATGGAGATCGTCGCGCCGATCAGGCCGATGTAGCCGAACATCGGCTTGCGGCTGAAGACCGGGATCACTTCGGAGATGATGCCGAAGAACGGCAGGGCGATGATGTACACCTCTGGATGGCCGAAGAACCAGAAGAGGTGCTGCCAGAGCAGCGCTCCGCCGTTGGCCGCGTCAAAGACGTGCGCCCCGAACTTGCGGTCCGCCTCCAGGGCGAAGAGCGCGGCGGCCAGCACCGGGAAGGCCAGCAGGACCAGCACACCGGTCAGCAGCACGTTCCAGGTGAAGATCGGCATCCGGAACATCGTCATGCCGGGGGCGCGCATGCAGATGATCGTGGTGATGAAGTTGACGGAGCCGAGGATCGTACCGAAGCCGGAGAAGGCCAGACCCATGATCCACAGGTCGGCGCCGATACCCGGCGACCGGACCGCGTCCGACAGCGGCGCGTAGGCGAACCACCCGAAGTCGGCGGCGCCCTGCGGGGTGAGGAAGCCGCTGACGGCGATGATCGAGCCGAAGAGGTACAGCCAGTACGCGAACATGTTCAGCCGCGGGAACGCCACATCCGGCGCGCCGATCTGGAGCGGCATGATCCAGTTGGCGAATCCCGCGAAGAGCGGCGTCGCGAACATCAGCAGCATGATCGTGCCGTGCATCGTGAACGCCTGGTTGAACTGCTCGTTCGACATGATCTGCGTACCGGGGCGGGCCAGCTCGGCGCGCATGAAGAGCGCCATCACACCGCCGATGCAGAAGAACACGAACGACGTGACCAGGTACATCGTGCCGATCGTCTTGTGGTCGGTGGTGGTCAGCCACTTCACGACGACATTGCCCGGCTGCTTGCGCCGTACCGGCAGCTCGTTCTCGTACGAGTCGTCTGCTGCTGCGGCGGCACCCTGGGGTTCGTTGAGGATGCTCACAGTTTGTTCGTCTCCGCGTTCTTGGCCGGATCCGTCTGCGCGATGCCCGACGGGAGGTAGCCGCTCTGGCCCTTCTTGGCCAGCTCTTCGAGGTGCTGCTGGTAGCGCTCCGGGGAGACCACCTTGACGTTGAAGAGCATCCGCGAGTGGTCGACGCCGCACAGCTCGGCGCACTTGCCCAGGAAGGTGCCCTCCTGGTTGGGGGTCACCTCGAAGGAGTTGGTGTGCCCCGGGATGACGTCCTGCTTCATCAGGAACGGCACCACCCAGAAGGAGTGGATGACATCACGCGATGTCAGGATGAACCGGACCTTCTCCCCCTTGGGGAGCCAGAGAGTCGGGCCCGGATTGCCGGTCTGGGGGTTGCGCTCGCCCGGGACACCGGCGTCATAGACACCCTCGGCCCCCTGCGGGAACTGCTTGGTGAACCGGTTGGGAATGGCGTCGAGTTCCTTGGGGACCGTGGTCCCCGTCGACGGGTTGCCGTCCACGTTCTCGATGTAGTTGAAGCCCCAGCTCCACTGGTAGCCGACCACGTTCACGGTGTGGGCGGGCTTCTCGGAGAGCGAGAGGAGCTTCGACTCGTCACGCGCGGTGAAGTAGAAGAGCACCGAGACGATGATGAGCGGGACCACGGTGTACAGCGCCTCGATGGGCATGTTGTACCGGGTCTGCGGAGGTACCTCCACCTTGGTGCGGCTGCGCCGGTGGAAGATCACGCTCCACAGGATCAGACCCCATACCAGGATGCCCGTGACGAGCGCTGCCGCCCACGAGCCCTGCCAGAGGGAGAGGATCCTGGGCGCCTCCTCCGTCACCGGGGTGGGCATTCCGAGGCGGGGGAAGTCCTTGTATGTGCAACCGGTGGCGGTCGCGAGGATCAGGCCCGCAGTCAGCACCTGCGGCAGCTTCCGCCGCATCGGGCGCCGCGACGAGCGGTCGGAGCCGTTGGGACTCACGTAGCGCCTTCCCGAGAGTCTCGCCCGCGCGGCCGGCCGCGGCCGTCTCGCTGGTCGGTCGCCGGCCCTGACGCGGGCAGGGGTTTGGATGTTTATGCGGACCAAACCCTACTGGACGCGAATTGGGGCCGTGCGGGGAGGGTGCCCAACGCGCCGGGGGCCCGTCCCGGCACCGTGCCGCCCCGCGCCGGAGGGGCTCCGGCGCACCGTATTAGCGTGGTGGTGTGTCCTATTTCGACGTCGCTTCCTCCGCTCCGCTGCACCCCGTCGCCCGGCAGGCGCTCCAGGCGTCGCTCGACGAGGGGTGGGCCGACCCCGCCCGGCTCTACCGCGAAGGGCGGCGGGCCGTACTGCTGCTGAACACGGCGCGGGAGGCCGCCGCGGAGGCGGTCGGCTGCCGTCCCGACGAGCTGACGTTCACCCCTTCGGGGACCCACGCGGTGCACTCCGGGATGGCCGGCGCGCTCGCGGGCCGCCGTCGGACCGGACGGCATCTCGTGGTCTCCGCGGTCGAGCACTCCTCGGTGCTGCACGCGGCGGCGGCCCATGCGGAGGCGACGGGCGGGGCGGTGACCGAGGTGCCGGTGGACCGGTACGGGGCGGTGGCGCCGGAGACGTACGCCGAAGCGCTGCGCGAGGACACCGCGCTGGCCTGTCTCCTGTCCGCCAGCCACGAGGTGGGTACGGAGCAGCCGGTGGCCGCGGTCGCCGAGGCGTGCCGGAGCCGGGCGGTGCCGCTGCTGGTGGACGCGGCGCAGTCGCTGGGCTGGGGTCCGGTGGAGGGCGCCTGGTCGCTGCTGACGGCGAGCGCGCACAAGTGGGGCGGCCCGGCGGGGGTCGGACTGCTCGCCGTACGGAAGGGTGTCAGGTTCGCCCCGCGGGGTCCGGCCGACGAGCGGGAGTCGGGGCGTGCCCCGGGCTTCCAGAACATCCCGGCGATCGTGGCCGCGGTGGCGTCGCTGCGCGCGGTGCGCGCGGAGGCGGCGGACGAGGCGGTACGGCTGCGAACGCTGGTGGACCGGATCAGGGCCCGGGTGCCGGAGCTGGTGCCGGATGTCGAGGTGGTGGGCGATCCGGAGCGCCGGCTCCCCCATCTCGTCACCTTCTCCTGTCTCTATGTCGACGGGGAGGCGCTGCTGCACGCGCTGGACCGGGCGGGCTTCTCGGTCTCCTCGGGCTCGTCCTGTACGAGCAGCACGCTGACCCCGAGCCATGTGCTGCGGGCGATGGGGGTGCTGTCGGAGGGGAATGTCCGGGTCTCGCTGCCGCCGGGTACGCCGGAGGCGGAGGTGGACCGGTTCCTGGAGGTGCTGCCGGGCGCGGTGTCCGGGGTACGGGAGCGGCTCGGCGCCCCGGTCTCCCCCGCCGCAGGGCCGGGCGGCGGGCCGGCGCTGGTGGTGGACGCGCTCGGCAAGCGGTGCCCGATCCCGGTGATCGAGCTGGCGAAGGTGTTCGGCGGGGTCCCGGTGGGCGGGACGGTGACCGTCCTGTCGGACGACGAGGCGGCGCGGCTGGACATCCCGGCGTGGTGCGAAATGCGCGGCCAGGAGTATCTGGGCGAGCAGCCGGCGGACCACGGTGTCGCTTATATGGTCCGCCGGGTCTCGTGACCCCGGGGAGCGGCGCTCAGGATCCCGGGCAGCGGCGGGTCAGGCGGCCGTCTCGGGAAGGTGCGCGTGGACCTCGGCCGCGGCGTCGTGTCCGTACGCCTTGGTGAAGCGCTCCATGAAGTGGTTCCTGCGCAGGGTGTACTCCTGCGTGCCCACGGTCTCGATGACCAGCGTCGCGAGCATGCAGCCGACCTGGGCCGCGCGCTCCAGTCCGACGCCCCAGGAGAGGCCGGAGAGGAAACCGGCGCGGAAGGCGTCGCCGACGCCGGTCGGGTCGGCCTTGGTCTCCTCCTCGGCGCAGCCGACGATGATCGGCTCCTCGCCGGTCCGGTCGACCCGGACGCCCTGCTTGCCGAGGGTGGTGACGCGGTGGCCGACCCTGGAGAGGATCTCGGCGTCGCTCCAGCCGGTCTTGGACTCGATGAGCCCCTTCTCGTACTCGTTGGAGAAGAGGTAGGTCGCGCCGTCGAGCAGGGTACGGATCTCCTCGCCCTCCATCCGCGCGATCTGCTGCGAGAAGTCGGCGGCGAACGGGATCCCGCGGGTACGGCACTCCTCGGTGTGGCGGAGCATGGCCTCGGGGTCGTCCGCGCCGATCAGCACCAGGTCGAGCCCGCCGACCCGGTCGGCGACCTTCTTCAGCTCGATCTGGCGGGCCTCGCTCATCGCGCCCGCGTAGAACGAGCCGAGCTGGTTGTGGTCGGCGTCCGTCGTGCAGACGAACCGCGCGGTGTGCAGGACCTCGGAGATCCGGACCGACTCGGTGTCCACCCCGTGGCGGTCGAGCCACGCGCGGTACTCGTCGAAGTCCGCGCCGGCCGCGCCGACCAGGAGCGGCCGGGTGCCGAGCTGGCCCATGCCGAAGCAGATGTTCGCCCCGACGCCTCCCCGGCGCACCTCAAGGTTGTCCACGAGGAAGGAGAGGGAGATCGTGTGGAGCTGCTCGGCGACCAACTGGTCGGCGAAGCGGCCGGGGAAGGTCATCAGATGGTCGGTGGCGATGGAGCCGGTGACTGCGATTCGCACGGCGTGAACGCTCCTGCTGAAGGAGAACGGTGGACGGTTCACGCTACCCGGTCGAGCAGCCCCGTTCCTAAGGCCTGGACAACTCCGAGACCGACCCGATAGCGGGTCTCCAGCGCAATCCCCGGTCGCTGTGCTGCGGGGAACCGCCCGGGCCGCCGTTCCGTCCCACCGGTGTCGTGGGCGGATCGCGGTCGAGGGAGAGCAGCGATGAGCGGTACGGAGCGGCCTCAGCGAAGCCCCGGGCAGGGCACGGACCGCGCGGACCGGGCGCGTCGGCGGTTTTCGCCGCTCGCGGTCGCCACGGTGGCGGCGGCCGTACTGATCGCCGGGGGCGGTGGCGCGTATCTGGCCACGAGCGGTGCCGGTGGCGAAAGCGGCGCGGACGGCGGCGGCGGGAGCGGTACGCCGAAGGGTGACCGTGGTGACCGCAACCCGTCGCCGCTCGCCCTGGACGAGCCGGCGGGCGCCACCGAGGGCGGTGCGCCGGGGATCGCGCCGGGCGAGCCCGATCCGCGGGGGTTCGTCTACCGCGCGACGGGCCCGCTGCCCGACGGCCCCGGTACGGCCCGGGTGTACCGGCCGTCCAACGAGGTCACGTCGGCCGAGGTGGCCAGGCTGGCCGGGGCGCTCGGGCTGGCGGGCGCTCCGCGCCCGGACGGCGCGTACTGGAAGGTCGGCACGGACAAGGACGGTTCGGGGCCGCTGCTCCAAGTCGCCCGGCAGGCGCCCGGGACCTGGACCTTCGCCCGGTTCGGCCCGGCGACAGGCGGTGACGACTGCGTGAAGGTCGCGAGCTGCGCGGGCGGCGGCCCGGGGGGCACGAGTGACTCCGGTGGCACTGGCGGTTCCGGTGGTTCCGGGGCGGGCGCCGTGAGCGAGGCGGTCGCGAAGAAGGCGGCGGCTCCGGTGCTGAGGGCGGCGGGCCAGGGCGGTGCCGCGCTCGACGCCGGTCAACTGATGGGCGCGGTACGGGTGGTGAACGCGGACCCGGTGGTCGGCGGGCTGCCCACCCATGGCTGGTCGACCGGGATCCAGGTCGGCGCGGACGGCCAAGTCGTCGGCGGTACGGGCCAGTTGGCGGCGCCGCAGGAGGGCGCCGCGTATCCGGTGATCGGCGCGGACAAGGCGCTCGAAGAGCTGAACAGGGTCTCCGGCGATCTGCGTGGCTCCGGCCCGATCGTGGACTGCGCCACCTCGGTGCCGCTGGAGAAGCCGGTGGACGGCGGCCGGTCCACGGATCCGTGCGCGCCGCGGACCGTGGTGGACGCGGAACCGGTGGATATCGGCCGGGCGGTGTTCGGTCTGGCGCTGCGGTCCTCGGGCGGGCAGGGGGTGCTCGTACCGGCGTGGCTGTTCGAGGTGGTGCCGGGCGGCGGTACCCCGCCGTACACCCTGGCGCAGACCGCGGTGGCTCCGGAGTTTCTGACGAAGGCCGCGCCGGAGTCCTCGCCCGCGCCGGAGCGCGAGCCGGGCGGCGGCCTGGGCTTCACCTCGTACGGTGTGCGCGGCCGGACCCTGGACCTGCGCTTCATGGGCGGGGTGTGCGGCTCGTACGCGGCCGTGGCGGACGAGAGCGGTACGGCGGTGACCGTACGGCTGTCCCACACCGAGCCGGCGCCGGGCACGGTCTGCATCACCCTCGCCAAGGAGCAGACCGTGTCAGTGAGGCTGGCGGAGCCGCTGGGCGGCCGGCAGGTGATCGACCGGGCGTCGGGCGAGCGGATGCCCAGGCTCTGACGGACGCCCGGCCGGGGAGAACGGCCGGGCCACGGGACGTGCGTGCCATCCGGGCACGCATAGGGAAGGCGGCGGGCCCGAGGGGGGACCGCCGCCTTCCTGTATGCCTGGACGACTGGACCTGGCCGGAGGCCCGGCCGCCGTAGGGGCTCAGGCCCTGTCCGGCTGCCGGAGAGGCCCGGCCTGGCCGGGCCGGAGGGGCTCAGCCGGCCGGAGGCTTAGCTGAAGGAGTCGCCGCAGGCGCAGGAGCCCGTCGCGTTCGGGTTGTCGATCGTGAAGCCCTGCTTCTCGATGGTGTCGACGAAGTCGATGGAGGCACCGCCGAGGTACGGGGCGCTCATCCGGTCGGTGACGACCTTGACACCGCCGAACTCCTTGACGACGTCGCCGTCCAGCGAGCGCTCGTCGAAGAAGAGCTGGTAACGCAAGCCGGAGCAGCCGCCGGGCTGTACGGCGACCCGCAGCGCGAGGTCGTCCCGGCCTTCCTGGTCCAGCAGGGCCTTGACCTTGCTCGCGGCGGCGTCGGACAGGAGGATGCCGTCGCTCACGGTGGTGGTCTCGTCCGATACGGACATCGTCTTCTCTCCCGGGTTGTACGGACTGCTTGCCGACAGTGCAACCGGCTCGGCCGCGGATTCATTCCGGGCGCTGGCGCGTGTGTGTTGCCGTTCCTTTGCCGCCTTCATGCTCGCACACCCGCTCGCTGATCGTCAGCGGTCGGCCGTGGCCAGGGGCTCGATGGGGCTCGACGGGGCTCGACGGGGGCCCGGCCGGGCCGCCACGGGAATGCGTCACATCGACGCTATCGCCATCGTCAAAGTGACACGAAAGGAGTTATGATAGATAGCGTCAATTCGACGAAAAGGCTTGGTCCAGGCTTCGTTCCAGAGAAGCGTTCGCAGAGAAGAAAGGGTGCGTGACGTGACCACCGCCCAGCCCCGACAGGACCTCGACGTCCGGCCGACGCCCCTCGCCCTGCTGCTGCTCGGCCGGGAGGCCGACCCGCGGAGCGAGCGGGGCGTGGAGTGTCCCGGCGATCTGCCCGCCCCGTCCGACCCGGACCTGGTCGAGCGCGCCCGCGCGGCCAAGGAGAAGCTCGGGGACAAGGTGTTCGTCCTCGGCCATCACTACCAGCGCGACGAGGTCATCCAGTTCGCGGATGTCACCGGCGACTCCTTCAAGCTGGCCAGGGACGCCGCGGCGCGGCCCGGCGCGGAGTACATCGTCTTCTGCGGTGTGCACTTCATGGCCGAGTCCGCGGACATCCTGACCTCGGACGACCAGAAGGTCGTACTGCCGGACCTCGCGGCCGGCTGCTCCATGGCCGACATGGCCACGGCCGAGCAGGTCGCGGAGTGCTGGGACGTGCTGACCGACGCGGGCATAGCCGAGCAGGTCGTGCCCGTCTCGTACATGAACTCCTCGGCCGACATCAAGGCGTTCACCGGCAAGCACGGCGGCACGATCTGTACGTCGTCGAACGCCGCGCGCGCCCTCAACTGGGCCTTCGAGCAGGGCGAGAAGGTCCTCTTCCTGCCCGACCAGCACCTCGGCCGCAACACCGCGGTACGGGAGCTGGGCCTGTCCCTGGAGGACTGCGTCCTCTACAACCCGCACAAGCCCAACGGCGGCCTGACGGCCGAGGAGCTGCGGAACGCGAAGATGATCCTGTGGCGCGGGCACTGCTCGGTGCACGGCCGGTTCTCGCTGGACTCCGTACGGGAGGTACGGGAGCGGATCCCCGGCGTGAACGTACTGGTGCACCCCGAGTGCAAGCACGAGGTCGTGGCGGCGGCGGACCACGTCGGCTCGACGGAGTACATCATCAAGGCACTGGAGGCGGCGCCGGCGGGCTCGAAGTGGGCGGTCGGTACGGAGCTGAATCTGGTCCAGCGACTGGCGAACCGTTTCGCCTCGGAGGACAAGGAAATCGTCTTCCTCGACAGGACGGTGTGCTTCTGCTCGACGATGAACCGGATCGACCTGCCGCATCTCGTCTGGGCACTGGAGTCACTGGCCGAGGGCAACGAGGTCAACCGCATCCAGGTCGACAAGGAGACAGCGGACTTCGCCCAACTCGCACTGGAACGGATGCTGGCACTGCCGTAGGCGGCACGGGCCCCGGCCCCGTACGGCGTCGGGGGCGCCCACAGACGGAGCGCCCCCGCACCGCCCTGCGTCACCCGTCGCCAACGGCGACCGACCGGACTGATCAAAGGGACGCGGACAGCCGGATGACTTCTTGCGCATCGACGGGCGGAGCGGTGAGCAGCGGCTCGGTCTCGTCCAGCGGCCAGTCGACAGAGATGAGCAGTTCTTCCTCGGCCTCGTCGGCCATTTGCGTCCGTTGGACACCAGAAGCCGTCCTCGCCGCTGAGGTTCAGGCAGACTTCACGAAGTCGTACAGGAACGCGCTGAAGGAGTCTGCCACCCGGACCGCGCCGACGGAGTCCTCGGTGAGGCAGTGGACTCCGCCGTCGCGCAGGTCGACGTAGTAGTAGATATAGCCCTGGTGGGAGGCGACGAACAGGGCATCGCGAAAGTCGCAGTCGATGCCGAACTCCGCGCACATCGCCTCGGCATTGGCCCGGATGCCCAGCACCGCCGGATGGAAGATGGTCTCGCCGATGAGCGTCCGCCCGGATCCCGCACCCATGCAGCGCAGGAAGTCGGCGTACTGGGGCACCAGCAACACCCCCTGGTCCCGGGAGATCTCCTCGATCGCACTCTCGGTGAGCCCCTGGGACTGACGGTCGTCGACAAACCCTTCATCGACCAGGCGCGCGTACACCGACCAGAACGGTCCTTCCGGGTACACGCGCGGCTTGCGGAACAGCTTCACCTGTAGCCCGTCCTTCGCCACCGCTCAGGAGATCCCGATGCGCAACCCGATGTTCGGGTAGCACTCATTGAACTGCTGGAACGCATCCTGGCACGAGCCGCAGGCCTCGAAATTGCCGACCAGGCCGATGGGACGGCACCGGACCGCGCCCGGCAAAGTAACCGGGCCCCGCAAACGACCTCCCCCGTGGACCCCTCCCCCGGCCCGCCCCTCCCATAAGGGCGCACTTGCGGGGGCGGGCGGGGTCAGGGGTAACCGGAGGTCATCGCGCAGCGATGCGACGCAGGAGCGCCCTTGGCGCTCGGCTCGGCCCCGCGGCACTCAAACAGGAGGGGCGGCCACCGCCCGAGGCGAAACCTGTCGGCCCACCCCGGCTACCTCTTGGTTCTGACCCGCAGTCAGGTCAGTGGCGCGGTGCGTGGTACGACTTCGGCAGGCGCATGCCGCGCTCCGTCATGATGTCGCGTACGCGGTCCGGGTAGTCCGTGATGATGCCGTCGATCCCCATGTCCATGAGCGCCTCGATCGTGGCGGGGTCGTCACACGTCCACGGGATGACCTTCAGACCGCGCTTGTGGGCGTCGGCGATCATCTTCTTGTCGGGGTAGAAGCGGAAGTTCGGGTCCGCGATCGTGCCGTTCTGCGGGAAGCCGTAGTTCGGGGAGAGCGCGGTGACACCGGGGACGGTGGACGCGGCCTTGACGAAGTCGCCGTCGTAGTCGTCGGCGTCGATGCCGCCGAGCCACGGGGAGGCGCCCTCCTTGCCGACCTGGAGGAAGTCGTAGTTCGTCAGCGCCACCAGCGGGTACTTCGGCGCCAGCTTGTGCATCTCCTTCAGCGCGCCCCAGTCGAAGGACTGGATGGTGACCTGCTTCTCGATGCCCGAGCGGTGGATCTCCTCGTACACACGGCGGACGAACAGCTCGCGCGGGGCGGTCTGTTCGGGGGCGCCGGCCTCCACCTTCGTCTCGATGTTCAGCTTGACCTGCTTGGCCTTGTAGCTCTTGACCAGGTTGAGGACGTCCTTCAGCTCCACCATCCGGAAGCCCTTGATCTGCTCCTGCTCGGGGTAGCCGGGCAACTGCTGGTAGCCGCAGTCCATCGTCTTGAGCTGGGCCAGCGTCAGGTCCTTGATGTACTTCCCGACGTACGGGTACATCGGGTCACCCGGCACGACCGGCGCGGTGTCCTTGCACTTCTGGGCGCTGATCTGCCGGTCGTGGTTGACGACGACCTTCTGGTCCTTGGTGACGTGGGTGTCCAGCTCCAGCGTGGTGACGCCGAGGCGCAGCGCCTTGCCGAAGCCCTCCAGGGACTCCTCGGTGGTCAGGCCGAGGCCGCCGCGGTGGGCCTGGAGGTCGAAGTGGGTCTTCTGGGGCGGTACGTGGCCGTGGGGGCCATGGGGCGTGGTGGCCTGCGCGGTCGCCGGGAGGGCGAGCGCCGGCACGACGGCCAGGGCAGCGAATCCATGCCAGAGGGACATCTGAACCTCATCTGTTTCGGGCGGACTGGACTCGGTGACGCTAATTCGCCGGGTCCCGTGCGTATGGAGCCCGGACATGAGGAAGCCATGAACGCCAAGGGAACGATTGCTCCCCATAAATGTTGCCCACAAAACAAATGTTCCCCACACAACGCCATCGCCCCGGAGCGGCCCGCGTATCGCGGGCGCTCCGGGGCGAACGGTGCCAGGGAACTGCGTTCAGACCGTCAGACGTTGGCCGGTTCCGGGTCCGGAGCGGGCTCCGGGGCCGGGGCGCCGCCCGACCGCGCGTGCCGCTTCGCCGCCTTCTTCTTCGCCCGGCGCTCCTTGCGCAGCTCGACCATCGCGTACAGCGTCGGTACGAGCAGCAGCGTCAGCAGCGTCGAGGTCACCAGACCGCCGATCACCACGACCGCGAGCGGCTGGGCGATGAAGCCGCCCTCGCCCGTGATGCCCAGCGCCATCGGCAGCAGCGCGAAGATGGTCGCCAGCGCGGTCATCAGGATCGGGCGCAGTCGGTGACGGCCGCCCTCGACGACCGCCTCGACCACGCCGAGCCCCTGCTTGCGGTACTGGTTGATCAGGTCGATCAGCACGATCGCGTTGGTCACCACGATGCCGATCAGCATCAGCATGCCGATCATCGCCGGGACACCCATCGGCGTACCGGTCAGGACCAGCAGTCCGATCGCGCCGGTCGCCGCGAACGGGATCGACACCAGCAGGATCAGCGGCTGGATCAGCGAGCGGAAGGTCGCGACCAGCAGCATGAAGACGATCGCGATGGCCGCCAGCATGGCCAGTGCAAGGTTGACGAACGCCTCGTCCTGGTCGGCCGTGACACCGCCGATGGACGCGGTCGCGCCCTCCGGCAGATCCAGCGCGTCGATCTTCGACTGGAGTGAGGCGCTGACCGCGCCGGTGTTGTCACCGGTCGGCCTGGCCGTGATGGTCGCGGCGCGCGAGCCGTCGATCCTGGTCATGGTGACCGGGCCCGGCACCAGCTTCACATCGGCGATCTGGCCGAGCTTGACCGGGCCGAGCGGCAGGTTCTTCAGCTCGGCGATCGTCTTGGCCGGCTTGGCGGAGGTGACCACGACATCGCGCTCGGTGTCGTCCAGGATCGCCTTGCCGGAGGTGGTGCCCCGTACCGCCTGGCCGACGGCGAGCCCCAGCGTCGCATCGGTGAACCCGGCGTCCGCGGCCTTGGAGTTGGCCTTGACCGAGATGCGCGGGACGCTCTGCGAGAGGTCGCTCTGTACGTCGGTGACGTCCTTGAGGCCCGCGACGGAGTCCCGTACCTGGTCCGCCGCCGTGCGCAGCGTGGCCGCGTCGGCGGCCTTGACGACGACGCTCAGGTCCTGGCTGCCGAAGCCGTCACCGGCGGAGATGGTCGTCTCGCCGATGCCGTCGAGCCCGGCCAGCTCCTTCTCGATCCGGTCCTGCGTGGCGTCGAACGACGCGTTGTCCTTGAGGGTGATCTGGTAGGACGCCTGGTTGGCGCCCGTACCGCCGCCGAAGGCCGCCATGAAGCCGGAGGAGCCGACGGTGACCTGGTAGTCCTTGATGTCGTCGATACCGCCGAGGACGGCCTCGACCTTCTTCGCGGAGGCGTCGGCCGCCTCCAGGCTGGTGCCCGGGGCCAGCTCCTGCTTGATGGAGAGCACGTCCTGCTCGCCCTGGTCGAAGAAGTTGGTCTTGAGCAGCGGCGCCATGCCGAAGGTCGCGAGCAGCACGACGATCGCGATGGCCGCGCTGGTGAGGCGGCGGCGGGTCGCGAAGCGCAGCACCGGCACGTACAGGCGCTGAAGCGGGCTGCGGGCCTCCTTCTCCTCCGCCTGGCGGCGCGCTTCCTCCGCGTCGAGTCCTTCCGTGCCCTTCGGCGCGCGCAGGAACCAGTACGAGAGCACCGGCACCACGGTGAGCGAGACCAGCAGCGACGCGATCAGCGCCGCGGTCACGGTCAGCGAGAACGAGCCGAACAGCTCGCCGACCATGCCGCCCACCAGGCCGATCGGCAGGAAGACCGCGACGGTGGTGAGGGTGGAGGAGGTGACCGCGCCCGCGACCTCCTTGACCGCGTTGAGGATGGCGCTCTCGCGCTCCTCGCCGTAGCCCAGGTGCCGCTTGATGTTCTCCAGGACGACGATCGAGTCGTCGACGACGCGGCCGATCGCGATGGTCAGCGCGCCGAGGGTGAGCATGTTGAGGGAGAGGTCCCGGGTCCACAGCACGATCAGCGCCAGAACGACGGAGAGCGGGATGGAGACCGCGGTGACCAGCGTGGAGCGGATCGAGGCGAGGAAGACCAGGATCACGATCACGGCGAAGACGAGACCGAGCGCGCCCTCGGTGGTCAGACCCGAGATGGACTTGGAGACGGCCGGGCCCTGGTCGCTGACGACGGTCAGGGTGGCGCCGGCGCCGAGGTCCTGACGGAGGCCGGGCAGCTTGTCCTTGACCGCGTTGGAGATGGCGACCGCGCTGCCGTCGTTGTCCATGGTGGCCATGACCGCGAGGCTGGGCTTGCCGTTCGTACGGGTCAGCGAGGCCGCGGCGGCCGGCTTCTGCGTGACGGTGGCGATGTCACCGAGGCGTACGGGCTTGGCCGCGCCGGCGCCGGGCTGGCCGCCCGCCTGGGGCACGATCCGCAGGTCCTCGATCTGCTTGAGCGAGGTGAAGCCGCCGCCGACCTGGACCGTACGGCTCTTGCCGTCCTCGGAGAACGAACCCGCGGGGATCGCGGCGCCGCCCGACCTGAGCGCCTCGGAGAGGGCCATGGTGTTCAGACCGGCCGCGGCGAGCTTCTTGTCGTCGGGGGTGACGGCGACCTGGAGGTCGCGGACACCGTCGATGGTGACCTGTCCGACGCCGTCGATGCCCTCCAGGGACGGGACGACCGTACGTTCCAACTGGTCGGCGAGCGCCTGCTGGTCCTTGTCGGAGGTGACGGCGAGGACGACGGTCGGGATGTCGTCCGTCGAACCGGCGACGACCTGCGGGTCGACCTCGGAGGGCAACTGGGCGCGGGCGCGGTTCACGGCCTGCTGGACATCGGCGACGAGCTGCTTGGTGCCCTCGCTCCCGAAGTCGAAGCTGGCCATGACCAGGGCGTTGCCCTCGCTCGCGGTGGAGGTGACGCCGCTGATGCCGTCGACGGCCTTGAGGGAGTTCTCCAGCGGCTCGACGACCTGCTTCTCGACCACATCGGGGGAGGCGCCCTGGTAGGGGGCGAGCACCGACACCATCGGGAGTTCGATGGACGGCAGGAGCTGCTGCTTGAGCTGCGGTATCGCGATCGCTCCGAAGACGATCGCGATGATCGACATCAGCCCTATCAGGGCCCGTTGCGCGAGGCTGAATCTGGACAGCCAGGACATTGGGGTCTCTCTTCTGTGGTGTACGCGGCAGTTTGGCGCGGCGACCCGGTTCCGGGTGGCCCGTCCCTGGATGTCCGGCCACGGGTCGCCCGGCGACGGTCGGGATCAAGGCCCTGTCCGGTGGATCTTCGTGGGCCCGCAGATCCGCCGGACAGGACCTGGGCCCCTCTGGGATTGCGGCCCCACCTATACGATCAGCCATGCGAGGGCGCCCGCGCGTAGGCCCCAGGTCCATTTCCTTATCCGCCGCATACCGCGCCTGTAGTACGCGAGGGTGGGCGGCTACTCCACCCTTGGGCGTACCAGGCCCGATTCGTACGCGATCACCACCAATTGCGCACGGTCCCGGGCCCCCAGTTTCGCCATGGCCCGGTTCACATGGGTCTTCACGGTCAGCGGGCTGACGGCCAGGCGCTCGGCGATCTCGTCGTTGGAGTGGCCGCCCGCGACCAGGACGAGGACCTCGCGCTCACGCCCGGTGAGGGCCGTCAGCCGCTCGGTGTGCCGGGCCGGGCCCCGGTCGTCGGAGGGCGCGGCGCTCTGCGCGAGGAAGGTGGCGATGAGGCCCTTGGTCGCGGCGGGCGACAGCAGTGCCTCGCCGGCCGCGGCGACCCGGATGGCGTTGAGCAGTTCCTCGGGCTCCGCGCCCTTGCCGAGAAAACCGGAGGCACCGGCACGCAGCGACTGCACGACGTACTCGTCGACCTCGAAGGTGGTGAGCATCACGACCCGCACCCCGGCGAGATCGGGGTCGGCGCTGATCGCACGGGTGGCGGCGAGGCCGTCCGTACCGGGCATGCGGATGTCCATCAGGACCACGTCGGCCCGGGTGGAGCGGGCGAGGGCCACGGCCTCCGCGCCGTCGGCGGCCTCCCCGACGACCACCATGTCGGGCTCCGAGTCCACCAGGACCCGGAACGCGCTGCGCAGCAGTGTCTGGTCGTCGGCGAGCAGCACCCTGATCGTCATGCGTCCTCCGCGCTCTTCCCCGTACCGCCGACGGGCCGGGCGGCCGCTGTGCGCCGGGGGTCCCGGGTGTCCCGGGCTCCGCCCGCGGGGGTGTTCACCGGAAGTATCGCCCGGGTGCGGAAACCGCCGCCGGGGCGGGGTGCCGCGGTCAGGGTGCCGCCGAGGGCGCTGACACGCTCGCGCATGCCGATGAGGCCGTGGCCGCCGCCGTCGGCGGGCTCGCCGGTGCCCTTGCCGTCGTCGAGGACGGTGATCTCCAGGGCGGCGCCGATCCGTACGACACTGACCTCGGCCGTGGCCGCGGGGCCCGCGTGCTTGCGCACATTGGTGAGGGCCTCCTGGATGATCCGGTACGCGGCGAGGTCGACGGCGGCGGGGAGGCGGGGGCGCGGCGCGGCGCCGGGGTGGCCGTCCGGCTCCTCGAACTCCGGGCCGGTCGCGGCGAACCGTACGGGCAGTCCCGCGTTCCGGAAGGTGTCCAGCAGGCCTTCGAGGTGGAGCAGGCCGGGCGCCGGTTCCGTGGGGGCCGCCGGGTCGCCGGACTGGCGCAGCAGCCCGACGGTGGCGCGCAGCTCGCTGAGCGCGGAGCGGCTGGCCGCCCGTACCTGGGCGAGGGCCTCCTTGGCCTGGTCCGGGCGCTTGTCCATGACATGCGAGGCGACCCCGGCCTGGACGTTGACCAGGGCGATGTGGTGGGCCACGACATCGTGCAGATCGCGGGCGATCCGCAGCCGCTCCTCGGCGACGCGGCGGCGTGCCTCTTCCTCGCGGGTGCGCTCGGCCCGTTCGGCGCGTTCACGCATGGCGTCGATGAAGCCGCGCCGGCTCCGTACGGCGTCGCCCGCGGCGCTCGCCATCCCGGCCCACGCGAAGATCCCGAGATTCTCCTGGGCGTACCAGACGTCGGAGCTGGACATCATCGCGACCGCGGTCAGCACGGCCATGGTGGCGAGGCCGACCCGCCAGGTGGTGGAGCGGTCGGTGTGCGCGGCGACGGTGTACAGCGCGACGACGGTACTGACCACGACGGGGGCCGGCGACCGGACCGCGATCAGCTCCACGACGGTGGCGCCGCCGGTGCACACCAGGACGGGCATGGGGGCGCGCCGCCGGAACACGAGCGCGGCGGCCCCGAGGACCATCAGCACGACGCTCAGCGCGCCGGGGGTACGGGCGCCGAAGTCCGGGCCGCCGTTGCTGCCGCGGGGCCCGGCGAAGGAGCCGAGGAGCATGCAGCCGAGCAGGAGGGCGGCGAGGGCGGCGTCGGACACGAGCGGATGCGTACGGGCCCAGTACCGGGTACGGGCGAACGCGGCGCCGATAGCAGTCACCCGAGCAACGGTACGGGTCGCCCTGCCGGGTCCGCCCGGAGCCGGTTCGTCCTCGAAGACCAAGCCCGTCCGGCGATTGAGGACACAGGGCGCCGGGTGGCGATTTTCCGGCGCGGGCCGCGAATTCCAGCCCGTCCGGCGATTGAGGACGAAGCGGCACCCGGGGCGCCGCCCGGGTTAAAGCGTGGGGATCAGGCCCTCGTCGTCCAGGAGCGCGCGGACCTCTTCCAGCGTCGTGTCCCGCGCCGGGAGGATCAGCTCGGACGGCTCCAGCGCATCGTCCGGCAGTGGCTCGCCCAGTTCCCGGACCCTGGCCAGGAGCGCGTGGAAGGTACGGCGGAAGCCGTCCCCGTCGCCGCCCCTGACCTCGGCCAGCAGTTCGTCGTCGAGCTCGTTCAGTTCGGCGAAGTGGCTGTCCGCCAGCCTCACCTGGCCCTCCCCCATGATCCTTACGATCATGACGAGTCCCTACCGTTCGCTCACTGCTTGCGCAGATTCGGCGGCGTGTCCTCCGTCTGGGCCGGACCGCCCTCGATCGCCTGCTTCGGTGCCGAGCCGCCCGCCAGCTCCGCCTTCATCCGCTGGAGCTCCAGCTCCACGTCCGAACCGCCGGAGATCCGGTCCAGCTCCGCCGCGATGTCGTCCTTCGCCATCCCGGACTGGTCGTCCAGCGCGCCGGAGGCGAGCAGTTCGTCGATCGCGCCGGCCCGCGCCTGGAGCTGCGCGGTCTTGTCCTCCGCCCGCTGGATCGCCATGCCGACATCGCCCATCTCCTCGGAGATGCCCGAGAAGGCCTCCCCGATCCGGGTCTGCGCCTGGGCCGCGGTGTAGGTGGCCTTGATCGTCTCCTTCTTCGTACGGAAGGCGTCGACCTTGGTCTGGAGGCGCTGCGCGGCGAGCGTGAGCTTCTCCTCCTCGCCCTGGAGCGTCTGGTGCTGGGTCTCCAGGTCGGTGACCTGCTGCTGCAGCGCCGCACGGCGGGACAGCGCCTCACGCGCCAGGTCCTCACGCCCGAGCGCCAGCGCCTTGCGGCCCTGGTCCTCCAGCTTGGAGGACTGGCCCTGCAACTGGTTGAGCTGCAGCTCCAGCCGCTTGCGCGACGTCGCCACATCGGCGACCCCGCGGCGTACCTTCTGGAGCAGCTCAAGCTGCTTCTGGTACGAGTAGTCAAGGGTCTCGCGCGGATCCTCGGCCCGGTCAAGGGCCTTGTTCGCCTTCGCGCGGAAGATCATCCCCATACGTTTCATGACACCGCTCATGGGCTTCGCGCGCCCCCTTCTGACGGACTCCGGCTCCAGCACTCCAACAGAACCCACAGTACGGGCCCTGCCTCTATTACCGCACTGTTCAAGTGCGGATGCGCTCCTCCCCAAGGACGACTGCTGCCCGGTCCCGCTCCGGCGCAAGGAGTAGAGGACCATCGGGGACAGTGAGGGCTGCGTCCCCTCTGTCCCGGTACGTTCGCACTGTCCGCAAGGAAGGACGCGTGCCGTTGCGGGATCGTTCCCCGGCGGGGTGGGGTCCAACCACGGCACCCCGTACCCTTGGGCTTTGTGTTCCGTAGCCGTTCCAAAGAAGAGAAGGCCCCCGCCACCCAGGTGACGCCGGACTCCTCCACGCAGCAGCGCGACCCGCAGGCACCCAAGGGCCGCCCGACCCCCAAGCGCAGTGAGGCGCAGTCGCAGCGGCGCCGCGCCTCCACCGTGCCCGCCGACCGCAAGACGGCCATGAAGCGGCAGCGGGAGGCGCGCCGCACGGATCTGGCCAGGCAGCGGGAGGCGCTGGCGAGCGGGGACGAGCGGTACCTGCCCGTCCGCGACAAGGGCCCGGTGCGCCGGTTCGTCCGGGACTATGTCGACTCGCGGTTCTGCATGGCGGAGTTCTTCCTGCCGCTCGCCGTGGTGATCCTCGTGCTGAGCATGATCCGGGTCGCGCAGCTCCAGACCGTCGCGCTGCTGCTGTGGCTGGTGGTGATCGTGCTGATCGTCGTGGACTCCGCCGGAATCTGGTTCCGGCTGCGCAAGGAGCTCGCCGAGCGCTTCCCCGACACCCCCAAGCGCGGTGCCGTGGCCTATGGCCTGATGCGTACGCTCCAGATGCGCCGACTCCGGCTGCCCAAGCCGCAGGTCAAGCGCGGAGAGCGGCCCTGAGCGCGGAGATCCCCGGTTTCGCGGGAGCGTCGGCGAACTGGCTCGCCGGGCTCGGCGGCGTGCGCAACGTCGTACGGCAGGAGCTGGTCGCGCGGCAGCTCGACGAGCAGATAGCCGGGCGCTTCCCGGTGGGGCGGCGGCTGCGTGTCCTCGATGTCGGTGTGGGGCAGGGCACGCAGGCCCTGCGGCTGGCGCGCGCGGGGCACTCGGTGACCGGCCTGGAGCCCGACGCGGGCATGCTCGCCATGGCCCGGGAGGCGCTGGCCGACGAGCCCGCGGGCATCCAGGAGCGGGTCCGGCTGATCGAGGGCGACGGTCTGGAGACCGGCGTCCATTTCCTGCCGGGCAGCTTCGACGTGGTGCTCTGCCACGGTGTGCTGATGTACGTGAACGAGCCGGACGCTCTGCTGGCGGGTCTGGCCCGGGTGCTGGCACCGGGCGGGCTGCTCTCGCTGCTCGTACGGAACGGGGACGCCCTCGCCCTGCGGCCCGGGCTGGCCGGGGACTGGGCCGGGGCGCTGGACGCCTTCGAGGCCGGTACGTACACCAACCGGCTGGGACTGCGGGTGCGCGCGGACCGGCTGGACCGGCTGACCGCGACCCTGGCGGGGATCGCGGCGCCGCTGCACGCCTGGTACGGGGTGCGGGTCTTCACGGACGGGGCGGCGGACGGTACGGAACCACCGGACGGTGACGACCTGGACCGGCTGCTGGCCGCGGAGGACCGCGCGGGGCGCACGGAACCGTACCGCCGGGTCGCCGCGCTGCTTCATCTCTGCGGAGTCCGCGGCTGAGCGACCGCGCGGCGGCTGAGAGAGCATGGCCGCCGAGTCAGGTGATCGGGCCCGGGCCGCGTCCTCATGGAAGTGAGTGACACCCAGAGCACGCGGCGTGAGGCCCGGACCACGCAGCGCGGCGGCAGAGCCGGCGAAGAGCGGGAGCCGCGCCCCGGCACGGCGAAGGACAGGGCGAAGGACGGTACGGCGGAGAGTCTTTCCGCGAGGGAGACCTGGCGGGCGCTGTACCGGCATTTCCGGCCGCACCGCTCCACCGTCGCCCTCGGCGGATTCCTCGCGCTGATCGGCACCGCGAGCGGACTGGCCCAGCCGCTCGCCGCCAAGTCCCTGGTCGACCGGCTCGGCGAGGACGGCTCGGTCACCGGGATCCTGCTGCTTCTCACCGGTCTGGTGCTGGCCGGTACGGCGATCGAGGCGGTCGCCTCGTACCTCCTGGAGCGGACCGCCGAGTCCGTCGTCCTCGCCGCCCGCCGCACCCTGATCGGGCGGCTGCTGCGGCTGCGGCTGCCCGAGGTGGAGCGGACCCAGCCGGGCGATCTGATGTCCCGGGTCACCTCGGACACCACCCTGCTGCGCGCGGTGACGACCCAGTCGATCGTCTCGGCGGCCACCGGCGGTCTCGCCTTCGTGGCGACCGTCGTACTGATGGGTCTGCTGGATCCGGTGCTGCTCGGGGTCACGCTCGGGGTGATCGTGCTGATCGGCGGCGCGGTGGCCCTGGTGATGCCCCACATCGCGCGGGCGACACGGCAGTCGCAGGAGGCGGTCGGCGAGATATCCACCGTGCTGGAGCGGGCCTTCGGAGCGTTCCGCACGGTCAAGGCGTCGGGCGCGGAGGAGCGGGAGACTGCCGTGGTGGCGGCCGCGGCGCAGGAGGCCTGGCGGCATGGCGTACGGTCCGCCAAGTGGCAGTCGGTGGCCGGGACTTCGGTCGGCCTCGCGGTCCAGGTGTCGTTCCTGGCGGTGCTGGGGATCGGCGGGGCACGGGTGGCCTCCGGGGCCATCGCGGTCTCCACGCTGGTCGCGTTCCTGCTGTATCTGTTCTTCCTGATCGACCCGGTGTCGAAGCTGGTGACGGCGGTCACGCAGTACCAGGTGGGGTCGGCGGCGATAGCCCGGATCGCGGAGGCGGAGCGGCTGGAGACGGAGACGCTGGAGCCCGCGGAGCCGGCAGCCGTCGGGGGCCGCGGTCCCGCGACCGTGACCTTCGAGGACGTCACCTTCCGCTACCGCGACGATCTCCCGTATGTCCACCACGGTGTCACCTTCGAGGTGCCGGGCCCCGGGATGACGGCCTTCGTCGGCCCGTCCGGCGCGGGCAAGACCACGGTCTTCGGGCTGATCGAGCGGTTCTACGAGGCGACCGGCGGCCGGGTCCTGATCGACGGCCGGGATGTACGGGACTGGCCGCTGACCGGGCTGCGCGCGGCGATCGGCTATGTCGAGCAGGACGCGCCCGTACTGGCCGGGACACTCCGCGAGAATCTGGTCTTCGCCGCGCCGGACGCCTCGGACGAGGAGATACGGAAGGTGCTCGTACGGGCCAGGCTGGACGGTCTCGTGGAGCGGCTGCCGGACGGTCTCGAAACCCTGGTCGGCCACCGCGGCTCCAAGCTGTCGGGCGGCGAGCGGCAGCGGGTGGCGATCGCCCGGGCGCTGCTGCGCAAACCGCGGCTGCTGCTTCTGGACGAGGCGACCTCGCAGCTCGACGCGGTCAATGAGCTGGCGCTGCGGGACGCGGTGGCGGAGGCGGCCCGTGAGGTGACGGTGCTGGTGGTGGCGCACCGGCTGTCGACGGTGACGCTGGCGGACCGGATCGTGGTGATGGACGCGGGCCGGGTACGGGCGGTGGGCACGCACGAGGAACTGGTGGCGAAGGACCCGCTGTACGGGGAGCTGGCGGCGACCCAGTTCCTGACGGCGGCGCGGTGAGGGGACCGGGGCCCGGGCCGCGCCGCGCCGGCGGCTTGAGCCCTCGGACCGGGCCGGGCCGGGCCGGCGGCGTGAGCACTTGACGGGCCCGGACTCTTTCCGGGGTGTCCGCCGATCAGGGCGTGCCCTCGCCCGTACCGCCTGATCGGCGGCGTATCACCCGCCGCATCAACAGGGCGAAAGGGATACTCCGGGCATGAATGCTTCCCTTCGCCGCGGGCGCCCGCGCCGGCTGCTGCCGCCCCTGACCTCCGTGGTCTGCGCGGCCGTCCTGGCGGGCGGCTGCGCCGGCGCCGCCGCGGGCCCGGGCCCCGGTCCCCAGCCCAGCGCCACGCCCCGGCCCGCCGCCGTTCAGCGTTCCGCCAACAGCCTCCAGAGCGAGTACGAGGCCGTCATCAAGGACGTACTGCCGTCGGTCGTACAGATCGACGCGGGGAACAGTCTGGGCTCGGGCGTCGTCTACGACGACAAGGGCCATATCGTCACCAACGCCCATGTGATCGGCAGACAGCGGACGTTCGCGGTCACGGTCGCCAACAGCGAACGGCAGTTGGGGGCGAAGCTGGTCTCCAGCTTTCCGCAGCAGGACCTCGCGGTCATCAAGCTCGACACGGTCCCGGGCGAGTTGAGGGCGGCGACGTTCGGCGACACGTCGAAGGTGGCGGTGGGTCAGATCGTGCTGGCCATGGGCTCTCCGCTGGGTCTGTCGGGCAGTGTCACCCAGGGCATCGTCTCGGCGGTCGGACGGACCGTCAGCGAGAGCGCGGCGGGCGGCGGGACCGGCGCCACCATCGCCGACATGGTGCAGACGTCGGCGGCGATCAACCCGGGCAACAGCGGGGGCGCGCTGGTCAATCTGGACAGCCAGGTCATCGGCATCCCGACCCTGGCGGCGACGGACCCGCAGCTCGGCAACAGTGCCGCGCCCGGTATCGGCTTCGCGATCCCCGCCTCGATGGTGAAGACGGTCGCCGACCAGATCATCAAGCACGGCCGGGTCACCGACTCGGGCCGGGCGGCCCTGGGCATCACGGGCCGTACGGTCCTGGGCGCCGGTTTCCAGCCCGCGGGCGTCGCGGTGGTCAAGGTGACGAAGGGCGGCGCGGCCGACCGCGCGGGGATCAAGGCGGGCGACATCATCGTCAAGGTCGACAGCACCGGGATCACCACGATCACATCACTGTCCGAGGCGCTGGCTCCGCACAAGCCGGGCCAGAAGGTGAAGGTGACGTATGTCCGGTCGGGCGGAACGAAGACGACGGAGGTGACGCTGGGGGAGATGTAGGGAGCGCCCCTCGGTGGCCGGTCGGGCTGCCGTGCCGTGTCCTCAAGCGCCGGACGGGCTGGCTGTGCCGGGCGGCACCGATTGCGCACCCGGCGCCGGGGCGGGGGTCCGTCCTCAAACGCCGGACGGGCTGGATTTCGCGGCCCGCGCCGGGCGGGAGAGCGCCCGCGCCCCGATCGGTCATCCGGGCGCGGGCGCTGTCGCGTGTGCGGTCGGCTCTCGTTCAGGCCTCGTTGGCGCGCAGGCTCATGGGGCCGTAGATCTTGCTGCCGTCCTCGTACAGCGAGACCTGCTCGGCGCCGCCGTCCAGCAGCTCCTTCCACGCCTCGCCGACCCACGACTCGGCGTCGCCCTGCGTGGAGAACTCCTCCGGCTCCACCGCAGGCGGGACCTCCGTACCGTCGGCCTTCTCGAACCGCCACGTCCACGCCATATGCGCCTCCCGGTTCCCGCGGAACTGATCGATTTCCTGCCCGCAGCGTAGCCGGGCGCGCACCCTCGGCGGTGACACGGGAGGATCACCCCGTGGAACTGACTCTGCTCGGCACCGGTGCCCCCGCCGGGCTCCCCCGCCCGCACTGCCCCTGCGCCGCCTGCGCGTCCGCTCGCGGTGACCGGGCGCGGGCGGCGACCTCGCTGCTGGTGGACGGGGTGCTGCTGCTGGACCTGACCCCGGGCGCCGCGCTCGCCGCGGCCCGCGCCGGGCACTCGCTCGCGGGCGTACGGCAGGTCCTGCTCACCCATCCGCACGACGGCCCCGCGGTCGAACTGCCCGCCGGACTGCCCCCGGCGGGGCGGGTCGCGGACGGACGGGTGCTGACACTGCTCAGCGGGCACCGGGTGCGGGCGCTGGCGATGGACGCGCCGGGCACGGGGTACGAGGTGACAGGACCCGGCGGCGACCGGCTGCTCCACCTCCCGCCGGGCGGCGCGCCGGCCGGGCTCTCCACCGACGGCCTCACGGCGCCCGCCCCTTACGACGTGGTCGCCGCGGATGTCGTCGGCCGGCCGGACGCGGTGGCGCGGCTGCGGGCGGCGGGGGCGGTCGGTCCCACGACCGATGTCGTCGCGGTCCATCTCGACCACGACGTGCCGCCCGGCGCCGAACTGGACCGGCGGCTCGCGGCGGCGGGGGCGCGGGCGGTCCCGGACGGTACGACGCTGACGGTCGGCGCGTACCGGCCGGGCCCCGAGGTGCCCCGGCGCACCCTGGTCACGGGCGGGGCGCGCTCCGGCAAGTCGTGGGAGGCGGAACGACGGCTGGCGACGTTCCCGGGGGTGCTGTACGTGGCGACGGGCGGGCGCCGCGAGGACGACGCGGAGTGGGCGGCCCGCGTCCGCGCCCACCGCGACCGCCGCCCCGCCTCCTGGTCCACCGCCGAAACCTGCGACCTCGTCCCGCTGCTCGCGTCCGAGGGCCCGCCGCTGCTCATCGACTGCCTGTCCCTCTGGCTCACCGACGCGATGGACCGCGTGAACGCGTGGGACGACGCGGCGTGGGCGGCGGGCGGCTCGGACGCGCTCCGCAAGCGCACACGGGAACTGGTGACCGCTGTGCGCGAGACACGGCGGACGGTGGTGCTGGTCACGAACGAGACGGGTTCGGGCGTGGTCCCGGCGACGGCGTCGGGCCGCCGTTTCAGGGACGAACTGGGGCGGCTGAACGCGGGGGTGGGGGACGAGTGCGAGTCGGTCCTGCTGGTGGTCGCGGGCCAGGTGCTCGCGCTGCGGTAAGGGCGCGCGGATGTGCGCCGGTTGCGTCCGCCGCCCGCTTCGTCCTCAATCGCCGGACGGGCTGGATTTCGCCGCCCGCACCACCCACCCCGGGCGGGCCCCGGGAAGACAGCGCGCCCCCGGTAATCTTCAGAGGTGCTGAATCTCGATGACTTCTCCGACCTGATCGAGCGGCCCGACAGCGGGACGCGGCGCGACGCCGAAGAGCGGCGGGAGCGGCTCGTCGTGGCCGCGGGGGCGCTGGGGCGGCTGGACGAGCTGGGTGAGTGGCTGTCCGCCGCGCAGGGATCCGTACCGGTCAAGGCCGTACGGCAGCCGCGGGTCGTGCTGTTCGCGGGGGATCACGGGGTCGCGGGGCTCGGGGTGTCGGGCCGGCAGGCCGGTGGCGCGTACCGGCTCGTGCGCGACGTACTGGACGGCGCGAGCCCCGTCGCCGTCCTGGCCCGCCGCGCCGGCGTACCGGTACGGATCGTGGACGCCGGGCTCGACTGCGATCCGGCGCTGCTGCCCGAGGACATCGGGCGCCACCGGATCCGCCGCGGCAGCGGGCGGATCGACATCGAGGACGCGCTGACCGTCGAGGAGGCCGAGCAGGCCGTACGGCTGGGGATGGCGATCGCCGACGAGGAGGCGGACTCCGGCACGGATCTGATCGTCCTGGGCGATCTCAGCGTCGGCGGCACCACCCCCGCGTCCACCCTGGTCGCCGCGCTGTGCGGCACGGACGCGTCCGTCGTCACCGGCCGGGGCGGCGCCGGTATCGACGACCTGGCGTGGATGCGCAAGTGCGCGGCGATCCGGGACGCGCTGCGCCGCGCCCGGCCCGTGCTCGGCGACCAGTTGGAGCTGCTGGCGACCGTGGGCGGCGCGGATCTGGCCGCGATGACGGGCTTTCTGCTCCAGTGCGCGGTACGGCGGACGCCGGTGATCCTGGACGGTCTGGTGTCGGCGGCCTGCGCGCTGGTCGGACAGCGGGCCGCGTTCCGCGCCCCCGACTGGTGGCTGGCCGGGCAGGCGACCGGGGAGCCCGCGCAGGCGAAGGCGCTGGACCGGATGGCGCTGGTGCCGCTGCTGGACCAGGGCGTCACGGTGGGCGAGGGCGCGGGCGCGCTGCTCGCGCTGCCGCTCGTCCAGGCCGCCGCCGCCCTCGCGGCCGAGCTGCCGGAGCGCGAGCCGAAGCCCGCCGAGGAGAGCCTCGACTCCGGAGAGACCGTCAGGACCGAGGACAGCGCCGCCGGCTGAGGCACCGGCACATCGACGGAGGCCGCCGCCACTGACGGCGGCCTCAGCCATCCCATGGACGACAACTGCCCCATATGATCGTTTTTATGGGAGAAGTCCGTTTGGCCCCCGATCGATCGAGCCGAGGCGGCGACCGCTCGCAGCGCGCCGCGGTGTCCGCCGTCTGGTACCTGCGCGCCGTCACCTTCGTCAACTTCCTCAGCGCCGTCTGGGTCTCCCTCGGCCAGGATCTGCGGCGCCACAACACCGACGACTACTTCACCCCGTATCTCCTCACCGCGGGCTTCGCCTCCGGCGCGTTCACCCTCTTCCTCGCCGTCACCATGCGCCGCCGCAAGCGCGCCGCCTGGATCCTCAATCTCGTACTGTCCGGGCTCTTCCTGGTGCTGTTCGCCTTCGGCATGGCCTTCCCGGAGATCAGGCGCTATCCGCAGAACTGGATCTCCATCGCCCTGACCGCCGCCTTCGTCGGCGCGCTGGTACTCGGCCGGCGGGAGTTCTACGCGAAGGGCGACCGGTCCAATCCCAGGCTGGCCGCGGCCGTGGCCGCCGGCGGACTGCTCGTCACCTCGCTGCTGGCCGCGCTGCTCGTCACCGTCACCAACACCGCCCCCGGCGGCTCGACCTTCGCCGAGCGCTGGCGGTACGGAGCGACCCGGCTGGTCTCCCTGACCGCGGACGACGCCCGCTATCCGGGCATCGCCACCCCCGGCTGGGCCAATGTCACCATCAACGTCCTGTCGACCC
This sequence comes from Streptomyces sp. GMY02, assembly GCF_019056675.1. Lineage (NCBI taxonomy): Bacteria > Bacillati > Actinomycetota > Actinomycetes > Kitasatosporales > Streptomycetaceae > Streptomyces > Streptomyces sp. GMY02. The sequence continues at coordinate 6,239,397 of NZ_CP077658.1, read as the reverse complement.
TGCTGCTGCTCGCCGTGCTGTACGCGGCGTTCCGCTCGACACGCGCCGTCGATCCGCTCACCCCCGAGGACGAGGCGCGGCTGCGGCTGCTGCTCGACCGGTACGGCGAGCGCGACTCCCTGGGCTATTTCGCGCTGCGCCGCGAGAAGAGCGTCGTATGGTCCCCGACCGGCAAGGCCGCCATCACCTACCGGGTCGTCGGCGGCGTCTCACTGGCCTCCGGCGATCCGATCGGCGACCCGGAGGCCTGGCCCGGCGCGATCGTGCCCTGGCTCGCAGAGGCCCGCGAACACGGCTGGATCCCGGCGGTCATGGGCGCGGGCGAGGAAGCGGGCACCATCTACGCCCGGTACGGACTCGACGCGCTGGAGCTGGGCGACGAGGCGATCGTCGAAACGGCCGACTTCGCCCTGGAGGGCCGGGCGATGCGGACCGTGCGCCAGGCGTACAACCGGGTCGCGCGGGCCGGCTACCAGGTCCGGATCCGGCGTCACGAGGACATCCCCGCCGAGGAGATGGCGGAACTGCTGCGCCGCGCCGAGGACTGGCGCGACGGCGCCACCGAGCGCGGCTTCTCCATGGCCCTCGGCCGGCTCGGCGACCCGGGCGACGGCCGCTGTGTGATGCTCGAATGCTGGCTCGGCGAACCGGGCGGGCACGACGGGCGGCTGCGCGCCGTGCTGAGTTTCGTACCGTGGGGCCCCAAGGGACTCTCGCTCGATCTGATGCGCCGCGACCGCGACAGCGAGAACGGTCTGATGGAGTTCATGGTCATCCAACTCCTCCAGCGCGCCGGGGAGATCGGGATCACTCAGCTCTCACTGAACTTCGCGATGTTCCGGTCGGTGTTCGAGCGCGGCGGGAAGCTGGGCGCGGGCCCGGTGCTCCGGCTGTGGCGTTCGCTGCTGAGCTTCTTCTCGCGCTGGTGGCAGATCGAGTCGCTGTACCGCGCCAACGCCAAGTACCGGCCCATCTGGGAGCCGCGCTTCATGCTCTTCGAGAAGAGCGCCGACCTGCCGCGCATCGGTGTCGCGGCGGGCCGCGCCGAAGGCTTCCTGGAGGCCCCCGGACTCCCGCGCTGGCTGCGCCGCGGCCGGCTGGAGTCCGCCCGCTGACCCCGGGCCCGGCCGGACCCGGGCTACGCTCGCGCGATGACCTCCCAGGATCGTACGGACGGCATACCGGCCGACGGAGCCGACGGCGCGGGCGCCCGCACCCAGGCCGGTGCCGTCCGCGCTCTTGTGGACGGGATGCGGTTCGCCTTCGGCACCCTCACCGTCCTCCCCGTCCGGGTCACCCGCTGGGACCGGGCCGCCGCGCGCGCCGGGATGCTCGGCGCGCCGGCCGCGGGGCTGGTCGTCGGCCTGGCCTCGGCGGCCCTCGGCGGACTGCTGCTCCTGGCGGGCGCGACGCCGCTGCTCGCGGCCGTGGCCACCGTCGCCGTGCCCGCCGTCCTCACCCGCGGGCTGCATCTCGACGGGCTCGCCGACACCGCCGACGGCCTCGGCAGCGGCCGGCCCGCCGAGGAGGCGCTGCGGATCATGAAGCGCTCGGACATCGGCCCGTTCGGGGTGATCACGCTGCTGCTGACCCTGCTGGCCCAGGTCGCGGCGGTGTCCGGGCTGTACGGGGAGAGCTGGGCGCGCGGCGCGGTGGCCGTGGCCGTGGCGGCGGTGGCGGCCCGGCTCGCGCTCACCCTCACCTGCCGTACGGGCGTGCCCCCGGCCCGTCCCGACGGACTGGGCGCGGCGGTCGCGGGCACGGTGCCGGTACGGTCCGCCGTCCTCGCGGCCGTCGTCGTCACGGCGCTCTGCGCGGCGGCCGGCGGACTCTTCGGGATCCTCGGCTCCGTACGGCACACGCTGGCGGTTCTGGCCGCCCTGGGTGCGGCGCACCTGCTCCTGCGGCATTGCGTACGGCGCTTCGGCGGGGTCACCGGCGATGTCTTCGGCGCCCTCGCGGAGACCGCGGCGACGGCGGCCCTGGTCGTACTGTCACTCGGTTAAAACGCGGCCACGCACGGGTGAACCACGGCCCCCGTCGAGAGCGTCCATCACTCAGCGTAGGCTCGTTCCCGCCGCTGTTCGGGCCGAAATACGATATGGCGGGCTCGGTCGGCCCACCCTTCGACCGCCAATGAACACAACGGAAGCGAGATTTCACCACCGTGACTGCTCTCACTCTCAGCACCTCCGGCGCGGCGTCCCTGCGCGCCGACGCGATCGTCGTCGGCGTCGCGAAGGGCGCAAAGGGGCCGGTCGTGGCGCCGGGCGCCGAAGCCGTGGACAAGGCGTTCGACGGAAAGCTCGGCAGCGTCCTGGAGACCCTCGGTGCCTCGGGCGCCGAGGGCGAGGTGACCAAAGTCCCCTCGCCTTCCGGGCTGAAGGCCCCCGTCGTCCTCGCGGTCGGGCTCGGCCCGGTGCCGGGCAAGGACGACTCGTACGGCACCGAGCCGCTGCGCCGCGCCGCCGGGTCCGCCGCCCGTGCGCTCTCGGGACGCAAGAAGGCCGCGTTCGCACTGCCCGTCGAGACGGCCGAGGCGGTCGAGGCGGTCGCCGAGGGCGCGCTGCTCGGCGCGTACGCCTTCCTCGCGTACCAGGGCGGCGAGCACAACGGCGGTGGGAAGAACGGCAAGAACGGCGGCAACGGCAAGGCCGAGAACGGTCCGAAGCTGCCGCTCGGCGAGGTCCTGCTGGTCGGTGCCAAGTCGCGCGACAAGGCGGTCAAGGCCGCCGCGGACCGCGCGATCGCGCTGACCGAGGAGGTCAACCGCGCCCGTGACCTGGTCAACACCCCGCCGAACGATCTGACCCCCGAGGCGTTCGCCGCCGTGGCCACCGCCGCGGGCAAGGAGAACGGCATCAAGGTCCAGGTCCTCGACGAGAAGGCGCTCGCCAAGGGCGGTTACGGCGGCATCCTCGGCGTCGGCCAGGGCTCGGCCAATCCGCCCCGCCTGGTGAGGCTGTCGTACACGCACCCCGACGCGGAGAAGACGCTCTCCCTCGTCGGCAAGGGCATCACCTACGACTCGGGCGGCATCTCGCTCAAGCCGGCCGGCCACAACGAGACCATGAAGTGCGACATGAGCGGCGCCGCCGCGGTGTTCGCGGCCGTGGTCACCGCCGCGCGGCTCGGCCTGACCGTCAATGTCACCGGCTGGCTGGCCCTGGCGGAGAACATGCCGTCCGGCTCGGCCACCCGCCCCGGTGACGTCCTGCGCATGTACAGCGGCAAGACCGTCGAGGTCCTCAACACCGACGCCGAGGGCCGGCTCGTCCTGGCGGACGCGCTGACCCGCGCCTGCGAGGAGAAGCCGGACGCGATCGTGGACGTGGCGACGCTGACCGGCGCGATGGTGCTGGCGCTGGGGAACCGTACGTTCGGGATCATGGCGAACGACGACGCGTTCCGTACGACCATCCACGAGCTGGCCGAGGAGGCGGGCGAGGCGTCCTGGCCGATGCCGCTCCCGGCGGATCTGCGCAAGGGCATGGACTCCCCGACCGCCGACATCGCGAACATGGGCGAGCGGATGGGCGGCGGGCTGGTCGCCGGACTGTTCCTGAAGGAGTTCGTCGCGGAGGGCATCACCTGGGCCCACCTGGACATCGCGGGCCCGGCCTTCCACGAGGGGGCGCCGTACGGCTACACCCCGAAGGGCGGCACGGGCTCCGCGATCCGCACGCTCGTAAAGCTCGCTGAATCTTTTTAAGGGCTCGGCTCTCTTCTTTTTAAGGGCTCGGTTCGCCTCCGGGCGCCTCAAGACCCTGTCGACGGTCGACCGTGCTCGCCCCCTCGTACCTCGGGGCCTGCGCGCGCTCTCCCTTTCGACAGCGCCCGGCGCCCTTCGGCTCACTCGCCGGGCGGCCGTGCGTGGCCGGTACGGCTTGTGGCGGCTGGAATACAGTCCCGCCCCGGCGCGTTCTGCGTCCGGGGCGGGAGGTTGTACGCAGGGGTAACCGGCCCCGCGTCCCACAGGCACCGAACAAGTGCGAAGATGGGTTCTCGGCAGGACAGGGCCCCCACCACAGGGCCGAAGAGAAGCGGCCGAACACCAGCCGCCGCCCGGTCATGGAGACCGCGCCCGGCGCACATGCATGGAGGACGTGACGTGGCGAACGACGCCAGCACCGTTTTCGACCTAGTGATCCTCGGCGGCGGTAGCGGTGGTTACGCCGCGGCCCTGCGCGGAGCGCAGCTCGGCCTGGACGTGGCCCTGATCGAGAAGAACAAGCTGGGCGGCACCTGCCTGCACAACGGCTGCATCCCCACCAAGGCCCTGCTGCACGCCGGCGAGATCGCCGACCAGGCGCGCGAGGCCGACCAGTTCGGTGTCAAGACCTCTTTCGAGGGCATCGACATCGCGGGGGTCCACAAGTACAAGGACGAGGTCGTCTCCGGCCTCTACAAGGGCCTTCAGGGCCTGGTCGCCTCCCGCAAGGTGACCTACATCGAGGGCGAGGGCCGGCTGTCCTCCCCCACCTCCGTGGATGTGAACGGCCGCCGCGTCCAGGGCCGCCACGTCCTCCTCGCGACCGGCTCCGTGCCGAAGTCGCTGCCGGGCCTGGTGATCGACGGCGAGCGGATCATCTCGTCCGACCACGCCCTGAAGCTGAACCGGGTCCCGCAGTCCGCGATCATCCTCGGCGGCGGTGTGATCGGCGTCGAGTTCGCCTCGGCGTGGAAGTCCTTCGGCACGGACGTCACCGTGGTCGAGGGCCTGAAGCATCTCGTCCCGGTCGAGGACGAGAACAGCTCCAAGCTCCTGGAGCGCGCCTTCCGCAAGCGCGGTATCAAGTTCAACCTCGGTACGTTCTTCGAGAAGGCCGAGTACACCCAGGACGGCGTCCGTGTCACGCTGGCCGACGGCAAGGCCTTCGAGGCCGAGGTGCTGCTGGTCGCGATCGGCCGCGGCCCGGTCTCGCAGGGGCTCGGGTACGAGGAGCAGGGCGTCGCGATGGACCGCGGCTATGTCCTCGTCGACGAGTACATGCGGACGAACGTGGAGACCATCTCGGCCGTCGGCGACCTGGTCCCGACCCTCCAGCTCGCGCACGTCGGCTTCGCCGAGGGCATCCTCGTGGCCGAGCGGCTGGCCGGTCTCAAGACCGTACCGATCGACTACGACGGTGTGCCGCGGGTGACCTACTGCCACCCCGAGGTCGCCTCCGTGGGCATCACCGAGGCCAGGGCCAAGGAGATCTACGGTGCGGACAAGGTCGTCGCCCTCAAGTACAACCTCGCGGGCAACGGAAAGAGCAAGATCCTCAAGACCGCGGGCGAGATCAAGCTCGTCCAGGTCAAGGACGGATCCGTGGTCGGTGTCCATATGGTGGGTGACCGTATGGGCGAGCAGGTCGGCGAAGCTCAGCTCATCTACAACTGGGAGGCTCTGCCTGCCGAGGTCGCGCAGCTCATCCACGCGCACCCGACCCAGAACGAGGCGCTCGGTGAGGCCCATCTCGCCCTCGCCGGCAAGCCCCTCCACTCCCACGACTGATTCAGTCCGGGCGCTGACGACCACCTACCGCACATTCGTTAGGAGCAACTGAAACCATGGCGGTTTCCGTAACCCTGCCGGCGCTCGGCGAGAGCGTCACCGAGGGCACTGTCACCCGCTGGCTGAAGGCCGAGGGCGAGCGCGTCGAGGCCGACGAGCCGCTGCTCGAGGTCTCCACCGACAAGGTCGACACCGAGATCCCGGCCCCGGCCGGCGGTGTGCTGGCGTCCATCAAGGTCGCCGAGGACGAGACCGTGGAGGTCGGCGCCGAGCTGGCCATCATCGACGACGGTACGGGCGCTCCCGCGGCCGCCCCGGCCCCCGTCGCCGAGCCCGCCCCCGTACCCGCCCCGGCCCCGGTGGCCGAGGCTCCGGCTCCGGCCGCCCAGCCCGCTCCCGTACCGGCCGCCGCTCCGGCGGGCGCTGCGTCCGGGACCGATGTGGTCCTTCCGGCGCTCGGCGAGAGCGTCACCGAGGGCACGGTCACACGCTGGCTGAAGGAGGTCGGCGAGTCGGTCGAGGCCGACGAGCCGCTGCTCGAGGTCTCCACCGACAAGGTGGACACCGAGATTCCCGCCCCGGCCTCCGGTGTGCTGCTGGAGATCGTGGTGGGCGAGGACGAGACCGCCGAGGTCGGCGCCAAGCTCGCGGTGATCGGCGCCCCGGGTGCCGCTCCCGCGGCGCCCGCCGCCCCGGCCGCGCCTGCCCCGGCCCCGGCCGCTCCGGCGCCCGCTCCGGTCGCCGCCGCGCCCGCCCCGGCCCCGGCGCCCGCGCCGGTGGCTCCCCCGACCCCGGCCGCTCCGGTCGCGCCCCCGGCTCCGCCGGCCCTCGCGCCCGTGGTGCAGCAGCCCGCCCCTGTCGCTCCGGCGGCGCCCGTGGTGAGCCCCACGGCCGCCGAGGACGAGGGCGCGTATGTCACCCCGCTGGTACGGAAGCTCGCCGCCGAGAGCGGTGTCGATCTGAGCACGGTCAAGGGCACCGGCGTCGGCGGCCGTATCCGCAAGCAGGACGTCATCGCCGCCGCGGAAGCCGCCGCCCAGGCCGCGAAGGCGGCCGCGGCACAGGCAGCCGCCCAGGCCAAGGCCCCGGCCGCCGCTCCCGCCGCGGTGTCCAGGGCGCCGAAGCTGGAGGCGTCCCCGCTGCGCGGCCAGACCGTCAAGATGACCCGGATGCGCAAGGTCATCGGCGAGAACATGATGAAGGCCCTGCACACGCAGGCCCAGCTCACCTCGGTGGTCGAGGTGGACATCACCAAGCTGATGCGGCTGCGCGCGCAGGCCAAGGACTCCTTCGCCGCCCGCGAGGGCGTCAAGCTGTCCCCGATGCCGTTCTTCGTCAAGGCCGCGGCCCAGGCGCTGAAGGCCCACCCGGTCATCAACGCCCGGATCAACGACGACGGCACGATCACCTACTTCGACACCGAGAACATCGGTATCGCGGTGGACTCCGAGAAGGGCCTGATGACCCCGGTCATCAAGGGCGCGGGCGATCTGAACATCGCCGGTATCTCCAAGAAGACCGCGGAGCTGGCGGCGGCCGTCCGCGCCAGCCGGATCACCCCGGACGATCTGGCCGGCGCGACCTTCACCATCAGCAACACCGGTTCGCGCGGCGCCCTGTTCGACACGATCATCGTGCCGCCGAGCCAGGTCGCCATCCTGGGCATCGGTGCCACGGTCCGTCGTCCGGTGGTCATCAACCACCCGGACCTGGGCGAGACGATCGCGGTGCGCGACATGACGTATGTCGCCCTCTCCTACGACCACCGCCTGGTGGACGGCGCCGACGCCGCCCGCTATCTGACGGCGGTCAAGGCGATCCTGGAAGCGGGCGAGTTCGAGGTGGAGCTGGGACTGTAGGTCCCACGGACAGCCCGTACGAGTCGGCATGACACAGCGCCCCCGCCCGGATCCGCTCCGGGCGGGGGCGCTGTCGTGCGGGGCACGCGCCGTATTGTCTACACATCGACCGCTGCCACCGAGGAGCGTTTCATGGTCCAGCCCGTCATCCACTCGCTCCGCGAGCAGATCCGCGAGCACATCGTGGAGGGGATCGTCAGCGGCCGCTGGAAGCCGGGCGAGCGGATCGTGGAGCGCCGGATCGCCACGGAACTACAGGTCAGCCAGACCCCGGTACGTGAGGCGCTGCGTGAGCTGGAGAGCCTGCGGCTGATCGAATCGGCCCCCAACAAGGGCGTACGGGTACGGAATCTGACCGCGGCCGACCTTGAGGAGAGCTATCCCGTACGGGCCGGTCTGGAGCAGATCGCCGCCGAACTGGCCGCCGAGCGGCTGGCCCTGGACTGCTCCACGCTGGAGCCGCATGTGGCGGCGCTGTACGAGGCGGACCGCAAGGCGGACGGTACGGGCCAGGTGCGGCACACCGTGGCCTTCCACCGGGAGCTGGTGCGGGCCGCCGGGAACAGCGTCCTGCTGCACACCTGGGAGGGGCTGGGCATCGAGGTGTTCACGGCCCTGTCGATCCGCTGGCTCGGGACCGTACAGCAGTCGTACGCCGAGGAGCACGAGGAACTGGTCGAGGCGTTCCGCCGGCGGGATCCGCTCATCGGCACACTGGTGAAGGACCATGTGCTCGGATGTGCGCCGCGCGCCTGATCCGCCCCTTCCGCAATGCTTTGTCACCCGTCACTGGGTGCCCCCTTCTGGGGCACGGAATGCCAATTTCTTCCGATCGAGAAGTTTTGCCCGGCAACCCTTTGATCGATCATCGATCAGCGACTTACAGTCGGAGGCGGGCTGCACCCAGCCCCTCCGCCCTGTCCTGCCAGACAAGGCTTTTCTCCACCCCCTCCTGTCGGAAGGCGGCGACCATGCCCGACCCCGTAGGCAAGCTTCCGAGCGAGCTGGACCAGCTCCCGGACCGTGACGCCGAGGAGACCGCCGAATGGGCGGCCTCCCTCGACGCCGTGACCGAGCACGCCGGCCCCCACCGCGCCGCGTATCTGATGCGCCGCACCCTCCAGCACGCCGGAACGGCCGGGGTCCCGGTGCCGGCGCTCCTGGAGACCGATTACGTCAACACCATCCCGACCGCCGCCGAGCCGCACTTCGACGGTGACGAGGAGATGGAGTCCCGGATCACCGCCTGGAACCGCTGGAACGCGGCGGCGATGGTCACCCGCGGCTCCCGGCTCGGGGTCGGCGGCCATATCGCGACCTTCGCCTCGGCCGCCTGGCTGTACGAGACCGGCTTCAACCACTTCTTCCGCGGCAAGGAGGGCGGGGACGGCTCCGGCGACCAGCTCTACATCCAGGGCCACGCCTCCCCCGGTATCTACGCCCGCGCCTTCCTCGACGGCCGGCTGACCGAGGCGCACCTCGACAACTTCCGCCAGGAGGCGGGCGGCCAGGGGCTCCCCTCGTACCCGCATCCGCGGCGGCTGCCCTGGCTCTGGGAGTTCCCGACCGTCTCCATGGGCCTCGGCCCGCTCTCCGCGATCTACCAGGCGCGTTTCAACCGCTATCTGTCGAACCGCGGGATCAAGGACACCTCCGCCTCGCACGTGTGGGCCTTCCTCGGCGACGGCGAGATGGACGAGCCCGAGTCGACGGCGGCACTCGCCCTGGCGTCCCGCGAGCAGCTCGACAATCTGACCTTCGTCATCAACTGCAACCTCCAGCGCCTCGACGGCCCGGTCCGCGCGAACTTCAAGATCGTGCAGGAGCTGGAGGCCCAGTTCCGCGGTGCCGGCTGGAATGTCGTCAAGTCGCTGTGGGGCTCCGCCTGGGACGAGTTGTTCGCCCTGGACACCACGGGCGCGCTGGTGCGCCGGCTGCGCCAGGTGCCGGACGCGCAGTTCCAGACGTACGCGGCACGGGACGTCGCCTACATCCGCGAGCACTTCTTCGGTGTCGACCCGGCGCTGATCGAGATGTCGAAGCTGCTGTCCGACGCGAAGATCGCCGAGTGCTTCTTCACCTCGCGCGGCGGCCACGAGGCCCGCAAGGTGTACGCGGCGTACCGCGCGGCCCTGGCGCACAAGGGCGCCCCGACGGTGATCCTGGCGCAGACCGTGAAGGGCTACACCCTCGGCCCCGGCTTCGAGTCGCGCAACGCCAACCACCAGATGAAGAAGCTCTCGGGCGAGCAGTACCGCTCGATGAGGGACCTGCTCGGGCTGCCCATCCCGGACGCGAAGCTCAACGAGGACCTGATGCCGTACGGCCACCCGGGCGCGGACTCCCCGGAGGTGCGGTACCTCCAGGAGCGCCGGGCGGAGCTGGGCGGTCCCGCGCCGGCCCGCCGGGTGCACCCGGTCGTGCTGCCCGAGCCGTCCGACCGGCCGTTCCAGACGGTCTACAAGGGCTCGGGCAAGCAGCCGGTGGCGACCACCATGGCGTTCGTACGGCTGATGAAGGACCTGATGCGGGACAAGGAGACCGGCAGGCGCTGGGTCCCGATCGTCCCGGACGAGGCGCGCACCTTCGGTATGGAGGCGCTGTTCCCGTCGGCCGGCATCTACTCGCCGCTGGGCCAGACGTACGATCCGGTCGACCGCGACCAGATCATGTACTACAAGGAGGCCAAGGACGGCCAGATCCTCAACGAGGGGATCACCGAGGCCGGTTCGATGGCCGACTTCATCGCCGCCGCCACGTCGTACGCGACGCACGGCGAGCCGATGATCCCGTTCTACATCTTCTACTCGATGTTCGGCTGGCAGCGTACGGGCGACCAGATGTGGCAGCTCGCCGACCAGCTCGGCAAGGGCTTCATCGTGGGCGCCACGGCGGGCCGTACGACCCTGACGGGCGAGGGGCTCCAGCACGCGGACGGGCATTCGCATCTGATCGCGTCCACCAACCCGGCCTCGCTCAACTACGACCCGGCGTTCGCGTACGAGATCGCCGTGATCGTCAAGGACGGCCTGCGCCGGATGTACGGTCCGGACGCCGAGGACGTCTTCTACTACCTGACGGTCTACAACGAGCCGATGCCGCAGCCCGCGATGCCGGAGGGCGTCGAGGAGGGCATCGTCAAGGGCCTGTACCGCTTCAGGGAGGGCACCCCGGCGGCCGCGGACTCCCCCCGTACCCAGCTCCTCGCGTCGGGTACGGCGATCCACTGGGCCCTGGAGGCGCAGGAACTGCTCGCCGCCGACTGGGGTGTCACGGCCGATGTCTGGTCCGCGACCTCCTGGAGCGAGCTGCGGCGGGACGCCATGGAGGCGGACGCGGCGCTGCTGCGCGGCGAGGAGCGGGTGCCGTATGTGACCCGGACGCTCTCCGGCGCGCCGGGCCCGGTCCTCGCGGTCAGCGACTGGATGCGCCAGGTCCCGGACCAGATCAGCCAGTGGGTGGAGCAGGACTACACCTCGCTCGGCACGGACGGCTTCGGCCTCTCCGACACCCGTGACGCGGCCCGGCGCCACTTCGGTGTGGACGCCCGGTCGGTCGTGGTGGCGGCGCTGGCGCAGCTCGCCCGCAGGGGCGAGATCAAGCCTGAGCGGGTCGTCGAGGCCCGCGAGCGCTACGGCCTCTGATCCGGAAGGCCGGCCGGCCGACACCCCGGGACGCGACGCCCCTCCCGTTCACAGGATCCGGGAGGGGCGCCGTCCGTGCGGGCCCGCGCCGTCCGTGCGGCCCCGCGTGCTCACCGCGCGAACCGGGGCAGCCACTTGACCTGGTAGTCCGGGTGTCCCGCGTGCTCGGCGGCCAACTGCCGTACGACAAAGCCCAGCCCGACGGCCCGCCCCGAGGCGAAGTCGCGGACCGGTCGGTCGATGTCGAGTGCGGCCACTTCCGTGTACTCGTCGAGGAGCACCCTGTTCGTCTCGATCCGGCGGAGGGTGTACGCCGGGTCCTGGCGGGCGATGTGCCGGTCGTAGCCGCGCGTGCGCACGGCGAAGGCGATCCCGCCGGTACGGTCGTGGATCTCGCCCGGCAGCTCGGGCGGGCACCGCCAGTCCTCCTCGCCGGCCTCCCGCGCGATCCGCTCCTCCTCGTCGAGGCGTGCCCGGACGAAGGCCACCAGGTCGGTGTCGTGGTCTGTCATCAGTTCCGGTCCTTTGCCGTCCCGTACGCGGTCTGTATGTGATCCAGCCGTCTGTGTGTGATCTATACGGGATCTGGCCGCGTATACGCCACTTGTCATGGAATCCGGCCACGCGAATTGGCCAACCGCTTCCACGGCCCGCCGGGCCCCCCGGCATCATGGAGTCATGCGCGCTGCCCGGCTGATCAAGATGGTTCTCCTGCTCCAGTCCAGACCCTCCATGACCGCTGCCGAGCTGGCACGGGAGCTCGAGGTCAGCGAGCGGACCATCACCCGGGACGCCCAGGCGCTGTCCGAGGCGGGCGTGCCGGTCTACGCGGACCGGGGCAGGAGCGGCGGATACCGGCTGATCGGCGGCTACCGCACCCGGCTGACCGGTCTGGCGCGCGGCGAGGCCGAGGCGCTGTTCCTCTCCGGAGTGCCGGGCGCGCTGCGGGAGATGGGGCTCGACGACGTGTCGTCGGCGGCCCGGCTGAAGGTGTCGGCGGCGCTGCTGCCGTCGCTGCGGGACGCCCCGGAGTCGGCGGCGCAGCGCTTCCATCTCGACGCGCCCGGCTGGTACCAGGAGCCGCAGACGCCCGAACTGCTTCCGGCCATCGCGGAGGCGGTGTGGGACAACCGGCTGCTGGGCGCCCGCTACCGGCGCGGGGACACCGAGGTGGAGCGGGAGCTGGCGCCGTACGGTCTCGTGCTGAAGGCCGGGGTCTGGTATCTGTGCGCCTGTGTGCAGGGGACGTTCCGGGTGTACAGGATCGACCGGTTCACCACGGTCGAGCCTCAGAAGGAACGTTTCGTCAGGGAGGAATCCTTCGATCTGCCCACCTTCTGGGACGAGCAGTCGGCGGAGTTCGCGCGCTCGCTGCTGCGCGCCGAGATCGTGGTACGGCTCTCCGCGGACGGCGCCCGCAGGCTGCCGTATGTCGTGGACCGGGCCGCCGCCCGTGAGGCCGTCGCCGCGGCCGGTCCCGTCGGCGCCGACGGCCTGCTCACCGTGACGCTGCCGGTGGAGTCCGAAGACGTGGCGTTCACGCAGTTGCTCACCCTCGGCCCGGACGCGGAGATCCTGGAACCGGCCTCGCTGCGCGGCCGGTTCGCCGAGGCGGCGGAACGGATGCGCGCGCTGTACGGGTGAGAGCGCCCCGTACACGCTCACATACACGCCCCCGCACACGCCCCACGTACACGCCCTGAGCGCGCCCTGCACGCGCCCCCCGCGCACGGCTTCCCGCGCACGCATCCCCGCGCGCCAAAACGGCCTCAATGGCCGGGCATTGGCAGTGGCGAGATGTCCGCTTCCGGCAACTCTCCTCCATTGGCAGGCTGTTGTAGAGTTTGGCTGTGTCCGGAGACAGCGCCCTGACCGAGGGACAACAGCGTCCACGGGATGTGGTCGCGGACGCGCTGCGCCATCACATCTCCCAGGGGGAGCTGCGCGTCGGCGAGCGGATTCCCACCCAGGCCGAGCTGAGCGAACAGTACAAAGTGCCGCGCGGCGCGGTCCGCCGGGCCCTGGAGCTCCTCGAACACGAGGGCCTGATCAAGCGCGCCCAGCAGGGCACCCCCGCGACGGTCGCCAGGACCACCCCGCTGGCCTCCCCGCTCCCGGCGGAGCCGCGCGGCCATGGCCGCGCCGACGACGTACCCGCGCCGCGCCGCCATCCGCCGCGCCCCGCCGGGGTGTTCCTCGGCGAGCGGGTCGCCCAGTGCTTCCGGCACCGGCGGGTGACCATCGACGCGTACTGCCTCAACGGCGAGACCCTCGCCTCCGCCCTCGCGGGACCGCTCGTCGCGCTCGGCACCGCCGGCGTACGGAACCCGGAGCGGATCGCCGTACGGATCCTGCTGCCGAACGCGGACGATCCGCTGGCACTCCCCCAGGTCGTCGGCGAGCCGGCGAACACCCGGCCGCGCGAGCGGCTCCGGGAGACCACCGCCCACATCTACGGCTCGCTGCGCCACTCCCTGCGGATGCTGACCGTCCGCGGACTGGTCCCCGAGGTCTCGGTGGAGGCGCGGAAGGTCTCGATCAGCCCGACCCAGAAGGTCTACATCCTCAATGGGCAGGAAGTACTGGCGGGCCACTACCAGGTGCAGTCCCGCCGGGTGGACCTCGACCGGGACGACCCGATCGAGATCTACGACATGCTCGGCGTGGAAGGCATGCTGTTCCGGCACACCGCGGTCGACGACGACCATGTCACGGCGGCCTATGTGGACCAGACCCAGCAGTGGTTCGACTCGCTGTGGAACACCATCGCGGTGCCCTGGGACTCCTGACCGCGCACCGGCCCCGCGCCGCCGCCGGTCAGCCCGAGGCCACGAGCAGCAGGATCAGCAGCACCGAGGCCGCGCAGAGCAGATTGACGGTCTGTGTCCGGTCGGCGCGGTCGGCGCGTGCCGCGCGGAGCAGCAGGGCGCAGACCAGTACGCCCATCGACCCCTGGGGCCCCAGGATCCCCGCCAACTGCGCGGCCCGGGTCACCAGTTCCACCAGCCATTCGATTCGTGTCAGTGCCCCCATGGCATCTCCTCCGCTTCCGTTTCATCGCGCTTCGACCCTGCATGAACGGGACACCCTGCGGTTGGCACCCCGTTGGCAGAGAAATGCTGCGGAGAGAAGGCCAATGGTCGGGTATCAGTCCCCTTCCCATACCCGCCGGCAATGGCGGCCATTGTGGTGCAGGCCGTCCGGCCTGACCGTTCGGCCGGTCACTTCACCGGCCGACGGGACGAGTTGACCGGTGGACGCAGGTATCTGTCCCGGCTTGAACAGCGGTTGTAGCCTCGGCAGTGTGATGCCCACCGAGCGGGGAGGAGGCGACGACCTCCCCCAGTACCGCTCCATCGCCGACGATCTGCGCAGCCAGATCCTGGAGGGCCGGCTGCCCGCGGGCCAGGCGCTGCCCAAGCAGCATCAGCTCCAGCGGCGGTACGGCGTGGGCCGCGGCACCATCCAGAGCGCCCAGCAGATGCTCCGCGACGAGGGCCTCCTGGAGGAGGGCGCGCCCGGCCGGGCCGCCCGGGTCGCCAACCGGACTGCCAACCTCCAGCCATTGGCCCACCACATCACCCGTGCCTTCGCCGCCCGGCATGTCACCCTCGATGTCTGGTCGCTGACCACCGAGCAGCTCAGCAAGGCGGTGCAGAACGAGGTCGAGGCGATCCGGGAGGGCCGCCGCCGTCCGCCGGAGTCGATCACCGTACGGGTGCTCCTGCCCGACCTGGTGACCAGCCACCCGTATCCGCGCCACGCCGACGACCCCGCCGACCCCAGGCCGCTGGCGAGGCTGCGCCATGTGATCCGTACATACGCCGGGGCGCTGGAGCACTCGCTGACCCTGCTGGCCGAACGGGGGCTGGTCGAGCAGGTCTCGGTGGCCGTCCGCGGGCTGCCGACGATCCCCGGCGAGAAGCGCTATCTGATCAACGGTACGGAGCTGCTGACCGGGTACTACTGGCTGGAGCGCGGTCAGATGCAGAACAATCCGGACGGTGCCTCGCTGGACGTGCTGGAGCTGCGCAGCGGCGATCTGTTCGCGTCCTCGCTGACGGCGGAGGGGACAAGCGCGGTGGAGCGGGCCCGGTTCGAGCAGATCGCGCGCTGGTTCGAGTCGCGCTGGGAGCAGGTCGCGCAGCCGCTGCCACTGGCGGACCAGCCGGGGTCCTGAGCCCGTGCCTCGCGCGTGTGAGAAAGGGGCGTGATTTCGGCGGCTCCGCGTGCGCGGCCCTCCGCCAAGCACGATGCTTGACCCGTGATGGACGAGACGGAGTTCTGGGAGATCGTCGACAGCACTCGCGAGGCCGCCGAGGGCGACCCCGAGGACCACGCCGACCTGCTGGTCGAACGGCTGCTGACGCTCGATCCCGACTCCGTCCTGGACTTCGCCCGGCACTTCGAGTCCCGCTACAACCGCGCCTACCGCTGGGATCTGTGGGGCGCCGCCGCCGTTCTGCTGGGCGGCGCGAGCGACGACGCGTTCGACTACTTCCGCTGCTGGCTCATCGGGCAGGGCCGCGAGATCTTCGAGGGCGGGGTGCACGATCCCGACAGCCTCGCCGAACTGCTCGACGAGTTCGACGAGGACCTCGACGGGGACGGCGAGGAGCTGGGGTACGCGGCGGACGAGGCGTACGAACAGCTCACCGGGGTGGTGGCACCGGACTTGGGCATCCCGCCGCAGACCGCGGAGCCGCAGGGCGCACCGCTGGACTTCGAGGACGAGACGGCGCTGGCGGAGCGCTTTCCCCGGCTCTGGGAGCGCTTCGGGGCCCAGACGGCGGGGGAGGTCAGGAAGGGCCGTTAGGCCCTGTCCGGCGGATCTTCGCGGGCCCGGAACGCCTGGCACGGCACCTCGCTGCGTTGTCGGACCGTCCAAGTACGTCCAGTACGAGGACGATCCTCCGCCTTGCGATCCACCGCACCAGCCGCCCCGGGCTGATCCACGAAGATCCGCCGGACAGAACCTAGGCCCGGCGCCCGGCCCGTACTCGTATTCGTGCGACCGCCGCGCCCGGGTCGTACGGTCACGCCTGACCCCGGCCGTACGGTCACCTGCCCGCCCCGGCCCTACGGTCACCTGCCCGGCGGCGCCGTTCGCTCACTCCGTCAGCGACAGGCCCATGCACACGTCGTCGACGTACGTCCCCTCCACACAGAACTCCTCCGGCAGCACTCCCTCCACCGCGAAGCCCTCCGCCTCGTACAGCGTCCGCGCCGCCGTGTTGTACCCCAGCACCCGCAGTGTCAGCCGCCGCGCGCCCTGGTTGCGCGCGTGCAGGACCGCCGCGCGCAGCAGGGCGCGTGCCACGCCCCGGCCGCGCGCCCATTCGTCCACCGCCAGTCCCTGTATCTGCCGTACATGCGCGTTGGTGGCGAGCGGGGTGGGCCGTACCACCCGGATGTACCCGGCGATCCGGTCCTCGCCGCCGTACGTGTCCACCTCCGCGACGAGATAGTCCTCGGGCGCGTGCACGGCGTCGAAGAACGGGCCGAAGGGCGGCTCCGGCCTCGGCGTCACGGCATGCAGCGGCGACCAGGTCCGCAGGCTCAGACCGGACAGGACGTCACCGTCCGCGAGGGCGGCGGGGCGGATCCGGGGCGGTGTGCGCGGTTCGGACCTGGCAGGAGGCGGCGGAGGCACGGGCATGATGCCACTGTGCCACGCGGCGTTCCGGGGCAGGATGGGGCCATGAGGATCGCGGTCACCGGCTCCACCGGGCTCATCGGTACGGCACTCGTACGCTCTCTGCGCGCTGACGGCCACGAGGTCGTACGGCTCGTGCGGCGCCCCGCGCGCGCGGACGACGAGGCCGAATGGGACCCCTTGCGGCAGTACGTCGACACCGGCCGGCTGCACGGCTGCGAGGCCGTCGTCCATCTCGCGGGCGCGGCCATCGGCGGACGGCGCTGGACCGAGGCGTACAAGAAGGAGATCCGGGACAGCCGGATCCTCGGTACGGCCGCGATCGCCGAGGCCGTCGCCTCCCTCGCCGAGCCGCCCCGGGTACTGGTGTGCGGCTCGGCGATCGGCTTCTACGGCGACACCGGCGGCCGGGCGGTGGACGAGAGCGCGCCGCCGGGGGACGGTTTCCTGCCGTCGCTCTGCCTGGCGTGGGAGGAGGCCGCCGCGGCCGCGGAGGAGGCGGGCGTACGGACGGTGTACGCCAGGACCGGGCTGGTGGTCTCGCGCGCGGGCGGCGCGTGGGGGCGGCTCTTCCCGGTCTTCCGCGCGGGTCTGGGCGGGCGGCTCGGCAGCGGGCAGCAGTACTGGAGCTTCATCTCCCTGCACGACGAAGTGGCGGCGCTGCGGCATCTCATCGACACGGAGAGCCTGGAGGGCCCGGTGAACCTCACGGCGCCCGAGCCGGTCACCAATCGCGAGGTGACGGCGGCGATGGGGCGGGTGCTGCGCCGGCCGACCCCCTTCCCGGTCCCGGCGGTGGCGCTGCGGGTGGCGCTGGGCGATCTCTCGGAGGATGTGCTGAGCAGTCAACGGGTGCGGCCGGCGCACCTGTTGGAGTCCGGCTTCACATTCGCGTTCCCCACGATCGACGAGGCGATCCGCGCGGCCTGACGGCCCTCGGGCAGCCTTCGTACGGAGGTCTGCGCGCACCCCCCATGCACCGGTGACCCCGCACACGCGCGGCAGCGGAGAGGCCCTCCTCTTTCTACGCTCGACCGGAACTTGAGCCTCGCCCGGGTGTCGCCGGGCGCCGGCCGCGCCGACATCGGGGAGGGGCACGTGCTCAGCACCGCACACCACTCGACCGCTCAGCAGGCGGACGTCGTCATCATCGGAGCCGGCATCGCGGGTTTGTCGGCGGCCCGTCATCTGACCAGCGCAGGAGTAAGAGTCACCGTCCTGGAGGCCGCCCCTCACGTGGGCGGCCGGATGGCGACCGACGAGGTCGACGGCTTCCGGCTCGACCGCCAGGGGCAGTTGCTCACCACCTCGTATCCGGAGCTGCTCCGTACACCGGGTCTGGACGGCGCGGGCCTGCGGAAGTTCTCTCCGGGCGTGCTCGTGCACAGCGACGGGCGCAACTACCGGACGGGGGCTGTGGGGAGCGCGCGGAGCGCACTGACGGTGGCACGCGCCCTGGCGAGCGCCCCCCGCCCGCCGCTGGGCGGCGCGGTCGACCAGGCCCGGCTCAGCGCCGTCCTGGGCCGGCTGGCGGCGACCCCGACGAGCCGGCTGCTGACCCGCCCCGAACGCACCGCACTGGAGGCCCTGTCGGCCCGCGGCCTGCCCGCCCGTACCGTCAACGGCTTTCTCCGCCCGCTCCTGTCCGCGCTGCTCTGCGACCCGGATCTGGGGACGTCCAGCCGGTGCGCCGATCTCGCGCTTCAGGCGTTCGCGCGGGGCCGGCTGTTCGTCACCGCGGGCGGTGCCTCGGCGCTGCCCGAACTGCTGGCGCGGGCCCTGCCGGAGGGCACCGTCCGTACGGATGTGTGCGTCACGGACGCGTCGATCAGCAGTGTCACCACCAAGGAGCACGGCGAGATCACCTGCCGCGCGCTGGTCCTGGCGACCGGCGCGCGGGCCGCGGCCGAGCTGCTGCCGGGGCTCCGGGCACCGGACTTCCACCCCGTGACGGTCCTGCACCACACCGCGCCGGAGCCGCCGATGACCGATCCGGCGCTGCTGCTGGACGCGGACCGGGGCGGTCCGGTCGCGCACACCGCCGTGATGAGCGCGGTCGATCCGGCGCGGGCACCCGAGGGCCGGGTGCTGATCTCGTCGACGGTGCTCGGCACCCCTCCCCCGGCCGCCGAACTCGACCGTACGGTCCGCGCGCATCTCGCGAAGCTGTACGGGACGCCGACCGACGACTGGGAGCTGCTGGCCGCGTACCACAACCCGGAGGCGGTGCCCGCGATGCCTCCGCCGCACGATCTGCGGCGCCCGGTGCGGCTGTTGTCGGGGCTGTACGTGTGCGGGGACCACCGGGACACGAACACGGTCCAGGGCGCCCTGTTCTCGGGCCGCCGCGCCGCGCACGCGATCCTGCGCGACCTGGGGGTGCGCCCGGCGGAGGAGACGGCGGAGACGACGGGACAGGAGGGGCCGGAGGGGCCTGAGCAACTGCCCGCGGTGGCGTAGGGGGTGCCGGTTCGCCGGACGGGCAGATTTTGAGCCCGTCCGGCGATTGAGGACAGAACACAGCCGGCCCGGCCGGCGGTTCGTCCTCGGTCGCCGGACGGGCCCCGGGTGCGGCCGGTTCAGCCCAACGAGGCGATCCGGTCGCGATAGTTCCGTACCGCCGCCGCGTCCCGGTACGGCTCCAGCCGCCGCTCGAAGTCCCGTACGTACTCCGCCGCCCGCGCCGACCGCATCTCGGTCACCTGCTTCGCCGCCTCCGCTCCCAGCAGGCACGCCTGGTCCAGCTCGCCGAGCCCGAGCCGGGCGCAGGCGAGCACCACCCGGCAGAAGAGCCGGCTGCGGGCGTACGCCGGCGCGCGGAGCTGGAGCGAGCGCTCGGCGTACTGCGCGGCGGCGCGGTACTGCTGGAGATCGCGGTGGCAGTGCCCGAACTCGTCGGCGAGCTGCGCCTCGTCGTAGAAGCGCGCCCAGTGCGGCACCTCGTCCCCGGGCCGCGCCGACTCCAGCGCGCGTTCGGCCCGTACGAGCGAGGACGTGCACGCGCGCGCCTCCCCCAGCACTCCGTGCCCGCGCGCCTCGGCGGAGTGCAGCAGCGCCTGCACGACCGGGGGCGCGGAACCGCCGACGCCCTGCTGGGCGACCCGCGCGAGCTGGACCGCCTCCCGGCCGTGGCCCAGATAGACGGCCTGGCGGCTCATGGTGATCAGGATGTACGAGCCGTACGCGCGGTCCCCGGCCGCCTGGGACAGCCGCAGAGCCTGTACGAAATAGCGCTGGGCGAGGCCATGGGCGGCGATGTCGTACGAGGTCCAGCCCGCGAGCCGGGTCAGCTCGGCCGCCGCGGCGAAGAGACGGCGGCCGGTGGCCTCTCCGTACACCCCGCGCAGCATCGGTTCGGCCTCGTGCTCCAGATAGCGGACGAGCGCCTGGCGGGCGTGGCCGCCGCCGTAGGTCTGGTCGAGGGTGCTGAACAGGTCGCCGACCGAGCGCAGGGCGGCGACATCGCCGAGGGTGACCCGCTGGCCCGCCGCGCGCTCGGTACGGGGCCTGGGGAGGGTGCCCTGCCGCCCCTGGAGGGGCACCCGGTGCCCGGCCTCGTGCGAGGGGGCGCCGCTGTCGCCGGTACGGCCCGCGGCCTCGCGGGCGCCGTTCTCCGCGGCGCGGCCGGCCCCGTACGGTTCGAGGCCGGCGGAGCCGACCCGTTCGTCCGCTCGTCCGATCAGCCAGTCGCGGCTGGGGACGACAAGACCGGCCGGGGTGAACGCGATCTTGCGCAGCTCCGAGTGGCTGCCGGAGTCCTTGCGCCACAGCCCGGCGACGATGTCGACCGCCTCTTCCGGGGTGGACGCGAATTCCAGGCCCGCGTAGACCGGCGCGCAGGCGTCGAGCCCCAGCTCCTGCGCGGTGAGCCGGCGGCCGAGTCTGCGGGTGAACACCTCGGCGATCAGCGCGGGGGTCGTGCCACGCGGCTGCTGCCCGCGCAGCCACCGCGTCACCGATGTCTTGTCGTACCGCAAATCCAGGCCGTGTTCGAGACCGAGCTGATCCACCCGGCGAGCGAGACCTGCGTTGGAGAATCCGGCTTCCGCGATGAGCGCGGCGAGCTGGCGGTTGGGGATGCGCTGCGGAGGTCGTTCCGACATTAGCTGTGCGGTCTCCTGCCTTCCGGGCCCGGGGAGCAGCCCATATGGAACGGCGCGAATTTAGCGGTCGCGAACGCTTCCGCCGCTGCCTTCGCCCCACATTCATCCGATCGTGTGAGGATCAAGGGCTCCGCTGACGGGAGGCACCGCGTACCGGCCGCCGGAAGCCCCGTGCTCCGGCCCCGGAACACCTGCCCGGCCGCTCCGCGGGGAGCCGCCGTACAGTGGCGGGGGCGTGACCCGTGCACGATGAACGTTCTGAGGAGGCGGCCGTGAGTGAGCTGGTGAGTGAGCGGTGAGTGAGCTTCGGTACGTCCGACTGGGGTTCGGCGAGCAGGCCGTCGAGTACCAGGAGGCATGGCAGGAGCAGCGCCGGGTCCACGCGGCCCGCTTCGCCGACGAGATCCCCGACACCTGTCTGCTGCTGGAGCATCCGCCGGTCTATACGGCGGGACGGCGCACGGCCGACAGCGAGCGCCCCCTGGACGGCACCCCGGTCATCGATGTGGACCGGGGCGGGAAGATCACCTGGCACGGCCCCGGCCAGCTCGTGGGCTATCCGATCCTCAAGCTGCCGCGCCCGGTCGATGTCGTCGCACATGTCCGCCGGCTCGAAGAGGCGCTGATCCGTACGGTCGCCGAGTTCGGCCTGGAGACCACCCGGGTCGAGGGGCGCAGCGGGGTGTGGGTGCTCGGGGACCCGGTGAGCGAACGCCCGTCCCTGGGCGGGCTGTCGCTGGACTTCGATCCGCGGGTGGCGGACGAGGAGTTCGACCCGCGGCTGAACGGGCCGGAGTACGCCCCGTCCAACGCCGGCCAGCGCCGCGAGGACCGCAAGCTGGCGGCGATCGGTATCCGGGTCGCCAAGGGCGTGACGATGCACGGCTTCGCGCTGAACGTGAATCCGGACAACACCTGGTTCGACCGGATCGTGCCGTGCGGGATCCGGGACGCGGGGGTCACCTCGCTCTCGAACGAGCTGGGCCGGGACATCACGATCGCGGAGGTCCTTCCCGTACTGGAGGAGCATCTGCGGGACGTGCTCGCGCACGCGGAACTGAGACCGCGGGAGCGGGCGAGCGCCTGACTCCGCCGAGCGCCTGACTCCGCCGGGTCCGCCGCCGGCCCTCCCGGTCCAGGGGCTCCCGAGCGGGGGTTCCTGTGCGGGGGTTCCTGTGCAGGGGTTCCTGCCGAGGGGCTCCAGGGGGTTCCTGTGCGGGGGAATGCGCCCCTCTGGCCATGGGTTGGCCAGACGTAATGCCACGTAAATATCGGGCGTAACCTGGTGTTCGCCGAAGAATCGAATGCCGCGCCAGCAGAGAGAGGTGCCGGACGTGTCCGCTGTCGCACCCGACGGACGCAAGATGCTGCGTCTGGAGGTCCGGAACAGCCAGACCCCCATCGAGCGCAAGCCCGAGTGGATCAAGACCCGGGCGAAAATGGGTCCCGAGTACCAGCAGCTCCAGAAGCTCGTGAAGAGCGAGGGTCTGCACACGGTCTGCCAGGAGGCGGGCTGTCCGAACATCTTCGAGTGCTGGGAGGACCGCGAGGCGACCTTCCTCATCGGTGGCGACCAGTGCACGCGGCGCTGCGACTTCTGCCAGATCGACACCGGAAAGCCGGCCGAGCTGGACCGTGACGAGCCGCGCCGGGTCGGCGAGTCCGTCGTCGCGATGGACCTGAACTACGCCACGATCACCGGTGTCGCCCGTGACGACCTGGAGGACGGCGGGGCGTGGCTGTACGCGGAGACCGTGCGCCAGATCCACACCCTTACGGCGGAGCGCGCGGCGGGCGGTACGAAGGTCGAGCTGCTGATCCCCGACTTCAACGCGGTGCCCGAGCAGCTCGCCGAGGTCTTCTCGTCCCGCCCCGAGGTGCTCGCGCACAATGTCGAGACGGTGCCGCGCATCTTCAAGCGCATCAGGCCCGGCTTCCGGTACGAGCGCTCGCTCGAGGTCATCACGCGTGCCCGTGAGGCGGGCCTGGTGACCAAGTCCAATCTGATCCTGGGCATGGGCGAGGAGCGCGCCGAGGTCAGTGAGGCGCTGCGGCATCTGCACGAGGCGGGGTGCGAGCTGATCACGATCACCCAGTACCTGCGGCCTTCGGTACGGCACCACCCGGTCGAGCGCTGGGTGAAGCCGCACGAGTTCGTGGAGCTGAAGGAGGAGGCCGAGGAGATCGGTTTCTCCGGCGTGATGTCGGGACCGCTGGTGCGCTCCTCGTACCGCGCGGGACGGCTGTACCAGCAGGCGGTCGAGCGGCGTGGCGCGGCGGTGGCGGGCCAGGCGGTGTGAGGCGGAGGCTGTCGGCCGAGGCGGAGGCTGTCGCCGTTCCGGCGTGCGGGCGCTGAATCCCACCCGCCCGGCGCAAGCGTTCTGTGAATCCGGGCACAAGTGACTACTGAGCAGTAGCGGCCGGCCGAAGCGCGGCCCGCACCCTCCCCGCAGGTCGGGGGCGGGTACGGGCCGCGCCGCCGTTTTCACGGCCGTTCGCGGACCACCTGCCGGGGTTTCATTCGCGTTTGACCACTCGGTCACGCCCTGGTAACACCAGTGAATGAACCTGTGAACCAGCCTGGTTCTGCGCACCGCGCCTGGTTCCACGCACCGCGCACGCTCGTGCACACCGCACCAGACCCGCACGTGAGGGGATCGACATCATGCAGGACGCGCCGGTACGACCCGTCACCAAAGCCAGGGCGTCCACCGCCCGGTCCGCCCCGGCGCGCACCGTGATGGCCCGGGCCATGGCCGCCAGGACCGCCCCGGTCCGCCCCTCCGTCGCCGGCGCGCTGCGCGCCGTGGAGTACCTCCTCCTGAGCGGAGGCCAGCGCACGGCCCGCCGCAACGCCTGGACGGCCGTGCTGGAGGACCGCCGCAGGGCCAAGGACCGGGTCGAGGCCCAGCACGTAATGGAGGCCGTGTCGAAGGCCACTTCCCGCGCCACGTAAACTTCTCGCATGGCGAGGAAGGAAAGCGCAGACACTGCTGCGAACCCGGGGCGACTGAAGCAGATTGCCCTTACCTACAAGATGACCCGGCGGGCCGACTCGAAGGTCGGTCTTGTCGTCGCGGGTGTGGGAATCGTCACCTTCGGTGTCTTCCTCGCGGTCGGCTTCTTGATCAACCATCCCATCTATCTGGGCATCCTGGGCTTCATCCTGGCGTTCCTCGCGATGGCGATCGTCTTCGGCCGCCGTGCCGAGAAGGCGGCCTTCGGACAGATGGAGGGCCAGCCGGGCGCCGCGGCCGCGGTTCTGGAGAACGTGGGCCGGGGCTGGACGACCACCCCGGCGGTGGCGATGAACCGTAACCAGGACGTCGTCCACCGGGCCGTCGGCAAGGCGGGCATCGTGCTGGTGGGCGAGGGCAACCCGAACCGGGTGAAGAGCCTGCTGGCGGCCGAGAAGAAGCGGATGCAGCGCATCGTGATCGATGTGCCGGTGCACGACATCATCGTCGGCGACGGCGAGGGCCAGGTGCCGCTGAAGAAGATCCGTACGACGATGCTGAAGCTGCCGCGCGTACTGGCGGGCCCGCAGGTGACGGCGGCCAACGACCGGCTGCGCGCGATGGGCGACCTGATGAGCAATATGCCGCTGCCGAAGGGGCCGATGCCGAAGGGCATGCGGATGCCGCGGGGCGGGAAGATGCGCTAGCCGACGGTAGAGACATGAAGGAGGGCGGCCGCGGTGAGCGGCCGCCCTCCTCTTTTCTTGCTTGTTGCCCTTGCTTCTACTGGATGCTTCTACTGGATCCGCTAGATCCGCACCTGGACGGTACGGGAAAGGCGGTCGTGGAGTCCGCGTCCGTCGCGGTCCCAGATCAGGGCGGGGATGGCGAGGCAGAGCAGGACGCTGCGGACGAGGACACGGACGATGCCGGCCCGGCCGCCCTCCTCGGCGACGACCCGGAGGCCGAAGAGGCGCTTGCCGGGGGTGAAGCCGACCGTACCGACGGTGAGCAGGCTGAGCGCGAGCAGGACACCGAGGGCCCAGTTGCCCGCTGCCTGCCAGTCACGGCCGGCGAGCAACCCGTATGCGATCAGTACGCACAGCGCCCAGTCGGCGAAGATGGCCCCGAAGCGGCGGCCGAGGGGCGCGACGGAACCGGGGCCGTGCTCGGGCAGGCCGAGCCGTTCGCCGCGGTAGCCGAAGTCGACTCCCATGTCCTCGGCGGCCGCGCGGGGCCCGGAGAGCCAGGATCCGATTGCTTGCCTGTTGTCCACCCGACCACGGTACTGCGGGGGTCCCGGAGCCCCGGGAACGGGGGTACGGACGGGTTGTGACGGGGGCATACGGAGGGGGTACGCGGGCGGTGTGCGGGCAGCGTGCGCCCCGGCGCGCACTCGGCCCGGTTAACTTCACCGAAACAAATGGGTCACGCTTGAGAAATGCCGGATACCTATGGTCGGCTTCAGCGTGTGCCACCGCACTGGCCGCACGACCGAGCGACAACCCCCGCCCCACCCCGGGACGGGAGGAGGAGGAGCTGGATGTTCCAGAACGCCGACGAGGCCAAGAAGTTCATCGCGGACGAGGACGTCAAGTTCGTGGACGTCCGCTTCTGCGATCTGCCTGGCGTGATGCAGCACTTCACGATCCCGGCGAAGGCGTTCGACCCCGCCGACGAGCTGGCCTTCGACGGCTCGTCGATCCGTGGCTTCCAGGCCATCCACGAGTCGGACATGGCGCTGCGCGCGGACCTGTCGACCGCCCGGGTCGACTCGTTCCGCCGCGACAAGACGCTGAACATCAACTTCTTCATCCACGACCCGATCACGGGCGAGCAGTACAGCCGCGACCCGCGCAACATCGCCAAGAAGGCGGAGGCCTACCTCGCCTCGACCGGCATCGCGGACACCGCGTACTTCGGCCCGGAGGCCGAGTTCTACGTCTTCGACAGCGTGCGTTTCAACACCACGGCGAACGAGGGCTTCTACCACATCGACTCCGAGGCCGGCGCCTGGAACACCGGAGCGATCGAGGACAACCGCGGCTACAAGGTCCGCTACAAGGGCGGCTACTTCCCGGCACCGCCGGTCGACCACTTCGCCGATCTGCGGGCCGAGATCTCCCTGGAGCTGGCGGCGTCCGGCATCCAGGTCGAGCGCCAGCACCACGAGGTGGGCACCGCCGGCCAGGCGGAGATCAACTACAAGTTCAACACGCTGCTCGCCGCCGCCGACGACCTGATGCTCTTCAAGTACATCGTGAAGAACGTCGCCTGGCGCAACGGCAAGACCGCGACCTTCATGCCCAAGCCGATCTTCGGTGACAACGGCTCCGGTATGCACGTCCACCAGTCCCTGTGGCAGGGCGGCAGCCCGCTCTTCTACGACGAGCAGGGCTACGCGGGCCTCTCCGACACCGCCCGCTACTACATCGGCGGCATCCTCAAGCACGCCCCGTCGCTGCTGGCCTTCACCAACCCGACGGTGAACTCGTACCACCGCCTGGTCCCCGGCTTCGAGGCCCCGGTCAACCTGGTCTACTCCCAGCGCAACCGCTCCGCGGCGATGCGCATCCCGATCACCGGCTCGAACCCGAAGGCCAAGCGCGTCGAATTCCGCGCCCCGGACCCGTCCTCGAACCCGTACCTCGCCTTCTCGGCCCTCCTCCTCGCGGGCCTGGACGGCATCAAGAACAAGATCGAGCCGGCCGAGCCGATCGACAAGGACCTCTACGAACTGGCCCCGGAAGAGCACGCCGGCGTCCCCCAGGTCCCCACCTCCCTCCCGGCCGTCCTCGACGCCCTGGAAGCCGACAACGAATACCTCCAGGCCGGCGGCGTCTTCACCTCGGACCTGATCGAAACCTGGATCGACTTCAAGCGCACAAAGGAAATCGCCCCCATCCAGCTCCGCCCGCACCCGCACGAGTTCGAGCTGTACTTCGACATCTAGGCCGAAGCAGCGCGGGGCGCTTCCCCGAGATATCAGGCCGTCGACCGTCGCCGTCAGGGCGCGGTCGGCGGCCTTCTTCGTGTGCTCCTGTGCTCCTCTGCTGCTCGCCGGCGGGCGTCGGAGGTCGGCGCGCGGGGTGGTGTGACGTGGCACGGGTTGTGACGGGGTTGTTGAGGGTTGTATGGCAGGTGGTCGCGTGGTGGGGGTGGTTGGCTGGCTAGGATGCGCCGGCCTGCGGGGTTGCCGTGGGGGTTGTGTTGACGGGGGAGGACCCTTCGATGTTTGTGCTGGCCATATTGCTCATCGTCACGGCCGTCGTGCTGGGTGTGGTGGGGCGGAGCCGGGCTGGTGGGCTGAAGGTCTGGGCCGCGCTGGCCGGGGTGGCGGGGGTGGGGTTCGGGGTTGTCAGTTGTGTGTATGTGGTGAGCGCGTACGAGGTCGGGGTGCCCGTGCTCTTCGGGAAGATCGGGGCGCCGCTGACGTCCGGGATGCATCTCAAGACGCCGTTCACCGAGGTGACAAGCTTCTCCACGCGGCCCGTGGACCTCAATCTCAACGACAAGGACGTGGTCGAGGTCCGCTCGTCGCAGGGCGGGGTGCTGTACGCGGATGTCACCGTCAAGTGGGCGGTGACCCCGGCCAACGCCGTGGAGCTGTACCGGCTGGCGGGTAGTCAGGACGCGATACAGGAGCGGCTGGTGCTGCCGGACAGCCGGGAGATCATCCGGAATGTGTTCGCCAAGCACAAGAGCGAGGAGGGCTATGCCTCCGGGCGGCAGACCATAGCCGCCGAGATCGAGGCGCAGATCAAGGAGCGGCTGAAGCCCCGGGGCATCGATGTCACCAATGTCAATCTGCGCAATGTGCGGCCGTCCGACCAGCTTCAGCAGCAGATAGACAAGAAGCTCCAGCAGGAGCAGGCCACCGAGCGTGCGGTCGAGGCGGCGCGTACCGCGAAGGCCGAGTCGGAGCGCAGGCGTATCGAGGCCGAGGGCATCGCCAGGGCCAACGGGATCCTGGAGCGGTCGCTCACCGACCGGGTCCTGCGGAACCAGTGCATCGACGCCTTCAAGGAAGCCGCCAAGGCCAACCCCGTGTACGCGGTGCCGTGCGGTTCGGGGTCGGACGGTACGCCGGTCATCGTGGACGGTACGCGGAACTGACACGCGGATCGGCGTCGGCCCCGACGGCACGTGTACATCGGCCGGCCGCGCCCGCGGGCACCGACGCCGTACCGCGAGCGTGCCGCCGGCCGCTGCCCGAGTTGTCCGGTGAACGCCACCTCCGAACGCCGCCTCGCCGACCGCGGGGTGGCGTTCTGGTGTATCGGTGCTTCGGCGGGTGTCGGTTGTCAGTGGGCGCTGGCACGATGGGGGCATGAAGATCTACAACTGGCGGCCCTTTCTTGAGCGGTGGAGTGCTGACTGGGAGGACCTGGTCGGGGGGAGTGAGCCGTGGCCGGGGTTCGCGGGGGTGGACGAGCAGCGGATACGGGAGGTGGAGGAGCGGCTCGGAGTCGGGTTGCCACTGACCTACCGGTCGTTCCTCGCGGTCACCGACGGGTGGCGCGCTGCCGGGACCGAGGTCGGGGTGGTCGGGGCTGTGGAGGGGGTCCGGTGGTACGGGGACGAGGACGCGGAGCCGGGCGCGCGGCTTCAGTTGGCCGTCACGGGGGCGGACATCGATGTGCTGCTCGATCCCGGTGATGTGGATGCCGACGGGGAGTGGGCCGCGTATCTGGACCGGAGCCGGGCCGACGGCGGTTCCGAGGAGCGGTACGAATCGTTCCTGGACCTGATGCAGGAGCTGTTCAGGGAGTTCCACCGCGCGCACGCGGACTCCCCCGGTTTCACGAACGCCACCACCCGCGAACTTGACGCCGATGTCGAGGAGGCACGTACGGGCTGCCTCGCCGGGGACGACATCGACGGCCGGCTCGACCTCTTCATAGAGGCGGACGCCCACGGCCGGAGCCGTGCCCATGGGCTGCGGCTCCAGGTGGAGGCGATGCTGGACGGCGGTCCGCTGGACGTACGGGAGTTGGGGCCGCTGGCCGCACTGGAGCGGCTCGATCCGCGCGGGGCCGAAAGCGACACGGGGGCCGAAAGCGGCACGGAGGCCGGGTTCGGCGCGGAGGGCGAGGGTGGCGCGGAGGGCGAGGGTGGCGCGGAGGGCGAGGGTGGCGCGCGTACGTACCGGTACGAGCCCTCCGGCACCTTCGGCAAGGCCGTCGCGACCGCGCGCGAGCACGCACGGTGGGGTGATACGGACGCCGCCTGGGAGACGATCGCGGACGCCGTGGCCGACTGGGAGCCCAACAGCAGTGAGCACATAGCCCCCGTCGGTCTGCTCGCCGATCCGTTCCTCGGGCCGGTGATCACACCGGAGCGCGGCCGGTACATCCTCGAAACGCCCCGTGGGGAGCAGCGCGAGGAAGGAGTCGTGTCGAGCGGCGAAGTGTTCGCGTCGGATGGCGACGGGCTCGGCTGGCTCGCCGACGACGGGGAGCAGGGCGGCTCCTACCGGTTCGTCCTCGTCGAGGGCATATCGCCGGAGGAGCTGGCCGTACGTGTCGGGCAAGGCACGGGCCAGGAAGGGCCGTTGTCGGCGCCGGCCGATGAGCGGGAGGCGGGGGACGCCGCCCGTATCGGTTCCTGCGGCGGCGACAGCGGGTGGAGCTTCGTGTTCGAAAGCCGCCGTGACACCGATTTCGCGGGGCCCCTGGAGGAGTCCGCGCTCCAGTCCCTCCAGGAGTCCTTCCCGGCGGGCGGGCTCGGCGAGAAGGCGTCCCGGGGCACCGCGTCCATCACGGTGTGGGTGGAGCGGGGCAGCGAGGCGGAGGAGGAGGCGGGCACGTTCCACTTCTCGTACGCGGAGGACGGGCGGCGCGAGTACGGATTCACCGTGCACGACGGGGAGATCGAGGAGTGGGGCACGCTTCCCGAATCCCTCGACCCCGAGGAACTCTTCCCCGACCCGGAGGACTTCGCGCTCGACCCCGACGACGAGTACGAGGCGCTCGCCGCCATCACGGACGAGTACGGGGTGTCCCTGCCCCGGTTCGCGCTCACGCGCGGGCGGCTCCACACCGTACGAACCGAGCCCTGGTTCACCGGCGCCTGACGCCCGCGCGGCGCCCATGCCGCAAAGGCGCAAGGCATAACGGGGCAACAGCGTTAGGGCCCGTCAGGGCCGGCCGGCATGAGATCCGGCTCCGGTTCTCCGGCCCTGTCGGGTCGGAGAGCCGGTGTACGGCCGTGCCCGGCCGAGCCGTACCTCAGTGACTCAGCCGGGCCGTGCACATCGGCGCCGTACCTCAGTGCCGTACATCGGCGCCGTGCCTCGCGCCGCACCTCAGCGGATCAGAGCGCGCACCATGCGGCAGGTGGTGTCGGACGGCGGGTGGACCCCGATCCGGGACGCCGTGCTGCGGATCCGGCGGTTGGTCGCGTTCGCCGGGTGGTACACCCCCGAGTCGAGCAGGGCGATGGCGAGGCGCATGGCCTTGAGCCGGCGGTTATGGGTCTCGTACCACTCCCGCGGCTGACCCGCCGGCAGTGGTTTACGGACGATGGTGGGCGCGGTCGGCTGGATCTCGAAGAGTTTCGTCGTGATTGTGGCAACGGCCATCGGCGACCTCCCGGCGCGGTGGTTGGACCCTCACGAACTACCCCCATTTTACCGCCCCCCACTGACAATCGCCCCTGGCCAGAGGGCATTTGACGGTCACTGGGGAAGCTCCCGCGCGGGGGTACGGACCGAAGTTACGGGTGTGACGGCTGAACGGTACGGAGGGCTCGCCCGTACCCAACGGCAACACGGAACCCAGCCGGCCGCCCCCGTACGGCCGGGGACAGGAGCCCCCACACGTGTCCCGCAAGAAGACCTTCAGTACCCGGAAGAAGATCGCCCTGCTCGCCGGCGCCGCCGCGCTGGTGGGTGGTACGGCGGTGGTGATGACCGGGACCAGCCAGGCGTCGGTGGTCTGTGACGGGCTGGCCACGGCCCTCGGCAACAACGAGAGTTTCATCGCCGCGCAGAAGGCCGCGCCGGACGCGCTGTCCGAGGCGCGGATCGCCAACCGCGTCGCGGTCATCGAGGAGATCAAGCGCAAGCAGACGGCGTCCGGATGCCAGGCCGGGGAGAGCAACCGGCCGCCGCAGGCGGAGCAGCCCCCGGCGCAGGCCCCGGTGGAGCAGCAACCGCCTGCGGCCGAACCGCCTGCCGCCGAACCGCCCGCCGACGCCGGGAACGCCGGGAACGGTGACGCGGGTAACGGAGACGCGGGCGCCGGTGGCGCGGGCAACGCCGGAAGCGGTGGAGGTGACGGCGTCGGCGAGGTCGTCTGCGCCGGTTCCACCGTCACGCTCTCCGGCGAAGCGGGCGCCCCGGCCGCGTCCAGCAATCAGTTCCCGGCCGGGACCACGCTCCGCGTGACCAATCTCGACAACGACAAGTCGACCACGGTCCAGGTCACCTCGGTCTCCGGGAGCTGCGCCCTGCTGAACGACGCGGCGTTCGAGCAGGTCCGCGAGCCGGGCAAGTTCCTGATACGCAACGCCCGGATCGAACGCGTCCAGAGCGCCGGCTAGCTGGCAAGCCCGCCTGCCGGCGAGGCCCTGGGCTCCGGTCCCTGGGCTCCGGTCCCTAGTTCGCCGCCCCCGCCTGCTGCACCTCGGCCTCCGCCTCCGCCAGGATCTCGGTCAGCCGCAGCCCGAACCGTATGTCGCAGGCGTGCGGCTGCCCCGTACGGACCGACTCCAGCAGCGCGTCGGTCGCCGCGCGGAACGAGTCGACCGGGTCTCCCCACTCGGTCGGCAGCACCGCCGTACCGTTCTCGCCGCGCAGTTCGACGCTCGACCCCGACCCGGCCTCCGGCGCGCTCAGGCTCAGCGCCACCGTGCTGGCCGCCCCGGACACATGCCGGAGCACCAGGTGGGTGAGGTCGGGCCCGGTCCGTACGGCCGTCAGCCCGGTGACCTCGCCGAGCACCGGGATCAGCGCGGAGAGCGCGTGCGGGCCGACGTCCCACAGGCCGCCCTTCTCGCGGCGCCAGGGGGATTCGGCGTACGGGCTGTTCGCGCCCGGCCCGTACAGCGCGCCCATCCAGTAGGCGTGGGCGGTGAACCAGCCGCCCTTCGCCGCCTGCTCGTCGATCCAGCCCGCGGTCCCGGCGGCGAAGCGCAGGGTGCAGAAGACGACGGACGAGACGCCCGCGCCCGTCGCGGCGTCGGCGGCCTCACGGGCGGCGGCGACGGTCGTCGCGACCGGTTTGTCCAGCAGCAGATGGCAGCCGGCCGCGGCGGCCCGTACCGCGAGCGGCGCCTGGATGTCCGGCGGCAGGGCGAAGGCGATGGCGTCGCTCTCGGCGAAGAGGGCGTCGAGGCCGCTCTCACCGGAGTGGGCGGTGGTGTCATGGGCGGCGGCGAGTGCGGCGGCGGCCTCGGGGCGGCGCCCCCAGACGCCGCTGAATTCGATGCCGGGGTGGGCGGCGAGGGCGGGGGCGTGCGTACGCTCCGCCCAGGGGCCGGTGCCGAGGAGTCCGATACGTGGCTTGCTCATGGCGCTCAGTGTGCCCCGTCGCCGCACGGCACAGGAGGCGCGGGGCGGTACGGAGCCGGTACACGGCGAGTACGACGCCGGTACGAGGCCGGCACAAGGCCAGTGCGAGGCCAGTACGACGCCGGTACGAGGTGTGCGGCCCCTCGTCTCGACCCCGTATACGACGTGACGCGACACGCGTGGTCCGACGCGCGGCACCAGGCATCGAACATGCCTGCGGCGCGCTTCCGGGACGCCACAGGCCTCTCGGGCGCTTCCCCGCACAACGCCCGCGAAACAAAAGAACCCTGAGTAACACGTGGTTCATGGATGGGCAACAGCCGGGAAATCCCGGATTGCCAAGCTTCGGGACACACTTGCCGCACTCAAACTCTTGCCGCACTCAAACTGCTGCACCCGCAAAGGATGAGGCCCGTGACCTTCAAGGCTGAGTACATCTGGATCGACGGCACCGAGCCGACCGCGAAGCTGCGCTCGAAGACCAAGATCCTGACGGACGGCGCCGAGCTGCCCATCTGGGGCTTCGACGGGTCGAGCACCAACCAGGCCGAGGGTCACGCCTCCGACCGTGTGCTGAAGCCGGTCTTCTCGTGCCCGGACCCGATCCGCGGCGGGGACAACGTCCTGGTCATGTGCGAGGTCCTGAACATCGACATGACTCCGCACGAGTCCAACACCCGTGCGGCGCTCACCGAGGTCGCGGTGAAGTTCGCGGGCCAGGAGCCGATCTTCGGCATCGAGCAGGAGTACACGTTCTTCGAGGGCTCGCGTCCGCTGGGCTTCCCCGTCGGCGGCTTCCCCGCCGCGCAGGGCGGCTACTACTGCGGTGTCGGCGCCGACGAGATCTTCGGCCGCCAGATCGTCGAAGCACACCTGGACAACTGCCTCAAGGCAGGCCTGGGCATCTCCGGCATCAACGCCGAGGTCATGCCCGGCCAATGGGAGTTCCAGGTCGGCCCGCTCGCGCCGCTGGACGTGGCGGACCAGCTCTGGATCGCGCGCTGGCTGCTCTACCGCACCGCCGAGGACTTCAACGTCTCCGCCACACTCGACCCCAAGCCCGTGAAGGGCGACTGGAACGGCGCCGGCGCGCACACCAACTTCTCCACCAAGGCGATGCGCGAGGGATACGACGCGATCATCACCGCGTGCGAGTCGCTGGGCGAGGGCTCCAAGCCGCTCGACCACGTCAAGAACTACGGCGCGGGCATCGACGACCGCCTGACCGGTCTGCACGAGACCGCCCCGTGGAACGAGTACAGCTACGGCGTGTCCAACCGCGGCGCCTCGGTCCGTATCCCGTGGCAGGTCGAGCAGGACGGCAAGGGCTACATCGAGGACCGCCGTCCGAACGCCAACGTCGACCCGTATGTGGTGACGCGGCTGATCGTCGACACCTGCTGCTCGGCCCTGGAGAAGGCCGGCCAGGTCTGACCGGACCGGTCCGCTCCGCCCGCAGCTCCCGGAGGGGGCGGCCGCCGCACGGTGGCCGCCCCCTCCGCCGCGCTCCCCCGTCGCGCCTCCCCGCCGCGCTCCCTCGCCGTGCTCCCCCGCCGCGCTCCCTCGCCGTGCTTCCCCGCCGCCCTGTGCCGACCGTCACGTTCGCCTCCGGAAGCACGCCGCTCCCGAGCGCCGTGCCTGTGGGGCCCTGTGCTGACTGTCACGCCGCCGGAGCGTACGGACAGCGGAAAGTGCCCTGCTGCGGCGCACCGCTATCTGCTTCAATGGACGCATGGCCAGCCACCAGCACCCCGCGTCAGGTCCCAGCGACCTGGAGCCGTTCTGGCCGTCCCGGCAGCATCACGACTTCGACCGGGTGTGTTGCCGCGCGAGGAACGCGTCGGCCCTCTAAAACCTCCTTCGAGGCCTTCGGCCGCCGCGCATGACGTACGTCCCGTCCGTCCTGTCGACTCGACGACTCCTTCGCGCGAAAGAGCTGACCCCTCATGGCGAACTCCCGTTCCCTCTCCGCCGCGTCCGCCGCCGCACTCAACCAGAAACCCGCCGCCCCCGGCCGTCACCGGCTGCGGGCCGTCGACCGTGACGAGACCGCTCCGGCCGCCCGCCCCGCCGCTGTCCCCGCCGGAGGACAGGTCGTGGACTTCCTGCCGCCGGGAGCGACCTGGCTGCCCGCGCCGCAGCACACCCTGCCGGCGCTGCCCGGCCAGCCGCCGATGATCGGCTATCTCGTCCTCGTACCGGCCGATCAGCAGGCCGCGGTGCTGGCCGCCTCGGCTCCGTACCGTCCCGCCGGCACGGACCCCGCGGCGCCGGGCGCCGAGCCGGGGGACGGGCCCGGGCCCGGTGACACCACGGCCGACGGCTTCGGCGCGCGGGCCGGAGACGGCGGTCCGGTACGGATCGACAGCGCCCAGCGCATCGCCGTCGTGGACGGGAAGACGCTCGATCTCACCTATCTCGAATTCGAACTGCTCGCCCACCTGGTGGCGCATCCCCACCGGGTGCACACCCGCGACCAGTTGGTGACCACGGTGTGGGGCTACGGGCATGTGGGCGACGGCCGGACCGTCGATGTGCATGTGGCACGGCTGCGCCGCAAGCTGGGCGCCGAGTACCGGCACACCATCCAGACCGTACGGCGCGTCGGCTACAAGTACACGCCCTGAGCGGGCATGGGCCCCGCCGGCCGGACCGGACTTCCCGGACCCGGAACGGCGGGGCTTCATGCGTACGGCGACATGACGGTACGGCGGTGCAGTGGTACGGCACCGCGTCCGTACGTTATGTCCCGGTACGGGTTCCGGTACGGGTATCAGTACTTCCCGTACGTATGCGGGACCGCAGGCCCAGCGCGCCGTCCAGCACCAGGAACACCAGCAGGCTGATGCCCAGCAGCGGAACGAACCAGCCGATCAGCGCCGTCACCGCCGCCAGCGGCAGCAGGACCGTGAGCGGCACCTTGCGCCAGGCGCCACGCGGTATCGCCCGGCCCATGGTCAGCGCGCTCGCCTTGGTGGGCCTGCGCTGCCACCACATCCGGTAGCCCCAGACAATGATCAGAATCAGTGTGAGGGCGAGAGCCGCGAGCGCGAGCTGATTGACCACCCCGAGGAAGAGCCCCATGTGGGCGTCGATCCCGAAGCGGGTGAGCTTGGCGAGCAGGGGGTAGTCGGCGAACCGCAGTTCGTCGATGATCAGGCCGTTGGCGGGATCGACGGCGACCGAGTCCAGCCTGACCGGGAACTGGGTGTCGGTCTGCGCGATCACATAGCCGGTGCCCTCCTTCGGCAGGGTCACCGCGATCGGCCCGTCGAGACCGGCCTGGCGTGCGGCGACGACCGCCAGATCGACGCCGATGTCCGGGCCCGCCATTCCGGGCATGTCCTCCATGCCCTCGTGGCCCTCGTGACCGCCGCCGCCCGCCGTGCCCGAGCCGGGTCGGAGGGCGGCGGAGACGGCCGGGGTGGCGCCGCCGAGCTGGTCCTGGACCGCGCCGATGTTCTCGCCCGCGTACGTGGACCAGGTCAGACCGGTGGCGGAGAGCAGTACCAGACCGGTCGCGGCCCAGAGCCCGGCAGAACCGTGCAGCGAGAGCGTCCGGCGCCGGCCGGTGGCCTCGCGCTCGGGCACCAGCAGCGCGCGCTTCGAGGAGCGTCTGCGCGCGGTCCAGAGCAGTACTCCGCCGAGGGTGACGACCCACAGCCAGCTCGCTGCGAGCTCGCTGTAGATACGGCCGGGTTCGCCCAGGTGGAGATGGCGGTGCAGCTCGGAGAGCCAGGTACGCAGCGGCAGGGCGCCCGAACTGCCGTAGCTGGTCAGCTCTCCCCGTATCTCCGCGGTGTACGGATCGACGAAGACGGCGAGCGACTTGCTCTCTCCGAGGCCCGGCACGGTCATCAGAACCCGGGTGGTGGCGCCCTCTTCGGAGGGGAGACGCACGGACGTGACGGTGCCGTCGGGGCGGGCGGCCTTGGCGGCCTTGATCTGATCGGCGAGCGGGTACATACGGTCGCCGACCGGTGCCCACAGTTCGTGGCGGTAGATCACTTTCTCCGCCTGGAACGAGAGCGCGTAGAGGAACCCGCTGGTGGCGGCGATCAGCAGGAGCGGTGCTATCAGCAGGCCCGCGTAGAAGTGGAGCCGGAGCACCAGGGGCCGCAGGGCACTCCAGGCGGAGGGCGTGCCCGCCGCGGACGCGGCCGCGCTTTCGGTCTCGGTCTCGGTCTGCGTCTGCCGCTCGGTCTGTGTCTGTACGTCGGAGTCCTGCGCGGCGGCGCCCTGTACGGGATCGTCAATGGCCATGACTGTCCTAGGTGTTGGCGTTGGCATGGGGGAACCGGCCCCGGCCGCCGCCGACCTCAGACAGGGATGGTGGCGGTGCTGACAGCGGCTCCAGGGGCCGTGGTACGAGCGGTACGGAACGGGGGCGGGCCACGCCGCGACAGCGTGTGCGCCAGGACGACGCCATGGGCGCGGTGTGCCGTGGAGGCTCCGGGGCGCGGGCGTATCAGCCGGGGTACGGTGGGCAGCCGTACGGCGGTGAGCAGCAGCCGGAGCGGTGAGAAGGCCAGGGCTCCGACGGCGTGTACGACCCGGAAGAGCGCGGCCTCGCCCCGGGCCAGCCAGAGCGCGCACAGAGCGCCGGCGACGAGATGCGCGGCGAGCATGCCGGCGGAGACGTCGGTGAGGGCGTCGAGTACGCCGACCCGCCCATAGGCGCCGGTGTCCGCGCCGCTCATGGTCATTCCGGCACCCATGCCGGAGGGACTCATGCGGGAGGCGCCCATGCCGGAGGGGCTCATGCCCGAGCCGGTGGTCATGTTCGTGACACCGCCGGGGCGCGGCCCCGGTCCATGCGCGGACGGTCCGTACGGCAGGGCCCCGGCGAACAGCAGGTGCAGGACGCCCTGGACGGTGAGCAGGGCCGCGCCGATCGAAACGGCCCCGCGCCGTCGGCCGCCCGCGAGCCAGGCCAGACCCGCGGTCACCCCGAACGCCGCCCACAGCGCCCCGGGCGGAATGTCATGCCCGGAGGTGCCGGACATGCCGGAGGCGCCATGCGCACCGGATGCAAAGGAATGCCCCAGCGCCGCGAGTGTCACGCATACCGCCGCGAAGGCCGCGGCCCGCAAGGCGCGCAAGGGCGACCGGGCATCTGTCATGGTCCGCTCATGCTGCCATCCCGTGGGGCCGCGCGGCAGATCCCAGAGGCACATGATTCTCCTGACGGCGAATTTCCCTGACCGCGAATTTCTCTGTTCTCGTCGCCCGTTCACGGGCATGGTCGGTGCCATGAGACTCCTGATCCTCGGTGGTACGGAATTCGTCGGGCGCGCGGTCGCGGAGGCGGCGCTCGCCCGGGACTGGCAGGTGACGGTCTTCCATCGCGGCCGTCATAAGGCACCGGCGGGGACGGTCACCCTGCTCGGCGACCGCACTGCCCCCGACGGTCTGGCCGCGCTCGCCGAGGGCGAGTGGGACGCGGTCGTCGACACCTGGTCGGCAGCCCCGTCCGTGGTGCTCGCGGCGGCCCGGCTGCTGGCGGACCGCGTGGGCCGGTACGTGTACATCTCCAGCCGCTCGGTGTACGAACAGCCCACCCCGGCCGGACTGGACGAGGACGGCCCGGTGGTGACGGGCGCGTCCCCGGAGGCCGGGCAGACCGACTACGCCAAGGACAAGCGCGGCGGTGAACTCGCCGCCGAGGCGGTCTTCGGCGACCGGGCGGTGCTGGTCCGCGCCGGTCTGATCCTCGGCCCTCACGAGAACATCGGCCGGCTGCCCTGGTGGCTGGGCCGGATCGCCAGGGGCGGCCCGGTCCTCGCCCCGGGCCCCCGCGACAACCCGCTCCAGTACATCGACGTGCGCGATCTCGCCGAATGGACCCTGGACGCGGTACGGCAGGGCCTGGGCGGCCCGTACAACCTGGTGAGCCCCGCCGGGCACACCACGATGGGCGAACTGCTGGACGCCTGTGTACGGGTGACCGGCTCCGACGCCGAACTGTGCTGGACGGCGCCGGAACCGATCCTCGCGGCGGGGATCCAGCCCTGGACCGACCTGCCGATCTGGCTGCCGCCGGGCGAACTCCACGACATGCTGCACCGTGGCGATGTCTCCAAGGCGCTGGCCTCGGGGCTGCGGTGCCGGCCGGTGGCCGAGACAGTGGCGGACACCTGGTCCTGGCTGACCTCGGTCGGCGGCGAGGCACCGCAGCGTCCTGACCGGCTGCCGGTGGGTCTGTCCCCCGAGCAGGAGGCGAAGCTGCTGGCGGACTGATCCGCGCGGCTATCCGGTATGCCGGGGCGGTTTCGCCGGGTCCGTCCGGCGGGTCCGTCCGGCGGGTCCGTCCGGCGGCCGGGGTGTCCTTGGCCGCCGGACGGGCTTGCCGGTGCCGTGACCGCCAGTAGGTACGGCGGGTGGGCGGGGGTGCGGGTTACGGGAGTCCGTCCGGCCGGGGTGTGGACATCTCCGTGGACGTCCCTGTGGATATCGCCGCCGTCAGGGTCGTCCTCAGCCGCGCTATCCCGGCGTGCCACTCGCCGTCGTCGCCGTCCGCTTCGAGCCAGAGATCGCGTAGTTCGGACTCGTCAGCCATCACGCGGTCCAGGGCACGGAGGGCCAGAAGGCGCAGATCGGCGGGGAAGCGGGGCAGGGGCTCGTCCGGGCCGTACACCGTTTCCACGGGCGGTCCGCCCGGGCACTGCTCGGCGACGAGCGCGGCCGCCGCGACGGCCGACGCCCCTTCGTCGCTGTCCAGATAGTCCCGCGTCTCGATCACGCGAAGAAGCGCCGCGCGCACCAGGTCCGTACGGCCCGCCTCGGTCGCGTCGTCGAGGTCCGCGGCAAAGTCCGCCGCGGTGTCATTGTCGAAGTGGCCGGTGTCCCATGTGCCCATGGTCTGCCCCCTGGTCGTTCTTCATCCCGTTACGGAGATCGTGCCAGGCACCACTGACAATCGACCCCGGTCCCGGCCTCGCCCCACCCCACGCCCGTCCCCAACGACCGGGACCGAGCCGGGACGGGGACCGAGACCGGAACCGGGGCCGAAGCCGGTACAGGAGCCGATTGCCGGGACCGGAGCCGAGGCCGGAACACGGCCGGGACCGGCCCGGAACACGGCCAGGACCGGCCCGGGACACGGCCGGGACCGGCCCGCGGTCAGCGCGTCCGCACCGGCGCCGCGTGCCGCGCGCCCAGTGGCGACGGCCCGGCTCCCCCGCCGGTTCCCTCCGTGTCGTCGGCCACGTCGCCGTGCTCCAGCTCCGGCAGCCATCCCAGCCCCTTCGGCGTACGCCAGTTCCGCTCCCCCAGCAGCGCCATCACCGAGGGCAGCAGGACCATCCGTACGAGTGTCGCGTCCAGCAGTACCGCCACCGCCAGGCCCACGCCCATCTGCTGCATGTCCTGCATGGACAGCGTCCCGAAGACCGCGAAGACGGCGACCATGATGGCCGCGGCGCCGGTCACCGCGCCCGCCGTGCGCCGGATGCCCTGGCGGATCGCGGACGGGGTGTCCAGGCCGCGGTCGCGGGCCTCCCTGATCCGGGAGACCACGAAGACGTGGTAGTCCATCGACAGCCCGAACAGCACCACCAGCACGAACAGCGGCATCCAGCTCTCGATCGCGCCGACCTTCTCCGTACCGAGCAGGTCCGCGCCCCAGCCGTGCTGGAAGACCGCGACCATCACGCCGTACGCGGCCACCACGGACAGCAGATTGAGCAGGATCGAGGTGAGGGCGATGACGTATGAGCGGAAGCAGAACAGCATGAGCAGGAACGTCACGGCGGTGATGAAGGCGAAGACCGGGACGATGCCGCGCTTGAGCTGATCGTTGAAGTCGACGGACCCGGCGAGATCACCGGTCACATGGACCTCGGCGCCGGTGCCGGCGAACGCGGCGGGCAGCCGCTTGTCACGCAGTTCGGACAGGGCGGCCTTCGAGCGCTCGTCACTGCCGTTGCCCGGCAGCGGGACTTCGATCTCGGCCACATTCCGCTCCGCGTGCACCGTCACCGAAGCCGCACCGCCCGGCCCCGACCCCGTTCCCTCGAACTCCGCGAGAGCCTTCCGTATCCCGTCCGACCCGATGTCGTCCGCCTTCACGACCACCCGCGCCGGGGCCGGACCGCCCGGGAACGCCTCAGTGATGTTCCGGTACGCGACGGTCAGCGACGCCTCCGAGCCGAACTGCTTCTCCATCCCCAGCGACTCCGTCTTCATCCCGAGCGCCGGTGCCGCCAGCGCCACCAGCACCGCGACGGACGCCACCGCGAACAGCTTCGGCCTGGCCAGTACGGGCCCCAGCAGCGCCCCCCGCCAGCGCACCGCTCTCGTGCGCGCCCTTCTTCTTGCGCCGGTTCAGGAACGGCACCCGCCCCGCGTCGATACGGTCGCCGAGCCAGGCCAGCAGCGCGGGCAGCACGGTCACGGACCCGAGCATCGCGATGAAGACGACCATGATCGTGGCCAGGGCGAAGCCCTTGAAGAGCATCAGCCCGGACAGGAACATCCCGGCCATCGCGACCATGACCGTCACCCCGGAGACCAGGACGGCCCGCCCGCTGGTGGCCGCCGCGATCCGCAGCGCGGTCTCGGCGTCCCGCCCGGCGGCCCGCTCGTCGCGCTCGCGCCGCAGATAGAACAGGCAGTAGTCGACACCGACGGCCAGCCCCATCAGGAACATCACCGAATAGGTCGTCTGGAAGAGATGGAGCTGGTGGCTGGCGAGCGACAGCAGCCCGAAGGCCGCCATGCACGCGGTGAGCGCGAGCCCGACCGGCAGCAGCGCGGCCACCACCGCGCCGAAGGCGACCAGCAGGATGCCGAGCGCCAGCGGTACGGCGGTGAACTCGGCCCGCCGGAAGTCGTCGGCCAGCAGATCGTTCAGCCACTTGCCCGAACTGGCCTCCCCGAACTGGTAGATCCGTACGTCCCGGTGGGCGTCCCCGGTGTCCCGTACGGCGTCGAGCACCGGCTGCACCCGGTCCGGCGCGGTCTTGGAGTCCCCCTTCATCTCGAAGCGGATCAGTGCGTCCTTACCGTCCCGGGAGGCGAGCGGCGGCGCGATCGGGCCCGTCTCGCCCGTCCCCCGTACGGCCTCGGTCAGGTCGCCGGCGGCCGTACGCCAGCCGCCGGCGGTCCGGCTGCTGACCATGACCAGTTCCCCGGCCGGATCGTCGATACCGGCCTCGTCGAGGATCTTCTCCGCCTTCGCGGAATCGCCGGCACCATTTTCCGAATCGGACATTTCAACCAGGCCCGACGCGCCACCGAGGGCAGCGGCCAGGACGACGAACAGCAGCCAGCCGATAACGGCCGTCTTGCGATGGTGTGCACTCCACACACCGATACGGGCGGCGAGATTCTGTTTCACGGCGTTTCGTCTCCAAAATTATGCGAGCAAGCGGGGAAGGGCGGATGAGGCCTGTGGAAAAGTCGTCTACGACGCTAGAAATCCGGGGCCGTCAACCCCAGCCGTCGAAACCCCTGATCGGGGGTGGTGCTGGCAACACCACGGATCGGGGGGCCGCCCGGATGCCCCGGCCCGCCGCGACCGGTCAGACTCGAAGCCGGTCACAAGGGCAAGGAGAGTTCCCATGGACAGATCGAAGATCCGAGCGTCGCTGACGGCGGCCTTCCGGGGGCTGGCGCTGGCGGTCGTCGCGCTCGCCGGGTCGGTCACCCTCTTCGTGCTGGCCGTGGTCTCCATCACGCTCATCCCGCTGGGCATAGGGGTCTTCACCACGCCCGCGCTGCTGATGCTGGTCAGGAGCCATGCCAATCAGCGCCGGCTCTGGGCCGCCACCTGGTCGGACATACGGATCGCCGTTCCGTACCGGCCGTTCCCGCCCGATGTCCGCGGCGGTGTCACCGGCCAGGTCGAGCGCTGCACCCTGCTGCTCAAGGACCCGGCGACCTGGCGCGATCTCCAGTGGCTGCTGATCGATATGACCGTGGGCTCCGTCGTCGCCCTGCTGGCCTTTGCACTGACCGTCTATCCCCTGGAGGGATTCGTGCTGGCCGCGGGGCTGTGGCGGGTGTTCAGGGACGATCCGTACTGGTACGGGTTCGTGCCGGTCGACAGCCAGGCGACCGGGTTCGCCGCCGCCGCGCTGGGGCTGGCGGTGCTCGCCGTCGGCCTGCGCTTCAGCCCCGATCTGCTGCGGCTCCACTTCGCCCTCGCCAGGCCGCTGCTCGCGCCCGGTCATGACCGGGAACTGAGTCTGCGGATCGAGCAGCTCACCGAGTCCCGGCACGACGCGGTCGACACCTCGGCGGCCGAGCTGCGCCGAATAGAGCGCGATCTGCACGACGGCGCGCAGGCCAGGCTGGTCGCGATGGGGATGGACCTGGGGACCATCGAGGCGCTGATCGAGCGGGACCCGGCGCGGGCCAAGGAGCTGATAGGCAAGGCCCGTCAGTCCTCCGCGGAGGCGCTCACCGAGCTGCGTGATCTCGTACGGGGCATCCATCCGCCGGTACTGGCCGAGCGCGGGCTCGGGGACGCCGTGAAGGCGCTGGCGCTGCGGCTGCCGGTGGAGACCGAGGTGAATGTGGAGCTGCCGGGGCGCGCGGCGGCGCCGGTCGAGTCGGCGGCGTACTTCGCGGTGAGCGAGACCCTGACCAACGCGGTCAAG
Organism: Streptomyces sp. GMY02; assembly: GCF_019056675.1. Classification (NCBI taxonomy): domain Bacteria; kingdom Bacillati; phylum Actinomycetota; class Actinomycetes; order Kitasatosporales; family Streptomycetaceae; genus Streptomyces; species Streptomyces sp. GMY02. The sequence continues at coordinate 6,196,559 of NZ_CP077658.1, read as the reverse complement.
CATTCGGGCGCCGACCGGATCTGGGTCGATGTCTCGTACGGGGAGGGGATGCTGCGTATCGCGGTCACCGACAACGGGGGCGGGGGCGCGGAGACGGGGAAGGGCTCGGGGCTGAGCGGTCTGGAGCGTCGGCTCGGTACATTCGACGGCGTCCTGGCCGTCAGCAGTCCCGCGGGCGGTCCCACCATGGTGACCATGGAGATCCCTTGCGAGTTGTCCTAGCCGAAGATCTCTTCCTGCTGCGCGACGGTCTGGTCAGGATGCTGGAGGCGTACGGCTTCGAGATCCTGGCGGCGGTGGAGAGCGGGCCCGAACTGACCACGGCGCTCGCGGAGCTGGAGCCGGATGTGGCGGTCGTCGATGTCCGGCTGCCCCCGTCCCACACGGACGAGGGCCTCCAGTGCGCACTCGCCGCGCGGCGCGCCAGGCCGGGCCTGCCCGTGCTCGTACTGTCCCAGCATGTGGAGCAGTTGTACGCGCGGGAGCTGCTGGCGGACGGCAGGGGCGGGGTGGGCTATCTGCTCAAGGACCGGGTGTTCGACGCGGACCAGTTCATCGACGCGGTACGGAGGGTCGCGGCGGGCGGTACGGCGATGGATCCCCAGGTCATCTCGCAGTTGCTCTCCCGGCGCGCCAAGGACGAGCCGATGGGCGGTCTGACGCCGCGTGAGCGGGAGGTGATGGAGCTGATGGCACAGGGCCGCTCCAACACCGCCATCGCCGCCCAACTCGTCATCACGGAGCGGGCGGTGGCCAAGCACACCTCCAACATCTTCGGGAAGCTGGGGCTGCCGGTGTCGGACGACGACAACCGGCGGGTGCTGGCGGTGCTCGCATATCTGGACCGCGGCGGCAGATGACGGCGAGTCAGGCCGACGTGAGGGCATCGTCCCCAATGAGGCATATCCACCCGGTTTGTTGATGGAGATTTCTATGAATTCACGCGGCGGTTGAACACGCCGCGAATGAGGTCCGTATGGAACGGAGCGCTTCGCTTCTCCCCCTGCCGAGATTTCCCTGTAACCGGCAAACGAAGCTTGAGGAGTTCCATGGGACGCACATCGAGAAAACGCTCCACACTGGCGAACCGGGCGATCGCCGCCTCGGCCGCCTTGCTCCTGGGTGGGGGTGGGCTGGTAGCGGTGAATGTCTACGCATCCGCGGGTGAGGGCAGGTCCCACCAGCGTCCGCCGCAGAGCGAGAATGCCGGACAGGCCATGTCGACCATCGACTGTCCGGATGTGGCGAACGAACTGACGGACGTGCCGAGAGGAGCACGCTGGCAGGTCGACCGTGAGCTGGCCAGGATCGACAGCCAGATCACCCAGGCGTACCGGAAGTTCGCCGATCAGAAGGAACAGATCGAGCAGGACCCGGCACTCGCCGAGAATGCCATTCTCAATCCGCTGAAGAACAAGCGGCTGGCTTCGCTGGAGCGCATCGCGAACGCGATCGACCGCGTCGGCGAGCGGCCGCAGGGCCTGGAGGCGCTGGCGCCCTGCACCCTGCGTGCCGACGACAGTGGCAGCGGCGAGGGCACCGGCGACGGCACGGACAACGGCGGCGGCCAGGACGGCGGCCAGAGCCAGGACCCCGGGCAGGATCCCAGCCAGGATCCGGGCCAGGACGGCGGTCAGGGTGACGGGCAGGACGGCGGCCAGGGCGATGGACAGGACGGCGGTCAGGGCGGTGGCGGCCAGGCCGGCAACGGCCCCGAGGCGTCCGACTTCGTCGACATCACGACCGTCCAGCCGAATGTGAACCAGCCCCGGCAGCGCCGCGGCGGCTCGAAGGGCACCTTCACCACCGATTGCGGTCGCAATGAGGCTGGAAAGTTCAATTCGGACAATGTCATTGTCGCGCCCGGTGTGACCAATGGCGCCCACCATATGCACGATTACGTCGGCAATCAGGCCAATGACGCCTTCGCGACCGACGACTCCCTTGCCGCGGCGGAGACCAGTTGCCGGAATCAGGGTGACAAGTCGACGTACTACTGGCCGGTCCTGCGCCTCCAGAACGGACAGGCCGAGGACGACGCCAATGTGGACGGCGGCGGCAAGGAAGGCAATGTCGGAGAGATCCAGACTCCGACGCAGGTCACCCTGAAATTCGCCGGCAGCCCGGTGTCCAGGGTCACCGCGATGCCGCGGTTCCTGCGGATCATCACCGGTGACGCGAAGGCATTCGTCAATGGCAATGCCAACGCGAATGCGTCCTGGAGCTGCACCGGATTCGAGGACCGCCAGCTCAAGGACAAATACCCGATCTGCCCTGAAGGCAGCCAGGTCGTCCGTACCTTCAAGTTCCAGAGCTGCTGGGACGGTCAGAACAGCGACAGCGCCAACCACCGTACGCATGTGGCGTTCGCCGACGAGAACGGCCGCTGCCAGAACGGATTCCGGGCGATTCCGCAGCTCCAGCAGCGGATCGTGTACGACGTGCCGCCGGGGCCCGGGTTCGCGCTGGACTCCTTCCCGGAGCAGCTCCACAAGCCCGTCACCGACCACGGTGACTTCATCAATGTCTTCGACGAGAACCTGATGAACAAGGTGGTGAACTGCATCAACAGCGGGCGCAGGTGCCGCTGAGGCACCTGCCCGCCGCTCCCCCGCTCCACTTTCCACCCCCCACGCGCGCTGCGCGGTCAGCTCATGTGGTGACCCGAGTGACCCTCGTTCTCCCCCGTGCCACTTCCCCCGGAGTGGTGTGACGAGCCGGTCTCCACGGTCCCGCCGAGCCGGCCGCGCAGCGCCGCGACCACCTTCGCGTCACCGACGGCGACCCACCTCCTGCCGACGAGATACGAACCGCCGTAGTCCTTGGCCTCGTTGATCCACTCGCGCTGGCCGCGGTCGGTGGCGAAGGTGGCGAGCACATACTTTCCGTCGCCCGTCGTGCAGTTGGCCTGGCGCAGTTCGGCGGCGTCGGTCTGGATATTGGGCTCGCACTCGGCTTGCGAGGCAAGCTGTTCGAGGCTCCCGGTCGCCGTTTTCGGCATCTCGGGGGCCTTGTTGTCGTTCGCGTCGTGGTCGGCGCCGCCGCCCGCGCCGCAGCCGGCCGTCAGGGCCAGAGCGAGGGTCAGGGGGAGGGCCAGGGCCGCGAGTACCACTCGGGATCGTTCCTTGCGCATGGGGCCATGGTGCCCCTTGGGGCCCACGGTGCGGGCGGGAATGGCGGGATGGACGGGATCCGGCGCACTGCGCGAGCGGGGCGTACGGGACGCGGAGCTCTGCGTGATGTGGTGACCATCCGACGTATCGCTCGTTCTGCTGAACGTGCCCCAGGACAAAGCCGTCACCGCCTCCGCGACCTCTCCTGTGCCTCCCGCCGCCCCCATCGGCGTCGAACAGGCCGAGGCGGCCCTCGTCGAGCACTATCCACGCCTGGTGCGGATCGCCTATCTGGTCCTGCCGCCCGCGCTCGGCCGCAACCGGCGGGTGCTCACCGCACACGCGCTGGTGCAGCGGTCGCTGCCGCGCCGCCGCGACTCGGCCGACGCGTCGGGGATTCCGGCGCCGCGCCGTACGAACGGGCCCGCGGAGGACCCGGGTTACGCGTACGTACGCGGGCGGGTGCTGAGCCAGGCGCTGGAAGCCGGGCGTCCGGTACGCCGGTTCGCCCTGCCCCGCCGGGCCCAACTGCCGCCGCCGCTGCCCCGGGTGTGGGGTCTGCGGCTGTTCCCGCGCTCGGGCGGTGCGGATGAACTCGCCCTGGACCAGCGGCTGTCCGCCCTCTCCTGCGCGGGGCGCGCGGCATTCGTACTGCGCGGTCTTGAGCGGCTGCCGGACACCGAGGTACGGCGGGTGCTGGGCGCCGCGGGCGCGCCGGCCCCGGCCGGTGCGGTGGAGGAGGCGGCCGGTGTGGGGACGATCGGCGGGGCGGACGCGGCCGAACTGCTGGGCTCGCCGGAGTTCGACCCCTGCTCGCTCCAGGCCAGGCCGACGGATCTGATGCGCCGCCGCCAGCGGGTAAGGGCCGGGCTGGCCGCTGTCGCGGCGGTGCTCGTGGGCTCCGCGCTGGTCGTCCTGCCGGACGGCGGGTGGGGTCCGGACGGCGCGGCGGCGCCGTCGTACGCCCGGAATCCCGCCGCCGAGGCGGCGCTCGATCCGGGGCGGGTACGGCGGGTCGTGCCCGGCGTGTGGCAGACCTCCGCCCGTACGGACTTCTCGGTCTGGCCCGTGCGCGGGGCGCTGACCGGGGACCGGGGGCTGCTGCGCCGGGCGCTCGCGGTGTGGGCGCGGCCCGGCGCGGCGGTACGGGTCACGGCCACGCCCACCACCCCACCGGGGCCGCCGATGGGGCCGCCGCAGTTGCTGTACGCGGGGCGGGTGGACGGGGCGCGGGTGGTGCTCTTCCACGACGGGCTGCGGGTGGTGCGGTACGCGGAGCCGCCGTCCGGCGCGGGCGACGACGCGGCCGTCGCGCTCGACTTCGCACGGGTCGACGGGGCGGACGGGACGGGTTCGGCGGCGGTGGTCGTCGGCCGCTCGGACACCAATGTGCGCTATCTGACGGCGCCGTGGGTGCGGAAGGTGTCCGTACGCGATCTGCTCGCGCCCGCGGGGGCGACGCGTCCGCTGCCGCGCGGCGCGGACGGGGTGACCGGGCCGCTGGTGAGTCCGGCGATGGCGCGGGACTGCGCGTCGTGGGACGCGCTGGAGGTACGGACCGAAAGTGCGGGCGGCGCTGACGGTGACAGTGGTGGCGATGGCGGTACGGACCGGCTGCTCACCGATCTCGGCGAGCTGGTCCCCGCGAGGCTGACGTCCGGACCGCCGTCGTCGCCGAGGGACGTCTCCGGGGCGGGCGACCGGGCGGCCTGGGCACGGACGGCCTGCCTGCTGCCGGCGGTACGGTCGCACGGGGTGCGCTCGGTGAACTCCTGGGAGTTCGCGCGGCAGACCCTGCCCGAGTCCAACGGCACGGCACGGTGGCTGTGCACCCGCGCGGAAACCTGGCGGGGTACGGGCAGCCGCGTCCTGGCCCAGTTCCAGGCCCCCTCGCGACATGAGTCGGCCCCGACGGCGGTCGCCGCCCGCGCGGAGGACTCCCCGGCGTGCGGCGTCCGCTCCCCGCAGGTCCTGGCGGGCGTCCTGTGGAAATCCCGCGCGGGCCACTGGTACGTCCTGGCGGCGGGCAGCGAGAAGGTGACGTCGCTGGAGCTGTCGGGCGGGGTACGGGGCGAGGCGCGGGGACGGGTGCTGGCGGTACGCGCGGAGGAGGGCGCGCGGGCGAATCTGTCGGGCCGGAACGAGGAGGGCGAGCGGGTGCGCGGGTTGCGCTAGCGCCGGTCCCGCCCGGCGGCCGGTTCGTCCTCAAACGCCGGACGGGCTGGAGATGCCGCAGCGGCGGGCCGAATCCAGCCCGTCCGGCGATTGAGGACAGTGCAGCTCCGTCAGGGCAGTAGTAGCCAGTCCGCTCCGAGCGCCGACGCAAGGCCCACCGCCAGCAGCCAGCCCCCCAGCCTCGTCCGGCCGTGCCGGTTCAGTTCTATGACTATGCCGCACAGGATCATCGCCAGCCCGTACACCCCCACCACCAGCACCGACTGCCGCTGCGCCAGGCGGATCAGGAGCAGGACCGCCAGTCCCGCGAGCAGAGTCGCGGCCAGGGCGATTCCGGTGAGGCGGGCCTGACGGGGAGTCAGACCCTCGCGCTCGGGGTCCGGGGCCTGGTCCGGTGTCGGGGTGTCCACGGCCTCGTCCTGGTCAGATGCGCTCATGGACCGGGAGCGTAACGGACATCCCCGCAGATCCGCCGGTTAGGCTGTTCATATGACGACCGTAGTGCGCCGCAGGATGGGCGTCGAGGAGCGGAAGCAGCAGCTCATCGGCGTGGCGCTGGAGCTGTTCAGCCACCGGTCGCCGGAAGACGTGTCGATCGACGAGATCGCGGCTGCCGCCGGTATCTCCCGCCCCCTCGTCTACCACTACTTCCCCGGCAAGCAGAGCCTGTACGAGGCCGCCCTACGCCGCGCCGCCGACGATCTGGCCGACCGGTTCGTGGAGCCGCGCGAAGGCCCGCTCGGGGCGCGGCTGCTCCGGGTCATGGGGCGGTTCTTCGACTTCGTCGAGGAGCACGGCCCCGGCTTCTCCGCCCTGATGCGCGGCGGCCCCGCCGTGGGTTCGTCCACCACGACCGCGATGGTCGACGAGGTACGGCAGGCCGCGTACGAGCAGATCGTGGCCCATCTCGGCGTCGGCCGCCCGCCGGCGCGCCTGGAGCTGGTCGTACGGTCCTGGGTGTCGCTGGCCGAGACGACCGCGCTGATCTGGCTGGACGGGCGGCGTGTCCCCCGCGCCGAGCTGGAGTTGCAGCTCGTGCACGACTTCGCCGCACTGGCCGCGGTGAGCGCCGCGTACGACGACGAGATGGCGGCGATCCTGCTCCGTATCGTCGCCGACGAGCCGGCCGACGGGCCTTTCGGCGATCTCGTCGGCCGGCTCGCGAAGCTCAGCGGTCAGGCGTAGATGTCAGGTCTGGATCCCACGCACAGACCTCAGGCTGAGACCCGGGCCCGGATCTCACGGTCTCAGGCATAGACCACCGTGACCTCCGTGAACCCCAGGGAGCGGAGCAGCCCCTGGAGCATCCCCGTGGTGTTCTCCTCCGCGCGCCCGGTGAGTTCGCTCTCCTTCGCCGCGTCCGCGATGTGCTGCGCCGCCAGCCGGTTCACCGCACGCTCGTCGGCCGGGTTGTCGGAGAAGAGATCCCCGAGCCGGTCGAGCAGCCCGCGCTGTTTGGACACGGCGTACGAACGCTCCGGGTCCAGCGCGGGCTTGCCGAGCCGGGCGTGCGGCAGCCGGATCGTCGCGGAGGTGCGCTCCTCGTTCGTACGTACGCTCTCGGCGCCGAGGGACCCGAAGTCGACATACGCGCCGACGGTCCCCGCGCCCACATAGAGGGTCCGGGTGCCGCGGAGCGCGTCCGGCAGGTATTTGGCGTCCTTCTCCAGATCGACGACGACCTGGAAATTGCCGGAAGCCGCTTCGTACCGGTCGAGATCCTGAATTGATTCGAGCAGGGTCGGTCCCGTCCGGTCATGGGTCTCCTCGCCGAAGAGATCGCCGATTCCGGGCAGCAGGTCGATCCGGCTGCCGAGGAAGAGGAGCGCGGCCACGGCGGCCAGGGTGAGCGGGATCCTGGTCCACCGGGACCGCCGGGGCGCCCTCGGTGTCGCGTCTTTCACGTCGGTGGACGTCATACCTGACCGATGTCCCGCACGGACCGGTTCACACCCGCCGCGCGCCTCGGCTTTCCCCTGTCCCGGGTCCGCCTCGGTCCGGCGCGCTCCGCCCCGCTCCGGCCGGTTCGGCACCCGCCGCCCCCTCATCGGCGCCCGCCGCCCCTCAGCAGCTACGCGCCCCCGCGTGCAGCGCCACCGCCGTGTTCGCGCCGAGCGTGGCCGTGAACTGCCCCGAGCCGTTCACCGTGACCGTCCTGCCGTTCTGCACATCGCAGTAGGCACCCCCGGGCAGCGAGGTCTGGAACGTACGGGTCAGCGAGGAGCCCTCGTGGTTGATCGCCACATAACCCGCCGAGCCCCGCCCGAACGCGATCTGGTCCCCGCCGTTGTCCCACCAGTTGGTGACCGCCTGCCCGCGCGTGGTGTTGCGGAAGCCGACCATGGACGCGATCTCGCGCCAGGCGTGCTGGCACTTCCATCCGTCGCTGTAACAGGCGTTGACCGTGCCCCCGTTGGGCGGACCCGCGTCCCGGTCGCTGAACTCGTACCCGGAGTGCACATCCGGCGCCCCGTACGGCCAGGCCAGCATGAAGACGTTCGCGAGCGTGTAGTTGGCGCCGTCCTTGTAGCTGAGGGTGTCGCCGCCGCGCTCGGTGTCGTGGTTGTCCACGAAGACCGCCGACCGGCCGGACTGCATATAGCCCCAGCCCTCGCCGTAGTTCCTGAGGTACGCGAGGTTCTCGTTGTTGAAGACCCGCTTGAGGTCACGCGCGTAACGGAACTCCTGCACATCGCCGTTGCCGAGATACTCGTTCGGCGAGACGGCCTCGCCCGCGCCGTAGATGACCTCCTGCTTCCAGTAGGCGCCCGGATTGCTCAGCCTGCTCTTGATGTTGGCGAGATCGGCGGCGGGCATGTGCTTGGCCGCGTCGATCCGGAAGCCGTCGACACCGAGCGAGAGCAGATCGTTCATGTACGCGGCTATCCGCCCGCGGACGTACTCCTCGCCCGTGTCCAGGTCGGCGAGACCGACGAGTTCGCAGTTCTGGACATTGCCGCGGTCGCCGTAATTGCTGATCTGGGAGCGGCAGTCGTCCATGTCGAAGCCCGAATAGATGCCGGGGTAGGTGTATTTGGTGTACGAGGAGCCGCCCGTGCCGGTGCCGTCGCCGGCCGCCATGTGGTTGATCACGGTGTCCGCGACGACCTTGACGCCCGCCGCGTGGCAGGTGTTCACCATGGCTGAGAAGGCGGCGCGGTCGCCGAGCCGCCCGGCGATCTTGTAGCTGACGGGCTGGTACGAGGTCCACCACTGGCCGCCCTGGATGTGCTCCTGGGGCGGCGAGACCTGGACATAGCCGTAGCCTGCCGGGCCGAGGGTGTCCGTGCACGCCCTGGCCACGGAGGCGAACTTCCACTCGAAGAGAACGGCCGTGACGTCCTTGGAGCCGGGCGGCGCGGCCTGGGCGGTCCCGGCGGGGACCGCGAGGGCGGCTGCCGCGCCGGCCACGAGGGCGAGCGCCGCAGCGGCGGCCGGGAATCTGCGGACCATGGTTCCTCCTGCACTGGTGGGGGGAGGTGCGGGTGACAGTGACACATGGTGCGTACGTGCGGCCTTGCGCGGCGCGGCGGTCCGGTGCTCCGGCCCGGTGTCGGCGGTACGGGTCCTCCGTACCGCCGGCACCAACGGCGGAAGAGGCCCTACACCGTCCACCACGCCGTCGTGTTCGCGGGGAGTTCGGTCTCGGGGCCGTCCGCCGCCACCGGCCCGCTCGCCAGCAGCAGCGTGCCCGGCACCGCGATCCGTACCGCCGCGTCCGTCGTATTGACCGTGCACAGGAAGCCGGGGCGGCCGAAGGCGAGCACGCCCTCGGGCGCCTCCCGCCACTCCACCGCCGCGCCGCCGCCCAGACCCGGGTGCTCCTTCCGTACGGCCAGCGCCGACCGGTACATCTCCAGCGTGGAGTCCGGGTCGCCGGTCTGCGCCTCGACGCTCAGCTCGCCCCAGCCGTCCGGCTGCGGCAGCCAGCTCCCGCCGGACCCGAAACCGTACGAACTCCCCTCCCGCGTCCAGGGGATGGGCACCCGGCACCCGTCGCGGAAGCCGTCCTGCCCGTCCGCCCGGAAGTACGAGGGGTCCTGCCGCGCCTCGTCGGGCAGGTCGGTGACATCGGGCAGCCCCAGCTCCTCGCCCTGGTAGACATACGCGGAGCCGGGCAGCGCCAGCATCAGCAGCGTCGCCGCGCGGGCCCGCCGCAGCCCGAGTGTCCGGTCGCCGGGCTCGCGGGTCTGCGTACCGCCGCCGGGCGGCCCGGCGAACCGGGTCGCGTGCCGCGTCACATCGTGGTTGGAGAGCACCCAGGTGGCGGGCGCGCCCACCGGCCGCATCGCCGCCAGCGAGACATCGATGACCTCGCGCAGCGCGGGCCCGTCCCACGAGGTGCTCAGATACTGGAAGTTGAAGGCCTGGTGCAGCTCGTCGGGGCGTACGTAGTTCGCGGTGCGCTCGACCGTCGGCGTCCAGGCCTCGGCGACGGCGATCCGGTCCCCCGGGTACTCGTCGAGGATCGTGCGCCACTGCCGGTAGATCTCGTGCACCCCGTCCTGGTCGAAGAACGGCATGACGTCGTTGCCGAGAAGCCTGAGCTGTCCCGAACCGCCGATGTCGGGCAGTCCCTCGGCCTTCACCAGGCCGTGGGCGACATCGACCCGGAAGCCGTCGACGCCCATGTCCAGCCAGAAGCGCAGGATCGAGCGGAACTCGTCGGCGACGGCCGGATGCTCCCAGTTGAAGTCGGGCTGCTCGGGGGCGAAGAGATGCAGATACCAGTCGCCGGGCGTGCCGTCCGGGTTGACGGTCCTGGTCCAGGCAGGCCCGCCGAAGATGGACTCCCAGTCGTTGGGCGGGAGTTCGCCGGCCGCGCCCTTGCCGGGGCGGAAGTGGTAGCGCTGCCGCAGCGCGGAGCCGGGCCCCTCCCGCAGCGCCCGCCTGAACCAGTCGTGCTCGACCGAGGAGTGGTTGGGCACGAGGTCGACGATGACCCTGAGCTGGAGTTCATGGGCGTCGCGGATCAGCGCGTCCGCGTCGAGCAGGGTGCCGAACATCGGGTCGATGGCACGGTAGTCGGCGACGTCATAGCCCGCGTCGGCCTGCGGGGAGGCGTAGAAGGGGCTGAGCCAGACGGCGTCGACGCCCAGCTCCCTGAGATACGGCAGCCGGCGGCGTACCCCGTCGAGATCGCCCATTCCGTCGCCGTTGCCGTCGGCGAAACTGCGTGGGTAGACCTGGTAGATCACCGCGTCCTGCCACCAGCCGTGGCGGTGGCCCGGGGCGTCGTCGGACGTGCCGGTCAGAGGGGCAGCGAGGTGCTGGGTCATGTCATCCCTGGGTGTCTGGGGGAAGGGAGCAGCGTTGTCGTTCGTACAAGCACGGTGGTACGGGCGGGACAGGTACGGGCATGAGCAGTGCGGGCATGAGCGGTACGGCCAAGGGAGGTCAGCCCTTGACGGCACCGGCGGACATGCCGGTGACGAGGTGGCGCTGCGCGAACAGGAAGACGAGCGCGGCGGGGACGGCGATGAGCACGGACGCGGCCGTCATCGGGCCCCACTGGGCTCCGTACTGGTTGACGAACTTCTGGAGGCCGCCGGCCAGCGTGAGGTTCTCGTCGCCGACCATGAAGGCGGAGGCGTAGGCCACCTCGCCCCACGCGGTGATGAAGGAGTAGAACGCGGTGACCGCGAGGCCGGGCCTGGCGAGCGGCAGGACCAGCCGGAAGAACGTACCGAACGGGGTCAGTCCGTCGACCTGGCCCGACTCGTCGATCTCGCGCGGAATGGTGTCGAAGAAGCCCTTCATCATCCAGGCGCAGAACGGCACGGCGATGGTGAGGTACGTGATCACCAGGCCGGCCGACCGGTTGAGCAGCCCGAGCCCGGCCATGATGTTGTAGATGGGCACGATGAGGACGGCGACCGGGAACATCTGGGTGACCAGCAGCGTCCACATCAGCCCGCGCTTGCCGGGGAAGCGGAAGCGGCTGACGGCGTAGCCGGTGGTCGCGGCCGTGAACACGCCGAGCAGGGTGGTGAGTCCGGCGATGAGCAGGGAGTTGCCGAACCAGGTGAGGAACGGGGTGTCCCGCAGCAGGTTCGTGTAGTTCTCGAAGGTGGTCTCTTTGAAGAAGTCCGTGGTCGTCGCCTGGCTCGCGGGCTTGAGCGAGGTCAGCAGGACCCAGAGCACCGGGAAGACCGCGATCACGGACGCCACGGTCAGGGTGGTGTGCAGGGCGACGGAGGCCAGCGGTGAACGGCGGCCCCGGCGCGGCGGATCGGCGGCCGGCGCGGCATCGGCCGCGGTGGTTCCGGGCGCGGTCGCGGTGATGGTCACCAGGTATCTCCCTGGGTACGGAGGACTCGCCGGTAGACGGCGGCGAAGGCCATCAGGAGGACAAGGATCAGCACCCCCCAGGTGGAGGACTGCGCGAAGTCGCGCGGGCTGATCTCGAAGGAGAACTTGTACGCCTGGGTGACCAGGATCTGGGTCGCCTCGCCGGGTCCGCCGCGGGTCAGCAGGAAGATCACCGGGAACATGTTGAACGTCCAGATGGTGGAGAGCAGGATCACGGTCGTACTGACCGAGCGCAGCCCCGGCATGGTGATGTGCCGGAAGCGCTGCCAGGCGCCCGCGCCGTCCATCTCGGCGGCCTCGTACATCTCCCCGGGGATGGACTGGAGTCCGCCGAGCAGCGCGACCATCATGAACGGGACGCCGAGCCAGACGTTCACGGCGATGACCGAGAACTTGGCCCAGTCCGGGTCGTTGAGCCAGGGCACCGCGTCGATCCCGCCGCCGGCCAGCAGTCTGTTGAGGAAGCCGCGGTCCTCGTTGTAGAGGAAGCGCCAGGCGAACACGGAGACGAAGCCGGGGACGGCCCAGGGCAGGATCAGCAGCATCCGGTAGACGGAGCGGCCGGCGATCCGGCGGTTGAGGATGTTCGCCAGGGCCAGGCCGAGACCGAAGGTGACGGTGACGCAGGAGACCGTCCACACCAGGGTCCAGCCGAGGGTGGCGAGGAACTGGTCCCCCGTCAGCGCGTCGGCGTAGTTGTCGAGTCCGACGAACTCGTAGGTGGCGGGCAGGTGGTTGACGCCGATGCTGCGCGCGACATTGCGTTCGTTGGCGTCGGTGAGCGACAGATAGATGCCGCGCACCAGTGGATAGCCGATGATCACGCCGATCACGGCCACCACCGGGGCGACCATGGCCCAGGCGTACCAGTGGGTCGCGAGGCCCCGGCGGAGCCGTACGGACAGCCGGGGCCGGCCGGGTGGTGTGCCGGCCGCGGCCTCGGCCTTCGGCACCGACTGGCTGGTGTGGAGAGCCATCCGGCCCGCCCCTCCTCTTCTCCGGCCCGCTCTGTTCCGGTCGCTTCGTCTGCTTCGTATGCTTCGTTGGCTTCGTATATTTCGCCGCCTCGGCGCCGCTTCGCCTACTTCCAGCCCTTGAGCAGCTCGCGGTAGGCGTCGCCGGTGGTTCCGACGCCCTTCTCCGGTGTGGTCTGGCCGGTGAGGACCTTGGTGTACTCGGTCACCAGTGGCGCGAACAGGCTGCCGGTCTCCGGGATCCAGGGGCGCTCGACGGCCTTGTCGACGACCGGCTTGAAGAATCCGACGATCTCGTTGTCCGAGACCCCGGGCAGCGCGTACGCGGAGGTACGGGTGGGCAGCAGGCTCAGTTCCCTGGCGACCTTCGCCTGGCTCTCGACGGAGGTCATGTACTCGGTGAAGGCGTACGCGGCGTCGAGGTTCGGGGAGCCCGCGTAGACCGCGAGGTTGTGGCCGCCCTGCGGAGAGCCCTGCGCGACGGATCCGGCCGGTACGGGGGCGATGCCCAGGTTGGCCTTGTCCTTGAACTCGGCACCGCCATAGGTGTCGGTGACGGCCCAGGGACCGTTGATCATCATGGCGACCTTGCCGTCCTTGAAGGCCGACTGCATGTTCTCCCAGCCGTCGGTGGCGTCGGTCTTGGCCGCCCCGGAGTCGACGAGGTCCTTGACGACGGTCATGGCCTTGACCCCGGCCGCGTTGTCGACCGTGACGGTCTTCGACTCGGCGTCGACGAGATTGCCGCCCTCGCCGTACAGGAACGACAGGAACCAGTAGGCGTCGTCGCCGCGCAGATACAGGCCCGTCTTCCCGGTCTTCTGCTGGATGGTCTTCGACACGCTCTTCAACTCGGCGACGGTCGTGGGCACTTCGACTCCCGCCTCCTTGAAGATCTTCTTGTTGTAGAAGATGCCCATGGAGTCGATGACCTGCGGCACGGCATAGGTCTTGCCGTTGTACTCGGTCGAGGCCGCGGCCTGCGCCAGGAAGTCCGTACCGTTCTTCAGCGCCGGAGTGCCGTCCAGCGGCGCGAGATAGCCGAGATCGGCGAACTCGGGGGTCCAGGCGACCTCGGAGCGGATCACATCGGGCGCGCCGGAGCCGGACTGGGCCGCGTTCTTGAACTTGTTCTGGGCCTCTCCGAACGGCACGTTCACATATTTGACGTCGACCTTCGGATGCTTCGTCTCGAAGTCCTCGGCAAGCTTCTTGAAGACCTTGTCCTCGCTGCCGACCGTGGAGGTGTCCCACCAGGTGACCGTCCCCGACAGCTCGCCGCCCGCGCTCTTCCCGCTCGCCGGCTCACCGTCATCGCCGCAGGCGGTCGCCCCGAGGGCCAGGGTCGCGGCCAGGGCGGTGGCCGTTATGCCACGTCGCATCCGAACTCCTTCAACTGCCGTACCGCTCCGTCGCGGCGCCGGGTCGGACGTGAAGGTAACAGCGATGAAAGAAGGCCGAAAGACCTTGCGGAATATTTCCGCAAGCCGCGCCGGACACCACCGTGACGAGTCTCGCCGATTGGTGTCGTACCCCTTGACGCGGTACCAGGAACCCTGGCAGAGAAGGATTTCGCCGTTGGGGGACGGCTCCGGGGCGCTCGCACAGGTCGCAGGAAGGTTTCGCAAGATCTTGCAAGAACGGGTCCCGACGGCCGGTCACGGAGCGCGGTGGGCAATCCGACAGACGCCCGGTACAGTCCACTGACATGACCGCACGGCTTGCCGATATCGCAACTCAGGCGGGGGTCAGCGAAGCGACGGTCAGCCGCGTACTGAACGGCAAGCCCGGGGTAGCCGCGGCCACCCGCGAATCCGTACTCGCCGCGCTCGATGTCCTCGGCTACGAACGTCCGGTACGGCTGCGCCGCCGCAGCGCGGGGCTGGTCGGCCTGATCACCCCGGAGCTGGAGAACCCCATCTTCCCGGCCCTGGCGCAGGTCATCGGGCAGGCGCTGACCCGGCAGGGCTACACCCCGGTGCTGGCGACCCAGACCCCCGGCGGATCCACCGAGGACGAGCTGACGGAGATGCTGGTCGAGCGGGACGTCTCCGGCATCATCTTCGTCTCCGGACTGCACGCCGACACCTCCGCCGACATGCGGCGGTACGAGAGACTGCGCGCCCAGGGCGTGCCGTTCGTCCTCGTCGACGGGTTCTCGCCGAAGGTCCAGGCGCCGTTCATCTCCCCCGACGACCGGGCGGCGGTACGGCTCGCGGTGACCCATCTCGTCTCGCTCGGCCACCAGCGGATCGGCCTGGCCGTGGGCCCGCGGCGGTTCGTCCCCGTACTGCGCAAGATCGAGGGGTTCCGCGCCACCGTCAAGGAGCTGCTCGGGCTGCCTCCCGAGGAGGCGGACGAGCTGGTCCAGCAGTCGCTGTTCACCCTGGAGGGCGGACAGGCCGCGGCCGCCGCGCTGATCGACCGCGGCTGTACGGCGGTGGTGTGCGCCAGCGACATGATGGCGCTGGGCGCGATCAGGGCCGCGCGGCGGCTCGGTCTGGATGTGCCGGCGGATCTGTCGGTGGTCGGTTTCGACGATTCGCCGCTCATAGCCTTCACCGATCCGCCACTCACCACGGTCCGCAAGCCGGTGCCCTCGATGGGGCAGGCGGCCGTCCGTACGCTCCTGGAGGAGATCGGCGGTACGCCCGCGCCGCACAGCGAGTTCGTCTTCGAGCCCGAATTGGTGGTCCGCGGTTCAACCGCTTCCCGGCCAGGGGCGGGACCCCCGGGAATCTCAGGGTCGCGGGTCCGCCCATAGTGCGCTCGGGCGCTGGCGGTGTCGTCCTGCGGTAGTAGCGCATGCGAGAGGAACCCGACCGGGGGATGATCGGTCGAGGGACGCGAATCTGGCAGACTCTCTCGCTATGGGTGAACCGACAGTGAAGACAAAGGAAGGCCGAAGTGCCACCCCGTCACCCATCACTGACGAGGAGGCCGACGCGACCGGAGCGCCGACCGAAGCGAGCCGCGAACCGGCTGCGGACCCGGCGCACGAGCGCTCCTGGCTGGCGCGGGCGCGGTCACCCCGCCGTCCCCGGATCTGGTTCGAAATCCTCCTGATCGCGGTGAGTTACTGGACGTACTCACTGATCCGGAACGCGGTACCGGAGCAGCGGACGAAGGCTCTGGAGAACGCGGACTGGATCTGGCACACGGAACAGCTTCTCGGCATCGCCGTCGAGCGGTCAATCAACCACTCGGTGAATTCTGTGACGTGGCTCATCGTGGGGATGAACTACTACTACGCGACCCTCCACTTCATCGTCACCATCGGTGTGCTGATCTGGCTCTTCCGCCGTCATCCCGGCCGGTACGCGGCGGCCAGGCTGGTGCTCTTCGCGACCACCGGTGTGGCCCTCCTCGGCTACTACCTGTATCCGCTGGCACCGCCCCGGCTGATGACCGGCAGTCGCTTCGTCGACACGGTCGCGCATCACGAGACCTGGGGCTCGATGGCCTCGGGCGATCTGAAGAGCATGTCGAACCAGTACGCGGCCATGCCGTCGATGCACATCGGCTGGTCACTGTGGTGCGGTCTGATCATCTTCGCGCTGGCCAAGGCGCCCTGGACGAAGCTCCTCGGGCTGCTCTACCCGGCGGCGACACTGGTGGTGATCGTGGCCACGGCGAACCACTTCTGGCTGGACGCGGTGGGCGGCACGGTCTGCCTGATGTTCGGCTTCGCCGTCTCGTACGTCTGGTACGGGTCGCTCCCGGCCGGCCTGCCGCGCGCCACCGGGGAGGCTCCGCCGCGCCGGCGGCTGTGGGTGCGGAACGGCGGTGTACGCGATGTACACGGTGTGCTTGACGCGCCCGACGGCGTGCCCGAGACGGCGCGTGAGACGCGCGAGACCCCGGCTGTGGCGGCCTCGCGCGGCGCTCACACCGCGCCGTAGAACAGCTCCTCGACCACCGAGCGTGCCCGGCGGGTCGTACGGCGGTAGTCGTCGAGCATGTCCCCCACGTGACCGGGCCCGTACCCCAGGTAGCGCCCCATCGCGGCCAGTTCGCGGCCGTCGGACGGGAAGGTGTCCCCGAGCCTGCCCCTGACCAGCATCACGCCGTTCCGCACCCGTGAGGCCAGCACCCAGGCGTCGTCCAGGATCTGCGCGTCCCGCGCGGAGAGCAGTCCCGCGGCCTGCGCCGCCGCGAGCGCCTCGCGGGTACGGGTCGTCCGCAGCCCCGGTTCGGCCCAGCCGTACCGCATCTGGAGCAACTGGACCGTCCACTCCACGTCCGAGAGCCCGCCCCGGCCCAGCTTGGTGTGGAGTGTCGGATCGGCGGCCCGGGGCAGCCGTTCCCGCTCCATTCGTGCCTTGAGCCGGCGGATCTCCCGTACCGCGTCGTCACCGAGCCCCTCCGCCGGATATCTGAGGGTGTCGATCAGGTCGATGAAGCGCGCCCCCAGCTCCGCGTCGCCCGCCATCGGCTCCGCCCGCAGCAGCGCCTGGCTCTCCCAGACCAGCGACCAGCGCCGGTAGTACGCGGCGTAGGAGGCGAGCGACCGTACCATCGGGCCGCTCTTGCCCTCCGGGCGCAGATCCGCGTCGATCGGCAGCGGCGGGTCGGCGGTGGGGATCTGGAGCAGCCGGCGCATCTCGCCGACCACCGCGTTCGCGGCCCGGGCCGCCTCGTGCTCGTCGTCGCCCTCGCGCGGCTCGTGGACGAAGAGGACATCGGCGTCGGAACCGTAACTCAGCTCGTGCCCGCCGAATCTGCCCATGCCGATGACGGCGAACCGGGTCGGCAGGGTGTCGCCCCACTCGGCGCGCACGGCGGCGCGCAGGGCGCCCGCGAGCGTCGCCGCGTTCAGGTCGGTGACCGCGGCGCCGACCCGGTCGACCAGCGCGCCGGGGTCCTTCTCGGCGGGGCTGTCCTCCGTGCCGTACGAGCAGATCAGATCGGCCGCGGACGTACGGAACAGCTCCCTCCGGCGCACCCCGCGCGCCGCTGCGACGGCGCCCTCTGCGGTGTCCGCGCGGCCGACCGCCGCGAGGACCTCCTGTTCGAGATGGCCGCGGTCGCGCGGTACGAGCCCGCCCTGGTCGCCGAGGATCGCGACCGCCTCGGGCGCGCGCAGCAGCAGGTCGGGGGCGAGCCGCCCGGCCGACAGCACCCGCGCCAGATTCTCCGCCGCGGCCCCTTCGTCGCGCAGCAGCCGCAGATACCAGGGGGTCTTGCCGAGCGCGTCCGACACCTTGCGGAAGCCGAGCAGTCCGGCGTCGGGGTCGGCCGAGTCCGCGAACCAGCCCAGCAGGACGGGCAGCAGCGTGCGCTGGATCGCCGCCTTGCGGCTCACCCCGGACGACAGTGCCTCCAGATGCCGCAGCGCCACCGCCGGATCGCCGTAACCGAGCGCTTCCAGCCGTTGGCGCGCGGCCTTCGGACTGAGCCGGGTCTCGCCGGGGGTGAGCTGCGCGACCGCGTCGAGCAACGGCCGGTAGAAGAGCTTCTCGTGCAGCCGCCGTACGGCCGAGGCATGGCGTTTCCAGGCCTTGTTCAGCTCGGCGACCGGATCGCCGCGCAGTCCGAGCGAGCGGCCGAGGCGGCGCAGATCGGCCTCGTCCTCGGGTACGAGATGCGTTCGCCGCAGCCGGTAGAGCTGGAGCCGGTGCTCCATGGCGCGCAGGAACCGGTACGCCTCGTCGAGCTGCCGGGCGTCGGTACGGCCCACATAGCCGCCCGCCGCCAGCGCGCCCAGGGCTTCGAGGGTGGAGCTGCTGCGCAGTGAGGCGTCGCTGCGGCCGTGCACCAACTGGAGGAGCTGGACGGCGAATTCGACATCCCGCAGTCCGCCGGGGCCGAGCTTCAGCTCGCGTTCGGCCTGTCCGGCGGGCAGGTTGTCGACGACCCTGCGGCGCATCTTCTGGACGTCGGAGACGAAGTGCTCGCGCTCGGCGGCCTTCCAGACAAGCGGTGACACGGCGTCGATGTACTCGGCGCCGAGGAGCGGATCCCCGGCCACCACGCGGGCCTTGAGCAGGGCTTGGAACTCCCAGGTCTTGGCCCAGCGCTGGTAGTAGGCGAGATGGCTGCTCAGAGTGCGGACGAGCGGGCCGTTGCGGCCCTCGGGGCGGAGGTTGGCGTCCACGGGCCAGATGGTGCCCTCGACGGTGGACTCGGAGCAGATGCGCATGAGATGGGAGGCGAGGCGGGTGGCGGCGCGGACGGCCTGGCCCTCGTCGGGGCGGGGCATGGCGTCGGCGGACGCGGTCTCGCCGACCGGAGCGGTGTCGGTGTCGGTGTCGGCGACAGGAGCCTCCGCGACATCCGCCACGAAGATGACGTCCACATCGGACACGTAGTTCAGCTCGTGGCCGCCGCACTTGCCCATCGCGATGACCGCGAGCCGGCACGCGGCGGCGTCCTCGGGCGCGGCGGCCTTGGCGATCGCGAGGGCGGCGCGCAGGGTCGCGGTGGCCAGGTCGGCCAGTTCGGCGGCGGTCTGGGCGACATCCGTCGTACCGCAGACGTCCCTGGCCGCTATGGCCAGCAGACAGCGGCGGTACGCGATCCGCAGCGAGACCGGGTCGTCGGCGCCGGCCAGTGCGCGCTCGAACTCGTCGACGCCCGGATGCAGATCGGGCAGTTCATAGGTGACCAGGGCATGCCAGTCCTTGGGGTGCCGGGCGAGATGGTCGCCGAGCGCCTCGGACGCGCCGAGCACCCCGAGCAGCCGGTCCCGCAGCGGCTTGGCCGTCACCAGGGTGTCCAGCAGCATCGTCCGCTCGTCGGGCTTCTGCGCCTCGACCAGCCGGACGAGCCCGTGCAGCGCGAGATCGGGGTCGGCGGTGGCGCCGAACGCGTCGAGGAGCAGGGGATCCGACCGTACGGGCGCCATCTCGGGCGCGTCGAGAAGCCGCTCGGCGGCGGAGGGATCGGTGAAGCCGTGCCGCAGCAGGCGGATGAACGTACTGCTCCTGCGTCCCGGCACCGTCATACGCCGTCTCCTGTCCGCAACCCGTGTACATGTCGGCCTGCCCGGCCGACTCCAGGATTCGAGCCTAGGCCTTGTCGGCACGGAGGGCGGCGTACGAGAAAATCTGCTTTCTCCGGCCGTCACCAGACGTGATCATCCGGATCGTCACCGCCACGGACGAAAATGGCTGGTCGCACCGTACAGAAGGGTGATTCCCTGCCGGGCATGACGCACACCGACGACGTGAGCGCCCCGGCCGACGATCCGGGCAACCCGCTGGGCGGCCTGCTGGACCGCATCGATCGCTACCAGGACGCGCTCCCCCGGCTCGACGCCCGGGCCGAGGACTTCGGCCCGCTGACGCTCTTCGTACGGGACGGCGGCCCGCCGCTCCACGCGCGCCCGACCCGCGCCTGGCGAGGCCGTACGGTCACCGCCGACGACGTCGGCCGCGTCCGCGCCCGGCAGCGCGAACTGGGGGTTCCGGAAGTCTTCGAATGGGTCGCCGACTCCGCGCCGGGGATGCGCGCGGCTGCGAAGGCGGCAGGGCTGACGCTCGACGAACGACCTCTGCTGGTGCTCCCGGAGGACGCCCCGGCACCGGTCGCGGCGGCCCGTAACGTACCCGATGGGGTGACGGTCCGTACCCTCACCGCGGACGACCCGGCCCTCGCCACCGCCGTCGCCACCCCCCACCTCGCGTTCGCAGAACTCGGGACGGCCGTCGGCGCGACGGGCACGGAGCAACTGACCGAGGCGGTACACGCACACCGGGCCGACATAGCCAGAACGGCCGCCCGCGTCCGCGCGGGCCGCACCACGCTGGTCGCGGCGGTGGAGCACGGGGTCACACTCAGCTCGGGCCTGCTCCCCGGCACCGCGGCCGGCACCACCGAGATCTGCGCCGTGGGCACCCTCCCTGCCGCCCGCCGCCGAGGACTCGCCCTCGCGGTGACGGCGGCCCTGACAGTCGAAGCGCGGGCTCCGGGACTGCGGACGGTCTTCCTCTGCGCGACGGACGAAACGGTGGCGCGCCTCTACGCCCGCCTGGGCTTCCGCCGCACGGCAACGTTCATGGAGGGACGGGGGTGATCCCGCCGACTGCCGTTCCGGGCAGGCTCGATCAGCTCGCCCGGAACGTCAACCGGTGTTCAACGTCAACTGGTGTCTCAGAGCACCGGGAGGTTCTTGCGCAGCTCGAAGGCCGTGACCTCGCTGCGGTATTCCTCCCATTCCTGCTTCTTGTTGCGGAGGAAGAAGTCGAAGACATGCTCGCCCAGGGTCTGCGCGACCAGTTCGCTGCGTTCCATGAGGGTGATCGCCTCGCCGAGGTTCTGCGGGAGGGGTTCGATGCCCATGGCGCGGCGTTCGGAGTCGGAGAGGGCCCAGACGTCGTCGTCGGCGCCGGCCGGGAGTTCGTAGCCCTCTTCGATGCCCTTGAGGCCGGCGGCGAGGAGGACCGCGTAGGTCAGGTAGGGGTTGGCGCCCGAGTCGATCGAGCGGACCTCCACCCGGGCCGAGCCCGTCTTGCCGGGCTTGTACATCGGGACGCGGATCAGCGCGGAGCGGTTGTTGTGACCCCAGCAGATGTACGAGGGGGCCTCGCCGCCCGAGCCCGCGGTGCGGCTGGAGCCGCCCCAGATGCGCTTGTACGAGTTGACCCACTGGTTGGTGACGGCCGAGATCTCCGCCGCGTGCTTCAGCAGGCCCGCGATAAAGGAGCGGCCGACCTTGGAGAGCTGGTATTCCGCGCCCGATTCGTAGAACGCGTTGCGGTCGCCCTCGAAAAGGGAGAGGTGCGTGTGCATGCCCGAGCCCGGGTATTCCGAGAACGGCTTCGGCATGAAGGTCGCCTGCACGCCCTGCTCCAGCGCGACCTGCTTCATCACCAGACGGAACGTCATGATGTTGTCCGCCGTCGACAGCGCGTCCGCGTACCGCAGATCGATTTCCTGCTGGCCCGGGGCGCCCTCGTGATGGCTGAACTCCACCGAGATGCCCATCGACTCCAGCATCGTGATGGCCTGGCGCCGGAAATCCATACCGACATTCTGCGGGGTGTGGTCGAAATAGCCCGAGCTGTCCGCCGGGGTGGGGCGGGTGCCGTCCACCGGCTTGTGCTTCAGCAGGAAGAACTCGATCTCGGGGTGAGTGTAGAAGGTGAATCCCAGATCCGAGGTTTTGGCGAGCATCCGCTTGAGCACGAAACGCGGGTCCGCGAAGGACGGCGAGCCGTCGGGCATCAGGATGTCGCAGAACATCCGCGCGGTACCGGGAGCCTCGGCGCGCCAGGGCAGTATCTGGAACGTACCCGGATCGGGCTTGGCGATCATGTCGGACTCGTACACACGAGCGAATCCTTCGATGGCCGAGCCGTCGAAGCCCATGCCCTCGTCGAAGGCCTGCTCCAGCTCGGCGGGCGCGACCGCGACCGACTTCAGGAAGCCGAGCACGTCGGTGAACCACAGGCGTACGAAGCGGATGTCGCGCTCCTCAAGCGTACGGAGCACGAATTCCTGCTGCTTGTCCATATTAGCCGTCCTACCCATCCTTGCTGGTCAGGCCACCTGCTCCCATGCCGCGGGGCACCCTGGGGCACACGAGCATCCCACCACACGATTTCGGGCACGTTGCGAACCCCCGTCCAACGCTCCGCATCGTGCGCATGTACGGGTTACCTGCCCATAGTGCCCGTACGACTGGTGCCCATGTAACAGGTAACCGCAACCTATGGTGCTGAAGAGGCGCCCCGTGGCCCATGGCTCGCTCACGGCCCGTGCCTCGCCCGCGGCGCGTGGCCGGTGTGGGTGTCCGACCAGCCCAGGGGGTACGGCTCGGTGTCCTCGCCCCGTACGGTCCGCCCCCCGCCCGCCTCGGTGAACGCGGTGAGCGCCCGGACCAGGGCCGTACGCTGTCCGGGGGTCAGCCGCCCGACGATCGCGGCGATCTCACGGTGGCGTGCGGCCGTGACCTCCTCGACCAGTTCGCGGCCCGCCGGGGTCAGCCGCAGCATCGTCACACGGCGGTTGTCGGGGTTGCTCTGCCTGCTGGCCAGGCCCGCGGCGATCAGGCGGTCGAGCATGCGCATGGCGGTCGAGGGGTTGACCCCGAGCCGGTCGGCGACCTCCACCAGCTTGGCGTCGCCATGGGCGGCGAGGACGGCCAGGAGACGGTACTGCGGGAGGGTGACCCGTTCGCCGACGCGCTCCTCGACCGCCGCGAGGGAGCGGGCGGACACGGCGACCAGCAGCCGGGACGCGGCCAGCACGGCATGCGTCACGGCGTCGGCGTCCGTACCGTCCGTACGGTCTGCGCCGTCCGCGCCGACGTCCGTGCCGTCCGTGCCCTCTGCGCCTTCCGTGTCGTCCGCGCCGGCGCACGCCTCGTCCGGACCCGCCGGACGGTCGGTGTCCTGTGGGCCGCCGGGCGGCTCCGGATGGTCGGCCATGCCTCTTTGTACCGCGCTACCGTCCGGTTCGTACCGTCTCGGGAGCCCAAGGAGCCGCACAACAGCTCCGCACTGCTGCTGACCGGGGGTGTACGCACTACGATCGCGCCCATGGGGGGTACGCGGCGCGGCCACATACGCAGCACGCGTCCCACGGCTCTGGTGAGCGCCGTGGCGACGCTGTACGCGGCACTCTTCATCTGCCTGGCACCCGGAGCCGGGTCCGCCGTGGACCCGGGGCGCGGTACGGCGGGGGGTCACGGCAGGAACGGTTCCCCCGCCGCCGTGAGCACGGCCGCGAAGACCGGGGCGGGCAGCTCCGCCGGGCGGGCCGGCACCGTGCGCCACCATGCCGAGGCCCGGTTCACCTGCCCGTACGACGGCGGTGACTGCGGCCTCTTCGCACATCACAGCCCGGCCGTCCTCACCGTGCCGCCGCCGGCCCCGCCGCTCGCCGCCGGTGTACAGCTTCAGCCGCGGGCACTTCCGTACCCCACCGGTCAGGCGCCGCGCTCCGGGGCGCACGCCCGCGCGCCGGACCTTCACGTCCTTCAAGTACTGCGCACGTAACGGACCCGGCCGGGCCCGCACCCCGTACCGGGAGCACCGTGTTCGGGGCACCGGGAGCGCCGGGATCCCGGTCCTCATCCAGCACGTCGCGCTGTTCCGCAGTCATCCGCGTTTATCCGCGTTCCGTATCCGCGTTCCGTGTTTATCCGCGTTCCGTTCCGCAGTTGTCGCAGAAGGACATACACCATGGCTTCCAAGTCCCAGTCCGCCGAACGCAGGGCCCGAATAGAGGAGATGCGCCGGGCCGAGCACGCCCGTGAACGGCGCAGCCGCATCATCACGATCACGGTGAGCGCCGTCGTGGTGGTCGCCCTCGTCGGTTTCGGCGCCTTCATCCTCAACAAGGAGTCCGACAAGAAGGAGGAGCAGCAGGCGGCGGCCAAGGCGCCCATCAAGGACGAGAAGTCCTGGGACGCCAAGAAGCTCGGCCGCAACCATGTCACCACGCCCGTCACCTACCCGATGACACCGCCGGTGGGCGGTGACCACAACCAGGTGTGGATGAACTGCCAGGGCGACGTCTACAAGGAGGCGATCCCGGACGTCAACGCCGTGCACTCGCTGGAGCACGGGGCGATCTGGATCACCTACAACGACAAGGCCGCCGACGCCGATGTGGAGGCGCTGGCCGAGAAGGTCGGGAAGACCCCGTACTCCTTCATGAGCCCGGTCAAGGAGCAGACCGGCACGATCATGCTGAGCGCCTGGGGCAAGCAGGTCTCGGTGGAGAAGGCGGACGACCCGCGGGTGGACCAGTTCTTCACGAAGTACGTCCAGGGCCCGCAGACCCCTGAGCCGGGCGCGGCCTGCACGGGCGGAATGGGCGCGCAGTGAGCGCGATGAGCGCCGCGCGCTCGGTCACCCGCACCCAGTGGGCGGCGATCACCGCGGTCGTCCTGGCGCTGCTGTTCGCCGGTACGGCGACGGTGGCGTCCGCGGGACGCGACAGCGGAGCGGGGGCGGACGACCGTACCCCGACGGCCGGCTCCGCGGACGCGGGCTTCGCCCGTGACATGGCGGTCCACCATCAGCAGGCGGTGGAGATGTCCTTCATCGTGCGGGACAGCACGGACGACGAAGAGGTGCGCCGGCTGGCGTACGACATCGCCAACACGCAGGCGAACCAGCGCGGGATGCTGCTGGGCTGGCTGGACATGTGGGGGCTGCCGAAGGTGGAGGCGGGCCGGGAACCGATGGCCTGGATGGCCCCGGAAGCCGGTACCGACGCCGACGCCAATGCCGGTGCCGACGCCGATGCCGGCATGGACATGGGCTCCGGTGACCACAGTGGAATGGACAGCGGGACGGACATGGAGGGCATGGATCACGGCAGCGCCGGCCATGAGGTCCGCGACGGCTCGCTGATGCCCGGCATGGCCACCAAGACCGAGCTGGAGCAGCTCGGGAAGGCGCGCGGCAAGCAGGCCGAGATCCTCTATCTCCAGCTCATGACCGACCACCACATGGGCGGGGTGGCCATGGCGCGCGGCTGCGTCCAGCGGTGCGAGGACGGTACGGAGAAGGCTCTGGCCGAGGGGATGGTCGCGGCTCAGCAGTCGGAGATGCGGCTGATGGCGGACCTGCTCAAGGCACGCGGCGCGAAGCCCCGTACCGCGAGCTGATCTCCGCACGGGCGGATCCGGGGGCCGCTGGTTCGTGACGACGAACCCGCGGCCCCTGCGCGTACCCGTACCGCCGCGTACCCGTACTGCCCGGACCCGTACTGCCCCGGAGCGCGCGCAGCGGTCGCGTCACCCGAACGGCTGGATGATGATGGAGCTGACTCGGGGTGGACGGAACGCACGCGACACCACTCAGGAGGCATGAGTCCGATGACCACCGCCAAAGACATCATGCACCCGGGAGCCCAGTGGATCCCGGCCCACGAGACCCTCGACCGCGCCGCGCAGCTCATGCGCCGGCTCAATGTGGGCGCGCTCCCCATAGCCGACGAGAACGAGCGGCTGACCGGCATACTCACCGACCGCGACATCGTCGTCGGCTGTGTGGCCATGGGCCACGACCCGGCGCAGACCACGGCCGGCGAGATGGCGCACGGCACGCCTCGCTGGATCGAGTCGGACGCGGATGTGGAGGATGTGCTGTACGAGATGCAGGGCCACCAGATCCGCCGGCTTCCGGTGATCGAGGACAAGCGGCTGGTCGGCATGATCAGCGAGGCCGATCTGGCGCGCCATCTCAGCGACGAGCAGGTCGGGGCGTGGGCCGAGCAGGTCTACGCGTCCACGAACCGCTGAGCTGTCGCCGTACCTCTGCCGCCTCCGGCTCGCCGGTACCGCGGCCGGATCCCGGCTGCCCGCGGCTCGCCGCTCGCCGTACCCGGCCGATCCCTGGCTGCCCGCGGCTGCCTCTGGCCCGCCGTACCGCGGCCGGTTCCCGGCGGCCTCGCTAGCCGTACAGCCGTACGTGCCACCGGCACCGGCACCTGGAAGCCGGGAAGCCCGGGAGCCGTACGTGGCACCCGGCACCCGCCGAGGCAGCCCCGGAAGCCGTACTCAGCACCCGGCTCCCGGCACTCGGCACCGGTCGGCCCCGGAAGCCGTACCCGGTACTCGTATCCATATCCGGCCCATTGAGGAACCCGAGGAACCGCAGCCCGCTCGCCCCGTGCGAGTGGGCCGCCCCACATTCCGCACCCCGGGACATCGCGTCAGTCAGACGATTACACTGGGCCCGTGCCTCAACTACGTCTCGCCCTGAATCAGATCGACTCGACCGTCGGCGATCTCGCCGCGAACGCCGAGGCGATCGTGCACTGGACCCGGCACGCCGCCGAGCAGGGCGCGCATGTCGTCGCCTTCCCCGAGATGATGCTGACCGGCTATCCCGTCGAGGACCTCGCCCTGCGCTCGTCCTTCGTCGAGGCGTCCCGTGCCGCGCTGCGCGCGCTCGCGGTCCGGCTCGACGAGGAGGGGTTCGGGGAGCTGCCCGTCGTTGTCGGCTATCTCGACCGCTCCGAGAAGGCCCAGCCGCGGTACGGCCAGCCCGCGGGCGCCCCGCAGAACGCCGGCGCGGTCCTGCATCGCGGTGCGGTCGTGCTGACCTTCGCCAAGCACCACCTGCCCAACTACGGCGTCTTCGACGAGTTCCGCTATTTCGTGCCCGGCGACACCATGCCCGTCGTCCGGGTCCATGGGATCGACATCGCGCTCGCGATCTGCGAGGACCTCTGGCAGGACGGCGGCCGGGTGCCGGCCGCGCGGTCCGCCGGGGCCGGGCTGCTGGTCTCCATCAACGCCTCCCCGTACGAGCGCGAGAAGGACGACACCCGGCTTGAGCTGGTGCGCAAGCGTGCCCAGGAGGCCGGGTGCACCACCGCGTATCTCGCGATGATCGGCGGCCAGGACGAGCTGGTCTTCGACGGAGACTCGATCGTCGTCGACAAGGACGGCGAAGTCGTCGCGCGGGCACCGCAGTTCGCCGAGGGCTGTGTGGTCCTGGACCTCGATCTGCCGGCCGCCTCCCCCGAGAGCGAGAGCGCCCGCGGCGGGGCCGCTCATGGACAGGTTGTGGACGACGGGCTGCGGATCGACCGGGTCGTGCTCTCCGAGGAGCCCCTTCCGGCCTATGAGCCCGAGGTGTCCGGGGGTTACGCGGACCGCCTCGAGGACGACGAGGAGGTGTACTCGGCGCTGGTCGTGGGCCTGCGCGCGTACGTCGCCAAGAACGGCTTCCGCTCCGTCCTGATCGGCCTCTCCGGCGGGATCGACTCCGCGCTCGTCGCCGCCATCGCCTGTGACGCGGTCGGCGCGCGGAACGTGTACGGCGTGGCCATGCCGTCCAAGTACTCCTCGGACCACTCCAGGGGCGACGCGGCCGAGCTGGCCCGCCGTACCGGACTCAACTTCCGTACGATCCCCATCGAGCCGATGTTCGACGCGTACATGGGCTCGCTCGCGCTCACCGGGCTCGCGGAGGAGAACCTCCAGGCCCGGCTGCGCGGCACGATGCTGATGGCCCTCTCCAACCAGGAGGGCCAGATCGTGCTCGCGCCGGGCAACAAGTCCGAGCTGGCGGTGGGGTATTCGACGCTGTACGGCGACGCCGTCGGCGCGTACGGCCCGATCAAGGACCTCTACAAGACCTCGGTCTTCCGGCTCGCCCGCTGGCGCAACCGCGCCGCCGAGGAGCGCGGCCAGATCCCGCCGATCCCGGAGAACTCGATCTCCAAGCCGCCGAGCGCCGAACTGCGCCCCGGCCAGGTCGACACGGACTCACTGCCGGACTACGACGTACTGGACCGGATCCTGGAGCTGTACGTCGACCGGGACCAGGGCAAGGACGCGATCGTGGCGGCCGGTTTCGACGCGGAGCTGGTCGCGCGGACGCTGCGGATGGTGGACACGGCGGAGTACAAGCGGCGCCAGTACCCGCCGGGCACCAAGATCTCGGCGAAGGGCTTCGGCAAGGACCGCCGCCTCCCGATCACCAACCGCTGGCGCGAGTCGCCGCACCAGGGCGGCTGAGGGCGGGGGCTGAGCGAACCGCTCCAGCGGCGCCCTCACTGCCGCCTCCGAAACCGTGGCGCACACAAGGCGGTGGCCGGCGTCAGCCCGGGACCGCAGGTCGTCCGACGGCGCGGCGGCGCGGGATCGTCCCGCGCCGTCGGCACGGAAGGTCGGGACGCCCGGGCGGCGCCCACACGTCGCGCAGCGGTTGCGGTCGCGCCTGGCCCGCCTTCGTGGCCAGGCACAGGCGGTCGGAGTACGGACGCGGTGCCTCGCGCAGGATGTCCTCGACGAGGGCGAAGCCGTGGGCGCCAGCCGCGTCGAGGTGATCGACACCGAACTCCCCCGCCGGTCCGCCCGAACCGAGCGGCCCCGGTCCACCGACGGCCGCCAGGTCCTTCCGGCGGATCTTCGTGGATCAGCCCGGGACCGCTGGCGGAGGGAGTCCCTCCCGTGCCTTTCGGGCTACGAGGGAGCATCGCGAGGCGCGGAGGATCCGCGTTGTCGATGGCCCGGACGTACTGGGACGACTCCGGCAACGCGGTGAGGTGCCGCCCGCCGCGGCAGCGGCTGATGTCACTGCGGCGTTCCGGGCCGCGAAGATCCGCCGGAAAGGGCCCAACTCCCCGGCTCGGCCGGTCTCATGGCGTGGAACGCCGTCCGTCGCTCCGGCCCGTCGCCGGGCCGGAGCTTGTCGGGGACGTTCCGGTTCGCGCGCCGGGCCCGGTGGCCGCGGCCCCGGTCGGCACCGGTCAGCCCCTGGCCGTCGAGCGGGACAGGCGGATCGCCGAGACGAGGAAGAAGATCCCTCCGAGCGTGGCATAGC
Organism: Streptomyces sp. GMY02; assembly: GCF_019056675.1. Taxonomy (NCBI): domain Bacteria; kingdom Bacillati; phylum Actinomycetota; class Actinomycetes; order Kitasatosporales; family Streptomycetaceae; genus Streptomyces; species Streptomyces sp. GMY02. Next base: position 6,167,747 of record NZ_CP077658.1, on the reverse strand, counting down.
CGGCGAGGGTGGTCAGCGACGGGTTGTCCTGTGAGGCGCCGCTGATGAAGGACCCGCCCGCCAGCACCGAGATGCCGCCGCTGACGATCATGGCCCACTGGCCGCCCAGCGATCGGCGCGCGACGCCCACGAGAAGCTGGACCAGGCCGGAGACGATCGCCCACGCGCCCCAGACGCGCAGCACGTCAGCGGTGCCCGAGGCACCCGCGACCGCGACGCCGACGGCGGCGAGCGCGCTGACGGCCATGTTGGCGTACAGGCCCTTCACCGACCCGGCGGCGCGCGCCGACCTGGCGTCGACGACGGCCGCGACCACGTCGAAGGCGGGATAGAGGAACAGCAGCACCCTGGCCCCGGTGGTGAGGTCCGAGCCGGACACCAGCAGGAGCGCCGCCCACGCGAGGGCGAAGACGAAGCGGATGACGTACAGCCGGCGCAGGGCGGCCGTGGCGCCGACGTGCTTGGCGGAGGCGGAGGCAGGGGCGGCGGATGTCATGGAGTTCTCCTGTGAGTGCGGGGAGGCGTACGAGACGCCTCGAAGTAGAGAGAACGATCTCTCTTGTACGCACGCAGCCTGACACACTCCTGCCACCGGAACAAGAGAGAACGTTCTACATCTGAGGCTTTCGCCTGCTACCGTGAGCGATATGACACAGACGGAAGCCGTCACCGGCAGAAGGGTCTCCGAGGCGCGCGAGCGGCTCCTGAGGACCGCCGGGCAGCTCTTCTACACGGAGGGCATCCACGCGGTGGGCGTCGACCGTCTGGTCGCCGAGTCGAAGGTCACCAACGCCACCTTCTACCGCCACTTCCGCAGCAAAGAGGACCTGGTCGTCGCCTACATCGGAAGCGTCGACCAGGCGATCCGCGCCCAGATCGGCTCCCTGATGGCCGCGGACCAGCCGACCGACGGCATCCTGCGGGGCATCGGCGCGTCCCTGGTCGAGCAGATCCGGTCGCCCGGCTACCGCGGATGCGCCTTCCTCAACGCGGCAGCGGAATTCCCCGCTCCCGACCACCCGGTCCACCGGGCCGTCGTGGCGCACCGCGAGTGGTATTTGGAGACGATCACCGGACTGTTCGCCGGGACCTCCGACGCGCCCGCCGAACACGCCGGACGGCACTACGTCATGCTCCGCGACGGCGCGATGAGCGCCGGCTACCTCGGCGACCCCGTCCAGGCCGGCGAGACCCTGCTGCGCGGCATCGAGGGACTGCTGCGGATCCACAGCGGCCGCGGGCTCGACGAGGGCGCCGCCCCGGCGCCCGACGCCCCCGGCCACCAGACGCCTTCGGTGGTCACGACGGTCTCCGGCATCGAGTGCGCGCCGCCCGGCCCGTAGCCGCCGGCGGGGGCGCGACCGGCGGCGCAGTGTCGTGAACGCGGTCTCAGTGCGGCCCTGGTCGCGGTGCCGTCGTCGCGTCGGCGCAGCCGCGTCGGCGCAAGCACGTCGTCGTAGGGGCGTCGCCGTAAGCGCCTCGCCGTAAGGGCATCACGCGAACACGCAGGGCCGGAGTGCCGGTCACGAATCCGCCGAGCCCTTGTCGAAGGGCCAGGTTCGCGACCGGCAGACGCGTGCGGTGCTACATGTCCCGCACTGAGGAGCTGAGCGACCGCTCCTCGTGCCGGACAGGGCCCTCCGCCACCACGCGTGAAGCCCGCGCCGGCGCGCCCCTGTCGGTACGGTCCAGCAGGCCCGCCGTCGCCGCGATCGCCAGGCCGGCCACCGCGAGGACCGCGCCGACCAGGGCCGGGGACATCCAGCCCCAGCCGGCCGCGATCGCCGTGCCGCCCGCCCAGGCGCCGCCCGCGTTGGCGAGGTTGAAGGCCGAGTGGTTGGAGGCGGAGGCGAGGGTCGGGGCGTCCTTGGCCTTGTTCATGACGAGCATCTGGAGCGGGGTGGTGGTCAGGAAGCCGATCGCGCCCAGCAGGACCACCATCACCAGCGCCGCCCACTGGACGTGCGCCGTGAAACGGAAACCGACCAGCACAGCCGCCAGGGCGGCCAGCGAGACGTAGAGCGTCGGCCGCAGCGCCCGGTCGGTCAGCGGCCCCGCCGCCAGCGCGCCGAGTGTCATACCGATGCCGAACAGCGCCAGGACGAGCGTCACGGAGGACTCGCCGAAGCCCATGACCTCGGTGGTCATCGAGGCGAGGTACGAGTAGACCGCGAAGACCCCGGCGAAGCCGAACACCGCGGTGGCCAGACCGAGCAGCACCTGCCGGTTCCCGAGGGCACGCACCTCCCGGCCGAGGCTCTGGTGCGCGTCGAGCGGTACGTACGGTACGAGCCGGGCCAGGGCCACCAGCGAGAGCAGCCCGATCGCGGTCACCACCAGGAAGGTGGCGCGCCAGCCGAGGTGCTGGCCGAGCAGGGTGGCCGCCGGGACGCCGACGATATTGGCGACGGTCAGGCCGAGGAACATGGTCGCGACGGCCCGCGCCTGCCGCCCCTCGCGCACCATGCGGGCGGCGACGACCGCGCCGACGCCGAAGAACGCGCCGTGCGGCAGCCCGGCGAGCACCCGGCCCGCCAGCAGCCAGCCGAAGCCCGGCGCGAGCGCGGAGGCGAGATTGCCGACGACGAAGAGTGCCATCAGCAGCAGGAGCATCCGCTTGCGCGGGATACGGGAGCCGATGGCGGTGAGCAGCGGGGCGCCGATGACGACGCCGAGGGCGTACGCGGAGACGAGATGGCCGGCGGTGGGCACGGACGTTCCCAGATCGTCCGCGACATTGGGCAGCAGGCCCATCATCACAAACTCGGTCGTACCGATGCCGAAGGCGCTCACAGCGAGGGCGAGCAGGGCCAGGGGCATGAAAAGAGACCTTTCAGCGGTGAGGAACCCGCGAGGGATCCAGCAGTGAGGGACCAGGAGTTAGTACCTCGTCTGAACAAAGTCTCTCAGGCCGTTTGTTCCGGGAGATGAACTCCGGATTGCGCCCGACGCACCGCTCCGCGCACGTGGACCCGGTCCTCCGCGCACATGGACCCGGTCCTCGGCGTACATGGACCCGCGCCTCAGCGCACGTGGACCCTCGCCTCAGCGCACTTGGACCCGGGCCGCGATCGGCAGATGGTCGCTGTCGGTCCGGGGAAGGGTCCAGGACGAGGCCGGTTCGACGCCCTTCACCATGATCTGGTCGATCCGCGCCAGCGGGAACGACGCCGGCCAACTGAAGCCGTAACCATGGCCCGCGGCGCCCTGGGTGGAGCGCATCTGGGAGGTGACGGCCCTGAGGGAGCGGTCGTTCATCGTGCCGTTGAGGTCGCCGAGCAGGATCACCTGCTCGATCTGCTCATGGGAGATGGCCTCGCCCAGGGCGTCCGCGCTGTCGTCGCGCTGGTTGGCGGTGAAGCCCGCGTTCAGCTTGACCCGTACGGACGGGAGATGCGCCACATAGACGGCGACCTTCCCGTGCGGGGTGGTGACCGTGGAGCGCATCGCGCGGACCCAGCCGAGCCGGATGTCGACGGGCTCGGTGGCGCTCAGCGGGTACTTGCTCCACAGCCCGACGGTGCCCTGCACCGAGTGGTACGCGTAGGTGTCCGACAGCGCCTTCTCGTACGTCGGTACGGCGCTGTCCTTCAGCTCCTCCAGCGCCAGGACATCCACGCCCGATTCGGCGAGGTCGCGCGCCGTGCCCTCGGGGTCGGGGTTTCCGGCGTTGACATTGTGGGTGGCGACGGTGAGATCGCCGCCCTCGCCGGACTTGTCGGTGAGGAGGCCGCCGAAGAGGTTGAGCCAGACCACGGCGGGCAGCAGCAGAGCGATCAGCGCGGTGGCCGAGCGCCGTACCAGCGCCAGAATGAGAAGCAGCGGAACGAACAGCCCGAACCAGGGCAGAAAGGTCTCGATAAGACTGCCCAGATTGCCGATCCTGTTGGGGATCTGCGCGTGAAAGCTCATCAGCAGCGCGACCAGTACGGCCAGGATGGCGAGAATGATGCCGCGCCGCCAGATGCCGGGATCCCGGCGCCACCGGCCCAGCAGGGTTCTGACGCGGGATCCGGTGCGGGGCGCCGCCCCGTCCGCCGTCACCGAGTGCGCCGTGTACTCCTGCGTCATGTCCGCTGCCCTCACTGCCTTGCCGTGCACGCCCGCCCCTGACCCTAGGCGATCTACGAGCGCTACTCCGCCGTCGGGGGGACGGCCGTACTGTCCCGGAGACGAAGACCGCGGCGCGGCGGGTTCCGATCAAGGACGAATCACGGGCGGCTGTGACGGATCACGCATGGACCGTCCCGTCCGGATTCCGGTGCGATCGGTCCGGCAGGCCGGACGTTCACCGTGATACGAGCCGGTACGGGCGGCATGGGCCGTTCTGTACCGGATCGTGGCCTTGCGGGCAGCGCGACCGCGTCCGCCGTGGGGGCGATTCAGCCTCCCGTACGTTCCGCGACTCCCGTACGGTACCGGGGATTACCCCTCCCGTCCCCTCAAACGGAACAGCTCGGGTACGGGCACTCAGGGGCAGTGACACTGAGGCCGGGGGCCCAGGGGCGGTGGCACAAGCACAGGGGCTCAGGGGCGGGGCGCCAGGCCCTCCAGTGCCGCGCGGATGATCTGGTCGGCCAGATCGTCGTCCAGGGGCGAGCCGGGCTGGTGCAGCGTACGGAGCAGCATGGGGCCGGACAGCATGTCCTGCATCAGCTCCGCGCTGAGATCGTCGCGCAGCTCGCCGGAGGCGATCCCCCGGCGTACCACCGCGAGCATGGCCTCCCGCCGGGGGTCGACCACCGTCCGGTGATACTCCTGCCACAGCCTGGGCCGGCTCTTCATCTCCACGACGACGTTGTGGAGGAAGGTGGAGGAGCGCTGGGCCAGTCCGCGCCGGCGCATCGACTCCAGCATGGTCCGGAGGTCGTCGAGGGCGGAGGTGCCGGGCAGTTCGGGCTCGGGGGGCTCGATCTCCCGCAGGACGTCGACGAAGAGTTCCTCCTTGCCGAGCCAGCGGCGGTAGATGGTGGCCTTGCCGACGCCCGCCGTGCGGGCGATGCGTTCGATGGAGAGGGAGCCGAGCGGCACACCGTCCTCCAGCAGATGCACGACGGCTTCGAGGATCGCCCGCTCTGCGGCCTCGCTGCGTGGCCTGCCGCGCCGGAGCTCCTTCTCACGGACCTGACGGATCTCACGGACCCCACCGGCCCCGCCGACCGCACCGGACTCGCCGGTCTCATGGGCTTCATGGGCTTCATGGGGCTCAGGAGCCTCATGGGCCTCTTCGTCCCCGCCGGTCTCGCGAACCTCGTGGACCCGCTCCCGCACGTCGTTCCGCCTCTCCGTCGGCCCCCGTCAGCCGTTTCGTCCGCGGCACCACCGCCGTACCGCAGTACCGCCGCCGCGCTGATTCTCGTACATGGCGGGGGTGTGATCCCTCCGTTCCCGGCCACCGGCCGCCTGTACGGGCGGTCCGGGCGGCCGGGAACGGCGGGTGTCAGCCCCGGGTGGCGGCGGGCTCAGGCGTTTCGCCCGTCTTGTCCGCCTCGCCGCTTCCGTCGAGCCGCTGCGCCGGCGGCAGCCTCGGCAGGAAGAACGCGACGACCGCCGCGCCGATCAGCGCCACCACCGCCGAGCCCAGCGCCGTGACATGCATGGCGTGCAGGAACGCGTCGTACGCCGGGCCGATCAGCGGCCTGCCCGCCGGGCCCAGCTTCTCCGCGACGGCGAGCGTCGCCTCGATCGACTCCCCCGCCGCGTCCCGCGCGGCGGCCGGGACCGCGTCGAGGTGCCCCTCGATCGAGCCGCGGTAGGTCGCGGAGAGCACCGAGCCGAGTACGGCGATGCCCAGGGCGCCGCCGACCTGCCGGAATGTGTTGTTGATCGCCGAGCCCGAGCCGGCCTTCTCGCGGGGCAGCGCCTGCATCACCGCGACGGTCACCGGCGGCATGATGTGCGCCATTCCGGTGCCCTGGACGAAGAACACGACGCACAGCACCCAGACCGGGGTGCCCTCGTCGAAGAACGCGAAGGCCGCGAGGCCGACCGCGACCAGCAGCATGCCCGCCGTGCAGACCGCGCGGGCACCGAACCGGTCCACGACCAGCCGGGCCCTCGGCGCGAAGATCATCTGAGCCGCCGCCAGCGGCACGATCAGCAGCCCGGAGTCGAGCGCGCTGTAGCCGCGCACGCTCTGGAGATAGAAGGCCGAGAAGAACGTCACACCCATCAGCGCGAAGAAGACCAGCGCGATGGCGGCGACGGCGGCCGCGAAGGCCGGCTTCTTGAAGTACGAGATGTCGATGGCCGGATGGCTGCTGCGCTTCTCGTGCCAGACGAAGCCGGCCAGGACAGCGAGGCCCGCGAGCAGCGGCAGAAGCACGGACGTGTCGCCGAAGTCGGCCAGTTCGCCGCCGCGGATGATCCCGTACACCAGGAGGACGAGTCCGACGATGGAGAGCACGACACCCAGCGGGTCGACCTTGCCGGGGCGGGGGTCCCTGGAGTCGGGGACGAGCAGCACCATCGCGACCAGCGCGACCACGGCGACGGGCACGTTGACCAGGAATATGGAGCCCCACCAGAAGTGTTCGAGCAGTAGTCCACCGGTGATCGGGCCGATGGCGATACCGAGACCGACACTGCCCGCCCAGATGCCGATGGCCTTGGGCTGCTCCTCGCGCTCGAAGACATTCATCAGGACGGCGAGGGTGGCAGGCATCACAAAGGCGGCGCCGAAGCCCATCAGGGCGCGGTAGCCGATGAGTTCGGCGGGCGATCCGGACAGGGCGGCGAGCGCCGAGCCGACGCCGAACACGAAGATGCCGAAGAGCAGGACCTTCTTGCGGCCGATACGGTCACCGAGCAGGCCGGAGGTGAAGAGGAGTCCGGCGAAGACGAGGGTGTACGAATTGATCGCCCACTCCAGCTCGCTCTGGGTGGCGCCGATGCCGGTGGGTGCGGGGGCCGCGATGGTCTTGACCGCCACGTTCAGGATCGAGTTGTCCAGCACGATGATGAGCAGGCTGAACATGAGCACGCCCAGGATCAGCCAGCGGCGGCGGTGGACGGCCTCGGGTATGCGGGGCGGTTCGGGCTGTGGTGTGCGAGGTGCGGCGGCAGGGGCGCCGGACGGTGTGGACATGACGCACAGGCTAGACCGATTTCGATACGAGACCGTCTCGTATTGGAGAACCTTTACCGAGCGGACGTTCGACCGAGTCCGGCCGGGGAATCGCCGAGCACGGCGTCCGGTTGGATGGGGCGAGGCCCTCGCGGAGCCTGTGGGTCCTGTGAGGGGGGCCCACTTCCCGAGGACGGCCTCGGGATGCCACCATGGATACGGTCCGGGGACGCCGTCAGGGCGCCTCGAGATGACGAAAGGGCCATCGGCCATGACTCTTCAGGCTGCGCAGAAGCCGCCCGCGGGGAGCACCGTCGACAGTGCGAAGGCGCTGTACGGCGGCAAGAGTTCCCGTCGTATCACCGTCCACGACATCGCCGCGGCCAAAGAGCGTGGCGAGAAGTGGCCCATGCTCACCGCCTATGACGCCATGACCGCCTCGGTCTTCGACGAGGCCGGTATCCCCGTGATGCTCGTGGGCGACTCCATGGGCAACTGCCATCTCGGCTACGACACCACGGTGCCCGTCACCCTCGACGAGATGGCGATGCTGTCGGCCGCCGTCGTACGGGGTACGAAGCGCGCCCTGGTCGTCGCCGACCTGCCCTTCGGCTCGTACCAGGAAGGGCCGGCCCAGGCCCTGCGCAGCGCCACCCGGCTGGTGAAGGACGCGGGTGTCGGCGCGATCAAGCTGGAGGGCGGCGAGCGGTCGCACACCCAGATCGAGTTGCTGGTCCAGGCCGGTATCCCGGTGATGGGACACATCGGGCTCACCCCGCAGTCGGTCAACACCCTGGGGTACCGGGTGCAGGGGCGCGGCGAGGAGGCCGCCCAGCAGCTTCTCCGCGACGCCAAGGCGGTCCAGGACGCGGGCGCCTTCGCGGTGGTGCTCGAACTGGTTCCGGCCGAGCTGGCCGCCGAGGTCACCCGCATCCTGCACATCCCGACCATCGGGATCGGCGCGGGCGCCGAGACGGACGCGCAGGTGCTCGTCTACACGGACATGGTCGGGCTGACGGGCGGCAGGGTGCCGCGGTTCACCAAGCAGTACGCGGATCTGCGCCGGACACTGGGCGACGCGGCGAAGGCGTTCGCCGACGAGGTCATTGGCGGAACGTTCCCTCAGGAGGAGCACACCTTCCACTAGCGGCCGCACCGCGGCCTGGATGGACGCCGGGTGTGTACGCCCTCGGCTCCGGCCGGCCGGACGGCCGGGTGCGCAGGCCCGGAACGCCGGTCGCGGCACGGCCCCCAAGCCACTGCCCGCACGAGCGGCAGCCCGCCGATCATCCCCCGTCGGCGGGCTGCCGCATGCGGTTGTCCACAGCCTGACGGCCCGCCGACAGCGGCTTGTCGGCGGACTGTCGGTGGATTGTCGGTGGCGGATGGTCCACTGATGCCATGACGCGAATCGACAAGAACCCCAACGGCGGCCGCACCGGCAATGCCGTCGAGGTGCGGGGGCTGGTCAAGCAGTACGGCGGACCGCAGGGCACCCGCGCACTCGACGGAATCGACCTCGATGTGCGCGAGGGCACCGTCCTCGGTGTGCTCGGGCCCAACGGCGCCGGCAAGACGACGCTCGTCCGTATCCTCTCCACACTCGTCCAGCCGGACGCCGGCACCGCGATGGTCGCGGGATACGACGTGCTGCGCCAGCCCCGCCAACTGCGGCGCACGATAGGCCTCACGGGGCAGTACGCCTCGGTCGACGAGAAGCTCTCCGGCTGGGAGAACCTCTATATGATCGGCCGTCTCCTCGATCTCTCCCGCAAGGACGCCCGCCACCGCTCCGACGAACTGCTGGAGCGCTTCTCGCTCACGGACGCGGCGAAGAAGCCCGCGATGCAGTATTCGGGCGGTATGCGGCGCCGGCTCGACCTGGCCGCGTCGATGATCGGCCGCCCGTCGGTGCTCTATCTGGACGAGCCGACGACCGGGCTCGATCCCCGTACGCGCAACGAAGTCTGGGACGAGGTGCAGCGGATGGTCGCCGAGGGCGCCACCGTCCTGCTCACCACGCAGTACATGGAGGAGGCCGAGCAGCTCGCGAGCGAGCTGACGGTCATCGACCGCGGCCGGGTCATCGCCAGTGGCGGGGTCAATGAGCTGAAGGCCAAGGTCGGCGGTCGCACCCTCCAGATCAGACCGGTGGATCCGGCGCAGCTCCCGGCGATGGCGCGGGCGATCACCGAGACCGGCCTCGACGGGATCTCCGGCACCCAGGCCGTCCCCGACGAGGGCCTCCTGTACGTACCGATCCTCAGCGACGAGCAGCTCACCGCGGTCGTCGGCCTGCTGGGCGAGCGCGGCTTCGGCATCGCCCACATCGGCACCCATCTGCCCAGCCTGGACGAGGTGTTCCTGGCCATCACCGGCCAGAAGAGCTCCGCGTCCGACACCGCACCCGAGGAGATCGCGGCATGAGCGCGACCACACTGTCCACCTCCGCCCCCGAGCGGACGCCCACGCCCGCCCCGGTGCGTGCCGACGAGGGCCGGATCGGCCTGCGCGCCAATCTCCGGCACATCGGCGCGCTGGTGCGCCGCAACGCCCTTCAGATCAAGCAGGATCCGGAGTCGATGTTCGACGTCCTGCTGATGCCGGTCATCTTCACGCTGCTGTTCGTATATGTCTTCGGCGGCTCGGTCGGCGCGAGTCTGGGCGGCAGCCGGGACGCCTACGTCAACTACGTGATCCCGGGTCTGATGGCCATGATGGGCATGAACATCGCGATGGCGGTGGGCACGGGGATGAACGACGACTTCCGCAAGGGAGTCATGGACCGGTTCCGTACGATGCCGATAGCGCGGTCCTCCGTGCTGATCGCGAAGATCGTCGTCGAGATCGGCCGGATGCTGGTCGCCACCGCGATCCTGCTGGGCATGGGCTTTCTGCTCGGCATGGAGATCAAGACCTCGGTGCTGGACCTGGCCGGGGCGGTCGGGCTCTCACTGGCCTTCGGTGCCTCGCTGATGTGGATCTTCATCCTGCTGGGGCTGACGATGAAGACGGCCCAAGCGGTGCAGGGGGTGGCCATGCTGGTCCTGATGCCCCTGCAGTTCGGCTCGTCGATCTTCGCTCCGCCGTCCACGATGCCGGGCTGGCTCCAGACCTTCACGGACTACAACCCGCTGTCGAATCTGGCGGACGCGGCTCGGAGCCTGATAAACGGCGGCCCGGTGGCGCACTCGGTGTGGATGACGCTGGCCTGGGCGGCGGGGATCACGGTGGTGACGGCGCCGCTGGCGGTGGCGAAGTTCCGGAAGAAGTCCTGAGGTCCGGAGGTCCGGGGCCTGCGGTCCGACGTCCGGAGGTCCCGGGGCCCGCGGTCCGACGGGGGGCGCGGGGGCGCGTCCGGCCGGCCGGCTCAGGCGGGCCGCTCGGCCATCGCGGTCCGTACGAGGGCGACGGCCTCCTCCACGGTGAGGCCGACGCCCTCGGCGCGGGCCTTCGTGGCGGCGGTGCCGTCGAGGACGGCATCGACGACCTCGCAGGCGTGCTCCAGCAGCTCCCGCTCGACGGAGTTTCTGAAGTGCCCCGCGGGTAGCTGCCCTTCGTAGGCGCCGATCAGCCGGGCGGCGGCACGGGCCCGCTCCGTCCCCCCGCCCTCGCGTACGTCCTCGCCCGCCAGACCGCCCAGCGCCCAGGCGGCCGTGAGCAGATGGACCGCGGCCATCTCCGGCGCGATCATCTGCGAGAGCGGCATTCGCGAGGTCTCCACGGCCTTGAGGGACGACTCCAGCGCCGACGTCCAGTTGCCCTCCGTGCAGTCCAGATGGGCGAAGGCGCCGTTCACGAAGCCCTCGAAGATGAGCAGGGTCCGGGAGCGGAAGATTTCGAGCAGCAGCGCCAGTTGCTCACGCGCCTCGGCGACGCGTCCCGTACGGCCCAGCCAGAGCGCGAGGAAGAGCCGGGCGGCGGGCATCGCGTCGTGTGCCGTCTCGCGGCCCTCGGCCAGCACCTCGCGGAGCATGCGCTCGCCCTCCTCGCCGCGGCCCGTCTCGAACAACGTGGCCGCGAGGCGGGACCGGAGCAGGACGACCTGGCTCTGGGCGCCGAGGCTTTCGGCGTGACGGATGGCCGCCACGTAGTCCTCGGCCGCGAGTGCGTACTCACCGCGCTTGTCCCTCGCCTCGCCCCGGGCGGAGAGCGCCTCGGCCGCGCCCCAGGCGTCGCCCAGCCGGTCGTAGATGGCCAGGCTGCGGTCGGCGTCACGGCCGGCCTCGTCGGCCGAGGCGCTCCGGTTGGCCAGGACGTTGGCCCGTACGTGGAGCGCGCCGGCCAGCTCCCATTCGTAACCGAACTCCTCACAGGCCCGCACGGTCTCGTCCAGCATGAGGCGGAGCCGGTCGGTGTCGCCGGTGAGCATGATGGTGATGAAGATCAGGGTGCCGGGGAACCGGCAGGTCTGCGGCAGGCCGGGCCGGTAGGCGGAGGCCGCCCGCCCCAGCCAGGCGCGCCGTTCGGGGGTGGTCCAGTCCTCGGAGTCGTGGTCCATGCTGACCATCTCGATCAGCCGTACCTCGCGCCGGGCCTCCTGGAGCATCTCGGGATTCATGGGCGGGGGCGCGTCCGTGCACCGCGCCGGAAGCGGCGGGGCCGGCACGACGGGCGCCGCGAACGGATCGGGCCCGAGCAGCGCGGCGGCCCTGGCCCACTGCCGTGCGTCGGCGCGCAGATCGAGCATCAGCCAGAACCAGGCGAGGGACAGGACGAGGCAGAGCATCTCCTGCTCGTCGCCGGCGGCGTGTGCGCGGCGCAGGGCGGTGCGCACATTCTCGTACTCCCGTTGCAGCACGGCCATCCCGCTCCGCTGCCCGGGCCCGCGCAGCAGTGGATCGGTGGTCCGGGCCAGCTCCCGGTAGTGGACCAGGTGCCGCCGCTCGACGGCGCCCCGCTCGACGGCCTCGTCGAGCCGCTCGGCGGCGTACTCGCCGACGGTCTCCAGCAACCGGTAGCGCATTCCGCCGTCGGCCGAAGGCGCGGCGGCGACCAGCGACTTGTCGATGAGCGCCCCCAGGATCCCGGCGACGTCCCGGGAGGCGACCCGGCTGTGGACAGCGTGCCGGGCGCCGTCCGGGCCCGGCCCGTCATCCGTCGCGCAGACGAACTCCGCGGCGGGCAGGGCGCAGCCGCCCGCGAAGACCGACAGCCGGCGGAGGACCGCGCGCTCCCGCTCGTCCAGCAGGTCCCAGGACCAGTCGACGACCGCGCGCAGGGTCTGCTGACGCGGCAGCACCGTCCGGCTCCCACTCGTCAACAACCGGAAACGGTCGTCCAACCGGTCCGCGATCTGCCGCGGCGACAACATCCGCAACCGCGCCGCCGCCAGCTCGATCGCCAACGGCAGACCATCCAGCCGACGACAGATCTCCCCCACCGCACCCGCGTCCTCACCCGCCTCAAACCCCGGCCGCACCGCCCGGCCCCGCTCAGCGAACAACCGGAACGCCGGATCCGGCGGCAACGGCTCCACCGGACGCACCACCTCACCCCACACCCCCAGCGGCTCCCGGCTCGTCGCCAGTACGGTCAAGTCCGGGCAGCGGGCGAGGAGTTCCTCGGCGAGGGCGGCGGCGGCCCCGACGACGTGCTCGCAGTTGTCGAGCAGGAGCAGCATGCGGCGGCGCGCGCAGTGTTCGGCGAGGCGTACGAGGGGCTCGCCCGCCTGCCGGTCGGCGGCCCGCAGTTCCTCGCCGCCCGCCCCGCGCAGTACCGTCTCGCGCGCCCCGAGCGCGGTCAGTACGGCCTCGGGCACGGTCTCCGGGTCGGTCACGGGCGCGAGTTCGGCGAGCCATACGCCGTCGGGCCAGTTCTCGGCCATCCGCTCGGCGGCCTCCTGCGAGAGCCGGGTCTTGCCCGCTCCGCCGGGCCCGAGGAGCGTCACCAGCCGGGCCCGCCCGAGGTCGTCATGGATGGCCTCGATGTCCGCCTCGCGCCCGACGAAACTGGTCAGCCGCGCGCGGAGGTTGCCCGGCACGACACCGTCCCGCACAACACCGTCCCGCACAACACCGTCCGGCACGGCTCCCTCCGGCACGGCTCCCTCCCGCACAACACCGTCCCGCACGGCATCGCGAGACACGGCGCTGCGGGGCACGGCATCGCGGGGCACGGCGCCGCGCGTCACAGCACTGCCAGGCACATCACCGCGGCGCACCACCTCGTGTCCCCTACCGCCGGATCCGTCCGCGTGCAGCAACTCCCCGTACAGCGCGCGGAGTTCCGGCCCCGGGCTGGTACCCAGGCGGTCGGCGAGTGCGCGGCGTACGTCCTCGTACGCCGCCAGCGCCTCCGCGGGCCGGCCCGCGTCGCGCAACGCGCGGATACGCAGGCCCTGGAGGGGTTCGTCGAGGGAGAACTCACCGCAGAGCGCGGCCAGTTCCGGCAGCGCCTCCTCAGCACGCCCCAGCGCGAGCGCCGCCGCGAGCCGGGTCCTGCGGGCCTCCAGGCGGCGGGTCTCCCAGCGGGTCGTCTCGGGCGTCCCCGTACGGCCGGGCAGATCGGCCAGCGCCGGACCGCGCCAGAGCGCCAGAGCGTCGTCGAGGAGGACCGCCGCCTTGGCCGCGTCGCCCTCCCCCAGGGCCCGCGCCCCCTCCGCCGCGAGCCGGCCGAACCGGTGGAGGTCCACCTCGTCCTCGTCCGCGCACAGCCGGTACCCGCCGTCCGCCGAGGACACCGCGCCGGGCCCGAGCGCCCGCCGCAGCCGCCCGACGAGGGCCTGGAGCGCCCCCACCGCGTCGGCGGGCGGATCGCCGTCCCACACCCCGGCGACAAGCTCCCCGACCGGGACCGTACGGCCGGGCCGCAGCGCGAGGACCGTCAGCAGCGCACGCAGCCGCGCCCCGCCGAGCGCGACGGGGGTGCCGTCGTCGTGCAGGGCCCGGGTGGTGCCGAGAAGGCGGTAGCGCATCCGCCCATTGTCCGTGACGCCCGCGGGACCGGTCGCCCCGCGTCCCGCCTCCCCCGGAACAGGTCCCCGCCCGGACCAAAGCAGACCGGCCGGACCGAGGAAGACGGAACCGAGCAGTCCGGAAGCAGACCGGACCGGGCAGACCTGCCGAGCAAACCGGAACGGCCGGACCGGCCGGACCGGGCAGACCGGAACGGAAGGGGCCGCGAACCGGAACTCGGACCGGACCGTGAAACGTTTTCGACGCGGCAGGCACGGCGGCTATACGGTCGGGCAGGCCCGATCGCCCACCTCACCCTCCCGGGGAGCGCCCTCCATGACCACCGCCACCACCCGCGCCGGCGACCGGCGGGTCTCCCCCGTCTTCCTGGGCATCGTCGCCATCACGGCCGTCGCGGCCTGGGCCACCTGGACGGGCTTCGCCGCGGACATCCGGATCGCCCTGTTCCTGTTCGTCACCGGCGGCTGGATCGTCTCGCTCTGTCTGCACGAGTACGCGCACGCGCGCACCGCGCTGTACGGCGGGGACATCTCGATCGGCGCGAAGGGATATCTCACCCTCAATCCGCTCAAATACACCCATGGCATGCTGAGCATCGTGCTGCCGGTGATCTTTGTGATCATGGGCGGTATCGGTCTGCCGGGCGGCGCGGTCTTCATCGAGCAGCACCGAATCCGGGGCCGCTGGAAGCACAGCCTGATCTCCGCGGCGGGCCCGCTCACGAACGTACTGTTCGCGATAGCCTGCACCGCCCCCTTCTGGCTGGGCGCGCTCTCGGGCGTGCCGACGGGCTTCCGCTACGCGCTCGGCTTCCTCGCCCTTCTCCAGGTCACGGCGGCGATCCTGAACTCCCTGCCGGTGCCGGGCCTGGACGGTTACGGGGTGATCGAGCCGTGGCTGTCGTACCGGATACGCCGGCAGGTCGAGCCGTACGCGCCGTTCGGACTGCTCGCCGTCTTTGTGATCATCCTGATCCCGAGCGTGAACGCGGTCTTCTTCGACGCGATAGACGCGGTCCTGCGCGCACTCGGCGTGACCGATCTGGACACCTACTGCGGCCGGAACTTCTTCACGTTCTGGGAGTCCCGCGACGAGTTCATCTGCGGCCCGGCCAACTCCTAGGAACGGACAGGGCCACAAGGCCGGGGCAGGGTCAGCCCGTGGCGCTCGGGGACTGCTGCGGGGACTGCCGGGCCCGTTCCAGCTTCGCCCGGCGCAGGTAGTACCAGGCCATGTTGGAGGAGAGCCCGGCGAGCAGGATCCAGACGACGCCGAGCCAACTGCCCTGGACGAAGGAGACGACCGCCGCGATGGCGGCCAGGGCGCAGACGGCGATGGCGTAGAGGGCGAGGCGGGGCACGGGGGCGGCTCCTGTCGGGGTGTGCCTGTGGAATTGCGGGGCGTGTGCCTGGGACTTCCGGGGAGTTGCTGGGACTTCCGGAGGGTTCCTGGGACTTCGGGGTGCGCCGTCCAGTGTCCCCCATGCCCGGCGCGTGCCCGGCCGCCGGTGGGGCGGCGGGCCGGGCACGCCGGGGCGGCGGGTCAGATGTCCGTTACGCGCAGTCCAGCGTGCGCCTTGTAACGGCGGTTTACCGAGATCAGATTGGCCACCAGCGACTCCACCTGGTGCGCGTTGCGCAGCCGGCCCGCGAAGATGCCGCGCATGCCGGGGATACGGCCCGCCAGTGCCTGTACGAGGTCCGTGTCCGCCCGTGCCTCGCCCAGCACCATCACATCCGTGTCGATCCGTTCCACGGACGGGTCCTGGAGCAGTACGGCGGAGAGATGGTGGAACGCGGCGGTCACCCGGGACTCCGGGAGCAGCGCGACGGCCTGCTCGGCCGCGCTGCCCTCCTCGGGAGTGATCGCGTACGCGCCCTTCTTGTCGAAACCGATCGGGTTGACGCAGTCGATGACCAGTTTCCCCGCCAGCGCGTCCTTGAGGGACTCCAGGGTCTTGGCATGCCCTTCCCACGGCACCGCGACGATCACCACATCGCTGCTCCGCGCGCACGCCGCGTTGTCCAGGCCCTCGACGCCCTCGACCCCCATCTCGGCGAGTCCGGCGGCGGCCGTCTCGGCGCGTTCGGCCACCCGTGATCCGATGATCACTTTCTGTCCGGCCCTGGCCAGCCGGTAGGCGAGGCCGCGCCCCTGGTCGCCGGTGCCGCCGAGGACGCCGACGACGAGCCCGGACACATCGGGGAGGTCCCACGGGTCCCGGGCGGGGGGCTTGGGGGTGCTGCCACTGTCGGTTGAAGTCATGGAACCGACCCTACTGGGCGGTACGGGATCCCGTTCGGGTGAGCCGCCGGGCATCCCCCTCCCGGCGCCCCGCGCTGCGGCAGGATGCGGGCCCATGGATGCCGTACGCGTCGCACTGCTGCGTGAAGTCCTCGCGGGTACGGAGTGGCCGGCCGCGACCCGCCGGTTCGCCGGGGCCCTGCGTTCGTCCGTCGTACCGCAGGGGGGCGGGCTGCTGCTGGTCGGTACGGAGGAGTACGAGCCGTGGCACCTCGCGGCGCATCTCGTGGACGAGGCGGCGTGGTCGGGGCAGCCGGAGCTGAACCCCACGCTGGTACGGCACCAGGTGCGGCCGGGCGACCCGGCGCACCTCGCCGTCGGGCTGGGCCGGCTCGAAGCAGCGGGCCGGGGCGAGACACTGCTGGTCGTGGCGCCGAAGCAGCCGGACTCCGGACTCCTCGAACGGGTGTACGGCGCGCGGCGCGCCGGGGCGATGGTGCTGTCCCTGGGCGACGGGGACACGGAGCTGAGCGGGCTCGCGCATGAGGGGCTGGCGGTGCCGGACGGGGCGGACGCCGTGGACCTGGACACAGTGCAGCACCTGGTCAGCGCGGCGGCCGGCGAGACCAGCCTGCCGCCGTCCCGGGGCCGCCGCCGCTTCCGCGACCGGCTGTCCCGCCTGGCCGACCATCTGACGGCCCCGCCGCCGTCCCGGTGGTGACGTCCTCAATGAGGTCCGTACCTGACGTCCGCACCTGACGTCCTCAATCGCCGGACGGGCGGAAGTGTCACCCGGCACCGGGGCCGGCGGTTCCGTCCTCGGACGCCGGACGCGCCGAGTCCGCGCACCATCGCCCCGTAAATCCGCTTGCCCAGCGCGTCCGTCGGCACCGAACATGGCCCCTCGTGACCATGAAGCTCAGCGCGATCCTGCCGGATCTCTCACCACTGCGTTCCTCCCGGGACTTCCGGTTGCTCTGGGTGCAGGGGCTGGTGGCCACCATCGCGAGCTTCATGGCGCTGATCGCGCTGCCGCTCCAGATCAAGGACCTCACCGGCTCGCCGTTCGCCGTCGGTGTGATGGGCGCGGTGGAACTCGTGCCCCTGGTCGTCTTCGGGCTGTACGGCGGCGCCCTCGCCGATGCCGTCGACCGGCGCAAGGTCATTCTGCTCACCGAGGCCGGGCTCGGGCTGCTGGCCGTCGTCCTGCTGGTCAACGCGCTGCTGCCGCGGCCGATGCTGTGGCCCCTCTATCTCGTCGCGGGCGGTGTGTCCGCGCTGGTGGGGCTCCAGCGTCCGGCGCTGGACTCGCTGCTGGCCCGTATCGTGCCGCACGACCAGCTCACCGCCGCGGCCGCGCTCAACGGTCTGCGCTGGCAGGCCGGCTCGATCGTGGGGCCTTCGCTGGCGGGGCTCGTCGTCGCGTACTCAGGTCACGCCACCGCGTACGGTGCCACCACCCTGGGCTTCCTCGCCTCCGTACTGCTCTGCTCGCGGCTGTCGGCGGCACCCGCCGCGCGCGACGCGGAGAAGCCGTCCCTGCGGGGCATAGCCGAGGGCGCGCGGTACGCCTGGAGCAGGCCGGTGCTGCTCGGGACCTACGCGATCGACCTGGCCGCGATGTTCTTCGCCTTCCCCAACTCGGTCTTCCCGTTCCTCGCGGACGATCTGAACGCCGAGTGGGCACTGGGGCTGATGTACGCGGCCGGGTCGGTCGGGTCCGCGGTGCTCGGACTGACCAGCGGCTGGACCTCGCGGGTGCGGCGGCACGGGCTGTTCGTGGTGTTCGGCGCGGCCGCGTGGGGGCTGGCGATCACGGCCGCGGGATGGTTCTCGAACATCTGGGTGGTGCTGGTGTGCCTCGCGTTCGCGGGCGCGGGCGACATGCTCAGCGGTCTGGGCCGTTCGACGATCTGGAACCAGACGATCCCGGAGGAGCTGCGCGGCCGGCTCGCGGGGATCGAGGTGCTCTCGTACAGCGTAGGACCCCAGCTCGGGCAGGTGCGCGCGGGCACGATGGCGGGCTGGACGGGGACACGCCCCGCGATCTGGAGCGGCGGCCTGGCGTGCGTGGCCTCGGTGGGGCTGCTGGCGGCGGTCCTGCCGAGGCTGCTGACGTACGACGCGACGACGGACGAGGACGCGCTGCGGCGGCGCGCCGCGAAGGAAGCGGCGACCCCGGCCTGATGTCCCGGGCCCGCCCGGAGCGCCCGGCGTCGCCGGGCAGAACCAGGCCCGTCCGGCGCTTGAGGACGAACCGGCACCGGACGGACCCGGGTGATCCGCGCACCGGACGGACCCGGGTGACCGGCACCGGACGGACGCGGGTGGTCCGTGCACCGCGCACCGCGCACCGGCACCGGCACCGGCACCGGCACCGGCACCGGCACCACCGGACCGCACCGAACACCCGTCAGTTGTCGGACGGGGTGTCGCCCTGCTTGTCGTGCCACTTCGGGTCCGTCTCCCACTCCAGGTTGCGTTCCTGCGCCGTGGTCATCGCGTGGGACGCCTCCTCCGGGCTCGCGTACGGCCCGAAGCGGTCCGCCGCGCGGCACTGCGGTCCCTCTTCCACCGTCTGGTGGCGGAGGCAGTAGTACCACTCGCCGGGTTTGCCGGCCGTGCGCTTCTTGAACAGGGCCATCGTCGGCTCCTTCCTCTCCCGCCATGCTGCCCCACACCCGCTGGTTAGACTCGCTGGCATGTCTGGCCAGTCACTGCTCGTACCGGGGGAGATCTCCCCCTCCGTTCCGTACCCGGAAGAATCCGGCGCCCCGAGTACGTCGGGAAGCCCGCGCCCGCCCCGTACACCGGGCCCGAGGTGCAGACCGATGAGACGATCGAGCTGATGCGGATCGCGGGCCGCATCGCCGCGCAGGCGATGGAGGAGGCCGCCAAGCACATCGCGCCCGGTGTGACCACGGACGAACTGGACCGGGTCGCGCACGAGTTCATGTGCGACCACGGCGCCTATCCGTCCACGCTCGGCTACCGCGGCTTCCCCAAGTCGCTCTGCACCTCCGTCAATGAGGTGATCTGCCACGGGATCCCCGACTCCACGGTGCTCCAGGACGGGGACATCGTGAACCTGGACGTCACCGCGTACATCAACGGCGTGCACGGCGACAACAACGCGACCTATTTCTGCGGCGACGTCGACGAGGAGTCGAAGCTGCTGGTGGAGCGGACCCGCGAGGCGCTGAACCGTGCCATCAAGGCGGTACGGCCGGGGCGGCGGATCAATGTGATCGGGCGGGTCATCGAGTCGTACGCCCAGCGGTTCGGCTACGGAGTCGTCAGGGACTTCACCGGGCACGGGATCAACTCGTCCTTCCACTCCGGGCTGATCGTCCCGCACTACGACAGCCCGCACGCGACCACCGTCATCGAGCGGGGCATGACCTTCACCATCGAGCCGATGCTGACGCTGGGCACGTACGAGCACGACATGTGGGACGACGGCTGGACCGTGGTCACGAAGGACAGGAAGCGGACCGCGCAGTTCGAACACACGCTGGTGGTGACGGACACGGGGACGGAGATTCTCACTCTTCCGTGAAGTTGCCGCGCGGCTGATGCGGGGTAGCGTTTTTACCGACAGGACGTCGGGAACCAGTTGACTTAGGTAAGCCTAAGTAAGAGTATCGCGGTAATGCGATGGCGGCTGCCCGTGGGCTGCCGCCGCCGTCGGTACCTGCCTGTTTCCCTTCCGTTCCGTCCCCTCTCGCCTCCGGAGGCCCGCCTTGGACGCAACCGCCGCCACCGCCACTCCCTCCCCCCACGCCTCCCCCCACGCCGTTCTCGACGCTCATCCGGGTCGCCTCGCACGAACAGCACACCGCGGCGGAGACCTCGACCTTCATGAGCGACCTGCTGGGCGGGCGGCTCGGCGTGGAGGCCTTCACGCGCTATACGGAGCAGCTCTGGTTCGTCTACAGAGCGCTGGAGAGCGCCATGGACACGCTGAGAACGGACCCGGCGGCCGGGCCCTTCATCCAGCCGGAGCTGGCTCGTACGCCGGAGCTGGAGCGGGATCTCGCTCATCTGCGGGGCGAGCGGTGGCGCGAGGGGCTGGCACCGCTGCCCGCGACGGCCGCGTACGCGGCGCGGGTCGAGGAGTGCGCGCGCACCTGGCCGGGCGGGTATGTGGCGCATCACTACACCCGCTATCTCGGCGATCTCTCCGGCGGTCAGATCATCCGCGACAAGGCCGAGAAGACGTGGGGCTTCTCGCGCAAGGGCGACGGCGTCCGGTTCTATGTCTTCGAGGGGATCCCCAACCCGGCGGCGTTCAAGCGGGGTTACCGGGAGCTGCTGGACGGGCTGGCGGTGGACGACCTGGAGAAGCAGCGGATCGTCGACGAGTGCAAGCGGGCATTCGACTTCAACAGCGCGGTGTTCCAGGAGCTGGGCGCGCACTTTCCCCTGACGGCCTGAGCAGGGCGGGCCCCTGGGTGCCGCCCGCCTTGGTGCCGCCTTGGTGCCGCCTCGGTGCCACCCGTACCGCTCCGTGGCGAGCGCTCAGTCCGGTACGGGCCGCTGCGCCGTCAACAGCCTTACCCGGCCGCCCATTTCGATCGTGCCGTCCGGGCCGGGGGCCGTGATCAACTGTGAGCCCCGGCCCTGGGTGATGTTCAGTGCACGGCCCAGTTCCGCGGTGAGCAGCAGGGCCGCCGCGCCGGTCGCCTCGTCCTCCACGATGCCGTCGTCGCGCCGGGGGAACGCACGGGCCCTGACCCGGCCCGCCGCCTCGTCCTCCCAGGCCCAGGCGTAGAGCCAGCCCTCGCCGGGCGGCGGAGCGGGCAGTGCGTCGACCTCGGCGACGGTCGCGTACCGCCGGAGCGTACGTGGCGGGGCCCACTCGGGGCGGGCGGTGATCCAGGTGAACTCGCCGTCCTGACGCACCCACACCTCGCCCGCGGGCGGGTTCACGGTCTCCAGATCGAGCAGCCAGGCCGCGCCGACGAGCGGATGCCCGGCGAACGGGAGGCGCAGCCCGGGGGTGTAGATGTCGACCACCCCGCGCTCCGGGTCGTCGACGAACACGGTCTCGCTGTAGCCGAGCCTGGACGCGAGCGCCTGCCGCCCCGCCCGGTCGGGGTGCCGGTGCCCGTCGCGGACGACGCCGAGCCTGTTGCCGTACCGCCCGTCTGCCCCGCAGAAGACGCTGAGTACGTCGATTTCAGTCATCCCCGCATTCAAGCACCGCGGCCGGGGCGCACCGAATCGAGCGGACGGCGGGGCGCGCGGGACAAGCGAGGGGGAGCAAGCAAGTGGGGCCGTACCGACCGCTCTTCGCGGTCGTACGGCCCCATGCCGACGGCTCGTGGCGCGTCGTTCACGCGGTCGGCTCGTCCAGTTCCGGTTCCATACGGCGGTGCCGTGCCGCGAAGACCGCTGCCGCGCCCGCCGCGGCGATCGCGGCGGCGCCGGTGAACAGGGCGCCCGTCGGAAGGTCGGAGCCGGTGGAGGCGAGAGAGCCGGAGCCGCCGACCGTACCGCCGCCGGCCGTTCCCGAACCGCCCGCGGTGCCCGACCCGGCCGTGCCTCCCGTACCACCGTCGGAGCCACCCGTACCGCCTGTACCGCCCGTACCACCGTCCGAACCGCCCGTACCGCCCGGCAGGTTCGCGTCCTCGTCCAGTGACACCGCGACCGTCAGCGGGTCGAGTGCCGTGCCCGCCGGGTACATGCCGCCGAAGGCCTTCGTACCGTCCGCCGTGAGGGTCGCCGGGACCGCGTCCAGGCTCACGACACCGTCCTCGGCCGTCAGCGCGCCCGCCGGGAGGTCCAGCGCCGCGAGGCCCAAGTCCTGGTACGTGGCGACCTCGTGCGTCTCGCGGTCCTTGGTGCTGACATCCGCGACGAGCGTGCCCTCGCCGTCCGCCACCTCCACCCGCAGCCCGCTGAGCTTGAGGTCGAGTACATACTCGCCGTCCTCCTCGTGCCCGAGGAAGCGGACCGTACCGCCGAAGGCCGCGGACAGGGTGCCCGCGTCCGCGTCGAAGGAGCCGGTCCCCTTGGGGAAGCGGTACGCCGCCCCCGACTGCGCGGCGCCGTCGCCGAGTTCGACCGTGCCGTGCGCGATCGGACCCGTGACGTACGAGCGGAAGGACTCCTTGACGCCCCAGTCCAGATTGCCGTCGACGATCGTGCCGTCCTCGGCCGCCGGGGGTGTCCCGGGGGCGGAGGTGGTCGGGGAGGAGGTGGGCTCACCGGTCGGCGGCTCGGTGGGCGGTGTCACCGAAGGCGTCGGGGTCGGCGTGGGAGTGGGCGTGGGGGTCGGGGTGGGCGTGGGGCTCGGCGACGGTGTGGAGTACGAGACGCCGAGTGTCGCCTTGTCCAGCTCCGTGCCCTCCGCGTACATCCCGTTGAACGCCTTCGCGCCGTCCGCCGTGAGCTTGGCCGGAATGTCCTTGAAGACCATCGAGCCGTTCCCGGTCTCCGGCCGGATGCCCGCCAGATCGACCGAGGCGAGCGCGATGTCGTTCTGCGTCGTGCCGTTGAGGCTGACATCTGCCTCGATCGCCCCGGCCGTGCCCTCCGTCACGAACTTCACATCGGCGACGCGGATGTCGAAGCCATGGGCCGTGGAGACGAACCGGACGCTGCCGTCGAAGTCCGTGGTCACGTTGTGTGTCGCCGGGTCATAGGCGCCGGTGCCGTTGGTGAAGGTGAAGGGGCCGTTGCCCGCGGCCTGGGTGGCGCCGTCCGCGGCCGTGACGGTGCCGCCGGCGATGCCCGTGACGTACTTGCGGAAGGACTCCTTCAGCCCCCACTCCAGGGTGCCGTCCTTCAGTTCGAGGACCGGCGCGGCGGCGGGCGCGGCGAGTGCGGCCGGTACGGCCAGGGGTCTCCCGGCGGGGACGGAGGCAGGGGTGGAGGCGGGGGCGCCCGCGGCGAGGGCCGGGAGCGCGAAAGCGGAAGCGCCGAGGGCGGCGGCCGTCGCGATGGCGGCGGCGAGGGTGATGGGGCGGCGTATGGCAGCCATGGGCGGTGTTCTCCTCGATGGTGTGGTGCGTGTAGTGGTGGTACGGGGTGCACGGGGACACCCGTGCGACACGTGGGGGAGGTCAGCTCTCGTCGGAGGCGGACGCGGGGCCGGACGTGGGGCCTGTGCCGGACGCGGTGTCGGCGGCGGAGGCAGGGGCGGACGCGGGGGCGGACGTGCCGTGGCGCCCGCGCGCCCGGGCCGCGCGGACCACGACGACCGCGGCTCCCGCGACGACGAGCACTCCCGCGCCGATCGCCGCGTACGCCCCCGCCCCGATGGACACCGAGGACTGCGAGGCGGCGGCTTCCGCGCCGGGGGCGGTGGGACTTTCCGGGCTCCCCGGGCTCTCCGGGCTTCCCGTGGCGGCACCCGAGGGCGCCTGCGCCGGCTGCCCGCCGGCCGAGGCGTCGCTGCCCAGGTCGGGCAGCGCGGGCAGTCGGGCCTGGCCGTCGACGGCGACCGCGAGTGAGACCGGGTCCATCGCCGTACCCGCCGCGTAGAGGTCGCCGAAGGCCGTGGCGCCCTGGGGCGTCAGGGCCGCGGGCACCTCGGTGAGTACGGCGAGGCCCCGCTGCGGGGTGAAGTCCTTGGCCGCGAAGGTGATCAGCGGCACGCCCTTGCGCGGTGGACTGCCCTCGGCCGCGTCGGTGACATCGGCGTACAGCGTGCCCTTGCCGCCGCCGACGCGGACGGCGACCCGGGTCAGCGTCAGATCGAGGCCGGTGCCGGTGAAACGGACCGTACCGGCGAAGTCCGCGTCGAGCGTGCCCTTCGCGGCGTCGTACGAGCCGGTGCCGCGCGGGAAGCGGAAGAACGCGCCGCCGTCCTGGGCACCGCCGCTCAGGGTCCACTTTCCCTTGGCGATGGGGCCGGTGACGTACTCGCGGTAGGTGCGGCGCACACCCCAGTCGACGGCCGCGGTCAGGAAGCGCCCGGCGGTCTCGCGCCGCTTCCCGGACGGCTCGCTCCCAGGCGCCTTGTTCTCGGACCGCTCGCTCCCGGACGGATCGCTCGTGGCCGGGCTCGCGGGCTTCTCCGCCGCCGCCACATCCACGGACAGGCTCACCGGATCGAGCGGCGTACCGGCCGTGTAGTACCCGGCGAAGGCGGTGGCGCCCTGTGAAGTCAGCGTTGCCGGAACGTTGTTGAGGGTTACGGGACTCCCGCCGCCCCGCATGTCGATCCCCGACAGATCGAGCGAGGCGAGCGGCACCTGCGAGGCGCGCGTGAGCTTGCCCGAGCCCTTCGCCCTGCTCGTCATATCGGCGAGGAGCGTGCCGCTGCCGCCGGATATACGGACGGCGGGACGGCTGATCGTGAGGTCCAGCTCATATGTACCGTCCACTTTCTGATGGCCGGTGAAGCGGACCCCGCCGGAGAAGCCGGCCCGGAACGCCCCGGTCTCCGGGTCGTACGAACCGTTCGCCGAGTGGAACCGGAACGCGCTGCCCACCGTGGCCGCGCCCCCGTTGAGCGCCCAGCCTCCCCGCGCGACCGGGCCGGTGATGTAGCTCAGGAACGACGACTTGATCCCCCAGTCGAGCCTCCCGCCCCGCACCGTACGGTCCGCCGCCTGCGCGCCGGCGGCCGGCAGCAGCGCCACCGGCAGCGCCAGCAGGAGCAGGGCGAGACAGAGGCGAACGGGGCGTACGGGTCTGAAGGGCGGCATGGGGTGACTCCCGCGGAGAAACGGACCGGAATATGCCCGACCCAGGACTGGGCAAGCAAGGTAAGGCTAACCTAAGCTAAATCCGCCGGGGGAAACAACAGACAGCAACAGACAGACCGAACAGGACGGTGCACTCCGTGCGCAGATCACGCCTGACGAGTGCGCTCCCCTGTGCGCTCGTCCTCGTTTTCGCCCTGGCTCTGACCGGCTGCGGCAACGGCAGCGGAAGCGGGAGCGGCGACAGCGGCGCCTCCGGCAGCGGCAGAGATACGAAGACGGCCGCGGCGGCGACCGCCGACCGGGTCGAACCCCTCCCCCGTACGCCCCGGCCCGGCCTCCCGGTCACCGTGGACTCGGCGGACGGCCGCGAGGTCACCGTCACCTCGGCCGACCGGATCGTGCCGCTGACCGGCTCGCTCAGCGAGATCGTCTTCACCCTCGGTCTCGGCGACCGGGTCGTGGCCCGCGACATCACCGCCACCTTCGAACAGGCCGCGGACCTGCCGGTGGTGACCCGGGCACACGATGTCTCGGCGGAGGGCGTGCTGTCGCTCAAGCCGACCCTGGTCCTCGCCGACACCACCACCGGCCCCGCCGAGGCCATCGGCCAGATCCGGGACGCGGGCATTCCCCTCGTGGTCGTCGAACCGGCGAAGAGCCTCGACGACATCGCCCGCCGCATCGACACCGTGGCCGGGGCACTGGGTGTCCGGCCCGCGGGCGTGGAGCTGAAGGAACGTACGGCCGCGCGGATCGCCGCCGTACAGAAGGACATCCCGGCGCGCGACGGCGAGCGGAAACCGCGCGTCGCGTTCCTCTATCTGCGCGGCTCGGCCTCGGTCTATCTGCTCGGCGGCGCCGGCTCGGGGGCGAGTTCCCTGCTGGAGGCGGCCGGAGCGGTGGACGCGGGCAAGGAGTCGGGGCTGCGGAAAGACTTCACCGCGATCACGAGTGAGGCGCTCGCCAAGGCCGCGCCGGACGCGATCCTGGTGATGACCAAGGGACTTGAGTCCGTGGGCGGGGTGGACGGCCTGGTGAGGATCCCGGGTGTCGCGGAGACCCCGGCCGGGATGGACCGCAGGGTCGTCTCGGTCGACGACGGGGTGCTGCTGAACTACGGGCCGCGTACGGACGAGGTGCTGCGGTCGATCGTCGAGCAGCTCTATCCGGCTCATCCGAGCGGGAGTTGAGGTGACGGCGACACCAACACCGGTACCGGCACCGGCACCGGCCGTACGGAAGCAGCCGCCCACGGAGGAAGCCGCGACGCCTCCCGGCACCGGCGGAAAGCAACTGCCGGGCCGGGCGACGCTGTTGACCGGCGGACTGCTCGCGGCCCTCGTCCTGCTCTGTCTGCTCTCCGCCGGGACCGGCGCGTACGGAATCCCGCTCGGCGATGTCCTCTCCTCCGTACTGCACCGCGCCGGGCTCGGCGGCGCCGCGCTCGACCGCGTCGGCGAGAGCGTCCTGTGGAACGTCCGGCTGCCCCGGGTCGTGCTCGCGCTGCTCGTCGGTGCCTCGCTGGGCTGCGCGGGCGCGCTGACGCAGGGCGTGTTCGGCAATCCGCTCGCCGAGCCGGGCGTGATCGGGATCTCGTCGGGCGCGGCGGTCGGCGCGGTGGCGTCGATCGCGCTGGGTCTGAGCTTCCTCGGCAACTGGACGGTGACGGTCTGCGCGTTCGTCGCGGGCCTCGCGACGGTCCTGCTGGTGTACGCGCTGTCCCGCTCGGGCGGCCGTACGGAAGTGGTGACGCTGATCCTCACCGGCATCGCGGTGAACGCGTTCGCCGGGGCACTGATCGGGCTGTTCATCTTCTTCGCGGACAACGCGCAGATCACGCAGATCACGTTCTGGCAGCTCGGTTCGCTGGCGCAGGCGACCTGGCCGAAGGTGCTGGCGGTGCTGCCGTGCGCGGTGGCGGGTCTGGCGGTGGCGCCGTTCTACGCACGGAAGCTGGACCTCCTCGCGCTCGGTGAACGGCCGGCCCGGCACCTCGGGGTGGACGTGGAGCGGCTCCGTGTTGTGCTGGTGCTGGTGGTGGCGCTGCTCACGGCGGCGGCGGTGGCGGTGGCCGGGGTCATCACGTTCGTGGGGCTGCTCGTACCGCATCTGCTGCGCATGGCGAACGGTCCGGGGCATCGCTTCCTCGTCCCGGGCAGCGCGCTCGGGGGCGCGCTGGTGCTGCTCGCGGGCGACCTGGCGGCCCGCACGGTCGCGGCCCCGGCGGAACTCCCCCTGGGCGTCCTGACCGCACTCTTCGGCAGCCCTTTCTTCTTCCTGCTGCTACGCAGAACGCGCCGCGGGCAAGGCGGTTGGGCATGAGCACACACGGGCCCTGCGACTGCGGCAAACACAGCCCGCCGCCACACAGAACCCACCGCGGACAAGGTAAGCGCCCATGAGCATCACGGCCCTCTTCGCCGCGCGCCGGCGCTCGCTGCCCGCGCCCGTCCCCTCCGGGACCCCCCTCGTCGAAGCCCGGGACCTCCATGTCCGGCTCGGGCAGCGCGAGGTGCTCGCCGGGGTCGGGCTGGCCGCGCGCGCCGGTGAGGTGCTCGCGCTCGTCGGGCCCAACGGGGCCGGGAAGTCGACCCTGCTCGCCGCACTCGCCGCCGATCTGCGGCCCGACCGCGGCGAGGTACGGATCGACGGCCGCCCCGCACAGGAGTGGTCCGCGCCCGAACTCGCCCTGCGCCGCGCCGTACTGCCCCAGGCCGCCGCGCTCTCCTTCCCCTTCCCGGTCGCCGAGGTCGTACGGATGGGCCGCGCGCCCTGGGCCGGGACACCGCTGGAGGACGAGGACGAGACGGCCGTCGCGGCGGCGATGGCGGCGACCGAGGTCACCGGGTTCGCCGCGCGCCCCTTCTCCGCGCTGTCCGGCGGCGAACGGGCCCGCGTCGCGCTCGCCCGGGTCCTCGCCCAGCGCGCCCCGCTGCTGCTGCTCGACGAGCCGACCGCCGCGCTCGATCTGCGCCATCAGGAACTGGTGCTGCGGATCTGCCGGGAACGGGCCGCGGCGGGCGACGCCGTCGTGGTCGTCCTGCACGACTTGGGGCTCGCCGCCGCGCACGCGGACCGGGCCGCCGTACTCCACGAAGGGGGCGTCGCGGCCGAGGGCCCGCCCGCCGAGGTGTTCGGAGCCGGGCTGCTGAGCCGTGTCTACCGGCAGCCCGTCGAAGTGCTCCCGCACCCCCGCACGGGCGTCCCGCTTGTCATCCCCGAACGGTGACGCAGGAACGGTGACGCGTCCCGGAAGGCCGACCCCCGCCCCCGGCCCTGCCCCCCCGGCCCTCGCCCCCGAAACCGACCACTTGACCCGCCCTTTACTCAACCCCGGTCTACCGGAAAGCCCCCCGTGACCTCTCCGTATCCGCACCCGGCCCCACACAGGGAGTGAGAGCTGAATCACTGGACTAACGAGCGCAGCCAAGGTAAGCCTCAGTTAGGTTAGGCGCGCCTGACCTCCGCACTCCAGCCATCGTCACCTCACTTTCCAGCCATCGTGGAGCCCCGCATGCGACCTGCCCGTCTCTCCGTCGTCACCGCCGCCGCGGCGGTGGCCGCCCTGACCGCCGTCACGGGCTGCGCCGAGAAGAGCGACGCCAAGGCCGGCTCGGGCGCCGGCACCGTCGAGGTGACCGCGAAGGACGACGCCTGCGAGCTGTCCACGAACGAGTTCCCCGCGGGCCATGTGGAACTGGCCGTCGAGAACAAGGGCTCCAAGGTCACCGAGGTCTATGTCCTCTTCCCGGACGACCGCATCGTCACCGAGCGCGAGAACATCGGCCCCGGCACCAAGGCGAAGGTCACCGCCGAGGTGAAGGCCGGTTCGTACGAGATCGTGTGCAAGCCCGGGATGAAGGGCGACGGCATCCGCCAGAAGGTCACGGCCACCGGCGGTACGCCCGTCAAGCGCAGCCCGGAGATGGACGCCGCGGTCGCCGCGTACCGTACGTACGTCCAGGCGCAGGCCGATGAGACGCTGCCGAAGGTGAAGACTTTCACCGACGCCGTGCGCGCCGGTGATCTGGAGGCGGCGAAGAAGGCGTACGCCCCCTCGCGCATCGGCTGGGAGCGCACCGAGCCGGTCGCCGAGTCCTTCGGCGACATCGACCCGAAGGTCGACGTACGCGCCGACGGTCTGGAGCCCGGCCAGGAGTGGACCGGCTGGCACCGCCTGGAGAAGGCCCTCTGGCAGGACAAGAAGCTGGGCCCGGACACGACGGCCCTCGCGGACACGCTCGACAAGGACCTCGCCGACTGGCAGAAGCGCGTCGGCAAGGCGGAGATCACCCCGACCTCCATGGCCAACGGCGCCAAGGAACTCCTCGACGAGGTCGCCGCGGGCAAGGTCACCGGCGAGGAGGAGCGCTACAGCCACACGGACCTGGTCGACTTCAAGGCCAATGTGGAGGGCGCGCAGAAGTCGTACGAACTGCTCAAGCCGGTCGCGTCGAAGAACGACCCGGCGCTGGTGACCGAGCTGGACAAGCAGTTCGCCGCGCTGAACACACTGCTCGACAAGTACCGCGACGCCCCGGACTCGTACGACTTCACCTCGTACGAGAAGGTCGGCAAGGCGCAGCGCAAGGAGCTGTCGGACGGTGTGAACGCACTGGCCGAGCCGCTCTCCAAGCTCGCCGCCGCCGTCGTCAAGTAGGGCTCGCGCCATGACGGACGACACGCAGAACGCCATGACGGACGGCACACGGAACAGGGCCGGCGGACAGGACGGGCACAGTCCCCGGAACCAGGGCGACGCTCCGAGCGGGGGCGACGCCCGCGCCGTCGAAGGGACCAACAGGACCAGGCCGTCCCGGCGCTCCCTCCTCGGCTGGGGCGGCGCCGGGCTCGCACTCGGCGCGGTCGCCGCCGGGGGCGCGGTCGCCGCCGTCCGGGACGGCGACTCCGCGGCACCCGCCGCCGACACGGGCGCGGCCGTCCCCTTCCACGGTCCGCACCAGTCCGGGATCGCCACCGCGGTCCAGGACCGACTCCACTTCGCCGCGTTCGACGTGACCACCAAGGACCGTGCGGAGCTGGCCCAGTTGCTGAAGGACTGGACACGGGCCGCCGAGCGGATGACCGCCGGGCACGCGGTGGGCGAGGGGGCGTACGGCGGGCTGCCCGAGGCCCCGCCCGACGACACGGGCGAGGCACTCGGCCTGCGGCCGTCCCGGCTCACCCTGACCCTGGGCATCGGTCCGGGCCTCTTCGCGGACGGCCGGTTCGGTCTCACCGCCCGCCGCCCCGCCGCCCTCGTCGACCTCCCCAAGTTCCCCGGCGACAATCTCGACCCGGCGCGCGGCGGTGGCGATCTCTGTGTCCAGGCCTGCGCGGACGACCCCCAGGTCGCCGTGCACGCGATCCGCAATCTGGCCAGGATCGGCTTCGGCAAGGTCGCGGTCCGCTGGTCGCAGCTCGGCTTCGGCAAGACCTCGTCGACCACGCCGGACGCCCAGACGCCCCGTAACCTCTTCGGTTTCAAGGACGGCACCAGCAATATCGCCGGCACCGACACCGCCGCGCTCGACAAGCATGTGTGGGTGGCGGGGAAGGACGGTCCCGACTGGATGGCGGGCGGTTCCTATCTGGTCGCCCGGCGGATCTCGATGCGGATCGAGACCTGGGACCGCACGTCCCTCCAGGAGCAGGAGGACGTCTTCGGCCGGGACAAGGGCGAGGGCGCGGCGGTCGGCAGGGCGCGCGAGCACGACAAGCCCGATCTGCGGGCGATGCTGCCGACCTCGCACGTACGGCTGGCGCACCCGGACTCCCACCACGGGGCGCGGATGCTGCGGCGCGGCTACTCCTTCACGGACGGCACCGACGGTCTGGGCCGGCTCGACGCGGGGCTGTTCTTCCTGGCGTACCAGCGGGACATCCGCGACGCCTTCATCCCCGTACAGCGGTCCCTCGCGCGCTCCGACGCGCTCAACGAGTACATCCAGCACGTGGGTTCAGCGGTCTTCGCGATCCCGCCGGGCGTCCGGGACAAGGACGACTGGTGGGGCCGGGCCCTGATCTCCTGATCCCCGGAAAGGAGTTCCGACGTGTTCGGAAACTATCTGATCGGTCTGCGCGAGGGACTTGAAGCCAGTCTCGTCGTCTGCATCCTGGTCGCGTATCTGGTGAAGACGGAGCGGCGCGACGCGCTGCGCCCGATCTGGGCCGGTGTCGGCGTGGCGGTCGTCCTCGCGCTCGCCTTCGGCTTCGGGCTCGAATTCGGTTCGCAGGAGCTGACGTTCGAGGCGAAGGAGGCGCTCGGCGGTTCGCTGTCGATCCTCGCCGTGGTGCTGGTGACCTGGATGGTCTTCTGGATGCGGCGTACGGCACGGCACTTGAGGTCGGAGCTGCACGGCAGGCTGGACGCGGCGCTCCAGATGGGTACGGGCGCGCTGGTGGCGACGGCCTTCCTGGCTGTGGGCCGGGAGGGTCTGGAGACGGCGCTGTTCGTCTGGGCGTCGGTACGCGCGTCCTCGGACGGCACCCATGCCCCGCTGATCGGCGTCCTGTTGGGGATCGCCAGCGCGGTGGTGCTGGGCTGGCTCTTCTACCGGGGCGCGCTGCGGATCAATCTCGCCAAGTTCTTCACCTGGACCGGCGGGATGCTGGTGATCGTCGCCGCGGGTGTGCTGGCGTACGGCGTGCACGACCTCCAGGAGGCGCGCTTCCTGGGCGGTCTCGCGGACAAGGCGTTCGACATCAGCACGACGATTCCGCCGGACAGTTGGTACGGGACGCTGCTGAAGGGCGTGTTCAACTTCCAGCCCGACCCGACGGTGCTTCAGGTCATTGTCTGGGGCCTGTATCTGGTCCCGACGCTCGCACTGTTCCTGGCCCCGGTAGGGTTCGGACGGTCAGTGGGGGTCAAGACCGACCGGTCTCAGGAGCAGAAGGCGACCGATGAGCAGGCTGAGCAGGCCGATCCGGGCAGCGGCGGGGCTCGCGACGGTGATGGCGCTGTCGCTGACGGCGAGCGGGTGCGTGACGGTGCACGGGGAGTTGGCGGTCGTACCGTCGGCGAAGCGAAGTGAGGCCGCGCAGGCGCTGAAGGACTTCACCGAGGCGTACAACAAGGCGGACAAGGCGTACGATCCGACCCTCGACGCGGACCATGTCACCGGCGCGCTCGGCCTGATCAACCAGGCCGGGCTGAAGGCGCGGAGCATCACGAACCCGGACGGCAACTCCGCACACCAGCCGCTGGAGCTGACCGACGCGAAGTTCACGATCCCCAAGAAGGCGGGCTGGCCGCGCTGGTTCGTCGCGGACACCAGGAGCAACCGCGACACGGCGGACGGCCCGGCCTTCCGGTGGCTGGTGGTCTTTCTGCGCTCCGCCCCCGAGAAGCGCTGGGAAGCGGCCTATCTGACGATCCTCGCCCCCGACCAGGTGCCCGAGTTCAGGACGGACAAGGACGGCTGGGGCGAGGCGGTGGAGCCGGACAGTACGAAGGTGTCGGTGGCGCCGCGCGATCTGAGCCAGGAGTACGCCTCGTACCTCTCGACCGGCAAACCGGAGCACTTCGCGGCGGGCCCGCACACGGACGCCTGGCGCAAGGAGCGCGCGGACAAGGCCCGGCTGCCGGGCCTCACCACCCAGTACGTGGACCAGCCGGTCACCGAGGGCGACTTCGCGCCGCTGGGCCTGCGGACGAAGGAGGGCAACGCGCTGGTCTTCTTCGCGACGCGCTTCTTCGAGCGGCAGACGGCGGCGAAGGAGGTGCGGCTCCAGGTGAACGACGACGTACGGGCGCTGCTGGAGGGCCAGGTGACGGACACGATCACCAAGGAGTGGCTCTCCAGCCAGACGGTCCTGGTGCCGGGGAGCGACGCGGCGGCCCCGGAAGTGGTGGTGGAGGGCCGCCTCCAGGGAGTGACGGCCGCGAAGGGGTCGTAGGGGCTCGGCGGGGTCCGGCCGGGGTTTTCCTCGGGCGGGCTCAGCGGCCGAGGGGCCAGGCGACCGCGTGATGGTCCAGTTCGTCGTTCTCGACCGCGTACCAGGCGCAGGCGTCCGTGAGGGTCTCCAGCAGGGTCAGCGGGTCCGGAAGCGGGTGTTCCGGGCCGCGCAGCCACCGTACGGACAGCTCCCCCGGGAGCCGCGCCGGCGGTACGAGCACATAGCTGCCCCGGCAGTGCCAGCGCAGTCCCGGGTGCTCGTCCATGGTCTCGGGGTGGCAGTCCAGCTCACAGGGCCACCACTCGTCCTCGTCCTCCGGGGTGCCCCGGGTGGCGGTGAAGAAGAGCATCCGGTCGTCGCCGGAGTCCGCCACGGGACCCACCTCGACGGACTGCTCGAGCAGCCGCTCCAGCGCCCGGCTGCCCGCCTCCAGCGGTACGTCCAGCACGTCGTGGACCATGCCGGTCGCGGTGATGAAGTTGGCCTCGGGCTGGCTGCGCGCCCAGCGCTCGATCTGGGCCCGGTCGGTCGTGGACTGGGTCTGCCAGGCGAAGGAGAGGGGGTGCCTGGCCGGGGTGGGACAGCCGATCCGCTCGCAGGAACACCGGTAGCCGACCGGATGCGCGGCGGGCGAGAGGGGCATACCGGCACCGGCGACCGCGAGGAGCAGCGCCTCCCGGCCGGCCGTGTCGTCGGGCGCGGAGTTCGCGGCGGTCTTCTTCGGACGCCTGCGCAGCCACTGGGGAATCCTGCTCTCCGTGCCGCGGTAGCGGCCGAAATCCTCGCCCATCTATCCCCTCCACACTTCATGCTCGGCCCCTGCGGACATTTCCATGGTCCCACCATCCTGCTCCCCGGGTGGACGGAGTCCCCACCGGGGTATGAGGGCCGGGGGTGTATCAGGGGGCTCATTGCCGCGTATGTGCCGGAATGCAGGCCCGCCACGGCGGTCCGGACCCGGCGGATCCCGGCCCGCCCGCCCCGCATGCCTCCACGCGCCCCCCACCGCGCCCCCTCGCCCGGCCGGCAGAACCAAGCCCGTCCGGCGATTGAGGACAGCCCGGCGCCGTGGTGCACGATCGGCCCCGCACGATGGAGTTGGAGCTACAGCTCCGCGCCGTCAGCCGCGGCCGGCGGCCACTTGTCCCCCCACCCCGCGTCCCGCGCCGCCCGGTACAGCACCCCCTGCCGCTTCGTGACCGTCGCCCGGCTCAACCCGCCATCCCGCTCGCACAGGTCCAGCAGCACCTGCCCCTTCCGGATCTGCGGCTTGCGGACCACCCGCGCCCGCCCCGGAACCTCCGCCACGTCCGGCCGTACGGCCGCCACATAGCTGAACTTCTCGTCCTCGTACGGCAGCGACCCGCCCTTCACCTGCCGGTGCAGTGACGACCTGCTCACCCGCGCCGCGAAGTGGCACCAGTCCGTCCCCCGCTCGATCGGGCACGCCCCGCTGTGCGGACAGGGCGCGGCGATCCGCAGCCCCGCCCCGGTCAGCCCGTCCCGCGCAGCCATGATCCGCAGATACCCGTCCGGCGTACCCGGCTCCACGATCACCACGGCCCGGCCCGCCCGCGCCGCCTCGGCGACCAGCGCGGCACGGTCCGGCTCGGGGAGTTCGTTCAGGACGTACGAGACGGTCACCAGGTCGCTGTCCGGCAGTCGCAGCGCCGCGCCGATCCTGGCCCGGCGCCACTCGGCGGCGCGCGGTCCGGCCGTACCCGAAGCGGCCAGTTCGCGGCCGAGCGCGAGCGCGGGCTCGGCCCAGTCCAGGACGGTGGTGCTACGGGTCGTGCTACGAGGCCCGGCCCCGGCCCCCGAAGCCTCAGCCCCCGCGACACCGCCCCCGGCCCCGGCCTCCGCGGCTCCCCACACCGCGTCCGCCGCCCACACCGCCGCCCCCGTCCCCCCGCCCACGTCCACATGGCTCCCGGGCACCCACGAAGGCGCCGCGTCCGCCAGTCCCGCCAGCGCCGCCCGTACCGCCTCGAAGGTCGCGGGCATGCGGTACGCGGCGTACGCGGCCACGTCCGACCGGTCGCGCAGCACGGGCGCGTCCGTCGGGGTCGCGCCCCGGTAGCTGGCGATCAGCCGCTCGACGGCCTGGGCGGCCTGCCGCGGCGGCACCCCGTCGAGCAGCCCGGCAAGCGCGGCCCGCAGAGTCTCGGCGGTGGTGGGAAGAGTTGCACTCACCGGCCGAATTCTAGGTGTACGACCAGTTCACGCGGGCGCCCGGCCGCAATGCGGAAGCGAACTGCGAACCGTTCAGACGGTGTTGCTACGCTGACGCCCGTTGTCCGGCAACCGCTCTCCACGGGGGGACCATGCGACCTCACTGGTCTCACTGGGGCACCACGCGTTTTCACCAGGGGCCCGTGAGGACCGTGAGACAGCGAGTCGTGCGCATGATCCTGCTGTCCGGGATCGTCGTGCTGGCGCTGCTGCTCCTCCTCGCGACCTGCGGCGGCAAGCAGCCGAAGGCCAAGGGCGACGAAAAGCCCGGCAAGCCCCCGCAGAGCCGTGCCGTCTCGACGCACCGGCCCGTCGTCCCGCCCGCGTACGACACCGTGCGCGGCTGGGAGATCCTCGGCGGTTCCCCCGAGTACGCGGTCGCCGAGGCCACCAGCCGTCTCGCCTATCTGGAACGGGTCGGCGAGACCCGCTTCCGGATCCGTACGCTCAGCCCGGGGACCGGCGAGCGCGGCTGGGACGGCGAGCCCTGGCGGCCGCTGTTCGCGCCCGACCGCTTCCCCCGGCTCCTCTCGGTCACCAAGGACGGGGTGGAGTACTTCGTCACCTGGTCGTACGGAAAGGTCGACCCGGAGGCGCTGGGCCCGGCCGACTCCATCGTCTCCCTCGATGTGTACACGGCGACCGACGGCACCCGTACGCGTGTCGAGGTCCCCTGGACGGACGCGCCGATCGTCAGTGCGGCCGGGCCCGGCATCCTGATCAGCGACGGCAAGGCGGTCAGCGCGGTCGTCGACCCGGCGAGCGGTGACGTGGTGAAGGTCCCGCCGGGCCAGCTCGGCTACCCCAAGGGCTGTGCGAACTGCCGCAAGCTGACCGAGGTGCGCTCGGTGACGGGCAAGGGGCTGCTGGTGAGCGGCGTCAAGGAGTTCTGGGTGCGCGGCGGCTGGTACAGCCGGAAGGTCGCGCCGAAGGACACCGACCCGGCCTCCGGGGTGCCCGCCTCGATGGCGCGCGACTACGTCCTCGCCAAGTGGCAGAAGAAGAAGGGTGCCAAGGACGCAACCACGCACGACGTCTGGGCACTGCACGAGGCGGCGACGGGCAAGGCGGTGGCGCAGGTACGGTGCCGGAAGCCGGCGATCGTACCGGCCGACGACCCGAAGCTGATCGCCTCCCCGGACGGCCGTTTCCTGATCGCGGGGCGGCTCGCCTTCGATCTGGACGCGAAAAAGGCGTACTGCTTCGAGGAGCCGGACGGCACGCAGCCGCTGACCCTGACGAGCGTGGGCAACGACGGTACGGCGTACGGCGCGATGAACGCCCGCAATATGGCGGACGCGCTGGCGGGGCGCGGCAGCCCGGTCATCGTGGACCTGACCACCGCGACTCCGGAACCGCTGGAGCCCAATGTCAGCCTGCCGACCGGCGAGACGGGCTCGGCCGGCCTGTTCCGCTGGACGGACGCGAAGGACATCCAGCACCTGACGGGCTACCCCTACCGCGAAAAAAACTAAGCCCGTCCACCCGGCGCCGGGCGCACAAATCAAGCCCGTCCGGCGATTGAGGACGAACCGGCCCCGGACGGCCCCGGCACAAACCAGCGCGCCCCACCCCACTGCGCGCCCCGCCACACCTCACCGTCGCCACGGCCGCACCATCCCCACAAAACACCCCACCGCACCCACCGAGCACACCACCTGCACCAGCGCCATCGGCACCGCCGTCTCCTCGCCCGCGATCCCCACCAGCGGTGAGGCGATCGCACCGATCAGGAACGACGACGTACCGATCAGCGCCGACGCCGACCCCGCCGCGTGCGGCGTACGCATCAGCCCCAGCGCGTTGGTGTTGGGCAGCGCCAGCCCCATCGCGGACATCAGCACGAACAGCCCCGCCGCGACCGGCACCAGCCCCACCTCCCCGAACACCCCGGCCGTCATCAGCAGCAGCGCCACCGCGGCGACGACGATGACCGCGAGCCCGAAGCCCAGCACCCGGTCCATGCTGACCCGCCCGACCAGCACCTTGCCGTTGATCTGGCCGGTGGCGATCAGGCCGATGGAGTTGATGCCGAAGAGCAGGCTGAAGGTCTGCGGCGAGGCCCCGTAGATCTCCTGCACCACGAACGGCGAGGCCGAGACGTACGCGAACAGCGCCGCGAAGGCGAGCCCGCCCGCCAGGGTGTAGCCGGTGAAGATCCGGTCGGCGAGGAGCCCGCGCATCGTACGGAGCGCCGCGCCGACCCCGCCGCTGTGCCGCCGTTCCGGCGGCAGCGTCTCGTGCAGCCACTTCCACACGACCAGGGTGAGGAGAACACCGACCACGGTCAGGACGACGAAGATGCCGCGCCAGTCCGTGAGGCGCAGCACCTGTCCGCCGATCACCGGCGCGATGACCGGTGCGACCCCGGAGATCAGCATCAGGGTGGAGAAGAAGCGGGCCATCTCGTCGCCGTCGTACAGATCGCGTACCACCGCGCGGGAGATGACGATGCCCGCCGCGCCCGCGAGGCCCTGCAACAGGCGGAAGGCGATGAGGAGTTCGGCGTTCGGGGCCAGCGCGCAGACCGCCGTGGCCAGGACGTACACGATCATGCCGAGCAGCAGCGGCCTGCGCCGGCCCCATTTGTCGCTCATCGGTCCGACGACGATCTGGCCGAGGGCCATGCCCGCCAGACAGGCGGTGAGGGTGATCTGGACCGTGGCCGCGGGGGAGCTGAGCGAGCGGGTGACCTCCGGGAGGGCGGGGAGGTACATGTCCATGGAGAGCGGGGGCAGCGCGGTGAGCCCGCCCAGTACGAGGGTGACGAGCAGCCCGGCGCGGCGCGCGGCGGCAACGGGCGCGGGAGCGGGAGCGGGCGAGGGGGTGACCGGCTGGGCCGCGACCGACTGTGCTGCGACCGGCTGCGCAGGCACGGCCGGCGGAGCTGCAACCGGCGGGGCGGACGCCGAACCACTCACCCACCCATCGGGCGGTATGAGCCCTTCACTCCCTATATGTCCTTCGGTGGTCCGACCGCCGTCCGGCATTCCAGTCTCCATATCGTTGAATTCTTATCTATGCTCTCAGCTCAACCGGAACGGCCGAGACCTATTAAATGGGGCAGCGATGACAGCGGGACAGAGAGCACAAGAAGCGCAGGGGCGCGCTGTGCGCTGGGGTGTACTGGCCACCGGCGGAATCGCCGCCCGCTTCACGGCCGAGGTACGGGAACTGCCCGACGCCGAAGTCGTCGCCGTGGCCTCACGCTCCGAGGCGTCCGCGAAGGAGTTCGCCGGCCGGTTCGGCATCCCGCGCGCGTACGGCGAATGGGTCGGGCTGGTCAACGATCCGGAGGTGGATGTCATCTATGTGGCGACGCCGCACTCCGCGCACCGGACCGCCGCCGGGCTCGCGCTGGCCGCCGGAAAACCGGTGCTCTGCGAGAAGCCGTTCACCCTCAACGCGCGGGAGGCCGAGGAACTGGTCTCTCTCGCCCGGGAGCGCGGCCTCTTCCTGATGGAGGCCATGTGGACGTACTGCAACCCCGTGATCCTGCGTCTGGTCGAGATCATACGGGACGGCGCGATCGGCGACATCCGCACCATTCAGGCCGACTTCGGCTTCCCCGGCCCCACCGACCCCACGCACCGCCTCCGCGACCCGGCCCTCGGCGGCGGCGCGCTGCTCGACCTCGGTGTCTACCCGATCTCCTTCGCGCAAATGCTGCTGGGCGAGCCCGACCGCGTACAGGCGGAAGCACTGCTCTCACCGGAGGGCGTTGATCTCAACACCGGCATCCTGCTGGGCTGGGACTCCGGCGCCACCGCCCTTCTGACCTGCTCCTTGACCTCCCCCACCCCCGTCACGGCGACCGTCTCGGGTACCACCGGCCGGATCGAGATCCCCTCCGGCTTCTTCTCGGCGGACCGCTTCACCCTCCACCGCCCGGACACGGAACCGGAGGAATTCACGGCGGACGGCGGTCTGTACGGTCTCCAGTACGAAGCGGCCGAGGTCATGCGCTGCCTGCGCTCCGGCGAAACGGAATCCCCCCTGGTCCCCCTGAACGGCACTCTGGCGGTCATGCGGACGCTGGACGCGGTACGAGACCGTATCGGCGTCCGCTTCCCCGCGGACGGCTAGACACGACTGGGCCTGCCTCGGCGGGCACCCGGGGAACACGTCCCGGCGGGCACCCCAGGACACCGGCAGGCGCCGCCACACGCATCGGCGTGGCGGCGCCTGTCAGCGGACGAGAAGCCGCTGAAGTGGATCAGGGGGTCAGGATCACAGGGTCACACTAAGGTCATGCTGATCTGCTCTCCCTGCACCGTCCAGTGCTGGCGGATCCCGGAGGGGTTGCACGACTCCACATTGACTATGCGGGTTCTCGGGTAGTCGCTGGACAGACACATACCGGGGTTCACCGTCGAGGAAATCGCCTCGCCGAAGATCGTCCAACGCTGGCTGGAACTGGAGGAGTTGCACGACTCCACATTGACAATCCGGGATCTCGGATAGTCATTGGCCAGGCACATACCGGGGTTCACCGTCGAGGAAATCAATTCCCCGACGATGGTCCAACGCTGGCTGGAACTCGAAGTGTTGCACGACTCCACATTGACTATCCGAGATCTCGGATAGTCGTTGGCCAGGCACATGGTGCCGACGGCCGGGGCCGCTTCCACAGGTGTGACGGCCACGGCGGCGGCCGACGGCAGCGCGAAGGACGTCAGTGCGAGAAGGACAGGTACGAGGAGCTTACGAAAGGCGTCAGCCACGAGATGGAACCCTTCACGATCGGCAGATCCGCATCAGCCGGGTCGTATCTGCTGGTCCTGTCCCGGCCAACGGATCTGGGTGATTACGGGCCCTGAATGGTTCCCCTCATTTTTGAAGTCATATGCGCGCGATCAACGGCCGGCACCGACGCGCGAGGAAGGACCTCAGAGGTCTCCGATCCTTCGGTCCTCCGGGTCCTCAGGGTCCCTCCGGGACTCGCGGCCTGCGCGCGTACAGGAACTGGTGCTCCTCCGCCCCCATGCCGGGGAAGTCGGGATGGAAGACGCTGAGCTGGTTGTGGACGATCTCCAGTCCGGCCCCGCGCAGCAGTTCGGGGTAGACCTCCGCGGGGTAACTGGTGGCGCGGATGGTCTGCCCCATCCACTCGTACGGCGCGTCGTCGACGTCCAGCGGAACGGCGGCGAGGACGAACAGGCCCCCGGGAGCAAGCCAGTCGGCGATCCGGCCGAAGGTGGCGACCAGATCGGCGCGCGGCATCTGGTGCAGCGAGAAGAACGCGGTGATGGCGTCCCAGGCCCCCGGAGTGTCGGGCAGGGCGCGCACGTCCGACAGTTCGAAGCGGGCCGCGGGCACCTGGGCACGGGCCAGGTCAACCATGGTCTGCGAGACGTCGTACCCCGAGACATGGTGCCCGGCCGCCGAGATCCGCTCCGCGGTCGGCCGCCCGGTGCCCGAGCCGATGTCCAGCACCTGTGCGCCTTCGGGCAGTTCGGCCAGCAGCCAGTCGATCGCCGCGAGCTGCTCGGGCAGGTGCGCGTACGTTTTCTCGTACGTCAGCCCCAGAGCGTCGAAGGGCCGGGCGGCCTCCTCCGAGCCGTCGACCTTGCCGCCCGTTACCGGTGCGGCCGGTGGTTCCTCGGTCATCGCGCGAACTCCTGTTCCGCTACAGAGGCATGGCGGTCGCCGCACCCGGGACATCACATTGTGGAATCGCCTCACCACATCTTGTAGTCAATAACGAGCCAGCGGCGCGCCCGACGGGTCCACGCCGGTGAAAGCGAGATGCCCCGGCGGGCGGCGGTCGGGTAGCGTGCGGGCCATGTCGAGTCCCGAATCGGACACGGTGGGGGCTTCCGGTCACGCCGTCAGCCCCCTGAACCACTGAGTTCGTAGCCCTGTCGTCACGCCGCGTTCCGCGGCGGGACGGGGCTGCCCTCGGGGCTGGCCGCGGTGACGAGAAGACCTTCTCGTTCCTCTCCTCACCTCGGAGCCACTCGATGACTCTTCCGCTGTATCTGCTTGCCATGGCGGTCTTCGCCATGGGCACCTCGGAGTTCATGCTCGCCGGCCTGCTGCCGGACATCGCCTCGGATCTCGATGTCACGGTCGGGACCGCGGGCGCGCTCATCTCCGCCTTCGCGATCGGCATGATCGTCGGAGCACCCCTGGTGGCCGCGCTGTCCCGCAACTGGCCCAGGCGCTCCAGCCTTCTGGGGTTCATCCTCGCTTTCGCGGCGGCTCACGCCGTGGGCGCCGTCACCACGAGCTTCCCGGTCCTGTTCACCACGCGGGTCGTCGCCGCGCTCGCCAACTCGGGGTTCCTCGCCGTGGCTCTGACCGCTGCCGCCGCGCTGGTCCCACCCGACAAGAAGGGACGCGCGCTGGCCGTACTGCTCTCGGGCACGACGGTGGCCACGATCGCCGGTGTTCCCGGTGGGTCGGTACTGGGCACGTTGCTCGGCTGGCGGGCCACGTTCTGGGCTGTCGCCGTTCTCTGCCTGCCTGCGGCTCTCGGCATTCTGAGGGCGATGCCGGCGGGGCGTGCGCGGGAAAGGCCGGCCGACGGGCCGGCCTTGCGGACGGAGCTGGCCCAGCTCGCCAGGCCGCGCTTGATCCTGGTGATGCTGCTCGGCGCGCTGGTGAACGCGGCGACGTTCGGGAGCTTCACCTTCCTCGCGCCCGTTGTGACCGGCACCGCCGGCCTGGGCGAGCTGTGGATCTCTGTCGTCCTGGTGCTCTTCGGTGCCGGTTCCTTCACGGGCGTCACCGTGGCCGGCCGGCTGTCCGACCGGCGTCCCGGTCCGGTCATCGCGGTCGGCGGTCCGCTGCTGCTCATCGGCTGGCCGGCCCTGGCGGTACTGGCCGACGAGCCGGTGGCCCTGTTCGCCCTCGTGTTCATGCAGGGCGCGCTGTCGTTCGCGCTGGGCAGCACGCTGATCACCCGCGTCCTGTACGAGGCCGCGGGAGCCCCCACCATGGCCGGCTCGTACGCGACCGCGGCACTCAACGTCGGCGCCGCCGTCGGCCCGCTCATCGCCGCGACCACCCTCGGCACCGCCGCCGGGAACCTGGGGCCGCTGTGGACGAGCGGCCTGCTCGTCGCGGTCACACTGCTCATCGCGTTCCCGCTCCGCACCATGATCGCGGCCGGCCGGAACACCGAGGTGCTCCCGTGAGCCCTCCTCGTCCGTGCCGTCGACCAGTACGAGAGGCGGGGTGGCCGATCCACCGGCAGCGCCGATAGCGTCAATTGCGTGGATCAGGATGAACGGCTGCTGCACGCCTCGTCGTTCGGCGCGGCGGCGGCCTCCTACGCCGAGCACCGTCCGGGCTACGCGCGGGCCGCGGTGCGCTGGGCGCTTGAACCCGCGCCCGGCCCGCGCGTGCTCGACCTCGGCGCCGGAACCGGCAAGCTGACCGCCACCCTGACCGCCACGCTGGCCGCGCTGGGTGGGGAGGTCATCGCGGTCGAGCCCGACCCGGAGATGCTGGCCGAGCTGCGCCGCTCACTGCCTGATGCCCGTGCCCTGCCGGGCGGCGCCGAGGCGATTCCGCTGCCGGACGCTTCTGTCGACGCCGTGCTGGCGGGCAACGCCATGCATTGGTTCGACATGGCCGTCGCGGGACCCGAGATCGCCAGGGTCCTCGCACCCGGTGGCGTCCTGGCCGGCCTGTGGAACGTCATGGACGACGAGGTCGAGTGGGTCGCCGGGCTCGCCCGGGTCGGTGGGAGCGCGGCCGTCGGCCCGCGTGACACGCCTGCCGGCTGGCGCGCCGAGACGGCCGGCATGCACCTTCCGAAGACCGGCGCGCCCGCCCGGTTCGGCTCGCCGGAGCAGGCCGAGTTCCCGCAGGGGCAGCGCCGCACCGCGGACTCGCTCGTCGCGACCATCGCGACGCGCGCGGGGGTGCTGGTCATGCCGGAACAGGAACGAGAAGCCACGCTGGGCCGGATCCGCGCCTTCCTCGCGAGCAGACCGGAGACCGCCCGGGGCGAGTTCACTCTCCCGATGCGGACCGGCGTACTGCGCGTCCGGCGGCTGTGAAGCACCGCGGACACCACGTCGAGCGACCTCGGGGACGATGACCTCGCGGACGATGCCTACGACGTGCCGGGAAGCCGTACCGGTGTACCGGGAAGCCGGACCGTGACGCGGAGACCGCCGGCGGGGCGGGGGACGAGGTCGAGGGTCCCGTCATGGGCGCGGACGATGCTGTGCACGATGGCCAGGCCGAGGCCCACACCGGCGTGCTCGTCGGTGCGTACGCGTTCCGTTCCGCGCCGGAAGGGTTCCGTGAGGGTCGGTACCAGTTCCGGCGGAAGCCGGCGACCCGTGTTCTCGACCCGCAGCACGCTCGCGTCGCCGTGTGCCT
Source organism: Streptomyces sp. GMY02 (assembly GCF_019056675.1). Lineage (NCBI taxonomy): Bacteria > Bacillati > Actinomycetota > Actinomycetes > Kitasatosporales > Streptomycetaceae > Streptomyces > Streptomyces sp. GMY02. Next base: position 6,124,383 of record NZ_CP077658.1, on the reverse strand, counting down.
CGGTGTGGACCGTCACGGTGCCGTCGGCGGGAAGGTTGTGGACGATGGCGTTCTGGACGAGGTTCGTCACCATCCGCAGCAGAAGCTCCGCGGAGCCGCTGGTCCGGGCCGCCCCGCTGGTGACGTCGAGCGTGATCCGGCGCTGTTCGGCGAGGGTGAGCAGCGTTTCGGCGGCTTCTTCGGCGAGGAGGGAGAGGTCGACGCTCTCGCGCGTGAAGTTTCCGCGGTCGCCGCGGCTGAGCAGCAGGAGGGCTTCGGTCAGGTCGATGGCCCGCTTGTTGACGGCGTCCAGGCGTTCGATGAGTTCGCCCCGGTCCCGCGTGGGGTCCTTGCGGGCGACGTCGAGGAGCGTACGCGAGATCGCCAGCGGGGTGCGCAGTTCGTGGGAGGCGTTCGCGGCGAACCTCCGCTGCTCCGCGACATGGGACTCCAGTTGTTCGAGCATCGAGTCGAACGCGTCGGAGAGTTCACGGAATTCGTCCTGGCGGCCCTTCATGCGGATCCGGTGGGACAGCGATCCGTTCTCGGCCATCCGTGCCGCATCCGTGATCCGTGTGAGCGGCGCCAGCATCCGGCCGGCGAGGATCCATCCGCCCAGAAGGCCGAACACGAGCAGGAAGGCCATGGCCACGGCCGCGGCGGGGGCGAAGGTGTGCACAAGGAGGTAGCGGTTGGGCGAGATCCCGAGCAGGCCCTTGGGGGTGTCGGGTACGTAGCGCAGCAGGAACACCCACACCACGGCCAGCAGGAGAGCGCCGGCGACGGCGAGGAATCCGGCGTAGCTGAGGGTGAGTTTCAGCCGGGCGCTGAGCCGTGGGCGCCTACGCATGCGTACCGCCACGCGTACCGCCGGGGTCGGTGGTGACCCTGCCGGGGGCGATGGTGCCGGTGGTGTCCGTACCGGGGGCGATGGTGTCCGTGCCGTTGTCGATCCGGTAGCCGACGCCGGGCACCGTGGCGATGATCCATGGTTCGCCGAGCCGTTTGCGCAGCGCGGAGACGGTGATGCGCACGGCGTTGGTGAGGGGGTCGGCGTTCTCGTCCCAGGCCCGTTCCAGCAGCTCTTCCGCGCTGACGACCCCGCCCTCCGCGGCGACGAGGACTTCCAGCACGGCGAACTGTTTACGGGTGAGCGCGACGTAGCGTCCGTCGCGGAAAACCTCCCGGCGGAAGGGGTCGAGCCGCAGGCCCGCGATCTCGCGGACCGGGGGCCGGGCGTACGCGCGTCTGCGGTCGAGCGCTCTCAGCCGCAGGACGAGTTCCCGCAGCTCGAACGGTTTGGTCAGGTAGTCGTCGGCGCCGAGCCCGAACCCGGAGGCCTTGTCGTCGATCCGGTCGGCGGCGGTGAGCATGAGGATCGGGATACCGCTGCCGGAGGCGACGATGCGCCGGGCGACCTCGTCACCGGAGGGGCCGGGGATGTCGCGGTCGAGGACCGCGAGGTCGTACGAGTTGACGCTGAGCAGTTCCAGGGCGGAGTCGCCGTCGCCCGCGATGTCGGCGGCGATCGCCTCCAGCCGCAGACCGTCACGGACGGCCTCGGCCAGGTAGGGCTCGTCCTCCACGATCAGTACGCGCATGCCCGAAGCCTAGGCAGCACAACATATCGCCGACGTATGCGAAGACGAGCCGACCTGTGTGAAGGCGACTGTACGAAGACATGCGCGCACCGGAGCGAGGACAACCGCACACCGGACACACGGCTCAGCCTGCCGGTGCCAACGCGGGGTGGGACCGGTCCGACGGCGCTTCCGCCGTAGTGCGCCACCAGCGGCGCGACGCCAGCGCGGCCAGCACGGCACCGGCGGCGTTGACCAGTACGTCGTCCACGGAGGACACCCGGTCCAGCCGCAGGACGTACTGCGCGGTTTCGATCAGGGCCGAACAGCCCGCCCCGAGCGCCAGGATCCGCGGTACGGACGCCAGGGCCGCGAACCGCATCGGGGCGAAGAACCCCAGCGCCGCGAAGATCAGCAGGTTGCCGACGATCCCGCCCGCCCCCATCACGACCAGGTCCCGCAGCGGTACCAGGCTCACCCGGGCGGGCGCGGTGCCTGCCCCGGAGCCCGGCATCATGGTCATCCACACGAACGGCACCGTCCCGTGGACCATGCCCACCTCGGCCAGCGACATCCGCCACGCCGTTGTGACACCGGCGGCACGCCGACGACGCGCCAGCGCCCACACCACCAGCGCGGCCAGCGGCAGTGTGACCAACGTGATGAGCACCACACCGTTGAACGTGTCGAAGCAACCGTGCCACCGCCCGGCCACGCACCGCGGAGCGGCCATCATGAGCGGCCGCCGCACAACGAACAGACCGCCCACCAGTCCGAGGACCGCCAGACCGAGAAGCACACCCCCACGCGCGCGGCGGGACGGTGCTGACAGGGATGCGTTGTGGTTCATGGACCCATTGGAGCCGCAGCCACGTTGCGGCGACGTATGCGTTTTTCGATACACCCGCGATACACGACCCCCGGGTCTTCGTGGATCAGCCCGGGGCGGCTCATCGCGCACGTGGCGGCCCGCGTGGGCGTCGACCACGACACGCCGGTGGCAAGCCTGCCGAAGCAGGACGGGATGCTCACCGAAACCCTGGTCGGCCCCGCCCAGCCGTAGCCGGGCGGGGCCCTCAGTTCATCGCGGCCGTCAACTCACGGCCTCATCGCGGCACAGACACACAGCCGCACGGCCTCATCGCGGCACAGACGCACAACCACACAGACGCACAGCCTCATCGCCGCACAACCGCACAGCCGCACAACCTCAGCGCGCCGCAAAGCCCTACGCCGGCTTCAGGCCCGGCTTCCCCGCTTCCGTTACGAACGACGCCGCCGTCGTGAGCGGTGCGCCCGGTGTCGTCACCGCGTTCACCGTTTTGAAGTCCGCCCGCGCGCGTGCCGCGGACAGCGACACCGTCACGTATCCCCGACGCCCGTTGTAGAACTTCATGTGCGGGTTGGCGGCCATGAACGTCGCCCAGTTGGACGGGCGTTCCGCACCGTCCCTGCCGCTGGAGATCGACGTCGCCACGATCTCCGTGCCCAGCGTCCGCGACGCCGCGTCGTTCCAGTCCTTCTTGATGTCGTACGCGTACCCCGTGTGCACGTCGCCCGTCAGCACCATGAAGTTCTTGATCCCCGCCGCCTCCACCCCCTCAACAGCCGCTCCCGCGACGCCGGATACCCGTCCCACGAGTCCATCGACAGCTTGAAGTCCGGAGTCGTGAGATTGCGCCGCTGCGAGAAGGTCACCTGCTGCGGTACGACGTTCCAGGTCGCCGCCGACTTCTTCCAGCCGTCCAGCAGCCACCGCTCCTGCGCCCCGCCCGTCAGCGTGCGCGACGGGTCCTCCGACTCCGGCCCCGGCGTCTGCCAGCCGTCGCCGTACGCCTGGTCCGAGCGGTACTGCCGGGTGTCCAGGATGTCGAACTGCGCGAGCCGCCCGAACTCCAGCCGCCGGTACAGCCGCATGTCCGCGCCCTGGGGCCGCTGCGGGGCGCGCAGCGGCTGGTTCTCCCAGTACGCGCGGTACGCCGAGGCCCTGCGCAGCAGGAACTCCTCCGGCGGCACATCGTTCTCCGGGGTGTCCCCCGCGTAGTTGTTCTCGGTCTCGTGGTCGTCCCACGTCACCACGAACGGGTGCGCGGCGTGCGCCGCCCGCAGGTCCGCGTCCGACTTGTAGAGGCCGTACCGCAGCCGGTAGTCCTCCAGCGTCGTCGTCTCCCGGTTGAAGTGCGCGGGAAGCTGGATGCCGGTGTAGTTGCGGGAGCCGCCGACCGCGTTCACGGCGTACTCGTACAGATAGTCGCCGAGGTGGAAGACCACATCGAGGTCCTCCTTGGCCAGGTGCCCGTACGCGGTGAAGTACCCGTCGTGGTACGCCTGGCACGACACGGCCGCGAACTTCAGCGAGCCCGGCTTCGCGGAAGGCGCGGGAGCCGTACGCGTACGGCCCACCGGGCTGATCCAACTACCGGCGCGGAAGCGGAAGTAGTACACCCGGCCCGCCGCCAGCCCCGGTACCTCGACATGCACACTGTGGTCGAACTCGGGATGCGCGTCCGCGTTCCCGCTCTTCACGATCTTGGCGAAGCGCGCGTCCTGCGCCACCTCCCACCGTACGGAGACCCTGTTGCGCGGCAGCCCGCTGCCCGGCTCGTACGGCCGGGGCGCCAGCCTGGTCCAGAGCAGTACGGTGTCGGGGCGCGGGTCGCCCGAGGCGACGCCGAGCGTGAAGGGATCCTCGTCGATCTTCCTGCCGTCCAGCTCCGCGGCGCCCGCGACGCCCGCGGCCGGCAGATTGACGGAGAAGGCGAGCGCGGCGGCGGCAGCGGTACCGGTGAGGAACCGGCGCCTGCCGAGATGAGCCGCTGCTGCTCTCAGTTCGGCTGCATGGTCTTTCCGGTGGTGAACGGGTGTCATGTGCCCCTCCCCTGACGGCGGCTGTCACTGACTCACTGGCAATTGCAGTCGGAAGCGGCGGCCCCCTGCTGTCGCGTACACAACATGCGCATGGCGGAGTGATGAGAACCGTGTGCTCACTGTGTTCGCCGCACGCGCCATGTTCATACCTCACGTACGCTCCGCCACATGAACGCCATGCGGAACTTCAACACCATCCGGGGAACGGCGGAATCAGTGAGTGCGGAGGTGGGTACGGCGCCGACCACGTCGGGCTCCTCGGCCCGTACGGTACGGACGGCCGTCGTGACCGGCGCCGGTTCCGGTATCGGCCGGGCGGTCTCGCTCGCGCTCGCCGGCGCGGGCTGGACGGTCGTACTGGCCGGGCGCCGTACGGAAACGCTTACGGAGACGGCGGCGGCGATGAGCGTCGAGGCGCAGGTGCAGGCGCTGCCCGTACGGACGGACGTCTCCCAACCGGACGATGTGACACGCCTGTTCGCGACGGTGAACGAACGGTACGGCCGGCTCGACCTGCTCTTCAACAACGCCGGCACCTTCGGCCCCGGCGGCACCGCGCTCGAAGATCTCCCGCTCTCGGCCTGGCAGAAAGTGGTGGACACGAATCTGACGGGCGCGTTCCTGTGCGCCCAGGCCGCGTTCCGTCTGATGAAGGCTCAGAACCCGCAGGGCGGCCGGATCATCAACAACGGCTCCATCTCCGCCCACACCCCGAGGCCCGACTCGGTCGCCTACACCGCCACCAAGCACGCCCTCACCGGTCTCACCAAGTCCCTCTCCCTGGACGGCCGCCCGTACCGCATCGCCTGCGGCCAGATCGACATCGGCAACGCGGCGACGGACATGACCGCGCGCATGCGGCAGGGCGTGAAGCAGGCGAACGGCGAACTGGCGGTGGAGCCGGTGATGGACGTGGCGGATGTGGCCAGAACGGTGCTGCACATGGCCGAACTCCCACTGGAGGCAAATATCCAGTTCGCGACAGTGCTGGCGACGACCATGCCGTACGTCGGTAGGGGCTGAGCAGCATCAGCATCAGCCCGCCCGGCGCCTGAGGAACAGAGGAACAGAGGAACAGAGGAACACCCGACGCTCACCGCACCACGCGCCGCTCACAGCGGCGCTACGCGGCGGACCGTTCCCCGGTCGCCTGCGGCAGCGGGTGGACCGGGGCCGTCGGGTACGCGACCGGGGCGCCGCCGGCCAGCCGCGACCGGGGCAGCCACATGCTCAGGATCAGGCTCGTACGGTCGAAGACCTTCTCCGCGCCGAGCGCGGCCGGGAGAAAGCGCCCCATGGACACGGTCCGCTCCAGCGCGGTGACAGAACGCGAGGCGACGACGGCCGGCTCGGCGAACGCCGGGTCGGCAACCGCCGGGTCAGTAACCGCCGGGTCGGCGCCGAGCGTGCTCTGAAGTCCGCCCGCGTTCCCACCGCCCGCGTTCCCGCCATCCCCGGCCCCGCCATCCCCGGCCCCACCGGCTGCCGCCCGCGCGGCCACCGTGACCACGCCGAGCTGCCGCTCCTCCGGCTGATATAGCAGCCAGACGCCGGCCAGCCCCTGCCGCCCCGCCTCCTCGCACACCACCGGCCACACCTGTTCCAGCGCCCGGCCCGCCTCCCCCGCCACCGCTGTACGTCCAGCGCTCCAGGCGGTTCGCGAAGTGCGTGGTCGCCAGCGGCGTCAGGTCGTACGCACCCGCCACCCGCCACACATGCCGGTCGACCCCGAGGAAGAACGGCCGGTCCCAGAACGGCACCCCGGGCTCGAACTCCAGCTCCGTCGTGAACCTGTCGTAATCGACCGCGTCGTCCCACGTATCGAAGAGATACCGGCCGCCGACCTGACGGGCGCCCGTGGCCGGGTCAAAGCGCAGCGGCATGTACTTGTGCCGCATGCCGGGGCGGACGTCCATGGTGCGCCGTTCGGTCTCCACCATGTCGACCAGGCGCTGCGTGGAGATGCCGTCGGGGAGGGCGAAGTCCGAGGTGAAGGCCGCCTCAGCCGCGATCGGACCGGTGTCGTAGCCGCGAATGTCCATGATCGATACCTCTGCTCCCGCTCTCCCAGCGTACCCACGCGGGCGCGGGAATGCCCCCGGGCGTCCGGGCCGTTGGCCAAGGCATGAGCCAGCACCCCGCCCCCGCGCCCGGTCCCGTGCCCGCACCCGGTCCCCGTACGGCCCCCGCCGAGGTCCTCCGCTACACCGCCTTCTCGGCCGACCCCGACGGCGGCAACCCAGCCGGTGTCGTCCTCGACGCGTCCGGGCTCGGTGACGACGAGATGCTGGCGATCGCCGCGCGGGTCGGATACAGCGAGACCGCGTTCCTGACCGCGCCGCCGGAGGGGCTCGGCGAACCGGCCCCCGGCCGCGCCTTCACCGTCCGCTACTTCAGCCCCAAGGCCGAGGTCCCCTTCTGCGGGCACGCCACGGTCGCCACCGCCGTCGCCCTGGCCGAGCGCCTGGGTCCGGGCGACCTGGTCTTCGAGACCCGCGCCGGGACGGTACCGGTGACGGTCACTGCCACCGGCGGCGAGGACGGCGCACCGCGCGCCACGCTCACCAGCGTCGTACCGTACGTCGCCGACGTGGACGAGCCCGACGTACGGGAAGCCCTCGCCGCGCTCGGCTGGCCAGCCGGTGATCTCGACCTGGCCCTGCCGCCCCGTATCGCCTTCGCCGGAGCCCGTCACCTTGTCCTGGCCGCAAAAAGCCGGGAACGGCTCGCGGATCTCTCGTACGACTTCCAACAGCTCGAAACCCTCATGCGACGACTGGATCTGACGACCCTTCAGCTTGTCTGGCGCGAGTCGCCGACCGTCTTCCACGTCCGTGACCCGTTCCCGGTGGGCGGCGTGGTCGAGGACCCGGCAACGGGCGCGGCGGCTGCGGCGTTCGGCGCGTACGCCCGTGAACTCGGCCTCGTGGCCGATGAGTCGGTCCTCACCCTGCACCAGGGCGACGACATGGGACGGCCCGGCGTGCTGACGGTGGAGCTACGGGCGGGCGACGCGCGGGTCCGGGTGAGCGGTACGGGCACCCGTATCCCGAACACGGCCTGAGCGCCCGGAAATCACTGAGAGTGAGGCTCAACCTAGTGGAAAGCGACGGTACTTACCGCTCCGGCAGCCAACCGTCGGCCCCGTTGGATGATTAAGCACCCGAAGCGCAATCGAGTGACTACTCTGGGCTACCAATCGCAGAGAACCATTCCTGCCGTTGGAGGCTGCCTTGAAGAACACCCGCGAACTGGACCCGAGCGCTTCTCCCCTCGCCTACTTCGGCAGTGAGCTGCGGCGACTGCGTGAGGCGGCCGGCCTCAACCAGAGGCAGCTCGGCGAGATCATCTTCTGTACGGGCTCACTGGTCGGCCAGGTCGAGACGACGCACAAGCTGCCAACGCGCCAGTTCGCCGAGGCGGTTGACATGGCGCTGGGTACGGGCGGCAGCTTCACGCGGCTGCTGCCGCTGGTGCTGAAGAGCCAACTGCCGTCGTGGTTCCAGCCGTACGCGGACATGGAAGCGAAGGCGACGCACATCAGCACGTTTCAGACGCAGTTGGTGTACGGGCTGCTCCAGACGGAGGAGTACGCACGGGCGGTGCTGGCCACCGACTGGCCGGACAACCTGGAAGACCTGGTCGCGGCTCGAATGAACCGCGCGCAGGTCCTGAAGCGCAAGATTCCGCCACTTATCTGGGTCGTGCTGGACGAGGCGGTGCTGTTGCGGCCGATCGGTGGTCGTAAGGTCATGCGGAACCAACTCGCGCACCTGCTGTCCTTCAAGGACAACGAGTGGGTGCAGATCCAGGTCCTGCCTCTCTCGGCCGGAGAGCACTCGGGGCTGATGGGCTCCTACAACATCCTCCGCTCCGACGATGACCCGGACATCGCCTACAGCGAGGACTACGAGACAGCCCATGCGACGGCCGATCCGCAAGCTGCCAGGGCACGTTCACTCCGTTACCATCACTTGCAGGCTGCCGCCCTCTCCATCAAGGATTCGGCGGCACTGATCGCCCGCGTGATGGAGGAGTGTTATGGGGAGCAACCCGTACCTGACGGGGGCACAGTGGCGTAAGTCGAGCTACAGCGGAAGCACCGGCGGCGACTGCGTCGAATGCGCGCCGCTCGCAGGCGCCGCCTGGCACAAGTCGAGCCACAGCAGCAGCACCGGGGGCGAGTGCGTCGAGTGCACCACGGTCGGCGCCGCCGCCTGGCACAAGTCCACCCACAGCACCGACACCGGCGGCGACTGCGTCGAGGTCGCCGCCTGCACCGCCGCCGTCGCCGTCCGTGACTCGAAGAACCCCGAAGGCCCGGTCTTCACCGTCACCACCGACGCCTTCGCCACCTTCACCACCCACATCCGCGCCTCGGTCTAGAACATGTGTGGGAACGACCGATGAGTTTCTCAGTGATCCACGGTCATAGATGACGGTTGGTGCACCGCGCCCACGCGTGTGGGCGCGGCGCGCGCCGACCGGCTGAGACCCAGACACGATCACCGAGGAACCTTAGATGCGCACTCTGATCAGCACAGCCTTCGTCTCGCTCGACGGCGTCATGGAGGCACCGGGCGGCGAACCCGGCTACCGGAACTCCGGGTGGACCTTCAAGGAGGTCGACTTCCTCCTTGACGCCTACGAAATCAAGGGCCGGGAGCAGCAGGAAGCGGCCGCGATGCTGATGGGCCGCGTCAGCTACGAGGGGTTCAGCCAGGTGTGGCCGGACATGAAGGAATTCCCCGAGTACAACGCGATGCCGAAGTACGTCGTCTCCACCACCCTCACCGACGACAAGCTGGTGTCGAACTGGGGCGAGACCACGATCCTGCGGTCGCTCGACGATGTCGCCGCGCTGAAGGAGACCGAGGGCGGCCCGATCATCATTCACGGCAGCGTCGCTCTGAACCACAGCCTCTCGGACGCCGGCCTGATCGACCGCTATCACCTGCTCGTGTTCCCGCTTCTGCTCGGCGCGGGCAAGCGTCTGTTCAGCGCCACGGACAAGGACACCCAGAAGCTGAAGCTCGTCGAGTACGAGGCGTACGCCAACGGCATCCAGAAGAACGTCTTCGACGTCGTCCGCTGACGGGGCTGCAAGGGCTACAGGCTTCCGCGCGACCGGCTGGTGACGTGACCGGCCGGTCCGTCGGCCGGGGCTCCCCTTGCGAGCCCCGGCCGACGGACCGGTTCGCTCGGCCGACTCGACCTGCCCGGCCCGGCCGGTCTAGTCGGCCGTCAGGGCGGTCCGGATCTCCGCCAACTGCTCGGCGCTGAGCGGTCCGTACGCACGTGCCCCCGCATTCTCCTCGGCCTGGGCGACCGAGCGGAAGCCGGGGATCGGCACCGTCTGCGGGCTGCGCGCCCAGAGCCAGGCGAGCGCGCCCTGCGCGAGGGTGCGGCCGTCGCTGGTCAGGACGGACCGTACGGCGTCCACGCGCGCCGCCCACTCCGGCGCGGGCACCCGCCCTCCCCGAACCACCGCAGCCACGACGGCGGTACGGCCCGGATGTCACCGGTGGTACCCCGGCTGCCGGAGCCGTGCTTGCCGGTGAGCAGGCCCATCGCGAGCGGGCTGCGGTTCACACTCGCCAGTCCCCGGTCCTCGCACAGCGCGAGCATCTCCGGCGCGTCCTCCAGGACGTTGCAGGCGTGCTGCACGGCCACGCAGTGCTCGCCCTCGGCGAAAACGCCGGCCCGCTCGGGGTCGTCGGTGGACCACGCGTACGTACGGATCAGGCCCTCCCGTACGAACTCCTCGCAGGCGTCCCGCAGTTCGGCGCCCGACTCCAACGACGCGTCGGAGATGTGGAGTTGGTAGAGGTCGATGTAGTCGGTGCCGAGGCGGCCGAGGGAGGCGGTGAGGGCCTGCCGGGCATACGCGGGGGTGGCGTCGGAGCCGGCGTGGGTGCGGGTGGACTCGTCGAAGAGGCTGCCCCACTTGGTGGCGATGACGACCTCGTCCCGCCGCCCCCGCAGCGCGCGCCCGAGGACGCGCTCGCTGTGGCCCGCACCGTACACATCGGCGGTGTCGAAGAAGGTGACACCGAGGTCGAGGGCGCGGTGGAGCGCGGCGACGGACTCGTCGTCGTCGACCTTGCCCCAGCCCAGGGGGTTGCCCGCGGCGTCCTGCCACTCGCCCCCGATGGCCCAGCAGCCGAAGCCGAGGGCGCCGACGGTGATACCGCTCTGTCCGAGAGTCCTGCTCTCCAAGGTGGTCATGGGGCGAACGGTAGGAGTTGGAGCACACTCCAAGGCAAGCCAGGGCGGGGCTGGGCTGGGAGCGGGGGTGGGGGCGGCCGGATCGTGGCGGGATCGCCGGTACGGCACGGCGTCGCGGCGATCGGATCCGGCCATTGGTCGGCGAGTTGGGGGCGGCCGGGCAACCCGGCCCAGCGGCTTCCTCTCTCACAGGTCACTCGGAACTGCGAGTGACCTGTGAGAGAAGAGGAACCGATGCGCAGACACCTCCAGCAACACGGCCGCGGCCGTACCCGCCGTTCGGTGATGGCCGCCGCGGCGGCGCTCTCCGTGGTGGCCGGTGTGGCCGGGGCGGCACCCGTCGCCGGAGCGGCGACCCCGGCCGGTCCGCGGCTGAGCCTGATCGCCGCGTCCGGCTCGGTGACGATCGACCGCTGGGAGGGCGAACCGGGGGTCTATCTGGACCTCGGCACGTATGTGACGGCGGACGGCGCGCCCCTGGAGTTCCGGGTGACGCGCACGTCGTACAAGGACCCGGTGGTCGCGGAGCAGATCATCCGCGAGGGGAAGAAGACGAAGGTCAGGGCCCTGCCCGAGGGGCTGGTGAAGGACTTCGGCGGACTGCCGGACTTCCTGCGGGTGACGCTGACGGACACGGCGGGTACGAAGGTCCTGGACCGTACGGAGACGTTCTGCCCGAACAACGCGTCGGGCCGCGTCCGGCCCGACGCCCCGGCCACTTCGAAGTATCCCGAGAGCTGCCCGACGAACCCGTTCACCCTGGGGTCGGTGTGGGGCATCGAGAACGGCTGGGCCACCAACACGAACCTGGGCTACTACGCGGAACCGGTCGATGTGCCGGCGGGCGAGTACACGGCGCGGGTGGAGGTGACGAAGCCGTACCGCGATCTGTTCGGCATGCCGGAGGAGCAACGGACGCTCAAGCTGACTGTGCGGGAACGCAGTTGGGACGAGAGCGGCGGCGGACGGGGAATCGCGGGGACGGGGACGGCCGGGGCCACCGGGAGCGCCGGGGCTGGTGGGACCGCTGGGGCTGCTGGGGCCGCCGCTACGAGGACGGACCACGGCGCGCACTCCGCTCACTCCACGCATTCCGCGCACTCGGGTGCCGCTCTGCCCGGGTTCATGGTGAACGCGAAGGGCCACGCCTACCACGAGGGCCGCGGTGCCGACGCCCCGGCGCCGCCCGCGCACCCGCACGCGCTTGCCGCGGGGCCGGCCGGACCCGCCGGGCCAGACGCGGCAGGCAGGGCGGTCGCTCCGGGTGACGGGCCCGGTCGTACCGACGGTTCCCGGATCGCGCCCGCGCTCGCCGCGAACGCCAAGCGTCCGACCGGCCGCGCCTCCGTCCCCGACGTGCCCAAGCCCGACCTGCGCGCCCTGCCCGCCTGGGACATCTCCGTCACGGACGGCGAGGACGGCGACATCCCCGGCAAGGACTACCTGGCCTTCAGCGCCAACGTGTGGAACGCCGGTCCGGCACCCCTCGTGGTGGACGGATTCCGTACCCCCGGCAAGGACCTGATGGACGCGTACCAGTACTTCTACGACGCGAAGGGCACCCAGGTCGGCTACTCCCCCGCCGGCACCATGGAGTGGGACGCCCGCGTGGGCCACGAGCACTGGCACTTCACCGACTTCGCCAGCTACCGCCTGCTCCGCGCCGACCAGAAGGAGATCGTGCGCAGCGAGAAGGAGGCGTTCTGCCTGGCCAACACCGACGCGATCGACTACACGGTGAAGAACGCCAACTGGCACCCGAACAACACCGATCTGTCCACCGCGTGCGGCACCGAGAGCGCCATCTCCGTGCGCGAGGTGCTGGACGTCGGCTCCGGTGACACGTACACGCAGTACCGCCCGGGCCAGTCCTTCGACATCACGGACCTGCCGAACGGCACGTACTACATCGAGGTCATCGCCAACCCGGAGAACCGGCTGTACGAGACGTCGCTGACGAACAATGTCGCGCTGCGCGAGGTCGTGCTGTCGGGCACGCCGGGCGCCCGCGAGGTGACGGTACCGCCGCACGACCTGATCGACGCGCCGTAACCCGTGACCGGTGAAACGTAACCGCTGACCCGTAAGACCATGACCGGGGCCCGGTCCGCCGTCCGCGCATGCACACGGCCGGAGGGCCGGACCCCGGGGTGGACCGGGGCCCGGCGGGCAGCGGGGTTACGACGCCTCGGCGGCCTTCTTGATCCGCGCCGCGAACGCGGGCGCGTCCTTCCGCGCCGCGCTCAGCGCGACACCGACCAGCAGCTTGCCGATCCCGTGCCCCTCAAGGGCGTTGAAGATCCGTACGCGCGTCTTGCCCGCGCCGGTGCTCTCCAGGTCGTAACCGCCGTCCGCCGAGGTGACGAGGTTCTTGGACGTCTCCGTCCAGCGGATCTTCGTGGGCGACTCAAGCTCGGTGATCCGGATCTCCCGCTTGGTCGTCATCCCGGCGTCCTTGACCGTGCTGCGGAAGACGGTCCCGACGGCCGTGGGCCCGTCCGGGGTCTTCTGGATCGCCTGTACGCGGGGGCTGAACTTCGGGTCGTTCGTACCGTCGGCGAGAAAGGCGAACACCTCCTCGATGGGACGGTCGATCTCCGTGGTCGCCTCGAACTGTCCAGTCATGGTCGCTCCTCGCGCAATCGGCCGACGTGACATGGGGTACGCGGAACCTGCCCGTCGTACGCGAGGGCCGCCGCCGGTACCGGGCCGCCGTCGCGCACCCATTGTCATGGCTCGGCAGCCCCTCCCACCACTGGAGGATCACCCTTTTCACACCCGCCACACGGCCGGACCGGCCGTACGGTCAGACCGTCGCGCGCTCAGACTCGCCGTACGGTCACACCCGCCGCGGCCATCGCGCCCGTCTCCTCGTACGGCGCCTCCTCGTCCGTCACGACGGCGTGCAGCGCGGAGACCGGTGCGACGAAGGCGAGCGCGGTACGGGAGAACTTCGCGGCGTCCGCCACCGCTATGACCCGGCGGGCGGAGGCGATCGCGGCGCGTTTGACCGCGGCGTCGGACAGGTCGTACGCGGTCAGACCGTCCGCGGCGGTGAGTCCGCAGCAGCCGATGACGGCGGTGTCGAAGCGCAGCGCGGCGAGTGACGCCTCGGTCAGGGGGCCGGTCAGGGCGAGTTCGCCCGTACGGGGCTCCCCGCCGGGCAGCAGCAGTTTCAGGCGGGGGGCACCGGTCAGCGCGTTGGCGGCGTGCAGGGAGAGCGGCATGACGGTCAGCCTGCGGTGCTCCAGCGCGCGGGCCACTTCCAGGCAGGTGGTGCCGCTGTCGACGACGACCGACTCGCCGTCGGCGATGAGCTCGGCGACGGCGACGGCGATGCGCCGCTTCGCCTCCGTCCCCTCCTGCGCCCGGAGCGCGAAGGGCGGCTCCTCGCCGCGCAGCAGCAGGCTTCTGGCGCCGCCGCGGTAGCGCTCCAGGACGCCCTGGTCGCTGAGGACTTCGAGATCGCGGCGGACCGTCATCTCCGAGGCGCCGGTCAGCTCGGCCAGCTCGGCAACGCTGGCCTGGCCGCCGGCGCGTACGGCATCGGTGATCTGCCTCAGTCGGTCTGTGCTTGCCATTCCGCCATTGAACACAATGGATGTGCGATAGGCAATCTTACGAACAGCGAGTTTGTTTGTTATGTTCGCCGGCATGGAGAGAACCGGCGTGACGGAGACTGGCGTGACTGAGGCCGGTATGGCGGAAACAGGCGTGACGGAAACGGGCGTGACGGAGTCCGGCACGCGGAAGACCGGCGTGGAGAGATCGCTGCGGGCCGCCCGGCTGGCCACCTTCGGCTTCTTCACCCTCAACGGCTTTGTGCTCGGCATGTGGGTGGTCCACATCCCGGTCGTGGAACACCGGGCGGGGGTCAGCCACGCCGTGCTCGGCTGGCTCCTGCTGCTGCTCGGCGCGGGCGCCTTCGCGGGCATGCAGCTCGTCGGACCGCTCACCGACCGCTACGGCGCGCGGAAGGCCGTACCGGTGAGCGCGGCGCTGTGCGGGGCGGCGCTGGCCCTGCCGGGACTGGCCACGAACGTCTGGACGCTGGGCGCGGCCCTGCTGGTGCTCGGCTTCGGCAACGGCTGCCTGGACGTCAGCATGAACACCCATGCCGTCCAGGTCGAACGCGGCTACGGACGCCCTGTCATGTCCGCCTTCCACGCCTTCTTCTCGGTCGGCGGAGTCCTGGCGGCGCTGGTCGGCGCCCGCACACTGAGCTGGCACTGGAGCGCACCTGTGACGCTGGCGGCGGTGAGCGTGTTCGCGCTGGTGGTGACGGCTTTGGCGACGCCGCTGCTGCTGCGGCCGCCGGCGGAGAAGAAGCGCGGCCGGCGATCACACGAGGAGGCGCGGCACGCCACGGAACAGGCCGACACGGCGCCGCGCAAAACGCCGCCCCATATCTGGGCCCTCGCCGCACTCGCCCTGATGCTCATGCTCTGCGAAGGCGTCGCCAACGACTGGAGTGTGCTGGCCCTGCAGGACGTCCTCGACGCCCCGGCCGCCACGGCGGCCTTCGCGTACGGCGCGTTCTCGACGGCCATGACGGTCGGCCGCCTGCTCACGGACCGGGTGGCGGCACGCTTCGGCCCGGTGGCCGTCGTCCAGTACGGCGCGGCCCTGGGCGCCATCGGCCTCACCGCAGTCGCGCTCTCCCCGTGGATCCCCCTGGCCCTGGTCGGCTGGGCGGTCTTCGGGATCGGCCTCTCGGGCTGTGTGCCCCAGCTCTTCAGCGCGGCGGGCCACGCCGACCAGGAGAGCGCGGGCACGAACGTCTCCCGCGTGGCGGGCCTCGGCTATCTCGGCATGCTCGCCGGCCCGGCGATCATCGGCCCACTCACCCACTTCATCCCACTGAACCTCACCTTCTTCCTCCCGGTGACCTTCTGCGTAATAGCGGCCTGCACAGCGACACGCATCCTCCCGCGATGGTCCGGCCGGGTGACATGATCGGACCATGGCATGGACACCTCCCCGGCTCGCCTCCACCCTTCCCCTGGCCCTGCTCCTGCTCGCCGTTGTGGCGACGGGGTGCGCCGATCCGGCGTCCGACCCCCGCGCGAACGGACCGGAATCGAGGAACGCGCCGGGTGAGCCGAAGGGCTACTGCCCGCTTCCCGAAGAGCAGCGGGCGACGCCGTCCCCCTGCATCACGTTCGACTGGGACGCGCGGGTGGCGGAGAACCACGCGTACCGCGAGCCGATGCAGATCACCGAAGAGCAGAAGAAGCAGGCCACACCTCGGGCGGAGGCGCTGGCCACGGCCTTGCGGAAGCTCGCGGAAACCGGGACCACGGAAGACGGTCTCCGTGCCGCAGCCGCCGACGCGCTCGGGCTGCGGCCCGTGGAGATCGAGACACGCGGGGACACATTCGCTCCGCTCCGCGACGTACTGGTCGGCGGGGGCGAGGGCAAGGTCTGCGTCAACGGCAGGGTCGACAGTACGGGCCAGGCCGAAGCGGAGGTCGTCGGCCGCACGAACGACGGGACCTGTCTGCCGGGCCTGGGCGGACACTGACGGACCGCGGGCGGACGCGACGTAACGCCACGGGCGACGAACGGGTCCCGGGAATGTAACGCCCTACTGCGATGTTGACGCATGTCATGCCGGACTCCGCCGACACCGACGCCCGCACCCACGCCGCAAGCCACGACGCCGAGCCCGGCACGAGCACCAGCACCAGCACCAGCACCAGCACCAGCACCAGCACCAGCACCGACAAACTTGCCCGCGAACTTCCCGGCGCCGGTGCGGGCGCGCGTGCTCGTACGTCCATGCCGCTCGCCGTCTACGTCCTCGGTCTCGCCGTCTTCGCCCTCGGTACGAGCGAGTTCATGCTGTCCGGCCTGCTGCCGCCGCTCGCCGACGACTTGGACGTCTCCATTCCCACCGCCGGCCTCCTCATATCCGCCTTCGCGATCGGCATGGTGGTCGGCGCCCCGCTGCTCGCCGTCGCCACCCTGCGGCTGCCCCGCCGTGCCACGCTCATCGCCCTGATCTCCGTCTTCGGCCTCGGCCAGATCATGGGCGCGCTCGCCCCGACGTACGAGGTGCTCTTCGTGTCCCGGGTGATCAGCGCCTTGGCCTGCGCCGGATTCTGGGCCGTCGGCGCGGCCGTCGCCATCGCGATGGTGCCGCTCCACGCGCGCGCCCGCGCCATGGCCGTGATGATCGGCGGGCTGTCCATCGCGAACGTACTCGGCGTACCGGCCGGCGCGTTCCTCGGCGAACACCTCGGCTGGCGCTCGGCGTTCTGGGCCGTCGGCGCGGCCTCCGCGGTCGCGCTGGCCGGTGTGGTGACGCTCATCCCGCGTATCCCGGCACCGCCCGAGAAGCCGCGGGTCAAGCGGGAGCTGACCATCTACCGCGACCGTCAGATCTGGCTCTCCATCGCCGTCACCGCGCTCTCCGGGGGCGCTGTCTTCTGCGCGTTCTCGTATCTCGCCCCGCTGCTCACGGACGTGGCCGGGCTGGACAGCGGCTGGGTGCCGAGCGTGCTCGGACTGTTCGGCGTCGGCGCGCTGGTGGGCGCGGCGCTGGGCGGCCGGTACGCGGACGCCCATCTCTTCGGCGTCACGCTCAGCGGCATCACCGCGTCGACGGTACTGCTCGTCCTGTTGGCGCTCACCGCGTCGAATCCGTACGCCGTGGTCACGCTAACGTTCCTGCTCGGTGTCTCGGCGTTCTACACGGCCCCGGCGCTGAACGCCCGTATGTTCAACATCGCCGCCGCGGCCCCCACCCTCGCCGCGGCCACCACCACGGCCGCCTTCAACCTCGGCAATACGGCCGGCCCTTGGCTGGGCGGAGTGGTCATCGACGCGGACTTCGGCTTCGCGTCAACGGCCTGGGCGGGCGCGGCCATGGCGGTGGTGGCGATCGGGCTGACGACGGCATCGCTGCGCACACCCGGGTAGGACTGTCCGCCTGCGAGGGACGGACAGCCGACCCGGGTCGGCGCGGCGGGCCGGTTGCTTCCGCCGGAAAGCGGGCCGGTTACTTCCGCCAGAACAGGTGGTGCGTGACGCCGCTCCGGCTGGGCACGACGTCCATGTGGAACCGGTCGAGCAGTTCCTCGGGCGATTCCCAGAGCCGTACTCCGGACCCGAGCTTCAGCGGCGAGACCGCCACATGCATCGTGTCCACGAGGTCGGCGTCAAGGAACTGCCGGATGGTGGAGGCCCCGCCGCCGAGCCTGACGTCCTTGCCCTGCGCCGCCTCGCGCGCCTGCTCAAGGATCGTGGCCGGGTCTCCTTCGACGAAGTGGAACGTGGTGTCGGAGAGCGTGAACGACGGACGCGGGTGGTGGGTCATGACGAACACCGGCGTACGGAACGGCGGCCTGTCCCCCCACCAGCCACGCCACTCGTCGTCCTGCCAGGGCCCGCGCTGGGGCCCGAACTTGTTGCGGCCCATGATCTCGGCACCGATATTGCGCTCGTAGTCCCGCGTGAGGTAGTCGTCAAGGCCCCGGCTGCCGCCGGGATCGGTACGCATGGGCCAGCTCGCGGTGGCCCCGCACCACGCGAACAGCCTGTCGTGCCGCTCGAACCCGAACGGCCTCTCCAGGGTCTGGTCCTCCGCGGGCCCGGCACCGATGCCGTCACTGGAGACGTTGAAGTTCTGAACTCTCAGTAGCTGCGCCATGCGCTCCTCCTGTGCTGTCAACAACAAATAGTGAGACTGTCCGAGCCGCACAAACTCATCGCTGAATCCGCGACCAGTCAAGAATCGGCCCGCGCCGACACACGGGAGCCGACACACGAGAGCAGGGCGGCCGAGAGCATACCTGCCAGGACAGCCCTTCCCCCTGAGCCTTCTCCGCCGCGGGTCGTGCGGGGGCCGTAGCGCGCTCGCCCGCCCGGCCGTGGTGCGGCTCGTACTCTGCGTACACTCACCAGGACGTACCGGAGGCCAGGACGTACCGGAGGTGCGGAGAAGATGAGCGGTTCCGTCGACCCGTCACAGGCAGCCCGTACGGAATCGGTCCGGCTCGCGGTCTACTCGCACTTCGCCCGCACCGGCGAAGCCCCCACCCCGCAGGACCTGGCCCACGGCATCGGTGTCACGGCGGACGAGGCACGCTATGCGCTGGAAGTCCTGCACGCGCGCCATGATGTGGTGCTCGACAGCCGCGACCGGGACCGGATCGTGATGGCCCACCCGTTCGCCTCGATCCCCCTCGGCTTCTCCGTCATGGGCGCGAGGACGCTGTGGTGGGGCGGCTGCGCCTGGGACTCCTTCGCCGTCCCCCACCTCGTGGCCACGGAGCCGGACGTCCTGGTCGCCACACGCTGCCCGGCGTGCGACACCCCGCACGCGTGGGTCGTGGGCCGGGAAGCTCCGCCGGAGGGCGAACAGGTGGCCCACTTCCTCGTCCCCGCTCGCCGTATCTGGGACGACGTCGTCCACACCTGCGCCAACCAGCGTCTGTTCTGCTCGGTCGACTGCGTCGACGCCTGGCTGCACACCACGGGACAGGAACGCGGCTACGTCATGGATCTGCCCACACTGTGGCGGCTGGCCCGTGGCTGGTACGCGGGCCGCATGGAGCGGGGATACATCCGCCGCGACCCCGTGTCCGCCGCGTCTTACTTCGCCGAGGTCGGACTGCACGGAGCCTTCTGGGGACTCCCCGACTGAACCGCGACAACGGGGCTGCGCGAGCAGTGGTCTTCGTGGTGGGCACGTCCGAGTACCAAATCGCCGGCCTGCTTCCCCAGGTGGCCCGGGACTTGAACGTGTCGGTGGGTGCGGCCGCCAGACGGTCACCGCGTACGGTCTCGGTGTGGTCCTCGGCGGGCCAACGATCACCCTGCTCACCGCACGCCTGCCAAAGGGAACTTGCCGCATATCCATACGGGGCGTCGTATCTACATGCACGACAGTCGACGCATCGCGGCAGCTCACGAAGGCGCGCAGGCGAGAAAGGCATGAGACGCGGACGGCCGTGCCCACTCCCGCCGCAGCCATGTGTCGCACCGATCGACAGGCCTCGTCAAACGGTGGCAGCGCTATCGACGGCACATCTCGGTGGTCCGCCGGACAAGGACGCCCGCCATCAATTCGTCTCCGGGCCGAACCGACGTTTGTACGCCGACGGGGTGATGCCCGTCTCGCGGCGCATCAGCGTGCGCAAATTGGCAGCGGTGCCAAGCCCGCTGCGCCGCGCGACCGTCTCGAAGCGGGACTCACCTCGCTCGATCAACCGGCATGCCAGAGCGAGTCGCTCCCCCGTGAGCCACGCCAAGGGCGTCGTTCCCAGTTCTGCCCGGAAGCGACGATGCAGCGTCGCCGGACTGACCGCCGCGCGCGCCGCGAGATCGGAGACCGTCAGCGGTGAGTCCAACCGTTCCTGGGCCCAAGCCAGGACAGGCGCCAGGGACTCGTCAGGCAGGTCGGGCATGGGGCGCTCCACAAACTGCCGCTGCCCGCCGTCCCGGTGCGCCGCGAAGACCAGTCGCCGGCTCACAGAGTTGGCGACCTCCGCGCCGTAGTCGCGGCGGACCACATGCAGCCCGAGATCGAGCGCGGCCGCGCTCCCCGCAGCGGTGAGGATGTCACCGTCGTCCACGAACAGCACGTCTGATTCGAGGTGGACGGACGGGAAGCGGGCCCGGAAGGAATCCGCCCACTGCCAGTGCGCGGTGGCCCGGCGCCCGTCGAGGACTCCGGCCTCGGCCAGCGTGAAGGCGCCGCTGCAGAAGCCGACCAGGCGCGCACCGCGCGCGTGCGCCCGTCGCACAGCATCGAGCACGGCGGGGCGGCGGGGCACCTCGATGTCCGGGCGGTTGGGGACGATCAAGGTGTCCGCCGCGTCGGCCGCTTCCAGATCGGCGACTCCCGTGAGCGTGAAGAATCCGTCCCTCATCAGGGTGCGGGGCGCAGGGGAGCAGAGCCTGAAGTCATAGAGATCACGGCCGATCTCCGGTCTGCGCAGACCGAAGACCTCGGTTGCACAGCCGAGTTCGAAGGGGTTCGAGTTCTCGTCCACGATCACGACAACCCGGTGTACGCCCCCGGCGTGAGCCTCGTGCGAGGATTCTTTCGCCATATGCGATTTCTAGCACTCACGCCAGCCATGCGAAACGGCTCAGGATGAGCCCATGAGCAATGAACCCATCCGCCTCAGCAAGGCTCTGGCCTCGTTCGATGCCTTGTGGAGCCCGCGTGTCGTCACGCGCGTCAACGACTATGACGTCCGCATCGCCAAGGTCGAGGGCGAACACATCTGGCACGTCCACGACGACACCGACGAGTTCTTCCTCGTACTCGACGGAGAGCTGCACATCTCCTTGCGCGAGCCCGCTGGAGAGCGCACGGTCCTGCTCCCGCAGGGGGCGGTCTTCACCGTCCCCCGAGGCACGGAGCACAAGCCGTACGCTCCGTCGGGTGCCGCAATCCTCATGTTCGAACCCGCCGGCACACCGACCGTGGGCGATCGCCACGACGAGATCCCGGACCACGTGGACGCAACGACCGGGCACGCACTCAACACCTGAGCCCACGGCCTGGAATGGGCTCAAGCGTGCGGCCGCAGCCAGCAGGCCGCAGCACAGGGAAGAACCAGCGGACGCAACGCGGCCCCAACCAGGTCGTTCTCCCCGGTCAGGGCCCCAGTGGCAGACGAGTCGGGCTATACGCCGGGGACTGTCAGGACCTCACCGCAACTGGCCTGACCTGCGGTGACGCCACATCAGACGACTGCGATGCACAGCGCGTGCACAACCGCGCCCGCTGGCGTAGGTCACAGCCGCACGCCCCGCGCCTGAATCATCCGACGCGTACAGCATCACCGCTACGCCACTCCCCCGCTCGGCCCTCGGCACTAGTGTTCTGAGTCTTAAATTTCCGTAGGGTTGGGTCATGGTGCGTCCGGGACCGAAGCTTGTGCCGTTGGATCTGACTGATGCTGAGCGGTCGGTGTTGGAGGGTTGGGTTCGGCGGCGTAAGTCCGCGCAGGACATGGCGATGCGGGCTCGTGTGGTCCTGGCCTGTGACGAGGTCGGGGAGGACGGTTTCCCTGTGTCGACGCGTGTGGTGATGGAGCGGGTCGGGGTGTCGCGTGACACCGTGTCGAAGTGGCGTCGGCGGTTCCTCGCGGACCGTCTGGACGGGCTGTCGGACGAGCCCCGTCCGGGCCGGCCCCGCACGGTGGGGGATGAGCAGGTCGCCGATCTGATCGCGCGGACTCTGGAGTCGGGGCCGGAGGATGCCACGCACTGGTCGACGCGGTCGATGGCGAAGAGGACGGGACTCTCCCAGTCGACCGTTTCGCGGGTCTGGCGGGCGTTCGGGCTGCAGCCGCACCGCTCCGAGACGTTCAAGCTGTCCGCGGACCCGTTCTTCGTCGACAAGGTCCACGACGTGGTGGGACTGTATCTCGACCCGCCGGAGCGGGCGCTGGTGCTGTGTGTGGACGAGAAGTCGCAGATCCAGGCACTGGACCGGTCTCAGCCGGTGCTGCCGATGATGCCCGGGGTGCCGGAGCGGGCGACCCACGACTATGTCCGCGCCGGCACCACCACCCTGTTCGCCGCGTTCGACGCGGCCACCGGCAAGGTGATCGGTTCGCTCCACCGCAGGCACCGGGCCGAGGAGTTCAAGAAGTTCCTGGGCAAACTCGACAGAGAGGTCCCTGCCGGGCTCCAGGTCCACCTGATCTGCGACAACTACGCGACCCACAAGACCGCGGCAGTCAAGAAGTGGCTGCTGGCCCATCCCCGGTTCCACATGCACTTCACGCCCACCAGCTCGTCCTGGCTGAACCTCGTCGAGCGATGGTTCGCCGAGCTGACGAACAAGCGGATACGGCGAGGCGTCCACAAGTCGGTCCAGGCACTGGAGAAGGACATCCGCACCTGGATCGACTCATGGAACGAGGACCCCAAGCCGTTCATCTGGACCAGGACCGCCGACCAGATCCTCGAATCCCTCGCCTCATACTGCCGACGAATTAGCGACTCAGGACACTAGGCCCTGTCCGGCGGATCTTCGTGGATCAGCCCGGGGCGGCTGGTGGAGGGGGTCCCTCCCGTGCCTTTCGGGCTACGGGGGAGGATCGCAAGGCGGAGGATCGTCCTCGTACTGGACGTACTTGGACGACTCCGACAACGCAGCGAGGTGCCGTGCCAGGCGTTCCGGGCCCGCGAAGATCCGCCGGACAGGGCCTGGGGCGGCCTTCGGCAGACCGGCTGGTACGGAGATTCCGTACAGTTCGTGGCGCAGGTCCCGAAACGTTGCTTTGGCCGGGACCCCGGTCCCTCGTGCCCGGGGCCCGTCCCTTGGCCAGATCGAATTCACGGCACAGAGTGTTCTCCCGCACCGGAGTCCAGTACCGCGTCACAGTGACAAAGCCGCTGTACACCGCAGGGGTTGGTGGCAGCCCACGCCGCTCCCGCTTCCGGAGCGCCGCGCACGACAGCGGAGCCCGGCACCGCGCCAAGTGCGCCCAGTACTCGTCCAGCGGAAACTCCGCCACCGCAAGCGGCGCACGACTGGCGTCGGTCTTCAGCGGCGCAGCACTTCCGCGCCGACGTTGCTCCTCGACCAACTGCTTCCCCGGAACGGCCTCCATGTCCGCACGGCGCACCCCAGCGGCTTCCATGGAGCGCAGTCCCTGGAGAGCGCCGAACCAGACCATCAGTCGGTATCGGGGGACGATCTCTTCGGGCACGTCGTCCTCCGGGTTACGCCAGCGGGCAGCACCCTCGACGTAGATCTCGCGGCGACGGACCGCGTCCCGCAGCGCGACCAGGACGCACAGCTCAAGGGATGCGCTCGACCTTGCCCTTGTCGTCGACGACCGCCTCGCGCCAGTCCTTGCGCACCACGCCGTCCATCGGCGCGGCGTCCGTGGTGTCGTAGAAGCGGACCTTGGCCTCGAAGACGGCGATCACGCGCGTCCGGGCCCGCGGCCCGGAGGAGTGCGCCCCATAAGCACCACAACAGCACTTGTTTTCCTTGCGTATTCCTGTCATGGAAATGCTTGCGCAAGGGCCTACCGCACGAATATGGCTCGTCTTACGATGAATTGCATGGACCCGGTGGTGTTTCTTTTGTCTCTCGGTGCAATTTGTCGTATCACCAGATTCATAACCAAGGACGTACTGGCTGCCGGGTTGCGCACGTGGGTGGCCGATCGCTTCGGGGACGAATCCGGTCCCGCCTATCTGGTCACCTGCGGTTGGTGCACAGGGATCTGGGTCGCCGCATCGGTCGTACCGCTTGCCTTCCTGGTCGGCGACACCACCGTCTTCCAGGCGGTCGCCATGGTCCTGACGCTGTCCTACCTGGTGGGCCTGGCGTCCGCCTGGCTCGACTGAAGGAAGTACGACGGAGTACGGAGGAGGAGTTCCCATGGGATGCAATTGCGGTGCACGTGCCAGCGGACGAGCGACCATCTACCGGCTGGTCCTGCCGAACGGAGTCATGCGCGACTACCCCACCCGCCAGGAGGCCGAGGCCGCGCGGCGGCGCGGCGGCGGCACCGTCATCGTCGTCAACCAGTAGTCGCCGTACCGCCGGTGCGCTTTCCGTGAACGGGGTGGACGGCCTTTGGGTATTTCCGCGCGGGTGGGTACCGGAGAATATCTGAATTACGCCCCCGCCCTCCCCCGGAAGCTCCGCCATAC
The DNA here is from genome assembly GCF_019056675.1 of Streptomyces sp. GMY02. Lineage (NCBI taxonomy): Bacteria > Bacillati > Actinomycetota > Actinomycetes > Kitasatosporales > Streptomycetaceae > Streptomyces > Streptomyces sp. GMY02. The sequence continues at coordinate 6,100,087 of NZ_CP077658.1, read as the reverse complement.
GGGTGAAATTGCGTGCACCCGTATGGCGGATGAACGGGACCAGGGCGCCTACTGGGAAGCGCTGGAGAGTGAATCCCCGACGCCCGTGTGGCCGGGTGAGTAATGCACCGGCACAGCTTCTCTCGTTGCGGCGTGCCATTTCCGCTGTCACCCGGAGGGCGTCGGGTCGCTCTGGCCTCGTACACTCCCAAAGGAGGCTGCACCATGGCCAGTTCCATCACCACGCTGACATCGTCTCCCAATCCCTCGGTCTGCGGGGAGTCGGTCACCTTTACCGTCCAGGTCTCCCCGGTACCGCCGGAGACCGCCACCCCGACCGGCACCGTGAGCGTCATCATCAGCGACGACGGGCCCACGCTAGTCGGCACCCTGGACGTCTCCGGCCAGACCCAGGTCACCATCGACGACCTGAGCGTCGGCACCCATCAGGCGATCGCCGCCTACAGCGGCGACGGCACCTTCGACCCGTCGTCGTCCGGCCTCGTGAACCAGGTCGTCAATGCCGCGGACACCACCACCGTCGTGACGGCCAGCCCGAACCCCTCGGTCTGCGGCGAGACCGTCACCCTCTGCGCGACCGTCACCATCGACCCGCCCGGCATGGGCACCCCGACCGGCACCGTCACCTTCACCGGTCCCGGCGGGCTGAACCAGACCGCCGTGCTCGACGGCAGCGGCAACGCCTGCGTGACGACGGCGGTGCTGATCACCGGCACCGTCATGGCCACCTACAACGGTGACGACTGCGCCGCGAGCTCCACGGGCAGCGTCGACGTCACGGTCAACCAGGCGGACACGACGACGGTGGTGACGGCCAGCCCTGACCCGTCGGTCTGTGGCCAGCCAGTCACCCTTTGCGCGACGGTCACCATCGAGCCGCCCGGCGTCGGCGTCCCCACGGGCACGGTGACCTTCACCGGTCCCGGCGGCTTCAGCCAGACCGCCGTGCTGGACCCCGCCGGCCAGGTCTGCGTGACGACCGGCTCGCTGGCCACCGGCACGGTGACCGCCGCCTACAACGGCGACTCCTGTGCCGCGCCGTCCACCGGCACGGTCGACGTGACGGTGAACGAGGCACTGACGAACATCGACGTCACGGTCACCCCCGACCCGTCCGTGTGCAGACAGAGCGTCACCATCTGTGCGACGGTCACCGCCCAGCCACCGGGTTCGGGCACACCGACGGGCACGGTGACCTTCACGGCAGACGGCGGTCTCAACCAGACCGTCCCCCTCGACGCCGGTGGCCAGGCCTGTGTCACCACCACCACGCTGGTCACGGGAGAGGTCTCCGCCGTCTACAACGGCGAGGACCCGTGCTTCGCGGGCTCCGCCGAAGCGGTCGCGGTCACGGTCGACCAGGCCGCGACCACCACCTTGGTCACCGCCGTCCCCGATCCGTCGGTCTGCGGCGAGTCGGTGACGGTCTGTGCGACGGTCACCATCGACCCGCCCGGCTCGGGTACGCCGACGGGGACCGTGACCTTCACCGGTCCCGGCGGGCTGAACCAGACGGTCGCCCTGGACGCCACCGGCGAGGCATGCGTCACGACCAGCGCGCTGGCCACCGGCACGATCACGGCCACCTACAACGGCGACAGCTGCGCACTGAGTTCGACCGGCAGCACGGACGTGACAGTCAACCCGGCAGACACCACGACCACCCTCACCGTCACCCCGGACCCGTCTGTGTGCGGCCAGTTGGTGACGTTCTGCGCGACGGTCACCACCGACGCCCCCGGTTCCGGCGTTCCGACGGGCACGGTGACGTTCACGGCTCCGGGCGGTTTCAGCCAGACCGCCGTGCTGGACCCCACCGGACAGGCCTGCGTGACCACCACCACGCCGGCCACCGGGACGGTCACGGCCGTCTACAACGGTGCGGCGTGCTTCAACCCGTCCACCGGCACGGCAGGTGTGACGGTGAACGAGGCGTCGACGACCACGGTGGTCACCGCCACCCCGAACCCGTCCGTCTGCGGCCAGACGGTGAGCCTGTGCGCCACGGTGACGACCGACCCGCCAGGTTCGGGCACCCCGACCGGCACCGTCACCTTCACCGGGCCCGGCGGGCTCAACCAGACGGTGGCTCTGAACGCCGCCGGCCAGGCCTGCCTCACGACGACCTCCCTGTCCACCGGCACGGTCACCGCCACGTACAACGGCGACGGACCCTGCTTCGCCGGCTCGTCCGGCACCATCGCCGTCACGATCGGCCCCGCCGACACCACCACCACGGTGACGGCAGTGCCCGACCCCTCGGTCTGCGGTGAGCTGGTGACGGTGTGCGCGAGCGTCACCATCAACCCGCCCGGCTCGGGTACGCCGACAGGGACCGTGACCTTCACCGGCCCGGGCGGGCTGAACCAGACAGTCACCCTGGACGCCACGGGCGAGGCATGCCTGACCACCACCTCGCTGGAGACCGGCACGATCACGGCCACCTACAACGGCAGCTCCTGCGCCAACCCGTCCACCGGCACCGTCGACGTCACGGTCAACCAGGCCGCGACCACCACGACCGTGACCGCGACCCCCGACCCGTCGGTGTGCGGCCAGACGGTCACATTCTGCGCGAGCGTCACCATCGACCCGCCCGGCTCGGGTACGCCCACGGGGACCGTGACCTTCACCGGCCCGGGCGGGCTGAACCAGACTGTGCCGTTGAACGCCGCCGGCGAGGCCTGCTTCACCGCCCCCGCCACGCTCTCCGGCACCGTCACGGCCACCTACAGCGGTGACGACTGCGCCGCGCCCTCCACCGGCACGGTCGACGTCACGGTGAACGAGGCGTCGACGACCACGGTGGTCACCGCGACCCCCGACCCGTCGGTGTGCGGGCAGACGGTGACGCTGTGCGCGACGGTGACCACCAACGCGCCGGGCTCGGGAACACCCACCGGCACGGTGACGTTCACCGGCCCCGGCGGCCTCAACCAGACGGTCACCCTGGACGCCACCGGCGAGGCATGCCTGACCACCAGCACCCTGGCCTCGGGCACCGTCACCGCCGTCTACAACGGCGAGGGCCCGTGCTTCGCCGCGTCCAGCGACACCGTCACGGTCACGGTCAACCCGGCCTCGACCAGCACCGCGGTCTCGCTCACGCCGAACCCGTCCGTCTGCGGACAGACGGTGACAGTGTGCGCGACGGTGACGACGAACGCGCCCGGCTCGGGCACACCCACAGGGACAGTGACCTTCACCGGCCCGGGCGGACTGAACCAGACAGTGCCGCTGAACGCCAGCGGTCAGGCCTGCATCACCACCACGTCGCTGGCCACCGGCACGGTCACCGCCACGTACAACGGCGCAGCCTGCTTCACCGCGTCCACCGGCACCGCCACCGCCACGGTCAACCCGGCCTCGACCAGCACCGCGGTCTCGCTCACGCCGAACCCGTCCGTCTGCGGACAGACGGTGACAGTGTGCGCGACGGTGACGACGAACGCGCCCGGCTCGGGCACACCCACAGGGACAGTGACATTCACCGGACCCGGCGGCCTCAACCAGACAGTGCCACTGAACGCAAGTGGCCAGGCCTGCATCACCACCACGTCGCTGGCCACCGGCACGGTCACCGCCACGTACAACGGCGCAGCCTGCTTCACCGCGTCCACCGGCACCGCCACCGCCACGGTCAACCCGGCGACGACCACCACGACGGTGACGGCGACGCCGAACCCGTCCGTCTGCGGCCAGTCGGTGACGGTCTGCGCGACGGTGACGACGAACGCGCCCGGCTCGGGCACACCCACCGGCACGGTGACGTTCACAGGCCCCGGCGGCCTGAACGTGACGGTGCCGCTGAACGCCAGCGGCCAGGCATGCCTGAGCAGTACGTCCCTGGTCTCCGGCACGATCACCGCCACGTACAACGGCGAGGGCCCCTGCTTCGCGGCATCCTCAGGCTCCGTCGCCCTCGTCGTCAATCCGGCCGCCACCACCACGACCGTGACGGCCACGCCGAACCCATCCGTCTGCGGCCAGTCGGTCACGCTCTGCGCGACCGTCACCGCCAACACGCCGGGCTCCGGCACGCCGACCGGCTCCGTCACCTTCACCGCACCCGGTGGGCTGAACGTGACGGTGCCGCTGAACGCCGCCGGCCAGGCGTGCTTCTCCAGCACCTCGCTGATCACCGGCACCGTCACCGCCGTCTACAACGGCAGCAGTTGCTTCCTGCCGTCCACCGGCGCCGCCTCCCTCACGGTCAATCCGGCCGCCAGCACCACGACGGTGACTGCGACACCGGCGACATCGGTGTGCGGCCAGTCCGTCACACTCTGCGCGACGGTCACCATCACCCCACCGGGTTCGGGCACGCCCACCGGTACGGTGACGTTCACGGGCCCGGGCGGGCTCAACCAGACAGTGCCGCTGAACGCGAGTGGTCAGGCCTGCATCACCACCACCTCCCTGTCCACCGGCACGATTACCGCCACGTACAACGGCTCCAGCTGTGCAGGCGGCTCCAGCGGCTCCGTCGCCGTCACCGTGAACGAGGCGGCGACCACCACGACCGTGACCGCGACCCCCGGCACGTCCGTCTGCGGTCAGTCGGTGACGGTCTGCGCCAACGTCACCACCAACGCGCCCGGTTCGGGCACGCCCACCGGCACGGTGACATTCACCGGCCCCGGCGGACTGAACCAGACGGTGCCGCTGAACGCGAGTGGTCAGGCCTGCATCACCACCACCTCCCTGTCCACCGGCACGATCACCGCCACGTACAACGGTGAGGGCCCCTGCTTCGCCGGCTCGTCCGGCACCGTCGCCGTCACGGTCAACCCCGCCGCCACCACCACCGCGGTCTCACTCACGCCGAACCCATCTGTGTGCGGGCAGTCGGTGACGGTGTGCGCGACGGTGACCACCAACGCGCCCGGTTCGGGTACGCCGACAGGGACGGTGACGTTCACCGGCCCGGGCGGGCTCAACCAGACGGTCGCCGTCAACGCCGCCGGCCAAGCCTGCTTCAGCTCCACCAGCCTGTCCTCCGGCACCATCACCGCCCACTACAACGGCGCCCCGTGCTTCACCGGCTCCACCGGCACGGCCACCGCCACGGTCAACCCGGCGACGACCACCACGACGGTGACGGCGACGCCGAACCCGTCCGTCTGCGGGCAGACGGTGACAGTGTGCGCGACGGTGACCACCAACGCGCCCGGCTCGGGCACACCCACCGGCACAGTGACATTCACCGGCCCCGGCGGACTGAACGCGACGGTCGCCCTCAACGCCGCCGGCCAAGCCTGCTTCAGCTCCACCAGCCTGTCCTCCGGCACCATCACCGCCCACTACAACGGCGCCCCGTGCTTCGGGGCGTCAACGGGCTCCGTGGTCATCAACGCGACGAGCGTGGCCACCACTCTCACGGCCGCACCCCGGCAGGTCCGGCTGCGGCTCAATGGCACCTTCGTCATCCAGACCATGAACGCGACGCTGAGGAACGCCGCGACCAACGCACCGATCCCCGGCATGACGGTGACCTTCACCGCCAACGCGGTGACCGGGCCGATCCTGATCGGCACGGCCGTCACCGACGCCAGCGGTGTGGCGACCCTCGCCCCGCCCAACGTCACCGTTCCCAGCACCATCGTGACGGCGGCCAGCTACACGGCGTCGTTCGCCGCAGCGGGCTGCTTCGCAGGGTCCTCGGTCACGGCGGGCCTGACCTTCGTCCCGCTCCCGCCGGTCCCGTAACCCACCCAGCGGCACAGACCGCGTCGGGACGCACGCTGCGGCCCGACGCGGGCGTGCAGCCGCCGAACAGGTCGGGCACCTGACCATGGGGTCAGGTGCCCGACCTGGCGAAGGAGCTGGGCGAGGCCGGGTCTCCCTGGCCATCTACGCCAACCAGTTCACCCGGGCCGCGTTCGCGGCGATGACGGCCGCTGCCGCGCACTTCACCGCGACCGGATCGTCCAGCGCGCCCAACGGCCCGCCGCCGGCCGACGTCGTCAAGGCATCCAGCGGGAAGCACCACCGGACGCAATGTGGCCCCGCCCAGGTCATTGTTCCTGGTCAGAGCCACGATGGCAGACGAGTCGGGCTGTACGCCGGGAACTGTCCGCTTGGGGGTTCTCACCTGCGGAAACGTGGTTCGGGAACTGCCGATCGCCACGTCATCGCCACACCCCGGCGGAGGTGACTGCTCGCCGCCACTCCTACGCGGCGGCCTCCCCATCCTCGAACACCTCGGCTGGGATCTCAACATCCTCAGTCTCTTCAAAGAACACCGTCTCCAGAGCCTTCCGGTCCCGCGCCGCCGCGCCCTTCACCTGGTGGCGGTACACCTCCCGAAGCTCCTCCGGGGAGGCATGCCCCATGTAGAGCTGGACGGTCGACTCGGCGACGCCTTGATCCAATGCGTGTGACGCAAAAGAATGACGGAGGTCGTGAAATCGAAAGTCGCCGGGAAGCCCGGCGACAGCCAGGGCCCGCTTGAAGGTCTTATAAAAGGCACCCCTGCGGATGACGTTACCTCTGGAGGAGCGGAAGAGGATCTCACGGCCTTCCATATCGACCAACACCGACTGGGTGTCGAGGTGATCCAACAGGGCTCGGTGAGCGAATGCCGGGAGAGGCACCTCACGGCCGTGCGAGGTCTTCGTCTTGTTGTAGTCGACGAGCATCACCTTCTTGTGCTTCATGACGATTACCTGCCGCTTGACGGTCAACGTCCCGGCCTCGAAGTCGACGGCATCCCGACATAGGCCGAAGGCTTCACCCGACCGGAGTCCGCAGCCGACACCCAGCATGATCAGTGCCCTGCTGTGCTCGGGCATGGCTTGGTAGAGCGCCCAGACCTGCTCGCGCGTGGCAGGGACGATCCTTTTCCGCAAGATTTCCGGAAGCACGATGTCCACGCAGGGAGTGAAGGGGATAATCCTCTTCCGCACCGCGCTGTTGATGCAGGCACGGAAGGTCTTGTAGATCAGATGGACGGTTCGGGCGGACAGCCCCTTCGGCATAAGGTCATGGTCGACCCACTTTTGAATTTCCAGCGGATCAATGCGGTGAAGCAGCGTGCCGCCGAACCTTGGCTGTATGTGCTTTCGCATGTTCATCTCGTAGGACTCCTGCGTGCCGGGCCGCCGTCCAGGGCGACCGAGCCACTCCTCCGAGTAGGTCAAGAACGTCGTTCGAAGATGCTTGGGCCTTACCGCGACGCCCTTGTCCTTGGCATCGAGTACCTTCCTCTCGTACGCCTGGGCATCTCCCTTCTTCTCAAACGTCATGTCGGCCGGGTCACCGTTGGCGTCTCGGACTCGTGCCGTCCATCCATGCGTGCAGTTCAACCGCTCGCAATCGCAGCGCCTCAAGCAGATGCACTTCGCCGGATTCTTGTGTCTGCACTTCTCAGCGCAGAGGCAGGCACATTTGCAGCGCTTGCTTACGGACATGTCTCTCCCTTCGCTTTGGGTGGTGGGGGTAGGCGGATGCCGGGGCCGTCAGGTGGCTTGCCGGTCGATCCACTTCTCAAGGTCAGCGGGGCGGCACCGAAGCTGGTTGCCGATGCGGCGGAACGGGATCTCGGCACGCCGCCAGTTGCCGTAGACCCAGCTACGGGGCTTACCGAGGTAGGCGGCCACCTCGTCGAGCGTCAGCATCTTGGTCAGCACTCGGGCCGCCCCCGCTCACGCAGTTCGGCCGCGGTGAGGTCATGGACCGCTCGCCACGCCAAGTCCGCCGAGTCGAGCGCCCTCCTCCGGTCCGTCCGAAGGGCTCGAATGGCGGCCGGCACGAGTAGGGGGTCCTCAACGCCAAGGAGCTTCGCGACTCGACCGAGCAACTCCGCCGGATCTTCCGCCGGAGACTGCTGGACGTGGCGCGAGTACACCCGGCATTCCTGACCGGACACTCCGAGCACCCAGCCCCATCCGTTCTTGAGGGCCTTCTCGCTGTACTCCATCAGGCGGCGGCTCCGAAATGAGCAGCGCGGGACTGGGAGGTCAGGTGGTACATGCCATAGTCGCACTCGTAGAAGCGGTTCTCGCGAAGCAGCCCGCGCCGCGTCCCCTTGCGATCTCCCGCGCGGTGGCGCTTGGCCTGAGCCTTGCCCAATGCCTTGGCGGCCAGCCGCTCATCCTCGTAGCCTCGTTTGGCTCCGCATTCACACGTTCTGAACTCGACTGTGGTGATGGACATACGCTTCTCCTTGCTCACTTCCTGAACTTGTCGCATGGGCAGGTGGGTATCTGGCAGGCGCCTCGGGCAGCGCTGGCGGCGGAGTGGGTGAAGGGTGCGTGGGCGCAATCGGGATGCTGGCAGTACCCCTTCCAGCCCTTCTTGCCGTCCACGTTGGCGAGCATCACGCCGGGGGCGTAGAGCTTGACCAGGCGGCCGGTGCCGCCGATGGAGAGCTTCGAGGCGAAGGCGCGGGCCTCGGATTCGTTTCCGAACGGGGCCCAGTTGAGGCCCCGGCTTCCGTCGTTCCAGGTGTGGACAAGGGCCACCCAGTCGCGCATCTGGAGAATCTCGCCGATCTCCTTGATGAGGGCCTTGGCCATCTGGTCGGCGCTGTCGAAGCCGGGGTCTTCGAGCAGCGCCTTGACCGCCTCGACCTCTTCCTTGCGGGGGGTGATCCTCACGCGCCACCAGAGGGGTCGAGGAGCTTCTCCAAGCGGCTCACGACGGTGCTGAGCATCTCGGAGTCCTGCTCGGGGTGAGCGTCGTACCGGAGCCCGTCCCATTCGCGGAAGTTGCCGCTGGGTACGTCTCCGTCCTCGTCGCGAAGCTCGTCGAGTTCGGCCTCCTGCTCGTCCCACAGCTTCCGGACTGCCGCGAGGATGCCGCGGATCTCTGACTTGAGAATGTGGGTCGTCTGCGGGCCCGCGAGGTCGGCGACGAGTTCAGCGGTCGCGGCGGTCGGGTTGACGACGTGGACGGGAAAGCGGAACCAGTCCGGGTCCAAAGCCCAGCCGAAGCCGACGACCTTCCAGCCGCCGTCTCGGGTCTTGGTTCCGCTGTCGCCGTCCGCGTCCTGGACCTCCGTGCCGGCAGGGAGTTCATCGAGCACGGCGGGGCTGCCGATAAGGGTGGTGGTTGCGTTCATGGGGTGTACCCTCCTTCAGAATGCCACACTATCTCAATGATGCCGGTTGAACAACTCTTACATTGACTTCGCGATCGAACGGATGCTGGCGCCGAGCTGGTCGATAGTGCCGACGTTGAACACCGTGGCGTCGAACTCCCACCCACCGAGGGCGTTCTCGCTGATGTGCTCGGCCTCGTCGATCAGGGCCTGGCTCGGCCTGACGATCTTGACCACCAGGCCGCCACGGGCCTTGATCTCCTCGGCCTCATTGCGGAACCGCACGTCAGTGATGACGGTCGGACTCGCCCAGCTCCCGTAGCCCTTGAAGAGCGTGTCGACCCAGATCCGCTCGTCGATTACCTGTCGTCCGGCCTCGGTGCCGAGCCGTTGGAGGTATCCACGGACCTCGGGGAACTCACTCTTCACGTAGTCCCAGCCGTGATTGTCGACCTCCCAGGCGACGGTGGTCGTGCCAGCCTCACTCAGAGGGTCGATCAGCACTGGGTTGAGGCGGTACAGCACCTCTCGAACGGGGTTGGCGAACGCCCGGCGCTGCCAGCCCCAGTCCGCGAGGGAGGAGGCCGCGGTGTCCTTGCCGGAGCGGGCCGCGCCCGCCAGTCCGAGCAGCGGGATCTTCATGATTTGGGTTCCTTATCCTTCGAGGCTGTCAACGAGCCGGTACAGGCCGGGGGCATGAACGGAGCCTTCACAGACGTCGCAGTCGCAGTCGTGCAGGCAGATCGAGCAGCCGAGTTCGTCGCAGTACGGGTCAGGCCCGTGCCACTGGTGAATTGGGTCGGGGTCCGGGCAGCCCCAGCTTTCGCAGCTCCGGTCCTTGGACCAGGTGGGGTACCGGATGTGTTCGCGGCGGCCTAGAAGTCCGTGCACTAGGGGCTCGCCGGGACACGGGAAGATCGACGCGCGGGCAGATTCATGGTCGGTGAAGGCGGCCCGGCAGCGCAGACACTGAAGACGCTGCTCGGGCCGCTTCCGCAGGTGGTGTTTCACGCGGCTGCCGGGAGGCGGTCGAACACTCCGTCCGCGTACAGCGTCACCGAGTTGGAGCGGGCAGGCGTGGCGTCCGGCTCATCGGAGATGTGTAGGCGCCACTTCTGGACGCGCTTGCCCCAGTCCTGGACCGTCACCAGCTCGGGGGCCGCGAGCAGCCGCCCGACGCGGGTCACGGTGTGCCCTCGGGTGTCGTTGCCGGTGGCCGTCACCCGCTCCCCGGCCGCGAGGGTGGCGATGTCGATCCGCCGGGGTTCGGGAGCGGCCGGCCGGAGCGCCTCGGCCAACGCGTCGAAGTTCGCCAGAAGGGCGAGCTGCTGGCGGAGCCTTTCGATACCGTCCTCCAGCTCGGCGACCTTCTTCTCCACCTCCTTCATGGCCAAGGTGGTCTCTTGGCGCCGCGAGGGGAGGCGGTAGCGGGCGTACGCGGTGGCGTGCTCCCAGACCAGACGGGCGTCGGTGATGTGAACTTCGAGGACGGCGCGCAGTGCGGCGTGCGTCCGAGCACTTGCCGCATCGGAGATCTCCTCGGTCCTGTAGTTCGCCAGAGCGCGGCGGAACCGGAATCGGCTCGCGTCGTCGGGCTCGGCGACGCTGAGCATCCGCATGTCGTCGATGTCGACGCCGTTGACGGTGAAGTGGGCCGGGGTCTTCTCGTACTTGCCTCCGGCGACCAACACCTCGAAGAAGGTGGGCAGCAGCTCGAACTCTCGGTGGTACTGCGGCCGAATGTGGACGAGGCCGGTGACGCGGCGGCCCGCAACCTCGTACGAGGCGGTCCAGTCCTTCTTGGCGGGGTCAACCTGGGCGTCGGGGACGCGGCTCACGTGCATGGTGCCGTACTCGGTCTCGATCCGGGTGGCCGGCGGATTCGTCGTCATCTTGCTCTCCTCGTTGCTGGCTGGCTTCATCAGGCCGCGGGTACCACCCCGCGACGACCTCCCCCCCAGGAGGTTTCGCCACACTCTTACAATGGGGTCTGCGAATAGCACTGCTCGACGGGGATGCCCCACTCCGCTGCATGGGCGATGCAGCCCTCGGCGCACTGAACGAAGAAGGCGAGAGCCTTCTCGGCGGCGTCGGCCTCGCTGACGGCAAACTCGAAGCGCGGGTCCTGCATGGCCAGCAGCTCGTCATTGAACATCAGGTACAGGCGCTCGCCGCGCCAGTAGATCCGGCCACCCCCACTCGGGTTGTTGGCGTTCCGCTCATGGAACACGGCGTCCCCGGTGAGGCCGCGCTCGATGCGGACGCGCAGGCTGGCTCCGTCCGACAAGCTGACGGTGCTCATGCGACCATCGCCTTCGCGGTGTAGAAGCGGAGCGCGTCGCGCGCCGCCGAGGCGGCCCACTCGAACCCGTAGTGGCCGTAGCAGGAGTCGACCTCCTCCCACTCGGTTCTGGTCTCGGTCGCGTCGTCGGCGCGCACCCAGTCGACGGCCTCCTCGACGATGTACCCGTAGACCTCACCGTCGGCCCAGGCCTGGTACTCGGCGCGTTCGGCGTCGAGGTACGCCTCCGGCAGGATGCCGAGATCTTCAGAGTCCTCGCCCATCAGGTACCAGAGGGAGACGGCGCCGCGCTCGGGCCGGGACTCGATGACGATGGCGTTGTGGAAGATTCGGGCCCAGCGCATGAAGGTCTCGACGCCCTTCCACCGGTTCCAGCTCACGCGGTCCCAGGCGTCGGCGAGCGGGCCGCCGTCCTTATCGACGGGTGCGCACCAACCGAGGTGGGTGTCGATGGTGATCACGTGCGCCAAGTGGTCGAAGTCCTCGCGCGGGTTGATCGCATCCTCGTCCTGGACCAGGCGGACCCGGAAGCGGCCGTCCTCGGTCGTGTCGATGATGTCGTGCATGGTGTCTCCTTGCAGGTGAGTTGGGTTCAGGCGGCCAGCGCGTGAGCTGGCCGTCCTGCCGTGGTGGAGTAGATCTCGGCGAGGTAGGCACGGAGCTGGGGCTCCCAGTCAAGGCCGAGCAGACTGCCGATCACGACGCCGCCCATCGGTGGGGCGACCACATCGCCGATCTGCTGGGTGCAGCTCGACCGAGAGCCGGTCCACGGGTATCCGGGGCGGAAGCCGACCAGGAGCGCCGCCTCGTCGAGGCTGAACCGGCGGTCCTTGTCGTGCTCCCAGTACCAACCCCTGATCTTCGAGGTGATGCCGGTCGCTGGCTTGTCCGCGCTCCAGCAGTTCCCGCCAGCCGTCTTGCGGACGCCCCGCGTGTTGACCCGGATACCGGTCGGCCAGTCGAGGGCCTCGGCTGCGGTCGTGGTCGGCATCGGCGCCTTGGGGGTGAGGGCGTCGAGGTCGACGTAGGAGTGCCGGGCAGCCATGAGAAACACACGCTTCCTGCGGGAGGCGAGTCCGTAGTCCACGGCGTCCAGCACGCGGTACTCCGCACTGCACCAGTCCGCCGACCACAACTCCTCGCGGAGGCCATCGAGGACCAGCTCCGGCAGTGCGCTGGACTGCTCCATGGCCAGCCATCGGAGGTTGTCCCACTGCGCGGTCAGGCTGAGCGACCAGATCAGCACCTCGGCGATCAGGCCGATCCGCTCATCCGTCATCTGCGCAATCGGTGCCCGAACCTCGTCCAGCGTGAGAAGAGGGCCGGTGAACCCACCGAACCCGTCCCACTCCGGGTCGGCACAGATCAGGCACTCGCCTTCCCATTCGCAGGGGCCGGAGTCGTGCCAGTGCCCGAAGGTCGCCTCAAAGGCCGCGGTGAACACGTCCAAGAGGAGTTCCTGATTGCGCGGGTCCTGCCCAGCTCGCTTACCTGCTGGGGTCCAGCACTGGCATGGCGCCGTGACAATCAGTCCGCGCACCCAGCGGAGAGCGGGGTGCTTGGGGTCGAGGTGCCGCACGTCCATGACGATGCGCTGGAACCCTGCCGCGCGGGCCGTGGCGGTGGCGTCCTTGTTGAGTTCGACGCCCACGGTGTCGAGTTGGTGGCCGAGAACGTCCCGGACTCCAACGTCGAGGCCACCAGGACCGCAGAAGAGGTAGACCACACGGTCGGGGCCACCCTCCTCGGGCGGGTAGAGCCACCGCACCGGCCAGGGTGCGGCGAGCTGCTCCAGCTCGTCGGCGGAGAGCTGGTCGAGGCTCAGCTCGGAGGTCGGGATGAGCGCGCCGGCCGTCTCCAGAGATCGGAAGGACATCACTCGTCCTCGCCCCAGTCGATGTCGACGGTCTCCACGCTGGTCAGCCAGTCTCCGACGATCTCCCAGTGATAACCGGGGCGTATCAGTCCGTCGTGCCCATAGACGTTGCGTCCGCAGTCGGCGCACTCGTACGGCTTCCGGTCGACGTATCGGATAGGGCCGCTGCACTCCACACAGCGGACGACGTTCAGGGGCGGTTCGGTCTGCACGAGGGCAGGGGTATCGGGCATCGGTATCCTTGGGGGCGATGCTGGCTGGCATCATCAGGCGAAGCGCACCACCGCTTCGCAACCCGCCTCACCAGCGGGTTTCGCCGGGCTCTCGTTCCCTGTCACTTCGGGTGGCAGGGAACGAGAGCTTGGGATCTCGGACGGTCAGGCGCTCGCGCCGTACACGTCGACAACTTCGCGGGCGATGTCGTGGGCGTCGTCCACGTCGACCTCGCTGGCCCAGTCGTCCTCGTGCTCGTCAAGCCACTGCTGAAGGGCCTCGTCGTCGTCGATAATGTCGACGGGCACCTCAAGCTCCGCTTCCACGTCCACGGTCGAGATCTCCTGAACCTCGAATCGGACGGTTACGGTCTTCGTCTCCAAAACGGTTGCTCCCAGGTGGATTTGGATGCGGCAGGGACCGCAGGTCAGGTCCTCGTCGAGGAGGTCGGGCACGTCGCCGCACTCGACGCAAGGTTCGGTGATCATCGCGACGAGAAGACGTGGATGCCGCCGCTGACACGCTCGGTGTGAAAGCCGCCGGAGAACAGTTCCTCGGCCGCGCGGTCCCAGTCGATCTCGTTGAAGGGCCAGCGCTTCATGCGCTCCTTGTCCTCGTCGGTCGAGGTCTCTTCGGCCCACTCCTGGGCGTAATGCGCTTCGCTCTGGTGGAATCCGCGGTACTCGTCGCGGAACTGGTCGACCCAGTGGAGGCGGTCGATGTCGGCGCCCAGTTCGGAGAGCCACACGGCAAACGCCTCGGCCTCATCGTCGCGCAGGCCGGCCAGGGCATCGGCAACCTCGGCCGCGTAGTCCGGCGAGCACTCGCCGGATATGGCACCGAGGAAGCCTTCGTGGTCCATGACCCACAGCTCCTCGTGTTCGGTCTCCCCGCCGTGAAGGTCCGCAGGGGTCACCAGGTCGGCCGTGTCGGCGTCGTACCACTCGCCGGTCAAGCGGCCCGCGTTGTAACAGGCCAGGCACCCGATCCATGCGCGGGGCGTGTCGATGCGGGTAAGGGTGATCATGTGTCCTCGCTCGTGATGTCGGCTGGCATCGTCAGACGGGGCACACCACTGCCCCGCGACCTCCTTTCGGAGGTTTCGCCTTGATGAGTCGGTCAGCTTTCGGCGTCTTCGAGGACGGGCCAGAGGTCCCGCGACCGCGCAGTGCCAATCGACTTGTGCAGGTCATCGAGCGCGCCCTGTAGATCACGGACGCACACCTCGCACAGGAACTGGCGGTTGGACGGCGATCGGGTCCACGGCCCACGCCGGCCGGTCGTCGGACCGCACAGCTCGCAGAGCCCCCCGCCCTCGATGTGCTGGAAGACCACGGCCTTCACGCCGTTGTGCGGGCTGGTGCTCTCGACGTAGGCGTGCTTCTCCCTGGCGGCGGCTCGGAGTGCTTCGCGATAGCCGTAGTCGTAGAAGGTGCCGCCGTGTTGCCACGCACCGCACGTGCCGTCGTGATCTTCGGGACGCTCGTATCCGCAGTCGCAGATGTAGAGGTCGTAGGGCCAAGTCACGTGGCTTCCGCCTCTCCCAGGGCGGCGAGGATCTCGTCGATCACCCCGTACTCACGCGGGTCTGGGGTACGGACTTCCTCATCGGGAAGCATCTCGACGGGCAGCGCGAACACGAGTTGCTCGGCGAGGTCGGCGAGGTTGCACAGCGTGTACCACTCGTCCGTACCGGGGTCGTGGTCCTCCCGCCACTTCTCGACCTCGCGGATGACCACCAGCACCTCGCGGACCTTCTCTTTGATGCGGTCGCTCACGCCGAGACCGCCGGGCGCTTCGTGGCTGAGGAGATACGGGTGCCGCCAAGGTCGGCCCGCTCCCCCGCCTTGTATCCGGCCCGTTGGCCGCCGCCCGTGAGCAAACTGGGCCTAGCTGTCCCGATCTTGGTGTACGTCTTCTTGACCAGGGCTTCCACCACGCCGCGACGGTCGGCGAGCACCAGGGCGACAGACCGCCCTTCACTGCCCCGCTCCTCCTCCGCGGCGTCGGCCGCGTTGGTCTCCGCCTGCTTGATCCGGTCGCGGATGGCGATGGTGAAGCCCCGCAGCCACGACCGGCGGTAAGCGGCAACGTTCTCCCCGTACGGCACGTACGCCTTCGCCATGCCGCTGAACGCCTGGAGCACCAGCGAGGTGAACATCATCTCGACGCGCTCAAGGTCGGAACGGAAGCCGAAGACGCGAACTCGGTACTCGCCGTATCGCTTCGCATCCTTCGAGCCGTAGTACGCCTTGCATCCGAACTGCTCCGCGATCGTGCACAGCAGGATGCGGCGCTCGGTCATGTACTTGCCGGACACGGGTATCAACCGGTCCTCGGCGTTGTCCGAGGACGGGTCGGCCTCGTTGAGCATGGCCTGTTCGATCCCGTACGTGGCCATCCACTCAGCGGCCTTGGCGGTGAGCGCCTCCGCCTCCTCGGGGTACTCCGTCGCCTCCGCCTTGGCGAGAAGGGCACGGATCTTCGCGAGCATCGGACTGCGCTGCTCGTCCTTGTTCATGTGGCCTCTTTGGAACGTGATGCGGCTGGCATCGTCAGGAAGCGGGCACCACCCCGCTCCGACCCCCGCGTCAGGGGGTTTCGCCGATCACCTACAGCGGTTGTTTCGTGGGCCTACCGGCGAGCACCGTGGCGAAGTTGGCCATCACGACCACGGTCAGCGCCTCAAGTTCCGGCTCGTCGTCCGGCAGCGGAATACCGAGGACGCGCATCATGCTCAGGGAGCGGACGATCAGGCGCTCCATGTCGTCCGTGTCGACGAGATCCGAGCACAAGTCGCAGGCTCGCCAACGGCCGTCGTTCGGGAGCGGGGAGACCACCCCGTCGTCGGTCATCAGGGCAACGAGGGCCCTGTCCCTGGGAACGTAGAGCCACCGGGCTCCGGGCAGGCAGCAGAAGTCACACTCGCTCATTCGGCAGACTCCCGACTCAGGCCGCGAGGGCGTGGGCGTATCGACGGATGTCAACGGCTGTCGGCAAGGGATCTTCCTCGTCGAAGACCTCGGTTCCCTGGTTGTGGTCGTCGCCGTACTCGTCGCCCTCGGCATGGCACTCCAGCCACGACACACCGGCTTCTTCCCGGCCGACCGCGAGGAGCAGGCCCGCGATGGCGTCGACCTCCGCGCAGTTGAATGAGGTGCCGACCATGGAGGCCAACATCCCGTCGTCGAAGACGCTCGCAAAGTGGTGAGCCGCGTCTTCGATTGCGGAGCGGGTCGCCAGGACAGCGGAACCCTTCTCGGCAACCTCGGCGGCACTGCGGCGGAGCGCGTCAAGCTCATTGTTCAAGCGCTCGTTCTTGTCGATGGCTTCGAAGTACACCTCTTGCAGTATGAGTTGGACTTCGGCCCGAGCGCGTCGTCGGTTCAGGGCAGGGGTGATGAAGGGGATGTGCATGTGCGTCCTCAATGAATGCTGGCTGGCATCGTCAGGGGGAGGGACCACCTCCCGCCGACCCCCGAGGGGGTTTCGCCTTCGCCTCAGTCGAGGTACAGCTCGCCGTCGTCGCCGACGTAGGCGTGCAGCTCGGGAAGGGTGTCGGCCCTGGCCATCTCGCGCAGGGTCTCGCCGTGTTCGGCGGACACGTAGCGGTAGAAGCCGGAGTCCAGGTGTGCGGCCATCACGAGGTACTCGTGACCGAGGTTGTGTGCCTCGCGCTGGTAGTGGCCGAGCGTCTCCCAGTTCTCAGAGACGAAGGATCGGCACATGCCGTCGATCTCGTCGTACTTCTCGGAGGGGATGTCGCTCGCGTCGAAGTGGTCCTCGGCGTTGCCTTCGTCGCAGCCCTCGGCGTTCCAGACGAGGGTGGCCCAGAGCAGCGACTCGATCACCGAGTCACGGAAGGTGTCGATGAAGGACTCGACGTCGAGCGGCTTCCAGCACGAACCGCAGCCGTTCTGCGGGAAGGCCTCGTCCACCGGATCGCCGTACACGATCGCGCCGCAGTCGTGACACCTGACGCTGAACGGGGAGACGAAGTCCCACCACTCGGTGGCGTCCTTGTCGCACCTCTTGATCGTCAGCGATTTGGCGTACTTGGCGTACAGGGCATCGACGGCCGGGAACTCCGAGGCACCGGCAAGGGCGTGCACGGCTGCGAGGTAATGGCCGTGTTCGATCATGCTCGGGATCTCGCACGAGTTGTCCTGGCACTGCCCGTGTTCGTATCGGGCGACCTCTCCACACAGCTCACGAATGCTCGACGCTTCGAGCGTCTCCCCGCCGAACACTTCGTCGAGGGTGATGCGGAACGTACGGGACATGTGCTCCCCACAGTCGGAGGGACGCGGCTGGCATCGTCAGGCCGCGGGCACCACCCCGCGACGACGTTCCCCCTCAGCCGGCATGAGGCCGGAGGGGTCACGTTTCGCCACACTCTTACAATGGGCCCTTACGAAGCAGTCAGCGCTTCCAGCTCCCGCGTCACCTCATACAGGGCCACGGCGTAGGCGTCCCGCTCGACCATCAGGCCAAGGGCGATCTTGATCCACCCGATCTCGACGTTCTCCAGCTCCGCCAGCTCGGCCTTCGCGGCGTCCAGCTCCAGGGCCAGGCCGAACGCCCGCTCGGCGAGATTGTCGGCCTGCCCGATCAGGCTCGGGCCGGTACCGATGCAGTCGGACTTGACGAGGTTCACGGGCTTGATGGTGACGGCCATGTCGGTCCCCTTCCAGGACTCGCCGGACGGTCGTCCAGCATTAGATTCGCCGCCTTCGGGCGACAATGAGTCACAGCCACACTCTTACAATGGGGCTGTGATCAGCGCCTCCCAGCGGCTTCGCACCTACGCCCAAGGCGTCCGGGAGGCCCGACCATCGGGCCGGATGTTCTGTCAGGTGATCATTTCGGGTAACGATGGCGGATTGCTCAAGCCATCGGGCTCACCGTTCCACCACCTCTCGAACCGGCCGGATTTCTCCGGCCCGTTCGGTTCGTTCCGGCCGGTTTCCCGGCCCGTTCGAATGAACGGTGAGCCCTGACCTCCGAAGTCCACACGGCTGCCCTGACATCGCTTCCCACGGGCATCCGAGGGTTGCTTCTCACCCAGCGCCTACCCCGAAGAACAGGGTGGTTCGCAGGCTTCACCAGGACCGTACGGGCGGGACTGCGGACAAAGAGAATCCGCGCCACTGCCTGTCACGTTGGCTGTACCCCAGGGGTTCGGCGTCGTCTCCGACACGCTCCCATCATCGGCAGGATGCCCCGCCTCCGGATCACGCACCTTCAAGCCCACCTGTGCCCTGCGTACCCACCCACACCGCGATGCGGTTGCGACATCCGCCTTTGAGGCGGGGCCGGGTGAGCGACAAGCTCAGTTCGTGCGCCGTACCGGCCTGAGCCGGTCTGGCTTGGCTCCGACCCTAGCGGGCCTCGGCCGTTCTGCGCAACTCTTACAATCGCTGCGTTGCTACCCGCCATGAGAGCCGGTCGGCCAGGCAATCCCAGTGTCCTGACCGCTGCCCGGTGTTCCCGTTCGGCGTTGGTCCCAACCCTCGCGGGTCGGTCCCGTTGTACGCAACTCTTGCAATCATTTCGAGTTCCTGCCTCCACCCCGTTGGCCTGCCTTGCGGCTGGCGTCCCGTTGCGGCGACGAGGAGAACATTACGGCAACAGCCACACTCTTGCAAACGTGGCCACAAAGCAGCAGGTCAGAGCCTGTTTGGCGGCCCACCTGAGTAGCTCTCTGCGCCGTTCTGCGGGCCTGATTCGAGCCTGATTCGGCCCTGTTGGCAGGCAGGCAGGACAGGCAGGCGAACGGCCCGCGATCCGGGCGGGGTACCGCCTTGGGGGGTGCGGGGGGTGAGTGCGTCCGCAGGTGGCGCGCGATCTTAGACCAGGCCCGGCGGGGTGGGGGTATGACCCCCGGTACGCGAAGGCCGGCACCGCCACGTCTTAGCAGCTCGGAATCTGCCACGGTTCCAGAGTCGTTCAGAGCGCCAGCCGAGGGCACCGGCAACCAAACGGGGCCGGGAGGGGCGACGACTCCCCCTCCGTTTGTGAAGGTTTCCGGCAGGAAAGACGGCCCCGATTCCCTATTGCGCGCCTTATGCGCAATGTCGCGCACGTGGCGCACAGCCCGGAACCGCTTATGCAATATAGGGATTATAAGCGACATGTGACACATTCCAGGAAGGCGACTCCTCACCTCAACCGCAAGGCATATCGTCATCTCTGCGACGTCGGCCCGTCCGACGCGTGCGACTTCAAGCATCGGCATACATGTTCGCGGCTAAAGCTGCG
Organism: Streptomyces sp. GMY02; assembly: GCF_019056675.1. NCBI lineage: Bacteria > Bacillati > Actinomycetota > Actinomycetes > Kitasatosporales > Streptomycetaceae > Streptomyces > Streptomyces sp. GMY02. Next base: position 6,080,392 of record NZ_CP077658.1, on the reverse strand, counting down.
CCTATCGATGCATCGGAGGAGAGCATGGGCGACGGGAAGTCTCGCGAGAAGGGAAAGGGGCCAGCAAAGGTCTTGATCGCTTTCTTCGCAGCGCTGGCCAGTCGAGTACTTGCCGACTGGTTCAACGACTGGAGGAAGCGACATGGCCTGTAGCTGACCCCTGATCACCATCGCTGACCGCCTAGGCGGTCAGTTGGGCGGGTCTGACGAACCCGTCCTCGCGGGGCCGCGCCATGCAGGGCGCGGCTCCGCGACCTACTTGATCAACACCTGACAGTCGATATTGATCAAGGTACTTGTGTCGCTGTAAGGAACACTGTAGCGATGTCCCCGCGCACGCGGGGGTGGTCCGGGGAAACCAGTCGTCTCAGCTATGACATGTTTGTGCTCCCCGCTTGTGCGGGGTGGTCCCCTGGCGACCCGCGCCTCAGCAGCGATCCGTGCGTGGTCGCCGCGCCTGCGGAGATCATCCCGTCGGGCCGCCTAACGCCGAGGTACTGCGGACGGCACGACTCGGTACGCTCGTCCCGCAGGCAGCGTCAACTGCACAGCCGTAAATCCAATTAGGCAATCGATATCTCGCCGAGGTAGCGGTAACCGGAGCGCTCCGAGCAGCCGAGCCGTTCCGCCAGCGTCAGACCGGTGACCTTCTTCCCCTCGGCCTGCATGGCGGCTACAGCTTCCTTGACCACCTTCACCGGTATGGCCTTGCGCGCACTGCCCTGTCGGCGCGGCTTCGGCTCCACCTGCTTGGCTGCCGCCAGGTCCCCAGCAAACTCGTCTGCCATCGCGTCCGCTTGGGCCACCAGCCTTTCGATGTCGGCGGCCAGCTCCTCGTAGGAGTTCTTCACACAGTGGGCCTTGGACACCAAGGCATTGCCCTCGCGCTCGAAGGCGTCCGCCATCTCGCCCGCCATCGCGGCGACCAGCTCTTCCAGTTGTCGGATCTGCGCAGAGGCGGTCATCTCGCCAGCCGGGGTCGCCGCCATATGCAGCATGTGTGCCACGACGAGCGGCGGCACGGCGGAGACAAGCGCCACCAGGACGGCCGAGGTGTGCATGTAGCTCTGCTCGATGAGGTGCGCCACGACCTGTGCTGACAGTGCTAGGCCGAGGGCGGCGCCAGCTCCGATGGTGGCAGTGAGGCGGCCTGGCAGTGCCATCCGGCGCCGGACTTCGGCAATGACGGCCGCTGCGGCGGCGTAGGCGGAGATGCAGACCGGCATGAGCCAGGCGACCCAGCCGTGCCAACCCGCGGCTTGTGCCATCTGGATCTCTCCGGGCACTGACATGGCGAGTGCCGCCACCAGGACGAGCGGCCTGCCAGCCACGAAGACGGTCCTGGCGTACCAGGGCATCTGCATGGACATAGACATGAGTGTTCCCTTGGGTTCAAGCGCTGGCAGGATCAGGCGGCGGCGAAGGCCGGGCGGCCGTGGCGGCGGTGGGTGGCAGTCGCGCTGGCACGTCGCTGCCGGATGGCGGCAATCAGGCCGGCCGCCTCGCCACTGATGGGTGCGGACTGGTCCTCGGCTGCCGGAGCCGGGGTTCCGAGGATGTGGGCGGTGGCCCGTTCCATCTCGGCACGGCACAGCTTGCACAGGTCTTGCGTGACCCCGGCGGGGAACACGGCGTCGCAGGACTGGCAGCGATGGCGGGTGTCCGGGGCAGGCAGCGCCTTCGGCGCAGGCTTGGCCGGCATCTGGTTCTTCAGCCGGTACGAGATCAGGGCGGCGGCGGAGTCGACGCACTCCGGCAGGCGGGTGGTCAGGGCCGCCACGATCTTCATAGCGCTGTGGCCTTCGGCGAGCCAGGCGGCGGCAAGCGGGGCCAGGCGGAGAACTTCGCTAGTGCTGAGTGCCAGGCGACGGTCCGCGTCGCCGAGCTGCGCGAGGGTCGCAGCGGCGCGGGCGGTCACGGGGTGGTCGTTGTCGTCGGAGGCATCTCCCTCCTCCTCGGTTCGCGGCGGCGCCGCCTCTTCGCCGTGGGGTCGTGGCTCGGGGAGGAGGTCCTTTTCCCGGTTCTTTTCCTCCTTGGGAAAATCGCCGACGCTCCGGCTCTTCGGTGCACCGACCGCCGGGATGCAGTCCATCGGCAGGTCAGAGATGTGGGTCTGCGTTCCCCAGAGTCCGGTGCCGGGATCCTGGCCGCGCTCGCGGCGCAGGTAGCCCGCCTTCTCCAGCGCGGTGAACGCCTTGGCCACGGCGCGACGGCCTTCCTCGACCTGATCGGTCACGGTGTCGACGGTGGCGCGGGTGCCGTCCGGGAGCGACAGGAGGGTGACGAGCAGCCCTCGGGCGGACAGGGACAAGCCGCGGTGGCGTGCGGCGGCGTTCGGCACGACCACGAACGCGCGGTCGTGCCGGTTACGATGCACTCGCATCGAGAGATACCCCTCTCGGTCGACGACCCCGGCCAGGTGTTAGCGCACCGTTGAACCGGGGTCGTTTGCTTGCTGTGCTGTGCACCATACGCAAGAGTGTGGCTTGATTGCAAGAGTTGGCTCGGCACCCTCCCCGGGCCGCAGCCCACAAGAGTGTGGCGGGGCTCACGGGTGACTACGTTCCGAGATCACTGCCCGGCTCCGTATATATAAGTAGAAGGTTGAGCCTCTACGGCTTGAGAGCTTCGACAGTGGGCCCCCCTCCCGGGGGCCCATTTCTGATGCCCCTCCGCCGGTGCCTAAAGCCTCTTATTTGTACGCCTGGAGGCTTTATGACCTGGTCGAGTTCCGGCCGTAGGCAACGCCTACCGGCGAATTGGCCTCAACTGCGCCTCCGCGTTCTGCGGCGCGACGGCCACCAGTGCACAGCTAGAGATCAATACGGCGTGCGGTGTGCCGAACCTGCCACCGAAGTGGACCACATCAGACCCGGTGACGACCATCGAGAAACCAATTTGCGATCACTCTGCGAGTGGCATCACCGGGTCAAATCCTCACGTGAGGGAGCGCTGGCTCTAGCCGCTCGGAGGAAGCACATCGGCGCGCGGTTCCGTCGCACGGAGATTCATCCAGGTCTGCGGTGACTGAAACTGACCCAACTGAACCACCTACGCCTCCGAGCAACCGCCCGCCTTCGCTGCCATGCCTGATAATCAGCTTCAGCCTTCTCGTCGAACCGCACGCGCCCCCGCGCCTGAACCCCTATCCGCTCAAGTTGAGCTTCGTAGCTATCGAGTTGACTTACAGCTCTGCGCGAATTGAAGAAGATCAAACGATCCCGCTCCTCCAAGTTGCCGCGTGGACGTTCTTTGCGCAATGCGCTTGACAAGATATTGATCGAATTGGAGATCAACATCTCTCCCGTGTAACGCCACGGAAGGCTGGGCCAGAAGTCCGAAGCGCGCTCGGCATGGAGAAGGTCCACAATCAAGGGTGATGACACCCTCTCGTCCTTGACGAGTGACATCATTCTTTTGAGGTCTCGCGCCTTATCCTCGAATTCACTACTGTCCGGACCGCCGTCCCTCAGAAGATGCAGTTCCTCATGCAGTTTCATCAAAAGATCAATTTCCGCTTTCTTCTCCTCATGTCGCCGCTCCAATGCCACCTGCGCCCAGTGGGTCAGATAGCCGAGAAGCGCAGCAAGCAAAGGCGGGAGCACGGTCATCATGCCGACATGCTCTCGCACCTGAACGGAGGCCGCTCATGCCCGGACCGGTCCCCAGCCGTGAGACCGACCTCGCCCGTCCACGGAAGCGCAAGGGCAGTGACGTCCAGCCAGTGACGCGAGGCGTCTCCCGGCCGACGAGGGCCCCCAACGGCGACCGCACCTGGCACCCGATCGCGAAGCGGCTGTGGGACTCGTTGAAGGACTCTGGGCAGGCCGACTTCTACCAGGCGAGCGACTGGGCCTTGGCCTACTCACTGTGCGAAGACCTGAGCCACTACAAGAAGGCAGGCAAGAGGTCGGGGCAGATGCTTCAAACCATCTACAGCGCCTTCGAACGGTTGCTCGTCGCCGAGGGCGACCGGCGCCGCGTACGCATCGAGCTGCATGAGCCGGAGCCAGAGGAGAAGTCCGCGGCAGTGCTCGCCATCGCCGACTACAAGAAGGATCTCGGACTGAGCTGAAAATGGAGGCCGCGCCGGGCCGAGAGGGGGAGACGCCTGGCGCGGCCAGTGATCAATTGTCGCCACTCCGCTTCACTTCGTCGCGCACCGCGCGAACAGAGCGGATGGCCGTGATCATCTTCTGTGACAGCGCCGGTACTTGGTCGAAGAGGTGCCCAACAACGGCAACACCTCCCGCGACCGAGGCCACAACGAAAGTCACCCAACCCGCTAGTTCCATATAGCGCCTTTCGAGAGAGGTTGACACGCGGAACCGGGAAGGCCCGCCCCCCGGCTCCCCTCATGCCGGTAAGCGGCGCTCATCCCCGAACCCGCGCAGCACTCAATCGGCAACTACACGACTTTTCGGGTCGAGCTAAGAGTATCGGTCCTCGGCACCTCCTGTCTTAGGTACCGGGGAGGTGCGCCATCTCCACACTGACCCCTGACGAGATCGAAGCTCTGGAGCCGACCTTCCTTGGCCCCACATGGGTGCGCGAGGTGGACGGCTCTTGGATCCTCCCCGAGCACACGCTCGGATGGCAGATCGCCGGCTGGTGTGCCGAGTTCCTGAAGGCGGAAGACGGCGGCCCCTGGCGCTTCACGCGCGAGCAAATGCGGTTCGTGCTTTGGTGGTACGCGGTCGACGAGAACGGCCGCTTCATCTACCGCAAGGGCGTCCTTCAGCGCCTCAAGGGCTGGGGCAAGGACCCCCTCTTGGCCGTCATCTCGCTTGTCGAGTTCGTCGGTCCGAGCCGCCTCTCACACTGGGGACCTGACGGACAGCCGGTCGGCGTCCCGCACCCTCAAGCTTGGGTGCAGATCGCGGCCGTTAGCCGCGACCAGACCCGCAACACCATGACGCTGATGCCGTCCTTGATCTCGGACAAGTTGATCGAGACGTACGGCATCAAAGCCGGGGCCGAGCTGATCCGCGCGAACGGCGGCCGGCAGCGGCTCGAAGCGGTCACCAGCTCGTTCCGTGCGCTCGAAGGCGGGCGAGTGACGTTCGTGGTGCTCAACGAGACGCACCACTGGGTCATCGGCAACAACGGCGACCACATGTACGAGACGATCGATGGCAACGCGACGAAGAAGGACTCGCGCTACCTGGCGATCACGAACGCGTACCTCCCCGGCGAGGACAGCGTTGCTGAGCGGATGCGCGAGGCGTACGAGAAAATCCTCGACGGCCGCGCGGCCGATGTCGGCTTCATGTACGACTCGATCGAGGCTCACCCGGCAACGCCGTTGACGCCAGAGGCGATCCGGATCGTTCTGCCGAAGATCCGCGGTGACGCGGTGTGGCTGCGGGTCGAAACCATCCTTCAGTCGATCCTCGACACCACGATTGCGCCGAGCCGGTCCCGGCGCATGTGGCTAAACCAGATCGTCGCGAGCGAAGACGCCCTCTATGGGCCGGCCGAATGGGACGTCCTCCGGGACGACAGCAGGATGCTCCAGCCCGGCGACGAAATCGTGATGGGCTTCGACGGCGGTCTCAAGGATGACGCAACTGCTCTGGTGGCACTGCGCATCAGCGACATGTACGCCTGCGTTCTGGGCCTGTGGGAGAAGCTGGATGGCCCGCGTGGTGACGACTGGGCCGTCCCGCGCGCCCAGGTCGACAGTGCCGTGCACGACGCGTTCCGCACTTTCGAGGTGCATGGCTTCTACGCCGATGTGGCTCTCTGGGAGAGCTACATATCCGAGTGGTCGGACACGTACGGCGAGGGCCTGGCCGTGAAAGCACCTGGCAAGGACGCGATCGGCTGGGACATGCGGTCGAGTCTGAAATCGTCGACCATGGCGCACGAACGGCTGATGAGGTCGGTGTTCGACCGCAAGCTCGTCCACGATGGCGACCGCAAGCTCCGCCGGCACGCGCTCAACGCACGCCGCCGGACCAACAACTACGGCATCAGTTTCGGCAAGGAGGGGCGCGAGTCCCCGCGCAAGGTCGACGCGTATGCCGCTCTGATGCTCGCGCACGAGGCCCTCGTCGACCTCCGAGCACGAGGCAAAAAGGTCAGGAAACGGACCGGTCGTGGCTATTTCCTGTGACCCAATTGTAAGAGTGTGGCAAGGGTGGTGGTTGCTTGACCACCCCTCTGTCTCCCGTCTCGCTCGCACGACAACTCCTCGCCATCCTGAACCGGGACGGCGACCGACTGAAGCGGATCGACGACTACCTCCACGGCCACCACGACGACCCGTACATGCCGCCCCAGGCCGACGACGAGTACCGGCTTCTCGCGCGCCGGTCGGTATCGAACTGGTTGCCCTTGCTCGTCGGTACCCCGGCCCAGGCCCTCTATGTCGACGGATTCCGGTCGGGCGAGGCGGGCGGCGGCCTCCCAGCCCCCGCCGAGACGACCACGGTCGAGTGGGCTCACTGGCAACGCTCACGGCTCGACGCCCGCCAAGCCGCGGTGTACCGAGGTGCGTTGACGTACGGGCACTCGTTCACCGTCACCGAGAAGTCCCGCACGGGCACGGTGCGCACGAAGGGGTTGTCTGCCCTGCGCACGGCTGCCCTGTACGAGGACGCAGCCAACGACGACACACCGTACACGGCGCTGACGGTCACAACCTGGCCCTCTGGCGAGTCGCTCGGCAAGGCTCGGATGTGGGACGCGCAGTACGAGTACGCGGTCACCTTCAAGTCGCTCGACGATGAGAAGGGCATCACGGTGGCGGCCGGGCGTCGGCACGGCGCGTCGGAGTGCCCGGTGACCCGTTTCGCCGCGAGCGTCGATTTGGAAGGCCGGACCCTCGGTGTCATCGAGCCGATGATCGCGTTGCAGGACCGGATCAATCAAACGATCTTCGATCTGCTGGTTGCTCAGACATACGCCTCCGTGAAGGTGCGGACCGTGACCGGCATGGCTCCGCCGGTCCAGCGCGACCCTGAGACAGGCGAGGCCGTCCTCGACGGCGAGGGCAATCCGATCCCACTGGCGATCAACCACAACGCCAAGAGGTTCTTGTTCGCCGAGGACCCGGACGTGAAGTTCGGTTCGCTGGACGAAACGCCGCTCGGCGGGTTCATCGAGTCGGTGGACATGTCCATAAGGCACCTGGCCGCCGTCAGCCAGACCCCACCGCACCACCTACTCGGCCAGATCGCCAACCTGAGTGCCGAGGCCCTCCTCGCTGCCGAGACGGCGTTGAGCCGCAAGATCGCGGAGTTCCGTACCGCCTTCGGGGAGTGTTGGGAACGGGTCTTCAGGCTGGCCGCCGAACTGGCCGGCAACGGCACTTCCGCCGAGGACTACAAGGGCGAGGTCATCTGGCGCGACATGGAGCAGCGCAGTCTCGCGCAGGCCGCTGACGCGCTCGGGAAGTTGCGCGAGCAGCTCGGAATCCCGGCGAAGGGACTGTGGCGCAGGGTGCCCGGCGTCACGCAGAACGAGTTCGAGGACTGGGAGCAGCTCGCCGAGGACGACGACTCACTGGGCCAGCTCGCGAGCGCCCTACAACGGGCAACGCCCGACGTTCAACGCAGGACGGAACTGGGGGTCGCAGCGTGACCAGCCCAGCACGGCAGAGGGAGACCGACCAGGCGTCGGCCGCCTTCCACGTCGCGCTGTCACAGATCGGCGCCGCGGCCGTGACCGATGCCCTGTCCTTGTGGCACGAGGTCCCGGCCGTACAACGGGCAGCTACGGCATCTGGCTGGCTGCGCCGGGCCATCTCCCTCGTGATGGGACGTAGGCGGCAGTCCCGCGATCTGGCCCGCGCGTACTACCGACTTGCGCGGGCTCTGCAAACGGGCAGCACAGTGGCAGACCCGTACCACCCGGAGCCGGAGTACGTCTCCCTCGCCGACCTCCGCCGCGAGTTCGCCGAGCTGGCGGGCACATACGAGGCCCCGCCCTCCGCCAGCAGTACGAGCCAGACGGCGACCGACGAGTCCAGAGACGCTGCGCCCGACTCGGGGGACAGCTCCAGCCCCGTCGCCGACAGCGTCCAGGTGACGCACGCCGACGAGGGCCAGGACCAGGACGAAGATTGGGATCGCATCCTCGTCGAGGAACTCGAAGGGCTCCGCGAGGACGAGGAGCGGATCGAGCGCGAGGCCGAGGAAGAACTCCGTACGGTTCTCGACGCCCTCGGTTCGCAGAACCTGAATCGCCGCCTGGACGAGATCGGCGACGAGCAGCCAGCCAAGGACGCTGACAAAGTCCGTGAGGATGCACACCGCCAAGCGGGCGCGCAGCAGGCCGCCGCGGCTTCCCGCGTCGCCATGAACGGGGCGCGGTCGACGGCCTGGGACCACATGCGTCGCGACCGCCGAGCACTGGGGTACGTACGGCTGTCCCGTACGGGCACTCCGTGCGGCTGGTGCGCCATGTTGATCAGTCGGGGCCCGGTCTACAAATCGCGCGAGTCCGCGACGTTCATCGACGGCGACCGTTACCACGACAACTGTCATTGCTACGCGGCCCCAGTCTTCTCCATGCAGCAGTACCAAGGCTCGGAGTTGACCGCCCTCTCCCGCGAGTACGAGGCCCTGTGGCCGCAGGTCACCAAGGGTCTGAGCGGCAAGTCTGCCGTGAGCGCCTGGCGGCGCTTCATCCGCCAGAAGCAACGAGCCGCAGCCCAGGAGGCGCGGCAATCCACGATCACAGCCCGGGAGGCGTGACCCCTGTCCGAGCAGACCCCTGCCCCGAACGATGACCAGAAGACCGGCGAAAGCGAGCAGCCGCAGGGCGAGCGGCAGTCGGCGGAGACACTGGCCGGCACCCCGGAAGACGCCCTCCCTGAGTGGGCCCGCAAGGAGCTGACCAAGGTGCGTGGCGAAGCCGCCTCGTACCGCACTCGGCTACGCGATGCCGAGTCGAAGCTCTCCGAAGCGAAGAGTCCTGAGGAGTTCGAGGCCGCGCTCACCGAGGTCAAGGCAAAGAACGCCGAACTGGAGCACTCCCTCGTCGTCGCCTCGGTGGCCCGGAAGTTCGAACTTCCCGACGAATTGGCCGGCCGACTGCGTGGCTCAACGTCTCAGGAGCTGGAGACCGACGCGAAGGCCCTGCAAGCCCTCCTCGCCCCGGCTGCTCCAGAGTCCCTCGGCGGTGGCCTCACCCCGTCCGACGAGGACGACGGAGAAATGGACCCGCGCAAGCTCGCGCGGCGTACCCGGCGTTTCTAGTCGCCACCCGCGGTCTCGAATAGGCCGAGGGACCTCGCGGCTGACAGCGCGATGGCGAACGCCCCTGCGAAAGTAACAGCCCCGTAGCGCAGGGCATCCCATGCCCCGCTTCCCGTGAACGCCGCCAATACAACGGCCGTCAACGCCACTACGGCAGAAGTCAGCAGAACAATCACAACGTAGTGCGCCTTGCAGCCCGGTGCGCTCACTCGCGCAGTCCCTTCATCAGGTGAGACCGCCTCGGCGCGCAGGAGCACCAGGAGACGGCCTCACTACGGCCAATCACTGATGCCCTGCGCCAGGTTGCTCTCCTAGCGCTCTCCCGCTCTCTCATAACGGAGCCAATGGCTTCCGGTGCCCCGGGAGATTCGGGAGGGCACGTGCCGACGCTAGCGCCCGCAAGGTCGCGCGGGCAAGCCCGCTGGTCACCCCAATCCCACCCCTTGAACCCCCTCGCCCCACAGTGGGTGCCGAACGCCGGAGGTTGTCGAAATTCCCACCGCTCAGCATCAGGTCGTCAAGCCGCAGAAGCTCGTGAACACAGCAGTCGGCATGCTCGAACAGGAGCTACTCATCCCGAACCTGTTCCAGAAGCAGGGGATCGACCAGTTCAAGGGTGCCGACAACGACACCATCAGCATGAAGGTCGAGGGAATCCTCCCCTTCCACGACTACGCGTGGCGCAACGACCGCAGCACGCCGATCCAGTTCGATGAGTACAGCGAACGCAAGATCGCCGTCACCTTCGGTGGCAACTCATACAGCGCAGTGAAGCTCACCGACGAGCAGAACGACTTCGACATCGATCAGTGGAGCAAGCTGCTCCGCCCGCAGGTCAAGGCCGTATCACGCGGCCTTCAACGCCGAGCCGTGAAGACCCTGACCAGCCAGCAGTACGCCGTCACAATCGGCAACGCGAGTCAGAACCTTCGCAGCGCGCTGATCGAGGCGCGGCGCGTTCTCAATGCGTTCCACGCACCGAAGGAGGGCCGCTACCTCCTCGTCGGCTCCGACTTCGAGTCGGCGCTTCTAAACGACGAGAAGCTCAACCTGGCCCAGAATGTCGGTGACTCGGAGGCTGAATCGGCTCTTCGCACTGCGACGCTGGGCGAACGGTTCGGTTTCCGCATCGTGGTCGACCAGACAATCCCAAGCGATGCGGCCTACGCCTTCGCCAGCTCCGGCTTCATCTTCCTTTCCGGCGCCCCTTCCGTACCGCAGTCCGTTCCCTACGGCGCGACGACTTCCTTTGAAGGAATCGCCCTGCGCTGGATTCGCGACTACGACTCCCTGTACTTGCAGGATCGTTCCGTCGTGAATACGTATAACGGATTCCGGTCCGTGACAGACATTCTCGTCGGCTGGGACGAGGTGAACGAGAAGGAAGTCATCAGCTCACAGGAGCACTTCGTACGAGGCATCAGGATTCAGCTCGACGGCATGTCGGACTATCCGGCTGCGGCCTCTGAACTCGCAAAGATCACCGGTGTCTCGGACACGAAGGTGTGGACCCCAACCGGCCGCGCCGCCGAAACCGACCCCGCCAACACCTGATCTAGGCTGGAGAGCGCAGGCTTTAGTCCTCGTTATCCAGCCCGCGTACCTCGCCCCTCCGCAGTAGCGCCCTTCCGGCGGCCATCGTCGCGTGGATCGATGGGGCGGTGATGGGGATTGATGCTTCTCCGCACCTGCGGACGATGCTGATGAATGCCCCCTCAACCGCCCCGTCGACGATGGCCCCGTGGACAAGGAATGGCTTCAATTCCTCCGGCTGCGGGGGCAGGCTCAGTACGACAAGCATGCCTTTCCCGTGCGGCACCATCTCGATATTCAAGTAATCAGGGGGCGGGTACAGGTGCTGCTCAATCGCTATCTCATATTTCCTCTGCATACGAGCATCCAGGGGAACCGGCTGTACAGCCTTAATGATTTCTCCGCTCGGAACCTTCTTGGCTTTCATCCCGACCACAATTACGCCGCCGTGCTCGGCGTTCGCGAATCTAGCCACGGCCTGAGCAAGGGAAATTTTTCCTGAGCGTTCCGACAGGTCGTAGTGGTCGACCTTTACATCCAGCCATGGCCCCTCTGGCTGACCGATTAGCAGATCACCCTTCTCCGCCCTGAGCAAGCTGACAGCGGTCTCCCTAGTGAGTACACCCCCTTGTAGAGCATCTATGAAGGCCAGTACATCTTGGCCGATCGCATGCATGTCAGCCAAGCTCTTGCCGCGAATCGGCGTGCGGATGTGGACTTCAGTGAAGTACGGGGGTGCAGAGCCGACATTCGGATGAGCCCCCACATGGAGCAGCTCGCACCCCAGTCGCTCCAGCATGAGGGTTAGAGACTCTTTGTAGGCTTCTGCCTCTCCGTCGTCATAGCCCTCATCAAGGTAGTCATCCAGCCATACCGTCAAAGACAGGCGAAGCTGTCCCTTGTTCAGAGAAAACGCGATCCCGCTCGGCGGCGCCTCGTCATCCAAATACTCCTCAGGTACGTCCGCCACCGCAAGGTCTACCTCGCCTCCGCAAGGGTCCCCCCACATGTATTTGCAGTAGGACCGGAGGGCCGTCTGCAAGTCGGTGGCTGTTACGTCTCCCAAGTCACTTTCATGGGCGATAAAGCCGTCTGCCGTGTCCCTCATCGGCCAGTCTCTTTTGCTCGTGATGAGCGACTCGCCTCCGCGTTCCATCTTTACGGTTCGCATCACACCCCCTCACGGAATACGATAACGGAGGTTCCCAGTTCCGTACGCAAATTTGGATGAACTGAAGGGCCGCCTCGACTGGGAGTTGGACGAAGACGAGCTGCGCATCGCAACCGGCGCGCTGGACGATGCCTCCGACCTAGCCGCCACCTACGGCCGCGAGTGGCCCGAGGGGACCGTTCCGCGCCTGGTGCGCACGCTGGTCCTGAAGGCCGCGGCGCGGTACATGCGCAACCCGAACGGCTATACACAGAGCCGGGCCGGGGACGAGACCCTCGCTTGGTCCGACGCACACGGCCGTGACGCCGGGTCCGTCTACTTCACGCGCGAGGAGATCCGGCTCCTGGAAGACCTCGCCGGGCGCAAGCGCGGTATCTCCAGCGTGATCGTCTCCGCGTGGGGCACAAAGCCCAGGCGCGGTGCCGGCGGATACGTACCGGTGGACTACAGCGGCGACGGCTTCCCCCTCTTCGGTGACGAGATGAGCCCCTGGTGAGCGTCCAACGAAGGCGCGGCCAGAAGGCCCGCGTCTGGAAGACGACCGAGATCGTCGACAACCGGGGCAACACAGTGATCGTCGCGGACCCGGAGGGGCCGATCGAGGTCACCGCGGCTTTCATTCCTCAGCGCAGCGCGCGGGCAGAGGTACCCGGTCAGCAACAGATCAACGTAACGCGGATGATCGTGGACTCCCATCTCGAAGGCGTTTCTCTCTGGTCCCTGGTCGAACACGCGGGCCGTCAGTGGGACGTAGTTTCTCCGCCCGCCTATCACCATGGCGACCGCCGGACCCGGCATTGGTCGATCGACATCCGGGAGCGGCCCTGATGGTTTTCATGTACGCCAAGACCCCTCGCGTCCTGTCCCGGCACCAGGACGTGCAAGACGAGCTGGAACGCGTTGCCTTCGAGATCGCTGTCAGGGCCGAGGAGATCCTCATTCAGCACCGTGCCGATGGTGACTCCTCGATCGAGGTCGAAGAGGGTGACGTGGATAAATACGTTGTTCTGAGCGACGAGCGCGGGCAGAAGGCGGCTCTCAGTATCGAGTACGGTCGCGCGGCTTCCACAGTGACCCGCAAGGACGCCTTCGGCAATGAATTCGAAGTTGAAGTCCCGGGGATGGACGGCCTGTATGTGCTGGCGACGGCATCCGGTCTTCCGAAGAAACGCAAGGGCAGGGTGAAGCTCGACTAGTGGCCGGCGTACCCGATCACATCAAGGCGCTCGCCGAACTCAGCCCCGTCGAAGACCTGTTGCTCTCCATCCTGCGGGACCGGTTGCCGGGTATCCGTGTGAAGTCTCTCGTCGACCAGCATGAGATGTTCCCGCTGGTCCTTATTCGCCGCGATCCCTCGTTCGGCGCGTGGAGCGGAGATACCCGTTTCACCGACGCGGCCCGGGTCGTCATCAACTGCTTCGCGCAGGACCCGGACGGAGACGAGGACGCGGCGATCCTCTCCGAGGCTGTGCGAGTCGTCCTACGGGACGCCTGGCTGAACAACGTGGCCGTACCCGGGCGAGGCCACATCACCCGCGTGGACATGAACAGTTCGCCGCGACGAGCCTCGGACTGGGCCACCGCGACGGGGCCGGTGCAGTACGCGAATCTCCCCACGGGCGTGTGGAGGTACGAGTCGATTTACGACATCCAGATCAGGAAGCCGCGCACGCGTCCCTATCCCCTCCCTCAGTAACCATTCCGCACAGGACCCCGGTCAGCTTTCCAGCGGCCGGGGTCTTTAGCGTGCGCGAGTAAGGACTCCCTCTTTGCCCATAAACGACGCCGCGACACTAGTCGTCGGATCCGGTAACTACCTCACCGCCCCGACCGGCACCCCGATGCCGGATGACCTTCTGGTCCCGGTGTCTCCTTGGCAGAACGTCGGCCACACCAGCCTTGAAGACGTCTTCGGAATCACCTCCGAAGGTGGCGAGGCCACCACCATCGGCACGCTTCAGAACAAGTCTCTCCGCACGAAATACAGCGCGAGAACCGAAACAATGACGTTTACGCTGCAACAGCTCGACGCCGCGGCACTACGTCTCTACTTCGGTGCGAACGCCCCAATCCTGCCGGACGGCAGCGTGGGTGTCCCAGCCAATCCGCAGCCCACCCAAGCCGCCTTCATGGCGATTTTCATCGATGGCGAGAACCACTTCGCCTTCTATGTTCCGAAGGCAGAGATCTACCGCAACGACGACATGGCCATCGGCGACACGGAATCCCTCGCAGGCTTGCCCCTCGGAGTTAAGCCGATGACGTTCGGATCCAACTCATGGACGTACGCGGTCACTCCGCTTGGCGGCACAGTCGCGACCGGCGCGACCGCAGGCATTCCCGGGTCCTTCACTCCGGCCGGCGCGGTCGCCCCGGCGAACCTGGCCGAACTGGTCTCGGTGATCGCCACCCCGTCGACCGCATGGACGACCGGACAATACGTCATCCTCGGCGACTCCTCGAAGGCGTCCTGGTCCGGCTCCGCCTGGGTGACCGACCCCGCGGCCTGACCTCCCGGGTCCGCTTTCCGTTCTCTTCACTCCCCCGGAGGTTCCGCAACCATGGCTTCTTACTCTCTCGACGAAATCCGCGCCGCAGCCGAGGCCCGGTACGGCAGCACGGACATCGTGCTCGGCGCCAGCACGGTGCGGCTGCTCAACCCGTTGCGACTGCCGAAGCAGAAGCGCGACGACCTCACTGACCTACAGGACAAGCTCAGTGCCGAGGACGCCGATCAGGAAGCGCTCATGTCCGAGGCGATCCGGCTCGTCGCCGACTCCGGCAAGGCCGCTGACAAGCTGCTCAGCGCGGTCAGCGGTGACCTCGCCGTCCTGGCGGAGATCTTCGACCGCTATGGCAAGGGAACCCAGGTGGGGGAAGCCTCGGCCTCTGCCGCCTGATCGACCAGTACGGGGAGGGCCTCTACCCCGATCTGCTGCATCACTTCGGCGTCGATCTGACCGAGGTGATCGCCGGACGGGGACCCTCGCCCGCGCTGGTCCTCGCGCTTGTGCGGAGGCTCCCCGACACGTCCCTGACCGTCGCCCTGGCTTCGGGCGGCAGGGAGTTCTTCGGCTGGGGTCAGGACCGCCACCTCACTGCGGACCTCTACGACGCCATCAACGCCAACACCCGGGCCACAGGTCAGTGGGGCAGAGGTAAGGCCCCGAAGATCCCCCCGTATCCGCGCCCCAAGAAGGCCACGGCGAAGAGGACCGACAAGCGCCGCCCCATATCGGTGGCCGAGATCTACAAGCGGTTCACGGGGAGGTAGCCCATGCCTGCGGGCCAGGTGATCGGGCGCATCTCTGTGCGCGTCCTACCGGACACCTCCGACTTCAAAGAAGAGGCGAAGAAGCAGCTTCGCCGTATCGAGCAACAGCTCACGGTCACGATCAATACGAAGATCGACACGACCGGCGCGCGGAGAGGCGTCCTCGAAGCTGTCCGGGACATCAACCGAGACAACAAGGTCGACTCCCGGAAGATCCGCTTCTACACAAAGATCGCCACCGATGGCATGGCAACGGCCGTACGCCAAGCGGCCCGTGAACTCCAGAACCGGGCGAACAGCCAGAAGGTCGCCTTCAAGGTCGACGACCTCAAGGCCACCGGCAGGATCGAGGTGGAACTCGACCAGCGCTCTGCGGATCAGACCAAGCAGAAACTCAAGGATTGGCTCGACGACGTCTCACCGTTGAAGGTGAGGGTCGAGCTTGACATCGCCAACGGGACCGGTGCCGCAGTGTCTGCGCGGCTGCAAGTCCTCACCCGCCCCCGGACGGTGCCGATCGTCCCCGAGCTGGACAACACGGCCGTCCTGAAGGTGGCGACAGCCCTGGCCGCGCTGTCCGGAGCACGGGTCCTGAACAACATCTTCGAGAAGCTCGGCAACACCATCAAGAACCTCGACAAGAGCGTCCCGATCATCGGTTCGCTCTCGCTTGCGGTTGCCGGCCTCGCTGGGTGGGGGCTCTCGGCGGCCTCCAACTTGGCTGCCCTGTCGGCGTCGCTCGCCTCGATCGGCGCGACCGCGCTCCTTCTGCCCGGCCTGCTCGGCGGCAT
The DNA here is from genome assembly GCF_019056675.1 of Streptomyces sp. GMY02. NCBI lineage: Bacteria > Bacillati > Actinomycetota > Actinomycetes > Kitasatosporales > Streptomycetaceae > Streptomyces > Streptomyces sp. GMY02. Next base: position 6,064,417 of record NZ_CP077658.1, on the reverse strand, counting down.
GGCGGTCGGCCTCGGCGTCACCATCGCCGCCTTCCGAGACTTCAACAAGATCCTTCCTGAGGTCAAGGCGGCCCTGTCGGGTCTCCAAGACTCGATCAGCGAGAACTTCTGGGCCAAGGCCGCGGAGCCCATCCGCACGATGGTCGACGAACTCCTCCCGGAGTTCACGGCCGGGGTCGCCCAGACCTCCATCCAACTCGGTGGATTTTTCGCTGGTTTCTCCACATCTCTACAGGGCGCGCTGAACCCGGCCTTGACGCAGATGTTCACGGACCTGTCCGCGTCGATCACCGTCGCGACCACAGGTACGGGCGCCTTCGCAAACATCATCGCTGTCCTCGGCCGGGTCGGCACGTCCTACCTGCCCGCGCTGGCTCAGTGGTTCGTCGACATCAGCACACGGTTCTCCGACTTCCTCACAAGGTCGGAGGGGAACGGCAACCTCAAGGGCTGGATCGACGAGGGCATTCAGGCCCTCAAGGATCTCGGCTCGGTTCTCCTGAATGTTGGCGGCATCCTGGCCAGCATCGCGCGGGCGGCCGAGGCCGCGGGTGGCTCCTCGCTGGGGATGCTCGCCGACACCCTCGCCCGTATCCACAGCGTTGTGGACAGCTCGGGCTTTCAGGCCGGGCTCGTTGGTGTCTTCTCGGCCGCGCATCAGGCGATGCAGCAGATCGCGACCGTCTCCGGTCCTGCGGTCGAATCCCTGTTCACGATGCTGGCGGGGCTGCTGACGGCCGTCCTGCCACAGGTGGGCGCCATCATCGGCCAGGCCCTCTCGGCGGTGGCCGGCGCGCTGGCTCAGCCCGCGATCTTCTCGGGCGTCGTCGCATTGCTCAACGGGCTCCAGCTCGCCGTCATGGCGCTGGCCCCCGCGATGGCCCCGCTCGGCCAGGCGCTCGGTGCGCTGATGACGGTCGTCGGTGCGTTCGCCGCGATGCTCGGCCCGCTCGTCGCCGCCGCGCTCGTACCGCTTGCCCAGGCGTTCACAGCGCTGGCCCCCTCAATCATCCCGATTGTTCAGCTCCTCGGCGGCGCGCTCACCACGGCCATACAGGCGCTCGCCCCGATCGTCGCCCAACTGGTCCCGGTCGTCGGCGCGATGCTGGCTGCGGCGTTCGGTCTGCTCCAAGCGATCCTGCCCGTCGTTGCCCAGTTGTTCCAGCAGATCGTCACGGCGGTGGCCCCGCTGGTCCAACAGCTCATCTCCGGACTCGCGCCGGTCCTGCCCGTGATCGCCGGGTTCATCTCCCAGGTGCTCACCGCGCTGATGCCGGTGGTCTCGATCCTGATCGAGATCGTCTCGGCCGTCATCACCCCGCTGATCCCGATGCTCCAGAGCATCGTCTCGGCGATCCTGCCTCCGCTCGCGGACGCGTTTCAGCGCGTTGCCGAAGCTGTGCAGCCCCTCCTTGAGGCGCTGCTCGCGGTCGTCAACTTCTTGATGCCGATCCTGGTACCGGTGATCCAGTTCGTCATCCAGATCTTGGGCGGCGCGCTCGTCGCCTGCATCAACGGTGTCGCCTTGGTCCTCGAAGGATTCGTTGAGTTCTTCAAGGGCGTCTGGAACACGGTCAAGGGCGTTTTCGAGATCTTCTGGGGTCTCTTCGAGGGCATCTTCACAGGCAACTGGGACACCTTCAAGCAGGGGTTCGAGGATCTGTGGGACGGCATCCTCGGGATGCTCAAGGGCGTCTGGGACGTGATCCTCGGTGCGCTGGAAGTCTTCCTAAACGCCGGAATTCTCGGTCTAGCGGGCAAGGCGCTCAAGGCGATTCGCGCCCTGTGGGACGCGGCCTGGGGCGGCATCCGCATGGCGGGCGTCGTCATCTGGGACGCCATCAAATCGGCGTTCACCGGATTCGGCTCCACCCTGTCGGGCCTCGGCAGTTCGATGATGTCCGGCCTCGGCCGGCTCTTCTCGGCGGGCTGGGAAGCAATCAAGTCGGCGGCCGGTTCTGCGATGTCCGCCCTGGGGCGGGCCATCTCTACCGGCGTCACGAACGCGATCAGATTCGTCAGGGAACTGCCCGGCCGGGCGAGGGCCGCTCTTTCGAGCCTCGGCTCCACGCTCGTCAGCGCGGGCAAAGCCCTGATCCGCGGCTTCATCGACGGCATCACCTCGATGTTCGGCACGGTGAAAGACAAGCTCGGGTCGCTGACGTCCAAACTGACCGACTGGAAAGGTCCAGAGTCCCTCGACCGGGTGCTCCTGGTGGGCGCCGGCCAACTCGTCATCGACGGGTTCATCAAGGGCCTCGAATCCCGGTACGACGCCGTTCGCAAGTCACTCAGCGGACTGACCGACGAGGTGGCGGACACCTCGTTCGCCTTGCCAAGCATGAGGCAGACCGGTGCTTCGCACGCCATCAACACGGCCCTGTCCACCGCGCTGAACGCCCGCTCCGAAGGGGGCGGCGGCACGACGCGGGTTCTCAACTACTACGCGGCCCCGGGCTCCTCCCTCGACTCCGAGGAGGACCTCTTCGCCGCAGCCAACAGGGCACGAATGGCGGGGTGGTGAGTGACTGCGCTCCTGCTGGAAACCCCAGGCGATCAGCTCGACCTCAACGAGGTCGCCAAGACCGGTGTCGGGTACCAAGCCACCGCAGGGCTCACCGGTCTCGGCCTGCCACCCGTCGCAGTTCAGTGGTTGGAGGGGGCCGGGGACGGCGCACGCTACCGAGGCCAACGGGCCCTGTCCCGGACCCTTGACATGCCGTTGGACATCGTGGGTCGCGACAGGCGACACCTCGGCACACTCGTCTCCCGACTGGCTCGGGCTGTCGCCGGCCCCTGCACACTCGTCGCAGTGGACGACGAGGGCGCACGTTGGTCCACATCGATTGTCCGCACGGGCGGCGGAGACATAGAGCTGGACGGTGGGTACGACGTTGAGACCGTGATCACTTGGCGGGCACCTGACCCCTTCTTCACGGCCGACAAGGTCTCTAGACAGGCGGTCGGCGGCGACGCCGGCACGCCTTTCCTGTCTGCGATGGCCTCTCTTCCGCTTGCCGCTTCGCAGGCCATTGGGGAGATACAGCTCGACAACACCGGAGACGCCGATGCCTACCCGGTGTGGGAGATCTACGGGCCGGGCCGGGACCTCACCCTGACAGCACCGGACGGCGATGTCCTGCGGTGGGCTGGAGTCCTCACCTCGACAGAGCGGCTCACGGTCGACACGCGCGCCGGAACGGTCACGGACGGCCAGGGCGTGAACCGGTACGCCGATCTCGCGTCGGCGCCTCGCTTCTGGACGGTGCCGCCTGGGCTGTCGACCGCCAACGTGCAGCTCCTCGACACCACGGCGGCCTCGAAGATCGTGTGTTCCTGGAGGCCGCGGCGATGGTTGGTGATCTGAACTGAAACTCGCGGATCTCACAGTCGAGGTCAGGGACAAGACCCTGACCCGTATCGGCCTCATCCGCCCCGAAGACCTCGCTTTCGAGGTCGCAAACGCCTTCAACAACGTCGGTACGTGGAAACTGACAATGGCCTCGGAACACCCGCTCGCGAGCGCGCTCCGCACACCGGGGGCCGGGCTGATCGTCACAGGCCCCGGCGACGTGCTGATATCCGGGCCGGTTGTCTCCTCCCAGTACGCGGCCACCCCGGAGGACCGGCGCGGGAGCATCGTCTTCGACGGGGTCTCCGACTCGGTGATCCTCGCCGACATACTCGCCTGGCCCCAGCCCTCCAATCCCGACGTAACCACCCAGGCGGCCGGGCATGACGAGCGCACCGGACCGGCCGAAACCCTGATGCACGCCTATGTCTCCGCGAACTGCGGGCCCCTCGCACCTGCGGCTCGACGCAAGGCTGGGTTGATCATGGGCGTGGACCAGGGACGAGGCCCGGTCATCTCCAAGTCGGCCCGCTTCCCCACCCTGGGCGAACTGCTCACAGCCATCGCAGTCGTCGCGGACCTCGGCTTCCGTATCGTCCAGCGCGGGAGCCAACTCGTCTTCGAGACATACCAGGTAATCGACCGGACGAAGGAGGTACGGCTCGACGTCCTGGCCGGCAGCCTCGCCGGTCAACGCGTCTCGGTCTCAACACCCGGGGCAACCCGAGTGATCGTCGCAGGCCAAGGTGCACAGGTAGACCGGACGTTTGTGCCCGTCGATAACACGACCTCGGTCGGCGCCGAGGAGGACTGGGGCCGCCGCATTGAGCGCTTCGTCGACCAGCGCAACACCGACAACCTCGATGAACTCACCCAGGCTGGCAACGAGGTCCTGGCGGACGAAGGCTTCACGGCGACCGCCGTGCAGGCCGTACCGGTCGAGGACTCCACAGCCGAGTTCGGCGTCGACTGGGGCCTCGGTGATCGCGTGACCGTGATCGCGGGAGGCGAGGAGCTGACAGCACCCGTCACCGGGATGGTCATCAAGGCCAATGACAGTGGCTTCCAGGCCGGAGCCCTGCTTGGTGACCCGAATGCTTTCGATCCGAACTCGGCTTCCGGGCAACGCTCGCAGAGCACCGAACAGCGCGTTTCCGCGCTGGAGAGGACATCCGAGGGGGGAGGGACGGGCGGCACTCCCGGGCCGCAGGGGCCCAAGGGCGATCCCGGTGTCATCCAATCCGTCAACGGATTCAGTGCGCCGAGCATTACGCTCACCGCGGCCGATGTCGGCGCTTCGCCTGCTGCGCACACGCACACCGCCGCGCAGGTAGGAGCCATCGCTACAACCGCGAGGGGCACTGCGAATGGCGTGGCCTCGCTCGACGGGGCGGGCAAGGTCCCTCTCACCGAGCTACCCGAGGTGTTCCTCCCAAGCGATCTCGGCCTCAAGTCCTGGGCATTCGACCCCGGCTTGGGAATGTCCGACTACAAGTACCCCTCGTCCGGGTCGCTCCGCATCACAGCCGTACCGATCCACGCCACCACCACGGTGTCAAAGATCGTCTGGCACGTCTTCGGGTACGCAGGCGGCCTTCTGGCGGGCAGCAACGCAGGCATCTTCAACTCGGCCGGCACGCGCGTTGCTCTGGTCGGCGACATGACTGGAGAGACCAAGCTCCCCGGCGTCCACAACATCGGGGGCGCCACGGTCGCCGCCCCACTCACCGCGAGCGTGTCACTGCCTCCGGGCATCTACTACGTGGCCTGGTGGTTCAAATACACGACGAGCCCGATCGACGGCCCCGCACTGCTCGTTGCCGACTCGGCCGCGAGCGCTCCACCGGGCCGGTTCGGGCTGAACAACGTCCACCGGTTCGGTGTGATCGGCTCCGTGTCGAGCTTCCCGAGCACGCTCAACTTCGCTGCGTTCGAAGGCGGCCCGAACCGCTTCTGGGTCGCCCTTGCAGCATGAGCCCGCCAACCCCTCGCCCCTCCACCGACCTCCGCGCATGCCGGGGGCTTTTCCGTTGCCACAGAAAGGAACTGCTTAGTGGCAAAAAGCTCGTACCCCTTCGATGGGCAGGCCGCGACCGAATCCCAGTACAGCCGCCTCTTCCGCGAATTTCAGGACTCGGGAGTCGTCGGGTCGGCGGAAAGCACCGATCTCAAAGTCTTCGCGGACGGGTCCGGCATGAAGGTCTTCGTGCAGCCCGGCTTCGCAATTCTGCGCGGGCACGCCTTCTTCTCCACGGGCATCGAGCCACTCGATATCGCGGCAGCCGACAGCTCGGAGCGCCGGGATCGCGTGGTGCTCCGGCTCGATCCCACCGCGAACAGCATCGCCCTGACGGTTCTGGAGGGGGTGGCCGGTGGCGAAGCGATCGATGTGACACAGACCGACACCGGCATCTACGAGTTGTCACTCGGCCTCGTCCGAGTTTCGCCCGGTGTCACGAACGTTGCGGCTGACGCCATCATTGAGGGGCGACGCTATTCCGGCTCACGCGTCGGCACGTGGACCACGAACACTCGGCCGGCCACTCCTCGCGTCAGTCAGCTCGGACTCAACCGGACCACGAAGGCGTGGGAGTACTGGGATGGCGCGGCCTGGGCCGACCTCGCGCCCACGGTTACGTGGTCGAACATCTCCGGCCGTCCCACGGCCTTCGCCCCCGCAGCGCACTCTCATGGCTGGAGCGATCTCACCGACAAACCGACGACCTTTCCGCCATCGAGCCATACGCACGACTGGGGAGCGGTATCGGGGAAGCCGACGACCTTTCCGCCCGTCACCCACTCGCACTCGTGGTCGTCCATCACGGGCCGCCCCTCTACCTTCGCGCCGAGTTCACACTCCCACGGTTCGTATCTGGAAGCGGGCGACACCATCTCTTGGGCCAACGGCACCAAGCGGGTTCACAACGACAGTGTGAGCGGCTCGGGCACGTACTACGCCGTATGGGTGCAGGGGGACGGAACCTTCGCGCGGAACACCAGCTCGCTCAGGTTCAAGCAGAACGTGCGGGACCACGGCATCGCCCCCAAGGCCGTCCTTGCACTGCGCCCGCGGATCTACGACCGGCGCCCGAAGGAGGGCTCGGACGACTATCAGCGGAACGAGTTCGGCCTGATCGCTGAGGAAGTCGCCGAGCATCTCCCGGAGATCGTCACCCGAGACGAGAACGGCATAGTCGACGCCCTTCGGTACGACCTCCTCGGGGTGGCGCTCCTGCCTGTCGTCCAAAACCAGGCGAAGCGGATCGAGCGCTTGGAGGCCCTCGTCGAAGAGCTGAGGCAGTGAGTCTCGACCCCTCCGTTCAAGTCGCTGCCGTCTCGGCGGGCGGAATGATCGTTGCCGCTGGATTCGGCGTCCTGGTCGAGCTGCTGCGCCGCCAGGGCAGCACCATCGCCGAAGTTGCCGAGCACGCGCAGGAAGCCCGTGAGCAGGTCGTCAACACCCACTCGACGAATCTCCGCGACGACTTGGACCGAGTCCTCGCGGACCTCGGCCGCGTACTCGAAGGCCAGGCCGAGCACAGCCGCAGCATCACCGCCCTGCGCACCGAGCTGGCGCACGAACGCGCCGAACGCCTCGCCGTCGCCGAACGACTGGACGAGCACATAGCCAACTAGCCCCATTCTCATTGGCCCTGCCACACACGGTGGCAGGGCCTTTCGTGTGTCCTAAGGAGCAAAAGCATGGGCGAAGCCCAGAAGATCATCGGCATAGCCAAGGCCGAGAACGGCTACCGAGAAGGCCAGAAGTCCGGCCACTGGAACAACAACCAGAAGTATTCGGATCAGGTCCCCGGACTGGAGTGGAGTGACTTCCAGCCCTGGTGCGCCACGTTCGTTTCGTGGTGCGCGATGAAGGCCGGCCTCGCTGGCCTGTACCCGCGTACGGCTTCGTGCGAGAGCGGGGTGGCCTGGTTCAAGCAGCGCAAGCGGTTCAGCGCATATCCGGCGGTGGGGGCCCAGGTCTTCTACGGCTCGGGAGGCGGATCGCACACCGGCCTTGTCTACAACTACGACGACACCTACATCTACACGGTGGAAGGCAACACCAACGCGAACGGCTCCGCCGAGGGTGACGGCGTCTATCTGAAGAAGCGGAAGCGCCGGGATACATACGTGTTCGGATACGGCTACCCGGCTTTCGCCGAGGGCATCACATCCGCTGACCCGGCATGGAAGAAGCAGGCCCCGAAGCCTGCCAAGCCGAGCGCCCCGGCGAAGCCCGCTTCGGCCATCGTCGCACTGGCATCCGCCGTGAAGCCCGGTGCTCGGCACAAGCAGGTGAAGGAGCTTCAGCAGCTCCTCATCAAGGCTGGTTACGGCCCGATTCCAGGCTCCGTGACCGATCTGTACGGGCCCGAGACCCAGAAGGCCGTAGGACGCTTCCACAACAAGAACCCCAAGTACCGGAGTAAGGGAAAGTCATACGACCCTGCGATCGGACCGAGCGGTTTCAAGGAGCTTCAGAAGGAGGCGGGACGCAAGTGAGCAAGATCCGCGGCCCGATCGCGGCCGTTGTGAACGCTCTCCCGGTGCGCTATCGCACCAGAGTGGGAGCCGTCATAGCCGCTCTAGGCGTCCTCGTCAGCATCGGGGCCGTCGTCTTCACTGACCAGCCCGAGGTGGCCGTGATCGTGCAGTTCCTGACCGCGCTCGGCGTGGTCGTCCCGGACGACTCCGAGGACGCAGAGTAGCTCGAAGCCCCCGCTGGCCCGCTTGGCTGGCGGGGGCTTCTCGTCGTTACGCCTTGCCGGCCGCCTTGGCGGCGTTGATCTCGTCGATCGTCATCTCCGGCGTCTTGCTGTGCCCGCGAGACGCAGACTTCTTCGCCTGGGCCTTCTTCGCCGGGGCCTTCTTGGCAGCGGTCTTCTTCGCCGGGGCCCTCTTCACCGTGGCCTTGGCGGCGGGTGCAGGCGAAGCGGGGGTGTCCTCCGGCCGGGACTCGGTGAGCACCCCCTCGAACGCTTCCGCGTGGTCGATGCACCGGTCGGTTTCGCCCGCGCGGCCATCGTCGTCTGTAATGGTGTACTTCTTGGTGGGCACCCCGACACGCTTGCACGTGTCGCACACCCGAACTTTCACTTCGACGAGCACAACCCTTACACCTGCTCACTGGTCTCTGCTTGACGGGCTCAACTCTTACATGGCACAGTAGAGCCAGCGTGATCGGACCATCCCATTCACGCTGCTTGACGACGCCATCAAGGGAAGGACGACATGCCGGCCAGGTCCAAGGTACAGAACACGGGCGAAGCCGTCCGCTGGATCGAGGAGGGCAAGTCCTACTCCTGGATTGTCGCGAAGTACCTTGAGAAGTACGGCATTGAAACGACCACCTCAATGTGGGCAACCTTTCGACACCGCCAGGGACTCGATCGGCAGATCACCAGGGACACAGACTTGATTCCGTGGGCTGTCGACACTAAGCACCGTTGGAAGTATCCGCTGACAATGCTGCGTTATGAAGCGCGGAGTCGAGCGGGGCACGAACTTAAGCCTGACCAGCGAGAACGCCTCGACAACTGGAAGGCGACGCTGGAAGAGAAGAACCGGGTCGTCTACTACGACCCCGACACCGAGGCCGGTTTCTTTCTCGTGCCGCGCGAAGAGACGGACACTGACCTGATTCGCGCGCCGAAGGAACTCAAGGCGAAAGGGAAAGCGGCCGAGGTGAAGACGGAAGACTGAAAGGGCCCCGCTGCGGGGCCCTTTCTCGTTGCACCGAAATCAGCCCCAGGGATGACATCCCTGGGGCTTCGTCGTACCCGAGGCGGAGCGTCAACCCCTCCCATACGGCACTAGGCGGAGGGGATGCTTCCGGTAGTTTTTGAAAGGGTTGACCTTGCCGTCCTCGACAGGCGAGACAACTAGGGAACAGGAATCGAACGAACGCCGGGGCTGGGGACGCGTCGGTGAGGGAGAGGAGCCAGTGCATGACGCACGGCCGTGGGGCGGACTCCGGGACTGTCGACCAGCCGAGGACTGCTCGGCTGATCTGTCGCCCGGGTGTCACGCTCTACGTCGACGAGGAGCAGCTCGACTTCCACATCACGGCGAGCCCCGACCACACGACGGAGGACCTCACCGAAGTCCTTCGGGCCGCCGAAGCTCTGGGCCTGAGCCTGCTCGACCAAGACGATTGTGAGCCGGAAGTCCTGCCGGACGACTCCATTCGTCTCTACTTGAAGTCCATCGCCTGACCATCCGGAGGTACCGAGAGTGCCGCTTGACCTGAAAGAGCTACCGACCCCGAGTCCGAGCGTCCCCCGCGACGGATGGGGTCGCCCCCTGGTCGTCCCGAAGGGCGGAGGGAAGCCGCGGAGCCTGACCCGTACCACCACGTTCATCGACTGCATCGAAGACAAGTCGGCATTGTCCGACTGGCGCCAACGCATGACACTGATGGGGACCGCGAGGCGCCCCGCCCTCCTGGACATGGTGAGGCAACTCGACCCGGACGACGCGAGTGACAAGCGTCGCCTGAACACCCTCGCCGAACAGGCGGCCGACCTCGCAGGGGCCAGCGTGAAGCGGAAGAGAGGCACTCACCTGCACGCCCTGTCGGAGTACGTCGACCGAGGCGAGGAGCTGCCCGCCAGCAGCTCGCCGAGCGACGTTGCGGACATGGCCGCCTACAAGGTGGAGACCGTCGACTTCGACGTGGTGGCGGTCGAACAGTTCGTCGTGGTCGATGAACTCGGAGCGGGGGGCACGTTCGACCGCATGCTCCGGTACTCCGGGCCCGGCCCCGACGGAGAGCACATCGAGGGCCTGTTCATCGGCGACCTGAAGACCGGATCGGTGCGGCACGGCCGCCTGAAGATGGCAGCCCAGCTCGCCGTCTACTCGCGCGGAGAGTTGTACGACCACACGCTGTGCCCCGTGGACGACGGTGACAAGAAGGCGCTCGCGGCCTGGAAGAAGTCGGTGGTGCCGGCCAACGTGGCATCCGCCGCGTACGCCCCCGTCCCGGCCGTGAACAAGGACTGGGGCATCATCATCCACCTGCCCGCCGGGGAAGCGCGCTGCACCCTGTACTGGGCGGATCTCCGCCTCGGCTGGGAGGCCGCGCGGTTGGCGCTGGACCTCCGCCGGATGCGATCCGCGAAGGGTGCCCTGGTTCAGTTCAACCAACGCTAGCTTCTGCTCGACGATTGAGATAGTGTGGCAATGGCCGCAGAGTCCGCGCGGCGAGAACAGAGAGGGGCGCAGCGAGTGGCCAACGAAGGCCGATCTACCACCGTCACCATCAAGTACGGCCGGGGCCATGACGACTCGTGGGCCGTATTTCGCGGCAGCCCGGTCGAGGTCCGCAAGGACATCACGGATTTTTTCAGCCTCGATGGTAATAGTGTGGCGAGTCTCTCGCTACACGAACTCGTCGTCGAGGCCGGCCAGATCGCGCAGAGCACGACAACCGTGGTGAAGGGGCTGAACGCACAGATCGTGCCCCAGACCACCCCGGAGCCCACCGCCGCGGGGAAGGCGGCAGAGGCGACCCCAGCCGCCGCGCAGTCGACGGTCAGCGCGGTACTTGAGCAGATCGCGGCCTGCAAGAACACGGACGAGCTGCGGCGGCTGTGGGCGACGAACCAGACCGCCTTCGGCGACCAGGCAGTCATGGACGTCTGGAAGGCGCGCGGTCGGGCCCTCAAGGGTTCGTAATGGCCCGCCGCATCCTCAGTGCGGCTGTAGCCGCCTATATCGCAGCGGGCTCGCTCATACTCCGCGCTCCCGCGCAGCACCACCCGTACCCCGTTCACCGACAGAGTGGAGACCAGTAGTGCCCCTGAACCTCATGGACATCCCAACCGCTAACGGTGGCTGGTTCAAGCCAAAGGAAGTAGCCGATGCGGTCGCGATTCTCGTGGAGGTCAAGGCATTCGACCGGCAGCGGCCGACGCCCAACGGACCGAAGGACTCAGTTCTGTGTGATGTGACCGTCTTCAAGACCCCGGAACAGCTCGAAAGGCTCGCGCCCGAGGTCTCGAAGGGGCAGCGCATCGAGCAGACCGTTCTTGCCCGCGATCTCGAAACCGTCGTCGGCGGTGCCGTCCTAGTCACCGTGGCGCAAGTACCCGCGACAAAGCCGGGCGCGCACCCGGCGTGGGTCTGGAGGCAGATAACCGACCCGGGCATTCGCAATCAGGTCGTCACCTATGCCTCTCAGCGGGACGCGGCGGTCGACGCGGCCGTGACGGACGCTCCCGACTTCGACTGAGCAGTGGCCAGTACGGGGGCGGTCGCCCTGGCCGCCCCCGGCTTCACCGATGGAAGGAGGCACCGCGGAGTGCTCACCCCTGCAAGGTCCCTGACTCTGCACTCGGAGTCGGGCAAGGAACTTCCTCGCGTCGAGGCGTTCGACGCGCTCTACAACCTCGGCTGCCGGCCCCGGCACGGCGAAGTCGTGATGATCGCTGGCCGAAGCGGCACCCAGAAGTCCGGGCTGGCCCTGTTCTGGGTCGCCAGCATGAACCTGCCGACGCTGTACTTCAGCGCTGACATGAGTGCCTTCACTGCGTCCTCCCGACTCGCGAGCCTGGCGACCGGCGACACGACCGAGATGGTCGAGGCGGGGATGGCCGAGGGCGGCCGGTACCGCGAGACGTACCTCAACGCGCTGAGTGGTAGCCGGATCACCTTCTCGTTCGGCTCGCCGATCACCTGGCGGGCCGTCGACGAGGAACTGGAAGCGTACGTCGAGCTGTGGAACGCGTATCCGGCCGTGCTGGTCTTTGACAACTTGATGGACTTCGAGGGCGCCGAGAGCGACTACAACGAGCAGATGGCGGTGATGAGCGGGCTGGCTGAGCTGGCTCGTGCCACCGAGGCCACGGTCATTGTCCTCCATCACGCATCCGACAAGTCATGGGAAGCCAAGAGCGATCCGTGGACCCCGCCCAGCCGGGACCAGGTGAAGGGTGGCCTGAGCGAGAAGCCCGAGCTGTCGCTCTCCGTCGCGCTCGACCCGACTTCGCTCGAATTCAAGATCGCTGTGATCAAACAAAGGATGGGCCCGAGTGACCCGACCGCGCGTCGGTACGCGACGCTGCGGTGCCATCCGGAGACCACGAGGTTCTCCAAGCTGGAACCCCGCCTCCCATCCCAGCCCGCGGCCCGCGCGTGGTCGCCGCTCGACGCCTTGAGGCAGTGAGGATTGTAAGAGTTGAACGACGTAGCAGCGCGGAACCGCAGGAACAAGCGGAGGGGTGCGGACTGGGAAGCGGAAATCCGCGACCGGCTCCGAGAGGCCAGGGTCGACATCGAACGGCTGCGGCTGGTCGGCAAGGACGACGAGGGCGATCACGTCGTGCGCTGGGACGACGGCCGACACCTGGTCATCGAGGCCAAGAACGCCGCCTTCGAGCCGGGCGCGTTCATCAAAGAGGCCGTCCGGGAGCGCGACAACTTCGCGCTCCACCGTGGCCTGGAGCCGAAGGACGTGGACGTGATCGTGATCGTCCGCCGCCGGGGAGCGAGCTGGCGCCGGGCGTACGTCCTGACCACCGTCGAGGAGTATTTCGACTTGCCACCGGAGGCGGCATGAGGCTCTTCGAGGAAATCGCCGAGCACAGGCGACTGGCCCGCGAGCTGGCCGAACTCCTGGACGAGACCAACGAACCGGACGGTCTGACCGAGCTGGGCTGGGACAGCGAGAGCGACTGCTTCAGGGGCCGGCGGGTCGCATGACCGAATTCGACGCTGAACTCCTCCTCGCCAAAGAGGAGTTCTTCGACATCAACACGCGCGACCTGGATTGGATGCTCCCGTGAGGTTTGGCCACCCGGGGCGCCGCACCTTCGACGACGAGGACGGCACGAGGCCGACCTTGGAAGCAGTGCTCGAACACTACGAGGTCGGCTTCAACCCACACCGGTCCTACGGCATGGCCCGCTGCCCCCTGCACCAGGACAACACCCCCTCACTCTCCTACAACCTCGACCGGCAGGTGTGGAAGTGCCACTCCTGCCACAAGGGCGGAGACAGCTACGAACTGATCATGGAAAAGGAGCCGACCACCTTTGTCGGAGCGAAATCCCTTGCGGCCTCTCTCGCCCTCGCAGTGCGCGACGCTGGAGGAGGCGACGAGCACCTATCAGGCAGCGCTTACGGCAGACGCCGCTCGGTACCTTCTCGCTCGCGGGATCGGGCCAGCCGAGGCGGATACGTTCCGGCTTGGCGTCGTCGCTGACCCCGCCCCCGGTCACGCCCGCTACCGGGGGATGCTCTCGATCCCCTACCTCGACCGCAACGGCCAGCCGCTGACAATCCGGTTCCGCTGCCTGGAAGAGCACGATCACCGGGCCCTCGGGCACGGCAAGTACTACACCGTCAAAGACGACCCGCCCCGCATGTACGGCGTCGACTCCATTCACGCGGCCGGTGAGGAAATCCACGTCACCGAAGGCGAGCTGGACCGGATCATCCTTCGCAAAGTCGGCTTCCACGCCGTCGCCATCCCCGGAGCCGCGCTCTGGCTCGGCCGGCACCGCCGGATGCTCGCCGGGTTCTCGAAGATCTGGGTGTGGGGCGACCCCGATGACTCGGGCGCCGAACTCACCAACAGGATCTGCCGGGCCTTGCGGCGCGCTAAAGGCATCCGCCTGCGCGGCGGTGACGTGACCGAGACCTATATGCGGGGCGGAGCCGAAACCCTGTACAGCCTGATGAGCAAGGAGATGGTGAGTTGACCGAGACGACGCCGACGAAGCAGTCGGCACGCAAGGCCGATCCGACCACGGCCGTCCTGGCAGAGGTGAAAGCCGCACGCAAGGTGCTCGGCACCCGGCACCTGCCGGTCGCGGGAGGCGAGCGCCCAGCGAAGGGACAGGCGTATCACCAGCGCCAGTCCAACCGATGGCGTGCCATCGAGCACAGCCGCACGCTCGCGGAGACCTCCGGCTGGGACTCCGCCGTCCTGGCTGCCGCGTTCGGCGCGCTCGCCGAGACCGACCCGGAGCACAACCGCTCCGGCCTGGTCCGTCTCGCAGCGGTCGCCGTCGCGGCGGTCGAGTCGCTCGACCAGGCGGCCCCGTGAGCGGGGCCTTGCCAGGCAATCCGGGACCCCGACTTCAGCAGATCTGGGAGGCCCTCGGCGAACGCGAGCGAGAAGCGTTCGAGCGGCACCTCCTTGAGGGTACGGCCGCCGAGGATCTCGTCTGGATCCTCGACCGCTACGGGCATCACGTGTCCGCATCCACCATCCGCACGTACCGGCGCCGACTGCGCCAGGAAGAGAGCGACCACGCTTGAGTGACACCCTGCTCGACGAGCTTCTCTCCAAGCCCGTGGGCCCCTCCGTACCGGCCCGACAGACCGACCCTGACCGCGACTTTACCCGGCAGATCGAGGTGGCCGGGGACGCTGCCGAGGTCACCGTCCGAGGTCCGGCCGGGATGAACCCGAAGGGCACCGCGGCCACCGTCCTGCGCTCGCAGGGGCTCGACCCGGCCGAGTGGGAGGTAAAGGGCTTCCGCTCCTCCGAGTGGACGATGCCCAACGGGGAGACCGGGCTGAGCACTCGCTTCTCCTTCGCCCGCAGCGTGATCGCTCCGGACGACGAACGCCCGGACATCACCGAGCTGCTCGAAGCCGTCGAGGTGTACGAGCCTCGCTGGCCTGCGGGCGGGCTGCCCCAGGGCGATCACACTCTCGTTGTCGCGATCGGCGACATGCAGTTCGGCAAGCTCGATGGAGACGGCCCGGCCGGCACCCTTCAACGCACGATCGACTGCCTGAACCAGACGGCCGAGTTGCTGGAGGTCTATCGCAGACGGTTCGGCATCGGGCACGTGCACCTGGCCTGGCTCGGCGATCACGTCGAGGGCTTCCAGTCACAGGGCGGGGCGAACGCGTGGCGGACCCAGCTCACCCTTACCGAACAGATCCGTCTCACCCGCCGAGTGATGCTGCATGGCGCGATGACCATGGCTCCGCTTGCGCAGAGGCTCACCATGGCGGCAGTGCCAGGCAACCACGGCGAGGCGGTGCGCTTCGCGGGCCGGGGCGTGACGAGATACGACGACTCCCACGACACCGAAGCCCTGATCTCTGTGCGCGACGCCCTAGAACTGAATCCGGACCTCTACGGCCACGTCGAGTGCTACGTGCCCGACACGGATGAACTGACGGTCGTCGTCGACTGCTCCGGCACCGTCGTGGCCCACGCCCACGGCCACCAGTGGCGCCCTGGCAAGCACTTCGAATGGTGGAAGGGCCAGGCATTCAACAAGGCGAGCGCGATGCACCAAGCGGACCTTCTGATCGCTGGGCACCTGCATCACGAGTTCGTCGACACGGACGGTCCCCGCACCTTCATCCAGCCACCGGCCATGGAGAGCGAATCAACCTGGTGGCGGCACTCCCGGGGCACCACCGGAGCGCCGGGCCTGGTCGTCGCTGTGACCAAGGACGGCGAGGTGCCGGTCAAGGAGGTGGTCCGATGACCACGCAACTCGGTCATGTCGAACCAGCCGAAGCCGCAACGGCAGTCGACTGGTCCGTCCTCGCCGAGCCGCAGGTCGAGCGCGTCGCCCAGGCCGTTGCCCGCGGGTTCGCCCGGGACTACGGCCTGACCTTGGAGTACGAGGACGCCTTCCAGGAAGCGGTCATGGTGACTGCGGAACGAGCCAGCGAGGTGCGTCGCATTCTCGCGGAAGCAGGTGCCGGCATGCTGCACCGCTGGATGTCTCAGCGGCTGCGCGACCGATGGCTGACGGAGGCGAAGCGCCGAACTGGGCATATCTCATACGAGGCTGCCCGGCATGCGGTCGAAAGAAGCGGCCTATGACCTACGACCGACGCCTCGTCGAGCACCTTCTAACAGCGGTGTGGGACCCGGAGGCGGCGTACGGCATCCGCAGCCCCATCGCTCCGGACGCGGACATGCCCAAGGGCAGCGTCGACGCAAAGGCCGCGGGAACGTTGTTCGCCCACCTCGCCGACATCCGGCGGGGTTGGGCAACAGCTCCTCTTTCCATCGGCGAGCGCCAGGCCCTCGTTCTGCGCTTCGGCGCGGACCTACCGGACGACGAGTCCGGAGCACTTCAGGGCGTCACGGGGAGGGCCGTGCGCTACCGCTGCGAGCGTGGCATCGGGAAGCTCGCCGCACACCTGAATGGCACGAACTACGTTGACAGCTATGACGCCTTGGAGTCGGCTGCCGCCATGCTCGCCTCAGAGTCACGCGAACTCGCGACAGCCTTCACGCGGTGAGACCAGCGCGTTCGGCCATGGTCAGAAGATCAGGCCGGGCGCGCTGGTGCATGACGAACAGCACCCGCAAGACCTCGCGGCTCATCGGGTGAATCTCCGCCATCTGCGGCGACACCCGGAAGGCGGCCTTAAGCGCCTCCTCCGCTCCTGACACATCCTTCACCGCCAGCCGGGCCCGCGAAAGGTCGATAAAGAGTCGCCCGAGCCGGTTCGGCTTCAGCCCAGGGGGCGGCTCCTCAACAAGCGTGGTCGACATCTCCACGGCCTTGTTCGGCTGGTCCAGTTCGACGTGAGCCGCGAGTTCGTACAGGGCCGTATTGCCCACGCCAAAGGTGAGGTTGTGCATCAGCACGTCCCCGTCAATCTGAGAGGCGTATCGCTTGGCGTGCCGAAGGTGCTCTTCGGTCGCATTCTTGTCCCGATGCCGCGAGGCGAGCACAACCCCACGCAGATGCAGTGATCCAAGAACGACGACCGATTCAGGCCCGCTGCTTCGCCCGCCCCTGTACTGGCCTAGAGCCCGCTCGACGATCGCCAAGCCGTCTTCATATGCACCGGCACTCTGGTACGTTCCCGCTTCGTTCCAGGCGGCGGCTGCCTCGGCGGCAGGGTTCCATGTCCTTTGTGCCGCCCACTGTTGCCGAGCAACGATGATGTCAGCCAAATCGGGCTGCACAAAGCGATGTGTCACTGTGTATGCGCAGCCGTACAGGTCAGCGAGCTGCCCCCAAGCGAGTGCGTCTCCCCCGGCATCGAGTGCTGTGGCTGTGGCCTGCCCGAGCAGTGTCGGCAACTCCCGCAGCAGTTCGAGGTACTTCGTGTCCGACCGCAGCCGAGCGGCCCTGCGCAGTCCCTCCGCCAACTCCTCGGGGGCCGGAGTGTCTTCCCTGGGAAGAGTGTGTCGTCGAACAGCGTCCCGGAGATCATTGAGCAGATCGGCTTGTTCCGTGAGGCCGAGAAAGGGCTGCCCGTAGATCCGTGCGGTCGATACGCGCAGGGGCT
This sequence comes from Streptomyces sp. GMY02, assembly GCF_019056675.1. Classification (NCBI taxonomy): domain Bacteria; kingdom Bacillati; phylum Actinomycetota; class Actinomycetes; order Kitasatosporales; family Streptomycetaceae; genus Streptomyces; species Streptomyces sp. GMY02. Next base: position 6,046,830 of record NZ_CP077658.1, on the reverse strand, counting down.
TGGCGAGGGCCGCGACCACGGGGGGCGTCGCCGGGCGGTTGCCGTTCTCAATCTTGCTCAGATACGAAACCGAAATCCCGGACAGACGGGCCAGTTTCGTCTGGCCCATTCCGCGGGCCTTGCGCAGTACCGAGATGTTCTCACCGGCGGCAGGTGTGCTGTCCATGGCTCCCACTGTTCCAGGCTGCGGCGGGTCGTCGGCCGGTTGTGCGGGTCTTGTGTGAACTGATCTTGACGCAAAGAGAGTTCACTTACTGTCCCAACAACGTGACGCCGGGTAAAGCCGCGTTGCACGGGATGCTGCTGGCCTTGACGTTCTTGGCCCGCATGTCAACGCCCGTGCAACCGACTGCAACCCGCTCGACATCGGAGGTCAGCGTGGCACTACGGTTCGTCGGGAAGGACCCGGAATCCGGGGACCACGGTTCCCCGGCCGTCTGGGTGGACGAGGACGCCAAGGACTTGCTGTTTCAGGGTGTGAAGGTCGACTCGCAGACGGAGGCGACCTGTAATAAGGATGTTGCGATGCCCTCTTATGAGGGGATCGTCCGAGTACCGAAGCGGATGATCCCGCTTCTCAGGGAGGCGCTTGATGTCGCAGAGCTTGAGTAGCTTTGCAGACCTGCTCCGTGCTGTCGAGCACACTGCGGTTCATCTGGAGTTGCGCGACACCTACGACATGGGGAACGAGACAGCGGGCTTCGACGCCTGGAAGCAGGGACACAGGCTCGACCCGTCCGACCGTGCATCGTGGTGGCGCCCTTGGCTCGACCTGGTGCAGGAAGTGACCGCCAAGGGTGTGCTCATCCGCCGCGCTCGCGTCATCTCGGAGCCTCCGAGCGAGTACATCCGCTACGAGCACTCGTTCACCTTCACGAACGTAGCCGCAGGCGAAGAGGTGCGCTGGCTGCCGAGGGGCAGTGCGTCGGACATCGTGCTCCCGGACCACGACTTCTGGCTCTTCGATGGGCGTCTCGTCCAGTTCAACATCTTCGACGATGCCGGCCGCTGGATCCGGACCGACCAGACCGAAGACTCGACTGCCGCCACCCGATGCGCCACGGCATTCGAGGACGTGTGGGAGCGCGCCATCCCTCACGAGAAGTACAGCATCTGACGGCGGACGATCAGCCAGCTCATGTCCAAGTCCCCCCTCTCGTCAGCTCGGGCAGCTCGCGCGAAGATTGCCGAACGCCTGAAACAGGCGATGCTCGATGCCGGCCTGACGGGGCTGGAGCTGGCTGATCTCTGCGGTTGGCACAAGTCGAAGTCCTCGCGCATCGCGCGAGGCATCACGCCGCCCTCGGACGATGACATCCGCGCCTGGTGCAACGCGTGCTCTGTTCCCGAGTTGGCCGCCGACCTCATCGCAGCGTCCCGTACTGCCGAATCGATGTACGTCGAGTGGCGCCAACTCCACCGTGACGGCATGCGGCGGGTGCACGAGGAGACCACCCCGCTCTATCAGCGCACCCGTACCTTCCGCGTGTACGCCTCGAATCTCGTACCTGGAATGCTCCAGATCGGCGAGTACGCCACGGGATTGTTGCGCTCGATCACGACCTTTCAGGGCACTCCCGACGACGTCAAGCAGGCAGTGGCCGCCCGCCTCGCCCGCTCTCGCGTCATCTTTGAGGGGGAGCATCGCTTCGCTCTGCTGCTCGAAGAGACGGTGCTGTACTACCGCGTCTGCGACGAGGCCGCCATGGCCGCCCAGCTCGGATCGCTTCTGTCCGTCATGGCCAGGCCGAACGTGTCACTCGGGATCATCCCCTTCGAAGCTCGGCGTACGGTCTGGCCGCTGGAGGCGTTCTACGCCTTCGACGAGGCTCAGGTGGCTGTTGAGACTCTGACGGCAGAGATCAACGTGAGTAGTCCGGGAGAGATCCAGACCTACCTTCGAGCGTTCAATCAGCTATCCCAACATGCCCTGCGTGGGCCAGAAGCCCGTACCCGTATCACGCGTGCCATCGATGCCCTTGGATGAAATCGTGCAACCACGTGCAACCGAGTGGACCCTCAACTTCGCCATTTCCTAGCGTCGTTGGTACGGATCGGACGACTCGCGGCTCGGCCGCGGGTTCCAGCACTCGGAGGGGACCTATGGCTTCGCCCATGGCAAGCACGGGGCTGAATCCGCGGCAGCGCGACGACGCGCTCGCTGGGGTGAGCGCGGTCAAAGTATTCAAGCCCAGCAACGAGTCCGTGAGCGAAGCTCGCGCTTTCACTCGACACGCTCTTGCCGGCCTGCTCCAAGCCGACACCATCGAGGACATCGTGGTGTGCGTCTCAGAACTCGCCACCAACGCCATTCAGCACGGCACTCCGCGCGACGGCAGCTTTCAACTGGCCATCCAAGTCGAGCGGTTCAACGTCCGAGTCGAGTGCCACGACCCCGTACGCAAGAGGCCCAAGCTTCGGGCCCCTTCCGCCGTCGACGAGGGGGGCAGGGGCCTCTTCCTCGTAGAAGCCCTCACATCTCGGTGGGGTGTTGGCTCCCGCCCGTTCGGCAAGTTCGTCTGGTTCGAATTCGACGACGTCACCGAGTTGACGCAGCACGACAGAGTCGCGAGAGCGTGACTCGTGAGCGTCGTAGACAGCAAAATCGTGAAGGAACTCAACCAGTACCTGCATCTCCATCCCGGCGAGACGATGGCCTTGATGCCGTTGTATGACGCAGCCATAGAACATTCGAGGCAGGGGCGCTGTCTCCACAACGGGCGGTGCCCGGTGGTGAAGGCGGGAGCACTGCTCTTGGACGAGCAGGATCGTGTTCTCGTCTTGAGGAATGGTGGTGGCTGGGCCTTCGCCGAGGGCGTCCCAGATAGCGAAGACGAGTCTCTGAGTCGGACAGCCCTTCGTGTGTTGGAGGAATTCGCTGGCGTTTACGACGTGTGGACAATGCCCGGCGAACCGACTCCTCTGGTAGTCGACGTGTCGAGAGCCGCCCCGGAGGACGGACCCCGACTACGCGTGGGCTTCCGCTATTTCTTCTGCGCTCACTCGGGTGCGCTTGCGCCCAGCCTGATCGAAACGGGTGAAGCAACCTGGCTCCCCTTGTCGGGCGTGGGCAACCCCCTCCTCCGGGAGCGGATCACCACTCGGCTCGGGAGCGCCGTTTGAGCCCCCCGCGCCGGGAGCTGCTGATGAGGCTCCCGATGTACGAGCAGCCGAACGCGTAGCGGGCCGGGCAGTTCGCCGCAGGCTCCTGGCCTCTTCCACTTCGCACCACCAACCGTGAGGAGAACGATCGTGTTTTTTCCCCACCCCGTCATCGAGCAGATGTCCGACCGTCAGGTGGAGACCTGGAATAAGCACTTCGCCGGAAACCGCCACGAGCGGCCCCGTTCGATCGAGGAAGGCATCTGGCGTCGCACTCAGGACCCGGCCAACGCAGAACAGTCGGGCTGGAGTAAGGACAGTGCCGGCCGCCGTCGAGTCGTCCACTATCGGTACGGGTACGACCTGGATTACACCCACCCGGTTCCGCGGCTGGTGTTGTCCGAGCTGTACCTCTTCGTATCGCACCTCGCCCCGTCCAGCGAGATCGACTCGTACGCCAAGGACATCAACGCGTCGCTCATCGAGGGCCGTTGGCGCGAGAGGTCGGACGGCTGGCACAAGGGTGACCTGGTGGTCAACATCGCTGACCATGAGATCCACCCACAGGACGAGCGGGCGGACCGGGAGACGCCCGGGGGCTTCCGTTCGCTTGACGTGCAGATCACTTCCGAGGGCTTCGAGGTGCCGCGCGCACTGCGAAATCTGCCCTGGGACGTGCTGGCCGGTGGCATGCGCGTCAAGGAGCAGCGCGGCACTCCAACCATGGCCGAAGACCTCAGCGGTTTGCTCGATTTCCTGCCCTTCCAAGTCGAGGTCGGGTGCGGCACGTCGATCGAGGCAGGCATACCACCCCTGCACTACCTCCACGAGGTCTACCGGGTGACCGAGAGGAAGGACAACTCGCTCACGCAGTCTCACGCGTTCACCCTGAGCCCCCAGGCAGACACCCTTGTTCAGGAGATGCTCCTGGATGCTCCCAGCAAGGCCCACGACCTGACGCGGATGTTCGCGGCGTGCTTCGTAGCCCGGCCCACCCCCGCCCATGAGTCGTTGAAGGCCCTCCACGAGGCCGGACACATGGTCGGGCCCGTCATCACCCACAACTTTGACGTGCTGTCGGCGCGGGCTGGGCTGGAAGAGGTGTTCGTACGCCGGTACGACCAGAAGATTCCGCCGGTTCCGCTCCTGGACGACGCGAAGGCGCTGCTGGTCGTCGGACTCCACGCGGACCGGAGGGCGGTCCAGGCGCGGGCTCGCGCGAGGGGCATGAAGGTCTTCTTCGTCGATCCAGAAGGGCTGGTGGAGAACGGCGTCTTCAAGGCGTACCCCATCGAAGGGGCCAGGGAGGGCGATGTCGTCGTCCGGCAAGAGGCAATCCCGGCCCTGACGCACCTGTGCGAGCTGCTGAAGGTCTGACCGGCCAACAGAGGCCGCACAGACAGGAGTTCGGGGCGCGGTAGCGTCGTGGGGCGCACGAGCAAAGTGCGCCCCACGAATCCAAAGACAGGACAGCAATGCGCGTTTCGGTGATTGGCTGCGGCCACCTTGGCGCTCCGCACGCCGCTGCGATGGCGGAACTCGGGCACGAAGTTATCGGTGTCGAACTGAACCCGGAGACGTGCCGGATTCTGCAAAGTGGACGTGGCGCCTTCTACGAGAAGGGCCTTGATGACTTGCTGGCAAAGCACGTCCCCACAGGTCGTCTGCGATTCACCAGCAATCTGGCCGAGGCCGCAGAGTTCGCCGACCTCCACTTCATCGCGGTTGGCACGCCACTCCGCGAAGACGGCCGAGGCTACGACGTGGACCAGGTTGTTGGCGCGGTCAGGTCGCTTGCCCCCTTGCTCAGGCGTCCATGCACGATCGTCGGCAAGTCCACGGTGACCGTGGGAACCGTCGCCCGCCTCCAGGAGATCGTGACTGCCGAGGCGGCTGATGGCGTCGATCTCGTATGGAACCCCGAGTTTCTGCGCGAGGGACATGCCGTAGAGGACAGCTTGTACCCGGACCGCATCGTTGCCGGCCTCACCTCATCCGCGGCGCAGAAGGCGATCGAAGAGGTGTACGCGCCGATCCTCGCCCGGAACGACGTGACACTGATCGTCACTGACCCGCCCACCGCCGAGGTGCTGAAGTCTGCCGCCAACGCCTTTCTAGCCACGAAGATCTCCTACATCAACGCCATGGCCGAGGTTTGTGAACTCGTCGGTGCCGACGTGAGCACCGTCGCCTACGGCCTCGGTATCGATCCCCGGATCGGGCATGGCGGGATGCGGCCAGGCATCGGGTACGGCGGGGGCTGCCTGCCCAAGGACACCGGGGCCTTTACCTGGCGTGTGGGCGACCTCGGTGCCACGCATGCCCACGCCTTGCTCCAGGCCGTTGAAGACGTCAATCACTCACGGCTGGACGCGGCCACCAGGCTCGTCGAGCGGGCCTACGGTGCCCCGGTCGATGGCGCCCGGATCGCCGTCTTGGGAGCGTCCTTCAAGGCCGGGACCAGTGATGTCCGCAACTCCCCGGCCCTCCGCCTTGCTGGCCGTCTGCACGAAGCTGGCGCCCGCGCAGTCATCTATGACCCCGAGTCCAACGACGCCGCCCGGCGTCTCCACCCGGAATACGCATATGCGGGTGACGCAGCGACGGCTCTTGAAGGGGCCGAAGTCGTCGTACTGGCCACCGAGTGGCCGCAGTTCACCCACGACGCCAAGTTCCCCTCTTCGGCCGGCGAAGTCGTCCAGCGCAAGGTTCTTGTCGATGTACGCAACGCCGTCGACTCGGATGCGTGGGTCGCGGCGGGCTGGGAGGTCTGGCAGCTAGGCCGGCCCGAGCAGCTCCCCAAGGTGTAGCGCCACCTGTCCCGGCAAACCCGCTGGGCATTCCCGAGATTGGAGACTCACATGACAGACCTGTGGACCAAGATTCGAGAACTGCGCAGCCGGGACGAGCGCCGCAGCGGCGCTGAGGAGCCGGTTAAGGAACTACTCCTCGTCACAAAGGTCTCCGAGGAGTCCAACGAGGCCGCGGAGCTGTACCGGCGGTACAAGGGGTGGGGTACCAACGGGGCTGTGAACGCGACCCTCCCCGAGGTCCAGGACGAGATCTGTGCCGCGATCATGGCGGGGATGGTCGCGCTCGATCGCATCTCTCCCGGCGGCACTGCCGACGAGGTGTGGAAGCGGTACCTGGACTACGGCTACGACCGCGCGAAGCGAGAGAACGCCTAGAGCACATCGCAATCCTGAGACACGGCGGCACCTGCCACTACGGTAGGGGCCGCCGTTGTCGTGCACACCGAAGAAGGATTGCCGTGACCACCGATGAGCCCGTGAAGAAGGATCCTGGATGCGTCGCTGTCATCGTCACCAGCCGTGGAGAGATCCTTCTGCACCTCCGAGACGAGAAGCCCGACATTTGCTGGCCCGGGTACTGGTCACTCCTCGGTGGCGGACAGGAGCTGGGCGAATCTTGGATGGACACCGTACTCCGGGAGATCGAAGAAGAGGCCGGCATCACACCGGACACCATCGAAGAAGCCGCAGTCGTCCCTCACGGGTCGGAAAAGAATCCGCCTCATGTGTTCTACGGCACCTGGGATGGACGGGAGAGTGATCTTGTCCTTGGCGAGGGCCAGGCCCTACGACTCTTCCCGTTGGACAAGCTTCCGGAGAAGGTCCCGCCCCATATCCGGCACTACATTCGTCAGCTCACGGCCGCCGTTTCCTGAACCTGAGGTTGGTCCGAGACCGGATCGGCCTCCGGTACGGACTCAGGGGCTGGAACGGGGTCGAGGACAGCGGATGGCGCGGGAGCCGGGAATTGCATTGGCTCTCCGGAAGGGTCGGGCTCGGGCGTGCAGGCAGGGAAATCGCCGGTAGGGTCGCACGGCCCTGCCGGACCGGGCGGCAACGCTCCACTATTTGGCGGCGTCACGTCATCGTTGCTGCCCGGGAAGGGCGCGAAGACTGGAGGCAGGTCGGGGGCCCCAGGGATCATATCCACCAGGTCGTCGCCGATCTTTCCGTCGTCGTCCTCGTCAAGGTGCAACAGACTGCGCCCTCCACCCTTCTGAGCCTCTTGAGTTCCGGCCTTCCCAGCGGCGCCCTCAATGATGTACGTACGGGCCTCAGTCGGAGTCATTCCACTCCGCACGGCAGCCGCGATCAGAGCATCAATTTGGTCCTGCGACAAACTGACACGATCATTACCGGACGTCTCGGGTCTGGCCCCGTCTCTCGCCTCGTGCATCGATTCGCTGGCCGCTATGCCTATGGCACCGCCCGTGGCAATCATCGTGGCCGCCAGGCCAAGAAGTAGCGTCCGCTTCGTCGTCGGCACACTCCTGTGAAGCGCTCGGGACGAAGATCTACGGCGACCGGACACAGGTACCCCCCTGAAGGTTTGGAATGACTGATTCCGTTTAGTAAATCATTCAAACTAAAGCGGAGGTAGGGTGACTTTTCGGATCTTGAAACTCGTTCTCCAGTCGCATAAGTGCCGACACCACGGGACGATGCGCCTGGCTGCATTCGCGCTCAGACTTCTGCCCCAGTGACGCGTCCGGCGGGCCGTTCAGCGCCACACGATCGCCACACAGCAGCCAGAAACACCCGGGATCAGTCACAAAGAGTGAGCAGTCTCAAGGATCACTTCAACGACGCAGAAGCCCCTGACCTGGTGTTTTTCCAGATCAGGGGCTTCTACTGTCTGTGCGGCAGACGAGCCGAGCTATACGCCGGGTTCTGTTCGCCCGGTGCCTTGCGGCGGCCGGGGAGACGGCCATCCATCTAGGGCCGGCGTTGCCGTCGGCCTCGTGCGGTCTACCCGCGGACTCGGGCGGGCAGCCCTCGAACGTCCGCGCAGGAGCAGCCCGAAGGTGCTCCCTCTTGACCTTGCTCCGGGTGGGGTTTACCTAGCTGCCCAGGTCACCCTGGGCACTGGTGGTCTCTTACACCACCGTTTCACCCTTACCAGGGACCGAGATCCCTGGCGGTCTGTTTTCTGTGGCACTGTCCCGCGGGTCACCCCGGGTGGGCGTTACCCACCACCCTGCCGTGTGGAGCCCGGACGTTCCTCGGGAAGCCCCTGGGGACTTCACGCGGCCGTCCGCCCGGCTCGTCTGCCGTAATGGTCATGGTACCCGCCGGAGCCGGGCCCGATCACCTCGGTGGGCGTCGCCTACCCTGGCGCAGGCTGCCGTCCCCGTACCCCTTGAGGAGAAGTCACGTGCTCGTGCTGTTGCCGCCGTCGGAAGGCAAGGCCCCTGCCGGGCGCGGTGCTTCGCTCAGGCTCGAATCCCTGTCGCTGCCCGGGCTCGCCCCGGCCAGGGCCGCCGTGCTCGACGGGCTGGTCGAGCTGTGCGCCGGTGACAAGGAGAAGGCACGCGAGGTGCTCGGGCTGAGTGAGGGGCTGCGGGGCGAGGTCGCGAAGAACGCGGAGCTGCGGACCGCCGGTACGCGGCCGGCCGGGGAGATCTACACCGGGGTGCTGTACGACGCGCTGGGCCTGGCCACCCTCGACACCGCCGCGCGCCGCAGGGCCGGGAAGTCGCTGCTGGTGTTCTCCGGGCTCTGGGGTGCGGTACGGATCGGCGACCGCATCCCCCCGTACCGCTGCGCCATGGGTGTCCGGCTGCCGGGGCTCGGCGCGCTGGGCGCGTACTGGCGCGAGCCGATGGAGACCGTACTGCCCGAGGCGGCGGGCGGCGGAATGGTGCTCGACCTGCGGTCGTCCGCGTACGCGGCGGCCTGGCGGCCGACCGGCGAACTGGCCGCGCGTACGGCGACCGTACGGGTCCTCCACTCGCAGACCGACCCGGTGACCGGCGCCGAGAAACGGTCCGTTGTGAGCCACTTCAACAAGGCGACCAAGGGCCGGATCGTACGGGATCTGCTGACGGCCGGCGCCCGGCCGAGGAATCCCGCCGCGCTGGTGGAGACGCTCCGGGACCTCGGCCATACGGTCGAGGCGACCGGTCCGGGAAGGGCCGGACGGACCTGGGCCCTGGACGTGGTCGTCACGGAGATCCATTGAGTACGTGGAATCGTTGCAGCCTGCGCAACGCTCATTGCGGAGGATAGCGAGCGCACGGCAGGATGACGCCATGACCTCCGTGCTCGACCTCGCCCCCGTCGTCCCCGTTGTCGTCCTCGACGACGCCGCCGACGCCGTGCCCCTCGCCCGCGCCCTGGTCAACGGCGGGCTGCCCGCGATCGAGGTGACCCTGCGGACCCCGGCCGCGCTGGACGCGATCCGCGCGATCGCGGCCGGGGTGCCGGACGCGGTGGTCGGCGCGGGTACCGTCCTCACCGGCGCGGCCGTCACCGACGCCGTATCGGCGGGCGCGCGTTTCCTGGTCAGCCCCGGGTGGACGGACACGCTGCTCAACGCGCTGCGAGACTCCGGGGTGCCGTTCCTGCCGGGGGTCTCGACCGTCTCGGAGGTGGTGGCGCTGCTGGAGCGCGGGGTGACGGAGATGAAGTTCTTCCCGGCGGAGGCGGCGGGCGGTACGGCGTACCTCTCGTCCCTCGCGAGCCCGCTCCCCCGCGCCCGCTTCTGCCCCACCGGCGGGATCACCGCCGCCAAGGCCCCGTCGTACCTCGCCCTCCCGAACGTGGGGTGCGTCGGCGGTACGTGGATGATCCCTCGGGACGCGCTCGCCGCGAAGGACTGGGACCGGGTGGAGGCGCTGGCCCGCGAGGCGTCGGCGGTACGCGGCGCGGTATGAGCCCGAACCCGCGCGGCGGTACGCGGCACGGTCTGACCGCGCGGCGGACGCGGCGCTGTCTGAGCAGAGCACGCAGGGGCACGCCGGAGCCCCCGCCGTCTGAGCCCTCACCATCTGCGCCCTCCGCCGGCCCCGGACGCGTCGCCTGAAGCCCTCACGTCTGAGTCCCCGCGCCGGCCCCCGGACGCGTCGCCCGCGCCCCTCGCCGTCTGAGCCCCCCGTCGGCCCCGGACGCGTCGCCCGCGCCCCCGCCGACCCAGACTCGTCAGTGGCGCAGGTGGGACGTGTCGTTCAGCAGCCGCACCGACGCGTTGCCGTCCGCGTAGTACGCCACCGCCGACAGCGAGGCCGCCGACAGTTCCATCCGGAACAGCGACTCGGGCGGTGCCCCCAGCGCCAGTCTGACCAGTGTCTTCACCGGGGTGACATGCGTGACGAGCAGGACCGTACGTCCCTGGTACCGCTCCAGCAGCCGGTCCCGTGCCGCCCTGACCCGGCGGCCGACCGCCGTGAAACTCTCGCCGCCGCCCGTCGGCGCGACGGTGGGTGAGGCGAGCCAGGCGCTGAGGTCGTCGGGGTGGCGCTCCCGTACCTCCGCGAAGGTCAGCCCCTCCCACGCGCCGAAGTCCGTCTCGCGCAGGCCCTCTTCGACCGTGACGTCGAGGCCGAGCCGGGCCGCGACGGCGCCCGCCGTCTCGCGGCAGCGCCTGAGCGGCGAGGTGACGATGGCCTGTACGGTGCCGCGCGCCGCCAGTGCGGCGGCGACCGCCTCGGCCTGGCGGCGGCCCACGGCGGACAGTTCGGGGTCGCTGCCGCCGCTGCCGGAGAAGCGCTTCTCGGGGGTGAGGGCGGTCTCGCCGTGGCGGAGCAGGACGAAGGTGGCGGGGGTGCCGAGATCGGCGGAGGCGCCCCAGCCGACGGTGGGGGTGGCCTTGGCGCCGGGCGCCTCGGCCGGTGTTCCGGGGCGCCGCGCGCCGGGGGCCGCCTCGGCCGGGGCGGCCGCCGCGGTCTCGGCCACGGTCATCAGGTCGCCGCCGGTCGCAGCCGTCTCACCGGGCGCACCGGGCGCACCCGGCTCGGCGTAACCGGCACCAGCACCGGCACCGGCCGACGTACCAGACGCGCCGGACGTACCCCGCGCACCGGACGCCGGCGTCCCCGCCGGACGCCCCTGCCCCCGCCCCGTACCGCCCGAGCCCGTACCCCCGTCCGCCTCGCGTCCGCGCCCGCCCGACAGTGCCGCCCGGGCCTTCGCCGCGCCCGCCGCGGCGTCACCCGGCGTACGCGAAGCCCCCGAAGCCCCCGAGGCCCCCGCCGAAGCGCCACCGGAAGCACCCGAAGCCCGGGCCGCCGATCTCGCCGCTCCCGCGTCCAGCGCCGCCGTGGACGACGACGGCTCCCACTGCTTGCCCTTCCGGCCCGCGTCCATCGCCTCGTTGGCCAGCCGGTCCGCGTGCTTGTTCTTCTCGCGCGGGATCCACTCGTAACTGACCTGCCCCGCGGGGAAGATCCGGCCCGCCTCCGCCGCCAGCGGCTTCATGTCCGGGTGCTTGATCTTCCAGCGCCCGGACATCTGCTCGACGACCAGCTTGGAGTCCATCCTGACCCGCACCGACGCGTCCGCGTCCAGCGCCTTCGCCGCCTTCAGGCCCGCGATCAGCCCCTTGTACTCGGCGACGTTGTTCGTCGCGATCCCGATGTACTCGGCCGCCTCCGCCAGCGCCTCGCCGGTGACCGGGTCGAGTACGACCGCGCCGTACCCCGCGGGCCCCGGGTTGCCCCGGGAACCGCCGTCGGCTTCCACGACGAAGCGTGCGACCCGTGCCATCACAGACCCGATTCGGCGGTACGGACCAGGATCCGGCGGCAGTTCTCGCAGCGCAGCACCGTGTCCGGCGCCGCCGCCCTGACCTCGTTGACCTCGGTGATGTTCAGTTCGAGCCGGCATCCCTCGCAGTGGCGCTGGTAGAGCCGGGCCGCGCCCACCCCGCCCTGCTGGACGCGCAGCTTCTCGTACAGCTTGAGCAGATCGGCCGGTACGGACGCGGCGATGACCTCGCGCTCCTTGGTGACGGCCGCGACCTGCCCGTCGAACTCCTGGAGCGCGGCGTCGCGGCGCGCGGCGGCGTCGTCGGACTTGGCCTGGACGGCGGAGACACGTTCCGTCAGCTCGGCGACCCGCTCCTGCGCGGACTCACGGCGCTCCATGACCTCGAGGACGACGTCCTCCAGATCGCCCTGGCGCTTGGCGAGCGAGACGATCTCGCGCTGGAGGTTCTCCAGGTCCTTGGGCGAGGTGACCGCGCCGGAGTCCAGACGCTGCTGGTCGCGTACGGCGCGCTGGCGGACCTGGTCGACATCCTGCTCCGCCTTGGTCTGCTCGCGGGCGGTGTCGCTCTCCTCGGTGGTGGCGGCGACCAGCAGATCGCGGAGCTGCGCGAGGTCCTTGGTGAGCGACTCGATCTCGGCGTGCTCGGGCAGCGCGCCGCGCTTGTGGGCGAGCTGGGAGAGTCGTACGTCCAGGGCCTGGACGTCGAGGAGTCGGATCTGGTCGGCGGGCGCGGCGTTCAGTTGGGGGCTCCTGAAGAATGGTGGTGGGCGGACCAGGGGTCGGTGACCGTCTTCGAGACATGGACCCGCAGGTCCCAGCCATGGCGGTCGGAGATCTCGTCGAGCTGGGCGGCGGCCTGTTCGCACCAGGGCCATTCGGTGGCCCAGTGCGCGGCGTCGACCAGTCCCAGCGGGGAGTGCTGAGTGGCCTCGGAGGCGGGGTGGTGGCGGAGGTCCGCGGTCAGGAACGCGTCCACGCCAGCCGCTCTGACCTGGTCGAACAGGCCGTCGCCGGAACCGCCGCTGACCGCGACCGTACGGATGGGCGCGTCCGGGTCACCGGCCAGCCGTACGCCCTGCGCGGTGGCGGGCAGCCGGTGCGCGACGCGGGCGGCGAAGTCGCGGAGGGTGGCGGGGTGGTCGAGTTCGCAGATCCGGCCGAGTCCGCGCCGTCCCGCCGGATCGGTGGGGTCCGGTACGAGGGGCCGTACGATCCGCAGGTCCAGGGCGCCCGCGAGCGCGTCGGAGACTCCGGGGTCGGCGCTGTCGGCGTTGGTGTGAGCGACATGGAGCGCGATGTCGTGCTTGATGAGGGTGTGCACGACCCGGCCCTTGAAGGTGGAGGCGGCGACCGTCGTCGTACCGCGCAGATAGAGCGGGTGGTGGGTGACGATCAGCTCGGCGCCCAGTTCGACGGCCTCGTCGGCGATCTCCTGGACGGGGTCTACGGCGAAGAGGACCCGGGTGACCGTGGCGTCCGGGTCACCGCAGACCGTACCGACGGCGTCCCAGTCCTCGGCCCGTTCGGGGGGCCACAGGGCGTCGAGGGCGGTGATCACTTCGGACAGTCGGGGCACGGAGGGCACGGAGCAAAGGCTACCTGTCCTCCGTGCCCCACCGGCCATGAGCGATCTGCTTCTTCACGGCTCGGGCCGCGCGTGCGCGCAGCTCGGGCCTGGCAACCGTCCAGCTCGGACCGGGCATACGTCCACCTCCGGCCCGGCAGCCGTCCAGCTCGGGCCGCGCATGCGTCCGGCTCCGGCCCGGCAGCCGTCCGGCTCGGGCCTGCCGATTGCGAGCCGGTCAGGCCGCCACGCCCCGCCGGCCATCAGCGACCTGCTTCTTCGCCGCTCGGGCCGCGCCTGCGCGCAGCTCCGGCCTGCCGGACACCGCCCCGCACTCTCCTGCGCAGGACGCTACTTGACCAGGTACCCCCGGAGGTCGTCCAGGACCAGGCCCGCCGCCGTCACGCCCAGGCCCAGGTACCAGGTCTCGTCCTTGACGTCCTTGGCCCGGCCCTCCTTGACCGCCTTCAGGTTCTTCCAGAGCGGGTTGGAACGCGCCGTGTCCCGCTGGGTCTTGGACGGGTCGCCGTACACCCCGGTGAAGATCCAGTCGGCGTCCGCGTCGTCGATCTTCTCCGGGCTGATCTCCACGGCGAGATCCTCGATCTGCTGGTTCTTCGGCCGCGGCAGGCCGACGTCGTCGAGGATCGTGCCGATGAAGGACGCCTTCGCGTACAGCCGCAGCTTGTCCGGCATGTAGCGCACCATCGAGACGGTCGGCTTGTCGGGGCCGAGGTCCGCGGCGAGGGCCGCCGCCTTCTTGTCGTACGCGGCGAGCGCGGCCTTCGCCTCGGCGGTACGGTCCAGCGCCTGGGCGTTGAGGAGGTAGTTCTCCTTCCAGGGGAAGCCGGGCCTGATGGAGAAGACCGTCGGGGCGATCGAGGACAGCTCCTTGTACTTGTCGGCGGCGCGGAGCTGGCTGCCCAGGATGAGATCGGGCTTGAGCGCGGCGATCGCCTCCAGGTTGAGGCTGTTGATGGTGCCGACGTCCTTGGGGTTGCCCGCGCCCTGCTTCAGATAGCTCGGGATGCCCTCGTCGCCCTCGGTGGGCGCGTAACCGACCGGCTCGACGCCCAGCGACACGACGTTGTCGAACTCGCCGACGTCCAGGACGACGACCCGCTCGGGGCGCGCCTTCAGCTCGGTCGTACCCATGGCGTGGGTGATGGTGCGCGGGAACTGGCCGGGGGCGGCGTCGGTGCCGAAGGTGGCCGTCTTCCTGGCGGCGTCGGCGAAGTCCTTGCCGCCGGTGGCGACGGCGGCCTTCTTCCCCGCGCCGTCCGCCGCGCCGCCCGAGGAGGCGGAGCCGCTGCCGGAGTCGGCGGAACCGCCGCCGCCGCAGGCCGCGAGGGTGAGCGCGGCGGCGAGAGCGACCACGGCGGCTGTGCCACGGCGTACTGCGGCTGGGCCACGGCGTCGTATGGACATCTTGATTGCTCCTGAGAGGTACTGGCCGGGGTGCCGGCTCTGGCCCGGCACCGGCCTGGTCGCCGCTGCCGGATCCGGAAGCGGTACCGGGTCCGATGTCGGCCCGGATGCCGACTTAGGTGTGCCTAACTTTAGGCATGCCTCTCCTCGGCCAGCACACCCGCCCCCGCACCTCGCGCCAAATCCCGTCATGGCCACCCATATAGGTGAAGTGGCCGACCTCGTGTTGTTCGGCAGGAAGTGCGAAAACTAGCTTCGTCGCCGGAGGTGACGAACCGATGACGGCCTGTGCCATCGAGACGGCTGCGGAGGTCGGAGCGCCACGGCGTACGGGGTTCGCGATCACGGCGGACGGGACCTACGCGGCGCGACTGACGCTCGGAAGCGGAAGTGGCGGGAACAGGAGCGGGAGCGGGAGCGGCGGGGAGGGGGCGGGAGAAGGAGGCGGGACCGGCGGCGCGGACGCCTGGTTCCCCGAGCGGTGGACCCTCGACGGCCCGGAACCGTACGCCGTGCCCCTCCCCCTCGACCAGCCCGAGGAACCCGGCACCGATGTCCTGCCGCTGGCCGACGGACGGGTGCTGATCCGCCGCCGGGTTGCGGACCGCCACGACTTCTCGCTGCTCTACCCGACCGGTCCCGGTACGGGCCAGGTGCCGGTGGGCGCCCTGGCCTGCGACCGGCTGACGCTGCTGCCGCCCTCCCCGGACGGCCGCAGCGCGTACGCCCTGACCCCCGGCGAGCACTCCACCACGGTCTGGCTGGTGGCGGGCGGCGCGTTCGGACCCGAGCGGGTGGCGGAGATCGCGGGCCGCTGTTCGGGGGGCGTGTGGCTCGACCGTACGGGTCGGATACTGGCCCTGGACCGGGAGCGGGACGGTGTGGTGAAGGCCGTCGCCGTCGATCTGGGGCGCGGTGGCGAGGTGACGCCCCTGCTCCAGATCACCGAGGAGAGCAATGACCGGCTGCTGCTGGCCGACCCCGACAGCGGGCTGTTGCTGATCCGCTCGGACGCGCCGGGCCACGACCGGCTGGGCTGGGGGGTGCTGGGCAGTCTGCTCCCGGTGCGCTTCCCGGAGTGCCTGCGTCTGCCGGACTGCGCGGTGACCCCGTTCGCCGTACAGCCGGGGCAGGTGCTGATGCCCGAGAGCTGCGCGGTGGCGCTGCGGATCGACGGCGCGGCGGGCACCGGGCTGGGGGTGTGGCGTCCGATGGGCCGTCGGCTCCACCGACTGCCCGTGCCCCGGGGGTGGTTGGCGGGTACCGGGCTCTGGACCCGGGACGGTGTGCTGCGGCTGCCGTACGCGACGCGGGAGGTGCCGTGCGGAGTGGCCGGCATCCCGGCGCCTCCCGAGCCGGTGACCTCGGCGGCATCCCTGGAACCCGTCCGTCCCGTCGCGTCACGGCCGCGCGGGTCGGCGGAACTCTCACAAACGGAATCCCTGGTGATGGAACCGTCCGCGCCATCCCGAACTCCTGTGATGTGCAGGCCGGTTCCCTTGCAGCAGGCGCCTCTCAGCGGGCGCGGGGCACCTGGATAGACTTTCGTCCGGGGCTGCGCGGCCGTACCGACCGGGCACTGTCGGGGGCTGTGATGTGTGGACGGTGACCGTCACTCTGCCGGGGCGGTACAGGGAAAGCCGGAGCCCTGCGTCACAACAGAAGCGATCACGACGGGGTGACTTCCCACATGTCTGAAGCTCGAACCGACACGACCCAGCAGCGCCCGCAGGGGACGGCCGCCGACCAGGGCGAGCTGAGCAGTCTCGGAAAGCACCGGGGCGGCGCGGCGTCGACGGAGGACTCGATGTCTCCGGCCCACGGCCGCCACCGCCGCCCTGCGGAGGGGGAACACAGCAACGCGGCCTAGGCCGTCTCCGGCACACGGTCTGACACACAAGAAGAGGCCGTCGCGGCTTGTACGCGGCGGCCTCTTCCTGTGGGGACGTGCGCGGCCGGTGCCGGGAGGGGCGCCGTGCCCTAGGACATTTGTACTGGGCGAGTTCGTACATCCGCATCTGCCGGGCAACAGGGCTGCTCCGTACCGTCGTTGGCATGACGTACAGGGAAAGCTCCGCGCCTGCCGTGAGCTTCGACGGGGTGAGCAAGGCCTTCGGGGCGGTTCTGGCCGTCGACGGGGTCGGGCTCGGCATTCCGCGGGGTGAGACCGTCGCGCTTCTCGGGCGCAACGGCGCCGGGAAGTCCACCGCCATCGCCCTGCTCCTCGGGCTCGACGAGCCGGACGCGGGTACGGTGCGGCTGTTCGGCGGGCCGCCCGCGCGGGCTGTCGCGGCCGGCCGGGTGGGGGCGATGCTTCAGGACGGGCGGCCCATCAGGCGGGTGACCGTAAGGGAGTTGGTCACGTTCGTGGCGAGCGCCTTTCCCCGCCCGCTGCCCGTCGCCGAGGCGCTCGCGCTCGCCGGGCTCACCGATCTCGCCGACCGCCGGGTCGACAAGCTCTCCGGCGGCCAGACCCAACGGGTCCGGTTCGCGGTCGCGCTGGCCGGCGGCCCCGAACTGGTCGTCCTGGACGAGCCCACCGCCGCCCTCGACGTCGAGGCCCGGCGCGCCTTCTGGGCGTCCATGCGGGCCTATGCCGACCGCGGCAACACCGTGCTCTTCTCCACCCACTATCTGGAGGAGGCCGACAGCTACGCCGACCGGATCGTCGTCCTCGACCACGGCCGGATCGTCGCCGACGGCACCAGCGAACTGATCAAGGGCACGGTCGGCGGCCATCTCGTCTCCTTCGACCTGGCCTCGGCGGCCGGCCTCCGTACCGACGACACCGAGTACGCCAACGACGCCGAGTACACCGAGGGCATCAAGGACAGCGGGGAGGACCTGCCCATCCGCGCCGAAGATCTCCCGCTGCTGCCCGGTGTCGTCTCGGCCGAGGTACGCGGGGGCCGCGCCCTGCTCCGTACCGACGACTCCGACGCCACGGTCCTCGCCCTCGCCCGGCTGGGCGCGGTCCGCCGGCTCGAAGTGGTCCCGGCGACGCTCGAAGACGCCTTTCTGGCCCTGACCCGGGAGGAGGTGGCGCGATGAGAACGCCCGCACCGCGCGTACCACCCGTACTGCCCGCACCGCCCATACTGCTGCGCTACGCCCTGCTCGAAGTGCGCAGGACCCTCCGCGACCCCGGCTTTGTGATCTTCGGAACGGCCATGCCGGTCCTGATGTATCTGCTGTTCACCAATGTGGGCGGCGCGGGGGACGGGGACGGCGGTGCGGACTGGGAGATCACATCCATGGTCGGCATGGCCGCGTACGGAGCGCTCAGCTCGGCCGTCGGCACCGGTACCGGTATCGCCGAGGACAAGTCGCTCGGCTGGCTCCGCCAGTTGCGGATCACCCCGATACCGCCCCGGCAGGTGGTGCTCGGCCGGGCGCTCGCCGGGTCCGTGACCGTGCTGCCCGCGCTGCTGGCCGTGCTCGCGGCGGGCGGTCTGATCAATGGTGTACGGCTCGCGGCCGGGCAGTGGGCCGCGCTGGTCGTGCTGCTCTGGGCGGGCGCGCTGCCCTTCACCCTGCTGGGCATCGGCAACGGCTACCGGTTCACCGCGCAGACGACCGGCGTGGTGAACGTGGGCTGTCTGATGGGCATGGCGGTGGTGGGCGGGCTCTGGTTCCCGGTCGAGCTGTTCCCCGGCTGGCTGCGCTCGCTGGCCGGCTACACCCCGGCCAACCGGTTCGCCGATCTCGGCTGGTCCGTCACCCGCGGCTCGGCCCCCGGTGCCCTGACCGTGGCCGTTCTGCTGGGCTGGCTGTTCGTGTTCGGTTCGTACGCTGTGGTCTCGTACCGCAGGTCGGCGAGGACGGCATGACACGGATCAGAGACGGATGGGGCAAGCGGGCCAAGGCCCGGCACATACACGCCAACGGCAGCCGGGACCAAGGAAACCGGGACCAAGGAAACCGGGAGTACGGCAGCCCGGACTACGGCAGCCGCGACCACGAAGCGCCGGACAAGGACTGCGAGCGGCCCGGCCCGCCCAACGGTTATGCCATGCTGCCCTGGCTGCTCCTCGGACTCGGCTCCTTCTCCAATCTCGTACAGGGCAGGACCCCCAACCCCTGGTTCGGCGGCATCGGCCTGCTGGTCTTCAACTCCCTTTACGTATCGGTGGTGTTCAGGTCCTTCGTGCCCGCCCACCAGAAGAGCGCCGCCACCAGGTGGTCGCTCGTCGGCATGGGGCTGATGACGTTCGGCCTCGGCGGTCTCTACGGCGGGAGCTGGCTGCTGTTCTTCCCGCTCCTCGGCCTGGCCTGCGGCAGTGTGGTGCGCGGGCGCGCCCTCGCCTGGGTGGGGGTGCCGCTGGCCGCCGCCGCCGGGGCGATCGGCGCGTACCACGACGGCTGGGGCGCGATCACCGTGGCGTACGGCACCTTCATCTCGATGATGGTGACCGCCGCGATCCTCACGCTCACCGAGACGGTGACGGAGCTGCGCGCCACCCGCCAGGAACTGGCGCGCTCGGCGGTGGAGCGGGAGCGACTGCGCTTCTCGCGCGATCTGCACGATCTGCTCGGCCACACGCTGTCGGTGATCGTGGTCAAGGCGGAGGCCGCGCGCAGGCTGGGGCCGCGCGATCCGGCCGCGGCGATGGCGCAGGTCTCCGACATCGAGTCCGTCGGCAGACAGGCGCTGACCGAGATCCGGGAGGCGGTCACCGGCTATCGCGAGGGCAGCCTCGCCACGGATCTGGACCGGGCGCGCTCGGCGCTGGCGGCCGCGGGGATCGAACCGGTCGTACGGCAGTCCGGGCCGCCGCTGGAGCCGTGGGCGGAGGTGCTGCTCGGCTGGGTGGTACGGGAGGCCGTCACCAATGCCGTACGGCACAGCGCCGCGACCCGCTGCGTGATAGCGGTGGACGGCTCGCCGGAGCGGGTCAGACTGACTGTCACGGACGACGGCGTCGGTACAAGTACAGGCACGAGTACGAGTACGGGCGGGGATGCTGGCGGGGATGCTGGTGCGGGCACGGGTACGAGCACCAGTACCGGCATTACCCCGGCCTTCGGCGGCACCGGTCTCAAAGGCCTCACCGAACGCCTCGCCGCCGCGGGCGGCTCCCTCGAAGCGGGCCCGGCACAGGCTCCCGGCGGCAGGGGCTTCCAGGTCACCGCCCTCCTCCCCGTCGGCACCGCGGGCACCGTCGGCACCTGAGCGGAGCGGCACTCCGCGCGCCCCCTCCCGCGCGCTGATCACGCCTGATCGCGCCTGATCACGACCGCACCCGCCGCCCTACCCTGAGCACGTGACAGAGATGCCCCGGGACCACAGGCCGGCCACGTCCGTACGCGTCCTTCTCGCCGAGGACCAGGGGATGTTGCGAGGCGCGCTCGCCCTGCTGCTGGGCATGGAGCCGGACATCGAGGTGGTCGCGCAGGTCGCGAGCGGCGACGCGATCGTGGACGCCGCGCACCACTCGCGCCCCGATGTGGCGCTGCTGGACATCGAACTGCCCGGGATCAGCGGTCTCGACGCCGCCGCCCTGCTCCGGGACGAGGTGCCCGGCTGCCGGGTGCTGATCCTGACCACCTTCGGCCGGCCCGGCTATCTGCGCCGCGCCATGGAGGCGGGGGCCGCGGGCTTTCTGGTCAAGGACGGGCCGGTGGAGGAACTGGCCGCCGCGATCCGCCGGGTGCTGACCGGCGAGACCGTCATCGACCCCGCCCTCGCGGCGGCGGCGCTGAGCGCGGGCCCGAGCCCGCTCACCGCCCGCGAGCGTGACGTACTGAACGCCTCGGCGGACGGCGCGGTGGTCGCCGACATCGCGGCCAGGCTGCGGCTGTCCGAGTCGACCGTACGGAACTACCTCTCGTCGGCCATCGGCAAGACCGGCACCCGCAACCGGATGGAGGCGGTACGGGCCGCCCGCCGCCAGGGCTGGCTCTGAGCCCGGCGCCAAAGCCGACTCTGGGCGCCCCTATCAAACCCGCACAAGCCGACCTCACGCCTCCGACGAGCCGCGCGGCAGCCACAGCGCCATCAGCAGTGTCCCCGCCAGCAGCACCGCGCCGCCCGTCCTGAAGGCCAGCGCGTATCCGTCCGTCAGCGCCTGCGCGCTGGTGCCGCCCGCCGTACGGGAGGCCGCCACCGTGGTCAGGACCGCCAGCCCGAGCGCTCCGCCCATGGTCCGCGAAGTGTTGATCAGGCCGGAGACCAGACCGGCGTCGCCCGGCTCCGCGCCCGCCGTGGCCAGCGCCGCCAGCGTGGTGCCCGCCACCCCCAGACCGGTCATGATCAGCAGACCGGGGCCGAGGATCACCGAGAAGTACGGTCCGTCCGCGGTCATCGCCGACTGCCAGCCGAACCCGGCCACCGCCACCAGCGCCCCCAGCACCGCGAGCGCACGCGCGCCGGTCACCGGAATCAGCCGGGGCGCCAGTTTCGAGCCGAACACAATGCTCAGCGAGCTGGGCACCAGCGCGAGACCCGCCTCCAGCGGCCCGTACCCCAGCACGTTCTGCGCGTACATCGTCATGAAGAACCACACCGCGAAGGACGCGGAACCGCTGATGAACATCGCCGCGTTGGCCGCGGACACACTCCGTACCCGGAACAGCCCCAACGGCATCAGCGGCACCCTCGCCCGCGACTCGACCACCACGAACACCCCGAGCAGCAGCACTCCTCCCGCCAGCGGCAGCAGGGTGGCCGCCGCGCCCCAGCCGCGCTCCTCGGTCTGCACGATGCCGTACGCGATCGCCGCCAGACCGGCCGTGACCAGGATCGCGCCGGGCAGGTCGACGCGCCGCCGCGCCGCGTCCGTACGGCTCTCGGCCAGCCACACCGCGGCCCCGGCCAGCAGCAGCACCCCGACCGGCACATTGATCAGCAGCACCCAGCGCCAGGACA
Source organism: Streptomyces sp. GMY02 (assembly GCF_019056675.1). Taxonomy (NCBI): domain Bacteria; kingdom Bacillati; phylum Actinomycetota; class Actinomycetes; order Kitasatosporales; family Streptomycetaceae; genus Streptomyces; species Streptomyces sp. GMY02. The sequence goes on along the minus strand of NZ_CP077658.1, from coordinate 6,025,349 downwards.
GCAGATCGGTGAGCGCGCCGCCGACCAGCCCGCCGGCCGCCCCGCCGCCCGCGCCGACCGCCGTCCAGGTGCCCACGGCCCGGGTCCTGGCGGGTCCCGCCGGTACGGCGGAGGTCAGCAGCGTGAGAGTGGCGGGCGCCAGAACGGCCGCGCCCAGCCCCTGTACGGCGCGGGCGCTGATCAACTGCCAGCCCTCCTGCGCGAGTCCGCCCGCGACGGACGCCAGGGTGAAGACCGCGAGCCCGGTCAGGAACATCCGCTTCCTGCCGAACAGATCCGCCGCCCTGCCGCCGAGCAGCATGAAGCCGGCGAAGGCGATCGAATAGGCGTTGAGGACCCACTGGAGGCCGGTGGCGGAGAGCCCGAGATCCGCGCGCAGCGAGGGCAGTGCGACATTCATCACGGACACATCGAGGACGACGAGGAACTGCCCCGCGCAGGCGGCGAGGACCACCGCCCAGGTACGCGTACGGGTGTGGGGCCGGGCGGCCCCGGACATCCCGGATATGTGAACGGGCTCGGCTTCGTCGGCGGCTCGGACCATGCGCGTCATGGTCGCAGCCCAGCAGCGGTCCGTACATCGGGTTATCCGCCCACCCTGCCGACCTAACGGACATAACAGACATGACGATCCGTCAGAGAAAGGCGCCCTCCCGGCCGCCGGAATAACCGCACGGCCGGGAAGGTTTCACACTGCACCCACCTGGCGACCCGCACGGTCCGCCGGTGGGTATCCCTCTGCCGTCACACGCACACCCCGAACTCGCCCGAATACTTCCTGCCCGGAGGCCGCACGTATGCCACGAACGACGACCGACCAGCCCACCGGGGCGCTCCCGGATCCGCGGACCGGCAAGGCCGGGCCCGGCGGCGCCATCGTCCCCGTACTCGCCTTCGCGGGCATCACGGTCGCGGTCATGCAGACCCTGCTCGTCCCCGTCATCAAGGACCTGCCGGAACTTCTGCACACCGCGCCCGCCAACGCCACTTGGGTCATGACGGCGACCCTTCTCGCCGGCGCCATCTCCACGCCGATCATGGGCCGCCTCGGCGATCTCTTCGGCAAGCGCCGGATGCTGCTCGCCAGCCTCGCGGTGATGGTGATCGGCTCGCTGATCTGCGGATTCACCGATGACCTCGTGATCATGATCGTCGGCAGGGCCCTCCAGGGCTTCGCCATGGGCGCGATACCCCTCGGTATCGGCATCATGCGCGACGAACTGCCGCGCGAGCGCCTCGGCTCCGCGATGGGGCTGATGAGTTCCTCGATCGGTGTGGGCGGCGGACTCGCCCTGCCCGGCGCGGCGTTGGTCGCGCAGAACGCCGACTGGCACGCGCTGTTCTTCTGCGCGGCGGGGCTCGGTGTGCTCTCGATGCTGCTCACCGTCCGGTTCGTACCGGAGTCCTCGCTACGGGCAACCGGCCGGTTCGACTGGCTCGGCGCGATCGGGCTGTCCGCGGGGCTCGTCGCCCTGCTGCTGCCCATCACCAAGGGCAGCGACTGGGGCTGGGGTTCGGCCACCACCCTCGGGCTGTTCGGTCTGGCCGTGGTGATCCTGCTGCTCTGGGGCCTCATGGAGCTGCGGAGTTCCGCGCCGCTGGTCGATCTCCGTACCACCGCGCGCCGTGAGGTGCTGCTCACCAACCTCGCCTCGATCATGGTCGGAGTCGCCTTCTACGCGATCTCCCTCGTACTCCCGCAGCTCCTTCAGTTGCCCAAGGCCACCGGCTACGGTCTCGGTCAGTCGATGGTGGTCGCGGGGCTGTGCGTGGCGCCGCTCGGACTGGCGATGATGCTGACCGCGCCGGTGTACGCCCGGATCTCCGCCCGGCGCGGCCCCAAGGTCTCGCTGATGATCGGCATGCTCGTCATCGGTGTCGGGTACGGGGCGGGGCTCGGCCTGATGAGTGCCGCATGGCAGACCGTCGTCATCTCGGTGGTCGTCGGCGCGGGCATCGGTCTCGCGTACTCCTCGCTCCCGGCCCTGATCATCGGTGCCGTCGACCCGTCGGAGACCGGCGCGGCCAACGGTCTGAACACCCTGATGCGCTCCATCGGCACCTCGGTGTCCAGCGCGGTGATCGGCATGGTGCTGGCCCACACCTCGGTCGTCTCGGGCGGGGTGGCGGTGCCCACGCTGCACGGCTTCCGTATCTCGTTCGCCATCGCCACGGGCGCGGTGGTCATCGGACTGGCGCTGGCGGTGTTCCTGCCGTCGCAGCGGCCGGCGAAGTCCGCCGCGGCTGTCGGGGCTGCCACGGCTCTTGCGGCGGATGCGGGCTCGGAGGCGGGCTCGGGCTCGGGCTCCGGCTCGGGCTTGGGGTCAGACGAGCGGGTCAGGCCGCGCACGCTCGTCGCCGGTTCCGGCGGGTTCCGGGGGCGGGTGCTGGACGCGGACGGTACGCCGGTGGCGCGGGCCAATGTCACGCTCATCGACGGCGGGGGCCGGCAGGCGGGGCTCACCACCAGCGACGAGGACGGCCGGTACGCGCTGCTCCCGCCGGCCGGCGGGCACTACGTACTGGCGGGGACGGCCACGGGGTACGCGCCGCACGCGCGCCCGGCGGTGTATCCGGGCGACGGGGTGCCGGTGGAGGCGGATCTGGTGCTGACGGAGAGTGCGCCGTCGCCGGAGCGGACGGCCGCGGTGCCGTCGGTCTGACCGACGGCCCGCACGGGCAGGAACAGCGGAGCGGCACAAGCACCACCTGCACCTGCACCAGCACCAGCACCAGCACCAGCACCAGCACCAGCACCAGCACCAAAAGCGTCAGCGTCAGCCCGACCCGAGGAGAGCCGCCGCCCATGCCCGCAGGGACCGCCGGGACCGTACCCGCAGCCGATGTCCTCGCCGCCTTCGAGGCCGCCAAGGGGTTCATGCCCGTACACGAAGGGCTCGCCCTGTACGCGGCGGCGGCCGACGCGGCGGCCCTCGGCCTGCCCCTCCTGGAGGTGGGCACGTACTGCGGGCGCTCGACCCTGCTGCTGGCGGGCGCCGCCCGAGAGGCCGGTACGGTCGCGGTCACCGTCGACCACCACCGCGGCAGCGAGGAGCAGCAGCCCGGCTGGGAGTACCACGATCCGGGTCTGGTCGACCCGGACACCGGCCTGATGGACACGCTCCCCGCCTTCCGCCGCACCCTCCAGCGGGCGGGTCTGGAGGAGCACGTGATCGCGGTCGTCGGCCGTTCGCCGCAGGTCGCGAAGGTCTGGGGCGGCCCGCTCGGGCTGGTCTTCATCGACGGCGGCCACACCGACGAGCACGCGACCGGGGACTACGAGGGCTGGGTGCCGCATCTCGCCGAGGGCGGGCTGCTCGTGATCCACGACGTGTTCCCGGACCCGGCGGACGGCGGGCAGGCGCCCTACCGCGTGTACGTACGGGCCCTCGCGTCCGGCGCCTTCACGGAACTCCCCCCGACCGACTCCCTCCGCGTACTGCGCCGCACGGGGTTGAAAAGCCCGTCCGGCGATTGAGGACACAACACAGCAGCCCGTCCGGCGATTGAGGACACAGCACGGCCGAAGGCCGGGCAAGCGGTGAACACTCCCCGGTCACGGCACTAGCATCGCCGAGGTGTCGTACGACGAGAGCCCCCAGTCCGTCCGCCGCCGTCCAGGCCGGAGCACCCTCACCGTCGCGGTCGCCGCGCTGGTGCCCGGCGCGCTGGCGGGATGGCTCGTCTACCAGGGCACGAGCGGACCGGAAAGCGGAGGTCCGCCCTCCGCCGCGACGGCCGGAACCCCCTCCGTGGCCACCGCTCCCGTCACCCCGTCCGCGGCCACCCCGTCCGTAGCCACGCCCTCCGCCACACCTTCCACCGGTCCCGACTCCGGCCCTCCCGGCGCCCCGGCACCGCCCGACCGGCCCCTCACCGGCAAGGTCATCGTGATCGACCCCGGGCACAATCCCACCAATCGCGACCATCCCACCGAAATCAATAAACCGGTGAATATCGGACCGACCAGCAAGGAATGCGACACCACCGGCACCGCAACCAATTCCGGTTACGCCGAGGCCTCTTTCACCCTCGATGTCTCCCACCGGCTGCGCACCCTGCTCCGGGAACTCGGCGCGAAGGTCACCCTCACCCAGGACGCCGACCGCCCCTTCGGCCCCTGCGTCGACGAGCGCGCCCGTATCGGCAACAAGGCGAAGGCCGACGCCGTCGTCTCCGTACACGCCGACGGTTCGGCGTCCGGAAACCGCGGATTCCATGTCATTCTTCCGGCCCTGGTCAAGGGCGGGGCGGCCGACACCACCGCCATCGTCGGCCCGTCCCGCGAACTCGGCGAGCGGATCGCCGGGAATTTCGCCCGCGAGACCGGCAGCGCCCCAGCCAACTACATCGGCGACGGTACGGGCCTCGACGTCCGCGAGGATCTCGGCGGACTCAACCTGTCAACGGTTCCCAAGGTCTTTGTCGAGTGTGGCAACATGCGCGACTCGCACGACGCCGCCCTGCTCACCACCGCGGAATGGCGGCAGAAGGCGGCGCAGGGGCTCGCGGACGGAATCAAGGGATTTCTCATGAAGTGACCATGGGAGATCCATGGAGTGATCGTGAAGGTCCTGCCACGGCCCTGACCAGGTAACAGCCTTGCCATCGGACCCGTAACAGCCCTGCTACCGGGCCCGATACCGGGCGGACGGCCCGACCGGGCAGACGATACATTCATCCGTACGATACGGAGCCGCCCCCGGGCTTCACACCGCGCACCGCCGCATCCCGGCGGCCGCGTCGACCGCCCCGACCGCCCGACGAGACGACAGCGAAGGACTTTTCACGTGAACATCCGCTCCCTCACTCGAGGCGACGGCGTGGTGATCGGAGCAGCGGTGTTGCTGTTCATCGCCTCGTTCCTCAATCTGTACGATTCCAGCGTCCTCGGGTCCTCGGCCCCGAACGCCTGGGACTCGCTGGGCACCGTGATGAGCATCCACCTGGCCGGGGTCATCGCCGCGGGGCTGATCGTCGCCGCCCGCGCGCTGCCGCAGCCGCGGAAGATCGTGGGGCTCGACCTCGGGCAGTTCGGTGTGGCGCTCGCGATATTCGCGGCCTGGACGGCGCTCTGGTCGCTGATCGGCCTGGACGGCATCGACGCGGGCAGCGGTCTGATCCTCGGCTTCATCGCCGCGCTGGTACTGGCCGGCGCGGCCGTCGCGACTCCGCTCGTACCGGCGCTGAAGGGCGCGCTCGTCGGGGCGCCGAGGCCGCGGACGCCGCAGCCGTACGGCGGGCAGCCGGGCGGTCCGCAGCAGGGGTACGGATATCCGGGCGGCCAGCAGCCGTACGGTACGCAGGGCCAGGCCCAGCCGTTCGGCGCGCAGGGCGGGCAGGGCAGTCTGTTCGGCGGCGGCCAGCCGCAGGGCGGCCAGCAGGGCCAGCCGCCGGCGGGCGGCGCGGCACCGGCCGGGGACTTCGCGCCGTTCTGGTTCGCGGTGCCGGTGGCGCGTCCGCTGTTCGGCGAGGACGGTTCGCCGTCGCCGATCGCGGAACTGGCGCCCGGCACGTGGTACCTCGCGGTCGAGCAGCGCGGCCAGGGCCTGGTGGCCCAGACCCAGGACGGCCGCCGGGGCGTGCTCCAGGACACCTCGGGCATCCAGCGCGGCTGAGCGCGCTTTCCGCGATGCGCAGGCTCGCGGGTTCACACCACGACGACGGCCCTTCGCCTTACGGCGGGGGCCGTCGTCGTGTGCGGGTGATGGGCGGTACGGAGGGTCCGTGCGCGGACCGGGCTTTACGGGGGCAACTGCGGGCGGACCGAGCCGTACGGGCGGCCCGTGCCCGCACCGGGAGCCCGCATCCGCACCGGCTGCGCATGCCCGTACCAGCGGGCCGCATCCGCACCGGCGGCCCGTACACCGTACGAACAAACAGCCGCCCGCCATGCCCCCACGCCACGCCCGCCCCGCCTGCCTCAGCCGAACGACGCCCTCTCCAGCCAGAAGTCCAGCAGCTTCGCGTCCCCCAGCACCTCCACCAGTTCGCTGTCCGCCGGCAGCCGCCGATAGAAGACCCGCAGCACTTCCGTGAGCGGGCCCCGGAGCGCGACCGTCGCCTTCTCGTGCCCGCGCCGCCAGGTGAACCCGTCGTCCCCGAACTCGATCAGCCACTCGGCGTCCGGCACGTCCGTCGCGTGCAGATGGATGCTGCGGCCGGCGCCGCGCAGTTCGGCGGCCTCCGGGTCACCGGCGGCCAGGGCGAAGGTCATGCACTGGAGGAACTCGTCGATCGTGTCGGCCGCGACCGCCGGATCGACCTCGTACGCCCCCCCGGCGGCCAGCGCCGCGTCCGCCCGGTGGATCACCGTCTCATGGGTCATCCGCCGCGCCCAGAATCCGGCGTTCCGCTCCCAGCCCCAACTCCACACCTCGGCCGCGGGCCCGGCCGCCCGCAGCGTGGCGGCGGTCATCTCCGCCCCCTCGGTGAGCCAGGCGGCCAGCGCGGCCGGATCGGAGTCGTCAGGCCCCTCGAACTCGGGCACCCCCTCGTCGGGAATCTCTTCCCGCGCCCGGATCCGTACGGTCTTCTCGACCCAGCGGTGGGCCGCGCCGAGATGCCGTACAAGCTGCCCAAGGGTCCAGTCGGGGCAGCTCGGCACGGTCACGGAGAGGTCGGGCGCGGAGAGATCGGCGCCGGAGAGTACGGCCCGCAGCCGTTCGGTCTGCGCCACGATCTCGTCGCAGTAGCGGTCATGCCCGAGAAGCGTCATGCGGGCACCCTAATCCGTGAGGTCAGCGGCAGCAGTCCGGTTCCAGGCCGCGGGGGAGGCGTTCGCCGCCGAACACCGCCGTCGTCGCCTCGTCGCCGCCCAGCGCGGCCACCGCCAGCAGCAGTGAGCCGGCCGTCCAGGTGGTGCGTTCCTCCGGCCAGACGGCGCGGTTGCCCTCGAAGACATAGCCCGTCCAGTACATCCCGTCCTCCGCGCGCAGATGCTGGATGGACTGGAGCACCTCCAGCGCCCGGTCGGACTCGCCCATCACCCAGAGCGCCAGGGCGAGTTCACAGCTCTCGCCGCCGGTCACCCAGGGGTTGGGCACCACGCAGCGCACGCCCAGCCCCGGCACGACGAAGCGGTCCCAGCCCGCCTCGATCCGCGCGGTGGCCTGTGCGCCCGTCACCGCGCCGCCCAGCACCGGGTAGTACCAGTCCATCGAGTAGCGGCTCTTGTCGAGGAACCGCTCGGGGTGGCTGCGGATCGCGTGGCCCAGCGCGCCCGCCGCCAACTCCCAGTCGGGCTGCGGCTCCTCGCGTTCCTCGGCGATCGCGAGCGCGCAGCGCAGGGCCTGGTGCACGGACGAACTCCCGGTGAGCAGCGCGTCGTCGAGGGGCGTGCCGTCCGCCTCGCGCTTCCAGCCGATCTGGCCGCCGGGCCGCTGGAGTACGAGCACGAACTCGATCGCCGCGTGCACGACGGGCCACATCCGGTCGAGGAACGCGTCGTCGCCGGTGGCGAGATAGTGGTGCCAGACGCCAACGGCCGTGTAGGCGACGAAGTTCGACTCGCGCCCGAGGTCGCGGGGGACGAGCAACGGTGCGGTGGCCACAGCCGCGGCGGAGGCCGCACCAACACCGGCAGCACCGGCACCCGAACCAGCACCCGCACCCGCACCCGCGTCGCTGTACGCCGCGTACCACGACCCGTCCTCGTTCTGGTGCCGGGCGAGCCATTCGTACGCCCGCGCCGCCGCCCCGTGTTCGCCCGCCGCGTCCAGCGCCATCGCCGCCTCGACATGGTCCCAGGGGTCGAGATGGTGCCCCCGGAACCAGGGGATCGCGCCGTCCCTCCGCTGTACGGCGAGAATCCCGGCGACCGTCTCCGCGGCCTGTTCCGCGGTGAGCACTCCGGGCAGGACGAGATGTTCCGTGGCGTCGGGCCCACGGCTCGGCAAGGTCACTTGGCGTCCGCCGGGCGAACGCGCGGCTTCGTCGCGTACACAACAAGGCTCTTGCCCACCACGGGGTTCAGCAACTGCTCGGTGACCCGGGTGACGGCCGGTTTTTTCATGATGTCCCAGACCAGCAGCTTGTGGTACGCGCGGACCGGCAGCGCCTTGTCGTTGTCCACCCCGAACGCGCACTTGAGCCACCAGTACGGCGCGTGCAGGGCGTGCGCGTGGTGCGTACCGTACGGCCTGAGTCCGGACTCCCTTATCCTGCCCAGCAGTTCGTCGGCCTTGTAGATCCGGATATGGCCGCCCTCGACCTGGTGGTACGCGTCGGAGAGCGCCCAGCAGACCTTCTCCGGGCCGTACCGCGGAACGGTGACCGCGATCCGTCCGCCGGGCCGCAGCACCCGGACCACCTCGGCGAGCACTCCCTTGTCGTCGGGTATGTGCTCCATCACCTCGGAGACGATGACAACGTCGAACGAGGCGTCGGGGAAGGGGAGTTGGAGCGCGTCGCCCTGCATGGCGGTGGCGGTGGCGGCCTCCGGCGCCTCCCCTGCCTCCCGCATCGCGGCGAACCACTTGGCGACTTCGCGGACCTCGTCGCCGTTCCGGTCGAGCGCCACGACCCTGGCCCCGCGCCGGTAGCACTCGAAGGCGTGCCGGCCCCCGCCGCACCCCAGATCGAGCACGCGGTCGCCCGCGGCGAGCGGGAAGCGGGTGAAGTCCACGGTCAGCACAGGGTCGTCCTGCTTTCGCGGTCGGTTCGGGTCCCGTCGGTTCGGGTCGCGGTCGGTGTGGAGCGGGGTACGGGTGGGGGTACGGACGTACGAGCGGGGGTACGGGCGTACGGGTACGGCGGGCGCGGTTACGGCGCGGCGGGTAACGCGGGCGCGGGCGCGCTCGCCCGGTACGGCATAGGCATCAGCGGGCGCCGGTGCAGGCCGCCCGGGCAGTGGCGTCGTCGCACCGCGGCCGGGGCTGCGAACGCAGCGGGGACTCGGGCCGGGACTGGTCCTCGTACCGGTCCCGATTCCAAGCACGGCTCCGGCCCTGATTCCCGTTCCCGTCACGGCTCCGGTCCCGGTCCCGGCTCCGCGGCTGCGACCGGCGGGCGATCGCCTCGCGGTACAGCTCCGCCGTCCCCCGCGCGGCCTGCGCCCAGGTGAACCGGTTCAGCACCCGCTCGCGCCCCGCCGCCCCCAACCGGGCACGCAGCTCCGCGTCCCCCAGCAGCCGCCCCAGCGCGGCGGCCAGCGCGCCCGCGTCGCCGGGCGGTACGGCCAGACAGGTCTCCCCGTCCGCGCCCGCGACCTCGGGGATCGCGCCTCCGGTGGTGGCGACCAGCGGCGTACCGGTGGCCATCGCCTCCGCCGCCGGCAGCGAGAACCCCTCGTACAGCGACGGCACACAGGCGATCCGCGCGCCCCGCACCAGCCCGACCAGTTCGGCGTCGGAGATGCCCTTGACGAACTCGACGGCGCCTTCGAGCCCGTACCGTTCCATCGCCCGCGCCACCGGCCCCGACTCGGGGCGCGTGCCGACGACGACAAGATGCGCGGCGGGGTGCTCGGTGCGGACCTTGGCGAGGGCCTCGACAAGATGGACGAGACCCTTGAGCGGGACGTCCGCGCTGGCCGTGGTGACGATACGGCCCGGGACCTCCGGCACCGCCGGGTCGGGCGAGAACAGCTCCGTGTCGGCGCCGATGTGCACGACATCGATACGGTCCGGCCGTACCCCGAGATGCTCGGTGATCTCCTGCTTCGAGGAGCCGGAGACGGTCAGGACGGACGGCAGCCGGCGCGCGACGCGCTTCTGCATACGGGTGAAGCCGTACCAGCGGCGTACGGAGGCGCGTCTGCGCCAGTCCTCGGCGGCGTCCAGATCGAGCCGCCGGTCGACGGTGATGGGGTGGTGGATGGTGGTGACGAGCGGGGCGCCGAGGTCGCCGAGAAGTCCGTAACCGAGCGTCTGGTTGTCGTGGACGATGTCGAACTGGCCCGCGCGGGCGGCGAGATGGCGCCGGGCACGCAGCGAGAAGGTCAGCGGCTCGGGAAAACCGCCGGTCCACATCGTGGCGACCTCGAGCGTGTCTATCCAGTCCCGGAACTCGTCGCGCTTCGGCGTACGGAAGGGGTCGGGCTGCCGGTAGAGGTCCAGGCTGGGCAGTTCGGTGAGCGGCACGCCCTCGTCGAGCACGGGGTAGGGCTGGGCGCCGATCACCTCCACGCTGTGGCCGAGGCGGGCGAGTTCACGGGAGAGGTGGCGGACATAGACGCCCTGGCCGCCGCAGAAAGGATTGCCCTTGTAGCTGAGGAGGGCGATACGGAGGGGCCGTTCGCTGTCCGGGGCGCGGACGGGGCCTGGGTCCCCGGTGCCCGCCTCCATGGCCTCAGCGGTCACTCCGGCCCCCTTCTCCCAGCACGAATTCACCGCGCGGTCCATGTTTCGCCGGAGCGTAACCGGCGGCTCCGATCTAGAACAAGTTTCAGACTTGTCCGGTCACAGGTTTCGAATTTACCGGCAAGTAGCGTGGCTGTACCGGCGGGATCGGGTGATTCGCGCCACGACGCGGGCCCCTGCCATGCTGTGCGGTCCGGAGGCGGTGCGGCGCGATGGGGTTGGGGACGGACGGATGACAGCGGAAGCAGCCCGGGCGGTGTCAGGTCCCGCGCCGGCTCTGACGGTACGTCAGGAGGCCCGCCGCAGGGACATCCTGGCCGCCACGCACCAACTGGCCTGCCGGGGCGGCTTCGACGCGGTCCAGATGCGCGAGGTGGCCGAGGAGGCGGGGGTCGCCCTGGGCACGCTGTACCGCTACTTCCCGTCCAAGATCCATCTGCTGGTCGCCACGATGCAGGACCGGCTGGATCATCTGCACGCCACCCTCCGCAAACGCCCGCCGAGCGCGGACGACCCCGCGGAACGGGTCGCCGAGACCCTGATGCGCGCCTTCCGCGCCCTCCAGCGCGACCCGCGTCTCGCGGAGGCGATGGTCCGCGCCCTGACGTTCGCGGACCGCAGCGTCAGCCGCGAGGTCGACGAGGTCTCGCGCCGTACGACGGCGATCATCGTGGACGCCATGACCCCGCCCCCGTCCCGCACACCCCCCACCCCCGAGCAGCTCTCCGCGATCCGCGTCATCGAACACACCTGGCACGCGGCCCTGATCACCTGGCTCTCGGGCCGCGCCTCGACGGCCCAAGTCAGAACGGACATCCGGACAGCCTGCCGCCTCCTCCCCCCACCGGAGCGGTAGCGGTCCGGGGCCCGCCCGGGAGTGCGGAAACGCCGTCTACGAGGGTCCGTCCATCAACGGCGACAGCGGCGGAGCCATCTACACCATTTCCAGCTCCGGTGCGGGTGTGGCACGCGGCGTCATCAGCGCCTACGACGGCTCACAGACAGCGGAGCCCGGACATGCCTGTGGCGTGTACGCGGTCCCGGGGAGGGGACCGCGTACACGCCACGTCTGGCGGGGAATGCCCTCAGGGGCGCTTACTTGAAGCGGACCACCTGCGGGTCGTGGTCGCTCGCCTGGTCGGCGAACTCCGCGTTGATGTGGACCACGTCGTACTCGGGGTTCTTGATGCCCTTGCTGACCAGGATGTGGTCCAGGGTCTGCGAGTTGCCGTCGTAGACGTAGCTGTAACGCTCGTTCTTCGGGAGCGTGTTGATCAGGTCCTTGAGGACCTTGCCCGTCAGGACGTCCAGCGGCGCCGAGAACTGGTAGTCGTTGATGTCACCCAGGACCACGACCTTGGCGTTCTTGTCCTTGTCGACCAGGTCGGAGACAAAGGCGTTGACCTCCCTGGCCTGGGCCAGGCGCTGGGTCTCGGAGCTGAGGACCGGGGGCTGGAAGCGGCCGTGGACCGGCTGGTCCCCGCCCTTCGAGTTGAAGTGGTTGCCGATCACGAAGACCTGCGAGCCGCGGAACCAGAACTCGCCGACCAGCGGCTTACGGCTGCTGCGCCAGGCGTCCGAGCCCGGGTTGATCCGGCCCGGGGAGACGGACAGCGAGATGTCCTGGTCCTTCCGGTCGCCGGAGGTGACGACCTCGACGCCGGTCGTGGCGTCGCCGCCCGGGCGGTCCACGAAGGTGACGCGCAGCGGGTTGTAGAGGAAGGACGTACGGATGTTGCCGCCCGGCTCACCGCCGTCGGTCCCGTCCTGCGGGTCGATCGAGCGCCACTCGTACGCCGGGCCGCCCGCCGCCTTGATGGCCTCGATGAACTTGGCGAGGGTCTGGTCGGCCGCGACCGTACCGTCGTTCTTCGCGCCGTTGTTGTCCTGGATCTCCTCCAGGCTCACGATGTCGGGCGAGGCGAGGTTCTTGACGATGCCCTCGGCCAGCCGGTCGAACTTCTCCTGCGGGTCCGTCGGGTCGAGGTTCTCGACGTTGTACGTGCCGACCGACAGCTCGTCCGAGTCGCCCTTCTCCGCGACCTCCGGCTGGATACCGCCCTTGGTGACCGCGCCGAGCGTGGTTGCCTGGATGCTGTAGCCGCCGTACGTGCCGTAGTCGACCGGACCGGTCGCGCCCTTGAGGGTGTCGCCCACATTGGCCGCCGGCTTGTCGGCGGTCAGCGCGGTGACCAGCAGACGGCCCGGGTTCGGGTCGTCGTAGTCGGTGTAGATCACACCGCCGCGCGGGGTCGGGTTCTTGGTGGGGTGAGTGGTGATCCAGGTCTCGCCGTACGAGTTGGAGGCACCCACCACCCGGCTGTCGCCGACCTGGATGACCATGCCCTCACGGGACTCCAGCCAGTCCATGGCGTACACCGAGGGCTGGAGCGTCAGCGAGTCGATGCTCTCGCTGCCGGCGCTCGGGGCGTACTCCCTGGGCAGCGTCTTGGAGCTGACCAGCTCGACTGAGGGCACCGCGTTGCCGGAGGACAGCACGACCGTGGTCGGGCCGCTCAGCTCGGTGAGGGACTGCGCGCCGGAGGAGGCGCCGCCCGGGTAGTACTCGGCGACCTTCGCGGAGACCAGCACCGAGTCGCCGACCTTGACCTGCGGGGTGGTCGAGCCGGTGAAGACGAAGACGCCCTCGCTGGTGACCGGGTCGTTGTCCGGGCTGGGGTCCTGGATCCAGAAACCGCGCGAGGAGCCGGTGGAGCGTACGCCGGTGACGACACCGGGGACATTGGTGACGGCCTCGCCGTTGTGCGGGGAGATCCGGGTGTTGCCCTGGATGTCGTGGATCCGCAGCGCGCCCGGGGTCGGGTCGGGCGTCGGCTCCGAGGTGCTGGGGCTCGGCGACGGCGACGGGTCGCCCGGGTCACCGGGGTCGCCCGGCTCGCCGCCACTGCCCGCGGCGTTGCGCGGCGAGGGCGCGCCCGCGGTCAGGTCGGCGCCGTTGTTGTCGGTGTCGGCGAGGGCCGCGTTGCGGGAGACCGAGGCGGTGTTGCTCGCGCCGGCGACCGGCGAGGTCTCGCGGACCGCCGCGGTACCGAAGCCCACCAGGTCCTTGATGCTGCCGTCGGCCGCGCAGTCGGCGGCGTTGAGGCAGGTCAGCGGGGTGGTGGAGTGGACGAGCGCGACCGTGCCGGTGGTCGCGGACATCGCGATGGAGCCGCTCGCGTCGGGGGTGGGCAGCGGGGTGTCGCCGCCGGTGCCCTTGCTCTCCGCCACGAGGTAGCTGCCGCCGGCCGGGATGACACCGGACAGCGGGGTGGCCTGCCACTTGGAGCTGGCGGTCGGCGCACCGGGCAGGTACTGGACGGACCAGCCGGTGAGGTCGAAGGACCCGCTGCCGGCGTTGCCCAGCTCGATGAAGTCGTTCGTGAGGGAAGCGCCGGAGTTACCGCCGCCGCCGTAGACCTCGGCGATCACGGCATCGGCCGACGGGGCCGCCTGCGCGGTGAACGGGAGCGCGATAAGCGTTCCGACGAGGCCGACGGGGAGCGCCAGGGCGATGCGACGGGCGCGCCGACCGCGCAGGGCCGGGGGTATGGACTGGGGCACGATGGGCTCTTTCTGCTACGGGTTCTGTCGGGTGCGTGCTCGCGCGGGGGGTGCGGTACAGCCGTGACGGTACGGCGGACATGCTGTGAAGGAGTGGTACGAGAAGCCTGAAAGCCGGCTCAAGATACGCGCGTAGACACACTGCCAACAAGAGGCACCACACCGCAACGGGCAAGTGTTTCCCGACTGTTCGCCGGAATTAACCCGCCCGTCGGACGACATGGCGCACCGGATACGGAGATGTCGGACTCGCCCCGGGGTGCGGGGCCGGGGCGGGTCAGGGGGTACGGGACGAGTACGCGCCGGGGCGCGGTGCGCGGGGGCCGGGGTGCGGACCGGGCGCCCGCCGGACGCAGTACGGGAGCCCGGTCCGCACCCCCGGCCCGTACGCCCGGCGGTCCCGGCGGTCCCGGCGGTCCCGGCGCCGGAGCGTCGTACGCGGCCGATAGAGTGGACGGGTCGTCATCATGCCCGTACGGGGGAAAGCCGGTGCGAAACCGGCGCTGACCCGCAACCGTGAGCCGCCCCCGCCCGGTGGCGCAGCCGGAACGCCTCGTACGCGGTCGTGACCGGCTCGTGCCACCGGAAACCGCCGGTGGCCGGCATCGTCGAGGATTACGGAGCCGGAGTCCGGTGCCCAGTGCCGCGACCGGCAGGGGTGAACGGCCCGTCATGGCGCGGGCCGGCCCCGCCGGAAGGGGCGGTGGTGTGCCCGCGCCGGCTCCCGCAGGAGAGGCCCGTCATGACCACCGTTCGCCGCTGTGCAGCGGCGCTCGCCGTATCCGCCCTGCTCGGTGTGGCCTTCGCGCCGGCCGCCGTGGCGGGAGGCGATGTCCCCGTCTCCCCGGCCCCCTCCCCCACCGGCTCCCCCGACGCCTCGCCGTCCCCCTCCGTACCGGCCCCCGCGCCCGCCGCCCTCCCGCCGGGGCTGTACGGCAAGAAGGACCCCGCCTACGACGGTGTGTGGCGCCAGTCCCTGGCGATGACGGCGCAGTTCGCGGCCGGGGTGCGCCCGGCGGACCGGGCCGTCGCCTGGCTGAAGGGCCAGCAGTGCGCCAGCGGCGCGTTCCCCGCGTACCGCCCCGACCCCGCCGTCCCCTGCGACGCGAAGACGGCGGTCGACTCCAACGCCACCGCCGCCGCCGTCCAGGCGCTCTCCACGCTCGGCGGTCAACGGCCCGCCATGGAGAGGGCGTTGGGCTGGCTGCGGTCCGTGCAGAACAAGGACGGCGGCTGGGGCTATCTGCCCGGCACACCGACCGACACGAACTCCACCTCGCTGGTGATCGGCGCGCTGACCACCTCCGGGGTACGGCCCAGCGCCGTCCGGTCGTCCGAGGGCAGGAACGCGTACGACGCGCTGGTCGCCCTCGCCATTCCGTGCGACGCGGCGGAGGGCGCGGACGCGGGGGCCTTCGCGTACCAGCCGGACAAGGCGGGCGAGTTGACCGCCAATGACGATGCCACCGCCGCGGCGGTGCTCGGCGGACTCGGCAAGCGGATGATGGCGTGGCCGGTACAGGCGGGCCCCGCGCCGGTCTGTGTGCCGACGGCCGATCCCGGTCCTGAGCGGGTCGCCCGGAACGGCGCCGCCTATCTGGCGTCCGCGCTCGCCGCGAAGGGGCATCTCGACCAGCCGCCGATGCCGGGCGCGGAGGAGAGCGAGCCGCTGCCGGACACGGGCAACACGGCGGACGCCGTCGTCGCGCTGACGGCCGCCGGATACGGGGACCAGGCCTCGGGCGCCCTGGAGTGGCTGAAGGAGAATTCGGGTGCCTGGGCGCAGGAGAACGGCCCGGCCGCCTACGCCCAGCTCATCTTCGCCGCGCACGCCACGGGCACGGACCCGCGCAACTTCGGCGGGATCGACCTCGTCGAACGGCTGAACGCGACCGGGCCCAGGCCGACGGCCATGGCCTCCGTGCCCGCCCCCGCGGCGGCGGTCACCGGCAGCGTCGGCAACAGCGGTCGTGACGGCGGAATCCTGTGGATACTCGGGATCGCGGTGGTGGTCTGCGCGAGCGTGCCCTTCCTGATCAGCGAGCGCAAGAGAAGCGAGCAGCCATGAGCGGCGCGCGGCACTCCCGGCTGCTGGTGTACGCGGCTCTGGTCGGCGCGTTCGTCCTGGGCACCACGCTGGTCCTGGGGACCGGGAACGCCCAGGCGGCGGGCTACCGTTACTGGTCGTTCTGGGAGAGCGACGGCGGCGCCTGGACCTATGCCACCCAGGGCCCGGCCACGGCACGCCCCGCCGACGGCACAGTCGTGGGCTTCCGTTTCGCGGTGAGCGCGGACAGCGCGGACGCGTCCCGGCCGCGCGACGAGTCCGGCTTCACGGCGGTCTGCGGCGCCACTCCCGGGGAAGCCGGGCGCAAGCGGGTCGCCGTGGTCGTGGACTACGGCACGGCCGCCGACGCCCCGGACGGCGAGCGCCCGCCCGCTTCCCGCGCCGGGTGCGCCCGGCTCGGCGAGGACGCGACGGCGGCGGAGGCGCTGGCGGCGGTCGCGAAGCCGCTGCGGTACGACGCCAACGCCCTGCTCTGCGCGATATCCGGGTATCCGGAGTCGGGGTGCGGAGAGCAGGTGGCGGACGACAGTACGACCCGGACCGACGCGTCCGCCACTGCCACGGACTCCGGTGCAGCGACGTCCTCCGGCGCCCCGGCACCCACCGAGCCCGGCTCCCATCCCGAGCCCGAGGGCGACAGCGGTCCCTCCCTCGGCCTGGTCGCCGGGGCCGCCGCCGTTCTCGTCCTCGCCGCCGCCGGTCTCCGCCGGGCCCGTCGCCGGCGCGGATGACCGGCCCGCGAGGCGTCCGCGATGAGCCCGAGCCGTACGCCATGACCAGGCCCACGACGCCGCGAACCTCCACGCCGCGTACGACCGCGCCGCGTACCTCCGCGCTCCGTGCGGCGGGCCGTACCGCGAGCCGTCCCGGCCGTCCCTCCGCGCTGCGCGCGCCCGAGGCCACCCGCTCCAACGCCCTGCACGCCGGGGCCTGGTGGCTCTGGGCGCTCGGTCTGGCCACCGCCGCGTCCCGTACGGCCAACCCCCTCCTCCTGGCGCTGCTCGTCGGGGTGGCGGGCTATGTGGTGGCGGCCCGCCGTACCGACGCGCCCTGGGCCCGTTCGTACGCCGCGTTCGTCAGGCTCGGGCTGGCGGTCCTGGTCGTCCGGCTGCTGTTCTCGGTGCTGCTCGGCTCGCCGGTCCCCGGTTCGCATCCGCTGTTCACCCTGCCCGAAGTGCCCTTGCCCGGCTGGGCGGCGGGGATCCGGATCGGCGGCCGGGTGACCGCCGAACAGCTCGTCTTCGCGCTGTACGACGGCGCCAAGCTGGCCACCCTGCTGATCTGTGTCGGCGCCGCGAACGCGCTCGCCAATCCGGCCCGGCTGCTCAAGTCGCTGCCGGGCGCGCTGTACGAGGCGGGGGTCGCGGTCGTGGTGGCCATGACCTTCGCGCCGAACATGGTCGCCGACGCGGCCCGGCTGCGCACCGCCCGCAGACTGCGCGGCCGTCCCGCCGGCGGGTTCGGCGCTCTCCTGCGGATCGGACTGCCGGTGCTGGAAGGGGCGTTGGAGCGTTCGGTGGCGGTCGCGGCGTCGATGGACGCGCGGGGGTACGGACGTACGGCCCAAGTCCCGCCCCTCGTACGGCACACCACCACCGCGCTCACCCTCGGCGGGCTGCTGGGTGTCTGCGCGGGTTCGTACGGTCTGCTCGCCACGGCGGGCGCGGGATACGGGCTGCCGCTGCTGGCCGCGGGGCTCGCCACGGCGGTGGGCGGGCTGTGGCTGGGCGGCCGGCGGTCGGTCCGTACCCGCTACCGGCCCGACCGGTGGGGCGTACGCGCGTGGCTGGTCGCCGGGTCGGGCGCGGCGGTCGCGACGCTGATGGCCGTCGCGGACACGGTGGATCCCGGGGCGCTGCACCCGGGTGTCGTACCGCTGACGGCGCCGGCGCTGCCGCTGTGGCCGGCGGCGGGGGTGCTGCTGGGGCTGCTGCCGGCGTGGATCACGCCCGTACCTCCGGCCGGGGAGAGTGGTCCGTGATCCGGTTCGATCAGGTGTCGGTGGTGTACGGCGACGCCGCCGCGCCCGCGGTCAGCGGGGTCGACCTCACGGTGCCCGAGGGCGAACTCGTGCTGCTGGTGGGCGAGTCGGGCTCCGGCAAGTCGACGCTGCTCGGTACGGTGTCCGGCCTGGTCCCGCACTTCACCGGCGGCACCCTGCGCGGCCGGGTCACGGTCGGCGGGCGCGACACCCGTACCCACCGGCCGCGTGAACTCGCCGATCTGGTCGGCACGGTGGGCCAGGATCCGCTGGCCCATTTCGTCACGGACACGGTCGAGGACGAACTCGCCTACGGCATGGAGTCGTTGGGCCTGCCGGCCGATGTGATGCGGCGCAGGGTCGAGGAGACGCTCGACCTGCTGGGCCTGGCCGACCTCCGCGACCGCCCGATCGCCACGCTCTCGGGAGGCCAGCGGCAGCGCGTCGCGATCGGCTCGGTCCTGACCCCGCACCCCAGGGTCCTGGTCCTCGACGAACCGACCTCGGCGCTGGACCCCGCGGCGGCGGAAGAGGTCCTGGCGGTCCTGCAACGCCTGGTCCACGACCTGGGCACAACGGTCCTGCTGGCCGAACACCGCCTGGAACGCGTGGTCCAGTACGCGGACCAGGTCATCCTGCTCCCGGGCCCCGGCCAGGCCCCGGTGGCGGGCACCCCGACCGAGATCATGGCGATGTCCCCGGTACACCCCCCGGTGGTGGCCCTGGGCCGCCTGAACGCCTGGGACCCGCTGCCGCTGTCGGTCCGGGACGCGAGACGCAGGGCGACGGCACTGCGCGACCACCTGGCGAACCGGGAACCGACACCGGGGAGGCCGTCGGCTGCGACCGTGCGTGCCGGGGCGGCGCGTGCCGCCGAGGACGCGCCGACGGATGCCGCATCGCCCGCCGGGGTGGCACCCGCCGAGGTGGTGCCCGCTGGAAAGGCACCGGCCGGTCCCGCCCCGGACGGGGTGGCGCCCGCCGGGAAGGCATCCGCCCCGGCCAGCTCCTTTGATGCGCCGACCGGCGAGACCGCCACCGGCGAAGCACCCCGTGACGGGGCCCCACCCGCCACGGCACCCCCGGGCGGGGTGGCGCCCGCCGAGGTAGCGACAGCCGGAAAGGCACCTGTCGACGTGGCACCCGACAAGGTGGCGCCTGGCGCCGAGCCGCGCGTTGCCTTCCGGCGGGCCCGGTTCGGGCGGCTGTTGTGGCGGCGTGGCGGCGGCGCGGCGCCGTCCGCGCGGTCGGGCGGGCCCCTCGTCGCCGTTGCCGGGCTCACCGTTCGGCGTGGGCGCGTCGAGGCTCTGCGGCAGGTGTCGTTGACCGTCGGCGCCGGGGAGGCCGTCGCGTTGATGGGGCGCAACGGGGCCGGGAAGTCGACCCTCCTCGGCACCATGGTCGGGATGGTCGCGCCCTCAGCCGGCTCCGTGCTCGTCAGCGGCCGGGCGCCGCACCGTACCCCGCCGCGCGAGCTGATCCGCGAGGTCGGACTCGTACCGCAGGAGCCGCGCGATCTGCTGTACGCCGACACCGTCGCCGCCGAGTGCGCCGCGGCGGACGCCGACGCGGGCGCCGCGCCGGGCAGTTGCCGGGAGCTGGTGCGGGAGCTGCTGCCGGAGGTGGCGGACGAGACGCATCCGCGTGATCTGTCCGAGGGGCAGCGGCTCGCGCTGGCCCTCGCCGTCGTACTGACCGGGCGGCCCCGCCTGGTGCTCCTGGACGAGCCGACCCGCGGTCTGGACTACGCCGCCAAGGCTCGCCTCGTCGGTGTGCTGCGCGCACTCGCCGCCGACGGGCACGCGATCGTCCTGGCCACGCACGATGTCGAACTGGCCGCCGAACTGGCCCACCGTGTGGTCATCCTGGCCGACGGAGAGATCGTCGCGGACGGCCCGACGGCCCACGTGGTCGTGTCGTCACCGGCGTTCGCACCCCAGGTCGCGAAGGTCATGGCGCCGAGCGCGTGGCTGACGGTCAATCAGGTACGCGCCGCCCTGCGGGAATACGGCGAGGCCCCCGAGTGACGTCGACCCGGCGGGCCCGCCCCGTACGTCTCGGCCCCCGTGCCGTCTGCGCCCTCGTCCTCGTCACCGCGATCGGGATCGCCGCCTTCGGCTGGCCGCTGCTCGCCGACCCGGCGTCCGGCCTCGCCCACTCCCAGGACGCGCCCTGGCTCTTCGCCGCCCTGCTCCCCCTCCTCGTCGCGGTCGTGGTCGCGACGATCGCCGACTCCGGTCTCGACGCCAAGGCCGTGGCGATGCTCGGGGTACTGGCCGCCGTGGGCGCGGCGCTGCGCCCGCTCGGGGCGGGCACGGCCGGACTGGAGCCGATGTTCTTCCTGATGGTGCTGAGCGGCCGGGTCCTGGGGCCCGGATTCGGCTTCGTGCTCGGCTCGGTCACCCTGTTCGCGTCCGCGCTGCTGACCGGCGGGGTGGGGCCGTGGATGCCGTTCCAGATGCTGGCGATGGGCTGGTTCACCATGGGCGCGGGGCTGCTGCCGGGGCCCGACCGGCTGCGCGGGCGCGGCGAGCTGCTGATGCTGGCGCTGTACGGGGCGGGCGCGGCGTTCGCGTACGGTACGGTCACCAACCTCCAGGGCTGGACCACCATCGGCGGGCTCGGCGGGCCCTCGTCCGGGATCTCCTTCCACCCGGGCGACCCGCTGCACGAGAACCTGGTCCGCTTCCTCGCGTACTGTGCGGCGACCTCGCTGGGCTGGGACCTGGGCCGGGCCGTGCTCACGGTCGTACTGACACTGACGGTCGGCGCGACCGTACTCAAGGCGCTGCGCCGGGCGACCCGCAGGGCGGTGTTCGACGCGGAACCGGTCTTCGAGGCACCGGAGCCACCCGAGCCGCAGCCGCCCGCGGCGCCCGAGGGGCCCGATGCGCCCGCGCCGCCCGCCGCGCTGAGCTGAGCGCCGGACTACCCCGACTCCCGTATCGCACCGCCGGCAGGAACATCACCGCCGGCAGGAACACCCGCACCCGCGCCCTTCGGGAACGGATCCGGCCGCTCCGCCGCCTTCGGCAGCAGCTTCCTCGGCCCCGCCAGTACGTACGTCAGCCCGAAGCCCGCCCCTACGACCGCCGCCCCGCCCACCGCGTCCAGCACCCAGTGGTTGGCCGTGGCCACGATCGCGCAGACCGTGAAGAGCGGATGGAGCAGCCCGAGAAGCTTCATCCAGGTCTTCGGCGCCAGCACCACGATCACCAGCCCGCACCACAGCGACCACCCGAAGTGCAGCGAGGGCATCGCCGCGTACTGGTTGGTGAGCGCGGTCAGCGCCCCGTAGTCCGGGTTCGTCAGATCCTGCGGCCCGTGCACCGTGTCGATGAACCCCATCCCCGGCATCAGCCGCGGCGGCGCCAGCGGGTAGAGCCAGAAGCCGAGCAGCGCCAGGACGGTGGCGAAGCCGAGCGAGGAACGGGCCCAGCGGTAGTCGGCGGGCCGGCGTACGTAGAGGACGCCGAGGATCGTCAGCGGCACCACGAAGTGGAAGGAGGTGTAGTAGAAGTTGAGGAAGTTCCCCACCCACTCCGCCTTCACGGCCGCGTGGTTGAGCGTGTGCTCGATGTCGATGCCCAGTGCCCGTTCGACGGCGACGATCTCGCGGCCGTGCGCCTCGGCGGCCTCGCGCCCCCCGGTCGCGGCGAGCCGGATATGGGAGTAGACGGAGTAGCCGACGCGGATAACGAGCAGTTCGAGCAGCAGATTGGGGCGGCCGAGCAGCCGCCGCCAGAACGGCAGCAGCGGGATCCGGCGCCAGCGCGCGGGCACCGGCCGCGCGTACTCGGTCGCGACGGGCTGTTCGAAGTACGGCGAGGCGCGGGTCAGGAACGGCACCGCGCAGGCCGCCGCGAGCGCCGCGAGCAGCGGTACGTTGTCCCGCAGCGGATACAGCGCCTCCAGATTCGGCAGCAGCATCTTCCCCGGCAGGGTCATCACCAGCACCACCACCGCCGGCCACACCAGCCGGTCCCTGGCCCGCGTACCGACCCGGCCGACGAGGGCCAGCAGCACCCACAGAAGCTGGTGCTGCCAGGCGGTGGGCGAGACCGCGATCGCCGCACAGCCGGTCAGCGCCACCGCGAGCAGAAGCTGCCCGTCCCTGGCGTAACGGACCGCGCGGCGCAGCCCGAAGAAGACGACGGCCGCCGCGAGGGCGACGAAGAGCACGATCTCCAGCGGGCCGGTCAGTCCCAGCCGGAGCAGCGCGCCGTGCAGTGACTGGTTGGCGAGACTGTCGGGGCGCTCGCCGAGACCCGCTCCCGCGACATGGTGCACCCAGTACGCCCATGAGTCGCCCGGCAGTGCCGTCCAGGCCAGCGCCGTACAGACCGCGAAGGTCCCCGCCGACGCGACGGCCGCCTTCTTGCGGCCCGTCAGCCAGAGCAGGGGCGCGAAGAGCAGAACGGCGGGCTGGAGGGCCGCGCCGATCCCCACCAGAACGCCGGAGCCGCGTTCGCCGCGTACGACGAAACAGCCGACCAGCACCAGCAGGACGGGGATGATGCTGGTCTGGCCGAGATAGAAGCTGTTGCGCACGGGCAGGGACAGCATGAGCAGGCTGATCGTGACGGGCGCGGCGAGCAGTCCCGTACGGCGGGAGATCCGGCCCGGGAGCGCGCGGGCGACGACCAGGCCGAGAGCGACGACCAGCAGCAGCGTCCCGAAGGTCCACGCGATGCCGAGGCTCTCCTGGGCCGCGCGCGACAGCGGTTTGAGCACCAGCCCCGCGAACGGCGTCCCGGTGAACTTCTCGGTGTCGTACAGCGAGCCCGTCATGTGCAGCACGCCGTTCTCGCCGATCCAGGTCTCCAGATCGGTGAGCCGCCGGCCGGGCGGCTGTCTCAGGACGGCCGCCGCCTGTCTGACCGCCAGTACGGCGGCGAGCAGCCAGAGCATCGCGCGGGCCGTGCCGAAGCCCGTTCGCGCGCCGCCCGCCGCCGCACCGCCGTGCACACTGTGCTCCGCATTCACCACGCCGCGCCGACCCTCCGTCCGAAACCGCCGGGACCGCCGGCCGTGACCGCCGTGTCCGCCGGCTGTGACCGCCGTCCCTGGGGCAAGAGCCTCGCACTGCCCCCTCGGGAAGACTCAGGCAACCCCCTCTTCGCCTGACTGTCACCCCTGTTTCGCGCCGATGCCCTTCGCTCCGGGGTTTAGGACGGCTACGGGGACGGTACGCGAGACGGCGCCGCGGCTCCCGGGAGCGGCGGAAGCCGTAACCGCACCAGGCAGGTCACATGCTGACGGAACAGGCACGTTCCGGCCACCGGCCGGTATGCCGGGGGCCATTGCCGCGACCGGCCACTGGGGTATGTTCCCAGCAGAAACTAACTCGGCACACCCGCGTACGGACGAGAGGCACCCATGTCGCACATGTCCCAGGAGCAGTGGACCGCGGTCGACCGTTACTTCACCGATCAGCTCGCCCCCGCCGACGAAGCGCTCACCGCGGCGCTCACCACCGCCGACGCGGCCGGCCTGCCCGCCATCAATGTCGCCCCGAACCAAGGCAAACTGCTGCACCTCCTCGCCCGTATCCAGGGCGCCCGTACAGTCCTGGAGATCGGCACCCTCGGCGGCTACAGCACCATCTGGCTCGGCCGCGCGCTGCCCGACGACGGCCGGCTGATCTCCCTGGAGTACGACCCGGCGCACGCCGAGGTCGCCCGCGCCAGCCTCGCCAGGGCCGGGCTCGACAAGATCGCCGAGGTGAGGACGGGACCGGCGCTGGAGACGCTCCCGGTGCTGGAGGCCGAGGGCGCGGGTCCGTTCGACTTCGTGTTCATCGACGCGGACAAGCGCAACAATCCGCACTATCTGGAGTGGTCGCTGAAGCTGACCCGCCCCGGCAGCGTCATCGTCGTGGACAACGTCGTACGGAACGGAGCCGTCACCGACGCGTCGAGCGACGACCCCTCAGTGGTGGGCACCCGGCGTATGACCGAGCTGATGGCGGCCAACCCCCGTCTCTCCGCGACCGCGGTCCAGACGGTGGGCACCAAGGGGTACGACGGTTTCGCGCTGGCGCGGGTGCTTGCCTGAGCGGGCGGTACGTCGGTACGGACGGGGCCCTGTACGGCGGATCCTCGTGGGCCCGTAATCCGCTGGCCGGAAAGCCCCGCCGCCTGATAGCGATACGGCCATGACCTGGTCCGTACACCCCGAACCCTTCGCCTCCCCCGACGCCTCCCGCCTCCGCCGCGCCTACTACGCCGAGGTGGCCGGCCGTTATTGGGGGCGCCCCGCGACCGAGGCCGAGATCGACCAGGGCCTCATGAACGACCCGGCCGACCCGGTCGGCCGACTCGTGCCGCCCACCGGGGAGTTCGTCGTCGGCCGGTACGGCGGTCGGGCCGAGGCCTGCGGCGGGCTGCGGCTGCTGGACGGGGACGGGGAGACGGCGGAGCTGACCCGGGTGTATGTGAGCCCCGCCGTACGCGGTACCGGAGGCGGCGGGGCACTGCTGGCCGCCCTGGAGGAGGCGGCGGTACGGCTCGGGGCCCGGCGGCTCGTACTCGACACCCGGCTCGACCTGGTCGAGGCGCGGGGGCTGTACGCGAAGCACGGCTTCCGGGAGATCCCGCCGTACGGCGAGCCGGGCCCGTACAGCGAGATCTGGTACGGCAAGGAACTCCCCGCCCGGACCGGGCGACGGGCCCTGTGACGCGACGAGCGCGGTGACGCGGCGGGCCCCGATGACGCGACGGGCCCCTTGATGCCGCGGGCCCCGTGACACGGCGGGCCCCGTGATCCCGTGAGCGCCGCGGTTCAGGCCGCGTGGTCCCTCGGCGGGGTCGGAGCCGACGGGCGTTCGCCGGTGGAACCGCACAGCTCGCTGTTGAGGTCCCGTACGAGCCGCTCCAGCTCCGCCGCCGGCCGGTCCGGCTGCCACCAGTCCCCCAGCAGATCCGTCAGTGACTCCTCGCGCGCCTTCGCCAGCGCCTCGGCCGTCTCGGCTCCCCGCGCGGTCAGCGTCAGTTCGAGGCCCTCGCGCCGGGCCAGGCCGCGCTCCTCCACCTGCCGGGACGCGTCGGTGACGGACCTGAGCGGTACGGGCAGGGTCTCCACCAGCAGCCCGGGCCGTACGGAGCCCTGCCGCCGGATGCGCAGCAGCAGCCAACTGGCCGCGGGGAGCAGGTCGTACCCCGCCTTGGCGGTGATCTTCTCGTAGATACGGCGGCGGCCCTCACGCGTGCCCAGCACCGAGAGCGCGCGGGCGACCTCGTCGCGGGAGGAGCGCTCGACCGGGTTGACCGCCAGGGTCGCGCTGACCTCGGGCGCCGTCACCGAGCCGCGCAACGGCTCCTCCTTGAGGAAGCAGGCGACGACAAAGGCGAGCACCACGACCGGCACGGCATAGAGGAAGACATCGGTGATGGACGTCGAGAACGCACGCAGTACGTCGGCGCGCAGCGCGGGCGGCAGCAGTTCGATGGCGCGCGGGTCGGAGGACAGCCGGCCAGGGCCGACGCCGGGCGGCAGCGGCTGGCCGGCCAGGGTATGGGTCAGCCGGGCGGCGAGCAGATTGCTGAAGACCGTGCCGAATGTCGCGACGCCGAAGGACGCGCCGATCGAACGGAAGAAGGTCGCGCCCGAGGTGGCGACGCCCAGGTCCCGGTAGCTGGCGGCGTTCTGCACGACCACCACCAGGACCTGCATGACCAGCCCCAGCCCCGCGCCGAAGACGAAGAGATACACACTGGTCTCCCAGGTGCCGCTGGTGACCGTCAGCCGATGGAGCAGCAGCAGCCCGACGGCGGTGACGGCCGCGCCGAGCACGGGTATCGCCTTCCAGCGGCCGGTCCGGCTGACGAGATGCCCGGACACGGTGGAGGTGATCAGCAGCCCGGCCACCAGGGGCAGCAGATGCACCCCCGACATGGTGGGGGACACGCCCTGGACGACCTGAAGGAACGTCGGCAGATACGTCATCGCGCCGAACATCGCGAAGCCGACGACAAAACTGATGACCGCGACGAGTGTGAAGGTCCTGAGCCGGAACAGCCGTGGCGGCAGCACGGGTTCGGCCGCACGTCGCTCGACTTCCATGAACAGAAGGAGCAGTACGGCGCCGAGCGCGGCGAGGCCGATGATCTCGGCGGAGCCCCAGGCCCAGGTCGTACCGCCGAGCGAGGCGACGAGGACGAGGCAGGTGGCGACGGAGGCGATCAGGAAGGTGCCGGGGTAGTCGATGGTGTGCCGGGTCGCGTGCGCCGGTATGCGCAGGACGGCGGCGATGACCGCGAGCGCGACCACGCCGATCGGCAGATTGACGTAGAAGACCCACCGCCAGCTCAGTTCCTGGGTGAAGAAGCCGCCGAGCAGCGGGCCGAGCACACTGGTCACGCCGAAGACCGCGCCGAACAGCCCTTGGTACCGGCCGCGTTCGCGCGGCGGGACGATGTCGCCGACGATCGCCATCGACAGCACGATCAGCCCGCCGCCGCCCAGTCCCTGGAGCGCGCGGAAGGCGATGAGCTGGGGCATGTCCTGGGCCGTGCCGCAGAGCGCGGAGCCGGCCAGGAATATGACGATGGCTATCTGGAAGAGCCGCTTGCGGCCGTACTGGTCGCCCAGCTTGCCCCAGAGCGGGGTGGCGGCGGTCGACGCCAGCAGATAGGCGGTGACCACCCAGGACAGATGCTCAAGACCGCCGAGGTCGCTGACTATGGTCGGCAGCGCGGTGGAGACGATGGTCTGATCGAGCGAGGCGAGCAGCAGGCCCAGCAGCAGGGCGCCGATGATGACCAGGACGGTGGGCTGGCTCCGGTCCTCACCTGGGACCGGACGCACGGTGGGGGTGCTCACATGCTGAACCATCGGGACATCTCCTTGGATCCACCGGGGGTTTCCATCCTGACCGTTGTGTCCCGTTATGGCCCGCCGAGCGCGGCCGGAGGACTGTCATGGGACTGCCGGAGGACCGTCGGAGGACCGCCGGAGGGCGACCGAAGGGATTGGGGGCGCGCATCACCGTTCTCACACGGCCTGCATAATCGGCGGCAGTTCAAGGGGAGGGGACCCACGTTGACCGGACAGCTCTGTCCCGAATGCGGTACGCCGCGCACCACCGGAGGCGGACCCGGCTGCGGGTGCGAGGCGGTACGGAAGGAAGCGGCGGAGCGGCAGCGGCCGGACGCGGAGGTGCGTCAGGACGCGGAAGCGCAGCCGTCGCAGACACAGGCACGGACACAGACGCAGACTCAGGCACAGACGCAGGCTCAGGCTCGGCAGAACGCGGGGACGCGGGAGGCGCGGCAGGACGCCGAGACGACGATGGTGCTGCGGGCGGTGGCGCCGGGGGCGGTGGCGCCGGCGAAGGGCACCGCGGCGGCCGGCGTGGCAGCCGGGGCGCCCTCGGGCAAGGCGGGTACGGGAGCACGGGCCGCCGGAGCAACCGGCGCCGGGGCCGCGGAAGCGACCGCCCGCGCCGGAGCCGAAGGAATCGCCGAGGCCGAGGCCGCCCGGCAGGCGGGCCTCCAGCGCGCCGCCGCCGAAGAGATCGCCGAGGCCGAGGACTTCAACCCGCTGCGCGTACGGCCGTACGTGACGCTCGACGCGGACGACGACAGCGCCGGGCCGCCGCCGGTCCTCCGTACCGCGGGCCCGATGCCGCCCCTCGCCCCCGTGCCCGGTTCGGCCGTACCGCCGCCCGCGAGCTTCCCCCAGCCGGCGCCGCGCCGCAAGCGGTACCGGGCCCTGGTGATCGGCGCGGCGGCACTGGCGGTGATCGGGACGGCGGCGTTCGCGGGCGGACTGTTCTCGCGGGACGAGCCTCAGGACCAGGCGCTGCCGGAGCGCACGCGCGACCTGCCGACCGTGGGTGCCGCGGAAGCGTCGGGCCCGTCGGAGTCCTCGGCGTCCCCGGCCCGATCCGTCTCCCCCAGTCCCAGCGCCACGCCCTCCCCCTCCGCGACTCCCACCCCCAGCGAGGTACCGCCCGCGGCCGACCCGCCGCCGGCCTCCGCGCCGCTCCCGTCCAGCACCCCGGAGAAGACCCCTTCGTCCGCGCCGCCCCCGCCCACGCGCCGCCCCTCCCAGGCACCGCAGGGCGGATCGCTCGGGCCCGGGGACTCGGGACCCGAGGTGGTGGAGTTGCAGCACCGGCTGGAGGAGGTCCGGCTGTTCTACGGCCAGGCGGACGGGCAGTACGACGACCGCGTCGAGCGCGGCGTACGCATCTACCAGTCGTACAGGGGCATCGAGGGCGACCCGGAGGGCGTGTACGGGCCGAACACGCGGCGGGCGCTCGAGGCTGAGACCCGGGGGCGCGGTCGACGCCACTGAGCCGCTTTGTATAGTATCGAAACAAAGTGGTTCCGCCCGTATACCCTGACCGGCGGGCGGAGCCGCTTCTGTCTGCCCAGCCCGCCTCGTCCCGCCCCCTGTTCCGCCTGCTCCGTTCCGTAAGCCCCGCTCCCGCGCCTCTGGAGTCCGCCGATGACGGCCACCACCGCCACCACGACGACGTCCGTTTCCGTCCTGACCACCCGCGCCCTCCTTCTCGACATGGACGGCACCCTCGTCAACTCCGACGCGGCCGTGGAGCGCATCTGGCGGCGCTGGGCGGTCGGCCAGGGGCTGGACCCGGACGAGGCGCTCAAGGTGGTCCACGGCCGCCAGGGGTACGCGACGATGGCCGTCCTGCTGCCCGACCGGCCCATGGAACTGAACCTCGCCGACAACGAGCGGATGCTGGCCGAGGAGACCGCGGACACCGAGGGCGTCGTCCCGATCCCCGGCGCGCCCGTGTTCATGGCGGCCATCGCCGCGCTGCCGCACGCCCTGGTCACCTCGGCGAACGTCCCCCTGGCCGAGGCCCGGATGACGGCGGCCGCGCTCCCGATGCCAAAGATCCGCGTCACCGCCGAGAGCGTCGCCGCGAGCAAGCCGCACCCGGAGGGCTTCCTGCTCGGCGCGGCCGAGTTGGGCTTCGCACCGGAGGACTGTGTGGCGCTGGAGGACTCGGAGGCCGGCATCACGGCGGCCCGCGCGGCGGGCATGCGCGTGGTGGGCGTGGGCCCGCGGGCCGCGGCACTGACCCCGGACATCCATGTCCAGGACCTGACGGAACTACGGGTGGAAGCGCTCCCGACGGGCGAAATCCGCCTGCACACGGGGTCGTAGGGGGGTCTCGCCGGTCTTGCCGGGCTCGCGGGGCCCGGCACGCTCGCGGCGTCGGCACGGCCCGGCCCGCCACCGGCGGGGGCCCTCGTAGACGTACGCGATGCCACCGCCCCGGACGACCACCGCACCCTTCGGCGGCGGCAGCCCCGCACCCACCGGACGAATGCCCCACCGGACGATCGCCCCGCCGTCTCACTCGTCCCGGTGCAGCCTTCCCCGCGCGACCAGTTCCAGCACCGTAGCCACCGCCACCGCCTGCACCGCCATCAGCGCCACCAGCACGAAGAGCTGGACCGCGCCCGCCTGTACCGGGGACGCGCCGCCCAGGAGCATGCCGACGAAGGCGCCCGGCAGGGTGACCAGGCCCACCGTTCTCGTCTGGTCCAGGCCCGGCAGCAGCGCGTCCGCCGCCGCGGGCCGGGCCACCTCCATCCGGGCGTCCCGTTCCGGCAGCCCGAGCGCGAGTCCCGCCTCGACCTCGCCGCGCCGCGCGTGCAGGTCGTCCAGCGCCCGCCGCCCGCTGAGCACCGTCGCGGTGAGCGCGCCGCCGATCAGGATGCCGACGACCGGGATCACCGCGATGCCCTTGAGCGGTACGACGCCGGTCAGCAGCAGCGCGGCCATGACGGGCGCCACCCCCGCCCCGATCGGCAGGGCGGCCCACCACCAGGTCCGATTACGGGTGACCCGCCGCCCCGCGGTCCATACGGCGACGGCGTACATCAGCACCACAAAGCCGAGCAGGGGCGCGACCGCCCCGATCACCCAGCCGATCAGCAGCGAGACCACACCGAGCTGGACCGCGGCCCGTACCCCCGCGAGCGCGATCTCACGGGCTCGCCCGAGCCGGGCGAACGCGGCCACGCCCACGGCTGCCACCAGCAGCAGCCCGAGCACGACCCAGAAGGTGACATCGACCCGCAGCAACACGCCCCCAGCCTAAGGGCGTGTCCGCAAAGTCTCCCCTGGCCCGCGACGCCCGGCACGCACGCACCGCGGACTCAGCCCGCGGGGCGGTTCTTCCGGTTCTTCCGGTACGAGAGCAAGGCGGTGACGGCGAAGACCGCGGGCAGCCCCGCGCCCATGACGACGAAGGGATTCATCACCGGCTCCGCCCACTCGGGAAAATCGACGAAGAGGGGAAGCAGCGCCACGACCATCAGCGGGATGAACGAGAGCATCGAGCACACCATGCCGAACATCAGCGCCGTATGGCGGGCCTGGCTGCGGGCGATGTGAACCGCCGCGTCCGCGTCGGGCGCCCACTCCCGGCCGCGCAGCTCCTCCCAGATCTCGTGGAGCAGTTGGTACTCCCGCGCCAGGTTCACGTGGATGTCGTCGACGTAGGGAAGCAGGCGCCGCTTGCCGTCCCTGGAGTACACGTAGACGATCATCGAAGGAGCGTCGTTCTGTGTGAGCGCACCGGGATTGGGCGCGGCCTCGATGGTCTGTATGTCCTCCCAGGCGATCCGGCGCCGGCCGAAGTACCCGCGGATCTCGATACCCTTCAGGTCGGCCACGGTGGCCAACTGCCCCGCCGCATGGATGAGCCAGCCCAGAAGTCCCACCACGAGCAGGGTCACCGCGGCCGAGGCCCAGACAGGAATGCCGACGAGCCACAGCGGCAGCACGGCGAACACCGTCCCCACGCCCGCGGTCGCCATCAACGCGGTCGTTCTGCCGGACCGCACTCTGTATTCACGTGGCACTCTCTGCACGCCCATCCCCCACCCCCACGCCGTCGGATCCGTTTCCGGCCGGGGCCGGAGTATAGGATCCGCCCTCCGAGGCCGACCAGATTCGTGCCCGTGAACGGTGCGGAACAAGCGCCCCCGTGCCCCGCCCGTACCCTCGACGCCGCCCCGCGCCCCGCGCGCCGTCCCGCGCCCCCGCGCGCGCAGCCGCCTCCGCGCCGTCAACTTTGCCCCGATTGAGGCGACTTGCCCACCAGTCAGGAACTACCAGGCGGCCATAGCCTCTTGATGTGACGTGCTCATGTCGCCACCCTGTTACCTGGCACCCACCCCATGGAAACCCGCCGCGACCACGATGGCGGCCGGACCCGCGCGGTCTCGCGCGGCCCGGCCCGTACACCCCACCCCCCGCACGGTCCCGTCAGCTTCCCCCCACCTCAAGGGAGTTCGCATGTCTGGTATCTACGCGCGTCGAATGCCCCGTATCGCCGTCCTCGCCGCTTCGGCCG
This sequence comes from Streptomyces sp. GMY02, assembly GCF_019056675.1. Taxonomy (NCBI): domain Bacteria; kingdom Bacillati; phylum Actinomycetota; class Actinomycetes; order Kitasatosporales; family Streptomycetaceae; genus Streptomyces; species Streptomyces sp. GMY02. Next base: position 5,994,090 of record NZ_CP077658.1, on the reverse strand, counting down.
CCCTCGCCACCGCCACCACCCTGCTCACCGCGCCCTCGGCGCAGGCGGCCATGCCCACCCCGGTCAGCGCGGCGACCGCCCGCAGCTACCTGGGCCAGCTCACCGTCCGGGCGGAGGGTTCCACCAGCGGTTACAGCCGTGACCTGTTCCCGCACTGGATCACCCAGTCCGGCTCCTGCGACACCCGCGAGGTCGTGCTGAAGCGCGACGGCTCAAACGTCGTGCAGAACTCGAGCTGCCAGGCCACCAGCGGCAGTTGGTACTCCCAGTACGACGGCGCCACCTGGACCGCCGCGTCCGACGTCGACATCGACCACATGGTGCCGCTCGCCGAGGCCTGGACCTCCGGCGCCAGTAGCTGGTCGACCTCGCAGCGCCAGTCCTTCGCCAACGACCTCACCCGCCCGCAGCTCATCGCCGTCACGGACAACGTGAACCAGTCGAAGAGCGACCGCGACCCGGCCGAGTGGCTGCCGCCGCGCACCGCGTACCGCTGCACCTACGTCCGTGCCTGGGTCCAGGTGAAGTACTACTACAACCTCAGCGTCGACTCGGCCGAGAAGAGCGCGCTCACCAGCGTCCTGAACGGCTGCTGACACCGGCCGCTGACACCGGCCGCTGACGGCCGCCGTCCTGGACGGCGGCCGGCACCCGGCCGCCACCGCCCGCCGCACCGCGGGCCCACCGGCCCGGCTCCCGGCTCTTCCCCGCCCCCCACACCGGCCGGGACCGCCTCCCCGCCCTCCTCCGCCGTTCCGTACCCTACGGTGCGACGGAGGAGGGCAATCATGACCGGACTGCGCCTGGGACCGCTGCTGCGGTACGTGGACTTCGACGGCGGCGGTACGGCGAGTGTGTGGGTCGAGGCCGACCGGCCCGCCGAGGCCGAGGTCCGGTGCGCGGACGGCGCGTACGGAACGTCCCGTACGTTCCAGGTCGCCGGCCACCACTACGCGCTCGTCCAGGTGACCGGCCTCACCCCCGGCACCGCCACCGCGTACGACGTGCTTCTCGACGGCCGCCGGGTCTGGCCGCCGGAGGACCCGGCCTTCGCGGCCTTCCCGCCGAGCCTGATCCGCAGCCCGGACCCCGCCGCCGAAGCCGGAGAGGTGCGCGTCTCGTTCGGGTCCTGCCGGTGGGCGTCGCCCGCGCAGGGCGAGCCCGATCCGGTCGGCCCCGACGCCCTGGGCACCCTCGCCAAGCACCTGGCGGCCGACCCCGGGGCCGCCCGCCCCGACGTCCTGCTGCTCCTCGGCGACCAGGTGTACGCCGACGAGACCTCGGAGGCGACCCGCGCCCGGCTGGCGGAGCGGCGCGATCCGGCCGAACCGCCGGGCGCCGAGGTCGCGGACTACGAGGAGTACACCTATCTGTACGACGAGTCCTGGGGCGACCCGGACGTTCGGTGGCTGCTCTCCACCGTACCGAGCTGCATGATCTTCGACGACCACGACCTGGTCGACGACTGGAACACCAGCGCCGCGTGGCTCGCGGACATGCGGGCGACGCCGTGGTGGCAGGAGCGGCTGCTCAGCGGGCTGATGTCGTACTGGGTCTACCAGCACCTCGGCAACCTCTCCCCGGCGGAACTGGCGGCGGACCCGCTGTACGCGGCGGTACGGGCGGAACCCGACGGAACCGTTCCGCTACGGCGGTTCGCCGCCGAGGCCGACCGCGACCCGGCGTGTGTGCGCTGGAGCTACCGGCGCGACTTCGGCCGCACCCGGCTGCTGATGGTCGACTCGCGGGGCGCCCGGGTCCTGGAGGAGTCGCGCCGCGCGATGCTCGACAAGAGCGAGGAGCAGTGGGTGCGCGACCAGATAATGGACGGCCGCGCCACGGCCGGGTCACCGGAGGACCAGGAGGCGCGGCTTCCGGCCGGGGCGGGCCCGTACGTCTCCGAGCCCGGCCCGTACGACCATCTCCTCATCGGCACCTCGCTCCCCTGGCTGCTGCCGCCCTTCATCCACGACGTCGAGTCCTGGGACGCGGCGCTCTGCCGGGGCGAACGCGGCCCGCGCTGGGCCCGGTTCGGTGAGAAGCTGCGCCGTGCGGCGGATCTGGAGCACTGGGCCGCCTTCCCCGCCTCGTTCGAGCGGCTGTCCGCCCTGATCGCGGAGGCCGGCCGCGGACCGGGAGCCCCGGCGACGGTGTCCGTACTGTCCGGCGACGTCCACCACGCTTATGTGGCCGAACCCACCTGGCCGGCCGACACCGCCCCGGACGCGAGGATCCTCCAGCTCACCTGCTCCCCGGTCCACAACTCCGTCCCCGGCTGGATAAAACTGGGCTTCCGCCTGGGCTGGAGCCGCGCGGCCCGCCGCCTGGGCCACTCCCTGACCCGCCACGGCCGGCTCGCCGCCTCCCCCATGACCTGGCACAAAACAGGCGGCCCCTGGTTCGCCAACCAGCTCATGACCCTGACCCTGCACGGCCGTTCAGCCGAACTGACCCTCGCCCAGGCCCAAGCCCACGAAGGCACACCCGAATTGACAACCACAGACAGGCGAACCCTGACCGACTGATCCCCGGCCGTGCCCGGCGGGACCCCGGGCGGCGCGGTGCCGGCGGCGTCCTGACAGGCGTTCAGTGATCATTCACACAAGGCGTGATCCTGGGCCCAAGGCTTCGGCTGCCGGGTCGGCAGCGGCATGATGATGCGGACCATCCGCTTCCCGTACCCCACATGCCCCGGGAGTCACAGTTTTGTCCGATGCACGGCCCTCCAAGTCCCGTTCATTCGCCGTCGTCGGCGCCGGTCCCCGCGGCACCTCGGTCCTGGAAAGACTTTGCGCGTCCGTGCCCGAGCTGGCGCCGGACGTGCCGCTGACCGTTCATCTCGTCGATCCCGCGCCGCCGGGCGCGGGTCTTGTGTGGCGTACGGATCAGCCGGCCGAGCTGCTGATGAACACCGTGGCCTCGCAGGTGACCGTGTTCACCGACACCAGCGTCGAGTGCGCGGGCCCGATACGTCCGGGCCCGAGCCTGCACGAGTGGGCCGCGAGCCGTCCTGAGGAGCGGCTCGGCCCCGACGACTATCCGAGCCGCGCCGCCTACGGCCGCTATCTGGAGTGGGCGTTCCGCACAACAGTGGAGAACGCGCCGGAGAATGTGACGGTCAAGGTCCACCAGGCCCGCGCCATCCGCCTCGACGACGGCACGGATGATGGCGCGAATGGCCTGAACTCGCCCACCGATGCGTCCTGTTCAACCGGTACCTCCCGCTCGTCCACCCCGTACCGGCCCTCTCAAACGCTCGTCCTCGACAATGGCACCGTGATTTCCGGCCTCTCTGCGGTGGTGCTCGCACAGGGCCATCTACCGGTGGTTTCCGGCCAGACCCAGGCGACCCTCGCGCAGTACGCCGAGCGCCACCGGCTGCGCTATCTGCCGCCCGCCAACCCCGCGGATGTCGATCTGTCCGGGGCCGCGCCGGGCGAACCGGTTCTGCTGCGGGGCCTCGGTCTCAATTTCTTCGACCACATGGCGCTGCTGACGGCCGGCCGCGGCGGCATCTTCGCGCGGGACGCCGAGGGCGTTCTCGTATACCACCCGTCCGGGCGCGAGCCGCAGTTGTACGCGGGTTCGCGGCGCGGAGTCCCGTACCAGGCGCGCGGGGACAACGCGAAGGGGCCGTCGGGGCGGCATCTGCCGCTGGTGCTGACGCCCGATGTGATCGCGGTGTTCCGCAAGCGCGCGGACGAGGGCGACCCGCCGGACTTCCTGGACGAGATATGGCCGCTGGTCGCCAAGGAGGTCGAGGCGGTCTTCTACGCCACCGGGCTGGACGGCGCCGGCACCGGACCGCTCACCCGGGAGGCGTTCCTCGACCGGTTCCTCGCCACCCCGCACGGCAGCCCCCAGGAGTCCGCCGTCCTCGACGCCGCCGGGATCGCCCCGGACGCCCGCTGGTCCTGGGACCGGATCTCGCGCCCGTACCGCGGCGAGACCTTCCGCGACCCGGCCGATCACCGCGCCTGGCTGCTGGCCCATCTGCGCCGGGACGCGGCCGAGGCGGCGCTCGGCAATGTCGCGGGCCCGGTGAAGGCGGCCCTGGACGTGCTGCGGGACGTACGGAACGAGGTGCGCCAGATCGTGGACCACGCCGGTCTGGCCGGCTCGTCCCGGCGCGACCATCTCGACCGCTGGTACACCCCGCTCAACGCGTTCCTCTCCATCGGCCCGCCGCGCCGCCGTATCGAGGAGATGGCCGCGCTGATCGAGGCGGGGGTGCTCGATGTGATCGGGCCGCGCACGGCCGTACGGGCGGTGGACGGCGCGTTCGTGGCCGAGTCCCCCGATGTGCCGGGCTCCGCCGTACGCGCCACGACCCTGATCGAGGCCCGGCTGCCGGAACCGGATCTGAGACGGAGCTGCGACCCCCTGCTGTCACGCCTTCTGAAGACCGGTCAGTGCCGGCCGCACCGCGTCGGCGGTTACGAAACCGGCGGCCTGGATGTAACACGCCGTCCGTACCACCTGATAGGCCGCCAGGGGGAACCTCACCCCCGGAGGTTCGCCCTCGGGGTGCCCACGGAAGGGGTCCACTGGGTGACCGCGGCGGGAGCGCGGCCGGGCGTCGACTCGGTGATGCTCTCGGACACCGACGCGGTGGCACGTGCCATCTTGCGCACTCCGGACATCAGGGTCACGGAGGAGCCGGCGGAAGACTCGGCGCGAAATGATCCCCGGCAAAATGTTGAACTTGCAAGCATTGATTAGGTCTGCCTAACGTGAGGGGGAGCTTCTCATCGGTCCAGACCAATCGATCGAAGGAGTACTACCCCCCATGTACACACGCCTCAACCATGCCCAGCCGTACGCCATAGGGCTGTTCCGTATCGTGGTCGGGCTGCTCTTCGCCTGCCACGGAGCCGCCTCGCTCTTCGGCCTCTTCGGCAAGGACACCGTTTCCGCGGGCTCGTGGCCGGGCGGGTTCGCCGCGGTCATCCAGCTCGTCGGCGGCGGTCTTGTCCTGCTGGGCCTCGGCACCCGGGTGGCGGCACTGGTGTCCTCGGGCTCCATGGCGTACGCCTACTTCAATGTGCACCAGCCCGAGGGCCTCTTCCCCATGCAGAACAACGGCGAGCCCGCCGCCATGTTCTGCTGGGCGTTCCTGCTGATCGTCTTCACCGGCCCCGGCGCGCTCTCGCTGGACCGGCTGTTCTCCTCGCGGGACTCCGGCGGCGAGGGCGAGCGGACCGGGCAGGAACGGCGTACGGCGGTACCCGCCTGAGCCTGAGCCGTGTGGCACGGCCTTGTGGCACACCCGCTCCGTCCGGCGGCACACCCGCCATGTTTGATGGCACACCCGGCGAGTCCGGTGGCACGCCCGCCCGCCGACGACCGGACCGACCCCGTACGAGGTCCGGACGTCGGCGTCGTGCGACCCCGCCCTCACTCTCCGTACCGCACAGGCGTACGCTGTACGACGGCAGCCGCCCTGCCGCTTCCCTGCGACCGCGGCACTGTCACAGGCACGTGCGGGGAACGGGCGGGGAGAGTCGAGAAGGTGCTGGAGAGTCTGGGGTCGCTGACGGGCAGCCCATGGATCTACGCGGTGGTGGGGGTCTCCGTCCTGCTGGACGTGTTCCTGCCCGTACTGCCCAGTGGTGTCCTGGTGGTGGCGGCCGCCACAGCCGCGGCGGGCTCGACGACCGTCGCCGAGGTGACCGTCGCGGAAGCGGCGGGCCGGGTGGCGCAGGTGCCGACCGAAGTACCCGCCGATGTGCCCTCGCTGCTCATCCTGATGCTGTGCGCGGCCGGTGCCTCCGTGCTCGGCGATCTCTTCGCGTTCCGTATCGCCCGGCGCGGCGGCAGGCTCGGCCTGGCCATCGCGCGCTCACGCCGGCTGGCCACCGCGCAGGAACGGCTGGGGAGCGCGCTCGCCGGAAGCGGTGGCATCCTCGTCGTCCTCGCCCGCTTCGTCCCGGCGGGACGCTCGATCGTCTCGATCGGCGCGGGCGTGGCGCACCGCAAGGCGCGGGAGTTCCTGCCGTGGTCGGCGCTGGCGGGCGTGGCGTGGACGGGCTACAGCGCGGGCCTCGGCTACTTCGGCGGCCAGTGGCTGGGCGCGAGCTGGACCGGCACGGCGGTGTCCGTGCTGGCGCTGTTCGCCGCGGGCGCGCTGGCGGCGTACATAGTCAAGCGCCCGGACCGGACCCCGGCCCCGGCCGCCTGACCGGCACGCGTCAGGCGCTTCCCGCAGCCGTACGGGCCTGGCCCGCGCCCCGTATCTCGATGTCCTGGAGCAGCCGCGCGGTCGCCTCCGCGATCTCGTCGACGGCCCGGTCGAAGACCTCGCGGTTGTGCGCGGCGGGCGCACGGAAGCCGGAGACCTTGCGCACGTACTGGAGCGCGGCGGCCCGGATGTCCTCCTCGGTGGCCTCTTCGGGGAGGACGGGCGGACGGAGGGTCTTGATGCTTCGGCACATGCCCCAAGTGTGAACCATGGGTACGACAGTGGCCCCGGCCCGGCCACCGCCCCCACCGCCCACCGCCCTCAAGCGCCCACCACCCCCAAGCGCCCCCTCAGCCGCCGCCCTCAATCTCGCCGGACCCCGACGGCCCCGGTGTCAGCCGCGCAGTGCTGTCCCGTACCACCAGCCTCGTCCCGAACTCGATCCGCGCGTCCGCCTGGTCCGACTTCCGCAGCCTCAGCAGCATCCGCGCCGCCTCCTCCGCCATCGCCACCAGCGGCTGGTCCACCGTCGTCAGCGCCGGGCTCGACCACTGCGCCAGCGGGATGTCGTCGTACCCGACCACCGACAGGTCCGCCGGGATCCGCAGCCCCAGCACCCGGGCCGCCTCCATCACCCCCATCGCCTGGAGGTCGCTGCCCGCGAAGATCGCGGTCGGCCGGTCGGGAGCGCTGAGCAGTTCCATCGCGTGCGTACGGCCCGACTCGACATGGAAGTCGCCGAAGCGCACCAGCTCGGGGTCGACGTCGAGGCCGGCCATGCTCATCGCCGAGCGGAAGCCGTCGAGCCGCGCCAGTGAGCACATCATGTCCTCGGGCCCGGTGATCACCGCGATCCTGCGGTGGCCCAGCTCGGTGAGATGCCGGGTGGCGGCGAGCCCGCCCGCCCAGTTGGCCGACCCGACCGAGGGCACATCGGGCTCGGGGTCGCCCGCCGGGTCGATGATGACGAACGGGATGGCCCGGGACCACAGCTTCTTCTTGAGGTCGTCCGGAAGCGTCGAGAAGACCAGCACCACCCCGAGCGGGCGCCGCCGCAGCACCCCCTCGACCCAGTCGGCGCCCGGGGAGTGCCGGGTGCCGGTCTCGGTGAGGACCACGCTCACCCCGGTCTCCTTGGCGATGTTCTGCACGCCTCTGATCAGCTCCATCGACCAGGTGCTGTCCAGTTCGTGGAAGACGATCTCGATGAGGGGTGCCTCGGGCGCGCCGGGCGCCGAGCGCCGGTACCCGTGCTCTTCGAGCAGCGCCTCCACCTTGACCCGGGTCGGCGCCGCGACATCGGGACGCCCGTTGAGGACCTTCGAAACTGTCGAGAGCGAAACCCCGGCTTGCGTAGCCACCTGGGCCAGGGTGACGCGGCCTGCACTCCTGTCATCACGCATGGACCGAAGGATAAGCCACCGGGAGTCACCGCAAGTCGGTAACGGTTTGGTCGCGCGACGACCGGGCTGTTGACCGGTCCGTGGAGGGGTTCTACGGTCACTCGCCAGAATACTTTCGGCAATGTGGCCGATACTTTCGAAAGGTCCAGAGGTCTGTCGATGAAGACAAGCGCAGCGAAGACACGCGCACGGATGACACGCGGCCCGTTCTCGAAAGCCGTCGCGGGCGGGGTGACGCTCGTCCTGGGGCTGAGCCTCGCGGCCTGCGGCGGTGGCGACAGCTCCGCCGGCGGCGCCGGGGAGTTCCATGTCCTGGTCTACGGCGACTCCGCGAACAAGGTGGAGAAGCAGATCGTCGACACCTTCAACAAGACCTCCGAGGTGAAGGCGGTCCTGGACACGGTTCCGGGCGCCGACTACCAGCAGAAGCTCCAGACCATCATCAACACCCCGCAGGCACCCGATGTCTTCTTCAACTGGGGCGGCGGCAGCATCCAGCCCTTCGTCAAGGCGGACCTGCTGCTGCCGGTCGACGACCTGATCGCGAAGAACCCGGGCGATCTCGGCGGCCTCAAGTCGAACTTCCTGCCGTCGGTGTACGACACGGCCAAGGTGGACGGCAAGGCGTACGGCATCCCCATGCGCGGCACCCAGCCCGTACTGCTCTTCCACAACAAGGCGGTGCTCGCGGACGCCGGTGTGCAGCCGCCGAAAACCTGGAACGAACTGCTCGACGCGGTCCGCAAGCTGAAGGCGAAGGGCGTCACGCCCATCGCGCTCGGCGGCGGCGACCGCTGGCCGACCCTGATGTGGTTCGAGTACCTGTACGACCGGATCGCCGGCCCCGAGCTGCTTCAGAAGGCCCTCTCCGGCGACAAGAGCGTCTGGGAGAGCGCCGACAGCAGGAAGGCGCTGAGCATGCTCAAGGAGCTGGTCGACTCCGGCGCGTTCGGCACCAACTACGACTCCGTGAAGTTCACCGACGGCGGCTCCGCGGCGCTGCTGGCGACCGGCAAGGCGGGCTTCGAGCTGATGGGTTCGTGGGAGTTCTCGACCCACCAGAACGACAACCCCGACTTCGCGAAGAAGGATCTCGGCTACAGCAGCTTCCCCACCGTCGAGGGCGGCAAGGGCGATCCGGCGGCCGTCGTCGGCAACACCAACAACTTCTACTCGGTGCTCAAGCGGACCGAGCACGCCGACGCCATAGCCGAGTTCCTGAAGCTGATGTACTCCGACGAGTTCGTCAAGGCGCAGCTCGCCATCGGCAATCTGCCCACCACCACGAACACCGCCCCGTTCCTGGACTCGGCGGACAACGCGGAGTATCTGAAGTACCAGTTCGACCTGGTCGACAAGGCGCCCTCGTTCCAGCTCTCCTGGGACCAGGCGTACCTCCAGACGAACGCCACGCCCCTGCTCACGGCGGTCCAGCAGTTCTTCAACGGGCAGGTCGACGCCGACGGATTCATCAAGGCCATGCAGGCCCTGACCACGTCCTGAGGCCCCTGAGCATGAAAACCGACATGGCCGCCGCCCCCGGCACCGTCTCCGGTGCCGCCGCCGGCGCCCCCGCAAGCGTCCGGCCGGACGGACGGGTGTCAGCCGGCCCGGGGTGGGCTGGGCCCTGCCCGCCGCGCTGTTCTTCGGCCTGTTCGCGATCGTGCCGCTGGTGCTGGTCGCCGTACTGTCCCTGACCCGCTGGGGCGGTCTCGGCGCCCCGGAGTTCGCGGGTTTCGACAACTGGGTCACGCTGTTCCACGACCCCGTGATGATCAAGAGCCTCTGGCTGAGTGTGCTGCTCACCGGGCTCGGCGTGCTGGTCCAGACCCCGCTGAGCATTCTGCTCGGGGTCTGGGCGGCCGGTCCCCAGCGCAACAGGGCCGTGCTGTCCGCGGTCTTCTTCGTACCGCTGCTGCTGTCCGCCACGGCGGTGTCCGTGCTGTGGCGGGCGCTGCTCGATCCCAACTTCGGGGTGCCGGCGCAGGCGCGCTGGCTGTTCGGGGACGGCAATCTGCTGGGCGACCGCACCGGGGCGATCGGAGTGCTCGTGCTGGTGAGCGCCTGGCAGTTCACCCCGCTGCACGCGCTGATCTACCAGGGGGCGACCCGGGCAATCCCCGAGGTCCTCTACCAGGCGGCGGCGATCGACGGGGCGGGGACCGTACGGCAGTTCTTCCACATCACGCTGCCGCAGCTCCGCAACTCGATCATCACGTCCGTGATCCTGATGGTGGTGGGCGGGCTCACCACCTTCGACACCGTACTGATCCTGACCCAGGGCGGGCCGGGCACCGACACCACCATCAGCGCCTACTACATGTACACAAAGGCCTTCAAGAGCTTCGACTTCGGCGCCGGAGCGGCCATCGCGCTGCTGCTGGTCGTCGTCGCGACCGTCATCTCGCTGGTCGTGGTGCGGGTTTCGGGCTACGACAAGATGGCCGGGACGAAGGACGGCCTGTCATGAGCCGTACGCACCACACCGCGCGCACCCGGAGCTCCACACGCCCGATCGGCCGCCGCACCCCCAACTACCTCGCCGGGCTGGGCGTTCTGCTCTGGCTCTGTCTGGTCGCGCTCCCGCTGTACGTGATGCTCGGCGCCAGCGTCCAGTCCCGCGCCGAGTACGGCAAGGGCGGCCCGCTCTCCTTCCCCGGCTCCTTCACCTTCTCCAACTACGTACAGGACTTCTCCAACGGCTTCGGCCGCTACTTCCTCAACACCGTGGTCGTCACGGCGAGCGTCGTCGGGATCGTGCTGCTTCTCGTACCGCCGCTGGCCTTCGCGATCGTACGGAACCGGGGCCGTGCCACGTCCAGTGTGTTCCGGCTCTTCCTGCTCGGTCTCGCCATCCCGGCGCAGGCCGTGATCGTCCCGATGTTCTATGTGATCAGCAAGGCGGGGCTGTACGACAACCTCATCGGGGTCATCCTGCCCACCGCCGCGTTCGCCCTGCCCGTCTGCACGCTCATCCTCACCGGCACCATGCGGGACATCACCGATGAGCTGTTCGAGGCCATGGCCATCGACGGGGCGAGCACCCGGCGGGTCTTCTTCCAGTTGGTCGTCCCGCTGTCGAAGAGCGGTATCGCGACCGTCGTCGTGTTCTCCGCGCTCCAGGCGTGGAACGGCTTCCTCTTCCCCCTCGTACTGACCCAGTCGGAGGAGACCAAGGTGCTCACCCTGGGCCTGTACAACTTCCAGACCCAGTACGGAATCGACATCCCCGGGCTGCTGGCGGCCGTGGTCCTGTCCACGCTGCCGGTCCTGCTCGTCTACCTGTTCGCCCGTCGTGCCCTGGTCCAGGGGCTGATGGGCGTGGGAGGAAAGTGACCCACCACACCGCGATCACCGAGCGCGACCGCGCGGAGCGTATCGCCCATCTGATCTCCGCCATGACCGCGGAGGAGAAACTCGCCCAGCTCTACGGTCTGTGGGCGGGGGCCTCCGCCGACGGCGCCGAAGTCGCCCCGCACCAGCACGACATGGACCGTCCGCCCTCGCTCGACGAGCTTCTCCCCACCGGACTCGGCCAGCTCACCCGGCCGTTCGGCACGGTGCCCGTCGATCCGGCCCTGGGCGCACTGTCCCTGATGCGCACTCAGGAACGGATCGCCGCCGCCAACCGGTTCGGCATACCGGCCATGGCCCATGACGAGTGTCTCGCGGGCTTCGCCGCCTGGGGCGCCACCACCTATCCCGTCCCGCTGTCCTGGGGTGCGGCCTTCGACCCGGATCTGGTCCGGGAGATGGGCGGCGCGATCGGCCGCGACATGCGGTCGGTCGGTCTGCACCAGGGGCTGGCGCCCGTCCTCGACGTGGTGCGCGACGCCCGCTGGGGGCGGGTCGAGGAGACCATCGGCGAGGACCCGTATCTGGTGGGCACCGTCGCCACCGCCTATATCCAGGGCCTGGAGTCCGCGGGGATCGTCGCGACCCTCAAGCACTTCGTGGGCTACTCCGCCTCCCGCGGCGGGCGCAATCTCGCGCCGGTGAGCATGGGGGCCAGGGAGCGGGCGGATGTGCTGCTCCCGCCGTTCGAAATGGCCGTACGGGAGAGCGGCGTACGGTCCGTCATGCACGCCTACACCGATACCGACGGGGTGCCCTGCGCGGCCGACGAGGAGCTGCTGACCGGGCTGCTCCGGGACACCTGGGGCTTCCAGGGCACAGTGGTGGCCGACTACTTCGGTGTCGCCTTCCTCAAGTCCCTGCACGGAGTGGCGGCCGACTGGGGCGAAGCCGCGACGGCGGCCCTGACGGCGGGTGTCGACATCGAACTCCCCACGGTGAAGACCTTCGGGGAACCCCTGCGGGAGGCGCTCGCGTCCGGGCAGGTGCCGAAGGAGGTCATCGACCGCGCGCTGCTCCGGGTGCTGACCCAGAAGGCGGAGCTGGGGCTGCTCGACCCGGACTGGAGCCCGGTGCCGCCGGTGCTGGACGGGCGCACGTCGTACGACGCCGACGCGCTGCGCGGCACGGTCGATCTGGACTCCCCCGCGCACCGGGCCGTCTCGCGCCGGCTCGCGGAGCGGTCGGTGATCCTGCTGCGCAACGAGGGGACGCTGCCGCTGGCGGTGCCGCGGGCCCGTACGGAAGACTGCGCGGGCGGACCGGGCGGCGTGGGCGGACCGGGCGGCGTGGGCGGGTACTCCGGCTCCTCCGGCGACTCCGGTTCGTCTGGTTCATCCGGTACATCGGATTCATCCGGTGTCTCCGGTTCCTCCGACGGCTTTCGGATCGCGCTGATCGGGCCACAGGGCGACACCCCCACCGCCGTCCTGGGCTGCTACTCCTTCCCCGTGCATGTCGGCGCCCAGCACCCCGACACCCCCGCCGGTATCGAACTGCCCACCCTCCGGGAGGCCCTCACCGCCGAGTTCCCCGGGGCCGAGATCGTCACCGTCGCCGGAGCGGGCATCGACACGTACGACACCGGCGGTTTCCCGGAGGCGGTACGGGCGGCCCGCGAGGCGGACGCGGTGATCGTCGCCCTCGGCGACCGCGCCGGGCTCTTCGGACGCGGTACGAGCGGGGAGGGCTGCGACGCGGAGAGCCTCGACCTGCCCGGTGTGCAGGGGCAGCTCCTCGACGCCCTGCTCGACGCGGTCGGCGGCAGAGGCACCCCGCTGGTGGTGACCCTGCTGGCCGGCCGCCCGTACGCGCTCGGCCGCGCCGCCGAGGAGGCCGGGGCGATCGTGCAGTCCTTCTTCCCCGGGCAGGAGGGCACGCCCGCCGTCGCCGGGGTGCTCAGCGGCCGGATCAATCCGTCGGGCCGGCTGCCGGTCAGCGTCCCCCGGCTGCCGGGCGCCCAGCCGTCCACCTATCTCGCGGCGCCGCTGGCCCGGGCCAGCGAGGTGTCCAGCATCGACCCCACCCCGGCGTTCGCCTTCGGGCACGGTCTGACGTACACGTCGTTCGACTGGTCGGACCTGGTGGCGAGCGGCTCGGCCGGTACGGACGGCTCGCTGGAGCTGTCCTTCACCGTGCGCAACACCGGGGACCGGGCGGGCGCCGAGGTCGTACAGCTCTATCTGCACGATCCGGTCGCCTCGGTCGTACAGCCGGTGCAGCGGCTGATCGGGTACGTACGGATCCCGCTGGAGGCGGGCGAGCGGGCCGCGGTCGCGGTGACCGTACCGGCGGACCTCGCGTCCTTCACCGGGCGGGACGGGCGGCGGATCGTCGAGCCGGGCGAGCTGGAGCTGCGGCTCGGGGCGTCCAGTACGGACGTACGGCTCACCGCCACCGCCACCCTGACCGGTCCGGTACGGCGGGTCGACCACACCCGGGAGCTGCACGCGCGGTTCACGGTGGGCCGGGAAGGGGGCGGAAAGGCGGCCGGCTGATCGCTGGGTGCTGCCGTTGACGACCTGCCCGTTCCCCGTCCGCCGCCGTCCGCGTTTTGTCATGTCCGCCTGTCGTCCCTGTGGCCACCCCACAGCGCAGGGGATAGCGTGGCGGGTGGACGGGCAGGTCGTCAGTCGTCACGTCGTCAGCTCGCAGGTTGTCATGGTCGCGCTGGGAGGCAGATATGACGCCGACCCAGCTCCGGGCCTTCGCCGCGGTCGTCCGCCTGGGCTCGGTCAAGGCCGCGGCGGCGGATCTGTCGGTGTCCGAAGCCGCGGTGTCGATGCATATCGCGCATCTGCGCAAGGAACTGGGCGACCGGCTGTTCACCCGTACCGGCGCCGGTATCGCCTTCACCCCGGGCGGTCTGCGCCTCGCCAGCCGGGCGGCGGAGATGCTCGGGCTCCAGGACCGTACGATCCTCGAAGTCAGCCAGGCGGGCTCCGGGCGAAGACTGCTGCGGGTCGCCGCGTCGAGCCTCTTCGCCGAGCACGCGGCGCCCGGTCTGATCGAACTGTTCGCGAGCCGCGCCGACGACCTGGATGTCGAGCTGAGCGTGCACAGCCCGCAGCGGTTCGGGACGCTGCTGCTGGAGCGGGCGGTCGATGTGGCGCTCGGGCCGCGCCCGGCGACGGCCGACGAGGGGCTGAGCCGTACCCCGTTCCTCAACTACGAGATGGTGGCCGTCGTCGGTCCGCACCATCCGCTCGCCGCGCAGCGCGCGAGCCTCACCGCGAGCGAGCTGCGACAGCAGACCTGGCTCCTCGGCCCGTCGGCCGCGGGCCGGATCGGCCTTGTCCCGACCGTGCTGCACCAGCTCCAGGTGGACGAGGAGCACCAGCGGATCTTCCAGAGCCACGCGGCGGCGCTGGAGGAGGCGAAGCGCGGCAAGGGGGTGGCGCTGGCGCTGTCCTTCGCGATCACCCAGGATCTCGCGGACGGCGATCTCACCAGGCTGGCGGGGCCGTCGCTGCCGGCGAAGGGGGCGTGGAGCGTGCTGGCCCTGTCGCACGGAGCGCCTCCGGCGGCGGCGGAACTGATCCGGTTCGTGACGACACCGCGGGCGATCCAGGCGATGCTGCGGGGCGCGGGCGTGACGGCGGGCCGCTTCCGGCCGGCGATCCACGTCACACTGTGGAGCTAATCGATCCAAGCCCGCCCGGCGATTGAGGGCAGAACTGAGCCCGCCCGGCGATTGAGGGCAGAGCTCAGCCCGCCCGGCGATTGAGGACAATGCGGCTGCCGGCGATCCGCGTCAAGGCGCCCGCCAGCGCGCCGAAGCTGTCCGCCGGCAGCAGCATGTCGCAGTACGGCAGCGCCGCCGCCATCGTCGCCACCCGCGGCTCGAAGCCCCGCGCCCCCGCCCGCGGGTTCAGCCAGATCACCCGGTACGCCCGCCGCCGCAGACGCCCCATCGCCGCCGCCAGTTCCTCGGGGCCGTCCCCGTCCCATCCGTCCGAGCCGATGATCACGATCGCCCCGCGCACCGCCCCGCCGTGGTGCGAGGCGAGCAGTGTGCGCAGACTGGTCGCGATCCTGGTGCCGCCGAACCGGTCGGTGACCTGCGCCGTCGCCTCGTCGATCGCGACCTCGGCGGACCGGTGGCCGAGTACGGCGGTCAGCCGGGTGAGCGAGGTGGCGAACGCGAAGACCTCCGCGTCGGCGGTCACCGCCAGCGCCCGCATCAGATGCAGATACGCGACCGCCTGCGCCTGCATGGACCGGCTGACATCGCAGAGCATCACCACCCGGCGCGGAGTGCGCACCGGCGCGAGACGTACCGGCTCCATCGGCTCCCACCCGGTCCGCCGCGAGCGGGCCAGCGTCGGCCGCAGCGCGGTCCTGCCCCGGCCCCGGCCCGCGGTGAGGCGCCGCGAACGCCGTGTGGGCCAGTTCCGTACCGCCGCCTCCAGCCACCGCCCGAGCAGCGCGGTCTCCTCCGGGCTCAGCCGCTCGAACGGTACGTCGACCAGCCCCTCCAGCGCGGTCGGCAGCCGCTGCGGCACGGCCGGGGACGCGCTGTCCGGCTCGCCGCCGTCGTCCCCGGCGGCCACAGCACGCGGCAGCATCGCCCAAGGCAGCCCGCCGGAGCCGTACGGTTCGTCGTCCCGTGCCCCCGCCGGTACGGAGGCGAGCGCGTCGTCCTCGCCCGGCGGACCGGCGGGCCCGCGTCGGCGCGCGTTCGGGTCCAGGCCGAGGACCGCGCTGTCGAACACCGCGGCGAAGACACGGTCGAAGACCGCCAACCCGGCATGGTCGCGTACGAGGCAGATCCGCGCGGTCCAGTAGAGCCGGCCCCGCGAGCGCGGGGGCATGGCCTTCAGCGCCCGTACGAAATCCTCGACCGCCGTCAGCCCGACGGACAGCCCGCGCGAGCGCAGCCGTGCGGCGAGTGCCACCGCGAACGCGGCCCGGTCGATGCCGCGCAGCAGGGGCGGTACGGGTACGGCGGCCCGGTCAGCGGCGGACAACGTAGTAGACGATCAGCGCGGCCACGACCGCGGCGACGGCGACGGGCGCGAGCCGTTTGTACACCGACCCGCCCGCCAGCCCCATCAGATCGAGCGGCTCGGCCTCTTCCACGGGGCGCCGGGGCGCGGGCGCGGTCTCGGCCGGTACGGGTGCGGCCTGCGCGGGTACGGTCACGGGCGCGGCCGGTGCGGTCGTCGGCACGGCTTCCCGTACCGGCTCCGGCTCTGCCACCGGCTCCGGCACGCCCTCCGGCTCCGGGGCCGCGGGTTCGTGCAGCCGTGCCTCCAGATTCTCGACGAACTGGTCCAGCAGCTTCACCGACACTTCCTTGATCATTCCGCTGCCGAACTGGGCGATCTTGCCGGTGATGTTGAGATCGGTCGCCACGGTGACGACGGTCGTACCGCCCTCCGCCCGCAGCACCGCGTCGATCCGCGCCGACGCGTTCCCCGCGCCCCGCGAGTCCTTGCCCTTGGCGCTGATCCTGGCCCGGTGCGCCGTGTCGTCCTTCTCGACGAGCCGAGCCGTCCCGGTGTACTGGCTGATCACCGGGCCGACCTTGACCTTCACCTTGCCGCTGTACACATCCCCGTCCACACCGGTGAGCTGTGCCCCGGGCATACAGGGCGCGATGCCTTCCAGGTCGGTGAGCGCCTCCCACGCGCGGTCGATCGGCACTCCGACGGTGAACTCGTTGTCGATCTTCATGGGTTCCTCCCTGATGACACCGGGCGTCCGTTCCCGGCCGGGGCGGCTACGCCGAGGCCGGTTCCGGGTATCCCAGTTCGTCGAGCGCGTCCGTGATGGTGGTGCGGTCGTCCGGGCTCTTGGCGATGGCGCTGAGGGTGCGGACGATGTCGGCGCGTACCAGCTCCGAGGCCCGCAGCGCGGACAGCGCGGAGACCCAGTCGATGGTCTCGGCCATGCCCGGCGCCTTGTCGAGGTCGAGCCGTCTGACCCGGCCGACGAAATCGGTGGCCGAGGCGATCAGCGGCTCGTCGGCCGCGGGGACCGTCCGGCGCAGGATCTCCGCGGCCCGTGCGGCGGCCGGGAAGTCGATCCAGTGGTAGAGGCAGCGGCGGCGCAGGGCGTCGTGCAGTTCACGGCTCCGGTTGGAGGTCAGGACGACCACCGGGCGGCGGGCGGCCACGAAGGTGCCCAGTTCGGGGACGGTGATCGCGGCCTCGCCGAGGAACTCGAAGAGCAGCGCCTCGAATTCGTCGTCGGCCCGGTCGATCTCGTCGATCAGCAGCACCGGCGGCACCGGTCCCTCGTACCGGATCGCCCGCAGGATCGGCCGGTCCTGGAGGAACTCCTCGGTGAACAGGTCGGCGTCGCTGAGCCGTTCGTCGCGCGACTCGGCGAGCCGGATGGCGAGGAGCTGGCGCTGGTAGTTCCACTCGTAGAGCGCCTCGCTCGCGGTGAGGCCCTCGTAGCACTGGAGCCGGATCAGCGGCGCGCCCATGGCCCGGGCCAGTGCCTTCGCCGAGGTGGTCTTGCCGACCCCGGGCTCGCCCTCGACGAGCAGCGGTCGGTCGAGGGCCAGCGCCAGATAGAGCGCGGTCGCGGTCCCCTCGTCGACCAGGTAGTCCACCTCGTCCAGCCGCCGCCGCACCTCGTCGGCGCCCCCGAACACGCCCGTCATCCGGCCCCCTTCCGTGCGTACCGCTCCCGGCAGAGATCGCCGCAGAACCAGAAGTCGTCCCCGTCGACGGTGAGACGCGGGGTGTCGTCCATGACGACGACCGCCATCCCGCACACGGGATCGACGACGGTACGGGGAGAGCCCGCCGCCCGAAGCCCGCCCGCTCCCGTTCCCGCCTCCGCCCCGGCGTCCGGCAGCCGGGGCGCCCGCCGCGTACCCCTCCGTACCGACTCGATCACCTCCGCCAGGATCGACAGCGCCACCTCGGGGCCCGTTCTGGCGCCGATGTCCAGGCCCGCCGGGGTGCTGATCCGGGCACGGTCCTCCGGGGACAGGCACAGATCGTCCAGGACCGCCCGGCCCCGGCGGCGGCTGGCGACCAGGGCGATGTACGGGACCTCCGCGTCCAGCGCCGCGCGCAGCGAGGCGGGTTCGTCGCGGCCGTGGCCCGCGACGATCACCGCGTCCACATGGTCGGAGAGACCGCCGGGCAGGGAGCGGGCCGTCTCGTAGCCCAGGACCTCGGCGAGCGCCGCGACACCGTCCGCGACCGGAGTCCGGCCCACGATCTCGATCAGCGGCGGCGGCAGTTTCGGGTCCAGGAAGATCTCCAGCGCGCCCCCGGACAGACACGGATTCACCACCACCCGCGCCCCCGGCGACTCGGGAAACCCCGCCCCGCCCTCCGGCAGCACCCGCAGCAGCACGGGCCCGCCGCCGTTCAGCGCGCCGAGCGCCGCCGTACGGACGGAGTTCTCGGCGCACACCCCGCCCACGAAGCCGTCGATCGACCCGTCGGGCATGACGATCGCCTCGTCACCGGCATGGGCCGAGCTGGGCACCTGGGCGCGTACCACCGTCGCGTGCACATACGGCACCCGCCCGGCGGACAGCTCCAGCATGCGGGCCGCCACCCGCTCCGTCCCCATCGGCA
Source organism: Streptomyces sp. GMY02 (assembly GCF_019056675.1). Lineage (NCBI taxonomy): Bacteria > Bacillati > Actinomycetota > Actinomycetes > Kitasatosporales > Streptomycetaceae > Streptomyces > Streptomyces sp. GMY02. Next base: position 5,975,602 of record NZ_CP077658.1, on the reverse strand, counting down.
TCTCCGTAACTCCCGGCTCCTGCCCCTGCTTCTGTTCCTGCTCCTGTTCCTGTTCCTGCCCCTGCTTCTGCTCGTGTTCCCGCGTCCGATCACCGACGGCACAGCACCTGCCGCTCAGATCGGCGGCTCCGCCCGCCCCCGCATCGCGTCCCACACCCGTGACGGCGTCAGCGGCATGTCCGCGTGCCGCACCCCGTACGGCCGCAGCGCGTCCACCACCGCGTTCACCACCGCGGGCGGCGACCCCACCGTCGCCGACTCGCCGACCCCCTTCGCGCCGATGGGGTGGTGCGGCGAGGGCGTCACCGTGAACCCGGTCTCCCATTCCGGCACTTCGAGCGCGGTCGGCAGCAGATAGTCCATCAGCGAACCGCCCAGGCAGTTGCCGTCCTCGTCGAACGCGATCATCTCCATCAGCGCCATCCCGACGCCGTCGGTGAGCCCGCGGTGCACCTGGCCCTCGATGATCATCGGGTTGATCCTGGTCCCGCAGTCGTCGACCGCGATGAACCGCCGGACCTTCACCTGCGCCGTCCCCGGATCGATGTCGACAACACAGATGTACGCGCCGTGCGGATAGGTGAGATTCTCCGGGTTGTAGCAGATCTGCGCGTCCAGACCGCCCTCGACGCCCTCCGGCAGATCCCCCGCGCCGTGCGCCCGCATCGCGATGTCCTGGATCGTCACCGACTTCGACGGATCGCCCGCGACATGGAAGGACCCCTTGTCCCACTCCAGGTCCGCGACCGAGACCTCCAGCATCCCGGAGGCGATCAGCCGCGCCTTGTCCCGTACCTTCCGCGCGACCAGCGCCGCCGCCGCGCCCGAGACCGGGGTGGAACGGCTGCCGTACGTACCGAGCCCGAAGGGCGTCTGGTCGGTGTCCCCGTGCACCACCTCGATGTCGGCGGGCGGGATCCCGATCTCCTCGGCGGCGATCTGCGCGAACGTCGTCTCGTGCCCCTGCCCCTGGGTCTGCACGGAGATCCGCAGGACCGCCTTGCCCGTCGGATGCACCCGCAGCTCGCAGCCGTCGGCCATGCCCAGCCCGAGGATGTCCATGTCCTTGCGCGGCCCCGCGCCCACGGCCTCGGTGAAGAACGAGACGCCGATGCCCATCAGTTCGCCGCGTGCCCGCTTCTCGGCCTGCTCGCTGCGGAGCGCCTCGTACCCGGCCAGTTCCATGGACAGCCGCATGGTCGGCTCGTAGTTCCCGGAGTCGTACACCCAGCCCGTCCGGGTGCGGTACGGGAACTGCTCGGGCCTGATGAAGTTCCGCAGCCGCAGCTCCACCGGGTCCATGTCCAGTTCGTACGCGAGACAGTCGACGATCCGCTCGACCAGGTACACGGCCTCCGTGATGCGGAACGAGCAGGCGTAAGCGACCCCGCCCGGCGCCTTGTTGGTGTAGACGGCGGTCATCTTGCAGTAGGCGGCCTCGATGTCGTAACTGCCGGTGAAGACCCCGAAGAAGCCGGCCGGGTACTTCACGGGCGCGGCCGTGCCGTTGAACGCGCCGTGGTCGGCGAGGACGTGCGTACGGATCGCGAGGATCCTGCCGTCCCTGGTCGCCGCGATCTCGCCGCGCATGACGTAGTCGCGGGCGAAACCGGTGCTGGTGAGGTTCTCCGAGCGGTCCTCCATCCACTTCACCGGCTTCCCGGTGAGCAGCGAACCGACGATCGCGCACACATAACCCGGGTAGATCGGCACCTTGTTGCCGAATCCGCCGCCGATGTCGGGGGCGATGACCCGGATCTTGTGCTCGGGCAGCCCGGCGACGATCGCGTAGAGCGTGCGGTGGGCGTGCGGCGCCTGGCTGGTGGACCAGAGGGTGAGCTTGCCGTCGACCGCGTCGTAGTCGGCGACCGCGCCGCAGGTCTCCATCGGCGCCGGGTGCACCCGCGGATAGACGAGGTCCTGGCTGACGACGACCTCGGCGCGGTCGAAGACGGCCGCGGTCGCCGCCTCGTCGCCGGTCTCCCAGTCGAAGCAGTGGTTGTCGGTCTTGCCTTCGAGGTCGTCGCGGATGACCGGGGCGCCCGGTTCCAGTGCCCTGCGCACATCGACGACCGGGTCGAGCTGCTCGTACTCGACATCGATCAGTTCCAGCACGTCGCGCGCCGCGTACCGGTCCTCGGCGACGACGAAGGCGACCTCCTGGCCCTGGAAGCGCACCTTGTCGGTGGCGAGGACGGCCTGTACGTCGTTGGAGAGGGTCGGCATCCAGGCGAGTCCCTTCTCGGCGAGCATCGCGCCGGTGACGACGAGCTTGACCTTGGGGTGCGCCTCCGCGAGCGAGGTGTCCACGCCGACGATCCGGGCGTGGGCCATCGGGGAGCGCAGGACGGCGAGATGGAGCATGCCGGGGAGCTGTACGTCGTCGACGTAGCGGCCCTTGCCGCGGATGAAGCGCGGGTCCTCCTTGCGGAGCATCCGGCCGTGGCCGACGGGCTTCTTGTCGTTGTCGGTGAACTCGGTGACGGGCGGCGCGGTGGTGGTCATGACTCGCTCCCGGCGGCTGCGGGCGTCCGGTCGGTACTCGTCTCGCTGCGGGCGGTGCGTGTGCCGGCTTCCTCGGCGGCGGCCCACTGGATGGAGCGGACGATGGTCGTATAGCCGGTGCAGCGGCAGATCTGGCCGGAGAGGGCTTCCCGTATCTCCTGCTCGGAGGGCTCCTTGTTACGGTCGAGCAGGGCGCGTGCGGTCATCATCATCCCGGGCGTGCAGAAGCCGCACTGGAGGCCGTGGCACTCCATGAAGCCCTGCTGTACGGGGTCGAGCCGGCCCTCGTGCTCCAGGCCCTCGACCGTACGGATGTCATGGCCGCCCGCCATCGCGGCCAGGACCGTACAGGACTTGACGGGCTCGCCGTCCATCCAGACCACGCAGGTGCCGCAGTTGCTGGTGTCGCAGCCCCAGTGGGTGCCGGTGAGCGCGAGATGGTCGCGGAGGAAGTGGACGAGCAGGAGGCGGCCCTCGATCTCGCGGGTGACCTCGTCGCCGTTGACGGTCATGGTGACCTGCATGATCAGTCTCCCTGGGGGTGTCCGTTCCCGGGTGCGGTGCGGTGACCGGTGCCGTTGGTGCCGTTGTCGGTGCTGCCGTTGCCGGTGCTGGTGCTGGTGTTCGTGCCGCTGTTCGTGCCGCTGTTGGTACGGGCCTGCTGGGCGCGGGCGACGGAGCGGCGCAGTGCTCGTACGGTCAGTTCCTTGGCGAGATGGCGCTTGTAGTCGGCGCTGCCGCGGCGGTCGGTGACCGGTTCGCAGGAGGCCGCGGCGATGGTGCCGGCCCGCTCGTACAGCTCCTCGGACGGCGGGAGGCCGCGCAGGGCACGGGAGATCTCCGGGAGTCCGGTGGTGTTGGGTCCGACGGCGGCGAGGCCGACGCGGGCGTCGGCGATGACCGGGCCGGCGCCACCCGCCGCTCCGGCGTCGGCACCGGCCTCCCCGGCGGTGCTCGCGCTGTCCGCCAGCCAGACCGCCGCGCCCGCCGAGACCACCGCCCAGTCGCCCGCGCGCCGCTCGACCTTCTCGTACGCGCTCGAACCGTTCGGCCGGACCGGGAAGCGCACCTCGATCAGCATCTCGGCGTCGCCGACGGCCGTCTCGTACGGCCCCCGGTGGAACTCCTCCATCGTCACCACCCGCCGGCCGCCCGCGCCCTGGATCACACAGCTCGCGCCGAGGGTCGTACAGACGGCGGAGAGGTCCTCGGACGGATCGGCCTGGCAGAGGGAGCCGCCGAGTGTGCCGCGGTTGCGCACCACGGGGTCCGCGATCACCCGCTCGGCGTCGGCGAAGATCGGGAACGTCTCGGCGAGCACCGCGGACTCCAGCAGCTCGCGGTGGCGGGTGAGCGCGCCGATCCGGATCCGCTCCGGTTCGACGGTGATGTGGCCCAGCTCGCCGGCGAGATCGTTGATGTCGATGAGGTACTCGAAGTTGGCGAGTCTCAGCTTCATCATCGGAAGCAGGCTGTGGCCGCCCGCGACCAGGCGGGCGGTGTCGCCCAGCCGGTCGAGCAGCCCGATGGCCTGATCGACGCTGGTGGCACGTTCGTACTCGAATGGCGCGGGAACCTGCATGAGCGATTCCTCTCCGTCGGTCCGGTCGACGCCCGGTCATTGGGCTCTTCGGGATGCGGAAAGTCAACCGCGACTTAAGGTGTCGCTTAGGTCGCCCGGATCGGCGAGATCCGGGTGAGGTCCAGGCTGAGATCCGGGCCAGATCCAGGTGAGACCCGGGGCGAGATCCGGGGCGAGATCCGGGGTTGCGGGGCGCGGTTAAGCGTTCGCTTAAGTCGCCATTGACAGGGCCGCGACCACTGCGCAAGCTGCGCGGGCAGGGCGGATCCGAGAGGCGGCGGGCGCGGGGCGGCGGGCGCCGGGCCCGGTGGCCACCGGGCGGCACCGGGCGGCATGAGCGGCGCGGGGCCGTGCGGGACCACGCGGGGTCGGGCCGGTTCCGGCCGGGCAGCGCCGGTAGGGCCGGGCAGCACCGTCGCGCCGGACCACGCCGGTCGGGCCGGGCAGCACCGGTCGCGCCGGGCAGCGTCGGTCGGGCCGGTTCCGGCCGGGCGAAGGGAGCGCACACGTGCGGGACATCGCGGAATCGATCGCCACCTGGCAGGCCGCCGGAGTCCGCTTCGCGGTGGCCACCGTCGTACAGACCTGGAAGTCGGCCCCGCGCCGGCCGGGCGCCGCCATGGCGGTCGCGGAGAACGGCGAGGTGTACGGAAGTGTGTCCGGCGGCTGTGTCGAGGGAGCGGTGTACGAGGTCGCGCGGGAGGTCCTCGACTCGGGCGAGGCGGAGCTGAAGACCTACGGAGTGAGCGACGACGAAGCGCTGGAGGCCGGGCTGACCTGCGGCGGGATCGTCAGCATCCTCGTACGCCCGGCCGATGACGAGCACTTCCCGGGCCTGCCGTACGTCCTCGGCCGGATCGCCGGGGGCCGTCCGGTCGCCGTCGCCTCGGTCCTGTCGGGCACCGATTCCCTCGGCGGAAACCTGGTGATTACCCCGGATGCCGCCGATGCCCCCGCCGGGGCGCCGGCCACGGGCACCCTGGGCGACGACCGGCTCGACGCGGCGGTCACCGAGCAGGCGCGCGGGCTGCTCGCGCAGGGCCACACCGGGGTCGTCCACATCGGCCGCCACGGCGAGCAGCGCATGGACCAGCTCGCCGTCTTCGTCCAGTCCTTCGCGCCACCGCCCAGGATGCTGGTGTTCGGCGCGATCGACTTCGCGGGCGCGGTGGCCAGGATGGGCAAGTTCCTCGGCTACCACGTGACGGTCTGCGACGCCCGCCCGGTCTTCGCCACCCGGCAGCGCTTCCCGGACGTGGACGAACTGGTGGTGCAGTGGCCGCACCGCTATCTCGACGAGCATCCGGTGGACGAGTCGACGGTGATCTGCGTCCTCACCCACGACCCGAAGTTCGATGTCCCGCTCCTGGAGCGCGCCCTGCTCACCCCCGCCCGCTATGTCGGCGCGATGGGCAGCCGCCGTACCCACAAGGACCGGCTGGCACGGCTGCGCGAGGCAGGCGTCCCCGAGAGCGCCCTCGCCCGTCTCTCCGCCCCGATCGGCCTGGATCTGGGTGCCCGCACCCCCGAGGAGACGGCGGTGGCGATCATGGCGGAGATCATCGCGCTGCGCTGGGGAGGCACGGGCGAGCGCCTGACCGGCATGGACCTGGCCATCCACCACTGAACTCCACGGCCGGACCGACCCGGGGACCGGGCCGAGGATCCGGGCCGGGCATCCGAGCCCGGGACCGCGCCCGAGGTCCGCACCCGGGATCCGGGCCACGGGTCCGGGCCCGGGATCCACGCCCGGGATCTGAGCTGGCCATCCGGGCCGGGGGTCTGGGCCAGGGGTCCGGGCAGGGGTCCGCTCCCGGGATCCGGGCCGGAGAGCCGCGCCGGGGATCCGCGCCCGAGGTCCACACCCGGGGACCGCGCCCGGAATCCGGGCCGGCCATCCGGGCCGGGGCCCGGGCCACGGGTCCGGGCAGAGGTCCGCTCCCGGGATCCGGGCCGGAGAGCCGCGCCGGGGATCAGAGCCGGGCATCCGCGCCCGGGACAGCGCCCGGGATCCGGGCCGGGCATCGTCGCCCCGGATCCGCGCCGTGACCGTACGCGGCCTGGCCGGTGTCTCGGCCGATCTCGCCGGTCTCGCCGATCGTGCCGCGCTCGATCGGCGGGACACCCCCACGCCCCCGCCATGTCCGGCCGCCCCGCATCCGCGCCCCGATCCGTCGCCGAGACCACTCGCCTTGTGAAGACAGGCGGTGTAGATGTAGGTACATGACCCGACATACGGGTCGATCCTGGGCTCGGGTCATGTCTGCCCACTCCGACCGGCGCCCACGGAGTCGGCGGCTTCACGACCCGAGCGGCACAGCCGGGTGGCGAGGAAGGTTCCAGCGCCTGACCCCGCGTATGCCGTCGGGGGGCGCCGCACGTCGTGGCTGAGGATGCGTACCGTCGCCGGGCAGGTCTTCATCCTGCAACTGGTGATAGTGCTGCTGCTCATCGGCGCCTCGCTCGTCTCGCTCGTCGTGCTGTCCCGGCACGACAGCACCACCGAGGCGAGCAATCGCTGCCGTGCCGTCGCCACGTCGTTCGCGAACTCGCCGGGCATCGTCCAGGCCATCCGCTCGCCCGACCCCACCGCGGTTCTCCAGCCACGCGCCGAGGCGGTACGCAAGGCCTCGGACGTCGACTTCGTCGTCGTCATGACCACCAAGGGGATCCGGCTCACCCACCCCAACCCCGAGCGCATCGGCGAGCACTTCATCGGCACCATCGAGCCGTCCCTGAAGGGCCGGACCATAACCGAGACCGTCCCGGGCACCCTCGGCCGCTCGGTACGGGCGGTGACGCCGATCAAGGACTCCCACGGAAAGGTGGCCGGCCTGGTGTCGGCGGGGATCACCGTCGACAAGGTGAACAGCCTCGCCAACCACGAGGTGCCACTCCTGCTGGGCGCCGCCGGCGCCTCCCTCGTCCTGGCCACCGGCGGCACGGCGCTGGTGAGCCGCCGGGTGCGGCGCCAGACCCATGGTCTCGACCCCATCGAGATGACGCGCATGTACGACCATCACGACGCGGTCCTGCATGTCGTACGGGAAGGAGTGCTCATCGTCGGCGGCGACGGCCGGCTCGTCCTCGCCAACGACGAGGCGATCCGGCTCCTCGGTCTGCCCGCGCGCCCGGAGGGCCGTCATGTCACCGACCTCGGTCTGGACCCGGAGATGGCCGGTCTGCTCGCCTCCGGGCGGGTCGCCACCGACGAGGTGCTGTCGACCGGGGACCGGCTGCTCGCGGTCAACAACCGTTCCACGGACCGTGACGGCGGCCCGCCCGGCAGCGTGGCCACGCTCCGCGACACCACAGAACTGCGCTCGCTCACCGGTCAGGCGGAGGCGGCACAGAAACGCCTCAAGCTGCTGTACGACGCCGGGGTCCAGATCGGCACCACCCTCGATGTGACCAGGACCGCCGAGGAACTGGCCCGGGTGGCGGTCCCGCGCTACGCCGACTTCGTCACGGTGGACCTGGCGGAGGCCACCCTGAGCGGTGAGGAACCGGCGAGCACGAGCAATCGCACCGAGGTACGCCGTACCGCCGTCGTCGGCATCCGCGACGACCATCCGTTCTACGCGCTGGGCACCCTCATCCTGTTCCGTCCGGACACCCCGCAGGCCTGGAGCCTGGAGCACGGACGAGGCGCGGTCGAGCCCGATCTCCGTCTGGCCGCCGGCTGGCGGGCCCAGGACGCCGAGGTCAGCGCCGGGGTCATCGCGTACGGCGTGCACTCCATGGTCACCGCGCCGCTGCTGGCGCGGGGCGTTCTGCTGGGCGTCGTCAACTTCTGGCGCTCGGAGCGGCCCGAACCGTTCGACGAGGAGGATGTGTCGCTCGCCGAGGACCTGGCCAACCACGCGGCGGTCTGCATCGACAACGCGCGGCGCTACACGCACGAGCACACCATGGCGGAGACGCTCCAGCGCAGCCTGCTCCCGCAGATGCTGCCGGAGCAGAACGCCCTCGATGTGGCGTACCGGTATCTGCCCGCGGAGGCGGGGGTCGGCGGCGACTGGTTCGATGTCATCCCGCTGCCCGGCGCGCGGGTGGCGCTGGTCGTGGGCGATGTCGTCGGGCACGGTCTGCTCGCGGCGGCGACGATGGGCCGGCTGCGTACGGCCGTCCACAACTTCGCCTCGCTCGATCTGCCGCCCGACGAGGTTCTCTCCCTGCTGGACGAGCTGGCCGCCCGTACCGACCACGACGAGGGGATCACGGACAGCGGCGCGGTGGTCACCGGGGCGACCTGTCTGTACGCGATCTACGATCCGGTGACCCGGCTCTGCTCGATGGCCCGGGCCGGCCATCCACCGCCCGCGCTGGTCGGTACGGACGGGAGCGTGGAGTTCCTCGATCTGCCGGCCGGGACTCCGCTGGGCCTGGGCGGGCTCCCGTTCGAGACGGTGGAACTGCGGCTGCCGGAGGCCAGCCATCTCGTGCTGTACACGGACGGCCTCGTGGAGGACCGTCACCGCGAGATCGACGCCGGCCTGGGCCTGCTGCGCACCGCCCTGGCGCACCCGGCCCGGGGCCCGGAGGAGATCTGCTCGGCGGTGCTCGACGCGCTGCTGCCGATGTGCCCGAGCGACGACATCGCGCTGATCGTCGCCCGTACGCGCGTGCTCCCGCCGGACCGGATCGCCGAGTGGGAGGTGCACCCGCACCCGTCGGAGGTCGCGCGGGTACGGGCCGAGGTCCTGCGGCGGCTGACGGAGTGGGACCTGGACGAGGTGGCGTACACGACGGAACTGATCCTCAGCGAGCTGGTCACCAACGCCATCCGCTACGCGACCGGCCCCATCCGCGTCCGCCTGCTCCGCGACCGCACCCTGATCTGCGAGGTCTCCGACTCCAGCAGCACGTCCCCCCATCTCCGCTACGCCAAAGCAACGGACGAGGGCGGCCGGGGCCTGTTCCTGGTGGCGCAGTTCACGGAACGCTGGGGTACGAGATACACAACGGCGGGCAAGGTCATCTGGACGGAACAGTCCCTGCCGTCCGGCGATTATTCAAGCCCGCCCAGCGATTGACGAATTCAAGCCCGTCCGGCGATTGAGGACAAACCCGCGACCCCGGGCGCCGGGCACCCACACGGCGCAGGCCGGCCAAACCAAGCCCGTCGGGCGGGCAAAACCAAGCCCGTCCGGCGATTGAGGACAAAACCGCAAGCCCGGGCGCGGGGCACCCACACGGCGCCGGCCCGCGAAAACAAGCCCGTCCGGCGATTGAGGACGGAACGGCCGGCCCCGCCGCCGCGTGCCCGTCCGGTGCGGGCTCACACGCCCGGCCGCGCCGCAGGCGACACCCGCACCACCGCGTCCGCACAACGCCGCGCCAAAGCGGCAAACGCGTCCCTCAGCTCCGGTGGCCCCACCACCTCCACCTCCGCGTCGAACCTGCCGATCGTCGCGGCCAGCCCGACCCACGACCACGAGCCCAGCACAAGCCGGCACCGCTCCGCGCCCAGTTCCTCGACGACCCCGTCGCGCACATAGCGGGACACCGCGTCGGCGGGCAGACCGAGGATCACCTCACCGCGGCACGGCCAGCCGTCCGAGCCCTCGGAGCCCTGGAACCTGCCCGCGACAAACGCGGCCACGTCGCCTCCGGGCAGTTCGCGCGGGGTGAAGCGGGGACCCGTGGGGATACGCGGCGCGATCCGGTCCGCGCGGAACGTACGCCAGTCCTCGCGGTCGAGATCCCAGGCGACGAGGTACCAGCGCCCGCCCCAGGTGACGAGATGGTGGGGCTCCACCCGGCGCGGCGGGGCCACGGCGGGCTCGTCGTCACCGGCTCCGGGCGGAGACGCGGGGGTGTAGTCGAAGCGCAGCACCTCGCGCGCGTGGACGGCGGCGCCGAGCGCCATGAGCACCCCGCTGTCGACCCGCGGCGCCGGCCGGGCCGCGGGCCGCTCGACGGCGGTGACCTGGAAGGTGTCGATCCGGCGGCGCAGCCGCGCGGGCATGACCTGCCGGACGGTGGCCAGCGCACGCGCCGCCGCTTCCTCGATCCCGGCGCCGCTGGTGGTGGCGATCTGGAGCGCGACGGCGAGGGCCACGGCCTGCTCGTCGTCGAACAGCAGCGGAGGCAGCTCCGTACCGGCGTCGAGCCGGTACCCGCCGTCGGGGCCCTTGGCCGCCACGACGGGATAGCCGAGTTCGCGCAGCCGGTCGACATCGCGGCGCACGGTGCGCGGGCTGACCTCCAGCCGCTCGGCCAGCAGTGCCCCCGGCCAGTCCCGACGTGCCTGGAGGAGCGAGAGGAGTGACAGCAGTCGCGCCGAGGTCTTCTGCATGAACCCCATACTGCCCCGAGTAGCGGCCACAACCTGGCCGCTACTCCTGGAACTGTGGTCATTGAGCAGGGCCGACAAGGCGCACGAACCGCGTACGTACCGCGTACAAATCGCGTACGCACCGAGCAGGCCGATACGCCGAGAAGGCCGAAGACTCCAACGACAGATTCCAGCGACAGGGAGCCGACCATGTCCGTCAAAGCCATGACCCATCTGAACTTCCGGGGCGACGCCCGCGCGGCGCTCGCGTTCTACCAGTCCGTGTTCGGCGGGAACATGGCCGTGGTCACGTACAAGGACGCCGGAAACGTCCAGGAACCGTCCGAGGCGGACCAGGTGATGTGGGGCCAGGTCGCCGCCGACAGCGGTTTCGGCGTGATGGCCTACGACGTGCCCTCGCACCTGCCGTGGCACCAGGGCGAGAACGCGTTCTTCGTCTCGCTCCGCGGCGAGACGGCCGAGGAGGTCACCGCGTACTGGGAGAAGCTCTCCGACGGCGCGGCCGTCCCGCGCCCGCTGGGCCCCGCGCAGTGGGCGCCCCTCTACGGAATGCTGAAGGACCGGTTCGGCGTCACCTGGGTCGTGGACGTCGCCGTCGCGTACGACGCGTCCTGACCGGGGGACGACACGACCCGATGACCGTTCTCGGCACCCGGGCGCTCAACCGCGCGACGCTCGCCCGGCAGTTGCTTCTCGACCGCGCCGACATACCGGTGCTCGACGCCGTCGCACACCTCGGCGGCCTCCAGGCACAGGAACCGCAGGAACCGTTCACCGGGCTCTGGTCCCGGCTGCGCGCGTTCGACCCGGCGGCGCTGGACTCCCTGCTGACCGGGCGGAACGTCGTACGGACCCACCTCATGCGCCGCACCGTCCACCTCGTCACCGCCGACGACGTCCTCGCCTGGCGGGCCCGCCACGACGCCATGCTGCGTCAGCGGGTGCTCGGGACCTACCGCCGCGAGCTCGACGGGACGGACCTCGCCGAACTCGCCGCGGCGGGCCGGGCGGTCATGGCCGACGGCGAGCCGCGCTCGATGACCGAACTCGCGCGTGCGCTCGCCGACCGCTGGCCCGCGCCGGGCCCGCGGGCACTGGGCGAAATGCTGGTCGCCGCCCTCATCCCGATGGCACAACTGCCGCCGCGCGGGCTGTGGCGCACCAGGGCGGGGGTGCGCAACGTACCGCTCTCGTCCTGGCTGGGGCGCGAGATCGACCCGCCGGCCCCGGACGGCTCCGACCCTGCGGGCCAGGCGCTGGTACGGCGCTACCTGGCCGCGTTCGGCCCCGCGTCCTCATCGGACCTGCGCGCCTGGTGCGGCCTCGCCGGACTGCCGGCCTCGGTCGCCGCGATACGCGGGGAACTGGTCACCTTCCGCGACGAGCAGGGCCGCGAACTGCTCGACCTGCCCGACGCACCACGCCCCGACCCCGACACACCGGCCCCGGTCCGGTTCCTGCCGGCGTTCGACAACGCGATCCTCGGCTACCACGACCGCGGCCGCATCATCGACGCCCCTCACCGCGGCCTGTCGGTCGCCGGCGCCCGCGTAGTCCTGGTAGACGGCCGCACCGCCGCGACCTGGACCACCAAGGCAGACACCGTGACGATCACCCCGCTACGCGACTTCACCCGCGCCGAACACACCGCCGTCACCGAGGAGGCCCAGAACCTGGCATCGTTCCTGTCCGACAACAACAGCGACCGCGTACAGATCAAACCGCCCACATTTGGTGTGTAAGAGCATCTTTCCGCAGGTCACGGGCTCGGCATCTGCTCGTCAGCCGCCCTGCGCGGTCGTGCCAAGGCTTCCGCCGCACGCCTGTCAGCCGCATGCTTGTGCTCAATGGAGGCCCGCAGCTCCGCAGGGGTCGGCCATGGCGCGCGCCGATGGATCACGCGGTGACAGTTGGCACATATGAGGGCAAGATCGCTGAGCTTGGTCCGTCCCTCCCCCGCCATATGGAGCGGAAGGACGTGATGGCACTCGATATACCCGGCGCCGCGCTCTCCGTAGACCCTCTCGAAGTCAAAACCGCATGCCTCGCAAGCGAGCCGTCCGCCGCGCGCAAGAACAGAAGCGATCTTCTTCTTGCGCAGGCCCTTATTCCGTTCACGCGCTCTGTGCCGACGCATCAGCAATCGCCCTTCGGGCGCGCTGAAGTCGTCGTCGAACTCCTCTTCCTCGGTCGGCGCGAGGGACTGCAGTTCGCCCGTCGCGATGCCCTGGCGGATGAGTCGCGCGGCCTCGGTCATCTCCTCCGGCCGGGCAAGGAACTCGTGCAGCACCGTGGCATCCAGCGCGTCACCGTTGGGCTTGCCCTGGTACTCCGGGTGCCGGGTGGCGATGTCAAACGTCTTGCGAGCGACACCATTGGAGTTGCGGAACTTCTCGTTGCGCTCCGCTTCGGCATGGATGGGAAGCAGTTGGAGCAGGGCGGACAGCTCCACCACCCGGCTGTCCTGTGTGTCCAACCCCTTCCAGTTGTTCTCCATCACCAGGTGGCAGGCGAGAATGATCTCATCGCGGGCCCAATCCGGGTCCTTGATGGCCTTGACCTGGAAACCCACTCGCTTGAGCCATGCCGCGGCATGGTCTTTCCCCCCGCTGAACTCGTCCGGCGCGAGGGGCCGCCCCTGGCCCCACTTGTGCGCCACCCCGGCGACCGCCTTGGAGTCGTACTCCCGCCCCTCATGCACCAGAACGTAGGACCGTGCCTCCCCAAAGCCGTACTTGGCCAGGAAGGCATCACGCCCCAACTCGTCGTGCTCCCCAAGGGCCTTGAGCACGGACTCCCGTGTGATCGCGCCTCTACGCATACGGGCAGCGTAATGCCGAGCACTGACAGCACCCTCGGCACCGAACCGAAGCAACTTGGGCGGGGAGCGATCAACAGGCGCCCGGCCCGGCGCTCCCGACCCCATGCCTTACCACCTCAATGGGCCACAGATCGGCTACGCCGAGTGCTCGATGTGCGGCATACAGACCGCTGGCCGGACGGCCGCACGGCTGTGGGCCGTGGTGATGTGGCCTCTATGTGGACTCCATGTGGCATCTGGCTACGAGGAAGACCCCCACGCAGAACTGCGCAGGGGCCTCTGACGTGGCACTACTACCGGTGGGCGCGGACGGTTTCGAACCGCCGACATCTGCTTTGTAAGAGCAGCGCTCTACCCCTGAGCTACGCACCCGTTGACGAGGGAACAGCGTACATGGCACAGGGGGCCGGGCCGCAAACCCAGGTGCGAGGGCCGGTGGCCGAGGGGTACGGGGGATAGCCCCACCAGTAAGACGGTGGGCGGCCGGATCGGACTGGGAGGGGCGCGTTCCTACGGTAGGAGGACAGCCGAGACGCGCACTCCCTGGGGGACGATCACCGTGGCCGCACACCGTATCCGTATCCGGAACACCCGCACCCGCACACTCCTCGCCGCCGGCGGGGTCCTGCTGCTCGCCCTCGCCGTCAGTGGGTGCGGCGCCGACGCGGACGCCTCGGACGCGCCCGTGGAGAAGAAGGCATTCCCGTTCGGCGGGAAGACGCTGACCATCGACGCCGGGAATTCCGTGGTCGAGCTGGTGCCGGCCGATGTGAAGGACGTCGAGGTGGCCCGGCAGATCGACGGCTGGGTGTTCGCGGGCAGCGGCCCCGACGGCGTCTGGCGGATGAAGGGCGACACCCTCACGCTCAAGGTCAAGTGCCGCGCCCTGGCGAGCAACTGCGAGGCGCGGCACGAGGTGAAGGTGCCGCGCGGCGTCGCGGTGACCGTCAACGGGGACAACGGCAAGATCACCGCCACCGGCTTCACCACCGTGCTGAAGCTGACATCCGACAACGGCTCGGTCACCGTACGGAACTCCAGCGGGCCCGTCGACCTGAAGAGCGACAACGGGACGATCACCGCGAAGGGCCTCACCGCCAGGACCGTCGCCGCCACCGCCGCCAACGGATCCGTGCACCTCGGGCTGACCGCCGTGCCCGACTCCGTCGACACCGCCAGTGACAACGGCCGGATCGTGATCGACCTGCCCAGGTCCAAGGAGAAGTACGCGGTGACCGCGACCAGCGAGAACGGCGACGTCGAGGTGACCGTACCGACCGACGACACCAGCGCCCACATAGTGAAGGCCCGCAGCGACAACGGCGAGGTCACCGTGCGGAACGCGAGCTAGGTCCGCTGTCCAGCAGACCTGGCGCACCCGCGGGACCGGCAGAAGCCGCGGCCTCAAGCGCGAACTAACCGACCCGTGTGTTCGTCCTTACCTGGTGGGAGAATGGACCAGGCACGGCGGACTCTGTACGGGAGAGGGATGTGACGGCGACACACGAGCAGCCGCACGCAAGAGCCCAGACCAAGGCGAGTGCCGCCCGTGATGTTCGCGGTGTTCGTGATGTGCGTGATGTCGTGACGCTGTTGCTGCTGCCTGTGCCGTTGCTCATCGCGGCGCTGCCCGGCACCTTCTCCGGCGGGGGCGGCGGTACGCGCCGCTGGTTCGGCGGGCGGGCAGAAAGTCAGCGGGCCGACGCCCAGGCCGCCAAGGACGCCGCCGCGGCCTCCTTCTACGAGCTGGACACCGCCCAGCGTGATCTGCGGATCTCCATAGAGACGATCACCGCCGTGGACAGTTCGCCCGGCGCTCGCAAGGCCGTCGCCGACTTCGCGGCGCTGGGGCGGCGGATCGACGAGGTCAGCCACACGTACATCACCGCCGTCGACGCCCATGACCTCGACCGGGACGATCTGGAACCGTCCGTCGCGTCCAAGGCCCGCGGCGAGCTGGCCAAGGCCAAGGCCGACCTGGACCGGGTGAAGGGCGAGCTGGACCGGTTCGAGCAGGGGCTCGGGCCACTGCTCGACAAGGCGGAGACGCAGCTCGCCCGGCTGGCACCCGCCGTGGAGCGTGCGCGGCAGGCGCTCCTTGCCGCGAGCAACGCCCTCGATGCCGCACGCGCCTCCGGGCTGCGCGCCGACGATCTCGCCGCCCGTCTCGCCGCCCTCGGCCCCGATCTCACCAAGCTCAACCAGGGCGCGGGCCAGCACGGCGTCACCGAGACCCTGCAACGCGCCGACCGGGTGCTGCGCGACGCCGAGGCCGTACGGGTCGAGGCCGAGCGGCTGCCCGAGCGCGCCCGGGAGATCGACCGCCGCCTGGTCTCGCTCCGTACCCGCGCCCAGGCCCTGACCACCCGCGCGGGCACCGTGGAACCGGTCCTCAGCGAGCTGCGCCGCCGCTTCACCGCCGCCTGCTGGCAGGACCTCCAGCAGGTCCCCGCCCATGCCGCGACCAGCGTCCGCCAGGCCGAGGAGAAGCTGAAGGAGGCGGGCGCGGCACGCGACGAGCAGCGGTGGGCGGACGCGACGTCCTTGCTCAGTACGGCACGGGCCCTGCTGAACGGTACGGACGAGGCGGTCTCCGCCGCGGGCGACCGCCTCCAGCGCCTCAACGCCGTGTCGAAGGACCCCCAGCAGGAGATCGACCGTACGCGCTTCGCGATCCGTGACGCCCAGCGGCTGGCGATGACCGGCCGCAACACGCCCGAGCCGCGGCACGCCCGGCCCCTGGACGACGCGGTGGGCCGGCTGGAGCGGGCGGTGGCCGCGCTGGAGGGCCGCCACCCCGACTACTGGCACTTCCTGACCGAGACCGAGGCGGTACGGAACACCGTGGCCCGGGTCGTCTCGGACATCCGCGAGGAACGCGGCGCGGCAGCGGGCCACAGCGGCTGACCGATCACAGCAGCTGGCCGATCACAGCGGCCGACCCGGCCGATCGCCGACGTCGTCCGGCGCCCGTCGTCCGGCGCCCCTCGCCCGTCGCCTGATTTGTCCCCGGCCCCAGGTGGGCGGATGCTGGAGTTACGCCGTACGCCATGTCGCATCGCCGTACGCCAAAGGAGGCCGCCCATGGCCACCCAAGCGCTCCGCCGCCCCCGTCGGCGGCGTGTCAGGCTCGATGAACAACTCCCCGTCGACCACCGGCTGAACCAGGTCTACCGGATCGGCGCCGGAGTGATGGGGCTGATCCTGATCGTCTTCGGCATTCTCGGAGTGATCGACAAAATCGGTTTCTTCGACACCGGCGGCGACCGGGTCGCGGGTCTGAACACCAACGGTGCGCTGAGCGTGCTGTCCATCTGTGTCGGACTGCTGCTCCTGGCCGGAATGGTGGTCGGCGGAAATATCGCCTCGACCCTGAATATGGTCCTCGGGGTGCTCTTCATCGCCAGCGGATTCGTCAATCTGGCGCTACTGGACACCAGTTACAACATCCTCGCTTTCCATATCCAGAATGTGCTGTTCAGCTTTGTGGTCGGGGTGATGCTGATGTTCTTCGGCATGTACGGGAGAGTCAGCGGCAGCCTGCCGCACGACAATCCGTACTGGCGCGCCCGCCACCCGGAACAGGCGGAACATGAGGAACGCGTGCGCGCCAAGATCGAACACGTACGGTCCCACGGGCACGGTTACGGGCATCCTCACCTGCATATGCACCCCCACCACCCCCACAACGCGCAGCACACTCAGCAGGCCCAGCAGCCAGAACAAGCACAGCAGGCACAACAGGCACAACACCAGCCGGACACCACCGGCTCATGACCGCCGGACCGCCCGACCGGATAGCCTGGCCTCATGCCTCGCTACGAGTACCGCTGCCGCTCCTGTGGTGACACCTTCGAGCTGAGCCGCCCGATGGCCGAGTCCGCCGCCCCGGCGTCGTGCCCCGCGGGGCACGACGACACCGTCAAGCTCCTCTCGACGGTCGCGGTCGCCGGCACCGCCAGGGCCAACAGCCCCGGGCCGGCCGCGCCAAGCGGCGGAGGCGGAGGCGGATGCTGCGGCGGGGGCTGCTGCAACTGATCCCGCCGAAGAGCCGCTGATCGGCCCATCAGGAGCCGATCAGCCGACAGCCGGCCGGCAACCAGGAGCCGGCCCGCAACCGGCCAGCAGCGACCAAACCTGATCAGTCCACGGCGTCGGCGGCCAGAGCGAGCCGCCGCAGGATCTCCTCCCCCGCCGCCACGCCCGTCTCCTCCAGTACGTCCACATGCGGTGCGCTCCAGCCGCTGTCGGCCAGTTCGCCGTGCCCCGGCCGCCATGCACGGTCCGCGGCCAGCAGCAGATCGGCGTCGAGCAGCGAGTCCCCGGCGGCGAGGGTGAGTTCGGCCTCCGTCCTGCGGGCGACCTCGCGCATCGCGGCGCTCTTGGTGAGCGGGCGCGGTACGGCGTAGATCTTGCGCCCCTGGAGCGAGACGGCCCAGCCCCGCCCCTCCGCCCACCCGGCGAGATCCTTCACCCAGCCCTCGGGCAGCAGCGCGCGGTCGACCACCAGATAGGCGAAGAGGTCCTCCGCGATCCGCTCCTTGAGCAGCCACGCGGGGTCGGCGGCGGACAGCAGATGGGCGCGGACCTCGGCGAGAGGGGCGCACTCGTCGGCCAGCCGGGCACCCACCCGGGCCCGCCAGCCCTCGTCGGTCACACCGTCGACCAGCAGATGCCCGCCGTTGGCGCAGATCGCGAACCGCGGTTCGGGGCCCGGCAGATGGACCCGCCCGTACTGCTCCCTGGTGCGGGTGGTGGTCGGTACGAAAACGGTCGTACGGGCCAGCCGGTCCAGCAGCCCCGCCGCCGCCTCGGTCATGTACGACAGCGGCTGGCTCCCGTACACCTCAACGCAGAGCAGCCGCGGCGCCTCGGCGTCCGGCATCGGCAACTGCAACGCACCGGCCGAGTAGATGAGCGTACGGTCAAGATCACTGGCGACAAGTGCGAGCGGCGCGCGGGAAGCCCCCGCGGCACCAGGGACCCCCAAAGAACCGGAGGCACCCGCAGCACCGGAAACCCCCGACACACCGGAAAGCCCCGAAACCACTGACGCACCTGACACACCTGACACACCCGGAATGTCACTCACAGCGCGGTCACCGCCCTGCCGTCCGCCCCGGTCGCGCCCCGGGTGTACTTCGGGTGGATCAGCCCGACGCAGGAGTACGGAAGGCCGTCCGTCTCCTCCACCGGTACGCCCCGCTGCCCGGCCAGCAGCCGTACGTGGTCCAGGTCGGCCCCCACGCCGCGCCGCGCGAGGATCTTCCAGGGCACCCGGCGCAGCAGGACCCGAGTCGTCTCGCCGACTCCCGGCTTGACCAGGTTCACATCGTGGATCCCGTACTCCTCGCTGATCCGCTCGACCGCCGCCCAGCCCTCCCACGTGGGCGCCCGGTCCGCCGTGAGCAACTCCTTGACCTCGGCGTCCACCGCGTCCACGACCTCGTCGAAGCGGGCCGCGACGGTGTCCAGGAAGTGCGCCGAGACATCGTCGGCGGCGAGTTCGCGGTAGTGCTTCGCACCGTGGAAGTCGTACGGTCCGACCAGGTCGGCCCGTAGGACCGTACGCGAAATCAGCCCGGACACCGTCGAGTTGAGGCAGGCGGACGGGATGAGGAAGTCCTCACGGGTGCCATACGTCCGTACACAGCCGCCCGGGTCGGCGAGGACCGCGATCCCCGGGTCGAAGCCCTCGAACCCGGCGAGCGCGTCGGCCAGTTCGCGGGTGATGGCGCCCTTGCCGGTCCAGCCGTCGACGAAGACGACATCGGCGGGGTCGTGGTGGGCGGCCAGCCAGCGCACGGCGTTGGTGTCGATGCCCCGGCCGCGCACGATGGAGACGGCGTAGTGCGGCAGGTCCAGACCGTGCCGCCGCTGGGCCCAGCGGCGCATCAGCACGCCGACGGGCGTGCCGGCCCGGGCCAGGGAGACCAGCACGGGCCGGGGTCCGCGCTCGGCGAGCACGGTCTCGGTGACGGTGCCGACGGCACGCGCGATCCGGGCCGCCGAGGTCTCCAGGGCGGAGAGGAACAGCTCCTGGTACTCGGCGCTCGGCTGGTACTCGACCGGGAGCGACTCCGCGTAGTGCGCGCCGCCGCTCTGGATCGCCTCCTCGCGTTCCTCGGTCGGGGCCTCCAACTCGACGTCGGAGAGGTCCTGGAGGAGCCAGCCCACGTCCTCGGGCGCGTACGAGGAGAAGGCGGGCCCACGGAGGGGTTCGGGCAGCATGGGGGGTTCCTGCCGTTCGGCGTGGTGCGGAGGGGTTTCGTGCGCAAGGGTTTCGTGCGCAGGAGTGCTGTACGAAGGCCTGCTGTACGGAGGCGTGTTGTACAAGGGGGTGCCGGGGAGGTACGGGACGTACGCGGGTACGACGGCCAGCACCACGCGCGGTATGTGCGCGGCGAGCTGGGCCAGCAGACCGCCGGGGGCGCGCAGCTCCGGGGAGTCCGCCAGGGAGTCGACGACGAGGACGACGGCGTCGAAGCCACCGCCCGCGACGTTGTAGGCGTACCGGTCGCCGGTGCCGTCGCCGTCAGGGAACGCGGCGGTGTCATGGGCGGGGAAGACGAGGCGGCTGCGTATCGCGTATCCGGGGTCGTCCACGGCGAGCACCGGGGACCGGGTGGTGGTGGAGTAACGCACCTCGGCGCCGACAACACCCGTGTCGGAGATACGCGTACTGCAAAACTGTTCCAGCGCCTCGGCCAGCCGCAGCGGTGCGTACATCAGCTCCTCGAAGCCGAGGACGAGGATGCGCCGGGCGCCGTCGAGCCGCTCGGCCAGGGCGGCGGCCATACCGGGCAGCGCCGACTCCAGCCGGTCCCGATGGGCAGGGGTGAACCCGTGCCGCCCACCGTCCGGAACGCCACCGGGCCAGTCCAGCCCCACCCGCACCGGCTCGGCTCCCGCAGCCGGCTCAGGCGAATCAACCGAACCGTCCGAACCAGCAGGACCGGCCTGCGCCGGGATCCCGGCCGCCACGGCCGGAACGGGTCCCGCGGCGGACGGCGCTTCGGCCGAAGCCGTGGCCGGGGCCAAAGCCGGGGCCGAAGCCAAGGCAGACCCCGCGGCCTCGCCCTCCTGTTCCGCCACCAGCGCGCGCCCCTTCTCCAGCACCCCCTCCGGCAGCTCCACCGTCCCCGACGCCAGCGCCACCAGATCCACCCGCGCGCCGATCTCCTCCGCGAAGTCCGTCAGCCGCCCCCGGTCCGCCGCCGAGCGCATGTCGACCAGGGCGACGATCACGTACCACTCGCGCGGATAACGCGCGTGCAGGGCGCGGATGGTGTTGAGGACGGTGTTCCCGGTGGAGAACTCGTCGTCGACCAGGACCAGCGGCCCGGCCGAGGCGAGCAGCGCCGGATCCTCGGGCAGCAGCAGATGCGAGGTGGCGTGCGAGTGTGACTCCTCGAACCCGCCCGCCCTGGGCACCCCCGGCACCGGCCGCCGCGTGGAGTGGAGGTACGGCGCGTCCCGCACCCCGTCGGCGACCGCGTGGCCGAGGCCGGTCGCGGTCTCCGCGTACCCGAGCACAACCGCGCGCGCCACATCCGGGCCGAGCAGTTCCCGTACCCGCTCACCGAGTTGGAGCCCTGTCCCGTATACGACTTGGGGGTGCTGCGGTACATGTTTGCCCAGCACATTCGAGACAAGGAGATGGGCCCGTTTGGGATTGCGGCGCAGCGCCAGGCCCAGGAGTTCCGGCAGCCTCTCGTCACCCGCGAGCCGCACACCGAGCCGCTCGGCGACCCATGTACCCGACCAGACCGTCCCGCTGTTCTCTTCCGTCCCGACGGACACACTCTCCCCTGACGACACAGACGACACTTCCGACACGGCCGGCACGGGCGACACGGCCGCCGACACAGACGACCCCGCTGGCACAGACGACACCGCCGACGCAGCCGGCACCGCCGAAGCCCCCGCCCGTGTCCGTGTCTCCCCGGACCGTTCCGCCCCGCTCACTCGCCGAGACCGGCCGTGAGCAGCTCAACGAACCCGACGTCCTCGCGCGCCACACCGAACACCTCGGCCCGCTGAAGGGTGCGCTCGGCCCAGGCCCGGTGAGGCTTCACCTCGTTCATCTTGTTCGTGTACGCCGAGCGCAGCACCCCGCCCCCGTCCCGCTCCGGTCGCAGGATGTCCTGCGCGTCGCTGAACTCCTCATGGCTGACCACCGACAACGCATGCACGGGCGGCACATGGGAGGGATGGATGCAGGTCTTGCCCAGCAGACCATTGGCCCGGTCGAGCTCGATCTCGCGCAGCAGCCCGTCCAGGTCGTGCTCGATCAGGGCCGTACGAAGCTCCTCCGCGCGGCCTTCGAGGAAGGGGCTCCGCCGGAGCTGGGGCTTGAACATACGTTCCTGCAGACGGAAGTACTCCCATACCGGGCCGGTGATCGTGAACCCCGAGCCGTCCGCACGCCCCAGCACATTGACCACATCCGCGATCACCCCGGCCACGATGCGCACGTCGTACGCCGTCATGTCCGGCGACCTGCGCAGTCCGTACGCCGAGCAGAAGTCGGTGACGCCGAGGCGCAGCGCCAGCACCCGGTCGCGGTACTTGTCGACGACATTCGCGATCCCGGTGAGCGTCTCGGTCCTGGTCTCCAGATGCAGCAGCTCGGGCGATTCGAGCACCGGCATCGCATAGAGCAGATGGCCGGTCACGCTCTCCGCCTCCGCGAGCGCCTCCAGGAACGGTGTCCCGCGCTCCTCGGTGAACTTCGGCAGTACAAATCCGGACAGCAGCCGGATCGAGGTACCCAACCGCCGGGCGAGATCGGGAATCTGCTCAGGCTCCCGGACCCGGATGAAGAGCAGCGGGGTCCCGACGCCCCGCTCGTCAAGATCGGCGAACTGCCGGACCAGATTGGCCTCGGCAGCCTCGACCTCGGAGTCATGGATGGAATCCTCCAGGCAGAGCACCATGGAGACGACTCCGCACCGGGTCTGCTTGACCACGTCGTCGGCGAGTCGCGGCCGGGTGGCCGGGCAGTAGAGCGTGGCCCCGAGAGCGGCCGCCAGGAGACGGGCCGGAGAGCCCGAAGTGAACTCGCACGGCTCCTGATGGAACAGACCCTCCCGGGCAGCGGGCGGGATATGCCCGAAATGACGCATGTGAATCCCCCGTACTGCCGATGTGGCCGCTGGGCATGTGGCCGGTAATAGTACGTACGGACGGGTGTCAAGAGTTCCCACGGTTCATGAAATCCAGGTAACTCGTCCGCTTCGCGCCCATGTCCTCGCCCCCGTCCCCCGGGGGAGGCCGTACCGCTCGATGGAGTTGCAGGGATCTACCCGCCCCACGTTGTCCGTACGGGTGGCGGGAAGGCAGGATGACAGGCATGACGCACGCGATGCTGAAGGGCTCGAACGTCCCTCTCGACGCCATGGCCGTACGAGCCGTGCTGCGGTGGTCCCCGGGTGCGGGGATCCCGGATGTGGACGCCTCCGCCCTGCTGCTCGGCCCCGACGGGCGGGTGCGCTCCGATGAGGACTTCGTCTTCTACAACCAGCCCCGGCATCCGTCCGGGCTGGTCAGGCGACTGCCCAAGAAGCAGGCGGGGGACGAGCTGACCGATGCGGTCGAGGCGGACCTCGCCGCGCTCGACGCCTCGGTCGACCAGGTGGTGCTCGCGGCCTCCTCCGACGGCGCGAGCTTCGGGCATGTCGACGATCTGCGGATCCTGCTGTACGACGCGGGCGCGCCCGACGGCGAGCCGCTGGCCGTCTTCGACGTACGGCCGGAGACCGGCGAGGAGACCGCGATCATCTGCGGTGAGCTGTACCGGCGCGGGGACGGCTGGAAATTCCGTGCGGTCGCCCAGGGATATCCGACCGGTCTGGTGGGTCTGGCCACCGCGTTCGGAATCTCGGTGGACGAGAGCGAGGAGTCCCCCGGCGATCCCGCCGCCGACTCCCCGTCCGCCGCTTCCGCCCCCTCCGTCACGTCCGACCCCGGTGCCACGGTGGCCGCCGAGCCGCCCGTACGGGTACCGCCGCCACCGGCCCAGCCGCCCACCCAGCCGATGGCCCCCGCGTACGGCTATCCGCACCCGCATCCGCCGATGCCCGCCGCCGCTCAGACCGGCTACGGCTATCCGCAGCCGGTGGCGGCGCCGCAGCCCCAGACCGGCTATGGCTACCCGCAGCCGGCCGCCGCGGCGGCGCCCGCGCCCGACCCGAATTTCCGGCTGCCTCCGATGGGACCGCAGTTCATCCGCCCCTGAGTGATCCGGCCCCGGGGGCGGACCGGCTCCCGGAAGGCCCCACGGAGCCCCTGAGTCCCGGCCGCCCCCGCCCATGGCCGCCCGCTCAGGTCTTCGTCTTGTAGCCGCGGCCCCAGTGGAGGCCCCAGCCGTACAGCCGGTCCAGCTCCGCCTGGAAGCCGTACACGAACTTCACCTCGCGGCGCACGATCAGCTCGCCCTTGACGTTCTGCACCGAGAACACCGCGCAGGACCGCGCCTGGGGCGCGTCCTCGTCGAGTTCGATCTCGATCCGCGGCCCGCTGCTCGGGTAGAGCGTCACATGCGCGTGCGTACGGTCAAAGGCCGGCGTCTGGTCGTAGATGTAGACGAAGAACAGCAGCCGCTTGATCTCTTCCCAGTGGTCGAGATTGGCATAGATCGTCTCGCCGGAGCCCGAGCCGAACCGGTCGTCGCCGCTGAGCTTGATGTACGGCGGATCGTTGAGGTCCCCCAAGAAGCCGCCCAGCGGCTGCACCACGCCCTTGCTGCCGTCCGTCAGCTCGTACATACAGCCCAGATCGAGGTCCACATTGACCATGCCCTGGGTATGGGCCTGGACCACATCGGGCTTGAAGAGCTTGAAGGGATGCCGCAGCAGCGAGCTGCTCTGCCGTGACCGGCCCTCGATGTCGGAACTGCGCATCCGCCAGGAGAGATTGACCCGCAGATTGCCCGTGGCCGCGCCCTGCTTGGTGAGCGACACCGAAGGACGCCGTCGGGTCAGCTCGATGGAGTTGGAGCCCGCGCTGCCCGAATCGAAATCCGACGCCCTTCCCTGCCACAGATTGTCCCAGAAGGCCATGCCCGCCCCACCCCTGTCTTCCACTCGGCCGCCGTCGGCCCCGTCGGCCGACGCCGGTGCCCGTCAGTACACCGAACGATGGGGCGGCCGCCAGGCTTCCGCCTCACGGCCGCCCCATTCAGAGCGTTCCCGAAAACCCCTCCTGGTCACACCCGGAGGACCGGCTCACCAGAGGGCTCACCGGAGCACGCTTCAGACGTACGGCGCCACCTCAGACGTGCAGCGGCTCCTTGTCGTCGTCCGGGTCCTTGCCGCCGCCCTCTGCTTCCAGCGCCCGGTTCCTGCGCACGGACGACAAGAAAGAGGCAGCAATCAGGACAACACCGATCAAACCTGTGATGACTTCATTGATCGAGTGCTCAATGGTGATCAGGAGGATCACGGCCAGCGCACCGATCGCGTAGTGCGCGCCGTGCTCCAGATACACGTAGTCGTCGAGGGTGCCCTGGCGGACCAGATAGACAGTGAGCGACCGGACGTACATCGCGCCGATGCCGAGGCCCAGCGCCATCCAGAAGATGTGGTTGGTGATGGCGAAGGCGCCGATGACCCCGTCGAAGGAGAAGGACGCGTCCAGCACCTCAAGGTAGAGGAAGAGGAAGAAGGCGGCCTTGCCGGCCAGACCGACCGCGGAGATCTGCTTGCCCTCGGCCTTGGCCTTCTCCTCCTCTTCCTGCTCCTGCTCCTCCTGCTCCTCCAGCCGGTTCTCGAAGTAGCCCGAGAGCCCGCCGACCACGAGATAGGTGATCAGACCCGCGACACCGGCGAGCAGTACCGTGGCGGACTTGTCCTGGTAGCCGGAGCTGGTGTGCGCGTGGGTGGCGAAGGTGAGCGCCGTGACCAGCAGGACGATCATCGCGACGCAGACCGACAGCATGTCGACCTTGCCGAGCTTGGCCAGCGGGCGCTCCAGCCAGTTCAGCCACCTGATGTCCCGCTCCTCGAAGATGAAGTCGAGGAAGATCATCAGCAGGAACATGCCACCGAAGGCGGCGATGGCCGGGTGGGCGTCGGTGACCAGCGCCTCGTACCGGTCGGGATCGTCGAGCGCGATCTGTACGGCGTCGATCGGTCCGACCTTGGCACTGATGGCGACGATCACGACGGGGAACACCAGCCGCATACCGAACACCGCGATGAGGATGCCGACCGTGAGGAAGATCTTCTGCCAGAAGGCATTCATCTTCTTCAACACCCCTGCGTTGACAACCGCGTTGTCGAACGACAGGGAGATCTCAAGGATCGACAGGATCAGTACGATCCCGAACGCCTCCCACCCCCACTGCCAGGCCGCGAAGGCAAGGCCGAGCGCCGTAATGGCGAACGACCAGCCGAAGGTTTTCAGGATCACTGGCTACCCCATCTGGTGATTAACGGGTATTCCCCCGCGCAGAGCACTGCTTTACGAAACGTTGACCCCGAAGTCTAGAGCGATGCCCCGCAGCCCCGACGCGTACCCCTGTCCCACGGCCCGGAACTTCCACTCGCCGCCATACCGGTACAGCTCGCCGAAGATCATCGCCGTTTCCGTGGAGGCGTCCTCGCTGAGGTCGTACCGCGCCAGTTCCTGACCGTCGGCCTGGTTGGCGACCCGGATAAAGGCATTGCTGACCTGGCCGAATGTCTGGCCGCGATTGTCGGCCTCATGGATCGAGACCGGAAAAACGATCTTGTCGCAGTGCGCCGGCACCTTGGAGAGGTCGACCAGCAGGGATTCGTCGTCGCCCTCGCCCTCACCGGTGAGGTTGTCACCGGTGTGCTCGACGGACCCGTCCGGGCTCGTCAGATTGTTGTAGAAGATGAACCACTCGTCGCCGAGCACCCGGCCCGACTGGCACAGCAGGGCGCTGGCGTCGAGGTCGAAGGGCGCTCCGGTGGTGGAACGCGCGTCCCAGCCGAGCCCGACCAGCACCTGGGTGAGGTTAGGTGCGGCTTTGGAGAGGGAGACATTGCCTCCCTTGGCGAGTGTGACGCCCATGATGGTGAGTCCTCCCCGAGGTGATGTGGTGCTGTACAGCGAGGTCAAGACGCGCCTGACGTCCTGCCCCTTCAAACCCTGTTCATGCCGTTCGTATCCGTACCGATGCGACGGCCGGTGTGCCCGAACCCGTACGGACCCCTCCCCGTACGAATGCGAGACGCGTACGGCGCCGCACAGAAGTGTGCGGCGCCGGACACGGAAAGACGAGCGGTTCAGACGTTGACTCCGAAGTCCTGCGCGATGCCGCGCAGACCGGAGGCGTACCCCTGCCCGATGGCGCGGAACTTCCACTCGGCGCCATTGCGGTACAGCTCGCCGAAGACCATCGCGGTCTCCGTGGAGGCGTCCTCGCTCAGGTCGTACCGCGCCAGCTCGTTGTTGTCGGCCTGGTTGACGACGCGGATGAACGCGTTGCGCACCTGGCCGAAGGACTGCTGGCGGCTCTCCGCCTCGTAGATCGAGACGGGGAAGACGATCTTGTCGACATCGGCGGGGACCGCGGCCAGATTGACCTTGATCGCCTCGTCGTCGCCCTCGCCCTCACCGGTGAGGTTGTCACCGGTGTGCTCGACGGACCCGTCCGGGCTCCTGAGGTTGTTGAAGAAGACGAAGTTGCCATCGGTGGCGACCTTGCCCTCGGCGTTGGTCAGCAGGGCGCTGGCGTCGAGGTCGAAGTCGCTGCCGGTGGTCGTACGGACGTCCCAGCCCAGACCCACGGTGACCGCGGTCAGGTTGGGCGCGGCCTTGGTCAGCGAGACGTTTCCGCCCTTGCTGAGGCTGACTCCCACGAGTCCTCCCTATGGTTTCTCGGGGCGGCGCTGCCCCTGAAGCGTTGCATCGGATCAACGACTGGATCCTAGTGACCGGTTCCCCGCCACCGGGCGATTTCGGATGGTTCAGAGGGCGGCCGGCTCGCCCCGGCCGGCCCGGGGCCACCCGGTCAGAGCGCGGCGAGCGCCTTGACGTAGTCGTTGAGGTCCCTGGCGTCCGGCAGGCCGTTGACGACGGTCCAGCGCACGACGCCCTGCTTGTCCAGGATGAACGTACCGCGCACCGCGCACCCCTTCTCCTCGTCGAAGACGCCGTACGCGCGGGAGATCTCGCCGTGCGGCCAGAAGTCCGACAGGAGCGGGTATTCGAGGCCCTCCTGCTCGGCGAAGACGCGCAGGGTGTGGATGGAGTCGTTCGAGACGGCGAGGAGTTGGGTGTCGTCGTTGGCGAACGAGGGGAGCGCGTCGCGCAGGGCGCGCAGCTCGCCGGTGCAGACCCCGGTGAAGGCGAAGGGGTAGAAGAGCAGCACCACGTTCTTCCCGCCGCCCGCGCCGCCGGCACCGCCCTCGGCGTCCGCCCCGGCACCGCCCTCCGCCGCCCGGAAGTCGGACAGCCGCACGGTCCGCCCGTGGTTGTCCTTCAGTTCGAAGTCCGGGGCGGGAGCGCCGACCTCGATCGCCATGGGATACGTCCTTCCGCGTCGCCTGCCATGCCTCTGCCGTGCCGCCTGAGGCCGCCCAGCTTAGGTCCTGTCCGGCGGATCTTCGTGGATCAGCCCGGGGCGGCTGGTGCGGTGGATCGCAAGGCGGAGGATCGTCCTCGTACTGGACGTACTTGGACGACTCCGACAACGCAGCGAGGTGCCGTGCCAGGCGTTCCGGGCCCGCGAAGATCCGCCGGACAGGGCCTAGGGCGTGTCCGCAAGGTCTCGCCCGGCTCGCGGGAAGACAGGCCCGGAGCGGTACGGGGACGCGCGGGGCCCCCGCCGAAAGATCGGCGGGGGCCCTCAAGGCCGCTCTGGGTGCGCTGCCGCGTCTTGCGCCTTCCGTGAGGCGCCCGGGGTCAGCGCTTCGACTTCGCCGCCTTGGGGGTGACGAGCCGGCTGCCGGTCCAGTCCTTGCCAGCATTGATGCTCTTGGTCTGGGACAGGCCCGCGGTCTGGGCGGCCTCGTTGATGTCGCTCGGTTCGACGTAGCCATCACGGCCGGTCTTGGGCGTCAGCAGCCAGACCGCGCCGCCCTCCTCGATCAGACCGATGGCGTCCACCAGCGCGTCCGTAAGGTCGCCGTCCTCGTCACGGAACCACAGGAGGACGGCGTCGGCCACGTCCTCGTAGTCCTCGTCGACGAGCTCCTGGCCGATGACAGCCTCGATGGACTCGCGGAGCTCCTGCTCGACGTCGTCGTCGTAGCCGATCTCCTGGACCACCTGTCCGGGTTCGAACCCCAGCCGTGCGGCAAGGTTGGTCCGTTCCTCCGCGTGGTCCGCGGTCGCGCTCACGGATTGCCTCCTGATCATGTTTCGGAAAATGCTTCAGACCCGCGCGCACGCGGGGCATTGGCCGTAGTCCACACGGGCGGGGCGGATCGCGCAAGTACCCGGCCGCCGAGACCGCCGAAACGGTGACGTTCCGGGGCTCTTCACCGCATCTCCTGCCACTTCGCCACCGTGTCCTGTAACGCGGGCCATACGTTTGCTCCTCCTTCGCCATGTTATGCCGGTTCCATACGTCAATCAGGTCCGAACGGCCGAACGAAACACATAGTCGGCTTGGGCGTAAGGTTGCGATTTGACCGACGCGAGAACCGGCGTGAAGCCCGGGCCCGGGGCGGGATTCTCCGGATATTCCTCGTTACCCCCCGGTAGAGATGACGTTTCCTGCCCAGCGGTACACGATGGAGGCGGCGTACGTGCCCACTCCCTGGGGGGCTCCGGTGAGACACCCTCGGATGCCCGGGCCCTCGTAACAGCAGTCATCCGACGGCGTGCACCGCATCGATGCGTGCAGGGGCACGACACGACCGAACAGCGAAGGACAAGCGTGGCTTCCGGATCCGATCGCAATCCGATCATCATTGGCGGCCTGCCCAGCCAGGTCCCGGACTTCGATCCCGAAGAGACCCAGGAGTGGCTCGACTCGCTCGACGCCGCTGTCGACGAGCGGGGCCGCGAGCGCGCCCGCTATCTGATGCTCCGGCTGATCGAGCGCGCGCGGGAGAAGCGCGTGGCCGTGCCCGAGATGCGCAGCACGGACTACGTCAACACCATCGCCACCAAGGACGAGCCGTTCTTCCCCGGCAACGAGGAGATCGAGCGCAAGATCCTCAACGCGACCCGCTGGAACGCGGCCGTGATGGTCTCGCGGGCGCAGCGCCCCGGGATCGGCGTCGGCGGCCACATCGCCACCTTCGCCTCCTCCGCCTCCCTCTACGACGTGGGCTTCAACCACTTCTTCCGGGGCAAGGACCGCGGGGACGGCGGCGACCAGATCTTCTTCCAGGGCCATGCCTCCCCCGGTATCTACGCCCGCGCGTTTCTGCTGGACCGGCTGAGCGAGGCGCAGCTCGACGCGTTCCGCCAGGAGAAGTCGAAGGCTCCGTACGGGCTGTCCAGCTATCCGCACCCGCGGCTGATGCCGGACTTCTGGGAGTTCCCGACCGTCTCCATGGGCCTCGGTCCGCTCGGCGCGATCTACCAGGCGCGGATGAACCGCTATATGGAGGCGCGCGGGATCGCCGACACCTCCGCCTCGCATGTCTGGGCGTACCTCGGCGACGGCGAGATGGACGAGCCCGAGTCGCTGGGCCAGCTCTCCATCGCCGCCCGGGAGGGCCTGGACAATCTGACCTTCGTCGTGAACTGCAATCTCCAGCGGCTCGACGGCCCGGTGCGCGGCAACGGCAAGATCATCCAGGAGCTGGAGTCGCAGTTCCGGGGCGCCGGCTGGAATGTGATCAAGCTGGTCTGGGACCGCTCCTGGGACCCGCTGCTCGCCCAGGACCGGGACGGTGTGCTGGTCAACCGGCTGAACACCACGCCGGACGGGCAGTTCCAGACGTACGCCACCGAGACCGGCGCGTACATCCGGGAGCACTTCTTCGGCGACGACCAGCGGCTGCGCGCCATGGTCGAGCACATGACCGACGACCAGATCCTGCATCTGGGCCGCGGCGGCCACGACCACCGGAAGGTGTACGCGGCGTACGCGGCGGCGAAGGCCCACAAGGGCCAGCCGACGGTGATCCTGGCGCAGACGGTCAAGGGCTGGACCCTCGGGCCGAACTTCGAGGGCCGCAACGCGACCCACCAGATGAAGAAGCTGACGGTCTCCGATCTCAAGGGCTTCCGCGACCGGCTGCACCTGCCGATCTCGGACCGGGAGCTGGAGGACGGCGCGCCGCCGTACTACCACCCGGGCCGGAACTCGGAGGAGATCCAGTACATGCACGACCGGCGCAAGTCGCTGGGCGGGTATGTGCCGACCCGGATCGTCCGGGCGAAGCCGCTGGACCTCCCCGGGGACCCGGCCTACGCGGCGGTCAAGAAGGGCTCGGGCCAGCAGGCGATCGCCAGCACCATGGCCTTCGTCCGGCTGCTCAAGGACCTGATGCGGGACAAGGAGATCGGCCGGCGGTTCGTGCTGATCGCCCCCGACGAGTACCGCACCTTCGGCATGGACTCGTTCTTCCCGAGCGCGAAGATCTACAACCCGCTGGGCCAGCAGTACGAGGCCGTGGACCGTGAGCTGCTGCTCGCGTACAAGGAGTCGCCGACCGGGCAGATGCTGCACGACGGCATCTCCGAGGCGGGCTGCACGGCGTCGCTGATCGCGGCGGGCTCGGCGTACGCGACCCATGGCGAGCCGCTGATCCCGGTCTATGTCTTCTACTCGATGTTCGGTTTCCAGCGGACCGGTGACCAGTTCTGGCAGATGTCCGACCAGCTCGCCCGGGGTTTTGTGCTGGGCGCGACCGCCGGCCGTACGACCCTGACCGGTGAGGGCCTCCAGCACGCGGACGGCCATTCGCATCTGCTGGCCTCGACCAATCCGGCCTGTGTCGCCTACGACCCGGCGTACGGCTTCGAGATCGCGCATATCGTCAAGGACGGGCTGCGCCGGATGTACGGACAGCCCGCGCCCGGCGAGAGCCCGGACGTCTTCTACTACCTCACCGTGTACAACGAGCCGATCCAGCACCCCGCCGAGCCGGCCGATGTCGACGTGGAGGGCATCCTCAAGGGCATCCACCTCTTCCGGCGCGGCGACCGGGGCGCGGTCCCGGCGCAGATCATGGCGTCCGGAGTGGCCGTGCCCTGGGCGGTGGAGGCGCAGCGGCTGCTGGCCGAGGAGTGGAACGTACGGGCCGACGTCTGGTCGGCGACGTCCTGGAACGAGCTGCGCCGCGAGGCCGTCGAGGTGGAGCGGTACAACCTGCTCCACCCGGAGGAGGAGCAGCGCGTCCCGTATGTGACGCGGAAGCTCTCCGGCGCGGAGGGTCCGTTCGTGGCGGTCTCCGACTGGATGCGGTCCGTGCCGGACCAGATCGCGCGCTGGGTGCCGGGCTCGTACCAGTCGCTGGGCGCGGACGGCTTCGGCTTCGCCGACACGCGCGGCGCGGCCCGCCGTTTCTTCCACATCGACGCGCAGTCGATCGTGCTCGGGGTACTGACCGAGCTGGCGAAGGACGGCCGGGTCGACCGCTCGGTGCTCAAGCAGGCCGTGGACCGCTACCGGCTGCTGGACGCGTCGGCCGCGGACCCCGGCACGGCGGGCGGCGACGCCTGACGGCCGCCCCCACCGGAAGACGCCCCCGAGGGCGGCGGGACCGGCGGGAACACCGCCGGTCCCGCTGTGCCCGGCCCTTGTCACGGCCGACGGCACGGTCGGTACCGACGGCACGGTCAGCGTTCCCAGAGTTTGAAGGCCCGTACCCGGTACGGCGAGCCGGGCACCCAGGTGCCCTTGCCCGGGTAGGTCTCGAAGTCCCCCGTCTCGTCGCACTCGGCGGACTGATAGGTGGTCACATTGCGGCCGGTGCGGTTGGCCAGCGACTGGACGGTGACGCCGGTCGCCAGCGGGACGCAGCTCCCGATCTCCGTGCCGGCCAGTTCGTAGGTGTGCCGCGTGCCCCGGAAGTCCTCGCCCGCCCAGAGGCACAGCTCGCCCTGGGCGCATGCCCCGAGGCGGGGCGAGGGAGCCGCCGAGGCGGCGCTCTGCGGCAGCAGGGCGGCGACGGCCAGCATCCCGCCGGCCGCGGTACAGAACATGATCTTGCGCATATGGATCGGTCCCCGTTCGGTCCCCGTGTGGTGCGATATCGGTCACCAGCACTCTGGCCTGCGCTGCCGCGCCGGGGGAAGGGTCCATGGCACCGTCCACCCAGATAGGCGACAGCCCTGCCGGAACCTTCCGGCAGGGCTGTTCCGGGTGCTGAGTTGACGCGCGGTAACCCCGGGGCTGACCTCAGATGTGCACCCCTCCGCCCGCCGCGTCCGCGTTGTCTCCACGCTTCGTCAGCAGCGCGACAAAGATCGCCACGGTCGCCACACCGGCGGCGACCAGGCAGGCGAGGCTCATGCCGGACATGAAGGTGTCGTGTGCGACGCCGGTGATCTTCTCGGCGATCGCGGCGGGGGTGCCCGGCGCCACGGGAGCGACGCCGACCTGGACCGCCTCGGCCGCCTGGTCGGCCTGCGCGCCGGTGAGCGGGGGCAGCCCGGCGCCCGACCAGTTGCCCGGCAGGTCGTTGGAGACCTTCGAGGCCATGACGGCGCCCAGGACGGCCGTACCGAGGCTGCCGCCGATCTGCATGGCGGACTGCTGGAGCCCGCCGGCCACTCCGGACAGCTCCATCGGGGCGTTGCCCACGATGACCTCGGTCGCGCCCACCATGACCGGCGCCAGACCCAGGCCGAGCAGCGCGAACCAGACCGACATGGTGAGGGTGCCGGTCTCGGTGCCCAGCGTGGACATGCCGAACATGGCGGCCGCGGTGAGGGCCATACCGCCGGCCAGCGGGACCCGCGGTCCCACCTTGGTGATCAGCACCCCCGCCAGCGGCGAGCCGACGATCATCATGCCGGTGAGCGGCAGCAGCCGCAGACCGCTGTCGACCGCCCCCATGCCGTGCACGTTCTGCAGATAGAAGGTGACGAAGAACAGCCCGCCGAGGAAGGCGATGGCCATCAGCACCATCAGGACCACACCGGCCGAGACCGGTACGGAGCGGAAGAGCCCCAGCGGGATGAGCGGCTCCTTGACCCGGGTCTCCCAGAAGGCGAAGAGGGCGAAGCAGGCCAGCGAGACGCCGATGAAGAGCCAGGTCGTACCGGAACCCCAGCCCCAGACCGGTGCCTTGATGATCGCCCAGACCAGACAGAACATCGCGGCCGAGAGCAGCACGATGCCGAGGATGTCGAAGGACCTCGGGGCGTTCTCGGCCCGGTGGTCCTTGAGGATCAGTACGCCGAAGACCAGGGCGATCACGCCCACCGGCACATTGATGAAGAAGACGGACTGCCAGCTCACGTGCTCGACGAGCACACCGCCGAGGATCGGGCCGCCCGCGGTGGAGGCACCGATGACCATGCCCCAGATACCGATGGCCATGTTGAGCTTCTCGGCGGGGAAGGTGGCCCGCAGCAGGCCGAGCGCGGCCGGCATCAGCAGCGCGCCGAAGAGGCCCTGGAGCACTCGGAAGACGACCACCAGGGCGATGCTGTCGGACAGCCCGATGGCGCCCGAGGCCGCGGCGAAGCCCACGACGCCGATGAGGAAGGTCTGCCGGTGGCCGAAGCGGTCACCGAGCTTGCCCGCGGTGATCAGGGCCACGGCGAGGGCGAGGAAGTAGCCGTTGGTGATCCATTGCACATCGGCGAAAGTGGCGCCGAGGTCCTTCTGGATGGCAGGGTTCGCGATCGCGACAATGGTGCCGTCGAGCGCCACCATCATGACGCCGATCGCCACGGAGAAGAGGGTCAGCCAGGGATGCCCACGCAGTCCCTTGGTTGGCGCTGGCGCCGGGTGTTCCGGGCTCTGCGGCGCCTTGTCGACGGTCTGACTAGTCATACGGGTTACGCTAATGTCAGCCACTGACAATTGACAAACCATTTCACAAGTTGGTAACTGTCACGTAGCTCACAGATCGGCTGAGCAGGGCGAAAAATGCGGAAAGCGGTGGAATGAGGACCATTCGGTGACCCTCGGGCAGGACACAGCCGCCGGGCAGGAGCGGATATCCGCGGCTGAACAGCCGACCGGACTGCGCGCCCTCAAGAAGCAGCGCACCCGAGACGCCCTGCTGCGCGTGGCACTCGAACGGTTCACCGCCCAGGGGTACGAGCAGACCACGATCGACGAGATCACGCACGCCGTGGACGTCTCGCAGCGCACCTTCTTCCGCTACTACGCCAGCAAGGAAGACGTCGCCCTCGCCGTGGTGGAGATGGTGGAGAGCAAGTTCGTCGAGGCGCTGCGCGTACGGCCGCCCGCCGAGGGCCCGATGGAGGCCATGCGCAACGCCGTCGCCTCCGCCTGGACCACGGTCGGCGAGACCATCGAATCGGTCGTACCGGTCGAGCTGTACATGCGGACGTACCGGATGATCGAGTCGACCCCGGCCCTGCTCGCCGTCCATCTGCGCCGCTCCGTCGAGCTGGAGGAGGGGCTCTCGCGGCTCGTCGCCGACCGCGAGGGGCTCGATGTGGACACCGATCCACGGCCCCGGGTGATCGTCGCCGCGTTCACCGGGGTGATGCGGATGACCGGGCGGCTCTGGGGCAAGGGGCAGGACACCGGTCTGGACGCCCTGCGCGCGATGTCCGAGTGCTGCATCGACCATCTCCG
Organism: Streptomyces sp. GMY02; assembly: GCF_019056675.1. Lineage (NCBI taxonomy): Bacteria > Bacillati > Actinomycetota > Actinomycetes > Kitasatosporales > Streptomycetaceae > Streptomyces > Streptomyces sp. GMY02. The sequence goes on along the minus strand of NZ_CP077658.1, from coordinate 5,940,732 downwards.
GCCCGCGCTCACCGAGAACTGGCGGACGCCCGGTACGGCCGGCGGCCCGGCCCCTCGTACGACTCGTACATCGGCCTGAGTACACCAGCCCGGGTACGTCCGCCCGAGTGCGTCCACCCGAGTACGTCCGCCCGTGCGCCGCATCACCCGCGTGCGCCGTCCGGAACCCCCGGACCGCGTAAGCGAGCTGATCCCCCGTATGCCCGTACGGTCCGCCATCTGCCCGCAACGCGCCGAGCGTGCGCCTCTCTTGTACGCCCGGTGCGGTTACCTTCGGTTCAACCCTCACCCGTCCGTGATCCCCGTCACCCACGTCGCGAGGCCTCCCGCGCCCGTCCTAGTCTGGTAAACAGTGACCTCCTTCGATTCCTCTCCCTCCCTCAACGTATGGCGCGCCCTGCTCGCTCTCGCCGTCGTGTTCGTATTGCTGTCGACCACCGGCTGGACCGCCGTCCAGCGCCAGCGCGGTCCCGGCGAGCCCCTCCAGGCCGCGCTCGACGCCTGGGAGCGTGGCCGGACAGGCGTACGGCAGCTGCCGAGCCCCCGTTCCTCACCGAAGCGGCTCGCCGCCTTCTTCGCCTCCCTGACCGCCGCCGAGCAGGAACGCCTCGCCACCACCTATCCGCTGGTCGTCGGCAATCTCAACGGCGCGCCGGTGTCGCTGCGTTACCGCGCCAACCGGCTGGCCCTGATGCGCGCGCGCACGGTGGAGGAGCGCCGTATGCACGACAGCAGACTCTCCAGCGACGGCCGCAGACAGGCGGGCCGCCGGATGCACCGGTACGAGTCGATGCTCGGCGGCGACCGGCAGATCCTCGCGTTCGACCCGTCGGGCAAGGGCCGGGCCGCGGAGGTGCTCGGTGATCTCGAACGCGCCGAGCGGGTCTCGGTCGTGGTACCGGGTGTCGACACGAACGTGCTGACCTTCGAGCGTACGGAGCGCTGGTACACGGCGCCGGTGGGCATGGCCGAGTCGCTCTACTCCGCGGAGCGCGCCGCCGATCCCGACGCGCGTACGGCGGTGATCGCCTGGGCCGACTACACCTCGCCCGCCGGGCTCGGCATGGACGCGGCGATCGGCAAGCTCGCCGAGGAGGGTGCCGTACGGCTCGCCGCGCTGACCCGCGCACTGCCGGGGACCTCCAGGATCTCGCTCTTCTGCCACAGTTACGGCTCGGTGGTGTGCGGGGTCGCCGCGCGCGCCCTGCCCGCGCGGGTCGTCGACGTGGCGGTCGCGGGCAGCCCCGGGATGCGGGTGGGGAACGCGGGACAGCTCCGTACCGACGCCCGGGTGTGGGCCATGCGGGACCACGACGACTGGATTCAGGACGTTCCGTATCTCGCGGTCGGCGGTCTCGGGCACGGCGCGGACCCGGTGGAACGCGCTTTCGGGGCCCGGGTGCTCTCGGCGTCCGGCGCCGCCGGACACAGCGGCTACTTCCAACCGGGGACGGAGAGCCTCGACAACTTCGCGGAGATCGGCGTCGGTTCGTACACCACGGTGAGCTGCGCGGACGGCGACGCCGACTGTGTGAACGGAATCTCCGAGGCGGCCGGAAGCGGAGCGGGCCAGGCCTGACATCCGGCCGGATGCGCGGTGCGCCAAACCACCCGGGCGCCTGATCCGGTGTCAGTCACTTGATCGGACAAGCGCCGGTGGCGCACACCCCACGCGCGTAGAATTCGTCCGTTGAGGCAGGCGACGCGCGGGCGCCCGCCGCCTACGATGAGGCACATGGGTGATGTGCTCGCGGGGATTCATGCCACCTGGGAGTTCGAAAGCGACTCCGTGCTCATCCGCTTCGAACGGGGGAACAGGACGCCGAAGCTGTTCCAGGCGCTCGGCGAACGACGTATCCCCCATGAGGCGTTGTCGTCGGTGACGGTCACACCGGGGAAGCGCGGGACGGTCGTGCTGCGTGCCGTGCCCAGGGCCGGGGCCGACCCGCTGGTGGAGGCCGCGGCCGGACAGCTCAGGGAGAGCGGCGACCCCTACCGGCTGGTGCTGCCCGGCGAGCGCGACACCCTCGCGGAGTACTACGCCGATGAGCTGCGCGCCGCGCTGGCCCGGTCCGTACGGGACGCGGAGGAGCCGGCCGAGCGCTATCTGGTGGCCGCGCCGGCGCCTCCGCTGCACTTCAAGGCGTTCGACGGCAAGGCCTATTTCGACGGGGACCGGGTGTCCTTCCGCTGGTTCTGGACGGGCGCGTCCACCACCAAGTGGAAAGCCGGTGACCAGAGCCTCCCGGTCGGCGATCTGCTGGGGGTCGAGTGGCGCTCCCCCGAGCTGTTCGACGGCTATCTGCGGCTGCTGCGGCGGGACGCGGCCGGGGTGGGTGCCGGTACGGGTACGAGTACGGGGACGGAACCGCAGCCCGCGCAGGCGGACCACGACCCGGCGGCGGTCGTCTTCGGCCTCGGCTACGGACCGGTGCACGAGTCCCTCCCCTTCGCGGCGGCCGTCCTCGCGGCGGTGCAGAACGCGGCGCCGAACCGGGCCACGGTGCCGGTGTCCGCCGTGACCTCCCTGCGCCGCGACCCGGCGGATGTCGCCGACCGGATCCGGCACCTCGGCGAGCTGCACCAGGCGGGTCTGGTGACGGACGAGGAGTTCTCGGCGAAGAAGGCGGAACTGCTGGCGGAGCTGTGACGCGGGCAGTGGCCCGCACCGCTGCCCGGGAACACTGGATCTCATACCTCGGTATGACGTTCCTACCAGCTCCCCGGTATGACGCCCATGTGCCACCGGCTGCCTAGGCTGGCCCGGTCATGTCCCACACGTCGCCACCGCCCCCGCCATCGCCACCGCAGACCGACGGTCTGCTCAGTGCCGCGCGCCGCAACGCGCGCGAACTGGCACGGGGCCTGGCACATCCCTCCCATCCGCCGACGCCCCTGTTCGGGGACGCGCCGCGGCTCTGGCAGCGGCTGCTGCCGTACGGGATCGTCCTGGCGCTCACCGCCGCGCTCGTCCCGAGCACCATCGCCCTCCTCACCACCGAGTACGGACTGAACGGCGGTGTCGCCGGAGCGATCGGGGTCGCGCAGGCGGCGCCGCTGCTCATGCTGGCGCACCGGCCGCTGCAAGCCTGGTGGATCATCTTCACCGCGGACATCCTCGGTGCCGTGGCCCTGCTGACGGAGCCCGAGCAGAAGTACGACATATGGCCATGGACCCCGCCCGTCATCGTCGGCTATCTCTTCCTGATGCTCGCGCTCGCGCTGCGCGAGACCCGGCGCACCGTGATCGCCGTATGGTGCGCGACCGGACTGGCGGGACTCGTGCTGCATGCCGAGGCGTCCGACCGCAGTAACGGAAGCGCGATACTGCTCTTCGTCCTCAGCGGGGTCATCCTGCTGCTCGGCGCGGTGCTGCGGGAACGCGGCGAGGTGCAGCGGCGGCTCGCCGAGCAGGAGAACATCAGCGAGACGGAACGCGCCCGGCGCACCCTGCTGGAGGAGCGCACCCGTATCGCCCGTGAACTCCACGATGTGGTCGCACACCATATGTCGGTGATCACCGTGCAGGCCGACTCGGCTCCGTACCGGCTGCCGGACCTGTCGCCGCGGGCCCAGGAGGAGTTCGAATCGATCGCGGCGAGCGCGCGGGAGTCGCTGGCCGAGATGCGGCGGCTGCTGACGGTGCTGCGCCGGGAGGACACGGCCGGCGAGCGGGCGCCCCAGCCCGGTCTCGACCGGGTGCAGCAGCTCGTGGAGGCGACGGTACGGGCCGGGGTGCCGGCCGAACTGTCGCTGCCGGCCGAGCTGGGCCCCGTACCGTCGGCCGTGGATCTGTCCGCGTACCGGATCGTGCAGGAGGCCCTCGCCAATGTGGTGCGGCACGCGTCCGGCGCGCGGACCCGGGTCTCGGTGGCCTCGGACGGTGACTGGCTGACCGTTCTGGTCGTCAACGAACCGGCCGCCGCCCGCACTTCACCGCTGGAGACCACGGGGACCGGGCACGGTCTGGTGGGTATGCGGGAACGTGTACGGCTGACCGGCGGCACCCTGGACACCGGGCCGCTGCCCGACGGCGGTTTCCGGGTGGCCGCGAGGCTCCCGCTAACCGTCGACACCACCACCGCCGCGGGTTCCGTGAGCCCCACCACGGGTTCCGTGAGCGGCACGACCGGCATCACCGGTCCCGCCGGCCCCGCAAGTCCCACCGCTGCGAAGGACACTCCTTGACCATCCGCGTGATCATCGTCGACGACCAGGCCATGGTGCGCGCGGGGTTCGCCGCGCTGCTGTCCGCGCAGGCCGACATCGATGTGGCGGGCGAGGCGCCGGACGGCCGCCGGGGTGTCGAGCTGAGCCGTTCCGTCCACCCGGATGTGGTCCTGATGGATGTCCGGATGCCGGAGATGGACGGGCTGGCCGCGGCCCGCGAGGTGCTGAACCCGCCCGCCGGGGTGATCCACCGGCCCCGGGTGCTGATGCTCACCACCTTCGACGTGGACGACTACGTGTACGAGGCGCTGCGCGCCGGAGCCTCCGGTTTTCTCCTCAAGGACGCGCCCCCGGCCGATCTGATCGCGGCGGTACGGATCGTCGCCGCCGGAGAGGCCCTGCTCGCGCCGTCCGTGACCCGGCGGCTGATCGCGGACTTCGCCCAGCAGCGGCCCGCGCCGCGCAAGGGCCCTGCCCTGCGGCTGCGCGGGCTGACGCCCCGGGAGACCGAGGTGCTCGAACTGATCGCGAAGGGCCTGTCCAACCAGGAGATCGCCGGCCGTCTTGTGGTCGCCGAACAGACGGTGAAGACCCATATCGGCCGGGTCCTGGCCAAGCTCGGACTGCGCGACCGCGCGCAGGCGGTGATCTTCGCGTACGAGTCGGGGCTGGTGACCCCGGGCGACGCGACCGCCTGAGCCCCGCACCACTCCACCCCACTCCACTCCAACGCGACGCACGGCACGGCACCGCGGCACCGCACCACGGCGTGGCGCCGCACGGCACGGCCACCGAATCGGCCTCGGAACAGCACCACCCCTACTCCGGTATCACCCGCTGGTTGGCACCCCGGTGTGACGCTCCCGCGCAGACCGTCTCCTTACCTTCCTGCTCGCCCCGATCGAGGACGAGCAGCAGAAGGAGACACATATGCGGCGCTTCAAGAGGACCCTGGTCGCCGTCGCACTGGCGACGGCCATGGTCGGGGGGACGGCGGGCTGGGCCTCCGGCAACGCGCAGCGGCCGGTGACCGGGCCACCGCCCGGCAGTGCCGCCTGGCTCGCGGACGGCTCGCTCGGGCGCCCGCTCCCCGATCCCGCGACCGCCTCCCCCGCCCGGGTGGCCCGCTTCTTCGCCGAGCTGACTTCCCGTCAGCGGCAGCGGCTCCTGCGCCGCCATCCGCTGGTCGTCGGCAATCTCGACGGGGTGCCGGTCGCGCTGCGGTACGAGGCCAACTCCCTTGCGGTACGGGCCGAACGCGACCCCCGGTACAAGCGGCTCGCGGCACCCGGCCGGCAGATCCTCGCCTTCGATCCACGCGGGCGCGGCCAGGTCGCCGAGGTGTACGGGGATCTGGCCGGTGCCCGCCATGTGTCGGTCGTCGTACCGGGCTCGGGCATCGACGCGGGGACCTTCGACCGTACGAAGGACCGCTACGGCACCCCGGCCGGGATGGCCGCCTCGCTGCGGGCCGCGACGGGCGGCCGTACCGCCGTGATCGCCTGGGTCGGTTACACGACCCCGGTCGGGGTCGGTCTTGACGTGGCCACCGGTGATCTCGCGGAGGCGGGGGCCGGGCGGCTGGCGCGGTTCACCCGCGGGCTCGCCGCGGTGGGAGCCGCGAAGCCCGTGCTGTTCTGCCACAGCTACGGCTCGGTGGTCTGCGGGCTCGCCGCCCATGAGGTGCACGCCTCGGACATCGTTGTGTTCGGCTCACCCGGTATGCGGGCCGGATCTGTGGTGGATCTCCACACCGAGGCGCGCGTCTGGGCCACCAAGAACTCCTCCGACTGGATCTCCAGGATCCCGAACGTCGAGTTCGCGGGCCTGGGACACGGGGCCGACCCGGCAGGTCCCGCCTTCGGCGCCCGCCGGGTGCCGGCCACCGAAGCCCGGGGCCACGCCGGCTACTTCGCCCCCGGCACCGACTCGCTCCGCGCCTTCGCCGCGATCGCGGAAGGCCGCACCACATGGGCCCGGACGACATGGGCCCGCACCACACGGCCCCGCGCCATACGGCCCCGGACCACATGGCGCCGCACCACATGGCGCCGCACCACACAGAGCCCGGTCGCACTCACCCCCGCCACCTCCGGAGGGACCCGATGACGCTCGCCGGGACCATCGCGAAGATCGAGACACGGACCCCCGCCCACCGCGACCGCGCGATCGACGGGCTGCGCGCGCTCGCGCTGCTCGCCGTACCGACCGGGCACTGGCTGCTCGGCGGCTTCACCCTGGACAGCGGCGGCGCCCTGCACAACGCGAGCCCGCTCTCCGCCTTCGGCGGCTTCGCCCCCGTGAGCTGGGTGCTCCAGATGCTGGGCATCTTCTTCCTGGTCGGCGGCTACGCCTCGGTCCTGTCGTACCGCAGGCGCACCTCCACCACCGCCGCCTGGCTACGGCAGCGCGTGGTGCGGCTGGGCAGGCCAGTCCTCGGCGTGACGGCCGTCTGGGCGGCGCTGATCCCGGTGCTGTACGCGCTCGGTGTGCCGGCCACGACCCTGCACACCGGATCGACACTGGTGATCCAGCCCCTGTGGTTCGTGGGCGTCTATACCGTGGTCACCGCGCTCACTCCGTACTGTGTGCGCGCCGCACATACGCTGGGCGCCTGGGCCGCTGTCCCTTTGCTGACGACCGTCGCGATCGTCGACTTCCTGCGCTACGGACCGTATGCCGACACCATGCCGTCCTGGCTGAGCATGGTGAACATCCTGCCGGGCTGGCTCTTCGCCTATCAGCTCGGAGTGTCCTGGGGCGAGGGGAGAATCGGCCGGCGCGGGGCCCGGGTCCTGCTCATCGGCGGCACGCTGCTGTTCGCCGCGCTGCTGGTGGTCTTCCACTATCCGGCGTCGATGGTCGGTGTCCCGGGCGAGGCCCGTACCAACTCGCATCCGCCGTCCCTGCTGGTTCTGGCGCTCGCCGCCGCGCAGAGCGGTGCGGCGATCCTGCTGCGGGACCGGATCGGACGGCTGCTGAAGAAGCCTGCCCTGTGGGCGCCGGTCGTCGTCATCAATCTCTCCGCGATGACGATCCTGTGCTGGCACCAGACGGCGATGCTCGCCGCCGCCGTGCCCGGCTCCCTCCTCGGTACGGCGACGGGCCTCGGCACTCTGCCCGGTCTGACGGCCACCCCCGACTCGCTCGTCTGGATCGCGGCCAGGCTCGCCTGGATGCCGCTGTTCGCCGTCCTGCTCGTACTGATCGGGCGGTACGCGCGCCGCTTCGACGGCCCCTGGGCGAGCGGCACCCGCACGACAAAAGCCCGCCGCGCGGCAGCGGGACTGCTGGCGGCGGGCTTCGCGGTGTTCGCCCTCGGCCTGGCATGAGCCGCCCGCGCCGACCCAAAGCGTCACAGCCCAAGGCGCCACAGCCGAAAGCCCCGGCCGAGCATCCGCCCGGCCGGGGCAGCCGCCGGCCGGGGCAGCGGCCGACGGCGGCTGCCCCGGCTACGTACTACTCGCGCTACTCGCGCCCCGCCGAAGTGAACGCCATGTCCGCGTACCGTCCCCCCGCCACCTGCCCCGCGATCGGCTCCAGCACCCGCAGCTCGTCCTCGCTCAGCACCAGCCGCGTGGCCGCCACGTTCTCCTCGACCCGGCTCCGCTTCCGCGTCCCCGGAATCGGTACGACAGGCAGCCCGTACACCGCCGCCCGCTGCTGCACCCAAGCGAGCGCGACCTGCCCTGGCGTGGCCTCCCGCGCCTCCGCGATCCTGCGCACCGGCTCAAGCAGCGCGGCGTTCGCGGCGGCGTTGTCCCCGGTGAAGCGGGGCTGCTGGCGGCGGAAGTCGTCGGCGCCCAGCTCCTGTTCGGCGTTGACGAACGAGCCGGTCAGGAAGCCGCGGCCGAGCGGCGAGTACGGCACGAGCGTGACGCCGAGTTCGACGGCGGCCGGGACGACCTTCGCCTCGATGTCCCGGCTGAAGAGCGACCACTCGGACTGTAGGGCCGCGATCGGGTGCACCGCCTGGGCCGCGCGCAGCTCACCGCTGGTGACCTCGCTCAGCCCCAGATGCTTGACCTTCCCCTCGGCCACCAGCTCGGCCATGGCGCCGACCGTCTCCTCGATCGGGATGTTCACATCGCGCCGGTGCATGTAATAGAGGTCGATCTCGTCCACACCGAGACGCTGGAGGCTGCCCTCGACACACTGCCGGAGGTACGGCCGGTCGTTGCGGATCACGCGCTTGGTGCGGTCGGCCGGGTCGATGCTCAGCGCGAACTTGGTGGCCACCACGATCTCGTCGCGGTGCGCCCGTACGAACGGCGCGATGAACTTCTCGTTCTCGCCCGCGCCGTAGGCGTCCGCCGTGTCGTACAGCGTCACGCCCAGTTCCAGCGCGCGTTCCAGGGTGGCCCGCGCCTCGTCCGGGTCCTCCGTCGGCCCGTACGCGAAGCTCATGCCCATGCAGCCGAGCCCCTGGACGCCGACCTCCGGGCCGCCCGCCCCGAGCCGTACCGTGTCGATCGTGTTCTCGCTCATCGGGATTCAGGACCTCTCCGACGCCCAGCGGGCGTCCGCGTAAAAGCCGATCTTGTGGTCGAGCACGGCGACGGTGTCCTGGAGTTCCGCGATCCGGTTCAGCACATCGCGCCGGGTACGCTCCAGCAGTTCCTGCCGCTCCTCGAAGGTCTCGTCGCCCACCCGGATCAGCTCGGCGTACCGGACCATGTCCGCGACCGGCATCCCGGTCAGCCGCAGTTTGCCGACGAAGGCCAGCCAGTTCAGATCCTGGTTGCTGAAGCGGCGCTGCCCGGTGTGCGAGCGGTCGACATGCGGCATCAGACCGATCCGCTCGTACCAGCGCAGGGTGTGCGCGGTGAGTCCGGTGTAGGCGGCGACCTCGCTGATCGTGTAGCGGTCCTGGCCGTCGGGGCGTGGATGCCGCCGCGGCGCCGCGGCGCACTGCTCCACACGATCGGTCTCGGCCGGGCTGCTCTCGGTCAGCGTCATACGTTCAACGCTAGATCCCTTGAGTGCACTCGAAGCAAGCGGAAAATGATACGAGTTTCGTGGCGGAGTGGACGAGACTCGGGGCCATGAGCCAAGCACGCCGGGCAGTGCCCGCAGACGCCGAAGAACTGGTCCGACTCCGCAAGGTCATGCTCGACTCCATCCGCGGGCCGGTCCCCGACACCGGCTGGCAGGCGTCCACGGCCGAGACCCTGCGGAAGAGGCTCGCGGACCCGGATCCCACCCTGATCGCGTTCGTCGTCGACACCCCGGACCGGCCGGGCGGGCTGGCCGCCTGTGCGACCGGCACGATCGAGTACCGGCTCGGCGGTCCCGGCAACCCCACGGGCGCCCTCGGCTATGTCTTCAATGTCGCCACCGATCCTGAGCTGCGCCGACGCGGTTATTCGCGGGCGTGCATGGAGGCGCTGCTCGGCTGGTTCCGGGAGCGTGGTGTACGGAAGATCGATCTGCACGCGTCCCAGGAGGGCGAGCCGCTGTACGCGTCGCTGGGGTTCGTCCGTACTCCCGATCCCTCCATGAGACTGACTTTCTGAGTCCTCTACGCTCTGTGCCATGCAGAGCCTGGCGCTGATCGAGAACTGGCCGGTGACCACCGCGGCGGCCGCCGTCGTACGAGCGGACGGCAGCGTCGCCGGGTCGTACGGCCCGACGTCGCGGCGCTTCGCGCTCGCCTCCGTGACCAAGCCGCTCGCCGCGTACGCGGTGCTGGTGGCGTACGAGGAGGGCGCCGTCGACCTGGACGAACCGGCCGGGCCCGAGGGCTCCACCGTTCGCCATCTCCTCGCGCACACCAGCGGTCTCGCCTTCGACCAGCACCGCGCGGCCGGCGCGCCCGGTACGCGCAGGCTCTACTCCAACGCGGGCTTCGAGGTGCTCGGCGACCATGTGGCCAAGGCCACCGAGATCCCCTTCGCGGACTATCTGCGCGAGGCGGTGTTCGAACCGCTGGGCATGACCTCGACCACTTTCGAGGGCTCGCCGGCCAGGGACGCCGTCTCGACGGTCGACGATCTGGTGCGGTTCGCGGCGGAGGTCCAGGCACCCCGGCTGCTCGACCCGCGCACGGTGCTGGAGGCGATGAGCGTCGTGCATCCGGGGCTGTCGGGTGTGCTGCCCGGCTACGGCCACCAGAGGAACAACGACTGGGGGCTGGGCTTCGAGATCCGGGACGCCAAGTCCCCGCACTGGACGGGCGCGTTGTCGTCGCCGCGTACGTTCGGGCACTTCGGGCAGTCCGGTACGTTCCTGTGGATCGACCCGGACGCGGGGGCCGCGTGTGTGGCGCTGGCGGACCGGGCGTTCGGGCCCTGGGCGGTGGAGGCGTGGCCGCCCTTCACGGACGCGATACTCACCGAGCTGCGCACGCCCGCGGCCTGACCGGAACACCGGGCCGGTCGGGCACGAAAGCGCTCGGCTGCGGGGCGGCTCAGCCCGACATCTCCCAGATCAGCACCTCCGCCGCCGGACCCGCGGTCAGTTCGAGCCCCTCCGCGTCCGTGACCCGCGCCGAATCACCAGGGCTCAGCTCGGCCCCGGCACTCGCTTCCCCGCCCGGCCCGTCGAGCCGTATCCCGCCGCGCACCACATGCACGTACACGAACCGCGCGTCCGGCACCGCGGTGCGCTCGCCGTCGCACAGCCGTCGTACATGCAGCATCGCCCCGGCCTGTGGGAGGGCGTACGGCGTGGAGTCGGCGATGCCGCGGACGATCTCGTACCGTGGCTCACCGCCCGGCTCCAGTGGTGCGAGCCACATCTGTACGAAGACCAGCGGGCGGTCGCCGTCGTTGCGCTCCACGTGCCGCACCCCGCCGCCCGCGCCGAGCCGCTGGACATCGCCCGCGCGGACGACCGCGGCGTGCCCGGCCGAGTCGCGGTGGGTCAGCTCGCCCTCGACGACCCAGGTGACGATCTCCGTATGGCTGTGCGGGTGTTCACCGAACCCGGCCCCCGGCGCGAGCCGCTCCTCGTTGCAGGCGAGGACCGCGCCGAAGCGGAGATTGTCCGGATCGTAGAACCGCCCGAACGAGAAGGCGTGCAGGGACTCGATGCCCGCGCCGGGGTCACCACCGGCATACCGCTGCGCTGCGCGCCGTACGAGAATCACAGCTCAACGGTAGCCCCGAGCCATCGGCGTGCTGTCGGGATGAGGCACTCTTGTCCCGTGCCTGAACCCTCGAACGAACCCCATCCGCATCCGGCGACACTGCGCCGGCTGGAGCAGTCCTCGGGACGTCTCGCCGCGAACGCCATCGCCCGCATGGACGAGACGCTGCCGTGGTACCGCGCGATGCCCCCGGAGAACCGTTCCTGGATCGGGCTGGTGGCCCAGGCCGGAATCGCCGCGTTCACCGAGTGGTTCCGCCACCCGGAGACCCCGCAGGCCATCTCCACCGATGTGTTCGGCACCGCGCCGCGTGAGCTGACCAGGGCGATCACCCTGCGCCAGACCGTCGAGATGGTACGGACGACCATCGAGGTCATGGAGACCGCAATCGAGGAGGTCGCGGCGCCCGGCGACGAGTCCGCGCTGCGCGAGGCGCTGCTCGTCTACGCGCGGGAGATCGCCTTCGCCACCGCCCAGGTGTACGCGCAGGCCGCCGAGGCCCGCGGCGCCTGGGACGCCCGGCTGGAATCGCTCGTGGTGAACGCGGTGCTCTCCGGCGAGGCCGACGAGGGCGCGGTCTCCCGGGCCGCCGCCCTCGGCTGGAACTCCCCCGAACATGTCTGCGTTCTGCTCGGCACCGCCCCCGACGGCGACAGCGAACTGACCGTCGAGGCGATCCGGCGGGCCGCCCGGCACGCCAAGCTCCAGGTCCTCACCGGGGTCCTCGGCGACCGGCTCGTGGTGATCGCGGGCGGCAGCGACAATCCGCTCCAGGTCGCCAAGGCGCTGATCGGCCCGTACGCCGCGGGCCCGGTCGTCGCGGGCCCGATCGTGCCCGATCTGCTGGCCGCCACCAGGTCGGCCCAGGCCGCCGCCGCCGGGCTGAAGGCGTGCTTCGCCTGGCAGGACGCACCCCGTCCGGTGCTCGCGGACGATCTCCTGCCGGAGCGTGCCATCGCCTCAGACCCTGCCGCTCGTGAGCAGTTGGTGGAGGAGATCTACAGACCGCTTGAAGAGGCGGGCTCGGCGCTGCTGGAGACTCTGAGTGTCTATCTGGAGCAGGCGAGCAGCCTTGAGGGTGCGGCCAGGATGCTCTTCGTTCACCCCAACACCGTGCGCTACCGGCTCCGACGTGTGACTGACGTCACCGGATGGTCACCCTCCGATGTCCGATCCGCGTTCACCCTGCGGATTGCGCTCATCTTGGGGCGTCTGGCCGACGGAGACCCCCAGACCTAGACTTTTGTCGTACTCCAACAATTCCCCTGACGGTTCTTCGTCCTTGTCATCACGGGCTATCCGGCCCGTCCACAAGAGAGAGTGTGAGAGTGCTCGTACTCGTCGCTCCCGGCCAAGGCGCTCAGACGCCCGGCTTCCTGACTCCCTGGCTCGAACTGCCCGGTGCCGAAGACCGGCTGCGGGCCTGGTCGGCCGCCATCGACCTGGATCTGGTCCACTACGGCACGGACGCCGACGCGGACGAGATCCGTGACACCGCGGTCGCCCAGCCGCTGCTGGTCGCCGCCGCGCTGCTGTCGGCCCGTCAGCTCTTCCCCACCACCGGGGACGTGGCGCGCGAGGTCGGCGCCACGGCCGGGCACAGCGTGGGCGAACTGGCCGCGACCGCGCTGGCCGGAGTGCTCTCCGACGACGCGGCGTTGGCGCTGGTACGGGCCCGTGGTCTGGCCATGGCGGAAGCCGCGGCGATCACCGCGACCGGTATGTCGGCCCTTCTCGGCGGGGATCCCGACATCACTGTCGCCCATCTGGAGAAGCTCGGTCTGACACCGGCGAATGTGAACGGCGCCGGTCAGATGGTGGCCGCGGGCACCATGGAGCAGCTCGCCGCGCTGGAGGCGGACAAGCCCGAGGGCGTACGCAAGGTGGTGGCCCTCAAGGTCGCCGGGGCGTTCCACACGCACCACATGGCCCCTGCGGTCGCCAAGCTCGAAGTGGCCACCGCCGGTCTGGACGTCGCCGATCCGGCCGTGCCGTACGTCTCGAACCGGGACGGGCAGGCCGTCGGCACGGGCGCCGAAATCGTGACGCGCCTGGTCGGTCAGGTCGCCAATCCGGTCCGCTGGGACCTGTGCATGGAGACTTTCCAGGAGCGGGGTGTGACCGCGCTGATCGAGCTGTGCCCCGGCGGGACCCTCACCGGTCTCGCCAAGCGGGCGCTGCCCGGTGTGAAGACCCTCGCGCTGAAGACCCCGGACCATCTCGACGCGGCCCGCACGCTGATCGCCGAGCACTCCTCCTCGGCCGAATAGGAGCCAGAGAGCATGTCGAAGATCAAGCCCAGCAAGGGCGCCCCGTACGCGCGCATCATGGGCGTAGGAGGCTACCGCCCGACCCGTATCGTGCCCAACGAGGTGATCCTCGAAAAGATCGACTCGTCCGACGAGTGGATCCGCTCCCGCTCCGGAATCGCCACCCGCCACTGGGCCTCGCCCGAGGAGACCGTCGCCGCGATGTCCATCGAGGCGTCCGGCAAGGCCATCGCGGACGCCGGGATCTCCCCGGGGCAGATCGACGCCGTGGTGGTCTCGACCGTCTCGCACTTCAAGCAGACCCCCGCCGTCGCGACCGAGATCGCCGACAAGATCGGCGCGGGCAAGCCGGCCGCGTTCGACATCTCCGCCGGCTGCGCCGGCTTCGGATACGGGCTGACCCTCGCCAAGGGCATGGTCGTCGAGGGCTCGGCCGAGCATGTCCTGGTGATCGGGGTGGAGCGGCTCTCCGATCTGACGGACCTTGAGGACCGCGCCACGGCCTTCCTGTTCGGCGACGGCGCGGGCGCGGTCGTGGTCGGCCCCGCCAAGGAGCCGATGATCGGACCGACGGTCTGGGGCTCGGAGGGCGACAAGTCGGACACCATCAAGCAGACCGTGCCGTGGGACGATTACCGCGACGGCACAGTGGAGAAGTTCCCGGCCATCACGCAGGAGGGCCAGGCCGTCTTCCGCTGGGCCGTCTTCGAGATGGCGAAGGTCGCCCAGCAGGCGCTGGACGCGGCCGGAATCACCTCGGAAGACCTGGATGTCTTCATTCCGCACCAGGCCAATATGCGGATCATCGACTCGATGGTGAAGACTCTGAAGCTGCCGGACAGCGTCACGGTCGCCCGTGACGTGGAGACCACCGGCAACACCTCGGCCGCCTCGATCCCGCTCGCCATGGAGCGGCTTCTGGCGACCGGACAGGCGAAGAGCGGCGACACCGCGCTCGTCATTGGCTTCGGGGCGGGTCTCGTCTATGCCGCGACGGTCGTTACCCTCCCCTAGGCACACCGGATCTTTCCGGAGCGTGTTCCGATATATCCCTCTGCGTACAATCGAAGGAGCGCCCACATGGCCGCCACCCTGGAAGAGATCGTCGACGGTCTCGCCGAGATCGTGAACGAGATCGCCGGTATCCCGGTCGAGGACGTCCAGTTGGACAAGTCCTTCACCGACGACCTGGACGTCGACTCGCTGTCCATGGTCGAGGTCGTCGTCGCCGCCGAAGAGCGCTTCGACGTCAAGATCCCGGACGACGACGTCAAGAACCTGAAGACGGTCGGCGACGCCGCCGACTACATCGCGAAGCACCAGGCCGCCTGACCCGCCTGACCGGATCGCGCGGCATCCGCCACCCGGTGGTGGCGCCGTAAAAATTCAGCACCCTCTACACGTGGAGAAAGAATTCCAGTGAGCTCGACCAATCGCACCGTGGTCGTCACCGGTATCGGCGCAACCACACCACTGGGTGGCGACAGCGCATCGACCTGGGAAGGTCTGCTCGCGGGCCGCTCCGGGGTCCGCCCGCTCGAAGACGAGCGGTTCGCCGGTCTGCCGGTCCGTATCGCCGCCGTGGCGGCGGTCGACCCGGGCGATGTACTGCCCCGTCCGCTGGCCCGCAGGCTGGACCGCTCGGCGCAGTTCGCGCTGATCGCGGCCCGGGAGGCATGGGCGGACGCGGGTTACACGGCCAAGGCCGGCGAGGACACCGCCGTCGACCCCGACCGCCTCGGCACCGTGATCGCCTCCGGAATCGGCGGCGTCACCACTCTGCTCGACCAGTACGACGTGCTGAAGGAGCGCGGCGAGCGCCGGGTGTCCCCGCACACCGTGCCGATGCTGATGCCGAACAGCCCCTCCGCCAATGTCAGTCTGGAAGTGGGCGCCCGCGCGGGTGTGCACACTCCGGTCTCGGCCTGCGCGTCGGGCGCGGAAGCCATCGGGTACGCCGTCGAGATGATCCGTACCGGCCGCGCCGATGTGGTCGTCGCCGGTGGCACGGAAGCGGCCATCCACCCGCTGCCGGTCGCCGCGTTCGCCAACATGATGGCGATGTCGAAGAACAACGACGAGCCCACCAAGGCCTCCCGCCCCTATGACACCGCGCGCGACGGCTTCGTCCTCGGCGAGGGCGCGGGTGTGATCGTCCTGGAGTCGGCCGAGCACGCCGCGGCGCGCGGTGCGCGGATCTACTGCGAGGTGCTGGGCCAGGGCCTGTCCTCCGACGCCCACCACATCGCCCAGCCCGAGCCCACCGGCCGCGGCATCGCGAAGGCCATGGAGAACCTGCTCGACAACACCGACCTCAAGCCCGCCGAGATCGCGCACCTCAACGCGCACGCGACGTCCACGCCGCAGGGCGATGTCGCCGAGGTCAAGGCGCTGCGCCGGGTCCTGGGCGACGATCTGGACCATGTCGCCGTCTCCGCCACGAAGTCGATGACGGGTCATCTGCTGGGCGGCGCGGGCGGTATCGAGACCGTGGCGACGGTCCTCGCGCTCTACCACCGGGTGGCGCCGCCGACGATCAATGTGGACGACCTCGACGAGGATGTCGACGCGGACATCGTGCGCGACACCTCCCGCGAGCTGCCCGCCGGCACGATCGCGGCGATCAACAACTCGTTCGGCTTCGGCGGCCACAACGTCGTACTGGCGCTCCGTACGGTCTGACCGCCACGCCGCCCCACCTTCCCGATCGCCGGACGGACTCAACGCACTGAGCCCGTCCGGCGGTCGTGTGTCCGGGGGCCGGGTCCGGATGTCGGGGAGCCCGGGTCCGGGTGTCCGACCGCCCGGGTCCAGGTGTCAGGGTGCCCGGGTCCGGATGCCTGGCCCCGGGCGCCCCGGGTCCGGGGGTCAGCCCTTGAAGCTGGCGAAGTACGAAGCCGCCATGTCGTCCTCGCCGTGGCCCTGTTCCTCCGCCCGGCGGAACCTTTCCGCGCTCGCCTCCGCGAGGTCCAGCCGTACGCCCTCCGCCGCACCCGCCTCGACGATCAGCCGGGCGTCCTTGGCCGCCGTGGTGACCGTGAAACTCGGCTCGTAGTCGTCGTCCATGATCACCTTGGCCTTGGCGTGCAGATAGCCGCAGTCCAGACCGCCGCCCGAGACGGCGTCCAGGAAGTGGCGCGGGTCGACGCCCAGTCCCTTGGCGAGTGCGAGCGCCTCGGCCGTGCCGGAGGTGAGCGCCAGTGCCCAGCTATTGCACACCAGCTTGAGCCGGGTGGCCGCCGCGGTGCTGCCGTCCTCGCCGAGCCAGACCGTACGGCTGCCGACGGCGTCGAGTACGGAGGCGAGCGGCCCGCGCGCCTCCTCGGGGCCCGCCGCCAGAACCAGCAACTGCCCGCTCTCTGCGGGCCCCCTGGTCCCGAGCACGGGCGCGTCCACGAAGACCAGTCCCTGCTGACGGGCCAGATCGGCCAGCGGGGAGATGGCCTCGACACCGGCGGTGGTGGACTGGAGCCAGATGGCGCCGGGACGCAGACCGGGCCCCGCGGCCGTCATGGCTTCCAGGGTGGCGGGCCCGTCGTACAGCATGGTGATGACGACATCCGCGCCGGTCACGGCCTCGGCGGGAGTCGTGGCGAACCGCGCGCCGTCGGAGACCAGGGCTTCGGCCTTGGCGGGGGTACGGTTCCAGACCCGGACGTCATGTCCGGTGCGGCAGAGGTTGCGGGCCATCGCGGTGCCCATGATGCCCGTGCCGAGGACTGCTACTACGAGTTGATCAGCCATGGGACCACCGTAGGACCAAGTGGTGCCGGGCGCTCACACGATCTTGTGCAACCGCTCACACAGCCTGGTGCGGTCGGTCACAGGACCTGGTGCGGTCGCTCAAACGACCTGGTGCAACCAGCGGACCGGGGCGCCCTCGCCGGCGTACCGGAACGGTTCCAGCTCGTCGTCCCACGGCTTGCCGAGCAGCTTGGCGATCTCCGCCTCAAGCTGTGTCTCGCCCTGCTGGGCGCGGGCGAGCGCGGCGCGCAGCCGGTCCTCGGGGACCAGGATGTCGCCGTGCATTCCGGTGACGGCGTGGAAGATGCCCAGGTCGGGCGTGGCGCTGTAGCGCTCGCCCTCGGCGGTCGGACAGGGCTCGGCGGTCACCTCGAAACGGAGCATCTGCCAGCCGCGCAGGGCGGAGGCGAGCTTGGAGGCGGTGCCGGGACGGCCCTTCCAGGAGACCTCGGCCCGCCAGGTGCCGGGCGAGGCCGGCTGGCGGATCCAGTCGAGCTGGACGCGCAGACCGAGCACCCCGGCCACCGCCCATTCGACGTGCGGGCACATCGCGCGCGGTGCGGAGTGAATGTACAGAACTCCACGTGTCGTCACCGGGACCTCCAGTGTGGGACGAGGTTCGCCATTCCCAGCGGCCTCAGTAAACAGCATCGGGAGTGAAACTCCGCAAAAGGGACAGCTTGTGACGTGATGTAATTTACCGGAGCCGAAGAGATCAGGCGCCTCTGGTTCGACGTGGGAAAAACTACCGTGCGGCGGGGTGCCCGGGGTGACGTACGGTCGGTCCCGGGCCCGATATGCGCGAAGCTTTCACTCGGCAGGACGCCGCCGGAAGCCTGAGGACGCGAAACTTCAACGAGCACCGAAGACACCAACAAGCGCCGACAGGCAACAGACACGCACCGACAGGCACAGACACGCTTCGGCAGACATCGCCAGAGGAGCCACCGGGGAGGGGCCATATGCACAACAGCCTTCGGAGCCGGGGCCGCCGCGGCGACCGCGAGCGTACCGGCGCGGGCACGGCACGGCGCCGCTCGCGCGCCGGGCTCGCCGCCGTCACCGCCGCGGTGCTCGCCGGGACCGGTCTGCTGGCCGGCTGCGACTCCCTCGGCGGTGCCTCGCCCGACGCCGCCGCCAAGCGCACCAGCCCCTCCCCGCGCCCCACCCCCGTCTGGGACCGCAGCCCGTCCTCGGTGGCCGCGGTCGGTGACTCGATCACCCGTGGTTTCGACGCCTGTGTGGTGCTGGCGGACTGCCCGGAGGTGTCGTGGTCGACCGGTACGGACGCGGAGGTGCGGAGTCTCTCACTGCGGCTGCTCGGCGCGCCCGCGGTGCAGCAGCGGAGCTGGAACCTGGCGATGACGGGCGCCCGGATGTCCGACCTGCCCGGCCAGATGGCCCAGGCCGCGCAGCACGCGCCCGAGCTGGTCACGGTCATGGTCGGTGCCAATGACGCCTGCCGTGACTCGCCGAAGCAGATGACGTCGGTCGACGACTTCCGGACCTCGTTCGAGGCGTCGATGCGCCAGTTGCGCGCGGGGGCGCCCAAGGCGCAGGTGTATGTGTCGAGCGTGCCGGATCTCAAGCGCCTCTGGTCGACCGGGCGGGGCAATCCGCTGGGCCGGCAGATCTGGAAGCTGGGGATCTGCGCGTCGATGCTCGGGGACTCGCAGGACATGAGCGAGCGCGCGCAGCGCCGCAGGGACCAGGTGTACGAGCGGGTCGTGGCGTACAACAAGGTGCTCGGCGAGGTGTGCGCGAAGGACCTGCGCTGCCGGTACGACGGCGGCGCCGTCTTCGACTACCGCTTCACCGGCGAGCAGCTCAGCCACTGGGACTGGTTCCATCCGAGCAAGAACGGGCAGAGCCGGCTCGCGGAGATCGCGTACCGCAACATCACCGCCGCGAACCCGCCCGCGTGACCGGTGGCCCGACGACAGTAAATGGCCGGTGGCCCGGGGGACGGCAGTGGGTGACCGGCGGGTGGGCGGCCCGTGCCGAGGCTCCGTAGCCGCCCGCGCCGCTCCGGCGTAGGGTGCTCGTTCGTGACTGTCATGAGCACGGAGCGGGTCGGTGCGGCCCCCGACGGTACGCCCGTCGACCGGTGGACCCTGGAGCGCGCCGGGACCCGGGTGGATCTGCTGACGTACGGCGGTGTCGTGCAGTCGGTGGAGATCCCCGGGCGGGACGGGACGACCGCCAATGTGGCACTCGGCTTCGCCGATGTGGCGGGCTATCTGGGCTCGCGCGGACCGTACTTCGGGGCGCTGGTCGGGCGGTACGCGAACCGCATCGCGAGCGCTTCGTTCACCCTGGACGGGCGGACACACCGGCTCGTGCCCAACGACGGCCCGAACACACTGCACGGCGGTGAGCGGGGCTTCGACCGGCGGGTCTGGAACGCGGAGCGGGCCGGTGACCACGGCGTACGGCTGTCGCGGACCAGCCCGGACGGCGAGGAGGGATTCCCCGGCCGGCTGGAGGTCTCGGCGACCTACGCGCTGGAGCCGGACGGGGCGCTGACGATCTCGTACCGCGCGGTCACGGACTCCCCGACGCCGGTCAATCTGACGAACCACACCTACTGGAATCTGGGCGGCGCGGGCAGTGGCAGCGCCGCCGGGCACGAACTGCGGATCGCGGCGGGCCGGATCACCCCCGTGGACGCGGCGGCGCTGCCGACCGGGGAGCTGGCACCGGTCGACGGCACGCGTTTCGACTTCCGCAAGCCGCGCCCGGTGGGCATCGGCTACGACCACAACTTCGTGCTGGACGGGGACGATCCGGCGGCGGAGCTGTACGACCCGGCGTCGGGGCGGGTGCTGACCGTGACCACGACCGAGCCCGGGCTCCAGCTCTACACCGGGGACCACTTCGACGGCAGGCCGTACGGTCCGGGGGACGGGATCGCGCTGGAGACCCAGCACTTCCCGGACTCCCCCAACCGTCCCGCGTTCCCGGACACGGTGCTGCGCCCGGGCGAGGTGTTCCGCTCGGCGACGACGTACCGCTTCGGAGTGCGCTGACTCGTCCCTGAGCCTCCACGGTGGCGTCAGGATTAGGAAGCCGGTACGGAGGCGATACTTCCGCCACCCGAACCGGAAGGACTCCCGTGAGACTCATGAGGCCCATGAGCCGTATAGGTGTACGGATATGGACACGAGGACGGATACGCCCGGACCTGTCAGGGCTTGTCCTGCTCACCGCCGCCACGCTCGTCCTCACCGCCCCGCCCCCGCTCGCCGGCGCCCGGCCGGCCCAACCCGCCCCGGCCGCGGCGGCGTTCACCGTGGAGGAGCAGCGCCTCGACGGTGCCGTGCCGCAGGAGATCCTGCGGCGCAGCGGATTCGACGCGGTGGCACCGGAGTTCGTACGGTCGCTGCGCCGCGCCGGCTCGTACGCCGAGGCCGAGCGGACCGTGGGGCGCGAGGGGGCACGGCTGTGGCAGCGGGCGGTGGACCGGGCGCAGGGGCGCGGTCCCGCTCTCGGCGATCTGAGCCGGGACGACGACCGGCCTCTGTACTGGGCACGGCTCGGGCTGACCCGTGAACTGCGCGCGTGGGAGCCGGGGTTCCGGCTCACCGAGGCGGCGCGCTCGGCCCTGATCGGGAAGCTGGAGCGCTCCTCGCGCGGCCAGGACTCCATGGACTTCCCCGCCGGGAAGGGCCACCGGGGCCTCAAGCGGATCGTGATGACGGGCTTCGACCCGTTCACGCTGGACCGCGACATCCGGATCAGCAATCCGTCGGGGGCGACCGCGCTCGCGCTGGACGGCACGGTCATCAGCACCGCCGACGGGCCCGCCAGGATCGAGACGGCCGTCTTCCCGGTCCGCTGGCGGGACTTCGCCGACGGCACGGTCGAACGGGCCCTGCGCGGACCGCTGTCGAAGGCCGATCTCTTCACGACGGTGAGCCAGGGCCGGGTGGGCCGGATCGATGTCGAGCGCTTCAACGGCGCCTGGCGTGGCGGGTTCGGGGACAACGAGAACGTCGGGGAGACGGGGCTGGTCCCGGTGACGGATCCCGCGTCGCAGCCGCAGTGGACGGTGACCAGCCTGCCGTACCAGGCGATCACGGCGGCGGACACCGGCCGGTTCCCGGTGTACGACAACACCTCGGTGACCGAGATCCCGGCGGGCGCGACCGCTCCGGTGGTACGGCCCGACGGGCCCACGCCCGGTTCCGCCGCCCGCGCGGGCGGCGGCGGGGACTATCTCTCCAATGAGATCGCCTACCGGGCGACGCTGCTGCGCGACCGGCTGGGCCTGGAGATCCCGGGCGGGCATGTGCACACGCCGGTCCTCCAGTTCGGGGCGGGGAACACCGATCCGGCGACGGGCACGGTGACCGACCCCGAATTCGTACAGAACCGGCTCGACATCATCGCCCAGATCAGGTCGATCATCGCGGTGGCCGCCGGGGCTTCCTGACCCGGCCGGAGCCTCCTCGGCCCGGCCGACGGCCGGACCACGCCTATTTGTCGAGGGTGAGGGGTGCGCCCGTGTGGGGCGCACCCTCGCCGCCCTCCGGTACGTCCGCCAGTTCGCGGGCCATCAGCGTCGCCCCGGCCACCGCGCCCGGCATCAGGAACACGGCCACGAGCGGTACGAGAAAGGCGAGGGTGAGCGGAACGCCGAAGCCGAGCGCCAGCATCCGGCGGCCCCGGAGCAGCGCGAGCCGCTCCTTCAGCTCGATGCCGCGCCGCTGGAGCGCCACCGCCGTCAGCTCCTCCGTCAGGAAGAAGCCGGACACACAGAAGCCGAGTACGGGAATGACGGTCTGCCCGATCACCGGGATGAAGCCGAGTGCGAAGAGCAGCACTCCGTACAGCGTCACCCGCACCAGGATCCGCAGGCTGTCCCGGGCGGAGATCAGCAGCTCGCGCCAGAGCGGCAGGCCCGACTCGGGGACCTCGCCGCCCTCGGCGCGGTCGACCGCCTCGGAGAGCGACTCGTAGAAGGGCTGGCCGATCAGCAGGGTCGCGGCGGTGAAGGTGATCACCGCGAGGAAGAGCCCGAGAGCGAAGAGCAGCGCGGTCAGAAAGCCCCGGAAGAGGCCCAGCCAGGGCGAGGACCAGTCGTCGGCGAAGGGGGTGGCCCAGGCCGTCAGATCGTCGGCGCCGTAGAAGAGCGCGACGAGCGCGCCCGCGTACAGCACCAAGGTGACCAGACCGGGCAGCAGCCCGAAACCGAGCCACTTGCCGTGGCGGGCGACCCACCGCTGGCCCTTCATCAAGTAGCCGAAGCCGGCCCCGAGATCATGCATGGGGTTCACCCTACCCACGGGCTGGACGCCCTCTTGTCGTTCTGGCGCACACCCTGTAAACCCTGCATACCGATCAGCGCCGATCGATTCTCGCCACCAGTGATCACTTTTGATCATTTCCCAAAAAGCTCGGAGGGTACAGACGTATGGGGATACCCAGACCCGTCCTGCTGACCACCGCCGTTACGGCCGGTGCTCTGCTGCTCGCCCCGCTCCCCGCCACCGCCGCTCCGGGGCACACCGCCCAAGTGCCGCACCCCGTGCGGGAGAAGGGCGGCCCGGCAGCGGCGTCCGCCGACGGCACGGCGTTCGGCGCGGCCCCGCTGACCGCGCTCACCACCCCCACGCCGCACAAGGACGGCGGCTACCCCCGCCGTACCGTCCTCACCACACCCCCCGAGAACCCGGCCGACAAGGCGATCAAGCTCGGCCTCACCCCGTACCACTCGCTCGCACCCCGCCTCAACGCCCTCCAGAAGCTGGGCAATCGCGTCAGTGTGGAGGTGACGGGCCGCTCCGCGGGCGGACATGAGCTGTATCTCGTCACCGTCACCGCCCCCGAGAGCGCGCGCGAGGCCCGCGAGCAGGACCGGATGCGCGAGCTGATCGAGAACTCCCCCGCGGCCGCCGCCAAGGACCGCGGGATCAAGTCGTCGTACAAGACCCCGGTCTTCATCAACAACAACATCCACGGCAACGAGTGGGAGGGCACCGACGCGGCCCTCAAGCTCATCGAGGAGCTGGCGAAGGCGAAGGACGCCAGGACCGGCGATCTGCTCGCCAGGAACCGGATCTATCTCAATGTGACCGCCAATCCGGACGGCCGGATCGCCGGCACCCGCGCCAACGGCAACAGCTTCGATCTGAACCGGGACTTCATCACCGGCTCACAGCCCGAGACGCGCGCGATGCGGCAGATCGCCATCGACAAGCAGCCGGCCGTAATGCTCGATCTGCACGGCTATGTCAATGGCACGCTAATCGAGCCGACGACTCCGCCGCACGGCGAGAACTACGAGTACGACCTGTTCCTGAAGAACACCTACGCCAACGCCCTCGGCATGGAGAAGGCGGTGAACGACCTCGGCTACACCCCCGAGAAGGACGGTGTCGAGCCGCCCGTCATCCCCTTCCGCGACCAGCAGGAGGGCTGGGACGACTGGCCGCCGATCTTCACTCCGCAGTACATGGCGTTCCAGGGCGCGGTGGCCTCGCACACCGTCGAGATCCCCATGCGGGTCAACAACGCGTCGTACGATTCGCTCCCGGTCGAGGAACTGCGCCGCCGGTCCGCGATCAACACCGATGTCGCGGGCGCGGCGATGCGCGCGACCCTCACCTACACCTATGAGCACCGCGCGTCGCTGATCGCCGACCAGATCGAGACCTTCCGGCGGGGCGCGGCGGGCGAGGCCCAGCGGCCGGTCTCCGAGGAGACCGTGCCGGGGGTGCCGGGCATCGGTCCTGAGGACGTGTACACGACGACGTTCCCGCGGGCCTATGTGATCCCGGCGGGCGAGGGCCAGCGCTCCGCGACCGCGGCGGCCCGACTGGTGGACCATCTCATCGCCAATGACGTACGGGTGGAGCGGGCGGTCGCCGGCTTCCGGCTGGCGGGGCGTTCGTATCCGGCGGGTTCGTATGTCGTCGACATGCACCAGTCCAAGCGCGGGATCGCCAATGTGATCCTGTCCGAGGGCCGTGACATCAGCGCGGACGTCTCCACCATGTACGACATCTCGGGGTGGAGCCTCGGGCTGCTGTGGGGTGCGAGCGTCGACAAGGTGGCGACGGTGAACGGCGGGCTGCACGTGCCCGGTCGTACGGTCGATTCCGCGGCGCCCACCGGGTCGGTGGCGGGCGGCAGTCGGGGCCATGGCGATCTGCGGCTGCGCCTGGACGACCCGAGGGAACTGGCCGCCCTCAACTCCCTGCTGGCGCAGGGCGTGAACGTACGGCGGGCCGCCGACGGCTCCGCGATCGTGCCCTCGTCGGCGCGCCGCCAGGCCGTCGTCCTCGCCGACCGGTACGGCGTCGTCTTCGCGGCGACGAAGGAGAAGGGCACCGGCGCGCTGCACCGTACGCGGGTCGCGGCGGCGGTGACGCCCGGGGAGCTGGCCGGTCTGGGCGAGATGGGCTTCGACGTGGTGCCGGTGTCGACCGCGGTGCTGAACGCGGGCTTCGACTGGTCGGCGGCCGATGCGCTGTATGTCTCCTCCGGTCTCCAGTACAGCGGGCTCAACCCGGCCGCGCGCGAGGCGCTGAACGGATTCCTCGCCGGGGGCGGCCGAGTGGTCGGCCTCGGCTCGGCCGGCGCCGCCTTCAATACGGCGGCGGGCCTGCTCGCGGCCAAGGCGGTGGCGGGCAACGGCGATGCCAACGGGGTGGTACGGGTGACCAACGCGGGCGGCCCGGTCACCGGCGGCGCGCTGCCGCACACCTTCGTCTACTCGCCGCGCTGGTTCACCGACCTGGGACCGGGGGTGCGGGCCGACCAGTCGTACGGCGGCGGCAACCCGCTGGTCTCGGGCCACTGGCGGGCGAACGGCAGCGGTACGGGCGGGCCCACGGACGCGGCGGGCAAGGCCTCGATCGTGAGCGGAACGTCCGCGCAGGGGGCGCCGGTTGTGCTGTTCGGCACCGAACCGCTCTTCCGTGACCACCCGAAGGGCGTGTTCGCGCAGGTGGGCCGGGCGCTGCTGGCTTCGGCGGTGTAAGCCGTAGGGCTCCTGGCCGGAGCCCTGCCGCTCAGAGCCCGAGGGCCGGGCCCCAAGTGGGGTCCGGCCCTCGGTCGTTCACATGCTGAAACCGTTCAGACGCTGAAGTCGTCCAGGTGCTGGGGTCGTTCGGGTGCTGAAGTCGTTCGGGTGGTGCGGTACGCGCTGTTGTCAGGGTGCCGCCGCGCGATCGCGGGTCAGGCGACCGACAGCTCGACCTTGATGTTGCCACGGGTCGCGTTGGAGTACGGGCACACCTGGTGCGCCTGCTCCAGCAGATCCTTGGCGGTGGCCTCGTCCACATTCGGGATGGACGCCGTCAGCTCGACCGCGAGGCCGAAACCGCCGGCCTCGGTCTTGCCGAAGCTGACCTTGGCCGTCACCGTGGAGCCGGAGATGTCGGCCTTCGCCTTGCGCGCGACCACACCGAGCGCGCCCTGGAAGCAGGCGCTGTAACCGGCGGCGAAGAGCTGCTCGGGGTTGGTCCCGGCGCCGCTGCCGCCCAGCTCCTTGGGCGGGTTGACGACGACGTCGAGCTTGCCGTCATCGCTGGAGACCCGGCCGTCACGGCCGTTCTCAGCGGTGGCGACGGCGGTGTAGAGGACATCGATCTCTTGGATGCTCATGCGGTGCGTTCCTCCTGTTGTACGCCGCGGCTCGCGCCCACGGACCGCGACGGCCTGAGACGAGCCTATCCGCTCAGAGTAACGATCATTTTTCCGGTACCAAAATACTTCAGCAACTGAAACAACGATGCCGCTGAATATTTCATGCTGTCAAGTAAATGGTTATGCTCGTGACCATGGCCACTACACGCGCGGACCCATTGACCCTCGACGTCATCGAGCTGATCGGTGCGGCCGTGTCCCGCTACTACGAGGAGTACGACCGGGCGGCGGCCAAGCACTCCCTCACCGGCGCGCAGGCGCGCGTACTGGCGCTTCTTTCCCTGGAACCGATGCCCATGCGCCGGATCGCGCAGAAGCTGAAGTGCGAGCCGTCCAATGTCACCGGCATCGTGGACCGGCTCGAAGCGCGGGAACTGGTGGAACGCCGCCCGGACCCGGCCGACCGGCGGGTCAAGCTGGCGGCCGTCACCGAGCGGGGGCGGGTGACCGGTGCGCTGCTGCGGGACTCACTGGGGGTCTTCGCGCGGGAGCCGCTCGCCGGGCTGTCGGAGGAGGAGCGGCGGGTGCTGAGGGATCTGCTGAGGCGGATGCTGGGCGAGGATACGGCGTAACGGGCGTACCGCTCGCGGGTGGTGTGTCCCGGGGGCCGGGGGTCAGAACTCCATTGCCGAAGTGAGAATTCCGGTGCCGGGGTCAGAACTCCGGTACCGGGAGTCAGAACTCGGGTGCCGGGGTCAGAAGCAGATGAAGAGCCAGCAACTGTCGGTCGGCTCCGGGTCCGGCTCGGGCGGTGGCGGCGGGGCCGGTGTGGTCGTCGGGCTGCCCGACGTGGGGCTCCCGGTGGGCTGCGACGGTCCGGGCGACCCGGACGCGGAACCGCCGGGGCCGGGTGAGCCCGACTCGGAGGGGGCCGGGCGGTCCTCCCCCGACTCGCCCTGCGACGCCGAGGAGGACGCGGACGCCTCGGCGCCGCCGGGCGCCCCCGTACCCGCCGCACCACTGGCGCCACCGGCACCCGGGCTCGCGGAGCCGCCCGTACCGCCCGTGCCGGACTCCTCGGACGGCGCGGGCCCGGGGTCGGAGGGGACCGCGGGCCGTTCCGTGTCGTCGGGGCCGCCGTCGAAGTCGACCGGCTTCTCCTCCTTCACGGCGGTGGCACGGTCCGGGTCCGACGACTCCATGGCCAGTTCGGCCAGACTCAGCGTGGCGAGCGCGAGCACCACGCCCAAGGTGGCTATCAGCACCCTGCGTCCGCGTCTGCTGCGCGCCCGGCGCGGTTTGGTACGGGGCCGGGGCGCGGCCTTGCGGCGGCGCGAGGCCTTGCGGCGCCGGGCCGGTTCCGGCGGCTCGGGATGGCGGCCGGTCAGGACCAGCTCATCCTCCGGTGCGTCCCCGTCCCCGTACTCTCCGTCATCTTCTTCGCCCCCGGCGCCCTGTCCCGGGCGGCGGCTGTGGTGCGGCCCGGGGGTGGGGGTGGTGCTTGGCGCCCCAGCACCTCGGCGGGGGTTCCGCATCCGGCGCACGCCAGTGCTCCGTTGAGGTGCCGTCGGCACTGGTCGCAGTAGTCCATGGCGCCCCGCAGATTATGCGGGGCAGGGGCGACGCGCATAGACGAGCCTGTGAGGGTCTTGTGTGAACTGCCCTTTCCTGGGCGTGTCGCACCAGGAATCCAGTCTCGCGGCCTCTTCCGGACCGGCACGCGGGTCCGCCTATGCCGGTCCATGCCGCCCCATGTCGGACTGTGTCCGCGCGACGTGCCGAGGGGGTGTCTCGCCGATCTTGCCCGATCGACAAGACACGCCCTCGGCCCGGTCCGCGCGGCTCGCTTCGGCCCGGTCCGCGCGGCTCGCTTCGGCCCGGTCCGCGCGGGCGCCTCGGACCCGGTCCGGGCGGCGCCGTCCCCGTCCGTGCGCGCATGCGGATGTGCGCCTCCACACGCACGCACCCGGCAGGATGGCCCGTATGACGTCCAACGCCTCCCGTGCCTCCGGCGCCCCGTTCGGCCCCCTCGACTTCCAGCTCGTCCTGCTGCGCCGCATGGCCGACCATCAGCCGGAACTCGTCGACGACGCCCGCAAGGAACTGGGCGTCTCCCTGGCCGGGATGCGCGAGGCGAACCGCCGCTGGCAGGCGATGGTGCGCGCGCCCCGCGCCCGTGGAGCGCTGTCCCGCTACCGTTCCGTCCTCGGTGAACCGGAACTGACCTTCCGTCGGACCGTCGGCGATCTGGAGTGCGACGCCCTGCTCTGGCCCGTACCGCTCTGGCCCGGTCTGCGGTTCGAGGTGATGGTGGCGCCGGGCGGGGCGGTCTGGAACGAGTGGCTGGTGCGGGCACCCGGGGAAGCCGGCCCGGAACTGCGCACCGGGGAGGATCTGCGTCCGTGGTGCTGCACGGTCGACGAGGTCGCGCGGGCGTTTCCGCCGGCCCGGCCGATGCAGGGCACCGCCCCGACCAGGATGCGGCTGGCGTTCACTCTCCCGGGTGGCGGTCCCGGCGTGGCGGATTTCACCTGGGGGCTGCTCCAGAACTGGTCCGCGGAGCCGAACGGCCCGGGCGCCGCCTGAGGACCGGGCAGTGGCGGAGGGGCCCGGCACACCGGTGAGGCGCCCCGGGACGGCGTCAACTACGTACGCCCGAGCGGCGCAGCCCAGCGCGCGCCGCGGGGGCCGCCGCCGCACGATGCGAACAGGGCCGGCGGCCGCCGGTGACCCCCATCAGCGCTCTCGGGAGACCCTGCCGTGACCGTCAGTCTTGAGCAGTTGCGACGTTGCCATATCGCCGTCGACCTGGGGGCCGCCAGGACCCGGGTCTTTGTCAAAGGGGCGGGGCTCGTGGTCGACGAACCGAGCGTCGCCGCCATGAACACCCGCACGGGCGCGCTCATCGCGGTGGGCGCACTCGCCGAACAGATGACGGGCCGTACCCCGGACTACATCAGAGTTGTCCGGCCGGTCTCGGGCGGAACGGTCGTCGATATCGAGATGGCGCAGCGGATGCTCCGTCATCTCCTCGGCGACAAGCTCCGCCGCCAGTTGCGCCGCAAGCCGCGGCTGCGCGCCGCCGCGTCCACGCCGCACGACAGCGACCCGCTCGCCCAGCGTGCTGCGGTGGAGACGCTGGTCGGCCTGGGGGCGCGCCGGGTCGAACTGGTCGACACGCTGATCGCCGCCGCTGTCGGCTGCGGACTGCCGGTGGAGCAGCCCACCGCGACCATGATCATGGTGTGCGGCGCGGCGACCACGCAGGTCGCGGTGCTCTCGCTAGGGGCGATCGTCACGGCGCAGCGGATCCCGGTCGGCGGCAACGCGATCGACCACGCGGTGATCCAGCATCTGCGGCACCAGCACGAGCTGCTGCTGCCCAGCCAGTCCGTACGCCCGCTGCAAGTGGCGCTCAGCGACAACGGCCTCACCTCGTACGGCCCCAGCACCACCGAGATCCACGGCCGTGACGTGGCGACCGGCGTCGCCCGCTCGGTGCTGGTGGACACCGCGGCGGTACGGGACGCGATCTACTCCCCGCTGACGGCCGTGCTCGACGGCATCGGCAAGGTGCTGAGGGACTGCCCGCCCGATCTGGTGGCCGACCTCGCGGACGGCGGAATCACGATGGTCGGCGGCAGCGCGCTGATGCCGGGCCTCGACGAGATGCTCCGCAACGCGACGGGCATGCCGGTGGCGATCGCGGAACGCCCCGACATCTGCGCGGTACTGGGCCTCGGTGCCATGCTGGAGGGAAAGATCCAGCCATTGGTCCTGAACCCGCTCCCGGTGATCCGCTGACCGATCACGCCCGCGGGCCCGCGGCCGACGGCGCACGGGCAGGCGAGGCACTGCGATGACGAAAGAGAGCCGCGAGGGGGCCAGGGGGGAGGCCCGGGGGCCCGGCGGACCGGGCCGGGGCCCGGGCGCGGGCGCGGAAGCCGCGTGGCCGACGGCCGGGATCGATCCAGATCCAGGGCCGGATCCAGCGCCTGCGGCCGGGGGCCGGAGACCGGCAGCCGGAAGGCCCGGAAACGGCACGGCCGCCAAGTCCTCCGGGCGCATGGCCCCCGAGCCCGGGAAGAAGAACCGAGGGCCCGAGGGCATAAGCCCGACGGCCGGAGGCCGGGGCCCAGGGACCGACGACGTGGCCCCGGCGGCCGGGGTGAGCCCGGACAAGCGCAACAGCGACCCGGGATCGGCAGCCCAAGCCGCAAACCCAGCGGCCGGAGACCGACGCCCAAGGCCCGGAGCCGACGACGCAGGCCCGGCGGCGGCCGGGACGCGGCCGGACAAGCGCACCAGCGACACAGAATCAGCGGCTCAAGCCGCCAGCCCGGCGGCGGGAGGCCGCGGTCCGGCGCCCGGAGACCGAGGCCCGGAGCCCGAGGACATACACCCCACGGCCGGAGACCGCGCCCCAGGGACCCACGACGTAGGCCCCGGAAGCGCGAAGGACCCAGCCGTGAACCCCACCACGGACCCCGCCAGGAACCCCGCCACGGACCCCGGCGACGCCGGCCCCGTCGTCCGGAACGAGCGGGCCAGGCCCGTGTCCGGCGACGGCACCCCCATCGACGACATCGCCGCCGAGCCCCTGCTGCCCGCTCTGCTGGAGGCCGTCCTCGGCATCGGGACCGAGCTTGAGCTGCGGCCCGCCCTTCAGCACATCGTCGACACCGCCACCGAACTCATCGGCGCCCGCTACGGCGCCCTCGGCGTCGTCGACCCCGAGCGCGGCCGGCTCACCGAGCTGTTCACCGCCGGGCTCAGCGACAGCGACCGCAAGCGCATCGGACACCTCCCCGAGGGCCGCGGCGGCCTCCTCGGCGCGCTCATCAAGGACGCGCGGCCGATCAGGCTGGACGATCTGACCGCCGACCCCCGGTTCTCCGGCAGCCTCCCCGGCCACCCCCGGATGCGCTCCTTCCTCGGCGTTCCCGTCCAGGTCGACACCGTTGTCCTGGGCAGCCTCTATCTCGCCGAGAAGCGGAGCGGCCCCTTCACCGAGCAGGACCAGGAACTGCTCGGCGTACTCGCCTCCCAGGCCGGTATCGCGATCGGCAACGCCCGTCTGTACGGATCGACCCGCCGCCGCGAGCGCTGGATCAAGGGCGCCGCCGCCGTCACCACGGCCCTGCTGCGCGGCGAGAACGCGGCCGACGCGCTCATGACCGTCGCCGAGTCCGCCCGCCTCCTCGCCGACGCCCATGCCGGTGTCGTGCTCCAGCCCACCGACGAGGGCGGGATGGAGATCGTCGCCGCGTCCACGGTCGGCGACCCGGCCGGCATCGTCGGTACGGTCATCGAGCCCGGTTCTCCCGTGCTCGTCCAACTCCTCGGCGGCGAGCCCGTCTTCATCGAGGACTCGTCGACCGACCCCCGGATGACCACCCATGTACGGTCCCGTTTCGGCCCGAGCATGATGCTGCCCCTCCAGAGCGGCGGCAAGCTGATCGGCACCCTCGCCCTGCCGCGCCGGCACGGCGGCCGTCCGTACAGCGCGGTGGACCGGCTGCTGGCCACCCAGTTCGCCTCGCAGGCCGCGCTCGCGCTCGTGCTGGCGGACCACCAGCACAACCGCGAGCGGCTCGCGGTGTACGAGGACCGCGACCGGATCGCCCGCGATCTGCACGATCTGGTCGTCCAGCGCCTCTTCGCGACCGAAATGATGCTGGAGTCGACCAGACGGCGTGCTGCCTCGACCGGCCTGGACGAACTGCTGGGCCGCGCCGTCGATGAACTGGACTCCACCATCCAGGAGGTACGGACCACCATCTTCGCGCTCCAGCAGCCCCCCGCCGACGCGCCGACGAGCGTACGGGGCAAGGTGCTGCGCGAGACGGACGGCGCGGCGGTCCTGCTGGGCTTCAGGCCGTCCGTCCACTTCACGGGCCCGGTGGACACGCTCGTCGGCGAACCGGTCGGCCGCCGGCTCCTGGCCCAGTTGCGCGGCGCCCTCGCCGCCGCCCACCGCCGGGAGGGCGTGACGGCGATCGAGGTGCAGGTCGACGCGACGGCGGAGCTGCCGGACGGCCGGACGGGCGTACGGCTGACCGTCAGGGACGACGGCCTGCGCGAGGACGGCGCCCGGGACACCACCCTGACCTGGGAGTCCCCCCGCTGACGACCTTCCTCATCGCAGCACATCCCGCAGCGACGCCGTCATCCGTACCGCGAACGCCTCCCGCGTCCCCTCGTCCACCAGGTCCAGCGACAGATACGGATTGAGGTCCTCCAGCTCAACGAGCAGCAGTTCCCCGTCCGGCGCACGGCAGGCGTCCACGCGCTGTATGCCGTGTTCCAGCGTGTTCCAGTCGATGAACCGGCGCGCGAACTCCAGATCCGCGGCCCCCGGCTCGTACCGTTCCAGCTCCCACCGCCGCCCGGGGTCCGGCGCGTACAGGGCGTACTGGAAGTCCCGGTCGACGAAATAGAACGAGACCTCGTAGCGGAACGGTATCCGCGGCTGCACCAGCACCTCGCCGAGGACGACGTCCGCCAGCCGCTCCCCCGGCACGAACTCCATCCCGATCGAGTCCGCGCCCGCCCGCGGCTTCACGACGTACATCTCCGCCTCCGGCAGCAGCCCGAGGTCCTCGGCGCGCTCGACGGTCGGTATGACCGGGTATCCGGCGGCGCTCAGCTCCGCCAGATACCGCTTGCCCGTCATGTCGGCCCGCCCGGTGAGCGGGTTGTAGACCCGGGTCCCGGCCGCACGCGCCTGCTCACGGAAGGCGTCGTACGCCTCCTGGTAGTGCAGCACCGGCCCGCTGTTGCGCACCACGACCGCGTCGAAGGACGCCATCAGCCGCGCCGCGTCGAGCGGATGGCAGAGCGCGACGGCGAAGTCGCGGCGCAGCCGGGCGGAGAGCCGGATGTCCTCGTCGCAGTACCTGCGCCCCTTGGCCTCGTAGCCGAGATCGGTGACATAGAGAAGCCGGTGCGGCAGCGCGGACACGGTGCTCCTGACAGGAATCGAGGGGACGTCGGCTCCGACGGGGGACCCGGCTCACAGTACGCAGGAGTTGACCACGTCCCCGGAGGCGGGCCTCGGTACGGTACGGCTCGACGGCGGCGCCGCCCCGCGCTCGACCCACTGGGTCAGCGCCGTGAACGCGCTCCGGTAGCACGGCAGGATCGGACGCAGCCGGTCCGGATAACTGTCGTACAGCCCGTCGACATGCGTCCCGCCCTCGACCGTGTAGTAGCGGTGCAGCCCGGCCCGGTGTTGGTCCTTGATCATGCGCGTGTAGACGTCCGAGTCGGTGGCGATCGGCAGCAGTGTGTCCAGCGAGCCCTGGAGCGTGATCATCGGCTTGCCGATCCTGCCGGTCAGCGCGACGCGTTCGACGGCCCGGTGCACGGAGCGCGGCCGGGAGGCATAGTCGTACGAAGCGTCCGAGGCGCAGGGCGCGAGGATCTCCGCGGTCGTCGAACCGGCCGAGGCACCGGGGCAGTTGGGGTCGTACGTGGGATCGAACTCGGCCCGGTAGACCTTCTGCGTCAGCCCCCAGTAGGCGGTCTGGTGGTACGGCCAGAGGAACTCGCTGCCCCGCGCGAACCCGGCCTCGTACATCTCGTCGGCCCCCGCCTGCCCCGCCTGGTACGCGACCGTGGTCGGCAGATAGGTGAGGAGATTGGGGCCGCCCCCGGTCCAGAGCACGCCCTCCCAGTCCACTCCGCCGTCGTACAGCTCGGGATGGTTTTCGAGCTGCCAGCGGGTCAGATAGCCGCCGTTGGACGTTCCGGTCATATACGTACGGCGCGGGGCGTGCCCGTACGCGCGCTGGACGGCCTTGCGGGCGGCGCGCGTCAGCTCGGTGGTACGGCGGTTCCACTCGACGACCGCGTCCCCGGGCCGGGTGCCGTCCGTGTAGAAGTCGGGGCCGTTGTTGCCCTTGTCGGTCGAGGCGAACGCGTACCCCT
Organism: Streptomyces sp. GMY02; assembly: GCF_019056675.1. Taxonomy (NCBI): domain Bacteria; kingdom Bacillati; phylum Actinomycetota; class Actinomycetes; order Kitasatosporales; family Streptomycetaceae; genus Streptomyces; species Streptomyces sp. GMY02. The sequence goes on along the minus strand of NZ_CP077658.1, from coordinate 5,906,931 downwards.
GGGCCAGCACCCAGTCGGAGATCAGCGGGTCGAGCGAGTACTGCTTACGGGTGCCGGGCGCGCCGGTCACCACGAGCCCGCCGTTCCAGCGGTCGGGCAGCCGGATCACGAACTGGGCGTCGTGCTTCCAGCCGTGGGTGGCGTTGAGCCGCGAGGAGTCGGGGAAGTAGCCGTCGATCTGGACACCGGGCACACCGGTGGGGTTCTTGGTGCCCTGCGCGAAGAGCGGCGACCAGTCGGTGGAGTCGGTGTACTGCGTACCGGCGAGGGCCGTGCTGGTCAGATCCGGCAGACAGGCCGTGCTCTGGAACTCCGCCCCGGGCACCGCCACCCGCTCGCGCCCACCGCACGGCGCCCCGTTCTTCTCCGACGCCGCGGCCTTCTCCGATGCCGCGGACACGGACGCGGACCCGGGCGGCGCGGCCCCTGCCCCGGTCGCCGTGACCACCGCCAGCACCATGGCGGCCACCACGGTGACGCCTGTTCTCACCCGCATGAATCCCCTCCGATTGGCTTGACCCGTACGCTCCATCACTGCCATGGCGCACATCGTCAGCGCCCCTCAAGGGTCAAACCATGTGGACGGCCCATAGTTCCGAGCCGCGGAACATGGCGTCGCCGCCCACATCTGGTCCTGGTCGCCGCCCACCCCCGGTCCTGGTGGCCCGGGGGTGGGGGCAGCCGGATCAGAGGCGGCCGGCGACCGTACGCGCCAGGTCTTCCAGGGGCTTGCGAGTCTCCTCCGGGGGCACCGAGCGCACGAGCCGTATGGAGAACCACTGCTCGGACGTGCGGAAGAAGACCGAGCCGTCCTCCAGATACGCCTCCTCGCCGATGCCGGAGAGCGGGCTCAGGTCGTGGCCGATGCCGCGTTCGGCGTCGAGGTAGTTCCGCGCGGTGTCCGCGATGAAGACCTCCACCTGGGCCGAGGGACCGGAGGCCAGACCGGTGTAGGTGCACGTCTCGGCAAGGGGCTTGGCCGGGTTGAGCTTCGAGTCGGCCAGCTTCTCGGCCTCCGCCTGCGTGACGATCGCACAGGGATCGCCGGTGTCCACCGCGCTCGAAGGGCTCGCGGCCGGGCTCGCCGCGGGCTCCTCCGGCGGCTGCTCCGCCGGCACCGTCGGGCTGCTCGGGGCATCGCTCGTGGTCGGAGCCGGGTCGGGCTCGTCATCCAGCGCCTGGCACCCCTGGAGCGCGAGGACCGCGACCAGGGCCAGGGGCGCCATGGCCACCGCCCGCAGCGGGTGGGTGCGTCTGCCGGTGCGTCTACCGGAGCGGGTACGAGTACGGGTGCGCGTCATCGGATCAAGTCCCCTTGGGCAGCGTGGTGAAGCAGCATGGTGAGGCTCCTGAAAGCCTCTCCGGTTCGGGCGAAGACAGGGACGCCGCGAACCCACGGAATGGTTTCCGCCAGACAGCCGGACGCAGGCTCCCCACGCGGTGGAACTGCCGTCGAACGCCCGTCAGACGGCGCTCAGCCGCTCATGCACGATCTTCATGGACGGGGGCAGCAAATCCGCGCCGGTGGTGACGGTCTCCTCCGGCAGCCGGACCGTCCGCAGGGAGACCACCTGCGCCAGCGTGCTGACATCGATATGGGGATGCAGGGTCTCGATGGTGAGTGAGCGCAGATTGGGGAAGCTGTGCAGCCACCACCAGGTGCGCCCCATGTCCGCCTCCACCCACAGATGTGTGAGCCGGTCCGTGCGGCACGCGTTGACGAAGTCGGCGGTCGTGAACTCGCCGGAGATCTTGATACGGGACCGCCCGCCGAAGCTGTACAGCGCCCGCAGCTCCCTCATGTTCGACACCGGGAAGTAGAGCTGCTCCTCCGCGAGATGGGCGACGACCTCCTGTCCGTACGTATCGGTGTCGAACCGGCTCCAGGCCCGCACCAGTTCGTTCCGTACCCGCAGATCCGGGTGGCCGCGGTACTGCGCGAGCACGGTGATCGCGGCGTCGGTCGCGATACGCGTGGCGGCCAGCACGGTGAAGTACGCCTCGTGGACCAGCGACTGACGCTCGGCCCGGGACTGTTCGCTCAGCGGCAGCACCTCGTGGGACGCCGGCTCCCGCGGCCCCGGCAGCAGATCGAGTACGACCGGACCCACCTCGGTCAGCGCACGCGCCTGGTCGGCCGAGCGCGGCGGGATCAGCGCCGCGGCCCGCTGCTGCACCTCCGCCCGTACCGCCGGATCCAGTTCCGTCGCGTGTTCCAGGCAGGCGGCGGCCAGCAGATGGAGCCGGTTCATGCCATGGGGCGAGGCGTCGTCACGCCGGATCAGACCGGTGAGCAGCCGGGTCCGCTCGGTCGGCCGCGCGTGGGCCACGGCCATCCTGATGACGTCCTCCCACTGATCGAGATGGGCGTTCGCGATCAGAAAGTCGAAGTCGAGTCCCTCCACCGCCGCCTTGGCCCCGAGATAGTCCTGAAAGGTCCGGTGGATGAAGTCCATGGAATCCGCGCTCGGTTCGCGCAACAGCCCGCTGCGGATGAGCAGATGCCGGTAGATTTCCTCCGCCGTCCCCTGTTCGGCGACTTTCGGCATGGTCGGCAGAGCCTGCCTCAGAAGTTCGACCGCGTCGGTGCGGTCCATCTCTGAACGGCCGTTACGGATCATCCAGTAGGCGAGTTTCTGGATGAGCTGGATATGGTGTGCCTCGCTGATGTGAACGGAGCCGGGCTTGTAGACCCCGCGCTCCCGGTCGCGCCGGAAGAGCAGCATGGAAAGCGCCGCGTCATAGATCTCCTTGCGGCCCTCGGGGAGATAGCCGCGGCGGTCCTGATGGAGCGCGCAGATCAGTCCGCACATCAGCGGATTGGTGGCGAGCCTGCCCAGATCCTGTTTGGCGCGGACGGCACGCAGGAGTTCATTGGCGTACTGGTCACTGATTCCGGCCGCCTTGTGCCATCTCTTGATGAACTCGGCGACATTGTCGCGGCTCATGGGCGCGAGATCCAGCTCGGCGAAATCGTCGCTGACCAGCCAGTGTTCCCGTACGGCCGAAGGCCGGGACGTGACGAGCCAGCGGTTGCCGGGATAGGTGCCGATGAGTTCCTGCAGCCAGCGGCGGGCGTCGCTGCGGTCGTCCTCCGGGATCTCGTCGATCCCGTCGATCAGGATGAGCCCGCGGCCCGACCGCAGCACCCGGTCGAACCAGCCCGGAGGCTGGAGACCGGCGATGGGGCAGTCCACCGCGGACAGGAACTCGTCGGGCGTGGGCAGCGTCGCGCCGCCCCTGGTCAGCGTACGCAGCGGAAGCACGAACGGCACAAGTCCGTAGAGATACAGCAGGTGTTCGTCGAGGGACTTCTGTGCCGTGGAGACGGCCAGCCACTGGACGAGGGTGGTCTTGCCCGAGCCGGCGACCCCGCGCAGCAGTACGCGGTTGCGGCCGGCCAGCACATGGTCGGCCGAGAGCAGCGCGGGAACGGCGTTCGTGGCGTCGCCCGCCGCGTCCAGACTGAGATACGCGGTGTCGAGCCGCCAGGACTCCGGCGACCCGGACAGATCGAGGCCGAAGATGCTGAGCCTGCCGTGCTTGGCCGCGATGTAGCGGGCGTACCGGTCCTCGAAGGGCCCGTCCGCGGGGGACGGCGCGCGGGCGATCAAGGAGTCGATCTTCAGGGTCAGTTCTTCGATACTGCGGCTCTGTTCCAGCAGAGTGCGGGGCACGAAGGTCGACCGCTGGGTGAAGAAATTCAGAATGTGCAGACAAGCGGTGTTCATCACGCTCGCGTGCAGGGTGACCGCGTCGCTCGACAGTCCGAGGGTGGCCGTATTGCTCTGGGATCTGAGATGCCGGGAAAGGCCGAGGTGGCCGAGTTTCACGGCCTGTACGTCGTCCATGTCGAGCGTTCCCATGACCCGTAAGGAATCGGCCACGGCATTGGCGACGGCCCGCTTCTCGAAATTGGGCAGCAGGTCTTCCACACCGGTCGACTGCGCGGCCCGTCTGACCAGTTCTTCCGAGATCTTGTGCAGGTCCTTGTCCGAGAGCGTGCGTTTCTCACCGCGGAACGATACGAGTCCGGAAACCCTGATGGGTTTGTCGACCAGCCCGGCGCCGGGGCCGCCGGTCAGGAACAGTTTCCTGATCAGCGGGCTCACCACACTCGACGCGAGACGCGCCCCGATGACGGCGGGTTCCATCTGCTCCCCGGGATGTCCGTACGGCACACTCGGCCGCGTTCGCGTCAGCGTAGGACACTGGTCGGGCACCCGATCACAGGATTCACTCAATGCCGTGATTTCCCACCGGAGTTGAGCGGTGAGGCCCCCGGACATGCCACCGCCCCCGGCGCCGGGGCGCAGGGGGCGGTGCATCAGCGGCGGTACGGAGATCAGGCGTCCAGGAAGCCGAACCAGCCGCCTCCCTTGTGCGACGCGGAGCCGGCGTGGGTGATGCCCGCGGGCCCGCCCAGATTCTCGTAGAAACCCTTGTGGCCTTCCTTGTGGAAGCCGCCCGCCGCGACGGTCGCGTCATGATCTTCGCAAGCCAGCGCCGAACCGGCGCCACCCAGCAGGGCGGTGGCGGCGAGGGCGGTGGCGGCGAGCGCTGTACGGATACGCATATGAAACTCCTACGTCAGGTGATGCGAACACCCCATGCGTGCCCCGCCGACCTCCCGTATCCACCGATTCGCCCCGTTTACCACCCAATCGGCCGAACACTTCGTGCGAGACCCCCCGGAAGCCCTTAATCTCCCCGCCCGCGGGGCCTCCCCAAAGGCACCACAGCGCGATGACCGGGTCGCAGATCGCACAGCCCAGCGACGAGTTGTGGGCGAAGGGGATCAGGGGGCTGCCCTTGAGGTGGTGAACGATGTCCCAGGCGGTGTGCAGCAGCCAGCCGATGCCGATGAAGGTCCATGAGTCCAGACCGCGGTAGGCGACGTATGTCATGAGCGCGGTGAACGCGAACTCCCAGCCGCCCAGACCGCCGCCGCTGAGATAGGCGGCACCGGCTCCGGCGACCATGACGGCGTTGAACCGCCGCCGGTGCGGTTCGCGGATGAGAGACATCAGCACCACATAGAGGACGGCGATGCCGATGGGTATGAGGTACTGCATGCGTGAGCTCTTTCCTGCGGCGTGACGGGACGGCCCGCTCACGCTAGGCCGGGGTCTGCTCGCCCCCCAGAGCCATGACCGCCAGGTTCCAACGGGTTCCCGCCGCCGACGGTCCTCCGGCATCCCGGGCACAGGATCCCCGCGCACAAGATCTCCAGTACAAGATCTCCACGTTCAAGATCCCGTACAAGAACAGACCGAGGACCGGAAGCCGCCAATCGGGGGGCGCACGGTCCTCGCGGCCCCCTCGCCCCCGCCACGACACGCGGGCCACCGCTGACCTACATGATCTTGGTCTTAGGGTGAAATGAGAGCGGCCACGGTTTACCCGGCGGCCCCCATGGTTACGTTCACGCAGGTCAGATCGTTTTTCCGACAACCCGTGCCGGTGGGGCGGGTGGGACTCGAACCCACGACCGACGGATTATGAGTCGGTAGGTTTCACTCCGGCTCACTCCGGGAGACTCCGGCTCGCGGTGAATAGCCCCACATTTCGGGCCCCCCACTCCGTCCCACTCCGGCTCACTCCGCGCCGCTCCGGGACGTCCGCTCACGCAGCGCTCACGCAATCTGTGGTGGCTCCGGGCGCCCTGACCAGCGCATTCACCATTGTCCCGCAGCCCCTTCGCTGACGGCAACAGCGGACGCAGAAGAGCCCCGGCCGCGTGTGCGGCCGGGGCTCCTGACGTCAGCTCAGTGGGTAGGGCCCGCCGCGGCCGGATTCCTGGAGGGGACGCGTCGGCCGCGACGGGGGTCACTGGGGGCAGGCCCATACCTCGGCGTCGAGACTGTGGGCACCCAGCCTGCCGCGCGCCCAGCCGCGGTATACCGCGCCGGTCGTCAGCGGCCGGCCGCACGCGTAGCAGGCCCGGCCCGCCCACTGCTCCGTCGTCAGGTCGCCCGCGGGCGGTACGGACGCCTCGGCGCATGGGACCGGTGCGGGCTCCTGCCCGGTAGCTGTCGCTGGCACGGAGGGTCAGGCTCTCTGCTGGAAGGCCGCGGCACCCGCCCGGAGACCCGCAACCAGCTCCTCCACCGAGACCTCGGACACGGGAGTAAGCCAATGCTGCTCACGGCACGGAGCACAGGCATACACACTGCCGCCGGCCCCCGAGCCAGCCTCAATGATCTGCACCAAGAGCGCCGTCTCAGACGACCCCTTGTGGTAGTCGCACCAGCGGTACGACGGGGTGTCGGTCTGGGTATCGCTGCTCGTCTGTCTGGCCATGTCAAGGACCGTAGGAAGGGGCGCGCTGCCGCTTCAACGAGTGTGTACGAACTTGCACGGACTCAGCCGAGAGCATCAATCGCGGCCGTGATCAGCCTCCGCGCCTCGGCCCCGTACACGGCGAGCGCGGACAGTTCGGAGAAGGCCCGTGCGTACCCCCCTACCTCCTGCGGCTGGGTGACCGTCAGATGCGCGGACACCAGCTCCACCGTCACCTGCTCGTCGTCGTACATCGTGAACGACTCCACCGGCCAGCCCAGCGCCCGCGGGCGCCCCAGCGGGATGACCCCGAGGCTGACCGAAGGCAGGGCCGCCACACCGATCAGGTGACCGAGCTGGCCGGCCATGACGTCGACGTCGCCGATCAGCGTCCGCAGTACCCACTCCTCCACGATCATCGCGAAGCGATGGTTGCCCGAGTGGAGGATGCGCTGCCTGTCCATCCGTACCGCGACCGCGGCGGCGAGGTCACCGGGGACCTCCCGGAGGGCGGCGACCGTACCGAGGACCGCAGCCGTGTAGCCAGGCGTCTGGAGCAGGCCCGGGACGACCCACGACTGATAGGACCGGAACCGGTAGGTGCGTTCGAACAGCGGGGCCACCGACTCCTGGACCTGCTTGAGGCCGGCGCGCTCCATGCGCCGCCACTCGATGTACATCCCCTCGATGCCGCGCGCAGTAGCGATCAGCTCGGGCACCAGGTCCCGGACGCCACAGTGCTGCGTCCAAGACCTGATGTCCTCATCCGACGGTGGTGTTCTGGCGTGTTCCAACCGTGAGACCTTCGACTCGTGCCAGCCGATCCGGCGGGCGAGTTCGCGCGATGTCAGCCCGGCGTCCTTACGGATCTCCCGCAGGCGCAAGCCGAGCGCCTGGCGGGCCTGCTGGACGCTGGACGACGGAGACGGCATGGAACCCCGGCACCATCAGGCGAGCTGGTAATCGGCGTGCGGGACGGCGCGATCCCACACGGCCTCGAACGCGTCCGCGCACAGCTTCACCGCGCCTGCATCGGTACGGACTTCCTCGTCGTCGGGCGCCAGCTCGCCAGCCCCGTCGAAGTGGAGGAACACCACCAGTTCGCCGTCGAAGAGCCAGAAGTCGTTCCCGGCCAGGGCGATATCGGATGCGCGGCGCCGGGGCAGCCACCGGACTTGCTCGCCTGCGGTGACGTTCGGTGCGGTGACGTGGTGCTCGAACCGGATGTAGTCGCTCACCGGCTCCGACACGATCCGCGCACGCCGTACCTCGACCCCTCGCGCGACGGTCTCCCGGATGAGTGCCAGCCACGGCCGTAGCTCCGGGTCGTGGTCCGCCGGGTCATTGCGGATGCCGTCCTGCCAGGCGATGAAACGGGGGTCTGAGCGCATGTAGCCGTCGCGCATCTCCAAGTGGACGGCGGACCTTCGGCAGGAGCGCAGGCGGTCAGCGAGGGTCGGTTCCGTCACCGGTCACCTCCGGGAAGAACGGCATCATCCGCTTCGGGAACTCGATCACGGTCTCATGATCGGGGATGTCCATCTGTGCGAGCCGCTCGGGGTCGAGGACCTTCCAGCCCTGGAGGACGTAGTTGCCGGTCACATCGTCCAGGTAGATCGTCGGTGACTTGCCGTCAGGGGACTCGGGGTCCTGACCCAGCTTGTGCAGTGCCACGGTGGCTCCTTCTTCAGGGACAGCATCTTGCCCGAGCTTGAGAGGAAGGGCCGATACTTCGCCAGATGTGTGCGCGAACTTGCAGGCTCCGGACGCACGAAAGCGCCCCGCCTCCCGAAGGAGACGGGGCGCCTGTGTATCAGGGCGGTGGTGGCGGGGATCCGTTCAGGGCGACGTCCACGCGATCGACCGCATCGCGCAGGGACGTCCCGGAGTTGGGGTGCAGCTCGTGCTCCACCGACGTGAGCCTGGCATCGATAGAGGTGATTCGGTCGTCGATGGAGGTGGTCCGGTCCTCGATGCCGCCAAGTCGCTCCATCACCCCCGGCCGCTCCGGGACGCCGGGGCGCGCGGGAGTGCCAGCCCAGTCGTCCGCGATCTGGTCCACCCGGGTTGCTGCCCGGACCACTCCGCGCACCGCCCGGAGAATCCCCCGCCCAACCAGGCCGACGAGCCCGACGATGGCCACGACCGCGACGGACCAAACCACGGCGGCGTCGACGGCCGCGATACCCGTCTTGCCCACTCAGACTCCTCTCGCGAGGGACGCCGAGTTGCGGACGTCCTTCAGCCGGGCTGCGAGGCCCTTGGCAAGGGAGACGACGGCAGCGACACCCCCGGACAGGGCGGCGTACCACATGCTGGCGTCGAGGGGCTGGGTGACGACGATGCCGCTCACGACACCGCCGAGGAAGGACGTCGCGACGCGCTCGGTCAAGTCACGCGCGTAGGTCCGGGCGGACTTGATGACGGTGTCGACGTCGGGCAGAGGAAAGTCGGACATGATGGAGCCTTTCATTCGTGCAGGTCAGGAGGGCAGGGCGTGCGTTACGCACGTCATGGTCAGGCGAAGAGGAGGTGCCAGGTCAGCGGGCCGGGCAGCCCGTCCGCGTCGCCCTTGAGCTGGGCGTGGGAGCGCTGGAACGCGGCGGTCGCCTGGCGGTCCGCGTCGCCCCAGCGCGGCCCGGGGCCGACCTTGTAGAAGCGGCCGAACCCCTTCTTCACGAGCTGCTGCCCGAGCTTGGTGACGTACGAGTTGTTCTGGCCCGGCCCGAAGTAGCCGCGGCCCGGGAACGCCGGCCGCGGGGCGGGCTTCGCCGGCGGCTTCGGCTTGGCCGGCGGCTTCGGCTTGGCCGGAACCGGGGCGTCGAGGCGGCCGTCGATCCGGCCACGCATGGACGCCATGGAGAACCCGCGGGGGTCGACCTTCCCCGGCTGCCATTCGAGGTGCCCGATCACCGATGCCGCATCCCAGCCGTGCGCCCGGCAGATCGCGGCCGAGGCCTTCTCGATCGCCTCCAGTTGGGCTTCGGGCCACGGGTCCTTCCCATCGCCCATGTTGATGCACTCGAAGCCGTAGAAGTGGCGGTTCCCGTCGGTGTTCGCCTCGTTGTCCGCGGGCAATGCGGACTCCGCGATGACGGCGTTCAGGACGTCGTCGTCCCCCGCCCCGGCGTGGTTGGTGCGGCCGTAGCCGACGAGGTAGACCGTGCCGTCCTTGTCGATGACGCCGTGGCACAGCGGGCCGGGCAGGGCAGCGTGCCCGTCCCGGCACAGGCGGACGCTGGACTCGGTGCCCTTCGTGACGGTGTGGTGGATCATCACGCCGTGGACCGGTCCCCACGGTCCCTTGTGGTTGCGGTTCCGGGTGCGCCAGCCGTCGACCTCGACGACCTTCAGGCCTTCAGCCCGAAGTTCGGCAAGCAGCCGGTCGGCGGTCAGTGGTGTGGCCATCAGACACGCTCCGGCCAGTGCCAGGTGCCGCCGGTGTGGGTGTTCTCGTCCTGTGCGACGTTCTGGCTGAAGAGCACGCCTGTGGGATTGAGGACTGCCAGCGAGGCGAGCCACTGGCCCTGGGTGCCGTTCGGGCAGCCGTCCAGCGGTTCCGCCGTCAGGTATTCCGGTACCTCGGTGATGATGGCAACGCGGCAGGCCGGGGGGTGGGCTTGGCTTCCGTCGTCGTGGATGGGGGTGCCGTGGCTGACGTAGTGGACTATCCGTCCTACGGACGGCGGGTGGTGCTCGGGCATGTGCCCTCCCAGGGCATGACGAGAGCCCCGGCCGGGGTGGCTCGGGGCTCGGAGTTCGGGTGGGTCAGGCGGCGGTCTCGTAGACGAGGCTGGCGCGGAGCTGGTGGGTGCTGGCCCAGGTGAAGGGAACCGGCGCGCTGCCGCTGCTGAGGAAGGACACGGACGTGCTCGCCGGGAAGAAGGTGGAGAAAGTGCTGCCGCCGGCGGTGACGACGGTCTGGCCGGGGACGCGGGAGCCTGCGGGAATGGCTGCCTGGGCGTTGCCGATACGGGAGCCGACTGCCGCCGCTGCGGTGAACGGCAGGGCGAAGTTCCAGATTCCGGAGCCGTAGGTGGTCGTGGAGCCCATGGTCAGCTCTATGTTGACGTGGCAGGTGCGGCCGATCTTCATGTAGCGGCCGTTGATGCTGCCGTTGCCGAGGACGGGGTTGGTGGTGGCTGCGGTCCAGGCGGGGGTGTAGGCGGTCCACGCGTCGAACATGCTGTTGAACTGGTCGCGGATCTGTTCGTTCAGCATGACGTCGGTGACGATCTCGCCGACCGTCCAGGTGCGGGGGCTGAACGTCACGGCTGTGGCTCCGGGTCTGTCGGGGGCTCGGGCTCGGCCGGGGGTTCCGGTTCGGGCTCGGGGGTGTAGGGGTTGTTCGGGTCGTCGGGGTGCCACCAGTTGCGGTCGCGGGTCAGCGGCAGCGCCAGCATCTCCGCTTCGACTGCGCCCGGGTCGGAGGGGACGATCAGCTCCACCCAGTCCCGCTTGCACTCGGTGCAGCCGTACCGCAGGTCGGTCAGCGAGACAAGGCAGGCGGTCCCGCAGTTCGCGCAGTCGCCCAGCCACCTGTTGTGGTTGATGCGCGCGTACACGGGAGGGGCGCCGATCACGAACGCGGTGGGGATGGGAGTGCGGCGGCCCATCCGGTAGTCGATCCAGTGGTACACCAGCTCGGCGCCGGGGATCCCCGACCAGTCCGGGGCGGGGCGCCCGGGGCGGGGGCCGGGCGGGAGGTAGTAGGTCTCCGCGCGCAGCACGGGGCCGGGGTCAACTTCAAGGGTGGTCAAGGGGTCTCCTCAGTAGGCGAGGCGGGTGGTCTGCCCGAGCAGCCCGTAGACGGGGTCTCCGAGGACCCAAACCGAATCCCGGGCGGAGGCAGACGTGCGGAACGTGATCACGTGGGACTGCTCGCGGATCGTCTCGGTGTAGCCCTCGACGGTGACGCGCATCTCGCTGACCGTCTGGGCAGGCATGTTGTAGACGCTGAAGAAGCCGGAGATTTCGGCGTCGAGGATGTCGCTGTAGAACGGCAGCGTGAACGCCTCGATCTCCACCTCCCGCAGCTCGGGCGCGGGATCGGCGTAACGAGAGACCGTCCAATGCGCGGCGGACAGCACGCTGTTGTCGCTGGTCTTCAGCAGGTTGAGAGGGCTGGGCTGGTACAGCCCGAACGCCGCGATGCTGGCGGGATCGGTCACCCGCTGTACCGCGCCGCCGGGCCGGGACGCCTCGATGCTGTTGACGAGTTTCTGGTCGTCGTCGGCCAGCCCGAAGCCGTCGGTCTCCAGGTCGGCGTAGTCGATCGTGAACACCTCGGACATCGGGTCCGGGTTGTAGCGCACATCGCGGGACTGGTAGGCCAGCCCGTACCAGTCCCGCTCGGCGAAGAGCCGCGCGGACTCGGTCGTCGAGACCTCCTGCATACGGGCGAGTGCACCCGTGCCGCCAGGGCCCTGGGAGGCGATGGGGTCGTGGGTGACACCCCAGACGGTGACCGACTCGACGGCCGCGTACCGGGCGAGCCGGGCGATCCGGAGGTCCGCGGTCTCTCCCTCGTAGCCGGTGGTGCCGGCGGTGTAGTGGTCGGCGATGGAGGCGGCGGCCGGGCCGGTGGCGTGGTAGATCGCGAGATGGGCGATCTGCCCGGACCACAGGCGTGCGCCCCGGTAGCCGCCGACGTGCAGCATCCGATGGTTGATCATGGTGGCGGCGGCGATGGACCCGCCGACCTGGACGCCGTCCACCCAGACGGTTTTCGCGTTGTTGTCGTGGATGATGTGGTGCCACTGCCCGTCGGCGAGGTTGCCGCTGGATGTGGTGACGACCGAGAGGGCCTCGCCGCTCTCCGTGCTCTCCACCGTCAGGACGCCCGACCCGTTGAGGGCGAGGACGAGTTGATGGTCCAGCCCGGGTTCCCACAGTCCGAGGATCGCCCGACCGGCCGTGCTGGTCTGGATCCACACCTCGATCAGTGGGGGCATCGCGGTGTGGTCGGCGGTGACGTTGCTGTCGGACTGGAAGGCCGCGCCCAGGTCCCCGGTCAGATACCGGCCGGCGGTGGCGCTGGCCGGGGTGAGGGTGAGGCTGGTGTCGCCGGTGGCGGGCAGCCCGTCCGTACCGAACTCCAGGGTGCCGCCGCTGGAGACCTGGGTCTGTGCGATCGCGCCCACGCCGCGGCCGGACAGGTCGCCGGCCGCTGTGGCGCCGGCGGGTTCGGCGAGGGGGAAGTACGCGGACAGCATGTCGAAAACGGGGATGACCTGGCTGGCGGTGAGGATCTCCTCGCCGAGCATCGACAGCAGTGCGGGCAGGCGGCCGAGCTGCTTGAACAGGTCGGATGCCGTGATGGAGACCTTGGACTGAAGCCCTGCCCAGGACACAGGCAGGTCGTTAAGGGTGCCGTAGAAGCGGGGCCGGACGCGGTGCCCGATCAGGGCCCACTCGGCGTGGCCCGCAGTGCCGCCGGTCCGGCTGACGGGCAGGTCCACTGCCACGAGCTGGGAGGTGATCCAGGCCGGGGTGGCGAGGGAGCGTCCGACCGTCCAGTTGGTGCCGTCAGGCGACGTCTCCCAGTACAGAGTCCCGCTGTCCTCGCGCAGGCGGAGCCACAGGTGATCGACGGGGCTGTACGTCAGGGTGACACCGGACCCGTCGGAGAAGCCCACCTCGGACACCAGGCGGAGCGATCCTGTGATGGCGTTGTAGGTGAAGCCCACCCTCGTCCCGCTGGTGGTGGAGATGACCATGAACCGGGACGCCGCCGCCGAACTGCCGTTCGCTGTCGGCAGGGTGGCGACCTTGATGGAGACCTGGCTGCCGGTCAGTACCCAGTCCCGGGCCGACTGGAGTGTGGCGGAGACACCCGGCACCAGCGGGATACGGACGATGCCCCGATCCTCGGTCACCCCCGCGGCGCCGCCGCTCCACAGCACCGGGTCGACGACCCCGTCAGCGAAGTCGTCGGCCAACTGCTCGATCGGCCACGGCCCGGACCCCCCGCCGCGCGGAGTGGTCGTGGTGACGGCAAACCGGATCGGGGCGTTCCTGCGGACGAACGGCTCATACGGGCCCGGGGCGCCCGGAGTGAACCGGCCGTCCTCATTGTCCAGCACCGCGGTCATCGTGCCGGTCTGGATCTCGGCCAGTTCGTCGGCCGCACCCCGGTCGATCCGGATCCCCTGGACCATGTCGACGTAACGGGAGATGTCCGTCCACGGGATCGATGTCTGGTCCTGGATCCGGCCGCCCCACCCGGCCTCCATCAGGAGCGCCATCAGACTCCCCCTCACGTTCAGTTGCACGGAGCCGCCCTGGGCCCGCCCCAACTGCAACAAGGCCTTCTGCACCTGCCGAGCGACAGCCATCGGATCCATCGGGTTGTGGATCTCGACGTGGACGTCGTAGACGACCCCGCCGCCTGTGCGCGCCGGAAGTGCCGCTGCGCCGATCGCCGGCCGGGTGGCGGCCACCCGGGCCGACACCGCGGCGAGCGCCGTGTCCAGGACGGGCATCCGCTCGCGCATACCGACGGCCAGACCCTCGGTGGTGTACCGGCCCATCTGGGCCATCACGCGGCTGGGGCTCTTGATCCCCAACGCCTTCTTGATCGCCTTCTGCATCCCCTGAGCGATCTTCAACATCTGGGCCTCGATGGCCTTCTGCTGGGCCGTAAGCCCGGTCAGGAAGCCGCGGCCGGCCTGCGCCCCCGCGTCGTACATGGTGTCCGCGGCGAGACCGCCCAGCGCGCTGGTGGCCGCACCGAGACTCTTCTGCGTGTTGTTGATCGCCGCGAACGTCGCCTTGTCCGCGCCGGCCAGCGCGCTCGCGTAGGCGTACCCGGCGTCCGGGCCCATGGAGAGGATCTGCCGGAGCAGCTCCGGGTCCAGGCCCTTCTTCGCCAGGGTCTTCACGTAGCTGGCGAACTGCTTGACCTGCGTGAGCTTGCCCGCCAGCCCGGCCTTGATACTGCCCGCCGTAACCTCTTCCGGCGCCAGCCCCAGGTTCCCCAGCTCGTTGCCCTGCCGAGCCGCGTCTCGGATCTCCGTGGCGTACTTCTTCGCCGCGGCAATCCGCGAGGCGAGCGCGTCCCGCCGCGTGGCCAGAGTCTGGAGCCTGTTCGTGTCGCGGTTGACCATCGCCACCAGGCTGGAGTCCTTGGTGGACTTGCTGCCCTTCCACGCGGCCCAGATGTCCTTGACCAGATCCTTCGCCACGGCGGAGATCTTCGCCTTGGACCCGGTCAGCCCAATGATCATGCCCCTGCCCGCGTCCGCAGCCAGGGCCGCAGTCTTCTTGCTCGGGCTCGCAATCTCCAGCTCGTCGCGGATTCCGCTCAGGATCGCGGCCGCCATCGCCCGGCCGCCCGCGCCCACCTCATCGGTCGACACGGACATGCCCCGGCGCAGCCCGAGGCCTGCGTCCCGGCCGGCGGACCGGGCATCGGCCACCATCTGCATGGAGGTGCGGTGGTCGTAGATCTCGGTGCCGCCCCCGCCGAACCGCATCAGCTCCGGGCCCTGCTCACCCACCCACGCCAGCTCGCCCGGCTTCGGCTTGCCGCCCGACGCATAGCCGCCGATGCTCTTGGCGAAGGCGGATGCGGAGGAGTGGGAGGCCCGGTACTGGACCATCACGCTGACGGTCTTGCCCTGCACGGACGCGATGTCCCGCTTCGCCTGGCGGACCTTCGCCTGAAGATCAGAGATCCGCGCCAGCAGGTCCGCCCGCTTGTTCGGCGGGACAGTCTTCAACTGGGACTTCGCCGTGGCGATCTGGCTGTTCCAGTTGTCGATGTTCATCTTCAACCGGCCCTGCTCCAGCTTGGGCAGGGTGCTCTGAGCGAAGTCGCGGGTCTTCTGCTCGGCAGCGGCAAGGCCGCTCAAGTAGCTGTCCTTGAACCGGCCGAACGACTCGTCGGCTCGCTTCAGCTTGTCACCGACCCCAGGGATCCAGCCGAACGCGGACGCCGAGGCGTGCAGGATGCCGCCGAGCGCGACCACCATGCTGCCCGAGACGACCCGGAAGAGGCTGACCAGCGTGGGCAAGTTCGCCACAGCCACACCGACCATGGTGAGGACCAGGTTGGCGAAGACCAGCGCCATCTGCTGGATCTCACCTTTGTTACGGGTGATCGCGTCGGAGAGCCGCTGGAAGGGCCCCTTCGCTTTATCCACCTCGCCGAAGCTGGGCAGGAGCGAACCGAAGATCGCCGCAGCCATGTCGGTCATGATCGGCGTGGTGATGGCCAGGATCTGCGAGACCGCCTTGATCCCGAAGCCAAGATCTTTGAACAGAGGGGACAGCCATTTCAGGCCCTTGCCGAGGGTGTCCAGCAGGGTGGACGTCCGCTCGCCCATCACACCGAAGAGCTCACCCAGCATCGGGCCCAGTGCGCGGGCCACCTCGCCCGAGAATCGGCCGATTGCAGGCAGAAGCTGATTGATCATCTTGAAGAAGCCGTCCAGGAACTTCGCGCTCCCGGAGATCCCGACCTTCAGCCCATCGAACATCCCGACGAGCCCGCCGCCGCCCTTACCGAGCAGCCCGGAAATCCCAGTCGAGAACGCCCGCAGGGTCGGCCCGGAGGCCGCGCCGAAGTCGAGCAGGCCCCGCACTAGCGGGCCGATGCCGCTGGTCAACTCACGGACGAAACCGTTGCCGAGCTTCAGCGTCGCTGCGAAGTCCTTCTGAAAGCCGGAGTCCTTCAGCAGCCGGGCGGCCCCGTCCGCCGCGTCACCGAACCCGCCGGCCATGCTCGTCATGGACTTGCCCAGGATGTCGACGACCGGTCCGGCAGCCTTCACGGCCCGGGTGAAGCCAGGCAGCATCGCCGCCTGGATCTTCGGCGCCAAGTCCGTGAACTGGCCCTTCAGACCGACCAGGGCCTTGGTGAACTCCCGTGCTGGCGCGGGCATCTTGGCGAGGGCTTTGGCGTACTCCTTCTTGTCCTCCGACGCCAGAGCAACCGCGTCACCCACACCGCGGAACCCCAGCGCCAGGGTGCCCGCGGCGACACCGGCCCCGGCCATCATCGGCACCACCGCACCCAGAGCCGGCAGCAACGACAGCCCCAGCACCGCCGCCACGATGCCCAGCGCCCAGCCCAGCCCGCCGCCGCCCGTACCGAGCGCACCCGCCGCCTGCCCCGAGGAACTGGCCACGTTGCGCAGGGCGGGGAGGCAGGCCGCTCGTCTGGCGGCCCATGAGCTGGGCCGCCTGTCCGGCGGACAGGAACCGGCCGCGCAAATCGTGCAGCCGTCCGTTCGCGTCAACAGTGAACCGCCGTACCGCGGCCGTGTTCGTGTTCATGGCGCGGTTGATCTGGTTGCTGTCGCCGCGCACGTTCCGGGCAAACCGAGCGGTCGCTGCGGAGGTGTTGGTCATGGCGGCGCTGACCCGGCGGTGCATCCGGGCCGCGCCGTCAGCCGCCCGGTCGAAGACCCGGGAGAGCTGGTCGCGGCCGTCAAGGATGAAGCTCATACGTTCAGCCACGGCTCGCCGCCTCCTTCAGTTGGGCCTCACGGCGATCGAGGTAGCCGATGAACCACTCGAAGTCGTCGACCGTCAGGGCGTCGACGTCATCGGGGGTGAGATGGAGAACCTCGGCGAACTGCCCGAGGTAGGTCAGTCGCTGGTCGGCGAGGTCGGGCTCGGGTCGGCGGCGGCTTTTGGGCCGCCGTCCTCGTCGACCATCTCCGCGAGCAGGGCCTCGGTACCGGCCGGGTCAGCCGAGTTGCGGACGAGCACGCGGAAGAACTCTGCGCGCTCGCCGGGCTTCTCCTCCGGGGTCTTCAGACCCTCGGCGATGAGCTGCTCGGCCTCGCGACGGTCCCAGCGGGTGACCATGTCCTCCACCCCGGGGTCGAACGACCCGAAGCGGAGCCCTGTCTGCTCGCGGGCCTTGAACTGCCACACGCACGCCCTCATCGCGTCCGGGTCGTCCTCCGCCAGAAGCGCCTTGACCTGCGCCCACCGCAGGCCGATCGCACCGGCCGCGCGGGTTGCCTCGGACGTGCGGAGCTGCCGGACGTCGTACCGCTCCTCCGGGCCGCCCTCGGGCGTGTAGACGATGATCACAGGGTTCTCCTCGCAAAGGGGTTCAGCCGCCGAGCTGGCGGCGTATGTCGTCGGTGATGCGCAGCACCTCGGCACGCATCCGGGACTCGTGACGGCGCATGGTGTTCGTCCACCACAAGGGCGTCACCCAGGTGTTGACCCAGCGGCTCGGATTGTCGAAGACCGGATGCCGCACGCGCCCGCTGGGTTCTTTGTTCATGGCCTTGGGCATGTCTTGCAGGTCGGGCGGCAGACGGCCCTTGTCGACCCACACCCGGGCACCCGGATTCCCGCTGGTACGGACGCTGATCCGGATCGCCTCCGCGATCGTCCGCCGCAACGGACGCGTCGTCGGCGACGGGCCACCCTGCCGGGTCGAACGCCCCTGACTCCGGATCGTCATCCCCGTCATCACGTCTTGCAGATCCCGGTGCAGCGGCTCCGCCGCCCGCCGGATCCTGCGCTGGAAGTTGGCGCGCAGCGGCGCCCCGCCTGCCGCGCGCAGACGCCGGGACAGCTCCAGCAACTGGCCCGTGTTCAAGAGGCGGACGTCACCGGCCACGGCGCGCCTCCGATCAGAGCGTGGTGTCCGTGGACATGTACTCAATGGCGGGAAGGTTCGTGCCATCGAACAGCGCGGTGAACGCCAGAGTCGGCTTGACGACCTCGAACCCGTCGACCGATGGCGGCGCCTCGTCGAACTTCACCACCGGCAGCTTGATCCGGAACGTCTCCCGGTAGGTGCTCGCGATGATCGGCCCGAGGAACTCCCACACCAGCGACGTCCCGCCGTCCGAGGTGTGCAGGTCGTCCAGGACGGTGTCGACGTAATCCGTCTCCAAGCTGCCCGTGATCTTCGTCAGGTCGTTGGAGATCGGCTCCGCCTTCGTCGCCGCCGAGTTCGCGTAGAAGCGGTCCACGGCCTGCGGGCGCTCGAACTTCACCGTGACTTTGCGGATCCCGTCCCGTGCCGTCTCGCTCCCGAAGCTTCCAGTCTTGAGACCCATCTGCGCGAAGTTGAACGGCGCCAGACCCGTCGGGTACGACGCGACCGCGAGGGTCTGCGTCTCGTCCACGTCCTGCGCATCGATCTCCAGACTGACGGTCAGCATGCCGCCGACCTCACAGGAGAACTCCGCACTGATGATCTTGCAGCCGGTGAACGTCTTGTCGGTCACCACCCCGGTGGTGAGCGGCACGCCCTTCTGGATCGTCAGCGACTTGCCGAACACGTCCGCGAGGGTGTGAGTCTGGAGGTACGCGGCCGTGACACCCTGCTGCACCGGAGTGACGGTGGTCCCCATGAACGCCTGGAAGATCACGCCCATCAGCCTGTTCATGACCTCCATGTCCACCGTGCCAGACCCCTCCCGCTGGGTCACCACACGACGCGAGGCCGACGCAAGCTGACGCCCCGCCGCCACCCCCGCACTGGTCGCCGTGGTCTTCTTCAAGACCAGCGACTCCTTGGTGAACTCCGGGAACACCGTCGGCGCAACGAACGTCCCGTAGGTCGACTCCGCCGCGATACCGAGCTGGCCACCGAGACCCGAACCGATCGCCATCCCTCAGCCCTCCTTCAGCGGCTTGGCCGCAGTCTCCTTCACCGGCGCAGCGGCCGGCGGCTGTTCGTCCTTCGGCTCCTCGACCGGCTCCCACTTCTGCGGCTGGCAGACGTAGGCGTCGAAGCGGCTGTCCGGGACCGTCACGACTTCGTCCAGGCCGACAACCCGGCCCTGCCCGAGCTCCGGCACGATGACCGGCTCGGGCCCGATGTAGCGCACGCGCGCCATGGGTTACTCCTCAGTTCAGGTGGGGTGGATCAGATGCGGGCGCGGCACGTCACGGAGAAGCTGAGCCCGGCCAGCGAGCCGTTGTCGGTGTCCTGGATCAGGTCCCCGGCGGTCAGGTGCGCCCACAGCACCGTGCCGTTCAGCGTCGGCGCCTCCGGTGCCGCATCCGTGGCCCGCAGGGCGATCTCCACCGCCGCGACGATCTCGAAGACGCCCCCGCGGTGTAGCGCCATGTCCTTGTCGCCGGAGCGGGACTCCGCGTAGCAGGAGATCGTGAAGTTCTCATCCCGGGTTCTGGCCCCCGCCGCGTTGAACGACTGCGTCAGGGCAACCGACGCCCCGCCGTTTGGCTGCCAGCCGACGTAGATCCGCCGCTGCTCGGTGAGGTTCGTGGAGGGCGGCCCGTCCACGATCAGAACATCCCCCAGGGCTGGCGCCGCGCGCAGGATCTCCAGCAGCGCGTCGACCGCGGCGGGTACGCGGGAGGTTTCCATCAGGCCACCGCCGGGGGCAGCTTGAACGGCTCCAGGAGTTCGAGCACCCGGGCCGGGATCGCGTAGCCCCAGCCCGGTATGGGCTGCGTCGCGTCGAAGTCGTCAGCCCGGCCGGCACCTCGGGCTGCTCCGTACTGCGTCTGCCACAGGTGCTGAAGCATGATGCGGGCCGCAAGGTTGATCGTGGCCGGTACCGTTCCCCGGCCGGCGGTGTAGACGAAGCGCAGCGGGCCGTACAGGCGGCGGCCGTTGAGCAGGCGGACTTCGCCAGTGGACGGGTCGAGGTCTAGGCCGGCGACGTCGTAGACGACTCCGCCCGTGAGCACGGGCACGACGCTGGTCAGGGAGACGGCCGGGGTCTGGCGCAGCACCAGCACCCGGGCCCCCGACGCGGGGAGGTCGTGGGTCTCGGTGACCGACCGGTTCTCCACCGGCCCAACGTGCGCCTCGATGGCGGAGGTGACGCCGTCGACATACGCGGCCAGTTCGGTATCATGCCCGTCGGTGACGATGTCGAGCTGGGCCTTCGCATCGGCCAGGGTCAGCAGCGCCATGTCGGCCCCCTCGTCAGGTGCGGGTGATGGGGGCGGTGTTGGGGAAGCCGAGCAGGATCGTCGCGCCGTATACGCCGCCTGTGGTGGTTCCCGAGGGGGTGGTGACCGCGCGCAGGTAGCGCTTGGTGCCCGTGTAGCCGACTTCGAACACCTTGTCGTCGTCGGCGGTCCCGAGGGTGGGCAGCGCGCCTTGCAGGTCCGCTGCCGCGGCGGCGGCCCAGGACGAGCCGTTGTCGCTGACTTCCAGGGTGATGACGTGCGAGCCGTCGGTGATCGTGCCGGTGTGCACCAGCAGCATCGCGGACTGGTGCCACTCGTTGGTGCCGGACGCCCCGGACAGGGCCCGGTCGACGGTCGTCCCGTTGGCGGCCGTGGTGCGGGCGGTGATCGCCAGGGTGGCCTTGGCGCGGACGTGGTTGTAGACGGTGCGCCTCATGCGTCGCCTCCCTGGGGCTTCTTGGCGGCCGTGGTCTTGCGGGCCGCGGACTTCTTCGCGGCGGCCGGGGCCAGCGGCTCGTCCTGCGGCTCGGCGACCGGGCCGGTCTGGTCCGGGTCGGACCCGGCTGCGGGGTCCGAGTCGGTGCCGGGGTCCTGCGGCTCCTGGTTCTCGGGCCCGGTGCCGCCGTCGGCGGGCTGGGGGCTCAGGGCCTGGGGGATGACGACGGCCTCGAACAGGGACTCCCTGCCCTCGACGACGGGGTCGTGGGCGGCGACCAGGTCACCTTTGACAATGCGCCGGTTGAGCGGCGCCCAGAACGTGTCCTTCGCGCGGTACATCAACGTGTGCTCCTCACACAGCGGGGCGCGGGCAGCAGGGTGCTGCCCGCGCCGGAAACGGGCCGGGGATCAGGTGATGTTGAGGAGCCGGAACGCGTCCGCGTTGACGACGTCGGATCCGACGCGCCAGTAGGCGAACCAGCCGGCCTGGCCGTTGGGGCGGCCGTTGGCGCCCTTGACGAGCGGCTCGTAGACCATCGTCATGCCGACCCGGTCGATGATGTAGAAGTTGCGGAAGTCGCCCAGGAGCAGGGCGTAGTTGTCCGCGCCGGCGTTGATGACGCCGTCCATCGCGGACGCCTCGTAGATCGGCGCGGCGAGGAGCTGCTCGGGCTGGCCCATGCCCAGGTTCGCCCAGAACGAGCTGCCGCCCGCGGTGTCGAACTGGCGGGTCTTGTTGATGATCGCCTTGTTCGCCATCCAGGACGGGTTCCCGGTGAGGCGGTGGCGCGGCGGCAGGGCCTGCTCCACCGCGTACACGTCGGCGACCGCGTAGGTGTCGGTGGTGGCCGAGGGCACGAGCGACCCGGAGACGGCCGACACGGCGGTGACGACGCCCTTGGCCCGGGTGGTGCCGTTGCCGGTGGCGAACGCCTCCGCCTCCAGCCGGTCCTTGGCGTCCGCCAGGAGCGGCCCGACCTCCGTGCCGAACCCGGAGTCGGCCAGCACCTCGAAGCTGCCCTGGACGTAGGCGCCGGCCTTCTTCGGGGTGATGGACGGCTGCGCGAACGTCGGGGAGCCGTCGGACACCTCGCTGCCCTCGTCGAGCCACTCGGCGGTCACACCCGCGGAGCTGACGCCGTTCCAGGAGTCGGTGGTGATGGTCTTGACGGTGGAGACCTGCCGGAACGGGTTCGCCGACCCGGCGTTCGTCAGGATGATCGTCGGGTCCAGGGTGAACGGCACCAGGAACCCGCCCGCGCTGTCCGTGAGGGACATCGCCCGGCGGTGCGCCTCGGCGAGCTTGTACGCCGCGGCCTCGTCGTCCTCCAGCAGGGCCGGGTTGCCGCCGTTGGTGAGCAGCGCCTCGAACGCCCGCATGTAGTCGTCCGAGCCGGTGAGGAGGAGGTGCTGGGCGATCCGGCCGCGCCGGTCCGCGCGGACCAGCTTCTCGGCCCGCTCCTGCTGGTCCTCCTGCATCAGCTCGGCAGCCAGCTCGACCGCGTACAGGGCGCGGGTCCGCAGGTCGGCCACGGTGCCCCGGTCGTGGACGTTCGCGCCGCGGACCTTGTCCAGGTCCTCGTAGGGGTTGCCGCGGTGGCGCAGGAATGCCGGGCCGTCGCCGGCGGGCTCGCGCTCGGTGCCGCCCGGGACGAGCGCCGCCGCGCGCACGGCCTCCACCCGCTGCTCGTGGTCGACCTGCTCGTCGTACGCCTGGCGGGTGGTGTCGATCTGGCCGAGCAGCTCGGTTGCCCGGGCCACCTGCTCGTCGGTCGGCTCCTCGATCTCCTCCAGCTCCAGCAGCTCGGAGCGGAGCGCCTCGTGCTGCTCCTTGAGCTTCTCGCTCTTCTTCTTGCGCTTGGTGGTGGTCACAGGGCCCTCCTGGCCTTGATCTCGGCGCGGACGGCGGCCCACGCGATCTTCTGCCGAGCGGAGTGCCTTGCGGGCGGGTCCTCGGCGGCGGGGCCCGGGGTGGGGTCGCCGTCGGCCGGCGGGCCCGCCGGATCGCCCGCGGGGGGCGGATCCAGGGGGTGCCGGTCCGGAGCATGGTGGCGAGCCGCTCGCGCTCGTCCTCGGGCATCTGGCCCAGGAGCGTGACGAGCTGCTCGGCCCGGATGCCGATCACGGCGGCGTCGGGGTAGGCGGGGAAAGGAGTCGGCCCGTACTCCCGCAGCTTGATCTCCTGGCGCCGCACCGTGCGCAGCTTGCCGTTGCTGTCGGGGCGCCAGCCGCCGCGCGGCGGCCTGCCGGGGTCGGAGCGGACGAACGCGCCGCTGAACGACTGCGCGGTGATGGAGCCCTCGCGGATGTTCTCCAGCACCTCGTCCGCCAGCTCGGTGCGGTTGTAGCGGGTGACCGTGAGCAGACCGCGGCTGTCCGCCGTGATCTCCACCGGGGCGCCGATCGGCATCGCCCCGCGCTCGCTGGGAGTGCCGAACAGGGTCCGGCCGTGGTTGTACAGCACCCCTACGCGCCAGTTCGTGCGGGAGCCGGCCGGGGCGAGCTGGGTCAGGGTCCGGTCGAAGGCCCTACGGTCGATGTCCTCGTTGTAGTGGCCGTCCTGGTCGTAGATCTCCGTGGGAGTGGAGAACACCGCGGCGTACGCCTCGACCGTGCGGCCGTCCCCGCCGGCGCGGACACGGATGTCCTCCAGCGGGAAGCTGCGAATGAACGCGTCCATGATCACGCTCCCTCGTTGGGTGGTGGGGTGGGTGCGGCCGTGCCGGGGCCGGTGCCGGGTTTCTGGAGCTGCACGGAGTACAGGCCGGTGTGGACGAGCAACGAGAAGTCGTCTGCTTCTACGGCCTTGATGACCGAGGCGGGCTCGAAGCCCGCGTCGGTGAGCTGCCGGATGGTGCGGGACTTGATGCCCTGGATGTCTGCGGCGTCCTTGCTGTCCTCGCGCAGGAACGCGATGTCGCGCTCGTCGTACCAAAGCTCCGCGCCGGCAGGAACGTTGACCAGTGTGGCCAGGGCGCCCGCTGCCTCGCGCCACAGCGGGCGCATCGTGGCGTCCGCGAAACGCCGCCTGGCGGCCGTGTAGTTGCCCGAGTTCAGGCTCGACCCGGCCAGACTCTCCGAGAACCCCGCGATGGACGGCGGCACACCGGCCGCCGCCGCGAGCCGGGTCTCACCCGCGCCCTGGGTGGCCCTGAAGTCGATCTGCCCCAGGTCCTTGCCCGCGATCGTGACGTCCGCGCCGCCGCCCAGGTACAGCGTCCGGTACGCGTTGTCGACGCCCTGGTGGGCGGCGTCCATGGCCGCCTTGAACTTCGCGAACTTCTCCGGGCTCAGGTCCTTGTCGTAGGAGACGATGACCTGCGGTGTGGCGCCGTTCTCGAAGAACTTCAGCTTGTGGGTGGTCGCCGCGGAATCGCCGGTGATCTCCCGGACGATCGGCGTCAGCCACGACATGCCCCGGTAGTGGAACTCCGGATCCGGGATCGGCGCGAAGTGCGCCACCTGCTGAGGCAGCAGGAACACCGGGTCGTCCCAGTTGCCCTGTGGGGCGTAGCCGTATCCCACGAGGTCACCGTCAATGGCGTCACCGGCCAGATGCGGCTCGTCCTCACTGCCGGTGACGATGATGACCCAGTCCGGGCGTAGCCGCTTCAGCCGGCCGGGGTTGTAGTCGGTGATGAAAGCGTTGCCGTTCAGGTCGGCGTCCTGGATCATCCGCGACAGCAGATCGCCTGTCGTCCCGTTGGGCCATGGCGTCTCCAGAATCGCGAGATCATCCGTCCCGAACAGCTCACCCGGCCGGCCTTTACGCATCTGCCGGAACTGGAACCGCGCCTCCGAGAACACCATCTGCCGGACCAGCATCAACGCGAAGACCGGGCCGTTGCGCTTGTACGCGAAGCGGACCGCAGCCTCGAAGTCCCAGGCCGAGGAGCGCTCTTCGCCGCCGACCGGACGGCCCATCCCGAAGTACGTGTTGCCGCCGATCGACCAGGAGGCGTCATCGAGGACCGAGGACAGGTCGAAGCGCCGGAACGCGCGCTGCAAGAGGTTCACCGGCCATCACCACCCGCACGGGTCACCTCGCCGCCGACATCGACCAGGAGGAGGAACGACGCCGCGGCGATGGCACCGGCCGTCATCAGCCCCCAGCCCACGCCGAACTCGACGGTCACGCCGGCGAACGAGGTCAGGCAGCCCGCCGCGTATCCGAGCCGGGACCAGGTCAGGGCCGTCACCTGCCGTAGTCGCCTCATCCGTACATCGCCCACGCCTCCACCTCCTCCTCTTCCTCGATCTCCACGCCCAGCCCCCACTTGGCGAGGGTCGCCGCGACCAGCGGACTGATGTCCACGCCCACCCCGCGCCGGGCCCACGCCCACGCATCCCCCAACGTCCTCTTCTGGGCACCAGCGAGTGCCGAGGCCAGCGGCGGCTGATCGATGTGCGAGAGCGACTGTGTGGCAACCGCGTCAAAGAACTGGCCGCACGCCTGGGCGACGTCACGCACCCTGGGCTGCACCACCTCAATTCCCAGGGCATCTTCGATGTCCTTGATGAGCGCCCCCGCCGGGCCGCCCGCATCGATGACCCAGGCCCGCGGCGACCACATGGTGTGCCGCTCCTTCACCCAGTCCAGCACCCACCCCGTGCCAGGCCGGTGTTCCGCGATTTCCACATGCACGCCCCCACGCCACGCTCCGGCCACCGCGATCGCCGTGTGGGACCGCTCGGGCGTCATGTCGATGGCGAACGCCACGGGGCCCTCCGTCTGCGAGTCCGCAGCCGCCAGAGCCCGCCAGACGTCCTCTCCGATGACCTGCCAGGTGTCCGCCGTATCCGAGGGGTACTCACCCACACCCAGCCGCTCGCGGGCGTACCCGGCAGCGCTGAGCGTGGCCCGCTCCCGTGCGACCTTCTCCAGCGTCAGCCGGTAACCGACACCCGGGTTGGACTTCAGCACAGCCTCATCGGAGGCCGCGTCGTCGTGCGCCGTGCAGTCCTGCGGGCACTCATCGACGTGCGGGTCGATCGACCACTCCATGTAGGCCAGCGACGGGTCCGGCGTGCCGATCTCGATCGCAGAGAGTGCCCGGCGCCGCAGGCGGCCCAACTGCACGGACGGGGCACCGATGCCGGCGCTGCCCGCGTACCAGATCTGCGGATCCTCGACAGCCGCCATCGTCGGCAGCAGGGCGTCCATCTCGTTGTCGCCGAGGATCATGTCCTCGTCCATCATGTTGCAGTGACCGGTGAAGCCTCTGCCCGAGCCCTTCGAGCGGGCGATGAACCGCAGCAACTGCCCGGTGTACAGCTCGATGCCTTCCTCGCCGACAGTCTGCCGGTACGTCTTGACACGTTTGTGCAGGTCAGGGGTTTGCCGGATCAGCCGCTCGATCCGTTTGAAGGCGTTCTTCGCCGTCTTGAACTCATGCGCCGAGTGCAGGATCAGTTCCTCGCCGCCGATGAACAGCCCCCACAGCTCCCTCGCTTCGATCACGCCCCCTTTACCGTTCTGGCGGGGGACGTTGAAAGCGACCTCGAACGCCGCCCAAGAGCCGTCCGGCTTCTCTCCCATGCCCACGCGCAGAATGTGCTGCTGCCACGGGTCCAGCCTCAGACCAGCCCTCGTGGCGAGGTCGATAGCCTCCTGACCCGCAGTCGACGCCGTCGGCGGGGCGCTCTCGATCGGCGGCGTCTGCCAGCCGTACACCCGACCGCTGTCGTCACTCACCAGCGGCCTGCTCGCGGGCGGCAGCGCGTCGCTTCTTTCGCTGCTCAGCAATGTCATCGACCGCATCCCCCTTCGACTCCACCGGCGCCAGAGCTCGGATCTTCGTCATGACGGCCGTCAACTCCCGCGCGACGACAGCCTGTGATGTCGGTGCATCGCCCACGGGAATCGCGTCGAGAGCCTCAGCAAGACGCTCGGCAAGAGAAGCCAGGCCGGGGGTTGACTTTTCGGCGCCAAGCCTTTCGAGTTCGGCGCGGATGGCAGCAATGATCATCCCGACCCCCGTCACGCAGCGTGATGTCACACAGGGTGACCAAGATCAATTAAGGTCAAGAGTGAGCTTCGGGGAAAACGATCTTCAAAATGGCCGCGCAAAAAATCGGGCGACAAGGGCGTTTGGGTCGCCCGCTACCCGCAGCCCGTCAGCCGAAGGCCCCCTCCGGCCGGCAGCCGATCAGGCCCGTGACCGTGCCCGCTGTGTGATCACCAGGCGCGTGATGACTGGGGCATCACCTGGTGTGACCGGGCTGGTCGGGTGCTGTACCAGCGGGTGGCGACCCTGCGCATGTCCGGGTCGCGCATGGCGTCGATGCGCTGCATCACGATCTCCCGCCCCGGGTCAACGGTGACGATGCGTGCGTCGAGGCGTTTGTACCGGGCGAGTGCCTTACGGCTGGGCATGGTGTGGATGAGGTAGACGTCGGTCTGGTCGCGTACCTCGAACGCCTCGTGCATGGCCGCGAACCGTGCTTTGTGCGCGACGCGTAGCTGGACCGGGTCCTGGTTCCACTGGGGTGCGCCGGGGCCGGAGAGCGCGTGGGTGATGAGGTCGAGGTCGATGACGATGTCGGTCGGCTTGGCGTGGGCCTGGATCCAGGACGACTTACCGGAGGTCGGCGGGCCGGTGACGACGTACAGCACGGCGTCACCTCCGCAGCTACGGTCCGTCAGGCTCCGAAGGGCGCGGGCCCGCTTCCCTGAATGATGAGCTCGTTCGAGCCGGTCTGGTAGTTGGTCACGATGAAGTCGCCCTCTGTACCACCGTTGATGCTCAGTCGCGGCTGGTCTGCGTCCCAGATGTTCCAGGCGGCTTCCTCGCCGTCGGTCTGCAAGGAGCCGTGCCATTCCTTGAGGTTCCGATCAAGGGTGATCACGAGCTGTGCCGTGACTTCGTACTCGGCGTTGTCGATGAGGACCGAGGCGGGTCCGTGGTAGGTCGTCATGGGCTCATCATCGCCGATGGCCGTGGTCACCATCTCCGTGAGGTCTTGAGCGGCTGTGGGCCGGTCCGGTTGCCCTTGGAGCTGTTGCAGCGGCGGTGCATGGGGCGAGCGTTGGCCGGGTCGAGGAGCGAACCGCCCTTGGACAGCGGGATGACGTGGTCGAGGGTGAACGACATCGGGTGCCGCGAGCTGAGCTTCAGGTTGATGTTGTGGCCGCAGCGGGCGCAGGGGAGGCCGAGGGCTTTCAGCGCGGCGACCAGTCGGCGGTAGGGGCGCCCGTTTCGGGGGTTGCCGGCCACGGGCGCCACCTCCAACTACTTGGCGGGGACGGCCCATTCGAGTGGGTCATCGAGCGATTCCGGGGAGTACAGGATTCGTTCGGGCCGCTTGTCGCTCGGCACAGCGAAGGGAATCTTCCCGCGTAGGCAGTCGCCGACCCGGACTTTGGAGTCGCCCATGGGGGCGAACTCGGGCTTGGGGAGGTCGCCTCCGTTGAGCCCGGTGACTTCGATGCGAGTGTCGTCGGCGTAGGCGAGGGACCAGGGGAACTGGCTGACGGAGATTGTCTCGCCCTTGACGTTGCAGACCTTGACCTCGATGGTCGCCCACACGTCTCCGCCGAGGTCTTCGGTGGGGGGTTGCGGGCCCTTCACGGGCTGCGTGTAGGAGTAGGCGGTGGTTGCGAAGGAGATGCCCTTGGTGTCTTCGACGTTGGCCGTCTCGCCGAACTTGAACGTCGTCTGCTGTGGGGCCTCGGGCGTGGGGCTGGCGCTGGTGAGGGTCGGCTCGGCCGCTGCTTCGGCCTTCGTGACGGTAGGGCCGTTGTCGCTGCATGCGGTGAGTGTGGCGAGCAGTAACGCGGCGGCGGTCGCCGTCGTGGTGCGGGTGCGCATGGTCCCCCCAAGGACTGTGAGATGAGGAGGCCATCGTGGCGCGTGGGTATGAGGCGCGTCCGCGCGGTGACTGGTTCGTGACATGGCGAAGGCCCCGTCGCGGTGGGCGTTCGGGGCCTTCGTGGTGTCTCCGGGGGCCGCTGCCGCCTGTTGGCGGTGGATCCGGTTGCCCGGTTCCGGCCTTGTCCCGGCAGTTGGTGTCAGGCTGGTTGTGGACACAGTCCTGCGGAGCGATCGTTACACGGCTCTGACCTGCGCGTCAAGGGGCGTTGGATCGGGTGCCGGGCGGCGATGAGGGCGGTGACGTCGCTGCTGGCGTAGTAGGGGTGCCGTTCGGTCCCGCCGGCGCGCTTGAGTCGGCCTCGGTGGACGAGCAGGCGGACGCCGCCGAGGCCGATGCCGAGGGCGTTGGCGGTCTGGTGGGCGGTGAGGTGGCCGGGCGGTACGTACATGGGTCCAGTGTGGCTCAGGAGCTTGTGGTCACTCGGCGGGCGGCGTGGCGGGAGCGTCTTCCCCGGTGGCGCCGTTCCGCAGTGTCGTTCTCCTGGCCAGGATCAAAGCCGCTACGCCGCCGCATGCGCCGCCGATCGCCGTGACCAGACCAGTCACAGCGGTGATGATCGCAACTAAATCCGGTGGCTCCGGCTGCGAAGGGCTTGAGGGGTCGGACGGGTCGACTTGGAAGCTGGCGGTCCACTCGAAGGCATACATGACGGAAGCCGCGAAGAGAATGCTGATGCCTACCCAGAAGACCCCGGTGGAAGTTTTGCGCAGTCCGCGTCTCGCCTCGCGGGCCTCAGCGTCTTCGCGCATCAGGCGTTGCGCCTCGCGGACCACGGTGTCGGGGATCTCGCCGTACCCGACCTGGCTCTCGATCGTCTGGTCGGCGGCCTCTTTGCAAACCCTGCACTCCCCGCATTCCTCTTCGGGGGTGGCCGCCCCGCAGTCGGGCGGGAAGTCGTCCTCGTCTTGGGTCATTTAGTCATCGTCTCCTTCTCCGGAGTGACGGGCGGGGGCTTTTCGTTACGGATTTCGTTTCAGCGCGGTCAGTGGGTGTGGGGCGGGTACCACCAGCCGCAGCGGGCGCAGTAGGCCAGTTCGGCGGTGAGGGTGATGAGGCGGCGGATCATGTGCTCTCCACCTGCTCTCCGGTGTGCTCTCCGGCGCTCTCCGGCTGCTCTCCGTCTGGAGAATCGGCGGTCTGACCTGCGTCTCCATCCGTGGAGAGGGGTTCCTCTCCGTCGTGGGGGAGGAGGGGGGCGAGGTCGGCGAGGCGGACCCCGGAGCGGCCTTCTACGTCGCCGACGCGGAGGCTGCGGGTGATGGGGATGCGGAGGGTGGTGAGGGCGGCCCGGAGCCGGGCGTCGTCGTGCCCCTGGTGGCCGGGGAGTTGGCGCATGGCGGGGTACAGCTCGTAGAGGTGGATTCCGGTGCGTGGGCCGATGGTCTGGATGAGCCAGCGGGCGAAGACCGCGCGGGGGTCCGGCGGAGGGGTGTCCACCACGGTGGACACCGGCTCGGGGGTCTCGGTGTCGGCGAAACCCTTCTCGGGCTCGGGGGTGACGGTGTCGACGTGCCCCTCCTCGTCCTGGTCGTCGGGGAGTTCGCGGTAGCCGATGGCCCAGGCCCCGGTGACCCAGGCGACCGTACCGGCGGCGACTGCGTAGGTGGTGTAGTCGGAGACGAGGATCAGGTAGCCGCCGGCGCCGAGGAGGGCGAGCCGTTTGAGCGGGGCCCGCTTGTCCAGCTCGGGCTTGGCGTTCTTCGGGGCGTCGTCGGGGAGGGCCCGGTACTTCGGGGACGTGACCCAGGCCGTGATCCGCTCGTACAGGATCACTGACCCCTCGCCGAGCGGCCGGGCGAGGGGTTCGAGGGGGAGGTTCACCGGCCGACGCCGGTCTGGGTGATGGTGGTGCCGACGGTGCCGCCTACCTGCTGGACGGTGCCGAAGATGTCCGCGACGATCCCGCCCGCGCTGCCGGCGAGGAGCGCGACGGCGATGGCGGTCGTGATGACGACCTTCTTCTCGGCGTCCTTGTAGACGTTGTTCTTCCACTTCACGACGATGATCGTGCACATGATGATTCCGACGATGAGGGCTCCCATGGCGCCGCCGTTGACGTCGAGGGCGGGCGCGATCTGGGGCGGTGCGGCCATGGTGTGCCGGGCGGCGGTGTCGATGGCGGCGGTCAGGCTGTTGGACACGGTGGGCCTTTCAGAAGCCGAGGAGCTTGGCGATGGTCGTGAGGGACGCGGCGTAGATCGCCCAGGTGGCGAGCCGGGCGCGTATGACCGGCGGGGTGAGGAGCGCGAGGGCGCGTATGACCAGGTAGGCGGTCACGGCCCAGCCGAGGGCGTAGGCGAGCACGGTGGTACTCCGTGGGGTGTGCCGGGTCATACCGCCCGCGCCTCGCGGTCTGACGTGCGGGTGCGGGCGGTATGACGGGTCAGGTGCCGGGCTCGGCGGGCGGGGCCGGGGCGGTGTGATCGGGCTGGTCGGGGCCGGTGTGACCGTGAACGGCGGGGTCGTACGGGGCGACCTGGCAGGCGATGATTTGCGGCTCGACACCGGGCGGGTAGACCTCGGCCTCCCAGGCGTTGCGGTACGTACCGGCGATGAGGGAGACCGCGTGCTTCACGGCGGCGGAGGCGGTCATACCTCCGTGGTCGCCGGTCATACCGGCTCTCATGATCACGGCGAGGTCGTCATACAGCTCGGCGTCGACCTTGACGGACAGGCCCTTGCCGGGCAGCGGCGGCGTGCTCACCGGTCACCTGCCGCGAGGAGTTCTGTGAGCTGGTTGGCCAGCGTGCGGAGGTGGAAGGCGTGGGAGGTGAGCGCGGCGGCGATCTGCCGGAGCTGCTGGGGGTTGGAGGGGTGGCCGCCGCCCGCGATCTCCACCCACATGTGGACGGTCCGGCCGGGGTGGGGGAGTTCGCTGAAGGGGTGCTGGGACAGGGCGGCGATCATGGAAGTGACCTGGCCGCGGCTGGTGGTCATGTTGAAGGGGATGTCGGGTCCGTCGTGGGTGATGTCGACCCGGTACTGGGGCGGCCCGTCGTGGCCGGTGCACCAGTCGGGCTCGGGGATGGTGATCTGCCCGTGGTCGAGCGTCTCGATCGTCACGGTGCGCGGGTGGCTCATCGGGCGGCCTCTTGGTCGAGGGCGGCGAGCAGGTCGCGCAGGACGTGGTCGAGGCTGACGGCGGCGGTGAGCATCTGGCCGTGGCTGTGGATGTTCGCGTCGGCGTGCGCGACGAGTTCGCGGCGGGCGCGGTCAATCGCGGTGCTGAGGCTGGGGGTCCAGGTGCGGGCGTCGCGCTCCGGGTTGTGGAGCGGGTCGTGAATGCCGGTGACGGTGCTCATCGGTCACCCCCCGCGGCCTTGCGGAGCAGGAGGGCGTATTCCCCGCGGGTGATGGCGCGGTCGACGGGCGGGGCGTACCGAAGGACTTCGGCCTCCAGTACGTCGGCGGCGTCGGTCATGTAGCCGCGCCGGTCGGTGACCGCGGTGAGGATCATCGCGAGGCGGCGGCCGTCGGTGAACGCGTGGGTGGGCCGGACGGACGCGAGCCGGTTGGCGATGTTGAGGAGGATCTCGCGGGCGTCGCCGCCGGGCGGGGCCGGGGTGGGGGTGTCGTTCACCGGGCACCGCCACAGTGGCGCTTGATGTACGCGCGGTAGACGGGCAGCCGGAGGCCATGCAGCTCGGCGGCCGGGTCCCAGTCCGTACTGACGACGCGCCCGTTGGGGGCGGTGAGGGTCAGGGTGACGGTGGTCGCCGTAGCGGCGGTGACGGTAACGGTGCCGCCGTGGGTCTGGAAGAGGTGGTCCAGTTCCCGGATCGACCACACCTTGTCCGTCGGGGCGGTGGGGGTGATCGTGCCGGTGACGCCGGCCTCGGTGGCGCGGACGGTGGTGGTGCGTCCGTCGCGGCGGGTGATGCTGCCGACGGCTACCAGGCGTCGCGAAAGGTTGATCGGAGTTGTGCAGGGCTGCACAACTTGGGCAAGATCGGCCATAGCCGAGTCCTCCTGGTTGAGTCAGGGGGTTCTTCGGTCAGGGAGTCGGGCGACGCGCGCGCCCCTCCGGTGTTCCAGCACCGGGGGAGCTGTCGGCCGGCTCCCGCTCTGCGTTATGCGGTTGTGTCGGGGCCCGTTCCAGCGGGCCCCTTCTTCTTGCCGTGCTTCTTGATCGACTTGTCTACGGCGGTCCAGCTCTTGCCGATGTCGTTCGCCACGGCGTAGACGCTGCCGAGTTCCGCGACGCCCTCGGCGAGGGCTGCCGCCCTGCGTGCGGCGGATTCGGAGGTGAGGGCGGCGAGCTGTTCCAGCAGCGCGTCTTCCCCACGGACCCGTTCCCGCCAGGGCTTCGTGTCCATCGAGAGGAAGCTATCACACCCGGGGTGTGATAGTCCAGCTCTTGCCGTCAACTCGCCACCGACCGAATGACATTGGCCGTCACATTGGTCTGCGAATTGGTCTTCACATTCGCCTTCGCGTCCACATCCATGAGCGCCTTCAGCCCCGGCCACATAGCCTCCGGATAAGTCGTCCGGCACCACTCACACACCACGACCTTGGCGCCTGCGGGCAGACGCAGGGCCGCACCGCAGATCCCGCCGTCGTCGAACTTCGCCGGACAGTTCCCGATCCGCTTGTCGCGCGCCTTCGGCTGGATCATCGAGCCGACCGACCCGGCCAGATCCCGGATCTCCGCCGCGAACGTGCCGGCCTCCGGCCACGACACCGCCACCCACGGCAGATGCCCAAGCAGCTCGACGGACGCACGGCGCACCCGGCCGGTCGGGCTCCCGGGGTGCGCCGCCGCGCGCCAGCCGCGCTCGGTCCGGATGGCGTCCAACCAGCTCTCCAGCAGCCTGACCATCCCGTCCTCCCCCCGCTGGTCGAGGACGTCCTCGGAGATCGGCAGCGGCGGGTAGCCGCCAGTGGACGTGCGGCCCAGGGTGGGGCTGCCAGACGACGGGGCGAGGAGATCCTCCAAGCCGTCGTACAAGGCGGGCATGGACTCCAGATGGACTCGGGTGTCCTTCGTGCAGCCGACACACAGGTAGCCGTCCTCCATCGAGCGCTCGCACAGCAGGCAGTCAGCCACGGTCCGCCTCCGTCCCCGCGCCGAGCAGCGCGAGGGTGTCGGCGATCCAGTCGACCCACGCGTTGATGCGCTCGGCGCCGGCCGGGCCGGAGAGGTCAGCACCCTGAAGCCCGATGAGCATGGCGGGCCGGATCGCTGCCGCATACCGCTCGCGCCGGTCACCGCCCGGGGTACCCACCATCTGGGTACCTTCCGCGCTGCCAGGGGCCAGCGCAATCTGCTGACCCTTCTTGTCGTCTGACACGGTCACCGCCCCCGTCCGGTCCGGCGGTCGCGAACCCGCTCGACGAGCTGGTCGAGGTACTCGAAGGCGAACACCAGGAAGATCCCGGCGTAGACCCCGAAGGTCCCTATCAGTGCCTCGCGGCTGCTCATGGTTCATCTCCTCTGGTACCGGACGGAAGTCGTCCCGCACGTCGAAGGGCTGGCTGTCCGTCCGTGTTCGATCGTCTGCCCTGGTGACGCGTCCGGCTGGGTTGGTCAAGATCGGCCGCAGGATCGCGATCACTTCCGGCGGTGGCGGCGGAGCCTCGGCGACGCGGGCGTGGATCTGTGCGATCACTTCGTCACCGAGGAGGCGCCTTCGTTCTTCTGGTGTCACGCCGCGAGCATGTCGGGGACGGGCACGGCTTCGGCCCGAGTAGGACGGACCGAGCTTCGTGGTTGACTCAGAACGGCGGTTCGTCCGAGTAGCTGCGGCCGGCGGCGCCTGCCGGAGCAGCAGCGCCCGCGGTCTTGGCCGCACCCCACGGGTCGTCAGCGGGCGCCTGCGCGGCCCGGGGCTGACCGCCGCCCGCCGGGTTCTTGCTGACCTTCGCCGAGGCACGCAGCAGCGACGGGCCGACCTCCTCCACGTCGACCTCGAAGACCGTGCGCTTGACGCCCTCGCGGTCCTCGTACGAGCGCTGCTTCAACCGGCCCTGGACGATGACCCGCATGCCCTTGGTGAGGGACTCGGCGACGTTCTCCGCGGCCTGGCGCCACACGGAGCAGGTGAGGAACAGGCCTTCGCCGTCCTTCCACTCGTTGGCCTGCTTGTCGAAGACGCGCGGCGTGGAGGCGACGCGGAACTTGGCGACTGCGGCGCCGGCCGGGGTGAAGCGCAGTTCGGGATCGTCGACCAGGTTGCCGACGATGGTGATGGTGGTTTCGCCTGCCATGGCGGGCTCCTTCTGTGGTGTTCTGGGCGGGTGGCGGGTCAGCCTGCGGAATCGATGGGCGGGATGAGCCTGAGATCCCCGTCGGTCAGATCGAGCGGCTGAAGGTGGCCGCCGCCGATGACATCCGCCACCGGGAGAACGGCCCCGTCGCTGTAGACGACCCACGAGATAACGGGCGCGATGGCTGTCTGGTCGCCCTCCGGCGATACGTTCCACGCGACTCCCCACCCAGCGCCGGGTAGAGCCGCGAGGATGCGTGGACGCTGCACAACGCTGTGGAAGTCGGGGAGCGATGAAGCGGCAACCCGCTTGCCGTGCTCGTCAACGGTGAGCGGTTCTCCGCTCTCGTCCCAGCCGAGGATCGGGCGCCTGCGTCCTGGCCGGCCGTCCTCGAAGTCGGATCGCGTCCAGTAGAGGGCGTGAAAGCCGGTCGGCGATTCTTCGGGAATGGGCACGATGTCCTCTTTCTTGGGTGGCTGCGTCTGCGGGCAGTGCGGTCCGGCTGTCCGACCTGTCCGCTCCCTAAAGGAGGGGAGCGGGAGCGGACAGGTCGTCCGTACTGCCCCGTCCGCACCTGTCCGCAACCTGTCCGGGACAGGTCTGACCTGGTGTTTCTCTAGTACCTGTCCGCGATTTGCGGACAGGCGATTTGCCCGAAATAGCTGTCCGCGTCCTTACGGCACTCCGGACAGGTTTGCGGACAGGTAATCTGCGGCGTTTGTCTGGTTCTTGCGGTGCCTCGTGACGTCGGTCAAGAGGCCGTTCTCCACCTTGATCCCGAGCCGGGTGCACTCGGCACGGAGACGGTCCCGGCCGTACCCGGGCGGCACCCCAGCGGCGTCCAGGGCGGCCGCAACTTCCTCGACCCGGCCCTGATATCCGGTGCGCGCCTGGGGCTCCCCTGCGGGGTTCAACTGGACGAGGACGATGGACGAGACGGGCGTTCCGTCCTCCTTCGCCTCCCCGTCCAGGAGCACCTGGTGGAGGCCGAACACCACGTCGCCCAGCTCCTCGTCGTCCTTCTGCTTGCCTGTCTTCAGGGTGACCTGGGAGTCGAGGAGCCCCTTGCCCTTGCGCTCGACACCGATCTCGGTCTGGAGCGCGCCCTTCACGGCGGTCGCCCCGCGCCCGCGGTCGCTGTCGTGACCGGTGTGGTGGACGAGCAGGACGCACGCGCCGGACGAACCACGCAACTGCTCCATGCGGTCAACGACCTTGCCCATCTCGGTGTTCGAGTTCTCCTCGATGCCGACCGTGACCCGGGCCTGGGTGTCGACGACGATGAGGGACGGCCGCCTGCGGCGGCACAGCTCGATGAGCACCAGCCACTCGGGATCCATCGCCTGTACGGGACGGGGCAGGAACTTGACCCCGGTCATCCGGGTGCCGTGGTGCTGCTCCCAGGCGCGCACCCTCTTGCGGATGCCCTTGATGCCCTCGGCAACCAGATAGATGACTTCCCCTTGTCGGACGCGCTGCCCGTGCCACGGTGTGCCGGTGCCGACGCACGCGGCGAAGTCCAGGGTCATGAAGGACTTGAAGGTGCCGGACGCGCCGTAGATCCGGGCGAGGGTGTCCTTGAAGAGGACGTCCTCGACGATCGGTTCGAGAGCGGGGATGTGGTCGAGGTCCTCGGTATCGAGGAGTTCCTCGTCGAGCGCCCGCAGTCGGGCTTCGAAGTGCTCCTCCGAGGTCAGCCCCTCGCCTGATTTCCCGCGCGGCGCGGTTGTCTCTCTCTGCTCTTGCACCCCGGCCGGGGCTGCGCGGGCGGAGGCAGCGCGGGGCTCGTTCTCTGGCGTGAGAAGCGTGGAGAAGTCCCGCCAGTCTTCTGTTCGGGACACCGGCGGCCACGGGTGCCGGGGCTGGGCCATGCCCGCGCGGAGCCCCGACTCGATGGTGGCGAGGGCTCTGCCTTCGGGGTGGTTGCCCGCTCGGGCAGCCGAAAGCAGCGTCTCGCGCGCCTCGCCCTCGCTGAGCGCCCCCGCCCCGACGAGGGTGCCGACGTTGAACGCGGCCCGGTTGATGGTGTCGTTCTGCATCCCGTCCAGGGCGCTGACGATCGCGTCGCACTCGTCCTGCACGGCCTTGTTCGTGTACGCGTCCTGATTGCCCACCGGCGCGGTGTACGTACCGGGCGGCAGCGGTTCCCGCGGGGCCGGCGGTCGCAGGAGGTCGAGGAGCCAGGTGGGCGCCTCGACGGGGTCGGGTCCGCCTTGCGGTGCATACGGCCCCTTGACCGATATCGACGGCGGGGCGACGACCTGTCCGCCATCGGCGCGGATGTCGAGGCCGGGCCCGAGCTTGCCCGAGCTGTTGCGGGGGTTGAAGCCGGGCCAGGCGAAGAAGAAATGCAGCCCGCCCGACCCGGTCTCGTGGCGCCGGGTTTCGGGCAGCGGCCCGTGCTCGGTCTCCAGAGCGGTGAGGCTGTCGAACCCGCCGTTGTCCGGGTCGACGTCGAGGACGAAGATCCCGGAGGCTTCCCCGGTGGCGATCCCGATGTTCGCGAGCGGGCGCTCGCCCCACCATGCGGCGATCTGGCTGGGGTTGGTGGTGGCGTTGTCCTGCCACGCGGAGTAGACGGGATGCTTGCCGCCCTGCTTGTAGTCGTGCTTGGCGTCCTGCTTCGGGTTGCCGCAGGTGCAGCGCCCGTCGACTACGTGGTGCAGAGGCAGGACTCGCCAGCCGCGCTTGCCGTACCACTGCGCGAACTCGATCACTGGCGGGAGCGCTGCGGCCTGCTTGGTTGCGGTCACTGATGCACCACCGGGAAGTGGTAGTCGCCGCCCTGAGTGCCGACGCAGCGCGAGCGGCGCTTCCCGAACCGGGGTTCGCCGGTCCGGCCAGCGGGGTGGATGTGCTGGTGGCCGCAGTACGTGCAGTCGACGACAAGGAGCAGCAGAGGGCGCCGCTCGGGGTCGTTCATGTCCGGGCTGCTGGTGGTGACGAGCCGCGCGGCGGCCGGGGCGAGGCCGCGCGCGGGGGCGACGGCCGGGCTGGCGGGCTCCGGCTCGTCGAAGAGGGTGGCGGCCGGGGCCGCGGTGGTTCTCACGAACGGTGGCTTTCTGTCGGGCCGGTAGGGGTGTTCGTGGTGCGCGCTCGGGCCGGGCCCCGTGGGGGCGGAGCCAGGCCCGAGCGGCGCGGCCCTCTATCCGGTCTTCTTCAGTCGCTGTGCGGTCTCGTCGGCGAGCGCGGTGATGGCGTTGCACCAGCGGCGCGCGGCGGTACGGACGCTCCGCTCGCTGGGCTGCTCTTCGAGGTCGGCCCGGACGCTGCCGAGGACGAGGTCGAAGCGTGCCCGTGCGGCGGTGAGCTTCAGGTGCTGCTCGCCCTGCTCGTCCACAGGTGTGGGTTCTGCTGTGGACAGATCAACCGTGGTGGTGACCGGCCATTCGCCGGGCTTGCGGTCGGTCACTGCTGGCCCCCGTCGCGCTGGATCCGGACGAGTTCGACGTAGGAGTGCAGCAGTTCAGGCAGATGCGTCTCGCGCTGCTCGTCATTGAGGAGTTCCCACGCCCTGGCGCCGACGACCACAGGCTGTTCACCTGGGTGCCGCTGCTCGCTCTGCATGACTGCGGCGTACAGGTCCGATTCATCGAAGCCGCTGACGACGTCTGCAAATTGGGCGTCCGCGTCGGGTACGGCCGCGAGGACGGCACGGCTGCCGTGCACGCGGTTGTTGTGGCCGTGCTCGGGGATGGTGAAGCTGCGCCCGGCGATACGCAGCAGGTTGTGGGTGATGGCCTTGGTCTCCGCGTTGTTGAACTTCGACGGGGACCGCTCCAACTGGTGGGCGAGGGCGAGCCACGCCTCGTCCGCCGCGGTCGATCGCAGGTAGGAGGCGCCGCAGGAGGCGTGCCACCAGGCGTGGAAGATCTTTGTGATCTGCTGGCCGGCGGCCGGGATCCTGTCGCAGCCGGGGCAGATGCTGCCCCACGGCACGGTGTGGACGGTGCCGCCGTCGGACACCGGTCGAGGGCCGCCGGGGAAGGCGCCCTTGGACTCGGAGAGGCTGAGACGGATCTGCTGCTTTTCGCTCACGCTGCTGCCTCCGTGCTGCTGGGCCGGGAGAGGGGGTGGCCGCGTCGTTGAGGGCGGCTCGCATGGCGTGGATGTCGTTGCCGAGCTGGATGAGCTGGTCAGCCAGGGCGCCGAGCTGGGCGTCGTCGGGGGTCATCTCGTGCCGGGCCCAGAAGCTGAGCCAGACCTTGGCCGGGCCCTCGAACGCCGTGTCCTGGTACAGATCAACGGTGACCAAGGACGAACCGGGCTGGTCCGGGTCGGCCACGGTCCTGCGGGGGCCCTGGTGTACGGGCTCGCCGTTGTCGCCCTGCTTGATGTGGTCGGTGCACCAGCCGATGCCGGTCGGGCAGTCGCTCATGCGCGCTCGTCCTTGGGAACCGCCGGAGTGGCCAGCCGCTCCGCTACGGCAGCCTCGTCCTCGGGGAAGTCCCCGGCGGACGCCTCTACGAGGTGGTCCCGAACCGCGCGGAGCTGGGGGAGGAACTGCTCCAGCCGCTCGATCAGCCGGTCGGTCTCCTCGACGTCGAGTTCGAGGGTCTGCCGGTCGACGTCCACCCAGACCTGGGTCTTCACGCCCCAGATGTGCGGGTCCTGGTTGAGCTGGATTACACGGGCGGCGAGAACGAGGCTCTCTCCGTCGCCGGGATCCCTGTCGGCGAAGGGGATGGGCGAGGGCGCGGTGACCTCCGGCCCTTCGTGGGTCTCGGAGGTGTACGGCGCGCCGTGCTTGATGACGCACCAGTCGGGGCACAGGTGCTTGGCCATCCACTCCGGGCCCCGCTGGGCAGCGGTGAGCAGGTCCTTGCTGGCGGGCGCGGGCGGTCCCTCAGCACGGTCCGCAAGGGCGAGGACCTCGTCCAGGTGGCGGCTGATCTCGCGCACCCGCTCCCGGGCCTGCGCCGGGGTGAGGTCCAGGTCGAGGAACCCGACCACCGGCGCCTTGCCGTCCTCCGCGTGGAGGCCGACCGGAAGCAGGTGTTCCCCGTATCCGTCCACGCTCGGCAGTGCGATGAGCTTGGACCAGCACAGATCGTCGTGGCCATCGGGCTCCTTGCACCAGCCGTACTTCGTGCACACGGCGGGCGGGGCGGCTTCTACTACGGTCTGCGGCGGGACGAGGCCGTGCTTGACGAGCAAGCCGGTGGTCAGTTGGGCGAACTCCGCCGGGTCGATCCGCTCGGCGAGGCCGGGCAGCG
Source organism: Streptomyces sp. GMY02 (assembly GCF_019056675.1). NCBI lineage: Bacteria > Bacillati > Actinomycetota > Actinomycetes > Kitasatosporales > Streptomycetaceae > Streptomyces > Streptomyces sp. GMY02. Next base: position 5,867,041 of record NZ_CP077658.1, on the reverse strand, counting down.
CGGTCAGCACCTGAGTGGCGATCTCCGCGCCGACGGCGGTGGCGCTCCGGGCGGACTCGTACCGGTCGGCGAGGTCGTCGAACGCGGTGAGCTGAGCGCGCGCCTCGGCGGTCTTGGCGCGGAGCTGGGCGGGGGTGATCTCGCGGGTGTCGTGTTGGTTGTGGCTGGTGGAGGCGATGAGCATGGGCTGCCCGGTGTCGCTGTCGGTCATGATTTCGGCGTCGAGAACGAGGCTGACGGACTGACTGGGGACCGGCTGTCGACTGTCGGCGGCGGGCGGTACCGTTGTCTTCACGAGTGCTCACCAGTCTTCTTCGCAGTGGATTCGTTGCTGTGCTCGTCCGAAGCCGTCGCGGTTGCACCCGTGGCGGCTTCGCTGTTTTCGGGAAGGTGGAGCCAGGTCAGGACGTCGGCGGTCCTGACGAACTGCTTACGCCCGAGACGGACGGTCTCCACGGGGAGCCGCTTCTGAGCGGCGAGCAGGTAGGTGGTCGACTCGGAGAACCGGCAAACGCCGCGTCCGAAGTCGGGCCACAGAGGCATCAGCGGCGGCCGGGCGTAGATCTCGCCAATCGTGAGCGATGTCGTCATACCGACGCCCTCTCGCGTTCGGCGAGCCACGCGTCGACAGCGGTGCGCCGGTAGACGACATCACGGCCCAGACGGAACCCAATAGGGCCGACCTTGCGGTAGCGCCATCCGCGCACGGTGGCAACGGGCTTGCGCAGGTACGCGGCAACTTCGCTGGTGGTGAGCAGGTCAGGAGTTTCCTGATCGGGCATTTCCCCTCCTTGCGCGCCCGTTGAGGAGTGGTCCCCAACGAGACAAGACGCAACATTATGAGCAACGTTGGGAGCTGTCAAACAGATAGCCGCAACCCAGTGCCAGTTCCACAACGGTAGCCCCAGCGTTAGGGGTTGGTGCCCTCTTGCGGTCCGCTACCAACCGGCCCCAGTCTTGCGAGTAACGTTGCTAAGCGTTGAGTAGAAATGAGGAGTCATGGACACAACGGCTTGGCCCGTCGAGAACTGGGCCACCCTTGGCGAGCAGATCGCGAAGGCGCGGCGCGGCAAAGGCTGGGACCAGGCAGAACTTGCCCGCCGATCAGGGAACTCGCCCAATACGATCAGCAACTACGAGCGCGGGCGCCCGACGCAGAGCCGACGGATCCCGACAGGCCTCTTGCGAGTGGCGCAGGCCCTCGGCTGGCCGCCGGACGCAGTGCAAGAGATCCTCTCGGGTACCGATCCAGCATGGGTCGTCGGACAGCCCGACCTCTTCAGCCTTGCAGGAGAGCACGCGAAGGCAGTTCCAGCAGCCGTGAGCTCTGTCGAACCCAAGGCGCCGGGCTTCATGAATGCGGAGCTGCTGGAGTCTGGCGCGCTGGCACACGATGCATTTGTGCGACAGATGAAGCGTTATCGCAAATTGCAAGGAGTATCACCCGAGGAGCTTGCGGAGCGGATTGCGGAGATCGGCGGAGAGCTTTCCGTCAATGATCTGAAGCGTCTGGAGAATGGCACCCGAATCGTGAGGCCAGACGAGGGTGAATTGATCGCCCAAGCTCTGGGCAGCACAGTGGATTGGATTGTTGGATCAGGGTTCGCTTATGAAGCGCCGGACGCGATGAAAGTTCCCCCCACTGCCGATGAGCTACAGACGGAAGCGAAGGCCATGGAGCAGCGCATGACCCAGGCGGGCATGCGCGTGAACGGTGCCCGCATGCAGCTTGAGCAGGCCAGACAGGCGGAGGCGGCTGCTCGACGGCAAGCTCAGGTCGCAATGGCTGTTCTTACACAGGCCGAAGCGGTACAGCGAGATATTGAGCGAAGCTATCAATACCTGCTCGGGCGTATCGATTCCATCCGAGCAGCGAACGGAGACGATCTGATCATTCAGTCCTATCCCGTTTACGAAGAGAGCGACAGACAATCGGGGCAATGAAGGCCCAACCATTAGAGGGGTTTCTCATGAAGGGCTCTACATACCGCCGCTGCTACTGTCGCAGCGACGAAGGAAAAGTGCTAGGCAAGTCCTGCCCGCAGCTCACCAGCCGCAGACACGGGGTGTACGCCGTACGCCAGGAGTTGCCCGCGCGCGGCGACGGCGGCCGGCGCAGCTTCAGCCGGTCCGGATACGAGACCGCGAAGAAGGCGCAAGAGGTCCTGGACCAGGTTCGCGCTCTGCTCGCCCTGCCTGACGGGGATGACGCCGAGGGCCAGGTCCGCATAGGCGACCTGCTGGAGACAGTCAGCAAGGACCAGAAGGCGCCACTGCCCAACCTCGAACAGACTCGTCGCCGCTTCCGCGCGGGGCAACCACTCGTCAGCCAACTGACCGTCGGGGACTGGCTGGACGAGTGGCACGCCGCGAAGAAGAAGCGCAAGACCACCCTGCGCGGGTACGGCTCGCACATCAAAGTGCACCTCAAACCCGGCATCGGGCACCTGCTCCTGGACCGGCTGAACGTCGGGCATCTGACCGAGTTCTTCGACGCCATCGACGACATGAACGAAACGATCGAGGCCGAGAACGCGCAGCGGCGCGAGCAGGAGCAGCGGGCGACCTGGGGGAAGCGGTCCCGGCCTCCGGCCTCCGAGACGGCCCGCCTGGAGGCCGAGCGCGCGAAGCTGGCGGCAATGCCCCCGTACCGGCGCATCACGGGGCCGGCGACCCAACAGAGAATCCGCGCGACCCTACGCGCCGCGCTGAACGCCGCCATCGCCCAGCAGTTGCTCACGTTCAATCCGGCCGCGCACGTCGAGCTGGAGTCTGGCAAGCGCCCGAAGGCGGTCCTGTGGTCGGCTGAGCATGTCGAGCGCTGGCGGGAGACCGGTGAGAAGCCGTCAGCGGTCATGGTGTGGACGCCGGAACAGGTCGGTGCGTTCCTGGACCATGCCGAAGGGGATCGGCTGTACGCGCTGTTTCACCTGATCGCCTTCCGTGGCTTGCGCCGCGGCGAGGCGGTCGGTCAGGCGTGGGCGGACGTCGACCTCGGAGCCGAGATCCTCCGCGTCTCGAAGACGATCGTGCAGGACGGCTGGACCCCGATGGAGAGCAAGCCGAAGACGGAGGACAGCGAGGCCCTGATCGCGCTCGGGCCCGGCACCACGCAGGTCCTGCTGGAGCACCGCGTCAGGCAGATGGACGAACGGCAGGAGCGGCTCGGGAAGAGGCTGCCGTGGTCGGAGACGGGCAAGGTGTTCGTGCAGGAGGACGGTTCCTGGCTGCACCCCGAGAAGGTGTCGGACGTCTTCCGCCGGCTGTGCCGTGAGGCGGATCTGCCTCCGATCAATCTCCGAGATCTACGCCATGTGGCTGCGACGTTGATCCATGCGGGTGGAGGTGACATCCACACGATCAAGGAAACGCTCCGGCACGGAACGATTCAGCTAACGTCCGACACGTACACCAGTCTTCTGCCCCAGGTCGACAAGGAGGTTGCGAGGAATGCCGAAGCTGTGGTCCCCCGTGCCCGCCGTGAACGGCCGTCCGGCACACCCGCTCACGCACCGCTCACGCAAGGCCCTGTAGACGACTGAGCGCCCCACGTGGTCTGAACCACGTGGGGCGCTCGGATGCCAGGTGGGAACGATTCCTCGAACACTCGTGCCGGTGGGGCGGGTGGGACTCGAACCCACGACCGACGGATTATGAGTCCGCTGCTCTAACCGGCTGAGCTACCGCCCCTAACGGCGCGTCGCGCACATTTGTGCGCGCCGTCTGCCGCAGCATAGCCGCTCATACGATCTCCTGCCTCGGATGGTCGGCATCGCTCTGACCTTGAGGACTTCGGCGCGGCCCACCCGGTTCCGGGAACGTCGTAGAACAGTTGTAGAACAGACGAAAAAGGACCCCGAAGGGCCCTTCCCGCTCTCCTGCTCCCCCGGCTGGACTCGAACCAGCAACCCTCCGGTTAACAGCCGAATGCTCTGCCAATTGAGCTACAGGGGATCGCGCTCCCCCGACTGGACTCGAACCAGTAACCTGCCGGTTAACAGCCGGCTGCTCTGCCAATTGAGCTACAGGGGATTGCTGCGTGTGCACCGAACGTACCTACCGGGGTCCCCCCGGGCGGCGAACGTCCGCTGCGACACATACATTAGCGCAAGCAGGGGGGTGTTCCGCCAATCGCTATCGACCCGGGTCAGCTCGGGTGATCCCGGGCCCCGACGGGTAGGCGGAAGGCACAGACGGACACTAGGAAGGGTGGAGCCATGCGGTACCGCCTCGCATTCATCGCGGGACTGGCTTGCGGTTACGTGCTCGGCACACGTGCTGGGCGCGAGCGCTACGAGCAGCTCAAGAAGTCGGTACGCGAGGTGTCCCAGAACCCGGCCGTGCGCAACGCCGCCGAGACCGCCGCGCAGACCGGACGCGAGGTCGCGGGCAAGGCGTACCACTCGATGAGCGGCGTCATGGGAGACCGGGTGCCGGACTCCGTCGCACAGCGGGTGCGCTCGCTGCGGCAGCGCAGCCAGAACGGGCAGGACGACTGGGGTACGAGCAACACCTGACCGTCCCCCACTGCTCACACGTGCCCCCGGGGCCCGGCGGCTCGCCCGCCGGGCCCCGTCGCCGTACACACCGCGGTGCGCCCCGCGCCGTCCCGGCAGCGTCCGGCGCGTCGCGCGTGCGGCAGAATCGGGTTCATGGGAATAGTCGCCGGGTTGGACAGTTCGTCCGGGTTCACACGCGTCGTGGTCTGCGACGCGGACACGGGTGCCGTGCTGCGGCAGGGTTACGCGCAGCATCCGGTCGACCCGAAGGCCACCGAGATCGACCCGCAGGCCTGGCTGCTCTCCCTCGGCGAGGCCGCGTCCGGCGGGCTGCTCGAAGGTGTGCAGGCCATCGGCGTCTCGGCGCAGCAGCACGGCATGGTGGCGCTGGACCAGCAGGGCAATCTCGTACGGCCGGCGCTGCTCGGCAACGACAAGCGCGCGCAGGTCGCCGCGGCGGATCTGGCCGAGGCGCTGGGCGGGCGGCAGGCCTGGGCCGAGGCGGTCGGTTCCGTACCGCAGTCGGGGCAGGTGGTCGCCAAGCTGCGGTGGATGGCGCGGACCGAGCCGGAGGCGGCGCAGCGCACCGCGCTGGTGCTCCAGCCGCACGACTGGCTGGTCTGGCAGCTCCTCGGGCGTCCGGCACGCCGGACGACGGACCGGGGCGAGGCGTCGGGGACCGGCTACTGGTCGGCGCGTACGGGCTCGTACCGGCCGGATCTCGTGGAGCTGGCGCTCGGACGCCAGGCCGAGCTGCCGGAGGTGCTCGGACCGGCGGACACGGCGGGGACGACGCCCGAGGGGCTGCTGATCTCGGCCGGGACCGGCGAGACCATGGCCGCCGCCTTCGGTCTTGGTGTGGCGGTCGGGGACGCGGTGGTGTCGCTCGGGGCGTCGGGTTCGGTGATGGCCGTGCACCACGAGGCGCTCGCCGATCCGGCCGGGCTGATCACGTCCTTCGCCGACGCGACCGGGATGCATCTGCCGGTCGTGCACACGCTGAACGCCGTCAGGGCGCTGCGGGGTACGGCGGAGCTGCTGGGCACGGAGGACCTCGCCGAACTGTCCGAGCTGGCGCTGAAGTCGACACCCGGCTCGTCGGGGCTGGTGTTCCTGCCGTATCTGGAGGGCGAGCGGACCCCCCAGCTCCCGCACACTGCGGGCACGCTGACCGGGCTGCGGCGCGAGTCGATGAAGCCGGAGCATCTCGCGCGGGCGGCGTTCGAGGGGATGCTGTGCTCGCTCGCCGACGCGATGGACGTACTGCGCGGACGCGGGGTCGAGGTGCGGCGGGTGTTCCTGCTGGGGGCCGCCGCCGAGCTGCCCGCCGTACAGGCCCTGGCCCCGGCGATCTTCGGGGCGCAGGTCGTCGTACCGCAGCCCGCCGACTACGCGGCGATCGGCGCGGCACGGCAGGCGGCGTGGGCGCTCGGTGTGGCGCACGGCACACTCGCCCCGCACACCCCGCCGCTCTGGCAGGGCGCGGCGGCCCAGGTCTTCGAGCCGGGTGACGACGCGGCGGTCGGCACGGCGGTACGCCAGCAGTACGTGGCCACCCGCGAACAGATCCACCCGGCGGCCTTCGGCGCCTGAGCGCCCGGCCCGAGCCGGGCCAGCCTGGCAGGCGCGGGCCCACAACACGAGCGCGAGCGCGGGCCTGAACTCGGGCGCCGACGTCGGCATGGGAACGCAGGTAGGCGTGGGAGGCTGGTGGGTGGGCGCCGGCCCGCGAGGCCGGTGGGTGGCACGGGCGCGGTAAGCCGGCCGGTCGCGCGGCGCGGGAAGTCGGCGGGGCGCGCGGGCGCCGGGGTCGAAGGGTTTCGTGCGCCCGGCAGGCTGCTCGCTGTCTTGACCCGTCCTTGGACATAAATCCTTGGGGCTCCGTGGCGGACGTGCCGCAAGATGGGGGCTGACCTCTGCCCCCGATCTCGCGGCCCCCGTCCCGCCGCCGACCCCGAGAGACTGCGCGTGCTGCTACGACTTCTGCGAGCCCATCTCGCCCCGTACAAAAGACCCATAGCCCTGCTGGTGGCGCTCCAGCTTCTGCAGACCTGCGCCACCCTCTATCTGCCCACTCTCAACGCCGACATCATCGACAGCGGTGTGGTGAAGGGTGATTCCGGTTACATCCTGAAGTTCGGCGGCATCATGATCGCCGTCAGTGTGGTCCAGGTGCTCTGCAACATCGGCGCCGTCTACTACGGCGCGCGGACCGCCTCGGCCCTCGGCCGGGACGTACGGGCCGCCATCTTCGGGCGCGTACAGAGCTTCTCCGCGCGTGAGGTGGGTCACTTCGGTGCCCCGTCGCTGATCACCCGTACCACCAATGACGTCCAGCAGGTGCAGATGCTGGTCCTGATGTCGTTCACGCTGATGGTGTCCGCGCCCATCATGTGTGTCGGTGGCATCATCATGGCGCTCGGCCAGGACGTACCGCTCTCCGTGGTGCTGCTCGCCGTCGTCCCGCTGCTCGCCGTCTCCGTCGGCCTCATCGTCAAGAGGATGCGGCCGCTGTTCCGTACGATGCAGACCCGTCTCGACACGGTGAACCGGGTGCTGCGCGAGCAGATCACCGGAAACCGCGTGATCAGGGCGTTCGTACGCGACGAGTACGAGAAGGACCGTTTCCGCGAGGCCAACACCGGGCTGACCGATGTCGCCCTGTCCACCGGCCGGCTGATGGCGCTGATGTTCCCGACCGTGATGACGGTGGTGAACCTGTCGTCGATCGCCGTCGTCTGGTTCGGCGCGCACCGCATCGACAGCGGCGGGATGGAGATCGGCGCGCTGACCGCGTTCCTCGCGTATCTGATGCAGATCGTGATGGCCGTGATGATGGCCACCTTCATGTTCATGATGGTGCCGCGCGCCGAGGTGTGCGCCGAGCGCATCGAGGAGGTGCTGGACACCAGGTCGAGCGTCGTACCGCCGGAGAACCCGGTACGGGAGCTTCGCCGGCACGGTCACCTGGAGGTTCGGAACGCGGAGTTCCGGTTCCCCGGTGCCGAGGAGCCCGTTCTGCGGGACGTGTCCCTGATCGCCAGGCCCGGCGAGACGACCGCCGTCATCGGCTCGACGGGCAGTGGCAAGTCGACACTTCTCGGCCTCGTACCACGGCTGTTCGACGCCACCGGCGGACAGGTGCTGGTCGACGGGCAGGACGTACGGGAAATCGATCCCGTACTGCTGGCGAAGACCGTGAGCCTGGTGCCGCAGAAGCCGTATCTCTTCTCCGGGACGGTCGCGACCAATCTGCGGTACGGCAATCCCGACGCGACCGACGAGGAGCTGTGGCACGCCCTGGACGTGGCGCAGGCGCGGGACTTTGTCACCGGTCTGGAGGGCGGGCTGAACGCGCCCATCGCGCAGGGCGGTACGAATGTCTCGGGCGGCCAGCGGCAGCGCCTCGCGATCGCGCGGACGCTGGTGCAGCGGCCGGAGATCTATCTCTTCGACGACTCGTTCTCGGCGCTGGACTACGCGACGGACGCGGCGCTGCGCGCGGCGCTGGCGCGGGAGACCGCGGAGGCGACCGTACTGATCGTCGCCCAGCGGGTGTCCACGATCCGTGACGCCGACCGGATCGTGGTCCTGGACGAGGGCCGGGTCGTCGGAGCGGGCCGCCATCACGAACTGATGGCGGAGAACACGACATACCGGGAGATCGTGCTCTCCCAGTTGACCGAGGCGGAGGCTGCCTGATGAGCGGTCCTGGCGGACGCATGATGATGGCCGCGGGCCCGACCCAGCGGTCCATGGACTTCAAGGGCTCCGGAAAGCGGCTGCTGCGGCAGCTCACCCGGGAGCGGGTCACCCTCTGGTGGATGTTCGGCACGATCGTGCTGAGCGTGGCGCTGTCGGTGGTGGGCCCGAAGATCCTCGGCCGGGCGACCGACCTGATCTTCGCGGGGGTGATCGGCCGGCAGACCCCGGCAGGCGTCTCCAAGGCGGAGACCGTCGAGGGGCTGCGGGCGAAGGGCGACGACGGACTGGCCGATCTGCTGTCGGGGGTGGACTTCACCCCCGGCCACGGCATCGACTTCGGCGCGGTCGGCGAGGTGCTGCTGGTGGTCCTGGTGATCTATGTGGCGGCCGGGCTGCTGATGCTGGTGTCGACGCGGCTCTCCATCCGGATCATCAACAACACGGTGTACCGGATGCGCGAGGACGTCCAGGCGAAGCTTTCGCGGCTGCCGCTGTCGTACTTCGACCAGCAGCCGCGCGGCGAGGTGCTCAGCCGTGTGACCAACGATGTCGACAACATCTCGCAGACCATGCAGCAGACCATGGGCCAGCTCATCAACTCGCTGCTGACGATCGTCGGTGTGCTGGTGATGATGTTCTGGATCTCGCCCCTGCTGGCGCTGGTCGCACTGGTGACCGTACCGCTGTCGGTGTTCGTCGCGGCGAAGGTCGGCAAGCGGTCGCAGCCGCAGTTCGTGCAGCAGTGGAAGGTCACCGGCACGCTCAACGCCCATATCGAGGAGATGTACACCGGCCACGCGCTGGTGAAGGTCTTCGGGCGGCAGGACGAGTCGGCCGAGCTGTTCCGCGAGCAGAACGACCAGCTCTACGAGGCGGGTTTCAAGGCGCAGTTCAACAGCGGGATCATGCAGCCGCTGATGCTCTTCATCTCCAACATCAACTATGTGCTGATCGCGGTCGTGGGCGGGCTGCGGGTCGCGTCCGGCACGCTGTCGATCGGTGATGTGCAGGCGTTCATCCAGTATTCGCGGCAGTTCTCGATGCCGCTGACGCAGGTCGCCTCGATGGCCAACCTGGTGCAGTCCGGAGTCGCTTCCGCCGAGCGGATCTTCGAGTTGCTGGACGCGGTGGAGCAGGAGCCCGACGCGCCGTCCGTCGAGCGGCTGCGCAAGCAGCGGGGACGGGTGGAGATCGAGCACCTCTCGTTCCGGTACGAGCCGGAAAAGCCGCTGATCGACGATCTGTCGCTGTCGGTGGAGCCGGGCCAGACGGTCGCGATCGTCGGCCCGACCGGCGCGGGCAAGACCACGCTGGTCAATCTGCTGATGCGGTTCTACGAGGTGACCGGCGGCCGGATCACCCTGGACGACATGGACATATCCAGGATCTCGCGCGCCGAACTGCGGTCCGGGATAGGCATGGTGCTCCAGGACACCTGGCTCTTCGGCGGCACCATCGCGGAGAACATCGCGTACGGCGCGGCGCGCGAGGTCACCCGGGAAGAGATCGAGGAGGCGGCGCGGGCGGCCCACGCCGACCGGTTCGTCCGTACGCTCCCCGACGGGTACGACACGGTGATCGACGACGAGGGCTCGGGGGTCAGCGCCGGCGAGAAGCAACTGATAACCATCGCGCGGGCGTTCCTGTCCGACCCCGTGATCCTGGTGCTCGACGAGGCGACCAGTTCGGTGGACACCCGTACCGAAGTACTGATCCAGAAGGCGATGGCGCGGCTGGCGCACGGCAGGACCAGCTTTGTGATCGCGCACCGGCTGTCCACGATCCGGGACGCGGATGTGATTCTGGTGATGGAGAACGGCTCGATCGTCGAACAGGGCACGCATGACGAGCTGCTGGCGGCGGAGGGTGCGTACGCGCGCCTGTACGCGGCGCAATTCGCGCAGGCGGTGGCGGAGGTCGACTGACAAGGTCGACTGAGCAGGCCGGCCGAGGCGGGCTTACGCGATACCGGGCGCCGCGTCCCTCCGGGGGCGCGGCGCCCGGCTTTCGGCCCTCGGGGTCCTTTCGGCCCTTCGGAGCCCGGGTCTTCCGGCTGTTCAGTCCAGGTAGCCGCGGAGCTGGTCGGCGAAGGCGTGGTCGCGGAGCCGGCTGAGGGTCTTGGACTCTATCTGCCGTATCCGCTCCCGCGTCACACCGAAGAGCCTGCCGATCTCCTCCAGGGTGCGGGGCCGCCCGTCGGCGAGTCCGTACCGCAACTGGACCACCTTGCGTTCGCGTTCGCCGAGGGTGGAGAGCACCGCCTCCAGGTGCTCGCGCAGCAGCAGGAAGGCGGCGGACTCGACCGGGGACGCGGCGTCGCCGTCCTCGATCAGATCGCCGAGCGCGACATCGTCCTCCTCGCCCACCGGGGCATGCAGGGAGACGGGTTCCTGGGCGAGCCGCAGCACCTCGGTGACCCGCTCGGCGGTGAGGTCGAGCTGGGCGGCGACCTCTTCGGGGGTCGGTTCGTAGCCGCGCTCCTGGAGCATCCGCCGCTGGACCCGCACCACGCGGTTGATCAGCTCGACGACATGGACCGGGACGCGGATCGTACGGGCCTGGTCGGCGAGTGCCCGGGACATGGCCTGCCGGATCCACCAGGTCGCGTATGTCGAGAACTTGTAGCCGCGGGCGTAGTCGAACTTCTCAACCGCCCTGATCAGGCCCAGATTTCCCTCCTGGACGAGATCGAGCATGGTCAGGCCCCGGCCCACATAGCGCTTGGCCACCGAGACGACGAGCCGCAGATTCGCCTCGATCAGCCGGCGCTTGGCCATTCTGCCGAGAACCACGAGCCGGTCCAGGTCGACGGCGAGCCGCGAGTCCAGGTCGGCGGCACCGCTGAGCTTCTCCTCGGCGAAGAGACCGGCCTCGACACGGCGGGCGAGGTCCACCTCCTCGACGGCGGTGAGCAGCGGTACGCGGCCAATCTCGCGCAGGTACTGGCGGAAGAGGTCGGAGGAGGGGCCGCCGGTGTCGGCGCGTGCGCTGCCGCGCGGCGGGGGCGGAGGGCTCTCCTCGGGCAGTTCCACGAGGTCTTCGCGGACGGGCTCTTCGCGGAGGGGGTGTTCGCGGAGGGAGTCTTCGCGCTCGCGGAACGATTCGTCTCTCAGGGGGCTTTCGCGTTCTTCGCGTTCATGGAGAAGGCCTTCACCCTCGCTGAGCGGATCCGGGGCGGCTGCCTCGGCCGTCTCCGGGTGGTGCGCCGCGCGGCTCTGGGGCGGAACGCCCACCGCGAACCCGGCCGGAACCAGGTCCGGGGCCAGGTCCGGGACCGCCTGCTGCGGCGTCTTCGGGGGCACGTCCGGTGGCACGGTCAGGGTGGGAGTCGGGGTCTGGGTCTGCACGGGGGGCGACCTCCAAGGTGATCGCTGCCGGTTCGGGGGGCGTACGGCAGCGGGACGGAGGCGGCCGGGCCCTGCTCCGTCCCGTACACAATGAGCGGATCCGCGGGGGTGAGGCGCCCACCGTCGGCAGGCCGGCCGCGCTCCGGAAGAACTCAGGCACCGCACCCCAGTGTGGGGTACGACACATGGCTGTCACGAGGGGCGTGCGATGACTTTCTGCGTCCCGTGCGTAACCGTGCCGTTACCGAGGGGGGCGCGCAAGGGGGGCGAAGGGTGTACGAGGGGGGTGCGCAGGGGTGCGTAAGTGCGCGAACGCGCCGACGGTGAGGTGCCCGCCGGACACGGCCTTGCCCCACCGGACACGGCCTTGCCGACACGCCCGTCAGAGCGCGGCGGCGCCCTGGGCGCGGAGCGACTGGCCGTACTGCTGGAGCACCCACAGCTCGTTCTGTACGGCGGCGAGGTGGTCCGGCGCCGCCTGCGTGCCGAGCCGGGTCAGTGTGCCGGTCACCTCGCGGACGCGCCGGTCGACGGCGCGCAGCCGTACCTGTACGAGCTGCTCGCCCGCGTAGATCTCGTCGATCGACTTGCCGTGGAACACCTCGACCGCCAGCTCGGTGACCATGGCGCGCACCGCGTCGTTCGGCGCGGCCTCGCGGACCCGGGCCAGATACTCCGGCGCGGACGCCAATCCCTGTTCGGCGCCGCCGGCCTCCGCTATGGCACGGCGTACGGCGGCGTACGGCGGGGCGGTGAACTCGTCCTCGCCGTACGCGTCGAAGGCCGGGGAGACCAGTTCGGGCCGCTGGAGCGCGAGCTTCAGCAGCTCGCGCTCGGTGCGGTGGGCGGGGCTGCGCAGATTGAGCGCGGGCCCGGACACGGCCGGTCCCGCGGACCCGGGGCCGTACGCGCCGGGTCCCGCCGCACCCGGCTGTGACCGGTTCTCGGGCGTCTGCGCTCCGGAGCGCGCGCCCGGCCCCTGCGCCGGCCCCCTGCCGCCGCGGTCGCGCGCCCAGCGCGCGACCCGGGCCACGCGCGCGACCACGAACTGGGTGTCCAGGATCCCGAGGATCCCCGCGAGCTGGACCGCGACCTCGTGCTGCGACGCGCCGTTCTTGATCCGCGCCACGATCGGCGCGGCCTCGTCCAGCGCCGCCGCGCGCCCCGCCGGGGTCTCCAGGTCGTACCGCGAGACGATCTGGCGGATCGCGAACTCGAACAGCGGCGTACGCGGTTCGACCAGGTCCTGTACGGCTTCGTCGCCCTTGGCGAGCCGCAGGTCGCACGGGTCCATGTTGTCGGGGGCGATGGCGATATAGGTCTCGGCGGCGAACTTCTGGTCGTCCTCGAAGGCGCGCAGCGCGGCCTTCTGGCCGGCCGCGTCCCCGTCGAACGTGAAGATCACCCGGGCGCTGCCGTTGTCCATCAGCAGCCGTCGGAGGATCTTGATGTGCTCGCCGCCGAAGGCCGTGCCACACGTCGCGATGGCGGTGGTGACCCCGGCGAGATGACAGGCCATCACATCGGTGTAGCCCTCGACGACCACGGCCCGGCTGGACTTGGCGATGTCCTTCTTGGCCAGGTCGACCCCGTACAGCACCTGGGACTTCTTGTAGATCGGGGTCTCGGGGGTGTTCAGATACTTCGGGCCGTTGTCGTCCTCGCGGAGCTTGCGCGCGCCGAAGCCGACCACCTCGCCCGAGATATCGCGGATGGGCCACATCAGCCGGCCGCGGAAGCGGTCGATCGGGCCACGGCGGCCGTCCTGGGAGAGCCCCGAGAGCAGCAGTTCCTTGTCGGTGAAGCCCCTGCCGCGCAGATAGCGGGTGAGATGGTCCCAGCCGGCCGGGCTGTAGCCGACACCGAAGTGCTCGGCCGCCGCCTGGTCGAAGCCGCGCTCCGCCAGGAACGTACGGCCGATCTCGGCCTCCGGGCCGCCGAGCTGCTCCGCGTAGAACTGCGCGGCGATCTTGTGCGCCTCGACCAGCCGGGTGCGCTCGCCGCGCTGGCTCGCCGGGTTGTAGCCGCCCTCCTCGTACCGGAGGGTGATGCCCGCGCGCGCGGCGAGCCGCTCGACCGTCTCGGAGAACGAGAGATGGTCGATCTTCATGACGAAGGCGATGGTGTCCCCGCCCTCCTGGCAGCCGAAGCAGTGGAAGAGACCCTTGCCCGGACTCACCTGGAAGGAGGGGGACTTCTCGTCGTGGAAGGGGCAGAGCCCCTTGAGATTGCCGCCGCCCGCGCTGCGTAGCTGGAGGTAGTCGGACACGACGGCGTCGATCGGGACGGCGTCCCGCACCGCCTTCACGTCGTCATCATTGATCCTGCCTGCCACGCGTGAATACTACGGGGGCGTACGGGCCGGACCGGTCGATGCCGGTCAGCCGTGGGGTGACGCCGGTCAGCCGTGGTGGGTGCGGCCCTGCCCGCCGACTCCGGGCGAACCGAGGGATCCGAGCGGGACGGCCGGGTCGGCCAGGGCGTCCGGGTCCTGCGGCTCGTCGGAGCGGACCAGCCGCTGGATGTCCTCGGTGACGTCCCAGACGTTGACGTTCATCCCGGCGAGCACCTTGCGGTCCTTCAGCCAGAACGCGATGAACTCGCGCTTTCCGGCATCGCCGCGCACCACCACCTGGTCGTACGAGCCGGGCGGCGCCCATCCCGAGTACTCCAGGCCCAGGTCGTACTGGTCGGAGAAGAAGTAGGGGACGCGGTCGTAGCTGACGTCCTGGCCGAGCATGGCGCGGGCGGCGGCCGGGCCTCCGTTGAGTGCGTTGGCCCAGTGCTCGACCCGTACGCGCGGTACGGACAGCGTCCCGCCCCAGCCGGTGACCGGCAGGGCGGCCACATCACCGGCCGCGTAGATGTCCGGGTCGGAGGTGCGCAGGGCGGTGTCCACGGCGATACCGCCGCCCAGGGCGCGGTCGGCGAGATCGAGACCGGCGGCCTCGGCGAGGGCGGTGCGCGGGGCGGCGCCGATGGCGGCGAGCACGTCGTGGGCGGGGTGTTCCTCGCCGTCGTCCGTACGGGCCGACAGGACCATGCCGTCCTGGCCGGTGATCTCGGTGAGCCGGACGCCGAAGTGGAACCGTACGCCGTGCTCCTGGTGCAGTTCGGTGAAGAGCTGCCCGAGCTCGGGGCCGATCACATGGTGGAGCGGGGTCGGCGCGGTCTCGACGACGGTGACCTCGGCGCCGTAACCGCGCGCGGCGGCCGCGACCTCCAGACCGATCCAGCCCGCGCCGGCGATCACGAGATGGCCGTTGTCGCGGCCCAGGGCGGCCAGCGTGCGGCGCAGCCGGTCCGCGTGGGCGAGCCGGCGCAGATGGTGGACTCCGGCGAGATCGGTGCCGGGGATGTCGAGCCGGCGCGGTTCGGCGCCGGTCGTCAGGAGCAGTTTGTCGTACCGCACGGAGGTGCCGTCGCCGAGGTGCACGCACCGCAGATCGCGGTCGATGGAGGTGACGGTCTGGCCGAGGTGCAGCTCGATCTCGGCCTGCGCGTACCAGGCGCGCTCGTGCACGAAGACGCTGTCCCTGCCCTCCTTGCCGGTGAGATACCCCTTGGAGAGCGGCGGACGTTCATACGGGTGGTCGCGCTCGTCGCCGATGAGGATCACCCGGCCGGTGAAACCCTCCGAACGAAGGGTTTCCGCGGCTTTCGCCCCGGCCAGCCCACCGCCGACGATGACAAAAGTCTGATGTGCGTCGACCACTTGATGCCTCCTCTTCGCGCTGCCGCCATCTGCGAGCCTCCCGCACGGAGCGTGATGGCGAAAGAGGGAGCGCTCCACGGGCATGTATCACTGCGTGATCCGGCTACCTTCGTACAGGCGCGGACCTGGAGCGGTGAGGCATGAGGGGCGCATGTCGCCCGGCCACGAGCGTCACCCGTCCATGATGCGCGGGAGCCGCGTGGGATGCGCGCGGGCACGGGGCTGGGCGGAGCGGGCCGATTCGGTTCTGCCAGGTCCGTCACGTCACGGCTGTCGGGCGCGCGGGTCCTTCGGGCACGCAGGTCCTTCAGGCGCGCAGGTCCGTCAGGCACGCAGGTCCGTCAGGCGCGGCCGGTGAGTCCCGTGTGCAGGGAGCGGGCCGAGGCGTCGGTGAGCGACGCGATCTGGTCGACGATGACCCGCTTGCGCGCCCGGTCGTCCCCGGCCGATTCGAACAGCGCCCGGAACTGCGGATCGAGGCCCTCCGGAGCGCGGGCGGTGAGCGCCTCCGCCAGCTCCGCCAGCACGATCCGCTGGTCGGCGCGGAGCGCTTCCTGCTCGGCACGCTGCATGACATAGCGGTCGGCGACGGCCTTGAGGACCGCGCACTCCAGACGTGCCGCGCGCGGGACGACCAGTTCCGCGCCGTACCGGGTGAGCGGCCCCGTACCGTACGCCTCGCGCGTCGCCGCCTCGGCGGCCAGACAGAACCGGCCGATGAGCTGGCTGGTGGCGTCCTTGAGGCGGGACTGCGCGACGGCGGAGCCGTCATAACCGCGCGGCCACCACTCCTGGTCCATCAGGCGGTCGAGCGCGGCGGACAGTTCCCCCGGATCGGTGTCCCGTGGCACATAACGTCCGATCGCCACCGCCCAGATCCCACGCCGTTCCGTCTCGGAGGAGAGCGCGGCGGGGTCGACATGGCCGGCGTGCAGACCGTCCTCGAAGTCGTGGACCGAGTACGCGACATCGTCGGACCAGTCCATGACCTGCGCCTCGAAGCAGATACGGTCCCCCGGGGCGCCCTTGCGTGCCCAGCCGAAGACAGGCAGGTCGTCCTCGTACACCCCGAACTTCAGCGAGCCCGGCCGGGTGGGGTGGGCGCCGCGCGGCCAGGGGTATTTGGTGGCGGCGTCCAGGGTGGCGCGGGTCAGATTGAGGCCGACGCTGACCAGGTCGCCCGTTTCCTCGAAGCGGACGAACCGTTTGGGCTCGATCCGGGTGAGCAGACGCAGCGACTGCGCGTTGCCCTCGAAGCCGCCGCAGTCCGCGGCAAAGTCGTTGAGGGCCTGTTCACCGTTGTGGCCGAAGGGCGGATGGCCCATGTCATGAGCGAGACAGGCCGCTTCGACGAGATCCGGGTCGCAGCCGAGCGCGGCGCCCAGTTCACGGCCGACCTGCGCGCACTCCAGGGAGTGGGTCAGCCGGGTCCGCGGGCTGGCGTCCCACTCCTGGCTCCGCGATCCGGGGGTGACCACCTGGGTCTTGCCCGCGAGCCGGCGCAGTGCCGCGGAGTGCAGCACGCGCGCGCGGTCGCGCTGGAAGGCGGTGCGGCCCGGACGCTTGTCGGGCTCGGGTGCCCAGCGTTCGGTTGCCGTTCCGTCATAGGTGCCCGATGTGCCCGCTGTGCCTGCCATGCACCGAAGGTAACCGGAGCGGGTGGCGTACGGGGGTCCGAGGGGCAGCGAGGCGGTTACCCGGGACTGGTGAGAAAGGTGGCGGAAGGTGATGGATTGGGGGATGTGCGGGAGGTTGGGCCGGCCGGCGTGCGGGCTTCGATTGTTGGGCTCAGGCCCGGACGGAGGCCAGGTCGCGGTGGGCCGTGTCGTACGGGGCGTCCCGCGCCTGGTCGTAGCGGTGGAGCAGCAGCCGGGCCATCGCCGGGTGGGCGCCCAGTGGGGCGGCGGCGATCCAGGGCGCGGCGGCGGCGCTGCGGGTCGCGAAGTGGCCGGGGGCGGTGAAGTACGAGGCGACAGCGGTCCGGTGGTGACCCCGGGCGGCAAGGGCGCGGACGGCTTCGCGGACGGTCGGCGAGGCGGCGGACGCGTAGGCGGGGACGACCGGCACACCGCCGAGCCGCTCGCTGAGCAGCGCGGCGGTACGCCGGGTGTCCGCGGCGGATTCCGGGTCGAGCGATCCGGCGGCGGCGAGGACGACCGCGGCGCCGCCTCGTCTCGTACGGGCGGCGGAACCCGTACCGGATCCTGTACCTGTGCCCGTGCCTGTACCCGTGCCTCCACCGGCAGCGGCGGCCGCACCGGCACCCGCACCCGCACCCGCCGGAGCGTCGGCGGAACCGCGGCTTTCGCTTGTGGCGTCCATTCGCCAGCCCGCTTCGGCCAATCGCGCGTAGAGCACCTCTACCAACAGGGGGTGCGGGCCGAGCGGCGCGGCGATCCGGGTGTGGAGCCGGGGCGCGGACGCCAGGGCGGCCGGCAGATCCCGCTTGATGTGGGTGCCACGGCTCAGAAGCAGCGGTACGAGGACGGCGCGGCCGGTGCCCAGGCCGACGAGGGTGTCGGAGAGCAGGGGCTCATCGATGCCGAGATGTCCGAGGCGTACATCCACACCGGGGCGCAGTTCGCGGACCCGGTCGAGGAGCGTGGCGATGGTCGCCCGGGTGCGCGGATCGCGGCTGCCGTGAGCGACGACGACAAGGCTGGGACCTGCGGATCCATGGTTGTCGAAGTCGTTCGCGGGCCGGTCGTGGATGGTCATGGGGCGATCCTGCCGGGCCCCGGTTGCCGGGCCGTTGCGCGGCCGTGACGGAGGTTTTCCACAGCCTCACAGGCTTCGGACGAGCGTTGTCAGACCCGTCACCTACTGTGATGAGCGTTCGGAACCGGAAGGTCGGGGAGGGGTCCTGCCATGGGCTGGATCGAGACGTCGGGCGGGTATGCCGTCGCGCTGGACGGCACGCGGGTGCTGTGTCGCAATGCCGCGGGCCGCACATTGAAACAGGTGCCGTCGAAGCTCAAGGACGACGCCGAGGTGGTACGGCTGCGGCAGTTGGCCGAGTGGCTGGAGCGGCACGAGCGGGAGTGCCGCGAGCAGGTGGACACCTGGCTGGTGCGTTCGCTGCCGGTGCCGGTGGCACTGCTGGCGCGGGTGTGGCCGGACGCCGCGTGGCAGTCGGCGCTGCGGGATCTGGTGGTGGCGCCGGTGGCCGGGGACGGCTCGGCGGACTCGGCGCGGGCGGGTTTTCTGCGGGACGCGGATCCGGTGCGCGGGCTGGGGATCGTCGATCTGGACGGGGACTCGGTGCGGCTGGACCCGGCCGCCGTGGAGACGGTGCTGATACCCCATCCGGTGCTGCTCGAAGACCTGGGGGAACTGCGGGAGTTCGCGGCCGAGCTGGGTGTGGAGCAGGGCGCCGAGCAGTTGTTCCGCGAGGTGTGGCGGCGGCCGGCGCCGGCCGCGGACGCGCCCGGGAGCGCGGCGGCGCAGGACTGGCGTGCGTACGCCAATGGGAAGTTCGCGCAGCTCCGGCATGCCACGACCCGGGCGGTCTCACTCGGTTACCGGGTGCGCGGCGGCTATGCGGTCTGCCCGCTGGTGGAGGAGGGCCGGCAGGTCGAGGCGGCGTACTGGGTGGGGGACGACTATCCGGACGGGGAGACGCTGACCGGTTCGCTGGAGTGGCGTGACGGGGCGGGGCGGCGACTGCCGCTCGCCGAAGTGGGGCCGGTCGCCTGGTCGGAGGGCGAGCGGATGGCCGCGCTGGTGTACGCGGGCCGTGTGGTCGAGAACGACGAGGAGGGGGCGCGGTGAACGGTCGACTGGTGGGCGGCACGCTGCCGGACACGGAAGTGCGGGACGGGGAGACCCGGGCGGCGAAGGCCCGGGAGCGGGATCTGCTGGAGACGGGCGCGGTGCTGCCGCTCGGTGGCGCCGAGAGCGCTGCGGCTGCCGGCGCTGCGGGTCGCGGGAGTGCTGGAGGTTCCGGGGACACCGCGGGGGCCGGGGGCGATGTGCTGACGGCGCGCGCGTACGCCCATCCCGCCCTGGACGAGCGGACGGTGGTCCGGCTGGTGCCCGGCGCTATCGGGGCGGCGGAGGATCTCGCCCTGGAGTATCTGGGGTTCGGCGCGGCGGAGGCGGTCGAGGTCGGCCGGGTCAAGCGGCAGTCGCTGGGCTTCCCCGCCTGGGCCCTGGTGCACGACCCGGAGAACGGGCATCACGCGCTCGCCGTGGTCAAGGAGATGGAGCGGCTCGCCCGGCTCGTCCCCACCAAGCCGGGTCTGGCGAAGGAGGGGTTCGACGAGATCGGCGAGCGCCTCGACCGTTCCGTACCGCATTTTCTGCCCACCTTCTACGAACAGGTGGCGCGGCTCTTCCTGGCGGTCGAGTCCCGTCAGCAGGCGTCCGTGTTCTTCGGCAAGGCACGGGCTGCCGAGCAGCGGCACGCGCTCGCGGTGGACGAGGACCGGCTGCGCGAGGTCTTCCTGGAGTTCGCCGGGGCCGGAGCGCTGACCGGCAAGTCCCTGCGCGAGCACGCCAAGGGGCTGACCGAGCGGCTGTCGGCCGAGGAGGCGTACGAACAGTTCAAGGCGGTCTCGCTGGAGCGGTGCGCGGCCGGGCTCGCCCCGTACGCGGGCATGCTGGAGGATCTGCGGCGCCTCGCGAAGAGCGCGGGCCTGGACGCGGCGGCCGAGGAACAGGCGCTGCTCGCGGAGATCATCCACACCGGGCCGATGAACCGCGCGGCGGCGAGCTTCTGGAAGTCGGCGCTGCCCGCGCTGAGCGCCATCGCGGCGGACGACCCGGCGGTGCGGGAGCGGCTGCTGGCCCTGCTTCCGGCCGCGGGCGGCGACCATCCGGAGCAGTTCGACGCCTCCTGGCTGGCCCTGCTTGACCGGTGCGGGGCGGTGGAGCTGCTGGTGGACGGGACGGTTCCGGCGGCCGAGTGGCTGTCGTCCTGGGCCAGGCACCGGCAGCGCGGCTGGGGTTCCTCCAAGCGGCTCGCCGCCGAACTGGCCCTGGTGGAGCGGCTGGTGGACCGGCTGGTGGGCGACGGCACCCCCGTACGGCTGCTCGGCGGCCACGGCTGGCGCGTCACGGCCGATCTGGATCTGCTGGACGCCTGTCTGGCCTGGGGAGTGCCGGTCGCCGATCCGCCCGAGGCGAGCCGGGGCCTGGATCTGGACGACTGGCTCGGCGACGAGCAGGAGGGGCGCAGGGATCTGGCCGCGCTGGCCGCCGACCCCCGGTTCACCCCGCTGGTCCGTATGGGCGTGGAGAGGCTCGCCGAGGGCGGCGACGCCGCCGAACGGCTCAGCCAGGTTCTCGAACACCCCGCTCTGCGCAGTGCGCTGGTGGGCTGGCTGGAGGAGCGTGCCGAGGATCTGTCGGGGCCCCTCGGACTGCCCGGCATGGACAGGCTGCTGGAGCGGCTGGCCCGGTTCTCCGCGCCGTCCGTACTGGCCACGGCGCCCGACGCGGTGGCCAGGATCACGGCGGTCTCACCCGCCCCCGCCCTGGCGAGGACGCTGCGGGCGGGTCTGCTCGACGAGCTGGGCTGGCCCGCGCTGGAGGAGGCGCTGCCGGGACTCGGCAAGGTCAACCGGGCGGCGTCGGGGCAGCGTTACCACCACAACGAGAAGTGGTACCGGGTACGGGACGCCTGGCCGTCCCTGCTCGTCCGGATCGACACCCAGGTCGCGGCGGTCGGGCCCACCGCCGTGACCGACCAGCGGACCCTGCCCCTGCCGGTGAAGCCGACCCAGACCTGGGACACGACCACGGTCCGGTACGCGGGCGGCCAGTGGCTGATCGCCAGCGGTCTGGGGGACGAGCGGCGTGCTCTGTGGTCGGGCCGTCCCGGCGAAGTGTTCAAGCCCGCGGGCGAGCTGCGCGACCACTGGACCGACGCCCAGACGCCGTCGCTCGAACTGCCGGACGGCGGCCGGTGCTACGGCGGCCGGCCGATGTACGCCGGGGACACCTCGTTCGCCGGGGAGCGCCGCCAGGTCGCCTCCGACGGCATCTCCGTCTGGGTGCTGCACGAGAACCAGTGGTGGGAGTACGACCCGGAGTCGGCCCGCAGGGGCCGGATTTCGGTGCCCGCCTTCTTCGACTCGGCGCTGGAATCGGTTCCGGCCGGCAGCGAAGTACGGCTGCTGGAGCGGGCCTGCCGGCTCCTTCCCGTACAACCGGGCCTGGAATCCTCGCCGTTCGGTACCAAGGACGGACTGCTCGGCTGGTGGGTGACATATGACCCCGAGGAGCGGACGCTCACGGCCTGTTCGGTGGACGGAAGCCGCAGTCCGGCCGTGCCGGTGCCGCCGGGCGCGCGGATGGAGCATTTCAGCTCCGGTCTCCCCGTACCGCCGCTGCGGCTGCCCGGCGGGGCCGCGCTGCACCTGCGGGAGTCGCGCGGATTCGCGGCCTCGCTCGCCCTGCACGACGCGGAGGGCCTTCACCTGGCGCAGGTTGAGGAAGGCAGCCACGGTGGCGTGTACGCGGAGGGCACTCCGCTGGTGGCGCCGCTGGCCTACTGGCACGCGCTGCGGCCGCGTGACGAGCGGGGTTCCGCCGCGCTGCGCGCGGTGACCGAGGAGGACGCCCGGAAGCTGCTGGCCGCCGTTGCCGGGGGGAAGACGGCGAAGGCGGCCGTGCGCGAGCTGCTGCCGGAGATCACTCATACACGTCTGGTGGCGGGGGTCGCCGGAGTACTGGCCGAGGCGGCTCGCCACGCCCGGCGGATCGGCACCCTCGCCGAACGGGCCGCAGAGGCCCAGCAGGGCTCGAACCCCGCGGAACCGAAGGTCCAGCATGCCTTCGACGGCGTCCTGGGCAGGGCGTTCCATGGCTTCAACCGTCAGACGCACCGGTATTACTACTACCACCAGCCGTCGAAGCAGAGCGCGCTGGTCCTCGAACAGATGCGGGTGCTGAGCCGCGTGCTGGCGGCGGACGCCGTTCCGGGACCCGTCGCTCTCCGGGAGGCGAGCGGGAATTGGATGAACGTGTGCGGGGCCGGCATGGCGGCGCTCGCGCTGCGCGCCGCCTCCCCCGTCACCTCCGACCAGCACCGGACCGCGCTCCTGGAGTTCCTCGACTCGGCGCTGGCGGTGCGGACGCCCGACGGTGGGAGTGACGGCAACGGCGACGCGCTCCTGATCGACCCGCGCGGACGGCTGCGCCTACTGGAGCTGCGGATTCCCGGCTCCGCCGAGGCCGAGCTCACCGGCGGGACGCGGCACGCGGGGGCCCGGCGGCTGCTGATCCTCGACCAAGCGGGGGTGGAGGACGACGACGCGGACTGGGAGTGCGTCGAGTACGACCCGGCCGGGGTGTTCGGCGGCTGGGACGGGACCCTGATCACCGAGTCCGAGGTGCTGGGCACGGGGGACGACCCGGTGCGGGCACCGGCGGTACGGCGGCTGGTGGAGCTGGTACGGGAGCGCGGGCCGCTGCCGTACCGGCCGGAGCGGGCGGTGGACTTCGCGGAGCGGGTCGGGATCACCCCGGCGGCCGGGGCACTGTTCCATCTCGGCTCCCCCGGGCTGGACCACTCCCCGGACCGGGATGCGCTGGTCGCCGAGTATCTGGAGCCGCTGGGCGCCAAGAGCGCGGAGACACAGGTGGCGGCCGGCACGCTGACCGCGCTGAGCGTCCAGGAGCGGCGGGCGTTCACCGCCCTGCTGCTGCCCGGCGAGCCGGAGCGGGTGGCGGATCTGTGGACCACGGGCTTCGCGATGGAGCCGCTGGTGGGCGCCTGGACGGCGGCGCGCGGCAAGCGCCGGCCCACCCCGCCCTGGCTGATCCGGCAGATGGTGGCCGAGCAGGGCTCAGGCGCCGCCGTGAACGACGCGCTCAACCCCGAGTGGCAACCGCAGCTCACGGGCCGTACCGAACAGCGCATGGCCGACGGCGTGCTGGAGACGGCGGATCCGCGCCTGGCGCCGACCGGGTCCTCGCTCAACTCGGTGGTCGGCTCGCTGCGCTGGCTTGCGTACCGGCTGCCGTACGGCGACCCGCTGCGCGCGGTCCTGCCGATGACGGTGCGGATGCTGCGGGAGCGGCTGGCCGATCCCGGGCTGCTGCTCGACCTGGGGGTCGACCGGGACTCCGCGTACGACGCCGTGTCACCGCGGCTCCGTGAGACATACGGGCTGACGCCCAAGCGCGGGGGCGGCGAGAAGGAGATCGTCGAGCTGTCGCCGGTGCTGGTGCTGACGCCGACCCGGTACGGGCGGGACTGGGACTCGGTCTGGGTACGGCCCTCGGCCCTGCTGCCGACGGGCGGCTCGGACGAGGCCGGCGAGTGGGGTCCGGACCATCCGGATCTGAAGCTGCTGGTGGCGACGGCGGGCCCGGGTCCGGCGCTGGAGGCGCTGCGGGCGCTGCTGAGCGAGGAGTTCATGGAGTTGGTGTCGGCGGACGGCCCGCCGGGAGCACCGCAGAATCCGCTCCACAGCGTCCCGGAGCTGGTGGCCGAGTCGGCGAAGCGGTTCGGGCTGTCGGAGGATGCGGCGGCGCTCTATCTGATGCTGCTCGCGCTGCCCGACCCGACCGACCGTCACCAGGCCGCGTGGACGGGGTGGAAGCCGGCCCGGCTGAAGAAGGCCCGGGCCGAACTGGCCGCCACCGACCTGGTGGTGGAGGCCAAGCGGGCACGGGCCGGGCGGACGCTCTTCCTGCCCGGCGGCTGGCTGGAGCAGCAGACACCGAGGCTGCCGTCGGAGAGCTGGAAGACGGAGCTGGTGCCCTGGGGCCGGCCGGGCTTCGTGGTGCCGGACCGGCCGGTGCCCGGGCTGTACCGGGCCGCGTGGCAGCGGGTCGTGGCGGGCGACGCACCGGGGTTCGAGGAGTTCCGGGGCCGCGGCGGCCGAGGAGGCAGGCGATGACGACGGAGACAGGAACGGGGACAGCGGACATGGCAGCGGATCAGAGTTCATCGACGGAAGCGACAGAAGCGACAGAGACCGGCGCGGGGGCGGCGGTGCGGCCCGGACGGCAGCTTGAGCTGCCGGAGGACCGGTACGCGACGGAGCTGGCGTTTCTGGAGTCGTACGACCGCGGCCCCCGCCCGCCGAGCTGGCGGCTCACACCGCGTGCCGTGGTGCTCTTCGTCTGTGGCACCGACGGCGGGCCGCTGCGCGCGCCGGACGGTGAGGAGCTGGTGATATCGCGGAAGTTCGTGGGCGACCGCGCCTTGGTGGAGCGGTGTGTGGTGACGCTGGCGGGCGAGCGCGGGCTGTTGCTCGTCGGTGAGCCGGGCACCGCCAAGTCGATGCTCTCGGAGCTGCTGTCGGCGGCGGTGTGCGGTACGAGCACGCTCACCGTGCAGGGCACCGCGGGCACCACGGAGGACCAGCTCCGGTACGGCTGGAACTACGCGATGCTCCTCGCCAAGGGGCCCAGCCGGGAGGCCCTGGTGCCCTCCCCGGTGCTCACGGCCATGACCCGCGGGGCGGTCGCCCGGATCGAGGAGATCACCCGCTGTCTGCCCGAGGTGCAGGACTCTCTTGTCTCGCTCCTCTCCGAGCGCCGGATGTCCGTACCCGAACTGGCGGGCGCCGAAGGCCCGGAGGGCGGTGACGGCACGATGCACGCCTCTCCCGGCTTCACCCTGATCGCGACCGCCAACCTCAGAGACAAGGGCGTCTCCGAGATGTCCGCCGCCCTGAAGCGGCGGTTCAACTTCGAGACGGTCGGCCCGATCGACGACATCGACGCGGAGACCGCCCTGGTGCGCGGCCAGGCGACGGCGGCTCTGGCGCGCGGTGGAGCCGTGTTCTCGGTCGACGACACGGTGCTCCAGGCACTGGTCACGGCGTTCCGGGATCTGCGGACCGGCCGGAGCGCGGAGGGCTGGGAGATCGAGCGCCCCTCGACGGTGATGTCGACGGCGGAGGCGGTCCATGTGGCCACCTCGATGGCGCTGGGCGCGGCGTATCTCAGCGACGGGCGGGATGTCGTCCGTACGCTGCCCGGCCATCTGCTCGGCACGGTGCGCAAGGACGATCCGGCGGACCACGCACGGCTGTTGGGCTACTGGGACGGTCCGGTGCGCCGCCGGGCGGAGGCGGGTGCCCCGCTCTGGCGGACGCTGTGGGAGCTGCGCCATGAGCTGGGATGAGCGGGGCGCCGTGGCGGCCTTGGACGCGCCGGGCATCGTATCCGCGCAGGACGCTCCGGACGCGGTTGTCGTCCCGGATGCCGGAGCCCTCGCGGGCATGCCGGGCGAAGGGGCGGTCGAGGAGGCGCTGGCCGGGCTCGCGGGGTGCCGGGAGCCGTATCTGATCGGGGTACGGCATCACTCGCCGGCGCTGGCCGCGGCCGTACCGGCGATGCTGGCGGAGGCGGCGCCGGAGGTGCTGTTCATCGAGCTGCCGGAGGAGTTCGCTCCCTGGCTGCCGTATCTCGCCGACCCGGAGACGGTGCCGCCGGTCGCTCTGGCGGGCAGCCGGGGGGACGCGTCGGGCGGTCTGGTGTTCCTGCCGTTCGCCGAGTTCTCGCCGGAGCTGGCGGCGATCCGCTGGGCGCGGGACGCGGGGGTGGAGGTCGTACCGTTCGATCTGCCGCTGGCGGCCCGGGAGGACGCGTCCGCGCCACCGGGGCCGGCGGCACGGGAACGGGAGGGCTCGACGGGCGGGGCGCTCGGCGCCGCGCTGCGGGCGCGGGCCGGCGGGCGGCCCGGGGACGATCTGTGGGACCGCCTGGTCGAGGCGGCCGCCCCCGGCTCGGGTCCGGAGGCCCTGCGCCGTGCCGCGCTGCTGGTCGGCTGGGCGCTGCGGACCGACACGGGCGCGGTCGACCCGTACGACCTGCGCCGCGAGGCGAACATGCGCCGTGCGCTGGCCGCGTACGGGGGCCGCCGCGCGGCGGCGCTGATCGGCGCGTTCCACGCGCCCGCGCTGCTGCCGGGCGCGACGGCGGACGAAGCCGCGGACGGGTTGGCCGCGACCGAACCGCACCCGGTGGGCCGGAACGGTCGCAGGTCCAGGGCGGATGCGGCCGGTGAGGCGATGGTCACCTCGCTGGTGCCCTATTCGTACGCGCTGCTGGACGAGCGGTCGGGATATCCGGCCGGGATCAAGGACCCCGAGTGGCAGCGGGGGGTGCATCGCGCCGCGGGCGATCCGGTGCTGCTGGACGAGCTGCTGACGGCGACCGCGGTACGGATCTGCGCGGCGGTACGGGACGAGGGGCATCCGAGCGGCCCGGCCGATGCCCGGGAGGTCGTACGGGTCGCCAGGGATCTGGCCGCGCTGCGCGGGCTGCCGGCGGCCGGGCGCGGGGAGCTGGCGGAGGCGGCGCAGACCGTGCTCACCCAGGGGCAGTTGTTCGGGCGGGGCCGGGTCGTGGCCGCCGCGATGGAGAAGGTCCTGGTCGGAGCGCGGCAGGGCCGGCTCGCGCCCGGCACGCCGCGCTCGGGGCTCGGACCGGCCGTCGAGGCCCTGCTCGGCGCCCTGTCGCTGCCCACTCCGGCCGCTCCCGAGCGCCGGGAGCTGCGCCTCGACGCGCACCGCGCCGATCTGGACCGGCGCAGGGAGCTGTGTCTGCGCAGGCTGGCCGTGTGCCGAGTGCCGTACGGCGAGGAGACCGATGTGGCGGGCGTGGGCGACGCCGCTCCGCTGTCCACTCGGTGGGCCGTGGCCTGGTCTCCGTCGACGGCGGCGATGCTCGATGTGGCGGGCGTTCACGGGGTGACGCTCGATCAGGCGGCGGCCGGGGTGCTCCGCCGGCGGTGGGCGACGGAGCGCCGGGCCGGCGGGCCCACGGCCGCCGAGGTCCTCGCGGGACTGGAGGAGGCGGCGCGCTGCGGACTGCCCGCGCTCGCCGCCGAGCGGCTCGCCGAGGCCGCCGGGCTGCTGCCCGCCTCCGGCACCCTGCCCGAACTGCTGGCGGGCCTGGCCCTGTTGGACCGGATCGGCTCGGGGCATCTGCCGGGGCTGCCCCCGGAGTGGGAGCGGGCCGCGCTCGACGCGGCGTACGAGGAGCTGGCCGCGGCCGGGATCCGCGCGCTGGACGGGCTCGCCGGTTCCACGGACCCCGCGGACGCGCGGGCGCTGGTCTCGCTGGCGGACAGGGCGTCGTCGGCGCTCGGCGGGGGCCTGCGGCTGGCTGACGCGCTGGCCCGGCTCGACGCGGAGGGGACCGCCCTGATCCGGGGCGCGGCCGGGGCGGCGCGGGTGCTGCTGGGGCAGCGGGACACGGGGGAGTTCGGCACCCGGCTGGCGTCCCGTGTGGACGGCGCGACGACGCCCGAGTTCCGTGCCGACCTGGCCGGTTTCCTGAGCGGGGCACTGCTGGCGGCGGGCCCGCTGCTGGAGACGGGCCCCGCGCTCGACCCGCTGCTGGAGCGGATCGAGGCCCTTCCGGACCGTCCGTTCCTGGACCGGCTGCCCGCCCTGCGCGCGGGTTTCGACACCCTCTCGCCCGCCGCCCGGTCCCGTCTGCTCGCCATGGTCGAGGACCGCACCGGCCTCGCCGCCGGCGCGCTCCCGGCCTCCCTGTCGGACCCGGCGGCCCTGGCCCTCCTCGCCTCGGCGAATCTGGCGGGCCGGGAGGCCCTGGCGGCACGGGGCCTGGCACGGTCGCCCGACACCTCGCACATGCCACAGGCCGGGGCCGCGGACAGCGCTCATGACAGGGCCATGAGGCCGGTCACAGCCACCGCTCCGGCCGGCCGTGCGCAGACCGGAGCCGGACAGACGGCCGCGCCCGTCGCCCAGGACCGCGCCGTACCCGAGGGTCTTGCCCCCGGCGAGCGGTGGCGGTTGCTGCTCGGGCGAGGGCGGGGGCTGAGCGGGCGGGCGGCCCGGCTGGCCGGGGCGCTGGACGAGCTGTACGGATACGGGCACGGCGAGGGATCGCAGGGCGAGGAGCGGGACACCGGCGGGTCCAGGGGCGGGGACGGGCCGTCGTATCCCGATGTCCGGGCCTGGTCGGAGGAGCTGACCGCGCTGTTCGGGCCCGGCGTGCGCGAGGAGGTGCTCGCCGCTGCCGCCGACACGGGCCGGATCGACGCCGCCCTGGAGCTGGACCCGGCCTCGGCGCGGCCGTCCGTGGAGCTGCTGCGTACGGTCCTCTCGTACGCCGGCGGTCTTCCCGAGCATCAGCTCGCCCGGCTGCGGCCCCTGGTGGCCCGGCTGGTGGCCGAGCTGACCGAGGCGCTGGCCAACCGGATGCGCCCCGCGCTCACCGGGCTCTCCCATCCGCGTCCCACCCGCCGCCCCGGCGGCCCGCTGGATCTCGCCCGTACGCTGCGCGCGAATCTGGCGACTGCCCGCCGCGATCCGGACAACGGCTCGGTGACGGTCCTGCCCGAGCGGCCCGTGTTCCGTACGCGTGCCCGCAAGGCGGCCGACTGGCGGCTGGTCCTGGTCGTCGATGTGTCGGGGTCGATGGAGGCCTCGACGATCTGGGCCGCGCTCACCGCCTCCGTACTGGCCGGAGTGCCCGCGGTGAGCACCCACTTCGTGGCGTTCTCCACCGAGGTGCTCGACCTCACGGACCAGGTGGACGATCCGCTGGGGCTGCTGCTCGAGGTCCGGGTCGGCGGCGGTACGAACATCGCGCGCGGGCTGCGCCACGCCCGGGGCCTGGTGACCGTACCGTCCCGCACGCTGGTCGTGCTGATCAGTGACTTCGAGGAGGGTGGTCCGGTCTCCCCGCTGCTCTCGGAGGTGCGGGCGCTGGTCGACGCCGGGTGTCATGTACTGGGCTGCGCCTCGCTGGACGACGAGGGACGGCCGCGCTATTCGGCCGGTGTGGCGGGCCAGTTGGTGGGGGCGGGGATGCCGGTCGCGGCGTTGAGCCCCCTGGAGCTGGCCCGCTGGGTCGGCGAACGCGTGGGAGGTGCGCACCGATGACCGATGCCACGGCGGTACTGCCGCCGGTGACCGCCGAGGTGGCCGCCGCCGCGCTCGATCTGCTGCCCGCGCGGCTGCGCAAGCGGGTGGACGGAGCGGTGGCCAAGGCCGCCGGCTGGCCGGTGGAGACGTATCCGGACGGTGTGCTGGTACGGGTCGCGGACGACACGGCGGTGACGCTCAAGGTCACCGCCGGGATCGTGGCCAGCGCGGACGACGCGGTGTGCAGTTGTCTGCTGGCTCCGGCCTGTCTGCACCGCGCGGCCGTTCTCTCCAGTGCTCCCCTCGCACTGGAAGAAGCGCCCGAAGGGGCAGCGGAGGCGGAGGAAACAGCGGACGAGCCGAAGGACCGGGCCACTGCTCCCCAGGACGCTGATCCTGGCGCCGTCGCGCCTGACGCTCCCGGCGAGCCCGTCCTCACGCCCGCCCAGTCCACCGCGCTCGACGCCCTGCGGGCCGCTGTGACGGCGATTCTTGTCGCGGGTGTTGCCGGTTCCGGGGCCGTGCATCGCGCGGAGCTGCTCCATGCCGCGCACTCGGCGCGGCTGGCCGGGCTGTACCGCCCTGCCGCGACCGCCGTCCGGATCGCGGCGCAGTTGGCCGAGGCGCGTTCCGACGGCCCGGCGTTCCGGTTGCCGGCGCTCTCCGCGGAGCTGGCGGAGCTGCTGGATCTGGTGCGCCGGCCGGCAGAGGCGCTCTCCCCCGCGCGCAGGAGCTACCGGCCGGAGGGACCGCTCCGGTTGTACGGGCTGTTCACCGAGCCGGTGGTGACCACCTCCGGGTACGCGGGTGCCACGGTGTACGCCGTCGTGCCGGACGGCACGCTCCGTACGGTCTCGGATGTCGCGCCCGGCGGACCGGAGCGGGCGCTTCAGGCGTCGGGTACGCCGGTGCCGGGCGGGTGTGCGCTTCCGCTGCGGGAGTTGGGGGACGGTGGCGGGGTGATCCTCACGGCGCCGACGGTCTCACCGGACGGCCGGATCGGTGGCGGCGCGCAGGTCCGTTCCGTACGGGCCACGGGGGCGGGGTGGTACGAGGCACCGCTCGCCGCGCTCTGGGAGCGGGCGCCCGCCGCGCAACTGGCGGCGGCGCTGCGCTGGTTCGCCGAGCCCGCCGATGCCCGGGCAGCGGGCGGCGATCTGCTGTTCCTGGACGGGGTGTGCACCGGCGCGGGCTTCGCCGTGTCGGGCGGCCCCACGCTGCGGCTGTCGGCGCCGGACGAGCGGCCTGAACTCCCGTACGCCGAGAATCTCCGGCTGCTCGCGGGACGGCCCGGGCAGGCGCTGCGGCTGATCGCCCGGCTCGTGCCGGACCGGCCCGACCGGGTGCGGGTGCTCGCGGCGTCCTGGACGGGTCATGACGGGGAGCCGGTCCGGGCGGATCTGGGGCTGCGGCGGCTCAACCGGTCGCACTTCCCGGCCGTACCCGCCCCGGATCAGGGACCGGCCGCGCCTCCGGGCCTGCCAGTGGCCGCCGCGCCGCCCGCGCTCCCGGTCGAACTGGAGCTGCTGCGCGGGACGGTGGACCGCGCGGTGGCGGGCGGCCGGGCGGTGACCGCCGTCTCGGCGGACGGTGAACTGCCGCGCAGGCTGCGGGCGGTGGGCCTCGCCACGGGCGCGGAGCGGGTGCGGGCCCTGGCGGAGGCGGCGGCGGACCGGCGCCACGATGTCCTCGGGCGGCTGCTGCCCGCCGATCCCGAGGGGTTCGCCCTGGCCTGGCTGGCGGCGGCGGTGTACGCGTCGGCGGCGGCCGAGTCGCTGCTGCTGGCCGCCTGGACACCGGACATATCCGCGAACTGATCGGCGCCGCCGATCGTTGCGGAGAAAGGGGAGAGAAAAGCGAGATCCGATCAGGGGGACCGACCATGCCACTGCCGAAGCTGTCACACCCGCGGGTGCCGGGGCCGCGTGCGCCTCGCCTGCGTGTGCTGAGGCTGCGCATGTCGGCGCGGCTGCTGCGGCTGACGGACCTGCCGGCCGGGCCATGGCGGCCGAGGTGGCCCAGCACCCGGCGCGGGCGGCGGCGTGCCGTGCAGGCGGTGATGCTCGGCTGTGTGCTGGGGCTGATGCCGGTGACCTGGATGCACGCGGTCGCGGACAGCCGGGTGCGTACGGTCGCCGATGTCCCGGCCGGGGATGTCGCTGTGGTCTTCGGTGCCGGGCTGCGGTCCGGCCGGCCGAGCCCGTATCTCGCGCACCGCCTCGACGCGGCGGCGGAGTTGTACCGCACGGGCAAGGTGAAGGTCGTGCTGGTCACCGGGGACAACAGCCGCAAGGAGTACGACGAGCCGGACGCGATGCGGACCTATCTCGTCGGGCAGGGCGTGCCGGACGACCGAATAGTCAGCGATTACGCCGGATTTGACACCTGGGACTCGTGCGTACGGGCCAGAAAGATATTCGGGGTCGAGCGCGCGGTGCTGGTGACGCAGGGCTTCCATGTGCGGCGGGCGGTGGCGCTCTGCCGGTCGGCGGGGGTCGAGTCGTACGGGGTCGGGGTCAGTGAGCGGCGTGACGTGACGTGGTACTACGGCGGGATACGGGAGATGTTCGCGGCGGGCAAGGCGGCGGCCGAGGCGGTCCTGCGGCCGGATCCCACTTTCCTCGGGCCGGCCGAGACGGGAGTGACGGAGGCACTCACCACGGTCCGCGCCCGCTGACCACCTGGCCGCCGGGCCACTGGGCCACCTGGCCACCCAATCACCGGCGAGCACGGCGCGGTGGGCGTCCTCACTGCGGCGACAGCGCGGGGCTGAGGTGGGCGTACCGGCCGTGTAACCGGGTGCGGGCATTCGCGTAACACCCTCGCCGCACTCTGGGCCCATGCCCGACGCCAGCGCCGTCCCAGGTCCCGTGCCGGTTTCCCTGCTGTCTCCTGTAACTGCTGTATCCGCTGTATCTGCAACCGTCCCGACCCACTGCCCGTACTGCGCGCTCCAGTGCGGAATGAATCTGCGGCCCACCACCGGAGTGGCGGGCCCCGATGGAGCGGAGGTGATGAACGGCGGACTGGAGGTGGTGGAGCGCCCGGACTTTCCCGTGAACCGGGGAGCACTCTGCGGAAAGGGCCGTACCGCGACCGCGGTGCTCTCCTCCCGGGTCCGGCTGACCGAGCCGCTGATCAGGCGTCCCGCCACCGGCAGACTCGAACCGGCCGGGTGGGACGAGGCGCTGCGGGCCGTCGCCAACGGGCTGGCCCGTACGAGGGCAGCCCATGGGGCGGACTCGGTCGGGGTGTTCGGGGGCGGCGGGCTCACCAATGAGAAGGCCTACGCGCTCGGGAAGTTCGCACGGGTCGTGCTCGGCACGTCGCAGATCGACTACAACGGCCGCTTCTGTATGTCGTCGGCCGCCGCCGCGCATCAGAGGGCTTTCGGTCTCGACCGTGGGCTGCCGTTTCCGCTGGTGGACATCCCGCGCACGGGCTGCGTGATCCTCGTCGGGTCGAATCTCGCGGAGACCATGCCGCCCGCACTGCGGTATCTGACGGAGCTGCGGGAGCGCGGGGGCAGGCTGATCGTGGTGGATCCGCGCCGTACGAAGACCGCCGAGCAGGCGGATCTCCATCTCGCGCCACGGCCCGGCACGGATCTGGCGCTCGCGCTGGGGCTGCTGCATCTGGTGGTGGCGCAGGGGCGTACGGACGAGGAGTTCATCCGGGAGCGTACGACCGGCTGGGAGGAGGCGAGGGCCGGGGCGATGGCGCACTGGCCGGAGCTGGTGGAGCGGATCACCGGCGTCGGGGTGCCCGAACTGCGGGACGCCGTGGCGCTGTTCTGCGACGCGCCGTCGGGGATGGTCCTCACCGCGCGCGGACCCGAGCAGCAGGCCAAGGGCACGGACACCGTGGGCGCGTGGATCAACCTCTGTCTCGCGACGGGGCGGGCGGGCCGGCCGCTGTCCGGTTTCGGCTCGCTCACGGGCCAGGGCAATGGCCAGGGCGGACGCGAACACGGTCAGAAGGCCGACCAGTTGCCGGGGTATCGGAAGTTGGACGATCCGGCGGCGCGGGCGCATGTGGCGCGGGTGTGGGGCGTCGCCCCCGAGACACTCCCTGGCCCGGGACGCAGCGCGTACGAACTGCTCGACGCGCTCGGTACGGAGGTGAGGTCACTGCTGCTGTTGGGTTCGAACCCGGTGGTCTCCGCGCCCCGCGCGGCCCATGTCGAGGGGCGGCTGCGCTCGCTGGACTTCCTGGCCGTCGCGGATGTGGTGCTCTCGGAGACGGCGGCGCTCGCGGATGTTGTGCTGCCGGTGGCCCAGTGGGCGGAGGAGACGGGCACGACGACCAGTCTGGAGGGCAGGGTGCTGCTGCGGCGCCGGGCGGTGGCACCCCCGGCGGGGGTACGGAGCGATCTGGAGGTGCTGCGGGGGCTGGCCGGTCTGCTGGGTCATGAGAAGGGTTTCCCGGCGGACCCGGAGGAGGTGTTCGAGGAGCTGCGCCACGCGTCGGCGGGCGGTCCTGCGGACTACTCGGGCATCACCTACCGCCGGATAGCGGAGGAGGACGGGGTGTTCTGGCCATGCCCGTCGCCGGAGGGCCCAGGCCCCGGTCCGGGCCCGGGGACAGGTCCTGCCGCCGGCGTCACGGACCCGGGCGCAGGAACCGGTCCAGGCGCAGCCCCAGGCACCGGCACCGGCGCCGACGCCGGTCCGCACCCCGGTACGCCCCGGCTCTTTCTCGAACGGTTCGCGACCGAGGACGGGCGAGCACGGTTCATACCGGTGGTGCACCGGCCGCCGGCGGAGGAGACCGACGAGGCGTATCCGGTGGTACTGACGACCGGACGCGTGGTGGCGCAGTATCAGTCCGGGGCGCAGACCAGGCGGGTGGACGAGTTGAACGCCGCCGCGCCTGGGCCGTTCGTGGAGCTGCATCCCCGGCTCGCGGCGCGGCTGGGGGCGGTGGAGGGCGATCTGCTCGCCGTGACCTCACGGCGCGGCCGGGCGGTGGCGCCCGCGCGGATCACGGAGGGGATCCGGCCGGACACGGTGTTCATGCCGTTCCACTGGCCGGGCGAGGGACGGGCGAACACGCTCACCAACCCCGCCCTCGACCCGGCCTCGCGCATGCCGGAGTTCAAAGTGTGCGCGGTCCGGGTGGAGCGGGCGGAGCAGGTGGACCGGCCGGGCGGCCCGGGTGGTCCCGGCGACCGGAAGCGTACGGAGTGACGTGGGCGAGCCAGTCACCGCTCACGATCAGCCGCCCTCGCGCCCGCAGTTCACGGGCGACCCGGGCCGCCGCGAAATACACCCAGGCCCGGACCGGGGTGCCGTCGGCCGCCCGAACCTCCCGGGCCACGCGTTCATACAGATTCCGCGGGTGACCGGGGGCGAGGTAGTCCTCCAGTTCGTCGAGCACGGTGAGGAGTTCGGCGTACGCGCCGGGCCTGGCGGTGATCAGGTCACCGAGGACCGTTCCTGGGGCCTCGACGGCGTACGGGTAGCCGGGGCCGTCGTACAGCACGGCTCCCTCCAGACGGGCCGGTACCTCGCGGGAGGTACGACCGCGCAGACACAGGTCGTGGTTGGGCTCGCCCGGCCGGAGCGTGCCGTACACGAAGAAGGGCAGCTCCCCCTCGCCCACTGCCTCCGGCGCCGTCCCCGGCCCAGGCCCCAGCTCCCGACTCGGCTCCGCCCCCTGCCCGCTACCCGTACCCTGCCCTCTCCCCGGCCCCGGGCTCTCGCTGCCCGCTCTCATCGTGCGACGGTCTCCTCGGTGACCCAGGTCAGATAGTCCGCGCTGCCGCGCACCACCGGTGTGGCGATGATCTCCGGGGTGTCGTAGTCATGGACGACCTTGAGATGCGCCTCCAGGGCCTCGTAGCGGGAACCGGTGGTCTTGAAGAGGATCTGCCACTCCTCGGCGGTCTCGACCACGCCCTCCCAGCGGTAGACGGAGATGACCGGCCCGGAGATCTGCGCGCACGCGGCGAGGCGGGCCCCGATCACTCCCCGGGCGATCTCCTGGGCCTTGGTGGCGCTGTCGATCATGGTCAGCACGGTCAGATACTCGGCAGGGATCACGGGCGGGCTCCTTCAAGGCGCGATGCGGGTGGTGGTGCGGGCGGCGGTACGAGCGTTGGCGGGACGGGCGGTACGGGCGGATCGCGCGGCGGGGCGGTATGTCCCTGCCGCGCGGTAGTACAGCACCGTACGCACCCCGGCCGCACCACCGCCCGGCCGCCACCGGCCGTCAGCCGCCCGCCTACCGCACCAGCCAGCCCATCGAAGCCCGATCCGATCCGGTCCGCCCCGCGCTACCCCGTCCCGCCCAGTCCCGCCCCGCCCTGCCCGTCCCGTTCGCGGTCCCGGCAGCCGCCTCAAGAACCGTACGGCCGGACCGACTTGGCGTCCCGCAGCGCCAGCCCCCACCAGCCGAGCTGGTCGAGCATCGACTTGGCCGCCGCGTCGGCCTGGGCAGGGTCCTTGTGCCGCCCCTGGTCGTCGAAGTGCGTGCCCGCCATGTGGAAGGAGACGGTGTCCCGGACCGTGACGGCGTGCAGTTCGGCGAAGACCTGGCGCAACTGCTCGACCGCGCGCAGCCCGCCCGAGATCCCGCCGTACGAGACGAAGCCGACGGGCTTGGCCTGCCATTCGGTGTAGTGCCAGTCGATCAGCGCTTTGAGGGAGGCGGGAAAGGAGTGGTTGTACTCGGGGGTGACCACCACAAAGGCATCGGCGGCGGCCAGTCGCTCGGTGACCTTGGCGAGTTCGGCCCTGACGGCGGGGCCGGGGCGGGAGGAGAGGGCGGTCGGCAGATCCGTATCGGCCAGATCGACCAGTTCGGTGATAAAGTCCGGGCGCTCGGCGGCCCGGCCGACGAACCAGCGGGAGACGACAGGTCCGAAGCGGCCCTGGCGGTTGCTGCCCAGGATGACGGCCAGCCTCAGTGGTTCGCGGCTCGATGAAGTCCCGGGGCCCGATGAAGTTCCGGGGTCCGGGGAAGTCGTGGCTTCCGGTGCCATGACGTTCGTGTTCGTGTTCGTCGTGACGTTGGTGGTGGTGTCCGTGGTGTCCATATGGAGAGGGTCGAACATCAACCAAAGTTGAGGTCAAGTCGGGCACTCGGCACAGCGTCGTACGGTGATGAACATGACGACAACCGCATCGGCCCCCACACCCGACCCCGCATCTGACCTGGCACCCGGCACCAGTCCGAGCACCGCGCCGAGCACCAGCCCCGGGCTGCTGATCGAGGTCGACGGTCGCCCCGCCACCGAGGCCGACCTGCGCCTTCGCGCGCTCGACACCTACGGGCACTTCACCGCCCTACAGATCAGAGACGGCCGGACGCGCGGCATGGACCTCCATCTCGCCCGCCTCGACGCGGCGACCCGCGAACTGTTCGGCGCCGGTCTGGACGGCGAGCGGGTACGGGCCGCGCTCCGGCACGCGCTCGACGGAGTACGGGACGCCTCGGCCCGGGTGTATGTCCACTGGCGGGACGAAGCAAACGGCGTGCCCGGGCCGGGCGGACCGACCGGTGCGGGTGACCCGAGCCTGATGGTGACGGTACGGCCACCGGCGGTCCTGGACCGTCGGCCGAGGAGCATGATGTCCGTTCCGTACCAGCGCCCGGTCCCGCACATCAAGCATCTCGGCGGCTTCGCCCAGATCCACTACGGCCGGGTCGCACGGGTCGCCGGTTTCACCGACGCGCTGCTCACCGGTCCCGGCGGG
Organism: Streptomyces sp. GMY02; assembly: GCF_019056675.1. Lineage (NCBI taxonomy): Bacteria > Bacillati > Actinomycetota > Actinomycetes > Kitasatosporales > Streptomycetaceae > Streptomyces > Streptomyces sp. GMY02. The sequence continues at coordinate 5,830,267 of NZ_CP077658.1, read as the reverse complement.
GTGGTGTCGGAAGGGGCGATCGCGAATATCGGCTTCTGGGACGGCGCTTCCGTGGTCTGGCCGGACGCCCCCGCCCTGACCGGCGTCACCATGGCCCTGCTGGAACCGCGCCTCCCGGCCGCCGGGATCTCCTCGGTCCGGCGCGCGGTCACACTGGCGGACCTGCCGCTGTTCCGGACGGCCTTTGTCACCAACTCGCAGGGAATCGCACCGGTGGGCCGGATCGACGAAACGGTCTTCCCGGGGGACGCGGAGCTGCTGAAGACGGTGACAGAGGTGTACGAGGGCGTGGAGTGGGACGACATCTGACCACCGATGCCCGCATCTGTCCGTCACCCGTTCGGCACGCGGCGCACAATCAGCCCCGGTCACCCGCCGTCAACAGCCGTGACCTGCGACAACGCCGGGCCGCCCGCGCGATGCTCTGAACCGGGCCGACGCTTCTGATCGCCCATCAGCAGGCGTACGCACCGTGGGGCCCGTTATCTCTGAGAGGACGAAGAACCGCGCTCCCCCGAGATCTCCCTCACCCCTCGGGACGCCTTTCCGGAGGATTGGATTCATGAGCTTCTACCGCGGTGCCCGCCGGCGCTGCAAGGACACCTGCGACTACGACTACGACAGCAAATACGGCTACAACTACCAGCAGGGTTACGGCTATTACTGCAGCAGGCACCGGGGCAGCTCGGGCTGGACCATAGCCGTGGCCCTCTGCATCGGCGTCTGGCTGATGGGAAACGGCTCCAAACCGGTCAAGCCGGTCACCACGCCCGTGCCGTCCGCCTCGAAGGCCTTCGGCGACACCGGCTCCGGCCACGGCGACACCGACACCCGTTCAAGCCACCGCGGAACCGGCCCGGGCTCGGGCCCCGGTCCCGGCTCCAGTACCGGCCACCGCGACTCCGACTCCGCTCACTTCGTCGCGCCCGCCACCGCCCCGCTCTCGTCCGCCGCCCCCGTCGCCCTCCGCATACCCGACATCCAGGTCGACGCCCCGCTCCTCGGGGTGGGCCTGGGACGCGACGGCAGCCTGGACGTACCGCCGCCCGGCATCCGCAATGTCGCGGGCTGGTACAAGGACGGCCCCTCCCCCGGTGCGAAGGGCACCGCGGTCATCGCCGGCCATGTCGACAGCGCGCGCGGCCCCGCCGTCTTCCACAAGCTGAGCACCCTCCGAAGGGGCCACCGGATAGAAGTGGCGCGTGCGGACGGGCGTACCGCCGTCTTCTCGGTCGACGCCCTGGAGGCGTACGGGAGCACCGACTTCCCCAAGCGCAGGGCGTACGGATCCGCCGATCGCCCGGAGCTACGGGTGATCACCTGCGGCGGCGGCTCCTCGAAGACGACCGGCTACCGGAGCAACATCGTGGCGACCGCGCATCTCACCCATGTGAAATAGCCACCCCCTCACCCGCCGCTCCCTCGCCGACTGCCCCCTCACCCGCTGTCCCCTCACCCGCTCCACTGGTCGAACGCCAGCTTCGCGACCAGCGAGAACACCACCACCAGCAGAACCCCCCGCACAAACTCGCTCCCCTTCTTCAGCGCCATCCGCGCCCCGGCCATCCCGCCCGCCAGATTGAACACCGCCAACAGCGCGGCGAGTTTCCACATCACCGTGCCCTGGTAGGCGAACATCGCCAGCGCCCCGCCGTTGGTGCAGACGTTCACGATCTTCGCCGTGGCGGAGGCCGTGACCAGATCGAGGTGGAGTACGGCGGTGAGGGCCAGCACCAGAAACGTTCCGGTGCCGGGTCCGAACAGCCCGTCGTAGAAACCGATCCCGCCGCCGACCAGCACGATCGCCAGGACGGTACGCGCCCGGGTGACCGGGCCGCCGGGGTGTACCCGGCCGAAGGACGGCCGCAGCAGAACGAAGCCCGCCACCCCCAGCAGCACCACCATGATCACCGGCCGCAGCACCTCACTGCTGATCCCGGCCGCGAAGAAGGCTCCGGCCATCGAGCCGGCAAGGGCCGCGAGTCCGATCCGTACCGCCGTCCCCGCGTCGACCGGAGCCTTCCGCAGATAGGTCACCGCCGCGCCCGAGGTACCGACGATCGCGACCGCCTTGTTGGTGCCCAGGATCTGCGCGGCGGGGAGGTGCGGGAGGCCGAGCAGCATGGCCGGCAGGAGCAGCAGCCCGCCACCGCCCACGACAGCGTCGATCCAGCCGGCCGCGCCGGCGGCGACACAGAGCAGAACGAGCATGGTCAGCGATATGTCAGGCACGATCGCGACTCTATAGACCGCCGCAGTCCGCGCCGCCCCCGCCTTCGCCCGCCTCCGCCTTCACTCGCCCCCGCCACCTGGTCCGCCCACCCCTCGCAGGCCCGGGATCTCAGGGCCACGGAAGCCTCACAGCCCCGCGAACGCCGCGCTGAGGGCAGCGTTCCGTGCGGGAAACGGCGGGGATGCGAACGGGTAACAGCCTCCCCGCAGGCTTCCTGCCATGACCCCGACCCCGGACATCGTGGTGATCGGCGCCGGACTCGCGGGCACTCGGCTCGCGGCCCGCGCCCGGCAGCTCGGCGCGGATGTGACCGTGCTCGGCGAGGAGCGGCACGCCCCGTACAACCGGGTGCTGCTCGCCGAGGTCCTCGCCGGACGGTACGGACCCGAAGTGATCGCCCTGCCGCACACGCCGGTACGGCGCGGGGCGCGGGTGGTCCGTATCGACCGGGCCGCGCGGACGGTCCACTGTGCCGACGGACAGATCACCCGGTACGGCACGCTGGTCCTGGCGACCGGTTCGCGCCCGGTGCTCCCGTCGCTGCCCGGACTGCCCGGCGGCGGAGAGCCGGGCCGACTGCCCGACGTCGTACGGCCGTTCCGTACGTTGGACGACTGTCTGGCGATTGCCTCGGCCGTACGTCCAGGAGCGCGCGTGGCCGTGATCGGCGGCGGGCTGCTCGGCGTGTCGGTGGCCTCGGCGCTGGCCGGGCGGGGCGCGGAGGTGGTGCTCCTCCACCGGGGCGAGCGCCTCATGGAGCGCCAGCTCGACCTCTCCGCGAGCGCGTTGGTACGGGAACACCTCGCGGAACAGGGGGTGGAGGTACGGACCGGCTGCCGGGTACGAGGAGTCCGCGTACCGCCGCCCGGAGCCCACGCCTCCAGCCGCACGACCCTGCGTCTGGCCCCGGAAACAGACCCCGAAGCAGCCCCCGAGACGACTACCGAAAAGGCCCCTGGACCGGCGGCCGGACCTTCCTCCGCATCGGACCACCAGCCCGACCACCAGCCGGACCACGAGCCGACCGGCGGACGGACCCTCGACGTCGATCTGACCGGCGGGCCGTCCCTCGACGTCGATCTGACCGTCCTGGCCTGTGGCGTACGGCCCCGCGTCGGGCTGGCCCGGAGCGCCGGGCTGTTGGTCCACGACGGCATCGTGGTCGACGACGAGCTGCGGACCTCCGATCCATGGATCCGTGCCATCGGGGACTGTGCGGAGCACATGGGCCGGGTGTACGCGCTCGCCGGACCGGCCCTCGAACAGGCCGATGCCCTGGCCCGGTCCCTGACCACGGCATCACCGGCCTCGGCGCCGCCGGCCACAGCGTCACCGGCATCGGCATCGGCATCACCACCGCCATCGGCCGGGGCCCACTACACCGGCACCCGCGCCCTCACCCGCCTCACGCTGGCCCCGGCGCGAACGCCTTCCGTGACGGCCCACGCCCTCGGAACAGCCAACGCCCCGGGTACGGCCCCCGCCCCCGCCCCCCGTACAAGCACCGCCCTCGACCTCGCCGTCTTCGGTGAGACCACCCCCCGTCCCGGCGACGATGTCGTCCAGCTCACCGACACCACCCGGCGCGCCCACCGCAAAGTCGTCGTACGCGGCGACCGTCTCGTCGGCGGGGTGCTGCTCGGCGATCTCGGCGCCGTCGGGGCCCTCGCCCGTGCCTGGGAGGCCGACGAGGTCCTGCCGTCCGCCACCGCGCCGCTCCACCTGCTCACCCCCGATGGAGGCTCCTGAGATGGCCGCGCCCGCCCCCAGCCCCGCACACGCCCCCGGCCCCACGCCGACGCCCACCCCCACGCCAGGCACCGCCCCCAGGCCCCCGGCCGCCCCCACCCCCACCATCGTGGTCGTAGGCCACGGCATGGTCGCCCAGCGCTTCCTGGAGGCCCTGGCCGAGCGGGGCGTGACCGAACGGGCCCGGGTGGTGGTCCTCGGCGAGGAGCCCCGGCCCGCCTATGACCGGGTCCGACTGACCTCGTACTTCTCCGGTCGTACCCCCGACGAACTCAGCCTCGTCGAGCCGGACTTCATGGCGCGCCACGGTATCGAGCTGCTGCTCGGCGACCCGGCCGTGGCCGTCGACCGCGCCGCGCGCACGGTCACCTCGCGGACCGGACGTACCGTCGCGTACGACACGCTGGTCCTCGCCACCGGCTCGTACCCCTTCGTACCGCCCGTGCCCGGCAAGGACGCCACCGGCTGTTTCGTCTACCGCACCATCGAGGACCTGCTCGCCATCGAGGAGTACGCGCGGAGCGCCCGTACCGGGGCGGTCGTCGGCGGCGGGCTGCTCGGTCTTGAGGCGGCGGGCGCGCTCCAGGGGCTCGGACTCGACACGCACATCGTGGAGTTCGCGCCGCGGCTGATGCCCGTCCAGCTCGACGACGGCGGTGGCGCGGCCCTGCTGCGCACCATCGAGTCCATGGGGCTGGCCGTCCACACGGGCGTGGGCACCCAGGAAGTGCTGACGGACTCCGAAGGCGCGGTCAGCGGGATGGCGCTGTCGGACGGTTCGGTCGTCGCCACCGATCTGGTGGTCTTCTCGGCCGGTGTACGGCCCAGGGACCAGCTCGCCCGCGAGGCCGGTCTGCGGATCGGCGAGCGCGGCGGAATCGCGGTCGATGAGCAGTGCCGTACCTCCGATCCGGCGGTCTTCGCGATCGGCGAGTGTGCGCTGGCGGCGGACGGCCGGGTGTACGGGCTGGTCGCGCCCGGGTACGAGATGGCCTCGACGGTGGCCCGGGTGCTGGCCGGGGAGACCGGGGAGACAGGGCCCGCCTTTACCGGTGCCGATCAGTCGGCGAAGCTGAAGCTGCTCGGGGTGGATGTGGCGTCGTTCGGCGACGCCCGGGGCGCGGCGGCCGGTTCGCTCGATGTCGTATACGCGGATTCCCGCTCCGGGGTGTACAAGCGGCTGGTGATGGACCCGGACGGCACGCTGCTCGGCGGGATCCTGGTCGGCGACGCCGACGCGTACGGCACGCTCCGCCCGCTCACCGGCTCCGTACCGCCGGTGCCTCCCGAGCGGCTGGTGCTGCCCGCGGGCGCCGGGGCACCGGCGGCGCTCGGCCCGGAGGCGCTGCCGGACAGTGCGGTGATCTGTAGCTGCCACAACGTCACCAAAGGTGCGATCAGCGCCTGTTCGGATCTCGCCGAGGTCAAGCGGTGCACCAAGGCCGGGACGGGCTGCGGCAGTTGCGTCAAGGTCATCGGCCGGCTCCTCCCCCTCGGCCCCGGGCGCCAAGGGGCTGTGCGGCTGCTTCCCGTACACCCGGAGCGAGCTGTACGAAATCGTCCGCACCCTGCGTGTCACCTCGTACGCCGCACTGCTCGACTCGCACGGCGCGGAGGGGGCGCGCGGCGGGGACGGCTGTGAGATCTGCAAGCCGACGGTCGCCTCGGTCCTGGCGTCGCTCGCGCCCGAGCTGGGGGTGAGCGGCTATGTCCTGGACGGCGAACAGGCCGCACTCCAGGACACCAACGATCATTTCCTGGCGAATATCCAGCGCAATGGGTCGTACTCGGTCGTGCCCCGGATTCCCGGCGGGGAGATCACCCCGGAGAAGCTGATTGTGATCGGCGAGGTGGCCAGGGACTTCGGCCTCTACACCAAGATCACCGGCGGTCAGCGGATCGATCTCTTCGGCGCCCGCGTGGACCAGCTCCCGAGCATCTGGGCACGGCTGGTCGACGCCGGATTCGAGTCGGGACACGCGTACGGCAAGTCGCTGCGGACGGTCAAGTCCTGTGTGGGGCAGACCTGGTGCCGGTACGGCGTGCAGGACTCGGTACGGATGGCCATCGCGCTGGAGCTGCGCTACCGGGGCCTGCGCTCGCCGCACAAGCTCAAGTCGGCGGTGTCGGGGTGCGCGCGGGAGTGCGCGGAGGCGCGCGGCAAGGACTTCGGGGTGATCGCCACGGCGAACGGCTGGAACCTGTACGTCGGCGGGAACGGCGGCACCGATCCGCGCCACGCCGATCTGCTTGCGCAGGATCTGACGGACGACGGTCTGGTGCGGCTGATCGACCGGTTCCTGATGTTCTACATCCGTACGGCGGACCGGCTGGAGCGGACTTCGGCCTGGCTGGAGCGGATCGAGGGGGGCCTGGACCATGTGCGGGACGTGGTGGTCCATGACTCGCTGGGGCTGTGCGCGGAGCTGGAGCGGCTGATGGAGGCGCATGTGGCGGGCTACCGCGACGAATGGGCGGAGACCGTCAACGACCCGGACCGGCTGCGGCGGTTCGTCTCCTTCGTCAACGCGCCGGATGTGCCTGACCCGTCCGTGAAGTTCGTACCGGAGCGCGAGCAGGTCAAGCCGGATCTGACGGTCCTCACGCTGGAACCGGTGAGCGCGCGATGAGCCGGACCACGAACGGAACCGCCAACCTGCCGAACACGGACACGGACACGGACACCGCCAATCTGCCCAACACGGGCATGGACATGGCCAACCTGCCGAACACGCACATGGACACGGGCTCGGACTCGGACACGGACACCACCCTGGAACTCCGGCTCGACGGCCAGTGGTTCACCGTCTGCGCGCTGTCGGCCCTCACCCCCGGCCGCGGAGTCGCCGCGCTGCTGCCCGACGGGCGCCAGGCCGCGGTGTTCCTGGACCGGTCGGGGCGCCCGTACGCGATCGGCAACCGCGATCCGTTCTCGGGCGCGCATGTCCTGTCCCGGGGTCTGATCGGCACCCACGAGGGCCGGACCTTTGTCGCGTCCCCGCTGCTCAAGCAGCGTTTCGACCTGCTGACGGGCCGCTGTCTGGACGACGACGAGGCCGCCGTCCAGACCTATGAGGTACGCGTGCGGGCACGGCGGGCGGCAGCGCCCGGGCACGTACCGCTCCCCGCCGCGCCACGGACCGGCGCGGTTACGACGTAGCGCAGGCCGCCCCGTTCAGAGTGAAGGCGCCCGGCGCGGTATTGCCGCCGCTCCAGGCTCCGTTGAACCCGAAGTTCGCCGAACCGCCGGCCGGGATCGCCGCGTTGTGGGCGGCGTTCACGGCGGTGGCCTGCGCGCCGGACTGGGTGACGGTCGCGTTCCAGGCCTGGGTCACGCTCTGGCCGGAGGGCCAGGTCCAGCGCAGGGTCCAGCCGTTGAGCGCGGTGGAACCGGTGTTCCTGACCGTCACATTGGCGGTGAAGCCGGTGTTCCACTGGCTCTGGACGGCATAGCTCACCGCACACCCGGTGGTGGGGCCGGGATCACCCGGGTCGCCCGGGTCACCGGGGTCGCCGCCGTCATCGGTCCAGCCGAGCGCCTCCGCGATCCCGTAGTACGCCGGCTTGGGCCGGAAGGACTCGTCGTACGGCGTGGCCGCGCCCTCGCCGGGGAAGACGTCCGGAATCCAGGAGTCCGAGTCGGTGAAGCCCCAGACGGTCACGCCCGCGCAGCGCGCCACGGCCAGACAGGCGCTGGTAACGGCCTTGTACTCGGCCTTCTGCTGGGCGAGTTCGGCGTCGGAGGCGGGCAGCGCGATCCGGATGTCCAGCTCCGTGATCGCCACCTCCACACCGAGGTCGGCGAAGCGCTGGAGATTGGCCCGCAGCGTGGACGGCACCTGGCCGAGGATGAGATGGCCCTGGAAGCCGACGCCGTCGATCGGCACGCCCTGTGCCTTGAGCCGCTGGACCAGGGAGTACATCCCGTTGCTCTTGGGGCCCGTGCCGTCGGTGTTGTAGTCGTTGATGTAGAGCTTGGCGGCGGGGTCGGCGGCGCGGGCGGCCCGGAAGGCGTCGGCGATGTAGGACTCGCCGAGCTGGTTGTAGAACTTGCTGGTCCGCATGGTGCCGTCTTCGTTGAGCGGCTCGTTGACGACGTCCCAGTGGTGGATACGGCCCCGGTAGCGGGCGACCTCGGTGGTGACGTGGTCGGTCATGATCGTACGCAGTTCGGTGTTGCTGAAGTTGCCGTTGGCCAGCCAGTTGGGCATCTGGCTGTGCCAGACCAGGGTGTGGCCGCGCACCTGCTGGCCGTTGGCCTCGGCGAAGTCCACCACCCGGTCGGCGCCCGCCCAGTTGAAGGTGCCCCGCGTCGGTTCGACGGAGCCCCACTTCATCTCGTTGGCGGGGGTGATGGAATCGAACTGGGCGCCGGTGATGGATCCGTACGTACCGCTCAGCTTGGAGCCGGTGACGGCGGTCCCGTAGTAGACGCCCTTCGCCGAGGCGAGGTCGCGCAGGACCGGTTCCGCGGCCTGCGCGGGGGCGGCGAGTCCGACCAGGGCGACGGCGGTCGCGGCCAGTACGGAGATCAGCGACGCGACCCGGGACGCGGCGGTCCGGGATCCCACCGCTCTGGATCCCGCCCGGGATACTGCTCTTGATAAGACGCTACGTTTCCTCACGATCGTCCCTCTCTCACGTGATTTCGGAAAGTTCACAGAAACTTTCGAGAGCGCTGTTGGGAAGGTAGAGGCGGTCCGGGTGTTCGTCAACGGAACCGACACCGGGCGGAAACAAACGGCGGCGGGCGGCAGGGGGCGGGGCGGACGGCTCCGTCTCACCAGCCGTTCAGCCACCGGCCACGCAGGGCCCCTAGGCTGCTACGCCGTGCGACCCCGCGCCGTCGGCCGGCGCCGCGGGGCGGTCTCCACACCCCCATGGAGCGACCAGTGGAACGTCGCAGTTTCCTGCGCGGAGCGGTCATCGGCACGTCGGCGGCCGCCCTCGGCGGCACCTTGTGGCGCGGCGCGGCCTACGCCGCCCCCGCCCAGCCCGGAGCGGGCCCCTATGGAGCACTCGGCACGGCGGACGCCAACAACATCCGTCTGCCCGCCGGATTCACCAGCCGGATCGTCGCCCGGTCCGGACAGCAGGTCCCCGGCACCTCGTACACCTGGCACAGCGCACCGGACGGCGGCGCCTGCTACGCCGACGGCACCGGCTGGATCTATGTCTCCAACTCGGAGATCGACCCCTCGGGCGGCGCGAGCGCGATCCGCTTCTCCTCGACCGGCGCGATCACCGCCGCGTACCGGATCCTCTCCGGCACCCGCCAGAACTGCGCGGGCGGCAAGACGCCCTGGAACACCTGGCTCTCCTGCGAGGAGGTGGACCGCGGGTACGTGTACGAGACCGACCCGTGGGGCGCGAAGGCGGCGGTACGGCGGGAGGCCCTCGGCCGCTTCAAGCACGAGGCGGCGGCGGCCGACCCGGTCCGCAGGACCATCTACCTCACCGAGGACACCACCGACGGCTGCTTCTACCGCTTCACGCCCACCACCTGGGGCGATCTGACGTCGGGCAGGCTGGAGGTGCTGGTCGCCGGCTCGGCCACCAGCGGCCCGGTGAGCTGGGCGACGGTCCCCGACCCGAGCGGCGCCTCGACGGCCACCCGCAACCAGGTGTCCGGCGCGAAGCGGTTCAACGGCGGCGAGGGCTGCTACTACGCCGACAACACCTGCTGGTTCACCACCAAGGGCGACAACCGGGTCTGGCAGTACAACGTGGCCGCGGGGACCATCGAGCTGGCCTACGACGACTCGCTGGTGTCCGGTTCCGCGCCGCTGACCGGGGTCGACAATGTCACCGGTTCCTCGTCCGGCGATCTCTTCGTCGCCGAGGACGGCGGGAACATGGAGATCTGCGTCATCACCCCGGACGACGTGGTGGCGCCGTTCCTGCGGATCGGCGGCCAGTCCGGCTCCGAGATCACCGGACCGGCCTTCTCCCCCGACGGCAAGCGCCTCTACTTCTCCAGCCAGCGGGGCACCAGCGGCAGTTCGTCGGGCGGCATCACCTACGAGGTGACCGGGCCGTTCCGCGCGTAGAACCCGTCCACAGTGGCGCCGCCCCTCAGCAGGGCGGCGCCCAGCGGGGTGAGCGTGTGCAGCACGGCGTTGCCGTGGCGCAGCGTCACGACGAGACCCGCCTCGCGCAGCACACAGGCGTGCTGGCTGGCCGAGGCGAGCGACACCCCGGTCCTGCGGGCCAGTTCACTGGTGGTCGAGCCGTGTTCGATGGCCCGCAGGACCGCGGACCGGGTGTGCCCCACGAGCCGTCCCAGCGAGGGCCCAGAGCGGTCCGTGACGGCGGGCGGGTCGGCGTGGGTGACCGGGTAGACCAGGACCGGCGGCAGCGTCGGGTCCCGGTGGACGACCGGAGTGCCGCGGCAGAAGAACGACGGCTGGAGCAGCAGTCCCCGGCCGTCCAGGCGCAGTTCGCGGTCGACCGGGTAGTCGGCCTCCAGCACGGGGGAACGCCAGCGCAGCATCGGGGGCAGGGTCGACAGCAGTTCGTCGGCGCCGCCGTCGAGCAGCGCCCGGCCGCGCAGTGCGCGGTCCGCCTCGGTCCTGGCCCGGATGTGCGGCCAGTACGGTTCGATCGCGGCGCGGTGGTACGTACGGAGGGCCTCGACGAGCGCGGGAAGCGGCGGCGTGCCGTCCGGCCACGCTGCCGACGGCTCGATGGGCGGCTTGCCCGGCGGCTGTCCTCGTAACGGCCGGGACGGCCGGGCCCGTTCGACGGCCAGCAGCGCCAGTTCGGCGCGGACCCGCTCGGGCGGAGTGGCGCGTATCGCTTCGAGGCCCGTGTCCATGCCGAGCCGCCCCTCCATCGGCGTCAGGAAATCCGGAAAATAGCCGCGCGGCGGAACGAGCGCGGAGAGCAGAGCCGTTTCGCCTTTCCCGCCTTTCAGCCGGGCCCGGGTTTCCTCACGCCATTCTCCGAAGACAAGTGGGCCCCGCCGATCCCTTATTCGATGAAAGCTGAGAATCGTTTCCCAGAGCGGATCGGGACCGGCGGCCATCCGGACACCGCCGAGGTCCTTCCCGGTAAAATGAATACGCAGCATCGACACCCCCACCTGTTGCGCCAGCGTTTCCCCCGCACCGAGTATGCATGTCATCACAGGCCGTTACCACGGTGTTTCAGCCACAGTTGAAACGCGTCGCGGCCACCGGGTCCGAGCCGAAAGGCTGTACCGCGTCGGGCAGGAATCCCGGACGGCCGAATAGGCGCGGCGAAGGCCGTGGGGGGCTTTGCGCGCTCGGCGGCGGCCGGCCGGGGCAGCGGCTCCGTGTCCGACTCGTGGAAAGGGAGCGCGGCCGGTGGGTGGGGATCCGCCGGCCGCGCTCCACCGCGTTAGCCCGTAACGCAATTCAAAAGCAGGGGCAGAACGAAGGGGCGGGCGCCCCCGCACAGGGCGCCCGCCCCTTCGTCCTCTTCCGGAGCCGCCCGCCGGGCCGGTGAGGGTCGGGATGGACCGGCGGGTACGCTCCGGGGTCCTGGGCGGCGACGGACCCCGCGCGGATCAGGCCTTACCGCGAGTCACTGCCGGCCGAGGCCGCCGCCGCGCGCCCCGCCTCCAGCCGTGCCACCGGGATACGGAACGGCGAGCAGGAGACGTAGTCCAGGCCCACCTCGTGGAAGAAGTGCACCGACTCCGGGTCGCCGCCGTGCTCACCGCAGATGCCCAGCTTCAGCCCCGGCCGGGTGGCGCGGCCCGCCTCCGCGGCGCTCCGTACCAGCGAGCCCACACCGTCCCGGTCGATCGTCTCGAACGGCGACACCCCGAAGATGCCCTTCTCCAGATACGCCGTGAAGAAGCTCGCCTCCACGTCGTCCCGGGAGAAGCCCCAGACGGTCTGGGTGAGGTCGTTCGTACCGAAGGAGAAGAACTCCGCGGCCTCCGCGATCTGTCCGGCGGTCAGCGCCGCGCGCGGCAGCTCGATCATCGTGCCGAGCGCCAGCTTGAGTTCGGTGCCGGTGGCGGCCTCGACCTCGGCGATGACCTGCTGGGCCTCGTCCCTGACGATCTCCAGTTCCTGGACCGTACCGACCAGCGGGATCATGATCTCGGCGCGCGGGTCGCCCTTGGCGTTCCTGCGCTCCGCGGCGGCCTCGGCGATGGCCCGTACCTGCATGGCGAACAGACCGGGGATGACCAGGCCGAGCCGTACCCCGCGCAGCCCGAGCATCGGATTCTGCTCATGGAGCTTGTGCACGGCCTGGAGAAGACGCAGATCGTTCTCGTTGTGGTCCTTGCGCGCCTCGGCGAGAGCGACCCGTACCGACAGTTCGGTGATGTCGGGCAGGAACTCGTGCAGCGGCGGGTCGAGCAGACGGACCGTCACCGGCAGCCCGTCCATCGCCTCGAACAGCTCGATGAAGTCCCGCTTCTGGAGCGGCAGCAGCGCGCCGAGCGCCGCTTCGCGCTCGGCGTCCGTGTTGGCGAGGATCAGCTTCTCGACCATCTCGCGGCGCTCGCCCAGGAACATGTGCTCCGTACGGCACAGGCCGATGCCCTGGGCGCCGAAGCGGCGGGCGCGCAGGGCGTCCTCGACGTTGTCGGCGTTGGCGCGCACCCGCAGCCTGCGGCGGCGGTCCGCATACGCCATCATCCGGTGCACGGCCTGGACCAGTTCGTCGGCGTCGTCGGCGCCCGCGTGCATCCGGCCCTCGAAGTACTCGACGACGGGCGACGGTACGACGGGGACCTCACCGCGGTAGACCTTGCCGGTCGAGCCGTCGATGGAGACGACGTCGCCCTCCTCGACGACCGTGCCGTTGACGGTCATCCGGCGCGCCTTGGTGTCGACCTCCAGTTCCTCGGCGCCGCAGACACAGGTCTTGCCCATGCCGCGGGCGACGACGGCGGCGTGCGAGGTCTTGCCGCCGCGTGACGTCAGGATGCCCTCGGCGGCGATCATTCCGTCCAGGTCGTCGGGGTTGGTCTCGCGGCGGATGAGGATGACCTGCTCGCCGGAGCGCGACCACTTGATGGCGGTGTACGAGTCGAAGACCGCCTTGCCGACCGCCGCGCCCGGCGAGGCGGCGATCCCGCGCCCGAGCAGCTCGCGCTTGGCGTCCTCGTCGAAGCGCGGGAACATGAGCTGGGCGAGCTGGGCGCCGTTGACCCGCTGGAGCGCCTCGGCCTCACCGATCAGCCCCTGGTCGACGAGCTGTGTGGCGATCCGGAAGGCGGCGCCCGCGGTGCGCTTGCCGACCCGGGTCTGGAGCATCCACAACTGGCCGCGCTCGATGGTGAATTCGATGTCGCACAGATCGCGGTAGTGCGTCTCCAGGGTCTCCATGATGCCCATGAGCCGGTCGTACGACTTCTTGTCGATGGTCTCCAGCTCGGCGAGGGCGACGGTGTTGCGGATGCCCGCGACGACATCCTCTCCCTGGGCGTTCTGCAGGTAGTCGCCGTAGACGCCCTGCTGGCCGCTGGCGGGGTCGCGGGTGAAGGCGACGCCCGTGCCGGAGTCGGGGCCGAGGTTGCCGAAGACCATGGAGCAGACGCTGACGGCGGTGCCGAGATCGCCGGGGATGCGTTCCTGGCGGCGGTAGAGCCGGGCGCGGTCGGTGTTCCAGGACTCGAAGACCGCGCGGATCGCGAGATCCATCTGCTCGCGCGGGTCCTGCGGGAAGTCGCGTCCCGCCTCCCGGGAGACGATCTTCTTGAAGTGCTTGACCAGCTTCTTGAGGTCGCCGACCTCCAAGTCCACGTCGGTGGCGGCCTGTTTGGCCTGCTTGGCCTCCTCCAGCGCGTCTTCGAAGAGCCGGCCGTCGACACCGAGGACGGTCCTGCCGAACATCTGGATGAGCCTGCGGTACGAGTCCCACGCGAAGCGCTCGTCCCCGGCCTGGGCGGCGAGCCCGGCCACCGAGGCGTCCGAGAGCCCGACGTTGAGGACGGTCTCCATCATGCCGGGCATGGAGAACTTGGCGCCGGAGCGTACGGAGACGAGCAGCGGGTCGTCGTGCTGGCCGAGCTTCTTGGCCATCTTCCGTTCGAGCGCGTCGAGATGGGCGCTCACCTCGTCGCGCAGGGACGCCGGTTCCTTGCCGCTGTCGAGGTAGATGTTGCAGGCCCGGGTGGTGATGGTGAAGCCCGGCGGGACAGGCAGCCCGAGGTTGGTCATCTCGGCGAGATTGGCACCCTTGCCGCCGAGGAGGTCCTTGAGATCCTTGTTGCCCTCGGTGAAGTCATAGACGAATTTCTCGGCTGAGTCTGAGTGTGGATCATTCTTTTCCGGCACGGGTCTCGACTCCTCGAAGACGCGGTGGCTGCCCTGACGGCGAGGAACATACCCATTTCGAAGGTACCTCGGTACGTCCACTTGCCTGTCATACGGTCTTAACCACCCATCCGCCAGCAGATCGAAAGTGGCACCGGCCGGACCCATTCACGATGGCGTCTTCACGCCTCGAAGCGGACATGACCTGCCCATGACGCGCCATGCTCATCTGAGCTAGGACATCGACGTCTGAGTTCAGGAGATGAACACGAAGAGGGTGGCGCGCCGCGCCACCCCTTCCAGAGATGCATGCACTCACAAGTCGCTCATGTGAGCTATACGCCGATCAAACGTGGCGAGAATCACGCCCCGACCGGCTCCGTGATTCCAGGATCCGGACGCTCTCCGGACCCGGTCGCGGTTCCCGTAACCCGGCCGTCACACGCGCCGGGAGCGCAGCCGCTCAGCACCGCGAGATCGACCTCCTCCAGGCTCAGTGCGAAATACCGGCCGGGCGCCGGCTCCACCGGCAGCAGCGACGGCACCACCAGCACCGCGCACCCCGCCGCCTGGGCCGAGGCGGTGCCGTCCGGCGAGTCCTCCACCGCGACACACGCTCCGGGCGGCACCCCCAGCCGCTCGGCCGCCGCCAGATAGGGATCGGGGTGCGGCTTGGTCCGTACGGTGTCGTCGGCCGAGAGCGTGAAGGCGAAGCCGGCATCGGCCAGCGAGCCCGCCACCACCGAGTCCACCACGGCCCGCGGCGAGGCGCTGACCAGGGCGAACGGCACCCCGGCGCGCTCCAGCCCGGCCAGCAGCGAACGGGCGCCCGGGCGCAGCGGCGCACCCGCCTCCACCCGCCGGAAGAAGGACCCGGCCAGCTCGGCCGCGACCGCACCGGCATGGCCGCCGCCCGCGACCCGGACCAGATGAGCGGCCGTATCGGCGACCGCGCGGCCGACGACCTCGGGCGCGTCCGCGGCGGAGAGCCGGTGGCCGAGGCCGGCCGCGACCTCCTCCGCCGACTCCCACCACAGCACCTCGGTGTCGACGAGCGTGCCGTCCATGTCGAAGAGGACCGCCGCGGGCGTCCTCACGCGCCCTGGCCGGCGGCCGGAACAGCGGCAGAGGCACCGGCGGAACCGGCGGCGGGCACCACGAGGACCGGACGCCGCGCGGGCTCCACCCTCGCGCGCACCCCGGGCACCAGCTCACCGGCGTCCCGGGACGGTACGTCCGACTTGACCGAGCCGCCGCCGGGCAGATCGAGCAGGACCCGGGTCACCGAGCCGAAGAAGGACGCCGAGACGACCGTGGCC
Organism: Streptomyces sp. GMY02; assembly: GCF_019056675.1. NCBI lineage: Bacteria > Bacillati > Actinomycetota > Actinomycetes > Kitasatosporales > Streptomycetaceae > Streptomyces > Streptomyces sp. GMY02. The sequence goes on along the minus strand of NZ_CP077658.1, from coordinate 5,814,722 downwards.
GTACCCGCCGGATCGGCGGTGGCTGTGATGTTCTCGGGACGGATCAGCGCCTCCACCTCGCGGCCGGCCGGGATCTCGCCGTCCACGGGCAGTTCGCTGCCCGCGACCGCGACCAGACCGCCGTCGGTGAGGCGCCCCGGCAGCCGGTTCATCGCGCCGACGAACTCGGCGACGAAGGCCGTGGCGGGGCGCTCGTACAGCTCGGCGGGCGGCGCGCACTGCTCCAGCCTGCCCGCGTTGAGCACCGCCACCCGGTCGGCCATGGAGAGTGCCTCCTCCTGGTCGTGGGTGACAAAAATGGTGGTGATGCCGAGGGAGAGCTGGAGACGCCTGATCTCCTCGCGCAGGGTGAGCCGGACCTTGGCGTCGAGCGCCGAGAGCGGCTCGTCGAGCAGCAGGACGCGCGGGCGCAGCGCCAGCGCGCGGGCCAGCGCCACCCGCTGCTGCTGGCCGCCGGACATCTGGTGCGGGAAGCGGTCGCCATGGGCGGGCAGGCCGACCAGATCGAGGAGTTCGGAGGCACGGGCGCGCCGCTCCTCGGCGGACACCTTCCGTACACGCAGCCCGAAGGCCACGTTGTCGCGGGCGTTGAGGTGCGGGAAGAGGCTGTACGACTGGAAGACCATGCCCGCGTCGCGCCGGTTGGCCGGGACCCGGGTGATGTCCTCGCCGTCCACCAGCACCTCGCCCGAGTCAGGGTGCTCGAAGCCGGCGAGGACGCGCAGCGCCGTGGTCTTGCCGCAGCCGGAGGGGCCGAGCAGGGCGAGGAGTTCGCCGGGCTCGGCCGTCAGGTCGAGGCCGTCGAGGGCGACGGTGGGGCCGAAGGCCCGGCGCAGGCCCCGGAATTCGACCCGGGCGCCGCCGGCCGCGGCCGGCTCCGGCCGCTCCGCGGTCGCTGTGGAGGTGGATGACATGGGGGACTACTCCTTGGCGGATACGTTGCCGGAGACGGAAGAGGCCGCGGGGGCCGGAGCGGTGGACGGGGCGGGGGTGGCCGGAGGGGCCGGAGTGGTGGCCGAGGTACGCGCGCCCGCCCGCGACAGAACCAGCAGCAGCACCCAGGTGATCAGCAGGCTGAGCAGGGACACCGCCACCGACATCCGCGCCTCCGCACCCGAGACGGTGACGATCCACACGGCGAAGGGCTGGAAGCCGAGCAGCGAGGCGATGGTGAACTCGCCCAGGACCAGCGCCAGGGTGAGGAAGGAGGCACCGGCCAGCGCGGAGCGCAGATTGGGCAGGATGACCCGCAGGATCACATACGGCCTGCTCGCACCGCAGTTGCGTGCGGCCTCCACCAGCGTCGGTACATCGATGGCACGCAGCCCGGCGTCCAGCGAGCGGTAGACGAACGGCAGCGCCAGCACCGTGTAGGCGAGCACCAGCACAATCGGGAACGACTCGTTCTGCACCGCGAGGAACGTCTGGTAGAGCGGGGTGCGGGAGAAGTGCTCCGGTCCCCAGCGCAGCACCGTGGTCACCCCGGTGACCAGCGCGATCGGCGGCACCACCAGCGGCAGCATGCAGACGATCTCGACCAGCGGGGCCAGCTTCGGCGCGCCAAGCCGTACCGCCACCAGCGCCGGCACGGTGAGCAGCAGGGAGAGCAGGATGGTGGCGGCGGCGAGCCCGAGCGAGAGCAGCAGGCTCCGGGTGAAGCCCTCGGCGGACAGGATTCCGGTGTACGCCGAGAAGGTGAGGCCCTGTCCGGGGACGCGGACCGTGAAGACGAACGAGGACAGCAGCGGTACGAGGAAGTACAGCCCGGCCACGAACAGGACGACGCCACGCCAGACACGCGGCCGGCGGCGGGTGCGCGCGGCCCTGACGTCCCCTGTCCTACGGGGGGCCGCGGGGGCGGCCGGGGGCGCGGTGGGGGTCAGTGCAGCCATCGGGTGCTCCGTCGCTGGAGGGGCAGATAGACCGCCATGACCAGGCCGGCAATCACGATCATGTCGAGGCTCAGCGCGAGCGCCACATTCTCCTGACCGACCAGTACGTTGCCGGAGAGCGCGTCCGCGATCTTCAGGGTGACCAGCGGGACCGAGCCGCCGACCAGCGCGGCGGCGGTGGCGTGCGCGGCGAAGGCGCTGCCGAAGAGCAGCACGAACCCGCCCAGCAGCGAGGGCGCGAGGACCGGCAGTCCGACATGGCGCCAGAACTGCCAGGTGGTGGCACCCGCGTTCTGTGCGGCCTCCCGCCACTGCGGGCGCAGACCGTCCAGCGCGGGCACGCTGACGAGCACCATCAGCGGCACCAGGAAGTAGAGGTAGATCAGGGTGAGTCCGGTGAAGGAGTACAGGTTCCAGCCGAGCCCGTCGAGATGGGCGAGCTGGGTGACCACCCCGGAGATGCCGAGGGTGGCGACGAACGCGAACGCCAGCGGGATACCGCCGAAGTTGGCCAGCACACCGGAGGCGGTCAGCACCCCGTTGCGGAGCGCGCCGCCCCGCGAGGTGACGACGGCCTGCGCGATCAGCATCCCGAGCACGGTGCCGATCACGGCCGTCAGCGCGGAGAGTTCGACACTGCCGAGGATGGAGGTCAGATAGGGGCCCTGGAGCGAGCGCTGGAGGTGCTCGCCGGTCAGGGAGGTGGCGCCGGTGGCCGGATCGTCCCGGGTGACGGCCCCGTACAGCAGGGCGCCGACCGGGAGTCCGAAGCAGAGTCCGGCGAACACGAGCAGCGGGAGGGCGCCGAGCCAGGCGCGTGACGCCCGCCGCCGACGGCGACTGCCGTCGGCGGCGCCCACCGCTGCGAGCGGGGTGGGGACGGACGTGGGGGCGGTCATCAGGAGACGGCCTTGTCCCAGTTCTCGGCGAGGGTGGCGTTGGCCTTGTCCAGTTCGGCCGACTCGGGGAAGGCCGGGGTGCCCTCGACCTTGGGCAGCTTGCCGACGAAGGTCTTGTCGGCGGTGCCGTCCGTGGTCATGGCGGGCAGCAGCACGGGCCGCGCGTACCCCTTGAGCCAGAGGTTCTGGCCCTCGGCGCTGTACAGGAACTCCATCCACAGCCGGGCGGCGGCGGGGTGCGGCGCGTCCTTGTTGATGGCCTGCGAGTAGTACTGCGCGTAGACGCCGTCGCTCGGGATGGCGACCTTCCAGTCCACGCCCTTGCTCTTGAACTGGTCGGCGTAGCTGGCGTTGAGGTAGTCCCAGTCGATCGAGATGGGCGTCTCGCCCTTCTCGACCGTGGCCGGGGTGGACTCGACAGGGATGAAGTTGCCGCTCTTCTTCAGCTTGCCGAAGAAGTCGATACCGGGCTGGATGTCGGCGAAGGAGCCCTTGTTGGCGAGGGACGCCGCGTACACGCCGCCGAAGGCCGAACCGGACTTGGTGGGGTTGCCGTTGAGCGCCACCTTGCCCTTGTACTCGGGCTTGAGCAGATCGGCGAAGGTCTCGGGGCAGGTCTTGATACGGGAGGCGTCGCAGCCGATGGAGACATAGCCGCCGTAGTCGTTGAACCAGCGGCCGTCCTTCTCCTTCTGCGAGTCGGGGATCTTGTCCCAGGCCTCGACCTTGTACGGCGCGAAGAGGTTCTCGGCGGCGCCGCTGCGGGCGAAGGCGATACCCAGGTCGAGGACGTCGGGGGCGCGGTCCTGGCCCTTGCGGGACTTGACTGCGGCGATCTCGTCGGAGCTGGAACCGTCCGGGTTCTCGCTGTTGACCTTGATCTTGTACTTGGCTTCGAACGCCTTGATGACCTCGCCGTAGTTCGCCCAGTCCGGCGGAAGGGCGATCGCGTTCAGCTCGCCCTCCTTCTCGGCTGCGGCCACCAGGTCCTTCATCCCGCCGAAGTCGGCGGCGGAGGTGGCGGCCGCGGAGTCGGCGGTGTCGGCGGATTCCTCGGGTGCCGCACCACAGGCGGTGAGCACGGTGAGGGCTGCGGTACTGAGCGCCAGGGCGGCTGCCAGCCGGCCGTTGGTGCGGGCGCGGAGTCGGGTCACGCGGTGTCTCCCGGAGCGAAGAGAGGGTGTCACTTGTTCATACAAGCTGGCATCAGTTCGCCCGGTCCAAATGACTCCGCAGTGAACGAATGATGGCGGCGGCGGCACGGCCCGAGGAAGACCAGCCCTTGCAACTAGCTGGTCAGCACACCCTTTCCAGGAGGATTTCGGGAAGAATTGACGCTCAATAGGGCATCCCTGGGTCCGGACACCTGGTGGGACGTGCGGTTAGAGTGAGGGCCGGGTCCGCGGCGGATAAGCGCACCTGTGCACAGTTCCGGAATTCAATGGGGGCAGGCGTGGGCAGTTCGCGGTATCTGGAGATCGCGGAGGCGCTGCGGAAGTCGATTCTGGGCGGCGAGTATCCGGTCGGCGCCCGGCTGCCCTCGGAGAGCGATCTGGCGGCCCGTTGGTCGGTGTCGCGCGGGACGGTACGGCAGGCGGTGGGGCTGCTGGCCTCGGACGGCCTGATCGGCTCGCGGCAGGGGGCGCGCCGGGTGGTCCTGCGCCAGGAGCGCCGCCACAGCTTCCAGCAGCTCAACAGCTTCGCGCAGTGGGCGCAGGCGCTGGGGTGCGAGGTCTCCAGCCGGATACTGAGCCGTACGTCACGGGCCGCCACGGCGGAGGAGTCGTCGAGGCTGGGGGTCGCCCCGGACAGCGAGGTGCTGTACGTCGTCCGTGTGCGGCGGCTGGACGGGGAACCGGTCATGGTCGAGCGGACCGCGTACACGGACTGGGTCGCACCGGTCGTACGCGCCCTGCCCGACGATGTCGTATCGATCATGGACAGCATCGCCGAGAACGCGGACATCGTGGCGCACTACGGCGAGCACCTCATCGACGCCGTCGCGGCGGGCAGCGAGGACGCCCGGCTGCTCCGCGTCCGCCGCGGCAGCCCTCTGCTGCGGCAGCGCCATCTCACGTACACGGCCGCGGGCCGCCCGATCGAGTGGACGGACGACCGCTACCGCGCGGGCAGTGTGGCGTTCAGCGTCAGCAACTCGGCGGCGGCCACCCCGCTGGAGCGGCACGCGGGCCCGGAGGTGACACCGCAGCCGCCCCGCCCGGAACAGCCGGAATAGCGGGAGCGATCAGCCCCCCGAGGTGTCCAGTTCGGCGTCCGCGCCGACGCAGGAGCTGTCGTACGGGTCCTTCAGCCAGCCGTCCGGCAGGACGACCCGGTTGTTGCCCGACGTACGGCCGCGCGGCCCGTCCGCGCCCTCCGGCCACGGCTGGTCGAGGTCGAGACGGGACAGCAGCGTGTCCAGTTCGGCGAGGGACGAGGCGACCGCCAGCTCCTTGCGCGGCCCCGAGCCGACCGAGAACCCCTTCAGATACCAGGCCACATGCTTACGGAAGTCGATCACCCCGCGCGCCTCGTTCCCGAGCCACTCCCCCAGCAGCTCGGCATGGCGCCGCATGATCCCCGCGACCTCCCGCAGTGAAGGCCGCGCGGGCGCGCCCGTACCCTCGAAGGCCGCCACCAGATCGGCGAAGAGCCAGGGCCGCCCCAGGCAGCCGCGCCCCACGACGACCCCGTCGCAGCCGGTCTCGCGCACCATCCGCAGCGCGTCGTCCGCCGACCAGATGTCGCCGTTGCCCAGCACCGGGATCTCCGGGACATGCTCCTTGAGCCGCGCGATGGCGTCCCAGTCCGCCGTACCGCCGTAGTGCTGCGCGGCCGTCCTGCCGTGCAGGGCGATCGCCGTGACGCCTTCGTCGACCGCGATCCGCCCGGCGTCCAGATATGTCAGGTGGTCGTCGTCGATGCCCTTGCGCATCTTCATCGTGACGGGTAGGTCCCCGGCGTTGGAGACCGCCTCGTGCAGGATCGCCCGCAGCAGGGGCCGCTTGTACGGCAGGGCCGAACCGCCGCCCTTACGGGTCACCTTGGGGACCGGGCAGCCGAAGTTGAGATCGATGTGATCGGCCAGATCCTCGTCCGCGATCATCCGGACCGCCTTGCCGACGGTGACCGGATCCACTCCGTACAACTGGATCGAGCGCGGGGTCTCGGCCGCGTCGAAACGGATGAGCTGCATGGTCTTCTCATTGCGCTCGACCAGCGCCCGCGTGGTGATCATCTCGCTCACGAACAGCCCTTTGCCCCCGCTGAATTCACGGCACAGCGTCCGGAACGGCGCGTTCGTGATCCCGGCCATGGGGGCGAGCACCACCGGCGGACGCACGGTGTGCGGCCCGACCGCGAGGGAAGGCGTGGCGGGTGAAGAGGTGGTGAGGGTGTCGAGCGAAGCGGTCATCCGCCCATTGTCGCGCACGACGGCAGTCATTAGTTAGTCGTACTATCGACATATGCCCGAGCTGAGTCATCGGCGGCGCGTCCTGGTCCTGGCCATCTGCTGTATGAGCCTGTTGATAGTCAGCCTGGACAACACCGTCCTCAATGTCGCCCTCCCCTCCATGCAGCGGGAGCTGCACGCCAGTGTCGCCGGGCTCCAGTGGACCATCGACGCCTACACCCTGGTCCTGGCCTCCCTGCTGATGCTCTCGGGCTCCACCGCCGACCGGATCGGGCGCCGCCGGGTCTTCAAGACCGGGCTCGTCCTCTTCACCCTCGGCTCCCTGCTCTGCTCTCTCGCGCCGAGTCTCGAATCGCTGGTCGCGTTCCGCATGGTGCAGGCCGTCGGCGGCTCGATGCTCAACCCGGTCGCGATGTCGATCATCACCAACACCTTCACCGAACCCCGCGAGCGCGCCCGCGCCATCGGGGTCTGGGGCGCGGTCGTAGGAATCTCCATGGCGGCGGGCCCGCTGGTCGGCGGGCTGCTGGTGGACTCGGTGGGCTGGCGGTCGATCTTCTGGATCAACCTCCCGATCGGGGTCGCCGCGCTCGTGCTGACCTGGCGGTACGTTCCCGAGTCCCGCGCCCCGAAGCCGCGCCGCCCCGACCCGGTCGGACAGCTCCTGGTCGTCGGCGTCCTCGGCGCGCTGACGTACGCGATCATCGAGGCGCCCACCGCCGGGCTGACCTCGCCCCGGATCCTGGCGTTCGCCGCCGTCGCGGCCCTCTCGCTGACCGGGCTGCTGCTGTACGAACCGAGGCGCGAGGAGCCGCTGATCGATCTGCGGTTCTTCAACAGCGCGCCGTTCAGCGGGGCGACGGTGATCGCCATCTGCGCCTTCGCCGCGCTCGGCGGGTTCCTCTTCCTCAACACGCTCTATCTGCAGAACGTACGGGGGATGTCCGCACTGCACGCCGGGCTGTACATGCTGCCCATGGCGACCCTGACCTTCCTCTGCGCGCCGCTGTCAGGGCGGCTCATCGGCAGCCGGGGGCCCCGGCTCTCGCTGCTGATCGCCGGGACGACGATGACGGCCAGCGGTGCCCTGTTCGCCGCGACGGACGCGGAGGCCACCAACGCGCTGCTCTTCACCGGCTATGTGCTGTTCGGCCTGGGCTTCGGCATGGTGAACGCGCCGATCACCAATACCGCCGTCGCCGGAATGCCCCGCTCCCAGGCGGGTGTCGCCGCCGCGGTCGCCTCCACCAGCCGGCAGATCGGCTCGACGCTGGGGGTCGCCGTGATCGGGGCGGTACTGGCGGGCGGCGTCGTCGGTGTCACCTCGTCCGCACCGCACGCGCCGTCGGCCTCGTACACCGCGGCCTTCACTGCCGCGAGCGGTCCGGCCTGGTGGATCATCACGGCCTGCGGTCTCTGCGTACTGCTGGTGGGGGCGCTGACCAGCGGGGCATGGGCGCGCGGGACGGCGCGGCGTACGGCGGAACGGCTGGAACCGGCCGCCGCCCGGGCCTCCGTGGAGACCGGGCGCTGACGCCGCGCCGAGGCGGCACGGAAAGTGCGGGCGGTGCGAGTCCCGCGCTGGAACCCAGGGCCAGGGTGTTCGGGATTCAGGGCTCAGGCCGACGCGGGCACCAGGCTGTGCAGCCGCTCCAGCCGGTCCCTGGACTCGTCGTCCACGGGGATGTAACTGACCAGCCGCGGCCCCGAGGACGGGCCGAGCCAGAGGTTGGTGTACTCCAGATTGAGCAGCCCCACCCGGGGGTTGGCGAACCGCTTGGTCTTGTCGCCGACGACCGCGACCACCTCGTGCTGCTCCCAGATCTCCCGGAACTCGGACGAGGCCGACCGCAGCCGCCGCAGCAGCGTCTTCCACGCGGGCTCCGCGAGATGCTCGGCCATGGCGGCCCGGAACTTGGCCGCCATCATCCGGATCGTCTCGTCCCGGTGGACGAGCGCGGCGCGCCACTCGTCATTGGTGAAGGCGAGCCACATGGCGTTGCGGTCCTCGGGCGGCAGCGCGTCCAGATCGCACATGAGGTGCCCGTACACGCGGTTGTACGCGAGGATGTCGTACCGCCCGTTCTGCACACAGGCCGGATACGGCTCAAGGCGCTCCAGCATCTGCCGCAGCGCGGGCGTGATGGTCGGGCAGGGCGTCCCGGGGGCGGGGTCGACGGCGCCCGCGAGTGCGAAGAGATGCGCGCGCTCGCTGCGGTCGAGCAGCAGGGCGCGGGCGAGCGCGTCGAGCACCTGGGCGGAGACCTGGATGGAACGGGCCTGCTCGAGCCAGGTGTACCAGGTGACTCCGACAGCGGAGAGCTGGGCGACCTCCTCGCGCCGCAGCCCTGGCGTACGGCGGCGGCTCCCGCGGGCGAGGCCGACCTGCTCGGGTGTGATGCGCTCGCGCCGGCTGCGGAGAAAAGCGGCCAGCTCATGGCGCCGGATGTCGGTCTCCTGCACAGCCATGCTCATGGCTTCCAGCGTGCCGCAGGTCCCAGCCCGTTGCCAGGTGGTGCGAGTACCAGGATGAGCCGCTCCGATACCAGGCTGAGCACCACGGCGGCCAACGGGCCGTACGCCCACCGCCCGGCCGGTCGGCGCCGGCCGGGCGATGAGCGATGTTGACGTTTCCGGCGCCCTTCTTACAGAGGCCGTGTCCCGTCCTTACGGAGGCCTTGTCCTGCCTTGCCTCTTGCCTTACAGAGGTCGCCTTGCAGGGGCCGTGTCACTTGCGCTTTCCGCGCGTCTCCACTGCCGTGTCGGGGCCCGGCGAGACGATCGTTTCATGGCCGTCCGCGCCGCGTACCTTGAAGGGCGGTGTGCCGTTGGGTCCCAGCACCTCCACGACTTCCACCACACGGTCGTGCTTGCCGACCACCCTGCCGTGCATCACCAGGCGGTCACCCTTGCTCGCTTTCATCCCGCACTCCCAAGCCGCTCGTCGACGCTGCCATCCCAGTCACTGACCGTGATCGCCAGTGTACGGAATGTCCGGTTCCGTGTCGTCCGGAAGCGCCTCAGCCCATTGCCGGGTAGTTCATCTACCAGGATAAAGACACTCTGGTACCAGGCTGCGTGACGCGCGATCGTCGGATGTGTGAGTACAGCATCCGCGAAACACACCTCCAACGCGGCAACGGGCCCGGCGACGACCTCGTCCGCGGCCGTTCCCGGCGGGCCCTCCGGTGAATCAGCCGGCCCCGTCATCCATGACCACGGTTCGGTGCTCGGCACGCTCGGGCTCTTCACCGTGCTGCTCGGCGCGGCGCTCCCTCTGATCGACTTCTTCATCGTCAATGTAGCCCTGCCGACGATCGACCACGATCTGGCCGCGGGACCCGCGCTCCTCGAACTGGTCGTGGCCGGGTACGGCCTCGCGTATGCCGTGCTGCTGGTGCTGGGCGGCCGGCTCGGGGACATGTTCGGGCGGCGCAGACTCTTCCTGGCCGGTATGGCGGCGTTCGGCCTCACCTCGCTCGCCTGTGGTGTCGCGCCCGACGCCTGGACGCTCGTCGGGGCCCGGGTCGCGCAGGGAGCCGCGGCCGCGCTGATGCTTCCGCAGGTGCTGGCCACCATCCACTCCGCGACTTCGGGGCAGCGCCGCGCCAAGGCGGTGAGCCTGTACGGAGCGACCGCCGGGCTCGCGATGGTGGCGGGCCAGATCCTGGGCGGCGTCCTGGTCGCGGCGGACATCGCGGGCAGCGGATGGCGCGCGATCTTCCTGGTGAATGTGCCGGTGGCGCTGCTGGGGCTGGTCCTGGCGGTGCGTTCGGTGCCCGAAACGCGCTCCCAGAAGCCCGCGCCCATCGACGTACCGGGGACGGTCCTGCTGGCCGCCGCGCTGATGACCCTGCTGGCACCGCTCACCGAGGGCCGCGCGGCCGGCTGGCCCGTCTGGACCTGGGTCTCCCTCGCGGCCTTCCCGCTCGTCTCGTACGCCTTCCTCCGCGTGGAGAAGCAGGCCGACCGGCAGGGCAGGATCCCGCTCGTGCCGCCGAGCCTGCTCGCGCTGGTGACGCTCCGGCGCGGTCTCGCGCTGCTCCTGCCGTTCTCGATCGGGTTCGGCGGCTTCATGTTCGTGATCGCGATCGCGCTCCAACAGGGCCTCGGCATGGGCGCGGTGACGGCCGGACTCGCGCTGGCGCCGATGGCGGTGGCGTTCTTCGGCGCCTCGCTGGCGGGGCCCCGGCTGGTACGGCGGTACGGCAGCCTGGTGGTGACGGCGGGCGCGGTGTCCCAGTTGGCCGGTGTCGCCCTGCTGGTTCTCACCCTCCGGCACGACTGGCCGTCCGTCAGCCTGCTGGATCTGGCGCCGGGGGTCGCGCTGGCCGGGCTCGGCCAGGGCCTCCAACTGCCGGTGATGATCCGGATCATGCTCTCCGACATCCCGTCGGAGCGGGCCGGGGTGGGCAGCGGCGTCATGGTCACCACGCAGCAGTCCGCACTGGCGCTGGGGGTGGCGACACTCGGCTCGCTCTTCCTCTCGCTGGCCGCGGCGACGGGGATGCGGGACGCGCTGGTGATCACGTTGCTGACACAGTTCGGGCTGGTCGTCCTGACCGGACTGCTCAGTCTGCGGCTGCCGCGCTCGATCGGCTGACAGCACCCGTACCGCCCCCGCACGGCGTTGGGCCCGGACCACCTCGGGGTGGTGGTCCGGGCCCAACGTGTGTGCGGCGGGGCGGTTGAGCGCGGTCAGTCCTGCGCGGCGGATCCTTCGCCGGTCGGCGCACTGCCCTGGCCGCTCTGCTCCGTCTGATCGTCCTCGCTCTGCCCCTGGCCGGCGGCGCGCTCACGCATCTTGCGCAGCAGCTCCGCCTTCTGGTCGGCGGCGGCCTTGCGGTCGGCATTGCGTGCGGGGCCGTTGCCCTGCTGGTCGGCGCGGGACAGCTTCTTGCGCTGTCCGCCCACGCCGAGAAGGTTGTTGCGGCTCTTTGCCACGGGGTTCTCCCGAAGTGATGTGAAGTGATCTGCGGATTCGTCGGTGGGGGGCAGGCCGTGGCCGCCGCGCTCTCACTCGTAGATCTGGAAGAACATGCCCGAGACGCTACCACCGGGCGCGACCGGGACGTAACGCATTTTTGGCGAGCACCAGCCATGACGGCTGACAGAAATTGAAATCTGTCAGCCGTCATGCCATAGTCGTGGGTGTCACTCCCCGCTGGGCGAACCCTCTGGAGGAACCCCTCATGACCCCCGTCTCCGGCACACCCGCCACCCCCGGCCTCCCCGCCCGCCGCCTCGGCGCCACCGGGCCCCGCACCTCCGCCCTCGGCCTCGGCTGCATGGGCATGTCCGCGATGTACGGGGAGGCGGACCGCGCCGAATCCATCGCCACCATCCACGCCGCCCTGGACGCGGGAGTCACCCTGCTCGACACGGGCGATTTCTATGGAGTGGGCCACAATGAGCTGCTGATCGGCGAGGCGCTGCGCACCGCCCCCGCCGCCGCGCGCGAACAGGCCCTGATCAGCGTCAAGTTCGGCGCGCTGCGCGATCCGGACGGCGGCTGGACCGGCTATGACGGCCGCCCTGCGGCGGTGAAGAACTTCGCCGCGTACTCCCTGCGGCGTCTCGGCACCGATCACATCGACATCTACCGGATCGCCAGGATCGACCCCGATGTCCCGATCGAGGAGACGGTCGGCGCCATCGCCGAGCTGGTCCGGGCCGGCCATGTCCGCCATATCGGCCTCTCCGAGGCGGGCGCCGCGACCATCCGCCGCGCGGCCGCCACCGCCCCCATCGCCGACCTCCAGATCGAGTATTCACTGATCTCGCGCTCCATCGAGGCCGAGATCCTGCCCACGGTCCGCGAGTTGGGCATCGGCATCACGGCGTACGGAGTGCTCTCGCGCGGACTGATCAGCGGCCACTTCACCCGTGACCGGACGCTGGGGCCCGGCGACTTCCGTTCGACGAGCCCGCGCTTCCAGGGGGAGAATCTCGCGCACAATCTCGGCCTTGTGGACTCCCTGCGCAAGATCGCCGAGCAGAAGGGCGTCACCGTCGCCCAGACCGCCATCGCCTGGGTGCTCTCGCGGGGCGAGGACATCGTGCCGCTGGTCGGCGCGCGCCGCAGGGACCGGTTGGCCGAGGCCCTGAGCGCCGTCGAGGTCACGCTCGACGCGGAGGATCTGGCCGCGATCGAGCGGGCGGTGCCGCCGGGCGCCGCGGCGGGCGACCGCTATTCGGCCGCCCAGATGTCACATCTCGACAGCGAGCGCTGAGCACAGGCCGCCGGACAGGGCCTGAGACTCCCGGTCCCGTCACCGGACCTGACAGGTAATGTCATCCGTCACGTCCCGTCGTACGAGCCGTCGCGTACGGGCCTCTCGCCGTACTGGTCATGAAAGGTCGGATCCCGTGGCCCCCGAGACCCTGACCGCCGAGCGCATCCTCGAAGCCACCGAGGAGGTGCTGCGCCGCTACGGCCCGGCGAAGGCCACGGTCGTCGATGTGGCCCGGGCGCTGGGCGTCAGCCATGGCAGTGTCTACCGGCACTTCCGTACGAAGGCGGCGCTGCGCGAGGCCGTCACCGCACGCTGGCTGACCCGTACGGAGCTGGCACTGGCCCGGATCACCGACGCCGCGCGCGAGGACAGGGCCAGGACAGCAGCCGTGCGGGAGGGGGAGCCGGAGGAGGGGCCGGGTCCCGGGCCGGGACCGGAGAAGCTGCGTGACTGGCTGGTGAAGCTGTTCGACACCAAGCGCCACAAGGCGGGGGACGATCCCGAGCTGTTCGCGACCTTCTCGGTGCTCATCGGCGAGAGCAGCGGTGTGGTCGACGCCCATATAACCGAGCTGACCCGGCAGCTCACCCGGATCGTCGAAGAGGGCGTGCGGGCGGGCGAGTTCGCCGCGGACGACCCGGCGAGCACGGCGGGCGCGGTCTTCGCGGCGACCGCGCGCTTCCATGACCCGTCGTACGCCCCGGAGTGGCAGAAGCCCACCATCGACGCCGAGTTCACGGCCGTCTGCGATCTGGTGCTGCGCGGACTGCGGCCATGAGGCAGACCCTGAACAGGCCATGAGCGGCGGCGCGGGCCCTGAGCACCGGCACCGAGCCGGTCCCAGGGCCCGCGGCCCCGCTCTTATGGCCCGCCGGACAGGGCCTAGCCGCCGGCCGGGTCCACCGTGGCCTGGTGGGCCTCGGTGAGATGTTCCTGTGCCTTCAGCCAGGGCAGGAACTGGGCGTTCTTCTGCCAGCCGCAGGTGTCGCAGACCAACGACCGCTGCACGCCCGCCTTCTGGACGCGTACGACATGCTCACGCCCATGCTGATCCCATCTGCTGACCTTGCTGGTGGTCGGGGACGGCATCCGTGCCTCCTGTTGACGCGTGCGCCCAGTGTGCAACGAAGCCCCCGGTTCCGTCGCGGAACCGGGGGCTTCGAGCCACGACCGTGACCCGTCAGCAGCCGAGGAGCCGGCCGCCCAGGTAGCTCTGGATCTGGTCCAGCGAGACACGCTCCTGCTTCATCGTGTCGCGCTCACGCACGGTCACCGCGTTGTCGTCAAGAGTGTCGAAGTCGACGGTCACACAGAACGGGGTGCCGATCTCGTCCTGGCGCCGGTAGCGGCGGCCGATGGCGCCCGCGTCGTCGAACTCGATGTTCCAGTTGCGCCGCAGGTCCTCGGCGAGGCCCTTGGCCTTGGGCGAGAGCTGCGGGTTGCGGGAGAGGGGCAGCACGGCCACCTTGACCGGCGCGAGACGCGGGTCGAGCCGCATCACGGTGCGCTTCTCCAGCACGCCCTTGGCGTTGGGCGCCTCGTCCTCGTTGTACGCGTCGAGGAGGAAGGCGAGCATCGCGCGGCCGACACCGGCGGCCGGCTCGATCACATACGGAGTCCAGCGCTCGCCGGCCTCCTGGTCGAAGTACGACAGGTCATGGCCGGACGCCTTGGAGTGAGCGGTGAGGTCGTAGTCGGTGCGGTTGGCCACACCCTCCAGCTCGCCCCACTCGCTGCCGCCGAACTGGAAGCGGTACTCGATGTCGGCGGTGCGCTTGGAGTAGTGGGAGAGCTTCTCCTTGGGGTGCTCGTACCAGCGCATGTTCTCCTCGCGGAGACCCAGGTCGCGGTACCAGTTCCAGCGCTGCTCCATCCAGTATTCCTGCCACTGCTCGTCCTCGCCCGGCTTGACGAAGAACTCCATCTCCATCTGCTCGAACTCACGGGTGCGGAAGATGAAGTTGCCCGGAGTGATCTCGTTCCGGAAGGACTTGCCCGTCTGCGCGATGCCGAACGGCGGCTTCTTGCGCGAAGTCTGCTGCACCTGCGCGAAGTTGGTGAAGATGCCCTGTGCGGTCTCGGGCCGGAGATAGGCGACCGAGCCGGTGTCCTGGGTGGGGCCGAGGTGGGTGGAGAGCAGACCGGAGAACTGCTTGGGCTCGGTGAAGGTGCCCTTGTTGCCGCAGTTGGGGCAGTTGAGGTCGGCGAGGCCATTCGCGGGAGCCTTGCCGTGCTTCTCCTCGTACGCCTCTTCCAGATGGTCCGCGCGGAACCGCTTGTGGCAGGAGGTGCACTCGGTCAGCGGGTCGGTGAAGGTCGCGACATGCCCCGACGCCTCCCAGACCTCGGTGGCCAGGATCACCGACGAGTCGATACCGACGACGTCCTCGCGCGAGGTGACCATGTAGCGCCACCACTGACGCTTGATGTTCTCCTTCAGCTCGACTCCGAGCGGCCCGTAGTCCCAGGCGGCGCGCTGTCCACCGTAGATCTCACTGGACGGGTAGACGAAGCCACGGCGCTTGCTCAGGTTGACGATGGTGTCGATCTTGTCGGCGGCCACGGTGCTCTCTTCATAACGACGACGAACGCGAATGCTTCAGATTAGCGGCGGTCGCACCCCTTCGATCAAATCGGTGCGGGACAAGAGACATACCCATCCCTTGTTGACAATCGTTTCCAGCTTTGTTGAAAATGACTGTCATGAACGTACGACGCCTGATACCCACCGCCACCCTCGCCGGAGCGGTCTCGCTCGGTCTGGTGGCACTGTCCGCCTGCTCCTCTTCTGACGCCGCCGACAGGACGAGCGGTGACAAGCTCGCGGTCACCGCGTCGTTCTATCCCATGCAGTTCCTGGCCCAGCGGATCGGCGGCGATCACGTCTCCGTCACCACCCTCACCAAGCCGGGTGTGGAGCCGCACGATCTTGAACTCAAGCCCCGGCAGACCGCCGAGCTGGGCGAAGCGGACGTCATTCTGTATCTCAAGGGTATCCAGCCCGCCGTGGACGAGGCCATCACCCAGTCCGGCGTGCGGACCGTCGTCGACGCGGCCACCCTCACCACTCTGGAGAAGCACGGCACCGAAGTCGGGCACGCGCACGGCGGCGACGAGCACGCCGGTGAGGAACACGCGGGCGAGGAGGAGGCCGCCACGGACGGCAGAGACCCGCACATCTGGCTCGACCCGGTGAGATACGCCGAGGTCGCCAAGGGCGTCGGCGCGGCCCTGGAGAAGGCCGACCCGGACAACGCCGCCGAGTACCGGAAGAACACGGACACGCTGGTCGGCCGGCTCGGCGAACTGGACACCGCGTTCAAGCAGGGCCTCACGGACACCGCGACCAAGACCTTCATCACCACCCACGCCGCCTTCGGCTATCTCGCCGAGCGCTACGGCCTGGAGCAGGAGGCGATCGCCGGTATCGACCCCGAGGCCGAGCCCAGCCCCGCCCGGATCAGGGAACTGGAGACCATCGCCGAGCAGGACAAGGTCAGCACCGTATTCTTCGAGACACTCGCCAGCGACAAGACCGCCAAGACCATCGCCGCGGACTCAGGACTGAAGACCGATGTCCTGGACCCGCTGGAGGGAATTACGGACAAGTCCAAGGGCGATGACTACATCGAGGTCATGCAGTCCAACCTCGCCGCGCTGCGGAAGGCACTCGGCGCGAAGTGAACCGGCCGACGGCAGCAACGGAGGCGCCGCACATGGCGACCATGGAGAGCGACGAACAGGCCCCCGAGGCGAGAGCGCCCGAGACCGCGCCGCCGTCCGGCCCCGCCGACCCCCGGCCCCGCCCCCCGGCGCCCGCCGGCGCCGGGGACCGGCCCTCCGCTCCCGGCCCCCGGCACACCTCGGAGCCGGCCGGGACCACAGCCGCCGCGGACGGAGAACCTGTCGTTGCTCAGCGCCTCGCGCCGGTCGTCTCCGTCCGCGGTGCCACCGCCGTCCTCGGCTCGCGCACCGTGCTGCGCGGCATCGACCTCACCGTGCGCCGCGGTGAGGTCGTCGCCCTGCTGGGCGCCAACGGCTCCGGCAAGTCCACCGCCGTCCGCGCCATGATCGGCCAGGTCCCGCTCATCGGCGGTGAGATCTCGCTCTTCGAGACCCCGCTGCGCCGCTTCCGCGACTGGGCGCGGGTCGGCTACGTACCGCAGCGCACCACCGCCGCCGGTGGCGTGCCCGCGACCGTCCGCGAGGTCGTCTCCTCCGGCCGGCTCTCGCACACACGGCTCGGCCGCCCCTCCAAGGCCGACAAGGCGGCCGTCCAGCGGGCCATCGAGCTGGTGGGCCTCGCCGACCGTGCCAAGGACTCCGTGAGCGCGCTCTCCGGCGGCCAGCACCAGCGCGTGCTGATAGCCAGGGCGCTCGCCGCCGAACCCGAGCTGCTGCTGATGGACGAGCCGATGGCGGGCGTCGACCTCGCCAGCCAGGACATCCTCGCCACGGCCCTGCGCGAACAGGTCGCCGCCGGTACGACCGTCCTCCTCGTCCTCCATGAGCTGGGCCCGCTGGAGCCGCTGATCGACCGCGCGGTGGTGCTCCGCGACGGCTGCGTCACCCATGACGGGCCGCCGCCCCCCGCTCTCGGCCAGCACGCCCTGCCCGGCCACGACCATGTCCACCCCCACGCGGCCGGCGAGCCGCTCCGTACAGGACTGCTGACCTGACCATGGACTTCCTTGAGACCGCGTTCATGCAGCGCGCGCTGATCGCGGCGGTACTGGTCGGGATCACCGCGCCCGCCGTCGGCATCTATCTCGTCCAGCGGCGCCAGGCGCTGATGGGCGACGGCATCGGCCATGTCGCCATGACCGGGGTCGGCCTGGGCTTTCTGCTCTCCGCCAGCCCGGTGTGGATGGCGACGCTGGTCTCGGTCGCCGGGGCCATCACCATGGAGCTGATCAGGGCGTACGGACGGACGCGCGGCGACATCGCGCTGGCCATGCTCTTCTACGGCGGGATGGCGGGCGGTGTCCTGCTGATCAATCTCGCGCCCAACGGCTCGAACGCCAACCTCAGTTCGTATCTCTTCGGCTCGCTCTCCACGGTCTCGCCGTCCGACGTGACCGCGATCTCGCTGCTCGCCGCGTTCGTCGTGCTGGTCACGGTGGGGCTGCGGCGGCAGCTCTTCGCGGTCAGCCAGGACGAGGAGTTCGCCCGGGTCACCGGGCTGCCGGTCCGCGCGCTGAATCTGCTGATCGCCGTCACGGCCGCGGTGACCGTCACCGTCGCCATGCGGGTGGTGGGGCTGCTGCTGGTCAGCGCGCTGATGGTGGTGCCGGTGGCGGCGGCCCAGCAGATCACCCGGTCGTTCGTGGTCACGTTCGTGCTGGCGGTGGTGATCGGTACGGCGGTGACGCTCGCCGGTACGGTCACCTCGTACTACCAGGACGTACCGCCCGGAGCGACAATCGTGCTGATGGCGATCGCGGTCTTCGTGGTCCTGACGGTCCTGGCCACTCCCCTGGCCAGACGGCGGGCCGGGGCGCTGCGGACCGAGGAGGCGGCCGAGGAGACCGCGGCGGTGCCGGTGACCGCGCCCGTACCCGGTGTGACGGGCGCCCCGGGCGTACCCGCCGCCCATCGACCCACGGACGACCTCACGGTCTGACCGCGAGCCGGTGACGAACTGGCAGAATGGCCCGAGGGAAGCGGGCAACGCCCGGTGGATACGGGCAGAGGCAAGGAGGCACCTGTGACGACTGCGCCCAGCGGTGGATCAAGTGCGGCCCCCGTGCGCGGCCGATCGACCCGCCAGCGTGCCGCGGTGGCGGCGGCGCTCGACGAGGTGGACGAGTTCCGCAGCGCGCAGGAGCTCCACGACATGCTCAAGCACCGCGGTGACTCGGTGGGCCTGACCACGGTCTACCGCACGCTCCAGTCCCTCGCCGACGCGGGCGAGGTCGATGTGCTGCGGACCAACGACGGCGAGTCCGTCTACCGCCGCTGCTCGACCGGCGACCACCACCACCATCTCGTCTGCCGGGTCTGCGGAAAGGCCGTCGAGGTCGAGGGGCCCGCGGTGGAGCAGTGGGCCGAGACGATCGCCGCGCAGCACGGCTATGTGAGCGTGGCGCACACGGTGGAGATCTTCGGTACCTGCGCGGAGTGCGCGGAGTGCACCGGCCGGGCCGCCAAGAACTGAGTCCGGTCACTCCCGGGTGCCGGACGGGTGCGCAGCGCGCCCGTCCGGCACCTGGTTTTCGGGGCCGTCCGGCGCCCGGGAAGCCGTCTCAGCCCTGCGGAACCTCTCAGCCCTGCGGACCCCTCAGCCCCGCGGAACCGCGGCCTCTGCCGCCTGGGCATCCGCTGCGGCCCGCGCATCGGCTTCCGCCTTCGCATCCGCCTCCGCCTGTTCCGGGTTGGGCAGTGCCCCGCCGAAGCGCCGGTCCCTGGAGGCGTATTCGAGGCAGGCCCGCCACAGATCCCTGCGGTCGAAGTCCGGCCACAGCACGTCCTGGAAGACCATCTCCGCGTAACTGCTCTGCCAGATCAGATAGTTGGAGGTGCGCTGCTCCCCGCTGGGCCGCAGGAAGAGATCCACGTCCGGCATGTCGGGGTAGTAGAGGTACTTCGCGAAGGTCTTCTCATTGACCTTCGACGGGTCGAGCTTCCCGGCCGCCACATCCGCCGCGAGCGCCTGCGCCGCGTCCGCGATCTCCGCGCGACCGCCGTAATTGACGCAGAAGTAGAGCGTCATGGCGTCGTTGTCCTTGGTCTGCTCCTGCGCGACCTGGAGTTCCTGGACGACCGACTTCCACATCTTGGGCATCCGGCCGACCCAGCGGATACGGATGCCCAGTTCGTCCATCTCGTCCCGGCGCCGCCGGATGACATCGCGGTTGAAGTTCATCAGGAAACGCACCTCGTCGGGCGTGCGCTTCCAGTTCTCGGTGGAGAAGGCGTACAGGGAGAGGTTCTTGACGCCCATCTCCAGACAGCCCTTGAGCACATCGAGGACGACACCCTCGCCGACCTTGTGGCCCTCGGTGCGCGGCAGACCGCGTTCCTTGGCCCAGCGGCCGTTCCCGTCCATGACGCACGCCACATGCCGCGGCACCAGTTCGGCCGGGATCTTCGGCGGCCGGGCGCCGGAGGGGTGCGGTTCGGGCGTCTTGTACTCGCGGCGGGAACGTCCCAGGATTCCGCGTCGTGCCATGCGCTCTCTCTCCCAAGTCTCGCTGTCGCTGTGCAGCCGTGCGGCTGTGTCTGTGCGTATGTACCGGCGCCGGCTGCGTACGCCGCGTGTCAGTTCTTCTCCACGTATCTGAGCGAGCGCAGACCACGCTCCAGGTGCCAGTGCAGATAGGCGGACACCAGCCCGCTGCCCTCCCTGACGTACCGCGCCTCGCACGCGTCGGCCTTCTCCCAGTCGCCGGTCAGCAGCGCGCTCAGCAGTCCGACGGCCTCACCCGAGGGTACGACGCTGCCGGGCACCCGGCAGTCGGCGCAGACGACCCCGCCCGCCGCCACGGAGAAGAAGCGGTTGGGGCCCTGGAGGCCGCATTTCGCGCAGTCGTCAAAGCTCGGCGCGTAGCCGTTGACCGCGAGCGAGCGCAGCAGGAAGGCGTCCAGGACGAGATGGGGCGCGTGCTCGCCGCGGGCGAGGGTGCGCAGCCCGCCGACGAGCAGCAGGTACTGCTGGACGGCCGGCTCGCCCTCGTGGTCGGTGAAGCGCTCGGCGGTCTCCAGCATGGCCGTCCCCGCGGTGTAGCGGGCGTAGTCGGTGACGATGCCGCCACCGTACGGAGCGATGGTCTCACTCTGCGTGCACAGCGGCAGACCACGGCCGACAAGATCGCTGCCGCGCGCGAAGAACTGCACGTCGACATGGGAGAAAGGTTCCAGCCGGGCACCGAACTTGGATTTCGTACGGCGCACTCCGCGGGCGACGGCGCGGACCCGCCCGTGGCCGCGGGTCAGAAGCGTGATGATGCGGTCGGCCTCACCGAGCTTCTGGGTACGCAGCACGACGCCGTCGTCCCGGAACAGACTCATGGGCCCATTCTCCCGCACGCGCGCGGGCCCCCGAGCCGTCGGCCCCCCCGGGAAGGGCTCAGGAAGGCGTGCCCGAGGCCGCCAGCAGCAGTCTCTCCGTGTCGTCCGAGCACAGCAGCAGCGCGCCGCCGACAATGCTGAGCACCTCGCGCTCCGCCGCGCTGTACGGTCCGTCCGCCACCGCGATCCTGGCGCCCTGGAGCACGATCGACTCGCGGCCCGCCGGGGCGAGGTGGGGCGCCAGCGGCTCCAGCGCCTCGTGCAGCTCGATGGCGAGCGCCGCGCCGCACGGTCCCGGGTCCGTGATGAACCGCCCGGTGTCGGCGGCGAGCGCCTCCACCAGATCGGTCAGCCGGTCCTCGGTGCAGTCCTCGAATCCGGCCGCGCGGACGGCGTGCACCGCGGTCTCCCTGACCGTACGGGAGGACACCCCGCCGGCCGCGAGGACGGCCAGCGCCACGGTGTGCACGGCGTCGCGCAGCATCGCCGAGAAGCGGAGGGTGGTGGGGTGGTCGAGGACGTCCGTACCGAAGTGGGAGTGGCAGGCGGCACATTCGACCACCGGCCCGGCCAGTCCGCGCGCCAGCAGCGGAACACCGAGCACGGTGAACCGGCGACGACCGGTCCGGCGGCGGTAGTTGCGGTCGCCGCCGCAGTCGGGGCAGAAGAACTCCCCGTCCCCGACGGTGTTCCAGGACGTACGAATGCCGCAGATGCGCACTTTTCGGCCGCTTGATCCCTGAGCTGGCAGCACGTCGCGCACCTCCGTAACGCTCCGGCAACATTGCCGCGTTGACGTGATGTTAGCCACACCACCCGGGCCCCGTCAGCACCGCGGCAGGAGATCGCCACGACATGGCCGAACCCCGCCCACCGCTACGGGTGGACGGGGTCGGTAAACGCCCAGGTGAACGCCTGGATCAGCGGGAATCAGCCGTCGGCGGAGCCGGACCGGCGGGTCGCGCGGTTGACCGCGGAGATGACCGCCTTGAGTGAAGCGCGTGTGGTGTTCGCGTCGATCCCGATGCCCCAGAGGACTTGTCCGTCGATGGCGCACTCGATGTACGAGGCGGCCTGTGCGCTCGCGCCCTGGCTCATCGTGTGTTCCTGGTAGTCGAGCAGCCGGGCGTCGACCCCGACGAAGGCCAGGGCCTCGAAGAACGCGGAGATGGGACCGTTGCCGGTGCCGGTGAGCTCTGTCTCCGTACCGTCCACGACGGCCTGTACGGTCAGGGTGTCCCGGCCGTCCGTGCCGGTCGTGCTCTGTCCCGAGCGGAGCTGGATCCGGCCCCAGGCGTTGTCCGGGTTGGGCAGGTACTCGTCCTGGAAGACCGACCAGATCTGGCCGGGGGTGACCTCGCCGCCCTCGGCGTCGGTCTTGGCCTGAATGATGCGGGAGAACTCGATCTGCATCCGGCGCGGCAGGTCCAGCTTGTGGTCGTTCTTCAGGACGTACGCGATACCGCCCTTGCCGGACTGCGAGTTGACGCGGATGACCGCCTCGTAGGAGCGGCCCACGTCCTTGGGGTCGATCGGCAGATACGGCACGGCCCACACGGTCTCCCCGGCCGGGACGCCCCGTGCGGCGGCGTCGGCCTCCCGCGCGTCGAAGCCCTTCTTGATGGCGTCCTGGTGGGAGCCGGAGAAGGCGGTGTAGACCAGATCGCCCGCGTAGGGGTGGCGCGGATGGATCTCCATCTGGTTGCAGTACTCGCTGGTCCTGCGGATCTCGTCGATCTGCGAGAAGTCGATCTGCGGGTCGACGCCCTGCGAGAAGAGGTTCATGCCGAGCGTCACCAGGTCGACATTGCCGGTGCGCTCGCCCTGTCCGAACAGGCAGCCCTCGATCCGGTCCGCACCCGCCATCAGCGCCAGCTCGGCGGCGGCGACGGCCGTGCCGCGGTCGTTGTGCGGGTGCACGGACAGACAGACGAACTCGCGGCGGGACAGGTTCCGCGACATCCACTCGAAGCGGTCGGCGTGTGTGGACGGGGTCGAACGCTCCACGGTGGCGGGCAGGTTGAGGATGATCTCGCGGCCGGCCTCGGGCTGCCAGACGTCCATGACGCCCTCGCAGACCTCCAGGGCGAAGTCCAGCTCGGTGTCGGTGAAGATCTCCGGGCTGTACTGGTAGCCGAAGACGGTCTCGGCACCCAGGATCTTGTCCGCGTACTCCATCACCAGCCGGGTGCCGTCCACGGCGATCTGCCTGACCTGCTCCTTCGTGCCGCGGAAAACCACGCGGCGGAAGGTGGGGGCGGTGGCGTTGTAGAGGTGGACGGTCGCGCGGCGGGCACCGCGCAGCGACTCGACCGTCCGCTCGATCAGCTCCTCGCGCGCCTGCGTCAGGACGGAGATCGTCACGTCCTCGGGGATCGCGTCCTCTTCGATGATCGACCGTACGAACGCGAAATCGGTCTCGCCGGAGGACGGGAAGCCGACCTCGATCTCCTTGTAGCCCATCCGCACCAGCAGATCGAACATCTCACGCTTACGGGCTGGCGACATGGGATCGATCAGCGCCTGGTTCCCGTCACGCAGATCGGTCGAGAGCCAGCGGGGGGCGACGGTGATCCGGTTGTCCGGCCAGGTGCGGTCGGGGATGTCGACGGCTTCGTACGGGCCGTACTTGTGGATCGGCATCCCGGACGGACGCTGAGTGTGGGTCGCGTTGGTGACGGGCGTCGGGCGGCCGACAGAAGGATCGGACATGGCGTAGGGCTCCTCGTGTGTCCACTGGGACGGCCGACGGGGCGCGATCACCGCAACGCCAGACTCCGCGGGGAGGGGGTCGGCCTACGACTACAGGCCCTCGCCGCGGCAGCTAAGGAGAAGCAGCCCGAAACGCATGATGCAGGCGAGCATATCCGAGGCGGGCCGGGCACGCCGGGCCGTATCAGCATGCGGAACCCGCGCGTACGGGACCGGCGCGGCCGGGATTCCGGAATGCGGTCGAGTTCCCGGAATGCCGAGAGATCACTCCATTTCAGCAACATTGGTCGCAATGGGTGACATGACGATGACGGAGTGCCACATTGCCTGTATGAACGCCTTCACGCACGCCGACGCCATCGCGGGTGGCCCCGCTCCCGTCTTCTGCACCATCGTGCCGCCGCACGTCCTCGACAAGCTCGCACAGGCCGACGACCCCGTCATCTCCGGGCCCGCCCGGCGCACGCTGGAGGCCGACTCCTCCCAGCGCACCCGGCGCCGGCTCACCGCGTTCCGCGCCGCGGGGCCGCCGAGCGGCGCGGAGGCGACGGGCAAGCCGGACCGCACCATCCACGACTGCGGCAACGGCACCGCCCTGCCGGGCCGGAAGGTCCGCGGGGAGGGCGACGCGCCGGGCAGGGACGCCACGGTCAACCGCGCGTACGCCGGGCTCGGCGCCACCTTCGAGCTGCTGCTCAAGGCGTACGAGCGGGATTCGCTGGACGGCGCGGGGCTGCCGCTGGTCGCGAGCGTCCACTACGACCGGGAGTACGCGAACGCGTTCTGGGACGGCGAGCAGATGGTGTTCGGCGACGGGGACGGAGAGATCTTCCTCGACTTCACGATCCCGGTCGATGTGATCGGCCATGAGCTGGCCCACGGCGTCACGCAGTACACCGCCAATCTGACCTACTACGGGCAGCCGGGCGCCCTGAACGAGTCCATGTCGGACGTCATCGGATCGCTGGTCAAGCAGTACACCCTGGACCAGACCGCCGACCAGGCGGACTGGCTGATCGGCCAGGGCCTGCTCGCTCCACGGGTCACCGGGGTCGCGCTGCGCTCCATGAAGGCGCCGGGCACGGCGTACGACGACGATGTCCTCGGCAAGGATCCGCAGCCGGCCACGATGGACGACTACGTACGGACGAACCAGGACAACGGCGGGGTGCACATCAACTCCGGTATCCCCAACCACGCGTTCTATCTGCTCGCCGACCGGCTGGGCGGCAAGGCGTGGGAGCGCGCGGGCCGCATCTGGTTCGACGTGCTGACCGGCGGGGAGCTGGCGGGGGACGCGGACTTCGCGGACTTCGCCCGGCTGACCGTGTCGGCGGCGCGGGCCCGTTTCGGGGACGGGGCGGAGCTGGAGGCCGTGGTCAAGGCCTGGTCCCAGGTCGGCGTCCCCACATCATGACGACCTGCTCCGGGAGCGGCGCCTACCGCCCGCCCCCGCCAGCCGCTAGACAGGACACATGCATATCGAAGTGCGTCGTACAGGCGGTTTCGCGGGCATCGAGCGCCGGGCCGAGGTGGACACCTCACACCTCCCGGACGCGCCCGCCTGGCAGTCCCTGGCGGAACAGGCCCTGTCGGACGCCGCGGCGGACCCCGCCGACCTCGGAGTCCCGGACGGCTTCCACTACTGGATCACCGTCGGCACCCGGACCATCCACTGCGCCGACCCCCACCTCTCCGCCTCCCAGCGCACCCTGATCTCCCGAGTCCTCAAGGAAGGAGCCTGAAAGAGCCCTCAAGGAACCTGAAGAGACCTGAGGGGCCTGAAGAGGCCTGGGCGCGCGCAGCCGTATCGCTCAGAAGCCCAGTTTGCGGAGCTGCTTGGGGTCGCGCTGCCAGTCTTTGGCGACCTTCACATGGAGGTCCAGGAAGACCGGGGTGCCCAGCAAGGCTTCGATGTGTTTGCGGGACTTGGTGCCGACTTCCTTGAGGCGCTTGCCCTTCGGGCCGATGATGATGCCCTTCTGGCTGGGGCGCTCGATATAGACGTTCGCATGGATGTCGAGGAGCGGCTTGTCCGCCGGGCGGTCCTCGCGGGGGAGCATCTCCTCGACCACCACCGCGATGGAGTGCGGCAGTTCGTCCCGTACGCCTTCGAGCGCCGCCTCGCGGATCAGTTCCGCCACCATGACTTGCTCGGGCTCGTCGGTGAGATCGCCCTCCGGGTAGAGCGGGGGGCTCTCAGGGAGCAGGGGGACCAGCAGATCCGCCAGCAGGCCGACCTGGCGGTCGCCGACGGCCGAGACCGGGACGATCTCCGCCCACTCCAGATCGAGTTCCTTGCCGAGCTGGTCGATCGCGAGAAGCTGCTCGGCGAGCGTCTTGGAGTCGACCAGGTCCGTCTTGGTGACCACGGCGACCTTGGGCGTCTTCTTGATCGCCGCCAGTTCCTTGGCGATGAACCGGTCACCGGGACCGAGCTTCTGGTCCGCGGGCAGACAGAAGCCGATCACATCGACCTCCGCCCAGGTCGTCCGTACGACGTCGTTGAGCCGCTCGCCCAGCAGGGTGCGCGGTTTGTGGAGGCCCGGGGTGTCGACGAGGATGAGCTGCGCCTCGGGCCGGTGCA
This sequence comes from Streptomyces sp. GMY02, assembly GCF_019056675.1. Classification (NCBI taxonomy): domain Bacteria; kingdom Bacillati; phylum Actinomycetota; class Actinomycetes; order Kitasatosporales; family Streptomycetaceae; genus Streptomyces; species Streptomyces sp. GMY02. The sequence continues at coordinate 5,788,971 of NZ_CP077658.1, read as the reverse complement.
CAATGCCGCGGACCGTGTGCCGGGTGGTCTGCGGCCGGTTCGAGGTGATGGCCACCTTCTGGCCGACCAGAGCGTTCGTGAGGGTGGACTTGCCGGCGTTGGGGCGGCCGACGAAGCAGGCGAAGCCGGCCCGGTGGGGGGCTTCGGCCGTCTCGGGAGAGGGGGTACGAGCGCTCATGGCGCCCATTCTCCCCGATCGTTCACCCGCCGCCGACCAGATCGCCTCGGGCTGTCGCGTACGGCCTGTCCCCGGTGCCCGGGGCCGCACCGCCGGGTCAGACGGTCCCGCCCGCTTCGACGGTCGTACGGAGCGTGCCGTCGGGGGCCGCCACCAGCAGCGGGGTGGCCGGTCCGCCCAGGTCGCGCACGGCCGCGCGGTCCTCGTCGGTCGCCGTCTCCGCCTCGGTGACGACCGCCGCCGCCTCCAGCGAAGTGGCGCCGCTGGCGACGGCCATCGCGACCGCGGTCCGCAGCGCGCTGAGTCTGAGGGAGGCCAGCTCGACGGTCCCGGCGACATAGGTACGCCCGGTCTCGTCCCGTACCGCCGCGCCCTCCGGTACGCCGTTGCGGGCGCGGGCGCTGCGGGCCAGGGTGATGATCTTGCGGTCCTCGGGGCCGAGGCCGGTGCCGGGATCGGTGCTCTCAGTCATGTGCCGAGCATAGGCAGCGCGCCCGGCGGCCCCGCGACCGCCCTGAGACCGTCCACGCCCTGCCGTGCACCCGAGCCCGGCGGCCCGTGAGCGTACGCCTCAGGGCCGGTCGAGCCGCAGCCGCTCCGCCTTCGGCAGACCGGCCACCACCAGGTCGTACGAGTCCTCGACCAGCTCCCGTACCATCCGCGCGGGCAGCCCGCCGACCGTCACGGTGTTCCAGTGCCGCTTGTTGAGATGCCAGCCGGGCACGATCGCCGGATGGGCCTCGCGGAGCCGGACCGCCTCCTCCGGATCGCACTTGAGGGCGATCTTCAGCGGCCGTTCCTCCAGCGAGCAGAACGCGAAGATCCGGCCGCCGACCCGGAAGACGGTGAGCCCGGGGCTGCGCGGGAACGGCACATCGCTGGACGTCCCGTTCAGCCCCAGACACCAGGCCGCCAGCTCCTCCGCGGTCATGGCGTCCTCGGGTGCCCCCACGTCCTCAGGTACCCCCACATCGCCGGGCGCCATCACGTCCTCGGAGGTCACGAAGCCTGGGCCTCCTCGCGCACCGGCTCGACCAGGACCGTGACGATCTTGTTGCGGCGGCCCGCCGGGGACTCCGCCGTCAGCAGCAGCCCGCGCCCGTCGGGCAGCTCGACCCTGGCGCTGGCCCCGGCGATCGGCACCCTGCCCAGCGCCTTCGCGAGCAGCCCGCCGACCGTCTCCACGTCCTCGTCGTCGTACTCGTCGAGTCCGAACAGCTCCCCGAGGTCGCCGATGTCGAGCCGGGCGGTGACCCGGTACGAGCCGTCGCCGATCTCCTCGACCGGCGGCAGCTCACGGTCGTACTCGTCGGTGATCTCGCCGACGATCTCCTCCAGGATGTCCTCGATGGTGACGATCCCGGCCGTGCCGCCGTACTCGTCGATGACGACCGCGACATGGCTGCGCTCCTGCTGCATCTCCCGCAGCAGATCGCCCGCGTTCTTGGTGTCGGGGACGAAGGCGGCGGGGCGTATCGCCGTGGACACCAGGTCGTTCTCGGAGTCCCGGTTGATATGGGTCTTTCTGACCAGGTCCTTCAGATAGACGATGCCGACGATGTCGTCCTCGTTCTCACCGGTCACCGGGATCCGCGAGAAGCCGGACCGCAGCGCCAGGGTCAGCGCCTGCCGGATCGTCTTGTAGCGCTCGATGGAGACCAGGTCCGTACGCGGCACCATCACCTCCCGTACGAGCGTGTCGCCCAGTTCGAAAACGGAGTGCACCATTCGGCGCTCCTCGTCCTCGATCAGGGACTCCTGCTCGGCGAGGTCGACCATGGCCCGCAGCTCGGCCTCGCTCGCGAACGGCCCCTTGCGGAAGCCCTTGCCGGGGGTGAGGGCATTGCCGAGGAGGATCAGCAACTGCGGGATCGGCCCCATGATCCTGGCGAGCGGCAGCAGGACATACGCCGAGGCCGTGGCGGTGTTGAGCGGATGCTGCCGTCCGATGGTGCGCGGCGAGACACCCACCGCGACATACGAGACCAGGACCATCACCCCGATCGCGACCACCAGCGCGGTCCAGGTCTCCGCGAACTCCTTGATGCAGACATAGGTGACCAGCACCCCGGCGGCCATCTCGCAGGCGACCCGGACCAGCAGGGCCACATTCAGATAGCGCGTCGGATCGGCGGCGACCTGCTCCAGCCTGGCCGCCCCGCGCCGCCCGGACCGTACGGCCTCGGCCGCCCGGAAGCTGGAGACCCGGGCGATGCCGGCCTCCGCCGAGGCCGCCAGCCAGGCCACGACGACCAGGGCGACCGCTCCGACGATCAGTTGCGCGGTCACGAGACCGTGGGCGCGGGGGACGGTCCCGTGAGCCCCTGTTCGGAACGCCAGCCGTCGATGATCGCCGCCTGGAGTCCGAACATCTCGGCCTTCTCGTCCGGCACTTCATGGTCGTACCCCAGCAGATGCAGCACTCCATGGACGGTGAGGAGCTGGAGCTCCTCGTCCATGGTGTGCCGCGTCGGGGCTTCCTCGCCCTGTTTCCTGGCCACTTCGGGGCAGAGGACGATGTCACCGAGGAGCCCCTGCGGGGCGCTCCTCGTCGTCCTTCACCGGCGGACGCAGCTCATCCATCGGAAAGGACATGACATCCGTGGGGCCCGGCAGATCCATCCACTGCATATGGAGCTGCTCGATGGCCGCCTCGTCCACCACGATCACCGACAGCTCGGAGAGCGGGTGGATCCGCATCCGGGTGAGCGCGTAGCGGGCGACGTCGAGGATCGCCTGCTCGTCGACCTCGGTGCCTGACTCGTTGTTGACGTCGATCGACATGGTGCGCTCTTGTTCTACTTCCCGTTGCGGCTGTCGTACTGCTCGTACGCGTCGACGATACGGCCGACGAGCTTGTGCCGTACGACATCCTGCGAGGTGAGACGGGAGAAGTGGACGTCGTCGACGCCTTCCAGGATGTCCTGGACCTGGCGCAGACCGCTCTTCGTGCCGCCGGGCAGGTCGACCTGGGTGATGTCTCCGGTGATGACTATCTTCGATTCGAACCCGAGCCGGGTGAGGAACATCTTCATCTGCTCGGGGCTGGTGTTCTGGGCCTCGTCGAGAATGATGAACGCGTCGTTGAGCGTCCGGCCGCGCATGTACGCCAGCGGCGCGACCTCGATCGTGCCCGCCGCCATGAGCCGCGGGATGGAGTCGGGGTCGAGCATGTCGTGCAGCGCGTCGTAGAGCGGGCGCAGATACGGGTCGATCTTCTCGTAGAGCGTGCCCGGCAGGAAGCCGAGCCGCTCACCGGCCTCGACGGCGGGCCTGGTCAGAATGATCCGGGTGACCTGCTTGGCCTGGAGCGCCTGGACCGCCTTGGCCATGGCGAGATACGTCTTGCCCGTGCCCGCGGGGCCGATGCCGAAGACGATCGTGTGCCGGTCGATCGCGTCGACGTACCGCTTCTGGTTGAGGGTCTTGGGGCGGATCGTCCGGCCCCGGCTGGACAGGATGTTCTGCGTGAGCACTTCGGCGGGGGTCTCGGGACCGTCCGCGCCGCCGTTCTCGCTCGCCCTGAGCATGGCGATGGAACGTTCCACTGCGTCCTCCGTCATCGGCTGACCGGTGCGGAGCACCAGCATCATCTCGTCGAGCAGGCGCTGGACGAGCGCGACGTCCGCCGCGCTGCCGCTCGCACTGATCTTGTTGCCCCGTACGTGAATGTCGGCCGCCGGGAACGCGTTCTCGATCACACGCAGCAGGGAATCCCCTGAGCCCAGGACCGTCACCATCGGATGGCTGGCGGGGACGGTGAAGTGGGCACGTGCCTGCCCCTCTGCGGGGGTCCGGGCTGTAGGTGTCTGAGTCATGGGCCGGCTCTGTGGCCTGCGCATACCTCCCGTTGCAGGGTTCTCGCCGCTCGACAACCTCTGAGCTACCAGCCTACGGCTCCGCACTGACAACGCCCTAGGGCTTTTACCTGCGCCGTACCGGGAACCTTGCGGCGGCCCGGCCGCTGCTCTCAGCCCGAGCGCCCGAAGCCGATCGTCGGCACGGCCCTGCGCAGGGGCCACGGCCTGCTGGGCGCGGGCAGCAGCTCCTCCAGGAAGGCATAGCGCCGCAGCGCCGCCGGGTCCTGGTCCGAGCAGGCCTGTACGTACTGCCACCAGGCCGCGATCTCCGACCAGCCGGGCGCGGAGAGCGAGCCGCCGAACTCCTGGACCGACAGCGCGGCGGTCAGCCCGGCGAAGGCCAGCCGGTCCGCGAGCGGCCAGCCGGCGAGCGTGCCGGTGACATAGCCGGCCACGAAGACATCGCCCGCGCCCGTCGGGTCCAGTGCCTCCACCGCGATGGCGGGCACCTCGGCGGTCTCGCCGCTCGCGCCGTCCACCGCGTACGCGCCCTCCGAGCCCAGCGTGACAACGGCGACCGGGACCCGGTCGGCGAGCACCCGGGCGGCGGCCCTGGGGCAGTCGGTACGGGTGTAGCGCATCGCCTCCTCGGCGTTGGGCAGGAATGCCTCGCAGTGCTCCAGGTCGGCCAGCCCCGCGAGATCCCAGCGGCCCGAGTCGTCCCAGCCGACATCGGCGAAGATCCGGGCCCCGTGGCGGGTGGCACGGGCGATCCACTCGTCCCGGCGGCCGGGGGTGAGCGCGGCGACGGCGGCGCGGGCGCGGGGCGGGCACTCGGGCAGGGCGCCCTCGGGCGGCGGGGCCTCGTGGCCGTGCGACACCATGGTCCGCTCGCCCTCGTACGCCATGGAGACGGTGACGGGCGAGTGCCAGCCGGGGACGGTGCGGGAGCGGGACAGGTCGATGCCCTCGCCCTGCTCCAGCGCGTCCCAGCAGTACTCGCCGTAGTGGTCGTCGCCGAAGGCCGCGGCGAGGGAGGTGTGCAGTCCGAGCCGGGCCAGCGCGGTGGCCATGTTGGCGATGCCGCCGGGGCTCGACCCCATGCCGCGCGCCCAGGACTCCGTACCGCGTACGGGTGCGCTGTCCAGGCCGGTGAAGATGATGTCGAGGAAGACCGTACCCGTGAGGTAGACGTCGCAGTCCGGGTCGTCCGGGGCGCGTACGGCGCCCAGCGGATCGACATGGGCATCGACGTGGACGGTGTGTTCGATTTCTCCATTGGGTGTGATCACGGCGGGCTCCCGGTCGCGTGCGGATCCGGACAGTCTGCCCGATCCTGGGAACCTCGGCTGACGCTCGGGCGAACCGGTCTCAGCAGGAACGTTTGGGCAGCGGTACGCGTACAAGATCGGCCGCGACGGTCACTTCCCCGACGAACCCGGCCGCCCGCGCCTGCCGTTCGAACTCGTCGGGATCGGGGTAGCGCTGCGAGAAGTGCGTCAGTACGAGATGCCGTACGCCGGCCTCGCGCGCCACTCGTCCTGCCTGGCCTGCCGTGAGATGACCGTATTCGGTCGCCAGCCGTTCGTCCTCGTCCAGGAATGTCGACTCGATGACCAGAAGATCGCAGCCCTCGGCCAGGGTGCGTACCCCGGCACAGAGCCGGGTGTCCATGACGAACGCGAAGCGCTGGCCCCTGCGGAGTTCGCTGACCTCGTCGAGCGTGACCCCGTTCAGCGTGCCCTCGCGCCGGAGACGGCCCACATCGGGGCCTCCGATCCCGTGCTCCGCCAGCAGCGCCGGGATCATCCGCCGTCCGTCGGGCTCGATCAGCCGGTAACCGTACGACTCGACGGGGTGCGAGAGCCGGTGGGCCTCCAGGGTGTACGCGGGGGTCCGCGCGAGCACACCGTCATCCGTGACCGGCGCCTCGGCCAGCGGGACGGACTCGCGGTACGCCGTCGCGTACCGCAGCCGCTCGAAGAAGTGCTGCCCGCTCGCCGGGTAGTGCGCGGTGACCCGGTGCGGCACCTGATCGAGATTGATGCGCTGGATGACCCCGGCCAGGCCGAGCGAGTGGTCGCCGTGGAAGTGCGTGACACAGATGCGGTTGATGTCGTGCGCGGCCACCCCGGCGCGCAGCATCTGGCGCTGGGTGCCCTCGCCCGGGTCGAAGAGCAGGCCTTCGCCGTCCCAGCGCAGCAGATAGCCGTTGTGGTTGCGGTGGCGGGTGGGCACCTGGCTGGCCGTGCCGAGCACCACGAGCTCACGTACGGACAAGACGCCTACCCGGGAGGCCAGTTGAAGCCGCGCCCGCCCAGCACATGGGCGTGTGCGTGGAAGACGGTCTGTCCGGCGCCCGCTCCGGTGTTGAAGACGATCCGGTAGCCGCTGCCGTCGGTCTTGTCGTCGACGGCGACCGCGGCGGCCTCGCGCAGCACATCGGCGGCGACGGCGGGCTCGGCGGCGGCGAGGGTGCCCGCGTCCGGGTAGTGCACCCGGGGGATGACCAGCACATGGGTCGGGGCCTGCGGGTTGATGTCACGGAAGGCGACGGTGGTCGGCGTCTCCCGGACGACGGTGGCCGGCACCTCCCCCGAGACGATCTTGCAGAACAGGCAGTCGGCCTGTGGTTCTCCGGTCATGGTCCGGGCCTCCTCGACGCCGCCGGTGATCGGTTCGCTACGGACGCATGCTATCCGTCCGCGGGGCGCCGCCTGTTGAGAGCGGCCCTGCTGAACCAGTACGTGAGAAGCATGAGCCAGAACAGGGACACGCCCAGCCCGCCCATGGCGCTCGATCCCGCGCCGGGCACGGCGACCACGATCAGCGAATGGAGCCCCAGCAGTCCCACGGCGGCGCCCATCGCGACCACCGGCCGGCAGCGGCGGGCCAGCAGCAGCATCGGCCGGCGCAGCCGCGCGGGCGTCCTGCGGCGTACCCACACCGCCCAGCCGCCCCAGAGCGCCAGCAGCATCAGCGCGGCCGTCACCTGGGCCGCCGTCGCGCTGTCGTCGCCGGGGACCCGTACCGTACCGAGGACCGCGACGACGAACCCGGCCAGCGCGACCCAGCGGGCGCCCGCCGCCACGCCCCAGGCCATGGACTCCAGATTGAACCGGGCGTCACGGTCCTCGCCGTCGAGGGCGGCGGCCGTCGCGAAGCCCTCCGCCGCCGCGGTCCACGCACCGCGCCGCCACCACCGGCGCCGCATCCGGAGCATCGCCAGGTTGTTGTGCGCCTCGCCGCTCTGCGGGTTGAGCCGGAGCGCGGTGCGGTAGGCGAGTTCGGCGGTACGGAAGTCCCGCAGCCGGTGGGCGGTGACCCCGACGAGGAAGTGCGCCGAGTCGTGCTCCGGCGCCAGTTCCGCGGCGCGCCGGGCGACGGCGTACGCCTCCGGGCGGCGGGAGCGGTCGCCGGAGCGGTCCAGGACCCAGGCGAGGGCCTGGTACGCGCCCCAGAAGTGCGGGGCGAGCCTGATCGACTCGCGGGCCGCCGCCTCGGCCTCGGCGTACCGGCGCGCCCCGGCGAGCAGTTCGGCGCGCACGATCCAGCCGGAGAGCTGGCGGGGGTCGGCGCGCAGCGCCTCGTCGACCGCGTGCAGCGCGGTGGGCCGGTCGTCGAGCGCGAGGGCGCAGCGGGCGAGCAGGACCCAGGCGCGCGCGTCGTCCGGGTGGCCGGCGAGATGGGCGGAGACGGAGACGGAGGCCTGTTCGTACCGGCCGATCTCATGGAGCGCGCCGGCCCGTGTCAGCGCCTCGCTCACCGGAAACGGCCGGTGAGCGAACGGGCGGCGAGCGCACGGGCGGTCAGTGCACGGGCGGTCAGTGCACGGGCGGTCAGTGCACGGGCGGCGCCGGGGCGGCCGGGACGAGCGAGGCGGCGGCCGGTGGTCACAGCTTCCGCTTCTTCTTCAGATAGGCCAGCAGATCGTCGTACATCCCGCCGTCGTTGGCGAACATGGCGACATTGCGGGCCGCCGCGAACCAGGGCTCCGTGGACGGCCGTATCTCCTTGGCCGCCGCCAGCAGGTCCGTCATATTGATCATGCGGACCGTGCCGGTACGGGCCGAGTCCAGCAGGGCGCTCTCCGAGGCGGATTCGCAGAGATGGGCGAGATCGGCGCCGGAGAAGTCCTCGGTGACCTTGACGAGCCGGCCGAGATCGACGGATTCGATGGGCCGGTCGCGCAGGTGGTACTTGAGGATCGCCTCGCGCGCGGGCGCGTCGGGCGGCAGCACGAGCAGGGTGCGGTCGAGCCTGCCGGGCCTGCGCAGGGCGAGGTCCACATCCCAGGGGACATTGGTGGCGGCCAGCACGAACACGCCTTCATTGACCGCGTCCACGCCATCCAGTTCGGTCAACAACTGGTTGACGGTATTGCGCATCCCATTGTGGTGCGTACGGCTCCTCTTGGCGCCCAGTGCGTCCAGCTCGTCCAGGAACACCACACAGGGCGCCTGACGGCGGGCGGTCTCGAACACCTCGTGCATATTGCGCTCGGAGTTGCCGATCCACATGTCCAGGACGTCATTGACCGACACGGACAGGAAACTCGCGCCCAGTTCGCCCGCGACGGCCCGGGCCACAAAGGTCTTGCCGCAGCCGGGAGGCCCGTAGAGAAGCAGCCCGCCGCGCAGGCTCTTGCCGAACAGCCTGCGCAGTTCGGGGTTGCGCATGGGGGCGAGGAAGGCGGCTTCGAGGCGGTCCTTGACCTCCCGCATCCCGCCGACATCGGCGAGGGTCACGGCACCCGGAGCGTCGATGTCCCAGGCGGAGGCGGTGGTGGAGTCCTCGCCGCCGCCGTCGGAGGCGAGGGGCGGTTCGGGGGTCCGGGACCGCGCGGACTCCTCCGGAGCGACGAAGCGGGGCGGGATCGCGTCGCTGATCTCCCGCTCGGCCGCGGTCCAGTCGAATTCGCCCGCGCCGGACGGAGGTTGACGGGAAGCGCCGCCTTCTTCAGGAGGCGAAGGAAATGGGGGCGACTCCACGGAGGGCGGCGGCATTGAGGGGGTTGAGGGTGGCGGTGCCGGCGGAGCCGGCACTCCCATGGCGCGCAGCATCAGCGCCCGCGCTTCGGCGTCCCCCGGAGCGTGCTGGAGCGCGACGGCCGCCTCGGTCACCGCCTCCTCCGCGTGTCCCGCGCCGAGCAGCAGCTCGGCGAGATGGATCCGCAGCGGTACGTCGTCGGGGGCCGCGGCCACGGCGGCGCGCAGGCTCCGGATCAGCGGGGACTCGTCGGACATGTCCACCACCCTATGAAGCGGCGGTGGGCCGCTGTCCAGTGGGTGGCGAGTACGGGCCGCGCGTCCGGCCACAGAAAAGCGCGGAAGGCTCGGAGGCCAGGGGGGCCAGGGGTCTCAGCGGCCAGGCCGCTCAGGACCAGCGGCCCGTGCGGCCGAGCAGCAGGGCCGTGGCGGCCGTTCCGGCCGTCGAGGTGCGCAGGACCGTACGGCCCAGCCGGTACGGCTTCGCCCCCGCCTCCGCGAAAGCCGCCAACTCCTCGGGGGACACGCCCCCTTCGGGCCCCACCACCAGGACGATCCGGCCCGCGGCGGGCAGCGGCGCGGCGGCCAGCGGCTCACTGCCCTCCTCGTGCAGAACGGCGGCGAAGTCCGCGTCCGCGAGCAGTGCCGCCACCTGCTTGCCGGTCATGGCGTCCATGACCTCCGGGAACCGCAGCCTGCGCGACTGCTTGCCCGCCTCGCGTGCCGTGGCCCGCCACTTCGCGAGCGACTTGGCGCCCCGCTCGCCCTTCCACTGGGTGACACAGCGCGCCGCCTGCCAGGGCACGATCGTGTCGGCGCCCGTCTCGGTCATCGTCTCGACGGCCAGTTCGCCGCGGTCGCCCTTGGGCAGCGCCTGGACGACGGTGATCGAGGGCGAGGGCTCGGGCTCGGTCCGTACCTCCGTGACCGCGACCTCCAGCCGGTCCTTGCCCTCGACGGCGGCGACCGTCCCGTACCCGCCGGTGCCCGCGCCGTCCGTCAGGACGATCTCCTCGCCGACACGCAGCCTCCGTACGGATACGGCGTGGCGCCCCTCGGGGCCGTCGAGGACGACCGTACCGACGCGCGGCGCGCCGCCCTCGACGAGAAAAACCGGGGCGGTCACGAGGCACTGCCCGCCAAGGACGCGCGCGTCGCTTCGAGTTCGGTCTCCAGGACCTCGACAAGCTGTCCCGCCGGCAGTTCGCGGGCCATACGGTGGCCCTGCCCCGCCCAGAGCGCCATCCCCTGCGGGTCGCCCACCCGGGCCGCGGCCTTGCGCAGCCCGGAGGTGAGGTGGTGGACCTCGGGGTAGGCGGCCGGGGCGTACCGGCCGTGCTCCCGCATGAAGCGGTTGACCAGGCCACGGGCGGGCCGGCCGGAGAACGCCCGGGTCAGCTCGGTCCGTACGAACAGCGGATTGGTCATGGCCTGCTTGTGCACCACATTCGCGCCGGACTCCGGGCACACCAGGAACGCCGTACCGAGCTGGGCCGCGTCGGCGCCCGCCGCGAGCACGGCCGCGATCTGACCGCCGCGCATCAGCCCGCCCGCGGCCACGATCGGAAGCTGTACGGCCTCCTTGACCTGGGTCACGAGCGACAGCAGCCCGATGCCGGCGCCGTCGGTGCCCGGGTCGTCGCGGTGTGTGCCCTGGTGGCCGCCGGCCTCGATGCCCTGGACACAGACGGCGTCGGCACCCGACCACTGCGCGGCCTGGGCCTCTTCGGGGGTCGTCACCGTGACCACGGTGTACGTGCCGGCGCGGGCGAAGGCGTCCAGGGTCGACCTGCTCGGGCAGCCGAAGGTGAAGGAGACCACGGGTACGGGGTCGTCGAGCAGGATCGCCAACTTGGCCTCGTAGCCGTCGTCCCGGCCGGCCTCGGGGTCGCCGAGCGGTGTCTCGTACCAGGTGGCCTCACCGGCGAGCTGGTTGCGGTAGACCTCCACGGCCGCGCGGTCGGCGGACTGCGTCTGGGGCATGAAGAGGTTGATCCCGAAGGGCTGGCCGGTCAGCCCGCGCAACTGTTTGACCTCTTCGTACATGCCGTCCGCGGTCTTGTAGCCGGCGGCGAGGAATCCGAGGCCGCCGGCCTCGCAGACGGCCGCGGCGAGCTGCGGGCAGGAGGCACCACCCGCCATGGGTGCCTGCACGATCGGATACCGGCAGAGATCGGTCAGCGCGGAGGACATGGAGGCATGGTGCCATGCCCTCCGGGACAGCTCCGAATCGGTCCGGGGGTTGTCTACAATCGCCGGACGGGCTGCAAAAAGCCGCCCGTCCGGCGATTGAGGACGACAAACCACGCGCCCAGCGCCCGTTGGCTGTGCACTCCCGGAGGACGACCCCCGTACCACTCGGCCCCGCTACCGCCCGTTGGCTGTGCACTCCCGGGGGACAACCCCCGGACCCCCGGCCGCGCTACCGCCCGTTGAAGGCGTCCTTCAGGCGGGAGAACAGGCCCTGCTGACCGGGCTGGAACTGGCCCGTCGGGCGTTCCTCGCCCCGCAGTTTCGCCAGTTCCCGCAGGAGCCGCTCCTGCTCCGGGTCCAGCTTCGCCGGGGTCATCACCTCGACATGCACGATCAGGTCGCCCCGGCCGCCACCCCGCAGATGCGTGATGCCGCGCCCGTGCAGCGGGATCGACTGGCCCGACTGTGTACCAGGCCGTACGTCGATCTCCTCCATCCCGTCCAGCGTCTCCAGCGGGCACTTCGTACCGAGCGCCGCCGCCGTCATCGGAATGGTCACCGTGCAGTGCAGATCGTCACCGCGCCGCTGGAACACCGAGTGCGCCAGCTCATGGATCTCGACATACAGATCGCCTGCGGGACCGCCGCCGGGCCCGACCTCGCCCTCGCCCGCGAGCTGGATCCGGGTGCCGTTGTCGACACCGGCCGGGATCTTGACCGTGAGCGTACGGCGAGAGCGGATGCGCCCGTCGCCCGCGCACTCGGGGCACGGCGTCGGCACGACCGTACCGAAGCCCTGGCACTGCGGGCACGGCCGCGAGGTCATGACCTGGCCCAGGAAGGACCGGGTGACCTGCGAGACCTCGCCGCGGCCACGGCACATGTCACAGGTCTGCGCCGAGGTGCCGGGCGCGGCGCCCTCGCCGGAACAGGTCGTGCAGACCACGGCCGTGTCGACCTGGATGTCCTTGGTCGTACCGAAGGCCGCCTCGTTGAGGTCGATCTCCAGCCGGATCATCGCGTCCTGGCCGCGCCGCGTCCGCGAGCGCGGGCCGCGCTGCGACGCCGTGCCGAAGAACGCGTCCATGATGTCCGAGAAGTTGCCGAAGCCACCGGCCCCGAAGCCACCGGCGCCGCCCCCGCCCCCGTTCGCCGAGAGCGGGTCCCCGCCGAGGTCGTAGACCTGCTTCTTCTGCGGGTCCGACAGCACCTCGTAGGCCGCGTTGATCTCCTTGAAACGCTCCTGCGTCTTGGGATCGGGATTGACATCCGGATGGAGCTCGCGCGCGAGTCTCCGGAATGCCTTCTTGATCTCGTCCTGAGATGCGTCGCGGCGTACGCCGAGTACGGCGTAATAGTCCGTGGCCACTTACGACTCCGCCAGGATCTGTCCGACGTAACGTGCCACTGCGCGTACCGCTCCCATCGTTCCGGGGTAGTCCATGCGGGTCGGTCCGACCACGCCGAGTTTGGCGACTGCCTCGTCGCCCGAACCGTAGCCGACCGCGACGACGGACGTGGAGTTGAGCCCCTCATGGGCGTTCTCGTGCCCGATACGTACGGTCATGCCCGGGTCCTTGGCCTCGCCGAGCAGCTTGAGGAGCACCACATGCTCCTCCAGCGCCTCCAGCACCGGCCGGATGGTCAGGGGGAAGTCGTGTCCGAAGCGGGTGATGTTGGCCGTACCGCCGATCATCAGCCGCTCCTCGGTCTCCTCGACCAGAGTTTCGAGCAGGGTGGCGAGCACGGTGGACACCGCGCCGCGGTCCTCCTGCTCGAACGAGTCGGGCAGGTCCTGCACAAGCTGCGGCACGTCCGCGAACCGGCGCCCGACGATCCGGCTGTTGAGCCGGGCGCGGAGATCCGCGAGCGAGGTCTCGCCGAAGGGCGCGGGCGCGTCGATCATGCGCTGTTCGACCCGTCCCGTGTCCGTGATCAGGACGAGCATGAGCCGGGCGGGCGCGAGCGCCAGCAGCTCCACATGCCGCACCGTCGAACGGGTCAGCGAGGGGTACTGCACGACGGCGACCTGCCGGGTGAGCTGGGCGAGCAGCCGTACCGTACGGCCCACGACATCGTCGAGGTCGACGGCGCCGTCCAGGAAGTTCTGGATGGCGCGGCGCTCCGGCGAGGACAGCGGCTTCACACCGGCCAGCTTGTCGACGAAGAGCCGGTAGCCCTTGTCGGTCGGGATGCGTCCCGCGCTGGTGTGCGGCTGGGCGATGAAGCCCTCGTCCTCCAGGACCGCCATGTCATTGCGGACAGTGGCCGGCGAGACACCGAGCTTGTGGCGCTCGGTGAGCGCCTTGGAGCCGACGGGCTCCTCCGTGCCGACATAGTCCTGGACGATGGCGCGCAGGACCTCGAGTCTGCGTTCGCTGAGCATCGCGCACACCTCCAGCTACGGTCGTCGTCCCGGGCCGTATCACTTCTTGCCGTACCACTGCTTGCCGTGTCACTGCTTGGTACTTGCTCTGATACTTGCTCTGGTACTCATCGGTACTCGTTCTTGGCACTCGCTCACAGGGAGTGCCAACACTCCCCCCGTCAGTGTACGGCCGTGGGGTACACCCCTAGCAAGGGTGGCCGGGCACGGTAACGCCCGATCGCGCCGGTCGGCGGGGGCGCGGTTTCCGTAGCGTCCCGTAGCGTCCTGGTATGGACCTCTGCTGGGATCTCCGCTGGGAAGAGCACGGATGGGAGCGGCTGGCTCCCGGGGTGGGGCGGCGCCGGCTGCCGGGATGGGACGCGACGGCCGGACTGGTCGTCGGCGAGGACTCCGTCCTGCTGTACGACACGGGCGCGACGCTGCACGAGGGCGCGGGGCTGCGGGCGGGGGTGCGGTCGCTGCTGGGCGAGCGGCGCGTGACGCATGTCGCACTGAGCCATCCGCACTTCGACCATGTGTTGGGCACGGCGGTGTTCTCGGGGGTGGAGGTGTACGGGGCGGTGGGGCTGGCGCGGCTGCTGTCGGGGGGCGGGCCGGGGCTGTACGAGGAGGCGGTACGGCTGGGGGCCGACGCGGGCGAGACCGCGCGGGCGGTGGAGGTGCTGGTGGTGCCGCGGCACGAGGTGTCGGGGGAACTGGTGCTGGAACTGGGCGGGGGGCGGCGGGCGGTGCTGGTGAATGTCGGGCCTGGGCATACGGCGCACGATCTGGCGGTGCTGGTGCCGGGGGCTTCGGCGGGGGTGGGAGCGGGGGGCAAATTCGGCACGGGCGGGTGTGGCTTCGGCGGGGGCGGGGGTGGCTTCGGCTCGGGCGGGTGCGGGTGCGGACTCGGCGGGGGCGGGGGTGGCTTCGGCGCGGGCTGCGGGGACTTCGGTGGCTCCTCCTGTGGTCTTCTGCGGCGATCTGGTGGAGGAGTCGGGTGAGCCGCAGGCGGGCCCGGACGCGATCCCGGCCCGCTGGCCCGCGGCCCTGGACCGGCTGCTGGCGCTGGGCGGCGAGGACGCGGTGTATGTGCCGGGGCACGGGGCGGTGGTGGACGCGGCGTTCGTACGGGCACAACGCGAGGCGCTGGCGCGGCGGTTCGGAGGGTCGTAGGAGGCGGGGGCGCGTGGCCGGCAGGGGGCGGCGGGCCGGGGGCCGGGGGCCGGCCGGGCGCGTGGCCGGGGGCCGGCCCGGGGCCCGAAGCGGGGCCCGGGGGTCGTAGCCGTAGTGGCGCGGGCGGCCTATCGTCTTGCGAATGCGTAGCTACAGCCCCGATCTGACGCCGCCGTGGAAGAAGTCCACGCCCGCGCCCGAGGTCCCCGCGGAACCGGATCTGGTGGTCGAGGAGGTGTCGACGGGCTTCTGCGGCGCGGTGATCCGCTGCGAGCGGACCGCGGAGGGGCCGACGGTCACCCTGGAGGACCGGTTCGGCAAGCACCGGGTGTTCCCGCTGGTGCCGGGCGGGTTCCTGCTGGAGGGGCGGGTGGTCACCCTGGTCCGCCCGACGGCGGCGGGCCCGGTCCGGCCGGCCCGTACGGCGTCCGGTTCGGTGGCCGTGCCGGGGGTCCGGGCGCGGGTGGCGCGGGCGGGCCGGATCTATGTCGAGGGCCGCCATGACGCAGAGCTGGTGGAGAAGGTGTGGGGCGACGATCTGCGCGTGGAGGGTGTGGTCGTCGAGTATCTGGGCGGCATCGACGATCTGCCCGCCGTCGTCGCCGAGTTCGGCCCCGCCCCCGACGCCCGGCTGGGCGTCCTGGTGGACCATCTGGTCCCGGGCTCGAAGGAGTCCCGCATCGCGGCGCAGGTCACCGGCCCGGACGTGCTGGTCGTCGGCCACCCGTACGTCGACATCTGGCAGGCGGTGAAACCGTCGTCCCTGGGCATCCCCGAATGGCCGGCGGTCCCGAGGGGCGAGGACTGGAAGACGGGCGTCTGCCGGACGCTGGGGTGGGGGGAGAACACGGGGGCGGCGTGGCAGCACGTGCTCTCCCGGGTCCGGACCTACCGCGACCTGGAGCCGGCGCTGCTGGGGCGGGTGGAGGAACTGATCGACTTCGTCACGGCGCCGGAGGTTTGAGCGGGAGGTTTTCCCCAACCCCGCCCCTTCCCGAACCCGGGGCGAGCCCCGGGACCCCGAACCGCGCCCTGCGGGCGCGGGAGGTGCGTTCGGGGGTACGAGTACCCCCGAGCCCCCAGCAGCGCCGGCTCCGTGCCGCGCAGCCGCCCGAAGGGCGAGGGCAGCCGCCGCGCCATGGCGCCGGGCGCGCTGTGAGCGCACAGCGCTCGCGCCAGGTGCCCCCACACGGGCACAGTCCACGCACCACAACGCGCCCGCAGACGCCAGCGGCGAGCGACCGCCCTGGGAAGACCCGCACCTCTGCATCCCGCCTGCACAGGCGGAGCGGGGGGTAGCCCCGGCCCACCGCAGCCCGCGCACCACCACGTCCCGCAGACGCCAACGGTGGCAACCAGCCACAGGAAAACCCGCACCCACGCATCCCACCCGCACGGGCGGAGCGTTGATCTCGCCGGTGACAGCGCGGACAGTGGCCATCCCACCCGCACAGGCGGAGCCGGTGGGGAACACCGGCCCGCCGCCAGGCGGGCGCACCACCACGCCCCCCGCAGACGTCGGCGCCGGGCCGAGGTTGGGCCCGCGCCAGGCGGGCGACCTGCGGGCGCGGCCCGCGCCCCTTCAGTCCACCAGGTCCCGCACCACCGCGTCCGCCAGTAGGCGGCCCCTCAGCGTCAGTACCGCCCGCCCCTCCTCGAACCGCTCCCCCGACAGCAGGCCCGCCGTCACCGCGCGGCCGGCCGCCGCCAGGCCCTCGCGGGTCAGCAGGGACAGCTCGCAGCCCGCGGACAGCCGGAGTTCCAGGAGGATGCGCTCCACCCGGCGGTCCTCCGCCGAGAGGATCTCCCGCCCCGCCCCCGGCGACCGCCCCGCCGCCAGCGCCGCCGCGTACGCACCCGGGTGCTTCACGTTCCACCACCGCACCCCGCCCACATGGCTGTGCGCCCCCGGCCCCGCGCCCCACCAGTCCGCGCCGCGCCAGTACAGCTCGTTGTGCAGACAGCGGGCCGCCTCCGAAGTGGCCCAGTTGGACACCTCGTACCAGGAGAAGCCCGCCTCCGCCAGCACCGCGTCCGCGATCAGATACCGGTCCGCGTGCTCGTCGTCGTCCGTCATCGGGACCTCGCCGCGCCGGATCCGCCGCGCCAGCCCCGTACCCTCCTCCACGATCAGCGCGTACGCCGAGACATGGTCGGGCCCCGCCCCCACCGCCGCCGCCAGCGAGTCGCGCCAGTCGTCGTCGCTCTCCCCCGGCGTGCCGTAGATCAGATCGAGGTTCACATGCTCGAACCCGGCCGCGCGGGCCTCCGCCACGCACTCCTCCGGCCGCCCGGGCGTGTGCGTACGGTCCAGCACCTTCAGTACGTGCTGCTTCGCGCTCTGCATACCGAAGGAGATCCGGTTGAAGCCGCCCTCCCGCAGCGCCGCCAGATACTCCGGACCGACGGATTCCGGATTGGCCTCCGTGGTGATCTCGGCGTCGTCCGTCAGCCCGAACTCGTCCCGGACCGCCCCCAGCATCCGCACCAGATCGCCGACCGCCAGCAGCGTGGGCGTACCGCCGCCGACGAAGACCGTACGTACGGGCCTCGGGTCGTCGCCCAGTACCTTCCTGGCCAGCCGTACCTCGTCGATGAGGGCCGCGGCGTAGTTGTCGCGGGAGGCCAGCACACCGCCCGAGCCGCGCAGCTCGGTCGCCGTGTACGTATTGAAATCGCAGTAGCCGCAGCGGCTCGCGCAGTACGGAACGTGCAGGTAGAAGCCGAGCGGCCGGTCCGCCGCGCCCGTCAGCGCATGTGCGGGCAGCGCTCCGGTCTCGGGTACGGGCTCGCCGTCTGGCAGTGCGGAAGGCATGCGTCCAGTGTCCCGTACGAGCCGGGCTGCTCGGTCCGCGCGGTTCCGGCGCGGTTCCGGCGCCGTCCGGCCCCGGAGTCACTCTCCTGAAGTCATGCCGCCCCGACGCTGTCCCGCTCCGGTGTCACTCCGCCTGGAGCACCAGCAGCGCCAGATCGTCCCCCGGCGGTGTCTCCGCGAAGTCGTGCACCGCTTTCCGTATCCGGTCCGCGACCCCCTGCGCCGTCAGCCCCGTACACCCCGCCAGGACCCGCGCGAGCCCGTCGCCGTCGTCGAACATCCGCGGCCCCGAGCGCCGCTCCGTCACCCCGTCGGTGACACAGAGCAGGGTGTCGCCGGGCTCCAGGTCGAACGTACGGCTCTCATACGTGACGTCCTCCTCGACCCCGAGCAGAAGCTGCGGCTCCGCGGCCGTCCGTACCGTCCCGTCGGGCCGCAGGAGCAGCGGCAGCGGATGGCCGGCGCTGGCGAGGGTGCACCGTACGCCGCCTCCGGCGCCCGGCAGCGGCATCAGTTCGCCGTACAGCAGCGACAGGAAGCGCGCCTGCCCGCCGCCCTCGCCCGGAGCCGGCACGGAACCCGGCGCACCCGCACCCATACCCGTACCCGTGCCTGCCCCACCGGCGACACCGCCGGTACTGGTACCAGGACCGGTCCCGGTCGCCGCGGCGACGACCAGGGACGCCGACTCGGCCGCCTCCGTGGCATCGTCGAGGAGCAGCCGGTTGAGCCGGTCGAGGACCCCGCCGACGCGGTAGCCCTCGCGGGCCAGCAGCCGCAGCCACGGGCGGGCCAGGCCGGTGACGACGGCCGCCTCGGGGCCGCTGCCCTGGACGTCGCCGAGCATGAAGCACCAGCGGTTGCCCGGCGGGCACGGGAAGACGTCGTAGAAGTCGCCACCCGCGAGCCCCTCGTCGCTCGGTTCGTACACCAGGGAGCTGGCGACACCGGGGATACGGGCGACCTGGCTGGGCAGCAGACCGCGTTGCAGGACACGGCTGATGGTGACCTGGCGGCTGTAGCGGCGGGCCGCGCCGATGGCGAGGGCGACACGGCGCGCGAAATCCTCCACGAGGGCGGTCACTTCGTCGGGGACGCCGGCCCCGCCGGGTCTGCCGAGCATGAGGGTGCCGAGCGCGCGCCCGTTCGCGACGAGCCGGCAGGCGAGCGCGCCCTCGCAGCCGACGCCGTCGCCCCTGGCGGCAGCAGCGCCCGAGTCCGTGGAGTTCGCGCCCGCGCCCGCCCCGGGACCGGCCGTACCGGCGCCCGTGGTACCCGTACCGCCCCCGCCCGTGCCCGTACCGCCCGTGCCCGTACCACCCGTGCCGGTATTACCCGTACCGGCGCCCGTACCGCCGCCGCCCGACCATGGCACCCGTACCGCACCGCCCCGTGGCAGATCCGGCAGCCGCGGTGGCTCCTTCTCCAGGACCGCCCGCAGCTCGCCGGTTCTGGACTCGTCGGCGTGCCAGACCCGTGCGAGCCGGGGCGCGTTGCCCGCCTGTCCGCCCTCGCCGTCCAGCCAGACCGCGCACCAGTCCGCGAGCCGCGGCACCAGCAACTGCCCCGCCAGCGCCGCGATCAGGTCCTCGTCGAGCTGCCCCGCGAGCAGCTCGGAGGCCTCCGCGAGAAAGGACAGCGCGCCCCGGCCGACCCACTCGGGGTCGTCCCGTACAGCGCGCCGCGACGCGGGCGCCAGGATCTCCGCGGCCCGGAGCCCCCGGCGCACCGCGGGTTCGGCCGGCTGCCCCGGCCCCGCGTCCCGGCCTTCGAGCGGCAGCCGGGCCCACACGGTCTTGAGCCCGGGGCGGTAGGTGATGCCCCACCGTTCGGCGAGGGAGGCGACGAGGTGCAGCCCCCGGCCGTACTCGGGCGTCCCGGACGGCCCCTGCCCCTCCGCGTCGCTCTGTATGACGCGCGCGGGATGGTGGTCGGAGACTTCGAGGACCAGGGCGGCCGGTTCCTCCACCGCTCCCGAGGCGTCCTCGGAGGCGTCTTCGAGGCGGCAGAGCAGTTCGACGGTGGTCCCGGCGTGCACCACGGCGTTGGTGACGAGTTCGCTGACGATCACCGCCGCGTCGTCCGCGAGCAGGTCGGTGCTGTGCCGCCCGGGGGCGCACCCCCCGTCGCCCCGGCAGAAGGTACAGGTGGCCAGCAGGCCCTGGCCGGTCCAGTCGGCCAGTGCCGCGCGGGCGAAACGGCGCGCGGCGGACGGCGCGAGCGGGTTGCCGGGCAGGCTGGTACGTGATGTCGACCGCGCGTCCTGCCGTAACGGCACCGGAAGTGCCGGACGGTGCGACGGCTCGCGCGGAATCGGAATGGGCCCCACTGCGGCTCCTGATCCCGTTCTGGAGTTGTGCCACTTACGATCCCGACAGAGTGACAGACGGAGCGCGCTCATATGCGCCGAGTCATCGAAGTGGGCAGATATTTGCTTGAAGTTGGCAGAACAGCCAGCTCCCGGAGACGCCGGGGTGCAACCCGGGACGGGCGTCGGCGACACGGTCTCAAACCCCGGGAACGACGTGCGAAACCGCGCCGGACAGAGCAGTCTTGCCCCGCCGGACGACAGCCGGGGGCGGGGGCAGGGGGCCCTGGGCTGTCGAAGGCCGGGGGCCGAGAGCGAAGGGCCGCCGAAGGCCGACAAGGAGACCGGGATGAACAGGTCAACAGGCACCACCGAGCGGGCGAGCATCCTTCTCGTCGACGACATGGAGGACAATCTCGACGCGCTGGAGGCGGTCCTGGCCTCGCTGGACCAGACGCTCGTACGGGCCCGCTCCGGCGAGGAGGCGGTACGGGAGCTGCTGCTGCGGCCGTTCGCGGTGATCCTGCTCGATGTCCGGATGCCGGGCATGGACGGTTTCGAGACGGCCTACCGCATCAAACGGCTCGACCGCGCCAAGGACATCCCGATCATCTTTCTGAACGGGCCCGAGTCCGGCGGGGGTTATGCCTTCCACGGGTATGCCACGGGCGCGGCGGACTTCCTCAACAAGCCATTCGACCCCTGGGTGTTACGCGCCAAGGTCAGCGTCTTCCTGGATCTGCACCGCAAGAACAGGGAGGTGGAGCGGCTGCTGGCGCGGGAACGCGAGCAGTTGGGGGAGATAGCGGGCCGGCTGTCGTCGATCGAGGAGGCGCTGCGGCGGGGCGCGCCGGACGATCTCGCGGCGCTGGGCAAGCAGCTCGCCTGTATCGGCGAGACGCTCTGTGAGCTGCGACGGGAACAGGAGCAGTAACAGCGGCGGTTGGGCACCGCGCTCAGGCCACCCGGAGCTCTCAGCCACACGGAGCACTCAGGCCACCCAGAACCCCCGAGGCCGCCCGTGCACCCCAAGCACCTCAAGCGTCCCGGGCACCTCGCGCACCTCAAGCCGCCCGGGCACCTCACGCACCTCAAGCCGCCCGGGCACCTCAAGCCGCGCCGAACCCTCAGACCTCCCGCGTCCCCTCGTACATCTCCTCGATCAGGTCCTTGTACTCCCGCTCCACCACCGGCCGCTTGAGCTTGAGGCTCGGCGTCAGCTCGCCGTGCTCGACATCCAGATCGCGCGGCAGCAGCCGGAACTTCTTGATGGTCTGCCAGCGCTGGAGCCCCGCGTTGAGCCTCCGCACATAGCCGTCGATGAGCTGCCGCACCTGCGCGGACGCGACCACATCGGCGTACGGCCTGCCGCCCATGCCGTTCTCCGCCGCCCAGCCGAGGATCGTCGGCTCGTCGAGCGCGATCAGCGCCGTACAGAAATTGCGGTCAGCGCCGTGCACCAGGATGTTGGAGACGAACGGGCACACCGCCTTGAACTGGCCCTCGACCTCCGCCGGCGCGATGTACTTGCCGCCCGACGTCTTGATCAGGTCCTTCTTGCGGTCGGTGATCCGCAGATAGCCGTCGGGGGACAGCTCGCCGATGTCGCCGGTGTGGAACCAGCCGTCGGGCTCCAGCACTTCGGCGGTCTTCTCGGGCAGTCCGTGGTACCCGGCCATGATCCCCGGGCTGCGCAGCAGGATCTCGCCGTCGTCCGCGATCCGTACCTCGGTGCCGGGCAGCGGCTTGCCGACCGTGCCGGTACGGTACGCCTCCCCCGGGTTCACAAAGCTGGCGGCGCTGGACTCGGTCAGTCCGTATCCCTCCAGGATGTGGATGCCCGCGCCGGAGAAGAAGTAGCCGATGTCGGGTGCCAGCGCGGCGGAACCGGAGATCGCGGCGCGCAGCCGCCCGCCGAACGCCTCGCGCAGCTTGGCGTAGACGAGCGCGTCGGCGACCTTGTGCTGCGCGTTGAGGGCGAACGGTACGGACGCGGTGCCCGTACGGCGGAAGTTGTCCTGGCCAATCCTGGCGTACTCGCGGGCGATCCCGGCGGCCCATTTGAAGATCCGGTACTTGGCGGGACCGCCGGCCCGGGCCTTGGCCGCGACCCCGTTGTAGACCTTCTCGAAGATGCGCGGCACGGCCGCCATATAGGTCGGCTGGACGACCGGCAGATTCTCGATGATCTTGTCGACACGGCCGTCCACGGCGGTGATGTGCCCGACCTCGACATGCCCCGAGGTCAGCACCTTGCCGAAGACATGGGCGAGCGGCAGCCACAGATACTGCACATCGTCCTTGCTGAGCAGATTGGTGGCGGCGATGGCCTTGGCCATGTACGACCAACTGTCGTGTGCCAGCCGTACGCCCTTGGGGCGGCCTGTGGTCCCCGAGGTGTAGATCAGAGTGGCGAGCTGGGTGGCGGTGATGGCGCCGACCCGCTCCTTGACCGCTTCCGGGTGGGTGAGCAGATACTCGGTGCCGCGCGTCTCCAGATCGGCCAGGGACAGCACCCAGCCGTCCGGGTCACCCTCGGCCGGCAGCGCGTCGGCGGTGTCGATCACCACGACATGAGCGAGCCGCGGCAGTTCGGCCCGGCGCTCACGGGCCTTGGCGAGCTGGGCGGCGTCCTCCGCGATCAGGACCCGGCTGTCGGAGTCGGCGAGGATGTACGCGGACTCCTCGGTGTTGGTCGAGGGGTAGACCGTGGTGGTCGCGGCGCCCGCGCACATCACCCCGAAGTCCGCGAGGATCCATTCGACGCGGGTGGCGGCGGCGAGCGCGACGCGCTCCTCCGGCTCCACGCCCAGCGCGATCAGACCGGCGGCGATGGCGTACACGCGTTCCGCCGCCTCGCTCCAGCTCAGCGAGCGCCATTCGTCGGGGCCCCGGCCGGACGGGCGGGGGACGGGGTAGCGGTAGGCCTCCGCGTCCGGCGTGGCAGCCACGCGCTCAATGAAGAGGGTCGCCACGGAGGGCGGCCGGTTCTCGATCAAGGTCTGTGTGTCGCTCACGACATCCTCCGGGCCCGCGGCTGCGCTGCGTGACTGAACTGAACCGTCCGGCTGAACCATGACCGCCGGGTGACCGCCGGGTAACTAACCGGCGAGTAACTACGGCTCAGTGATCAGACTAGAGGGGACCCGGCCGGTGCGTAAGAGGCAGTACGGAGCCGCTTGAAAAGCGATGAGGAGCGTCGAAGGGCGATGCGGAGGGATTGGCAAAGGGATTGAGGGAGGGGGTGACGGGCGAGGGCCCTGCACACCGCGGTGTACAGGGCCCTCGCCGACGGCGCCCGCAGCGGGCGGCGCCGCCGCTACTTCTTCGCCTTGCCGCCGGACTCGTCGCTGGACAGCACCGCGATGAAGGCCTCCTGCGGGACCTCCACGCTGCCGACCATCTTCATCCGCTTCTTGCCCTCCTTCTGCTTCTCCAGCAGCTTCCGCTTCCGGGAGATGTCACCGCCGTAGCACTTGGCGAGGACGTCCTTGCGGATGGCGCGGATCGTCTCGCGGGCGATCACCCGGGAGCCGATCGCGGCCTGGATGGGCACCTCGAACGCCTGGCGCGGGATCAGCTCGCGCAGCTTGGCGACGAGCCGCACCCCGTACGCGTACGCCTGGTCCCGGTGGGTGATCGCCGAGAAGGCGTCGACCTTGTCGCCGTGCAGCAGGATGTCGACCTTGACGAGCTGGGCGGTCTGCTCGCCCGTGGGCTCGTAGTCCAGCGAGGCATAGCCCCGGGTCTTTGACTTGAGCTGGTCGAAGAAGTCGAAGACGATCTCGGCGAGCGGCAGGGTGTAGCGGATCTCGACCCGGTCCTCGGAGAGATAGTCCATGCCCAGCAGGGTGCCGCGGCGGTTCTGGCACAGCTCCATGATCGAGCCGATGAACTCGCTGGGGGCGAGGATCGTGGCCCGCACGACCGGCTCATGCACCGAGTCAATTTTCCCCTCGGGGAATTCACTCGGATTGGTGACCGTGTGCTCCTTACCGTCCTCCATCAGTACGCGGTAGACGACGTTGGGGGCGGTAGCGATCAGATCGAGGCCGAACTCGCGCTCCAGCCGCTCCCTGATCACATCGAGGTGCAGCAGCCCGAGGAAGCCGACGCGGAAGCCGAAGCCGAGGGCCGCGGAGGTCTCGGGCTCGTAGACCAGGGCCGCGTCATTGAGCTGGAGCTTGTCGAGGGCGTCGCGCAGCTCGGGGTAGTCCGAGCCGTCCAGCGGATAGAGGCCGGAGAACACCATCGGCTTCGGGTCCTTGTAGCCGCCGAGCGCCTCGGTGGCCCCACGGGTGAGCGTGGTGATCGTGTCACCGACCTTGGACTGGCGTACGTCCTTCACACCGGTGATCAGATAGCCGACCTCGCCGACGCCGAGGCCGTCCGCCGGCAGCATCTCCGGGGAGTTCGTACCGATCTCCAGCAGCTCGTGCGCGGCCCCGGTGGACATCATCCGGATCCGCTCGCGCTTGTTGAGCTGGCCGTCGATGACTCGTACATACGTCACGACACCGCGGTACGAGTCGTAGACCGAGTCGAAGATCATCGCGCGGGCGGGGGCGTCCGCGACCCCGACCGGCGCCGGAACGTCCGCGACCACCCGGTCGAGCAGGGCGTCCACACCGACACCCGTCTTCGCCGAGACCTTGAGGACGTCCTCGGGGCCGCAGCCGATGAGGTTCGCCAGCTCCTCGGAGAACTTCTCCGGCTGCGCGGCCGGGAGATCGATCTTGTTCAGCACCGGGACGATGGTGAGGTCGTTCTCCATCGCCAGATAGAGGTTGGCGAGTGTCTGCGCCTCGATACCCTGGGCGGCGTCCACCAGGAGGATCGTGCCTTCACAGGCCGCGAGCGAACGGGACACCTCGTACGTGAAGTCCACGTGGCCCGGCGTGTCGATCATATTGAGGATATGGGTCGTGCCCTGGTCCTCACCCGTGCGGGGGGCCCAGGGCAGCCGGACCGCCTGGGACTTGATCGTGATGCCGCGCTCGCGCTCGATGTCCATACGGTCGAGGTATTGAGCACGCATCTGCCGCGAGTCGACGACTCCGGTGAGCTGGAGCATCCGGTCGGCGAGCGTCGACTTGCCGTGGTCGATGTGCGCGATGATGCAGAAGTTGCGGAGCAGCGCAGGGTCCGTGCGGCTCGGCTCGGGCACGTGGGTAGGGGTCGCGGGCACGCGGGGTCCTGATTCTTGAGACGCGCGGCGTCTCGTCTCGGGTGGACGCGGATCGATACGTAGCCTCCATGGTCCCATGGGTGCGGGACTGCGCCGGGTTTGGGCGGGTCCGAGGGTGGCTGGTAGCGTGGTGCGCTGTGTCTCGCGCCACCTCGGTTCGGGACGGATGAGCGGTTCACCGGCTCGGTTCACCGGCTCATCGACGCTAGTGATTCATCAAAGCTGAGAAGGCTGTAAAAACGTGGCGAACATCAAGTCCCAGATCAAGCGGAACAAGACCAACGAGAAGGCACGCCTGCGCAACAAGGCTGTCAAGTCGTCGCTGAAGACCGCGATCCGCAAGGCCCGTGAGGCCGCTGCCGAGGGCGACGTCGAGAAGGCCACCGTGGCCGCTCGCGAGGCGTCCCGCAAGCTCGACAAGGCCGTCTCGAAGGGTGTCATCCACAAGAACACCGCCGCCAACAAGAAGTCGGCGCTGGCTGTCAAGGTCGCCTCCCTTCAGGGCTGAGCTGTTTCCGCTCCACTTGATTTGACCGCCGGAAGGGACTCAGCGGGCCCTCTCTACCGCTCCTGACCGGCACTCCGGACTCGTACGCGACTGCGTTCGCCACGCGGGTACGAGTCCAGTCTCAAGACGCCGGGCCCCGGCGCCGCCCTTCCCCAGGACGGCACCGGGGCCTTCGTCATGCGTGTGCTTCGTCGTGCGTGTGCTTTGTCCTGCGTGTGTGTACGCATGTGTACGCGCTGTGGCGGGCGCTACCGGCGGTGTACGAGGCCGACGTGAGCGGAGGAGTGCGGCGTACGGCGTACGAGGGTCCCGGCGCCCGGCCGGCGACGGTCAGTTTCCGCGGCCGGAGCGGGCGGCGCGGGCGATCGCGACGACCGCCTTCTCCAGCGCGTACTCCGGATCGTCGCCGCCGCCCTTGACTCCGGCGTCGGCCTCGGCGACGGCTCGCAGCGCCACCGCCACTCCGTCCGGGGTCCAGCCGCGCATCTGCTGGCGCACCCGGTCGATCTTCCAGGGCGGCATCCCCAGCTCGCGGGCGAGATCCGCGGGCCTGCCGCCGCGCGCCGACGACAGCTTGCCGATGGCCCGCACGCCCTGGGCGAGGGCACTGGTGATCAGTACGGGAGCGACGCCCGTCGACAGCGACCAGCGCAGCGCTTCGAGCGCGTCGGCCGCCCTGCCCTCGACCGCGCGATCGGCGACGGTGAAGCTCGACGCCTCGGCCCGGCCCGTGTAGTACCGCCCGACGACCGCCTCGTCGATCGTGCCCTCGACATCGGCGGCGAGCTGGGAGACGGCGCTCGCCAGCTCGCGCAGGTCGCTGCCGATGGAGTCGACGAGTGCCTGGCAGGCCTCGGGGGTGGCCGAGCGGCCCAGCGCGCGGAACTCGGAGCGTACGAAGGTGAGCCGCTCGGCGGGCTTGGTCGTCTTGGGGCAGGCCACCTCACGGGCCCCCGCCTTGCGCGCCGCGTCCAGCAGCGCCTTGCCCTTGGCTCCTCCCGCGTGCAGCAGGACGAGGGTGATCTCCTCGACCGGGGCGCCGAGATACGCCTTGACGTCCTTGACCGTGTCGGCGGAGAGGTCCTGCGCGTTCCGTACGACGACGACCTTGCGCTCGGCGAACAGCGACGGGCTGGTCAGCTCGGCCAGGGTGCCGGGCTGGAGCTGGTCCGGGGCGAGGTCGCGGACGTCCGTGTCGGCGTCGGCGGCGCGGGCCGCCGCCACGACCTGCTGCACGGCGCGGTCGAGCAGCAGGTCCTCCTGGCCCACGGCGAGCGTGACCGGGGCGAGGAGATCGTCGGGGGAAGACTTTCTGGTGGCCATCGCGGTCCAGCATGGCACGCACCACTGACAACGCGGGCCGTCGGCCCGGGGTCAGCCCAGGGGCCAACTCACGCCCGGACACCGACCGGGGGCGGCCCAGGTCGCTCAGCGCCGGTCAGGTCGCTCAGCGCCGGTCAGGTCGCTCAGCGCCGGTCGGATCGGTCGGGTTGCCCGGCTGTTGGTGCGAGCCGGCGCCGGGCCCGGCTCAGTACGCTTCCCGCCAGCCGTCCCAGTCCGCCACGAACTCGTCCAGCGCCGCGCCGTCCATCCGCGCCTCCGGGTCCTCCACGACCACCAGCCACTGGGCGTCCTCGGCGTCGTCCTCGCCGGCCAGGGCGTCCCGTATCACCCGCGGTTCGTCGTCCGCGCCGAACCGCTCACCCAGCGCCTGCGCCACTTCTTCCGCGGCCTCGCGGTCGGGCAGGACCAGTACATGTCTCACATCGCTCACGGCCGTATTGTCCCAGCCGGTCGCCCCGGCGGTCGCCCCGGCCGGACCGCCCGCCGGGGCGGTCGGTCAGCCCTTGGGGACGATCTGGATATCCATCTCGATCTTGATGCTGGACCCGACGACGGCGATGCCCCGCGCGAGCATCGACTGCCAGTTGACGGTGTAGTCCTCGCGGTGCAGTTCGGTGGTGGCGCGGACGGCCGCGCGGGTCTCGCCCTCCATTCCATTGCCTATGCCCAGGTAGTGGGTGTCGAGGGTGATGGTCCGGGTCACGCCGTGCAGGGTGAGCGCCCCGGTGATCGCCCAGTTGTTGCCGCCCCGGTGGATGAAGCGGTCGCTGTAGAACTCCAGCGTCGGGTAGTTGGCCACATCGAGGAAATCCGCCGACCGCAGATGGTCGTCACGCATCTGCACACTGGTGTCGATCGACGCGGCGCCGATGACCACATGCATCGCCGACTCGTCCATCGTCTCGCCGATCCTGATCGCCCCGGCGAAGTTGTCGAACCGCCCGTGGACCCGGGCGAGTCCGATGTGACGGGCGATGAAACCGATCCGGGAGTGGGCCGGTTCGATCTCCCACTCACCGGGAGCGGGCAGCGGGAGCGAGGGCGCCACTTGAAGGGTGATGTCCCCCAGGCCCGAGGAGTCCGCTCCGTCGGTGATCCACGCGTTGCCCCGGTACGGGGTGAAGCTGTCAGCCGAGATGGCCACCCGGTACTCCCCGAAGGGGACCATCGCCACGATCATGCCGAACGGATCGGTCTCCCCGCTCACGATCTTGCGGCCGCCACTGTCGCTCACCGTGAACTCGGCCCGTACGACAGGATCGTTGACCGGGTCGAGGACCCGGCAGGTCAGCAGGCCCGCTCCGGGCGGCACGGACAGTCCCGCGAGCGGGTTGTTTCTCTGCTGCGTGGCCGTCCGTCGGCCGAGAAGGCGGCTCATCATGCTGTACGTACCCCTGTGCGATCGTGCTCTGCGGGGCCGCGCACGGCCGGACATCCTTGTCGGGGCGGCGACCCATGACGAGTAGGCATTCGACCACCCGTGCCCCGTTCGAGGCAAACGTACGGACAGATAGCGAACTCAGGTACTACACACCGCCGACGGAAGATTGCCGGAGACCCCCGCCCCGGGCGGACCCCGCGTCATATGCCCCGCGCTCCCGGCCCGGGCGGCCTCCGGACCGGACCGGCCCCGGGGCACCGCACGCAGCCCCGCGCCCGCTCCCACCACCGCGATCGCCCCGTCCGTGTCCGTCCGCAGCACCGCTGCTCCCCCGGCACGCAGCGCCCCGACCGTGCGGGGTGACGGATGGCCGTACGGGTTGTCCCGGCCGACGGAGATCAGCGCGAGCCGGGGCCGGACCGCCCGGAGCAGCCCCGGATCCTGGAACGGCGAACCATGATGGGCCACTTTGAGCACATCCACCGGCGGCAGCACCGGCCAGTCACTCAACAGGCCCTGCTGAGCGGGTGGTTCAAGATCACCGAGCAGCAGCAGCGCGGGCCCACGCTCGACCCCTACGAACAGCGTGACGCTGGAGTCGTTGGGCTCCCCGCCGGCCGGCCCCGGCCCGGCCCGGGGCCACAGCACCCGCCAGGTGAGCGGCCCGGTCCGCCGCCGCTCCCCCGGCTCCGCTCGGACGACGGGCACCCCCGCCCCGGCGGCGGTCCTCCGTACGAACGCGGCCTGCTCCGGCGGCTCTTCGGAGGTCGTCGTCTGGATCGCGCCGACCGCCCTGCCCCGCAGCACACCGGGCAGCCCGGCCACATGGTCGGCGTGGAAGTGGGTGAGCAGCAGCAGCGGAACGCGTGTGACCCCGAGATCCCGCAGACACCGGTCGGCCGGCCCGGGCTCGGGACCGGTGTCCACCACCACCGCCGTCCCCTCCCCGGCCGCGAGCACCGCCATGTCGCCCTGCCCCACGTCGCACATCGCGAACGCCCAGCCCGGCGGCGGCCAGCCGGTGACGATCCGGGTGAACGGCGGCGGCCGCAGAACCGCGAGCAGCAGGAACACCGCGCAGGCTGCGGCCGTCCAGGGATGGCGCGGGACCCGTCGTACGGCGAGCACGACCAGGACCGTCAGCGCGGCCAGCAGCAGCCCGCCCCGCCAGCCGCCCGGCCAGGTGATCCCCGCACCCGGCAGGGCCGCGCCACCGCGGGCGACGGACGCGATCCAGCCCGCGGGCCAGCCGCCGCACCGGGCCAGCGCCTCCGCCACCGGCATCGCGACCGGCGCCATGGCGAGGGCCGCGAACCCGAGAACCGTGGCCGGGGCGACGGCCAGTTCGGCGAGGAGATTGCACGGGACGGCCACCAGACTGACCCGGGCCGCGAACACCGCCACCACCGGCGCGCACACCGCCTGCGCCGCCCCCGCCGCGGCCAGCGCCTCCGCCAGCCGGGCAGGCACCCCGCGCCGCCGCAGCGCGTCGGCCCACCGCGGCCCGATGACGAGCAGGGAGCCGGTGGCCAGTACGGAGAGGAGGAAGCCGTAACTGCGGGCCAGCGCCGGGTCGTACAGCACCAGCAGCAGGACGGCCGCGGCCAGCGCGGGAATCAGCGTCCTGCGCCGGCCCGTACCGATGGCCAGCAGGGTGATCAGCCCGCAGGCGGCGGCCCGCAGCACACTGGGCTCCGGCCGGCAGACGACCACAAAGCCGAGTGTGAGCGCCCCGCCGCCCAGCGCGGTCCACCGCAGCGGGATCCGCAGAAGCGGTGCGAGCCCGCGCCGCTCCGCCCGTACGGCCAGCCCCGGTGGCCCGATCAGCAGGGCGAGCACAATGGTCAGATTGCTTCCGGAGACGGCCAGCAGATGGGTGAGATCGGTCGCCGTAAAGGCCTCGTGCAGCTCAGGGGTCACCCGGGAGGTGTCGCCGACGACCAGTCCCGGCAGCAGCGCCCGGGCGTCCGGCGCGAGCTTCTCGGTCGCCTCGCGCAGCCCGGCACGGAGGTCTCCGGCCATGCGCTGTACACGAGTTGGCTGTCCGATGACACGCGGTGGCCCCTTGCCTTCCACCCGCAGGGCCGCCGCATAGGGGTCGTTGCCGTGCAGCGGGGGCGAGAGCCGCCCGGTCAGCCGCAGCCGGGTGGAGGGCAGCAGCCGCTGCCACCGGCCGGCGTGCTCACCGGGCCCGGCGATCACCAGGACAGGTGTGCGGCCCATGGTGGTCCTCCCGCCCGGTCCCGTCACCCGGGTGAGATCCGCGTCGAGCACAAACCCTCCGCCGGTCATCCGGTCGCCGAAGACCCTGGGACGGGTGGACCGGGGATCGGAGGTGACCGTCAATTCCACCGAGACACGGGCATACCGCTCCGCGAGGCCGGGCACGGGTCCCCGGTGCGCGTCCGCGCTGTGCAGCCCGGCGGACGCCGCTCCGGCCGCCGCACACAGCAGCGCCCCCGCGACGGCGACACCACCCAGCGGCCGCCGCCGCCCGGCACCGCACCAGGCGAGCAGCAGCCCCGCCAGCGCCAGACACACCAGCACACCGACAGCCGTCCAGAGTCCTGGAGCACCTGCCGCGAGGGCGGCCGCGCCCCAGGCCGCCAGCGCGAGCGGAACCAGCCGGAGGTCGGCCGGCCCCTCCCTCCAGCGCGGCTCCGCGGGGTCCGGGCGAAGACCGTCCGGCCCCTGAACCATGGGGCGCGTCATGGCCGTACGAGCGGTTGGAGGTCCGCGAACCTGCGCGCGCCGATCCCGTTTACCTCGCGAAGCTCCTCGATGGACCGGAATCCGCCGTGCTCGGTGCGGTAGTCGATGATGTGCCGGGCGAGTACGGGCCCCACTCCGGGGAGTGTGTCGAGCTGTTCCACCGTGGCGGAGTTGAGACTCACCGGCGCGGCGGGCCCCGCCGCGGCACCGCCGCCCGTGCCGGTACCCGGACCGACGGCGGTGCCAACTCCCGTGAGGCCCCCGCCCGGTGGGGCCGGGCCGCCCACCACGACCTGTTCGCCGTCCATCAGCACCCGCGCCCGGTTGAGCCCCGTGATGTCCGCGCCGGGCTTCACACCCCCGGCCGCGCGCAGTGCGTCGGCGACCCGCGAACCGGTCGGCAGCCGCAGCACCCCCGGCTTCCGTACCTTCCCCCCGACATCCACGACCACCCGGCCCCGCTCCACCGAGGGTGACGAACGCGGCGGCATCCGTGGCACCGGGGCCCCCGCACCGACCGCTTCCGGCACCTCGACGGACTGGGGACGCCCGGTCCAGAAGTGCTGAGCCGCGAGGATCGCGGCCACCACCAGGACCACCGCGAGTGCCGCGAGGGTCCTGGGTTCGAGACCGCATCTGAGCTGGATCCACAGCGGCAGCCGCTCCCGCAGCGCGGGCCCCACCCGTGCCCGCCCACGCACCACCTGACCTGCCCCGCCGTCGTCTCCGCCTCCGGGAAAGGCCGGTGGATCCACAGCCGTCACCACCGGCACCCGCGCACGGGCGAAGAGCGCGTCCGCACGGCGGCGCGGATCCGGCGGGGGCGGAGCCGTACCGTCCACGCGCCCGGCATGCGGCAGAGCCGCACGGGTCCGGACGCGGGCCCGGCCATGCCGGGCGCGGAGATCGGAGCCCGGGGCGCGACCCGGGCCGCTGGTTACGGAGCGTGTTCGGAGAGTCATGTCACAGACGGTAGGCACATCCGTCCGGCCCCGCTGAGCGGGCCGCATTTCCGTGGACAACCAAGGGATTGTGGAAAACCCGCTCACCCATAAGAGCGGCCAGCACCCACACGACGCCCCCGCCGGAGCCCCGGCCAAGCCTCGCCGGCACCCCGGCCGACATCCCCGTCGGAGCCCCGCGCAAGCCTCACCGACACCCGGCCGGCATCCCCGCCAAGCCCGGCCCCGAGCAACGCCCCCGCCCAGCTCCCCGGCCGACGTCCCCACCAGTGCCCCAGCCCAAAGGCCCGCCGAGAACCCGTCGGCGCCCCGCCCCTCAGCGCGGTGAGATCACAGCTCCCAGCAGCCCCGGCCCCGTGTGCGCTCCGATCACCGCGCCCACCTCGCTCACATGCAGATCCACCAGCCCCGGCACCCGCTCGCGCAGCCGCTCGGCGAGCGTCATGGCCCGTTCCGGCGCCGCGAGATGGTGTACGGCGATGTCCACCCGGCCCGTGGCCGCCCGCTCGGCGACGACCTCCTCCAGCCGCGCGATCGCCTTCGAGGCCGTCCGTACCTTCTCCAGCAGCTCGATCCGCCCGCCGTCCAGTTGCAGCAGCGGCTTCACCGCCAGCGCCGAGCCCAACAGGGCCTGGGCGGCTCCGATCCGGCCTCCCCGGCGCAGATAGTCGAGCGTGTCGACATAGAAGTACGCGGAGGTGCCCGCGGCCCGCTTCTCGGCGGCGGCCACCGCCTCGTCCAGCGTGCCGTCGCCCTCCGCGGCCTCGGCGGCGGCCAGCGCGCAGAACCCGAGGGCCATCGCCACCATCCCGGTGTCCACCACCCTGACCGGCACGGGCGCCTCCTTCGCCGCGAGCACGGCGGCGTCGTACGTCCCGGAGAACTCGGCCGAAAGGTGGAGGGAGGCGATCCCGGTCGCCCCGGCCTCCGCCGCCGTGCGATAGGCCGCCGCGAAGACATCGGGGCTCGGGCGCGAGGTGGTGACGGACCGCCGCTTCTGGAGCGCCAAGGCCAGCGAACGCGCCGAGATCTCGGTGCCCTCCTCCAGCGCGCGGTCACCGAGCACCACGGTCAGCGGCACCGCGGTGATGCCGTGCCGCTCCATCGTCTGCGGCGGCAAGTAGGCCGTGGAATCGGTGACGATAGCGACATGGCGGGACATGAGCGGGAGGTTACCCGTCGTCGCCCCCGGTCGGCAGCCCGGGCCCGGCACAATGATCAATTCCGACCGGCCCCCGATCCTGTCCGGTCAGTTCGTGGCCTCGGGTCTGGCCTGTCCGGTCCGCTTCTGCCAGGGGTACGCGAACCGCTGCCGTGGATCGGCCGGCTTCGGCGGCTCAATGGCCTGCGTCGGCTCCTGTACGGCCTCGCGACGGCCGGCGGCCGACTGAGCCGGAGCGGACTCCGGGGCCTGAGCCGGAGCGGAGGCCGACTGCCCCGGACCGGACTCCGGGGCAGGCACCCCGGCACCCTCCTGAGCCCCCGTCCGCGGCCCTCCGGACCCCGCAGAACGCGCAGTCCCAGCACCTCCCGCGTCCGACGCGGGGTCAACCGCCGGGCCGGGACCCGGGTCAGCCGTCGACCAGTGCCGCAGCGCTCCCGACTCCATGTCGATCTGCTCGCTCAGCGACGCGAGATCGTCCTCCGCGAACTTCCGCGCCCTGTCCCGCGCCGCCCAGCGCAGCGAGTCCGCCGAATGCGTGATCCGCTCCGTACGCTCGCGCAGCTCGGGCAGCCGCTCGGCCACTCTCGCCCGGTCCGGGTCCCGTTCGAGCTGGCGCAGTTCGTCGTCCAGCTCCCGGGCGTGCCCGCCCAGCCGCTGGAAGAGCGCGACCGACTCCGACAGCGAGGCGTCCTCGGCGACGCCCGCCTCAAGCGCTTCCTGCGTCGACCGTATCGACGTACGCAGCTTCATCCTGAGCTGGGCCAGCTCACCGGCCAGACCCGTCTGACCGATGCTTCTCGCCCGCAGCGTGGTCTCCTCGACCGTGCGCCGCGCCTGCGAGATCGTACGGTCGACACGGCGCTTGGCGGCACCCACCGCCTTGACGCTCGCGTACACCCCGAGCGACACGAAGGCGACGAAGAGCAGCGCCAGGATCAAGATTGCGACCTCCATGGGCGCCCCTTCGTCGTCGGTCCCGCTCCGTCCGTTCCCGCTCCCTCCACGGTAAACGGAACAGGCAGGTTAAGGGTTCCTGTCGAGAACCCCCAACCTGCCCGTAAGGGACACCCCTGGTGCCGCCCGGCACCCCTGCCGCCGGCCCGCGGGCCGACCGCTCAGGCCCGCCGGCCAGCGGGCGGGAAACGTCACGCCGGAACGATGTTCACCAGTTTCGGCGCCCGTACGATCACCTTGCGGATGCCCGCGCCGCCCAGTGCCGCGACCACCGCCTCGTCACCCAGCGCCAGCGCCTCCAGCTCCTCGTCCGAGATCGACGGGGAGACCTCCAGCCGCGCCTTGACCTTGCCCTTGATCTGCACCACGCAGGTCACGGCCTCGTCCACCACATACGCCGGGTCCGCGACCGGGAAGTCCTGGTACACGACCGAGTCGGAGTGGCCCAGCCGGTGCCACAGCTCCTCGGCGACATGCGGGGCCAGCGGCGCCACCAGCAGCACCAGCCGCTCGGCGACGGAGCGCGGCACCGGGCCGCCCGCCTTGGTGAGCTGGTTGTTCAGTTCGGTGATCTTGGCGATGGCGGTGTTGAACCGCAGCCCGGTCATGTCCTGGGTGACACCGTCGATCGCCTTGTGCAGCGCGCGCAGCGTCTCCTCGCCAGGCTCGGTGTCCACGACGGTGACCCCGCCGGTCGTCTCGTCGACCACATTGCGCCACAGCCGCTGGAGCAGCCGGTACTGCCCGACCACCGCGCGCGTGTCCCAGGGCCGCGAGACGTCCAGCGGCCCCATGGCCATCTCGTACAGCCGCAGCGTGTCCGCTCCGAACTCGGCGAAGATCTCGTCCGGGGTGACCGCGTTCTTCAGGGACTTGCCCATCTTGCCCAGGACCCGGCTGACCTTCTCGCCCTGGTACCAGTACCCGCCGTCCCGCTCCTCGACCTCGGCCGCGGGCACCGCGATACCGCGGCCGTCCCGGTACACGAAGGCCTGGATCATGCCCTGGTTGTACAGCTTGTGGAACGGCTCGACCGAGGAGATGTGCCCCAGGTCGTACAGCACCTTGGACCAGAAGCGCGCGTACAGCAGGTGCAGTACGGCGTGTTCGGCGCCGCCCACATACAGGTCGACACCGCCGTGCGGCTGCCCCTCGCGGGGGCCCATCCAGTACCGCTCGATGTCCGGGTCGACCAGCTTCTCGCTGTTGTGCGGGTCCAGATAGCGCAGCTCGTACCAGCACGAACCGGCCCAGTTCGGCATGGTGTTGGTCTCACGGCGGTAGCGCCTGACGCCCTCGCCACGGCCCAGGTCCAGTTCGACGTCCACCCACTCCGCGTTCCGCGACAGCGGTGTCTCGGGCTGGGTGTCCGCGTCGTCCGGGTCGAACGTACGCGGCGAGTAGTCGTCGACCTCGGGCAGTTCCAGCGGCAGCATTGACTCGGGCAGCGCGTGCGCGGTGCCGTCCTCGTCGTACACGATCGGGAAGGGCTCGCCCCAGTAGCGCTGGCGGCTGAACAGCCAGTCGCGCAGCCGGAAGTTGACCGTGCCCTCGCCGATACCGCGCTCGGCCAGCCACTCGGTGATCTTCGCCTTGGCCTCGGTCACGCTCAGGCCGTCCAGCGAGATGTCCGTACCCGCCGAGTTGACGATGTGCGCGTCGTACGAGGCGAACGCGTCGTCCCACTCCGCCGGGTCGGTGGAGCGCCCGTCCGAGGGCTCCACCACACAGCGCATCGGGAGCTCGAAGGCGCGCGCGAACGCGAAGTCCCGGCTGTCGTGCGCCGGTACGGCCATGATCGCGCCCGTTCCGTACCCCATCAGCACATAGTCGGCGATGAATACGGGTACGGGCTCGCCGCTGACCGGGTTGGTGGCGTACGCGCCGGTGAACACACCGGTCTTGTCCTTCGCCTCGGCCTGCCGCTCGACATCGGACTTGGACGCGGCCTGCTTGCGGTACGCGCCGACGGCGTCGGCGGGGGTCGCGTGACCGCCCGTCCACACCTCGTGCGTGCCCTCGGGCCAGGCGGCCGGGACGATCTTCTCGACCAGGTCGTGCTCGGGCGCCAGCACCATGTAGGTGGCGCCGAACAGGGTGTCCTGACGGGTCGTGAAGACGGTGATCGCGCCGGCGTCACCGACCGGGAAGTCGACGCGCGCGCCCTCGCTCCTGCCGATCCAGTTGCGCTGCTGGAGCTTGATGGCCTCGGGCCAGTCCAGGGCGTCCAGATCGTTCAGCAGCCGGTCGGCGTACGCGGTGATGCGCATGTTCCACTGGCGCAGCTTCGCCTTGAAGACCGGGAAGTTCCCGCGCTCGGAGCGGCCGTCCGCGGTGACTTCCTCGTTGGCCAGGACGGTGCCCAGTCCGGGACACCAGTTGACGGGCGCGTCGGAGGCGTACGCCAGCCGGTACTCGCCCAGCACGTCGGCGCGTTCGGGGGCGCTCAGCGCGTTCCAGGGGCGCCCGTCAGGAGTGGCGCGCTCCCCGCTCTCGAACTGCGCCACCAGGGTGTCGATGGGGCGGGCCCGGTCGGCGTCCTTGTCGTACCAGGAGTTGAAAATCTGTACGAAGATCCACTGGGTCCACTTGTAGTAGTCCGGGTCGATCGTGGCCACGGACCGCCGCTTGTCGTGCCCCAGGCCCAGCCGGCGGAGCTGGGACTTCATATTGTCCATGGCGGCCTCGGTCGAGACCCGGGGATGCGTGCCGGTGGCGACCGCGTGCTGCTCGGCGGGCAGGCCGAACGCGTCAAAGCCCAGTGTGTGCAGGACGTTGTGGCCGGTCATGCGCTGATGACGGGCGAACACATCGGTGGCGATATAGCCCAGCGGATGTCCGACGTGGAGACCGGCGCCGGACGGGTAGGGGAACATGTCCATGATGAACTTCTTGGGCCTGGCGACCAGCTCCGGGTCACCGGCCAGCTCGCCCGAGGGGTTCGGCGCCTCGTACGTCCCCTCGGCCTCCCAGAAGTCCTGCCAGCGCGCCTCGATACCGGCGGCCATCTCGGCCGTGTAGCGGTGCGGCGCTGCCGGCTCGGCGGCAGCGGGATTCGTCTCGCTCATGTCCTCTGAAGCTCCATCGATCGTCTCTGCCGGCGGTTCGGCTCTGCTCCGGCGCCCGGCGAACGCCGTGCCGGTCCGTGAACGAAAAAACCCCTCGCACAGGAGGGGACGCCGCGCCGATTCCGACCGGATTTCTCATCCGTCGGGACTGATCAGCGCGGCCCGCTAAGCAGAAGGCGCACGGCTCGCATGGCGTCAGGGTACCGCAGGGCCCCGACAGCCCGCACGGACCTTACACGGCGGCGGGCACGGGCCCAGGATGCGGACACAGAACATACGCGTCAGGCACACAGGAAAAGCACACACAAAGCACACGAAAGATGCGCCCGGGGCACAGGAGAAGCACGGGACGGACGCGGCAGGAGTACGGGAGGGCCACAGGAGGGACGCGAGACGGTCGCGGAATGGTTGCGTCCGGAATCCGTTACCCCGCGTATCGCCCTCTTCCGGGGCAACTCTCCGGCCTTCCGGAGTCGGGTAACTCACCTTCCCCTGGTTAAACCTGCAAACCGGGTACTGCCTGGTATGGCTCCACTTAGCATGCGGCAACGGGACCGCTTTCCCGAGCCATTCGGAGTTGCCCCCTCATGAACCGTCAACGCAAGTTCAGCTCGTCGCCCGCCCTCGACCCCGGCATGAGCCGTCAGGTACAGGGCGGACTCACGGTCGCCGCGCTGGTACTGGTACCCCTGCTCGCCGTCGCGGGAGGCGACGCCTTCCGTGCCGCACTCGATTTCACCACCGGCGTCCTGTCGCTGCTGTCCCTGACCGCGGCCGTCGCCTGGGGTCTGATGGCCACCGACCGGCTGCTGCTCTCGCCGCGCCACCGGCTGCTCGCCCAGGGCGTCCACCGGGCGACCGCGATCGCCTCGCTCGGCTTTCTGCTGCTGCACGTCACCGTCAAGGTCGCCCTCGGACATGTGGCGCTGCTCGGCGCCCTGGTGCCGTTCGGCCTCGGTCTCAGCGGTACGAACGGGCTCATCGGCTTCGGCTCGCTGGCCGGGCTGCTGATGATCGTGGCCGCCACGACCGGCGCGATGCGCAGCGCCTTCGCCGTGCCCGGCAGGTTCGCGGGCCGCTGGCGCGCGATGCACATGGTGGCCTATCCGGCCTGGTGCTTCGCCCTGGTGCACGGCCTGTACACCGGCCGTCCCGCCGCGACCTGGGTCGTCACGATGTACTGCCTCGCCCTCCTCGCGGTCGCCGGGGCCGTGTCGCTGCGACTGCTGCCCCAGCCCCTCAAGCGCCGTATCGCCGACCGGATCCTGGTACTGACCGGGGGCGTCGGGGAGGCACCGGAGCCCGAGCAGATCCGCCGCGATCTCGTGTCGGACCCGCTCCCGGGCGCCATGGGCATCCCGCAGCAGCGCGACTACCGGCAGCGGAGCCTCCAGGAGTCCGCCGTCCCCGCACAGCCGGCGGGCCCGGCGCTGGGCCGGCCCCGTACGCCCCCGCGGCTCGCTGCTCCGGCCCCGCCGCTGTACGAGGCGACGCGGTCCATGGCCGAGCCGTTCGCACCGCCGGCCGCTCCGCCCTCCCCGGACCCGTTCGCGGTCACGTCCTCGGATCCCTTCGCGGCCACCGGCCCGCTGCCGGATTCCGGTACCGGTACGGGTATCTCGGCCGGCTATCGCGCGGTCTCCCTGGGCGGCGAGACCACGGCCCGCATACCCGCCGGCGAGATACCCCTCGCCGAGCGCGTCCCCATGACCGAGGAACTGCCCATCGTCGAAGACCCCCAGAGCAGGCCCGGATCCTGGCCCGCGCCCTCCCCGCCGCCGCCCGCGCAGGCCTTCGCGCCGCCCGCGTCCACCCCGTACGACACGGGCGAGGTCCCCTCGTACGGACCGGGCGGAGCCTCTCCGCACGACACCGGCGCGAACCCCTCGTACCCCGCGGGCGGCACGCCGTCGTACGACACGGGCGCCACCCCCGGCGCCACCCCCGTGTACGGTCCTGACGCCCCGTCCCCGTACGACACCGGCGCGCTCCCCACGTACGACACGGGCTCCATGCCGGCGTACGGCGCGGGCCCGCTCCCGCCGTACGACACCGGCTCCGTCCCGGCGTACGGCACCCCCGCCCCCGATGGCACGGTCTCCCCGCCGCCGCCCTCGTCCGACCCCGCTGCCTCCACCGGTCCGCTCTATCCGCCCCCGGCCGGGGAACCCTGGCACGCACCCGCAGGAGACCGACCGTGAACACCCCTCTCCCCGATGTCCCCGAGGTCCGCGTCGTCGGCCTCCCCCAGCTCACCCAGGGCTTCGACCTGGTCGAGCGGCTCGACCTCCCCATGCACCTCAAGGTGCACGGCCCGCTGGAACCGGTCACCGGGGAGCGGCTGGCCCAGCTCGCCGAGAACATGTCACTGACCGGCCGCGGCGGCGCCGGATTCCCCTTCGCCAAGAAGCTGCGCGCGGTGGCGACGGCCGCGATCCGCCGGGGCGTACGGCCCGTCGTCGTGATCAACGGCAGTGAGGGCGAGCCCGCCTGCCGCAAGGACACGGTGCTGATAAACCGCGCCCCGCATCTGATACTCGACGGCGCGCTGCTGGCGGCCGAGGCGCTTGGCGCCCGCACGCTGATCGTCGCGGTCACCCGTAACTCCACCGAGGTCTCGATCCGCGCGGCGCTCGCCGAACGCGGTCTCTCGGACCGGCGCGGACAGCAGTTGCGCGCACGGGTGGTGCGCACGCCGGAGCGCATGGTCTCGGGCGAGGCGTCGGCCGTGATCCGCGCCATCGGGGGCGGTCCCGCCCTGCCGCCGGGCCGCCGTGAGCGCGCCGCCGAGTCGGGTGTCGGCGGTCTGCCGACGCTGCTGTCCAACGCGGAGACCTTCGCGCAGCTCGCCATCGGCGCCAGGATCGGCGCCCGCCGCTACGGCCACACCGGGCTGGACACGGAGCCGGGCACGGTCATGCTCACGATCTCCGGGGCGGTCGCACGCCCGATGGTCGTCGAGGTGCCGACGGGGGTGCCGCTGCGGTACGTCCTCCAGATGGCCGGCGCCCCGCCGCTGCCCCAGGGCGTGCTGACCGGCGGCTACCACGGCAACTGGATCGACTCGGTGGCCGCCCATGAGGCCGTCGTCTCCAAGGAGTCCCTCGCGTCCTTCGGAGGCGCGCTGGGCGCGGGCGCGATCCTGCCGATCGGCCCCGAGACCTGTCCGCTGGGCGAGGCGCTCCGGGTCGCCAACTGGCTCGCGGCCGAGACTGCGGGCCAGTGCGGCCCCTGCAAGCTCGGACTGCCCGCCGCCGCGGGCGGCCTGTCGGACGTCATCAACGGCGGCGGTCCCGCCGCGCTGGAGGCGCTGCGCGCGGTGACCCAGGCGGTCAAGGGCCGGGGCGCCTGCAAGCACCCGGACGGCTCCGCGCGCTTCTTCGCCTCGACCCTGTCCGCGTTTACCGACGACCTCGCCGCGCATGTGCTGGACGGCGGCTGCGGACGCGAGACGACGGGGGTGCTGCCGCTGCCGGGGCCCGGCTACCAGGACGCGGAGGAGTCGATTCCGAGCGGTGAGAAGCTCGCCGTGGACTGGACGCTCTGCCAGGGTCACGGGCTCTGCGCGGACATCGTCCCGGAGCTGATCAGACTTGGCCCCGACGGCTATCCGGCGCTCGCGGACGCGTCGGTTCCGATGCATCTGCGGGGGCGGGCCCAGCGCGCCGTGCGCCGCTGCCCCGAACTGGCGCTCCGTATCGAACAGCCGGCACCCGAGCGGCCCCGGCCCGCACGCGCGGCACTGCCGCCCGGCGGGGGCCGCAAGGCCCTGGGCCCCGGCCGGAGTTGAGCACGAGGACGGGCGGAGCCCTCAAGGGGCCCGCCCGTTCCACACGTAAGCGCTGCCGGGAGGACCCCAAGGGGGGTGCGGGTGGCGAAGCCCGCCGCTACGCGAGGCGGAGTCGGGCAAAAAGGAGAGAGCGAGGTCTGTCCGCGCTTTTCGCGGACAGACCTCGCTCTCTCGCTTGTGGAGCTAAGGAGAATTGAACTCCTGACCTCCTGCATGCCATGCAGGCGCTCTACCAACTGAGCTATAGCCCCTGGTGAACACCGCTTTCCGGATCTCCCCGCAGCGGCATCGCCAACATTACACGGTCCTTCCCGCCCACCACCAAATCGTTTCCGTTCTGTCCGGTTGGGGAAGTTCGGGCCGGTACTGTCGCCCTTCGTGACCGTTCCCGTACTCGTGCGGTTCGTCCGCAACAGCGGCCGGAGCGCGGCCCCGTACCGCTCGCTGCTGATCGCGGGCGCCGTCTGCCTGGTCTCCTTCGCGGGGTTCTGGATCGCGCAGCGGGCCGCCGGGGTCTCGATGGTCGATCTGCGGGTGTACCGGGCCGAGGGCCTTACGGTGCTGGAGGGCCGGGATCTGTACGCGATGCGCGCCACCGCGGCCCGGCTCCCGACGACCTACCCGCCGTTCGCCGCGCTGCTGTTCACCCCGCTCACCCTGCCGTCCGTGCCGGTGCTGCGGACGCTCGCGACCGCCGGGAATCTGCTGCTCCTCGTCGTCTTCGTACGCCTTTCCCTGCGGCTCGTCCTCCAGGGAAAACCGCCGCCTCCTAAGGAGGAACGGCAAAAAGAAGAGGTGCCCCAAAAGGCGGCCGTGCCATGGGCGGCGACGCTCTGGGTGGCCGCGTTCGCGGTCTGGTGCGAACCGGTGTGGACGACCCTGCGCTACGGGCAGATCAATCTCCTGCTGGCGGTGGCGGTGCTGTGGGACCTCTGTCCCAGAGGCCCGGGGGCGGGACGTCGCCGGGCTGCCGGTGCGGCCATCGGCCTCGCCGCCGCCGTCAAGCTCACCCCCGCGCTCTTCGCCGTCCTGCTGCTGCTCACCGGAGTGGTACGGGCCCGCCGGGCGGGCTGGAACCCATGGCTGCGCCAGGCCGCGACGGCGGGCGCGGTCTTCGCCGGAACGACTCTTCTGGCCGCCGTCCTGCTCCCCGGGGACTCGCGCCGCTACTGGACCGGAGTCCTCTTCGAGGCGGCCCGCGCGGGCCGGGCGGAGG
Source organism: Streptomyces sp. GMY02 (assembly GCF_019056675.1). Lineage (NCBI taxonomy): Bacteria > Bacillati > Actinomycetota > Actinomycetes > Kitasatosporales > Streptomycetaceae > Streptomyces > Streptomyces sp. GMY02. The sequence goes on along the minus strand of NZ_CP077658.1, from coordinate 5,746,857 downwards.
ACACCGCCAACCAGTCGCTGCGCGGGGTCCTGGCCCGGCTCCTGCACACCGCCGATCCGGGGCTCTGGTGGCCCCTGGCCGCCGTCGTGGTCGCCGGGGCGGGGCTCACGGCGGCGGTCCTGGCGGCGCTGCGCGGGGAGCGCGCCGGAGCGGTGGTGGCCTGTGCGGCGACGGCGCTGCTGATCAGCCCGGTCTCCTGGTCGCACCACTGGGTGTGGTGCGTACCGGTGGTGCTGTTCCTCGCGGCGCGCGGGGGGACGACGCACGGGGCGACGGGGCGGGCGGCGGCGGTCTGGCTGGTCTTCTGTTCCTACGCCCTGTGGTGGGTACCCCATGGCTCCGGCGCCCCCGAACTGGCCCAGGGCGTCACCGAGATGACGCTGTCCGCCCTCTATCCGCTGACGGCCCTGGCACTGATCGGCTGGCTGCTCGGGAAGACGGTCGGGGCGCGGGGGTACGGTCAGGCCGTGGCGAACGAGTAGAACCGCTTGAGTGTGCAGTGCTCGTCCAGGAGGCGCCCGTAGATCGGCTCCCCCTCCAGCTCCCGGTAGGTCTCGATGGGGTCGCCTTTTATGATCAGCGCCCGTGCGCACTCCTCGCACCAGTACTGGAACTCCGGATTGAGCGGGTCCATGTCCCGGACGATCGGCGTACCACTGCCGCACCAGTCGCATTTACGCCTGTGGGCACCCATCAGTCAGCTCCAGATGTGGCCGCAGGCCGTACACACGTAGGAAACCCCGCCATTGTCGCCGAGCACTTGAGCCACATGGGACGAACCGCACGAGGGGCAGAGAAGGCCGGCGGGCACCTCCGCCGCGGGAAGCAGGTCATCGGGCTCCTCGATGCTGCTGGCGGACAATATGGCTCTCCCCTCCGGCCCAGTCCCCTCGGTCGTCCGATTCTGCCACGATCGGGCCAGGCGGTCAGCCGGAAAAAGCCGTCCGGTAAGGGCTTATACCGGACGCCGCCGGGTAACGGATTGGCTCACCTTCTTTAAGAGGTCCTTTCGAGGGGCCTTTACTACGCCTTCTTGACAAGCCCGGCGAGCACGCCCAGGACCGCCGCTCCCGCGAGCGCCAGCGCGCACACCCAGAGCGCGTCGGCCGGCGCGGCGGGGCTCGCCTCCAGCCGGTTCAGGAAGAGCGTCCCGAAGGTCGCGACTCCTATGAGCTGGCCGAGCTGTGTGACGGTCGCGAGGAGCCCGCTCGCGTCCGCCGCGTCCTCCGGGCGTACGGTCGCGAGTGCGCCGGTCAGGGCGGGGCTGAAGCCGAGCGCCAGCCCCGCGCCGACCCCCGCGTAGGCGGCGTACATCGCGGGTCCGCCGTCTCCGATGTCGCGCATCACCCAGCCCACGGCAACGGCGGAGACGGCGGTCAGCGCGAATCCGCCGGGAACGAGCGCGCGCCGCAGCCCCGGGTGCCAGTTGCGCCACGTCAGCCCGACAAGACCGAACACCAGGGCCATGGGTACGAAAGTGAGTCCCGCGCGCAGGGCGCTGTAGCCGAGGCCGCCCTGGACATAAAGGGTGAGGGTGAAAAGGAAACCCGCGTTGACGGCCATCACGAGCAGGATCCGTACGGCCGCGAGTCCCATTCCGGGGATACGGAGAACCCTGGGCGCGACCAGCGGGGCGCCCCCGCGCCGGGCGAGCCGGGACTCGAAGGCCAGGAAGCAGCCGAAGAGGACCACGGCGGCGGCGATGGAGGCCCACGACCAGACCGGCCAGTCCTCCTCCTGACCGAGGACCAGCGGAACGGTGAGGAGCGAGACGGCCGCGGCCAGCAGCACCAGACCGGGCAGATCGAGACCGCGGGTGCGCTCGGGCTCGCCACGGCGGTCCTTGGGCAGCACCCGGGCGCCGAGCGCCAGCAGCGCAAGGCCGATCGGTACGTTCACCAGGAAGACCGGCCGCCAGCTCGCGCCGAACAGGTCGGCGCTGACCAGTACACCGCCGACGACCTGCCCCGCCGCCGCGCCGGTGGCGAGGACGGCCGAGTAGGCGCCGAGCGCCCGTACCCGCCGCTCGCCGATGAAGTTGCGCTGGATCAGGCTGAGCACCTGCGGGATCATCAGCGCCGCGCCCGCGCCCTGGACCAGCCGGAACGCGATCAACTGGCCGGTGCCAGCGGCCAGTCCGCAGGCGAGCGAGGCGGCGGTGAAGACCGCGAGACCACCCAGATACATCCGGCGGTGGCCCAGCAGATCGCCGAGCCGGGCGCCGGTGATCAGCAGGACGGCGTAGGCGATGGTGTAGCCGGCGATGACGAGCTGGAGCGCGGCGCCGGACGCGTCGAGTTCGGTACGGATCGTCGGGGCCGCCACATTGACGATGAACACATCGAGCAGCGCCATGAACTGGGCCGCGAGCACCACGGCGAGCAGCAGCCCGGGCCGTCTTCCGGCACCGGCCTCCGGACCGCCGCCCGCGCTCGCGCTCGCGCTCGCGCCGGGGGCGTTGTCAGTGCCGTGGTCTTTACTGGATCCGTGGGTGTGCCGGGAGTTCTCGGGTGAGGTCGTCGTCATGGGACCGAGCCTGAGCGCGGTCGGGTACGGGTAACGAGAGCCCGCCGATGCTGGTACCGGCAGCACCTGGCAGAGGCGGGTTCACGGATCGACGATGGGGGCGTGACGACGATGGCAGTACGGCATGCGACAGACACCACGCCCGCGGCGGGCGGGGCGGGCACGGCGGAGGCGCGGGGCGTCCGGGCCGCGGCGGGGAGGCGCCGCAGGGCGGAGCTGGCGGCGTTTCTGCGCGGGCGCCGGGCCCGGGTGACCCCCGCCGATGTCGGGATGCCGCCGGGGCTCCGCCGCCGTACGCCCGGGCTGCGCCGGGAGGAGGTCGCCCAGCTCTCCGGGGTCGGGGTGACCTGGTACACGTGGCTGGAGCAGGGGCGCCCGATCAACGCCTCGGCACAGGTGCTGGACGCGGTGGCGCGTACGCTCCGGCTCGACCGGGCCGAGCGTGAGCACCTGTACCACCTCGCGGAGGTCCCGCACGAACCGGATCCGCAGGCCGACGCGGAGGGGGTCGGGCCGGAGATAGAGGGCATCCTCGACGCGCTCGATCCGCGCCCGGCGGTGGCGTACAACGCGCGGTACGACATCCTGGCCTGCAACGCCGCCTACCGGGGCCTCTTCGACTTCGCACCGTTCCCGGAGACGGAGTACGGCCTGCCGAACGCGCTGTGGACCCTGTTCACCGTCCCCGAGCACCGCTGTCCGCTGGTCTATCCGGAGGTGGAGCTGCCGGTGATGGTGGCGACGCTGCGCGGTGCGTACGGACGGCATGTGGGCGAGCCCGGCTGGGAGTCGTTCGTACGGCGCCTCTCGGCGGCCAGTGCGCGCTTCGCCGAGCTGTGGGGGAGCGGGGACGTGACCCCGCCGGGGCCCCGGGTGAAGACCTTCCAGCACGAGGAGACCGGGGAGATACGGATGACCACGGTGTCCCTGTCGGTCAACGGAATGCCGGAATGCCGGATCGTCGTCTACACACCGGTGGACGAGGAGAGCGGTCGCCGGGTGGCCGTACTGCGGGCCAGGGAACCCGGTGCGGACGCCTGAGGCCCGGGGCCGGGAGCACGGGCGGCGAAGCTCCGCGAAGCTCGGCGAGATGTGCCCGAGAATGACGAAGGGCGAAGAGACTCGCACTGCCCGCGAGTACACTCCGCCCTCGATCTTGTGGAGCTAAGGAGAATTGAACTCCTGACCTCCTGCATGCCATGCAGGCGCTCTACCAACTGAGCTATAGCCCCTTGCGTTCTCCGCGCTCCGCGCCGTGAACAAGAAGAACCTTAGCCTGCGACCTGCCGGAAAGTGAAATCCGGCGGACCGCCGCCCCGAGCCGCTCAGTCGTCGTCGCCGAGGACCGGTTCCGGCAGGGTTCCCGCGTTGTGCTCCAGCAGCCGCCAGCCGCGCGCGCCCTCGCCCAGGATCGACCAGCAGCAGTTCGAGAGCCCGCCGAGCCCCTCCCAGTGGTGCGCCTCCAGCCCGAGCAGCCGGCCGATCGTGGTGCGGATGGTGCCGCCGTGGCTGACCACGACGAGCGTGCCGTCGTCGGGCAGCTTCTCGGCGTGGTGCAGCACCACGGGCGCGGCACGGTCGGCGACCTCGGTCTCCAGTTCGCCGCCGCCTCGCCGTACCGGCTCGCCGCGCTTCCACGCCGCGTACTGCTCGCCGAAGCGCTCGACGATCTCCTCATGGGTCAGGCCCTGCCAGGCGCCCGCGAAGGTCTCGCGCAGGGCCGAGTCGTACGAGACGTCGAGCCGGGTGAGCGAGGCCAGCTCGGCGGCGGTGGCGGTGGCCCGTCTGAGGTCGGACGCGATGATCGCGTCGGGCTTCAGCGAGGCCAGCAGCCGGGCCGCCCGGCGGGCCTGGGCAGTGCCCGTGGGGCTCAGTTCGATATCGGTGGAACCCTGGAAGCGGCGCTCCAGGTTCCAGGACGTCTGGCCGTGCCGCCACAGGATGACGCGGCGGCCACGGCCGCTCCTGCCGCCGTTCAGCGCAGCTCACCGTCCGTCGTACCGCCGGACCCGGCGGCTCCGGCCGCGCCGGCGACCCCGGCGTGCTCGGCGGCCTTGCCACGGGTCTTGACGGCGTCCTCGGGCAGATCCAGCTCGGGGCAGTCCTTCCACAGCCGCTCCAGGGCGTAGAAGACACGCTCCTCGCTGTGCTGCACATGCACGACGATGTCGACATAGTCGAGAAGGATCCAGCGGGCGTCGCGGTCTCCCTCGCGGCGCACCGGCTTGGCGCCCAGCTCCTTCTGGAGCCGCTCCTCGATCTCGTCGACGATCGACTTGACCTGGCGGTCGTTGGGCGCGGAGGCGAGGACGAAGGCATCGGTGATCGACAGCACATCGCTGACGTCGTACGCGATGATGTCGTGCGCGAGCCGGTCGGCGGCCGCCTGTGCGGCGGCGTTCACAAGCTGGATGGAACGATCAGTAGCGGTCACAAGCAGGCTTTCGTCGACGGTTGGGGCGACATCCAGGATCTCACGCCCCACCGCTCCCCGGCACAGCCATAAACGGGGCCCTCTCCAAGGCCCGCACCGGGGCTCCGGTCCAGGGCCCTGATCCAAGGCCCCACGCCGAGGCTCCAAGGCCCCACGCCGAGGCCGAGCCCCGGGTCCCGTTCCAAGAGCCCGCACCGAGCGCTCCGGCCGGGACCGCCGCGGGGGTCCCGGCCGGAGCGCTCGGGCGCGCTACTCGATGCTCACCTTGTAGTCCTCGCCCAGCACCACCGAGACATCGGCGTTCGGGGCGGGGGTGCCCTTCTTCACCGCGCTCGTCGGAAGGCCCAGCGTCTTGGCGACCTCCACCGCCTGCGGCTTGTTCGCCTCGTCGCCATAGCTGACCTGCGAGGACGTCAGCGCGGAACCGTTACCGGCGTCCACGAAGCCATAGCCGCCGTTGACCAGGGCGATCCGGGCGGACTCCGCCGCGTCCTCGTTCCCGCTCGCGTTCTTCACCCCGACCCGTACGGCGGTGCCCTTCTCCGGCGCGCTGACCGAGCCGCCGAGGATGTCCTTGACCACACCGTTCGCGGCCTCGTCGCTGAGCGTGCCGTCCGCCTGCACGGGCAGGACCGTCGTCGTGTAGTCACCGACCTTGGCGTGCTCGGCGAGCTTCGCGAGCGAGGCTCCGAGATCCTTCTCGGGCAGTGACGGGTCGAGGATCTGCGCCAGCGTCTCGACGGTGATCGTCGCGGCCTGCGGATCGTCCGACATCTTCCGCAGCACGCCCTGGAGCACCTGCCCGAACCGCTGGAGCTGCTTCGTCTCCGGCTCGCCAGGACCGCGGTAGGTGGCGTACGCGACGGCCGTCCGCCCGTTGAGTGTCTGGTCCGCGCCCTTCTTCACCACCGGCGGGTCGCCCTGCTTCGCGCCGGGCACCTCGGTGTCGGTGGTCAGATCGATGGTGCCGACCAGCTCGACGAGATTGTCCAGATACGGGGTGTCCAGCCGCCAGGTGCCGGTGATCTTGGTGCCGAGCAGGGTCCCGATGGCCTCGCGGGTGCCGTCCGAGCCGTCCTCGTCCACGGACTTGCCGAGCGTGGTGGAGGTGCCGTCGTCATTGGCGACCGCGAGGGAGTTGGGCAGCAGTACGGTCGTGCCCCGGCCGGTCGTGGAGTTGTTGACCAGCAGGGCCGTGGAGGTGCCCTTCTGCTTGGTGTTGTGGAGATGCACCACGATCACATCGCGCTTCTGCGGTCCGGTGGCGGTGGCCTTCTTCTCCTCCGCCGCGGACAGCCCGGGCAGCTTGCCCGCGTACCAGAGGTAGCCGACACCTCCGACGAGCGCCAGCGCGAGGACGACGATCAGCGCCACCACCCGGTTACGGCCCCGGCGCCGGGCCTCCTCGCGCCGCTCGGAGCGGCTCTCGGTGAACTTGAGCCAGTCGATGACGTCCTGCGAGTTCTCGTCCGGCTCCTCGATGAAGGAGAACTGCTCGGTCCGGTAGTCGCGGTCCTGCCCGCCCTCGCCGTCCTGGGCCCCGTCGTGGTCCTGCGCGCCTGAGCGGCGTTGCCCGGGTACGGACGGCTGTCCGGCGGCCGGTCCGGCGGCGTCCGGCTCCTCCACCGTCCCGCCCGCGGAAGGCTGTTGGTGCCCGGTCTGCGGAGCCTGCTGCTGGTGCGGGATGCTCCACTGCTGCGTGGTGTCGACCGCCACGGGGGGCTGCCGGCCCGTCTCGTACGCCTGCTGCTGCCCCGTGTCGTAGCCGTACCCGTACCCGTCGTACCCCTGCTGCTGTTGGGGCTGCTGTTGCTGCTGGGGTTGATGCTGCTGCGCATAGGGGTCGTACTGCCCCTGGGGCTGCGGCTGTTGAGGGTGCTGGGACTGCTGCGGCTGCTGCTGGGCGTACGGGTCGTATCCGTACCCCTGCTGCTGTTGGGGCTGTTGCGGCTGCTGGTACACCGGCTGCCCGTACTCGTCGTACCCGACGAGCTGGGGCTGCGTGTAATACGGGTCGTACGGATCGTACGGCTGCTGCTGGTCGTTCACCGGTGCCCCTCTCCGTGGCTCAGTCGCTCATGCGCCGCGGTACAACTGCCGTTTGTCGATGTAGCGCACCACACCGTCGGGCACCAAGTACCAGACAGGATCGCCCTTCGCGACCCTCTCCCGGCAGTCGGTCGACGAGATCGCCAGCGCCGGGATCTCCACCAGGGACACCCCGCCCTTCGGCAGTCCGTCGGCCGACAGATCGTGCCCCGGCCGCGTGACACCGATGAAGTGGGCGAGCGAGAACAGCTCTTCGTGATTCCGCCAGCTCAGGATCTGGGAGAGCGCGTCGGCCCCGGTGATGAAGAAGAGATCCGCGTCACCGTGCAGGGACCGCAGGTCCCGCAGCGTGTCGATCGTATAGGTCGGGCCGCCGCGGTCGATGTCGCTGCGGCTGACCGAGAACTGCGGATTGGACGCCGTGGCGATGACCGTCATCAGATAGCGGTCCTCGGCCGGGGACACCGCGCGCTGGGTCTTCTGCCACGGCTGCCCGGTCGGCACGAACACCACCTCGTCGAGATGGAACAGCGCCGCCACCTCACTGGCCGCCACCAGGTGCCCGTGGTGGATCGGGTCGAAGGTCCCGCCCATCACACCCAGTCGGCGCCTGGCCCGGCCCTCGGGCCGGCCCAGGCCGGAGCCGGCTCCGGGTCCGGTCGCGTGGCCGGTACCGGTGCCGGCGGACGCTCGCTGCTCTCCCATGCGTGCAGAGCCTACTTGCACCGGGTTACGGGCCGGGGTCAGCGGTCGCGGTTGAACCGGGTGGTGATCCACAGCAGCAGAAGCAGCCCGAACAGCGCCCCGCCGCCGATGAGGTACGGGCTGAGGCTTTCGTGGTTACCGCCCTGTTCGGCGCCCTCGGCGAGCATGACCAGGTTGGCGGCGGTGCCGTTGAGGCTCATCTTCAGCAGGCCCTATCCATCGTGTCGTAGCGGAGACTTCGCGCACATCGTATGCGGGGCCCGCGGGCACGCTCACGCCGACTCAGTCCTTGTGGTTCCCGGCGACCCGGTCCTCGTGGTTCTCAGGGCCCTTTCCGGGCTCCTCAGGGCCTTCCGCGGATCCGTTGTCGCGGTATCCGCGCAGCAGGAACCATGCGAGGAAGACGGCTCCCACCATCGAGACGGCGAGCACGATCCGCAGCGTATCGCCGGGTCCCTGCCCGTCGGTGGCCGCGGCGAGACGGGTGGCGGCGAGCAGTGTGGCGGTGTCCGGCATGGCGGTTGCGCTCCTCGGTGGTCGGTGGCACGCCCCGGTCGTTCCGGCCGGCGCCCGTGGGCGCTCCCCGGGAATCGCGGCCGCGGCCCCCCTCCACACGGTAGACCCACCCCATAGGCTGGATCGGGTCAGGGGGACGAGCCTTGGACTCGTAGGAAGCAGGAAGCGGGGACATCCATGACCGAAGCCGAAGACAACCGCGAGCGGGACGAACTCCACCGGGACGCACTCCACAAGAACGTGCCGAGCAGGCAGCGCAAGCGCTTCCCCGGTATCTCCTCGCGGGCCTACGAACACCCCGCGGACCGCTCGGCGCTGGTGGCGCTGCGCAAGCTCAGCGGGTTCGACACCGTGTTCAAGGCGATGAGCGCGCTGCTGCCGGAGCGGAGCCTGCGGCTCCTCTTCCTCTCCGACTCGGTGCGGGTGAGCGACGCGCAGTTCGCGCATCTGCACGCCATGCTGCGGGACGCCTGTTACATCCTGGACCTGGAGAAGGTCCCGGCCATGTATGTGGCACAGGACCCCAAGCCCAACGCGATGTGCATCGGCCTGGACGAGCCGATCATCGTGGTCACCACCGGGCTGGTGGAGCTGCTCGACGAGGAGGAGATGCGGGCGGTCGTCGGACATGAGGTGGGGCATGCCCTCTCCGGTCACTCCGTCTACCGCACGATCCTGCTGTTCCTGACCAATCTGGCCCTCAAGGTCGCCTGGATCCCGCTGGGCAATGTCGCGATCATGGCGATCGTCACGGCGCTGCGGGAGTGGTTCCGCAAGTCCGAGCTGTCGGCGGACCGGGCCGGGCTGCTGGTCGGGCAGGACGTACGGGCCTCGATGCGCGGGCTAATGAAGATCGCCGGGGGCAACCATCTGCACGAGATGAACGTGGACGCGTTCCTGGCGCAGGCCGAGGAGTACGAGGCGGCCGGCGATCTGCGCGACTCGGTGCTCAAGATCCTGAACGTACTGCCGCGTACGCACCCCTTCACCACCGTGCGGGCCGCCGAGCTGAAGAAGTGGGCGGAGAGCCGCGACTACCAGCGGATCATGGACGGTCACTATCCGCGCCGCGAGGAGGACAAGGACACCTCGGTCACGGACTCCTTCCGCGACTCGGCCGCGCACTACGCGGACACGGTGCGCGGGAGCAAGGACCCGCTGATGAAGCTGGTGGGCGACATCGCGGGCGGCGCGGGGGATCTCGGCGGAAAGCTGCGGGACGTCTTCACGGGCGGTGGCGGTGGCGGCGGCGGCAACGAGTCCGGCGGCGACGAGAAGAAGTAGCGGGCGCGGCCCGGTGCCGGTTTCGTCCTCAAGCGCCGGACGGGCTTCTTCTCACGTCACGGGTTCGGCTGGGCCGTGCCGGCCAGGGTGCCGCACAGTGCCGTATCGGCCGGGCCCGTGGCGTACGGGTCCGTGCCCGCCGGATCGTCCGGCTTGGCCCGCTCCCCCGCGAGCAGCGGCCGCAGCGTCGCCGGAGCCTCCGCCGAGCAGGCCTGCGGGCCCGCGAGCACATCGCTGCTCAGCACCTCCGTACGGTGCTTCAGCAGGTCCTCCACATCGAACCGGAACCGCATCTCGCGCCGTACGGTGAACAGCGACGCGTCCCGCACCGGCCGGGCGGCGGAGGCAGCCGGTCTCAGCGCGTACACGAAGACATGCTCCGAGACCACCTCCAGCGTCCCGGCCGAGGTCTGCTCGTACCGCAGCGTCCCGTGTGCGCGCACCTCGCTGCCCGCCGGTACGGCCTTCGCCGGGTCGAACCGTACGAGCCAGCCCGCCGGGGAGTGCCTGCCGTCGTTGGCGGGCGCGGAGAAGCTGCGGTCGAACTGGGGAAGCTGGTCGGGGTCGAGCAGCACCCGCACCGGCCGTACCGTATGGCCCGCGAGGACGTCCGGGTCCATCGAGGACGCCACGAGATAGTCCTTGACGGTGGTCAGTGCGGCCATCACCTGGCCCTCGGAGAAGTCCCCGGTGTCCCGGGCCGCGGGCAGCGCGACCCCGGCCGCCCCCTCCCGGAACTGCGCCGCCGGACTGTGCGCGAAGAGATCGTCGGGCGCCCCGCCCGGTACCCGGTCGCGCGGGGCCAGCGGCACCACCGCCATCCGCGCCTGCGGCACGGTGCCCGCCGTGATGGGCCGGTACGGATTGCGCAGACCGAGATAGATCGCGGAGCCGAAGGCCAGGACGATCACCAGCAGGAGGAGGAGCAGCCGCTTGGGGCCGTTCCGGAATCCGGAACGTCTGAACCGCCTTCTCGGCGGGGGCGGCGGAACCCGCCGTACGGCATGGCTGTGGTCCCTCATCCGCTCCTTGGCGGAGGCCTCACGGAGCCGGGCAGCTCGGATGAACGACTCGTCGAAATCGACGGACCCGTACTCGTCGTCACCTCCGCCGGGGAGCCCCTCAGGTTCCCCTTCGGGTGGGTCTCCACGCCCTGCCATACCTTCAGGGTAGGTCGGCGCGGGCGATCGTAAACGCTCGGCCGCGAGTCAAGTGCCGGTACGGGCGCGTTCCGCCGTTCGGGTGAAAACCCGGAAATCCAAAGGAATTTCAGCCGGGTTTCCGGCCGGATTCCAACGGTGTTCCCGAAGGGGACACGGGCCCGGTCGCGCAGGCATGCGGAACCTGTCGCGCGGACGCTCAGGGCGTATGCGGAACCTCAGGGCGTGTGCGGAACCGCGGAGAGCAGGGGCGCCGAGGGGACCGCCGAGACCGGCACCGAGACACTGGGCCCGACCGGACCCGGCTTGTCGATCCCGCTGCTGGCGGGCTGCGGCACCTGGTCGTCGCGGCTGCTGGAGGCGCCCCGGTAGACGGCTGTGAAGGCCAGCGCGACCATCCCGACGCCCATCAGCAGCGCGAGCAGCCAGGCGACCGGCCGGTGCCAGCGGGCGCTGCCGCGGTACGGGCGCAGAGCGCCGCCATGGCGTCCGTACGGGCCCGAGAAGCCGTCCGGGTCGTCGGGGTCGTACTCGCCGTCGTACGGGTACTCACCGCCGTACACGCCGTCCCGGCCGTACAGCTCCTCGTACAGCTCGTCCTCGGGCGGTCCTCCGCCGGCCCTCGCGCGGGCCGCCTCGGCCTCCGCGCGCGCCTGGGCGGCGGCGAGCAGCCGCTCGACGGCTGAGGGTTCATGGACGGGTGCCGACCGGACGAAGTCCTCGTCGAACACCACGGAGGCGAACTCCTCGTCCGAGCCTCCGCGGTCGTCGTCGGGCTCCCGGCCGTCCGGGAACGGCCTGCCCCCCACGTCGTCCGGCACCTCTTCAGAGTAGACCTGGGCCGCCGTTTTGGGCAGACCGAGTCCGAACTCTCCCGGACTCTCCCGGCTCCGTTCACCACACGCGCCCCGCCCGGTCACCGCGGCCCCACCGGCCCCGGCGACCGGGCGCGCGCCTACCGGATGTGGCCGTCGCCGGTGACGATGTACTTGGTCGACGTCAGCTCGGGCAGCCCCATCGGGCCCCTCGCGTGCAGCTTCTGCGTGGAGATCCCGATCTCGGCGCCGAAGCCGAACTGGCCGCCGTCCGTGAACCGCGTGGACGCGTTCACAGCGACCGTCGTGGAATCGACCAGCCGGGTGAATTGCCGGGCGGCGGCCTGCGAGGTGGTGACGATCGCCTCCGTATGGCCGGACGACCAGAGCCGGATGTGCGCGACGGCCGCGTCCAGCGAGTCCACCACCGCGGCGGCGATGTCGTACGAGAGGTACTCGGTCTCCCAGTCCTCCGCGGTGGCCGCCACGACCCGCGCCTTGGACCCCTCCGCGTACGCCAGCACCCGCTCGTCGGCGTGCACGGTCACCCCGGCGTCGGCGAGCGCGTCCAGCGCGCGCGGCAGGAACGCCGCCGCGATGTCCTGGTGCACGAGAAGCGTCTCGGCGGCGTTGCAGACACTGGGCCGCTGCGCCTTGGAGTTGATCAGGATCTCGACGGCCATGTCCAGATCGGTCTCGGCGTCGACATACACATGGCAGTTGCCGGTGCCGGTCTCGATGACGGGCACGCTGGACCCCTCGACGACCGTACGGATCAGGGAGGCGCCGCCGCGCGGGATCAGTACGTCGACGAGTCCGCGGGCCCGCATCAGCTCCTGCACGGACTCCCGGCCCTCGCCCGGTACGAGCTGGACGGCGTCCGCGGGCAGTCCGGCGCCGCCGACGGCGTCGCGCAGCACCCGGACGAGCGCGGTGTTCGAGGAGCGTGCGGAGGACGAGCCCCGCAGCAGGACGGCGTTGCCCGATTTCAGGCAGAGCGCGGCGGCGTCGACGGTGACATTGGGGCGGGCCTCGTAGATGATCCCGACCACGCCGAGCGGCACCCGGACCTGGCGCAGATCGATCCCGTTCGGCAGCGTCGAGCCGCGGACGACCTCGCCGACCGGGTCGGGCAGCGCCGCCACGTCCCGTACGTCCGCGGCGATGGCCCGTACCCGTTCGGGGGTCAGGGTCAGCCGGTCGATGACCGCCTCGCTGGTCCCGGCCTCCCGGGCGCGGCCGACGTCCTCGGCGTTGGCCGTGACGATCTCGTGCGTACGGACCTCCAGCGCGTCCGCGATCGCCAGCAGTGCGTCGTCCTTGGCCGCGCGCGGCAGCGGCGCGAGGTCGGCGGCCGCCGCGCGGGACCGGTAGGCGGCCCTGGTGACCGGGGAGAGGTTGTCGTACGGCGAAAGCGAGGTCATGCCCGCAGGGTAGTGCGCCTCCTGCGGGCATTCCGCTCGTATTCCGTACTCCGAGACACTTCCGAAAGCGCTTCCGGCCCTCGCGCGCGGGCACCGGAACCCGGCACCGGGCCGGATCGGACGGCCCCGCACGAGGTCAGGCCGCGCGAGAGGCCGGAGCAGGGGTCAGAACGGATGGACGCCCACCGGAGCCGCCGGGGGCGGGCCGTATCCCTCCGCGATCCGCAAGTGGTAGGTCTCGCGGTCGATGACCTCGAGGCCGACGATCTCCCACGGCGGCAGCTTCGCGCTCGACCGGTGCTCGCCCCAGAGCCGCAGCGCCACCGCGGCGGCGTCGTGCAGATCCCGGGCCTCCTCCCAGTAACGGATTTCCGCGTGGTCGTTGGCGTACCGGCTCGTGAGCAGAAACGGATGGTCGTGGGCCAACTGTTCCAAGCCACGCCGGACCTCCGTCAGCGGAGCCTCGGCACCCGAGACGCTGAGCGTGATGTGCCACAGTTTCGACACCGCCCGGCCCTCCCCGCGGGCGTCCCTTCTCGATACGGCCTCCCGCTGTCGCTCTCCGTCGAAGTCTTCCCCCGCTTCGACGCTGGTCAGGCCCCTTTCCTGCGCCATGGCCCTGCGGGCATGGGAACTGCCCCCGGTCCCTCGGGGCGCCGCCCCCGGGCGCGCTCGTCTCACCAGCGGCCTCCTGTTGCTGCGTCGTCGTGCTGATCCCCGCCTGATACCCCTGAGACAAAGTTGACCAGTCCCGGGCGCGGCATGGGGTGCTTTTGGTAAAGGTCCCTGTTCAAAGGCAGTACTTTCAGCCGTTTCAGGGGACGGTCACAAGTGCAGGATGACCAGATCGTCCCTGTGTACGACTTCCCGCTCATAGGCCGGACCCAGTTCGCGGGCCAGATCCCGGGTGGAGCGGCCGAGGAGCTGGGGGATCTCCTTCGCGTCGAAGTTGACGAGCCCGCGGGCGACGGCGCGGCCCTCGGTGTCCCGCAGCTCGACCGGGTCCCCGGCGCTGAACTCGCCCTCCACGGCGGCGATCCCGGCCGGCAGCAGTGAGGTGCGCCGCTGGACGACCGCCCGTACGGCGCCCTCATCCAGGGTGAGCGCGCCCTGCGGGGCCGAGGCGTGCGCGAGCCAGAGCAGCCGGCCGGCGGAGCGGCGGCCGGTGCGGTGGAAGTACGTACCGGTGTCGCGTCCCGCGAGGCCGTCCGCGACCCGGCCGGCCGAGGTCAGGACGACCGGGACCCCGGCCGCGGTGGCGATGGCGGCGGCCTCGACCTTGGTGACCATGCCGCCGGTGCCGAGGCCCGCCTTGCCCGCGCTGCCGAGGGAGACCCCGGTCAGATCGGCGGGTCCGCGCACCTCGGCGATCCGGGAGGTGCCGGGCCTGCTGGGGTCGCCGTCGTACAGCCCGTCGACGTCCGACAGCAGGACGAGCAGATCGGCCCGTACGAGATGGGCGACGAGAGCGGCCAGCCGGTCGTTGTCGCCGAACCGGATCTCGTCCGTGGCAACGGTGTCGTTCTCGTTGACGACGGGCACGGCCCCCATACCGAGGAGCTGGTCCAGGGTGCGGTAGGCGTTGCGGTAGTGGGCCCGGCGGCTGGTGTCGTCCGTGGTGAGGAGCACCTGCCCGACCCGTACGCCGTACCGCGCGAAGGAGGCGGTGTAGCGGGCGACGAGCAGCCCCTGGCCGACGCTGGCCGCGGCCTGCTGGCGGGCCAGGTCCCGGGGGCGGCGTACAAGGCCGAGCGGCGCGAGTCCGGCGGCGATGGCGCCGCTGGACACCAGGACGATCTCCTTCTCGCCGCCCTTCCTGACCTGGGCGAGGACATCGACGAGGGCGTCGACGCGGTCGGCGTCGAGGCCTCCGGCGGCGGTGGTGAGCGAGGAGGAGCCGACCTTGACGACGATGCGCCGGGCCCGCGCCACCACCCCGGCCCGCCCGGACGGCTCGGGCCGACCCGTCGGCTCGGGCTGACCCGCCGGCTCCGGCCGGTCCCCGGGTTCCGGCTGCCCCGCCGGCTCCGCCCCCGCCGCGGCCGACTCCAGCCGCTCTGGCCGCCCCGCCGCGTCCTGCCGTGCCGCTGCCACGTGCTCTGCCCCTGCTCTCACACCGCGTGCTCCCGCGCCGGCTCACCGCGCGCGCTGCCGGAGGCCCGCGCCCGGCAGGCCTCCCGTCCGGTCAGCGTACGCGGGCGGTGCCCCCGGACGACGGCCCTTTTCAGTGGGTGGGACGGCCCCCGTGGACCCGCCGTGACCGATCAATCCGCGCCACCGCACAACCGGATGCGGGTGACAACTGTCTTTCAGGTGTAACAACGGAAGGGAAACATCGTCCTCCGGGCGGGGATAGGCTGACCGTCGGCAGCGCCCCTCGCTCCGCCGACGGCGGCGCCCCCTTCCCCCCGTGTCGCACGCCGGGCAATCACACACGAGATGGGCCACCAGTAAATGCCAGTTAAAGTGAGCGTCGTCATTCCGGTTTACAACCCGGGTAAGTACATCGACCCCTGTGTCGATTCACTGCTGGCCCAGACGCTGCCGGCCGCCGACTTCGAGGTTCTCTTCGTCGACGACGGTTCCACCGACGACTCCCCCGCCCGGCTCGACAAACTGGCGGACGAACACCCTCACTTCCGGGTGATCCACATCCCCAATTCCGGCTGGCCGGGAAAGCCCAGAAACATCGGGGTGTCCGAAGCGCGCGGCGAGTACGTCCAGTTCGTCGACCAGGACGACCATCTCGCCTCCGACGCCCTGCGGCGGCTGTACGAGATGGGCCACCGCAACGGCTCCGACATCGTGATCGGCAAGGTCGCGTCCAATTTCCGCGGCGTCCCGCACGGCGTGTTCCGGACGAACCGCGAGAAGTGCGATCTGACCAGCGCCCCGCTGTACGACAGCCTCACCCCGCACAAGATGTTCCGTACGGAGTTCCTCCGCGAGAACGGCATCGCGTACCCCGAGGGCAAGCGCCGGCTGGAAGACCAGCTTTATATGATGCAGTCGTACTTCCCGGCGAAAGTGGTGTCGATCCTCGGGAATTACACCTGCTACTACTACTCGAAGCGGGACGACGGCCAGAACGCCGGATCGGCCAAGCTCGTACCGTCCGGCTACTACGGCAACCTCCGTGAGGTCCTCCAGGTCGTCGTCGACAACACTGAACCGGGTGAATTCCGGGACCGGCTGCTGCGCCGCTTCTACCGGGTGGAGATGCTCGGACGGCTGAGCGAGCCGGGTGTGCTGAAGTTCACCCCCGAGTATCTCGACGAGATGGTCGACGCCATCCGCCCGCTCGTCCGGGACTTCATCACGGACGGCGTGCACGAGGGACTCGGCTCGCTGACCCGGCTGCGCTCCACCCTGCTGCGCGCCGACGACCGCGAGGGGCTGATGCGGATCGCCCGCTTCGCCTCCTCGGTCAAGGGCGCCGCCCGGCTTGAGGACTTCGCCTGGGAGTCCGACGGCAGGATCGCGCTCTCGCTGACCGGCCGTCTGGTCCATGGCGAGGACCAGCAGCCGCTGCGCCTGATCCGTCGCGACGGCCAGTACTTCCTGCACCCGGACATCACCGAGGGGCTGCTGCCGACCGGTGAACTCCTCGATGTCACGGACGACATGGACGGCTTCAAGGGCGAACTCTCCCTGCGCAACCGCGAGACGGCCGTCGAGTGGCCGTGCCCCGTCGACTTCAGCGCCGAGATCGAGAAACTGCCCAGCACCGGCAACGGCACGGCCACCGGCACAGCCACCGGTATCGAGGGCGAGAGCTACGAGGTCGTGCTGCGCGGCCGCGGCCATGTCACCAGCGAGGCGGTCAAGGGCCGGGGCAGGGTCTCCCGCGGCTTCTGGGACGTCTGGGTGCCGCTGCGCGGCCTCGGTCTCGTACGGAAGGCCCGGCTCGGCGCCGACCGTGACCCGGGCGTGGACGCCAAGTGCCTGCCCGCGGTGCTCGGTTCACCCGCCCGCCCGGTCGTCCCGTACTTCACGGACCCGTACGGCAATCTCACCCTCGATGTCGCGGGCCGCGCCAAGAAGATGGCCACCTATCTCGCGGACCGACCGGTCCTGCGGATGCCCGGCGGCAGTCCGGAGCTGCGCCTCGATGTGTTCACCGGCACCAAGTCCGGTCCCCGGGCCGTCGAACTGGTGCTGACCGGCCAGGACGAGTCCACCAGGACCCTGGGGGCCACGCTCCGCCCCGACCACGGCCGGGCGCATCTCGCCGTCCCCGCGCGCGTGGCGGACCTGCCGGCCGGGACGGTACGGCTGTCCGTACGGCTGGACGGTCCGAAGGGGCCCGAACTGCCGCTCTGCGAGGCCCCCGTGGGCAGCGGCGGCCGGATCCGGCTGGACCAGTCCGGTCTGCCGGCCGCCGACCCGGCGCTCGTACGGGTGGTCGCCGTGCAGCGCCGCAGGGCGACCCTGCGCCGGGTGCTCCGCTCGGCGGGCGGGCCGATCGTACGGCGTCTGCCCGCCTCGGCGCGGAAGAAGGTACGACGCCTCGCGTCCCGCTTCTGATCCGCCCCCGCGCGCGTCGCCCCGCGCACCCCGCCCCGCACCCCGCGCACCGAGCGGGCCATGAGAACGAACACCCCGCACCAAGAACGACAAGGACGTGATCACATGCGGCAGCTTTCGGTCGAAGGCGCCTGGGTCCAGGAACCGAAGGTCTTCCCGGACAGCCGTGGCAGCTTCCACGAGTGGTTCAAGGCCGCCGACTTCACCGGCGCGGCCGGCCACTCCCTCCAGCTCGCCCAGGCCAACTGCTCGGTGTCCAGCCTCGGCACGCTGCGCGGTATCCACTTCGCCGATGTGCCGCCCGGCCAGGCCAAGTACGTGAAGTGTGTACGGGGCGCGGTGCTGGACGTCGTCGTGGACATCCGCGTCGGCTCCCCGACGTACCGGCAGTGGGAGGCCGTACGGCTGGACGATGTGGACCACCGCGCCGTCTATCTCGCCGAGGGGCTCGGCCATGCCTTCATGGCCCTGACCGATGACGCGACCGTCGTCTATCTCTGCTCCGAGGGGTACGCCCCCGGGCGCGAGCACGGCGTCAACCCGCTGGACCCGGCGCTCGCGATCGAGTGGCCCGAGGGCATCACCCCGCTGCTCTCCGACAAGGACGCGGCGGCCCCGACGCTCGCCGAGGCCGAGGCCTCGGGCCTGCTGCCCCTGTACGCGGACTGCCGGGCGTACGCCGCCAAGCTGGCCGCCCGCGGCTGACGGCAGGCACACACGCGCACGCGCACACGGCAGGGGCCCGGACGATCCAGGATCGTCCGGGCCCCTGCCGTATACGGATTACAGACCTCTGCCGGTCTCAGCCGGTGATCGCCTCGATCTGCTTGCGCAGCGGCGCGAAGGCCGACCGCGAGCGCCGCAGGTTGCGGGCGCGCGCCAGCCCCGTCCAGAACCCGGCCCGGAGCAGCGCCTCGGGCCGTACCGCGTTCTTGCGGACCAGTACCTCGTCCGGGACCTTCTGCGGGTCCGGTACGACGTACTCCTCAATGATCGAGTCGTACTTGTCCTTCAGCACCGTGCTCTCCGGGTTGGCGCCGAAGATGGCCACCACCCCGGTCGGCTCGGTGTCGACATCGACGACCAGCAGATCGGGGCGGAACCGCCGCAGCACCTGCGCGACCTTGTAGACGTCGCCGGCCCAGAACTTGGTGTGCCGGTCACGCGCGGCCTCGTCGACATCGCGCGGCAGCATGTCGTCCAGGACGATCACGCTGGACCAGCGGGAGTGCTTCTCGACGTTCATGAAGTCCCGCAGCGCGAACTCGAAGAGATGCATGCCGTCGATGAACGACATCTCCAGCTTCGGCTCGCCGCCGAGGAGATTGACCGGGTCACGGCGGGCCAGCGCGCGGAACGGGTTGCGGCCGTTGCGCAGATGGATCAGAGGATCCTTGCGGGCGAAGAAGTCGTCACTGGTGGCCTTGACCAGATGGACATCGCAACTGATGTCCGTGACGACCCGGAACGCCGGGTCGACAGCCACCGACGGAACCCGGGACAGTGCCAGGCTGCGCCCGTCATTGACCCCGATCTCCAGATAGTTGCGGGGTTTGTACACACGGTGCAGTTGGCGCAGGAAGCCGTGGCGATCCACGTAAGGGGCCCTTCACTGAGAATCAACAACGTAGGGATTGATTCTCAGTGAACTTAGTGGGTACAGATGTTGTCCGTAAACATCTACCGGCCGGTAACACCCATTCGGCGGCCCGCCGCCTGCCCATGGCCCGTCGCCTGCCCGCGCTCCGCCGCCACCAGCGCCGGAAACGCCTCCTCAAGCGCCTCCCGCCAGTCCCGGATCGGTTCGATGCCGAGGGGCTTCCACCGCTCATGCCCCAGCACGCTGTACGCGGGCCTGGGCGCCGGCCGTACGAAGGCCTCACTGGTGGTCGGACGGACCCGCTCCGGGTCCGCGCCCAGCAGCCGGAAGATCTCCCGGGTGAGGCCGAACCAGCTCGTCTCGCCGCCGCTGGTGCCGTGGTAGATCCCGGGCTCCGCCGCCCCCGCGAGGGCCGCCTGCCCCAGCCGTACCAGCCGGTCCGCGAGATCCGCGGTCCATGTGGGCTGGCCGCGCTGGTCGTCCACCACGTCCAGGGTGTCCTTGACGGACTCCAGCTTGATCATCGTACGGACGAAGTTCCCGCCGCCCGCTCCGTACAGCCAGGCCGTACGGACCACATAACCGGTCTCCGGCAGGGCGCCGAGCACCGCGCGCTCCCCGGCCAGCTTGGTGCGGCCGTAGGCGCTGCGCGGCGCCGTCGGGTCGTACTCGCCGTACGGTGTCCGGCCGTCCCCAGCGAAGACATAGTCCGTGGACACCTGGATCAGGACCGCGCCGGAGGCCGCGCAGGCCTCCGCGAGGACCCTCGGCCCGGTGCCGTTGACCGCGAGTGCCTCGGTCTCCTCGGCCTCGGCGTCGTCCACGGCCGTCCAGGCCGCGCAGTTGACGACCACGGCCGGGGCGTGTGTCTCCATGGCGGCGCGCACCGAGCCCGGGTCGGTGATGTCCAGAGCGGTACGGTCGAGGCCGGCCGCGCGCTCCCCGGCCACGGCGAGCCGTGCCAGCAGATCGCGCCCGAGCATCCCGCCGGCGCCGGTGACGAGCCAATCGCGCAGCCGACCACTCGGCCGGCCGCTCACAGCGCCGCACGCCCCTTCAGCGGCTCCCACCAGGCGCGGTTGTCGCGGTACCACGCCACGGTCTCCGCGAGGCCGGCGGCGAAGTCCTTGCGCGGCTCGTACCCCAGCTCTGTACGGATCTTGGTGCAGTCGACGCTGTAGCGGCGGTCATGGCCCTTGCGGTCGGTGACGTACTCGACGCTGGTGTCCCAGTCCGCTCCGCAGGCCTCCAGCAGCAGCCCGGTCAGCTCCTTGTTGGACAGCTCCGTACCGCCGCCGATGTTGTAGACCTGCCCGGCCCGGCCCTTCGTACGGACCAGCTCGATGCCCTGGACATGGTCGTCGATGTGCAGCCAGTCCCGGACATTGCCGCCGTCGCCGTACAGCGGGACCTTCTTGCCGTCCAGCAGATTGGTGATGAAGAGCGGGATGACCTTCTCGGGGAAGTGGTGGTGCCCGTAGTTGTTGGAGCAGCGGGTCACCCGCACGTCCAGGCCGTGGGTGCGGTGGTACGAGAGGGCGATCAGATCGCTGGACGCCTTGGCCGAGGAGTACGGCGAGTTGGGCTCCAGCGGATGCGTCTCGGGCCAGGAGCCCTCGTCGATCGAGCCGTACACCTCGTCGGTGGAGATGTGCACGAAGGTCTTCACCCCGGCGCGGTGCGCGGCGTCGATCAGGGTGTGGGTGCCCACCACATTCGTACGGACGAACTCGGCGCCGCCGTCGATGGAGCGGTCCACATGCGACTCGGCGGCGAAGTGCACCACCTGGTCGTGCTCGGCCATCAGCTTGGCGACCAGCTCGGCATCGCAGATGTCGCCCTGGACGAAGGAGAATCCGGGGTGGCCGCGGACCTCGTCGAGGTTGGCCGGGTTGCCCGCGTAGGTGAGCTTGTCGAGCACGGTCAGCTCGATGTCGCCGGGGCCCTGCGGGCCCAGCACCGTACGGACGTAGTGCGAGCCGATGAAACCGGCACCGCCGGTCACAAGGATCCTGTGGGTCATGAGGAGATCTGCACCTTGCTGTGGTCGCCGAGGACGAGTCGGTGGGCGGACGGATTGCGGGGGGCGGGGGTGATCTCGACATCGCGCCCGATCAGCGACGCCTCCACCCGGCGCACACCGGTGAGGGACGAACCGCGCAGGACGATGGAGTACTCGATCTCGCTGTCCTCGATCAGGCAGCCCTCGGAGACCGAGGTGAAGGGACCGATGTAGGCGTCGCTGATGACCGTGCCCGCGCCGATGATCGCGGGTCCGACGATCCGGCTGCCGGTGACCCGCGCGCCCTCCTCGATCCTGACCCGCCCTATGATCTCCGTCGCCCCGTCGACCCAGCCGTCGCGGCAGGGCTCGACGGTCTCCAGCACCGAGCGGTTGACCTCCAGCATGTCGGCGACGTTGCCGGTGTCCTTCCAGTACCCGGAGATGGTCGTGGAGCGGACGTCGCGCCGCTGGTCGATCAGCCACTGGATGGCGTGGGTGATCTCCAGCTCGCCGCGCCAGGACGGCTCGATGGAGCGCACGGCCTCATGGACGGCCGGGGTGAAGAGATAGACCCCGACGAGCGCGAGATCGCTCTTGGGCTCCTTCGGCTTCTCCTCCAGGGCCACCACCCGTCCCGCGGCGTCGAGTTCGGCCACGCCGAAGGAGGTCGGGTTGGGGACCTTCGTCAGCAGGATCTGGGCGTCTGGCCGCTCCCGGCGGAAGCCGTCCACCAGCCCGGTGATGCCTCCGACGATGAAGTTGTCGCCGAGGTACATCACGAAGTCGTCGTCGCCGAGGAAGTCGCGGGCGATCAGCACGGCGTGCGCCAGACCGAGCGGCGCGTCCTGCTGGAGGTAGGTGACCTTTATGCCGAAGCGCGAGCCGTCGCCGACCGCCTCGCGGATCTCCTCCGCGGTGTCGCCGACGATGACGCCGACCTCGGTGATGCCCGCCTCCGCGATGGCTTCGAGTCCGTAGAAGAGCACGGGCTTGTTCGCCACCGGTACGAGCTGTTTCGCGGACGTGTGCGTGATGGGGCGCAGACGGGTGCCTGCCCCGCCGGACAGTACGAGAGCCTTCACATTCCCTATCCCATGCTGAGATTTTGGTGCTGTCCGGCCATCGCCCGACGGCACGATTTTACCTGCGATTTCCGGCGTGTACGCTCCCCGTACACCTTGACCGGCCTGCTGGACCACTTGCGTCGCTACGACGAGGGCACCGCGTACCGGGTCCGCACCCGGGTCCGTACGCGCCTGGCCAGCCGGAAGAACAGCGATCTCCGCCGGCGTACGGTCCTGGGCGCCTCGATGCGCTCCAGACCGGGTCTGCCCACCCAGTCGGGCACGGTGACCTCGTACGAGGCGTCCTTGAGGCCCGTGCCGCGGTCCCCGAAGTGCGGGAAGGCGAGGTACGGGGTACGGGCGCGGCCCCTGCGGACCACCTCCGGCTTCGCCTCGGCCCTGATGAAGGCGAGCATGTCCCGGAGCAGATCGATCCGCCCGAGAGCCACGCACTCCAGCCGCAGCCGTTCGGAGACCTTGATGCGCCGGGCCACCGCGGGGGTCCAGTGGCGGGCCATCAGGGGCGCGGCCAGCTCCATCTTGTGCCGCTGGACCGCTTCGGACTGCTTCATCAGCCCGTGTCCGAACTGCTGGATCAGTCCGACCGTGAAGGGCCTGACCATTAATCGGTCACGCTTGGGGCCGGCCGGCACCAGATCGGCGATCAGCGCCATCAGCGCCCCCGTGGCCTCGAACCGCAGGGCGTAGCCGCCGGTCTTGGTCACGTGCTTGCCGTCGTCGCGGCCGACCAGGTAGTAGCAGGTGTAGTCGGAGATCACCGAGACGCCCCGGCCCCGGATGTACGCCTCCATGGTGAAGAGCGCGTCCTCACCGGTCTTGAGAGTCTCGTCGAAGCGCAGATTCAGCCGTTCGAGCAGTTCGCGCCGGAACAGCTTCTGTGCGCTGAGGGTGAAGATCACCTGCGAGCTGTAGATGTCCACGCGGTCCGCCGTGCGGTTCCACATGGAGCCGGGCGCCCCCCTGTTCACACCCACGATCTTGCCGAGAACCACATCCGTACCGGCGCGGTCGGCCATGCCCACCATGCGCTCCAGCGCTTCCTCGCCGAAGTAGTCGTCGGCGTCGAGGAAGAAGACATAACGGCCGCGGGCCAGGCCGAGGCCGACATTGCGCGGACCGCTGGGGCCGCCCGAATTGGCCTGCCGTACCACCCTGGTCGGGATGGCGCTCCTGGCCGCGAACTCCTCCAGGTACTCGCCGGTGCCGTCGGTCGAGCCGTCGTCGATGGCGACGATCTCGATACGGCCGGCGCCCAGCGTCTGGGCCTCCACCGATTCCAGACAGCGGATCAGATAAGGCATCGCCTCATATGCCCCGACGATCACACTTACATCAGGAACTGACTTATCGTTCATCAGAATTCAAGACAAGCGTCATCGGATGTTGGTTGTCTTGTCACGATCGTCAGTATGCGTGATGCGCGTCACAGCGTGCGTCCGGCGCGCCGGGGCGGTGCTCAACTCCCGTACGGAAAAGGCCCGGCAGCGCGCCCGAAGGCGCCCTGCCGGGCCGAGGCCATGCGTCAGAGCCTCATCTGCCGTGTGCGGCCCGGGTGTTAGCCCCGGCCGTGTACAGCCCGGGTGTTAGCCCCGTACGGCCGGTGTCGCGGCTTCTTCGGGCCCCGCCATCCGCTGTTCGACTCCCGCGTTGCGTGCCTGTGCCTTCGCCGCCAGCGCGCGTGCCGCCGCGTTGAAGCGCTCGATCGACGAGGGGTCGTCGGGGCCGAGCAGGTAGCGCTTCAGCTCGCGGCGGTCGGCCGCCAGCCGGTCGGCCGCGCGATCGGCCACCGCGGCGAGCAACTGGCCCAGTTCCGCGGCGCTGTTGGAGAGGATCACGGCTGCCCGCACCGCGGTGTTCTGCCGCTTGAACTCCTCGGCGCCCAGACCCGCCGAGTCGGTCACCGCGTACGGCTTGCCGCTCGCGATGAAGTCCGACACCACGCTGGAGATGTCGGAGACCATCGCGTCCGACTCGTTGAAGCAGTCGTAGAGCCGGGGCTCGGCGCCGCCGATGACACGGTGCTCCCACCAGCCGAAGGAGCGCCAGTACGCGCCGTTCCACTCGTCCCGCAGCCGGGTCAGCTCGGCCAGCCGCGCCGGGTCGGCCTTGGCGTCGCGCGACTCCTCCGCCTCGTCCCGGCTCGCGTCGGCGACCGCGGACAGCGCGGTCAGCCGCGCCTCGATACGGGTCAGCTCGGCCCGCGCCGCCGTCCGGTCGGCACGGAGCTCGGCGGCCCGCTCGGCCCAGCGGGCGTCGGTGGCACGCTCGGCGGCGGCCTTCTCCAGCAGCGCGACGATCCGCTCGTGCGCGGCCTTCGCCTTGGGGCTGCGGGTCCCGGTGAAGGGGTGCGGCTTGTAGAGCACCCGAACGGGTGGCTCCGCGGTCAGCAGCGCCTTGACGATGTTCTCGCCGGCCGCCACCAGCGAGGTGTTGCCGGGGCTGTCGTCCCAGCCCTCCCAGGTGGGGGCGTACAGCACGGTCGGAATCGGGTTCCCCGAAGCGCCGCCGGCGTCGGCCCCGGTGCCGCCCGCCGGCCGGATCGGGGCGAGCTGCGGACGGCCCACCTCGACGATGTCCTCGTCCCGCACCCCGACATCGGCCAGCGCGTACCGGTCGCGCCCGGCCCGGCCCGCGGTCCACACCTCGTCGTACGCCTTGCTGAACGGATTGACGCTGGCGAGCTTGTCGCTGTCGCCGTGCCCGATGAAGACATGCCGCATGGTCGGAACGCGCAGCATATGGATGTTCTTGCCGACATTCGCCGCGTACAGCGCGACCCGTACGGTCGACAGGTCCAGGTTCATCAGATGCACCCCGCCGGGCACGCACAGCACCGGCACGGCCGTCGGCCCGAGCTGCTGCGCTATGACCCGCTCACGCAGCACGATCAGCGGCCGCCCCTCCAGCTCGCCCATCGTCTCCAGCCACATGTTGACCTGGTACGCGGACTCCTTGGAGCCGGAGAAGTACAGCATCACGGTCGGCCGGTAGTCGGCGAGCCAGCCGTCCACCGCCTTGAGCACCTTCTCGGCGGGCGGTACGAGCCGGCTCGGGCGCAGATACGGCAGCAGTCCCATGACATAGCCCGCGGCCAGCGCCACCGACAGACCCAGGCCCGCGAAGCCGTACAGGTTGTCCCGGGTCTCCAGCGTCACCAGCACCCCCACCATGGCGAAGACGTCCAGATGGAGCATCTTCTCGGCGGAGCGGTTGAGCAGCCAGCGCGGCGGGGCGTCCGGGATCCGCAGCGCGCCCAGGTCGATGTTGCGGGTGACCACGGGCAGCTTACGGCGCAGCCTGAGCAGGGTGACGATCGCGCCGTGCGGGGCCTGGAGCCCGTAGAACGCCAGCACGGCGACCACGGTCACATAGAAGATCCGGTCCTCGCCGAGCCCCGAGCGCGCGACCAGCAGCACCAGCAGCATCTGCCGGATCAGAAAGCGGATCGACAGACCGGCGCGCACCTTGGCGAGCCGGTTCACCAGATAGCTGCCGCGCTGGTGCAGAAAGGTGTCCGCGAGATAGGTCACAGCGGCGGCCGCCGCGAAGAACCAGAGTTGGGGAAGTATCGCGGCGACCATCACGCACGGGAAGGAGATTCCCAGCAGAAGTGCGGCTGCCAGCTCTGCTCCGCTGCCCACACGGGCCAGGCGAATGGCTGTCGAAATCACGGAAAACCTGCTCCAGACCGCGGAAGAACGAGCAAATGGATAAACGGGAAAACGGGGATTATTTCACATCTTCCTGACGGTCCAGTACGGCGGCGAGCGCCTGCTCGAAATCGGACGCCTCGGAGGCGCCCCGGGTCGGATCCTGCTGCCGTACGTCGATGACATGGCCGGTCAGCTCGGACAGCAGCACATCGAGCGAGGTCCTGGCGACCGCCTCGGAGGAGAGCAGCGATCCCTCGGGCTCCTGGCCGAACGCCCTGGTGCGCATCGGGGTGGCCGTGCGCTCGGGATTCACGCAATTGACCCGGATCCCGTCGGCCGCCCATTCGTCGGAGAGCGCCTGGGTGAGATTCACCATGGCCGCCTTCGTGGACGAGTAGAGGCTGTACTCGGCGCGCCCGCGCGTATAGCTGCTGGAGGTGTAGAGCAGGAGCTGGCCCTTGGTCTCGGAAAGGTATTTGTACGAGGCGCGGGCGATCTGCACCGGCGCCAGATAGTTGACGTTCAGCGCTTCCTGAATGGTGGTGTTGTCCGTCTCGGCCAGCTTGCCGATACGGAGCACTCCCGCGGTGTTGACGACGTAGTCGATACGGCCGGTCTCGGCATAGGCGCGGGAGAGCGCGTCGTCGACATGTTCCGGGTTCTCGACATGCGTACCGGTCGTGGAGCGCCCCAGCGCGTAGACCGCGGCGCCGAAGTCCTGCGCGAGCTGCGCGATGTCCGCGCCGATGCCGTACGAGCCGCCGAACACGACCACCGTCCTGCCGGTCAGCAGCTCCCGGTACGAGTCGTCCGAGGACTGCTGCGGGGCGGTGGCGGAGGCGAGCTGGAAGAGCTTGTCGGCGATGAAGACATCGACCGGCTGCGTCACCTTCATATTGAACTCGTCGCCCGCCACCACATGGATCGGCACGTCCGGCAGATACCTCAGCACCACCGAACAGTCGTCGGTCGCCTGGAAGTTGGGGTCACCGGCGGCGATCTCGTACGCCCTGCGGATGGTGGAGAGCTTGAACGCCTGCGGGGTCTGGCCGCGCCGCAGCCGGGACCGGTCGGGGACGTCCGTGATGAACTCGCCGTCCTCGCCGTGCGTACGGGTCACGATGATCGTGTCCGCGGACGGGATCGCCACATCCACGGCCTGGTAGCGCTCCAGCGCCTCCACACAGTCCTTGATCACATGCTGCGAGAGCAGCGGGCGCACGGCGTCGTGGAAGAGGACATTGCGGTCCTCGCCGTCCGCCAGACCCTCGCCGAGGGCCGCGATGGCGCGCTCGGTGGTCTCGTTCCGTGTCGAGCCGCCCTCGATGATCCTGCTGACCTTGGCGAGACCGGCCTTGGCGACGATCTTCTCCACGTCCGGCACATAGCCGGGAGCCATCAGCACGATGACATCGTCGATCGAGTCGCTCCGCTCGAACACCGACAGTGTGTGCTCGATGACCGCCTTCCCCGCGATCTTCAGCAACTGCTTCGGGATCGACAGGCCCACTCGCTGACCGGTGCCGCCCGCCAGGACGACGGCGGTGGTACGGGGCTTCGCGGGCGACGCGGAAGTTGCAGACACAGAACTGACCTACCTTGCGGGCTCAGAGGATGAGGCGATGGTCCCACCCGCGGCAATCCTCTCGCAAGGTGGACCACAGCCCAGCGACATCGGCCCGCAACCCCTGATTCACCTGGGAACACTAGTACACCCCCGGTTCGACACCGAAAACCGGGCGTGAGGGACACCACACGAAAGGGGCGGTCACGGCGAAAACGCCATGACCGCCCCTGCGGAACCAACTCTGCGGCCGGACGGCCTAAGAAACGGCCCAAGAACCAGCCCGTCCGGCGACTGAGGACACCCCCGAGGACGCCTCTTCAGAAGAGGACACCTCTTTAGAAGGGATGGAACGCGTCGTACTCCCGCTGCGCCTCGTCCCGCTCCGCGTCCCGGTCCCTGCGCCGCTGCGCGGCCGGCCGCGGTGCCTCGAGACGGTGGTCCTCGCCACGCCGTCCGAGCATCTCCGCACCCGCCATCATCGTCGGCTCCCAGTCGAAGACGACCGCGTCGTCCTCCGCCCCGATGGCCACTCCGTCGCCCGCCCGCGCACCGGCCTTCATCAGCGCGTCCTCGACCCCGAGCCGGTTGAGCCGGTCCGCGAGATAGCCGACGGCCTCGTCGTTGTTGAAGTCGGTCTGGCGCACCCAGCGTTCGGGCTTCTCGCCGCGCACCCGGTAGATCCCGTCGTCCTCCAGGGTGACGGTGAACCCCGCGTCGTCGACGGCCTTGGGCCGGATGACGATCCGGGTCGCCTCTTCCTTCGGCTTCTCGGCGCGCGCCCGCGCGACGATCTCGGCGAGCGCGAACGACAGCTCCCTGAGCCCCGAATGGGCCACCGCCGACACCTCGAAGACACGGTAGCCGCGCTGTTCGAGCTCGGGCCTGATCATCTCGGCCAGGTCCCGGCCGTCCGGGATGTCGACCTTGTTGAGGACGACGACCCGCGGCCGACCGCCCAGACCGCCGTACTGCGTCAGCTCCTCCTCGATCACATCGAGGTCGGTGACCGGGTCGCGGTCGGACTCCAGCGTCGCCGTGTCCAGCACATGGACGAGCACCGAGCAGCGCTCGACATGGCGCAGGAACTCCAGCCCCAGACCGCGCCCCTGGCTGGCGCCCGGGATCAGCCCCGGGACGTCCGCGATGGTGTAGACGGTCGAACCGGCCGTGACCACGCCCAGGTTGGGCACCAGCGTGGTGAACGGATAGTCCGCGATCTTCGGCTTGGCCGCGGAGAGTACCGAGATCAGCGAGGACTTGCCGGCGCTCGGATAGCCGACGAGCGCCACATCGGCGACCGTCTTCAGCTCCAGCACGACCTCGCCCGCCGTGCCGGGCTCGCCGAGCAGCGCGAAACCGGGGGCCTTGCGCCGGGCCGAGGCCAGCGCGGCGTTGCCGAGCCCGCCCCGGCCGCCCTCGGCGGCGACATAGGTGGTGCCCTGCCCGACCAGGTCGGCGAGGACATTGCCCTGCCGGTCGAGGACGACCGTACCGTCGGGCACCGGCAGGACCAGGTCCTGCCCGTCCTTGCCCGAGCGGTTGCCGCCCTCGCCGGGCTTGCCGTTGGTGGCCTTGCGGTGCGGCGAGTGGTGGTAGTCGAGCAGGGTCGTGACGGACTGGTCGACGACCAGGATCACATCACCGCCGTGCCCGCCGTTCCCGCCGTCCGGGCCGCCGAGCGGCTTGAACTTCTCCCGGTGTACGGAGGCGCAGCCGTGGCCTCCGTTACCCGCGGCGACATGCAGCTCGACGCGGTCCACGAAGGTGGTCATGGGGTGCCTCCCGTACGTACGTACATCTCTGACGCGTGCAACGTGCGAAGGGCGGACCCGCTTCCCGGCCGGGAAGTGAGGTCCGCCCTCGCGAGGTGAAACGCTCTGCCACGCGGTGCTGACGAACAGCCCCGCCGGGCAGAGGAGAACCGCTCTACGGCTGCCGGATTACTCGGCGACCGGAACGATGTTCACAACCTTGCGGCCACGGCTGGTGCCGAACTCCACCGCGCCCGGGTTCAGCGCGAACAGCGTGTCGTCGCCGCCGCGGCCGACGCCGGTGCCCGGGTGGAAGTGCGTGCCGCGCTGGCGGACGAGGATCTCACCGGCGTTGACGACCTGACCGCCGAAGCGCTTCACGCCGAGCCGCTGAGCGTTCGAGTCGCGCCCGTTCCGGGTGGACGATGCGCCCTTCTTGTGTGCCATGTCTCCTCAGTCCCTTACTTCGCGGCCGCGGGGATACCGGTGACCTTGATCGCCGTGTACTGCTGACGGTGACCCTGGCGACGGCGGTAGCCGGTCTTGTTCTTGTAGCGCAGGATGTCGATCTTCGCGCCCTTGTGGTGGTCCACGACCTCGGCCGTGACCTTGATGCCGTCCAGCACCCACGGGTCGCTGGTCACGGCATCGCCGTCGACCACGAGCAGGGTCCTGAGCTCCACCGTGTCGCCGACCTTGGCGGTGGAAATCTTGTCAACCTCGACGATGTCGCCGACAGCAACCTTGTGCTGGCGGCCACCGCTGCGCACGATGGCGTACACGCGGATCTCACTCTCGCTCGGAACGGAACCCCTGATGCCAGCCGCCCGCACGGGCCGGGGCCCATGGCGGTCCTGAGAGGACGAGCGGCCTCCCCCGGAGTCCGGGAGGTGGGTGCTCAGGAGTGGGCGCGCACAGGAGCACGCCGAAGGTTCAGACTACGGGCCCGCCCTCGGGAGGGTCAAACCAGCCCCCTCACGTCGTACGGGCCGGCCATGCGGCCGGCCCGTGCGACGTCGGGAAGGTGCCCGTCCAGCGTCCGGGGCCTCAGTCCTCCGTGGTGGCGCTGACGCCCGAGGGCGTCTGCTGCTCCGCCGCCGCGGTCTTCTTCGCCGCCGACTTCGCGGCCGTCTTCTTGACCGTCGTCTTCTTCGCCGCGGCCTTCTTGGCCGTCGTCTTCTTGGCGGCGGCCTTCTTCGTGGTGGCCTTCTTGGCGGCGGTCTTGCGTGCCGTCTTCTTGGCCGGTACGGACGCCTCTTCCGGAGCATCCTGGGCGCCCGCGTCCTGGGGCTCCGCCGCGGACGACGTCCCGGCGGCCCCGTCGGAGCCGGCGGCGGCCTCCTCGGACCTGTCGGACGTGGCGCCCGACGCCACCACCACGACCGCTCCGTCCTCCCCGCCCGACGGCGGTCCCGCCGGTGCGGTGACCTTGCGGGTCACCCGGCGCCGCGCCCGCGGCGGAGCCACGGCCGGCGCCTCCTCGGCGACGGCCACGGGCGCCCCGGCCCCGGCCGTCTCGGCGGCCACCAGCTCGGACACCAGCTCGGGTCCGGCCGGCGCGGGTACGGTCTCGGGCGCGGGCAGCACCACCTCGGCCACCGCCGCCGCGTCCACGGCCTTCGGCGAACCGGCCGGAGCCGTCGCCTTGCGTGTGGCCCGGCGGCGCGTACGGGCCTTGGGGACCTCCGCCGCTTCCACCAGCGCCTCGGGCTCGGCCTCCGGCGCCGACAGCACGGCCTCGACCTCGGCAGGCACCTGCGGCTCC
The DNA here is from genome assembly GCF_019056675.1 of Streptomyces sp. GMY02. Classification (NCBI taxonomy): domain Bacteria; kingdom Bacillati; phylum Actinomycetota; class Actinomycetes; order Kitasatosporales; family Streptomycetaceae; genus Streptomyces; species Streptomyces sp. GMY02. The sequence goes on along the minus strand of NZ_CP077658.1, from coordinate 5,715,991 downwards.
ACGGCCTTGGGCACGCCGGCCGGAGCCGTCGCCTTGCGGGTGGCCCGGCGCCGCGAACGGCCCCGTACCGCCGCCTCCGCCTCGGCGACGCTGCTGTACAGCTCCTCGTCCGGAGCGAAGGCGGGCTCGGCCAGCGCGGCCGGAGCCGCCACCTCCGCCGCGACCTCCGCCTCGCTCTCGTGCTCGGCCTCGGTCTCGGTCTCCGCCACGATCTCCACGGGCTCGTGCTCATGGTCGTGCTCGTGGTCCGCACCGGCTCCGCCGCGACCGCGCTTCTTGGACCGCTTGCCGTTCCCGCCGCCACCGGCCGCCGTCGGCTGTTCCATGTGCACGATCACACCGCGGCCGTTGCAGTGGACACAGGTCTCGGAGAAGGACTCCAGCAGCCCCTGCCCGACCCGCTTCCGGGTCATCTGCACCAGGCCCAGCGAGGTGACCTCGGCGACCTGGTGCTTCGTACGGTCACGGCCCAGGCACTCCAGCAGCCGCCGCAGCACCAGATCCCGGTTGGACTCCAGCACCATGTCGATGAAGTCGATGACGACGATCCCGCCGAGGTCGCGCAGCCGGAGCTGGCGCACGATCTCCTCGGCCGCCTCCAGGTTGTTCCTGGTGACGGTCTCCTCAAGGTTGCCGCCCTGCCCGGTGAACTTCCCGGTGTTGACGTCGACCACGACCATGGCCTCGGTCTTGTCGATCACCAGCGAACCGCCGCTGGGCAGCCAGACCTTGCGGTCCAGCGCCTTCATGAGCTGCTCGTCGATCCGGTACGTCGCGAAGACGTCGACCTCGCTCGTCCAGCGCGACAGCCGGTCGGACAGGTCCGGCGCGACATGCGTGACATAGCCGTGGATGGTCCGCCACGCCTCGTCACCGCTCACGATGACCTTGGTGAAGTCCTCGTTGAAGATGTCGCGGACGACCCGGACGGTCATGTCGGGCTCACCGTAGAGAAGGGTCGGCGCGTTGCCGCTCTTCGCCTTCTTCCTGATGTCCTCCCACTGCCCCTGGAGCCGTTCGACATCGCGGCGCAGCTCGTCCTCGCTGGCGCCCTCGGCGGCCGTACGGACGATCACGCCCGCGTCCTCGGGGACGATCTTCTTGAGGATGGTCTTCAGCCGCGCCCGCTCGGTGTCGGGCAGCTTGCGGCTGATACCGGTCATTGAGCCCTCGGGCACATAGACCAGATAGCGGCCGGGCAGCGACACCTGGCTGGTGAGCCGGGCGCCCTTGTGCCCGATCGGGTCCTTCGTCACCTGGACGAGTACGGACTGGCCGGACTTGAGGGCGCTCTCGATCCGGCGCGGCCCGTTGGCCATGCCGAGCGCCTCGAAGTTGACCTCACCCGCGTACAGGACGGCGTTGCGCCCCTTGCCGATGTCGACGAAGGCGGCCTCCATGGACGGCAGTACGTTCTGCACCTTGCCCAGGTACACATTGCCGACGTAGCTAGTGGCCTGCTCCTTGTTGACGTAGTGCTCGACGAGCACGTTGTCTTCGAGGACGCCGATCTGGGTCCGCTCGCCGCTCTGGCGGACGACCATCACACGCTCGACGGCCTCGCGGCGGGCGAGGAACTCCGCCTCCGTGATGATCGGCACCCTGCGGCGGCCCTGCTCGCGCCCCTCGCGGCGGCGCTGCTTCTTGGCCTCCAGCCGGGTCGAGCCCTTGATGGACTGGACTTCGTCACCGCTGGTGCCGGCCTCGGTGTCCTTGCCGCGCCGCTCGCGCGGCTCGCGGACCTTGACGACCGTACGCTCCGGGTCGTCACCGCCCGAGTCGGCCTCGGCGGCTCCGTCACCGCTGCGGCGGCGACGGCGACGGCGGCGACGGCTGCTGGACGAACCGCCGCCCCCCGAAGATTCCGACGACTCGGCTGCTGCCGCGTCCTCGTCCTCGTGCTCCTCGTCGTCGCTGTCGCTCGCGCGGTCCGTGTCCTCGGCGGCGGACTCGTCCTGCTGCTCGTCCGTGGTCTCGTCGGCCTCGGCGGACTCGCCACGGCGACGGCGCCGGCCGCCCCTGCGGCGACGGCGCGAGGGCCGGTCCTCGTACTCGTCGGAGTCGTCGCCCTCGGCGGACTGCTCCGCCTCGGCCCCGGACTCGTCCGCCTGCTCACGGAGCGTGTCCTCCACGGCCGGCGCGCTCTCGACGGGCTCGGCGTGCTCGCCGCGGCGACGGCGCCGACGGCGGCCGGACGGCTCCGGCGCGGCGACCGGCTCGGGCGCCGAGACGCTCTCGTGCACGGGGTCGTCGGCGTCGTCGGTGTGGTCGGCGTAGCGGTCGTCGAAGTCGTCGACGGCCGGGTCGGTGTCGTACGTGTCGTCGTACGCGGGCCGGACGGCGGCGGCAGCGGCAGCCGCGGTCTCCGGCGTCTGGAACATCGGCTCCGTGAAGACCGGCGCCTGGAAAACGGCGACGGCGGGCCGGACGGTGCGGCGGCGCGTGCGCTCGGGCGCCTCGGCCTCCTGCACCGCCGCGGCGGTCACCGGCTCGGGCTCGGGCGCGGTCTCCGGCGCGGTGACCCTGCGGCGCGTACGGCCACGACCTGCGGCCTTCTCGGCGGCCCTGACCTGCTCCTCGTCGGCGCTGATCTGCGCGACCGTGTCCTGCGGCAGACCCTCGCCCTGCTGGTTCTCGCTCGCCTCGGCGCCCGGCGCACCGGCGGGCGCGGTGGCCCTGCGGGCGCGACGGCGCGTACGAATGACCGGCGCGGGCTCCTCGGTGACGGCCTCGGCGGACCCTGCCTGCTCGGCGGCGGCCTCGGGAACGACGGTCACGGCCTGCTCGGCGGCGGGCTCGCTGGCGGTGGCCTCGGGCGCGGTGGCCTTACGAGTGGCACGCCGCCGGGTACGGGTCGCGGGCGCGGGCTCGGCGGCGGGCTCCTCCGACACGGCGGCCTCGGCGGCCTCGGCGGTCACCTCGGGAGCCGCGGTCTTACGAGTCGCACGCCGCCGGGTGCGCGGCGCGGCGGGCTCCGGCGCGGCGGCCTCCTCCGGTACGACGGCCGCAGCGGTCTCGGCGGGCTCAGCGGCCGCAACCGTCTCGGCACTCTCCGTACTCTCCGTCGCGGTCACCTCCGGAGCCGGGGCCGCGACCTTGCGCGTCGCACGACGGCGCACCCGCGGCGGCGCGGGCTCCTCGACGACGACGGCAGCGGCTGCCTCGGTCTCCTCGGCCTCGGCGGGTTCCACGGCCACGGCCGCCTCAGCGGCCGGTATGGCCGGCACGACCGTCTCGGCCGCGCTCACGGCCTCCGCCGCCTCGGCCCCGGCCGGCGGCCCGGCGGGCCGGGACGCGGCGCGGCGCCTGCGGCGCGGCGGCAGCGTGTCGCTGGGGGTGTCGTTCTGAACCGGCTGGTCGCTCTGGTCGCTCTGCGCTGCCTGCTCGCTCTGCGCCGACTGCTCGGTCTGTTCGTTGTCGGTGGTGTCCCCGGGCGTCCCGGGTTCGATGGGCTCAAGCATGCGGGGGTTTCTCCCGTCACGCTCCCGGGCGCCGCGCCTGGTCCGGTCCGGCCGCGGCCCGCGCAGTGCGCGAATGCCGCCGTCCGGGGCGCGGGCGCCGCACGGGAGCTGTTATGTCTGGCTCGCCGGTTCCCTGCGCGCTGTACGCACGGCCTGGCGAAAGTCTTCTGGTCATCGCGCGGCCCGACCCAGGTGGCTCCCGAGTCCCAGGGCTGCGCTACAACGACCGCCTACGCGGAACCTGCACCTTCCGGCGCCTTCGCGGCGGCGAGTACGGCGGCCTCGGATGGGGCGGGCCGCACTGCCTCGCGGTCGGGCGCGAGCGGGTCGGTCACCGTGCCGGACTCCTCGTCGAAGAGCCCCTGCGCCAGCCTGGTCACCGCAGCGGGGACCGGCGGCGCCAGGTCGGCCACAGCTCGGAGACCGGACAGGACGTCGTCGGGTCGTACGGCGGGTGTTGCGTGCCGAACAACCAGGCGCAGTATCGCACAGGGCGCGTCCCCCGGCCTATCGGCCTGTGGACGACCCGCCTCCAGTGAGATCACGGCGGACCGTGCGTCGAAGGTCCGCAGACCGCTCTTCGTACGGCGCTCCACCTCGACCGACCCGGCCGCGAGGAACGCCGCCACGGCGCGCTCGGCCGCCTCGGGCTCAACCCCGTCCAGCCGCAGCTCCCACACGGAAGCGGTCAGCCGGTCGGCGAGCCCCGACGTACGGGCCTCGACGGCGTCGATGATGTCGAGCCCGGCCGGCAGCGACTCGTCGAGCAGCTCGCGCAGCCTGTCCGGGTCACGGGCCTCCGCCAGGGCGATCTCCAGGAACTCGGCCTCGCTGCCCGTGCCGGTGGGTGCGGCATTGGCGTACGACACCTTCGGATGCGGAGTGAACCCCGCCGAGTACGCCATGGGTACGTCGGCGCGGCGCAGTGCCCGCTCGAAAGCGCGCTGGAAGTCACGGTGGCTGGTGAACCGGAGGCGGCCTCGCTTGGTGTAGCGCAGTCGGATGCGCTGCACCGCCGGTGCGGGCGGCGGACCTTCGGGCTGTCGCTTGCCCAGTGCTTCTTCTCCTCGGTGCGGGCGGTACGCGGTGACGCGCCGCCCTCGGACATGGGGGCCATCCCCCGGGGACGATCGTTGTACTACCCAGAGTACGCGCACGGGCCCCCAGGAGTTCCCCAGGCTCGTGGCCCCCTGGCCGCTCCGTATCGCTGACGACCGACGGACACTGACGGATGTCGACTGCGTGACGACCGTCAGCTACGGCTGATGTGACCTACTTGACGACCGTCAGCGGCAGCAGCTTCTTGCCCGTCGGGCCGATCTGGATCTGCGTGTCCATCTGCGGGCACACACCGCAGTCGAAGCACGGCGTCCAGCGGCAGTCCTCGACCTCCGTCTCGTCGAGCGCGTCCTGCCAGTCCTCCCAGAGCCAGTCCTTGTCGAGACCGGAGTCCAGGTGGTCCCAGGGCAGGACCTCCTCGTAGGTGCGCTCGCGCGTGGTGTACCAGGCGACGTCCACGCCGTACTCCGGCAGGGCCTTCTCCGCGCAGGCCATCCAGCGGTCGTACGAGAAGTGCTCGCGCCATCCGTCGAAGCGGCCGCCGTCCTCGTACACCGCGCGGATCACCGCGCCGATGCGCCGGTCACCCCGGGAGAGCAGGCCCTCGACGATGCCGGGCTTGCCGTCGTGGTAGCGGAAGCCGATCGAGCGGCCGTACTTCTTGTCGCCGCGGATCTTGTCCCGGAGCTTCTCCAGACGCGCGTCGGTCTCCTCGGCGCTGAGCTGCGGCGCCCACTGGAACGGGGTGTGCGGCTTGGGCACGAAGCCGCCGATCGAGACCGTGCAGCGGATGTCGTTCTGCCCGGAGACCTTGCGGCCCTCGGCGATGACCTTGACGGCCATGTCGCCGATCTGGAGGACGTCCTCGTCGGTCTCGGTAGGCAGGCCGCACATGAAGTACAGCTTCACCTGGCGCCAGCCGTTGCCGTACGCGGTGGAGACCGTACGGATCAGGTCCTCCTCCGAGACCATCTTGTTGATGACCTTGCGCATCCGCTCGGAGCCGCCCTCGGGCGCGAAGGTCAGCCCGGACCTGCGGCCGTTCCTGGTCAGCTCGTTGGCCAGGTCGACATTGAACGCGTCGACACGGGTGGACGGCAGGGAAAGGCCGATCTTGTCGTCCTCGTACCGGTCGGCGAGACCCTTGGCGATGTCGCCGATCTCACTGTGGTCGGCGGAGGACAGCGAGAGCAGCCCGACCTCCTCGAAGCCGGTCGCCTTCAGCCCCTTCTCGACCATCTCGCCGATGCCGGTGATGCTGCGCTCACGCACCGGGCGCGTGATCATGCCGGCCTGGCAGAAGCGGCAGCCGCGCGTACAGCCGCGGAAGATCTCCACGGACATCCGCTCATGGACGGTCTCGGCGAGCGGTACGAGCGGCTGCTTCGGGTACGGCCACTCGTCGAGGTCCATCACGGTGTGCTTGGACACCCGCCACGGCACACCCGACCTGTTCGGTACGACACGGGCGATCCGGCCGTCCGGCAGGTACTCGACGTCGTAGAAGCCGGGGACGTACACCCCGCCGGTCTTCGCGAGCCGGAACAGGACCTCCTCGCGCCCGCCGGGCCTGCCCTCGGCCTTCCAGGCGCGGATGATCTCCGTGATCTCCAGGACGGCCTGCTCGCCGTCGCCGATGACCGCGCAGTCGATGAACTCGGCGATCGGCTCGGGGTTGAAGGCCGCGTGGCCGCCCGCGAGGACGATGGGGTGGTCGACGGTACGGTCCCGGGCCGCGAGCGGGATACCCGCGAGGTCCAGGGCGGTGAGCATGTTCGTGTAGCCCAGCTCGGTGGAGAAGCTCAGCCCGAGGACGTCGAAGGCGGAGACCGGCCGGTGCGAGTCGACCGTGAACTGCGGGACCCGGTGCTCGCGCATCAGCGCTTCGAGGTCCGGCCAGACGCTGTACGTACGCTCCGCGAGCACGCCCTCGCGCTCGTTCAGTACCTCGTACAGGATCATGACGCCCTGGTTGGGCAGCCCCACCTCGTACGCGTCCGGGTACATCAGCGCCCAGCGGACATCGCAGGAGTCCCAGTCCTTGACGGTGGAGTTCAGCTCGCCGCCCACATATTGGATCGGCTTCTGCACATGCGGGAGCAGGGCTTCGAGCTGTGGGAAGACCGATTCAGGCATCACAGATCTTTCGTGGACCGGGTGGGTGGACCGGGTGCGTGGACCAGACGGCCGGACCGAGTGGACCGGCGAGGCTGGCCATCCAGCGTACCCCGGCACCACCTCGACCCCGACCCGTCGCCAAAGCCCCCGCCGAACCGCCCGTCAGCCCGCGCCGCGGGCTTGCTCAGCCCGCGCCGACCCCCCGCTCGGCCCCCGCTCAGCCGCTCAGATCCGCCCGCAGCCGCGCCGCCGACGCCTTCTCCCACACCCTCGGCAGCTCCCGCTCCCTGCGCTCCGCCTGGGCCTCCTCGTGCCCGTACAGCAGCCCCCAGGTGAACGCCGGCTCGCCCGCCGCGTGCGCCTGGATCGCGAGGCCGCGCAGTGCCTCGCGCGCCACCACGCTGTCCTGGTGGTCGCCGAGGACGTTCTGTACGGTCTTCATCCGCTTGACGAACCGCTTGGCCGGCTTGCCCAGCGCGGGCCCCGCCGCCTCGGCCGCGTAACGGGCGCGCTTGGCCGCCTTGCGGGCGTTGTGCAGGGCGATGTCCCGCTCCTCGCCGGGCGGCAGCGCGAGCGCCTCCTCGACCCGGCCCGCCAGCCGCCCGTAGTCCTTGATGACCGCGGCGGGCAGCACCTTGCCGGGCGCCCCGGCCGCGGCGGCCCGCAGCGGCGGGTCCGCCAGCAGCGCGTCGACACGGTCGAGCAACGCGAGGTAGCGCTCGCTGTCGAGCACGCCCACGGTCCTGCTCCGCGAGCCCGCCCTGCGCCCGGCGTTCCAGGCCCTGAGCCGGCCGCGCACCGGCCCGAGCAGCAGGGTCCTGGGCACTTCGCCGACCCGGGCCAGCAGCCGTTCGTTGAGCACCTCCTGGTCACGGTCGATGCCCAGCTCGGCGGCGAGCCACTTCAGCTCCTCGCCGATCGGGTCGGTAACCGACCGGTCGATGACCTTGCCGTACGTACGGAACGCGGAGCGCATCCGGCGGGTGGCGACCCGCAACTGGTGCACGGAGTCCGGGAGGTCGCGGCGGATCGCAGGGTCCTGGGCCACGATCGCGTCGGCCTGGACCCGCAGATAGGCAAGCACATGGTCCGCCGCGGTGCCGGCCGCTCCCCCGGCACCGGCCTTCCCGGCCTTCCCCGCCTTCTCCCCCGGTACCTTCCCGACCGTCTCGGCCAGCGCCCTGCTCAGCTTCGAGCCGACCTCCGAGGGCCGCAGTCCCGCCTTGCGCAGCGTCTTCTCCACCGCGTCCAGCACCGCCGGATCGGCGTCGTCCCCCAGTTCCACCTCCACCTCGGTCCAGGCGGTGGCGGCGGGCTGTCCGTCGACGGGCTCACCGGCGAGGCGTTCCGCCCGTACGGCGTCGACGCTCACCTCGGCGAGCAGGGTGCCCTCCGTATCCACCAGATGGGTGAGGTCGCGGGAGGACCGCAGCCGTACGAGAGGTGCCAGCTCGGCGTCGCGGACCCGGGAGCGGACCAGCCCGTACAGCTCGCGCGGGACGCTCTCGGTCAGCGGGGCCCGGATCTCGTCCCGGATGCCGGTGGAGACCGGGAACTTCAGATGCCAGCCCTCGTCGGCGCCGCCCGTTCTGCGGCGGAGGACGAGCCGGTCGGCGGCGAGGCGCAGATCGGGGGTGTCGTAGTAGACCGCGTCCAGCTCGACGACGCCCTTGGGACGGACCCGGGACACCCCCTTGACCCCGGTCAGATCCGGCATCTCGAAGGACCCGTCGGGCGCGCCACCCTTGGCCGCGCGGCTCCGCCCGCCCTCGGGAAGCTCGTACTTCCGCTCGATCTCTCGCTTGGTGTCCGCCATATACCGAATTTAGTCGCAGGAACCGCCCCCGGGCAGCCCCTGCGACCCCAACAGCCCATTCACACCGCTCACGCCGACATCGGCCGCTGTACGCGGATCGACTGGAGCAGCCCCACCGCTATCCACACGGCGAACATCGAGGTGCCTCCGTACGACACGAAGGGCAGCGGCAGACCCGCCACCGGCATGATCCCCAGCGTCATCCCGACATTCTCGAAGGACTGGAACGCGAACCAGGTGATGATCCCGGCCGCGATGATCGTCCCGTACAGCTCGGTGGTCTCCCGCGCGATCCGGCAGGCACGCCACAGCACCACACCGAGCAGCAGCAGGATCAGCCCCGCGCCGACGAATCCCAGCTCCTCGCCGGCGACCGTGAAGACGAAGTCGGTCTGCTGCTCGGGCACGAACTGCCCGGTGGTCTGCGAGCCCTTGAACAGCCCGGTGCCGGTCAGTCCGCCCGAACCGATCGCGATCCGCGCCTGGTTGGTGTTGTAGCCGACGCCCGCCGGGTCCAGCTCCGGGTTGGCGAAGGCCGCGAAGCGGTTGATCTGGTACTCGTCGAGCAGCCCGAGCGCCGCGACCGTGACCGCGCCCGCCGCCCCCGCTCCTATCAGCCCGAAGATCCACCGGTTGGACGCGCCCGAGGCCAGCAGCACCCCGAGCACGATCACCACCATGACCATCACGGAACCGAGGTCCGGCATCAGCATCACGATGGCCATCGGCAGCACCGCGACGCCGAGCGACTTCGCGACGGTCCAGTGGTCCGGATGGATCTGGTCGCCCGCGTCCACCCGGGCCGCCAGCATCATCGCCATCCCCAGGATGATGGTGACCTTCACGAACTCGGACGGCTGGAGCGAGAAGCCCCCGGGAAGCAGGATCCAGGCGTGCGCGCCGTTGATGGTGGCGCCGAGCGGGGTGAGCACCAGCACGACCAGGATGACCGACAGCCCGTACAGCGCCGGCACCGCGCCCCGCAGGGTGCGGTGCCCCAGCCAGATCGTGCCGATCATCAGCACGACCCCGATACCGGTGTTCAGCAGGTGCCGCAGCAGGAAGAAGTACGGGTCGCCCTGGTTGAGCTGGGTGCGGTTGCGGGTCGCCGACCACACCAGCAGCGAGCCCAGCAGCGACAGCGCCAGCGCCGAGAAGAGCAGCGGCCAGTCGAGCCGGCGCGCCATCGAGTCACGGGCCGCGAGCCGCGTCCACGCCCCCCGCTTCGGACCGTATGAGGAGACCGAGAAGCCACCTGTGCCGGCCATGGCTCAGTCCCTTCGTGCGGTGACGAGCGCGGGCGGGCCCGCGAGCGTCTGTTCGTCCAGCGGTTCCTTGGGCGGGTCGTACGGCAGGATCTTCGGCGCCTCGATCTGACCGTCCGGCAGGATCTTCGGCAGTTCCGTGCGCGGCTCCGGCATCAGGGCCTTGCTGATGTCCTGCTTGCCCTTCGGGTCCAGTCCGTACATCGCTTCGTAGATCTTCCGTACGGCGGGACCGGAGGCCCCGGAGCCGGTACCGCCCTGGGAGATGGTCATGACGATCGTGTAGTCGCTGGTGTACGAGGCGAACCAGGAGGTCGTCTGCTTGCCGTAGACCTCGGCCGTACCCGTCTTGGCGTGCATCGGGATCTGCTTCTGCGGCCATCCGCCGAACCGCCACGCGGCCGAGCCGGTGGTGGTGACCGCCGCGAGTGCCTTGTCGATCTGGTCCCGCGTCTTCTGGTTCATCGGCAGCTTGCCGTGCGACTTGGGCTCGATCTTCCTGACGTGCTTGCCGTCGGCGCTGACGATCGCCTTGCCGACGACCGGGTTGTAGAGGGTGCCGCCGTTGGAGATCGCCGAGTAGATGGTCGCCATCTGGATCGGGGTGACGAGGATGTCGCCCTGGCCGATCGAGTAGTTGACGGAGTCACCGGCGCGCATCCGGTTGCCTTCGAGGCAGCCTTCGTAGGCGAGCCGCTGGATGTAGGTGCCGCCCTTCTTGCCCTGCTTGCACCAGCCGTCCTTGTTGGCCTCCCAGAACTTCTGCTTCCACTCGCGGTCCGGGACCCGGCCCGTGACCTCGTTGGGGAGGTCGATACCGGTCTCCTTGCCGAGGCCGAACAGATGGGCCGTCGTGTAGAACCAGTTCTTGGCGTCCTTCTTGGGCTTGAGGCCGCCGTCCTTGATCCACTCCTTGTGCGCGAGACCGTAGAAGACGGTGTCGCAGGAGACTTCGAGCGCCTTGCCGAGGGTGATGCTGCCGTAGCCGCGGGACTCGAAGTTCTGGAAGGTCTGGCCGCCGATGCTGTACGAACTGGGGCACGGGTAGTTCCCGTTGAAGTTGTACCCGGCCCTGACCGCGGCGGTCGAGGAGACCACCTTGAAGATCGAGCCGGGGGCGGCCTGGCCCTGGATGGCCCGGTTCAGCAGCGGGAAGTTGGACTTCTTGCCGGTGAGCCTGGCGTAGTCCTTGGCGGAGATGCCGCCGACCCACGCGTTGGGGTCGTACGTCGGCTGGGAGGCCATCGCGACGACGCGGCCGGTCTTCGCCTCCATGACGACGACGGCGCCGGAGTCCGCCTTGTAGTGGGTGTTGGTGTTGCGGTCCATCTCCTTGCGGGCGGCCTTCATGGCCTCGTTCAGCTCGTACTCGGCGACGGCCTGCACCCGCGCGTCGACGGACGTGACGACATGGTCGCCGGGCACCGCGACATCGCTGCGCGCCAGCCCGATGACCCGGCCCAGGTTGTCGACCTCGTAGCGGGTCACCCCGGCCTTGCCACGCAACTCCTTGTCGTACGTACGCTCAAGGCCGGAGCGGCCGACCTGGTCGGAGCGGAGGTACGGCGAGTCCGTGTCCTGCGCCTTGGTGATCTCCTCGTCGGTGACGGGCGAGAGATACCCCAGCACCTGGGCGGTGTTGGCGAGTCCGGGCGCGGTGTAGCGGCGTACGGCGGTGGGCTCGGCGGTGACGCCGGGGAAGTCCTCGGCGCGCTCGCGGATCTGGAGGGCCTGCTGGGTGGTGGCCTCGTCGGTGACGGGGATCGGCTGGTACGGGGAACCGTTCCAGCAGGGCTGCGGGGTCTTGGAGTCGCAGAGCCTGACCTTGTCCATCACTTCCTTGGGTTTCATCCCGAGGACATCGGCCAGCCGGGTCAGGACGGCCTTGCCGCCGTCCTCCATCTTCATCAGCTCCGTACGGCTGGTGGAGACGACGAGCCGGGTCTCGTTGTCGGCGAGCGGCACGCCCCGGGTGTCGAGGATCGAGCCGCGCACGGCCGGCTGCACGACCTGCTGTACGTGATTGCTCTTGGCCTCGTCCGTGTACTCCCGGCCGTTGCGCACCTGGAGGTACCAGAGCCGTCCGCCGAGGGTGAGAAGCAGGGAGAAGACAAGGACCTGGATGACCATCAGCCGGATCTGGACCCGCGGGGTCCGCCCCGTCTCCGGGATGTTGCTCACAGCCGCCTGACCCCCTTGATACGTCCCGCCCTCGCCGCACGGTTACGGGCGGCCTTGACCCACAGTCCGCCGCGCTGCCCGCCGATCCGCAGTCCGGTGCCGGAGGCGAGCCAGGACGCGGTGACGTCCGAGCCGCCGGTGCTCTTGTTGTTCTCGGTACCGGCGAGCGGATCGTTCTCGGCGCGTCTCGCCAGCCACATGACCAGCGGAATGGTGAACGGCGCGAGGAGCAGATCGTAGACGGCCGCGGTGAACAGCAGGCTGCCGAGGCCCACATGGCGGGCGGCGGTGTCCCCGACGAGGGCGCCCACCGCCGCGTACAGCAGGGTCGAGCCGACCGCGGCGGCGACGACCGCGGTCATCGGCCCGAGCGCCGATCTCATCTGGCCCTTCTCGGGCCTGGCGAGCCCGGCCAGATAGCCGATCACACAGAGCACCAGGGCATAGCGCCCCGCCGCATGGTCGGCGGGCGGCGCCAGATCGGCCAGCAGCCCGGCGCCGAAGCCGATGAGCGCGCCGCCGACATGCCCGTACGCGAAGGCCAGCGCGAGGACGACGAGCAGCATCAGATCGGGCACGGCACCCGGGAGCTGGAGCCGGGAGAGGATCGAGACCTGGACGACCAGGGCCACCACAACGAGCGTGGCCGAGAGCAGAATCCGGTTGAAGCGCATGGGAATCAGCCCTACTCGTCGTCGTCCGCTTGGGCGTTGTCGTCGGCGGCCGGATTGTCAGGCGGATTCGCCTGCGGATCGGCCTGGGGGTTCGCGGGCGGGTTGGCGGGCGCGACACCCGTGCCGTTCCCGGGGTCGTTCCCGTCGGCCAGTTCCGCGGCGTCGCCGTTGGCTTCGAGGTTGCCCTCCGGCGACGGCGTGACCGTCACAGTGACGGTGGGCGTCGGCTCTGCCCTGGGCTTGGGCGGCAGCACCGTGTCGCGCGGATCCGTCCTGGGCGCCTCGACCACCACACCGACGATGTCGAGCTTGGTGAACCCGACGAACGGCCGTACGTAGATGGTCCGGGTGAGATTCCCGCCGGACGGATCGACCCGTACGACCTCGCCCACCGGCACCCCGGGCACGAACGGCTTGTCCCTGCTGGACCCGAAGGTCACCAGCCGGTCGCCCTTCTTCACCTTCGACTTGCCGTTGAGGAGCTGCACGGACAGCGGCTGGTCGCCCTGCCCGGTGGCGAAGCCGAGTTCGTCGGTCGTCTCCATCCGGGTGCCGACCGTGAAGTCCGGGTCGTTGGCGAGCAGTACGGTCGCGGTGCTCGGGCCGACCGTGGTGACCCGGCCCACCAGACCGTCCCCGTTGATGACCGTCATGTCGCGCTGGATGCCGTCGTCGGCGCCGGCGTCGATCGTGACCGTCCAGGAGAAGCCCTGCGCGGCTCCTATGGCGATGACTTCGGCGCCCTTGATGCCGTACTGGCCCGCGCCCGCCTTCTTGAGCATCTTGTCCAGCTCGCGCACCCGGCTGTTGTTGCGGGCGTCGCTGCCGAGCCGCTGCTTGAGTGCGGTGTTCTCCTTCTGGAGAGCGGCGATACGGTCGTGCCGCGCGCCGGAGTCCCGTACGGCTCCTATGGCGTTGCCCACCGGGTCCACCGCGGCCGCGACACCGTTCTCCACCGGGCCGAAGACCGCCGCGGCGGCCCGCCGCGCGCCGTCGACCGGGGACCCCTCGCCCCCGCGGATGTCCACCGTGATCAGTGCGAACGCGATGGCGATCAGCAGCACCAGGAGCAGCCGGCTCTCTCGTGTGTCCCTCACGTGCGGCGGCCGTGCCTTCCTCGTAGGAATGTTTCAGCGTGGATCGGGGATATCGGCGGTCCGCCGTACGGAGGGTCCGGGGGAGCGGATTCCGTACGGCGGAGCGGGGAGCGTGTCACCGACGGGGCTGGGCGTCCAGCACCTGCTGGAGCGCTTCGAACTCCTCGACACACTTGCCGGCTCCGAGCGCGACGGAGTCCAGCGGGTCCTCGGCGATATGGATGGGCATTCCGGTCTCGCGGCGCAGCCGCTCGTCCAGACCGCGCAGCAGCGCGCCTCCGCCGGTGAGCACGATCCCCCGGTCCATCACATCGCCGGACAGCTCGGGCGGGCATTTGTCGAGGGTGGTCTTCACGGCGTCGACGATCGAATTGACGGGCTCTTCAATGGCCTTGCGGACCTCGGCGGCGGAGATGACCACGGTCTTCGGCAGTCCGGAGACCAGATCACGGCCGCGGATCTCGGTGTGTTCGTCCTTGTCGAGGTCGTATGCGGAACCGATGGTGATCTTGATGCTTTCCGCGGTGCGCTCACCCAGAAGGAGCGAGTACTCCTTCTTGATGTGCTGGATGATCGCGTTGTCCAGCTCGTCACCGGCGACCCGGATCGACTGCGCGGTGACGATTCCGCCGAGCGAGATCACCGCGACTTCGGTGGTGCCGCCGCCGATGTCGACCACCATATTGCCGGTGGCCTCATGGACCGGGAGACCGGAGCCGATGGCCGCGGCCATGGGCTCCTCGATGATGTGCACCTGCCGCGCGCCCGCCTGCGTGGACGCCTCGATGACGGCGCGGCGCTCGACCCCCGTGATGCCCGAGGGCACACAGACGACGACGCGCGGCCGGGCGAGATAGCGGCGCTTGTGGATCTTGAGAATGAAGTAGCGCAGCATGCGCTCGGTGATTTCGAAGTCGGCGATCACGCCGTCCTTCAGCGGCCGGACGGCGACGATGTTGCCGGGGGTCCGCCCGATCATCTTCTTGGCTTCGGCGCCGACCGCGAGAATGCCGCCCGTGTTGGTGTTGATGGCGACGACGGACGGCTCGTTGAGTACGATCCCCCGGCCTCTGACGTACACCAGCGTGTTGGCGGTCCCGAGGTCGACAGCCATGTCACGGCCGATGAACGACATGTTGTTCCCCATGAGGATGCGTCTGGCCTTCCCAAATAGAGGCTTTGATGGCTTCTCAGGATGGCGAGGTGGGTGCTTGGAGTGGAGGCCTACATCGTAGTCACGCCTGTGCGGCGTCTGCTCGCTGGGCCGGTCCGCTAGAGCTCGTTAAGAGTGACGAAGTCTCGGTCCGATGCGTTCCCTCAACGGTCCCGCATATGCCCAAAGGCGACCGAATTCCTTCGGTCGCCCCAGGCTGCCGGCCTCGTTCGGCTGACAGGAGGTCAGGAAAGGCCCGGGAAGAAAATTTTCAGTTCCCGAATGGCGGACTCCTCCGAGTCCGAGGCATGGATCAGGTTCTCCCGGACGATGGTGCCGAAATCCCCCCGGATGGACCCGGGTGCCGCGGCGATCGGGTCAGTGGGACCGGCGAGGGCGCGCACCCCCTCGATGACCCGCTCGCCCTCGACGACCAGGGCGACGACCGGGCCGGAGGCCATGAAGGTCAGCAGCGGCTCGTAGAAGGGCCGGCCCTTGTGCTCGCCGTAGTGTGTCTCCAGCGTGTCCTGGTCGAGCGTGCGCAGCTCCAGAGCGGTGATCGTCCACCCGGCCTTGCGCTCGATACGGCCGATGATCTCGCCGATGAGCCCGCGCCTCACCGCGTCGGGCTTCAGGAGGACGAGAGTGCGCTCGGTCACGGTACAGGCTCCTTCATGTGCGGAATGCGGGACTCAGAGGCTACAGGGCCCGGCCCGCCTCGATTACACAGCGTCAGCCTCTGCCGAGGCCTGTCCTGGGGCGGATACGGAGGTCCCGGCGGGCTCCCCCGGCTCCCCCGCCTGCTCCGCCCAACGCGCCTTCGCCTGGTCGATCACCCGCCCGTAGTGCACCGACGCCCACCACAGCGCCGCGAAGACCGCCCCCAGCACGAACATCACCGGCACCACGAAACCGCTCGCGACCAGCGCGATCTGGAGCGCCCAGCCGAGCTGCACACCGCCGGGCCGGGTGATCATCCCGCACAGCAGCAGACACAGCAGCATCGCGACACCGCAGACCGTCCACACCGTCCCCGTCGACAGCCCGTCCGACTTCATGGCGACCAGACCGGCGAAACCGATCACGAAGACCTCGGCGAGCAGTGTCGACGCGCAGAGCGTTCGCATGGAATTCAGCCCTTCTTCAACAGCAGCCGGGCCTCGCCGACCGTGATCACCGAGCCCGTCACCAGCACCCCGGCCCCCGCGAACTCCGACTCGTCCTCCGCGAGGGTGATCGCCGCCTCCAGCGCGTCGTCGAGGCGCGGCTCGACCTGCACCCGGTCGTCGCCGAACACCTCCACCGCGATCGCCGCCAGCTCGTCCGCGTCCATCGCCCGGTGGCTCGAATTCCGGGTGACGACCAGCTCCGCGCAGATCGGCTCCAGCGCCTCCAGCACCCCGCGCGCGTCCTTGCCGTCGCTGGCGCCCACCACACCGATCAGCCGGCTGAAGCCGAACGACTCGGTCACCGCGTCGGCCGCGGCGCGCGCCCCGGCCGGATTGTGCGCCGCGTCCAGCACCACCGTCGGCGAGCGCCGTACGACTTCGAGCCGGCCCGGCGAGGACACCGACGCGAACGCCCTGCGGACGGTGTCCATGTCCAGCGGCCGGGCGTGCTGCGCGCCGACCCCGAAGAACGCCTCCACCGCGGCCAGCGCCACCGCCGCGTTGTGCGCCTGGTGCGCGCCGTACAGCGGCAGGAACACCTGCTCGTACTCCCCGCCCAGACCGCGCAGCGTCAGCAACTGCCCGCCCACCGCGACCTCGCGGGCCACCACACCGAACTCCATGCCCTCGCGCGCCACCGTCGCGTCCACGTCGACGGCCTTCTTGAGCATCACCTGCGCCGCGTCCACCGGCTGCTGCGCCAGGATGACCGTCGCGCCCTGCTTGATGATCCCGGACTTCTCCACCGAGATCTCGCCGGGCGTCTTCCCGAGCCGGTCGGTGTGGTCCAGATCGATCGGGGTGACCACGGCCACCGACCCGTCGATCACGTTCGTCGCGTCCCAGCGCCCGCCCATCCCGACCTCGACGACCGCGACATCGACGGGCGCGTCCGCGAACGCCGCGTACGCCATGCCCGTCAGCACCTCGAAGAAGGACAGCCGGTACGGCTGCGAGCCGTCGACCATCTCGACGTACGGCTTGATGTCCTCGTACGTCTCGATGAACCGCTCGGCCGTGACCGGCGCGCCGTCCAGGCTGATCCGCTCGGTGACCGACTGGACGTGCGGGCTGGTATACCGGCCCGTACGCAGATCGAACGCGCCCAGCAGCGCTTCGATCATGCGTGCCGTGGACGTCTTGCCGTTGGTGCCGGTGATGTGGATCGAGGGGTACGAGCGCTGCGGCTCGCCCAGCACATCCATCAGCGCGGCGATCCTGGTCACCGACGGTTCGAGCTTGGTCTCGCCCCACCGCCCCGCCAGCTCCTGCTCGACGGCGCGCAGCGCCTTGTCCACCTCGGGGTCCTCGGGGCGCCCGGGCACCCCGTCCCCGCTGACGGGACCGGCCTGGGCGCGCAGCGTACGGCTGCCGGCCTCGATCACCGCCAGATCGGGATCACGGTCGGTCTCGGCGGCGACGATCTCGTCGAAGTCGTCGTGCTCACCGGGCTGGTCGAATGGACGCTGCTCGCTCACGCCCCCAGTCTACGGAGCCCCACCGACAGCCCGGCCCCCGGCCGAAGTCAAGCCCGTCAGACGATTGAGAACCGGGAGGCTGACATCAAGCCCGTCCGGCGATTGAGGACCGGGGTCCGGGGCGGAGCCCCGGCGCGGCACCGCCCCCGGGGCCCGAGGGCACGGCACCGTCCCCCGGGCCCCGAGCCCCGGCTCGGCTCGCAGGGGCGTCACGCCCCCGGCAGCGTCTCCACCTGCGCCGTGATCCGCTCGATGTCCGCCTCCGCCTTGGCCAGCCGCCCGCGGATCTTCTCGACGACCTGGTCCGGCGCCTTCGCGAGGAACGCCTCGTTGCCCAGCTTCGCCAGCGCCTGCGCCTTCTCCTTCTCCGCCGCGCCCAGATCCTTCGTCAGCCGCTTGCGCTCCGCCTCGACATCGATCGTGCCGGACAGGTCCAGCTCCACCCGCGCGCCCGCGATCGGCAGTGTCGCCGTCGCCTGGAAGGAGTCGCCCTCCGGCTGGAGCCGCAGCACCTGGCGGATGGCCGCCTCGTGCACGGCCAGCGGCGTACCCGACAGATCCAGCCGCGCCGGGACCTTCTGCGCAGACTGGAGCCCCTGGTCCGACCGGAACCGCCGGACCTCGGTGACCACCTGCTGGAGATGCCCGATCTCGGCCTCGGCCGCCGCGTCCCGGAACCCGCTGTCGACGGGCCAGTCCGCGATGACGAGCGACTCCTTGCCGGTGAGCGTCGTCCACAGCGTCTCGGTGACGAACGGGACCACCGGGTGCAGCAGCCGCAGCATCACGTCCAGGACCTCCCCGAGCACCCGCCCGGAGACCCGCGCCTGCGCGCCGCCCGCGAAGAAGGCGGTCTTGGACAGCTCGACGTACCAGTCGAAGACCTCGTCCCACGCGAAGTGGAAGAGCGTGTCGCTCAACTTCGCGAACTGGTAGTCCTCGTAGTACGCGTCGACCTCGGCGACGACCGCGTTGAGCCGCGACAGGATCCAGCGGTCCGACGCCGACATCTCGGCCGCGTCCGGCAGTTCGCCCTCGACGGTCGCGCCGTTCATCAGCGCGAAGCGCGTGGCGTTCCAGATCTTGTTGGCGAAGTTGCGGGAGCCCTGGACCCAGTCCTCACCGATCGGCACGTCGATACCGGGGTTGGCACCGCGGGCGAGGGTGAAACGGACCGCGTCCGAACCGTACTCGTCCATCCAGTCCAGCGGATTGACCGCGTTTCCAAAGGACTTGGACATCTTCTTGCCGAACTGGTCACGGACCATGCCGTGCAGGACGATCGTGTGGAACGGCGGAGTGCCGTCCATCGCGTACAGACCGAACATCATCATCCGGGCGACCCAGAAGAACAGGATGTCGTAGCCGGTGATCAGAATCGAGTTCGGATAGAACTTCTCCAGGCTCGGGGTCTGTTCGGGCCAGCCCAGCGTGGAGAACGGCCACAGCCCGGACGAGAACCAGGTGTCCAGGACGTCCGTGTCCTGTGTCCAGCCCTCGCCGCTCGGCGCCTCGTCATTGGGCCCGACGCACACGGTCTCGCCGTTCGGCCCGTACCAGACCGGGATGCGGTGGCCCCACCAGAGCTGCCGCGAGATGCACCAGTCGTGCAGGTTGTCGACCCAGCCGAAGTAGCGGGACTCCATCTCCTTCGGATGAATCGCGACCCGCCCGTCCCTGACCGCGTCGCCCGCGGCCTCGGCCAGCGGTCCGACCTTGACCCACCACTGGAGCGACAGCCGCGGCTCGATCGTCGTCTTGCAGCGCGAGCAGTGCCCGACGGAGTGCTTGTACGGGCGCTTCTCGGCGACGATACGGCCTTCGGCCCGCAGCGCGGCGACGATGGCGCTCCGCGCCTCCATCCGGTCCAGCCCCTCGAAGGGCCCGGGAACGGTGATGACGGCGCGCTCGTCCATGACCGTGATGTTCGGCAGGTTGTGGCGCCGGCCGATCTCGAAGTCGTTCGGGTCGTGCGCGGGGGTCACCTTGACCGCGCCCGTGCCGAACTCGGGGTCGACGTGCGTGTCCGCGACGACCGGGATCGTACGGTCGGTGAGCGGCAGCCGGATCCGCTTGCCGACGAGGTGCGCGTACCGCTCGTCGTCGGGGTGGACGGCGACGGCGGTGTCACCGAGCATCGTCTCGGCGCGGGTGGTCGCCACGACGACGGAGTCCTCGCCGTCGCCGTACTTGAGCGAGACCAGCTCGCCGTCGTCCTCCTGGTACTCCACCTCGATGTCGGAGATCGCGGTGAGACAGCGCGGACACCAGTTGATGATGCGCTCGGCGCGGTAGATCAGCTCGTCGTCGTACAGCTTCTTGAAGATCGTCTGGACGGCCTTGGACAGGCCCTCGTCCATGGTGAACCGCTCACGGGACCAGGCGACGCCGTCCCCGAGCCGCCGCATCTGCCCGGAGATCTGCCCGCCGGATTCGTTCTTCCACTGCCAGACCCGCTCGACGAACGCCTCGCGCCCCAGATCGTGCCGGGACTTCCCCTCCCGGCCGAGCTCCCGCTCGACGACGTTCTGGGTGGCGATCCCGGCATGGTCCATCCCGGGCTGCCACAGCGTCTCGTACCCCTGCATACGCTTCCGCCGTGTGACGGCGTCGATCAGCGTGTGCTCGAAGGCGTGCCCGAGATGCAGGCTGCCGGTGACGTTCGGCGGCGGGATGACGATGGTGTACGGATCCCTCTCGCTCTTCTCGTCCGCGTCGAAGTACCCGCGCTCTACCCAGCGCTCATACAGCTTCCCCTCCACCTCGGCCGGCACATACTGCGTCGGCAGTTCGGGGGCGCTGACTGGCTGCTGCTGAGTGTTCTCGGTCACCGGGCCAGTTTAGAGGTGTCACAGGCCGGTACTGAAACGGGATAGTTCGGTAACGGACCTGCCCCGGGTGGCCCAGGTCACTGTCCCGTCCGTCAGGATGTTCGGAACGCATAAGTTTCTGGAGGGGACAGAACAGATGAGTTACAACCAGCCGGGCCCGTACGGTGGTCAGCCGCCTCAGCAGCCGGGGCCGTACGGTCAGCCGCAGCCCGGTCCTTACGGCCAGCAGCCGCCGCAGGGGCCGCCGCCGCAGCCCGGCTACGGTTATCCGCAGCAGGCCCCGCCCCCGCCCGGGACGCCGCCGCAGCCCGGGTACGGGTATCCGCAGCAGGGCGGGCCCTACGGGCAGCCGCCGCAGCAGCCGCCGTACGGCCAGGGTCCGGGCCAGTATCTGCCTCCTCCGTCCGCGCCCAAGAAGAAGACCGGGCTGATCATCGGCGTCGTCGTGGTGGCGCTGGCGGTCATAGCCGGCGGGGCGTACTTCCTGACCTCCGGCGGCGGTGGCGGCGGCTCGGTCGCCGACGACGGCCCGCACAAGCTGACCACGCCGGACACGGTCATCGGCGGCTCGTACAAGAAGGTCGACTCCGGCGCGGGCGGCGACGACGGCATGTCCGAGCAGGACCTCAAGGACATCGAGAGCTGGGGCGTCAAGAACCCGAAGGACGTCGGCGCGGGCTACTCCTCGGGCGGCGAGTCCCTGACGAGCAAGCAGCTCACCTTCAGCGGTGTGTACGGCGAGATCGACGACCCGGAGAAGGTCGTCGACTCGCTCTTCGCGAAGATGAAGGCCGAGGCCGGCCAGGACAAGGCCACCGAGGGCGAACTGGTCGGCAGCCCCGAGGAGTTCACCCCGGAGGGCTTCGAGAACGGTGTGCTGAAGTGCCAGGAGGCCAAGATCACCGACAGCGGCAAGACGTCGTCCTTCCCCACCTGCATCTGGGCGGACCACAGCACCGCGGTCTACGTGCTCTCCATCGACCTGGCCCAGCTCGCCACCGGTAAGGGCACGTCCCTCGAAGAGGCCGCCACCCTGGCCGCCAAACTCCGCAACGACGTCCGCGTCGCACTCTGACGCGTCACCCCCGCACCACACGCAAGCGCCCGGGCAGTGTGACCGCCCGGGCGCTTGCGTGTACGTGTGGGAGTGGCGCGGGAGAGTGTTACGCCGACTTCTCGTGTCTGCCGTCGTTCTTCACGATCCGCGGCTCGCGCGGGACCAGCGTCGGGTTCACGTTGTCGCGGACCACCGCCGCCGTGATGACCACGCGGGCGACGTCCTTGCGGGACGGGACCTCGTACATCACCGACTGGAGGACCTCTTCGAGGATCGCGCGCAGGCCGCGGGCGCCGGTGCCGCGGAGGATGGCCTGGTCGGCGATGGCCTCCAGGGCGGGGCGGTCGAAGTCCAGCTCCACGCCGTCGAGTTCGAAGAGCCGCTGATACTGCTTCACCAGCGCGTTCCGCGGCTCGACCAGGATCTGGAGCAGCGCCTCGCGGTCCAGGTTGTGGACCGACGTCAGGACCGGCAGCCGGCCGATGAACTCCGGGATCATCCCGAACTTCACCAGGTCCTCCGGCATGACCTCCTGGAACTGGTCGCTCGCCTCGATCTCCCGCTTCGAGCGGATCGTCGCCCCGAAGCCGATCCCCTTCGCGCCCGCCCGCGACTCGATGATCTTCTCAAGACCCGCGAACGCGCCGCCCACGATGAAGAGCACGTTCGTCGTGTCGATCTGGATGAACTCCTGGTGCGGGTGTTTCCGGCCGCCCTGCGGCGGTACGGACGCGGTCGTCCCCTCCAGGATCTTCAGCAGCGCCTGCTGCACGCCCTCGCCGCTCACATCGCGTGTGATCGATGGGTTCTCGCTCTTGCGCGCGACCTTGTCGATCTCGTCGATGTAGATGATCCCGGTCTCGGCCTTCTTGACGTCGTAGTCGGCGGCCTGGATCAGCTTCAGCAGAATGTTCTCGACGTCCTCGCCGACATACCCGGCCTCCGTCAGCGCCGTGGCGTCCGCGATGGCGAACGGTACGTTCAGCATCCGGGCCAGTGTCTGCGCGAGCAGTGTCTTGCCGGACCCGGTCGGCCCCAGCAGCAGGATGTTCGACTTCGCCAGCTCGATCGCGTCGTCGCGACCGGACCCGCTTCCTGTCTCGCCCGCCTGCACCCGCTTGTAGTGGTTGTAGACCGCCACCGAGAGCGCCTTCTTCGCGGGCTCCTGCCCGACGACGTAGCCCTCGAGGAACTCGTAGATCTCGCGGGGCTTGGGCAGTTCCTCCCACCGCACCTCGGAGGTCTCCGCCAGCTCCTCCTCGATGATCTCGTTGCAGAGGTCGATGCACTCGTCGCAGATGTACACACCGGGACCCGCGATGAGCTTCTTCACCTGCTTCTGGCTCTTCCCGCAGAACGAGCACTTGAGCAGATCGCCGCCGTCACCGATGCGTGCCACGAGGTGCTTCCCCTTCGCCTGGGAGCAGCTTTGGTTCAGCGGCTCCTGTGCCTCATATCCGACGGTACCTTGCCCGGGCCCCCGTTCGGGCCCCCCTTGGCGCGGTTCACGCTCACCGCGCCAAGGGCGCCGGGTGTGTCCGGTGTGTCAGGCGGCCGCAGCGGCCGTGGTCTTGCGGGTCGACACGATCTGGTCGACCAGTCCGTACGCGAGCGCGTCCTCGGCGGTGAGGATCTTGTCACGCTCGATGTCGTCGCGGACCTTCTCGATCGGCGTGGTGGAGTGCTTGGCCAGCATCTCTTCGAGCTGGGCGCGCATCCGGAGGATCTCGTTGGCCGCGATCTCCAGGTCGGAAAGCTGCTCACGGCCGGTCTGGCTGGACGGCTGGTGGATCAGCACGCGCGCGTTGGGCAGGGCGAGCCGCTTGCCGGCCGTGCCGGCGGCGAGCAGGACGGCGGCGGCGGACGCGGCCTGGCCCATGCACACGGTCTGGATGTCGGGCTTCACGAACTGCATCGTGTCGTAGATGGCGGTCAGCGCCGTCATCGAGCCGCCGGGGCTGTTGATGTAGATCGAGATGTCCCGGTCGGGGTCCATCGACTCAAGGCAGAGGAGCTGCGCCATGACGTCGTTGGCGGAGGCGTCGTCGATCTGCACGCCGAGGAAGATCACACGCTCCTCGAAGAGCTTCGCGTACGGGTCGTACTCGCGCACACCCTGCGAGGTGCGTTCCACGAAGCGCGGAACGACGTAACGGTTGTCCACCTGAGGGCCGGTGTAGAGGCCGCTCGCGGAGTTGCTGTTCATGTGCATGTGGGTGTTCACCATCCTGTGGCGTTCGGTGGTCGTGGCGGGCTCGTGGCCGGCTGGTACGGGGCGGCGCTCCTGCTCGGGGGCGCGCTCAGGCCCCGGTGCCGCCGCCGCCCGGAACGCCCGAAGCAGCGGAGATGATCTCGTCGATGATGCCGTACTCCTTGGCCTCCCCGGCGGTGAACCAGCGGTCGCGGTCACCGTCGCGGATGATCGTCTCCTCGGTCTGGCCGGTGTGACGAGCGGTGATCTCGGCCATGCGCTTCTTCGTACGGAGAAGCTGCTCGGCCTGGATCTTGATGTCGGAGGCGGTGCCACCGAGGCCCGCGGAGCCCTGGTGCATGAGGATGTCGGTGTGCGGCAGCGCGAAGCGCTTGCCCGCCGTGCCGCCGGTCAGCAGGAACTGGCCCATGGAGGCGGCGAGACCCATACCGATGGTCACCACGTCGTTGGGGATGTACTGCATGGTGTCGTAGACGGCCATGCCGGCCGTCACGGAGCCACCGGGGCTGTTGATGTAGAGGTAGATGTCCTTCTCGGGCTCGGCCGCGAGGAGGAGGAGCTGCGCGGTGATCTTGTTGGCGATGTCGTCGTCGACCTGCTGGCCGAGGAAGATGATCCGCTCTCCGAGCAGCCGGCTGTAGACCTGGTCGCCGAGGCCACCACCGAGGGACGGCTCACCGGCGGCGTAAGGCATCAGATTCGTCACGCGTATACACCTGCTCGTCTCTGACGGCTTTGGCCGTCTCAGCGTCTTCGTACCGGGGACGGGAGACTCCCCAGCCCTCGTATTCATGGACCCTAACGCGCTGGTCGGCGGGCGCCATCCCGGTTCCGGGGCTGTTCGCTGGGAGCGCAAGGTAGTTGAGGAGCGCAAACGGCTGTACGGCCCGCTGCGGGCCTGGGCGCCGACGGGAAGGGCCCCGGGGTCGCGTGGCGCGTCCGGGGCCCTTCCTGGCGTTCACAGCGGCTCGGAGCCGTTACGGGAGAACGGCTCAGGCCTCGGGCTTGTCGGCCTTGTCCGCGGCGGCGGCGTCGGCGCTGTCCGCGGCCTCCGCGGCCGGAGCCTCGGCGGCGGCCTCGACGGCCTCCCCCTCGTCCTCGGCGTCGTCCTCGTCCCGCAGGTCGACGGCCTCACCGTTGGTGTCCGTCACCTTCGCGGACTCGACGACCACGGCCAGCGCCTTGCCCCGGGCGACCTCGCCCACGAGCATCGGCACCTGGCCGCCCTCGACGACCGCCTTGGCGAACTCGTCGGGGGACATCCCGGAGGACTGCGCGCGCCGCATGAGGTGCTCGGTCAGCTCCTCCTGGTTGACGTTCAGCTTCTCCTTGTTGACCAGTTCGTCGAGGATGAACTGCGTCTTGATGCCCTTGACCGCCTGCTCCTTGGTCTCGGTCTCGAACTCCTCCTCGGTCTTGCCCTGGATCTCCAGGTACTTCGCGAGGTCGAGTCCCATCTGACCGAGCTGGTGGTGCTCAAGGTTGTGCTTGCGGGTGTTGATCTCGTCCGCGAGGAGCTTCTCGGGGATCGGCACCTCGGCCAGCTTCAGCAGCTCGTCCAGGACCCGCTCCTGGGCCTGGGTGGCCTGGTCGTACTGCTTCTCGTTCTCCAGGCGCTTGCGCTCGTTCGCACGCATCTCCTCGATGGTGTCGAACTTGCTGGCCATCTGCGCGAAGTCGTCGTCCAGGTCGGGCACCTCGCGGGCGGAGACCTGCGACACCTTGACGGTGACCTCGGCCTCCTTGCCCTCCGCGGCGCCGCCCTTCAGCTCGGAGGTGAAGGTGGCCTCGCCGCCCGCCTCCAGTCCGATGACGGCCTCGTCGATGCCGTCGAGCAGCTCGCCGGAGCCGATCGTGTACTGGATGCCGCTGGCGACGCCGTCCGGCAGCACCTCGCCGTCGACCCGGGCCTCCAGGTCGACGGTCACGACATCGCCGTCGGCAGCGGCGCGCTCGACCGGGGCGGTGGAGGCGAAGCGCTCGCGCAGGCGCTCGACGGCCTTGTCGACGTCCTCCTCGCTGACCTCGACGGCGTCGACGGTGACCGCGATGCCGGAGTAGTCCGGGATCTCGATGACCGGGCGGACGTCCACCTCGGCGGTGAAGGCGAGCAGCTCGCCGTCCTTCAGTTCGGTGATGTCGACATCGGGCTGACCGAGGACATTCAGCTCACCCTCGTTGACCGCGTCGGTGTAGAACTTCGGGAGGGCGTCGTTGACCGCCTCCTCCAGCACAGCACCACGCCCGAACCGCTGGTCGATGATCCGGGCCGGGATCTTGCCCTTGCGGAAGCCCTTCACCGTGACCTGCTGGTTGATCTTCTTGTACGCCGCGTCGAGGCTGTCCTTGAGCTCCTCGAAGGGCACCTCGACAGTGAGCCGAACCCGGGTCGGGTTCAGGGTCTCCACGGCGCTCTTCACGGTTCGGTCTCCTTGGTGGCTGATTCAGGGGTTCTGCTGTGCCCGCGCCCTGTCCGGCGGAGGCCCCAGCGGATGCCCGCCCGGCTCGTCAGAGACTCTTCAGACACACGGGCACGCAGCTTGCATAGTAACCGCAAGCGGGAAGCCGCCAACAACGCGCTGCCGCGCCGCGGTCCTGCCTGAATGGTCGGGGTGGCCGGATTCGAACCGACGACCTTCCGCTCCCAAAGCGGACGCGCTACCAAGCTGCGCCACACCCCGTCGGTGCGACACGTAGGGTACATGCCCGCAGGCACCACGTCGGCCTCTTTGTACGGGGCTTTGTACGGGGCCCTCGCCCCGGCCTCTCGCCAGGTGTGCGGCGAGTGGTCCGTACCCGCTACGATGTTGTCCGTGCCGGGGCCGATTCGGTCCACGGCACGCGCTGTGCGGGCGTAGCTCAATGGTAGAGCACTAGTCTTCCAAACTAGCTACGCGGGTTCGATTCCCGTCGCCCGCTCCATGTTCCGAAGCCTCCGGCCCGACCGCGTACTTCAGCGGTCGGGCCGGAGGCTTTTCGCGGGCTTGTGCCGTGCCGGTACGTGCCGGCCGGCGCGCCTCAGAAACGTATCTGGTTGATCATCTCGGCCAGCGAATTGAGAAATCGATTCACCGAGGGCGCGATGTTGGTGGAGGCCAGGAAGAAGCCGAAGAGGATCGCCACGATCGCCGGACCGCCCTTGAGGGAACCGCCGCGGATCAGCACCACCATGATGATCGCCAAGAGAAGCACCACAGACAGTGAAATGGCCACAACTGATCACACCCTTGGTCGGTTCACCCAGCCCTTGCCGCGCAACACACGCGACGTACACCCCTCTTGGACCATGGTGCCATCAACTCCCGCGCAGATGTTGTCGGGTGACGGCTTTCTTTCACCGGGATCCGCCCACGCCAAGAGCCGCCCTCAAGTCGTTTGGTAAACTAATTATTGACGATTCCTTGACACTTCCTTGACTAGCGGAGGAGCGATCCCATCGGACACGCGGAGACCCTCATAGCCATGGGCGGGGCCTTCCTCGCCGCCGCCGTACTCGCACGCCTCGGCAGCCGTATCGAGCTGCCCACCATCCCCCTCTTCATCCTGGCCGGGATCCTGCTCGGCCCGCACACGCCCGGCATCGTGCTGGTCTCCGATCCGCACGACCTGGAGATGCTCAGCGCCCTGGGCCTGGTCCTGCTCCTCTTCTATCTGGGCCTCGAATTCCATCTGGACGACCTCAAGGCGGGCGGCCGGAAGATGGCCCTCGCGGGCGGCACGTATCTCGCCCTGAACGTCGGCGCCGGACTCGGCTTCGGCTTCGCGCTCGGCTGGGGTACGAGCGAGGCGCTGGTCCTCGCCGGGGTGCTCGGCATCTCCTCGTCCGCCATCGTCACCAAGGTCCTGGTCGACCTCGGCCGTATCGGCAACCCGGAGACCAGGCCCGTCCTCGGCATCATCGTCGTCGAGGACATCTTCCTGGCCCTCTATCTCGCGGCCCTCCAGCCGATCCTGTCCGGCGCCGACAGCCTCTCGGCGGCGGTGATGGACGGAGCGAAGGCCTTCGGCTTCCTGCTGGCCCTGGCGGTCGCGGCCCGGTACGGAACGAAGCTCGTGGGCCGGTTCATCGCCACCAAGGACGACGAACTGCTCGTGATCTCCTTCCTCGGCATCGCGGTCTTCGTGGCGGGCGTGTCCGAGTGGTTCGGAGTCGCGGACGCCATCGGCGCGTTCATGGTCGGCCTGATGCTCGGCGGTACGACCTCGGGCGACCGGATACGCAAGCTCGTCCACCCGCTGCGCGACGCCTTCGGCGCCATCTTCTTCTTCGCCTTCGGCCTGTCGATCAATCCGGGCGATCTGCCCACCGTCCTGTGGCCGGTGCTGGCTGCCGTCGCCGTGACGCTGGTGATGAACATCCTGGCGGGCCTCTCCGCCGCCCGGATCTTCCGCTTCGGAGCCGGACCGGCGGCCAATATCTCCACCACCCTGCTGGCGCGCGGCGAGTTCGCCCTGATCCTCGCCACCATGGCCGCCGGGGCGAGCCTCGACGTGCGGCTCGCCCCTTTCATCGCGGGTTACGTGCTGATCCTGGCCGTACTGGGCCCGCTCGCGGCCGGCCGGTCGCACTGGCTGGCCCGCGTACTGCCGGGCGGGCGCCGTGGCGGCGACGGTGACGGCGGCGGACGGTCCGACGGACCGCGCCGCCTGGAAGAGGCGTCAGCCGCGGGCTGAGTCCGGCGCCCGTACCTTCGCCACACACTCGAACCACACCGTCTTCCCGCCCCTCGCCCGCGGAGTCACCCCCCACCGGTCGGTCACGGCCTCCACCAGCAGTAACCCCCGTCCGCCCTCGGCCAGTTCGTCGACCGGCTCGCCGGCCGAGCTTGGCTGCTTTACGTATGGCACGCCGGGCGCCCTGTCCGTCACCTCGACGCGCAGCGCGTCCGGCTGCCACACAAAAAGGATCGAACAGTGCCGGTCCGGCACATGCCGGACCACGTTCGCCAGCAGCTCGGTCAGCGCCAACTCCGCGCCCTCGCACAGCTCTTCCAGGTCCCACGCGCAGAGGTACGTCCGTACGATCCGACGCAGATGCCGGGCCGAATGCTCACCGACAGTGAAGCTCATGCCGTAGGAACTGGGCGGAAAATCAGCGCTCGTCTGCACGCTAACTCCAGGTCGTCGGGGACGGGTTGTCGTATTCACCCCCCAAGACTGCGACGACTCGACTACTCTCGGCCACGGACCAGTCGGAACGCTCCGTAACGTTGGAGGCAGTCGTGAAGAACACCCGAGACCTGGACCCGAGCGCGTCACCCCTGGATTACTACGGCGCGGAGCTACGGCGACTGCGCGAGGCGCAGGGACTCAACCAGAGGCAGTTGGGCGAGGCGATCTTCTGTACGGGCTCACTCGTGGGCCAGATCGAGACGGCCCACAAGGTCCCAACCAGGCCATTTTCGGAGTCGGTTGACGCGGCGCTGGGGACGGGGGGCACGTTCACACGCCTGTTGCCGCTGGTGCTGAGGAGCCAACTTCCGCCGTGGTTCCAGCCGTATGCGGACATGGAAGCGAAGGCGTCGTACATCAGCACCTTCCAGGCGCAGGTAGTGCATGGCTTGCTCCAGACTGAGGCATACGCAAGGTGCGTACTGGGCGCCATGAGCAAGCACAAGCTCGATCCGCATGTCGCAGCCAGGATGGACCGCCAGAGCGTCCTCACGCGGGAGCATCCGCCGCTGGTCTGGGCAGTGCTGAGCGAGGCGGTGCTGTACGGGGAAGTCGGCAATCGGAAGGTCATGCGGGAGCAGCTCGCACATCTGCTGAGCTTTCGGGACGCCGAGTGGGTGCAGATCCAGATACTGCCGTTCGCGGCCGGTGCACATGCCGGGCTGATGGGCTCGTTCAACGTCCTGCGCTTCGACGGCGGTGACCCCGACATCGCCTACACCGAGGGCTACGAGTCCGGTCATCCAACGGCCAATCCGCACGAAGTCAAGCTCCGTTCGCTCCGTTACGATCATTTGCAGGCCGCCGCGCTCTCCGTGGAGGACTCGGCGGCGATGATCGCCCGCGTAATGGAGGAACGCTATGGAGAGCAACCCGATCTCGACGGGCGCGATTTGGCGTAAGTCGAGTCACAGCGGCGACACCGGCGGCGACTGCATCGAGTGTGCGCCGATCGGCGACGCCGCTTGGCGCAAGTCGAGCCACAGCAGCGACACCGGCGGGGAGTGCGTCGAGTGCGCCACCGTCGGAACCGTCGCCTGGCAGAAGTCGAGTCACAGCGCCGACACTGGCGGACAGTGCGTTGAGGTCGCCCCTTGCACCGCCGCCGTCGCCGTACGCGACTCGAAGAACCCCGAGGGCCCGGCGTTCGCCGTCGCCCCTCACGCCTTCACCACGTTCGTCACCGCCACCGCAACCGGCGAGCTGACCCCCGTACATCCGTAACCACCCACAACCAGAGGCCGGTACGGTCCTGTCCCCCAGCCCCGTACCGGCCTCGCCCCATGCCCTGCGCAGCCGGGTCAGGCCGCGGTCCGCAGGTGCTCCCGTGCCCACTCCTCGAAGCTGGTGAGCGGGATGCCGAGGTCCCGTGCGAATTCCGGGAGTGCGGGCTGCGCGTGCTCGTTGATGTGTGACTGCCCGAAGCCCATGTCGGGCATCCCGGCGGCGGTCGCCTCCTCCTCGGTCATGTCGGGCGCGGTCAGCTCGGTGCCCAGGGCGCGGGAGAGGATCGCGGCGATGTCGGTCATCGTCAGGTGGTCGCCGGCCAGTTCCAGTTCGACACGGTGGAACCGCTCGGGCGCGGCGACGGCCGCGGCGGCTGCCCGGCCGATGTCCTCGACCGCGATGAGGGACAGCCGGGTCGCGGGCTTCAGGAGGCTCACCAGGCCGCCTTCGATCCCGCGGGGGAACATGATCTCTTCGGAGGGGTGGAAGTTCCCCATGAAGAAGCCCGGTTTGATGAGCGTCCAGTGCGTGAAGCCCGCCTCGCGCACCCGGTCCTGGATCCCGGTCTTCGCGGCGTAGTAGGGCTCCATCCAGGCCCAACGGCCCTTGACCCACTCGGTGTGCTGCCCGGCGCCGGAGACGGACGTGTGCACGAACTGCGGCACTCCGGCGGCCCTCGCGCCCTCGATCAGATTGACCGCCTGGGCCAACTCGCCTTCGAAGGCACGTCCGTTCATGTCGGGCATCTGCACGGAGAAGACGGCGCGGGCGCCTTCGGCGGCACGGGCCAGTGAGTCGCGGTCGTCGAGATCGCCGGTGACCAGTTCGGCGCCGAGCGCTTCGACGGCCTTGGCCCGGTCGGTGGCGGGGTCGCGGACCAGGGCGCGTACGGGAATACCGGCGGCGAGCAGGGCACGGGCGGTGGCGCCGCCTTGCCGGCCGGTGGGGCCGGTGACCAGGACAGGTGCGGAATCAGTGGACATGGATTACCTCGGGGTGGTGGCACGCACAGCTAAGTGGCGAGGCCCGCCACTTACCTTCCGGTACGATACGGAGGACCCCGCCACTTAGCAATCCCGGAGATGACGCCATGCCCGTCCAGCGCGCGGACGCCCGGCGCAACTACGCGCGGATCCTCGCCGTGGCCGAGGAGGAGGTCGCCGCGCACGGCGCCGACGCCTCCCTGGAGCAGATCGCCCGTATCGCGGGAGTCGGCTCGGCCACGGTGCGCAGGCACTTCCCGGGCCGGCAGGCGCTGCTGCAAGCGGTGTTCAGCGAACGGATCGAGGTTTTGTGCGCCCGCGCCGAGGAACTGGCCGGGGCGGGCGACGCGCGGACCGCGCTGCTGGAGTGGCTGGGCGCGCTCACCACGTACGCCGCGTCCGCACGCGGCCTGGCCGACGCGCTGGTCCAGGACGGCATGGCGACCGACGACCCGGCCCATGTGAACGCCTGCTCGGCGAAGCTCAACGGCGCGGTCGCCCCCCTGCTGCGCCACGCCGCACAGGCCGGCGCGGTGGCCCCGGACGTGACCGTCACCGACCTGGTCACCCTGGTCACAGGCATCGCCCTGGCCACGGAGCACCACCCGAACCCGACCACCGAGGCCCACCGCCTGCTCGCCCTGACGGTGCGAGGAATCAGCCCGCGGGGGTGATCAGGGGGTGGAGGGGCGGGTCTCGGTCCAGTCGACCATGAGCTTGCGTTCGGCGAAGAACCACTGGCCGTCCAGCTTGGTGAAGGTGTCGAGGTAGCGGATGGAGGCGACCATCAGGGTGCGCCGGCCGTCCGGGTGCCAGACGTGGTGTGCCAGGCAGTAGGTCTCGCCGGTGGCGGTGTCGCCGTCGATGGTCACGGTCGACTGGCCGTTGAAGTGCGTTGTGGCGTCGTAGGTGTTGAGGTTGGCGAAGACCGGCGCCAGCGCGTCGCGGCCGTGCAGTTCCTGCGTGGGTTCGGGCGAGCGGCTGTCCATGTGGACGACGAAGTGCGTGTCCTTCGCGAAGAGCGCCATCTGGCCCTCGGCGTCCCGGGTGTCCGCACAGCGCGCGTACGCGTCGACGAGTTCACGCAGGGCGACACGGTCGGCGGCTTCCCGCTCGGACATGGATACGGCGGCGTGGATGCCCATGGGGTCTCCTCGGTCGGGCAACTATTTGACAGGTGTCCAATAGCGTACTCGACATGCGACGATGGCCGTCGCCGACCGCGGGAAGGAGGACCGGCGCATGGTGGACCGGCAGGTGGAGGACCGGCGGATGGTGGACCGGCGGATGGTGGACCCGAGGATCGTCCGGACGGAGCGCGCCACGGAGGACGCCGTGATCGCGCTCGCGTCCGCCCGGCCCGTTTCCCGGATCAGCGTCTCCGAGCTGGCCGAGGCGGCGGGCGTCAGCCGCGCCACGTTCTACAACCGCTACACGACACCGCTGGACGCCCTCACCCGCGTACTGCGCGCCGATCTGCGGGCGCTGCGTGCCGCGGACGAGGAACGGCGGGCGGGCGGCACGGAGCCGCCGGATGTCGCCCTGCGCCTGGCCACGGGCGACATCGTCGACCATGTCGAGCGCTATCGGGAGGTCTACCGGCAGGCGCGGCACGATCCGGCGGACCGTGGTGTCTTTGACGCGCTGACGGAGCACTTCACCGACTACAGCCTCGCCTTCATGCGTACTTCGGGCCACGCGCCGCCCGAGGGGATCGACCACCGGATCGTGGCCCAGTTCCTCGCGCACGGCTTCGCCGGAGCGCTGCGTGCCTGGCTGTCGGACGACAGCGTCGGCCGCGACGAACTGGTCGAAGCGGTGAGCGCCGCCGCTCCGGTGTGGTGGACGCGGTAGGGGTGTGGGCGTGTTGACGCATGCGAAAGGCCCCTCCTCGGGTGAGGAGGGGCCTTTCGTGTGGAGCGCCCGGCAGGCCTTGCACCTACATTTCCCACCGGCTGGTGGGCGTCTTTCCTTGGACCACAGACGCGTGACGTCCGTTTCCCTTGCGGTGAACCGGAGTTACGAGATGATCATACACCCGATCCACAGGTGCCGGGCCCAAGTCGACGCTCGCGCAGGCGTCTACCAGCGGTACCAGCGACCCCTGCGACCACCGCCGGCCGCGGGGCGCACGACGAAGCCGAGCAACCACACGACGGCGACGATGACCGCGATCCACCACAGTGCCTTCAGGGCGAATCCGGCGCCGAAGAGGATGAGTGCCAGCAGAAGTACCAGAAGCAGGGGAACCATTGTCATCAACCTCCTGGACCTGCGCTTGCCCCTCCTTCGGGCCCGCAAGCACACGGAAGCCGGTCTTCTTCGGATCCGCGCAGGACCGCAGTGCTCAGGCGATGGACCCGGTGGTTTCCCTGACCTTGGCCGCCAGGGGAGCCGGGAGGGGGCGTAGCCAAGTCCGGCGAGTGTTTGCTGGGCTTCCGTGCCTGCGGTGTAGGTCAGGAAGGACTTCAGGGCGCCGAGGGTGGCGGCCCGGTTGCCCGTGTCGCAAACGATCTCGTATGTGACACCGAGGAGGGGGTACGCGCCCTTGGCGGCGATCGTGTAGTCGAGGTCCAGAGCCAGGTCCTTGCCCGTACCGGCCACCCGGGCGCCGGCGAGGGCCTGGGAGGCGGTGGCCGGGGTGGGCGCTACGGGCTCGGCGGCACCTGTGTCGAGTTTGACGGTGTTCAGGCTGCGGTTGGCCGCGTAACTCAGCTCCGCGTAACCAATCGCACCGTCGGTCTGCTGGACCTGTTCCATGAGTCCGCCGGAGGTGGCGACGCTCTGGCCGCCGGGGGCGTTCCACCTGTTGCCGTCGGTGTACGGCCAGTTCTCGAACCCGGCGGCGGCCACCAGGAACGTGCCGAGGGTGAAGTTGACGCCGGACTCGTCGGAGCGGTGGAACGCCGTGATGGGCTTGTTGGGCAGCGCGGCGGTCGGGTTCAGTTCCGCAATGGCGGGGTCGTTCCATGTGGTGATCTCGTCGGCGAAGATCCTGGCGAGGGTGGGAGCGTCCAGTACGAGGTCGTCGACGCCGGCGAGGTTGTAGGCGAAGACGACCGGGGTGCCGAGCATGGGCAGGTTGATGCCCGTACCGCCGCCCTGGCAGACCTCCTTGGACTGCTCGGCCTCGGCCGGATCGAGCGGGGAGTCGGAGCCCGCGAAAGCGGTGGTGCCCTGGAGGAACTCGGCTATGCCGGCACCCGAGCCTTTGGCGCTGTAGTTGATCTGGGTGGCGGGACAGGCCGCGGTGTAGTCCTTGACCCAGGCGTCGATGGCGTCCCTCTGGCCGCTTGAACCCGAGGCCAGGAGGGTCTGGCCGCTGTCGGCGCAGACGGGAGCGGAGGAGGAGGCTTTGGCATCGGGACTGCTGGAGCCGCCGGTGGTGTCCGGGGACTGGCCGGACTGGCCGCCGCTTGAGCTGCCCGGGTCGTTCGCATTGCCCTTGCCGAAGAACGCGTCGTTGAGGACCGGGGTGAGGGAGGCCACGGCGGCGACGAGGAGGGCGCCGATGAGTACCCGGGCGCGGTGCTTGCGGAACCAGGTCCGGGGCTGGGCGGTGGGCGAGATACGGGCGTCGGGGAGGGCGTTGGAGGAGTCGCCGTCCGGTGCGGGGCGTGCCGCGGGCCGGGGCGCGGGGGTCGCGGGGACGGGCCTTGGCCTGGCGGGTGCGGGGCGCGCGGCGGGAACGATCCTGGTGGTCTCGGCGGAGGCCGGTTTCTCGGCCGGGGCGGGCTCGTCGGCCGGGGGCTTGTCCATCGGGACCGGCTGGGCGGCGGGCGCGGTGTCGGCGCTCGGGGACGGGGTGCCGGGGGCGGCGGGCGCGGTCGGTGTGGGCTCGGCGGGGGCGGGCTCGGGCGGTGCGGGGGCCGGGGGCGGAGTCGTACCCGTACCGCTGCTCGTACCCGTACCGCCCGCCGTACTCGTACCCGTATCCGCATCCGCGAGTCCGACCGCCGCGGCGAGCGGCGAGGGCAGCCACGGGGACTCGCGCAGGGCGAGGGCCAGGGTCTGCGTACGGTCGGTGGTCAACGGCGCTGCGTCTGCTTCGGGTTGGGGCCCGGCGGCGACAAGTCCCGCGAGTTCGTGCAGGAGTTGGGGCACGGTCGGTCGGGCGTCGGCATCCTTGGCGAGGCAGCGGGCGACGACATCCCGTACGCGCGGGGGCAGCCCGGACAGATCCGGTTCCTCGTGGACGACGCGATAGCCCATGGCGTGGGACGAGCCGGTGCCGAAGGGCCCGCGCCCGGTGCCCGCGAAGGCCAGTACCGCGCCCAGGCAGAACACGTCGGCGGCGGGCCCGACGTTCCGGCGGGTGAACTGTTCCGGGGCCATGAACCCCGGTGTGCCCACGATGAGGCCGGTGCTGGTGAGCGCGTCGGAACCGGCTTCCATGGCGATGCCGAAGTCGATGACGCGGGGGCCGTCCGAGGCGAGCAGTACGTTGGAGGGTTTGAGGTCGCGGTGGATCAGCCCCGCGGCGTGGATGGCCTGGAGCGCCTCGGCGAGGCCGGCGCCGAGGGCGTACACGGACCATTCGGGCAGCGGGCCGTGCCGCCCGATCGCCTCGGCGAGGGAGAGGCCCGGTACGTACAGCGTGGCCAGCCAGGGCGCCTCGCCGTGCGGGTCGGCGCCGACGACGGCGGCGGTGAAGGCGCCGCTGACGGCCTGCGCGGCGGAGGCTTCGCGGGCGAACCGTTCACGGAAGCCCGGTTCGTCGGCCAGCTCGGGCCGGATGACCTTCACGGCCACCTGCCGCCCGCCGGGCGAGGCCGCGAGATAGACCCGGCCCATCCCGCCGACACCCAGCAGCCCGGTCAGCCGATAGGGCCCCACCGACTCCGGATCCCCCACCGCCAGAGCTTTCACCACGGCCCCCCACTCCCCCGCTTCCGCCCGGCAAGTGCCGCCCGCGAGCGTACCGATCCCCGGACAGCGGGCGCGAACCAGACTCGCCCCCAAGGGTGTTGGGCCCCTTGAGCGCTGAGGCCTCGGCACTTCCGCAAGAGGTGTTGCACAACGAACATTGCACAACAGCTCTTGTGGATATAACTTCGTCCGCATGTCCGACCACGACGACCGCGACCGTTCCATCACCGACTCCCGTGTCCTCGCCGCCATGGCCCATCCCGCCCGGCGGCGGCTGCTCGATCTGCTCAAGCTCGACGGGCCCGCGACCGCCAGTGGGCTGGCGCAGCAGACCGGGGAGGCCGTGGGGAATGTCAGTCATCATCTGCGGGCGCTGGCCGAGGCGGGGCTGATCGAGGAGGCGCCGGAGCTGGCGCGGGACCGGCGGGAGCGGTGGTGGCGGCGTACGACACCCAAACTGTGCTGGTCCTCCGCGGACTTCGCCGAGGACGCCGCCGGGGAGGCCGTCGCGCACGCCGTCGACTCGCTCAATCTGGAACGGCAGACCGGGCATGTACGGCGCTGGGCCGACCGGCCGCAGGCCGAGCAGGCGCGGTGGCCGCTGGGGCCGTTCTCGAACGAGGCGTGGCTGCGGGTCACCGACGCCGAACTCGCGCAGTTCGCCGCCGAGATCGGCGCGGTCGTCGACCGGTGGGCCGATCGCGAACTGCCCGACGACGGCCAGGAGCGCGGCACCGTCTTCACCTTCACCCGCGCCGTACCGGGCCGCCCCTAGACGCGCCGTACCAGGCCGCCCGTAGACACCGTGGACCGGCCGTACAGCCCGTAAAACCCCCAGAGAGTGAGTGAGTAACAAGATGAGTGTGTGGTTCATCACCGGCGCCTCGCGCGGCCTCGGCGCCGCCATCGCCCGGGAAGCCCTGGCCCGCGGCCATCAGGTCGCCGCCACCGGACGCGATCTGGACGCCCTCCGTCGCGCCTTCCCGGACTCCGGCGACGCCCTTCTCGCCCTCGCAGCCGATGTCACCGACGAACCGAGCGTCCGGGCCGCCGCGGACGCCGCAGTCTCCCGCTTCGGCCGGATCGACGTCCTCGTCAACAACGCAGGGCGCGGGCTGATCGGCGCCGCCGAGGAGGTCTCGGACGAGGCCGCCCGCGCGGTGTTCGACACCAACTTCTTCGGCGTGCTCACCACCCAGCGCGCCGTCCTGCCGGCGCTGCGCGCCCAGCGCTCCGGGCATGTGATCAACATCAGCTCGGTGGGCGGGTTCACCGGCTCCCCGGGATGGGGCCTGTACGCGGCGACGAAGTTCGCCCTGGAGGGCATGTCCGAGTCGCTGCGGGCGGAGCTGGCGCCCCTCGGCGTACGCGTCACGATCGTTCAGCCGGGCGGCTTCCGTACGGACTTCCTGGACGGTACGAGCCTGCACACCGAGCCTCACACGATCGACGACTATGCGACGACCTCCGGCGCCACCCGCGATGTCCCCGCCTCGTACAACCACGCGCAGCGCGGCGACCCGGCCAAGGCCGCGGCGGCGATCGTCGATCTGGCGGAACTGCCGGAGGGCACCGAACCGCCGATGCGGTTCCAGCTCGGCGCGGACTGTGTGGAGCGCGTATCGGCCAAGCTCGATCAGGTACGGAAGGACCTCGACGCCTGGCGAGCGGTGGCAGTCGCGACCGACCACGCCGACCAGTCGGCGACCGCTTCGTAACCCCCTGGCGCCCCGGCGCCTCATTCCGCTCCCCCGCACATCCGTTGCCCCCGCTTCACAAAGGCCTTCAGAATCTCCACATCCGTTCGAATGAGAAAGATTTCCGAGAAACAGCGCCACTCGAAGCAAAATCCGGGAGTGGTCACCCGGGAGCGGTCAACGAGAAAGCGGAATTACTCAGGCGAGTTTGCGGATTCACATCCCGGCGTCGCGCCAAGCGCACCGCGGGCGCGCGGGCGCGAAGCGGGTTTCCCGGCGTAGAAATTCCCGGCCGCCGATGAAGAGCGCATGAATGGAACAGAACATTCCCCGCCGGATGCCAGGGTCATCAATTGGCCATTCCCAGATATCCGCTTGCGTCTGAGGAACTTCAACGCGTTGCATGGTCAAGTCTTCGCAAAAGCAAGGGCACCATCAATGCGGGAGATACCTTGATCCACACATCAGACACGTTCGGCGTTCTGCGGGAGTACGAAGAGGTGGTGGTGACCGGCGGAGCCGGGTTCGTCGGGCGCCATCTCGTCACAGCCTTGAGCCGCTTGGACAAGAAGGTCACCGTCGTCGACCACGCCGTTCTCGGCGAGGACATCGCTTCGCTGCCCGGCGTCCGGCATGTACGCGCCGACTTACGTGACTACGGCGAGACACTTCTCGCCCTCCAGGGAGCCGACGCCGTCTTCCACTTGGCGGGAAACGCCAGCGGGACACTGTCCGTCGAGAAACCGCGTCACGACTTTCATCTCAACGCGCTGGCGACCTGCAACGTCGGCAACGCCTCGCTCGAACTCGGAGTGCGGCGGCTGGTCTACCTCTCCTCCGCCATTGTGTACGGCACTCCGCAGCACGCACCCATACGTGAGGACCATCCCACAGGGCCGTTCCTGCCCTATGGCGCTTCCAAACTCTCGGGCGAACTCACACTGCGCAGCCTGCACCGAACCACCGGACTGCCGGCCGTCATCGGACGGTCCTTCGTGATCTACGGTCCGGGCGAGGACCCGCGTCAGGCCGGTGGCGAAGTGTCCCAGTTCCTTCGCTGGCATCTCAACGACCTGCCGATTCCGGTCGTCGGGGACATCGACCGCAAGACACGGGATTTCATCCATGTCGACGATCTGTGCCGCGCGCTCATCACGCTCGCCGACCGCGGGACGGACGGCGAGATCTACAACCTGGGCAGTGGCACGGACGTGTCCATGCGTGAACTGGCCGAAGCCGTGACGAGGGCCACCGGCCGGCCGGCGCGCTTGGAGGCCGACAACAGCAGTCTCGAAGACAGCTTCACCCTGGTCGCCGACATCTCACGCCTGACCGCCCTCGGGTTCAAACCGCAGGTCACCCTGGACGCGGGGCTCACCGCGCTCGCCGAGGAGCTGGGCCGCTTCCCCGAACTGCCCACGGCCAAGGCGGTCTTCCGCAGGGAGCCGCCGCCGAGGAGGCGTCTGGCGGCGAGCCCGGGCGCGGCGGAAGCGGTGGCGTCGTGCTAGCACTGGACGGGGGCGGGAGCGTCATCCCCGAAGGCGCGGTGGCACCGTGGCCGCACATCCTCGACGAGGACCGGAAGGCCGTGCTCGGCGCCCTCGACCAGGCGACTCCATGGCACTGGCCGATGAAGGCCGTACAGGAACTGGAGGACGCCTGGGCGCAGTTCACGGGGATGCCCTATGTCCTCGCCGCCAACTCGGGAACCGCCGCACTGCACATGGCGATCGCGGCGGCCGGCGTCGAGCCGGGCGACGAAGTGCTCGTACCCGCGGACACCTTTCTCGCCTCGGCGTCCAGCGTCCTCCAGGCGAACGCGATACCGGTCTTCGTCGACACCGACATCGAGACGTTCAACATCGACCCCGGCCTGGTGGAGGCGCGGATCACGGACCGTACCCGCGCGATCATCGCCGTCGACCTCAACGGTCTGCCCGCCGATTACGACGCGCTGCGCGGGATCGCCGACCGCCATGGTCTGCACCTGATCGAGGACGCCGCGCAGGCCCACGGTGCCACGTATCACGGCCGGCCGGTGGGCGGTCTCGGGTCCATGAGCGGAGCCAGCCTCAACGGCTCCAAATGCCTCTCGGCCCTCGGTGAGGGGGGACTGTTCGCGACCCGCGACGCGGATGAGCACCGGCTTGCCCGGAGGGTGCTGATGTTCGGCGAGGAACTGCCGGGCCAGGGCCGCGACTACAACGCCCGGATCATGGGGTGGAACTACCGGATCGACGTCCTCGCGGCGGCTTTCGCCCGCTCCCAGCTCACTCGTCTGGCTGAGATGTCACGGATCCGCGAGGCGAACGGCGCGGCGCTCACAACGGCACTGGCCGGCATCCCCGGCATCAGACCGCCCGTCATACCCGACGGCCTGACACACGTGTACTTCTTCTACCCGCTGCTGGTCCAGCCGGAGGACCTCGGTCTGGACGACATCCCGGTGGAGGCGTTCCGGGACGCGCTGGCGCGGGCGGTGAACGCGGAGGGGCTCGGCATCATGCGCTGGCAGCCGCAGCCCGTCCCGGCCCAGACCCTGTTCCAGGAGATGCGCGGCTACGGACGCGGCTGCCCGTGGTCCTGCGGCCACGCCGCCGCGGGACACGCCTACCGGCCCGAGGAGTACCCGGTGGCCGAGGAGATCTGCCGGCGCAGACTGGTCCTCGGGCAGAGCTTCAGTTCCCTCGGGCCGCCGAACGACGAACGGACCATGCTGATGTTCGCCGAGGTGTTCCACAAGGTGCTCGTGGAAGAACGCGACGCGCTCATCTCGCTCGCCCGCGGCATGGCCTGAACCTCGCCCGCCGCGGCGGGCCGGACGCTCCGTAGAGCGCCGCGGGGAGCGGCGGCGGGGTGTCCCCCGGCAGTTCCCCGGCAGTGGAGACTGCCGGGGGCTGCCGGGGGCACGCATCGACCGGACCGAACAGAAGGACGCACGACTCCATGGGAAACAAGCCAGACGCGACGCACGACCTGACCTCGGGCTTACCGGGCGCGGAGACGGCCCCCCGGCCCGGCTCCCGGCCGGGGGAGTCCGGTCCTCCCCCCTCGGCGCCCACGCACACGCCCCCGCGCGCGGCGCGCGTGGCCGTGTGCGCCGTGTTCTTCGTCACCGGGGCGGCCTTCGCCACGTGGGCCGCGCGCGTCCCCGCGATCCAGGACCGGCTCGGGCTGTCCGAGGGGCAGCTCGCGGTGGCGCTGGTGGGGCTGAGCAGCGGGGCGTTCCTCGGCCTTCCGCTGGTGGGCGGTCTGGTGGCCCGGTACGGCAGCCGGGCGGTGCTGTTCGCCGGTATGACGGTCTATCTGGCCGCGCTGACCGGTCTGGCGTTCGCCCCCGACCTGCCGACGCTGACCGTGGCGCTGGCCCTGTTCGCCTGTGGCAACACCGCCGTCGACGTCTCCATGAACACCCAGGGCGTACTGGTCGAACGTGCTTACGGACGCAACATCCTGGGCGGATTCCACGCCATGTTCAGCCTCGGCGGGATCGCGGGCGCCGTGGCCGGCAGTCTCGCGGCCTCGGCGGGCATCGGTACCCGCCCGCACTTCACGATGACCGCGCTCGTCCTGTGCGTGGTGGTCGCCGGGGCGGCCACCGCCCTGATCCCCGAGCCGCAGGGGCGGGCCGAGGACGCCGGTCCTCTTTTCGCCCTGCCCAGCGCCGGGCTGTGGATCCCCGGACTCGTCGCGTTCTGCGCCCTGATGGGCGAAGGTGTCATGAACGACTGGGGCGCGGTCTATCTCCACGACGTGACCGGCGCGTCGCCCGGTGCGGCGGGCATCGGATTCGCGCTCTTCTCCGCCGGCATGGTCGTCGGGCGCCTCTGCGCCGACCGGATCCGTGCCCGTACCGGCACCGTACGGTTCACCCTCGGCTGCGCCCTCGTCGCCGCGGCCGGGGCGGTGGTCTCGATCTCCGTGCCCACCACCGCCGCCGGGTTCGCCGGCTACTCGCTGCTCGGGCTGGGCATGGCGGCGGTGATCCCCGTGGTCTTCAGCCACGCGGCCGGGCTCCGGCCGGACCGTCCGGGTCCGGCGATCGCCGCGGTCTCGGCGGTCGGGTACGTCGGGTTCCTGGCCGGGCCGCCCGTCATCGGCGGCCTCGCCGAGGCGGTGGACCTGCGAGCCGCCATGCTCGTGCTGCCCGCGCTGATGGGCGTGATGGCCCTCCTCTCGCTCAGCCTGCGCCGCCGCTGACGCGGCACGAGCCTCTGAAGAAGGAAGCCTCGCCCCGACCGGCCCCGCGCAGCCGCAGCCCGCTCCCGGCCACCGCGCGGCCCTGAGACGGCCCGGGAGGCCTTGGGGCAGGCCCTGTCCGGCGGATCTTCGCGGGCCCGCAATGCCGCAGTGACAGCAGCCGCTGCCGCGGCGGGCGGCACCTCGCCGCGTTGGGTGTCTCGCCGATCTTGCCGGGCTCGCGGGGCCCGGCCCGGGGTCCCGGGCCCTGGCGCCCCGGGGCCTACGTCTCCCGGCAGATCAGCAGCAGCGCGCGGTCGTCGTTCACGTCCTTCGCCACCGCCTCGATCAGGTGCCATGCCGCGCCCCGGAACCCCGGCGCCACATATCGGTCCGCCTCGCCCGTCAGCCGGTCGATGCCCTCGCCGAGGTCCCGGCCCGACGCCTCGACCAGGCCGTCCGTGAACAGCATCAGCACATCGCCCGGCCGGAGTGTGCCCTTGGCCGAGTCGAACTGCGCCCCGTCGTACACCCCCAGCAGCGGGCCCTCGCCCGACTTCTCCTCCCACCGGCCGCTGCCCGCGTGGAGCTGGAGGGCGGGCAGATGCCCGGCGGAGAGCAGTTCGTAGTCGCCCGAGTCCAGGTCGAGGACCAGATGGATGGAGGTGGCGAACCCCTCGTCCCAGTCCTGCCGGAGCAGATAGCCGTTGGCGGCCGGCAGGAAGCCGTGCGGCGGGAGCGAGCCGAGCAGCCCGCCGAAGGCGCCCGAGAGCAGCAGGGCGCGCGAACCCGCGTCCATGCCCTTGCCGGAGACATCGGTGAGGACGACTTCGAGCGTGCGCCCGCCGTTCGTACGGGCCGCCACGACGAAGTCGCCGGAGAACGACTGGCCGCCCGCCGGGCGCAGCGCCATCTCCCGGTGCCAGCCCTTGGGCAGGCGCGGGAGGGCGCTCTGCACGCGGATGCGCTCGCGCAGGTCGAAGAGCATCGTTCCGCCACGCCGCCAGGGCACCCCGACGCGCGCCCTGAACTGCGCGATCAGCAAACCGAACAGACCGCAGGCCGCCACCACCAGGACCGTGCCGGGCGTGACCCGGGCGGGGCCGTCCGGATACGGGCCGAGGACCATCGACTCGACGATCAGCGCGGCGGCCGCCGCGGCGTACAGGCTGAGCAGGCTGGACGGCCGCAGCAGCACGCCGCCCGCCAC
Organism: Streptomyces sp. GMY02; assembly: GCF_019056675.1. Classification (NCBI taxonomy): domain Bacteria; kingdom Bacillati; phylum Actinomycetota; class Actinomycetes; order Kitasatosporales; family Streptomycetaceae; genus Streptomyces; species Streptomyces sp. GMY02. Next base: position 5,673,083 of record NZ_CP077658.1, on the reverse strand, counting down.
GATGGGCAGGACGAGCGCGGAGGGCGCGCACCAGACGGGGAAGGCGATGGTGGTGAGCGTGATCGCCGGAATCGTCAGCAACAGGCCGGCGAGGGCGATCCAGTCGGAGCCGTCGCCCCGGAAGTAGTCGACGCCGGATTTTCGCACGCTGTTGCGGACCCGGTGCAGCTTCCTGCGCAACCGGGCCGAATAAGACTCCGCTCGCGCGACACCGGCCATCGTGTGGACCCTACCGATCCGGCCGACGGGCGTGCAGGGGGACCCCGAGACATTGCGTTCGAAATCGGGTCGCTTCGTCGACATCATCCTGCTACTGATGGCATATGACTACTGAGCTGCGGGTACTGAATCCGGCCGAATGGGACCACTGGTACCGGACACTGGAAGTCGCCTTCGGAGGGCTCGTGGAGTCGCCTGAGAAGCGCGCGCTGATGGAGTCGCTGACCGAATGCGAGCGGTCGGTCGGGGTCTGGGACGGGGACGAATGCGTAGGCACGGCAGGGGCGTTCAGCTTCCGGCTGTCCGTGCCGGGCGGCGCGCTGGTGCCCGCGGCGGGCGTCACGATGGTCAGCGTGGCGGCGACGCACCGCAGGCGCGGGGTGCTGACCTCGATGATGCGCCGCCAGCTCGACGATGTGCGGACGTGGGGAGAATCACTCGCCGTGCTGACGGCGTCGGAGCCGCCGATCTACGGCCGGTACGGGTACGGCGCGGCGACGCGCCAGCTCCTCGCGGACATCGACACGTCGCGGGTGCGGTTCGAGGTGCCGGAGGGCGCGGAGGACATCCGGCTGCGCGCGGTACGGCCCGGGGATCCGGCCGTACAGAAGGCCTGTGAGGCCGTGTACGCGGCGGAGGTCGCCGCCCGGCCGGGGATGCTCGCCCGTCGGCCCGGCTGGGAGCGGCTGCCGGTGGCGGACGCCGAGAAGGAGCTGGACGGGGCGTCGGCGCTGCGGTGCGTACTGGCGGAACGGGCGGGCAAGGTGGTGGGATTCACACTCTTCCGAAGTCGCCCTGATTGGGATAATTCCGGACCGAAGGGGACGATCGAACTCCAGGACCTGTACGCGCTGGACCCGGTGGCGTACGCGTCGCTGTGGCGCTTCCTCGCCGATATCGATCTGACGTCGACGATCCGTGCCCGTAACCGGCCGGAGGACGACGCGTTCCAGTACCTGGCCTCGGACATCCGCCGCTGCGGGCTGGTGCTGCGGGACTCGCTGTACGTACGGCTGGTCGAGGTCGGCGCGGCGCTGGAGGCCCGTACGTACCGGGCTCCGGTCGATGTGGTCCTGGCGGTGGAGGACGGCTTCTGCCCCTGGAACGAGGGGCGTTGGCGGCTGGCGGGCGACGCGAAGGGCGCGACGTGCGAACGCACCACGGACACCGCGGACTTGACCCTGTCGGTGGCGGACCTGGGCGCCGCGTACCTGGGCGGCATCTCCCTGACCGCCCTGTCCCAGGCGGGCCGCGTCCTGGAACACCGCCCGGGAGCCCTCGCCGAAGCCTCCACGGCCTTCTCCTCGGACCCGGCCCCCTGGCTCCCCCACGGCTTCTGAGGCCGCCCGGCGGCCCGGCCGGGGCCGGCCGGGTCCCGCCGGGGCTGACGGGTCCGGGCCTCGCGGTCCCGGCCCTACAGTCCGTTGAGAACGTCCTGGTACGCCGCGCCGAAGCAGTCGATCATTGTTTTGAGTTCGGCGTCGGAACTGATCAGCGGGGGCGCGAAGGCGATGGTGTCGCCTATCGCCCGTATGAGCAGGCCGTGTTCCGCCGACCGGGCCATCAGGGCCGTGCCCAGTTCACCGGCCGCCGTCCCGGCGGCGGACGGGTCGAAGGTGATGGCGCCGAGGAAGCCGTGGCCCCGTACATCACGGACCAGCTCCGCGCCGCGAAAGGCCCCGAGTCCGTCCGCCAGCATCGGCGCGGTCGTCCGTACATAGCCCGGGATGTCCCGCTCCCTGAGAATGGCGAGGGACTCACGCGCCACGGCCGCGGCCACGGGGTGTCCGGAATAGGTGAAGCCGTGCCCGAATCCGTCGAGTTCGGCGGAGCCTTTGACCAGTGCGTCGACCACTCGCTTCTCCAGCATGACGGCGGAGATCGGTATGTAGGCCGAGGAGAGCCCCTTGGCGAGAGTGATCATGTCCGGAGTCAGATCGAATTCCGTCGTCGCGAACATCGAACCGGTACGGCCGAATCCGGTGATGACTTCATCGGCGATGAACAGGATGTCGTGACGGGCCAGCACCTCTTCGACCCGATGGTAATAGCCCGGGGGCGGGATAATTATCCCGCCGGCGCCGATTATGGGTTCCGCGATGAACGCGGCGATGGTGTCGGCGCCCTCGTCATTGATGAGATCCTCCAACTGCGCGACAAGCCAGTCGACGAATTGATCATTCGTCATGCCCTGGGCCTGCGGCGAAAGAGGATCGGGGCAGGGCACCTTCAGGAAATACGGCAGGGGAAGACCGAATCCCTCGTGAATATGGCTGATACCGGTGGCCGATGCCGCGGCCACGGTGGTGCCGTGATAGCCCTTCGTCTGGGAGATGATCTTCACCCGCTCGGGACGTCCCAGAGCGCGGTGGTAGTACCAGGCGATTTTGAACGCGCTGTCATTCGCCTCGGCTCCTGAATTGGCGAAGAACGTACGCCCCATCCGCAGCGGGGAGATCCGGGCGAGGTCTTCGGCGAGAGCCAGTGCGACATCGGTGGTGCGGTGTCCGTACGACGCGTAGAACGGCAGCTTCGCCAGTTGATCCGTGGCCGCCTGAATGAGCCGGGGCTCGCTGTAGCCGAGATTCGCGCACAACATGCTGGAGAGACCGTCGAGATAGGAACGGCCTTCGCTGTCCCATACCCGCACGCCTTCGCCACGGACGATCACATGCGGTTCGCTTGCCAGATAGAGAGGAGTGTGGGGTTCGAGCATGGTTACCGACTGTGGAGACATAAGGACTCCTTCGTACTCGGTGTCTCCTCAACCGCTTATTCGATTTATGCGATTCGTTCAGTTTACTGGTGGCTGGCAGACGGGGCACCAGAAGAGATTGCGGGCGGCGAGCGGGGCCGTACGGATTTCGGTGGCGCAGAGGTGGCAGGGCATCCGGGCGCGGCGGTAGACGTACACCTCGCCGCCGTGGTCGTCGACGCGCGGCGGGCGGTTCATGGCCTCGGGGGTGTGCTCGGGGCGGACGGTGTCGATGCGGTTGTTCCGTACGCCCTCACGCATCAGCGCCACCAGGTCCGCCCAGACCGCCTCCCACTCGCGGCGGGTGAGGTCCCTGCCGGGGCGGTACGGGTCGATTCCGTGGCGGAAGAGGACCTCGGCGCGGTAGACGTTGCCGACGCCCGCGATGACCTTCTGGTCCATCAGAAGCGCGGCAACGGTCGTACGGGAGCGGGAGATCCGCGCCCAGGCCTTCTCGCCGTCGTCGGCGGGGCGCAGCGGATCCGGGCCCAGGCGGTCGTGTATCGCGCGCTTCTCGGGGGCGGTGATCAGGGCGCAGGTGGTGGGGCCGCGCAGATCCATGTACGCCGTGGCGGAGGCGAGCCGGAGCCGGACGGCGTCGGTGGGCGGCGGGGCGGGCGCGGCACCGAAGGCGACCTTGCCGAAGAGGCCGAGATGGATATGGACCCAGCCCAGGTCCTCGCCGCTGCCGTCCTCGCCGCCGCCGTCCGGGCCGCCGCCGTCCGGGCTGTCCTTGCCGTCCGGGCCGCCGAAGCCGAGGAAGAGGTGCTTTCCGTGAGCGTCCACGCGCTCGAAGACCCGGCCGTCGAGCAGGGCCGCGCTGTCGGAGAACTTGCCCTGCGGGCTGCTGACCCGTACCGGCCTGCCTCCGAAGCGGTCGAGATGGTCCTCGGCGAGGCGGTGGATCGTATGCCCCTCGGGCACGGTCTCTCCTGTTCTGCTGCTCTGTACGGTGCTCTGTACGGGCTGGTCTGGTGGCCACGGGCATGACAGTGCCGCCGGGCCACGGTCCCGCCGGCGGCACGTGTACGGCTGGTCAGTCCTTCTGCGGGTGGTGCGCCGGGATCGGCGGCAGCTCGTGGGTCGCCTCGTACTCCGTGAGCATCTCGATCCGGCGCGTGTGCCGCTCCGCACCCGAGTACGGCGTCTTGAGGAAGACCTCGATGAACGAGACCGCTTCGTCGCGGGTGTGCATCCGGCCGCCGACCGAGATCACATTGGCGTTGTTGTGCTCGCGGCCCAGAGCGGCCGTACGCTCGCTCCACGCGAGGACGGCCCGTACCCCCTTGACCTTGTTCGCGGCGATCTGCTCGCCGTTGCCCGAGCCGCCGATGACGACGCCGAGGCTGTCCGGGTCGGCGGCCGTACGCTCCGCGGCGCGCAGACAGAAGGGCGGGTAGTCGTCCTCGGCGTCATAGATGTGGGGGCCGCAGTCGATGGGCTCGTGGCCGTGTTCGGTGAGCCACTCGACGAGATGGTTCTTGAGTTCGAAGCCGGCATGGTCGGAACCGAGATACACGCGCATGATCCGAGTGTGGCACGCGGGACGCCGGGCAGCGGTCAGCGGGGTCGCGGACCGTAAGGGCGTCGCGACCCCGCGGAAACGCTCCGCAAGGGCTCCGTGAACGCTCCGGAAAGCACCTTCCCGGCACGGGCCCACCGGGTCAGCCGCGGCGGCCCATCAGCTTCCAGGCGGCCGGCAGCGCCCCCATCGCCAGCGCCGCCTTCAGCGCGTCGCCGAGGAGGAAGGGCACCAGCCCCGCCGAGATCGCGGCACTCGGTGACAGACCGGCGACGACGGCCAGGTACGGGACGCCGACGGCGTAGATGATCGCGGAGCCCGCCACCATCGTCCCCGCTGTACGGAGTACGGAACGGTCGCCGCCACGGCGGGCCAGCGCGCCCACCGCCGTGGCCGCGAGCAGCATCCCGAGGACATAGCCGAAGGACGCCCCGCCCGCGCCGGACGAGCCGGCCGAGAACCACGGCAGCCCCGCCGATCCGGCGAGGGTGTAGAGGGCGAGCGCGAGGAAGCCGCGGCCGGCGCCGAGCGAGGTGCCGACCAGCAGCGCGGCGAAGGTCTGGCCGGTGACGGGCACCGGGGAGCCGGGGACCGGTACGGAGAGCTGCGCCGCCAGTCCGGTGAGCACGGCACCGCCGACGACCAGGGCGATGTCCCGGGCACGGGTGGCGGGGAGCAGATCGGCGAGGACCGCTCCGGTACGGGGAGCTGCGGCGGCGGTGGTCATGGGGGCTCCGGGGTCGAGAGGGCGGGCGGGCAGGTGACGCGGCGGAACAGGTGCGTCCACCAGGGTCGGTCCTGACGGGTGCGCCGGGACTGCCCGACCGTAACCCACCGGTTCACGCCGAATCACCGTCAGTCGTCCACAAAGCGGAGGTCAGGGGCTTGTCGGGGGTGACACAAAGTGCCACGGCACGCAGCCATGCGTGTTGCTGCTAGCGTGCACATGCATAAGACTTGCAATAAGAGGTCGGAGGGCTCGGACACATGGCCACGTACACGCTTCCTGAACTCCCGTACGACTACGCAGCGCTCGAACCGGTCATCAACCCGCAGATCATCGAGCTGCACCACGACAAGCACCACGCCGCCTATGTGAAGGGCGCCAATGACGCCCTCGACCAGCTCGCGGAGGCGCGCGACAAGGAGGCGTGGGGGGCGGTCAACGGGCTGGAGAAAAACCTCGCGTTCCATCTCTCCGGCCACATCCTGCACTCGATCTACTGGCACAACATGACCGGCGACGGCGGCGGCGAACCGCTCGCGGAGGACGGGGTCGGCGAGCTGGCGGACGCCATCACGGCGTCCTTCGGCTCGTTCGCGGGCTTCAAGTCGCAGCTCACCAAGGCTGCGGCGACCACGCAGGGCTCGGGGTGGGGCGTGCTCGCGTACGAGCCGCTCAGCGGGCGGCTGATCGTCGAGCAGATCTACGACCACCAGGGGAATGTGGGGCAGGGCTCGGTGCCGATCCTCGTCTTCGACGCCTGGGAGCACGCCTTCTATCTCCAGTACAAGAACCAGAAGGTCGACTTCATCGAGGCGATGTGGCGGGTCGTCAACTGGCAGGACGTGGCGAAGCGCCACGCCGCCGCCAAGGAGCGCGCGAACATTCTGCTGCTCGCGCCCTGAGGCGTCCTGCTCGTGATCGTCTTCTCAGCCTTCACGGGCGGACGGAATGAGGAAGGGCCCCCACGAGGACGTGACTCGTGGGGGCCCTTCCGCGCAAGGCGCCCCGCGTAAAGGGTCCTTCCGCGTAAAGGATCAACGCGCGGACCGGTCCACCGCCGGGCGGGTCAGTCGAAAATGGGCCCCTGCGTCCGCGTCCGCTTGATCTCGAAGAAGCCCGGGATCGACGCCACCATCAGCGTGCCGTCCCACAGCTTCGCGGCCTCCTCGCCCTTGGGCGCGGGGGTGACGACCGGGCCGAAGAAGGCGATCTGCTCGCCGTCCGAGCCGGGCACCGCGATGACCGGGGTGCCGACCTCCTGGCCGACCTTGTCGATCCCCTCCTTGTGGGAGGCGCGCAGCTCCGTGTCGTACGCGTCGGAGTCCGCGAAATCGATCAGGTCCGCCGGCAGCCCGACCTCGTCCAGGGCCCCGGCGATCGCCTCGCGGGTGGCGCCCTCGCCGCGGTTGTGGAAACGGGTGCCGAGCGCGGTGTACAGCTTGCCGACGACCTCGTCGCCGTGCTTCTGCTGGGCGGCGATCACCACACGGACCGGGGCCCAGGCCTTGGCGAGCCCTTCGCGGTACTCCTCGGGCACGTCCTTGTCCTCGTTCAGCACGGCCAGGCTCATCACATGCCAGCGCACCTCGATGTCGCGGACCTTCTCCACTTCGAGCACCCAGCGTGAGGTCATCCAGGCCCAGGGGCACAGCGGATCGAACCAGAAGTCGACGGGGGTCTTCTCGGACATGACTCTCCTCATGAAGGCGGTGAACACATCTCGGATACACCTCCTTGCGAGAACGCCCCGGACGGCCGGGGGCATTCCCCGCTGCCGCCGGCCGGGCACACATGGGAGGATCGCCGGGTTCGAGACAAGCGCCGCCCAGCGCCACAAGCACTGCCAGGCGCCCCCAGCACCGCCAGCCACGCGGCGAGCCACGAAGGAGTGACCGTGCCCGGTGAGAACCTGTCCCGCGACGAGGCCCGTGAACGGGCCGGCCTGCTGTCCGTAACCGGGTACGAGGTCCGCCTCGACCTGCGCTCGGCGGTGGACGGCGCCCCGGACGAGGCCGCTGCTCCGGAGGACACCGCCGCGCCCGCCGGTCCCCGGACCTTCCGCTCGGTCACGACCATCCGGTTCCGCTGCGCACGCCCCGGCGCCTCGTCCTTCGCCGACCTGATCGCGCCCGTCGTCACCTCCGTGACCCTCAACGGCACGGACCTGGACCCGGCCGCGGTCTTCGACGGCTCGCGTATCGCGCTGGACGGCCTCCAGGCGGAGAACGTCCTGGTGGTGGACGCGCAGTGCGCGTACAGCAGGACCGGCGAGGGCATGCACCGCTTCGTCGACCCGGAGGACGGCGAGGTCTATCTGTACACGCAGTACGAGCCGGCCGACGCCCGCCGGGTCTTCGCCAACTTCGAGCAGCCGGACCTCAAGGCGCCGTACCGCTTCGAGGTGACCGCGCCCGAGGGCTGGACGGTCTGGAGCAACGGCGCGGGCACCCTGACCGACGGCGTCTGGCACTTCGCCGAGACCGCGCCGATCTCGACGTACATCACGGCCGTCGTGGCGGGCCCGTACCACTATGTGACCGACTCGTACCGCCGTACGTTCGAGGACGGCACGGTGCTGGAGATCCCGCTCGGCGCGATGTGCCGCAAGGGGCTCGCCCGCCACTTCGACCCCGACGACATCTTCCTGATCACCAAGCAGGGCCTGGACTTCTTCCACGACCACTTCGACTACCCGTACCCCTTCGGGAAGTACGACCAGGCGTTCGTGCCCGAGTACAACCTCGGCGCGATGGAGAACCCCGGTCTGGTGACCTTCCGCGAGGAGTACATCTTCCGCGGCTATGTGACGCGGGCGTCGTACGAGCGCAGGGCGACGACGATCCTGCACGAGATGGCGCACATGTGGTTCGGCGATCTGGTGACCATGCGGTGGTGGGACGACCTGTGGCTGAAGGAGTCCTTCGCGGACTTCATGGGCTCGTTCGCGCTCGTCGGCGCGACCCGCTTCACCGACGGCTGGATCACCTTCGCCAACAACCGCAAGGCATGGGCGTACCGCGCCGACCAGTTGCCGTCCACCCACCCCGTCACGGCCGACATCCGTGATCTGGAGGACGCCAAGCTGAACTTCGACGGCATCACCTACGCCAAGGGCGCGTCGGTGCTGAAGCAGCTCGTGGCGTACGTGGGACAGGACGCGTTCCTGGAGGGCGCCCGGCGCTACTTCAAGCGGAACGCGTACGGGAACACCGAGCTGGGCGATCTGCTGTCCGTACTGGAGGAGACCTCCGGGCGGGACATGGCGGGCTGGGCGCGGTCCTGGCTCCAGACCGCCGGGGTCAACTCCCTCACCCCGCAGGCCGCTTACGGCGACGACGGGCGGATCACCGAACTGGCGGTGGTGCAGGAGGCGGCCGGATCGCACCCGGAGCTGCGGCCGCACCGGGTCGCGGTGGGGCTGTACCGGCACACGCCGGAGGGCGCGCTCGTACGGTACGCGCGCGCCGAGGCGGACGTCGACGGGCCGCGTACGGACGTGCCCGGGCTGGCCGGGGCCGACTGCCCGGATCTGATCCTGGTCAACGACGACGACCTGACGTACTGCAAGATCCGCTTCGACACGGCCTCGCTGGACACCCTGCGCGCGCACCTCGGCGATCTCAGCGATCCGCTGGCCCGGGCGCTGTGCTGGTCCGCGGCCTGGAATCTCACCCGTGACGCGCGCATGCCGGCCCGGGACTTCATCGCCCTGGTGCTCGCCCACGCGGGCCGCGAGACGGACATCGGTGTGCTCCAGATGGTGCACGCCTGGGCGCGGTCGGCGCTCACCCACTACGTGGCGCCGGAGTGGCGCGAGCACGGCCGGCGGCTGCTGTCGGGGAACGCGCTCGAACAGTTGCGTGCGGCCGAGCCGGGCAGTCAGCACCAGCTCACCTGGGCGCGGTTCCTCGCCTCGATCGCGGCGTCGGAGGAGGACCTCCAGTTCCTGCGCGGGCTGCTGGACGGTACGGCGAAGATCGACGGACTTCACGTCGACCAGGAGCTGCGCTGGGCGTTCCTGGAGCCGCTGGCCGCGCACGGCGCGGCGGACGAGTCGGTCATCGACGCGGAACTGGCCCTGGACGACACGGCGTCGGGCAGGCGCCACCAGGTGCGGTGTCTGGCGGCGCGGCCCTCGGCGGCGGTGAAGGCACAGGCGTGGGCACAGGTCGTCGAGTCGGACGCGCTGTCGAACGCGCTGGTGGAGGCGGTGATCGCCGGGTTCGCGCGGCCGGGGCAGCAGGAGCTGACCGCGCCGTACGCGGCGAATTACTTCGAGGTGATCGAGCGGGTGTGGGCGGAGCGCTCGATCCAGATCGCCATGCATGTGGTGCGGGGGCTGTACCCGGCGCTCCAGGCGCACCGGGCGACCCTGGACGCCACGGAGGCGTGGCTCGCGGCGCACGAGGACGCGGCGCCGGCGCTGCGCAGGCTGGTGCTGGAGGCGGGGGACGATCTGGCACGGGCGCTGCGGGCGCAGGAGCGGGACGGGGCGGCGGAGCGGGACGGGGTGGCGTGATCGGGGGCGTGGCGGCGTGATCGGGGGCGCGCGCGGGGATGTGCGGCCCGTCTGATTCGTACGACGAGTCGCGCATCATCGGCAGTCGAACGCCCGTACTTTAGGCCGAGCTTGTCCATTTTTGTCGACGAAGTCGTAACAGGGGGTTAGAGGAGCGGCCGAAGCCGGGGATGACCGGGGCATGAACAACAACACCACCCCCCTCGCCCCCCTGTCCTCCGGCTCGTCGGCTCCGCTCGGCGATCTCTCCGCGTCCCGCGATGTGCGCCGCCGTGTGCTCACGCTCGCGCAGTTGCGTGAGCACGGGGTGGGCGGTCCCCGGGCCGCCGCGGAGTGCCGGCCCGGTGGCCCCTGGCAGCAACTGCTGCCGGGGGTCTTCCTGTTGCACCCGGGGACACCGACCAGCGAGGAGCGGCTGCGCGCGGTGCTGCTGTACGCGGGGCGGCCGGCCGCGAAGGCGGTGCCGGTGCCCGCTCAGGCGGGGCCGGACGCGCCCGCGTACGACTCCGTGATGATCACCGGGCCGGCGGCGCTGGCGCTGTACGGTTTCTCCTCCTCGCCGGGGCTGCTCTCGCTGGACCGTATCGACGTGCTGGTCCCCCGCACCCGGCGGCTGCGGTCCACCGGCTGCGCCCGGCTCATCCGTGCGCACGCCCTGCCCCGGCCCGAACAGGTCACCGGGCTGCCGGTGGCGCCCGTGGCCCGCGCGGTGGCCGACGCGATCGCGGACCTCTCCGAGGCGCGCACGGTGGTCGCGGTGCTGACCGAGGCGGTACGGGGCGGGCACTGCGAACCGGCCGTGGTGGTACGGGAACTCACCCTGTCCGGGCTGCTGGCCCGGCCCCATGTGGTCCAGGCCGTGGACACCCTGCTCGCGGAGGGCCGGACGCTGGCGGAGGGCCGCCTGTACGAAATGGTCCGCGCGTACGGGCTCTCCGAGCCGGTCTGGAACGTCGAACTGCGCCTGCCGGGCGGCGCGAAGCTGGGCACCGTGGACGCGTACTGGCCGGAGTTCGCGGTCGCGGTGGAACTGGACACGAGGGCGGCGGCGGACGAGGACGACGACGGGGCGGGGTGGGCGGAGGCGGTGCGCAAGCGGGAGCATCTGGAGCGGCTGGGCATCACGGTGGTGCATCTGACCCCGCGAAAACTGCGCGAATCGCTGGACCAACAGGCGACGGTGGTGCGGACGGCGCTGATGACGGCGGACGCGAGGGACCCGGCGGCAAAGCTCCTGGCCCTACCGCGCTAGGCCCCCCGCGCGTCCTCAATCGCCGGACGGGCTGGGATTTTCCGGCCTGCGGCCGGGCGCAATGATCGCCCGGCGTCCAGGCGAACGGTTCCGTCCTCAATCGCCGGACAGGCTGGAATTGCCCGCGACCGACGCCGGATGCGCACCCGGCGCCGGACGGGCTGAATTTGCCCGCACCCGGCGCCGGTCGGCAAAAACAAGCCCGTCCGGCGATTGAGGACGGACCGGCCGACGCCGGTGCCGGGGGCACAAATAGAGCCCGTCCGGCGATTGAGGACGAAGCCCCGGGCAGGGCTAGGCGCAGAACTCCGCTTCGACCACCGCGCCCGCATCCCCCACCCAGTCCGCGTTGAAGTTCAGCGACAGCGAATGCGTACCGTCCTCCGTCGTCACCGCGCCCGACGACGACCCGTGGATCCCGCCCCCATGCCCCCAAACCCGCACGCCGCAGGAGAGTTCCTGGACCTGGAGGCCGAGGCCGTACCCGTTGGACGGCGGGGCCTCGTCGCCCATCGAGACCGTCGTCTTCATCTCCTTGAGCTGCTGCTTCGGCAGCAGCTTGCCCTGGAGCAGCGCGCTGTAGAAGCGGTTCAGATCCGCCGGGTTGGAGATCATCTCGCCCGCCGCCCCCGCCACCGACGGGTTGAGTTCGGTGACGTCGTGGATCGGCGCGGCCGGGTCCAGGACGAGGACCGAGTACGCCCGGCCCGACGGCTGCGGCATCCGGGGGTCCGTGGACGGGACGGTCGTGGCACGCAGACCCAGGGGCCGCAGGATCCGGCGCTCGATCTCGGTCGCGTACGGGCGGCCCGTCAGCTTCTCGACGGCCATCCCGGCGAGGACGAAGTTCGTGTTGGAGTAGCTCCAGCTCGTGCCGGGCGCGAACTCCGGCTGGTGGGCCAGAGCGATGTCGACCAGCTCGCGCGGCTTCCATGTGTCGTACCGGTGCTCGAAGAAGCCCTCCCCGAAGATCTTCTTCTGGAGCTCCTCGTCCGAGGTGTAGTTGAAGATGCCGCTGGTGTGGTTGAGAAGCTGGCGCAGGGTGATCCTCCGCCCGTCGTTGCCGTTGCCGCGCACCACTCCCGGCAGCACGCTGTCGACGGTGTCGTCCAGATCGACCCGGCCCTCCGCCTCCAACTGGAGCAGGACCGTCGCGACGAAGGTCTTGGTGATGGACCCGACACGGAAACGGTCCTGCGGAAGGCGCGGCCGGTCGGTCGTGCGGTCCGCGACGCCCGCGGAGCCGTTCCACGTGCCCTTGCGGTCGTCGGCGCGGGCCAGCGCTCCCGGTACGCCCTCCGCGACGGCGGCGTCGAGTGCCTCCTGGGTGGCGCGGTGGGCGGCGGCGGTTCTGTCCGGCGCCGTGCTCGCCACGGCGGGCGCGACAAGGGCGCTGCTCGCGAGGGCGACCGCGGCGAGTGTGCCGGTGAGCGCGATCCGGACCGTACGTACTGCCATGTGAACTCCCCTGTTGTACCGATGCGATCGGCAGGCAGGACGCCCGAAGCGGCGGAAGGGTTTTCCGCTCCGAACGAGTTGACCCGTTTTCAGCCGTTCACCGCGAAGCGGCCGAGAGCGGGCCGCTCACGCCACAATCTCAGGCCGGTGTCGATGAGCTCGGCCCGGTCCAGGTCTTCGACCGCGGCGAGCGGGTGCCAGGCCGCCAGATCGGTGGAACCGCCTGTTTCCGGACGCAGCGAACCGCCGGTGATCCGGGCCTCGTAGATGATGCGCAGGGCCTGGAAGTCCGCGTAGGTGCCCAGCTTGCGGGGGTAGCGGCGGCGGCTTGAGTCCACCCCGAGCAGCACGGTCATCTCGGCGTCGTAGCCGGTCTCCTCCTCGACCTCGCGGACCGCCGTCTCGACGGGATCCTCGCCGTGTTCCATGCCCCCGCCCGGGAGCGTCCAGCGCTTTGTGCCGTCACGGGCCACCCAGCGGGCGAGAAGGATCTGTTCATGCCGGACGCACACGGCATAGGCGGCCACTCGTAGCTCCTGGTTCATCCCGAGAGAGTAGGACTGGGAACGGCCTCGGGCCCGGGACTTGGGCGGATCAGTACCGGACCCGTGCGGGCCGGTGCCGGACGCTCGCACCGCCGCACCCCCTTCGCACCTCTCGCCCCATTGATCCCCCATGGCGCAACCGCCGCACTGGCGGATGTCCGCCATGACCGAATCACGCCCCTGACGACTCTCCACAAACCCCCCTCTCTTACGAAAAGCTGAGCGGTCATCCGGTACCGAAATCCGGACTGTCTCTTTCACCACTCAGGGATGCTGATGACCTCCGAATCCGAGTCCATATCCGGGCCGAGACGCGTGGCCAGGGTCGCGGCGGCAGCCGGCCTGGTGGCCGCGCTGATCGCCTCCGGCGCCGTCCCCGCGTTCTCCGCGACCGGCACCGACGGCCCCGCCGTCCCCGCCCCCGTCAAGTCGTCCTCCGACAAGCTGGGGGCGGCCGACGCCGATCTGCTCGCCAAGGCCGAGGCCGCGGGTGAGAAGAACGTCTCAGTCATGGTCGCCACCGCTCCCGGGGCGACCGAGCAGGTCGCCGGCCAGCTCGACGCCGTACCCGGCGCCGTGGTCGGCAAGACGTACGACAAGCTCGGCTATGTACGGGCGACGCTGCCCACCGCCCGGGCGGACGCCGCCATCAAGGCCGCGCAGAAGCTCTCCTCCGTCCACGGCATCGATCTCAACCAGGAGATCAAGCTCGACGACCCGCGGCCGGCGGCCGACACCGCCCAGGGTCCGAAGAGCGCCAAGAGCCCGGGCGACGCCGAGAAGTACCCGGCGCCCAGCAGCAAGACCGCCGCGGAGAACCCGTACAACCCGTCCTTCGAGACCGGTGCGGTCGACTTCGTCCGGAAGAATCCGACGGCCGACGGCCGCGGTGTCACCATCGGCATCCTGGACTCGGGCGTCGACCTCGGGCACCCGGCACTCCAGAAGACCACCACCGGCGAGCGCAAGATCGTCGACTGGGTGACCGCCACCGACCCGGTCTCGGACGGCGACGGCACCTGGCGCATCATGAACACCGCCGCGTCCGGGCCGACGTTCACACTGGGCGGGCGTACGTGGACGGCTCCGGCCGGCTCGTACAGGTTCAACCTGTTCCGCGAGAACGCCACGCTCGGCGGCGAGATGGCGGGCGACCTCAACCGCGACGGCGACACCACCGATGTCTGGGGCGTGCTGTACGACCCGGCCGCCGGCACCGTCCGCGTCGATCTGGACAACGACGGCGACTTCACCGACGACACCGCGATGAAGCCGTACAAGGACGGTTTCCAGATCGGCTACTTCGGTACGGACAACCCGGCCACCCCGGTGGCCGAGCGCATCCCGTTCGTCGTCGAGATCCGCAAGGACGTCGTCTACAACGCGGCCGGCGCGAAGTCCGACTTCGTCAGCATCGGTGTCATCGAGGGCGCGCACGGCTCGCACGTCGCCGGTATCACCGCTGCCAACGGGCTGTTCGGCGGCAAGATGAACGGCGCCGCGCCGGGCGCCAAGCTGGTGTCCTCGCGCGCCTGCACCTGGAGCGGCGGCTGCACCAGCATCGCGCTCACCGAGGGCATGATCGACCTCGTCGTCAACCGCGGTGTGGACATCGTCAATATGTCGATCGGCGGTCTGCCCCCGCTGAACGACGGCAACAACGCCAGGTCGGAGCTGTACACCCGGCTCATCGACACCTACGGCGTGCAGTTGGTCATCTCGGCCGGCAACGACGGCCCCGGCACCAACACCATCAGCGACCCGGCCCTGGCCGACAAGGTGATCTCCGTCGCCGCGTCGATCTCCAAGGAGACCTGGGCCGCCAACTACGGCTCCGGGGTGACGAAGGAGTACGGCCTGCTGCCGTTCTCCTCGCGCGGCCCGCGTGAGGACGGCGGTTTCACGCCGACCATCACCGCTCCGGGCGCCGCCATCAACAGCACCCAGACCTGGCTGCCCGGCGCGCCGGTCGCCGAGGCGGGCTACACCCTGCCGCCCGGCTACTCGATGCTCCAGGGCACCTCGATGGCCTCCCCGCAGGCCGCGGGCGCCAGCGCGCTGCTGATCTCGGCCGCCAAGCAGAAGCACATCGACCTCACCCCCGCCAAGCTGCGCACGGCGCTCACCAGCACCGCCGAGAAGATCGACGGTCTCCAGGCGCATGAGCAGGGCGCGGGTCTGATCGATGTCGTGGCGGCGTGGAAGGCCATCCAGCGCGACCCCAGCTCGTACGAGTACACGGTGAAGGCCCCGGTCGACACCGCGATCGACGAGTTCCTGAAGACCCCGGGCTTCGGCACGGGTCTGTACGACCGCGAGGGCGGCCTCCGGGCCGGCCAGAGCAGGACGTACGACATCACCATCACCCGGACCACCGGCCCCGCGGGCCCGGTGGAGCACCGGCTGAAGTGGAAGTACAACGACGACAGCACCTTCCGGCTGGTCGGCAGCCACAATGTCGAGCTGCCGCTCAACCACCCGGTCACGGTCACCGTGGAGGCCAAGCCCGGCTCCGCCGGTGTCCACAGCGCGATCCTGGAGCTGGACGACCGTGACTCGGAGGGCGTGGACAAGCAGATCCTCGCCACCGTGGTCGTCTCGAAGCCGCTGGCCGCGCCCGCGTACGCCTTCACGGCGTCGGACTCGGTGCAGCGCAACAGCTCGACGTCGTACTTCCTGACCGTGCCTCAGGGCGCGCGCACGCTGGAGGTGGCGCTGGGCGGGCTGGCCACGGGCAGCCAGACCCGGTTCATCTCCATCCACCCGTACGGTACGCAGATGGAGGACAGCTCCACGATCTTCTGCTACCCGAACTACAACAACCCGAGCAACACCTGCCGCCCGGACCTGCGGTCGTACCAGAACCCGCAGCCGGGTGTCTGGGAGATCGAGGTCGAGGCACGCCGTACGTCGCCGCTGCTCGACAACCCGTACAAGCTCGACGTGTCGGTACTCGGCGCGGTCTTCGACCCGGCGGTCACCACGATTCCGTCGGCGAAGATCGGCACTCCGGCGCCGGTCGAGTGGAAGGTCACCAACGGCTTCGCCGCCATCGACGGCAAGCTCGGCGGCGGCTCGCTGGGCTCGGCGAAGGTCACCCGCCCGACGATCGCGGACGGCGACCAGATCGAGTCCACGGTCACCATCGGCGCGGGTGTCGAGAAGCTCGACTTCACCATCGGCGGTGCCTCGGACAACGGGGCCGACCTGGACCTGCTGGTCTTCCGGGACGGTGTGCAGGTCGGCGCCTCGACCAGCGCCAGCGCCGACGAGACGGTCAGCCTGACCAGGCCGGCCGCCGGTACGTACACGGCCGTGGTGGACGCCTACTCGGTCCCGGCCGGGACCACGGCGTACGACTACCGCGACGTGTACTACTCGGACGGGCTCGGCACGATCAGCGCGAGCGGCGCGGTCAAGCTCGACAGCGGCGCTTCGGCGCAGGTCGCGGCCGAGGTGCTGGTGAAGAGCGCGGCTCCGGAGGGCCGACAGTTCTTCGGTGAGGTCCAGTTGCTGAACGCGCGCGGTACGGCCGCGGGCACCGGCAGCGTGATCATCGGGAGCGTCACTCCGTAACCCGTGCGGTAATGGAGGGGCGGGCGCCCACGCGGGCGCCCGCCCCTTCCGCATTCCCACGTCCGGGACAGTTCCGTGTACCCGCGCCGGAACCGTTCCGTCCGGACCGTTCCGTCCTTTGGACAATGGATTGGACAACCCGGCCCGGGACAGACGCATGATGTGGGAACGCGTTCCCCGGGACAGTCGCGAGTGAGGAGCCCCAGTGAAGGTCGGAATCGTCGGAGCCACCGGTCAGGTCGGTACGGTCATGCGCAGGGTCCTGGCCGAGCGGGACTTCCCCCTCACCGAGCTGCGGCTGTTCGCCTCCTCCCGGTCCGCGGGCACCACCATCGAGTGGCAGGACCGGACGATCACCGTCGAGGACGCCTCCACGGCCGACTACGCGGGGCTCGACATCGTGCTGTTCTCGGCCGGCGGCGCCACCTCGAAGGTGCTCGCCCAGAAGGTCGCCGCGCAGGGCGCCGTCGTGATCGACAACTCCTCCGCCTGGCGGCGCGACCCCGAGGTCCCGCTGGTCGTCTCCGAGGTCAACGCGCACGCGATCAAGAACCGGCCCAAGGGCATCATCGCCAATCCGAACTGCACCACCATGGCCGCGATGCCGGTGCTGCGCCCGCTGCACACGGAGGCCGGGCTGACCGCGCTGGTCGCCGCGACCTACCAGGCCGTCTCGGGCTCGGGCCTCGCCGGGGTCGCCGAGCTGCACGGCCAGGCGCGGAAGGTCGTGGACGAGGCGGACCGGCTCACGCACGACGGCACGGCGGTGGACTTCCCCGAGCCGGCCGTCTACCAGCGGCCGATCGCCTTCAACGTGGTGCCGCTCGCGGGCAACCTGGTGGACGACGGGTCGTTCGAGACCGACGAGGAGCAGAAGCTCCGCAACGAGTCGCGCAAGATCCTGGAGATCCCGGAGCTGAAGGTCTCCGGGACCTGTGTGCGGGTGCCGGTCTTCACGGGCCACTCGCTCCAGATCAACGCGCGGTTCGCGCGCCCGCTGAGCGTGGAGCGGGCGTACGAGCTGCTCAAGGACGCGCCGGGCGTGGCGCTGTCGGAGATCCCGACCCCGCTCCAGGCGGCGGGCCAGGACGCGTCGTTCGTGGGCCGGATCCGGGTGGACGAGACGGTGGAGAACGGGCTGTCGCTGTTCGTGTCCAACGACAATCTGCGCAAGGGGGCGGCGCTGAACGCGGTGCAGATCGCGGAGCTGGTGGCGGCGGAACTCAGCCCGTCCGGCGTTTGAGGACACGGCACAGCCAGCCCGTCCGGCGCTTGAGGACACGGCGCGGTCGTGGACCGCGCGGCCTCAGGGCCATCGGCGTGGCCGCCAGCGCCAGCGTGCCGCCCAGCCAGAGCGCGCCCGTCGCGCCATAGCGGTCGGCCGCGCGGCCGCCGAGCAGCGCGCCCAGCGCGATCGCCGCGTTGAACAGCCCGGCGAAGAGCGCCGAGCCCGCTTCGCGGCGGTCCGGCGCGGCGGCCATCAGCCAGTTCTGCGCGCTGACCGAGACCCCGCCGTACGCCAGCCCCCACACCACCAGCAGCGCCACCGAGGCCGGCGGTGAGCCGCCCGCCGGGACGCTCAGCAGCACCGCGCCCGCCAGTACGGCCGAGATCACCAGCAGTGCCCGGCGCGGATCGCGGGCGGCGGCCGCGCCGCCCGCGAAGTTGCCCGCGATGCCCGCGGCTCCGTACGCCAGCAGCAGCGCGCCGACCGCTTCCGTACCGAGGCCCGGCACCCGCTCCAGGGCCGGGCGTACATAGGTGTACGCGGCGAAGTGGCCGGTGATCAGAAAGGCCACGACCAGCAGTACGGCCCGTACCGCCGGGACACGGACCACTCCGGCGACCTCGGAGAGCCGTACCGCGCCGGCCGGGGGCAGCGGCGGCAGCAGTACGGCGAGCAGCGCCGCGACCGCCAGCGCGAGCAGCGCCAGCGCGGCGAAGGCCCAGCGCCAGCCGGCCGAACCGCCCATCAGCGTCCCGGCGGGCACTCCGAGCACCGACGCCACGGCTATCCCGCTGAAGATCACGGCGGTGGCGCGGGCCTCGGATTCGGCACGTACCAGCCGGGCGCCGAGTCCCGCGGCGACGGCCCAGACGCCCCCGATGCAGACCCCGACCAGGGCCCGCGCCACAAGCAGCACCGCGAAGGCGGGCGCGAGCGCGGAGAGCGCGTTCGCCGCGGCCAGCACGGCCAGCAGCGCGCAGAGCACGGTCCGCCGGTCCGCGCGGCGCACGGCGACGGGCAGCAGGGGCGCGGCGAGCGCCGCGACCAGGCCGGGCAGGGTGACGGTGAGCCCGGTCGTACCGTCGGAGGTGCGCAGCCCGTCCCCGAGCGAGGTGAGCAGCCCCACCGGCAGCATCTCCGTCGTGACGACACAGAAGGTGGCGGTGGCGAGGGCGAAGACGGACGGCGGTAACGGACGCGGGTCCCCGGTCCGGCGGGCGGTCTCTTCCATGGGCCCCAGCCTTCGCCGGGCCCCGGCGCGGTACAACGCGGCTGGAACGACCTTGGCCGACCCTTTTCCCTCCCGTTCCCCGGGACCGTATCGCCGGACCGTTTACCAGGGCCGTTTCCCCGGGTCACAGGCAGCCCGGCCGCCGCGTCATCGGGTGCTCAGAGGGCCAGATGCCGCCGCAGCGCCGCGTCGAGTTCGGTCATCCGCTGCTTCGGTACGGCACCGAGCCGCTGCCGCATCCGGTCGGGCGACACCGCGCGTACCTGTTCGCACTGTGCCTTGGAGTCCTTGGTCAGCCCGCACTCCTCCGCCGGCAGGGCGACCTGGAAGGCGAAGACCCGGGCGGTGTTCGAGGTGACGGGGACCACCGTCACGACCCCCTTGCCGCTCCGTTCGGCGGAGCGGTTGGCCGCGTCGTTGGAGACGACGACGGCGGGCCGTGCCTTGTTGGCCTCGCTCCCCCGCACCGGCTCGAAGTCGATCAGGAAGATGTCACCCCTGCGCATCGGCCAGCCCGTCCCCGGCCGTCCGCTCCCAGAACGCCGCGTCGTCGCTCGCGTCCCACTCCTCGAACGCGGCCGCGTAGTCCTCCTCCAGCCGGGACGCGCGCAGCAGCTCGATCGCGGCGTGGATCACCGCGGACCGCGACGCCGACTCCGAGGCCGCCGCGTACTGGTCGACGAAGGAGACGTCCTCCTCCGGAAGGCTCACACTGATCTTCATACTCAAGATGCTACCCGGGTAGGAATGACCGTGCCACCCCGAATGCCCCGCCGGATTACTCCCGGGCGTCCGGCCCTGCCCGCGTGGAAGGATGGGCCCAAACGTCACGAACCGAGGAGATGAACCGGGTGCCAGGCACAAATCTGACCCGTGAAGAGGCGCGGGAGCGGGCGCGGCTGATCACCGTCGACTCGTACGCGATCGATCTCGATCTGAGCGGCGCGCAGGAGGGCGGCACCTACCGGTCCGTGACCACCGTGCGCTTCGAGAGCGCCGAGGCCGGAGCCGAGACCTTCATCGATCTGGTCGCGCCCGCCGTGCACGAGGCCGTACTGAACGGCACCGCGCTCGATGTCGCCGCGGTCTTCCGGGACTCGCGGATCGCGCTGCCGCATCTGCTCCAGGGCCCGAACGAGCTGACGGTCGTCGCCGACTGCGCGTACACCAACACCGGTGAGGGCCTGCACCGCTTCGTCGACCCGGTCGACCAGCAGGCTTATCTTTACACGCAGTTCGAGGTGCCGGACGCCCGCCGGGTCTTCGCCTCGTTCGAGCAGCCCGACCTCAAGGCGGCCTTCCAGTTCACCGTGAAGGCCCCCGAGGGCTGGACCGTGGTGTCCAACTCGCCGACGCCGGAGCCCAAGGAGAACGTCTGGAGCTTCGAGCCGACCCCGCGCGTCTCCTCGTACATCACGGCCCTGATCGTCGGCCCGTACCACTCGGTGCACAGCTCGTACGAGAAGGACGGGCAGTCCGTGCCGCTGGGCATCTACTGCCGTCCCTCGCTCGCCGAGTACCTGGACTCGGACGCGATCTTCGAGGTGACCCGGCTGGGCTTCGACTGGTTCCAGGAGAAGTTCGACTACGCCTATCCCTTCGCCAAGTACGACCAGCTCTTCGTCCCGGAGTTCAACGCGGGCGCCATGGAGAACGCGGGCGCGGTGACCATCCGCGACCAGTACGTCTTCCGGTCGAAGGTGACGGACGCGGCGTACGAGATGCGGGCCGAGACCATCCTGCACGAGCTGGCGCACATGTGGTTCGGCGATCTGGTCACCATGGAGTGGTGGAACGACCTGTGGCTGAACGAGTCGTTCGCCACCTACACCTCGATCGCCTGCCTGGCCGCCGCGCCGGGCTCGCGCTGGCCGCAGTCGTGGACGACCTTCGCCAACTCGATGAAGACGTGGGCCTACCGCCAGGACCAGTTGCCGTCCACGCACCCGATCATGGCGGACATCCGCGATCTGGACGATGTGCTGGTCAACTTCGACGGCATCACCTACGCCAAGGGCGCGTCCGTACTGAAGCAGCTCGTCGCGTATGTCGGGCAGGACGAGTTCTTCCGTGGCGTGCAGGCGTACTTCAAGGCGCACGCGTACGGGAATACCCGGCTCTCCGATCTGCTGGACGCGCTGGAGGAGACCTCCGGGCGCGATCTGCGGACCTGGTCGAAGGCCTGGCTGGAGACAGCTGGCATCAACATCCTGCGCCCGGAGATCGAGCTGGACGCGGCCGGGCATGTGACCTCCTTCGCCGTGTTGCAGGAAGCGCCGGCGCTGCCCACGGGCGCGAAGGGTGAGCCGGTCCTGCGTCCGCACCGGATCGCGGTCGGCTGCTACGACCTGGACGAGAGCGGGCGGCTGGTCCGTACGAGCCGGATCGAGCTGGACGTGGACGGCGCGCGCACCGAGGTGCCGTTCCCGGCGGACACCGCGCGCCCTGCGGTGATCCTGCTCAACGACGACGACCTGTCGTACGCGAAGGTCCGGCTGGACGAGGAGTCACTGCGGGTCGTCACCGAGCACCTCGGGGACTTCACCGAGTCGCTGCCGCGCGCGCTGTGCTGGGCGTCGGCGTGGGACATGACGCGCGACGGCGAGCTGGCCACCCGCGACTACCTGGAGCTGGTGCTGTCGGGCATCACGAAGGAGTCGGACATCGGGGTGGTGCAGTCGCTGCACCGCCAGGTGAAGGTCGCGCTCGATCTGTACGCGGCGCCCGCG
Organism: Streptomyces sp. GMY02; assembly: GCF_019056675.1. Lineage (NCBI taxonomy): Bacteria > Bacillati > Actinomycetota > Actinomycetes > Kitasatosporales > Streptomycetaceae > Streptomyces > Streptomyces sp. GMY02. The sequence continues at coordinate 5,651,322 of NZ_CP077658.1, read as the reverse complement.
TGGCGCGAAGCGGGGCTGACCCGGTGGACGGACGCGACGCTGGCGCATCTGCGCGCGGCCGAGCCCGGCGGGGACCACCAGCTCGCGTGGGCGCGGGCGTTCGCGGCGACCGCGCGCACCCCCCAACAGCTCGATCTGTTGCAGGGGCTGCTCGACGGTACGGAGACGATCGAGGGTCTGGCCGTCGACACCGAGCTGCGCTGGGCGTTCGTACAGCGGCTGGCGGCGGTGGGACTGCACGACGAGGACGAGATCGCGGCGGAGTACGAGCGCGACAGGACCGCCGCGGGCGAGCGCCACGCGGCGGCGGCCCGCTCGGCGCGCCCGCTGCCGGAGGCCAAGGCGGAGGCCTGGGCCTCGGTGGTGGAGGGCGACAAGCTGCCGAACGCCCTCCAGGAGGCCGTGATCAGCGGTTTCGTGCAGACCGACCAGCGCGAGCTGCTGGCGCCCTACACGGAGAAGTTCTTCGCCGCGGTCTCGGACGTCTGGGAGTCCCGCTCCCATGAGATGGCCCAGCAGATCGTGGTCGGGCTCTACCCGGCCGTCCAGGTCTCCCCGGAGACGCTGGACGCGACGGACGCCTGGCTCGCCTCGGCGGGCCCGAACGCGGCGCTGCGGCGGCTGGTCTCGGAGTCGAGGTCGGGTGTCGAGCGCGCGCTGCGGGCGCAGCGGGCGGACGAGGCGGCGGCCACCGCGTAACGCGGCCGGTGGGGGCGGCCCGAGCGGGCCGCCCCCACCCCAAAGCTCACCGAAGCACTCCGGCCCCGAAGCGCTCCGTCGCCGGGGCACCGGGTGACTTGCGCGGCCCCGCAGTGCGTGTCACGGCCGGGCCGGGTGGGGGCGCGATGTCTCATGGCCGCTGTGGTGCGTACCGAGCAACTCCGACGTCCGACCGTGGCCGCCCTCCGGATCCTCGGCGTCGCCGTCTTCTACTGCGTGGGCGGTTGGATCGGCCTGCAGAAGGAAGTCCTGAAGGTCGACGGCACCGCTCTCACACCGCTCTGGCCGTCCACGGGCATCGCCCTGACCGCTCTGCTGCTTCTGGGCGCCGGTGTCTGGCCGGGGATCGCCCTGGGGACCCTCGTCGGTTTCCTGCCGCTCGGCCCGGTGGGCGGAATCGAGATCGCGATCACGGTCGGGAACACCCTCGCGCCGCTCACCTCCCTGCTGCTTCTGCGGCGCGTGGGATTCCGTGTCGAGCTGGACCGGCTGCGGGACGGGGTGGCGCTGGTCTTCCTCGGCGGCCTGGCCGGAATGCTGGTCGCCGCGACCGTGCCGGTGGCTACGATGTGGCTCCGCGGCGTCACGCTGCCGGACGGATTCTGGACGGCCTGGCTGGTGTGGTGGACCGGCGACGCCATGGGCGTCCTGCTGGTCACACCGTTCCTGCTCCTGCTGTGCCGGCTGCGGTGGCCTCCGCACTTCCACCGGTGGGCCGAGGTGTCCGCGCTGGTGATCACCGCCGTAGTGATCACCTGGCTGGCCACCATGAGCGCCTTCACGCTGTTCTTTCTCGTCTTCCCCGTGCTGATCTGGGCGGCGCTGCGCTTCCATCTCGCCGGGAGCGCTCCGTTCGCGCTCGCGGTGTCCCTCCGTGCGATCTGGGAGGCGGCCAATCCGGCGGGGGCGTTCGCCCATCAGACCCTGGTCGAGCGGATGATCACCCTTCAGGCGTTCAACGGCTCCCTGGCGCTGACCTCACTGCTGCTGACGGCGATCGTCACCGAGCAGAAGAACATCCACCAGAAGATCGAGGAGGCCTGCGACGAGCTGACCGAGGTGGTGGAGCGGCTCGTGCCCGGCCAGGGGGCGAGGCTGCGGCCACGGCGCCAGCAGGCCGTGGAGGGCAGCGAGGGGAGTACGTGAGCACGCTGCGTACGTGAGCGGTACGTATGTGAAGGGCGCGGCCGGTGCGTACGTACGCCAAGGTCGGTGCGTACGCAGGTCGAGGCTGGTGGAGACGCACGGAAAGGGCGCCGCCGGTCGGTTGTCCGCGCCCGGCGCGCCCTATGAGACCCGCGCGTGAGACCCGCTCGGGGTCGGTCAGACGTGCTGCTTGTGGGACTTGTCGAGGACCATGACCAGGCCCGCGATGATGCCGAAGATCACCAGCGGCGCCACCACATACAGGCCGAGCGTCTCGGCGATGCTCAGGCCGGGGCCCGGGTCGTCGCCGTCGTCCCGGCTCAGCGCGAGCGCCGGGGACGACAGGAGCAGCATCATCAGCGTCGTACCGGCCGCCAGGGCGCCGGCGCGCAGAGCGTTCTTCTTGTCCACCCCGCAAAAGTAGCGAACGGCTAGGACGGCCTCGCGGGCGGGGGTGCCGTACCCGGCCGGAACACCTCCATCAGGGCGTGCAGCCGGGGCGAGGCGGCCAGCTCCTCCAGGGCCACCGGGCGGCCCTCGGCGTCCGCGACGGGCAGGCGCCAGTTCGGGTACTGGTCCCAGGTGCCCGGCAGATTCTGCGGTCTGCGGTCGCCCACCGCGTCCGGCAGCCAGATCCCGACCAGCCGTGCCGGGGTGCGCAGCAGGAAGCGGTAGACGGCGCGGACGCGCTCCTCCTCGTCGTCGCCGGACAGCAGTCCCAGCCGGGTGAGCCGGCCGAGCCACTCCGCGAGCTCCGCCTGTGCCTCGGACCGCTCACGCTCCAGCGGTCCCGTGAGCAGGCCGAGCCGGTGGCGCAGCTCCACATGCTCACCGGTGAGCCGGGCCGCGGTGGACGGCAGATCATGGGTCGTGGCGGTGGCCAGGCATCCCGTGCGCCAGCGGTCCGGCGGCAGCGGCCCGCCCGTGCCGTCCCAGTCGCGCTCGAACCAGAGGACCGAGGTGCCGAACACCCCGCGCCGCTCCAGCGCCTCCCGCACCCCGGGCTCGACCGTGCCCAGGTCCTCGCCCATGACGGCGGCACCCGCGCGGTGTGCCTCCAGGGCGAGGACCGCGAGCATCGCCTCGGCGTCGTACCGCACATACGTTCCCCGGGTGGGGTCCAGTCCCTCGGGCACCCACCAGAGCCGGAACAGGCCCATCACATGGTCGATCCGCAGCGCCCCGGCGTGCCGCAGCAGGCCCTGGAGCAGGCTCCGGTACGGGGCGTAGCCCGACGCGGCCAGCACATCGGGGCGCCAGGGCGGCAGCCCCCAGTCCTGGCCGCGCGGATTGAAGGCGTCCGGCGGGGCGCCCACGGACATGCCGGCGGCGAAGACGTCCTGCTGCGCCCAGGCGTCGGCGCCGTCGGGGTGGACGCCGACGGCGAGGTCGTGCACGATCCCGACGCCCATGCCCGCGTCCCGGGCCGCCCGGCCGGCCGCGGCGAGCTGTTCGTCGGTCAGCCAGGCCAGCCGGCAGTGGAAGTCGACCCGGTCGAGGAGCTGGCGCCGGGCCGCGGCCGTCTCGGCGGAGCGTGGATCGCGCAGCCCGGCGGGCCAGGAGCGCCACTGGGGGCCGTGCACCTCGGCCAGCGCGTTCCAGGTGGCGTGGTCCTCCAGGGCCCGGCCGCGCTCGGCCAGGAAGTCGCAGTACTCGGCGCGGCGGCCGGGGCCGAGCGGGACGGTGGCCAGGATCTCCAGGGCGGCCCGCTTGAGCTCCCACACCGCGTCCCGGTCGATCAGCGCGCCCTTGCCCGGGGCCGGGTCCAGCACGGCCGTGCGCAGCGCGGCGGCCCGCTCGACGAGCCGGTCGAGCCGCTCGCGGTCCTCGCCGTGGACGTACGCGTACTCCGGTACGGCCTCGATCCGCAGATGCACCGGATCGGGGAACCGGCGCGAGGAGGGGCGGTACGGCGAGGGGTCGGCCGGCACCTCGGGCACCCCGGCGTGCAGGGGGTTGATCTGCACGAACCCGGCGCCGAGGGCCCGGCCCGACCAGGCGGCCAGCTCGGCGAGGTCCCCCAGGTCGCCCATGCCCCAGGAGCGCCGGGAGAGCAGGGAGTAGAGCTGCACCAGAAAGCCGTACGCGCGGGCGGAGGGCTCCGGCACCCGGTCGGGGGCGACGACGAGCGCGGCCCGGTCCTCCCGGTGGCCGCCGGCGGCTCCGCGGCCCCGGGCGGCTCCGCGGCCCGCGGCGGCGGGGGCGCGGACGGTCAGCCGGTGCACCCCCAGCGGAAGCCGGGCCCAGCCGGCGGCCGCGCCGGGCCCCGCGGGCAGCTCCACCGACCCGCCCTGCTCGGTCTCCACCCGGAGCACCGAGCCGTCCGGCAGCGCGGCCAGGGCGGGCGGCAGCAGGGGCTCGGTGCTCGCGGGCGCGGTGACCGCGTCGTGCCCGGCTGCTTCCGGTGCGCCCCGGGCCGTCCACACCACCAGCGTCGGCGGCAACAGGCGGCGCGCGGCGGCGGACTCGGCGCGCTTCAGCGCCTTGTCCACCGCCGCCGGGCTGGAGGCGTCGACACCAAGCGCGGCCAGCACCAGTACAACGGTCGAGTCGGGGACCGGGACACTGACGCCCGGCGACGGTGCGTACGAGGTGGCGACACCATGCAGTTCGGCGAGTCCGGCCAGGCTCATACGCACTCCAGGGGGTCAGACTCCGGGGGACTCCGTGCCGCCGGCCGTCCCGGGCGCGGTCGGCTCGCTGGTCAGCGGAGCGGTGTCGGCGAGCGGTGGCTCGCTGGTGAGCGGGGCTGCGTCGGCGAGCGGCGGCTCGCTGGTGAGGGGGTCGGGTCCGTCTGTTTTGAAGGTGCGGTCGGCAGAAGCTGTGCGGATGCGGCCATGGCGGCGCCTCCAGTGGACAGGGAAACAGGACAGGACACAGCAGCCCTACCCAGCGGGCGGAACCGCAGACGTTTGCGGCCGGTAAACGTGTGCCGAGTCACGATCCGTTCCCTGTGCGGCAGTTGACGTCCTGCCTATCACAAACCGGCAATCGCGACACAACGGCCACGCGCATTGACACCCTCACCGCGGGGGTGGTGGGCTCGTTGCCGCGTGGGTCGGGACCAGGTCCTGTCCGACGGGACCTGTGCGGGACCCGGAGGCACGAGAGGAGCAGAACATGCGGCTCGGGCAGCGAAAGGGCACAGCGACCGCCGTCGCGGTCGCCGTCATCGGAGGTCTTCTCGGCACCGCGCCGAGCGCGCTGGCCGCCCCGCACGAGCCGGGCTCCCCCGCGGCGACCACTCCCGAGCGCGAGGGCGCGGGGAAAGTGCCCCCGGTCTGGCCCCGGCCGCAGACGATCCGCGCGGCCGGCCGGCTGGTGCCCCTCGGCGACGACGTGACCGTCGTGGCGGGCGCGGACGCCGATGCCTACGCCGTGGACGCTCTGACGGAGATCCTGCGCGGGGCGGGTGTCCGTACCGTACGTACCGCTTCCGCCGCGCCCGCCACCGGACCGCTGGTCCTCGCGGGCGGCGCCGCCGCGCGCGAGGCGCTGCGGGCCCTGCGCGCGCCCGACAGCGCCGATCTGCCCGCCGGGGGCTACCGCCTGGCGGTGGGGACGGTGGCCGGCCGTGACACCGTCGCCCTGGACGGCGTCGACGGCGACGGCCTGTTCTACGCCGCACAGACCCTGGGCCAGCTCGTCGTCGAGCGGTCCGGCCGGCCCGCCGTCCTTGGCGTGGTCGTACGGGACTGGCCGGGCACGGCCGTACGGGGGACGGCGGAGGGGTTCTACGGGCAGCCCTGGGACCACCGGCGGCGGCTCTCCCAGCTCGACTTCATGGGCCGCACCAAGCAGAACCGCTATCTGTACGCGCCCGGCGACGACCCGTACCGCCAGGCGCGCTGGCGCGAGCCGTATCCCGCCGCGCAGCGCACGGAGTTCCGCGAGCTGGCCGAGCGCGCCAGGCGCAACCATGTGACGCTCGCCTGGGCCGTGGCCCCCGCCCAGGCCATGTGCATGACCTCGCGGAAGGATCTCCGGGACCTCACCCGCAAGATCGACGCGATGTGGGCGCTGGGGGTGCGCGCGGTCCAGCTCCAGTTCCAGGACGTCAGTTATACGGAGTGGCACTGCGGCGAGGACGCGGAGGCCTTCGGCTCGGGACCCCGGGCCGCCGCGGTGGCGCAGGCCCGGGTGGCGAACGCGGTCGCGCGGCATCTCGCGGAGCGCCATCCCGGCGCCGAGCCGCTGACGGTGATGCCGACGGAGTACTACCAGGACGGCACGACGGACTACCGCGAGGCGCTCGCGGACGCGCTCGACACACGCGTACAGGTGGCGTGGACGGGGGTCGGGGTCGTACCGCGCACCATCACGGGGCAGGAACTGGCGGGCGCGCGCGCCGCGTTCAGACGTCCGCTGGTCACCATGGACAACTATCCGGTCAACGACTACGAGCAGGACCGTATCTTCCTCGGTCCGTACACCGGCCGCGAACCGGCCGTCGCGACCGGCTCGGCAGCGCTGCTCGCCAACGCGATGGAGCAGGCGTCGGCGTCCCGTATCGCGCTGTTCACGGCGGCGGACTACGCCTGGAATCCCCGGGGTTACGACCCGCGGGAGTCCTGGCGGGCCGCGCTGGACGATCTCGCGGGCGGCGACATCAGGGCCCGTGAGGCGCTCACCGCGCTCGCGGGCAACGACGCGTCGTCGATCCTCGGCCCGGCGGAGTCCGCGTATCTCAAGCCGCTGCTCACGGACTTCTGGCAGTCCCGTACCACCACGGACCGCGGAACCAGAACCAGCGCCGCGAGCGCGCTGCGGGCCGCCTTCACGGTGATGCGCGAGGCGCCGGAGCGGCTCGCGGGGATCGCGGACGGGCAGCTCGACGAGGAGGTACGGCCCTGGCTCGACCAGCTCGCGCGGTACGGCGCGGCGGGCGAACTGGCCGTCGACATGCTCCTCGCGCAGGACCGCGGCGACGGGGCGGCGGCCTGGCAGGCGTCCCTCGGTCTGGAACCGCTGCACGAGGCGGCGCGTACGAGCCGGGCGACGGTCGGCGAGGGCGTGCTCGGGCCGTTCCTGGACCGGGCGGTCAAGGAGTCCTCGGCGTGGACGGGCGCGGACCGTGCGACGGACCGGGACACCGGGAACGTCACACAGGACGCGCGCTCGTACACCGTCGATCTGGGCGGTGCCAGACCCGTCGAGGCCGTGAACACCATGTCCGAGCCGGGTACGGGCGTGGGCGCGACCGTCGAGGCGCATGTGCCGGGGCAGGGCTGGCGCGCGCTGGGGCCGCTGTCGACGAGCGGCTGGACGGAGTCGGACACCAAGGGGCTGCGGATCGACGCGGTACGGATCGTGTCGCCGGGCGCGGGTCCGGGCGTGGCGGGTCCCGGGGCGCCGGCGCCCTCCGTACGGCATGTCGTCCCCTGGTTCGCCGACGAGCCGCGGGCCCGGCTGGACCTCGTCCGCGACGAGGCGGACGCGCAGATCGGCGGCAAGCCCCAGAAGGTCGAGGCGCGGCTCGCGGCGCAGCGGCCGGGCGAGGTGCGGGGCGCGCTGACGGCGAAGGCGCCGTCGGGGATCCGGGTGACGGTGCCGCGGACGACGACGGTGCCGCGGGGCGCGCAGAAGAATGTGCCGGTCGAGGTCAGCGTGCCCGAGGGGACACCGGCCGGTACCTATGAGGTACCGCTCGCCTTCGCGGGCGACGAGCGCACGCTGACGGTCCGCGCCTCGCCGCGGACGGGCGGCCCGGATCTGGCCCGTACGGCGACGGCGGCCTCGTCCGGCGACGAGACCCCGGACTTCCCGGCCGCCGCGGCGCTCGACGGCGACCCGGCCACACGGTGGTCGTCCCCTGCGGAGGACGGCGCGTGGTGGCAGCTCGAACTCCCGCAGGCCGCCCGTCTCGGCCAGATCGTCCTCCACTGGCAGGACGCCTACGCGACCCGCTACCGCATCCAGGTCTCCTCCGACGGCCGGACCTGGCGCACGGCGGCGACGGTGAACGCGGGCCGGGGCGGCCGGGAGGCCATCGGCATGGACGCGAAGGACACCCGCTTCGTCCGCATTCAGGGCGACGAGCGCGCCACCCGCTTCGGCTACTCGCTGTACACGGTCGAGGCGTATGCGGTGGCCGGCTGACGGCACGTGTCCTCGGTCGCCGGACGGGCTTGTTCTTGCCGGGTGCGCAAGGGCAAGCCCGTCCGGCGACCGAGGACACAGCGGCCCCTCGGGGACGACAAAGGCCCGGGTCTCAGGCTGAAATGCCGTCGATCCGAGCCATCGCGTCTTCCGCGCCATACGGTTGCAAGTACGGCAACCACCGAGGATCCCGGTGACCGGTCCCGATGATCCGCCATGCCAGGCCCGATGGCGGGGCAGGTTGTTGGTGGAGTCTCCAGCCCAGCTCCCGCAGGTGCCGGTCCGCCTTGACGTGGTTGCAGCGGCGGCAGGCCGCCACCACGTTGTCCCACACGTGCTGTCCGCCACGGCTGCGCGGAATGACGTGGTCGACGCTGGTTGCGACACCACCGCAGTACATACAGCGACCGCCGTCGCGGGCGAAGAGCGCACGGCGTGTCAGTGGAACGGGCCCCCGGTAAGGGACCCGTACGAACCGCTTCAGCCGTACGACGCTGGGTGCTGGGATGACTCGGGTCTCACTGTGCATGAAGGCGCCGGATTCCTCGAGGCAGAGGGCCTTGTTCTCCAGGACGAGGACGAGCGCGCGGCGGAGCGGTACGACGCCGAGCGGCTCGTACGACGCGTTGAGGACCAGGACATGCGGCACGGATGCCTCCTATAACGCCGGCGGCGCGTGGCTCGCGCCGGGACGATCTGCTCTCAGTCTCTCCTCATGCCAGGTGGAAACGCCACCACGTGCAGGTAACGGGCTCGGAGTGTTTTCGACCACACCGGCCTCTCCCCCCGCGTCCGGCGCGCCGCGCGACACGCCCGCGACCTGCGTGAGCCGTGTCTCTCCGCCCGTCGGGGCACGGGCCCGGCCGCACTGCCCCGTTAGTGTGGTGGGACCGCTCGCGATACCTGGAGGTTCTGACGTGTCCTGGTCCGCCCTGCCGGCCGCCGGCCCCTCGTCGTCCGACCCCGTCACCCTCGACGAAGCGGCGGACCGGGCGACCGACGCGGCGAGCTGGGTGGAGGAGAACTGGTCGACCTGGCTGAGCATCGGACTGCGGATCGTGCTGATCCTGGTGATCGCGCTGGTGCTGCGCCATGTGATCCGGCGGGCGCTGACCAAGCTCATAGACCGGATGAACCGCAGCGTCCAGTCGGTCGAGGGCACCACCCTGGGCGGGCTGCTGGTCAACGCCGAGCGGCGCCGTCAGCGCTCCGAGGCGATCGGTTCCGTGCTGCGCTCGGTGACCTCGTTCCTGATCCTGGGCACGGCCGCGCTGATGATGCTGGGCGCGCTGAACATCAATCTCGCCCCGCTGCTGGCCTCCGCGGGCGTCGCCGGTGTGGCACTGGGCTTCGGCGCGCGCAATCTCGTCACCGACTTCCTGTCCGGGGTCTTCATGATCCTGGAGGACCAGTACGGCGTCGGCGACACCATCGACGCGGGGGTGGCCTCCGGCGAGGTGATAGAGGTCGGGCTGCGGGTGACCAAGCTGCGTGGTGACAACGGCGAGATCTGGTACGTACGCAATGGCGAGGTCAAGCGGATCGGCAATCTGAGCCAGGGCTGGGCCACCGCGGGCGTGGACGTGATGGTCCGGCCGTCGGAGGACCTGGACCGGGTACGGGCGGTGCTGGGCCGGGTCATCGAGAAGATGGCCCAGGACGAGGTGTGGGGCGAGCGGCTGTGGGGCCCGGTGGAGATCCTGGGGCTGGACTCGGTGCTGCTGGACTCGATGACCGTACGGCTCTCCGCGAAGACGATGCCCGGCAAGTCGCTGGCCGTGGAACGGGAACTGCGCTGGCGGATCAAGCGCGCCTTCGACGAGGCGGGGATCCAGATCGTCGGCGGCCTCCCGCCGGTCATGGAGCAGGCGCCCGCGCCGGATCCGACGGCCGCCATGTCCGCGCCCTCCGCGCTGGCCAGCCCGTCCTCGCCGCAGTCGCAGGCGGCGGCGCCCCTCAATCCCGTGCCGGCGAATCTGCCCGGCCCGTCGCCGTCGCCGTCGAATCTGTCCAAATAGCCCCATGGCCCCCGAGGTAACGCTTTGGTTGCCCCGGGGGCGTGTTCTGCCGGAGAGTATTGACGCCTTCCTGACGTCCGGCTTACCTTCCTCGCACCCCAATAGGAAACTTTCCTAACAGTGTGGAAGAGCGAGCGGCGAAAGGCAGGTGTCCAGTCCATGACCGATGTGACCGGGCCACCCACTCCGTCACCGGGGACGCCACGTGTGCTGCGGGCCATGAACGACCGGGCCGCGCTCGATCTGCTGCTGGCCCACGGGCCGCTCTCCCGTACCCGGATAGGCAAGCTGACCGGCCTGTCGAAGCCGACCGCCTCGCAGCTCCTGGCCCGGCTCGAAGCCGCCGGACTGGTCGTCGCCACCGGGACCACCGAGGGCCGGCCGGGCCCCAACGCCCAGTTGTACGCGGTCAACGCGCGCGCCGCGTTCGCCGCCGGGCTCGATGTGAACCCGCTGCGGATCCTCGCCGCCGTCGCCGACATCACCGGCGCCACCGTCGGGGAGTTCGAACTGCCGACGCCCGGCCGCCGCGCCGAGGGCGGCCGCCGCGCCGGCAGTGTCGTACAGCAGGTCACGGACGCCCTGGAGGGTGCCGTCAAGGCCGCCGGACTGGCGCGCGGGGACGTGCAGCGGGTGGTGATCGGCACACCGGGCGCCTTCGACCCGTCGACCGGCCGCCTGCGGTACGCGTCCCATCTGCCCGGCTGGCACTCCCCCGCCCTGCTCGACGAGCTGGCGGCGGTCCTGCCGATGCCCGTCGAGTACGAGAACGACGTGAACCTCGCGGCGGTCGCCGAGCAGCGCCTCGGCGCGGCCCGCGGTCACGACGACTTCGTCCTGCTGTGGAACGAGGACGGCCTCGGCGCCGCCCTGGTCATCGGTGGCCGGCTGCACCGGGGCTTCACCGGCGGCGCGGGCGAGGTCGGCTTCCTGCCGGTCCCCGGCACTCCGCTGGTACGCCAGGTGGTGAGGGCGAACAGCGGTGGCTTCCAGGAGCTGGCGGGCGCGCAGTCCGTACCGCGGCTGGCCAGGACCCTGGGCATCGACACCCCGGAGCAGCCGTACGCCGAGGTCGCCGCCGGGCTGCTGGCGCGCGCCGCGGCCGGGCACGGCGAGGACGAACGACTGGCCGGGCTGCTGCGGCAGTTCGCGCAGCGGCTCGCCACCGGTCTCGCCTCCGTCGCGGCCGTGCTCGACCCCGAACTGATCGTCCTCGCGGGCGGGGTGACCGCCGCGGGCGGCGAACCGCTGCGCGCGCTCGTGCAGGCGGAGCTGGCCGAGCTGGCCGCCTCCCGCCCAAGGCTCCTCATCGGCGAGGTCCAGCGCCATCCCGTCCTGCGCGGCGCGCTGGAGAGCGCGCTCGCGGCCACCCGCGACGAGGTCTTCGACACCTCCCGCTAGCCCGCGTCCGTACGCCCGTACCCCCCGTAACACCCCCCAGACCTCGCACAAGCCCGTACCCCCCACCCCACAGACCCCGCACACCCGTACAGCCGCATAGCTCAGATCCCCGACACCTCTTCCGGGAGTACCGCCATGCTCAGAAACCGCCGTCTCACCGTGTCCGCCGTGGCGGTCGCCGCGATATCCGTGGTGGCCACCGCCTGTACCGGCCAGTCGGGCTCCGCCGCGTCCGACGATCCGAACGCCAAGACGACCATCACCTTCTGGCACGGCTGGAGCGCGCCGGCCGAGGTGAAGGCGATCCAGGACAACATCGACCGGTTCGAGAACGCCCACCCGAACATCACGGTGAACGTCGTCGGCAACATCAATGACGACAAGCTCAACCAGGCGCTGCGCGCGGGCGGTTCGAAGGGCCCGGACGTGGTGTCCTCCTTCACCACCTCCAACGTCGGCAAGTTCTGCTCGTCGGGCGCCTTCGCCGATCTGACGCCGTTCATCGAGAAGTCGAAGCTCGATCTGGAGAAGACGTTCCCGAAGGTGCTGCTGGAGTACACCCAGTTCGAGGGCAAGCGGTGCGCGCTGCCGCTGCTCAGCGACGCGTACGGGCTGTACTACAACAAGGACGCCTTCAAGAAGGCCGGAATCGCCGCCCCGCCGAGGACGATGTCGGAGCTGGCCGAGGACGCCAAGAAGCTCACCGTCCCCAAGGGCGACAGCTATGAGCAGGTGGGCTTCATGCCGACCTACCACGGCTACGAGACGGTCGTCGACCACTACATGTCGAGCTGGGACCACACGTACTTCGACAAGGACGGCAAGTCCAACATCGCCAAGGACCCGGCCTTCGCGAAGATGTTCACCTTCCAGAAGAAGCTCGTCGACGAGCTGGGCGGCTACCAGAAGCTGGAGAAGTTCCGCAGCACCTTCGGTGACGAGTGGGGCGCCAAGCACCCGTTCCAGACCGGCCAGGTCGCGATGCAGCTCGACGGCGAGTGGCGGCTCGGCATGGCGGAGGACGCCAAGGTCCCGTTCGAGATCGGGGTCGCGCCGATGCCGGTCGCGGACGACGAGGCGGACAGCTACGGCAAGGGCTTCCTCTCCGGCACGATCATGGGCATCGCGCCGCAGAGCAAGAAGCAGAACGCGGCCTGGGAGCTGGTGAAGTACATGACCACCGACACCCGGGCGGTCGTCCAGTTCGCCAACGGCATCCGCAATGTGCCGTCGACGCTGGCGGCGCTCAAGTCCCCGGACCTGAAGTTCGACCCGCGCTTCAAGACCTTCCTCGACATCGCGCAGCACCCCGACTCCAACACGCCGCCGGCCGCCGTCAACGGCGCGGCCTATCAGCAGACGCTCCAGGACTTCGGGTACCAGTACGAGCAGGGCAAGGTGAAGGATCTCCAGGCGGGTCTGGAGCAGACCGCCCAGCAGATCGACCGTGACATCGAGCAGGCCGGCTGACGGGCCCGGCGGTCACCGATGTCCACCCACGCCCCCACGCTCCGCTCGAAGCGCCGCAGGTCGGCGCTGCGTACGGCGGCGTTCATGTCGCCCTGGTTGATCGGCTTCACCGTCTTCTTCGCGTATCCGCTGATCTCGACCGTGTACTTCTCCTTCATGAAGTACGACGGCTTCAATCCGCCCGTCTGGAAGGGCCTCCGGAACTGGTCGTACGTCTTCACCGACTACCCGATGTTCTGGCCGTCGCTGCGCAACACCCTCTGGCTCGTGGTGATCATGGTGGCCTGCCGGGTGGTCTTCGGACTCGGTGTCGGCATGCTGATCACCAAGATCAAGACGGCCACCGGGATCTTCCGCACCCTCTTCTATCTGCCGTATCTGGCGCCGCCGGTGGCCGCGACCCTGGCCTTCGTCTTTCTGCTCAACCCGGGTACGGGGCCGGTCAACACCATCCTCGGCGATCTGGGGCTGCCCACCCCCGGCTGGTTCAACGACCCCGCCTGGTCCAAGCCGGCCCTCACCCTGCTGGCCGTCTGGGGCATCGGCGATCTCATGGTGATCTTCATGGCCGCGCTGCTCGACGTACCGAAGGAGCAGTACGAGGCGGCGGAGCTGGACGGCGCGTCCCCCTGGCAGCGGTTCCGGTTCGTGACCCTGCCGAACATCTCGCCCATCGTGATGTTCGCGGTGGTCACCGGGGTGATCTCGGCGATGCAGTACTACGCGCAGCCGCTGGTGGCGGGCAAGGTCGCCTCCGGCATCATCGGCGGCTCGGGCCAGCAGTTCGAGCCGGGCTATCCGGACAAGTCCACGCTGACCCTGCCCCAGTTGGTCTACAACCTGGGCTTCCAGCGCTTCGACTACGGATCGGCCTGTGTGGTCGCGCTGGTCCTGTTCGTGCTGGCCATGGCCTTCACCGCGCTGCTGATGCGGCGGCGCGGCGGACTGATCGGAGCGGGTGACTGATGGCCTCCGTACCCGTACCCGCCGAGCGTCCCGGCACCGCGCCGGAGTCCGCCCGGGACCGTACCCCCGCTGCCAGGACCGCGCGCCGCAGGGCGCTGCTGCACTGGATCGGCATTCACTCCCTGGGGATCGCCGCGGCCCTCTTCTTCGTGCTGCCGTTCGTCTTCCTCTTCCTGACCTCGGTGATGAGCGACCAGCAGGCGCTCACCCGCGATCTCACCCCCAACACCTGGGAATGGGGCAACTACGCCAGGGTCTTCGACACGCCGGGCTTTCTGACCTGGTGGAAGAACACCCTGCTGTACGCGGGGCTCGGCACGGTGCTCTCCCTGGTCTCCTCGCTGCCGGTGGCCTACGCGCTCGCCAAGTTCCGGTTCCGCGGGCGGCAGTTGTCGCTGATGCTCGTCATCTCGATGATGATGCTGCCGCCCCAGGTGATCATCATCCCGATGTATCTGTTCTGGGCGAAGCAGCTCGATCTCTCGGGCTCGCTCTGGCCGCTGATCATCCCCCTGGCGTTCGGCGACGCGTTCTCCATCTTCCTGCTGCGGCAGTTCCTGCTGACGATCCCCAACGAGTACCTGGACGCCGCGAAGGTCGACGGCTGCGGTGAACTCCGTACCCTGATCAAGGTGGTACTGCCGATGGCCAGACCGGGGATCGCGGCCGTCGCGCTCTTCCAGTTCTTCTACGCCTGGAACGACTACTTCGGACCGCAGATCTACGCCTCGGAGAACCCGGCCGCCTGGACGCTCAGTTACGGCCTCGAATCCTTCAAGGGCGCGCACCACACCGACTGGAACCTGACCATGGCCGCGACCGTTCTGGTCATGGCCCCTGTGATCCTCGTCTTCTTCTTCGCACAGAAGGCGTTCGTCGAGGGAGTCACACTGACCGGAGTGAAGGGCTGAGAAAAAGTGAAGCTCGCAGTGGTGGGCGGAGGATCCACCTACACACCCGAACTCATCGATGGATTCGCCCGGTTGAGGGACATCCTGCCGATCGGGGAACTGGTGCTGATCGACCCGGCGGCCGACCGGCTCGAACTGGTCGGAGGACTCGCCCGGCGGATCTTCGCCAAGCAGGGCCATCCCGGCCGTATCACCACCACGGCGGATCTGGACGCGGGCGTCGCCGACGCCGACGCGGTGCTGCTCCAGCTCCGCGTCGGCGGACAGGCCGCGCGGAACGAGGACGAGACCTGGCCGCTGGAGTGCGGCTGCGTGGGCCAGGAGACCACGGGCGCCGGAGGTCTCGCCAAGGCGCTTCGCACGGTCCCGGTGGTCCTGGACATCGCCGAGCGGGTCCGCCGTACCAGCCCCGACGCCTGGATCATCGACTTCACCAACCCGGTGGGGATCGTGACCAGGGCGCTGCTCCAGGCCGGTCACAAGGCGGTCGGACTGTGCAATGTGGCGATCGGTTTCCAGCGCAGATTCGCGAAGCTGCTCGATGTGGCGCCGTCCGAGGTGTATTTGGAGCATGTCGGGCTCAACCATCTGACCTGGGAGCGCGGGGTGCGCCTCGGCGGACCCGGCGGTACGGACATGCTGCCGAAGCTGCTGGCGGAGCACGGCGACGCGCTCGCGGCCGGTCTGCGGCTGCCGCCCGTGCTGCTGGACCGCCTCGGTGTCGTGCCCTCGTACTACCTGCGCTACTTCTACGCACACGACGAGGTCGTACGGGAGCTGGGCACGAAGCCGTCACGGGCCGCCGAAGTGGCCGAGATGGAGAGGCAGTTGCTGGCGATGTACGGCGATCCGGCCCTGGACGAGAAGCCGGAGCTGCTGTCCAAGCGGGGCGGTGCCTTCTACTCGGAGGCCGCGGTGGATCTGGCGGCCTCGCTGCTGCGCGGCGGCGGCAGCCCGGTCCAGGTGGTGAACACGTACAACAACGGGACGCTGCCGTTCCTGGCGGACGACGCGGTGATCGAGGTGCAGGCGCGCGTGGGCACCTCGGGTGCGGAGCCACTGGCGGTGCCCGCGCTGGACCCGCTGTACGCGGGGCTGGTCGCGGATGTCACGGCGTACGAGGACCTCGCCCTGGACGCGGCGCTGCGCGGCGGCCGGGACCGGGTCTTCAAGGCGCTGCTGGCGCACCCCCTGATCGGCCAGTTCGAATACGCCGAGGCGCTGACCGACAAGCTGATCGCGCACAACCGGGAGCATCTCGCGTGGGTGTGAGCGGGGCGGGGAGCAGAGCCGGTACGGCGGCGGGACGCACGGCCGGTACGGCGCCGGGGGCGGGACGCGCGAGTGTCCTGGCCGTCGACGCCGGGAACAGCAAGACCGATGTGGCAGTGATCGGCGCCGACGGTTCGGTGCTGGGCACAGCGCGCGGGGGCGGCTTCCAGCCGCCGGTGGTCGGGATCGAGGCGGCCGTGGACATCCTGGCGGAGGCGGTCGCCGAGGCCGCCTCGGCCGCCGGGCTGCCGGAGCGCGGTGTCGCCGAGCATGTGTCGGCCTGTCTGGCCAACGCCGATCTCCCCGTCGAGGAGCGGGAGCTGGCCGAAGCGGTGCAGGCCAGGGGGTGGGGCCGTACCACCGACGTACGGAACGACACCTTCGCGATCCTGCGGGCCGGGCTGCCGAGCGGCGCCGAGCCCCGGGGGGTCGCGGTGGTCTGCGGCGCGGGCATCAACTGCGTGGGCATGCTGCCGGACGGCCGGACGGCCAGATTCCCGGCGATCGGCCGTATCTCCGGTGACTGGGGCGGCGGTTCGGGGCTCGCGGAGGAGGCGCTGTGGTTCGCGGCGCGGGCGGAGGACGGGCGGGGGTGCCCACCGGACTGGTACGGACGCTGCCCGGCCACTTCGGGCTGGCCTCGATGTACGAGCTGATCGAGGCGCTGCACCTGGGGCGTATCCCGTTCGAGCGCAGGCATGAGCTGACGCCGGTGCTGTTCGCGACGAGCGCGGCGGGCGACCCGGTGGCGCGGTCGTTGGTGGACCGGCTGGCCGAGGAGGTCGTCGCGCTGTCGACGGTCGCGCTGGGCAAGCTCGGTCTGCTGGACGAGGAGGTGCCGGTCCTGCTGGGCGGCAGTGTGCTGGCCGCCCGTCATCCGCAGCTCGACCAGGGGATCGCGGAGCTGCTGGCGGCGAAGGCGCCCAAGGCGGTCATCGGGGTCGTGACGGCGCCGCCGGTGCTGGGCGCGGGGCTGCTGGGGCTCGACCGGGTACGGGCGGACGCCGAGGCGCACGCCCGGCTGGGGGCGCACTACAGCGGTTGAGGGGCGCGGGCGGTCCGGGAGTTCCGGGCGGGGCGAGAGGGGCGGTTCACTCGAACGCGTACGAACTCCCCTGAACGGGAACCGCCCACGGGTCCCGGGCGTATTCACGGTGGGGGAGACGGACAGGCCGGGCAGAGCAGGGGCAGCGGGACCGGACAGCCGGGGGCGGAGGCGGATCCGTACAAGATCCAGTCAAGCCGGGTGTGGTTGTCGGTCCCCTGCGTCCATACTGGCGGCCGGGAGGTGTCCCCCGCCCCGCCGGGGGGCGTTGTCGTCGGATGACCGAGGGGGAGGTCACATGACAAATCTGCCGCATGCGCGCAGCGCGCCGCCGTCGGCTCCGGCGCATGCGCCCGTGCCTCCGCCTCCGGCCGCACCCCCGCCGGTACCGCCCGCCCGTCACAGCGCCTGGGCCGAGACCGCGGAGCGGCTGCGCGCCTCGGCGACGACCGAGCCCGGGCGGCTGCGCATCATCGGTGCCGCCCTGGCCCTGCTGGTGGTGGCGTTCGGGGCAGTCACCGCGTGGGAGGCGTCCGCCCGGTTCACCTCCGCCGACGATGTGGTGAGCCGCAGTCAGCCCCTCAGCGCGGACGCGGCGAATCTCTACCGCTCGCTGGCCGACGCCGACACGGCCGCGGCCACCGGCTTCCTGGCGGGCGCCCAGGAACCGGCCGAGGTGCGGGCGCGGTATCAGCGCGACATCGAGACCGCGTCCAGGCTGCTGGTCAAGGCGGCCACCCATACGGACAGCACCACCGAGTCCGGCCGGAACATAGCCGCGCTCAGTGTGGGGCTCCCGCGCTACACCGGCCTGATAGAGCGGGCCCGCGCCAACAACCGCCAGGGACTGCCGCTGGGCGGCGCCTATCTGCGGTATGCGAACCAGCAGATGACCAACGAGCTGCTCCCGGTCGCCGAGAAGCTGTACGAGGCCGAGACGCAACGCCTCGCCCAGGACAACGACGACGCGCGGCTGTGGCCGTATGTCTCGCTGGCGCTGGGCGTACTGGCCTTCGGCGGTCTCTTCTGGGCCCAGCGCCGCGCCTATCTGCGGACGAACCGGGTGTTCAACCACGGGCTGCTCGCCGCCACCGCCGCGTCCACGGCGCTGCTGCTGTGGCTGGCCGTGGGCCAGTCCGTGGCGCGCGCCGAGCTGGACAACGCGCAGGCGCACGGCCAGCAGTCGCTCAGTGTCCTGAGTGATGCCCGGATCAACTCGCTCAGGGCCAGGGCGAACGAGAACCTCACCCTGGTCGCCCGGGGCGCGGTCGTCACCGCGGACGGCAAGGACGCCTACGAGGCGGACTACAGCTCGGGCATGGCCGAGCTCCGCTCCGCACTGGGCGAGGCCAAGAAGCTCGCGGACAACAGCGCGGGCGGCGAACCGGTGGACGAGGCGATCTCCTCCGTCACCCAGTGGAGCGAGCGGCATGCCTCGGCCAGCGCCGCCGACCAGGCCGGTGACTACGAGACCGCGCTCGAGAAGGTCATCGGGAACGAGGAATCGACGGGCCAGTCGTTCGATCAGGTGGACGCGGCCCTCGACCGGGCACTCGCCCAGGAACAGACCGAGTTCACCCGGTCCGCCTCGGACGGGCGCGGCGCGCTGACCGGACTGGCGGTCGGGGCGGGCGCACTGGCCCTGGTGTCCGCGGTGGGCGCGGTCCTCGGCATAGGCCGCAGGCTTTCGGAGTACCGGTGAGAGGGGGAGAGATGGACTCCGAGGACTCCATGGAAGGGCTCCGTCCGCCCCGCGGGCCCCGGCCGTCCGGCAGCACCGGTCCGTTCCGCGGCCCCCTGCCGCACTTCGCGCTGCTGCTGTCCCGCCGGCTCCGGGGCTGGGGCGGTGTGTCCGCCATGGCAGCGGCCTGTGTGCTGACGGCCTCGCTCACCCTGCTGCCGCTGTCCCGCCAGGTCGACGAAGACGTCGAAAGCTCCGCGAAGTCCGCACAGCGGACCGCCACGGCCGTGCCCGCCACCGCAGCGGCCGAGTGCGAGAACCCGCAAGCCAGTCTGCGGCCCTCCACCGCCGACGGCCCCGCCATCGAGCGGATCCGGCAGAAGGGGAAGCTGACCGTCGGGGTCGACCAGAACAGCTACCGCTGGGGCTACCGGAACTCGGCCACCGGCGAACTCGAAGGCTTCGACATCGATCTCGCCCGCGCGATAGCCGAGGACATCCTCGGCGACCCGGACGCGATCATCTTCCGTGCCATCCCGACCAATCTGCGGATCCCGGCCCTTCAGAACGGCACGGTGGACCTGGTCGTCAGGACGATGACGATCAACTGCGACCGGATCCAGCAAGTCGCCTTCTCCACCGCCTACTTCCAGGCCGGCCAGCAGGTCCTCGCACCCATCGGCTCGCCGGTCACGGGGCACAACAACTCGCTCACCGGGAAGCGGGTCTGCACGGCGTCGGGCTCGACGGCGTACGAAGAGCTGGAGAAGCGGTCGTACGGCGCGGTGTTCAAGGACAACACCGTGCCGAACCAGCTCGACTGCCTGGTCAGGCTCCAGTTGGGCGAGGTCGACGCGGTCGTCACGGACAACGCGCTGGCGGCGGGCCAGGCGGCCCAGGACCCCGGGGTCGAGCTGAAGGGCAAGCCGTTCACGGAGGAGTACTACGGAATCGCGGCGAAACTTGGGAATGACGACCTGATACGCAGGGTGAACCAGGTGCTGGTGGGGTATCGCGCCGGAGGGGCGAACAGTCCCTGGATGACGTCGTACAGCAAGTGGCTGCGGACAGATCTGGGGCCGACCGCCGGACCTCCGGCACCCCTGTACAAGTAGCGGCGGTAACGGGGCCGGCCGGAGACGGCCGGCCGGGAACGGGTACGGAACGGCTCGCGGGCCGGTGCGAGAAGCGGAGAGGTGATCGATGGGCGGCGCGGACTCCTTTCCCGGCTCGACGGGGAGGCCACCGGGACCGGTGATGGACCGGGACGAGGTGGACCGTGCCCTGGCACGTCTGGAGGCGGAGCATGAGGCGATCGAGACCTCGCTCCTCGCCCTCCAGGACCACGCGGGCCGCAGACTCCTGGAAGGCGCCGAGCTGACCGGGATCACGAAGGAGCGCTGGGCTTCCGCCGAGCAGTCGATCGCCCTGCTGTGGACCTACTTCGACAGCTACACCGCCACGCTGACCGCCGCCCGGGAGACCCGCGCCAGGCGGCGCTGGCTCAGCCGCGACGATCTGCTGGAGCTGACGGAGACCCTGCGCGGGCGCGGAGTCACCGTGGCGGGCGCCCCCGGGCACCAGCTCGCCGCCCTCAACGAGCCCGCCAAGCTCTCCGAGCAGTTCACGCTCGCCGAGCTGGTCACCCGGATGAATGAACTGTATGCGCGCTCCCTTGACATGGTCGTGGCCGCCGACGCCGTCTGGTCGGCACTGCCCGCCCGGATCGATCTGCTCTCCGCCGAGTTGCAGCGCACCCGTTCACTGGCGCACTCCGTCGGCGTACGGCCGGGCGAGCACCCGGCCGGGGACGACCTGGAGTCGATCACCCATGAACTGAGCACCCTGCGCGCCCAGGTGGTGTCCGACCCGCTGGCCTTCTGGCGCCCCGCGCCCGGCAGTTCGGCCCCCGGCGGCGGCCGGCCGGACACCGAGCGGTACGACAGGGCGGCCCGCGCGCTGGAGGACGTCCGGCGGGAGATCGAGGCGGTCCTCGCGGTGCGCAAGGACTCCGAGGAGCGGCTGATGCGGCTCCGGGACGTCCTGTCGCGCGCGGACCGTACGCTCACCGAGGCCAGATCGGCCCGGGGCGAGGTGCTGGCGAAGATCGCGGCGACCGAGGTGCCCGCGGTCAGCGGCCCGCCGACCGTGCTCCAGGAGCGGCTGTCGACCGCCGCCGAGTACCGCAGGCATGCCCAGTGGCACCGGCTCTCGCCGCTCCTCGAATCGCTGGAACGGGAGGCCGAGGACGAGCTGCTGCGCGCCCGCGAGTCGCTCACCGCCGTCACCGCGCCGCTGGCGGTCCGCGCGGAGCTGCGCGGCCGGCTCGACGCGTACAAGGCGAAGGTCGCCCGGCACGGCATGGCAGAGGACCCGGTACTGATGGAGCGGTACGACGCGGCGCGCCGGATGCTGTGGAGCGCGCCCTGCGATCTGCGCGTCGCCGAGCAGGCGGTGCTGCGCTATCAGCAGGCCGCGGCGGACGCCCTGGTCACGCGCGTACCGGAGCCCAGGGACCACGCGGAGATGACAGAAGGGGAACGGGGGGACCGATGAGCGGGACGAGCGGGACGGCCGCATGCCAGCGCCCCGGCTGCGAGGGCTCGTACGAGGACGTCGGCGACGGCGAGCTGTACTGCGACACCTGCGGTCTGGCCCCCGTCGTCGCACCCAGCGGTGCGCTCTCCTCGCCGCCCACGGGCATCGCGGGCGGCGGCAGGTCCAGCGGAAGCAGCTCGAAGAGCGGCTCCGGAAGCGGGCGTTCGTCGTCCTCCCGGGGCTCGGCGCGGTCCTCGTCCCGTACCTCCTCTCGCTCCTCCACCTCACGCCGCTCGGTCTCCGGCCGGCTGTCGCGCTCGCTGTCCGGGCGGCTGTCGGCCCGCTCGGTGTCGGTGCGCAGCTCGGGCGCGGCCACTTCCACCTCGGGGCGCAACCGGCTGGGCGCGGGCCTGGTCTCCGTACCGGACGTGCCCCGTCCCGAACCGCGCTCCGCGGTGATGGAGCGCCCCGAGGTGCCCGAGCGCAAGCGGTTCTGCTCGCGGTCCGACTGCGGCGCACCGGTCGGCCGGGCGCGCGGCGACCGCCCGGGGCGGACGGAGGGCTTCTGCACCAAGTGCGGCCATCCCTACTCCTTCATACCGAAGCTGTATCCGGGCACGGTGGTGCACGGGCAGTACGAGGTCGTGGGCTGTCTGGCGCACGGCGGTCTGGGCTGGGTCTATCTCGCGATCGACCGGGCCGTCTCGGACCGCTGGGTGGTCCTCAAGGGCCTGCTCGACACCGGCGACCAGGACGCGATGGAGGCGGCCATCTCCGAGCGCCGCTTCCTCGCCGAGATCGAGCACTCCAACATCGTCCGTATCTACAACTTCGTGGAGCATCTCGACCAGCGGACCGGCTCCATGGACGGCTATATCGTCATGGAATACGTCGGCGGCAAGTCGCTCAAGGAGATCGCCAACGAGCGCAGGACCACCGCGGGCAGGCGCGATCCGCTGCCGGTCGAGCAGGCCTGCGCGTACGGCATCGACGTGCTGGAGGCGCTCGGCCATCTCCACAGCAGGAACCTGCTGTACTGCGACTTCAAGGTCGACAACGCGATCCAGACCGGGGACCAGCTCAAGCTGATCGACATGGGCGCGGTCCGCCGGATGGACGACGACGAGTCGGCGATCTACGGCACCGTCGGCTACCAGGCCCCGGAGGTCGCCGAGACCGGCCCGTCGGTGGCGTCCGACCTGTATACGGTCGCCCGCACCCTGGCGGTGCTGACCTTCGACTTCCAGGGCTATACGAATGTCTTCGTGGACTCGCTCCCCGATCCGGACCACATCGAGGTGTTCCGGACGTACGAGTCCTTCTACCGGCTGCTGGTACGGGCGACGGACCCGGATCCCGGACGGCGGTTCGCGTCCGCGCAGGAGATGGCCGAGCAGCTCATGGGAGTGCTGCGGGAGGTCGTCGCGCTCCAGACGGGCCGGCCGCGCCCCGCGCTCTCGACGCTGTTCGGCCCGGAGCTGCGGGTCACGGACACGGAGCTGTTCGCGGAGCTGACCGAGGACGTCTCCCGGCTGGGGGCACGGACGGGGCGGCCGGGACGCGGCGGCAGATCCGCGAGACGCGCCGGAGCGGCAGGCACTGGAGTGGCGGGAGCCGGAGCGGCGGGAGTCCCGGGCGCACCCGTCACGCCTGCCCTGCCGGGGACCCCGGGCGCGGGAGTGCCGTACGCCCCGGCCCAGTTCCCCGTACCACGTATCGAAGCGCCCCTCGGCACGGCCGTCGCGAGCGGACCCCGGCTGGCGCCGCTCGACGCCGCCGCGACCGCGCTGGCCCTGCCCGTACCGCTCGTCGATCCGAACGATCCGAACGCCGGGTTCCTGGCCGGTCTGCTGGCCTCGGCACCCGCCGAAGTGATCTCCGCGCTGGCCGCGGCCCCCGCCGAGTCCGTCGAGCGCGGACTGCGCGAGCTGCGTGCCCGGCTGGAGATGGGCGATCTGGCCACCGCCGCCGAGGCACTGACCGCGCTGGAGGAGTACCGCCCCGACGACTGGCGGGTCGTCTGGTACCGCGGAATCGCCTCGCTCGCCACCGGCGACCACGAGACGGCCGCGCTCTCCTTCGACGCGGTCTACGACGCGTTCCCCGGCGAGCCCGCGCCCAAGCTGGCGCTGGGCGTCTGCGCCGAGGTGCTCGGTCAACTCGACAACGCCGCCGAGTACTACCGGCTGGTGTGGACGACCGACCCGAGCAATGTCAGCGCGGCGTTCGGTCTGGCCCGGGTCCAGCTCGCCTCCGGCGACCGGGCCGGTGCCGTGCGGACCCTGGAGTCCGTGCCCGAGTCGTCGATCCACTACACGGCCGCGCGGGTCGCCGCCGTACGGGCCAGACTGCGGCAGCGGTCCCTCGCCACGCCCGCCCACGGCCCCGGCGCGGACGCCCCGCTGATCGACGATCTGACGGCCGCGGCCGAACAGGTGTCCGCGCTGCGGGAGTTCGGTCTGGACGCGGTGCGGCGCGAGCGGCTCTCGACGGAGGTACTGGGCACGGCACTGGACTGGGTACTCTCCGGTAGTCCCGGGTCCCGCCCGGTACAGGCCGTGCTCCTCGGCAGTGAACTGGACGAGCGCGGCCTGCGTTTCGGACTGGAACGCTCGTACCGGGTGCTCGCCCGGCTCGCTCAGCGCGGCGAGGAAAGGATCGAACTGGTGGAGCGGGCCAACCGTTTCCGCCCCCGGACGTGGGTGTGAATTGATGTCCCAGATGCCTGATTCGGCCGACCTGCCGACCTGCCCAGGCTGTACGGAGCCGCTGGAGTCCGGTGACCTGTTCTGCGGAGCCTGCGGGTACGACCTGTCGGTCGTGCCGCCGCGCCCGTCCGACCGTCCCACCCTGGTCATGAACGCCATGGGGCCGTCGGATTCCGGTACCCGCACGGGTGGCGTGGACTGGCCGGCCGCGGCCGGTACGGACGGCTCGGCCGCGCCCGTCCACCGGCCGGAGGAACTGCCGGGCCTGGACTCGGCGGGGGCCCGGCTGCCCGGGCCCGGGGGCGACTTCGAGCTGCCGGCGCCGCATGCTCCCGCGACGGGAGGACCACTGGGCGCCGGAGGCGGCCGGACCGTACCGGCCGATCCGCGCACCGCGGTCCTCGCCGACCCGCCCGGTCCTGCCGCTCCCGGGGCCCAGGCCGGTCCCGGGGGTCCCGCGCCGGCCTCGCCCGCCGGTGCCAAGCTCTGTGTCGCCTGCCGCGCCGGCCGTGTCGACACCGACGGCTACTGCGAGAACTGCGGGCACGCCCAGCCGCGCGAGCGCGACCACGTGGAACAGGAACTGGGCGCGGTCGCCGCCGTCAGCGACCGCGGTCTGCGCCACCACCGCAACGAGGACGCGTTCGCCGTGTCGTGCGCGGCCCTCCCCGACGGCTCGCCCGCCGTGGTCGCGGTCGTCTGCGACGGCGTCTCGTCGGCGACCCGCCCCGACGAGGCCTCGGCCGCCGCCGCCGAATCGGCCAACGAGTCCCTGCTCGGGGCGCTGGAGCGCGGTACGCATCCGCAGCAGGCCATGCACGACGCGATCGTCGTGGCCGCCGAGGCGGTCAACTCCCTCGCCCCGGTGCCCTCCAGCGCCCTGGACGCCGATCCGCACCGCCATCAGAACGCGCCGGCGTGCACGATCGTCGGCGCGGTGGTCGCGAGCGGACTGCTGATCGTCGGCTGGATCGGCGACAGCCGGGCGTACTGGGTGCCCGACGACCGCCAGGGCCCGCCCGCCCGGCTCACCGAGGACGACTCGTGGGCCGCGCAGATGGTCGCGGCGGGCCTGATGAACGAGGCGGAGGCGTACGCGGACGAGCGCGCCCACGCCATCACCGGCTGGCTCGGCGCCGACGCGTACGAACTGGAGCCGCACACCGTGTCGTTCAAACCGGACCGCCCCGGTGTGGTGGTGGTCTGCACGGACGGCCTGTGGAACTACGCGGAGGGCGCCGACGAGATGGCCAGGGCCCTGCCGCCCGACGCCGCCGAACGGCCCCTGCACGCCGCGCGGGTACTGGTCGGGCACGCGCTGGACGGCGGGGGCCACGACAACGTAACAGTGGCGGTACTGCCGTTCGCCGTACCACCACGAGGGGCAGGATCCGCCGGACAGGGCCGCAGCACGGCGTGACCCCGCTCCGCCCGTACGCACGGCGCTGCCGGCCCTCTGCCCGTAGCACGTGCGATCACCTGTCACCGACCCCCGACCCCGACCGCTTGCCCCTGCTGTGTGGAGCGTCAAGGAGCCGATACAGATGGCGAAGTTCTCCAAGTCGACCGTGCCGCGGTTCTCCGTCGACGTGTACCAGAACGCGTATCTGCCCGAGGGCGGGCGCGAGGTCAACGCGATCGTCACGGTCACCTCCACCGGGGGCGGCACAACCGGCGGAGTCCCGCTGACCGGAGGCCCCGTCACCCGCACCCCGAGCCCGGGCAGCAGCCAGGACGCGGCCGTGGTGATCATGGTCGACTGCTCGGGGTCGATGGACTACCCGGCGACGAAGATGCGCAACGCGCGCGAGGCCACCGCCGCGGCCATCGACACCCTGCGCGACGGAGTCGCCTTCGCGATCGTCGGCGGTACGCATGTGGCGAAGGAGATCTACCCCGGCGACGGCCGGCTCGCGACGGCCGACGCCGGGACCAGGCGCATGGCCAAGGAGTCCCTGCGTGCCATCGGCGCGGGCGGCGGCACGGCGATCGGCACCTGGCTGCGGCTGGCCGACCGGCTGCTGGCCACCGCCGACGTTCCGATCCGGCACGGCATCCTGCTCACCGACGGCCGCAACGAACACGAGTCGGCGGCCGATCTGCGGGCCACGCTCGACGCCTGCGCGGGCCGTTTCACCTGTGACGCGCGGGGCGTCGGTACGGACTGGGAGGTGAAGGAGGTCACCGGTATCGCCTCCGCGCTGCTCGGGACCGCCGACATCGTCGCCGACCCGGCAGGCCTGGCAGCGGACTTCAGACAGATGATGGAGAACGCGATGGGCAAGGAGGTCGCGGATGTCGCGCTGCGGCTGTGGACGCCCGTCGGCGCGGAGATCGGTTTCGTCAAGCAGGTGGCGCCCACGGTCGAGGACCTGACGGGCCGGCGCACCGAGGCGGGGCCGAGGGCGGGTGACTATCCGACCGGTTCCTGGGGTGACGAATCGCGGGATTACCACGTGTGTGTACGGGTTCCGGAAGCCGGGATCGGCCAGGAGATGCTCGCCGCGCGGGTCTCCCTGATCCTTCCCGCGCCCGGTGGCGGCGCCCCGGAAGTGCTGTCGCAGGGGCTGGTACGGGCGGTGTGGACGGATGACATGGCGGCCTCCACCGCCATAAATCCGCAGGTCGCGCACTACACCGGCCAGGCCGAACTGGCGCAGGTCATCCAACAGGGCCTCGACGCCCGCAAATCAGGAGATTTCGATGGCGCGACCGCGAAACTGGGGCGCGCCGTCCAGCTCGCCGCGTCGTCGGGAAACGCCGATACGGCGAAACTCCTTTCGAAGGTGGTGGACGTGGTCGACGCCGCGACAGGTACTGTGCGACTGAAGGCCAAGGTCGCGGACGCCGACGAGATGACACTCGAAACGCGCTCCACCAAGACCGTCCGGGTCAAGAAGTAGCGTCACGAAACAGCGTCAAGAGCAGGCCCGGAACTGATCCGGAACAGGCCTGGAACAGATCCTGATCAGGTCCGGAACTGATCCGGAACAGACAGAAGAAGACCGAAGCAGACCGAGGCAGACCGGGAACACGCCGGGATGCAGGCCACCGGCAGGGCCGAGAAGCACCGGCCCACGCGCGGTGACAACAAGTACGCGGCCTCCGGGCCGGACAAGGAGAGGGGGAAGCGCCGACATGCCGACCTGCCCGAACGGACACCAGTCGGGTTCCGAGGACTGGTGCGAGGTCTGCGGCCATCGCATGGCCGGACCGGGCGCCGCCTCCGGCGCCGTACCGCCGCCGCCTCCCCCGCCGCCGCCCGCGCCCGGTTACGGTTTTCCGCGCCCGGGCCCGGAGGCCACCGCGCAGGCCGAGCTGTGCCCCCAGTGCCGCACCCCGCGCGAGCCGATGGCTCCGTACTGCGAGGAGTGCCGCTGGAACTTCCTCACCAATACGGCGACGTCCTACACGCCGCTGGCTCCGCAGCACTCGACGGGCCCGACGGGTCCGGGCGGCTCCGGTGGGCCGGGCGGCCCGGCAGGCCCCGGCGGGCGCGGTCCCGGCGGTCCGCTCGGTCCGGTGCCCGGGCTGAATCTGCCGCCGGGCTTCCAGGCCCAGCAGGGTCCGCCCAGGCCGCCGGACCCGTACGACTACCAGAGTTCGCGTCCCTCCCAGCTCAACCGGCCCGCGGAGCCGCTGGCGCCCGAGCCGCCCGCCCCGCCGTCGTCACAGGGCCCGCCGCCCCCGCCGCCGTATCAGCAGCAGGGTCCGCCGCCGCCCCCGGTCTTCCAGCAGCAGTCCTCGGCGCCCCCGGCCCCGCCGCGCCCGCAGCAGACCGGCGACGACGACTGGATGCTGCCGCCGCCCTCGCACGCCCAGGGCCCTCAGGCCCAGGCACCGCTCGGCCGGAGTCCCGTGGGCCCGCCCGGCCAGGACAGGTCCCAGCAGCCGGGATCCCAGCGCCCCGATCCTGCCCGGCCGTACCAGCCGGGGCCGCCGGCCGGCTGGACCGCGGTCATCGGACCCGACCGCGAGTACTTCAGGGCGATGATGCAGCGCAGCGGCCCCGAGGCCACCGGGCTGAACCTCCCGGCGTACTCCCCCGAGCAGCAGCTCGCGCTCTCCGGCAACCAGATCACCATCGGCCGCCGCCGGCACTCCACCGGCGAGTCCCCCGACATCGATCTGTCGGTCCCGCCGGAGGATCCGGGCGTCTCGCACCAGCACGCGGTCCTGGTCCACCAGCCGGACGGCACCTGGTCCGTGGTCGATCAGAACTCCACCAACGGCACCACGCTCAATGGCGCCGAGGACCCGATACAGCCCTATGTCCCCGTCCCGCTCAAGGACGGCGACCGGGTCCATGTGGGCGCGTGGACGACGATCACGATCCGCCGCGGCTGAGCGGCTGAGGCATGAGCGCCTGAGCGGCTGAGTCGGCTCAGCCGTCGAGTGGCTGAGCGCGGCTGAGCGGCTGAGCGGTCGACCATCCGGCCGGTGCCGCTCAGCGCTCGCCGGGCTGCCGGGGCTCGGGGGACTACCGGAGCTTGCGGGCTGCCGGGGCTCGCGGGCTCACGCGCGGGTGATACGGCTCGGGCTCAGGGGCCAGGCGTACGGCCCCGCCGGGTCGTCCAGCCACGCCCACTGCCGGCCGTCGGCGATCGTGACCCCGAACCGCTCGCGCCCGGGGCGGCGCTCGCGCTCCCAGAGCGAGAGCGCCTCGTGCGGATCGAGGCTGCCCGCGGTGAGCGCGAGCAGAAAGCGGAAGAGGTCGTTCTCGACGGCGCGCCGGGGCAGTCCGCCGAGCGGCCGGTGCATCAGCGCGGTGCCCGGTGTGCCCCGCAGCGGTACGAAGTAGGCAGCGGTGTGCAGGAAGTGCCCCTCGGCGCAGGTGCCGCGCTCGTCCTCCCGGCCCGTTCCGCCGCCGGTCGTACCGTCCCCGGTCGTACCGCCGCTCATTGCGCCGCTTGTTCCACCGGCCGTACCGCCGTGCCCGCCGACGCGCAGCGCGATCACCCCGGTGGCGAGCGGCGCCAGGATCCGGGCCCCGGGACGGCACTGCTCCAGCCAGGCCGTCGGCACCGACGGCAGGGTGCAGGTCGCGATGATCCGGTCGTACGGAGCGCGCTCGGGGCAGCCGCGCGCGCCGTCGCCGGTGACGACGGCGGGCCGGTAGCCGGCCGCCGCGAGATGCGCCCGGGCGGACTCGGTGATCTCCGGGTCCAGATCCATGGTGGTGACCAGCTTGTCGCCGAGCCGGTGGCAGAGCAGCGCAGCGTTGTAGCCGGTGCCCGCGCCGATCTCCAGGACACGGTCCCCGTCCCGTACGTCCAGCTCCGCCAGCATGCGGGCCATGAGGGAGGGCTGACTGCTCGACGAGATCTGCTCGCCGTCGCGCACCCGGGTCGCCAGCGGCCCGTCCACATAGGCTCCGTGCAGCCAGCGCCGCCGCCGTACCGGATCGCGGTCCCCGCCCCACAGCCGGTCGTAGCCGCCGGGCCGGCCCACGAAGTAGTACGGCACGAACAGATGGCGCGGCACGTCCTCGAACGCCGCCCGCCAGGCGGGGTCGTCCAGCGCTCCGGTCAGCGCGATCTCCGCGACCAGCCCGGCGCGTGCCTCTGCCGCCTCGGGGTCGTCGGGACCGTACGCGTCGTCACGGTGTGCGCCCATCCTTCCACTGTCCTGGGTGAGCGCCCAGGAAGCGAGTGGGCCCGGCAGGTGGAGGTGGTTCATTCCGGGGGCGGTTCACGCGCGCGGGTGGTTCCCGCCCCGTACGGTTCCGGTTCCTGCCCGTGCGTTTTCGGAGGGGTCGGTTCCGTATCAGGGGCCGGTCCTAGGGCGAAGGTCCTCGGCCGGTCGGTCTGAGACGATGGACGGGTGAACGAGATTCCGCACGGCACGCTTCAGGAGCAGACCTTCTACGAGCAGGTCGGCGGCGAGGAGACCTTCCGACGCCTGGTCCGCCGCTTCTATCAGGGAGTCGCGGAGGATCCGCTGCTGCGCCCGATGTATCCGGAGGAGGATCTCGGCCCCGCAGAGGAGCGCCTCACGCTCTTCCTCATGCAGTACTGGGGCGGTCCCCGGACCTACAGCGACAACCGCGGCCATCCCCGGCTGCGGATGCGCCACGCCCCGTTCACCGTCGACAGCGCCGCGCACGACGCCTGGCTGAAGCACATGCGGGTGGCGGTCGACGAGCTGGGGCTGTCCGAGGAGCACGAGCGGCAGCTCTGGAAGTATCTGACCTACGCCGCCGCCACGATGGTGAACGCGGAAGGCTGACGCCGGGGGACGGTTCGATACGAGCCGGGACCCGGTACGGGCGAGCGATTCCGTACGACGCGCGATTCCGCACGAGCGAGGACCCCGTACGAGCCGGGATCCCGAGCAAACCAAGGCTCAGTACGGACCGCGATCCCGCACGAAGCGGGATCAGGCCGGGAGGCGGGATCAGGCCGGGGTGACCGTCAGGCCGCCGAGTCCCGCGCGCCGTACCGCTATCGAGCCGTACGGCGTACGGAGCCGGAGCCAGCTCCCCGACTCCAGCAGCGCCAACGGCCGCTCGGGGACCGCGGGCTTCGACTGCTGCGTCTGCTTCTCGGACACCGGAGGAACCGCCGTGGCCGACGCCGCCGCCGGGGCGGACACCATCGCCCGTACCGGCCGCAGGAATCCCAGCGACTGCGCGGCGTGCACCGCCCGCAGCGGCAGCCGGGTGTCGCCGAGGGTACGGGACCAGATCTCCCGGCCGATCCGGTCGCGCGCGGCCCGGGTCCGGTCGCCGGGCGTCAACCCCTCGTCCCGGGAACGGAATTCGGCGACCGCCGCCGACAGCGCGCCCCGGATCGCCTCCTCGCCCGGCAGCCCCGCCACCCGCTGCCAGCCGCCGCGCGGCGGCAGCACCCCGGCCCAGGGCGGCCCGGTGACGGCGGCGGGCACCATCGCGCTGCCGGCCTGTTCGTCGATGGCTTCGAGCAGTTCACCGGCGGAGACGGTGATGTCCAACTCGTACGGCCCGGCGAGTCTGGCCGTACGGATCGCCAGCACCTCGAAGGACGCGGGCCGGCCGAACACCGCGAGCGCGCCGCCCCCGGCCTGGAGCCGGACGGCGGCGGCACGGTCGTAGTGGATCAGCCGGGCGAGGAAGGCGGCGAGATCGGCCGCCTCCCTCGCGTCGGCGAACTCCAGTTTCCGCACAGTCATGGGTACAGGCACCGTCATGCCGCGAGGGCGTCCTTGCTGTCGTCGTCGTTGCCAGTGTTGTCCGGGTTGTCGGTGTTGTCCGGGCCATCGGGCTTACCGGCCGTACCGGTGTGGTCGTCGTCCAGATACTTCAGCAGGAACGACCGCTCCTCCTCGGTGATCCGGCGCGGCCGCCCGGCCGCGAGGTCGTACGGCACGACGACCGTCGAGGCCCGTACGTACACCTCGTCCGCGTACTCGTCGTCCTTGATCTCGTACGCGATCGTCAGCGACGCGGCGTTTATCTTCGTCACCCAGGACTCCACGGTCACCGGCGTGTGCCGGTGGACCAGCGGGCGTTTGTAGTCGATCTCGTGGCGGGCCACGACGGACCCGCCGGAGAACGACGGGGAGCCGTCCCCGGGCGCCAGCCGGAACATGAAGTCGATCCTGGCCTCCTCCAGATAGCGGAGGAAGACCACATTGTTGACGTGCCCGAAGGCATCCATGTCCGACCAGCGCAGGGGACAGCGGTAGAGGTGCCGGGCCATCCTCAGCCCCGGGTGAGCTTCTTGTAGGTGGCGCGGTGCGGACGGGCCGCGTCGGCGCCGAGCCGCTCGATCTTGTTCTTCTCGTACGACTCGAAGTTGCCCTCGAACCAGAACCACTTGGAGTCGCCCTCGTACGCCAGGATGTGCGTGGCGACGCGGTCCAGGAACCAGCGGTCGTGGGAGACGACCACAGCCGCGCCCGGGAACTCCAGCAGCGCGTTCTCCAGGGACGACAGGGTCTCGACGTCCAGGTCGTTGGTCGGCTCGTCGAGGAGCAGCAGATTGCCGCCCTGCTTGAGGGTCAGCGCCAGGTTGAGCCGGTTGCGCTCACCGCCGGAGAGCACCCCGGCCGGCTTCTGCTGGTCCGGGCCCTTGAATCCGAAGGCGGAGACATAGGCGCGCGAGGGCATCTCGACCTGGCCGACATTGATGTAGTCCAGCTCGTCCGAGACGACGGCCCACAGCGACTTCTTCGGGTCGATGTTGGCGCGGCCCTGGTCGACATAGCTGATCTTGACCGTGTCACCGATCTTGATCGTGCCGGAGTCGGGCTCCTCGATGCCCTGGATCATCTTGAACAGCGTGGTCTTGCCCGCGCCGTTCGGACCGATCACGCCGACGATGCCGTTGCGCGGGAGCGAGAACGAGAGGTCGTCGATCAGGACCTTCTCGCCGAACGACTTGGACAGATGCTCCACCTCGACGACCACGCCGCCGAGCCGCGGGCCCGGCGGGATCTGGATCTCCTCGAAGTCCAGCTTCCGCATCTTGTCGGCCTCGGCGGCCATCTCCTCGTAACGGGCCAGCCTGGCCTTGGACTTGGCCTGGCGCCCCTTCGCGTTGGAGCGGACCCACTCCAGCTCTTCCTTGAGCCGCTTGGCGCGCTTGGCGTCCTTCTGGCCCTCGACCTTGAGCCGGGTCTGCTTGGTCTCCAGGTAGGTGGAGTAGTTGCCCTCGTAGCCGATGGCGCGGCCGCGGTCCAGCTCAAGGATCCAGCCGGCGACATTGTCGAGGAAGTACCGGTCGTGGGTGACGGCGACGACGGTGCCGGGGTACTTGGCGAGGTGCTGCTCCAGCCACTGGACCGACTCGGCGTCCAGGTGGTTGGTGGGCTCGTCGAGGAGCAGCAGGTCGGGGGCTTCGAGCAGCAGCTTGCAGAGCGCGACCCGGCGGCGCTCACCACCGGAGAGATTGGTGACGGGCCAGTCGCCGGGCGGGCAGCCCAGCGCGTCCATGGCCTGTTCGAGCTGGGTGTCCAGGTCCCACGCGTTGGCGTGGTCGAGGTCCTCCTGGAGCTTGCCCATCTCCTCCATCAGCGCGTCGGAGTAGTCGGTGGCCATCTGCTCGGCCACCTCGTTGAAGCGCTGGAGCTTGCCCATGACCTCGGCCGCGCCGTCCTGGACGTTCTGCAGGACGGTCTTGGACTCGTCCAGCGGCGGCTCCTGGAGGAGCATGCCGACGGTGTAGCCCGGGGACAGGAACGCGTCGCCGTTCGACGGCTGCTCCAGGCCCGCCATGATCTTCAGCACGGTGGACTTGCCGGCGCCGTTCGGACCCACCACACCGATCTTCGCTCCCGGCAGGAAGCTCAGCGTCACGTCATCGAGGATGACCTTGTCGCCGTGCGCCTTACGCGTCTTGCGCATCGTGTAGATGTACTCAGCCAAGAGAAACCGTCCGGCAGTCGAGAAGGGCCAATGTGCGGCTCCGCCGCGTGAGGGCAGATACACCAATCTTGCCTGACGTCCACCCCCCGATGGAAACCAGCACCACGGCGGCACGGGCACAGCGGCACGGGGGCATCAGTACGGGCGTATCGGTACGGCCGGTGCCGTGCGGCCCGTGTCGTACGACCGGTGCCGCACGCCCGGTGCGGTACGGAGACGGCCCCCAGCGCGCTGTCGCATGCCGGGGGCCAGTGGTGGCGCCGTGTTACTCAGCGCCGGGGTGCGCTCACTCTCGGGGCATCAAGCACTCGTGAGTCACCTCATGGGGAGCCGGTCACTCCTCCGGGGCCGAGGCGTTCTTCTTGCGGAGGAAGAAGACGGCCGCGCCGCCGAGGACCACCAGGGCGATCGCGATGCCCGCGATGATCGGGGTCGCGCTGGACGAGCCCGTCTCGGCCAGCCCGCCCGTGCTGCCCGAGCTGACCGCGGTGACCCCGCCGGCCGAGGCAGCGCTGGGCTGCGAGGAGGGCTGCTCGGTCACCGGACCGGGCGTGCCGGTGGTCGCGCAGTCCAGGACACCGGTGAAGTTCTGTGTGAACCCGGCGGGGCCGGTGATCGTTATGTCGTACGCCTCGTCCTCGCCGACCGGCACGGTCACGGTCTCCGTGGTCCCCGGCGCGACGGTGTGCTCGACGCCCTTCAGTTCGAAGGTGAACGGCTCGTCGCCAGTGTTGGTGGTGGTGATGTCCACGCCGCCCTCGGCGCAGTTCTTCTCCGCCGTGACCGCGGGGATCGCGCCCTGCTTGGCCCAGGTCGCGGTGGCGGCCGCGGTGACCGTGGAGTCGCTGGAACCGGCCAGGATCTGCGTCTGGCTCTTGGTCACCCCGGCGAAGGCCCGGCCGACCGGCACCGAGGTGGTGGCCTGGACCCCGAGCGAGGCCGTGCCGTCGGAGGCGTCGGACGGCACGTCGAAGTACAGCTCCGTGCCATTGGCGGCGGTGCTGACCGGAGCACCGTCCTTGTCGGTGATCCTGACCCCGGTGACCGACGCGTCGGCGGGCGGCGTCACCGTGACGCTGTCCGCGTCGGTGCGGACGGTGACGGGACCGAGCCGCTCACCGGCCCTGCCGGAGACCGCGCCGGGCTCCAGGGTGAGCGAGGCCTTGGGCTCCGCGCTGTCCTGGGCGCTGTTCTCCAGCCAGTCGGCGAGCTTCTCGGCCTGCGGGTCGCTCGCGTCGACATCGGCGTCGTCCGAGTAGCGCCAGATCGCGACCTGGGTGCCGGCCGCGGCGGTCTTCTCGGTGAGCGGCCCGGTGCCCGCGGCCTCGGCCAGCGCCGGAAGGTCGTCCACCTGCGGGTAGGAGTGCTCCAGGATCCAGCGGATCTTCCCGGCGTTCTTGTTGGCGCCGAGCGAGGTCTGGTCCCAGGGCGTCTCCTGGTACTTCGCCTGTTCCTGGGTCGGGTTGTGGATGTCGATGCAGTACGTCTTGAGCTTGCCGCCGCCGTCGACGGTCATTTCGAACAGTCCGGCGGGAAGCTGCTGGTCCTTGCCGTTGATGTGGAGGACGGCACCGTCGTAGGTCTTCAGCCCGTCGAGGGTCGCGGCGGCGCCGCCCGGGTGCTGGGGAGTCCCGTCGGCGGCGGCCGTACCGGCACCGGCCAGCGAGCCCAGCGCGACCAGACCCGATACGAGAACCGCGGCGGCAAGACGGGCGGTGCCTCGCCTCCGTACGGATGACGCAGATATCGCAGAAAACACAGAATTCCCCTTCGGGCGAGGTTCTGTCGCGTGAGAACGCGTTGGGGGGATGCCTCGCCGGCAGACTCAAGTGCCCCGTGAGTACTCGCGAATCCTATGGAGGGAGGGAACCACGGATGCCCGCTCATACGCCCCGGCAACCGTTCCGAATCGGAATCGTTATCGACACTCCGAGGCAACCATGGAATACGCCTGGGTATATCGACAAATTTCCACAACTGCCGCTCAGGCAACGGGGATCGCGCGGGGAATCATGCCACCTCCCCGATCCGGCACCACGGCCCCCGCACCCCCGGCCGGACCCGCCGCCACGGGCTCCGCGACCGACTCGGGGAACGGCTCCCGGCCGTGCCGCTCCGGTCCGTGCCGCTCCCGCGGCCGTTCCCGTAACGGCCCCTCCTGCCCCTGTGTCGTTGCCTTATGACGCTCCGTCAGGGAGACAGCCGCCCTGGCCACACGTCTGAAAGCCGAGGTCCCGCGCGTCAGATCGTGTCCGACCGCCAACGCGTCGATGTCCGCCGAGACCCTGCGCTGCCCCTCCCGCTCGTCCTCGCGCACCCGCAGCCGGCCGTGCACCACGAGCGGCTCGCCGACGGAGACCGACGCGGCCAGATTCGCCCCCAGCGTCCGCCACGCCCACACCGTGTAGAAACTCGTCGGCCCGTCCGCCCAGGCGTTCTTGAGCCGGTCCCAGCGGCGCGCGGTCACCGCGAATCTGAAGCGCGCCACCCCGCCCGAGGCCGACTCGCGGAATTCCACGCCCGTCGCCACATTCCCCACCACCGTCACCACGGTGTCGTTCATAACGGCTCCTCCCGTCCCTGCCGCATTGGCTCATTGACTGATTCCATGCTGCACGGGACGGAAAGAACGCGCTGAAGCCTGTGTATTACCGGCCAGTTGTGGAAAACCCCGTCACCCGCCCCACCAGGAGGCGCCCGTCATCGTCCCGCCCTGGACACCGCCACGTACTGCTCCCGCACCTCCCGGTACCGCATCAGCTCCGCCGCGATCGGGTCGAGCACTCTCGCCCGTCCGCAACCCGCGGCCGCCTCCCGCAGTCTCCGTTCGGCGTCCTGCCCGTACCGCCGCGCGGGTGCGCGCGCCGCGGTACTGCACGCCCATTCCACCAGCGGCCCCCCGATGATCCCCGCGAGCATCACCAGCACGGGCGGGATCAGCCCCGGTGGCAGTACGCCGACGATCTGCCCCACCAGCCAGAGCCCGCCGAAGATCTGAAGCAGCGTCATAACGGCCTGTGCCATCACGGCGGCGGGCCACCAGGCGGGCCGCGGCGGCCGGCCGCCCGGGGCCGCCGCCTTCGCCGCCAGCTCGTCCAGCGCCTCCGACAGCCCGCGCGCGCCCCGTGCCGCCGCCTCGCGCACCGAGTTCGCCCATGGCGCGGGCAGCCCCGCGGACGCCTCCTCGGCGACCGTACGCACCGCCTGTTCGACCCGCTGCCGCGCCGTCAGCTCCTCCTCCACCACCACCGGGGGCCGCGGCGGCTTGTAGCCGGGCATCCGCCGGCTCTCGTACCACCGCCACAGCCGCAGCCACGGGGTCCCGCACGCGCGCCCGGCGTTCCTGAGCCACTCGCGCTCCGCCGCCTCGCCCGCTGCGACCGCGCCGACCGCCCACGCCAGCCGGTCCGCGAACTGTTCGCGTGAGCGCTCGCCGAGCCCGGGCCGCCCCTTCGCGACATACGCGGAGCGCAGCCGCAGGGCCGCCGCGTCCACATCGGCGGAGAGCCGCCGCGCCGGCGCGTTCCGCTCCTGGACGAATCGTCCCAGCAGCTCGCGCAGTTCGCCCACGCCCTGCCCACTGAGCGCGGAGAGCGCGAGGACGGTGGCGCCCGGCTCGCCGTGCTCGCCGAGGGCCATGCCGTCCTCGTCCAGCAGCCGGCGCAGATCATCCAGCACCAGGTCCGCGGACTCGCCGGGGAGCCGGTCGATCTGGTTGAGCACGACGAAGGTGATCTCGGCATGCCCGGCCAGCGGCCGCAGATAGCGCTCGTGCAGGGCCGCGTCCGCGTACTTCTCCGGATCGACGACCCAGATCACCGCGTCCACCAGCGCGAGCACCCGGTCCACCTGCTCGCGGTGGTGGACCATCGCCGAGTCGTGGTCCGGGAGATCCACGAGGACGAGGCCCTGCAACTGGTCGTCGCCGTCGCCGCCCGCCAGCGGTCTGCGCCGCAGCCGCCCCGGGATGGCCAGCCGGTCGAGCAGCCCGGCCGCGCCGTCCGACCACATACAGGCGATGGGGGCGGAGGTGGTGGGCCTGCGCAGCCCGGTCTCCGAGATCGGCACCCCGGCCAGCGCGTTGAACAGGGTCGATTTGCCGCTGCCCGTGGCTCCCGCGATCGCGACGACCGTGTGGTGCGCGGAGAGCCGCTGGCGGGCGGACGCCTCGTCCAGGACCCGCCCGGCCTCGGCGAGGAGCGAGCCGTCGAGCCGGGCCCTGGAGAGCCCGAGCAGTTCGCCGAGCGCGTCGAGACGCCTCCGCAGCGGACCCTCGTACATCCCGCCGATGGGCATGTGCGCGCCGCTCTCGCCGGGGGCGGCGTCACCGCCGCTCTGGACACCGGTCAGGCCCTGGACGCCGTGCGTCCCGTACGTGCCCTGCACTCCGCTGAGATCGCCCACGCCGTCCAGTTCGCTGTCGGCGCCCTTCTCAGCGACGCGACGGGCGATCAGTCCGTCGTCCCAGCCCCCGGATGCCTCGCCGGAAGCGCCGGAGACGCCTGGCTCGACCACGCCCCCAGCAACGGAACTATTATCAACATTCGCTTTATTCATATCGACCGCATTACTCACATAATCCGCCCTGGTATTTTTATCGGCCCCACTGGATCCATTGGCTTTATCGGCCTTGTCCGTAACAGAGGTCACATCAGCCACTTCGGTCTCATCTCTCCTTCTGGAGTACGGACAGCGCGGCAATAAGTTCGGCCTGCGGCTCCGGCGTCACGTCAAGGGCGTCGAGCGGCGCCAGCCGCCGGTCGCGCTCCCCGTGCAGCACGCGGTCGATGTACGTCGTCACCAGCGCCCCGCCCCGGTCGCGCAGCCGCAGCGCGCCCCTCGCCCCGATCCGCTCCGCGAGCCGCTCCCCCGCGGCCCGCGACCGGCGCCCCCGAGCAGGGCCGCCGCGAGCAGGGCCGCCACGGTCTCCGCGTCGGGCGCGGAGCCCCGTTCGATGCGCCGTACCTCCTCCTCGGCCAGCTCCTCCAGGACGCGGCGCCAGCGGCGTACGGCGATCCCGACCCGTTCCGCCCCCTCGCCGTCCGGGCTCGGTGCGGGCAGCGCCCCGGCCGCCGGCTCGCGCTGCCATGCCTCGGTGACCCGCTCCTCGGCCGCGGCGACGGCGCACTGCAGCAGCGCGCCCAGGCTCTCGGCCAGCGAGTCGAGCAGTTCCCGGGCCGAGCTGTCCCGGGGGTAGCCGCGCCAGCGCGTACGGGCGTCCCCGGCAAGCACCGCCCCGCGCTGAAGCTGTCTGCGCACCCGCTCGCCCTCGGCCGCGTACGCCTCCTCGACGGCCGCGGTGAGCCGCACGGAGGCGGCGTACTGTGCGGCCACCGCCCCGGCCAGCTCCGGCATCCGTACGTTCAGCGAATGGATCACCCCGGCCGCGGTCCGTACGAGCGCCTGCTGGCGGGCGGCCGGATCCTGCACCCGGTGCGCGAGCCAGCCCAGCAGCGGCGCGACGGCGGTGGCCGGCAGCAGCCCGCGCCCGGCGCCCGCCGACTCGGGCAGCTCGGGGACGGTGAACCGGGGTACGTCGCCGAGTCCCGCCCGCCTCAGCAGCGCCCCGTACTGCCGCGACACCTCGTTGATCACCTGGTGCGGGACCCGGTCGAGAACGGTGATCAGCGAGGCGTCGTACTCCTTGGCGGTACGGAGGAGATGCCAGGGGACGGCGTCCGCGTACCGGGAGGCGGTGGTGACCATGACCCAGACGTCCGCGGCGCAGATCAACTCGGCGGCGAGCAAACGATTGTCCACCACGAGCGAGTCGATGTCCGGAGCGTCCAGCAGCGCCAGCCCCCGGGGCAGGGAGGCGGCGGTCTCCACCCGGATCATGTTCTTCCCCAGGGTGTCCGCGCCGGGCCCCCCGTCCTCCTCCTGCTGCGGCAGCCAGACCCGGGTGAGATGTGGCAGCACCCGCATTCCGGCGAACCAGTGGTGGTCCTCGGGGTGGCACACAAGAACGGGGGTACGTGTGGTGGGCCGCAACACCCCCGCTTCACTGACCCGCCGCCCCACAAGGGAGTTGACGAGTGTGGACTTTCCCGCACCGGTGGATCCGCCGACGACCGCGAGGAGGGGCGCCTCGGGGTCCCGCAGCCTCGGCAGCAGATAGTCGTCGAGCTGCGCGAGCAGCTCGGCCCTGGTCTGCCGGGCACGCGGCGCGCCCGGGAGGGGCAGCGGCAGACGCACGGCAGCGACACAGTCGCGCAGTGCGGAAAGTGCGTCGATCAGCTCGGGCCGTACATCCAAGGTCACCACATGCGAAGAATGCCCAATTTTGGAGCCTTTTTGAAGCGTATAGGCATCTCTGCGCGCCGATCAAGCACAGGGGACAGACGGGACGAGTGGGGCGCAGGCATAACGAGTGCACAACACCCGGGGCGCGGGAGGCCAAAAGCGATGCGCAAATCGCACCTGCCTGCGATTATCGGTTCGCTTCACCGAACCTCCACATCGTGCCACGCACGTGAAGCAACCGGGTCAAGGCGATCGGAGCCCTATCCTTGTCCCGGCTAGGTCACGGAACCACCCACCCAGGGCTCCAGGCCACCGAGGCCACCGCCCGGCCCCCGTAGCTCAGTGGATAGAGCAGGTGCCTTCTAAGCACTTGGCCGCAGGTTCGAGTCCTGCCGGGGGCGCTTCTACGCGCGATGCACGGCCCTCCCCCACGGAGGGCTTGTCCACAGCCCTCGCAGCCGTCACGGCGCGTTCTTCAACGGGGCGGGACCGGGGTTGACAGCATCAGCCTAATCCGGGGTCGCGCGAACCGGAAACCGGGCTCCGGACCGCGCCCAACGGCCGGTCCCACGAAGGGCGTTACGACGGAACCGCTCGCGTGTGGTAGTGCGGCAGGCATCGTGAACGCCCGCTCCTGCCGGCACCGCCGTCGTCGCGTCCCGCGCCAACCGCTCCCCGTAGCAGGACTTCCCGTATGCGCACCTGTCAAGGACTCTTCCGCACACGGGAGTTCACACCGCGCGCTGCCTCGCCTCGTCCACTCGGACCTGCGGCCCAGGCGCGCCCTCTGTCGTCCGCACCGATCGTGGCCATGCCGTCCTGCGGCGGACCCGACCCCGCGCACGTCCGGGACGGTCCGTACGTCCGGACGATCCACACCTTTCTTCTCGACCCGCTCTCCAGGACCGACCGCGACACGCTCCCACGCGCCGTCGCCCTCTTCTCCGAATAGCGCCCGAGGACATCTTTTCCCGCGCTGGATATCGTGGGCCGTACCCTTGGCCGTTCTAACGCCGATCTAACGGGCGTCGGACGCCATCCGCCGGAGCCCCAGGCCGGAAGTGGGAACCATGACCATACGTGCGCTCCTGGACCGGACTCCCGGTCTCATGAGCGTGTGGGATCACCGACTGCGGTGTGTATGGCTCAGCTCCCTGTTCACAAAGGACCGGCTCGGGACACAGAGCGTACTGGGACTGCCTCTGCGTGACGCCATGCGCGGATTCGGGGCAGGAAGCGTCGAACGGATGGTCGGCCAAGTCCTGCGGGACGGGAAACCGATCATCGATCATGAATTCCCGCTGGTCTCCGGCTATGGCGAGGACCGCGTGATTTCGTTGTCGCTCTGGAAAATCGATGCCGTCGATTCCATCGATGCCCTGGATTCAATGGATTCCGCCGATGCCGTCGTCGGCACAGCCGGAAGCGGCATCGGTGTCTGTATGACACTGACCGACGTTACGAGGAGTCGCGCCCGGCGCCGTCTCGCCCTGCTCAGCGAGGCGAGCAGGCGTATAGGCACCACCCTGGACGTCATGACGACCGCGCAGGAACTGGCGGACATGGCCGTGCCCCTCCTCGCCGACTATGCAACGGTCGATCTCGCCGACGCCGTCCCCATCGGCGAGACCCCGCCGCTCAATCGCCTGGAGCCGGTACGGGCGCGGATCCCGGTATTCCGCCGCGCCGGTGTCGCATCGATCCACCCCGGCCTGCCGGAGTCCACGTTCGCCCTCGGCGAGGCGGTCTATGTGCCCCGGCCCTCGCCCTTTCTGAACGCGCTGGAGTCGGGCCGTTCCCACTTCGAACCGGTGCTGGACACGTCGCGCGGCACCTGGCTGGACAAAGATCCCATCCGCGCCAAGGTCATCAACAGAACCAGGATGCATTCGGTGATGATGGTGCCGCTGAAGACGAGCGACGAAGTCCTGGGGATAGCCGTATTCGTACGCAATGACAATCCCGTACCGTTCTCCCGCGACGACCTGCTTTTCGCCGAGGAGCTGGTGCTCCGGGCTTCTTTGCATGTCTACAAAGCTCATCTCTATACCCGCGAGCGGTCAGCGATGCTCGCGCTTCAGCGCAATCTTCTTCCTCATGACCTTTACGGAGGACCGATGGTGGAGGTGGCGTCGCACTACCTTCCCTCGGACATGCACGAAGGAGTCGGCGGAGACTGGTACGACGTCATTCGGCTGACGGGCGGCCGAGTCGCCCTGGTCATAGGGGATGTGGTCGGCCATGGCATTGGCGCGGCCGCGACCATGGGCCAGATGCGGACCGCCGTTCACACCCTCGCCACCCTGGACCTGCCACCGGACGAACTTCTCACCCGCCTCGACGCCTTGGCCGTTCGTCTGTCCAATGAGAACGAGAACGCCGACGGCTTCAATGGCACCGTCGTAGCGAGCTGCCTCTATGCCGTCTATGACCCGTCCCGGAAAATCTGGTCCATGGCGCGGGCCGGCCACCCGGCGCCCATGGTCCGTACTCCTTCCGGCGAGGTCGCTCTCGTCGATGTCCCCGGCGGAACCGGAATCGGCTATGGCCTCTCGCCCTATGAACCCTACGAATCGATCGATGTCGGACTTCCCGAGGGCAGCATTGTCGCCCTGTATACGGACGGACTCATCGAGACCCGGAACGCCGATATCGACATGGGACTGGGCCGGCTCAGAAAAGCACTGATGGCACCGGTGTCCGATCTCGCCGAGCTGTGCCACCACACCGTCGACACGATGATCGGCCCGAAGGCGCCCTCGGACGATGTCGCACTGCTGCTCGCACGCACCGGACCTCGGTGACAGCTCAGCCGACCGATCGCCCCAGCGGAACCCGAGTGGAACAAAGCGGAGCGAAAGGCGCACCCTGGAGTTCGGTACCGCCGACCGGGAGTTCTGTACCGCCGACCGCCCGATCGCCGATCCTCCAGGGAGGAGAGCGGAGCATGGCTGTCATCTCGCGTGGTTTTCACGGGCGACGTCCCGAGTCAGGGCGGAAGCTGCCTCCCGGGCAGTACGAAACCTTCGATTTCCCCGTTCTGTCCGCCGGGCCCACGCCGCGCGTGAGCCGCGAGGAATGGGAGTTCACGATCACGACCGAGACCGGCGTCCGGCACGCCTGGGACTGGGGCCGGCTCATGGACCTGGCCGCGGAGACGCCGACAGTGGATTTGCACTGCGTCACGAAGTGGTCGAAATTCGACACCACCTGGAAGGGCGTGTCGCTGGATCTCCTGCTCGCCGATGTGGAAACGGCCGCCGATTTCGCGCTTGTCTTTTCGTACGGCGGTTACACGACCAACCTCCCGTTGGAGGACCTCCTCGACGGCAGGGCATGGATCGCGTACGAGTACGACGGAGCCCCACTCGCCCCGGAGCACGGCGGTCCGGCCAGGCTGCTGGTCCCGCATCTGTATCTGTGGAAGTCCGCGAAGTGGGTGCACGGAATCCAGTTGATGCCCGAGGACGATCCGGGCTTCTGGGAGAGCGCCGGCTACCACGACTACGGAGACCCATGGCGCGAACAGCGGTACCAAGGCGACTAGGCGACCGTCTGCGCTGGAGTACGGCCGAGCTGGTCGAGCGGCGGTACGAATCGGCGACGGCGCAGACGCTGGCCCTGGCCGTTCCCGGCTGGCCCGGCCATCTGCCGGGGCAGCATCTCGACCTGCGGCTGACCGCCGAGGACGGTTACAGCACCCAGCGCAGCTACTCACTGGCCTCCGCGCCGGACGGCGACCGGATCGAACTGACGGTCCAGCGGGTGGCGGACGGTGAGGTCTCCCCGTATCTGACGGACGACCTGGCCGTCGGGGATCCGGTCGAGGTACGCGGCCCGGTCGGCGGCTGGTTCGTATGGCGGCCGGAAGAGCAGTCCGAGCCGGTGCTGCTGGTGGCCGGGGGATCCGGGCTGGTGCCGCTGATGTCGATGATCCGGGTGCGCCGGGCGGTGGGCAGCCGCGTGCCGTTCCGGCTGGTGTACTCCGTACGCGGCAGCGAAGACCGTATCTACGTACCGGAACTGAGCCACGGCGAACCGGGACTCGACACGACCTTTCTGTATACGCGCACCACACCGTCCGGCTGGCCCCGGGCGGCAGGCCGGCTGACCGGCGAGGACCTGGCGCGCTGGGGGTGGCCGGAGGACTTCGAGCCGACCTGTTACGTCTGCGGCCCCACGGGCTTTGTCGAGACGGCGGCCACATATCTGGTCGGCAACAACCATGCTCCGGAGCGCATTCGTACCGAACGCTTCGGTCCCACCGGAGGCTGACATGGACCCGATGGACCCCACGCACGACCCGACCGCGCACGGCCAGACCGCGCACGGCCCAATCGCGCACGGCCCGACCCGCGGCGAAGAGCCCATGGTGTACGCGTACGAAGACGGCAATGCGCTCGCGGGGCCGCTCTCCGAGATCTTCGCCGTCGATCTGACCGGCGCCCTCAGCCGCTGTGCCCACTGCGGCAGTACGGGCCCGGTGGCGCGGCTGCGGGTGTACGGGCGAGCCCCGGGGCTGGTGGCCCGCTGCCCCGACTGCGACCAGGTGATCATGCGGCTGGTCCGCGGAACCGAGAGCGCGTGGCTC
The DNA here is from genome assembly GCF_019056675.1 of Streptomyces sp. GMY02. NCBI lineage: Bacteria > Bacillati > Actinomycetota > Actinomycetes > Kitasatosporales > Streptomycetaceae > Streptomyces > Streptomyces sp. GMY02. Next base: position 5,607,167 of record NZ_CP077658.1, on the reverse strand, counting down.
GATCTGCGGGGAGCCACCACGCTCAGAATCCCCCTCGGCCCCTGAAGACGCCCGTACGGCCGGACGTGTGCGGCCCAATGTGTGCGCCCCGGGCTTGCGCGGCCTGGCGTGCGTAGCCCCGGCCTCCCGTCACCCGTTCGACACACGTCCGGTTCCGACGACATGCACACCGATTCGTATCGGTATCTAATGAAAATTACTTATCCCCATGACTATCCCCGTGACACGCGCATTCCTAATCGCCCTGTTACTGGCAGCGGAGGGATCAGCCGGTATGACCATCATCGAGAAGTCGATAGACATCGACGTTCCCGTCCGTACCGCCTATAACCAGTGGACGCAGTTCGAAAGTTTTCCCCGCTTCCTGGAAGGGGTGGAGAGCATTCAGCAGCCCCAGCGCGCGCTGACCCACTGGATCGCCCGAGTCGGCGCGGTCACCCGTGAGTTCGACGCGGAGATCGTGGAACAGCATCCCGATGACCGACTGTCCTGGCTGATGCTGACCGAGCCCCGGCACAAAGGAACGGTCACCTTCGAATCCCTCGACTCCGGGCGTACACGGGTGAATCTGCGGCTGGATCTCACGCCGTGCGGAGTGGTCCACAAAACTGGAAGTGCCCTGAATCTCGCACAGCGCCGAGTCGACCGGGGGATGGAGTCCTTCAAGGAATTCATCGAGGTACAGGGGCGGGAGACCGGGAGTTGGCGGGGCGAGATCCGGTCCGGACGAGTACGGCCCGACCCCGCACTGGGCTGCCCGCTGGTTCCGACCTGGCCCACGGGCTGAGCGGCGGATGGCGGAATTGGCGGAATTCCCTATGCGAAAGGCTGAGGCTTGTGCAGAGAAAACCACCGGTCGCCGACCCGAGCGGTGACAACCCACGCATCACTTCCCCCAAGACCTGGGCGACCGGTGTGCCCGCGGTGGTGCACGCCATGGAGTACTCACTGGAGCAGACCTCGCCCCAGCGTACGGCTCTGACGTTGCTGAACATGAACCAGACCCGGGGATTCGACTGCCCGGGCTGCGCGTGGCCGGATCCCGTACCCGGGCATCGGACCAAGAACGAGTACTGCGAGAACGGCGCCAAACACGTCAATGACGAAGCAACCTCCCGGCGGATCCGGGCGCCGTTCTTCGAGCGTTATTCGGTCAGTGAGCTGGCCGGGAAATCGGACCGATGGCTCAACCAGCAGGGGCGGCTCACCGAACCCATGGTGAAGCGCGCCGGCTCCGACCATTACGAGCCGGTCAACTGGAACGAAGCGCTCGGCCTGCTCGCCGGAGAACTACGGCAGTTGGAGTCCCCCAACGAAGCCGTCTTCTACACCTCGGGGCGGGCCAGTAATGAAGCGGCCTTCGTATTCCAGCTCTTCGCACGCGCCTTCGGCACCAACAATCTTCCCGACTGCTCCAATCTGTGCCACGAGTCGAGCGGTGCGGCGCTGCACGAAACGCTTGGCGTCGGCAAGGGGGATGTGAGTCTACGGGACATCCACCACGCCGATCTGGTCTTTCTGGTGGGCCAGAATCCGGGCAGCAATCACCCTCGTATGCTCACCGCCCTGGAACAGACCAAGCTCAACGGAGGCCATATCGTCGCCGTGAATCCCCTGCCCGAGGCCGGACTCATCCGGTTCAAGCACCCGCAGGAGGTACGCGGTGTGATCGGCCGGGGCACCCGGATCGCCGACCGGTTTCTGCATATCCGTGTCGGCGGCGACCTCGCCCTTTTCCAGGCGCTGAATCTGCTGCTGCTGGAGGCCGAGGACGCCCGTCCCGGCACAGTGCTCGACCATGATTTCATCCAGAACCACACCAGCGGTTTCACCGAGTTCGACAAACATGTCCGCAATCTGTCCTGGCGCGATGTTCGCGCGGCCACCGGACTTGGGCGCCCCGAGATCGAGAAGGTACGCGACCTGGTGCTGCGCAGTGAACGGATCGTCGTCTGCTGGGCGATGGGCCTGACACAGCACAGGCACGCGGTGCCCACGATCCGGGAGATCGTCAATTTCCTGCTGCTGCGCGGGAATATCGGAAAACCCCGTGCGGGCGCATGCCCGGTGCGCGGCCACAGCAATGTCCAGGGCGACCGCACGATGGGCATCTGGGAGAAGATGCCACAGAATTTCATGGACGCACTGGGGCGCGAATTCTCGTTCACCCCGCCGGCCGAGCACGGCTGGGACACCGTCAATTCCATCCGGGCCATGCGCGACGGCCGCGCCCGGGTCTTTCTGGGCCTCGCGGGCAACTTCGTACGGGCTACGCCCGACAGCCGTGCGACGGAGCAGGCCATGCGCCGGTGCCGTCTCACGGCCCATATCTCGACCAAGCTGAACCGCTCGCACACGGTCTGCGGCGACATCGCGCTCATTCTGCCGACCATCGGCCGCAGCGAAAAGGACAGGCAGGCGAGCGGCGAACAGTTCATCACCGTCGAGGACTCGATGAGCCAGGTGCACGCCTCGCACGGACGGCTCGAACCGGCCTCGAAGAAGCTGCTCAGCGAGGTGGCCATCCTCACCAAGCTCGCCCGGCTCACCCTTCGCGACAGGCCGGACGCAGCCGATGTGCCCTGGGCCGAATTCGAGGCGGACTACAACAACATCCGGCAGCGGATCGCCCGCGTGGTCCCAGGGTTCGAGAATTACACGGAGCGCGTGACCGGTCCCGGGGGTTTCGGACTGCCCAACCCGGTGAACGAAGGCGTTTTCCCGACCCCGAGCGGCAAGGCCATGTTCACCGCGAACGAATTCCAGATGCTGGAGGCTCCCGAAGGGCATCTGGTACTCCAGACCATGCGTTCCCACGACCAGTGGAACACCATCCCGTACACCCTGGACGACCGCTATCGCGGAATCCACGGGTCCAGGCGGGTCGTTCTGGTGAACCCGGCCGATCTCAAGGAACTCGGCCTCATCGACGGCAGCCAGGTGGATCTCATCGGTGTGTGGCGCGACGGAATCGAGCGGCGCGCGGACAATTTCCGCCTTGTCTCGTACCCGACCGCGCGTGGCTGCGCCGCCGCGTACTATCCCGAGACCAATGTCCTGGTGCCGCTGGACAGCGTCGCTGAGATCAGCAACACACCGACCTCCAAAGGGATCGTCATCCGCCTCGAACCCTCCATGCGGCGGGTGGCGAAGTAACCGTACGAGCCACGGGGGGATCAGGGTGGCGCCGGCTCCGGCCGGTGCCGCCGTCGGTTTCGTCGGTTCAGCCGCCGGCGAGCCGCGTTCGCGCCGCCGCGCCGGACGTCCTCACCATGAGCGAGCACTCCGAACAGTGACATCCTCCGGAAGGCCCGCTGTAAAGATATTGTAGGGAGGTACCCACCGGTGCCGGGTCCGCGCCGGAGGGTTGCGTTTGTGCAGGTCAGCGAGCCCCCGTAGCTCAGTGGACAGAGCAGGTGCCTTCTAAGCACTTGGCCGCAGGTTCGATCCCTGCCGGGGGCACTTCTACGCGCGAAGCGCCTGGTACCGGGGGTGGTACACGGCACGAACACCGCGTACCACCCCCTCCGCCGAGCCGGAGCCGGGTGTCGGCGGCCCGTCGTCAGCTCACATTGAGCGCCGTGTCGTCGATGACGAACGAGGTCTGGAGCTTGGATCCCTCGACGCCGGTGAACTTGAGCGTCACGGTCTGGCCGTCGTAGGCGCTGAGATCGAAGCTCCGCCGCGTGTAGCCGGAGGCGGCGTTGGCGTTGGAGTAGGTGGCCAGGGTGCTGAGGACCGTACCGGAGCTGTTCAGCACCTGTGCCTTGAGGGTGTCGTAGGCAGTGCTGGTGGTCTCCGCGGTGTCTATGTGCAGATAGAAGCTGAAGGTGGCCGCGCAGCCGGACGGGATGGTCACGGTCTGGGAGAGGGTGTCCGTGCGGGCTGTGCCGTAGCCGCCGAGCCATGCCTTGTACGAGCCGGTGCGGGCGGCCTGGCCGGTGCTGTTGGTGATGACACCGCTGGAGGACGTCCACGAGGAACTGCCGGACTCGAAGCCGGGGTTGGCGAGGAGCTGGGCCGCGGTGCAGGTGCCGCCGCCGCCTCCGTCACCGCCGTCGTCCCCACCGCCGCCGGTCCCCGAGGAGAGCCACTCGGTGGCGTTGAGGGCGAGAGCGGCGTTGGTGGCGCCGCTGTCCCGCCAGCCGTCGTAGAGGGTGTTGCCGGACTGGCCGGTGCCGTCGTCGATGGGCGAGCTGTCGCCCCAGAAGGCGACCCGGCCGCTGCCGAAGGTGCTGGTGGCGAAGAACGCTCCGGTGTTGCCCGAGTAACCAGTGCGGTAGAGAAGGCCCTTGACGGAGGAGTTGTCGGCGGGCCTGAGGGTGGCGGTGGTGCCACTCGCGATCAGGCTCTTGGTGACCGTACCGAACGAACCGTGCAGCACCGGGTTGCCGCTGTCGCTGATCGCACGGGGGTAGTCGGAACCGACCGTGAGGGTGTCGACGGAGAAGCCGAACGGATTGGTGCTGTCCACGCTGTTGTTGGACATCAGGTCGTTGATGATCTCGACGGCGTCCTCACCGTCGTTGTTGCGGTCCGCGCCGGTGTGGTCGGCGACCAGGAAGAGGCCGCCGCCGTTCTGCACGAACTTCATCACCGCGGTCTTCTCGGCCGAGGTCAGCAGGACGTTCGGCTCGGGCAGTACGAAGGTGTCGAAGTTCGTCAGGTCGGTGGAGCTCGACGAGCCGTACGTGATCGAACCGCTGGACGGGAGGGTCTTGAGGCTGTAGTCGCCGGTCCGCTGGAGGGCCACGCCCCAGGACGAGAGGGCTCCGGTCCAGGAGGTGTCCGAGGTGGGCGAGGAGTTCTGGCCCAGCGGGTCGGGCTGGCTGGTGCTGATGATCCAGTCGGCGTTGCCGGCGGTCTCGGCATGGGCGTTGTCGAACAGCACCCGGTGGGCGGCCGCGGCGGCGGCCGGTGCCGCCTGAGCACCCGGAGCGGCCTGGCCGGCCGGGACGGCCTGGGCGGTCTGAGCCGCGGTCCCGGCGGTGAGCGCACCGAGAACGACGGTGGCACCGATGAGTCTGCGGCGGCGGGAATTCCCTGATCCGAGCATCCGTCAAACCTCCGTGTACGAGGGGGGCGGTGGGCGTACAGAGGGCCTACTCTCCGCGCGTAGATCATCGGGCGATACGCCACCAAGTAACGAGTCTTTGAACGGTACATGGCAATAACAACCGCCCGCCACAGGCCCGCGCCGCACAGCAGGGACGCGGGACGAGTGCCGACGGGTGGCGAGACGTACGGCCCGGTCAGAAGTCATGCTCCGGGGACCTGGGCGGCGGTATCGCCGCGTCCGGCCGGGCATGGCCGGCGGACAGGCTCCACACGCGCGCCGGCGGGACATTGGCCCACACGGTGCGGCAGCCGGTGGCATAAGCCTGCTGGAACGAGTCGAGTACATGCACGACCCCGCCGTGCCGCGCCAGACTGCGTGAGGAACCCACCAGCGCGCGAAACCGTGCCGTGCCCCGGTAACCGAAATACGTCAACTGACCGCCGGGATTGAGTACCGCCAGATACCGCGTCAGCAAGTCGGACACCTCTCCGGGGTGAAAGTTGGCGAACGGCAGCCCGGACACGATCACGTCGTAACGGGCTTCGGAATCCAGCTCCTCCACCGGCTTGGCGATCAGGCCTATGCGCTTCCCATGGCGCGCCAGCCGTGGGTCGGTATGCAGATCCGCCTCCAGCACCCGTGCGAAACGGGGGTTGGACTCGACCAGATCCAGCGTGTCCTCAGGGCCGAGCAGACCGGCCAGCACCCGGGAGACCGCACCGGTCCCCGCCCCGACCTCAAGTATCGCGCGCGGCCTCCCGGCAGGCTGCGCCAGCGGCGCGGCAAGTGCCTCGGCGAGGCGCCGGCCGCTGGGGGTCACGGCCCCGGTCGTACGGAACGTCCGGAACGTCTCGGCGAAGAACAGCCGGCGGTCGGCGAACCGCCGGGCCGGGGTACGCCGGTCCCGGGTCTGCCTGGCCGCCGAGGTGCCGGATGCTGAGGTACGGAGCGAAGGAAGTGCCATGTCCAGAACGCTAGGGAGTGCCGGATGCAGCGGAATCGGCTGTTGTGCGACGGCGATGCCCGACGAAAGTCGGGGGTGCCCGTGCCCGTCCGGCCGGGGACGGACCTCTTCGCGGATCCCTACGATGGCACGGTGAAATCCGAGCCCGGACGCGGTATTCCGCTGTGGGTGGAGGCGCCGTCCGTGGTGGTGCTCGCCCTCCTGTCCATCCTGGAAGGCTTCCGTTCGGCCGGGGGCACGCTGGCCGATCCGGCCCCCTGGGTGGGGGCGATCGCCTCGTTCGCCGCCCTCGGCCGCTACCGGATCGCCCGTACCACGGCGGTTCTCGCACTGGCCTCCGTCGCGTGCGGCTGTGTGCTGCCCCTCCTGGTGATGCTGTACCACTTCACCTCGCGCGGCCGGCTGCGCGAGATGTGGGTGTGCCTGGCGATCGCCGTCGTCGCCGGCGTGCCCTGGCTGGCCATCGCCCTGGCGCGGGGGCAGTCGCTGCTCGAAGGGCGGGTGACCACATGGACCGGACTGGGCAATCCCGTGCTGGCGGGCCTGGCCCTGGCCCTCGGAATGTGGGCGGGGAGCCGGCGCCGGCTGATGGAGGCGCTCAGGGGCCAGGTCGAACAGCTCCGGGTGGAGCGCGAACTCCGTGCCGAACAGGCCCGGTCGGCGGAGCGGGCGCGGATCGCCCGCGAGATGCACGATGTCCTCGCCCACCGGCTGAGCCTGCTGATGCTGCACACGGGGGTGCTTCAGATGCATGCGCAGTCACTGCCGCCCGCGGTCGTCGCGCGGATAGACCTGTTGCGCGGCACGGCCGGACAGGCGCTGGACGATCTGCGGGAGGTGCTGGGAGCGCTGCGCTCGGAGGCCCCGACGGGGACGGGCCGTACGAAGGCTGTCACCGCACCGGCGCTCCAGGATCTGGCCGAGCTGCTCGCCGAGGCGCGCGCCGCGGGCCAGTTGATCGATTCGGAGGTGTCGGGTGACGCGGCGAGCGCCTCCACCAGTCACCGGCTCGCGGTACACCGGCTCGTACGGGAAGCCCTGACCAACGCCCGCAAGCACGCCTGCACGGCACCGGTCGGGGTACGGGTGCACTACGGACCGCCGGCCACGACGGTCGAAGTGGTCAACGGTCCGGTCGTGGACGCCAAGGAGTTCACGGCGCCCGAGGCCGCGGCCGATGGTCCCGTAGCAGAACCTCCGGCGGTACGGGAGCCGTCCACCGCGCCCGCGGAACCCGCGCTGCCCGCGGATTCCGCCCTGTCCGGCGGCTATGGCCTGATAGGTCTGGCGGAGCGGGTCTCGGCGCTGGGCGGGCATCTGTACACGGGGGCGACGGGCGGCGGCTGGCGGCTCTCAGCCCGGTTGCCGGTGTCTTCGGCCAACCCGTGCTCCGGCTCTGATCTCGCACCGGGCACGGTTCTCCCCCAGGTGTCCGTCTCATGATCAACGTCCTGGTGGTCGACGACGACGCCCTGGTGCGGCTGGGCCTGGTCGACCTGCTGGCCACCGATCCGGAACTCACCGTCGTCGCCGAGGCCGCGGACGGGCTGGCCGCCATCGAGGAGGCCGGCCGGCACCTGGTCGACATCGCCCTCGTCGACGTACGGATGCCCCGCATGGACGGCATCACCGCCACGCGCCACCTCCGCGCACTGCCCTCCCCGCCCCGGGTGATCACCCTGACCACCTTCGACCTCGACGAGTATGTGTACGACGCGCTCACCGCAGGCGCGGACGGCTTCCTCCTCAAGGACACGGATCCGCGCGAGATCATCCGGGCGGTCCATGTGGTGTCGGGCGGCCAGGGCATGCTGCACCCCGCCGCCGCCCGCCGGCTGATCGACCACTACCACCACGCCGCCCGCCCGGCCGCCCTGGAAGCGCGTGCCAAGGTGTCGCGGCTGACCCCTCGTGAGGCCGACGTACTGGCCCGGCTGGCCCTCGGCGACTCCAACGCGGAGATCGCGAAAGCACTCGGCATGCGCGAAAGCACCGTCAAGGCGCACGTCAGCCGAATCCTCACCGCCCTCGACGCCGGCAACCGCGTCCAGGCCGCCCTCCTGGCCCGCGACGCGGGCCTCGGCACCGACGACTGACCTGCGCCGTGCCGGTCCGGCCCGGTCCGGCCCGGCCGGTGTGCGCTCTGGGGTACGCAGCCGTACGACACGACCGGACCGCGGCGGCAAAAGAGCGGCGCGGGGCGCGCGTCCTTACCCGTAACCGCGCCTCGGTAATCCGGGCCATGCGCCTCGCACGCCTCCATGCGCGTCTGCCGCTCCCCGGCCGGTGCGGCAAGACTGGGCCGGGTTACGCGCGAACGTGCGGGCGCTGCCGGATTCGGCAGGAAGAACCACACGCATCGGGGGCGATGGTGGACCTTCTTGCTCTGGGACCCCTGGAACTGTGGCACGAAGGACGGCAGTTCGGGCTCGGTACGGTGAAAGAACGCTGCGTGCTGGCCGTACTGGTCCACGCCCGGGGCGAACCGGTCACGGTGGACGCCCTGATGGACCGCGTCTGGGACGGCGTCCCGCCCGCCACCGGCCTGAACACCCTGCATGCCTATCTGTCCCGGTTAAGGGGCCGCCTGCGCCGGGGCGTCGGCGACCTGGCCCAGGTGAAGCGGCCCTCCCCGAGGCAGTACCAACTCCTCGTCGATCCCGAGGACATCGACCTGCTCCGCTTCCAGCGGCTGCGCAAGGACGCGGGGGCGGCGGCCGGGCGCGGCGAACGCGATCTGGCCCTCGGCCTGCTGCGTACCGCCGAACACCACTGGCGTGGCGAGCCCCTCGCCGAATTCACCAGTGCCTGGGCCGCAACCACCCGCGCCCGGCTGACCGAGGACTACCGGCGTGTACGGGAGGAACGGATACGACTGGAACTGGAGTTGGGGCGGCACGCCGACCTCATCGGTGAACTGCACGAACTGGCCGCGCAGAATCCCCTCGCCCAGCGGGTGATCGCCTCGCTGATGCTGGCGCTCTACCGCTCGGGCCGGCCCGACGAGGCGCTCGCCCTCTACCGCACGACACACCGGCGCCTTCACAAGGAGCGCGACGAAGCGGTCGACCGGCTCTTCGCGTACTACCTGACCACCGCTCACCGCGCCGACGGCGTCGCCCACCCCCACCGCCATACGCGCCCCCTGGCGCCGGAGCAGGAATCCCCGTACGCGCTCCGGTTCGCCGACACGGACGAGGCGTCGGTCTGGCTCACCGTGGAACGCGCCAACCTCCTCGCCGTCGCCCGCCGCGCCGCCGCCGAAGCTCCGGCGTACGCGGCCCTCTTCCCCCACGTACTGGCCACCTCGCTCAAACTCTGGGGTACGTGGGACATCGCGGCGGAACTGTACGGCGCGGCGGCGTCGGCGCTCCGGGCGGACAACGACCGCGCGGCGCTGGCGCGGACGCTGGTGGAACACGCGGATGTGCTGGCGCAGAAGGACCACGACGAGGCGCAGCGCCACGCGGGCGAGGCCCTGTCCCTCTTCCAGGACCTCAAGGACCCGCAAGGCCGCGCCGACGCCCTGCTCCAGTCGGGCCGCGCGCACATGGCGGCGGGGCGGGGTGAGCAGGCGCTACGGGTACTGGAGGAGGCAGCGGGGCTGTACCGGGAGGTCGAGGACCTCCGCGGGGAGGCCGAATGCCTCAATGTCCAGGGCATCGCCCTGTACTACGCGGGACGGTACGAAGCGGCCCACCAACGCGTGCGGACCATGCTCACCATCCATGAGCGACTCGGTGATCTGCTGGGCCAGACCAAGGCTCTGAACAACCTGGGCGAACTGCGCTACATCCAGGGCCGCCATGCGGAGGCCCGCCGCTACTACGAACGCTCGCGGGTGTTCGCACTGCTCCGCGGCGGACGACAGGAACTGTCCATCCTGGACACCAATCTGGGCGCCGTCCACCAGGCGACGGGGAACACCGACCTGGCGCTTGCCCACTACCAGCGTGCGCTCAGGAGCGACCGGGCCAGCGGTGACCGAATGGGCGAGGCCAGCATCTTGATCAGTATGGGCACGGCCTACGCGGACACCGGCCGCAGGGGCGAGGCACTGCTGCACTTCACGATGGCGGAGGAAGTGGCCCGGAGCATCGACAACACGCACGAGAGGCAGCGCGCGCTGCTCGGCATGGGTGACATGCAGCGCGAGTCGGGACGGCTCGCAACCGCGCGCGCCTTGTACGAACAGGCCCTGGAAATAGCCCAGGGCATCGGCTACCCGCTCGGTACGGCGCATGCCTTCGCCGGGCTCACGCACCTCGCGCTGTCCTCCCACGGCATGGCGTCGGCGCGCCACTACGGCGATCAAGCGATCGCTCTTTACGAGGGCCTCGACGCCGGGACCGAGGCGCAGGGGCTGCGGGACCTTCTGGCCGAATGGGGCGTGACCGGCTCCTGAAGCGGTCAGGGAGCCGGTACGCCGGGTGGCACGACGGTCAGGGGCCCACGCGACCGACCCCGTCCATCGGCGTCACCACATCCACCGCGCATCGAGCGCCAGCACAGTGCTCGACCGGTCGGAACCCGACCGCTCGGAGGAACTGCCGGAGGAGCCACCGAAGGACATCGTCGTCGCACCGATCCCGATCACAGCGACGGCGACGGCGGCGGTGACAGCGGCGGCGGACAGGGTGCGGACGACTGCCGCGGCGAAAGTGGCACGGCCAGGGAACACAGCTCTCCTACATGTATCGGCGGGCCCTTTCAGAACCCGCTCCCGTCCCCGTTCGGCCCAACAGTAACGGGCGTTGCGCCTGCTCAAACGCCAGCTTGCGGTTAGTCGATCATGGTGATAGGTGCCGCGTGCCACGCACAGGTACAACGCACCCCCGCGCCGTATCGTGGGCTCTGTGGAGGCCCGCCAGCGGGGGCACGATCAGCAGGGGGACGGGGGCCCCGGGGGTGGGGGGCCCCGGGCGGTGCGGCCTGTGTGGTGGGTCGTCGCCGTCGTACTTGTCGCCGCCGCCGTGGTCGTCGCCATCACCCGGCGCCACGAACTGGTCACCGCCCTCGGCCTGATCTCTCACGTCCACCCGACCCGGCTGATCCTGGCCGCCGCCTTCGAGGCGGCCTCGCTGGTCTGCGTGGCGGCGCTACAGCGGTGGTTGTTGCGCGCGGGCGGAGCGCGGCTGGGGCTGGGGCCGGTGTCCGCCGTGGTACTGGCGGCCAATGCCATCGCCGGGGCGCTGCCGGGCGGGGCCGCGTTCGCCGTGGCGTGGGTGTTCCGGCGGTTCAGACGCTGGGGGGTGGGGCAGGTGCTCGCCGGGACCGTGCTGGCGGTCTCGGGGCTGCTGTCCGCGCTGAGCCTGCTCGTACTGCTGCTGGCCGGCGTGCTCGCGGGCGGTACGTCGGGGCCGGTGGCCGGAGCGCTGCCGCTGGTCATCGGAGTGCTGGTCTTCGTCGCCGTGGTGGCAGGCGTGACAGCGGGTCTGGCGCGGTTTCCCCGGGTGAGGCGGCGCGCGTGGCGGGTCTGGCGGCGGATCGGTCTGCGGTCCCGGCGGCTGTTCGAAATCGAGGAGTCGCTGACCCAGTTGGGCCGGCAGATCCGCAGTACACGGCCGGGGGTACGCCCCTGGGGCTGGCCTTTTCTTCTCGCCCTCCTCAACTGGGGCTTCGATCTCGCCTGCCTGATCGCCTGTACGTGGAGCCTCGGCATCGCCGTGCCCTGGCCCGGAATCCTCGTGGCCTACGGGCTGACGCAGTTCGCCGGAAGCCTGCGCCTGACGCCAGGGGGCCTCGGCGTGGTCGAGACGAGTCTTACGGCGCTGCTCGTCCTGTACGGAATGCGCGCCGACGAGGCGATCGCGGTCACGCTTCTCTACCGAGTGGTCAGTTTCTGGGCGCTTCAGCCGGTCGGCTGGGCGATGGGGCTCGTACTGACCCTGAAACGGAACGGCCGCCGGCACGAACCAGAACCCTCAAAGCAGCCGGACCAGCCGCAGCAGCCGGACCGAGAAAGGCCATCCCACGAGCGCCCCTCTGAATAGGCTCTGTCCTGCCGCCGACGTCACCCCACCCCCACGAGAGCCTGATTCAGCTCCAGCACATTCACGATCTGCCCCTGCCCCAGAAACCCGCCGCTCCCGCCCCCCACCCGGTCCGCGACCAGTTTCCGTACCACCGCCGGGCTCAGTCCGCGCGCCCGCGCCACCCGTTCGACCTGCTGGTTCGCGTACGCACGCGAGATATGCGGGTCGAGCCCCGAGCCCGAGGCGGTGAGCGCGTCCACGGGCACGTGGCTCGGGTCCACGCCGTCGAAGGCGGCCACCGCGGCCCTGCGCTGCTTGATCGTTTTGATCAGGACGGGATTGTTGGGACCCAGATTGGAAGCGCCCGAGCTGGTCGGGTCGTACCCCCTCGCACCCGCCACCGACGGGCGCGGCTGGAACCATCTGGGGTCCGGTCCACCGGGCCGCCCGCCCCTCTTCGGCAGATCGAAGTTCTGGCCGAGCAGCCGCGACCCCACCGGCTCGCCGTGATCGATGATCAGCGAGCCGTTGGCCTCGGAGGGAAAGGCGATCTGAGCGATCCCCGTGATCACCAGCGGATAGCAGACTCCCGTGATCACGGTGAGCACCAGCAGCATCCGCAGCGCCGACAGATGATGCCGCAGAACAGTACGGAAGGACACGGACACGAGGCAGTCGCTTTCTCGTCGATCAGATTGATTTTCCGCAGCTCAGGCCGTTTCCGACCGGTCAGCGCAAACCAGGGACGAATTGAATGATCAGATCGATCACCTTGATCCCCACGAACGGAAGCACCAGTCCGCCCAGCCCGTACAGCCAGATGTTGCGGCTCAGCAGCGCGGACGCCGACGACGGACGGTAGCGGACCCCGCGCAGCGCCAGCGGGATCAGCGCCACGATGATCAGCGCGTTGAAGATGATCGCGGACGAGATCGCCGAGGTCGGGCTGTGCAGTCTCATCACATTGAGGTTGTCGAGTCCCGGATGGACGACCGCGAACATCGCGGGAATGATCGCGAAGTACTTCGCCACATCATTGGCGATCGAGAAGGTCGTCAGCGCTCCCCGCGTAATCAGGAGCTGTTTGCCGATGGCGACGATCTCGATCAGTTTTGTTGGATTTGAGTCCAGGTCCACCATGTTCCCGGCCTCTTTGGCGGCCGATGTCCCCGTGTTCATGGCCACTCCGACATCCGCCTGCGCCAGCGCGGGGGCGTCGTTCGTACCGTCCCCCGTCATCGCGACCAGCTTTCCGCCGCCCTGTTCGCTCCTGATGAGCGCCATCTTGTCCTCGGGCGTGGCCTCGGCGAGGAAATCGTCCACCCCCGCCTCCTCCGCGATCGCCCTGGCCGTCAGCGGATTGTCGCCGGTGATCATGACCGTACGGATGCCCATCCGGCGCAGCTCGTCGAACCGCTCCCGCATCCCCTCCTTCACCACATCCTTGAGATGGATCACCCCCAGCACCCGAGCACTTCGCACACGCGCGTCGCCGCTGGTCATCGCCTCGGCCACAACCAGCGGAGTGCCGCCGCCCGCCGAGATCCCGTCCACCATCCCGCCGGCCGCCCTCATGGCCGTACCGGTGGCCGCGCCCGCCTCGCCGCCGCCCGCGTTCTCGCGTACCCAGCGCATCACCGCCGCGGCGGCCCCCTTGCGCAGGGAGCGGGTGCCGCCGTCGGGGAGCGTCAGATCAACCCCGCTCATCCGGCTCTGCGCGGTGAACGGTACGAACTGCGCGTCCGCCAGCTCGCCCTCCTCCCGGCCGCGCAGCGCGTACCGTTCCTTGGCGAGTACGACGATCGAGCGGCCCTCGGGGGTCTCGTCGACGATGGACGAGATCTGGGCGGCATCGGCGAGTTCCTCGACGCCGACCCCTTCCACCGGCAGGAATTCGGCGGCCTGCCGATTGCCCAGGGTGATCGTGCCGGTCTTGTCGAGCAGCAGCGTGTTGACGTCCCCGGCCGCCTCGACCGCCCGCCCCGACATCGCCAGTACATTGCGCTGCACCAGCCGGTCCATGCCCGCGATCCCGATCGCCGAGAGCAGCGCGCCGATGGTGGTGGGGATCAGCGCGACGACCAGGGCGATCAGGATGACGACCGGCTGCTCCGCGTGCGCGTAGATCGCGAAGGGCTGGAGGGTCACCACCGCGATCAGGAAGACGATGGTCAGTGAGGCGAGCAGGATGTTCAGCGCGATCTCGTTGGGGGTCTTCTGCCGGGCCGCGCCCTCGACCATGGCGATCATCCGGTCGATGAAGGTCTCGCCCGGCTTGGAGGTGATCCGTACGACGATACGGTCGGACAGCACCTTCGTTCCGCCGGTCACCGCCGAACGGTCGCCGCCGGATTCACGGATGACCGGTGCCGACTCGCCCGTGATCGCCGACTCGTCCACACTCGCGACACCCTGGACCACATCTCCGTCGCCCGGGATGATCTGTCCCGCCTCGATCACCACATGGTCGCCGAGCCGGAGTTGTGTGGCCGACACCTGCTCCTCGACCGGGTTCTGTGTGCCCGGCTTCCAACCGCGGGGCAGCCGCCGTGCGACGGTGTCGGTTTTCGTACGGCGCAGAGTCTCGGCCTGTGCCTTGCCCCGGCCCTCGGCGACGGCCTCGGAGAGATTGGCGAACACCGTGGTCAGCCAGAGCCAGACGGTGATCACCCATGCGAACACACTGGGGTTGATGATCGCCGAGACGGTGGTGAAGACCGCGCCCACCTCGACGACGAACATCACGGGACTGTGGAACATGAGGCGGGGATCGAGCTTGCGCAGCGCGCCGGGGAAGGACGTGACCAACTGGCGCGGGTCCATCAGTCCGCCGGAGATCCGGCGGGTGTTCGGCGCGAGCGGGTCCTTCGGCGCTGGCGGCCGGTCCGGCACGGAACCCGAGGCGGTACCGCCCGGGTTGGCGTCGTCGGGTTTCGGGTCCGGGTTCGTGGGCATCAGCGCAGCCCTTCCGCGAGCGGCCCCAGCGCGAGTGCGGGGAAGTAGGTGAGGCCGACGACGATCAGGATCACGCCCGTCAGCAGGCCGACGAAGAGCGGCCGGTGCGTGGGCAGCGTGCCCGCGGTGACGGGGACCGGCTGCTGCGCGGCGAGGGATCCGGCGAGGGCCAGGACGAAGACGATGGGCAGGAAGCGGCCGACGAGCATCGCCAGACCGAGGGCGGTGTTGTACCAGACGGTATTGGCGGACAGCCCCGCGAAGGCCGAGCCATTGTTGTTGGCGGCGGAGGTGAACGCGTACAGCACCTCGGAGAAACCATGCGGCCCCGGATTGAGCATCGCCGCCCGTTCGCCGGGCAGCGCCATGGCGATCCCCGCGCCGGTCAGCACCACGGCGGGGGTGGTGAGGATATAGAGCGAGGCGAATTTCATCTGCCGGCCGCGCAGTTTCTTGCCCAGGTATTCGGGCGTACGGCCGACCATCAGTCCGGCGACGAAGACGGCCACGATCGCCAGGACGAGAATGCCGTAGAGGCCCGATCCGGTGCCGCCCGGGGCGATTTCGCCCAGCATCATGTTGAAGATCGTCATTCCGCCGCCGCCCGGTGTGTACGAGTCGTGGAAGGAATTGACGGCGCCGCAGGATGTCAGTGTGGTGGCCGCGGCGAAGAGCGCCGAGGACCAGATGCCGAAGCGCTGTTCCTTGCCCTCCATCATTCCGCCGGCCGTATGGCCCGCCGAACTGCTCACGCTGTTCAGTTCGTTCGCTGTGACGATGACGACGGAGGCCGCCCAGATCAGGGCCATGACGCCGACGATCGCGTACCCCTGGCGACGGTCGCCGGTCATCGTGCCGAAGGTGCGCGGCAGTGAGAAGGGGATCACCGACAGCAGATAGATCTCCAGCCAGTTGGTGAAGCCGCTCGGATTCTCGAAGGGGTGGGCGGAATTGGCGTTGTAGAAACCACCGCCGTTGGTGCCCAGTTCCTTGATGACCTCCTGCGAGGCGACCGGGCCGCCGGTAATGCTCTGCATGTCACCGGAAAGAGTCATGATCGGCTGAATTCCATGGAAGTTCTGCACGACTCCCGACGCCACCAGCACGATCGCGAAGACGACACAGATCGGCAGCAGAACACGCAGCACGATCCTGGTGAGATCCACCCAGAAATTGCCGACCCGGTCGGTCTTCTGCCGGGTGAAACCCCGGATGAGAGCGGCGACCACGGCGATGCCGACGGCGGCTGAGACAAAGTTCTGTACGGCGAGCCCTGCCATTTGTACGAGATGACCGAGCGCCGACTCGCCCGAGTAGGACTGCCAGTTCGTGTTGGTGACAAAGGAAACGGCCGTGTTGAACGACTGATCGGCGTTCATGGCCGGGGTGTTCAGCGCGAGCGGAAAATGGTTCTGCAATCGCAGGAACGCGTAGAGGAACAGTACGGAGACGAGCGAGAAGGCGAGCACACTGCGCAGAAAGGCGGCCCAGGTCTGGTCGGCGTCGGCGGCGACCCCGCCGAGGCGGTAGAGCAGCCGCTCCGTCCGCCAGTGCCGGGGGGAGGTCAGGACGTACGCCATGTAGTCGCCCAGCGGCCGGAAGGAGAGGGCGAGCGCCACCACCAGGGCGAGAATCTGGAGCCACCCGGCGAGGGGGTCGTTCATGAAGAACCTTTCCTGGACCTTTCCACGTGCCGGAGGCCTAGAAGCGCTCGGGAAAGAGCAGGCAGAAGACCAGATAGACGACGAGCAGCACGGCGATGGCCAGCCCGGCCAGATTCTCGGCGCTCACAGCCGGCCCGCCCCCTTCGCGGCCAGGCCGATCAGCATGAAGACCGCGAGTGTGAGCACGATGTAGATGAGGTCGGACATCTGCACCCCGTGACGTGGGACGGTAAAAGGGAGGCCGGGCGCGGCGCCTGCCGACGGCGGGCATTCGACGCTATCGGCCACTCGACTGGCCGCCTCCTGACACGCCGGAGCCGATCGAGTGGCGGGCGGCCGACCGGGGGCCGGACGGGCCGCCGGACAAGCGGCGGAGCGGGTTCCGGCCCACGGCCGACCCGCGCGGGAACTGAGCCGAGCAGGCGGCCCATACCAGCGATCCGGGTGTTCCGCCCGAGATGCCGAGGTCGGAGAGGCGGGACTACGCTTTACGGGCGGCTTGATCGAACACCACAATCGAACACAGCAACGGCCAACAATCGATCGGCAGACGATCGGCACAAGTGACAGGCCGGACGGGTGAGAGCGCCCCCTCCGGCATCACGCCCGGGCACCCCCGGGCCGCCCTCCCCGGGCCCGCACCTCCGGCCCGTGCTCCCCCGGCCGTCTCAGGACCCGCCGCCCAGGACCCGTCGGCCCCAGCCGCCGCCGACGCCTCCGGGCGCGACTCCGGGCCCGAGCCGGGGCCCTCCTCCCGCAGGAAGAGGAATCGAACCATGAACCGGACCCGTCTCCGCACCACAGCCATGGCCGCGGCCGCCGCGGTGGCCCTCCCGGTCTCGCTGGGAGTCCTGGCACCTCAGGCCCTCGCCGCCCCGGCATCGAGCCACTCCCCCTCGGCCGGTACGCCGATGTCGCCCACCACCCCGACGTCGCCCGGTGCATCCGTGTCCCCGAGCCCGCCCGTGTCGCCGAGCACCTCGGAATCGCCCTCGCCGAGCGCGTCGGTGTCCCCCGGCGCGGCCCCCTTCGGCCCGGAGTGCTCGTCGCTGCTGCGGCAGGGCGTCAACGGCACCTTCGCCAGGATGGCGACTCAGCCGCTGGTCACCGCGGTGGCGGAGAACACGCATCTCTCCACCTTTGTCGCCCTGGTGGAGAAGGCCAAGCTGGCCGGCAAGCTGAACTCCGCGAAGGACATCACCGTCTTCGCCCCGACCAACGACGCCTTCGCCAAGCTCTCCAAGTCGCAGCTCGACCAGTTCCGCACCAACGAGGCGCAGCTCAGGAGACTCCTGAACTACACCGTGGCGGAGAAGAAGATCACCCCCGAGCAGCTCCCGGACGGCCGCTTCACGACCCTGGAGGGCAGCACGCTCACCACGTCGGGCTCCGGTCAGTCGTTCAAGGTCGACAACACCGCGAACATCGTCTGCGGTGACATCGCCACCGAGAACGCCACGGTGTACGCGGTCGACACCGTGCTGATGCCGCCGAGCTGACCACCCCGGCGCATCCCGCCGGCGCCCGGGCCTCCAGGAGGGGACCGGGCGCCGGTCACGCGCGTACGAGGAGCTTGCCGTGCCCGTACGCCCAGCTCCCTGGGCCGGCCCCCGACCGACGGGGAGTTGGCCGGAAATCGCTAAATTCCGGTGGAGGAGCGCTGGATCTCCGCTGGACCTGTACTGGATCCGTGCTGGACCCCTAATCGGCGATAGACGGCACAAACGGCATGACCGCCCATCACACAGGATTGATCACCACCGGGAGTTCGCTTTCGGATAGGTAGCATCCCCGCGATCGGAACGGGGACCGACTCCTTTTCCCCGGCATCCCGGAAAGGTTTTCCTTGTGCTTTCTCGTCGTCGTGCGATACGGATCGGGCTCACCGCGGGAGCCCTCGGCGTCACCGGTGCCACCGGCTGGACGGCCCAGGCGCTGAGCAGCCGCGGCGCCAGGAGTACGGCAGGGGCCTCGACCGCTGCTCAGGTCACCCCGTTCGGTGTGCCCCTCACCCGGCCCCCGGTCCTGGAACCGGTCCGCAGATCGGCGACCACCGACTACTACTCGGTGGTGATGACCAAGGCGCGGCGCGAGATCCTCCCGGGCACCGCCACCGAACTGTTCACCTACAACGGCTCCTTCCCGGGCCCCACGATCCGCGCCCGCTCCGGGCGGACCGTGGTGGTCAAGCAGGTCAACTCGCTGACCATGCCGACCTCGGTGCATCTCCACGGAGGCAACAACCCCCCGGCCGACGACGGCGGCGCCATGGACACGATCGCGCCGGGTGCGAGCCGCACGTACACCTATGCCAACGCCCAGCCGGCCGCGACCCTGTGGATGCACGACCACGCGCACCACATGGAGTCCGAGCATGTGTACCGCGGGCTGTCCAATGTCTATCTGCTGGGCGACGACAGGGAGGACGCCCTCGGGCTGCCGTCCGGTGAGTTCGAGATGCCGCTGGTCCTGCGCGACGCGCGGTTCGACGCCAACGCGCAGCTCGTCTATGAGATGGACGACGCGTTCAACCGGACGACGATCCTGGTCAATGGCAGGCCCTGGCCGGTGATGAAGGTCAAGGGGCGCAAATACCGCCTCCGGCTGGTCAACGCCTCCAATCTGCGGTTCTTCGCGCTTGAGCTCTCCGACGGCAGCCCGATGACCCAGATAGGCTCCGACGGCGGACTGCTGGAGAAGCCGGTCCCGACCACACAGCTTCTGCTCACTCCCGGTGAACGCGCCGATCTGGTCGTCGACTTCGCCCAGTACCGCCCGGGCACCCAGCTCGTCCTGAAGAACGTGATGGGTCCGGGGCCGGTGGAGGAGGTCGGCCAGGTCATGCGGTTCGACGTCGGTGCCCGGGTGCACGACCCGAGCAGGGTCCCCGCCACTCTCACCTCACTGCCGACGCCGCGGAAGGCCACCGTGGAGCGGAGCTTCCAGCTCAGCATGGACGAAACGGGCGCCACTCAGCAGGGCTACATCAATGGCAAGGGCTATGACCCGAACCGTATCGACACGACCGTGAACTGGGGCGCCACCGAGATCTGGACCGTCACCAACGCCAGCACGCTCATACCGCACAACTTCCATATGCACCTGGTGCAGTTCCGCGTCCTCGAACGCGACGGGGGCCCGGTCCCCGCCTCGGAGGCGGGGCGCAAGGACACCGTGGTGGTGATGCCCGGTCAGACCGTCAAACTCCTGGTGACGTTCGACAGTCATCGCGGAGTGTTCCCGTATCACTGCCATCTGATCGACCATGGCGGGATGGGCATGATGGCCAACTTCAAGGTCGTCTGACGCCCCGCGGCCCTGCCGCCCCGCCCGCCTTCGCCGACTCGTTACGAGAGGGTGGCGCTGACCACCAGGATGAAGCCGACGACGGAGAAGAAGGTGCGGGCCCGGTGGCAGGCGTTCCAGCGCGACTCGAACGCCTTGCGCACCACACTGTCGGGAGAGGAAGTCGACGCGGCGAGCTGGTTGTTGAGCGGGACATTGCCGCCGATGGTGATGAAGTGGTTGAGGACCACGCAGACCAGTCCTGCCACCAGAAGCCACTTCTGGTTCTCGGAGCGGCCGTCGACGGGAACGGCGAGGGCCGCTATCGGGAAGCCCACTATGGCGAAGAAGGTCAGCAGGAAGAGCGGGCGCGGCACCAGCTCGTTGATCCTGCGCATGGCCGGGACGAACTGCTCGTCCGTCAGCCGGGCGAGGGCGGGCATGACACCGGTCTGGAATATGAGGAAGTTCCCCGCGTACAGACCCGTCGAGATCGCGGAAAGCGCGAGCAGCAAAGTGGGCATGGGGCCCATCATCTCGTACAAGAACCCTGCGTGGAGCCGTTCTTGAGTGCTCCTCGATCAGGGTGGACGGTCACCTGTGCGGGTCATTCCCGCCGGTGAACAACAGACGGCTCGTTGGCTGCCCATGGCCGTTCTCCCTCCGTCTCGTCTGTCTCGCTTGTCACGGGTTGTCCCGGACGGCTTGTCTTGTTTCATACCAAGTGATCACCAGCGTGCCCCGGAAAGGGCGGATTACCGAGGCTCTGGCATGGAGTCGCCACTCTCTGAACTGCACTTGTCACGGTGAGCGATGATGTGCGTACATGGAGTGGCGTACGGCTCCGAGGGGATGGCGGGGGTGGTCAGCCGTGGCGGATGTTCCAGGGTCCGTGCTCAACAGGTCGGCACTGTCGTTGGCGGTGGTGCGGGAGGACGTGGTGGACACGCTCCACCCTCCCGGCCGGCAGATCCGAGGGGTGCGTCAGGTGATGGCCACACTGACGGCCCTGGTCCGCTCCGCCCGTCGTGAGCTGCTGGTCTTCGACGATCCGGGGAGCTGTCTGGGCCAGTGCATTCCCGAGCAGTTCCTTGAGTTCGCGGGCGCCTGCGTACGGGCGGCGGGCGACCAGGACTGGCAGGACGGCGGTGCCGGTCCCGGTCGCGGCGCCGGAACGGGCTCCGGCGGTAAGGGACGGGCGCGGGCGCCCTCGGTCGGTGTGCGCAGAATCGTGCCCCGGCATGGGCTGGCCGGGCTTCCGTATCCGCTGCCGCGCCAGCTTCCCGGCCGGGCCAGGCAGACGGACTCCATCCCGTTCAAGATGATCCTGGTCGACCGCACGGTCGCCGCGATCCCCATCGATCTCCAACTCCATTATCACGGAGTGCTTCTGATCCGCGATCCGGTGGTCGTCCAGGCTCTGGTCCGTACGCACCAGGCCTGGTGGGAGACCGGCGAGGAGCTTCCCACGGCAGCGCTCCCCACCCCCGGGGTGCTGCCGGGACAACTGCGGCCCGTGTTGGAAGCACTGCTGGCCGGGCTCACGGACGAGACGGCGGCGACGCGGCTGGGGATGTCGAGCCGTACGTACAGCAGGCGCGTGGGCGATCTGCTGACCGCCCTGGGTACGACGAGCCGCTTCCGGGCGGGCGCGGAAGCGGCTCGAAGGGGGTGGATCTGAGGATCCGGTGGATCTGAGGATGCGAGTGCGCGTACGGGCGCTGCCCCCGTATGCGCACCAGTGCTACGAGACGGTGGTGCTACGAGACGATGTCCTTGCGCGAGAAGCCGCGGAAGGCCAGGGCGAAGAGGACCAGGGCATAGGTCACCGAGACCGCGGCGCCCTTCAGCATGCCGCCCCATTCGAGCTGCGGCTGAAGCGCGTCCGCCCAGGCGAACTGCCAGTGCGCGGGCAGGAATTCCCGCCAGGAGCCGAGCGCCGTGACGGCGTCCAGCACATTGCCCACGATCGTGAGCCCGACCGCGCCGCCGACCGCGCCCAGCGGCGCGTCGGTCTTGGTCGACAGCCAGAACGCAAGCCCCGCGGTGACCAGTTGGGAGACAAAGATGAACGCGACGATCAGAGCCAGCCGGGGCAGTGCGTCACCGGAGGCCAGGGAGCCGCCCGTCGGCAGTTCGAGGGGCCGCCAGCCGTACGCCGCCGTGCCCACCACCAGACCGATCAGTGGCAGCAGCACCATCGCCGCCGCGCTCATGGCGAGCGCGACCACCAGCTTGCTCCAGAGCAGCCGGGCCCGGGGCACGGGCGCGGCCAGGAGATAGCGCAGCGAGGACCAGCTCGCCTCGGAGGCCACCGTGTCCCCGCAGAACAGCGCGACGGGCACCACGAGCAGAAAGCCCGCGGAGACAAAGAGGCAGGTGGCGGCGAAGTTGGCGCCGGAAGCGGTCGCGGTCTCGATCAGGGTGACCCGGTTGTTCTCGCCCGGGCCCGGAGTGCCGCCGATGGCGAAGGCCACGACCAGGACGAAGGGCAGCGCGGCCAGCACGCCCGCCATCGCCACGGTCCGCCTCCGCCTGAGCTGGCGCAGCGCCTCGACCCGTAGCGGCAGGGTGCGCCCTGCCCGGTAGCCGGGGGCCGACTCGATCAGCGCGCTCATGCGGAGCCTCCTGAGATCAGGGTGAGGAACGCGTCCTCCAGACGGTGGTGCGGCCCGACGCCCGTTATGGGTACGTCCAGCCGTACCAGCTCGGTGATCAGCGAGCTGCTGCTCGCGCCGTCGAGCCGTACGAGCAGTCCGGCGTCCGTGAGTACGGCCGAGCCGATCCCCGCCAGTGCGGAGATCTTCTCGACGACGGGCTCCGGTACCTGCTCGGCGGTGGTGATCAGCAGGGTGTCGCCCGAGCCGGTGATCTCCGCGACCGGGCCCGCCTGGATGAGCTGCCCGCGGTGCATGACCACAAGATGCGTACAGGACTGTTCGACCTCGGAGAGGAGATGGCTGGAGACGATGACCGTCCTTCCGCCGGCCGCGTATCGGATCATCACGTCCCGCATCTCACGGATCTGCGGCGGGTCGAGACCGTTGGTCGGTTCGTCGAGAATCAGCAGATCGGGCATACCGAGCATGGCCTGGGCGATGGCGAGCCGCTGCCGCATGCCCTGCGAGTAGGTGCGTACGGCCCGGGCGAGCGCGTCCCCGAGCCCGGCGATCTCCAGCGCCTCGTCGATGTGCGAGTCCTCGGCGGGGCGGCCGGTGGCCTGCCAGTACAGCTCCAGATTGGCGCGTCCGGAGAGATGGGGCAGGAAGCCCGCGCCCTCGACGAACGAGCCGACCCGGGAGAGCACCGGGGCGCCCGGCCGTATGGCATGGCCGAAGACCCGGATCTCGCCCGCGTCCGGGCTGATCAGCCCCATCAACATGCGCAGGGAGGTGGTCTTGCCCGCGCCGTTCGGGCCGAGCAGACCGAGCACCTGCCCCTTGTCGACCCGGAAGGAGAGGTCCTTCACCGCGTACCGGTCGGAGGACTTGGCGTACCGCTTCGTCAGGCCGGTGATCTGGAGGGGCACTTCGGCGAGCGCCGGGTCGGGCGCCGGGGCGCTGGTACGGCGGCGTGCGGTGAGCAGCAGCGCGGCCGCGATCAGCGCGCCGGCAGCCGGGAGCCCCCAGATCCACCAGGGCAGCGCGGCGGATCCGGTGGTGAGGGCGGGCACGGTGGGCACGGTCAGCGGGCTGTCCAGGGAGACCCGGTAGACGGCCGGAGTGACCGGCGAGGCATAGCCGAGGTCGGTGGCGGAGAGGACCACCCGCAGCCGGTGCCCGGGCACGACCTGGTGGTCGATGGCAGGCAGCGTCAGCTCCACGGTCCTTCCCTGCTTAGCGTCCGTGACCCGTACGGGCGCGACGAGCTGGGAGGGCAGCACCTGCTGCCGGCCGTCGGGACCCACGTCGTACACCTTGGCGAAGAGCACCGCGTCGCCGCTGCTGGAGCTGACCGTGGCCCGGACGGTCGGCGAGCCGGTGATCCGCAGCGAGTGGTCCAGCGGCCGGGAGTCGAAGGCCGCGAACTGCCCGGGGAAGTCACGGGAGAGCCCGACGCCGAGCGTGGAGAGCTGGGAGATCCCGCCGGTCAGGCCCGGTACGGCCGAGACGGCGGGCGGATTCGCGCCGGCCGGGTTGGCGAAAGTCCGGGGTTGGCTGCCGCCGCTGAGCGGGACAGTGGTGGCGCCGCTCTCCAGCCCCGGGTAGCGGTCGCTGCTCGCACCCCGGAGCTTGGTCTCACCATCGGTGGAGTCGATTCCTCCGGTACGGCTGACCCGGAACGCGGGTCCGGTGTCCGCGCCCTTCTCGTCCTTGAGATAGCGGTCGAACCAGGAGGAGATCCGGCCTTCGAGCCGGTCGGTCTCCAGGTCCCCGCCGTCGTGTCCGCCCGCCAGCCAGTCGACATCGACGGGGGCGCCATTGGCGCTGATCGCCTTCGCCATGGCATCGGCCTGGCCGAGCGGGAAGAGGGAGTCGGTCTGGCCCTGCATGATCAGCGCGGGCACATCGATCCGGTCGCCGACGGCGGACGGGCTGCGCTGTTCCAGCAGTTCACGGGCGGCGGCGTCGGGCGTGCCGGAGACGGCGACCCGCTGGTACATCGCGCAGAGCTGCTTCTCGAAGGTCGTGCAGCCGCCACCGGTGGAGAAGAAGATCCCGGCCCAGAGCTTCTTGAAGACGCCCTCGGGGAAGAGGGCGTCGGCGAGGTTCCAGTAGGTGATCAACGGGGCGATCGCGTCGACCCGCCGGTCGTATCCCGCGGCGAGCAGGGAGACGGCGCCGCCGTAGGAGGCGCCGGTCACCCCGACCCGGGGGTCGCCCTTGGAGTCGAGCCGGACCTCGGGCCGCTTCGCCAGCCAGTCGATCAGCCGCGAGACGTCCTTGACCTCATGGGCGGGGTCATTGAGCCCGATCTCTCCGGTGGACTTGCCGAAGCCACGCGCGGACCAGGTCAGTACCGCGTATCCGTCGCGCGCGAGCTTCTCGGCCTGGGCCCGCACATCGTCCTTGCTGCCGCCGAAGCCGTGCCCGATCAGCACGGCGGGCCTGCGCCCGTCGCCGGAGGTGCCGGAGGTGAAGTACGAGGTGTCGATCCGCGCGCCCGGCATGTCCAGCACCTGGTCCTGTTGGTGCACGGCGGGCGGGCCGTCCGAGGCGACGGCGGTCCAGGTACCGGCTCCGGCGAGCACGGCAAGGGCTGCCACGCCCGCGAGCCAGCGCGGGCGCCACCGGGACCGGTGGGGGGTTCGGGTCTCCATGATTGAACCCTAAACGGGCCCTGGCACCGGCGCTGCTGGCGCCGGTCGGAACTGGGCGGCCTTCTCGGGTAGTAGGGAAGCTGCGCCATGTACTCCAGACGCGGTACGCGCACCGTACCGAGCGGCGCCGAGCAGTCCTCAGCACCTTGGCAGTCAAAAGCGAGCAGGAGTAGTCAGAAGCAGTCGGGACGGTGGAGTCGGCGATCAGTCCAGCATGATTTCCGGGCGGTACATCTCCAGCCAGAGCGCCAGATCCAGCGTGCGTTCCAGACCGCGCCGGGAGGCCATGGTGACCTGTGGAGTGTGCCGTTCCACCGCGCTGCGGACCTTGGCGGGGTCGAGCAGGGCGAAGACCGGGTGGGAGGGGTCGGCGAGCAGATCCCTGGCGTATTCCTGAAGAGCGATGCCGTACTTGGGGTCCTGGGTGGTGGGATAGGGGCTCTTCACCCGGTCGTAGACCGACCTCGGCAGCAGATCGGCCGTCGCCTCCCGCAGCAGGCTCTTCTCCCTGCCGTCGAAGGACTTCAGCGACCAGGGGGCGTTGTACACGTACTCGACCAGCCGGTGGTCGCAGTACGGCACCCGCACCTCCAGCCCGACGGCCATGCTCATCCGGTCCTTCCGGTCGAGCAGCAGCCGTACGAACCGGGTTAGATGGAGATAGCTGATCCTTCGCATCCGGTACTCGAAATCGCTCTCGCCGTCGAGGCGAGCGATTCCCGCGACGGCCGTCGCATAGCTGTCGCGCAGGAATCCCGGCATGTCCAGGACGGCGTTCACGTCGGACCGCAGCACAGTGGCGTCGTCCCCGACCATCTCGTCGAACCGCACCAGCCAGGGGAACGTGTCGCCCCGCCTGGCCTCCTCGTCGAAGAACTGGAGGTACCCGCCGAAAACCTCGTCCGCCGACTCGCCGGAGAGCGCGACCGTCGAGTGTTCCCTGATCGCCCGGAAGAGCAGATAGAGCGACGCGTCCATGTCACCGAGCCCCATGGGAAGGTCACGGGCCTTGATCACCCGCCTCCGCACCTCGGGGTCGGCCAGGGCGTTCGAATCGAGCACGATGTCCTGGTGCACCGTGCCCGACGCACGCGCCACATCGTGGACGAAGGGGGTGTCCGGGGTGGTGCGGAGTGCGTCGGCGACGAAATGCTCGGTCTGGCCGACGAAGTCCACGGCGAAGCTGCGGACCTTCTCGCCGCTCTCTGCGAGCTGCTGGGCGGCCAGTGCGGTCATCGCGGAGGAGTCGAGCCCGCCGGACAGGAGCGTGCAGCGCGGTACGTCCGAGACGAGTTGGCGGCGCACGGTGTCGTCGAGGAGCGCCCGTACCCGCGCCACCGTGGTGTCCTGGTCGTCGGGGTGCGGCCGGGTCTCCAGGGACCAGTAGACCTGGCGGCGCAGTCCGCTCCGGTCCACGGTCACGACCGTGCCTGGCTCCACCTCGCGCATCCCGTCCCAGACCGCGTGACCAGGGGTTTTCACAAAGGCGAACAGTTCACGCAGCCCGTCGAGGCCGACCCGGGCACGGACGAGCGGGTTGGCGAGGATCGCCTTGGGCTCGGAGCCGAAGAGGACTCCGTCGGCGGTCGGGAAGTAGTAGAGGGGCTTGATGCCCATCCGGTCGCGGATCAGCACGAGCTTCTCGTACCTGGCGTCCCAGACGGCGAAGGCGTACATCCCGTTGAGGTGCTCGGCCATGGCCTCCCCCCACTCCAGATAGCCGTGCAGGACGACCTCGGTGTCGGAGTCGGTGAGGAAGCGGTGGCCGCGGCCGGCCAGCTCCCGGCGCAGCTCGGTGAAGTTGTAGGTCTCGCCGGAGTAGACGAGCGCGAGCGTGCCCCGCGGGGTCGCGAGGGTCATCGGCTGCCGCCCGCCGGGCAGGTCGATGATCGCCAGCCGCCGGTGTCCGAGGGCGGCGGGCCCGCTGACCCAGGTGCCTCCCGCGTCGGGGCCCCGGCACGCCATCGTCGCGGTCATCGCGTCGAGCGTCGCGGAGGCGTCGAGCTGTGCACGGTCGAAGGAGACCCAACCGGTGATGCCACACATGTGTGTCCTCCTGCTTCCGGTCGCCGGACCAGTTGTATCCAGCATCTAACTTACGAGCGTGTATCCACGCCCGCGCCCGGTCAACGCGGCCGTCGCGCCACCGGTCACGGGAGCGGGCGGTCCGGGCGGTCCCCCGCAGGAGGTGGGGGAGGGGCTCGCGGGGCGGGGCACGGCCGTTGAAGTGGCCCGGAGGCTTGATCGGAGTAGCGGTGGGGAGCGGGCAAAGACTTCATCAACCGTTCCCGAACGGCCCACGACGAGCGGCGGCCCGTACGGACGAGATGTCCGTACGGGCCGCCGCTCACATGCTCCGGAGTCTCCTGTGCGCCGGAGTCCCACCTCCTCCGGGACTCAGTGGTTGCGCGGGAATCCCAGGTCCACGCCCGCCGGGGCCTCGGACGGGTCGGGCCAGCGGGTGGTGACCACCTTGCCGCGCGTGTAGAAGTGCACTCCGTCGTTGCCGTAGATGTGGTGGTCGCCGAAGAGCGAGTCCTTCCAGCCGCCGAAGGAGTGATAGCCGACGGGCACCGGGATCGGCACATTCACCCCGACCATCCCGGCCTCGATCTCCAACTGGAAGCGCCGGGCCGCACCGCCGTCGCGGGTGAAGATGGCCGTTCCATTGCCGAACGGCGAGGCGTTGATCAGCTCCACGCCCTCCTCGTACGTCGCCGTGCGCAGCACGCACAGCACCGGGCCGAAGATCTCGTCGCGATAGGCGTCGGAGTCGGTGGAGACCCGGTCGAGCAGGGACAGTCCGATCCAGTGGCCGTCCTCGAAGCCGTCGACGGTGTGTCCCGTGCCGTCCAGAACGACCTCGGCACCCTGGGCCGCCGCTCCCGTGACATAGGAGGCGACCTTGTCGCGGTGGGCCTTGGTGATGAGCGGGCCCATCTCGGAGGACGGGTCGTTGCCGGGGCCGATCTTGATCTTCTCGGCGCGCTCCCGGATCTTGGCGACCAGTTCGTCACCGATCGCGCCCACCGCCACGACCGCCGAGATCGCCATGCACCGCTCGCCGGCCGAACCGTACGCCGCCGATACGGCCGCGTCCGCCGCGGCGTCCAGGTCGGCGTCGGGCAGCACCAGCATGTGGTTCTTGGCGCCACCGAGCGCCTGCACCCGCTTGCCGTTGGCGGAGGCCGTCGCGTGGATGTAGCGGGCGATCGGCGTGGAGCCGACGAAGGAGACCGCCGCCACATCCGGGTGCGCGAGCAGGGCGTCCACCGCGACCTTGTCGCCATGGACGACATTCAGCACCCCGTCGGGCAGCCCCGCCTCGGCGGCCAGCTCCGCCAGCAGATTCGCCGACGACGGGTCCTTCTCGCTGGGCTTCAGTACGAAGGTGTTGCCGCAGGCGATCGCCAGCGGGAACATCCACATCGGCACCATCGCCGGGAAGTTGAAGGGCGTGATGCCCGCGACGACGCCCAGCGGCTGGCGGATCGCCGAGACATCCACCCGGTTGGAGACCTGGGTGGACAGCTCTCCCTTGAGCTGGGTGGTGATCCCGCAGGCCAGCTCGACGATCTCCAGTCCTCGTGCGACCTCGCCGAGCGCATCCGAGTGGACCTTGCCGTGCTCGGCCGTGATCAGCGCGGCGATGTCGTCACGGCGCGCATCGAGCAGGGCGCGGTAGCGGAAGAGAATGCCGGTGCGCTGGGCGAGGGACGAGGTCCCCCAGGTGGCGTACGCGGCCTTCGCCGCGGTGACCGCGCTGTCCACCTCCTCGACGGAGGCCAGCGCGACGCGTGTGGTGACGGCGCCGGTCGCCGGGTCGGTCACCGGACCCCAGTTGCCCGACGCGCCCTCGACGGCCTTGCCACCGATCCAGTGGTTGACGGTCTTCATTGCGTGCTCCTTCACAGATGACGGCGGCGGGCGGCGGCGTGCCGGTCGTACTCCTCGCGGGCCTTGACCGCGGCGGTACGGGTCGCGGTTCCGGCCACGGGGACATCCCACCACGCCTGGGCCGGGGGCACGCCCGACACAGTGTCTGCGGTTTCGGTCTCCACGTAGACACATGTGGGGGAGTCCGCCGCGCGCGCCTCGGCCAGTGCTTCACGCAGGTCACGGACGGTCTTGGCGCGGATCACCCGCATCCCGAGCGACGCCGCGTTGGCCGCGAGATCGACGGGCAGCGGGGCGCCGGTGTACGTACCGTCGGCGGCCCGGAAGCGGTACGCCGTACCGAACCGTTCGGCGCCGACCGACTCGGAGAGCCCTCCGATGGAGGCGTACCCGTGGTTCTGGAGGATCACCACCTTGAGGGGCAGCCGCTCCTGGACGCCGGTGACGATCTCGGTGGGGTTCATCAGATACGTACCGTCCCCGACCAGTGCCCAGACCGGTCGGCCGGGATCGGCGAGCAGGACGCCGAGGGCGGCCGGGATCTCATAGCCCATGCAGGAGTAGCCGTATTCGATGTGGTACTGGTCGCGGGAGCGGGCCCGCCACAGCTTGTGGAGATCGCCGGGGAGCGATCCCGCCGCGTTGATCAGGATGTCCTCGCCGGTGACCAGCGCGTCGAGCACACCGAGGACCTGTGCCTGGGTGGGGCGCACCAGGTCCTCGTCCGCGGCGAACGCGGCGTCCACGCGGTACTCCCAGCGCTCCTTGTCCTCGCCGTACTCGGCCGCGTACCCGGGTGCGACCCGGTGTCCGTCCCCCTCGGTGAGGGCGGCGGTGAGTCCCTCCAGGGCGGTACGGGCGTCCGCCACCAGCGGGTGGGCCGCGAGCTTGTGGGCGTCGAAGCCGGTGACATTGATATTGAGGAAGCGGACCGCCGGATTCGCGAAGAGCGTGGCGGACGCGGTGGAGAAGTCCGACCACCGGGTGCCGACGCCGATCACCAGATCCGCGGTCCTGGCCAGTTCATCGGCGGTGGCGGTGCCGGTGTGCCCGATTCCGCCGACATCGCAGGCGTGGTCGTGGGGTAGCGAGCCCTTGCCGGCCTGAGTGGAGGCGACCGGGATGCCGGTGGCGTCGGCGAGCGCGGCCAGCGCCTCCTCCGCCGCGCTGTAGTGCACCCCGCCGCCCGCGACCAGCAGCGGGCGCTCTGCTGCCCGTACCAGCCGTACCGCCTCGGCGAGTTCATCCGGATCGGGCGCCTGACGGCGGACCCGCCAGACACGCTCGGCGAAGAACTCCTCCGGCCAGTCGTACACCTCCGCCTGCACATCCTGCGGCAGCGCGAGCGTGACGGCCCCGGTCTGCGCGGGGTCGCTGAGCACCCGCATCGCGGCGAGCGCGGCCGGGACGAGCGCCTCGGGGCGAGTGACGCGGTCGAAATACACCGAGACCGGCCGCAGGGCGTCGTTGACGGATACATCGCCCGCGGAGGGGACTTCGAGCTGCTGGAGTACGGGGTCGGCAGGACGGGTGGCGAAGGTGTCACCGGGGAGCAGCAGCACGGGGAGGCGGTTGATGGTGGCGAGTGCCGCACCGGTGACGAGATTGGTGGCGCCGGGGCCGATGGAGGTGGTCACGGCATGGGCGGACAGGCGGTTGGACTGACGGGCATAGCCAACGGCGGCGTGGACCATGGCCTGTTCGTTCCGTCCCTGCAAGTACCTCATGTCGTCCGAGGACTGGACAAGGGCTTGGCCGATACCCGCCACATTGCCATGTCCGAAGATGCCCCAGGTGGCATTGACCAGGCGCTGTCTGCGGCCGTCCCGTTCGCTGTACTGCCTGGTCAGGAAGGTGATCAGTGCCTGGGCGACGGTGAGTCGGCGTGTGCTCATCGGGGGCCCTCCTCGGCTCCGAGCGGCTGCGGCTCCGCTCCGTACAGCGGCAGTCGCGGGTCGACGGCGAGCCCCGGCCAGGTGTCCCTGATCCAGCCGTGGTCGGGGTGGTCGCGGATGAGCCACTCCCTGGACTCCCCCGGTCCCGCCATCACATTCAGGTAGTACATGTCGCGGCCGGGCGCGGCGATCGACGGGCCGTGCCAGCCGTCCGGGATGAGGACGGTGTCGCCCGTACGGACCTCGGCGAGGACATCCGTACCGCCGGGACGGGAGGGCGAGACCCGGTGGTAGCCGAGGCCGCCGCCGTCGATCTCGAAGTAGTAGATCTCCTCCAGCTCCGACTCGACGCCCGGCTGGTACTCGTCGTGTTTGTGCGGCGGATATGACGACCAGTTGCCGCCCGGGGTGATCACCTCGACCGCGATGAGCCGGTCGCAGTCGAAGACACCGGCGGCGGCGAAGTTGTTGACCTGGCGCGAGCAGGTGCCCGCGCCGCGCAACTCGACCGGAACCTCCGGCGCGGGGCCGTAGCGAGCGGGGAGTCGTCGCTCGCACCTCGCTCCTGCCAGGGCGAAGCGGCCTCCCGCACCGGAGGCGATCTGTGCATGGGCGTCGCGCGGAACGTACGCGAAGTCGGTGACTCCGCCGAACACGCTTTCCCTGCCCAGCAGTTCAAAAAACTCGCCCTGCGTGTGCACCGTACAACCGCCGGTGAGCGGAAGCACGATCCACTCGCTGTCCCCGGTGGCCAGGGAGTGGCTGCCACCGGGCGGGAGTTCCAGGACGCGGAGGCTGCTGTGGGACCAGCCGGCCCGCTCGGGGCCGATGTCGAGGGCGTACGGTCCTGACGAGGCGCTGCCCGCGGGCACATACCGGTCATGGTCGGTGGTCATACCGTCTCCCGTACCCACTAGAGCAGCCCCACCGCGATGTCGACAGCCCCCGCCACATCGCCGTCGACCGGATAGAGCAGCGAGCGGCCCACGACCAGGCCCTGGACGGTGGGCAGCCGCAGCGCCCCGCGCCATTTCTCGTACGCGCCCTCCTGATCGCCCCCGATCTCGCCGCCGAGCAGGACGGCCGGAAGGGTCGAGGTCTCCATGACTCGGGCCATATCGTCGGGGTTCTGGGTAACGGGAACCTTCAACCAGGTGTACGCGGACGTACCGGCCAGCCCCGATGCGATGGCGATCGACCGTGTCACGGCCTCGGCGCCCAGGTCCGTACGGAGCCGTCCGTCGACGCGATGGCAGATGAACGGTTCGACGAAGACCGGCAGCCGGCGCTCGGCCATGGCGTCGACGGCGCGGGCGGAGGAGTAGAGGGTGTCCAGGGAGCGCGGATCCTCGTAGTCGATACGGAGCAGCAGCTTGCCCGCGTCGAAACCCAGCCGGGTGAGGTCCTCGGGGCGGTGTCCGGTGAAGCGGTCGTCGAGCTCGAAGGCGGCGCCCGCGAGGCCGCCGCGGTTCATCGAGCCGACGACGACCCGGTCCTCCAGGGCACCGAGGAGCAGCAGGTCGTCGAGGATGTCGGCGCTGGCGAGCACCCCGTCGACGCCGGGGCGCGACAGGGCCAGACAGAGCCGCTCCAGCAGGTCGAGGCGGTCGGCCATGGCGAAGCGGCGGTCCCCGACGGCGAGGGCACCACGGGCCGGGTGATCGGCGGCGATGATCATGAGCCGGCCCGCGGAGGGGCCGGTGGACCGTATGAGGGGGCGGCGGATCCGGCGGGCAGCGGCCTCGGCAACGGCCTCGGGACGCTGCGCACGGAGCTTGACCAGCTCGGATACATCGATGGCGGTCATGACAGCGCTCCCGGGGCGGACGTGCCGGAGGATGTCTCGGAAGGTGCGGCGGACGGGGTGCCGGAGGGCCTGGCGGGCTCCGTACCCGGCCGGGTGCCGGACGGTCTGTCGGGTGCGGCACCGGGTGGGGCGGCACCGTTCCGGGTGTCCTGCGGCGGAGCCGGTACGGGGTCCTGGGCCGGGAACGGGCCGCCCGCGAGCACCTGCGCCACCTCGTGCTCGTACGGCATCGCGGACGAACAGGCGAGACGGCCGGCGACGATGGCGCCCGCCGCGTTGGCGTACCGCATGACACGCTCCAGTTCCCAGCCCGCGAGCAGTCCGTGGCAGAGGGCTCCGCCGAACGCGTCCCCGGCGCCGAGTCCGTTGACGACCTCCACCGGGACGGGCGGCACATCGGCGCGGGTGCCGTCACGGTGGAGGGCGAGCACGCCCTTGGGCCCCTGTTTGACGACGGCCAGTTCGGCTCCGGCGGCCAGCAGCGCCCGCGCGGCGGCCTCGGGGTCGCGCTCCCCCACGGCCACCTCGCACTCGTCGAGATTGCCGACGGCGACCGTGGCATGCCGCAGGGCCTGGGCGTACAGCTCCCGTGGCTCGTCACGCGGTCCGGCGGCGACCTGGCCCTCGGTGCCGACGTCCCCCGGCCAGAACATGGGCCGCCAGTCGAGGTCGAAGACGGTGATGCCGGACCTGGCGCGTGCCTCCAGCGCGGTGAGCGTCGACGAGCGGCTGGGCTCCGCGCACAGGCCGGTGCCGGTCATCCAGAAGATCCGGGCCGCGCGAATCGCGTCCAGGTCCAGTTCATGCGTGTGGATCTCCAGATCGGGGGCCTTGGGAAGCCGGTAGAAGTAGAGGGGGAAGTCGTCCGGCGGAAAGACCTCGCAGAAGGTGACCGGGGTCGGATAGCGGTCGACGGCGGTCACCCAGCGGTCGTCGACCCCGAACTCCCGAAGCGCCTGGTGGAGATAGTCCCCGAAGGCGTCCTGGCCTGTACGGGTGACAACGGCGGCGCGCCGCCCCAGCCGGGCCGCCGCGACCGCGACATTCGTCGCCGAGCCTCCGAGGAACTTCCCGAAGGTGTCCACCTGAGCCAGCGGGACTCCGGTCCGCAGCGGATAGATGTCGACGCCGATCCGGCCCATGGTGATCACGTCGTACGGCGCGGTCATACGCGGTCCCTTCGGTTCGACAGCGGGTGCCGGGTCCCCGGCCAACCCCAGGTGTAATGGTCGTCCCCGGACCTGTCAACGTTTTGTCCTGACATTCGGACGAAGGCTTGACCTCTTTCGGCACGGCGGGAAAGCTGACCGCCATGACCTCCTCCGTGCCCACGCTCAACCGCATCCGGGTCGGGTCCGCCCCCGACTCCTGGGGGGTGTGGTTTCCCGACGATCCGCAGCAGGTCCCCTGGCAGCGCTTCCTCGACGAGGTCGCCGAGGCCGGCTACGAGTGGATCGAACTCGGCCCCTACGGCTATCTCCCCACCGATCCCGCCCGGCTGGGCGAGGAGACCGCCCGGCGCGGGCTGAAGGTCTCGGCCGGCACCGTCTTCACCGGCCTGCACCATGGACCCGCGGTCTGGGAGAAGACCTGGGCGCATGTCGCGGACATCGCCGCACTCACTCGGGCGATGGGCGCGGACCACCTTGTTGTCATCCCGTCCTTCTGGCGCGACGACAAGACCGGGAAGGTCCTGGAGGACCGGACCCTCACCGCCGCACAATGGCGCGATCTGACCACCCAGACCGAGCGCCTGGCCCGCGAGGTGGGTGACCGGTACGGACTGGGCATCGTCGTCCACCCGCATGCCGACACCCACATCGACAGCGAGGAGAACGTCAGCCGTTTCCTGGACTCCACCGATCCGGGGCTGGTGTCGCTCTGTCTGGACACCGGGCACTACGCCTACTGCGGCGGCGACAGCGTCAAGCTGATCGAGACCTATGGCGAGCGGATCGGCTATCTCCATCTCAAGCAGGTGGATCCGGAGATCCTCGCCGGGGTCGTCGCGGACGAGGTGCCCTTCGGGCCGGCCGTCGGGCGCGGGGTGATGTGCGAGCCGCCGAGCGGGGTGCCCGCGCTGGAGCCGGTCCTGGCGGCGGCCCAGCGGCTGGACGTCGACCTCTTCGCCATCGTCGAGCAGGACATGTATCCCTGTCCGCCCGACAAGCCCCTCCCCATCGCCACCCGCACCCGGCAGTTCCTGCGGAGCTGCGGCGCCTGATCACCCTCTGATCACCTCACCCCCTTTTGATGTACACGTGTCACATGTGCCGTATCTGTCACAAGGGTCCCCCCAACGTCACACATATCTCCATTACACGGGTCTTCCGTCACAGGGAGGCGACAATTCCGCTTTCCCCATCACTCTGCGTGGCTCGCTGGGCACAGGCTGAGTGATCGCCAGCGTCCCAGCCGCAGTTCCCCCCGACGGTCGACAGACCTCCCTGCGGCGGACGCAGGGAGGTGCCAACTGATGACGGACAAAAGGCTCTGGTCCTACAAGGAGATCGCGGCGCATATCCGGGTACAACCCGACACGGTCCGCTCGTACCGCAAGCACGGACTGCTTCCGCAGCCCGACCATGTGGAGAACGGCAAGCCCTACTGGTACGCGGACACCGTCCGAGCCTGGGTGGCCAAGCGCCCCGGTAACAGAGGCAGCAGAAGCTGATGCCGACCGCACCGGCGCACAGCGGTAGTTGACGAAGGGGCTCATGGGAGGTCCCGTACCGATCCGGTACGGGACCTCCCCCTTCCCCCTGCCGTGTCCCCCGCGTCAGACTCCCGCCGTGTCCAAGTCCCGGTCCTCGTAACGGCCTTGGTCAGGGCCCTTGTCCCGGGCAACGGACTTGGCGCTCTCCGCGGGGCCCGCTCCCGGCTCGCCCTCGCTCAGGCCGAACCGCGAGTGGAAGCGGCGCAGCGGGCCGGGCGCCCACCATGTCGCCTTCCCCGTCAGCTTCATCACCGCCGGGACCAGCAGACTGCGCACCACCATCGCGTCCATGATCACAGCGAGCGCGATCCCCAGACCGAGCATCTTCGTATTGGTCACCCGCGAGGTGCCGATGGCGACCATGACCACCGCCAGGATCACGGCGGCCGCGGTGATCAGCCCTCCCGTGCGCCGGAGCCCGAAGGCCACCGCCCGCTCGTGGTCACCGCTGCTGTCGTACTCCTCCTTGATCCGGGAGAGCAGGAAGACTCCGTAGTCCATGGAGAGCCCGAAGGCGACACAGAACATCAGCACCGGCAGGGTGGTTTCTATGTCCCCGGTGGAGGTGAAGGCCAGCAGCCCGGACAGATGACCGTCCTGGAAGACCCAGACCACCGCCCCGAACATCGCCGTGAGACTCAGCGCGTTGAGCACGACCGCCTGGACCGGTATCAGCACGCTGCCGGTGAGCAGGAAGACCAGCAGCAGGGTGACCACGACGATGATGCCCGCCGCCCAGGGCAGCCGGTCCGCGATCGCGTCCTTGGAGTCGACCAGTACGGCCGCGGCGCCGGTCACCGAGGTGTCGAACGGAGCCTGTTCGGCACGGACCTCATGAACGAGCCGCTGGGACGCCTCCCCCACCGCCTCGCCTTCCGGCAGCACCGTGAAGTACCCGTGACCGTCCGAGGTGATGGGACCGTCGACCCTCGCCACTCCCGGGAGAGCGGCTATCCGGCCGCGGTAGTCGGCGTATTGGGCGGGTGTGGCCGTGCCTTCCGTGAGGATCTCCAGGCCGCCGCTCGGGCTGCCGGGGAAGCCGTCCCGTATCTCCTCCTGGACCACCCGTGACTCGGCGCCGGCCGGAAGCTGACGGTGGTCGGCCGTGCCGAACTGGGCCCCCAGGAACGGCAGTCCGAGCAGCACGAGCCCGGCCGTCGTGGCGATCGCGAACAACGGGGCCCTGCGCATCACCAGCGCCGCCATCCGCCCCCACCCGGCTCCCTCCGCCCCGGCGGAGGGACGTCGGCCCCGGCGCAGCAGCCTTCGCAGGTCCAGGGAGTTGACCCGGTGGCCCAGCAGCATCAGCGCGGCCGGCAGCAGGATCAGCGCGGCAGCCGCGGCCAACACCACCACCGCTATCCCGGCATAGGCGAAGGAGCGGAGGAAGTACTGCGGGAAGACCAGCATCGCGGCCAGCGACACCGCGACGGTCAGCGCCGAGAACACCACCGTGCGCCCCGCGGTGCGCAGTGTGGCACCCACGGCATCGCGCACCTCTGCTCCTTCGGCCAGCTCCTCGCGGAACCGGCGGACAATGAACAGCGCGTAGTCGATGGCCAGTCCGAGCCCGAGAGCCGTGGTGAGGTTCTGCGCGAAGACCGAGACATCGGTGAACTCGGTGATGCCGCGCAGCACCGCGTTCGTCCCCAGGATGGCGACAATGCCGACGCCCAGCGGCAGCAGGGCGGCGACCGCGCTGCCGAACACCATCACCAGCAGCACCAGCGTGACCGGCAGCGCGATCAGCTCGGCCCTCATGAGGTCTTCCTGGATGATGCTCTGCATCTCGTGCCGCACGGCGACGGGCCCGCCGACTGAGACCTCCAACGACCCGTGCGTGCCGCGGAATTCGGGGGCCAACCGGTCCAGGATCGCGGCGGCGGTCTTCTCGTCGCCCTCGATCCGGGCCGCGATCAGCGCCTCCCGCCCGTCCTCGGCACGCAGCGCGGGCGCCCCCGTACTCCAGTAGGAGCCGACGCCGGTGATGCTCTTCTCGGCCGCCAGCCGGTCGGTGAGCCGCTTCGCCTCGGCGGCCACAGCGGGGTCGTCCACGCTGCGGCTGCCGCTGTCGACCAGGAGCAGCAGATTCGGCTCGGAGGCGGGGAACTCCCGCTCCAGCGCCTTGGTCGCATATGTCGACTCGGCGGCCGGGTCCTCCCATCCACCGCTGCCCATCCGGTCGGCGACCCCGCTCCCGGCGAACACCGCCAGGGCCGTGATCACCAGCGCGACCAGCAGGGAGAGCCTGGGCCGCGCGGTGACGAACCGGGTCCAGCCCCCGATGCGAGGGCCGGTGTTGACTTCGGACATGGTGCGGTGTCCCCTTCACCGTGACCCGTGGCACGGGTCAGCCATTGCCATAGACTGGCAAACACGAGTCATCGCTCGCATTAATCAAGAATGCGAGCGACCACTCGCGTTTGTCAACTGATCCAGGAAAGCCGGGGATATCCATGCCGGAGCCGAAGAGCGACGCCACGGAGGCGGGGAAACCACGCCGGCGACAGGCCCGCGGCGAGCGCCGTATCGCCCAGCTCCTCGAAGCCGCGGCCCATGTCTTCTGCACCACCGGCTACGCCGCGGCGAGCACCAACTCCATCGCCCGGGAGGCCGGTGTCTCCCCGGGCACGCTGTACCAGTTCTTCCCGAACAAAGAGGCCATCGCGGTCGAGCTGGGCGACCAGCTCCTGGCCCGCTGGCGCGCGTCGTACGGGCAGGCATTCGTCCCCGCCCATTTCGAACTGCCCTTGGACCAGCTCCTGGACGCCGTTCTCGACCCGCTGATCCAGTTCAACTACGAGAATCCGGCCTTCTCCGTACTGATGCACGGCCCCGACATCCCCGGCCGTATCGCCCGGGACCACGACGCCCTGCACTCCTCGATGCTCACCCGGGTCGAGGAGATCCTGGCCGGCTATCTCCCGGCGGCTCCGGAGCCGGACATCACCCGCATCGCGCAGACGACCTTCGTCATCTTCAAGTCCGGCCTGGATCTGGTCCTCGCCGCGGAGCCGGACCAGCGGGCGGCCTACACCGCGGAGCTGAAGACGGTCCTCTTCCGCTATCTGCAGCCGCTGGTCGGAGACCGCTGACGGAGCGCCAGCAAGCGGCACGGGGCAGGCGTTCACCTTCATACCCCCTAGGGGTATGATTTCATGGGCGCTACCGTCGGCATCCCCGAAAACCCGAGAAGGAGAACGCCGTGACCACCGAGGCGAAGACCGAGCCCGCCGGAACCACCGGCTCCTGCTGCTCACCCACCGGTTCCTGCCACGACAGCGGCCCCGCCGGCCGGACCGGCGAGATCACCACGGTCTACCAGGTGACGGGCATGACCTGCGGCCACTGCGAGGGCGCCGTCTCCGGCGAGATCTCCGGGATCGAGGGTGTCGTCTCCGTAGCGGCTTCGGCCACCACCGGACAGGTGACTGTGGTATCCAGGACCCCGCTCGACGAGGACGCCGTGCGCGCCGCTGTCGACGAGGCGGGGTACGAACTGGCCGGTCAGGCCTGAATTCCGCCACCCCGAACACCCAACGCCCCGATCCCTCAGGGGTTACGAAATCTTTGCATCAGTGGTCCTTCACATGAACCACAGGACCTTCACAAAGAGATCTAGATCACATAGATTGAGGGGTAACCATCCGGGGGGCTCGCGAGTCTAAGAGGACAATGCCAGAGAACGTCTTGGGGGACGTTCGAAGGGATGTCAGAGATGTCTTGGGGGACATCTAGGACAAGCGATTGACCGGGGCACGTGCATTGGGGAGCTTTGAGCGGCCCTCCCGTACGTACCCCGGTCAGACCGCGCGAGCAAGCCGCTGCTGGTTACGGCAGACGCCCGGCCCGGATCCCGTGGGGGGAATCCGCTCCGGGGATATGGAAAGCGCCCCGCTCGCCGACCCGTGGGGGGATCGGCAGCGGGGCGCTTTTCGCTCCGTATACGTGGCGATACGTGGCGCGAGGCGCTCCGTACGCGGCCGTACGGCAGGTGCCGTACGGCGCTGGACGGATGCGTCAGCGGGCCTCGATGTCAGCGGCCTTCGACGTCAGCGGGCCTCGACCGGGACGAAGTCGCGCAGAACCTCGCCGGTGTAGATCTGGCGCGGACGGCCGATGCGCGAGCCCGGCTCCTTGATCATCTCGTGCCACTGGGCGATCCAGCCGGGCAGCCGGCCGAGCGCGAAGAGCACGGTGAACATCTCGGTCGGGAAGCCCATGGCCCGGTAGATCAGACCGGTGTAGAAGTCCACGTTCGGGTAGAGCTTGCGCGAGACGAAGTAGTCGTCGGCCAGCGCGTGCTCTTCGAGCTTGAGCGCGATGTCGAGCAGTTCGTCGGACTTGCCGAGCGCCGAGAGGACATCGTGCGCCGCCGCCTTGATGATCTTCGCCCGGGGGTCGAAGTTCTTGTAGACGCGGTGCCCGAAGCCCATGAGCTTCACGCCGTCTTCCCGGTTCTTGACCTTGCGGATGAAGCTGTCGACATCGCCGCCGGAGGCCTGGATGCCTTCGAGCATCTCCAGCACCGACTGGTTGGCGCCGCCGTGCAGCGGGCCCCACAGGGCGCTGATGCCGGCCGAGATCGAGGCGAACATGTTCGCCTGCGAGGAACCGACGAGGCGCACGGTGGAGGTCGAGCAGTTCTGCTCGTGGTCCGCGTGCAGGATCAGCAGCTTGTCCAGCGCCGAGACCACCACCGGGTCCGGCACATACTCCTGGGCCGGGACCGAGAAGGTCATCCGCAGGAAGTTCTCGACGTACCCGAGGTCGTTGCGCGGGTAGACGAAGGGATGACCGATCGACTTCTTGTACGCGTACGCGGCGATGGTCGGCAGCTTGGCGAGCAGCCGGATCGTGGAGAGGTGGCGCTGCTTGTCGTCGAACGGGTTGTGGCTGTCCTGGTAGAACGTGGACAGCGCGCTGACCACGGAGGACAGCATCGCCATGGGGTGGGCGTCGCGCGGGAATCCGTCGTAGAAGCGCTTGACGTCCTCGTGCAGCAGCGTGTGCTGCGTGATCTCGTTCTTG
This sequence comes from Streptomyces sp. GMY02, assembly GCF_019056675.1. Taxonomy (NCBI): domain Bacteria; kingdom Bacillati; phylum Actinomycetota; class Actinomycetes; order Kitasatosporales; family Streptomycetaceae; genus Streptomyces; species Streptomyces sp. GMY02. The sequence goes on along the minus strand of NZ_CP077658.1, from coordinate 5,566,659 downwards.
AACGCGGCGAGCTCGTCGACCGTCGGCAGTTCACCGTTGATCAGCAGATACGCCACCTCGACGAAGCTGGACCGCTCGGCGAGCTGCTCGATGGGATAGCCGCGGTAGCGGAGGATGCCCTGTTCGCCGTCGAGGTAGGTGATGGCGGACTTGTAGGCCGCGGTATTGCCGTAGCCGCTGTCCAGGGTGACCAGGCCGGTCTGGGACCGGAGCTTCCCGATGTCGAAGCCTTCGTCGCCGACGGTGCTGTTGATCACCGGGTAGGTGTACTCGCCGTCGCCGTACCGCAGTACTACCGCGTTGTCGCGTTTCTCGCTCACGTCATCCCTCACCGACGTAGTGCCTCTTCTTCGAGGTGCCCTGACTGTCTCTACCATCCCCCATTTGGCTCAGGAGAGTGCACTCGGGGTCGGCCATTCGGCCTTTTGGCGGCACTCAGTGCCGCCGGGGTGCTCATCCTGCCCCCTTCGCCCCGGTTGTGGAAGTCCCCATGAGGGTCCCCGCGAGCCGGTGGTCGAGCGCGGTGAAGCGTCTGCCCGCCGAGACCGTCCGTACCGCCTGCCCTATGGCCTTGCGGGAACCGACCAGCACCACCAGCTTCTTGGCGCGTGTGACGGCCGTATAGAGCAGATTGCGCTGGAGCATCATCCAGGCACCGGTGGTGACCGGGATGACCACGGCCGGATACTCGCTGCCCTGGGAGCGGTGGATCGTGACGGCGTACGCGTGCGCCAGCTCGTCCAGTTCGTCGAAGTCGTACGGCACCTCCTCGTCCTCGTCCGTCCGCACCGTCAGGCGCTGATCGTCCAGGTTGAGCGAGGTGACCACGCCCACGGTGCCGTTGAAGACCCCGTTCTCCCCCTTCTCATAATTGTTGCGAATCTGGGTTACTTTGTCGCCGACACGGAAGACCCGGCCGCCCACTCGCTTCTCGGGCAGATCCGGTCTGGCGGGGGTGATGGCCTGCTGGAGCAGACCGTTGAGCGCGCCCGCGCCGGCCGGGCCCCGGTGCATCGGAGCCAGGACCTGGACATCGCGCCGGGGGTCGAGCCCGAACTTGGCGGGGATACGGCGGGCCGCGACATCGACCGTGACCCGGCCCGCGTCCTCCGTCTCGTCCTCGACGAAGAGAAAGAAGTCCGAGAGGCCCTGGGTGATGGGCTGCACCCCGGAGTTGATGCGGTGGGCATTGGTGACGACACCGGACTGCTGGGCCTGGCGGAAGATCCTGGTCAGCCGGACCTTCGGCACCGGACCGCCCTCGGCCAGCAGATCCCGCAGCACCTCACCCGCCCCGACCGAGGGGAGCTGGTCCACATCCCCGACCAGCAGCAGATGCGCGCCCGGCGCCACCGCCTTGACCAGCTTGTTGGCCAGCAGCAGATCGAGCATCGAGGCCTCGTCGACCACCACCAGATCGGCGTCGAGCGGCCGGTCCCGGTCGTACGCCGCGTCCCCGCCCGGCTTCAGCTCCAGCAGCCGGTGCACCGTGGACGCCTCGGCGCCGGTCAGCTCCGCGAGCCGCTTGGCCGCCCGCCCGGTGGGCGCCGCAAGCACCACCTTGGCCTTCTTGGCCCGCGCCAGCTCGACGATCGAGCGGACCGTGAAGGACTTTCCGCAGCCGGGGCCGCCGGTCAGGACGGCGACCTTCTCGGTGAGCGCCAGCCGGACCGCCTGCCGCTGCTCGGGGGCCAGCTCCGCGCCCGTACGGCCCGCCAGCCACAGCAGCGCCTTCTCCCAGGCCACGTCCCGGAAGGCCGGCATCCGGTCCTCCCCGGTGCGCAGCAGCCGCAGCAACTGGGCGGACAGGGACAGCTCCGCGCGGTGGAACGGGACCAGATAGACCGCGGTGACCGGCTCGCCGCCGTCCGGTGCCGGCACCGTCTCCCGTACGACTCCCTCGTCCTCCCCCGCCAGCTCGGCCAGGCACTCGATGACCAGTCCTGTGTCGACGGCCAGCAGCTTCACCGCGTCCGAGATGAGCTGCTCCTCGGGCAGGAAACAGTGCCCCTGCTCGGTCGACTGGGACAGGGCGTACTGCAGGCCCGCCTTGACCCGCTCCGGGCTGTCGTGCGGAATGCCCACGGCCTGGGCGATCCGGTCGGCGGTGAGGAAGCCGATGCCCCAGACATCGGCCGCTAGGCGGTACGGCTCGTTCCTGACGACCGAGATGGAGGCGTCCCCGTACTTCTTGTAGATGCGGACGGCGATGGAGGTGGAGACTCCGACGCCCTGAAGGAAGACCATCACCTCCTTGATGGCCTTCTGCTCCTCCCAGGCCGCGGTGATCCGCTTCGTGCGCTTCGGACCGAGGCCCGGCACCTCGATCAGTCTCTTGGGCTCCTGCTCGATGATGTCGAGGGTGTCGAGGCCGAAGTGCTCGACTATCCGGTCGGCGAACACCGGGCCGATGCCCTTGATCAGACCGGAGCCCAGATAGCGGCGGATCCCTTGGATGGTGGCCGGCAGGATCGTTGTGTAGTTGTCCACCGTGAACTGCTTGCCGTACTGCGGGTGCGAGGACCAGCGGCCCTCCATGCGCAGGGACTCGCCCGGCTGCGCGCCGAGCAGCGCGCCGACCACGGTGAGCAGATCGCCGCCGCGGCCCGTGTCGACGCGCGCGACCGTGTAGCCGTTCTCCTCATTGGCGTAGGTGATCCGCTCAAGAACGGCTTCGAGCACCGCTGGATTGGACATGCCCCGACGCTACCGCCCGGCTCCGACATCACCGCGGGCCTGTGGACAACTCCGGCCTGCGCCGGCGGTCCAGGGCCCCTCCGGGCAGCGTTCGCCCCGTCGCGGCACCGGAGCCACGCGCACAACCACACGCACTACAGGGGGCCCGGCCAACTGACCGGGCCCCGCGCGCTCCCCCTGTCATCAGGGCCTTCCGATCCCCCCGGATCCCTTCCCCCCGAAGGCCCTGATGACGAGTACGACTCATGTCACCCGGAAAGGGTTGCACGGTTTCGCAGAGTGATTTCAGCGCACGTGCCGGACGTAGCGGTCGATGACCTCCGCGAGCACTTCCACACCGTCCCGCGCCCACAGTCCGTCGTTGAACAGCTCCACCTCGGCCGGGCCCGTATAGCCCGCCGCGTCGGCCCGTTCCCGCCAGGCGCGCAGGTCGATCGCGCCGTCCCCGAGCTGGCCGCGGCCGTTCAGGACCCCCGCGGGGAGCGGGGTCGTCCAGTCGGCGAGCTGGAAGGAGAAGATCCGGCCGGCGGCCCGGGCGACAGCCGCGGGGGCCCGGTCGTCCCACCAGACGTGGTACGTGTCCACGACCACCCCGACCTGGTCGGCCGGAAAGCGTTCTGCCAGTTCGAGAGCCTGGTCGAGGGTGGAGACCACACAGCGGTCGGCCGCGAACATCGGGTGCAGGGGCTCGATCGCGAGCCGGACGCCCCGCTCCGCCGCGTACGGCGCCAGCTCGGCCAGCGCGTCGGCGATCCGTTCCCTTGCCGCTCGCAGGTCACGGCTGTCCTCCGGAAGCCCGCCGGAGACCATGACAAGGGTGTCCGTGCGCAGGGTGGCCGCCTCGTCGATCGCGGCACGGTTGTCGGCCAGCGCCTGGGCTCGCAGGGCCGGTTCGGTCGCGGTGAGGAAGCCGCCCCGGCAGAGCGTGGTGACGGTGAGTCCGGCGTCCTGTACGAGCCTCGCGGCGGCCTCGACCCCGTACGCCCTGACCGATTCGCGCCACAGGCCGACGGCCGGCACACCGAGGCGTACGCACGCTTCGGTCAGTTCGGGAAGTGTGAGTTGCTTGACCGTCATCTGGTTGACGCTGAAGCGGGTCAGGGCGTCCTCGCCCGACGGGCCGGTCATTGGTGTACTCCGTACACGTACAGCAGCGATTTCATCCGGGCCTCGGCCAGTGCCGGATCGGGGAACAGCCCGAGCCCGTCGGCCAGTTCGTAGGCACGCGCGAGATGCGGCAGTGACCGGGCCGACTGGAGGCCGCCGACCATGGTGAAGTGGCTCTGGTGGCCGGCCAGCCAAGCCAGCAGAACCACGCCCGTCTTGTAGAAGCGGGTAGGTGCCTGGAAGAGATGGCGGGCCAGCTCGACGGTGGGGTCCAGAAGCTCTCTGAAGCCCTTCGTATCGCCCGTGTCGAGGGCGCGGACAGCTTGCGCGGCCAGTGGTCCCAGCGGGTCGAAGATGCCTAGGAGGGCATGGCTGAAGCCCTGTTCGTCACCCTCGATCAGCTCCGGATAGTGGAAATCGTCGCCCGTGTAGCAGCGCACGCCCTCCGGAAGACGGCGGCGCAGCTCGATCTCGCGGCCGGCGTCCAGCAGGGAGATCTTCACCCCGTCGACCTTGTCCGGGTGTTCGGCGACGACCTGGAGGAAGGTCTCCGTGGCCGCGTCGAGGTCCTGGCTGCCCCAGTAGCCCTCCAGGGCGGGGTCGAACATCGGGCCGAGCCAGTGCAGTACGACCGGTCCTGCGGCCTGCCTCAGGAGAGGGGCGTACACACCGAGATAGTCATCCGGGGTCCGCGCGGCCGCCGCAAGGGCCCGTGAGGCCATCAGGATGGCCTGAGCGCCGCTCTCCTCGACGAGCGCAAGCTGTTCCTCGTACGCCCTGCGTACGGCGTCCAGGGAGGCGGTTCCCGGCGGCAGTTGATCGGTGCCGGCTCCGCAGGCGATCCGGCCGCCGGTCGCCTTCGCCTCGGCGGCGGAGCGGCGGATCAGCTCGGCGGCACCCGCCCAGTCCAGGCCCATGCCGCGCTGCGCGGTGTCCATGGCCTCGGCGACCGCCAGTCCGTGCGACCACAAGTGGCGGCGGAAGGCGAGCGTGGCGTCCCAGTCGACGGCGGCGGGCGCGCCGGGGGCGGTGTCGGCGTACGGGTCGGCGACGACATGGGCCGCGGCGAAGACCGTACGGGACGCGAGCGGCGCCCTTCCTTCATGCGCCCCTCCGCCAGGTGCGCCTCCTTCTGACGCCCGTCCGGCAGCAAAGGAGGCGTTGAAGGAAGCGGGCTCCTGGCGTGGTGTGTACGGATGGGATCCGCCGTCGGCGGAGGGCAGGAGCAGGGTCACAGCGTCAACTCCGGTACGTCCAGACGGCGCCCCTCTGCCGACGACCGCAGCCCGAGTTCGGCGAGTTGCACACCTCGCGCGCCCGCGAGGAGGTCCCAGTGGTAGGGCTCGTCGAGCGCGACATGGCGCAGGAAAAGCTCCCACTGTGCCTTGAAGCCGTTCTCGAACTCGGTGTTGTCCGGGACTTCCTGCCACTGCTCCCGGAAGGGCTCCGTGACGGGCAGGTCCGGGTTCCAGACCGGCTTGGGGGTGGTGCTCCGGTGCTGGACACGGCAGCGGCGCAGACCCGCCACAGCCGAACCGTAGGTGCCGTCGACCTGGAACTCGACCAGTTCGTCGCGGTTGACCCGGACCGTCCAGGAGGAGTTGATCTGCGCGACCGCGCCGCCGTCCAGTTCGAAGATCCCGTACGCCGCGTCGTCCGCGGTCGCGGCGTACGGCTTGCCCTGCTCGTCCCAGCGCTGCGGAAGGTGTGTGGTGATGTGCGCCTGGACGCTGGTGACCCGGCCGAACAGTTCATGCAGGACGTACTCCCAGTGCGGGAACATGTCGACGGTGATGCCACCGCCGTCCTCGGCACGGTAGTTCCACGAGGGACGCTGCGCCTGCTGCCAGTCGCCCTCGAACACCCAGTAGCCGAACTCGCCGCGCACGGACAGGATCTCGCCGAAGAAGCCCCCTTCGACCAGGCGCTTCAGCTTGAGCAGCCCCGGCAGGAAAATCTTGTCCTGGACTACGCCGTGCTTGATTCCGGCGGCCGTGGCGAGCCGGGCGAGTTCGAGGGCGTCGTCGAGGCCGGTGGCGGTGGGCTTCTCCGCGTAGAGGTGCTTGCCCGCGGCGATCGCCTTCTTGAGGGCTTCGACGCGGGCGGAGGTGACCTGGGCGTCGAAGTAGATGTCGACCGCGGAGTCGGCCAGCACGGTGTCGAGGTCGGTGGACCACTCGGTGAGGCCGTGCCGTTCCGCGATCTCCTTGAGGGCGTGTTCACGACGGCCTACAAGGACGGGTTCCGGCCACAGCACATCGCCGTCGCCGAGGTCGAGTCCGCCCTGCTCGCGGATCGCGAGGACGGAACGGATCAGATGCTGCCGGTATCCCATGCGCCCCGTGACGCCGTTCATGGCGATCCGCACTGTCCTGCGTGTCACGAAGTTCCCTCCATACCACCGTAGCAAGCGCTTTCTATGAGGTAGAAAGCTAGCCTGCGACAGCGGCCGGTACAAGAGCCCGCCCCGATCTCCCGCGCAGGCCTTCGGAGATCACCCTCGTACCCCTCGGAGGAAGCAGATGACAGTCACCCTGGCGGATGTGGCGGCCCGCGCCCGGGTGTCGCCCGCCACCGTCTCCCGCGTGCTGAACGGCAACTACCCGGTGGCCGCCGCCACCCGGGAGCGTGTGCTGCGGGCGGTGGACGAGCTGGACTATGTGCTGAACGGGCCCGCCAGCTCGCTCGCCGCCGCGACGTCCGACCTGGTGGGCATCCTGGTGAACGACATCGCCGACCCGTTCTTCGGGATCATGGCCGGGGCCGCCCAGACCGAGATCGGCGGCCAGGAAGGGACCGGCAGGGCGGGTGGCGAGAAACTCGCGATCGTCTGCAACACGGGCGGCTCACCCGAGCGCGAGCTGACCTATCTGACCCTGCTCCAGCGCCAGCGGGCCGCGGCCGTCATCCTGACCGGCGGGGCGCTCGAAGACCCGCGGCACACCGCCGCGATGACCTCAAAGCTGGCCAGACTCGCGGACGCCGGGACGCGTGTGGTGCTGTGCGGGCGCCCGCCGCTGACGGACAGCGACGCGATCGTGGCGGCGCTGGCCTTCGACAACCGGGGCGGCGGACGGCGGCTGACGGAACATCTGCTGGCGCTGGGGCACCGGAAGATCGGCTATGTCGCGGGGCCCTTGGAACGTACAACGACCCGGCACCGGCTGGAGGGGCACTGGGCGGCGATGGCGGCGGCAGGGCCGGCCGGGGGATGGCCGGCCGGAGGGACGGACGAGGAGCGCGAGCGGCTGACGGTGCACGGTCCGTACACCCGGCGCTCGGGGTACGAGGCGACGCTGGAGCTGTTGCGCCGCGCACCGGATCTGACCGCCGTCGTCGCCGCGAACGACACGGTGGCGCTGGGGGCGTGCGCGGCGGTGCGCGAGCAGGGGCTGCGCATTCCGCAGGACGTATCGGTGGCGGGCTTCGACGATCTGCCGTTCGCGGTGGACGCGGTGCCCGCGCTGACGACCGTACGGCTGCCGCTGTACGAGGCGGGGGCACGGGCGGGGCGGCTGGCGATGGGGACGGAGGCGCCGCCGCCGGGCGGGATGGCGACGATCGCGGCGGAGCTGATGGCGCGGGCGTCGACGGCACCACCGCGGGCGGCGGACTGAGGCCGGGGAGACCGGGGGAACCAGGGCGGTCGCGGAGGGACCGCGGCTTTCGCGGGGCGGCCGGGGGACTTCGGATCCGCGGGGGCGGCGGGGTCTGCGGGGCGGCCGGGAGGCGAGTGGCGAGTAGGCGCCAAGGAGTCGGCATGGCCTTGTCGGCTGACGGGGGCCGGACGTAGCGTTGACTCAGTCAAAGAAAAAGTCCGGGGATCAGACCCGGGGAAGAGACCCGGGGAACAGATCCGGGAAAGTCGGGGGTGGGTCATGGCTGTCCAGGAAATCCGCGCGTTCAACCGCTTCTACACGAATCTCATCGGGGCGCTCGACTACAGCAAGCACCTCTACACGCCGTACACGCTCACCGAGTCGCGGCTGCTGTACGAACTGGCGCACGCGCCGCGCACCGACGCCGCCGATCTGCGCGTCGAGCTGTCGCTCGACGCGGGATATCTGAGCCGGCTGCTGACCAAGTTCGAGCGCGACGGGCTGGTGGGGCGCGCACCCTCGGAGCAGGACTCACGGCGCCAGCGGATAACGCTGACGGCGAGGGGCCGCAAGGCCGCCGCGCTGCTGGACGAGCGGTCGCGGGAGGCCGTCGGCTCACTGCTCTCCCGGGTCGAGCCCGAGCGCCGCGCGGAGCTGACGGAGGCGATGCGGACGGTACGGGACATCCTCGGTGCCGGGCGCCCCGGGCCGCCGTACGGTGACGGGCGGGTGCTGCGCGAGCCGGTCCCCGGCGAGCTGGGCTGGATCGTGCAGCGCCATGGCGCGGTGTACGCGGCGGAGTACGGCTGGAACACCGAGTTCGAAGGCCTGGTCGCCCGGATCGTGGCGGACTTCGCCCGGGACCACGATCCGCTGCTGGAGCGGGTCTGGATGGCCGAGCTGGACGGCAGTCCGGTGGGTTCGGTGATGTGTGTACGGGACGACCCGCCGGAGGTACGGGACTCCGCGCCGCACACCGCACGGCTGCGGCTGCTGCTGGTCGAGCCCGGGGCTCGGGGGCATGGTCTGGGGGAGCGGCTGGTCTCGGCAGTGGTGGAGTTCGCCCGGGCTGCGGGGTACCGGGAGCTGGTGCTGTGGACGAACGACGTCCTGGCGGCGGCGCGCACCCTGTATCAGCGGGCCGGGTTCACTCTGGTCGCGGAGGAACCTCACCACTCGTACGGAGCGGACCTGATCGGGCAGGACTGGCGGCTTCCACTGAGGGAAGAAGCGGTCATATCCCAGGACGGACCGGGGAGCGGGCAGTGAGAGGAGACAGGCCGGTGAAGTTCGCGTTCTCGACTCTCGGAGTCCCAGGACTGCCCATCCCCGAGGTTGTCGCACTCGCCTCCTCGACGGGGTATCAGGGGGTGGAGCTGCGGGCCCATCCGGAGGAGCCGGTGCATCCGGGGATCGGCCGGCGCGAACGGGCGGCGGTGGCCGAGGAGTTCGAGCGGGCGGGCATCGAGATCCTGACGGTGGCGGGGTACGCGCGGGTGGCAAGCGCGGAGGCCGATGGGGACCGGGTGCGTCAGGAGCTGGAGGAGTTGGTGCGGCTGGCAGGGGATCTGGGTGCCTCGTTCGTCCGGGTCTTCCCGGGCGGCGGCGACCAGGATCCGGCCGACGCCGACGCGACGGCGGCGCGACGGCTGGCCCGGGCGGCGGAAACGGCGGCGGATGTCGGTGTCCGGATCCTGCTGGAGACACATGACTCGCACCGCACGGGAGCGGACGCGGCCCGGGTGCTGGGGCTGGTGGGGCATCCGCAGGTGGGGGCGCTGTGGGATGTGATGCACACCTGGCTGGGCGGCGAGGATCCGGTCGCCACACATGCGGCGCTCGGCCCCTACCTGGGTTATGTCCAGGTGAAGGACATCGCCTCGGCGCGGGACACCACACCGCTCGCGCTGGGTGCGGGGGTGCTGCCACTGGGCGAGTGCCTGGCGCTGCTCGATGACACGAGCTGGGTGTGCTGGGAGTACGAAAAGCGCTGGTATCCGTCGGCGGAGGAGCTGCCGGGGCTGCTGGCGGCCGGGCGGGAGTATCTGGAGAGCCTCTGACAGGGGCGGAAGCGGGCGCCCCGGCGGGGCACCGGCAGTCTCGTCTCCTCCGGGAGCGCTCGTACCGCGCCCGTCCGCCCATCACGGAATTTCCGGACCTTCGGAACCTCCGACCCATACCACTCGTCTTACAGGTGTGCGCCGATAAATCTGCGCGGCGGTGTCGGCCTCGCCCGCTGGCTGCGATCGCCGACTCCCCTCTTCAGCCGCCCGCGGCCGGTCGCACACCGCCACCGGTGCGCCCCCCTTGCCTGCGCCGGTGGCGGCCCTCCTCGCCGCCGTGCCGCTGTCGCGCCAGACCGCCATGCCGCCGCTGTACATACACGCCGCACAGAGGGGCTTTCCGTGGCGGATCCCTTGACTGGCAGTTACTTCCCGGATACTCGTTTGAGTTTGGAAGTTTTTTTCAGTTCTCCCGCAGCGCACAGCCGGAAGGAGCACCAGTGCACGACCGGACCATCTCCAGACGCGCTCTCCTCGCCGCAACCGCCGTAGCAGCGGCCGCCGTTGCCGGCCAGGCCACCCCTGTGGCCGCCGCTTCCCCGCACCTCGCCGCGCACCGCCGCGACCGCCTCCGCCGCCTGATCTCACGTATGAGCCTGGAGGAGAAGGTCGGCCAGCTCTTTGTGATGCGGGTGTACGGCCACTCCGCGACCGCGCCCGACCAGGCCGACATCGACGCCAACCTCGCCGAGATCGGCGTGCGGACCGCCGCCGAGCTGATCTCCACGTACCACGTCGGCGGCATCATCTACTTCGCCTGGGCGCACAACACCCGTGATCCGCGCCAGATCGCCGACCTCTCCAACGGCATCCAGAAGGCAGGCCTGGCGCAGAACACCCCCGTCCCCCTGCTGATCGCCACCGACCAGGAGCACGGCATCGTCGCCCGCGTCGGCAAGCCGGCCACGCTGATGCCCGGGGCGATGGCGCTCGGTGCGTCCCGTTCGCACGCCGACGCCCGCGAAGCCGCGCGGATCGCGGGCGCGGAGCTGGCCGCCATGGGCATCAACCAGAACTACGCGCCCGACGCGGATGTCAATGTGAACCCGGCCAACCCCGTTATCGGGGTCCGCTCCTTCGGTGCCGATCCGCAGGCCGTGGCCGGTATGGTCGCCGCGCAGGTGACGGGCTATCAGAGCGCCGGGATCGCCACAGCGGCCAAGCACTTCCCGGGCCATGGCGACACCAAGGACGACAGCCACTACTCACTGCCCACCATCCACCACACCCGTGAGCAGTGGACCGAGCTGGACGCGCCGCCGTTCCGGGCCGCGATCAAGGCCGGCGTCGCCTCGATCATGACCGCGCACATCGTCGTCCCGGCCCTGGACCCGAGCGAGGACCCGGCCACCCTCTCGCGCCCCATCGTCACCGGCGTTCTGCGCGAGCAGCTCGGTTACAAGGGCGTCGTCATCACCGACGCGCTCGGGATGGAGGGCGTACGGCAGAAGTACGGTGACGCCCGGGTGCCGGTGCTCGCGCTCAAGGCGGGGGTGGACCAACTGCTCAATCCGCCCGATCTGCGGCTCGCCTGGAACGCCGTCCTGACCGCCGTCAAGGACGGTGAGATCAGCGAGGTCCGCATCGAGGAGTCCATCCTCCGCATCCTCGAACTGAAGGAACGGCTGGGCCTGTTCCGGGACGCCACCGTCTCGGAGCGGGATCTGGACCGTACGGTCGGCACCCGGGCGCATCTCGCCGCCGCCGACCGGATCGCCGAGCACACCACCACGCTGCTCGTGAACGAGAAGGGACTGCTGCCCCTGAACCCCCGTCGCAAGAAGAATCTGCTGGTCGTCGGGGCGGATCCGGCCTCGCCGTCCGGGACGACCGGTCCGCCGACCACCGTACTCGCCAAGGCCCTGACCGAGCTGGGCTTCACCGCCACGGCCCTGTCCACCGGTACGGCCCCGAGCGCGGCGCAGATCGAGGCCGCGGTAACGGCGGCCCGGGGCAAGGACGCGGTGATCGTGGCCACGTACAACGTCTCGGCGACCAGTACGCAGCGCACGCTCGTCAGCGCGCTCGCCGCGACCGGTGTGCCCGTGGTCTCGGTCGCCATCCGCAATCCGTATGACATCGCGCGGCTGTCCGGCGTCACGGCCTCGCTGGCCGTCTACTCCTGGACGGACGTCGAAGTACGGGCCGCGGCGCGGGTGATCGGGGGGCGGGTGCGGCCGCGGGGCCGGCTGCCCGTACCGGTACAGCACGCGGACGACCCGGCGCTGGTGCTCTATCCGATCGGCCATGGCCTGTCCTACTGACCGGCCGGGCACCGGCACGCATCTGGGCGCGCCTGGGCGCACAGAGCTGTGCCCGCCGTTCCCGGGTTCAAGGACCCGAAAACGGCGGGCACAGCCGGGCACTGCCGGCTCGGCCGCCGGCGGACCGGCGGCTGAGGAGTTACGGCCTCAGGGTGTGCTGCTCGCGCTCGGTCTTCTGCCGGTCGAGCTTGGTGTTGAACGGCGCCAGCGGCTTCGCCTTCGCCGCGTCCTGCTGGACGGCGGCCGGGGCGACGCCCGCCCACTCCAGGATCCGGGCGGTGGCCTTCGCCTGCTCGTCAGGGACGAGGGCCGCGACATTGGCACCGTGGTTGGCGCCCGGCGCGACATACACATAGCTGTCACGGGCACCGCGGTCCAGACGGAAGGGCTCCGCACCCCACGGGTCGTTCTGCCCGTACACGAACAGCATCTGGTTGGCGTGGTGGCGGACCCAGGTGTCGACGTCCCGCATCGTGGAGGGGTCGAACTTCATGGGGATGGAGCGGGGCACGAAGTTCCGCGGCGGCTGGTAGCCGTAGCGGCTCAGGTTGCCGAGGTGCGGCTGCTTGATGTCGGGCGAGCCGAGCTGCGTGCCGGCCTGGTAGTAGTACGGCGTGTAGGTCTCCAGGCCCTGGTCCGTGTAGGCCGAGAAGCCGGAGATCGCGTCGATGGTGTCGTAGATCTCCTGGTCGGAGGCGGTCGCCGCGACCGGGATGAACTCGCAGTCCGAGAGCAGGCTGTACTGCCAGAACGCCCAGACAAAGTCGAGCACCACGGCCTCGTACGCCTTGTCCAGCGTGCCGACGGTGGTGAAGGTGGCGCCGGTGGCGTCCGCCCACTCCTGGTACGTCTTCTCCAGCGGCTCGCGCCGGACGAGCGCCTCGCGCTGTACGGCGTTGAGCTTGTCGCGGCACTCCTTGGTGCCGACCCGCTCGAAGAACCGGTCGTACGCCGAGTCCTCGGTGTTCACCACATCGTTGGGCGCGACATACGCGACGACGCCGTCCATGTCGCGCGGGTAGAAGCGCTCGAAGTAGGTGGCGGTCATACCGCCCTTGGAGCCGCCCGTGGAGAGCCACTTCTTGGGATAGATCTGCTTCAGCGCCGAGAAGATCCGGTGCTGGTCACTGGCCGCCTGCCAGATGTCCAGCTTCGACCAGTCGGCCGGCTGCGGGCGGGACGGCGTGAAGAATCGGTACTCCATGGAGACCTGGTTGCCGTCGATGATCCGGGTCGGCTCGCTGCGGCTCGGATTGGTGGAGACGTTGTAGCCGCCGGTGAAGAAGACTGTCGGCCGGCTGGTGTCCTTGTGCAGCAGGGTGATCCGCTGCTGGAAGGTGCCCTTGGACGGATGACGGTGGTCGACCGGCTGGGTGTAGTTGAGGACGAAGTAGCGGTACCCCTCGTACGGCTTCTCCTGGATCAGGCTCATCCCCGGGATCGCGAGGATCCGGTCCTTGATGTCGGTGGTGTCGGCTGCGGGCTTGTGGTCCGCGCTCCGGTCGGCGGCGGTGGCCGCGCCTGCCGTGGCCACCGTGCCTATGATCAGCACGAGCGACAACAGCCATCTCAGCGCCTTGCGCATTCGCTCTCCCCTGTGTTCATGACAGACGCCGTGAACCTAGCGGGCCGAACGCCCGACCCGCCAGTGCCGGTTCGGCGCCGGTTCAGCAGAGGATCCAGCCGGTGGAGGCGGAGACTCCGGAGACCGCGCCGGAGACCCGTACGCATCGGTTCAGGGCATGGACCGTGACCGGGCCCGCCTGCTGCGAGAAGTTTCCGCTGTCCACCACCGGACGTGCGCCGCGCGCCTGGAGACTGACCGCCATCTCCCGTCTGGTGCCCGGGTTCTTGGCGACGGTGAGGGCACAGGCATAGTCGCGCGACTTGTAGATCCGCAGCTCACCGGTGGCGAACCCGACCGTTTTCTGGGGCCGCCCCGAGCAGACGGACGCGATCTCGGTGCGCGCGACTCCTGACACTCCGTCGGCCTCCGCCGCCCCGGGGCCCGCGAGGACCAGGGCCCCGGCGGCGATCATCCCCGTAAGACCGTGCAGCAGTGCTCTTCCGGCGCCGATGCCACTACCCGTACCAGCAGCGGCCCATCCCCCAGCCCGACCCGACACACGCCCCCCTCAAGGCCCCCATCACATATATGCGTACGACGCGTCAACGGCCCGGAAGGTTGTGGAGGACACCAAAGGGCGGCAAGTGCGCCCACGCGCCCCCCTTGATGCCCCCGCACTACGCCCCTCAGACCACCGCGGCCGACTCCTCCTCGCCGAGGAAGCTCCGCCACAGCTTGGCGTACCGTCCCTCCAGCGCGAGGAGTTCATCGTGCGTACCGTCCTCGACGACCCGCCCGTGGTCCATCACCACCACGCGGTCCGCGCGGGCCGCGGTGGTCAGCCGGTGCGCCACGACCAGGGTGGTGCGACGGCCCGTCAGCCGGTCGGTGGCCTGGTTGACCAGGGCCTCGCTGGCCAGGTCGAGGGCGGCGGTCGCCTCGTCGAGCAGGAGTATGTCGGGATCGACCAGTTCGGCGCGGGCCAGGGCGATCAACTGGCGCTGTCCCGCAGAGAGATTGCGCCCGCGCTCTGCGACCTCGTGCAGATAGCCGCCGTCCAGCGTGGCGATCATCTCGTGCGCGCCGACCGCGCGCGCCGCCGCCTCGACCTCCGCGTCGCGCGCGTCGGGGCGCCCGTACGCTATGGCGTCACGGACCGTACCGGCGAAGAGGTACGCCTCCTGCGGTACGACTCCGAGCCGGTGGCGGTACGCCGTCAGATCCAGGTCGCGCAGATCGCTGCCGTCCACGGTGACCCGGCCGGAGGTCGGATCGTAGAACCGCGCGACCAGCTTGACCAGCGTGGACTTGCCCGCTCCGGTCTCGCCGACGAAGGCGACGGTCTGGCCCGCCGGTATCCGCAGATCGACACCTGCCAGCGCGGCCTCCCCCGAGCCGGTGCCACTGGCCGGGACCCTCGAACCTGCGGCGTCCGCGCCCGACTTCCCATTCGACGCGAGCCCGCCGCTCGTCAAGGCATCGCTTGTGAACGCGTCGCTCGCAAGCTCGTTGTACACGAACTCCACGCCCTCGAAGGCGATCTCGCCCCGCAGCGACAGCACGTCCAACGGTTGCTTCGAGGCGGCCGTCGAGGTCGGCTCCCGCAGCAGCTCCTGGATCCGGCCCAGCGAGACGGTCGCCTGCTGGTAGCCGTCGAAGACCTGCGAGAGCTGCTGCACCGGGGCGAAGAACAGATCGATGTACAGCAGATACGCGACCAGCGCGCCGGTCGTCAGCGTTCCGGCCTCCACCCGCCCCGCGCCGACAATCAGGACGGCCGCCGCGGCCACCGAGGACAGCAACTGTACGAAGGGGAAGTACACCGATATCAGCCACTGGCCCCGCACCCGGGCCTCGCGGTAATGGTCGCTGCGCCCGGCGAACCGCTCCGCGCCGTCCTTCTCGCGCCGGAACGCCTGGACGATCCGCAGCCCGGACACCGACTCCTGGAGGTCCGCGTTGACAACGCTGATGCGCTCGCGGGCCAGTTCGTACGCCTTGACGCTCTTGCGGCGGAAGTAGACCGTACCGACGACCAGTACCGGCAGGGTCGCGAAGACCACCAGCGCGAGCTGGACGTCGATCACCACCAGCACGACCAGAATGCCGAAGAAGGTGACGACGGAGACGAACGCCGTGACCAGGCCGGTCTGGAGGAACGTCGAGAGCGCGTCCACATCGGTCGTCATCCGGGTCATGATGCGACCGGTCAGCTCACGCTCGTAGTAGTCGAGCCCGAGGCGCTGGAGCTGCGCGAAGATCTTCAGGCGCAGCGCGTAGAGAATGCGTTCGCCGGTCCGCCCGGTCTTGCGGGTCTCACCGATCTGCGCCGCCCACTGGACGAGTACGGAGACGAGTCCGAGCGAGGCAGCCACCCAGACGGCACCGAGAGCGAGCTGCTCGACGCCCTGGTCGATGCCGTGCCGGATGAGGACCGGGAGCAGCAGGCCCATTCCCGCGTCGACCGCGACGAACGCGAGGCTGATCAGCAACGGCAGCCCGAAGCCTCGCAGCAGCCGGCGCAGTCCGTACGACTCCTCGGCGGCGACCGCGCGCGCCTCGTCGACCTCGGGGGTGTCCGTGGCCGGAGGCAGCGCCTCCACCTGGGCAAGCAGTTCGGGGGTGGCGCCGGGGGCCGCCGCGTCGGCGGCGTCCCGCGCCTCGTCGCGCACCCACAGCCCGGGGGTGACTCCGCGCTCGGCGTCGAACTCGGCGTCGATCTCCTCCTGGAGGGCGCGGACCTCCTCCGGGGAAGGGGTGTCGTCCGCGCATTCGGCGGCGACGGGGGTGTGGCCGGGCGAGACCCCGCCGAGTTCCTCGGGGTCGGTCAGCAGCCGGCGATAGAGAGCGGACCGTTCCTCCAGCTCCTCGTGGGTGCCGATGTCGGCGAGCCGTCCGCCGTCGAGTACGGCGATACGGTCCGCCAGGCCGAGGGTGGAGCGGCGGTGGGCGATGAGCAGGGTCGTGCGCCCGGCCATCACCGCGCGCAGCGCCTCATGGATCTCGTGCTCGACGCGGGCGTCCACGGCGGAGGTGGCGTCGTCGAGGAGGAGCAGCCGGGGGTCGGTGAGAATGGCGCGGGCCAGGGCGATGCGCTGGCGCTGGCCGCCGGAGAGGGTGAGGCCCTGCTCGCCGACCTTGGTGTCGTAGCCGCCGGGCAGGGCGCTGATGAAGTCGTGGGCCTGGGCGGCGCGGGTCGCCTGGAGGATCTCCTCCTCGGTGGCGTCCGGCTTTCCGTAGGCGACATTGGCGCGGACGGTGTCGGAGAACAGGAAGCTGTCCTCCGGTACGAGTCCGATGGCGGCCCGCAGTGAGTCGTGTGTCAGCTCGCGCACATCGTGGCCGCCGACGAGGACGGCACCGTGCGTCACGTCGTAGAAGCGCGGCAGCAGGAGCGAGACGGTGGACTTGCCGCTGCCGGAGGAGCCGACGACGGCGACGGTCTCGCCGGGCCGTATCTCCAGCGAGAAGCCTTCGAGGACGGGCCTGCCGTTCTCGTACGCGAACGACACGTCGTCGAACTCGACGGAGCCGGGGGCGTCCGCGGGCAGTTCCTTCGTGCCCTCCTTGAGGGTGGGCTCGGTGTCGATCAGCTCCAGTACGCGTTCCACACCGGCGCGGGCCTGCTGGCCGATGGTCAGCACCATGGCGAGCATCCTGACCGGGCCGACAAGCTGGGCGAGATAGGTGGAGAAGGCGACGAACGTACCGAGGGTGATCTGGCCGCGGGTGGCCAGCCAGCCGCCGAGCGCCAGCATGGCGACCTGTCCGAGAGCGGGTACGGCCTGGAGCGCGGGGGTGTAGCGGGCGTTGAGCCGAATGGTGCGCAGCCGGCCGGCGAACAGCTTGCGGCCGGCTTCGCGGAGCTTGCCCGTCTCCTGGTCCTCCTGCCCGAAGCCCTTGACGACCCGGACACCGGAGACCGCTCCGTCGACGACCCCGGCGACGGCGGCGGCCTGGGACTGGGCGTACCAGGTGGCGGGGTGCAGCCTGGTGCGGCTGCGGCGGGCGATGTACCAGACGGCGGGGGCGACGGCGAGGGCGATCAGGGTCAGCGGCAGGGACAGCCACGCCATGATCGCCAGGGATATGAGGAACAGCAGGACATTGCCGATGGTCATCGGCAGCATGAAGAGCAGGCCCTGGATGAGCTGGAGGTCGCTGGTGGCACGGCCGACGACCTGCCCGGTGGAGAGGCTGTCCTGGCGCCGTCCGTCGAGACGGGCGATCGTCTCGTACATCTCGGTACGGAGATCGTGCTGGACGTCGAGTGCGAGACGGCCGCCGTAGTAGCGCCGGACGTATGTGGCGGCGTAGACGCCGAGCGCGGCCAGGACCAGCAGGCCCGTCCAGACGAGGAGGGAGCGGCTGCCGTCCCCGATGACATCGTCGATGACGACCTTGGTGATCAGCGGGACGAGCGCCATCACCGCCATGCCGGCGAGCGACGACCCGAGCGCGAGGATCACATTGCGCCGGTACCGCCAGGCGTACCCGGTCAGCCGCCGTGCCCAGCCCTGCTCCGCCGCCACTGATGCCTCCCGGTCGTCCTGATCTACCGGAAGGCACCAACGCGGGCGGCGGCGGATTTCATCCCTCCGCAACAAAGACCGGTCTGCGGTCCTAGGACCCGCCCCTCACCGGCCCGATTCCTCACCGAACCGGTCCCTCCCTGGACCGGTTCCTCTGCGGACCGGTCCGTCACCGCCGGCCTCGCGACCGGCGGCCGTCGTCACTTGGCGGCGGCGAGATCCTTGTGGACGGCGCGGGCGACGGCCTGGATGGTGTTGATGCCGTCGTTCATCGTCTTGTTGTCATGGGTGAGCACGGTGATCAGGTAGTTGTTGCCCTTGCCGGTGAACGCGCCGATGCTGTGCACGCGCCAGCCGTGGGTGGACCGCTGGAGCCAGCCGTTCTTGAGCTGGACGGTGGCCGAGGCCGGGGCGCCGGCCGGGACGCCCCAGCGCTGGGACGAGATCACCCTGCGCATCCGGTCCAGGATGTAGCTGCGGGCGTTGTCGCTGAGCACGCTGTTCTTGGCGGTCACCAGGGTGAGGAGCTGCTGCTCGTCACGGGCGGTGATCTGGGTCAGCCCCCAGGAACCGTTCGCACCCGGGGTGGTCTGGGTCATCCCGGCGGCCTTGAGGAATCCCTTGATCTTCGTCAGACCGAGCTGCTTCCACAGGGTGCTGGTCGCCGCGTTGTCCGACTTGGTGATCATGGCTGTGGTGAGGTCGACCTCGCGCTGGGTCAGATAGCGGTTGGTCTTCTTGGCGTCCCAGAGCAGGGTCGCGAGGACGGTGACCTTGACCACGCTGGCGGAATCGAACTTCTGGGTGGAACGGAGGGTGCACCGTGAGTTGGTCGTACGGTCGTAGACCGCGACGGCGGTGGTCGACGCCCTGCCCTTGAGCGCCGCGGTGATGTCCTTGGACAGCTTGCTCGCGAGGCCGGCCTTGCCGGAGGTACAGGCGACGGCCGGAGCCGCGGCCATCGCGGGTGCCGCTCCCGCCGCGACCGGTACGAGTCCGGCGGCGAGGGCGATGGAGAGCGCGCCCCGGGCGCGCCAGGATATTCGCTGCTGAGTCATGAAGTCCCCGCCCCTGTCCCTCGTGTCAGGAGCGCGCCGCCCGGCGCGCTCGCAGACATGATGCACAGGGAGGGGTCAATGGTTGTATGGGCTCGAACACAATCCCGGACCGAGACCGAATCGTGTTGGTTTCTGCCGCCCCTGACTCCCTCTTGCCGAGACCGCTGGGCCGGGCTCAGAGATGCGTCGGCGCGAACATCCTGAGCAGGGCGGGAAGCACCACCACCGAGGGCCCGGAGGTGGCGAGCGCGGCGGCGAGGTCGTCGCGCAACGATTCCGGGTCCGTACGGACGGCCGGGACGCCGAAGGACTCCGCGAGGGCCACGAAGTCCGGGCGGGCCAGCTCCGTACCGGTGGTCTCGCCGAAGGCGTCCGTCATGTACTCGCGCAGGATGCCGTAGCCACCGTCGTCGACGATCAGCCAGGTGACCGGGAGGCCGTACTGCCGGGCGGTGGCCAGCTCGGCTATGGAGTACATCGCGCCGCCGTCGCCCGATACGGCCAGGACCGGTGTCGTACGGTCGGCCGCCGCGGCGCCGAGAGCCGCGGGAAAGCCGTAGCCTAGGCCGCCCGCGCCCTGGGCCGAGTGCATGGGGCCCGGCCAGGCGGACCAGGCCCAGTAGGCGAGGATCGTCATGTCCCAGAAGCTCGGGGACGCGGCGGGCAGGGCAGCGCGTACGGCGTCGAGCACCCGTCGCTCCAGGGTGAGGTCCTGGGCCTCGATCCTGGCCCGTACCTTCGCCAGAACCGTACGGACCGCTTCGGCAGCGGCCGGGTCGTGGCGCCGGGTGACCGACTCCAGCAGTGCGGACAGCGCTGTCCGGGCGTCGGCGTGGATGCCGAGCGCGGGGTGGTTGGACTCCAGCTTGCCGAGGTCCGCCTCGATCTGGATCACCCGGCCGCGGGGACGGAGGGTGTGGTAGTTCGAGGAGAGCTCGCCGAGTCCGGAGCCGACGACCAGCAGGACGTCCGCGTCCTCCAGGAAGTCGGTAGTGTGCCGGTCCTCGATCCAGGACTGGAGCGAGAGCGGGTGCTCCCAGGGGAAGGCGCCCTTGCCGCCGTAGGTGGTGACGACCGGGGCGGAGAGCTTCTCGGCGAGGGCGAGCAGCTTGCCCGGGGCGTCGGCCCGTATCACCCCGCCGCCCGCGATGATCACCGGGCGCTCCGCGTGCGACAGGGCGTGCGCCGCGACCGCGGTCAGCTCGGGGCGCGGCGTCAGCTCGCGCGGCGTGGCGTCCGGCACCGTGACGACCGGCAGGGTGGTCGGCGCGAGCAGTACGTCCTGCGGGATCTCCACCCAGACCGGGCCGTGCGGGGCGGTGAGCGCGGACTCCCAGGCGGCGGCGATCGCGGAGGGGATCTGCGAGGCGGTACGGACGGGGTGGACGGATTTGACGATGGCGCGGAAGGACGCCTGCTGATCCGGGAGTTCATGCAGATAACCACGGCGTCCACCGCCGAGGCCCGCGGCCGGCACCTGACTGGAGATGGCCAGCACCGGGGCCGACGCGGCAGCCGCCTCCTGGAGCGCGGGCAGCGAGGTGAGCGCGCCGGGACCGGTCGACAGCAGCAGGGGCGCGGCCCGGCCGGTGACCCTGCCGTACGCGTCGGCGGCGAACCCCGCGTTGTTCTCGACGCGCAGCCCGACATAGGCCAGACCGGATCTGCGGAGGGCGTCGAACATGCCGAGCGCGTGCTGGCCGGGCAGCCCGAAGACGGTGGTCACGCCGAGACCGCTCAGGGTCTCGATGACGAGGTCGCCCCCGTTCCGCCCGACCGGCGGGTTCAGCGCGGCCTTGGTCTGCGCCTCGGTGGGGCGGAGCATCACATCGTGGTCGTGGGTCATTTCGCCGCCTCGTCCGGCGCCCCGGCCGCGGTCCGAGCGGCAGACGCGGCGGCGGTACGGGTCTCCGCCGTCTGGCGGGACATGATCGTGGTGAGTTCGTAGGCCGTGTGGGAGGCGGCGACGGAGGTGATCTCGGCGTGGTCGTACGCGGGCGCGACCTCCACGACATCCGCCGAGACCAGGTGGCAGGAGGCCAGCCCCCGGACGATCTCCAGCAGTTCGCGGGAGGTCAGTCCGCCTGCCTCGGGGGTGCCGGTGCCGGGCGCGTGTGCCGGGTCGAGCACATCGATGTCGACGGAGATGTAGAGCGGGCGGTCCCCGATGCGCTGCCGGAGTTGGTCCGCGATCTCGTCCACACCCCGGCGCATGACATCGGCGGAGGTGACGATGCCGAAGCCCATCCTGGCGTCGTCGTCCAGGTCCCGCTTCCCGTACAGCGGACCGCGGGTGCCGACATGGGAAAGCGCCTCGGTGTCGAGGATGCCCTCCTCGACGGCCCGGCGGAACGGCGTGCCGTGCGTGTACGCGGCGCCGAAATAGGTGTCCCAGGTGTCGAGATGGGCGTCGAAGTGGAGCAGCGCGACCGGGCCGTGCTTCTTGGCCACCGAGCGCAGCAGCGGAAGCGCGATGGTGTGGTCGCCGCCGAGTGTCATCAACCGGGCGCCGGTGCCGAGCAGTTCATCGGCGGCGGCCTCAATGGTGTCGACGGCCTCACCGATGTCGAACGGATTGGCCGCGATGTCCCCGGCGTCCGCGACCTGCGCGAGCGCGAAGGGCGAGGCGTCCTGGGCCGGGTTGTAGGGACGCAGCAGCCGCGAGGCCTCCCGTATCGCGTTGCCGCCGAACCGGGCGCCGGGCCGGTAGGAGACCCCGGCGTCGAAGGGGACGCCGACCACGGCGACATCGGCGGTGCCGACCTCGTCGAGCCGGGGCAGCCGGGCGAAGGTGGCCGGTCCGGCATACCGCGGGATACGGGACGAGTCGACGGGCCCGCGCGGACGGCCGCCGGGCCGGCCGTCGCCACGCGAACTGTCGCCGGGCAGGCGGTCGTCGGGCCTGGGCGAACCGTCTTCACGGCCGGCGGCGGCCGGGTCCGTGGGTACCTGTCCGCTGTGTCCGTTGCTGCTCATCGTCGGGCCTCTCCGGTGATGCGTGCGGCTCCGCACTGCTCTGTTCTGTGTCGTCTGTGTCGTCTGTGCCGACTCTGTCGTCGGACTGATGTGCTCAAAGCTGAAGTGCTCGAAGCTGATGTGCTCAAGAATGACCCGGCCCGCCGACAGACGTGGCGGCCTGTGGATAACTCTTCCCGGACCCGCCTCGGACCGCTTCAGACCACCGGGACCGCGCCCTCCCCGGCGCTCGCCACGGCACCCACCTCACCCTCCTGACCAGCCAGTCTGCGGCGCCAGGCGACCAGCACCGCCTCGTCCGTGGGCCTGGTCATCAGACTGACGATCACATAAGCAGCCAGCGAGGAGAGCAGCCCGTAGTAGATCGGTTCCGTGGCGAGGATCCCGTACGCCGCCATCAGCCCCACCACCGCGCCGCCACCGACGATCACGGCGGCCAGCGCCCCGTACACCGTGCCGCGCCGCCAGAGCAGACCGCCGAGGATCGGTACGAGCAGCCCTCCGACCAGCAGGTTGTACGCGACGGTCAGCGCCTCGACAACATTGTTCAGCGCGATCGCGACGGCGATGACGGCGACGCCCATGATCAGGACGAAGAGCCGGTTGCCCCTGACCTCGTCGTGCCGGGCATCGCCGCCGGCCCCGTCGCCGCCCTCGCGTCCGGCGCTCCGCAGCCGCGACCAGATGTCGTTGTTCGCAACGGTGGCGCACGCGATCAGCGCGCCCGAGGACGTCGACATGACCGCCGCGAGGGCGGCGGCCAGCACCAGCCCCCGTACCCCGATGGGCAGTTCGTCCTTGACGATGGTCGCGAACGCGTCGTCCGCGCTGCCCAGATCCGGGTAGAGCGTCTTGGCGGCCGTACCGATGACCGCGCCGGCCAGGGCGTATGCCAGACAGTACGTACCGGCGACGGTGCCGCCCCAGCGTGCCACCTTGTCACCGCGCGCGGTGAACACCCGCTGCCAGATGTCCTGTCCGATCAGCATGCCGAAGGTGTAGATCAGGACATAGGTGAAGATCGTCTCGCCGCCGATGCCGAACGGCGCGAAGTACTCGTCCGGCAGCTTGGCCCTCATCTCTCCGAAGCCGCCCGCCTTGACCACGGCGATGGGCAGCAGGAGCAGCAGCACCCCGATGGTCTTGACGACGAACTGCACCATGTCGGTGAGCGTGATGGACCACATGCCGCCGAGCGTCGAATAGGCGACGACGATCGTGCCGCCCAGGATGATCGCGACCGTACGGTTCAGATCGAAGAGGACATCGAAGATCGTGGCGTACGCGATGGTCGAGGTGACCGCGAGCATCAGGGTGTACGCCCACATCACGATGCCCGAGATGAGCCCGGCCCGGCCGCCGTACCGGAGATCGAGCATCTCGGAGACGGTGTAGACCTTCAGCCGGGCGATCCGCGCGGAGAAGAAGACGGAGAGCGCGAGCAGTCCGAGGCCGATGGTGAAGACCATCCAGGCGCCCGAGAGGCCGTGCCGGTAGCCGAGGCCGACACCGCCGATGGTGGACGCGCCGCCGAGGACGATGGCGGCCATGGTGCCGGAGTACATCCACGGGCCGAGTCTGCGCCCCGCGACCAGGAACTCGCTCTTGGATCCGGCGCGTCGCATGCCCCACCAGCCCATGGCGAGCATGCCGGCCAGATAGACGACGATCACCGCGTAGTCGACAGCCATGGCTTCCTCCGTCTGGTTCCGCCGGGTCCGGGCGTCCTCGTCCGGGCGCCGTCCGTGGGACATGACCGTAGGTGGCCGGAAAGCAACGCTGAAGTGTACGTTTCATCCATTCCGCTCTCCGATGATGGATGGATCGTCCATGCCGGATCCCGTACCGCCGCCCACCCCGCCCGTTCCGCTTGCCGCGCTGCTGGCGGACAGCGGGCTCGGTCTGCGCCGGATCGCCGGTCCGGATGATGACTCGGCCACGGCTGTCCACTGGGTGCACACCTCGGAGATGGCCGATCCGTATCCGTATCTGCTCGGTGGGGAGCTGCTGCTGACCGCTGGTGTCCAGTTCACGGCTGCTTATGCCGACGCGTATGCGGCACGGGTGGTCGAGGCGGGGGCGGCGGCGCTCGGTTTCGGGGTGACGCCGGTGTACGACAGGGTGCCCCCGGCCCTCATCACGGCCTGCGACCGGCACGGCCTGCCGCTGCTGGAGGTCCCGCCGCGCACGCCGTTCACGGCGGTGGCGCGCGGGGTGTGGCGGCTGATGGCGGAAGCACGCCACCGGGAACTTCGCCGGGTGACCCGGGCCCAGCAGGGTCTGGCCGCCGCGGCGGCCCGCCGGGACCCGGTGCCCGCGGTGCTGCGTCAGCTCGCGGTACGGCTCGGAGGGCGGGCGGTGCTGTTCGCACCGGACGGCACGGAGTTGTACGGGACGGGCCGCGCCCTGTCCCCGGCGGCCCGCGAAGCACTGGCGCGTCTGGCAGGGGTGGTCCATCCGGACAGTCGGCCGGGCGACCGGCTGCCGGGACCCAAACCGGACTCCCGGCCGAACTCCGGGCCCGGCTCCGCGCCGGACCACTCACCGGCCTCCCGACCGCACCCCACACCGGATCAGGACACCACGCCAAGTTCGGCATCAGGCGCCCGACCGGCCCCGCTGCCGGCCCCTTCCCCAACCCCCTCCTCCGCCGCCGACACCGTCGACGGCACCCGTCTCGCCGCCTACCCCCTCGCC
Organism: Streptomyces sp. GMY02; assembly: GCF_019056675.1. NCBI lineage: Bacteria > Bacillati > Actinomycetota > Actinomycetes > Kitasatosporales > Streptomycetaceae > Streptomyces > Streptomyces sp. GMY02. The sequence goes on along the minus strand of NZ_CP077658.1, from coordinate 5,542,099 downwards.
GGTGGCCATGGCCTCGTTCTCGGCGTCGCCGTGGCGGACGGAGGCCGGGAGCCCGGGGATCACACCATCACCGGCGTCGCCGTCGTCCTGCTCTCCCTCCTCGCCGCGCCCCACCAGAGCGCGGCCGAGGCCGGCCGCTCCGCCGCGCTCGTACGGCTGCTTCTCGGCGCCACGCCCGCCGAGGCCGCTCCCCTGCTCGGCGCCGGGCCCTGGACCGTGGTCCACGCGCGCGGCAGCGCCACCCCTTTCGCCGCGGGCGCGCTCGCGGCGGCCCTGGGCAGCACGCTGGTCGAGGCGGACGGCGCGGCCGTCCGCATCCTCACCGACCGCGAGGTCACCGCCCAGCCTGGCTGGATCCTCGGAGTCAGTGACCCCGTGGGCCCCGCGGATCTCGCCGCCGCCGACCTCCGCGCCGGGCGTGCGCTGCGCCGGGCGGAGGCCACCCGTACCCCGCTCGTACGCCACCACGAGGCGGGACTCGCCGGGCTGGTCGGACCCGAGGAGGCCGCGGCCCACGCACGGACCCGGCTGGCCCCGCTCGACGGCTCCCCCGCCCTGGCCGAGACCCTGCGCACCTGGCTCTCCCTGCACGGGAGCTGGGACCGTACGGCGGTGGCGCTGGCCGTGCACCGCAATACGGTCCGCCAGCGCATCGCCCGCTGCGCGGCCCTCCTCGGCGCCGACCTGGACGACGCCGACGTACGGATGGAGCTGTGGTTCGCGCTGCGCTCCCTGTGACTGTGACATGCGCGACGGCCACGCGGCACTTATCCACAGGCTCTGTCCACAGCCCTGGACAGCTCCGGTGACCCCCGGGTAACTTCCCACTAGATCTGAGCAAGCGCTTAGCAGGTCGGCCGGAGTTGAACGGACAGAGGGGGCTTACGGTGCGTCGTACCGTCTACAACGAGGACCATGAGGCGTTCCGGGAGACCATCCGCGCCTTCATCGAGGCGGAGGTCGTCCCCGTCCACGACGAGTGGTACGCGGCGGGCCAGGCGCCACGCGACTTCTACTACAAGCTCGGTGAGCTGGGCATCTTCGGTATCGAGGTGCCGGAGGAGTACGGCGGCGCGGGCGAGGAGTCCTTCAAGTTCCAGGCGGTCATCACCGAGGAGACCGCGCGGGCCGGTGTCTCCTTCGGCGGCTCGGGCGTCCATATCGCGCTCTGCCTGCCGTATCTGAAGGCGTATGCGACGGATGAACAGAAGAAGCGCTGGCTGCCGGACTTCGTCAGTGGCAGGACGATGTACGCCATCGCCATGACCGAGCCGGGCACCGGCTCCGATCTGGCCGGGATGAAGACGACCGCCAGGCTGTCCGAGGACGGCACGCACTATGTGCTCAACGGCGCGAAGACCTTCATCACGGGCGGCGTCCACGCGGACCGGGTGATCGTCTGCGCGCGTACCGCGCCGCCGTCCCCCGAGGACCGCCGCCATGGGATATCGCTGCTGGTCGTGGACACGAAGACGGAGGGGTACGCGGTCGGCCGCAAGCTCGACAAGCTGGGGCTGAGGATCTCCGACACCGCCGAGCTGTCCTTCACGGATGTCAAGGTGCCGGTCGGGGACCTGCTCGGCGAGGAGAACAAGGGCTTCTCCTATCTCGGCCAGAACCTGCCGCAGGAGCGGCTCGGGATAGCCGTCGGTGCCTATGCGCAGGCGGCAGCGGCGGTCCGGTTCGCGCAGCAGTACGTCCAGGAGCGGACGGTCTTCGGGAAGTCCGTGGCGTCCTTCCAGAACACCAAGTTCGAGCTGGCCGCGTGCAAGGCCGAGGTGGACGCGGCGGAGGCGGTGGTCGACCGCGCGCTGGAAGCGCATGATCTGGGCGAGCTGTCCGCCGCCGAGGCCGCGTCCGCGAAGCTCTTCACCACGGAGGTGGCGCACCGCGTGATCGACAAGTGCCTCCAGTTGCACGGCGGGTACGGCTATATGAACGAGTACCCGATAGCCCGGCTGTACGCGGACAACCGGGTCAACCGTATCTACGGCGGCACCAGCGAGGTCATGAAGATGATCATCGCCAAGTCGATGGGGCTGTAGCGGGCGACGGGACGGTAAGGCCGGGACGGTGCGGTACGGCCGGAGGGAGCCGGGACGAGCCGGAGGGAGGCGTCAGAGCAGACCGGCTTCGTTCAGCAGGTAGGCCGTCATCGGGTCGTAGAAGCGCGGGTCCGTGACATGGTCGTCCAGGGGGACCGTGACCTCCATCGTGCCCTCGGCCTCGGCGAGGAAGAGGGCGGGGTCGTTGCAGTCCGCGTAGCCGACCGAGTCGAGCCCGCGCTGGGCGGCGCACCCGGCCCAGCCGTGGTCCGCGACCACCAGGTCCGGCTGCGGTCTGCCGTCGCGCTCCAGCCCGTCCAGGATCGCGCGCATCGGTTCCGGCGAATGGGTGTGCCAGAGGGTGGCGCCGCGCTCCAGCATCGCGACGTCGGCGAACTGGAAGACCATGCCCTCGTCGGCGGTGAGCCCGGTGGGGATGCGTACGATCTCGCAGCCGGCGGCCCGGAGCGCGTCCGCGGTCTGCCGGTGTACGTCCAGGAGCCCTCCCGGGTGGCCGGTCGCGAACAGCACGCGCTCCTTGGCGGCGGCGGCCTTGCGCAGCCGGGCGGCCATCCGCTCCAGGGCGTCGATGGTCAGATCGGGGTCGATGGTGTCCTGGCCGGCCCGGTGCTCGGGGTCGTCGTTGACGCCGCACCGCTCGGCCATCACGGCGAGGACGTCCTGCTCGTCGGTCCAGCGCTCGCCCAGCTCAAGACCCAGCCAGTAGTGGCGGTCGCCGTTGGCGAGCTTGCGGTAGTGGGAGAGGTTGTTGTCGCGGGGGGTGGCCACGTCTCCGGCGATACGCGTACGGACGAGGTGGTCGACAAGGGCGGCGCGGCTGGGTATCGGCATGAGCCCATTGTGCCGTCAGCCCCGCACCCCGCGCCGGATGTCCTGCTCTCCGGACAGCTCGGAACGGTGCTGGACAGCTCCGAACGACGCTGGACGGCACTGGACGGCACGGAACCGCACCGGACGCTGCCCTAACGGCCCACCGGCCCCCGGAACGCGCCGCACAAAGAGCCGTCGCCCCGCCGCACGGAGACCCGTGTCCCCCGCCTCACGGCACGGAGAGCCGTCGCCCCGCCGCACGGAGACCCGTGTCCCCCGCCTCACGGCACGGAGAGCCGTCGCCCCACCTCACGGCACGGACAGCCGTGTCTCCGCCCCACGGAGAGCCTTCGCCGCGCCTCACGGAGAGCCGTCGTCGTTGCCCAGGGCCGCGAAGGCGCCGTGGGCCAGGCGGCGGAGCAGGGATTCCGTGGCTGTGCGGGTGGGGAGCCCGGGGGTGTGGGGGCCCAGATGAGGGGTGGAGTTCAGGAGTCCGAAGACGGCGTGGACCGCGCCTCGGGCCTGGGACTCGGGGACCTCGGGGTAGAGCTGCCGTACGACCTCGACCCACAGCTCCACGTACTGGCGCTGGAGCTGCCGCACCAGCTTGCGGTCGGTGTCCCTGAGCCGGTCCAGTTCGCGGTCGTGGAGGGTGATCAACGGGCGGTCGTCGAGGGCGAAGTCGATATGGCCGTCGATCAGCGAGGCCAGTACGGCGGCCGGGTCCGCGGTCTCCCCGGCCCCGCGCACGCGCCGTCTGCCGCCGTCCAGCAGCCGGCCGCTGATGCCGACGAGCAGCTCGGCGAGCATGGCGTCCTTGCCCGCGAAATGGCGGTACAGACCGGGGCCGCTTATGCCGACCGCCGCCCCTATCTCGTCGACGCCGACCCCGTGGAACCCGCGCTCGGCGAAGAGGCGCGCGGCCTGCTTGAGGATCTGCTCGCGGCGGGTCGGGGCGGCGGTCCTGGTGCTCATGAGAATTCATTCTAGACAGGACTGTTAGCGGTCGTTAACCTGAAGGCAATGACGTTAACGCTCACTAACCCAGCGAGCCCGGCGAAGGGAGCTTCGAGCGATGCAGCAGGCACCGGTGCTGGCGAGCGCCGCGGATCCGGCCGCCGAGTCCTGGCGGGTCAATGAGGCGGCGCACGAAGAGCTGGCCACGGGGCTGCGGGCCCGGCTCGCCGCGGCCCGGCTCGGTGGCGGCGAGAAGGCCCGCGCCCGGCACACGGCCCGCGGCAAGCTGCTGCCGCGCGACCGGGTGGACGCACTGCTCGACCCCGGCTCGCCCTTCCTGGAGCTGGCACCGCTCGCGGCCGAGGGGATGTACGAGGGCGCGGCCCCGGCCGCCGGGGTGATCGCCGGGATCGGCCGGGTCAGCGGCCGCGAGGTGGTGATCGTCGCCAATGACGCCACGGTCAAGGGCGGCACGTATTACCCGATGACGGTGAAGAAGCACCTCCGCGCCCAAGAGGTGGCCCTGGAGAACCGGCTGCCGTGCCTGTATCTCGTCGACTCCGGGGGCGCCTTCCTGCCCATGCAGGACGAGGTGTTCCCCGACCGGGACCACTTCGGGCGGATCTTCTACAACCAGGCCAGGATGTCCGGCGCGGGCATCCCGCAGATCGCCGCGGTGCTCGGATCCTGCACGGCCGGCGGCGCGTATGTCCCGGCGATGAGCGACGAAGCGGTGATCGTGCGCGGGCAGGGCACGATCTTCCTGGGCGGGCCGCCCCTGGTGAAGGCGGCCACGGGCGAGGTGGTCACGGCCGAGGAGCTGGGCGGCGGCGAGGTCCACTCCCGGGTCTCGGGCGTCACCGACCATCTCGCGGAGGACGACGCGCACGCGCTGCGGATCGTGCGCACCATCGTCTCCACCCTCCCGGCCCGGGGCCCCCTCCCCTGGTCCGTCGAGCCGGCCGAGGAGCCCAAGGCCGATCCCGCGGGGCTCTACGGAGCGGTTCCGGTGGACTCCCGTACGCCCTATGACGTCCGCGAGGTCGTCGCGCGGCTCGTCGACGGCTCGCGGTTCGCCGAGTTCAAGGCCGAGTTCGGTACGACACTGGTGACCGGGTTCGCACGGATCCATGGGCACCCCGTCGGGATCATCGCCAACAACGGCATCCTTTTCTCCGAGTCCGCCCAGAAGGGCGCGCACTTCATCGAGCTGTGCGACCAGCGCGGCATCCCGCTGCTCTTCCTCCAGAACATCTCCGGCTTCATGGTCGGCAGGGATTACGAAGCGGGCGGGATCGCCAAGCACGGCGCGAAGATGGTCACGGCCGTGGCGTGCGCGCGCGTGCCGAAGCTGACGGTCGTCATCGGCGGCTCGTACGGAGCGGGCAACTACTCGATGTGCGGCCGGGCCTACTCCCCCCGCTTCCTGTGGATGTGGCCCAACGCCAAGATCTCGGTCATGGGCGGCGAGCAGGCCGCCTCCGTGCTCGCGACCGTCAAGCGCGATCAGATGGAGGGGCGCGGCGAGGAGTGGCCGGCGGAGGACGAGGAGTCCTTCAAGTCGCCGATCCGCGCACAGTACGAGACCCAGGGGAACGCCTATTACGCGACCGCGCGCCTCTGGGACGACGGAGTGATCGACCCGCTGGAGACCCGGCAGGTGGTGGGGCTGGCCCTGACCGCGTGTGCCAACGCCCCACTGCCCCAGAGGGACAGCACGGCGCCCGGCTTCGGCGTCTTCCGGATGTGAGGGTGGGAATGTTCGACACGGTTCTGATCGCCAACCGCGGCGAGATCGCGGTCCGCGTCATCCGCACCCTGCGGGGTCTGGGGGTGCGCTCGGTCGCGGTCTTCAGCGACGCCGACGCGGACGCCCGGCATGTACGGGAGGCCGACACGGCGGTCCGTATCGGCCCGGCGGCGGCGTCCGAGAGCTATCTCTCCATCGGCCGGCTGCTGGCGGCGGCGGAGCGTACGGGAGCGCAGGCGGTCCACCCGGGCTATGGCTTCCTCGCGGAGAACGAGGCGTTCGCGCGCGCCTGCGCCGACGCGGGGCTGGTCTTCATCGGGCCGCCCGCCTCCGCCATCGAGCTGATGGGCGACAAGATCCGCGCCAAGGAGACGGTACGGGCGGCGGGGGTGCCGGTGGTGCCCGGCTCCTCCGGCAGCGGACTGTCCGATGCCGAACTGGCCGCGGCGGCCGCGGAGATCGGTATGCCGGTGCTGCTGAAGCCGTCGGCGGGCGGCGGCGGCAAGGGCATGCGCCTGGTGCGTACGGAATCGTTGCTGGCCGAGGAGATCGCGGCGGCCCGGCGCGAGGCGCGGTCCTCCTTCGGGGACGACACGCTGCTGGTGGAGCGGTGGGTGGACCGGCCGCGCCATATCGAGATCCAGATCCTGGCGGACACGCACGGGAACGTGGTGCATCTCGGCGAGCGCGAGTGCTCGCTGCAACGGCGCCATCAGAAGATCATCGAGGAGGCGCCCTCGGTCCTGCTGGACGAGGCGACCCGTGCGGCCATGGGCGAGGCGGCCGTCCAGGCGGCGCGCTCCTGCGGGTACGCGGGCGCGGGGACGGTCGAGTTCATCGTGCCCGGCGGCGACCCCGCGTCGTACTTCTTCATGGAGATGAACACCCGTCTCCAGGTGGAGCACCCGGTCACGGAGCTGGTCACCGGCCTCGATCTGGTCGAGTGGCAGCTCCGGGTCGCGGCCGGTGAGGAACTGCCCTTCGCCCAGGCCGACATCACCCTCACCGGCCATGCCGTGGAGGCCCGGATCTGCGCGGAGGACCCGGCGCGGGGGTTCCTGCCGACCGGCGGTACGGTCCTGGCGCTGCGCGAGCCGCAGGGCGCGGGGATACGGACGGACTCGGGCCTCTCCGAGGGCGCCGAGGTCGGCAGTACGTACGACCCGATGCTCTCCAAGGTCATCGCCCATGCCCATGACCGCCCCACCGCGCTGCGCAAGCTCCGCGCGGCCCTGGCCGGGACGGTCACCCTCGGTGTCACCACCAACGCCGCGTTCCTCCGCCGGCTGCTGGCCCATCCCTCGGTCGTCGCGGGCGAGCTGGACACGGGCCTGGTGGAGCGGGCCGCGGACTCCCTGCTGCCCGACGGGGTCCCGCCGGAGGTGTACGCGGCGGCGGCAGCGGTCCGCCAGGCGGAGCTGCGACCGGCCGCGCCGGAGGGCTGGGTGGACCCCTTCTCCGTGCCGAACGGCTGGCGCATGGGCGGCACGCCCGTCCCCGTGACACACCATCTGCGGGTGCCGGGACTCGAACCCGTCGGTCAGCAGGTACGGCCCGGGGACGGGTACGAGGTGGAGCCCGGCCAGGTCACGGTCACCGTCGACGAGGTGACCCATACCTTCCACCGGGCCGGCGACTGGCTCGGCAGGGACGGGGAGAGCTGGCAGGTGCGGGACTTCGACCCGGTCGAGGCCGCCCTGCGCGCGGGCGCCGCGGGCGGCGGGGTGGACTCGCTGGTCGCACCCATGCCGGGGACGGTCACCGTCGTCAAGGTGGGGCTGGGCGACGAGGTCGCCGCCGGGCAGAGCCTGCTCGTCGTCGAGGCGATGAAGATGGAGCATGTGATCTCCGCGCCGCACGCGGGGACCGTCACCGAGCTGGATGTCACCCCCGGCTCCACCGTCGCCATGGACCAGATCCTGGCCGTCATCACGCCGAATGCAGAACCGGATACCGAACCGGCCTCCGGACCCGCGCCGGCACCGGACTCCGTACCGGCCCCCGGAACCACGTCCGCCCCGGCACAGGCCCCCGCCCCCACGCAGGACCCCGCCCCGGCACAGGGCCCGGCTCCCGCGCAGAGCCTCGGCCCGGACATCGCCGTCCCCCAGGAGGAGTCATGATCCACGGACTGCCCATGGCCGTGCCCTCGGAGGAGCTGCCGCCCCAGGTCCGTATCCATGAGGTGGGCGCGCGTGACGGGCTCCAGAACGAGAAGGCCGTCGTACCGACGGAGGTCAAGGCCGAGTTCATCCACCGTCTCGCCGACGCCGGGCTGACCACCGTCGAGGCGACCAGTTTCGTACGTCCCGACTGGGTGCCCCAGCTCGCGGACGCCGAGGAACTGTTCCCCCTGCTCGGCGATCTGGGCCCGGAGGTCGCGCTCCCCGTCCTCGTGCCCAACGCCCGTGGCCTCGACCGCGCGACCGCCCTCGGGGCCCGGCGTATCGCCGTGTTCGCCAGCGCCACCGAGTCGTTCGCCAAGGCCAATCTCAACCGTACGGTCGACGAGTCCCTGGCGATGTTCGCGCCGGTCGTGGAGCGGGCCCGCGCCGACAAGATCCATGTCCGCGGCTATCTCTCCATGTGCTTCGGCGACCCCTGGGAGGGCCCGGTCCCCATCCATCAGGTGGTCAGGGTCGCCAAGGCCCTGATGGACCTGGGCTGCGACGAGCTGAGCCTCGGCGACACCATCGGCGTCGCCACCCCCGGCCATGTGCAGACCCTGCTCTCCGAGCTGAACGAGGAGGGCGTGCCCACCAATGCCCTCGGGGTGCACTTCCACGACACGTACGGCCAGGCGCTCGCCAACACCTTCGCCGCGCTCCAGCACGGCGTGACCACCGTGGACGCTTCGGCGGGCGGCCTCGGCGGCTGCCCGTACGCGAAGAGCGCCACCGGAAACCTCGCCACCGAAGATCTCGTGTGGATGCTCGACGGCCTCGGTATCGAAACCGGCGTCGATCTCGGCCGGCTCACCGCCACCAGCGTCTGGCTGGCCGAACGGCTGGGCCGCCCCAGCCCTTCCCGTACCGTCCGAGCCCTCTCCCACAAGGAGTGACGCACCCATGTCCCTGGACCACCGGCTCTCCGCCGAGCACGAAGAACTGCGCCGCACGGTCGAGGAGTTCGCGCACGATGTCGTGGCGCCCAAGATCGGCGACTTCTACGAGCGGCACGAGTTCCCGTACGAGATCGTCCGCGAGATGGGGCGGATGGGGCTGTTCGGGCTGCCGTTCCCCGAGGAGTACGGCGGGATGGGCGGGGACTATCTCGCGCTCGGGATCGCCCTGGAAGAGCTGGCCCGGGTCGACTCCTCGGTGGCGATCACCCTGGAGGCGGGGGTGTCGCTCGGCGCCATGCCCGTCCATCTCTTCGGTACGGAGGAGCAGAAGCGCGCCTGGCTCCCCCGGCTCTGCGCGGGCGAGATCCTCGGCGCCTTCGGGCTGACCGAGCCGGAGTGCGGCTCGGACGCGGGAGGCACCCGTACCACCGCGGTGCGCGACGGCGACTCCTGGGTCATCAACGGCAGCAAGTGCTTCATCACCAACTCCGGGACGGACATCACCGGTCTGGTCACGGTCACGGCGGTCACCGGCCGCAAGGAGGACGGGCGTCCGGAGATCTCCTCGATCATCGTCCCGTCCGGCACCCCCGGCTTCACCGTCGCGGCCCCCTACTCCAAGGTCGGCTGGAACGCCTCGGACACCCGCGAGCTGTCCTTCTCGGACGTCCGGGTGCCGCTGGCGAATCTGCTCGGCCAGGAGGGCCGGGGATACGCCCAGTTCCTCCGGATCCTGGACGAGGGGCGGATCGCGATCTCGGCCCTGGCGACCGGTCTCGCCCAGGGATGCGTGGACGAGTCGGTGGCGTACGCGAAGCAGCGGCACGCGTTCGGGCGGCCGATCGGCGCCAACCAGGCCATCCAGTTCAAGCTCGCCGACATGGAGATGCGTGCGCACATGGCACGGATCGGCTGGCGGGACGCGGCGTCGCGGCTGGTGCGCGGTGAGCCGTTCAAGAAGGAGGCGGCGCTGGCGAAGCTGTACTCGTCGACGGTCGCCGTCGACAACGCCCGGGAGGCGACCCAGATCCATGGCGGATACGGCTTCATGAACGAGTATCCGGTGGCCAGGATGTGGCGCGACTCCAAGATCCTGGAGATCGGCGAGGGCACCAGCGAGGTCCAGCGGATGCTGATCGCACGGGAGTTGGGCCTCCCGGCCTGAGCCGTCCGGGACCCAGGTCGGCCGGGCCTCATGGCCTCGGCCGACCCTCCCCCGGGCACCCGCTCCGTCCGTCAGCCGGCCGGCCAGGGCACCAGCGGTGAGCGGTAGTAGTCGATGCCGAGCGCCGTCATCCGCGGCCCCTGGGCCGCCAGACGGAGCTTGTACGTGTCCCAGTCGTGCGAGGCCGCCGGGGACCAGCCCAGCTCCGCGACACCGAGCAGCCGCGGGAAGGCCATGTACTCCATCTGGTCACTGGTCGCGATGGTCTCGGTCCACAGCGGCGCCTCGATCCCGAGCACCGCGCTCTCCGGCACGCCCGCGCCGGCGAGATAGGTGCCGGGGTCCCAGTCGTACGAGCGGTCCACCTCGGTGTAGCCGGCCCAGGACTGGCCGAGCGGGGTGCTCCGGTCGTACTTCATGTCGAGATACACCCGGTCCGCCGGGGAGAGCACCAGCCGCGTGCCCTTCTTGGCCGCCGCGGCGACCTGCGCGCGCTCGGCGGAACCGGTGGCGTCGTAGCCCCAGTACTGGGCGACGGCCCCCGCGGCCGGGGTGGCCCCGGTGATCTGGTGCCAGCCCGCCACCGTCTTCCCGTACTTCGCCACCACGGCCTGCGCCCGGTCCATGAAGGCCACATAGTCGGCATGGCTGGTGGCGTGCGCCTCGTCGCCGCCGATGTGGAGGTACCGGCCCGGCGTGAGCGCGGCCAGTTCGCGCACCACGTCGTCCACGAAGTCGTACGTCACCTCCTTGGGCACGCACAGCGAGCTGAAGCCGACAGCGGTGCCCGTGTAGAGCGGGGGCGCGACACCGTCGCAGTTCAGCTCGGCATAGGAGGCGAGCGCCGCGTTGGTGTGGCCCGGCATGTCGATCTCCGGGATCACCTCAAGGTGGCGGGAGGTGGCGTAGGCGACCAGATCGCGGTACTGGGCCTTGGTGTAGTAGCCACCCGGGCCGCCGCCGACCTGGGTGGAGCCGCCGTACGTCGCGAGCCGCGGCCAGGAGTCGACGGCGATCCGCCAGCCCTGGTCGTCGGAAAGGTGCAGATGCAGGGTATTGATCTTGTAGAGCGCCAACTGGTCGATGTAGAGCTTGACCTGATCGACCGTCAGGAAGTGGCGCGAGACATCGAGCATCGCGCCTCGGTAGGCGAAGCGCGGGGTGTCGGTGATGGTGCCGCCCGCGACCGTCCAGCGGACGCGCTGGGTGCTCCGCTTCTCCACCGGGGCGGGCAGGAGCTGGCGCAGGGTCTGGACGCCGTGGAAGAGCCCGGCGGGTTCGCGGGCGGTGATGGTGACGCCGTGCCGCCCGGACTCCAGCCGGTAGCCCTCCGTACCCAGGTTCCGATCGCCCGTACCGAGGCGCAGCCGGATGCCGTCGCGGGCGTTCCGGTCGCCCTTCGGCTCGCCGACCGGAAGGGCGTAGCCGGTGGACGGCCGCAGCAGCCCGGCCAGGTACGAGCCGATGCGCGCGGCCTCGCGGGTGTCCGCGCGCGAGGCGCCGTCGGCCAGGATGCGGGTCGCGGGGGTGAGGGTGTACGGGGAGCCGCCCGGCCGTACCCGCTCGGGCGCCGGCACCACCTGGTCCAGTGGACGGGCGGGGGCGGGACCGGGCGCAGGACCGGTGGCTCCGATGCTGGAGACACCGGCCGCCACGACGAGCAGCAGCGAGCCGACCACCCGGGGCAGGGCCCCGCGCCCGCTCCGCCGGCTTCTCCAGCCTTTCCGGGGGTTGGACCGGCTTGCCGTTTCGCGCCGACTCTCAACGGATCTCACGAGGTTGTCCCTTCGACGGGGTACTCACCTGCGGTGCCGGGAAGTGAACTCCTCACCATGGGACCCGCACGCCCCACCCACGGTCAAGGTGTAGACCAATTTCCACTGCCTTGGATGAAAGGATCCCTGCATGGCGGAAATAATCCAGAAGGACGGCACCTGGACCTTCGACGGCGACACGGTCCGCATCGTGCCCGGCAACGACAAGGGCGTCGGTCCGCTGCGCAGGGCGCTCGGTGAAATCGCCGTACCGCTCCAGGCGTTGGCCGGAATCTCCTTCGAGGCGGGGCGCAAGTCCGGGCGGCTGCGGCTCCGGCTGCGGGACGGCGCCGACCCGCTGCTCCTGGTCGCCGGCGGCAGACTGGACGACGGCTCCGACCCGTACCGGCTGACCGTCGAGAACGACCGCGCGGGGGTCGCCGAATACCTGGTCGACGAGGTGCGCAACGCGCTGCTGCTGGACGGCGTGGAGCCTGGGCCCGTCGACCGCTATCTGCTGCCGGGGCCCGCCCTGCCGATCACCGTGAGCGCGGGCGACGGGACCGTGGCCTTCGACGGGGAGCGGATCAGGCTGGAGTGGAACTGGAAGACCGAGGAGTCCAAGTCCTCGGGCGGCGCCCGGACCATCGCGCTCGCCGATGTGGAGTCGGTGGAGTGGCTGCCGAGCGCGGGTCTGGAGAACGGTTTTCTGCGCTTCCGGGCGGCCGGGACGACGGTGTCGGTGTCGGTGCCGCCGAAGTACGACCCGCACGCGGTGGAGCTGTGGGGGTTCAAGAAGGACCCGCTGATGGCGCTGGCGGGGGCGGCGGTGGCGGCCCGCCTGCCGCATCCGTACGCGCAGACCGCCCCGGCCGTGGAGCTGGGCCCGGCGCCCGAGGACGCCAGGCCGGCCGCGGGCGACGACCCGGACGCGCTGCTGCGCAGACTGCGGGAGCTGGGCGGGCTGTACGAGGAGGGGATACTCACGGACGAGGAGTTCGCCACCGCCAAGCAGGCCATCATCAGGCGTCTCTGAGTACTGTCTCCTTACTGCCTCCACCCCCGAATGGGCTGACTCCTGCCCGATTCCGGGCAGAAATGTTGCAAACCTCCGCCGCCACCCGCAGTATCGACGGGTGCTGGAACGCCGCTCGTCATACGACGACCTCATCGACCATCTCGTCCGCAGCACCGCGCTCCAGCGCGGCGAGGCCGCCCGGGTGGTGCTCGACGTGCTGGCGTACTTCGACGAGACGACCGAGGAGTTCGTCCGCCGCCGCCACCGGGAGATGCAGTCCGGCGGCGGTACGAACGCGGAGATCTTCGAGCGGATCGCGGCCGAGCTGCCGCACCGCGCGGTGGCGCCCCCGGAGCTGTCGCTCCGGCAGCTACGCCGCATCGTCTACGGCTGACACGGCCGGCACCGGCGGTCGCCGGGCCGAAGCCGCAGCCGTTCCGGCCGAGCCAATTCGGAACCAATACCGCGCCGATCAGGAGGAGCAGGAACTGTATGTGCGGAATCGTCGGATACATCGGAAAGCGTGATGTGGCCCCCCTGCTGCTGGAGGGGCTCCAGCGACTGGAATACCGCGGGTACGACTCGGCCGGGGTCGTCATCACCGGCAAGCCGGCCGCGGGCAAGGCCGCCACGCTGAAGATGGTCAAGGCCAAGGGCCGGGTCCGCGACCTGGAGGCCCGCGTGCCCAAGCGCTTCGCGGGCACCACCGGAATCGCGCACACCCGCTGGGCCACCCATGGCTCGCCGAGCGACGAGAACGCGCATCCGCACATGGACCCCGGGGGCAAGGTCGCGCTCGTCCACAACGGCATCATCGACAACGCCGCCGAGCTGCGGGTGAAGCTGGAGGCGGACGGGGTGGTGTTCCTGTCCGAGACAGACACCGAGGTGATGACCCACCTCATCGCCCGCTCCCAGGCGCCGACCCTGGAGGAGAAGGTCCGCCAGGCGCTCCAGATCATCGAGGGCACCTACGGCATCGCCGTCCTGCACGCGGACTTCCCGGACCGTATCGTCGTCGCCCGCAACGGCTCCCCGGTCGTCCTGGGGATCGGCGAGAAGGAGATGTTCGTCGCCTCCGACGTGGCGGCGCTCGTCTCCCACACCCGTCAGGTCGTGACGCTCGACGACGGCGAGATGGCGACCCTGAAGGCCGACGACTTCCGTACGTACACGACCGAGGGGTCCCGTACCTCGGCGACGCCGACCACCGTGGAGTGGGAGGCCGAGTCGTACGACATGGGCGGCCACGACACGTACATGCACAAGGAGATCTCGGAGCAGCCGGACGCGGTGGACCGGGTGCTGCGCGGACGGATCGACGACCGGTTCGCGACGGTGCATCTCGGCGGACTCAATCTGGACGCCCGCGAGGCGCGCGGGGTGCGCCGGATCAAGATCCTGGGCTGCGGCACCTCGTACCACGCGGGGCTGATCGGCGCGCAGCTCATCGAGGAGCTGGCGCGCATCCCCGCGGACGCCGAGCCCGCCTCCGAGTTCCGCTACCGCAATCCGGTGGTGGACCCGGACACCCTGTACGTCGCGGTGTCGCAGTCCGGTGAGACGTACGACGTACTCGCCGCGGTCCAGGAGCTGAAGCGCAAGGGCGCGCGGGTGCTGGGCGTGGTCAATGTCGTGGGTTCGGCGATCGCCCGGGAGACCGACGGCGGGGTGTACGTGCACGCGGGCCCCGAGGTCTGCGTGGTCTCCACCAAGTGCTTCACCAACACCGTGGTCGCCTTCGCGCTGCTGGCACTGCACCTCGGCCGGATCCGCGATCTGTCGGTCGCGGACGGCAAGCGGATCATCGCGGGGCTGCGCGCGCTGCCCGCGCAGATCGCGGAGATCCTGGCGACGGAGGACTCCATCGCGAAGCTGGCGGGCGAGTACGCGCGGTCCGCGTCGATGATGTTCATCGGGCGGGTACGGGGCTATCCGGTGGCGCTGGAGGCCTCGCTGAAGCTCAAGGAGATCTCGTACATCCACGCCGAGGCCTACCCGGCGTCGGAGCTGAAGCACGGCCCGCTCGCGCTGATCGAACCGGCGCTGCCGACGGTCGCGATCGTCCCGGACGACGATCTGCTGGAGAAGAACCGCGCGGCGCTGGAGGAGATCAAGGCGCGCAGCGGACCGATCCTGGCGGTGGGCCACCAGCCGCAGGAGAAGGCCGACCACACGATCGTGGTGCCGAAGAACGAGCCGGAACTGGACGCGATCCTGCTGGGCATCCCGCTCCAGCTCCTGGCGTATCACACGGCACTGACCCTGGGCCGGGACATCGACAAGCCGCGCAACCTGGCGAAGTCGGTGACGGTGGAGTAGCCGACGAGCGCGCACCGGCCTGAGACCGCGGACCAGCCTGAGACCGCGGACCGGCCGGTGAGCGTGGAGCTGCGGACGCGGCCCGGTTCTCCGGGCCGTCGGAGCGCAGCGCCGTCAGAGCGCCCCCCGCGCATGCCGCCCGGCGCGCGGGGGGCGCTCAGGCCCTGTCCAACACATGGCGCCGTCCGCCCGCAGGGCGGGCGGGATGTGGCGGACAGGGCCCGGGTGGGGCCGGTGCTGCCCGGACACCGGCCCGTGGCTGCCTCAGCCGGTGGCCGTCACTCCACGGCCGGCAGCACGGCGGCCCGGCAGCGCGGTCGGCCACTTGGCGAGCGCGGCCGTCGCTCCGTACCAGGCGGCCAGGCCCGCCACCGCGGCGACCCAGCCGCCGATCTTCGCCAGGCCCGTGCTGTCGGCGAACTGTCCGAGTGCGAGCAGCAGAAGGGCGGCTGCCAGCAGTCCGTACGTGCCCTGGAGGAGCGGCCCCGCGCCCGCCGCGCCGAGGGTCAGACTGAGCGCGAGCAGTGCCCAGAGGACGAGGAAGAGGCCGGCCGCGTCGGCGGAGATCTGCTCTCCGACGCCCGTGCCCCAGGTGAACCAGAAGGCTCCGAGGCCCGCGAAGGCCGTACCGGTGAATGAGTCGCCCGCCCGGAACGCGAACAGTCCGGCGACGAAGAGCGCGACCCCGCCGACATACAGCGCGAGCGAGACGGCGTCCGCCGCCGTCACTCCGTCGATGACGCCGGTGTGGCCTATACCGAAGGCGAGCAGGGTGAGTCCGAGCGCGAGATGGCCGAGAACCGAAGTGGAAGTGGTGCTTCCCGCAGAGACGTCGTTGTCCACGGCGGGCTCCCTTCATGATGTGCGGGTGGCTGTGTCCCAGCGACCGCTATGTACCCTTCACAAGCGCACGATGCACCTCTACGCGTGAGTAAATTCACCTTGTGCGCAAGGGAGTTGACACATTCTCAGATGGTGTGAAGCGCGTGCACAACCGCCGGGAAGGCGAGCCGCGTCACGGGCGTGACGGAATCGGGCAGCGTGTCGAGAACGCGTCGAGGAACGCGTCGAACGGGTCGCGGAACGGGGTGTCGCGCAACTGGGTAGGGGCGGAACGGGGTGGGGAATGCGGCAGGGAACAGGTCGGGGAACTCGTCAGGGGATGACGACGACCGGGCGCTGGGCGCGGCGTGCGAGCCGGCCCGCGACCGAGCCGAAGATCCGCCCGACGATGCCGTGCGTGGAGCCGACGACGATCGCGTCCGCGGAGTACTCCTCGCCGACCTCTTCCAGCTCGTGGCAGATGTCTCCGCCGCGCTCGACCAGGATCCACGGGACCTCGGCGAGGTAGTCCGCGCAGGCCAGTTCGAGGCCGAGCACCTCGGTGCGGTGATCCGGCACGTCCACGAAGACCGGGGGCTCGCAGCCCGCCCAGACCGTGGTCGGGAGCCGGTTGGCGACATGGACGATGATCAGGCCGGAGTTCAGCCGTTTCGCCATGCCGATGGCGTACGCGAGCGCCCGCTCGCTGGAGGTCGAGCCGTCGAAACCGACCACCACTCCGTGCCGGAAGGCGGGATCGCAGGACGCACGCGTCTGTTCCGCCGCTCGCAGGTCCGACAAGGGGTCGGCCACCTGCTTGCGGTCAGCGGGTTCGGGGATTTCGTGACCAGCCATGATGTCTCGGCGAAAGAGGTCCTCTTGGGAAGGGACAACAATGGTCGTGGCGGGTGTTGTGGCGGGCGGTGCCGTGTCCGGGAATCATCTTCCCAACCCGTACCCATAAGGGTACGGCGACACTCTTCTCATGCCCAGAGCCCGCCGCCCCACACGCGGCGTTCCAGGGAGCATGCACGAGGGCGCGGCGGATCGCAATGCCTGACGGTCCCCGCGGTCGCCCGAGGAGTGACCGGAGGGCTCCGCTCCTCGTTGGCCATCGGTCATATCGTCACCCTGTGGGAGTCCCCGTGCCCGCATCACCGATCGCTCAGGCCACTCAGGACGCTCCGCGGCGCGAGGAGCGGGCGGGCAGCGCCCCGCCCTCCGGCGGGCGCCCCGAGGACCGCCGGACCCGCCCTGCCCGCCGTACGGCGCTTCGCCGGACCCGGACCCGGGGGTGGCGTCCGGGAGGGCCCAGGAGGCGCCCCCGGGGCCGTACGGGGGCCGGTTGGGGGTACGGACAGGGGCGAAGGGCGGCCGAGGCGTCCGAACCGTCCGGGAGAGACCCGCTCCGGAACCGCGCCCCGGGCCGCGGCCGAAGCCGCGGCCGGTCCGGCGGGGCGGCCGTCGGAAGGAGCGGGCGCCGGGGCTACGATCAAGGCCAGGATGTACGTAACGTACGGAACGTCCGGAAGCCGACGGTCCCGGGGCACTCCGAGGGCGCGGTGCGGCGCACGCGCGCGTCAAGGTAGTGCGCCGGGAGATTGAAAGCTTCGCACAGACACACCCATCACTTTTCAGCCAACTTCACACTGGGGCAGAACCCTTGGCGAAATGGCCTGCCAACCCCCTTGCCACCAGGGAAGAAAGGACCGACCGGACCGTTCGCACCCTATGGGGACGGGCCATGCACGCGAGGCCCACTTCCACTCTCGGCTCCCGAGTGGAACGCTTCGTGATCGAATGCTTCGGGCCAAGTTGCCTTGTCGACATAACGCCGGATGGAGAACTTGTCACGCCGGCACCACGGGACACAGTAGATTCGATCATGAGCATCGAAGGCTGGGGACCCGTGCAAAACCGAGGGGAATCGTGCAGGAGCGAGAGGCCCGACAAGAACGGGGAGACGCGAACACCGAGGGGGGCTTAGCGCCATGAGCCAGGACTCCACTGCCGCACCGGAGTCAGCACGGAAGCTTTCCGGGCGTCGCCGCCGGGAAGTCGTCGCCGTGCTGCTCTTCAGTGGTGGCCCCATCTTCGAGAGCTCGATCCCGCTCTCGGTGTTCGGAATCGACCGCCAGGACGCCGGGGTTCCCCGCTACCGCCTGCTCGTCTGTGCCGGGGAGGACGGACCGCTGCGCACCACCGGCGGGCTCGAACTCAGCGCGCCGTACGGCCTGGAGGCGATCAGCAGGGCGGGCACCGTGGTGGTGCCGGCATGGCGGTCGATCACTTCGCCGCCACCGGTGGAAGCGCTGGACGCGCTGCGCCGGGCGCATGAGGAGGGCGCGAGAATCGTCGGTCTGTGCACCGGCGCGTTCGTGCTCGCCGCGGCCGGACTGCTGGACGGCCGACCGGCCACCACGCACTGGATGTACGCGCCGACGCTCGCGAAGCGCTATCCGTCCGTGCATGTGGATCCGCGGGAACTGTTCGTCGACGACGGCGATGTGCTGACGTCGGCGGGCACGGCGGCCGGAATCGATCTGTGTCTGCATATAGTCCGGACGGACCACGGCGCCGAGGCCGCGGGCGCGCTGGCCCGCAGACTGGTCGTACCGCCACGGCGCAGCGGCGGTCAGGAACGTTATCTGGACAGGTCTTTACCAGAGGAGATCGGCTCCGACCCGCTCGCCGAGGTCGTGGCCTGGGCCCTGGAGCACCTCCACGAGCAGTTCGACGTGGAGACGCTCGCGGCCCGCGCGTACATGAGCCGCCGTACGTTCGACCGGCGGTTCCGGTCGCTCACCGGGAGCGCGCCGCTCCAGTGGCTGATCACCCAGCGGGTGCTTCAGGCACAGCGGCTGCTGGAGACCTCCGACTACTCGGTCGACGAGGTCGCCGGCCGCTGCGGCTTCCGCTCCCCGGTGGCGCTGCGCGGGCACTTCCGGCGCCAGCTCGGCTCCTCCCCCGCGGCCTACCGGTCCGCCTACCGGGCCAGGCGCCCGCAGGGCGAGCCGATGCCGCCGGGGGTCATGGAACCGGGCGTACCGGCGCAGGCCTCCGCGCACACCAGGCGGGCGGCCGCGGCGGCGGGCGCGCCGGGCCAGCCGGCCGCGTCCTCGGCGCTGCCGGACCACGGAAAGCCCGGGTCGGACATGTACGCGGCAGGTCCGGGCCGTCCGAGTCTGCCCGGCCAGCGGAGCGCCCCGTAGGGTAAGGCGTATGAACGACCGCATGGTGTGGATCGACTGCGAGATGACCGGGCTCTCGCTGGCGGACGACGCGCTCATCGAGGTGGCCGCCCTGGTCACCGACTCGGAGCTCAACGTGCTCGGTGACGGGGTGGACATCGTGATCCGCCCGCCGGACGCGGCGCTGGAGACCATGCCCGAGGTGGTGCGGCAGATGCACACCGCCTCGGGCCTCCTCGACGAGCTGGCGGGCGGTACGACGCTGGCCGCCGCCGAGGAGCAGGTCCTGGCGTACGTACGCGAGCACGTCAAGGAGCCCGGCAAGGCACCGCTGTGCGGGAACACGGTCGGCACCGACCGCGGCTTCCTGCTGCGCGACATGCCGGCGCTGGAGGGCCACCTCCACTACCGGATCGTGGATGTCTCCTCGGTCAAGGAGCTGGCCCGGCGCTGGTATCCGAGGGCGTACTTCAACAGCCCGGAGAAGAGCGGCAACCACCGCGCGCTGGCCGACATCCGCGAGTCCATCGCGGAGCTGCGCTATTACCGCGAGGCGGTCTTCGTACCGGCTCCGGGCCCGGACTCCGACACGGCGAAGCAGATCGCGGCGAAGTACGTGCTCCCCGCGCCCTGACCCGCCCCGCTGCGCCGCCACCCCGCACGAATGCAGGCGCGAGCACCCTCGCGGACCCTGTACACTTTTTCTCGGCCGGTCGGGAACGACCGGTCGTGGTGGGTATAGCTCAGCTGGTAGAGCACCTGGTTGTGGTCCAGGATGTCGCGGGTTCGAGTCCCGTTACTCACCCTCTGTGATCAAGGGCCGACCTGGAATTTCCGGGTCGGCCCTTGATCGTTTCCAGCCCGGCTTCCGGTCTCGCTTCCGACCCCGTTCCCGGCCCGTTCCCGGCCGGTCCGGCGCCCTGTGCGGGGCCGCTTCCAGGACCGTACGCACGGCCGTTCTCCGGGCCTCCCCCGAGCCGCCCGCAAAGCCTCTTCCGGGCCCCCGCGCCCGGGGGTGTCGCACGCCCGGTGGAAGGGCAGGGGTGTACAGGAGTTGTAGACGGGCGGGGGCCGGCGTCAGGACGAGGACCGGATGACCAATTGGGTGGGAAGCACGATCTGGTGCGGCGGTGACGGGTGGGGTGTCGCGCGGGTGGCTATTTCCGTGAGCACCAGCCGGGCCATCGCACGGCCCATTTCCTCGATCGGCTGACGGACGCTGGTCAGGGGCGGATCCATATGGCGCGCAATGGCCGAGTCGTCGAAGCCGATCAGGGCCACATCGTCCGGGATACGGCGCCCGGCCGCGCGGAGGACCTGGCGGGCGCCCGCGGCCATCACGTCGGATGCGGCGAAGACCGCGTCCACACCGGGGCGGCGGGCGAGGAGTTCGGTCATGGCGCGGCGGCCTCCGGCCTCGGTGAAGTCCGCCACGGCCGTGAGCCCCTCGTCCGGCGGCTGCCCGGCGTCCCTGAGGGCCTGGCGGTAGCCGTCGAGGCGGCAGGCCGCGCCGTACACGTCCAGACGGCCGGTGATGGTGGCGACGGTCCCGCGGCCCCGCGCGAGCAGATGGGCCACGGCCGTACGGGCGCCCTCGGTGTTGTCGGAGTCGACCGAGGGCAGCGGCTCGGCCGCCGAGCGCCGGCCGCTGATGACCGTCGGGATGCCGAGCTGGGTCAGCAGCTCGGGCAGCGGGTCGTCCGCGTGGACCGAGACCAGCAGCGCCCCGTCGGCGCGGTGCGCGGCCAGGTACTGGGCGAGGCGGCGGCGCTCACGGGCGCCGCCCGCGAAGGTGAGCAGCAGTTGCATCCCGGTGTCCGCGAGGGCCTCGCCGACCCCGCTGACGATGTCGGAGAAGTACGGTTCGGCGAAGAACCGCGCCTCCGGCTCGGGCACCACCAGGGCGATCGCGTCGGCGCGGTTGGCGGCGAGTGCGCGGGCCGCGCGGTTCGGTACGTACCCCAGCTCGGCGACCGCCGCCTCGACCGCGGCCCTGGTCTGCGCGCTCACCCTGGGGGAGCCGTTGATCACCCGGGAGACCGTGCCGCGGCCGACCCCGGCGCGCGCGGCCACCTCTTCGAGCGTGGGCAGCTTGCCGCCGCGCGCCCGTGCCCCGGGAGCGTGCCGGACTCCGCCAAGGACCCCGCCGGTCCCACGAGCCGTACCGGCTCCGCCGGCTCCGCCGGTCCCGCCGGCCTCGTGGCCGCTCCGGGCTTCCCGGTCCACCATCCCCACCTCCCCCGACGAATCCGGCCCCCGCCCCACGGCGTAATCCAACAAACCCATAAACGAGCCACCTCGCGCCGCCCGGTCCCTTGACACCCCTACGGGGACCCGCGACGCTTCAACACATCACACATGGGAGCGCTCCCACCGTACCTGACCCATTCATGCCCCGCACGTATCCCGACCGCACCGGACCCCCTCCCAACCGCCGAGCCGCACTCAGCAGTTGGCCGGAGCCGGACACGTCGGTGCATTAGGAGGACGTAATGCGCACACGTACCCGCTCGTCCCGCCGGGTGGTGGTCCTCGCGGCCGTCGCCGCGCTCGCCGGCATTCTGTCCGGCTGTGCCCAGGACAGCGAAGAACCCTCCGGCAGCGCGCCGGGCGGCGGCGAAGGCGGCAAGGGCAAGACCACTATCACGGTGGGGGTCTTCGGGGCCTTCGGTCTCCAGGAGGCCGGGCTCTACGACCAGTACATGAAGCTCAACAAGGACGTGGTCATCAAGCAGACCTCGATCGAGCGCAACGAGAACTACTACCCGCAGCTCCTCACCCACCTGGGCAGCGGCAGCGGACTCGCCGACATCCAGGCCATCGAGGTCAACAACATCGCCGAGATCACGGCCACCCAGGGCGACAAGCTGGTGGACCTCGGCAAGACCGCGGGCGTGCAGAAGGACAGCTTCCTGCCCTGGAAGTGGTCGCAGGCCACCACCACGGCCGGCAAGACCATCGCGCTCGGCACCGACATCGGCCCGCAGGGCATCTGCTACCGCAAGGACCTCTTCCAGGCGGCCGGACTGCCCACCGACCGCGAGGAGGTCGGCAAGCTGTGGGCGGGCGACTGGCAGAAGTTCCTGGAAACCGGGAAGCAGTTCAAGGCCAAGGCCCCCAAGGGCAAGGCCTTCGTGGACTCGGCGAGCGGGGTGATGGCCGCCATCACCGGCAGCAACGCCAACCGGTTCTACGACAAGGACGGCAAGGTCATCTACAAGTCCAACCCGGCCGTGCGCGAGGCCTGGGACACCGCCGCGGAGTTCGCGAGCGCCGGACTGACCGCCAAGCTCCAGCAGTTCACCCCCGGCTGGGACCAGGGCTTCGCCAACGGCACCTTCGCCACCGTCTCCTGCCCGGCCTGGATGCTCGGTTACATCCAGGACAAGGGCGGTGAGGCCGGCAAGGGCAAGTGGGACGTGGCCGCCGCGCCCAAGCCCAGCAACTGGGGCGGTTCCTTCCTGACGGTGCCCGAAGCGAGCAAGAACAAGGAAGCCGCGGCCAAACTGGTCGCCTGGCTGACCGCACCCGAACAGCAGGCCACGCTCTTCGCCAAGCGTGGCAGCTTCCCGAGTTCACAGGCCGCGTACTCGCTGCCGGCCGTCTCCGACGCCAAGCACCCGTACTTCGACAACGCCCCCATCGGCCAGATCTTCTCGACGGCCGCCAAGGGCGTACCGGTCCAGATCGTCGGTCCCAAGGACCTGATCATCGCGCAGAACCTGGCCGACATCGGCATGCTCCAGGTCGACCAGAAGGGCACGTCCTCCAAGGACGGCTGGAACGCCGCCGTGAAGGCGATCGACAACGCGCTGGACCAGTGACGATGTCCAGTGACGCACGTGCCGCCGCGCCCTCCGAGGAGGAGGGCGCGGCCCCGGCGCAGGACGACGGCAATGGTGGCGCCGGTACGGGCGTACGGAGCGCCGCCGCGCAGTCCGGGCAGCGCCGGGGCCGCGGACAGGACACGGTCCACGATCCGGCTCACGAGGCACGCCAGGAGCGCCGCCGGGAGCGGCGCAGCCGCTGGTACCGCCGCGATGTGCGATGGAGTCCGTACGCCTTCGTCGCCCCCTTCTTCGTCTTCTTCCTGGCCTTCGGCCTCTTCCCGCTGCTCTACACCGGCTGGGCCTCGCTGCACCGGGTGGAGCTGACCGCGCCCACCGACATGGAGTGGGTGGGCCTGCGGAACTTCTCGCGGCTGCTCAGTGACGAGTTCTTCTGGAACGCCCTCCAGAACACCGTCACCATCGGGCTGCTCTCGACCGTCCCGCAGCTTCTGATCGCGCTGGGCATCGCACATCTGCTCAACTACCGGCTGCGCGGCTCGATGTTCTTCCGGGTCGCGGTCCTCACCCCGTACGCCACCTCGGTGGCCGCCGCGACCCTGGTCTTCGTCCTGCTCTTCGGACGCGACTACGGGATGATCAACTGGCTGCTGGGGATCGTCGGGATCGATCCGGTCGACTGGCAGAACGGCACCTGGACCTCGCAGCTCGCGGTCTCCACCATCGTCATCTGGCGCTGGACGGGCTACAACGCCCTGATCTATCTGGCGGCGATGCAGGCCATCCCCAACGATCTGTACGAGTCGGCCGCCCTGGACGGGGCCTCGCGCTGGCAGCAGTTCATCCATGTGACCGTGCCCTCGCTCCGGCCGACGATCCTGTTCACCTGTGTGGTCTCGACGATCGGCGCGACACAGCTCTTCGGTGAGCCGCTGCTGTTCAACGGCGGCGCGGGCGCGACCGGCGGGGCCAGCCACCAGTTCCAGACGCTCGGGCTCTATCTGTACGAACAGGGCTGGGTGAATCTGCATCTCGGCCGGGCCTCCGCGATCGCCTGGACGATGTTCCTGATCCTGCTGATCATCGGCGCGGTGAACTGGGTCATCGGCCGCCGTCTCCGCAAGAGCGCGTAGGGGGACCCATGTCGACGACTTCGCAGACACTCACCGATACGGTCCCCGGCCCCACGGAGGCGGACGGCGGGCACGGCGCCCGGCCGAGGAAGCGCGGCGCGGGCCGACAGCTCCACGGCGGCCCGATCACCTACGCCGTACTGATCATCTTCACCGTCGGCTCGCTCTTCCCGCTGGTGTGGACGGCGATCGCGGCCTCGCGCAACAACACCCGGCTCGCCCAGACGCCGCCGCCGTTCTGGTTCGGCGGAAACCTCTTCAAAAATCTGGAGATCGCCTGGACCGACGCCAACATGGGGACGGCCCTGCTCAATACGACGGTGGTCGCCGGGGCCATCGCCACGGGTACGGTGCTCTTCTCCACGCTCGCCGGGTTCGCCTTCGCCAAGCTGCGCTTCCGGTTCCAGAACCTGCTTCTGCTGATGGTGATCGGCACGATGATGGTGCCGCCGCAGCTCAGTGTCGTACCGCTGTACATGCTGATCGCCGAGCTGTCCTGGACCGACCAGCTCCAGTCCGTCATCCTGCCCACCCTGGTGAGCGCCTTCGGGGTGTTCTTCATGCGGCAGTACCTGATCGGGGCGCTGCCCACGGAGCTGATCGAGGCGGCGCGGGTGGACGGCGCGAGCAGTTGGCGGGTGGTGTGGCATGTGGTCTTCCCGGCGGCGCGGCCGGCGATGGCGGTGCTGGGGATGCTGACGTTCGTGATGGCCTGGAACGATTTCTTCTGGCCGATCATCGCCCTGACCCAGAACGGCAGTCCGACGGTGCAGGTGGCGCTGACCGGGCTCGGCCGCGGTTATATCCCCGACCAGTCGGTGATCATGGCCGGGGCGCTGCTGGGTACGCTGCCGCTGCTGATCGCGTTCGTGCTGTTCGGCAGGCACATCGTCGGCGGGATCATGCAGGGCGCGGTCAAGGGCTGACACCTGGCCAGGGGCTGACGCGTGGGGACCGCGCCGGGAGGGCGGCGCGGTCCGGGCCCGGCTTCGGGCGGAGCCCGGTCTCTGCCGCCGCCGGCGCCTCCGTACCTCGTCCCTCACATCTACGGTCAACGGGAGCTGCACATGTCAGACACCTTTCCGCCCGGCTTCCTGTGGGGCACCGCCACCGCCGCGTACCAGATCGAGGGCGCGGCCCGGGAGAACGGGCGCACTCCCTCCATCTGGGACACCTTCAGCCACACCCCCGGCAAGGTCGAGAAGGGTCACACCGGGGATGTCGCCGTCGACCACTTCCACCGCAGGGCCGAGGACGTCCGGCTGATGGCGGACCTGGGGGTGAACGCGTACCGTTTCTCGGTCTCCTGGCCGCGTGTCCAGCCCACCGGGCGCGGCCCGGTCATCCAGCGCGGTCTCGACTTCTACCGGGAGCTGGTCGACGATCTGCTCGCGCACGGCATCGAGCCCGTCCTCACGCTCTACCACTGGGATCTGCCGCAGGATCTGGAGGCGGCGGGCGGCTGGCCCCGGCGTGAGACGGCGTACCGCTTCGCGGAGTACGCGCGGTGCGTGGGCGAGGCGCTGGGCGACCGGGTGGAGCGCTGGATCACCCTCAACGAGCCCTGGTGCACGGCTTTCCTGGGGTACGCGTCCGGGGAGCACGCCCCGGGCCGTACGAGCCCGTCGCTCGCGCTGAGCGCCGCGCACCATCTCAACCTGGGGCACGGTCTGGCCGCGCAGGCGCTGCGCTCGGTGATTCCCGCGCGCGGCCGGATCTCGGTGAGCCTCAACCCGTCGGCGGTACGGGCCCGTACGCAGTCGCCCGCGGACCTGGACGCGCGCCGCCGTATCGACGCGCTCGCGAACCGGATCTTCACGGGGCCGATGCTGCGCGGCGCGTACCCGGAGGATCTCTTCGCGGACACGGCGCGGATCACGGACTGGGCGTTCGTCCAGGACGGGGACACGGCGACGGCCCGGCAGCCGCTGGACTCGCTGGGCATCAACTACTACGCGCCCACGGTCGTCTCGGCCGCCACGGACGGGCCCGCCGCCCGCCGCGACGGGCAGCGCGCGAGCGAGCACTCCCCCTGGCCGGGCGCCGACTCGGTGGCCTTCCACCAGCCGCCCGGTGAACTCACCGAGATGGGCTGGTCGGTGGATCCGAGCGGGCTGTACGACCTGCTCCTCCGGTACACGCGCGAGGCGCCGGGGCTGCCGCTGATGATCACCGAGAACGGCGCGGCGTACGCGGACCAGCCGGACGCCGACGGCGCGGTCCACGACCCGGACCGGATCCGCTATCTGCACGGTCATCTCGCGGCGGTCCGGCGCGCGATCGACGACGGCGCGGACGTACGGGGCTACTTCCTCTGGTCGCTGCTGGACAACTTCGAGTGGTCGTACGGCTACGGCAAGCGCTTCGGCGCGGTGCACGTGGACTACGAGACGCAGCGCCGCACCCCGAAGTCCAGCGCCCTGTGGTACGCGCGCCTGGCCGGTACGGGCGTACTCCCGGAGGTCCCGGTCGGCTGACCTCGCCCGTGGGGCGGCCTTACGGCGTGCCCCGGCCGGATGGGGGGATCCGGCCGGGGCGCGGGGGAGGCCGGTGGGGGGCGGCCCTTTTGGTTCACCGGGTCTGTCCGACTGCGGTTCGACACTAGCCGCCACGGTACGGACAAATGGGCCGTACGGGACAGAGGTCGCGGTTCTTAGGGCACGCTTAAGGCACGCATCGGAGCCGATTAAAGGTCCGGCCGGCGATCGGAACGCCCCCTCCGACCGCCTCGGACCTCCTCAGACCTTCTCTGGACCTCCTCAGACCTCCGCGGCCCTGCGGTCCGCCGCTCCGCGTCTGCGGCGGCGCAGACGGTGGCCCCGGGGTTCACCGGGGGAGCGCCAGCCGTCCAGGCCTATCCAGATACGGACCTCGGTGCCGCCGAGGACCGAGCGTCCGATCCGTACGTCCCCGCCCGTCGACTCGGCGACCCTGCGCACGATGTCCAGGCCGAGGCCGGTCGAGCCGTCCCGGCCGCCGCTGTTGCCGCGGGCGAGCGCGGCGCGCGGGTCGGCGATGCCCGGGCCCGCGTCCGAGACCAGCACAATCACCGCGTCCTCGCCGTTGTGCACATCGACCGCGAAGGCCGTGCCCTCGGGCGTGTGGCGGAAGACGTTGCCGAGCAACGCGTCGAGCGCGGCGGCCAGTTCGGCCCGGACCACCGGGATGCGCACGGGGCCGCCGATGCCCGCGACCCGTGCCGTACGGCCCTCGTCCTCGGCCAGCGCGGACCAGAAGTCCATCCGTTCCCGTACGACTTCGGAGACGTCACAGCCACCGGCCGGGCCCGCCGCCACCGTCTGCGGCTTGGCCTCCCGGGCCGTACGGATGATCGTGTCCACCTCGCGCTCCAACTGGGCGACCGCGGACCGGGTCTGGTCGGCGGCCGGCCCCTCCCCCAGCGAGGCGGCGTTGAGGCGCAGCACGGTGAGCGGGGTGCGCAGCCGGTGGGAGAGGTCGGCGGCGAGTTCCCGCTCGTTGGCGAGAAGTTGAACGACCTGGTCGGCCATCGAGTTGAACGCGACGGCCGCGGACCGCAGTTCGGTCGGCCCCTCCTCCGGGACCCGCGCGCCGAGCTTGCCCTCGCCCAGGGCGTGCGCCGCGTGCGCGAGGCGCTGCGCGGGCTCGACCATCCGCAGCCCGAGCCGGTCGGCAACCGCCACGGAACCGACGACCAGGGCGAGACCGACGCCCGCGAGCACCACCCAGGCGGTGGTGACACCGTTGGAGACCTCGTCGTCGGGGACGAAGATCTCGACGATCGCGATGCGCGCCTGGCTGAGCGCGGTCGGCTGGAGCAGCGCGAAACCGCCGGGGACTTCGGCGATGGAGGCACGGCCGATGCGCTGGACGGTGCGGAGGTCCTTCTCGGCCGCCCGGCGCGTACCGATCTCCAGCGGCAGGCCTTCCGTACCCGTCCCCGCGCCGGTGCTTGTGTCCGTACCGGTGCTCGTGTCCGTACCCGTACCGGCGCCCGTACCCGTGCCGGCCGGATCGTCGACCGCCGGGACATGCACCGCCATCCGTCCGTACGCACCGGCCTGGGTGGAGGCGACGGCCCGTTCCAGCTCCGCGCGGTCGGTGGTGATGGAGAGGGTGGGGCCGATGGCGGCGGCCTGCCGTTCGGCGTTGGTGAAGGCGCGGTCCCTGGCCATCTCCTTGATGACCAGGCCCAGCGGTACGGCGAACGCCACGACGACCATCACGGTGACCGCCACGGCCACCTTGACCAGGGCCCATCTCATGCCGGCGGCCCCTGGCGGGGCGGCGCCCCGGGCGCGGGCGGCTCCAGCTTCACACCGACGCCCCGCAGCGTGTGCAGATAGCGCGGCCTGGCCGCCGTCTCCCCCAGCTTGCGGCGCAGCCAGGAGAGATGGACATCGATGGTCTGGTCGTCGCCGTACGACTGCTGCCACACCTCGGCGAGCAGTTCCTTGCGCGGTACGACCACTCCCGGGCGCCCGGCGAGAAAGGTCAGCAGATCGAACTCCCGCCGGGTCAGGTCGAGTCGGTACCCGTCCAGCTCGGCCTGGCGGCGCAGCGGGTCGATGGAGAGCCCGCCGACCCGGATCACCCTGGAGGGCGTGGCCTCCTCGGCACCTGCGCGCGAGCGGCGCAGCACGGCCGCCATCCTGGCGGAGAGATGCTCCACCGAGAACGGTTTGGTGAGGTAGTCGTCGGCGCCGTCGTTGAGCAGCCGTACGATCTCGGCCTCGTCGTCCCGCGCGGTGGCGATGATCACCGGTACGTCGGTGATCCCGCGCAGCATTTTCAGCGCCTCGGATCCGTCGAGATCAGGCAGTCCAAGATCGAGAATGACCACATCGAAGCGGAAATGGGCCACTTCGCGCAGCGCCTCCAGGGCCGTACCGACGCTCCGTACGGTGTGGGAGGCCTCGGTCAAGTGCCTGATGAGGGCGGAGCGCACGAACTGGTCGTCCTCGACCACGAGCACACTGGGCATGGGCCGCACCGTACGCCATCCGGGGGATGCGGGGAGGCCGGTCGGGGCCAACGGGGCGGGTGTGGCGCGGGTGTTGCGGGTGCGGCACCATGGCCGGGATGCGCAGAGGACTCGTACACGCGATGGCCTGGTCGCTCGCCACCGGGGCGGCGGTCACGCTCTCGTGGTGGGGCGTCCGTACGGTCATGACCGGTACGGCATACGACCCGCCGCGGGCGCTCGCGCTCCCCACGGACAGCTCGGCCAACTCGACGGCGCGGCCGCCCAGTCCGCTCGTCTCGTCGACGCGACGGCCCCCGAGCCCGTCCGCGGCCCCCAGCCCCCGGGCGAAGCCGCGCACGGCGGAGACGGTGACCCCCACCCCGGCGGAGACCGCGACCCACAGCGACCCGCCCGCGCCGTACCCCTCCCAGGGCGCCCCCGAGCCGAGCACGGGCGCCTCGGAACCGCCCGCCTCCGGCGAGGTCAAGAGCTATACGGTCGACGGCGGCCGGGTCGCCTTCGACATGGGCCCGGTCTCCGCCGAACTGGTCTCCGCGACCCCGGACGCGGGCTGGCAGATGCAGGTCTGGACGCAGCCGTACTGGATCCGTGTGACGTTCACCCGGGACGGCCGTGAGGTCTCGGTCTTCTGCACCTGGAACGATCATCCGCCAATGGTCCAGTTCGACGACCGTTGAGGCGTTGCCGTCACCATTAGTGCGATGTCTGGCCAAATCACCGTCTGGCCGAATCACCCCCTTCACGGTCATGCCGTCGCCCAGCATGATGGCAAGCGCTTTCCAGGGCACCGCTCCCGACCGGGCGGCGCCCTGACAAACGGAACAAAAAAAGGGGGGAACGTGAACATGTCACCACGCAGGATTCTGGCGATCGCTGTCGCGGCCATGGCACTGGTCCTGGGGCAGCTCGCGGTGGGCAGCGCGTCGGCCGCGCCCGCCGTGGAGGCGTCCAAGCTTCAGCAGAAGATCGACAGGTATGTGGACACCCACCCGGGCACGGAGCAGATCAGCGCCAACAAGGTGCGGATCCCGGGCGGCACCCTAACCGTCGCCGTGCCGGGAACCACGCCCCGAACTGCGGCGGCCCCATCTTGTAGCCACGGATGGCTGTGCATCCAGGACGGCCTGGGTGACTACTACGACTACTACGACTGCGGCTACTACGAGTTCTGGGGTATCGGCGACGGCACGTTCAACAACGACCAGACCTCGGGCACCGTCGCCAGGTTCTACAACTCCGACGGGACCCAGCGCTGGTCGAACACCGCCAAGGACACCGGCACCGCGTCCTGGTCTCCCGTGTACTACATCCGCCCCTGCTGACCTTCGGGCGTCGGCTTGAGCGGTGGTGCCCCCGGCCGCACGACGGCTGGGGGCACAGTACGGTCCGGCCGGCGGTCAGCCGGTGAACGCGTCCGGCGGGGGCAGTGGGGACGGTTTGGCACTCGCGTCGGTGACGGGCGGGGCTCCGCCCGTGAAGTCCCGTAGGGCGCGGCCGTGTTCGACGCGGCCCGGGTGGGGGTCGCCGGCCACGCGGCGGGTCAGTTCGGCGACAGGAAGCGCGTCGTCGGAGGCGAGCAGGATCGCGTTGCCGAAGCGGCGACCGCGCAGGACCGCCGGATCGGCGGCGAGCGCGAGGTGCTCGAAGGCGGTCGCGGCGGTGGCGATCTGGCCGCGGAGATGGGCGAGGGGCGGCCCGTCGGCGAGGTTCGCGGCATAGCGGCCACCCGGCCGCAGGGCCCTCCATACGTCCGCCAGGAACTCCGCGCTGGTGAGATGCGCGGGCGTGCGCGCGCCGCCGAACACATCCGCGATCACCAGATCCGCCCACCCGTCCGGCACCTTGCCGAGCCCCGCCCTGGCGTCGGCCGAGCGGACCCGTATCCGCGCGGCGGGATCCAGCGGCAGCCGCTCGCGAACGAACTGTACGAGCGCCGCGTCCACCTCGACGATCTGCTGGCTGGAACGGGGCCGGGTCGCGGCGACATAGCGCGCGAGCGTGAAGGCACCGCCGCCGAGGTGCACGACCTGGAGGGGCCGGCCGGCGGGCGCGACAAGATCGGCGACATGGCCGAGCCTGCGCTGGTACGCGAAGGAGAGATACATCGGGTCGTCGAGGTCGACGTGGGACTGCGGGGCGCCGTCGATCAGCAGGGACCAGGCGCGGGGGCGGTCGCGGTCGGGTATGAGCTCGGCGGTGCCGCCGTCGACGGCCGCCACGATGACGGCTTCCGCCGCGCCCCTCTTGTTCCTCGCCACCAGGCCATTCTATTTCCGGGCCCGGTTCGGCCCCCTTTTTTCAGGCTCGGTTCGCCCCCGGGGCGCGAGGCCCGCCCCGACCGCCTGGGGTACGGCCATGTTCCGGCCCCGCACGGCCGCCGGCGAGTGAGCCGAAGGGCGCCGGGCGCTGTCGAAAGGGAGAGCGCGCGCAGGCCCCGAGGTACGAGGGGGCGAGCACGGTCGACCGTCGACAGGGTCTTGAGGCGCCCGGAGGCGAACCGAGCCTCCAAAAAGGGGGCGCTAGCCGCATCTGTCCACCGCTTCGATCAGGCGGGCCGCCTGGCCCAGGGCCTCCCTCAGTACCGCCGGGTCCGTGACCGGGCCCGTTGCGTCCGGGGGCAGCAGCCAGCCCGAGCCCGTGACCGGGGGTTCCGTCTGTGTGCACGGGCCCTGCCCATGCGTCTGCGTACACGCGCTGCCCGGCATGTCCCAGCCCGCCGCCGTGCCCGGCGGCACCAGAAAGCCCAGGGTGTCGCAGGGCGCGTCATGGAGCACCGGCCCCACCGCGGGCGCCGACCCGCGCCGCAGGATGTCCACCGCTTCGAGCCCCTGCCGGGCCGGAACGGTCACCAGGTCGCAGGGCTGTCCCGCGTCCTCGGGACGCGCGCCGTACTCCTGGCCGGTCGTGTGCTGAGACTCCAACAAGGGAACCCCTCCTCGTCGAGCGCAGACGCCGTGAGCGCCTCCAGGGGGTTCAACGCCGCGCGGCGTCAACGGCTACGGCGCCGCGCCGCCTCAAAGGATGGCAGTTCATAGCAGATCAGGGGCGAGATATCCCCTTTGTCAATAAACCCTGTGTGTACGACCCATCACAACCGGTACGTTCATGCTCCGCCGGAGGTGACCGGCAGGAGGAGAGGGCTCGGCATGGCGTCGTCCCGGGCGGTTCCCAACCACGCCTTCCGCAGGCTGCGCGCACAGCGCTCACCGGCGGAGTTCGCCGGCGCCGTCCGCAGGGCCGCCCGCGAGATCGGCGAACAGGTCGCCTGCGACGCGCGCTACGTGGGCCGGGTCGAGGCCGGCGAGATCCGCTGCCCCAACTACGCGTACGAACGCGTCTTCCTGCACATGTTCCCCGGGCTGACCCTCCAGGACCTGGGCTTCAGCGCACGCGAACAGGTACGTGGCAGAGCCGCCAGGCTCACGGCTGCCAAGACCGCGGCGCAGCCCCTCCGGCTCCCCCGCCGCCCCCGCCGTTCGTCGGCGCGAACGGCACACGCGACAGCGGCGAAGGCAATACCGGCGACACCAGCGAGGAGAGCGATGTGCTGCGTCGCGCATTCATGACGAGCGGTCCCGTCACGGTGATGGCCGCGACCCTCGGTCTCGGCGGTACGCCCGCCGTGGCCGTTCCCGCCCCCCGCCGCGTCGGCGACGCCGAGGTGGACGCCGTCGAGGAGGCCGTACGCCGGATCCGGCTGCTCGACGACCGGTACGGCGCCGACGGCCTCTACCGGCAGGCCGCCCGCCCGCTGCGCGCCGCGTACGCCCTGCTCGACGCGGGCACGGCCACCCGGCAGTCCACCGCGGGCCGGCTGCACGCGGGCGCGGGTGAGCTGTCGATCTCGGTGGGCTGGCTGGCCCATGACTCCGGCCGGTTCTACGACGCGCGCTCGCACTACGGGGAGGCGCTGGCGACCGCGCGGGTCGCGGCCGATGCCGCGCTGGAGGCGCACGCCTTCTGCAACATGTCGTTCCTGGCAAGGGATTCGGGCCGGCACCACGAGGCCGTGCGTGCCGCGCAGGCCGGCGCCCGGGCGGCCCGGCAGCTCGCCTCGCCACGGCTGCTGTCGCTGCTCGCGCTGCGGGAGGCCGGCGGCTGGGCCGGGCTCGGCGACCGTACGGGCTGCGAACGGGCGCTGTCCCGGGCGCACGACCTCTTCGGGCGCGGCTCCTCGGAGACGGACCCCGAGTGGATGTCCTTCTTCGGCGAACCCGAACTGGAGGCGCAGGAGGCGCTCTGCCACGCGGCGCTGGGCGACTGGGCGCGGGCGGCCCGGCACGCGTACCGCGCGACCGTCCTCCAGGACCCGCACTTCGCCCGCAACCTCGCCCTCTACCGGGTCGAGCTCGCCACCGACCTGGCCCGTGCGGGCTCGCCGGACGAGGCGGCGGTGGCCGGCGGGCAGGTGCTGGACCTGCTGGACGGGGTGCAGTCGTCCCGTATCCACACCAAGCTCGCGGGCACGGCCCGGGTGCTGCTGCCGCAGCGGCGGCTGCCGGAGGTACGGGCCTTCCTGGAGCGGCACGCGGCGACGAACGCCCGTACGTAGCACGGGCCATCGCCCCCGGCTCACTCCGCCAGGTGCGCCGTGTCGTTCCAGACCTCGATGGCCGGGAGTCCGTACGCCCACCCCAGCACCGACACCGAGGTGGGGTCGAGCCGGACGCGCGCCGCGAACGCGATGTCCTCGCCCAGCCAGCGCGCGCCTATCGCGCGCAGGATGTGGCCATGGGCGAAGAACAGCACGTCCCGGTCGGCCGAGCGCGCCCACGCTATGGCCTCGTCCGCGCGGGCGGAGACCTGCGCCAGGCTCTCGCCGCCGGGCACGCCGTCGCGCCAGATGAACCAGTCCGGGCGGTCCGCCTTGATCTGGGCCGGTGTCATGCCCTCGTACGCGCCGTAGTCGAACTCCATCAGCGCGTCCCACTCCTCGGCCCGCTCGCCGAAGCCCGCCAGCGCGCAGGTCTCGCTCGCGCGGGACAGCGGGCTGGTACGGATCTCCGCGTCCGCGAGACCCGACCAGGGCGCCTGGCGCAGCCGTTCGCCCAGCAGTTTGGCGCCCCTGCGGCCTTCGTCGAGCAGGGGGATGTCCGTCCTGCCCGTGTGACGGCCGGAAAGCGACCAGGCCGTCTGGCCGTGCCGGGCGAGGAGGATGCGCGCTGCCATGGGCTCTCCCTGAGGTTCACAACGGGTGCCGCTCCATCATCGCGTACTTGAACGACGGGCAACCTCCCGGGTGATACGGGCGTCCATCTCTCCGTTGGGCGGCGTTGGCCGGAGATGCCCCCGAACGACAGTCCGGGGATACACCCGGCCGGGGAATGCGGTGACGTACGCCGTACGGTTGAACATCGTCCAAAGCCCGCATGAAATCACGATGGAGAGCGCCAGAATGCCACGCAGCGCCGCCGCCAGCGCCAGAGCCAGCGCCCGCGACGGCGTATCCGCGAGAGCGGCCGGCGCGGGTTCGGCGCAGACGGGGCAGCGGCCGGCCGCCCGGCCGCGCTGGTGGGCCGAGCTGGCGCTGGTCGTCCTCGTCTACGCCGCGTACTCGGCGGGCCGGCTGCTGGCGCGCGGCGACGAGTCGACAGCCGTCGCCCATGGCCTGGCGATCCTCCGAATAGAGAAGGCGCTGCGTCTCAACGCCGAGCACCCGCTCAACCGGCTCTTCACCGGCACGCCCGCGCTGGGTGTGCCCGCCGATTTCATCTACGCCTCGCTGCACTATCTGGTGACCCCGGCCGTACTCGTGTGGATGTTCCGCCACCGGGCCGCGTTCTACCGGGCCGCGCGGAACTGGCTGATGCTCGCCACCCTCCTCGGGCTGGCCGGCTTCACCCTGCTGCCCACCTGCCCGCCCCGGCTGCTGGCGGCCCGGCACGGCTTCGTCGACACCATGGCGCACTTCAGCGAGTACGGGTGGTGGGGCGACGAGGCGAGCGCGCCGCGCGGTCTGGGCGAGATGACCAACCAGTTCGCGGCGATGCCGAGCCTGCATGTCGGCTGGGCCCTGTGGTGCGGGGTACTGCTGTGGCGGCACGCCCGTACCCCGCTGGTGCGCCGGCTGGGGGCGGCGTATCCGGTCGTCATCACCGTGGTGGTGATGGGGACGGCCAACCACTACTTCCTGGACGCGGTCGCGGGGGCGGTGGTGATGGCGGCGGGGGCGCTGCTGACGGGGCCGGCGCTGCGGGTGGCGGACCGGGCACGGGACCGCGTACGGGCCGCGATGCCCGTACGGTACGGGCCTCGGCCTGCCCTGTCACGGCTGTTCACCGTGCCCGCGCAGACGCCCCCGAAGTCACCGGAGTCACCGCCGCGGTCTCACGCATCGCCGATTGTCAGTGGCGGATGCGAGACTTCCGCGGGTGAGCGATTCCCTGGGCGGCGGACCCGCGGCAGCACCCCCGGCACCTCCTCCGCAGACGACACTCCGGCGACGGCTCGCTGAGCTGCGCGGCCCCTCCGTCGCGCCCCATCCGCTCGACGCCCGCGCGCTGGCGGCCCTCGCGGCCAACCCCGGCTGCAAGCGGCGGGCGCTGCTGGACGGGGCGGGTGTCGACAAGAAGGCGCTCGCGAAGGCGCTGGGCTCCCCCGCGCCGTTCGGGCAGTCGCAGTTCGCGTTCATGCGGGGGAACGCGTTCGAGGCGAAGGTCAAGGCCGACGGGGGTACGGAGCTGCTGCGGCTGCTGGCGGAGCGGCTCGGCGGCGAGGCACCGCCGCCCGCGCCGGGCGAGGTGTCCGTACCGGATCTGTCGGCGGCGGGACCGGAGGGGCGTACGGCCCGTACGGCGCTGGCGCTGCGCGAGGCCACGGAGTCCGGGGGCTGGGCTCTGCTCGACCATCCGCTGCTGGCCCTCGACGTGGCGGGCTCGCCCGCGTATCTGGAGCCGGACGCGGTGGTGGTGCGGCCGGACGGGCGGTGGACGGTTGTGGAGATCAAGTCCTTCCCGATGATCGACGGTTCTGCCGACGCGGCGAAGGTGGGCGCGGCGGCGCGGCAGGCCGCGGTGTACGTCCTGGCGCTGGAGCGGGTCGCGGGCCGTACGCCGGGGGCGGAGGTGGGCGACCGGGTGCTGCTGGTGTGCCCGAAGGACTTCTCGAACCTGCCGACCGCGTCCGTCGTCGACATACGCAAACAGCTTTCGGTGACGCGCCGTCAGCTCACCCGGCTGACCCGGATCGAGGACATCGCGTCCGCGCTCCCCGAGGGCACCACCTTCGACGTCACCCGCTGCTCGGACGCCGAGCTGACCAGCGCGGTCGAGGCGGTCCCGGCGGCCTATGCCCCGGAGTGCCTGTCCGCCTGCGAGCTGTCCTTCCACTGCCGCGACCGCGCGCGGGAGAGCGGCGCGGTGGAGGCGCTGGGCCGGAGCGTACGGGGCGAACTGGGCGCGCTGACAACGGTGACGGCGGTGCTGTCGGCGGCACACGGGGACACCGGGGATCCGGCCGACCCGGCCGTGGTGGCGCTCCGGAGAGCGGCGGCGCTGCGGGCGGAGGCCCTGGCCGGCGTGGAGACCCTGACCGGCGCGGGGGCGCTCGTCGGCGCGGACGCCCCGGCCGGCGCGGGGGCGCCGGAGCGAGGGGTGGGCTGATGTCGCTGATCAGTACGCTCGCACGGCTGGAGGCCATGGCGAGCGGGCGGGCCGGGCCGCTCGCGACCGTACGGCACCGGCGGATCTCGGACCGGCCGCTGGTGCTCGTACCGCTGACCACCGCGGGCGAGGCGGGCGCGCCGCTCGGGGCGCTGGTCGGGACGGATCGGGACGCGCCCCGGCTGCTGACGGTCGCGCAGCCGCGCGACCGCGATCTGCGGTTCACGTTCCTCGCCGAGCTGGCCGAGGCCGTGCTGCCGTATCTCGACGCGTACGCCGATGTCGTCGAGCCCGCCGAGCGGAGCGAGACCGACCCGGAGACCGGGAAGCGGGTCAAGGCCGAGGTCGAGCTGTGCGTGGACGCGCCGCAGATCGTCGTGCCGAGCCGGCCCGGGATCGACTTCGTACGGCTGCTGGGGCGGTCGATGCGGTTCCGGCGCACCGCGGAGGAGGACCCGGACACCCCGTATCCCGCGCCGCCGCGCGTGCCCCTGCTGGGGCGCTGGCTCACGCACTACGGCGAGCGCGCCCGGGTGCCGGGCTCCTCGCTGCTGCTCGCGGCGACCGATCTGCTCAACCGCCACTGGGCGACCGGCCAGTCGAGCCTGGAGGACCAGCACCTCGGCGCGCTGCTCGCCTGGATCGATCCGCCCGGTGGGCTGTCCGGCGCGGAGGCGGCGTTGCGGGCGGAGGTGGAGCGGGACAGGGGCGGGCAGTTGGTGTGCCCGCCGGCCGGGCCCGCGACGGACCCGGCATTCGACAACAAGCTGCTGGCGCCCGCGGTCGAGCGCTATGACCGGGCCCGCCAGGAGCTGGCGGCGGCCGAGGACGGACCCGACGCGGACGAGCGCCTCGCCCGGCTCACGGCCGCCGAGCGGGACATCCGCGCGCTGCTGCACGGGGTCATGCGGCCGACCTGGGACGCCGTGTGGCACGGCCTCGACCTGCTGCGCGAACTGCCGGAGGGGGCGCGGGTCGAGGAGCGCTGGACGCGCGACCGCTGGTCGTTCACCGGCCATCGCGACCGGGTGCGCGCCGGTGAGCCGCCGCAGCCCCGGCGTGACGACGCCGTGACGGCCGCGCAGAAACTCGCCACGCGTGAGACGGCGCAGGCGCAACTCGACGCGGCGGAGGCGCTGGACGATCCGCTGGTGCTGGCAGGGCGCAGGCTCTCCGGCGAGGCGTTCGTCGGGGAGGTGACGGAGGTGGTGATGGCGTACAGCGAGAGCAAACGCCCGAGCCCCCGCCCGCTGGTCACGGTCCGCACCGACGACCGGCCGCATCTCGGCGAGCGTACGAAGGTGTTCCGCTCGCTGGACGGCCGGCCGCAGTCGGCGGAGTTCGTACGGTACGAGAACGCCCCGGACGGCGAGGACGGGGAGCGGGTGCTCGTGCTGCGGCTGACCGACCGGATGGGCCGTGCCAAGGAGCCCGCGCCCGGCTCCGTACCGGACAAGGGCGACCGGCTCGCCTGGACGCTGTTCGAGCACGACCAGCGCGGCGGCCCGAAGCTGCCGGATCCCGAGCAGACCCCCTGGACGCACGGCGGCCCGCCGGGCACGGCGGGCACTCCGGGCGCTGACGGCACGGCGGCTCCGGCGCACGCTCCCGACCCAGCGCACGCTCCCGACCCGGTGACCGAGGAGGACTTCCTGTGACCGTGACCCGCCCCGGCCGTCGCGCGTTACGGAGCACCGGCCCCCACGCACCGCGCAGCAACCGTCCCGGCACCGCGCCCCGCTCACCAGGAGCCGCCCGATGACCGCACCGGCCACACCCCACTCCGCGGCCCGTCCCGTACCGGCCGGCTCGCCCTTCGATCCCGGCGCCGCCGCGGCGCGCGCCACCGACGCGATTCTGCGGGACACCCTGGGCGCCGCCCACCGGGGTGTCGTCGTCGACTCGCCGCCCGGCGCCGGCAAGTCGACGCTGGTCGTGCGGGCCGCGCGCGAACTGGCCGCGGCGGGGCGGCCGTTGATGGTGGTCGCGCAGACCAACGCACAGGTCGACGATCTTGTCGCCCGGCTCGCCGAGAAGGAGCCGGAGCTGCCGGTCGGCCGGCTGCACAGCAATGACCCCGATCCGTACGACCGGGCGCTGGACGAGCTGCCGAACGTCCGCAAGTCCGCGAAGGCGGCGGATCTCGCGGGCCTCGACGTCGTGATCTCCACGGCCGCGAAGTGGGCCCATGTGCAGGGCGTGGAGCCCTGGCGGCACGCCATCGTCGACGAGGCCTACCAGATGCGCTCGGACGCGCTGCTGGCCGTCGCCGGGCTCTTCGAGCGCGCGCTGTTCGTCGGTGATCCCGGCCAGCTCGACCCGTTCAGCGTGGTGGGCGCGGACCAGTGGGCCGGCCTGTCGTACGACCCGTCGGCGAGCGCGGTCTCCACGCTCCTGGCGCACAACCCCGGCCTGCCCCAGCACCGGCTGCCCGTCTCGTGGCGGCTGCCCGCGTCGGCGGCGCCGCTGGTGTCGGCCGCGTTCTATCCGTACACGCCCTTCCGCAGCGGTACGGACCACGGCGACCGGCGGCTCACCTTCGGGGTGGCGTCGGACGGCTCGGGGCCCGACCGGGTGCTGGACGAGGCGGCCGAGTCCGGCTGGGGGCTGCTGGAGCTGCCCGCGCGGCGCACGCCCCGTACGGACCCCGAGGCGGTACGGGCCGTGGCCCTGGTGGTGCGCAGGCTGCTGGACCGCGGGGGCGCGGCCGTCAGTGAGCGCGCCCCCGGCGCGATGCCGGTGACGGCCGACCGGATCGCGGTCGGTACGGCCCACCGCGACCAGGCCGCCGCGGTGCGGGCCGCCCTCGCGGAGCTGGGCGTGGCCGGAGTGGCGGTGGACACGGCGAACCGGCTCCAGGGCCGCGAGTTCGATGTGACGGTCATGCTCCACCCGCTCTCCGGCCGTCCGGACGCCACCGCGTTCCATCTGGAGACGGGCCGGCTGTGTGTGCTGGCCTCCCGCCACCGGCACGCCTGCGTCGTGGTCTGCCGGGCGGGCGTCGCGGAGCTGCTGGACGAGCATCCGTCGACCGAGCCGGTCCAGCTCGGGGTGACGGTGAAGTTCCCGGACGGCTGGGAGGCGATGCAGTCCACCTGGGAGCGCTGGTCGAACCACCGGGTGCCCTGGCGCCCCTGAACCGCGCCGCCAGGTCCTGTCCGGGAAGCCCTTCCCGGACCGACGCGCGAGCCGCTCGTACGCCGGGTGGCGCGCGCCGGGAAGGCCCCCTTGCGCGGAGCGGGACAATGGACGGTGGCCAGGGGCCTGTACACGCACGAGCAGCAGGAGGAAAGATGCCGGATCCCGAGCGGAGCGAGCGGCGGCTGCGGCCCGCACCGCTGCTCTTCGACCCCTCGGAGGCGGTCGCCGACCCCGAGCACTTCTTCGATCTGGAGTCGCTCGACGACCCCGCGGAGCTGCTGGCCAGGGCCACCGAGCTGACGCTCGCGTTCCGCGCGGCGGCCGACCGGGCGGTCGAGTTCCAGGCGCTGGCCGCCGCCCAGCTCGCCGATCCGCGCCGCTTCGACCGGCTCACGACCGAGGACATCGCGCGCCGCGCGGAGTGGACCGAGGACTACGCGAGGAAGATGGTCGAGTTCGGCCGCGACCTGCTCCGCGGCGAGGGCATGGGCCCGGTCTGACGGATGACCGGAGCCGGCGGCCGCGATCGGCGGATGGCCCGAGCCGGCAACTCCGGTCAACAGGATGTCCGGGACCCCGTGGCCCGGGCCAGCGGCGGAACCCCCTGGCATATGCCGCGGGGCAGGTTACCCCTCCGCGGACTTCGCTGCCGGAATTTCGGCGAACTCTCTGGAGTACGGGGGTTACTGGCGGTAGACCTGGATGTCATGAGCGCATGGCCACGAGACGCAGCCCCCCTGAGCCCCGGCACCCCTCTCCGTACGAGCCCCGGTGCGAGCGACGACGAACGCCGCGCCGACCTTGCCGCCCTCCTCCATGACGGCGGCGAAGGCGGCACCCACGGCACCGACGGCGACGGAGGCGGCGCGAGCGAACGGAGCACCGAGGACCGGCACCGCACCGCCGCCCGTATCACCCCGGCCGGCGCCGACTGGCTCGCCACCGCCGCGCCCTCCCCCCGCACCACGCTCTCCCGCTGGGCCGCCCGGCCGACCGCCCCCACCGTGCTCACCTGCGGCTCCGCCTTCGATGTGGTGAGCGTCCCCTGCGTCTTCGGCCGGCGCATGCTGGACCGGCTCTGGGCGGAGGGCCCCGGCTCGGGCCCGGTCGCCGCGCACCGCGGCCGTACGCTCCTCTTCGCCGTGCCCGGCACCGCGCAGAGGCTGCCGTCCCTGCTCTCCTGGCAGCAGTGGGACGGTACGGGGGCCCGCGGCCGGCACGAGACGGCGCCGCCGCTGCTCTGCCACGGTGTGGGCGACGCCGTGACCGTACCGCCACTGGAGCCCGGCGCCCCCTCCGGCCCGCACTGGGTGGTCGCCCCCGAGACCCGCCACCCCTGGCTTCCGGGCCCCGAGGTCCTGCTCTGGGCCTGTGTACGGGCGGCGCGCGCGACGCTGCGGGCGGCCCGCGCCGCGGCCGGCCCCATACCCCGGCCCCGGACCGGCGCCACACCGGACAGACTGCCCCAGTCATGCTGCTGACCACCGGAAACGGCCTCGGGAGCGGTGCCGGTATATCGATTTTTCCTCCCGCCGATCCGGGTGCTAAGGTCTACGACGTCAGCAGGCGCCGCTAGCTCAGTTGGTTAGAGCAGCTGACTCTTAATCAGCGGGTCCGGGGTTCGAGTCCCTGGCGGCGCACAGACGGAAAGAGGCCCTTCGCCATCGGTGAGGGGCCTCTTTCGTGCCACCGTGCCAGGTACGTGCCATCGCCCGGCGCGAGCCACCGTGCCCCGCGCGAGTGGCCGGGCCGCATCAGCAGCGGGCCCCCAGGCCCGTGCCGTGTCAGTCAGGGCGCCGGGGTGATCTTGACCGTCCAGGCGCCCCCGCGGGTACGGTCCGCCACCTCCACCTTCGTACGCTCCCCCGGCACCGTGAACGTCTCGCCGACCC
Organism: Streptomyces sp. GMY02; assembly: GCF_019056675.1. Classification (NCBI taxonomy): domain Bacteria; kingdom Bacillati; phylum Actinomycetota; class Actinomycetes; order Kitasatosporales; family Streptomycetaceae; genus Streptomyces; species Streptomyces sp. GMY02. The sequence continues at coordinate 5,500,659 of NZ_CP077658.1, read as the reverse complement.
CCAGCGGCGCGTCCGCGAGCGGCGGGTACACCGACTGGTCCCAGCAGGCCCGGCTCTCCGGATGCGCGTCCACCACCTCGACCGGACCGCCGCCCGAGGCCGCGCCACTGCGCACCCGGTAGATCAGCACGCCCTCGGTGCAGGTGTCGAGATCGTTGCCGGTCGCCGAGCGCGCCTCGATCACCAGGGCCGAGCGGTCGCCGGTTCTGACGACCGCCAGCCTCGTCCCCGTGCTCCCGGCGACGGTCGGCGCGGCGGAGACCGGTTCCAGGCTGAGCAGGCTCGTACCGGACGCGGCCACGCACCGCACCTGGCTCCGGTCCAGCCAGCCCAGCTTCCACTTGTGCCAGCCGAAGAGATCCGGGGACATCCCGAACTGGCTGCCCATCACGTCCCAGTCGCCGACATAGGTGTCCCAGTCGCCCTTGCCGTCCACCGGCCGGTGGTAGAGGTCCGGCAGATCGAAGACATGCCCGGTCTCATGGGCCAGCACATTGCGGTCCGGCGGATGGCGCTCGAAGACGGTGACGATGCGCTTGATCTCCGTACCGTCGGCGCGCATCGGCTGCTCGAAGTTGACCACCTTCGTGGCGTCGGAGTCGACCCCGGGCGCCTCCGGGTCGGCGACCAGATAGACGACGTCGTAGCGGGAGAAGTCGACCAGTGGATCGGCGGCGGCCACCGCGTCCCGCAGATAGGCCGTGCGCCGCGCGGGCTCCCAGTCGCGCCGCATCCCGTACGCGGTCGACGAGTGCGGCATCCGGGCCCAGCGCAGCTTGGGGTGCGGCCGCAGGGTGAACTTGCCGTACGAGGCCTGCTCGTAGAAGCGGCTGGTGGCCGGGAAGTGATCGGCCACCAGCTCCGCGGGATCGGGCAGCTTCTTGGAGTCCGGGAAGGAGAGGAAGACCATCACCGCGTCGAGGGGGCGGTCCGGGCGCGGATAGGCGGCGTTCCAGGTGTCCAGACCGACGGAGTGGTGGGCCGAACTGCGGGGCAGTGCGCAGGGTCCCTCGGAGACGGCGTCGGCGGCGGGGCCCGTGACGAGGGAGGTGGCGGCGAGCGCCGTGAGGGAGGTGAAGGCGGCCGCGGTCCTGCGCAGGCGGGGCCGGTCCACTCCCCCCGGTGGCTGTGGACGCTCCACGTCGACCTCCGGCTCCGGATTGGTGGATCCCTCACCCACCCTGTGCCGTTTTGGGACGATACGCCCTGTTCCGCTGCCCCACACGGGTGAGGAGTGTCACGCCTTCCGTACGACACCCCGACGGGTCACGGAACGTCACGGGATGTGAGCACCCGGACCGGCCGGGCCACAGGCAGGCAGAAACGATCGCCCGGCGGCGGGGCGGGCGCCCGCGACGCTCCCGTCGCGGGCACCGGAGCTGGAATGGCCGCCCGGGCTCCCTCTATGATCGGCACACTTTCCCTGGCCGGCCGTCCCGATCACTCGGTACGACTCTGTACGACACGACTGCACCGCGGGAGCGAGCCGTGAGCGGAACCTCCGAAGGGCCGCATGGGCCGCACCGAACGGCGGTCGTGCCGCAGGACGGCGACGGGCCTCCGAGCACCCAGTCGGTGACGGAGCGTCATCCTCTCGGCAGAGCCGATACGGGCCCGGCCGGTGCCCGCGGAGCCGGCATCGGCGGAGCGGGCACCGGCGGCACCGGCCACGGGCCCGCCCACGCCGATGCCGAGACTGACGCCGACGCCGACGAGCGCGACTACCGCGGGGCCTTCCACGCCGCCCAGCTCGCCATGGCCGTCCTCGACGACAACGGCACCGTCATCAGCGCCAACGACGCGCTCGCCGCCCTCCTCGGCACCCAGGCCGCCGCGCTGCTCGACCAGTCCGCCGCCGATCTCGTCGATCTCGCCTCGGACAGCCGCACCTGGCACGCCTACCGCGCGGTGCTGGACACCCACCGCTCCCGCTTCCGCTGCACCCGCCGCCTCAAACACTCCGACGGGCGGACCCTGTGGGCCGAGGTCACGGTCGCGCCCGTACCGGAGAGCGGCACCTCGCTGCTGTCGATCACCGACATCAGCGACCGGCGCGAGCTACAGGCGCGGCTGCGCCATCTCCAGATGCACGACCCGGTGACGCGGCTCCCCAACCGGACCCTGTTCTTCGAACGCCTCGCGTCCGCGCTGGAGACCTCGGCGCTCGACGCCTCCTCGTACGGCACGGGACCGTACGGCGGCGGCATGTACGGCACGGGCACGTACAGCACCGGAGCGTATGCCCGCAGCGGCGCCTACGGCGATACCAGGGGCGATGGCAGAACAGGGCGGATCGGCCTCTGCTATCTCGATCTCGACGGCTTCAAGGCCGTCAACGACACCCTCGGCCACCGCACCGGCGACCGGCTGCTCGCCGCCGTCGCCACCCGTCTCACCGAATGCGCCGACCAGGACGGATACACGCGCAGCGGCGGCCACCTGGTCGCCCGGCTCGGCGGCGACGAGTTCGCGATCCTGGTCGAGGACTCCACCGGTACGGAACAGCTCGCCGATCTCGCGCGCTCCGTGCTCACCGCCCTCCAGCGCCCCTTCGACCTGGCCGGGCAGCGGCTCTCGGTCTCGGCCTCGATCGGGGTCGTGGAGCGCGCTGCGCAGGGCACCACCCCGACCGGTCTGATGCAGGCCGCGGACACCACGCTGTACTGGGCGAAGGCCGACGGCAAGGCCCGCTGGACCCTCTTCGACCCGGAGCGCAACGCGCACCGGATGACCCGGCAGGCGCTGACCTCGCGGCTGCGCCCCGCCGTCGAGCGCGAGGAGTTCGTGCTCCAGTACCAGCCGCTGGTGGGCATGGCCGACGGGACCGTACGAGGGGTGGAGGCGCTGGTGCGCTGGAATCACCCGCAGTTCGGGACGCTCTCGCCGAATCGGTTCGTCGGTATCGCCGAGGAGGACGGCTCGATCGTCCAGCTCGGGCGGTGGGTGCTCCGTACGGCCTGCCGCCAGGCCCGGCGGTGGCAGCTCGACCACCCCGGCGCCCGGCCGCTGTTCGTGAGCGTCAATGTCGCCGTGCGCCAGGTCTGGGACTCGGATCTGGTCGCGGATGTGGCGGAGATCCTCGCGGAGACCGGTCTCGTACCGCATCTGCTGCAACTGGAGCTGACCGAGTCGGCGGTGATGGGCTCGGCGGGCCGGCCCCTCCAGGCGCTCCAGGCGCTGAGCGACATGGGCGTACGGATCGCCATCGACGACTTCGGCACCGGCTATTCCAACCTGGCGTATCTCAGCAGGCTGCCGGTCTCGGTGCTCAAGCTGGACGGCTCGTTCGTGCGCGGGTTCCGGTACGACGACGGGGTCCATCCGAATCCCGCGGACGAGACGATCGTCGAGGCGCTGGTCCAGCTCGCGCACCGGCTGGGGCTGACGGTGACCGCGGAGTGCGTGGAGACCTCGGGGCAGGCGGCGCGGCTTCAGCGGATCGGCTGCGACACCGGGCAGGGCTGGCTCTTCTCCCGCCCGGTGGCGCCGGAACGGATCGCGGAGATGATCGCCGCGACCGCTCAGCCGGCCGGCTGAGCCGCGCGCCAGCCCGGCCGAAGAGGCCGGGCCGCCTGCCGTTTCAGACCGCGAGTCCCAGGGCGAGGGTCGCGGCGGACAGCACCAGGAACGGGTACTGGAAGCCGAACGAGTAGTCCCGTACCCGCAGATGGACCGCTACGGCCAGCACGAAGAACAGCACCAGCCCGCCCGCCGCGGCGACACCGAGCGCCGGAATCCAGAAGCCGGCCAGCAGCCCCAGCACGGCCGCCGCCTTGGGCACGCCCAGCGCGGGCATCCACGAGCGCGGCACCCCCGCCGCGTCCATGCCGACGGCCACCCGCTCGTACCGTACGAAGTCGCACACGGCGGAGAAGACATTGGCGGCGGCCGTCACGGCCGTGACCACCACAAAGGCGATGAACATGAGCCGCTCCCGGGTCAGTTGAGGAATTTGGCGGCGTGCTCGGCCGTCCACTGGGCGTACGTACGGGCGGGGCGGCCCAGTACGCGCGCCACCTCACCGGTCACCACCGCGGGCCCGCCCACGGTCGTCGCGAGATAGCCCAGCAGCGAGTCGGCCGCCGCCTCGTCCACCCAGGGGTTGTGTGCGAGCATTGCCCGCTTCGCCGCCTCCGGCGGTATCTCCTCGTACCGCAGCGGACGCGACAGCGCCTCGCCGAGGATCTCCACCTGCCGCGCGGTGGTGAGGCCCTCGGGTCCGGTCAACGGCAGTGCCTGGCCCAGCAGTCCGTCGCCGAGCAGAGCGCGTACGGCGACCGCCGCCAGGTCCGCCTCGTCGATCGGCGCGGTCGAGGCACCCGCGTACGGACCGCGCACCACATCGCCCGCCGCGAGCTGCCCCTTCCACTGGAGGGCGTTGGAGGCGAAGCCGCCGGGGCGCAGATGGGTCCACTCGGGGACCGCCGCCTCGACCGCCGCCTCCAGTTCGCGGTGGACCGCGGCGGCGCTGCCCTCGCCCGCGGACCTGTCCTCCGTGACGACCAGCGAGGAGAGGGTGACCACACGCCGTACTCCGGCGGCCTTCGCGGCGGCGAGCAGGGGGCCAGGGCCGCCGGGGAGGGCGGCGAGGTTGAGGACGAGCGCGGTCACGCCGTCGAAGTCGGGGGCCGCGCTGTCGCAGGGTTCGGCCCCGGCGGGCAGTCGTACGGTGCCGGGGGTACGGGTCAGGGCGCGTACCTTCACGCCCTTCGCGGCCAGTTCCGCGAGGAGCGGGCGGCCGAGGTTCCCGGTGGCTCCGGTGACCATGATCATGGTGGGATTGCCTCTCGTCGGTGGATGCGGTGGGTCTGGGTCTGGGTGTGCGGGTGCGGTCTGCGTCCGCGCGCGGGTCGCGGACCGTGTGCGCGAGTGCGGGACCGTGTGGGCGACTGCGGTCCGTGCGTACGGTCGGCGCGCTCACGGCACATACAGCGGTGACACGCGTCGGTGACACGCTCAAGTGGCCTGCTCAGCCGGTGAAGCGGCCCGCTCAGTCGATGTGCTTGAGCTTGTCCGGGTTGGTCACGGTGTAGATCTCGGTGACCTGGTCGCCTTCCGGGGCCAGGCCGATGACCATGACCGCGAAGGGCTCGTCGTCGGCGAACAGCACCGCGGTGGGATCGCCGTTGACCGTCCGGTAGCGGACGTCGAGGTTCTCGGGGGTACGGCCGGCCACGCCGGCGATCATGCGGGCGACCTTGTCGCGGCCGTGCAGCGGGCGCTGGACGGTCTGCCTGACCCGGCCGCCGCCATCGGTCCACATGGTCACGTCGGGGGCCAGGACCCGCAGGAGCGCGTCCAGATCGCCGCCGAGCGCGGCGGCGAGGAACCGCTCGGTGGCCTCCCGCCGTACCCGGGGCTCGGTCCGGTGGCGGGGGCGGCGGGACTGGACGTGCTCGCGGGCGCGGTGGGCGAGCTGGCGGACCGCCGCCGGGGCGCGGTCGAGGATCCCGGCGATCTCGGTGTGGGGGTAGCCGAACACCTCGTGCAGCACGAACACCGCGCGCTCCAGCGGGGTCAGCGTCTCCAGCACCACCAGCAGCGCGATCGACACCGCCTCGGCACGCACGACCGCGCCCGAGGCGTCCCCCGTGTCGTCGCCGCCCGGGCCGCCCGGGGCACCGGAGGCGCCCGCGGTGAGCGGGACGGTGCCGGGGGCGGTGAGCAGGGGTTCGGGCAGCCAGGGCCCGACGTACTCCTCGCGGCGGCGGCTCACACTCGCCCGGCGCGCCAGCGCGCCGTTGACAGCGATCCGCACCAGATAGGCGCGTTGGTGGGTGATCGGCGCACCGGACTGTTCCCGGTTCCTGGCCGCCCACGCCAGCCAGGTGTCCTGGAGGACGTCCTCGGTGTCGGCGACGCTGCCCAGCATGTTGTAGACGAGGGAGAAGAGCAGCTCGCGATGGTCCAGGAAGACCTGGGTCGCCGCGTCGGCCGCGCCCGCCGCGCCCGCCGCGTCAGCCGCCTCCGAAGCCTCCCCCGCGTCGCTTCGTGAGGCTTCGGCGCCCTCCGCCGAGCCGCGCGGCGCGCCGGTGCCGGTGCCGGACATTGATCACTCCTCCTGCTCGCGTTCCCTGTGCCACATCCCGAGAGCCCTGGGGGCTCCCGGAGTGTGACGTACGCGCAGAAAGTGTGACCCCCGTCACCCGCCACCCAACGGCAGGCGGCAGGCGGCAGGCGGCAGGCGGCAGGCGGCAGGCGGCAGGCGGGGCGGTCCTGCCCGTCAGCCGGTCAGGCCGTACGCGTCCGCGATGAGTTCGTAGCTCCGCAGCCGCGCCTCGCCGCCATGGGCATTGGCTGTGATCATCAGCTCGTCGGCGCCCGTGCGCTTCTGGAGGTCGTTGAGACCGTCGCGTACCGCGTCCGGGGTGCCGTGCACGATATTGGTGAGCCAGGTGTTCACGAACTCCTGCTCCAGCGAGCTGAACTGGTACGCCTCCGCCTCCTCCGGCGTCGGGACGAGCCCCGGCCGGCCGGTGCGCAGCCGGACCATGGAGAGCGCCCCGGTGAGGACCTGGCGGCGCGCCTCGCGCTCATCATCGGAGGCCAGCGCCGCGACCCCGATCAGGGCGTACGGCTCGTCGAGCACCTCGGAGGGGCGGAAGTTCTCGCGGTAGATGTCGAGCGCGGGGATGGTGTTCTGCGCCGAGAAGTGGTGGGCGAAGGCGAACGGCAGCCCCAGCATCGCGGCCAGCCGCGCGCTGAAGCCGGACGAGCCGAGCAGCCAGACGGGCGGCCGGGCGGCGGGGCCCTGGACCGGGCCGGGGACCGCGTGGATCCGGGAGTACGGATGGGCGTCGGGGAAGTCGTCGTCCAGGAACCGGGTCAGCTCGGAGAGCTGCTGCGGAAAGTCGTCGGCGCCCTCGTTGAGCCGGTCGGAGCGGCGCAGCGCCGCCGCCGTCGCCCCGTCGGTGCCCGGCGCGCGCCCGAGGCCCAGATCGATCCGGCCGGGCGCGAGCGCCTCCAGCGTGCCGAACTGCTCGGCGATCACCAGCGGCGCGTGGTTGGGCAGCATGACGCCGCCGGAGCCGAGACGGATGCGCTCGGTGTGGGCGGCGAGATGGGCGAGGATCACGGCCGGGGAGGAGGAGGCGACCCCCGGCATCGAGTGGTGCTCGGCGACCCAGTGCCGGTGGTAGCCCCTGCGCTCGGCGAGCCGCGCCAGCTCGACGCTCGTACGGAGCGACCGGGCGGCGGTGGATCCCGTACCCACCGTGACCAGGTCCAGTACGGAGAGGGGTACGGGGGCGGTGCCCCGCACGGTGCCCCGGATCCCGTCCGTCGTGCCCTCGGTCCCGTCCGTCGTGCCTCGGCTCGTGTCGTGGTCGTCCACCGGTCAAGACCCTCCTGCGCTGAAGTGCGTACACGCGTGCGCAGCCAGAACGGGAGGTGCTCTCCGTTTATTCCCCGCCGGGGTTGGTCGCGCCCTCGATCGCCGGACGGGCCGAGCCGCCCTGTCCTCAAGCGCCGGACGGGCCGCGGGGCTGCGCTGGTCCCGGCTTCAGTCCCGGCTTCCGAACAGTGTGCCCAGTCTCGGCAGCCACACCTTGCGCTGCGCCAGCCGCAGCCCTTCCCAGACCGACACCTGGTTCGCGGTCAGCACCGGCTTGCCGAGTGCCTCCTCCAGCTCGGGTACAAAGGCCGCCGTGTGCAGGGCCGTGTCCGGGACGAGTACGACCTGCGCGTCCGGATGGTCGCCCGCGTGCGCCAGTTCCAGCACCTGGTCCCGGCCCCAGGTGCCGACCTCGGCGGCGGTGATGATCCCGCTGGCGCGGTCCGCGACGACTTCGATCCCGGCCGACTTCAGGAAGGCCGTGAAGCAGGCGGTGACATCCTCCGGATAGGTGGCCGCGATGGCGACCCGCTCCGCGCCCAGCGCCCGTACGGCATGGGCGAAGGCGAACGACGTACTCGACGCGGGCAGCCCGGCGGCTCTGGCCAGGGCGCGCGTCTGTTCATGGGCGCCCTCCCACCCGTACACGAAGCTGCCGCTCGTACAGGCCCAGACGACGGACTGCGCGCCCGCCAGCCGCAGCTCCTCCACCCCCCGCGCCAGCCGGTCCGCGGAGCCCATCTCGATCAGGGCGTCGACGCGGTGGGCGTCCTCACCGATGTCCGTATGGACGACCGCCAGCCGGATGTCGATGCCGAACAGCGCCTCCATGCGCGGATAGTCGTCCTCGGCGGAGTGTCCGGGGTAAAGGAATCCGACGGTGGTCATCTCCAGCCTTCCTCACTGGTCACTCGTCCGGCAGCGGCTCCGAGGGCCCTTCCGACGCCGTCAGCGGCGGCTCCGGTGCTGTCGGCGGTATCGGGGGAACCTCCGGCAGGGGCGCCGCCGGCCCGGCGGGCACCACGGGCGGGACGACGGGCACGACCGGCCCGACCGCTGCCACCTCGCGCGCTCCCTGCGCCTCCGCCACCTCCTGCCGTATCTCCCGCATCTCCTCCCGTACCGCACGGGCCTCGTCCGCCTGGCGCGCCTCGCCCGCCGGGCTCCGGTCGAGCAGCAGCCCCTGGTACGGGCCGACCGCACGCGCCCCGAGCCTGCGGAGCGCCGCCCACATGGTGACCTGGTTGGCGGACAGCACCGGCATCCGCAGCTCCGCCTCCAACTGTGGGATCGCGTCGTACGTAGGCAGATTCGTACAGCTTATGAAAAGCGCGTCCGCCGATCCGACGACCGCCTCTCGCGCCATGTCCACGACCGAGCGGTAGGGCACCTTCCAAATGTGCCGTGTCAGCCCCAGAAAGGCGCGTCCGGTCACGGTTACCCCGACCTCCGCCAGATAGTCCTCCAGCGCCTGGGTGACCGACTCCGTATAGGGCGTGACCAGCGCGATCCTGTTCACACCCAGTTCCTCGACGGCCTCGATGAGGGCCCCGGTGGTGGTGAGCGAGGGCACCTCGCCGGCGCGGGTCATCGCCTCGCACATGGCGCGCTCGCCGGCCGGGCCGCCGACAAAACTGCCCGAGGTGCAGGCGTACGCGATGACCTCGGGCTCGGACGCGCCGAGCGCCCGCACCGCTTCACCGAGCGTCTCGTGCTCGCTGACCAGCCTGGCCAGGTCCAGGGAGACCTCGACGGGTACGTACGGCGTCCTCGTGACCCGCAGCGAGATGTCGTCCGGGACCCAGCGCCACAGTTCGCGGTCCAGGGCGAAGTCGAAAGGAGCGACCACACCCACTCCACGCTGTGGCTGCGGTCCTCCGAGAAAAGACACGTGCAAGTCCGGGCCCCCTTAGCCTGTTATTGACGACGGTAAGAGCCAGGTGCAAGCGTGGTCAATCCGCACATCTCAGACGTTGCACGGAATTTCCAGGGCTGAAATCCACCCGCGGCAACCGACCGTCCGACCGGCTCCGGCAGAAGGGCCCCTCCCCATGCCAGCAATGCCAGCCCCCGCCCTCCTCGTGCTGGACGCGGACCCTCCGCCGCGCCTCGGCCGGCTCACCGGGAAGGCCCGGATCCAGCACACCGACGAGGCCGGTCTCGCGGACCGCCTCCCGGCCGCCGATGTGCTGCTGGTCTGGGACTTCACGTCCGACGCGGTACGGAACGCCTGGCCCGGAGAGGGCCCGCGGCCCCGCTGGGTGCACACCGCGAGCGCGGGGGTGGACCGGCTGCTCTGCCCCGAGCTGATCGCCGCCGACACCGTCGTGACCAATGCCCGGGGCATCTTCGAGGAGCCGATCGCCGAGTATGTGGCCGGGCTGGTGCTCGCCATGGCGAAGGATCTGCCGGGGACCCTGGAACTCCAGCGCCAGCGCCGCTGGCGCCACCGCGAGGGGCTGCGGGTCGCGGAGAGCAGGGCCGTGGTGATCGGCGCGGGGCCGATCGGCCGGGCCGTCGCCGGGACGCTGCGCGCGCTGGGGGTGACGGTGGCCGTCACGGGCCGTACGGCGCGGCCGGGGGTGTACGGGCCCGACCAGCTCGACCGGCTGGTGTCCAGGGCCGACTGGGTGATCGGCGCGGCGCCGCTGACGGACACGACCCGCGGCATGTTCGACGCCCGGCTCTTCGGTCTGATGCAGCCCTCCGCCCGCTTCATCAATGTGGGGCGGGGACAGCTCGTGGTGGAGAACGATCTGATCGCGGCGGTGTCGAAACGCTGGATCGCGGGCGCCGCGCTCGATGTCTTCGAGAGTGAGCCGCTGGACCCGGAGAGCCCGCTGTGGGACGTCCCGGGCCTGATCGTCTCGCCTCATATGAGCGGTGACACGGTCGGCTGGCGGGACCGGCTGGGCGCACAGTTCGTGGAATTGTATGAACTTTGGGCGGCCGGAAAGCCCCTCCCGAACGTGGTCGACAAGAAACGTGGGTACGTCCCCATGCATGACTGATCACACGCACCGGACCGACCTGCCGGACCCGTCCGCGGCGTCGGCGTCGGACCTCACCGGCCTGACCGCGCGGCAGCTCCTGGCCGGCTACGAGCAGGGCGACTTCTCGCCCGTCGACGCGACCCGTGCGGTGCTGGAGCGGATCGAGGAGGTCCAGCCGCTGGTCAACGCCTTCGTCCGGGTGGACACCGAGGCGGCGCTCGGCCAGGCGGAGGAGTCGGCCGCGCGCTGGCGCAAGAAGGAGCCGCAGGGGCTGCTCGACGGGGTGCCGGTCTCGGTGAAGGACGTCTTCCTCCAGCGCGGCGGCCCGACCCTGCGCGGTTCGCGGACCGTACGGGCCGAGGGGGCGTGGGAGGAGGACGCCCCGGCGGTGGCGCGGCTGCGGGAGCACGGCGCCGTACTCGTCGGCAAGACGACCACGCCGGAGTTCGGCTGGAAGGGCGTCACGGACTCGCCGCTGTCCGGGGTGACCCGTAATCCGTACGACCGCACGCGTACGGCGGGCGGCTCCAGCGGCGGCAGCGCGGCGGCTGTGGCGCTGGGCGCGGCGCCACTGTCGATCGGTACGGACGGCGGCGGCTCGGTCCGTATCCCGGCCTCCTTCTGCGGGATCTTCGGGCTCAAGCCGACCTATGGCCGGGTGCCGCTCTATCCGTCCAGCCCGTTCGGCACGCTGGCGCACGCCGGGCCGATGACCCGGGACGCGGCGGACGCCGCCCTGCTGCTGGATGTGATCAGCGGCCCGGACTGGCGTGACTGGTCGCAGCTCGCCCCCGCGCCGGCGGTGAGCGGCTCGCTGGGCGAGGGGGTGCGCGGGCTGCGGATCGCGTACTCCCCCTCCTTCGGCGGTCAGGTGGCGGTGCGCCCGGCGGTGGCCTCGGCCGTACGGGGCGCGGTGGGCCGGCTCGCCGAGCTGGGCGCGTACATCGAGGAGGCCGACCCGGACATCACCGATCCGGTGGAGGCCTTCCACACCCTGTGGTTCAGCGGCGCGGCCCGGCTGGTGCAGCCGCTCAACGAGCACCAGCGGCAGCTTCTCGACCCCGGGCTGCGGGAGATCCGGGCGCTCGGCGCGCGGTACAGCGCGGTGGACTATCTGGCCGCGGTGGACGTACGGATGGAGCTGGGGCGGCGGCTCGGCCGGTTCCACGAGTCGTACGACCTGCTGGTCACGCCCACGCTGCCGATCACCGCGTTCGAGGCGGGGGCCGAGACCCCGGCACGCTCGGGGCTGCGCCGCTGGACGGGGTGGACGCCCTTCACGTACCCGTTCAATCTGACGCAGCAGCCCGCCGCGAGCGTGCCGTGCGGGGTGGACGAGGACGGGCTGCCGATCGGGATCCAGCTTGTCGCCGCCCGGCACGCGGACGCGCTGGTGATGCGCGCGGCGCACGCGCTGTACGAGTCGGGAGCGGCCCGGATCCCGGCGCCGGGCACGGGGATCTGAGCCCGGCACGGGGCGCTGGGGCGGGGGCGTTACACCCCACCCCTGATGCGCCGAGCTACGCGCGGCGGAAGCTCAGCGTCTCGCCGATGGCGCCCGCACGCCACAGGTCCTGGCAGGCCTCGGCCATCCGGTCGAGGCCGTCGACCACCGAGCCCCAGACGATGCCGGGGATCCACCCCATGTCCCCGTTGATCAGCAGATTGTTGCGCTCGTAGAAGAGGGCGAGATCCACGACGGTACGGCGTCCCCGTACGGCCTGTTCGTCATAGCCGTACGACGCCGTGCCCAGCTCCGTCTCGGAGAAGGTGAAATAGCAGAGATCGCCCGGGATGGGGGTGACGGTCGGATTCTCCAGCGGCGGTTCCTCGGCGGCGAAGGCCGGGAACAGCGCGTAGATCTCATTGCGGGCGTATTTCGCGTGATAGACGTCCGAGCCCAGCGGCAGGGCCTCCCACACCGCCGCACAGGTGACCGGGGCCCGGTCGTCCAGGAGTTTCGCGGTGCATTCCACTCCGCGCTTGTCCAGTGACACAGTCACAAATCGGTCGGTCATGTCCTCATCGTCCTCGTCGGGCCGACCGAGTCAAGACCACCGCAGCGCCGATACCACTGGGTTCATGCGCCGGGACCACTGGGTCCAATGGGACCTCTGAGGCAAGAGTGCCGGAACCCCTACGCATAACCGGGGTGGACCGGGGTAGCCGCGCGGCCATGGCTTCACCACCGGAAAACACCTTCTCAGGACTCCTGAGACGCCGTTCCCTGCTGATGGGCACGGCGGTTCTGGGCGCCACGGGGGCGTTCGGCACCGCCGGCTGCGCCAAAATCCCCACCGGCGACACCCTCGCCCGGCTGAAATCACAGCGCACCGTGCGGCTCGGTATCGCGGGCGAGGCGCCGTACGGATTCATCGACCAGAACGGCGAGTTCACGGGCGAGGCCGTGGAACTCGCCAAAGTGATCTTCAAACGCCTCGGCGTCGGCGGTGTCCAGCCCGTCGCCACCGATTTCTCCTCGCTGATTCCCGGGCTCAACTCCCAGCAGTTCGATGTGGTGTCGGCCGGGATGTACATCAACAAGGAGCGCTGCGACCAGGTCATCTTCGCCGACCCGGAATACCAGATGCTCGACTCGTTCATTGTGCTCAAGGGAAATCCCAAGGGGCTCCGTTCGTACCAGGACGTCGTGCGGACCAAAGCGAAATTCGCCACCGGCACCGGCTATGCCGAGATCGACTACGCGATATCCGCCGGAGTGCCGGAGAAGGAGATCGTGATTCTCCAGGATCCGGTGGCCGGGCTGAACGCGGTCGAATCCGGCCGGGTCGATGTCTTCGCGGGCACGGCGCTCACCGGGCGCGGTGTGGTGCGGAAGAGCCGCAAGGCCGAGGCGACCGAACCGTTCGCGCCGGTCGTGGACGGCGAGAAGAAGATCGACGGCGGCGGATTCGCCTTCCGGCCCACCGATACGGAACTCCGCGATGCCTTCAACACCGAGATCCACGCCATGAAGAAGAGCGGCGAACTGTTCCGAATTCTCCGGCCGTTCGGCTTCACCGAGTCGGAGATGACCACCCTGACGGCCAAGGAGCTGTGCGCATGACGGCCGGCCTCTGGACGCACTGGGTGCTGCCCGGCATCTGGATCACCGTACAACTCACCCTGTACAGCGCAGCACTGGCCACCGCCGTGGCCTTCGCCGTCGGCGCGGCCCGTACCCACCGCTCGCGTACCGTCCGCTTTCTCGCGGGCCTCTACACCGAGATCTTCCGGGGCACTTCGGCGCTGGTGCTGATGTTCTGGCTGTTCTTCGTGATGCCGAGCCTGTTCGGCTGGGCGCTGGTCCCGACGTGGGCGGCGGTGCTGGCGCTGGGCCTGTCGTACGGGGCGTACGGCGCCGAAGTCGTGCGCGGCGCGCTCAACTCGGTCGCTCCGGCCCAGCGCGAGGCGGGCATCGCGCTCAACTTCACGCCCTGGCAGCGGCTTCGGCTGATCATGCTGCCGCAGGCGGTGCCCGAGATGATCCCGCCGTTCTGCAATCTCCTCATCGAACTGCTGAAGGGCACCGCGCTGGTCTCACTGCTCGGGGTGGCCGATGTGTCGTTCGCCGCCTATCTGGTCCGGCTGGCCACCCAGGAAAGCGCGCAGATCTATTCGGTGACCCTGGTGATCTATTTCGTACTCGCCTTTCTGCTCACCCGGGGAATGCGGGCGCTGGAACGGAAGACCAAGGCCGGTATCGGTATCACCACGACCGCCGGAGGTGCCCGGTGAACGGCTGGGACTGGTCCGCCGTCGCGGACTTCATGCCACGTTTCTGGGACGGTCTGCTCCTCACCCTCCAGGTGCTGGTGCTCGGCTCGCTCCTCTCCTTCTCCCTGGGGCTGGTCTGGGCGATCGGATTCCGGTCCGGCACCCGCCTCGTACGGTGGCCGGTCCAGGCCGTCACCGAATTCATCCGGAACACCCCGCTGCTGGTGCAGCTCTTTTTCTTCTTCTTCGTCCTGCCCGAGTGGGGAGTCCAGTTCTCCGGACTCGCCACCGGCACCCTGGCGATCGGGCTGCACTACTCGACGTACACCGCGCAGGTCTACCGGGCCGGAATCGACGCCGTACCCGCCGGACAGTGGGAAGCGGCGACGGCGCTCAGTCTGCCGCTGGGCAGGACCTGGACCGCGGTGATCCTGCCGCAGGCGATCCGCAGGATCGTGCCGGCGCTGGGGAACTACGTCATATCGATGCTGAAGGACACCCCGCTGCTCGCCGGGATCAGTGTGCTGGAAATGCTCCAGCAGTCCCGGCTGGAGAGCGCGGCCACCTTCCAGTACACCGAACCGCTGACCGTGGTCGGTATCGCCTTCATTCTCATCGCCTATCCGGCTTCACTTCTGATGCGAGCCCTGGAGCGCCGTCTTGTCCGCTGACTTTCCACCCGCGAACACGAACACACAAACAGACGCGAGCACAAACACGAGCACGGATGCCGATGAACTGATCCGTTTCGACAAGGTCACCAAGAGATTCGGCAGAAACACCGTGCTCGACAATCTCTGCTTCTCGGTCCGGCCGGGAAAACATGTCACCCTGATCGGCCCGTCCGGCTCCGGCAAGACCACGATTCTGCGGCTGCTGATGACCCTGGTACGGCCCGACGAGGGCACCATCACCGTCAGCGGCGACCAGCTCTTTCCTGCGGGCCCCAAGGAAGTCCGCGAGATACGCAAGAACATCGGCATGGTGTTCCAGCAGTTCAATCTCTTCCCGAACATGAGTGTGCT
The DNA here is from genome assembly GCF_019056675.1 of Streptomyces sp. GMY02. Lineage (NCBI taxonomy): Bacteria > Bacillati > Actinomycetota > Actinomycetes > Kitasatosporales > Streptomycetaceae > Streptomyces > Streptomyces sp. GMY02. The sequence goes on along the minus strand of NZ_CP077658.1, from coordinate 5,485,591 downwards.
GCGCAATGTCACCGAGGCACCGGTCCGGGTGCTCGGGCTGAGCAGGGACGACGCGGAGGCGCGCGGCCGTGAACTGCTCGACCTGGTCGGTCTCGGCGACCGCCGCGGCGCGAAGCCGTCACAGCTCTCGGGCGGCCAGCAGCAGCGGGTGGCGATCGCCCGCGCGCTGGCGATGCGGCCGAAGATCCTGCTGCTGGACGAGGTGACCTCGGCGCTCGACCCCGAACTGGTGGCCGGAGTGCTCGACGTCCTGCGGGACATCGTCCGCACCACGGACATCACCATGCTCTGTGTGACCCATGAGATGAACTTCGCCCGGGACATCTCGGACGAGGTCCTGATGTTCGACTCGGGCAAGGTCATCGAGTCCGGTCCGCCGGAGCGGATCTTCTCGGCGCCGGAGCACGAGAGGACGCGTGAGTTCCTTGGCGCGGTGCTCTGACCTCAGCCGCTTCCCGCTCATCGGCCTCACTGGCCCCGGCCGTCCGCAGCCTGGCATCGGCCGCCCCGTACCGGGCCGTTCGCGGTTATCGTGGTACGCGGTGAGCTTGCGGTCACAACCTGTCAGGGGGGAACGGCGGTGCTGAAGCCGGAGCCGACCACGCCGTTCCACTCGGTGCGGTACGTCCTGCGCGTCCTGGAAGCCGTGTCCAAGTACGGCGGCGGGGTGACCGAGGACCGGATCGCCCGGGACAGCGGGCTGCCGCCCGGACATCTCGTACCCCTGCTCACACTGCTGTGCCGCGAGGGGTACGTGGAGCGGCTCGCGGACGGCGCCTATGTGCTCGGGAACGCGCCGGCGCTGCTCGGACCGGGATCCGCCCGGCGCCGCGCCCTGGAGGCCAGGCTCCAGCGGGGCCTCGACGAGCTGCGTGACTCGGTCGGCGCGGCGGTCTATCTCAGCCGCTACATCGACGGCGAGATCAGGGTCACCCAGATCGCCGAGGGGCCGCTGACGCCCGCGGTCCACGAGTGGGTCGACTTCCGCTCCACCGCCCACGCCAGCGCGATCGGCAAGTGCCTGCTGACCCAGCTCGACCGGAACGGCCGCCGGGAGCATCTCGCGCGCCACAGGATCGCCCGGTTCACCTCGCGGACGATCACCAGCGAGCGCCTGCTGTTCTCCCGCCTGGACAGCCGCCCGCCGACCGTCCCCGTACTCGACCTCCAGGAGTACGCGGTCGGCACGGTCTGCGCCGCGGTCCCGCTGACCGCGGGCTCCACGGTGGGCTGCCTGGCCCTCTCGCTCCCGGTCGAATACGCGCACCGCCTGCGCGCGGCGGCCGAGACCCTGAACCGCCGGGCGGCCCCGATGGCCCTGTCCCTGACGCTCTAGGCCGTGTCCGGCCCCTCGGCGCGTGGTCCGGAGCACTCCTGAGCACCGGGTATTATTTTCGAGTCAGCAGGCGCCGCTAGCTCAGTTGGTTAGAGCAGCTGACTCTTAATCAGCGGGTCCGGGGTTCGAGTCCCTGGCGGCGCACCGGCGAATAGGTCACTGACCTGGGCGTTCTCGACTTCCGAGAACGCCCTTTCGCGTTTCTGGACCGCGCGTGGAACCCCGTACGAAACCGCGCACGAGACCCCATACGGGACTGCGCGAAAGGGTGGCACAAGTCCGGCCGCGGGGCCTGTCCGGGGGCCGCTGTACGTGTCCTGTACCGCGCGGCGCCAAGTGGGCGGTGCCGGTCGTTCCCCCTGGGTCGGTGACCTTGGCAGGTAGTCGCTTCGTCCGTTACCCCCCGAACAGGCAGGTCCTACGCTCATGCCCGAACTCAACCGGCGCCGCTTCCTCCAGATAGCAGGCGCGACCGCGGGTTTCTCCGCGCTGTCCGACAGCATCGCCCGCGCCGCCGCCATCCCGGCCGGACGCCGGTCCGGCACCATCAACGACGTCGAGCACATCGTCGTGCTGATGCAGGAGAACCGCTCCTTCGACCACTACTTCGGTTCGCTCAAGGGCGTACGCGGATTCGGTGACCCCCGGCCGATGACCCCGGCCGGCGTGAAGTCGGTCTGGCACCAGTCCGACGGCACCAAGGACATCCTGCCGTTCCACCCGGATGCCGAGGACCTCGGCATGCAGTTCATCGCCGGGCTCGACCACGACTGGGCGGGCGGCCACCAGGCCTGGAACCAGGGCCGGTACGACCAGTGGATCCCGGCCAAGTCACCGGGGACGATGGCGTATCTGAAGCGTCAGGACATCCCGTTCCACTACGCCCTCGCCGACGCCTTCACCGTGTGCGACGCGTACCACTGCTCGTTCATCGGTGCCACCGACCCCAACCGCTACTACATGTGGACCGGCCACACCGGCAACGACGGCAAGGGCGGCGGACCCGTCCTCGGCAACGACGAGCTGGGATACGACTGGACGACCTACCCGGAGCGCCTCGAAGAGGCCGGTGTCTCCTGGAAGATCTACCAGGACACGGGCGACGGGCTCGACGCGGCCGGCGGCTGGGGCTGGATCGACGACGCCTACCGCGGCAACTACGGCGACAACTCCCTGCTCTACTTCAACAAGTACCGCAACGCCAAGCCCGGCGACGCGCTGTACGAGAAGGCCCGTACGGGCACGAACGCGAAGAACGGCGACGGCTTCTTCGACATCCTCAAGGCCGACGTGAAGGCCGGGAAGCTTCCCCGTATCTCCTGGATCGCCGCGCCCGAGGCCTTCTCCGAGCACCCCAACTGGCCCGCGAACTACGGCGCTTGGTACATCTCGCAGGTGCTGGACGCGCTCACCTCCAACCCCGAGGTGTGGAGCAGGACGGCGCTCTTCATCACCTACGACGAGAACGACGGCTACTTCGACCACGTCGCACCGCCCTTCCCCCCGGCCTCCGCCGCGCAGGGCGCCTCCACGGTCGACACCTCGCTCGACCACTTCAAGGGCGACAGCCGCCACGCCGCCGGGCCCTACGGCCTGGGCCAGCGGGTGCCCATGCTGGTCGTCTCCCCCTGGAGCACCGGCGGTTATGTCTGCTCCGAGGTCTTCGACCACACCTCCGTCATCCGCTTCATGGAGCGCCGTTTCGGGGTGCGCGAGCCGAACATCTCGCCCTGGCGCCGTGCCGTCTGCGGCGATCTGACCTCCGCCTTCGACTTCGGTCTCAAGGACACCAGGCACACCCCGCTGCCGGACACCGACGCGTACGAGCCGACGGACCACGAGCGCCACCCCAGCTACCGGCCCGTCCCGCCCGAGCACGGCGTCCTGCCCAAGCAGGAGAAGGGTTACCGCCCCGCGCGCCCGCTCCCCTACGCGCCCTTCGCCGACGGCGCCTCGACCCCCTCGACCGGGCGTTTCACGCTCACCTTCAGCGGCGGTGCCTCCGCGGGCGTGTGCTTCACGGTGACCTCGGCGAACCGCACCGACGGCCCGTGGACCTACACCACCGGGGCCGGACAGCAGCTCTCCGACACCTGGAACACGCAGTACTCGCAGGGCTCGTACGACCTGTCCGTGTTCGGGCCCAACGGCTTCCTCCGTACGTTCCAGGGCTCCGGCACCACCGCCGGCCCCGAGGTGACGGCCCGCCACGAGGCCCCCGGCACCCGCGACGGCCACGGGTCCCACCACGGCCCGGACAAGAAGTCCGGCTCCGCGGCCGTGGTGCTGACCCTGACGAACGCGGCCAAGGCCGACCGCCGTCTGACGATCACCAACGCGTACGGCGGCAGGAGCACGACCGTCAAGGTGCCCGCGGGCGGACGTGTCGTGCACCGGGTGGAGCTCGACGGCACCAAGCGCTGGTACGACCTGACGGTGGTCTCCGACAAGGACAAGGGCTACCTGCGCCGCCTCGCCGGCCACGTGGAAACCGGCACCCCCGGCGTCAGCGACCCGGCCATCATCACGGGCTGACCCCCGCCGGACCGCTTGAGCAACACAGCAGCGGGGCCCTTCGCGGCGCCGGGCCCCGCTGCTGTGTCAGGCGACCTCAGGAGTCAAGCGACCTCAGGGGTCGAGCGGCCTCAGGGGTCGAGCGGCCTCAGGGGTCGAGCGGCCTCGGGGATCAGGCGACCGAGCGGGTGCCGTCGACCATGGGGCTCACGCCGAAGATGTCGACCGCGTGGTAGTACGTCCACGCCAGGGCGTCGCAGGACACCTTCGTGGCACCCGAGTACTTCGCGCACACACGCTTGAGGTCCGCGTAGAAGGCGGAGTCGATCCGGGCCTTGTTGGCGCTGAACGTGCCGGCCGCCTTGTAGTTGCGGTAGCCGAAGTCGTGGCGCACGCAGGCGTTCTGGAAGGGGAAGCCGAAGGGGTTGTCGGGCGACGAGGAACAGTAGTCCGTGGACCAGTCGAAGCCGTACGCCGACCAGGCGCCCTGGTTGTTGCGGGCGGCCATGAAGGAGTTGTAGCTGTTCACGGATTCCTGGGTCCAACTGCTGAGCACCTGCGGCTTGTCCGCCGGGGCGGCGGTGGCCGAAGTGGCCGTCAGCAGGGAAGCGGCGACGGCGAGTACGGCCGAGGCGAGCGGGAGAGCCAGACGTCTGCGCATGACGGATCAACCTCCGTGCGGTATGGGGGGACACGCTCCCTGCCCGGGGTGGCATGGAGCGCCGCAAGCGTGAACGGCACGGCTGTCGCACGGGTCTACGCGCGATGACCGCCGCGGGAATGGTCCCCCAAATCCCGGCGCGGGCAAACCCCTGTGACACCGAACGCCCCTGTGAACGCTCCGAGTTGACGGTTCCGTCCCGGGCTGACCGGTCTGCGCCCGCGCACCCCGCGCCGAGGTGCGCGGGGCGAGGCGGACGTACGCTCCCTACGGGGTGACGACACGCGCCTCGGGGAGCGCGGACCGCACGGCGGCGGACCGGGCGGGCGCCGTGCCCCCCGAGGTTCTTACGGCCTGACTACGCCGGCCCGCGGCCGGCCACGCGTCAGAACTGGATGTTGTTCGGAACCGGACGCCCTGAAGCCCAACGGCTCAGAACCTGGCGTCCGGGGCCGAACAGCTCAGAACTGGACGTCGGAGCACGCGTAGAACGCGTTCCCCGTGTCGGCGATGGTCCACACCGCCAGGATGATGTGCTTGCCCGACCTCGAAGGCAGCGTGCCGGAGTGCGACAGCGTCGCGGGCGGCTGCTGGTTGTTGTACGGCACCGTCAGGAACGGCTGGGTGTCCAGGGCGGCGCGGGTGAGCGGCGCGGAGGAGTTCCAACCGTTCTTGGTGATGTAGTACTTGAAGTCGGTCGTGGCGTGCCGCGCGGTGAACTGCCAGCGGAAGTTGTAGCTCTGGCCGCCGTTCACCTTGGTGGTCGGCCAGGAGCCGCCACGCGGGTCGTCGAGCTGCGCGAACTGGCCGAGGCCGCCCGAGCAGATCTTGCCGTCGGCGGGGCCGCCGTTCGGGAAGCCCTTGGGCCCCTCGACGCTCTGCGGCTCCCACTGGATGTTGCCGCAGTTGGTCACCGTGCCGTTGGCACAGAGCTTCTGACGGCTGATGGGGGAGTCCGTGTAGCCATGGCTGCTTGCGCTGCTGGTGGCGAGCAGGGACACGCCCGCCACGGCGAGGCCGACAACGGCCGCGCCTATCTTCTTTCGCATGCTTCGCTCCAGAGAACGTGGGGAGTTCGGTGAGCCGTACTGCACGCGTGCAGGGGGGAACAGTCTGCGGTCTAGACCAAGCTCTAGAGTATTAACGGAACTTGACCGTGTCCATAACAAGTACGAGCCAGGTCCAGACCAATTACAGCCTCTCCGGGGTGCCTTGCCGCCCGGTGTAGAAAGCCACGGTGAGGTCCTTGACCAGCACCTTGCGCTCGTAATCGTCCAGTTCGACCAGTCCGCGGGCGGTCAGCCGGTGCACCGTGTCGTCCACCGCGTCCACCACGGAAGTCAGCACGCTGTCCCGGTGCTTGGCGTCGATCGCTGCGATCCGGCTTCGCTGCATCGCGGCGGCGATCTCCGGCGCGTACTCGATCCGGGTCGGCTGCGCGGAGAACACATCGATACCGACGGGCCGGCACTCCGCCGAGAGCATCCGGGTCAGCGCGTCGCCGACCGCCTCCGCGTTGCGCAGGGTGGGGGCCTCGTCGTGGAAGGTGTCGGCGGGAAGCTGGGAGAGCACCCGTGCCATCGCCGCCTCGACCTGCTCGCGCAGATACTGCTCGTGGTTTTGTACGCCGAGGGCCGCGCGTACGGTGTCCCTGACCCGCCAGATGACCAGCACGACCACGAACAGCGCGGTGCCGTTCGAGTCGACCGCGGGCATCGGCTCGCTGCGCCAGTGCCGCAGCCGTACGTCCACCCGTCGGCGCAGCAGCAGCGGGCTCACCCAGACCAGTCCGGTACGGCGCACACTGCCCCGGTACTCGCCGAACAGGGTGAGCACCCAGGCATGACCGACCCGGCCGCGGCCCAGCCCGCCGAAGGCGAAGAGGGTGACGGTCCCGCCGAGCGCGAGCAGGGCCCACTGGCCGATCCCGATGCCGCGGTCGGGGTTCGACCCCAGCCCGAGCGGTCCGGTCACGGCCTCCGGAACGGCCCCGGACCACCACACGACCGCCGCGCACGCGACCAGCGCGAGCACCCCGACGAGCACGGCGGCCCACCCGGGCAGCGCGGGCCCGGGCCGCTCGGCCAGCTTGGGATCCACGGGCGGCGGAGGCCGCAACGGTACGACGGGCACGGCTGGCGGCACCCGCCTGACCCGCGGCTGCTCCCCGGTCCCCCAGCGCCGCCCGGTGCCGGGGGACTTGGGGTCGTCTGCGGCCGTCTCGTCGCGGAACAGGAGATGTACGGGGATCTCGTGGGTGGACTCCCCGACGATGAGGGGGCTCCAACGGTGAGCGGGTTCAACGGGGTCGGCGGAGCCGACGGGACCGGGGCCGGCGAGGCCGGGACCGGTGAGGCCGGGACCGGTGAGGCCGGGACCGGTGAGGCCGGGGCCGGTGAGGCCGCTCAGGCCGTCCGCACCGGTCGTGTCCGCCGCACCGCCGCCCTGACCGTCATGTCCTGCTGTCCCGTTCGGGCCGGAGGGGTCGACGGTGCCGATGCCGGTACCAGTGCGACTGGCCAAGCCGGTCGCACCGACAGAGCCGGTCGAGTCGGCCCGGCCGTTCGGACCGGCGGGGTCGACCGTGCTGGTGCGACCGGTCAAGCCGGCCGAGTTGGCCGACTTGGCCCGGCCGCTTGGACCGGCAGAGTCGACCATGCCAATGCATCCGGTCAAGCCGACCGAGTCGGCCGAGCCAGGCCGGCCGGTTGCGCCGACCGGCGCAGACACGCCGTTCCGGCCGAACGGACCGGTGGCGCCGAACGGACCGGTGGCGTCGGCCTGGCCGCCAGAGTCGGCCGTATCGGCCGGGCCCGGCCAGCCGGTTGCATCGGTCAGGCCGGACGGCCCTGGGCCGTCGGCACCGAAGGCGCCATGCACGCCGTCGGCCCCGGACGCGCCACGCACCCCGCCGCCAGCCGAGCCGACCCGACCAGCCGTACCCGCACTGCCCGCGAACCCGGACCCACCGCTCACGCCACGCACGCTCCCCGCGCCGCGCCCTGGGCCATCAGCGCCAGTCGCATCACGCGCGCCGCCCCCGCCGGTCGAGTCGACCGGACCGGGCATACCCGTACTGCCCGTGAGCCCTGACACGCCGCTCGCGTCAGGCACGCCCGGCGAACCAGCCACATGAGTTGGCCCCGTCAGGCCGACCGGGTCCGTCGTTCTCGTAACGCCGTTTGAGCCGGCCGAGCCGGACGCAACGGGCCCGCCGGTCGAGCCGCTTGGTCCTGCGCCATGGAGACCGGTCGGGCCGGTCCAGCCGGAGGACCGGGCGCCGTCGGTCTTGGTCGAGCTGAGCCAGCCGGATGGTCCGTTCTCGTCCGTCCCACCGCCCTCATGGGTCACGCTCGTTGGGTCGGCCATCTCGGGTGAGCCGTTCAAGCCCATCGGTCCGGCCGCGCCACTCGCGCCGACCGCGTCGGTCGAACTCGTCCCGTCGGACAGGCGGCCCCTGCCGGGCGCACCACCCGCGTCAATCAGGTGTGTTGAAGCGGTCGAGCCGATGAGGCCGTCCGGATCAGTCGCGCCCGTAACGTTGCCGGGAACGGGCCTGCCGTTCCGGTCCGTCACGTCGGCCGGGCCGGGCCGGTCTGCCGGACCTGCCGTCCCTGACCGGCCCCGGCCGTCGAACCCCGCCGGGCCCGACGCGCCACCCGCGCCGGTCAGGCCGTCCGGGCCGGTCGTGCCCGTACCGCCCCTGGGAGCGGAGCCACCGTTCAGGCCCGTGCGGCCAGTTGGCCCGGCGGAGCCCGGCACACCGGCCGTGTCGGCCGTGCCCGCTCGGCCGGTCATGCCGATCCGGTCCGCCGGACCGGCCACGCCCATGCCCTTGCGCCCCGGCCCGCCGTCCCGGCCCGACACAGCGGCCCAGCCGGACATGCCTGACGTACCCGTACCCGTCGTATCGGTCGCGGACGTCAGGCCCGTCACGTCGAAGGCGCCGGTCTCGTCAACCACACCATCGGCCCCGGCCGCACCCTGCATCTCGATCGGCAGCGTCGTCTCCGTCGACCCCGGCGGCTCCGCGGTCCTGTCCGCCCACGCGCCCGCGCCGTCCTCCGCCCGGTCCCCCCGGAGCGTCCGCGTCGGGGTCCATACCTCCGCGCCGAACAGGGAGCGGGCCGAGCGGTGGGCCGGTTCGACCGGCGGGCCCGCCGGCGGCGGGGCGGCCTCGGGCGGGTGGTCGCCGTCCGGCGGGGGCGGCGCGGGGGCCGGCCCTTCGTCGTTCGGGTGCGAGGTCGTCGTCGTCATCCGTGCCTCCGTCATGCGAAGAGTCGCCGCCAGGTCTGCGGGCCGGGATAGCCGTCGGCCTCGGCGCCGCGCCACCCCTGGGCGCGCTGGAACGCCTCGACATTGCGCCGGTCGGCCTCGGTCCAGCCGCGCCCGGGGCCCGAGGTGTAGTGCTTGCCGAAGCCCTTCTTCACGAGCTGCTTGCCGAGCCGCTCGACGTACACGCTGGTGCTGCCGGGACGGAAGTGCCGGGCGCCCGGGTACGGCACGGCCTCCCCGGACGTCCCGGGCCTGCCCGCCTTCGCCGGCGCACCGCCGCCCTTGCCCCCACCGGCCGGGATGTCCTTGCCCAGGCCCCGTACGAGATACCGCCAGGTCGCCGGGCCCGGCAGCCCGTCCGCCTCGGCGCCGCGCCAGCCCTGCGCGCGCTGGAACGCCTGGGTGGCCCGCCGGTCCGACTCGCTCCACCGGGGCCCGGCGCCCTCCCGGTAGTAGCGCCCGCCCCCGCGCGCGATCAGCATCCGGCCGAGCCGTCTGACGTGCGCGTTCACCGCGCCCGGCCGGAACGACCCGGTCCCCGGATACACCGCCGTCGCCCCGGTCCCGGCACTCGCCCCCGGCCCCTTGCCGTCGCCGCTCCCGGCCAGCCCCCGGTAGCGGTACGGGACATAACGGCCGGAGTTGCTCCAGTACGCGAGAGGCGTGGACTGCGAGCGGGCGTGCGGCTGGGCCTGTTCGTACGCCAGATAGTGGGAGCGGGTGTAGTCGGTCCAGCCACCGAAGATCGTGACGTGCGACCCCTTCTGCGGGTTGGCCGGATTGTGGAAGAGCAGCATGTCGCCGGGCTGGAGCTCGTCGTGATCGATCCGTACGCCGTACCGCGCCAGCGTCCCCGTCCATTCGCTGCCCGGGAGGTTCCAGGCCATCGAGACATAGCCGGAGCAGTCCTGGCGGTACCCGTCCGACCAGAACTTCGCCATGCTGTACGGCACCTGCGCGTTCGCCCAGCGCTTGGCGCGGTTGATGATGTCGGCCCGGGTGGATCTGCGCAGGGCGCCGTGGGACCGGTGGGAACCGGGGCCGGGCAGCGGCCGCCCGTAGAGCGGGGCGCTCCCGCCCTGCGGCGTCCCGGGCTCCGACCCGGCGGCCACCCCGGACACCTTCCCCACAGCCACCCCCGCCGGCACCCCGAGCGCCTTCCCTGCAACCGCCCCGGGCGTCACTTCCGGCGCCATCCCGGCGGCCACCCCGGACGCCACCCCCGCAGCCATCCCCGGCGCCGTACCGGCGACAACCTCCGCAGCCGCCGTCACACCTCCCACATGTCCCGCCGCCCACGCCGCTTCCGTACCCGTCCCCGCCGTCCCGAGGGCCACGCCCGCCGTCGCCAGGACCAGCGCCCGCCGGGCGCCGCGTGCGGCCGGATGGCCGCCCGCGCGTACCGGTACGCCCCTCGCCAGGTCGCGTCGCCGTTCGGCGCAGCCGGCACAGGAACAGTCGGCGGCGGGCTCGTACTCCTCGAAGACCGGGACGGTCATGCGATCCCCTCCACACTCATCGCGATCTTTCCGGCACGATGGGCGCGCCAGTGTCTCAGGTATCTGGACAAGTCGCATTTTGACGGATCAAGGGAAAGAAAGGACAATCCGACAGGCCGTAACAGCCATCAAATGGCCAGGACCACCTCCGCGGATCCGGTAGAGTCCTCCAGGTCAGCAGGCGCCGCTAGCTCAGTTGGTTAGAGCAGCTGACTCTTAATCAGCGGGTCCGGGGTTCGAGTCCCTGGCGGCGCACGCGCATACGGAAGCCCCCTCGCACCGAGCGAGGGGGCTTCACGCATCTCCGGCCGGCGCAGGGGCCATGCGCCCGGCCACCACACCGCCGCCACATCCGTCACACTGACCGCCCACATCGCGTACACAACAGACAATCGGAATATTTCTTCCTTGCGGTCCCGAGTCAGGTCGGCCAACCTGTTCAGAACGCGTCGACGCCGGCGCGTCGACGCCAATGAGGTACGCGGCCCGAGCAGTTGGACAGGGCCCAGGGGGATGCCTCCACGGGCGGGTGCAACCGGACGGCCGCCGTTCTCTGTCCTTGAGTGCGGGGCCGCGGCTGCCGCGCCCGGGGCCGGTGGTCGAGGGGGACCGTTCCGGACGAAACCGTCGGTACCGATCACGCAGCGACCGTGCTCGCGGGGGGATGACTCATGACGTCGACGCCAGAGGGCGCGCAGCAGAACGACGCGTCCCGGACCACCCAGCTCCGGATCCCCTCCCATCTCAGAAGCGGCGGCCAGCGCCCCTGGTCCAGGAAGCCCGCGCTCCCCAAGTACGACTACGAGCACTACAGCCGGCTCGCGGGACCGCTCACCCGGCCCGACCCGGACAAGCCGTACACCGTCCGCTACCGCTCGCTGCTCTCGCAGGAGCCGCACCGTGTCCGGGCCGCCCTGCTGCTCGGCGCCGCGCCGCTGCTCTCGCTCGGGCTCTTCGTCTGGCTGATGCAGCCTCAGCACTGGACCGAGCGCGATCCGAACCTCAAGAACGACACCCTTCTCGTCCTCGACATCGTGATGCTCGTCTCGATCGGACTGATCGAGCTGTTCCGCACGATGAATGTCCTCTCGAACGCCCACGCCACCCTGGTGGCGCGCGATCCCGTCCCCGTCATACCGGAGACCGGCACCCGCGTCGCCTTCCTCACCTCCTTCGTCCCGGGCAAGGAACCCCTCGCCATGGTCACCAAGACCCTGGAGGCGGCGGTCAGGATCCGGCACCGCGGACCGCTGCACGTCTGGCTGCTCGATGAGGGCGACGACCCGGCGGTCAAGGAGGTCTGCGCCCGCCTCGGGGTGCACCACTTCTCCCGCAAGGGCATCGCGAAGTGGAACCAGCCCAAGGGCGCGCACCGCGCGAAGACCAAGCACGGCAACTACAACGCCTGGCTCGACGCGCACGGCGACGCGTACGACTTCTTCGCCTCCGTCGACACCGACCACGTACCGATGCCCAACTATCTGGAGCGGATGCTCGGTTACTTCCGCGATCCGGATGTCGGCTTTGTCATCGGCCCCCAGGTGTACGGCAATTACGACACCTTCGTCACCAAGGCCGCCGAGTCGCAGCAGTTCCTCTTCCACGCCCTGATCCAGCGCGCGGGCAACCGCTACGGCGCGCCCATGTTCGTCGGTACGAGCAACGCCGTACGGATCAGCGCGCTGAAGCAGATCGGCGGTCTGTACGACTCGATCACCGAGGACATGGCGACGGGCTTCGAGATGCACCGCGCCAGGAACCCGCGCACCGGCAACAAATGGCGCTCGGTCTACACCCCGGACGTACTGGCCGTCGGCGAGGGCCCGACCGCCTGGACCGACTTCTTCACCCAGCAGCTCCGCTGGTCGCGCGGTACGTACGAGACGATCCTCAAGCAGTACTGGCGTGGGTACGGCACGCTGCCGCCCGGCAAGCTCTTCAACTACACCATGATGATCATCTTCTACCCGATGTCGGCCCTCAACTGGATCCTGGCGGCCCTGAGCTGCGCCCTGTTCCTGGGCATGGGCGCCTCCGGTGTGCAGATCGACCCGGCGATCTGGATGATGCTGTACGGGAACGCCTCGGCCCTCCAGATCGGGCTCTACATCTGGAACCGCCGCCACAACGTCTCGCCGCACGAGCCCGAGGGGTCCGGCGGGCTGGCCGGCATGGTGATGTCCGCGCTGTCCGCGCCGATCTACGCGCGCTCGCTGATGGACGCCGTACTGCGCCGCAAGAGCGGTTTCGTGGTGACGCCCAAGGGCGACTCGTCCAGCCCCGACACGCTGTTCGGGACCTTCCGGATCCATCTCTTCTTCATCCTGGTCTTCGGCGGATCGCTGGCCTCCTCCTTCTACTTCGGGCACGACCATCCGGCGATGATCACCTGGGCGTCGCTGGCGATGCTCATCACGGCGGCGCCGATCTTCGCCTGGCGCTGGGGGATGCGCCAGGACAGGAAGAAGCGGCGGAGGCGGGGGCGCGGTGACGCCAGTGCTCCGTCCGGGGACACGGCGACCGGGGGCGCGGCTCCCTCCGTACCGCAGCAGCCCGCGGGCCCGCCCGTGGCCACTGATCAGACCATGCAGATTTCCCTTGGGGGACGTAAGAAATGAGCGCCATTCCCGTCCGGCAGAACCACCGCAGAAACCGCGCCCGCCGTATTGCGATAGGCGCCGCGGTGGTGGTCGCGGTGGCCGGGGTGAACGGTCCCGCGCTCTACCGGTTCGGCTCGGCCAAATACCACGAGTACACGATCAACCGGCCGGAGTACAAGGCCGAGAACGGGCACTGGGACTTTCTCGACATCCCGTCCGAGTTCCGGATCAACTCGATCCACGCCGCCCTGCTGCACACCGGGAAGGTGCTGCTGATCGCGGGCTCCGGCAACAATCAGAAGAACTTCGACGCGGGGAAGTTCGAGTCGATCCTCTGGGATCCGAAGGCCAATACGTACAAGAAAATCCCGACGCCCAAGGACATGTTCTGCTCCGGGCACACCCAACTGCCGGACGGGAACCTGCTGGTGGCGGGCGGCACCAAGCGGTACGAGAAGCTCAAGGGCGATGTCACCAAGGCCGGCGGCCTGATGATCGTCCACAACGAGGACCCGGACAAGCCGGTCACCCTGCCCGCGGGCACGATGTTCACGGGCAAGGAGAACGGCAGGACCTTTGTCTCCAAGGACCCCGTTCTGGTCGAGAAGGCCAAGAAGATCTTCGATCCGGAGACCGGCGCCTTCCTGCGGACCGAGGCGGGTCTGGGCCGTATCTATGTCGAGGCGCGCCAGTCCGGCAAGAAATACGAGACCGGCACCGAGGACAATTACCGGGTGCAGGGCATGAAGGGCTCCGACGCCCGCAATGTCTATGGCATCGCGCAGAAACTCGCGCTCGACAAGAAGGACTTCCAGGGCATCAAGGAAGCCTACGAGTTCGATCCGCTGGCGGAGAAGTACATCACCGTCGACCCGATGAACGAAGCCCGCTGGTATCCGACGCTGACCACCCTTGAGGACGGCAAGGTACTGGCACTGTCGGGTCTCGACGAGATCGGCCAGATAGTCCCCGGCAAGGACGAGATCTACGACCCGAAGTCAAAGTCGTGGGAGTACACCGGAATCATCAGGAAGTTCCCCACCTATCCGGCGATCTTCCTTCTGGACAACGGCAAGCTCTTCTACAGCGGCTCGAACGCCGGCTACGGCCCGGCCGATGTCGGCCGTGATCCGGGCATTTGGGATCTGAAGACGAACAAATTCCAGAAGATTCCGGGGCTGAGCGATCCCGACCGGATGGAGACCTCGGCGACGGTCATGCTGCCGCCCGCCCAGGACCAGAAGTTCATGGTCATCGGCGGGGGCGGGGTCGGCGAGTCCGAGAAGTCCAGCGAGAAGTCCCGGCTGGTCGACCTCAAGGCCCGCGACCCGCGCTTCACGGACGGCCCGGAGCTGGAGAAGGGCACCCGCTATCCGAGCGCCTCGCTGCTGCCCGACGACTCCGTACTGATCACCGGCGGCTCCGAGGACTACCGGGGGCGCGGCGGCTCGGACGTCCTCCAGGCACGGCTGTACGACCCGGAGTCGGCGTCGTACGACCGGGTCGCCGATCCGGCGGTGGGCCGCAACTACCACTCGGGCTCGGTCCTGCTGCCCGACGGCCGGGTCATGGTGTTCGGCTCGGACCCGCTCTACTCGGACCAGGCCAACACCAGGCCGGGCGTCTTCGAGCAGCGCATCGAGATCTATACGCCGCCGTATCTCTTCCGGGACGAGCGGCCGGTGCTCTCGGGCGGGCCGAAGAGTGTGAAGCGGGGCGGGACGGCGGAGTTCAGAACGGCGGATCCGGGGGCGGTCGCCTCGGCGAAGCTGATGCGGCCCAGCGCGGTCACACATGTCACCGATGTCGAACAGCGTTCGGTGGCACTGGACTTGAAGAAGACGGCGGACGGTATCGAGGTCACGGTCCCGAAGAACAGGGCGCTGGTGCCGTCGGGCTGGTACATGCTGTTCGTCACGGACACGAAGGGCACGCCGTCCGAGGGCGTGTGGGTGGAGATCCCGTAGCCGCGCTACTTCGTGTTCCGCGCCAGTTCCAGGGCGTACTCCGCATACCACTCGCCCGCCTTGGGGCCGCCCTTGCAGTCGCCGTCCGACTCCCCGGGCCGCTTCACCCACAGATACGCCGTGACCAGCGGGTCGCCGGTGTCGGTGGTCGGCGCCTCACCGAGGGCGCGGCCCGGCGGGTTGCACCAGGTCTCGCCCGGATCGCCGCCGGTGTACGGGCCGTTGCCGTTGCGGCTGGTGTCGATCACGAACGGCTTGCCGCCGACCTTCTCGGAGAGCCGCCTGCCGAAGTCCGCGCTCGCGTCCGTCGGGTAGAAGTTGGAGACATTGACCGCGAAGCCGTCCGCAGCGGCGATGCCCGCGCGCTGGAGCGGTTCGAAGAGCGCGTCGGGCGACTGCCAGCCCGCGTTGCCCGCGTCCACGTAGACCGAGGTGGCGGGCTGCCGCTTGAGCCGCTCGACGGCGCCCTTGAGCAGGTCGTACCGCTCCTCGTGGTACGCCTCCGGGGTGCAGCCGTCCACCAGGTGCAGTACGGCGTCGGGCTCCAGGATCACGGTGGCGCGGCGGTCGCCTATGCCCTGGGCGACCTCGTCGACCCAGGCCCGGTACGCGTTGCCGTCCGAGGCGCCGCCCTTGGAGAACTGGCCGCAGTCGCGGTGCGGGATGTTGTAGAGGACCAGCAGGGCGTCCCGGTCGGCCTTCGCCGCCGCCTCGGTGAAACCTTTGGCCTGAGTCCGGGGGGTGTCGGGGCCGATCCACTCGGCGACCGGCTGTTCGGCGATCTTCCTGATCAGCCCGGCGTTCACGGTCTCGCCCCGGTCGGCGTACCCGGCGGCCTGCCGGGCCGCCGTGCCGTCGGGGTTGACCCAGTACGGTGCCTCCGCCTTGGGGCGCTGGCCGATCGGCGGCACCTCCGTACCGCCGTCACCGCGGTCCGCACCGCCGCCGTCGCCGGACGAACAGCCCGCGACGAGCAGCACCGCACCCGCCGACGCCCCCACCGCGCCCGCCCTCAGCACCGCGCGGACGCGCGCGCCCCGGCCGGAATAACTGCCGTACATCCACTCCCCCTTGACGCACCGTCATCCGGAGCGCGCACCCCCCGCGCCTCCGGACCTCCCCTGCCCGCCGGTCGGGACCGGCCACCGCCAATCCTGGCACAGCGGTCCGATCCGCCCGGCGGATCGTGCGGCTTCGTGGGCGAGCTGTGACGACAGCCGCGTCGGATCAGGGACGCCGGTCGTGGCTCGCGTCCGGTTCCAGGTCCGGGTCGCGGGCGTTGCGCCGCCGCCGGGCGCCCCGGAAGGCCACCGCGACCGCGGCGACGCCCGCGAGGACCAGGCCGACCACGGCCTGCGGGGCGCCGGGCCCGGCGGATTCGTCCCGCACTTCGTCGGCGGCGGCGGGGTGTTCGGGGCGTGCCGCGCTCCCGGGGCCGTCCGCCGCCGGACCGTCCGCTCCCGGGCCGCCGCTGCCGATCTGCACCGGACCGAACGGCGTGGGCAGGTCTCCGGGGCGGTGCTGCCCCGGGCAGGATCCGTGAGCCGTCGCCGTACCGCCCGTACAGTGGCCCGCCCCGGGCCCGGCTACTCCGCCGAGGGTCACGGCCGACGGGGTCAGAGTTCCTCGTACGGAGTCATGGTCCTGGACGGCGCCGCCGGCGCCGGTGACGAGGACCGGCACGGCCACCACCACGGCGGCCGCACCCACGGCACGGAGAGCGAGCAACCCTGGACGCATCGTGGACCTCCTGACGCCGACGCTCCACTCCGACATCTCAGAGACTCACGCGTCCCCGGGCCGTCCGCATCCGCAGCGCGCGCCGCCCGTCGGCCACTTCCCCGCTGACGTGCTCAGATGCGATCGACCAGATCGGCGATCGAGTCAACGACCGTGGACGGCCGGAAGGGATAGCGGTCGATGTCGCCGGGCGCGGTCAGTCCGCTCAGCACCAGGAAGGTCTCCATCCCCGCCTCCAGACCGGCGAGGACGTCGGTGTCCATCCGGTCGCCGATCATCGCGCTGGTCTCGGAGTGCGCGCCGATCGCGTTGAGCCCCGTCCGCATCATCAGCGGGTTGGGCTTGCCGGCGAAGTACGGGTCCTTGCCGGTCGCCTTGGTGATCAGCGCGGCCACGGCGCCGGTCGCGGGCAGCGGGCCCTCGGTCGAGGGGCCGGTCTCGTCGGGGTTGGTGCAGATGAACCGCGCTCCGCCGTTGATCAGCCGGATCGCCCTGGTCAGCGCCTCGAAGCTGTAGGTACGCGTCTCACCGAGCACCACATAGTCCGGCTCGTGGTCGGTGAGTATGTAGCCGATGTCGTGCAGCGCGGTGGTCAGTCCCGCCTCGCCGATGACATACGCCGTACCGCCGGGCCGCTGGTCCTCCAGGAATCTGGCGGTGGCGAGCGCCGAGGTCCAGATGTTGTCCACGGGCACGTCGAGCCCCATCCGGGCGAGCCGGGCCTGGAGATCGCGCGGGGTGTAGATGGAGTTGTTGGTGAGGACGAGGAACGGCTTGCCCGACTCCTTCAGTCGCTTCATGAACTCGGCGGCGCCGGGGATCGGTACCCCTTCGTGAATGAGCACGCCGTCCATGTCGGTGAGCCAGGACTCGATCGGCTTGCGCTCTGCCACTGGATTGTTCTCCGCTCTGGGGTGGCCAATATTGCGTGGTCCGACACGCCCAGCGTAACGAGGGTGTACAGCGGTGACCGCAGACGGGTTCCCGGCTCGTACGGCATTCGTACGGCAGGTATGCGGCGCTCGGTGGGGCAGTGCCGCTTGATTGTCAGTGCCGCTCGGTAGGGTCGGTACGGAGTCGTCGGGCACCGACGACCAAGAGGGCTCCGCCGATCAGCAGCGCGGCCACCGCCGCCGTACGGCCGACGAGGTCGCCCTCCAGTCCCGCGCGGGCGAGTTGACCGGTCCCGGGCAGCCGTTCGCCGGGGTGGGAGTGGCCGACAGCGGGAGCGGGTGTCCGCGTACCGGTGCCCTTGGTGGATCCGTCACCGCTGATGCCCTTGCCCTCGGGCTTGCGGACGGCCAGGCGGTACGCGTCGGACTCCCCGACCCAGTCGCCGTCCCGGCCCCGCCGCTGGACGGCCGCGGCGGTGATCATGACCTTGTTGGGCTCGGTGTTCGCGGCGAACGCGAGCCGCGCGTGGACGGTGACGGTATGGCCCGCCGGTACGGCGAAGCCCGGCGAACCGTCGTCGAGTACGCCGATGATCTCGTCCCGCTCGGTCTTCTCCAGCGGCAGGGCGTGCCAGCGCCCCTCGCCATCGGTCATCTCCAGGGTGAGCTGGGAGGCGGTGAGCGCACGGTGCCGGTCGACGAGGACGAGGACGGGGTGGATGTCGCGGCACATCCGGGCTGTGGTGTTGGTGAGTTCGAGCGCCCAGGTGCCGGCGGCGCCACCGGGCCGGTAGGCGTCGGGGCCGCCGAGGATCCGTGAGGTGATCGGGAACTCGGGGTCGGAGAGCTTGCCGCACCGGGGACCGGCAGCGACGGGCACCGACACGGCCCGCGTCCCGGGCGCGACCAGCGACACGGCCGGTACGGGCGCGAGCAGCGACACAGCTTGCACGGCTTGTACGGCTTGTACGGGGGCGGGCAGCGCGTGGGCCGTCATCGGCGCGATCGTCGTCGTGGCCACGGTGATTCCGGTGGCGAGGGCGTGACGCAGTCGCATGGGTGGCGTGGCCTTTGCTGCTCGCGGGGCGCGTTGGCGTGCTCGGGAATGCGGTCGGGGATCGCGGGGATGCGGTCGGGGTTTCTCGGCGTGTGGTCGGGGACATGCCCGGGTGCCCGGGCCGCCCCGGACAGGACACGACCCGAGCCCCCGTCGAAGCTGCCATGCGACCGCGGTCCGTCCGGAGCACCACGACCCCGAGCGGCCGAAAAATCACATGAACACACCCCATCAGCCCAGCATCATCCCAATTCCGACTCCCGCCGATGGCCGAAGACCGGCGCGAGGACGAGTTGCGCGGCGCCCTCGGCGACCGGGTGCGGCCCGCCCCCGGCCGCGGTGACGGGGATGACCGTACCTCTGGAGCGTTCCGCGACGACCGCGCCGACTCCCCGTACGAAACACGCCTCGTGCGCGGCGATCGTACGGCCGCCGAGCAGGACACGGTCGATGTCGAGCAGGCCGACGAGGTTCGCCGCGCCCGCGCCCAGCACCCGGGCCGCCTCCGGCAGATCGCCACGGGCGAGAGCGGCGAGACAGAGCGCCTCGATGCAGCCGCGGTTGCCGCAGTCGCAGCGGGGGCCGTCGAGCTGGATGACCTGGTGCCCGAACTCCCCGGCCCCGGTGCGGGCCCCGCGGTGCAGCGCGCCGCCGAGCACGAGCCCGGCGCCCAGGCCCGTACCGAGATGGAGATACGCGAAGGAGTCGCCGGCCCCGCGCAGGGCCAGACCGAGGGCGGCGGCGTTGGTGTCCTTGTCGAGGACGACGGGAAGCTGAAGCCGCGCGGCGAGCGCCTCGCGCAGCGGAAACCCCTCCCACTCCGGAAACCCGGTGACCCGTCCGGGCACCCCGGCCCGGTGGTCGAGCGGGCCGGGCATGGCGACCCCGACGCCGAGCACATCCCGCGAGCCGTCGCACCCATCGGCCACCAAGTCCGCCCGTATCCCCGGCCGTACCCCCGCTTGCGCGGAGATCCCGGCCCGTATGGAAGCCGCGGCGCCGGGGGCAACAGCGGTCCCAGGGTTGGGGGCAACGGCGGTCCCGGTACCGGGGGTGACACCCACGCGCCCGGCGCCGACCGGCATGTCGAGCCGCCCGCCCGCCCGTGCCCTCGCCGCGCGCAGCGCTTCCGCGCGGACCGCGTCGACCTGGATCGCCGCCGTCTCGACGACCTGTGCCGCGCCCGCTCCGAGGTCGAGCGGGACCGTGCGTACCGCGACCAGGGCACCGGACAGGTCCACCAGAACGGCCGTCAGTTCGTCGCGGTCCAGATGCAGGCCGACCGCGGAGGCGGCGGAGGGGACCAGCCGCAGTACGGTTCTGGGCTTGCCGCCCGTGGAGGCGCGGCGGCCGGCCTCCGTGGCCATGCCCTCCGTGCGCAGCCGGGCCGTGATCTTGCTGACCGCCTGCGGGGTGAGGCCGGTCCGCTCGGCGAGTTCCAGCCGGCTGATCCCCGCGTCGCCCGCCGCGCGCAGCAGGTCGAGGACCAGAGCCGCGTTGTAGCTGCGCAGTACCGGCAGATTGGCCCCGGCACCCGCGGTCCCGCCGACCGCGCCGCCGGCGCCGACCCCGCCGGTGACCGTACCGCCGGTGCCGACACCGCCCGCGAGCGTGCCGCCGGTGACCGCGCCACCGGTGCCTGCACCGCCGGTGACCGTACCGTCGGTAGCCGCACGGCCCGTAGCCGTACCGCCGGTAGCTCCACCGTTGGTGACGGCCGCGTCACCCCTGGCTACTCCCGTGACATCCCCGTTTCTTTTCTCCACGTCCGCCATTGTCCCTCGTGGTTGCACTTTGGCAACGCCGTTGCTTAAGTGGTGCCATGACCTTGACTGGTACCCGCACCGGCCCCCGTACCGGCACCCCGCTGCGCGTCGGACTCGTGGGCTACGGCCTCGCGGGCTCCGTCTTCCACGCCCCGCTGATCGCCGCCACGGACGGGCTCGTCCTCGACACCGTCGTCACCGGGAGCCCGGAGCGCCGGGAGCAGGCGCGCGCAGAGTTCCCGGACGTACGGTTCGCCACGTCGCCGGTCGAGCTGTGGGAGCGCGCGAACGAGCTCGACCTGATCGTCATCGCCTCCCCCAACAAGACGCATGTGCCGCTCGCGACGACCGCCCTCAAGGCCGGGCTGTCGGTGGTCGTGGACAAGCCGGTCGCGGGCAGCGCGGCCGAGGCGCGCGAGCTGGCCGCGCTCGCCGAGGCGCGCGGGCTGCTGCTCTCGGTCTTCCACAACCGCCGCTGGGACAACGACTTCCTCACACTCGCCCGGCTCATCGACACCGGCCGGCTCGGGGACGTGCAGCGTTTCGAGTCCCGCTTCGAGCGGTGGCGCCCGCAACTGAAGGGCGGCTGGCGCGAGTCGGGCGCGGCGGAGGAGATCGGCGGACTGCTGTACGACCTGGGCAGCCATGTCGTCGACCAGGCGCTGGTCCTGTTCGGCCCGGCGGAGCGGGTGTACGCGGAGCTGGACGTACGCCGTCCCGGCGCCGCGACCGACGACGACACGTTCATCGCGGTCACCCACACGAACGGTGTCCGCTCGCATCTGTACGTCAGCGCCACGGCGGCCCAGCTCGGCCCGCGCTTCCGGGTACTCGGCTCGACGGCGGGGTATGTGAAGCACGGTCTCGACCCGCAGGAGGCGGACCTGCGCGAGGGCAAGCGGCCGGGCACGGCGGCGGGCTGGGGAGTGGAGCCCGAGTCCCTGTGGGGGCGGATCGGCGCGGGCGAGTCGCCGCTGACCGGTGGCGGCCACCCGGTGGAGACCGAACCGGGCGACTACCCGGCGTACTACGCGGGCATCGCCACCGCGCTGCGCAAGGGCATCG
Organism: Streptomyces sp. GMY02; assembly: GCF_019056675.1. Lineage (NCBI taxonomy): Bacteria > Bacillati > Actinomycetota > Actinomycetes > Kitasatosporales > Streptomycetaceae > Streptomyces > Streptomyces sp. GMY02. The sequence goes on along the minus strand of NZ_CP077658.1, from coordinate 5,464,218 downwards.
CGCCTCCGGTGACGGCGTACGAGGCGGCGGCGACGCTGGAGGTCCTGGAGGCGGCGCGGCGCTCGGCCCAGGAGGGCACGGTTATCACCCTGGAGACCGAGTCATGAGCGCCGCGTCCTCGGTACCGGCTTCGGGCGCGGCCCCGGCTTCGGGCGCGGCCCCGGCTTCGGGCGCGGGTCCGGCTTCGGGCGCGGGTCCGGCTCAAGCCCCGGCCCCGGCCCCGACTCAGACCCCGGCCTCCGCTCCGACCGTCGCCGAGCTGGAAGCACAGGAGGCTCGCCTGACGCTCCGTCAGTTCACCTACGACGACGCGTGGACACTCGGCTGCCTGCTCGTCGAGCTGGCACGCGAGCGCGACGCCCCCGTCGCGATCGACATCCGCCGCGGTCCCCAGCAGCTCTTCCACTGCGCGCTCCCGGGCTCGTCGGCGGACAACGACGCCTGGATCGACCGCAAACGGCGGGTCGTGGAACGGTACGGCGCCAGCTCGCTCCTCGTGGGCACCCGCTTCCGCGCCAAGGGCACCACGTTCGAGGACTCCTCCCGCCTGGACCCGGACTTCTACGCGGCCCACGGCGGCTCGTTCCCGCTGGCGGTGGAGGGCGCGGGCATCATCGGCACGGTCACGGTCTCGGGCCTCCCGCAGGCGGAGGACCACGCGATGGTGGTGGAAGCGCTGGAACGCCTGCGCGGCTGACGTTTTGTGTGTCCTCAATCGCCGGACGGGCTGAAAATCAGCCGTCCGGCGATTGAGGACAACCGGCAGCCGGCCGGACCCGGCGGGCCGGCCCGGCACCGACCCGCCCCTCCCGCCGAAGGCGTTACGCGTCCTTGAACTCCTGGCGCTGCCTGCCCAGTCCCTCGATCTCCAGCTCCACCACATCCCCCGCCCGCAGATACGGCTTCGGCTCCGGCTTGCCCAGCGCCACGCCCGCCGGCGTACCCGTGTTGATGACGTCGCCCGGGTACAGGGTCATGAACTGGCTGACGTACCGCACCACTTCGCCCACCCCGAAGATCTGGTCGGCCGTCGTGCCGTTCTGCTGGAGTTCGCCGTTGACCCACAGCCGCATCGGCAGCGCCTGCGGGTCCGCTATCTCGTCCGCCGTCACCAGCCAGGGACCGAACGGGTTGAACGTCTCGCAGTTCTTGCCCTTGTCCCACGTACCGCCGCGCTCGATCTGGAACTCGCGCTCGGAGACATCGTTCGACACCGCGTACCCGCCCACATGCGCGAGACCGTCCTCCACGGAGTCCAGATAGCGGGCCGTACGTCCGATGACCACCGCGAGCTCGACCTCCCAGTCGGTCTTGCGGCTGCCCCGCGGCACCAGCACGGTGTCCTCGGGTCCGACCACCGTGTCCGGCGCCTTGAAGAAGATGATCGGCTCGGCCGGTATCTCGGCGCCGGTCTCCCGGGCGTGGTCGTGGTAGTTCAGCCCGATGCACACGATCTTGCCGATACGGCCGAGCGGCGGCCCGATCCGTACGCCCTCGCCGTCCAGTACGGGCAGCTCACCGGCGGCTGCCGCGGCCCTGACCCGGTCGAGCGCGGCCTCATCGGCGAGCAGCGCCCCGTCGATGTCCGTGACCAGCCCGGACAGATCCCGGAGGGTCGTCCCGTCCTGGTCGAGCAGGGCCGGGCGCTCCGCCCCCGCCGTACCGACACGCAGCAGCTTCATCGTCTGTCTCCCTCTGGTCGAGCTGGTCGAGCGTTTTCGAGGCCGAGTCGAACGCCGAGTCGAGTGTTTCCGGGCCGATGGGCGCGGCCATCTGGGGTTGTTTGATCCTCCAAGACATCCGATCACTCCGCAAGTCCCTGTTCATAACCCGGACCACGCCCCTGACCTGCACCACGTCCGGCTTGCGCACGTCCCGCTTTCGCGCGCTGCGCGTTCGTGCGTCCCGCCTTCGCGCGTCCGGGTTGCGCGCGCTCGACTTTCGCGCGCCCCGGTTGCGGGCGCTCCACTTCCGCGCGCCGCTCCACTTCCGCGCGCTCCGCTTTCGCCGCCGCCATGTCCCGGTACATGTCCCGGTAGAGGAAGTACCGCTCGGCCGCCGTCCACGTCGTACTCGTCACCACGTACAGCGCCGCCGCCAGCGGCACCACCCCCACGGTGAACAGCGTCGCGAAGGAGAGCAGCGGCATCATCTTCGTCATCGCGCCCATGCCAGGGACCTGCTGCCCGTCCGGTCCGGCCGGCATCGCGGGCATGGCCGCCATCTGGATGCGCGTCCGCCGGAAGGTGAAGGTGGCGACTCCGGCGACGATCGCGAAGAGCGCCACATACACCAGCCCCGCCGCGCCGAACATCCCGCCGTGCGCGAGCGCGTCCGTCCAGCGGCCGCCGAGGGGCGCGGCGAAGAGGGAGTGGCCGAGGAGTTCGTTCTGCCGGCCGCCGATCGTCCGGTTGGAGAAGAGGTGGTACATCAGGAAGAACGCAAGCATCTGCAACAGGCTGGGCAGACAGCCCGACAGCGGCGAGATCTTCTCCTTGGCGTGCAGTTCCACAAGGGCCTTCTGGAGGCGCTCGGGGTTCTTACCGTGCTTCTTGCGCAGTTCGGCGATCTGCGGGGCGAGTTTGGTACGGGCCTTCTGGCCGCGGGCGGACGCGCGGGAGAGCGGGTGGATCGCGATCCGTACGCAGGCGGTGAAGAGGACGATCGCCGCGGCGGCGGCCCCCGCGTGGAAGAGCGGCTGGAGCAGATCGGCGAGGCCGGTGACCATGGCGGCGAATACGGACAGGAAGACAGAGAAGACAGAGAGGAAAGCGGACAAGGTGAGCCCTCCGTGGGGTCTCGTCGTGCCGGATGGACGGAGCCGCGCCGGAGGCAGGGCTGGTCCAGGGAAGTGCGCCGCAGGCGGCGATTCGGCGTGACGACCCGCGCGGGGTACGGGACCCGGATGCGGTACGGGGATCCGTAACAGGGAGTCCGGGATCCGGAAGCGGTCCGGGGATCCGTAACAGGTACTCCAGGATCCGGAAGCGGTACTCCGCGGATCCGGAAGCGGAACGTAAACCCGGAAGCGGTACGTAAAGCGGTACGCGCCCCTACGCGGCCGTCGCGAGGCGGCGGCCGGGCGCCCGGGGCCTGGTACGGCCCGAGGCGTCGGGATCCCGCTGGGACAGGAAGGCGGTGCGCTGCTCGCGGTCGCGGATGGCCGTACGTACCCGCTGCGGCGGATGCGCCGGTACGGAGCGCGCGCTGATGACGGCGCAGGCGGCGAGCGCGGAGCCCGCCGCGGCGGTGGCGGCGAGCGCGACGGCGGCGGAGAGGCTGCCGGCATCGACCAGCAGGACCACTAGGACTTGCAGTACTTCGGTGAGAAGGAAGAGCAGCAGCCCGGCGGGGCGCGGCTTCCGGAGAGCCCGGAGCGAGCCGCGGACCGTGCCCATGGCCTGCCCCTCTCGCGCTCGTGTCCGGTGCCGTATCCGAACGGCTGCCGTATCGCGACGGCTGCCGTATCCGCACGGCTGCCATATCCCGACGGCCTCACGGCATCCGAATCCCGATGTCCTCACCGCATCCGGATGGCTTCACGGCGTGTCCGCACGGGACATACCGCTTCAGCCGTTATACACGATCGGTCTCCAGGGGCTGAAGCAGTCGGCGGGGCCGGAGCAGCGCCCGGCTCACCGGATCGGCCGGATCCGGGTCGAGCCCCTCGCCCGGCAGCATCTCCACATCGCGGGGCGGTACGGCCGTACCGCAGGCGGGGCATTCGCCGTACGCGCCCAGCTCCGTACCGCACGCGGCGTGCGTGAACACCCGGAGCGGCTTCGTACCGTCCACATGTGCCGTACCCCACACACCGAGCGACCGCAGTACCGGCCAGAGGTCGGTCCCGCGCTCGGTCAGTACGTACTCGTCGCGCGGCGGGGAGTCCTGGTAGCGCCGTTTCTCCAGGACGCCGGCGCGCTCCAGGGCCCGGAGACGGGCGGCGAGGACGGCGCGGGGCAGGCCGAGATGGGCGAGGAAGTCGTTGTAGCGGCGGATGCCGTAGAACGCGTCGCGGACGACGAGGAGCGTCCAGCGCTCGCCGATGACCTCCAGCGCGCGGGCCATCGAGCACTGCTGTGTGGCGTAGTCCTTGCCCAGAGCCATGGAATCAGCGTAGCAAGATATGGGTTCATTGAATGAACCTAGACTGTTACGCTCGGCGGGACCGGTGGGTTCATTCACCGAATCTACGAGTGGGACCACCGAGTGAACCACCGAGTGGGACCACTGAGGGCGGGCGGTCCCACCGGTTCCGCCAACGATCCGTGACCGGGTCCATCGCCGGGTCCGCGTTGGATCCGTCACCGGGTCCGCCACGGAAACGTCATCGGGTTCGCGATGGACCCGTCACCGAGATCCGCCAAGCATCAGCCGAGATCCGTCACCGAGGGGGCACGACCGTCATGGCCCAGGCTCAGCCCAGACCGCAGCCCGTCGCAGACCGAGCGGGCGCCGTCACCCGTACCGACCACGGCGCCCCGCCCACGGACCGCGCGGTCCCCCGCCCGGCCGCGACCCTCGCCGTGACCAGCGCGGCCACCGTCGTCGCGCTGATGAACTACACGGCCCCGCTCCTCACCCTGCCGAGCATGAGCGCCGCCTTCGGCACCCCGCTTTCCGCCCAGGCCTGGCTCCTGAACGGCATGCCCCTGGGTCTCGCCGCCGTCCTGCTCGTCGCGGGCAGCCTCGCCGACGACTACGGCCGCCGCCGGATCTTCCTTCTGGGCACCCTTGCCCTCGGTGTCACCACCGCGCTCGGCAGCCTGGCCGACAGCACGCTCCTCTTCACCCTGGCCCGGGTGGCGCAGGGCGCGGCGGGCGCGGCGGTCATCGCGAGCAGTCTCGGGCTGCTGGTCCACGCGTTCCCGGCCGGACTCGCGCGGATCAGGGCGACCGGGGTGTGGGGCGCGTTCGTCAGCGCGGGCATAGCCCTGGGGCCGCTGCTGGCCGGCGGGCTGAACGAGGTGAGCGGTTCCGGCTGGCGCCTGACGTACGCCGTCCTCGGCGCGGCCGCCCTGGTCACCGCCGGCTTCGCCGTCCGCGTACTGGCCGAGTCGCGCGCCGCTCACCGCAACCGGCCCGATCTGGCGGGCGCCCTCGCCCTCGCGCTGGCGTTCACCGCGCTGCTGAGCGCGCTCACCCTGGGCCGGGACGGCTGGCTGCGGGCGCCGGTGCTGCTTCTGCTGCTGGCCTCGGCCGTACTCACCGGGCTGTTCGCCGTGATCGAACGGCGCGCCGCCGCGCCCGTCTTCGATCTGGGGCTGCTGCGCCGGCCGCTGTTCCGGGCGGCGTCGACGGGCGGGCTGTTCACCGGACTCGCCGTGATCGGGCTGATGAGCTACCTGCCGTCCCTGCTCCAGCAGACCATTCATCTGTCGGCGCTGGGCTCGGCCTGGCTCTTCCTCCTCTGGTCCGGTACGGGCTTCGCGGTCGCCCTCCAGGCCCGGCGTCTCGCGGGCCGGGTGGCCGCCCGCCATCAGCTCGCCCTCGGTTTCGTCCTGCACGCAGCGGGCGCGCTGGGGATGCTGGGCGCGCTGGGCGCGGGGTCCTGGGTACGTCTGGTGCCGGGCCTGTTCGTCGCGGGCATCGGCAGCGGCCTGCTGAACGCGGCACTGCCACGCCTGTCGGTCGAGTCGGTCCCCCAGGAGCGCGCGGCGATGGGCTCGGGCGCCAACAACACGGCCCGCTACCTGGGTTCGTCGGCGGGCGTCGCCCTGATCATCGCGGTCGCCACCTCCGTAACCGACCCGGCACACGGCACGGACCTGGCACTGCTGGTATCAGCGACCCTGACCCTGCTGGGCGCGGCCGCGGTCCTGGCACTACGGGACCGGGGTCGGCGGGGGGACGGGTGGGTGAGGGGTAGGGGTGGGGGGCGGCTTACGGGGCCGGGGACAGGGCGGGCTTAGCGGGCTGGGACGGGGTGCCGAGGCGGGGCCGGGTCAGGCCGACAGGACGGGGCCGGGGGCTTACAGGGCCAGGACAGGGGACAGGGGCTGACGGGACGGGCCGACGGGCGAGGGCCGGGGGGGACGGCGCGCGGGCAGGGCAACCGGAAGAGACAACCGTAGAGGGCAACCGGATGGAGACAACCGGAGAAGGCGACGGAGAAGGCAACCAGCGAAGGCGACTGGGGGGCGTCGTACCGCGCCGAGCCGGGCGTGGCCTCGGCCGCCGGGCGTGGCCCGTACAGCAGTACGGTGTGGACCATGCGCCCCGACATGCCTGCCGACCACCCCACGGAAGCCGAGCGCCTGCTGCGTACGGCGGCCCAGTACCCCGAGGATCGCGAGCCTCTGTTCCTCCAGGCCGCGGCCCATCTCGAACTGGCCGGCGACCGCGACCGCGCCACCGGCCTGTACGACAGCCTCCTCGCGGGCTCCCCTGACCACCCCCACCTGGTAAAGGCTCTCAAAGCGGCCAACCTCTGGGAGTACGGCCACGAGGCCGAGGCCCGCGCGATCATCGACGGCCTGCGCACCGCCGCGCCGACGGAACCGACGCCCTGGGAGATCGTGGCCGAGACGCTGGAGTCGCACGACGAACTGCCGGCCGCCCACGACGCCTTCACGACGGCCCTGAACCTGCTGCTCACCCCGGGCGAAGAGGTCCCGTACCCGACGCACAGCCTGCTGGTCGGGCGCCACCGCGTGCGCCGCCTGCTGGGCCTGGACCACGACGACTGGGATGCCCTGGCCGACCGTGTCCACCCCTCGCAGGTCCCCCTGGACGAACTGCACGACCCCAAACGCCTCTGGTCACTCGGCTCCGACAACCCGGCGGAACTCCAGGCCGAGATCACCCGCCTCCGCGCCGAACTGGGCTCGTACCGAACGGCGTTGTCCCGCCCGTTCCCCGTCGCGGTCCTGCACTGGCCGGAGTCCGAACTCACCGAACTCCTCGCCGCCTACCCGGCCCTGACCGCCGAATACCCCTCGCACGAGGCCCACCTGTCCCAACTGGAGACCTCGCTCCGCGACTTGGCCGCCACCGGCACCCCCAACCTCGGCATCGTCACCGCCACGGTCCCGTCGTACGAAGCCTTCGCGGCCTCGGAACAGTCCTCCCCGTCCAACCCCGACCTGCTCCCCCAATACGCCACCACCCTCGCCGCCCGAGGCCGAGCCACCCCCTGGCCCCCACCCCGCACCTCCCCCTGCTGGTGCACCTCCGGCAAGCCCTACCGCGACTGCCACGGCACCCCGTCCTCCTGATCGGCCGGCAACTGAGAGCATCTATCCATGCCGCCCACATCAAAGCAGGTCATGTTTGGCACCCCCGAAGGCGTCACTGAAGGTGATTGGTTCCAGGGACACCAAGAGCTCCACGCCAGTGGGGTGCATCGCTTTAGCGGTCGCGGGATCTCTGGAACAGCAAAGACTGGCGCTGATTCCATTGTCCTGTCTGGCGGATACGTAGATGATGCGGACGACGGCGACGAGATCATCTACACCGGCGAGGGCGGCCGCGACCGAGAATCAGGTCGAATGGTCGCAGATCAGTCGCTCACCGATGAAGGCAACGCCGCATTGGTGGTATCTCAAGCCCTCGGTCACCCTGTCCGCGTGATCGAGGGCCTAGATATTAGGGGAACAAAGCGCAAGAGAGCCATGGGCGGCTACCGGTATCGCGGGCTCTATCGCGTGGCAGACCACTGGACAACCTTTGGGCAGGAAGGTTTCCTCATCTGTCGATTCCGCCTCCTGAAGATTGCTCCAGGCGAGGAAGTTTCGCCTCAACCGGTAGATCCGGCATCGGGTCAGAGTACAGACTTCGAGGAGCAAGTCAGGCGGTACATCAGCCAGAATCGCCTGGTACGTGACTCCAAAGTGGCACGACAGATCAAAGATCTCTACAACAATACATGTCAGATATGTTCCTTGCGCATGGTGGTCTCGCCCGCTGGTGAAGCGTATAGCGAGGCAGCCCATATCCAGGCACTTGGAAAGCCGCACTTTGGCCGAGACATCATCCAGAACGTCCTCTGCCTCTGCCCCAACTGCCACGCACAATTCGATCGCGGAGCTCTCTATGTAACCGATTCCTTTGAGGTGTTCAACAGCATAACGAGGGAGTTTGTCGCCGAGCTAAAGCGCATTGAATCCCACAAGATCAGCACTGAGTTCCTCCAAAAGCATCGAGAGCGCTGGGCCGATCGCCTTCCTTAGCACTACTAATCTTGATTGGGGTACCAGGCAGAGTCGCCTCTAACCTTCGCCGCTCTTCCATCGCCCTCGTATCTCGATGGCAAGGATCCCGCAAGCACGATTGGAAAGATCAGAGTTCTGCGCATTTTGACCCGTCAATCGCCGCCCCCTCACCCTTACCATCTTGCAACCCCGCACGGTGAAGTTTTCAACAGCTACGATCTCAGTAAAACCGGACGACACAAAACAATGAAAGTGGTAAATTGCAGTCATGCTGAAGGGAAGTACCGAAAATGCTTCGAGCGTTGAAAAAACAATGCTCAAGCTACACAAGTCATGCACGGATCACATCGCGAAGGCAACCAAATCAAACGAACACGAAATTAACCAAGTTCTCCATCTTGAGGCCGATCTGGCAGCATGGCTTGGAGTGCTAGAGTCAAAACCAGAATCGCAACAACTACGATCGGCACATCGCGACTTTGGGCTCGCCTTCTACGCTGCAATGAGCGGTCTTTATCGCCAAGCATTCTCTAGCTTGAGGTCATTCCTCGAAGTTACGGTTGGCGCCACCTACCTAAGCTCTCTAGAGTTCAAGCGACGCCAGTGGGTTAGCGGGATCTTGGACATAAGCTGGTCTTCAATTACATCAAAGGACGACGGGCTTTACTCGACTCCATTCCTAAAAGAGTTTTGCCCCGAAGCTATAGAAGAACGAGAGGAGATGCACGAAAAGCTACGCCAGGCATACAGGAGATGTTCAGAATACATCCACGGAAACGTTTCGACCTCCCAACTACTGCCCACCAATATCTCTTATCGAGAAGACATCGCCAAAGAATGGCTTTCCGTCGCCACCTCTACCCTCACTGCAGTAATCCATTGCCTAATGGTCAGATACTACAAAGACTTGCCGGAGACTGGAAAAGGCGCGGTCGAAGGCTCTCTTGAGGATCACTTTTCCCATCTGATATCCGCTAGACAATTGCTAGGTCTTCCGCTAGAGGAGCGAACCTCGTGAGCGCAAACGAACTTCACTTCCGAACTGAAGACCTCACGCTGGAGGACGTCGGAAAATACTTCGTCGAAACAGAGTTCGATCGCCAGACGATCGACACCCTCAAAGGCAGGAAGACGGTGGTCTTGCAGGGTGCGCGAGGAGTGGGAAAGTCGTTCCTCCTAAAGGTGGCCCAGAAGGAGATGAACGAGGACTTCTCTGACTCCAAGACACTTGCTGTTTATGTCACCTTCAATAAAGCAGGCCTCCTCCAGACCTCAGATCCTGGCCGTTTCAAGCATTGGATGCTGGCAAAGATCTGTGACAGGATTATTCGCGAGGCTCGAAAAAAAGGATTGCTACAAAGCCAGAGTAGCGTCTTTGCTACGCTTTCTCACGGCCAAAGCGATGAGGTCATAGCGTCTCAGCTTGAGACGCTATGGAAAAACCTAGAGGATGCCTGGAAGAACGAATCGACTTCAATCGATACCAGTTCCGGAATTGACCCGGAGCTGATTAAAGATGCAGTCGAAGACCTATGCGATCAGTCAGGCACGAGTAGGATTGTAATGCTTATCGATGAAGCGGCGCACGTATTCATCCCTGAGCAACAACGGCAATTCTTCACGGTCATGCGCGACTTGCGAAGTCCATACCTTTCCGTTAAGGCTGCAGTTTATCCAGGCGTGACATATTTTGGCGATTCATTTCAGTTGAGTCACGATGCAGAGCTGATCAACGTTAATCGCAACATCCTAGATCCGGCATATCTTAGCTCCATGCGTGAAATCGTGATTCGCCAAGACCCAGAGCTGGAATCTTCGATAAATCGACATGGAGCCGTATTCGACGCGCTCGCATTTGCATCAAGCGGAAATCCTCGAACGCTCCTCAAGACAGTATCGGCCACTTCGCCACTGACCACGAACAACGCCCAGCGCGTGATGAGGGAATACTATCGCGATACCATATGGAGCGAGCATACCGCTCTAGGCGAACGATACATCGGCCACCGAGACGTCATTGATTGGGGTCGCGATTTCCTGCAAAAGCATATGATCCCAATGCTGCGGAAGAAGCAGCGCCAAACAGAAGATCCCGACAAGCGAATATTTCTGTGGATTCATCGCGATGCTCCCGCTGCCGTAAAAGAGGCTCTGCGCCTCCTCTGTTACAGTGGAATTCTCCACGAGGCTGGAAGTGGATTGGTTGCGACTCGTGGTCTAACTGGGACCCGATACATGTTGAACGTTGGAACACGAACCGGACCAGAAGCTGATCCCGTCGCCGCAACGAACTGGCTGCGGGGATCCATATCGATTAAGCGAATGGTTGAATTCGGGGCCAATCATGAACTCTATGAAAGCATCGCTCGACTTGACGTCGAAAAAATGGATGAGCAACGACAAGAGTTCATCAAGTCACAACTTGGCCGGACCGTAGACGAGCTGGACATGACTGCTTTCGCTCGGGGACGACTCAAAGAACTCGGCTTCGACACTGTGGGACAGATCCTCGCAGCCTCTGAGGCCGATTTCCAACAAGCGAAATGGGTAGGTCCGGTGCGGTCACGTCAAATGATGAATATCGCAACGGCCGCGGTCATGGAATACCTGTCTGGCTGAAATACGCTCTCCCTGTTGTCTGAAAGCCAGTCACCTTCAATTCAGCCCGCTATGCTGACGGTTTGTTTCTCCGGGCTCTGCGACCGGTGGCTGCAGCAGTGGGCTGACTGTCTTCGGGCGAGAGGCGTGGGACGGGTTTGTGGGTGGGGTGGTGGTTAGAGGTAGGGGCGGATGATGAGGTTGGGGAGGGATTCGCGGGACTTGGCTTGGTGGAGTTTGGTGCGGACTGCGGCTACCAACTCGGCCGGGTGGTCTCGGACCAGGGCAGGCACCGCTGTTACTACGTCCACGCCGTGGGCTTCCAGGAGGAGGCGGCGGCGGAGGGTGGTGCGGTAGGCGGTAATGCCCAGGTGGAATTCCTCCGAATCAACTTCCAGGGCCACTCCGGCGTGTGGCCAGTAGGCGTCGGGGCGGGCGAGGAAGGTGCCGGTGGGGGTGAGGAGGGTGGGGTTCCAAAGGGGGTGGGGGAGGCCGGCGGCGAGGAGGGTGTCGCGGGCCTGGCCCTCGGCGATGGAGCGGGTGCCCGCGCGGAGTTCGTCGAGGACGGTACGGACGGCCGGGTTGCGCAGGGCGTGGGACGCGCGGAGTTCCGCGCGGAGATCTTCCGGGTGGCAACTGCATGTCTGGACCGTCGTCGCGAGGATCGCGCGTACCCGCTCGGCGGACGGTTCGTGGGCCGCGAAGTCGGACGCGGCGCGGACCGGACGTACGCAGGGGATGCCGTCGACCAGCAGGGTCGGTGGCCAGCGGCTGGTGCGACGCAGGCGTACGTACGCCCTGTCCCGCAGTCCTCGGTGCGCGCCGATCAGGACATCCGCATGATCGGCCGCCACGCCCCGTACTCCGTACAGCGTCAGCGCCGCCTCACCGGTCAGCACGGCCCTCGTACCCGAGAGCGCGGTCGGCCCGGGGTCCGCGTAGAGGACAGCAGCCAGCAGCCGTTGGCGGAGGTTCGGCTCGCCGGTCTGTATCAGGGCGACGCCGGGCAGCAGACGCTGCCAGGGGCCGGCCGGTCTGCACCTGGCAGCAACGGTGCTGGCGGCGAGGCCGGTGGCGCGTAACTGGCGGGTGGTAGCCAGGCGCTGTTGTGTACGGGACAGTTGGGCGATGGCCGGGTCGGCGGCGGTGGTTCGGGACATGGGGGTTCACTGCCCACGCCACTCCGTGAACGGAACACTCGGCGGTGGCTTGTGACGATCTCTTGTGTCCTCGGTTGCGTTAGGCCGTGTCTGCGGGCCGGACATGCTTCGGAGGCCGAATCCAGGGCATGCCTGGCTCTCCGATCTAATGAGTCCTGCGTCCCACCAGGCGCACATGGGCTGCTCGTCGAGTAGCCTCGGTTAGCTGATAACCATTCGGTACTGCCACAATTTGGGCCGAATCAGTCTCGGGCGACCACGAGTGTGGAGTTTTCGGGAGATAGACGATTACTTGATCAACCACTCTCGCTGAAGTGATGGGGGACAGTTCATCGATCACACCGAATAGCAAAATGGATCGCGCCCCCGTTTCACCGAGTTTTCTTACCATTTCAGCAGCGTTACCGTCCAGCGATCCGTGTGGAAGCCGGAATACGTCGTTACCGTGACTTCCCGGCCTTCCTTCTCCGACACCCGATTGGTCAACCACGAGGTCGTATGAGGCTCGAAGTGCATTCATTTCTTCAAAGGCGACACCTCGCATGGGACGGGGGTTCGGGTTTCCGTCTACATCCGCTTCGTAGATCCACGTAATAAAGGGACGATCACCTTTCAGAGAGGCTCGCCAAGGCCCCAGGACCAGAAGCGCCTCATTTTCAAGAAATCCTTGCTCAACTTCTATGCCGGCTTTTCGCAGGAGTGTCGCCCCACCTTCTCCGCGTGACGTTGGATCCATTACCGCAATGAGTACTCTAGCTACGTTCGCATTAATCAGAGCTTCACGACATGGTGGCGTGCGCCCATAGTGATTGCATGGCTCCAGTGTTACAACAGCCGTTCCCCCCTCCGCCCGTTTGCCAGCGGCAGTAAGCGCATTGACTTCTGCGTGTGGCTCGCCCTTACGCACATGATATCCCTCGCCAACGGTTCGCCCATCACTGTCGAGAATTACGCAACCAACAGGCGGGTTAGGGCTGGTCGATCCCAATCCTTGGGCGGAAATCGCGATAGCTCGACGCATGGCCCCCTTCTCATACACATTCATGACGTCAGCAATCCGCCCTCTTCTCTAATGGCGTCAAACAAATCAGACACCGCCTGGGAAGTGTGAACTTCTCCGAGTGCATTTACTGCGGAGACCGTCTCATGCATCGTACGCAACGACCCCGAACTGCGCGCAACGTTCAGCGCGGACGCTGCCTGCACCGCCGCCGAGTCATATTCCCGTATTCCCACATAGGCGAGTGCCAGACGAGCTTGCGCAAGGCCTCGGTCTCGCTGGTAGGCATCCGGAAGTTCGTTCAATGCAGTTTCGAAGATCGGAACGGCGAGATCAGGGCGGCCAAGGGTGAGCCAGCAATTGGCTCGCTGGATCTCGATGTAACTTGCGGTGCAGAAGTCCCCATGCCCCGTGCGCGCATCACCTTTGGTATCCGGCGAGGCCGCAAACTCGTGAGCTTCATCCAGCCGGTTATGGCAAGAAACTTCATCCGCATCCAATGCGTACCCATGCGCCTCTTGCTGCATAGCGGCTGCGCGCATGGGCGAGGTAAGAACAGAGTCGTTTCGCTGGGCGGCCTGAGCAAGGCTCACAGTCTGTGCAGCGTTCTTCCTCGTAGTGGCCTGCTGGCTCTTACGGAAAAGCGTCCAAGTGACCATGGCTTGGTCACCTGATTCATTTGCCCACTCCATGGCTTGGCTCGTCCACTTTGCCGCGCTCTGCATGTCTGAGGAGTCTTCATTCAGCCAGGCGGCAGATTCCGCGTATTTGGCTGCAAGTCTCAGTAGCTCAGAGCGCTGGGCGCCCCTGGCATATTCGAGCAGTGATTCGAGGATAGAGAGTTGCTGGCGAACCGAAGCAAGCGCGTGGCTCGGACCAAAAAGATTGTCGGCCTGAACGAGGGTGTGCCACATTTCTTGGAGATGCGCTGTTGCCGCGTCGATTCGGGACGCATCGAGTTTCGGTAATGCGGAGCCTGGGATGGTTGCGTGACTGGAAGTTGAAACTCGCGGCACGTCCGTCATTTGCAGGGCGGCGCCAATTGCACTCGTGACCAGAGTTCGCCGACTGATGGGCACGACTTGTTTCCTCCCCTCAATCCATACCGAGACCAAGAGCACGTCAGGAAGAACATGCGCGGAGCTCTTGTCCGCGATGTCCAACAGTGCATCCGGGCGGCTTGATCCAGGGTAGGCCCATGTTTCGGATGGGTGACTGCCATCCGGGGAACCCCTCTCCCAAGGCCGTTCAGGCACGTCCAGCATTTTCCCAGGAATGCCGAATCCATCACAAATACGTTCAATGACACCCTGTCCACGGACGCCGCGGACACCACGGATGATGTCGCTTACTCGCGAACTCGTCATCTTTCCGACAGCGGCTGCCATGGCCGCGTGGCTGGAGCCCGTCCGTCTGTTCACGAGACGGAAGATCTCTCGAAAGTTCCGAACGGCGCAGGCCTCCCTCATGGCCTCGCTCTGCAGTAGAGCATCAGGGATCGTCAGCGGATAGCCGCTGCGTCGTGTCTCGCGTTCGCCCATGGGCCACCTAGCAGGAACGGAAGTGACTCCACCCAGCGTATCCCCGTCCTACGGGGCAGGGATCCCCAAAGTCCCTTGTGGGGTTCCCCGTTTGGTGTTCCGGTAACTCCCCATCGCCTGGAAGCTCTTAGGGCAACGACGCACACACAGTGCTCGGCAAGAACCCCCGCAACCGCGCGAACGGTCCGGGGGCGTGGTCTCAACTGCAAGGAGTTGATGACGTGGTGAAGGCTATCGCTCAGTTCTTCGAGCCGCTCTTGCGGCACTTACTTCCAGCCGGGGGCGGCCAAGAGAGAAGCACAGTCGTGCTGCGGTGGAGTCCGCATCCCAGTTGCGTCGGGCTGGCGCGGGTGGAGTTGCGTAAGACGTTGGCGAATTGGGGGCTGTCCGAGCTGGAAGACTCCGCGTTGCTCGTGCTCTCCGAACTGCTCACCAATGCCTCGCGGCACACCCGTGTCTCTCTGGGGCGGGAGATCGAGACGCGTTACCTGTCCAGGCCCGGCGTCGTACGGATCGAGGTGCATGACTCGTCGGCCTGCCGACCCGAGCTGCGGGGCCTGGATCCGGACTCCGTTGACGGCCGAGGCCTCGTCCTCGTAGCCGCTCTGGCCAACAAGTGGGGGGCCGATAAGCGAGACGACGGGGCACCTGGGAAGGTCGTCTGGGCTGAGCTGTCTCTCCCGAGCCGACTGCCCGATGAGGGTGATTGCTCGTGATCCCGCCGGTGGGCGGGGCTCCAGTCGTTCCGTACATCGCCTTCTGGTCTTCGGAGCACCGTCCGCCGGGCATTCTCGTGACCGGGGGCGGGGGTATCGCGTACGCCGACGAAGGGCCTTACGAGCGCGACGACATGGGCGTCCTGTGGAAACGGGTGGGGATCAGCCCGGGCAAAGGACGGCCGGAGTTCGGGAACGTCCACTTCCTGCGGCAGCGCCGCGCCATGCGCAAACTGCTCTGCCAGATCTGCGGCGGCCCCTCCGACCGTACCCACGAGGGCACGCTGTGGGTCGTGGGCGAGGACGCGGACGAGCCGGAGCTGCACAAGCCCGGCTACGTCACCACCCACCCGCCCCTGTGCGTACCGTGCGCGGTCACCTCGGTCGAGGCCTGCCCCCACTTACGCAAACGCCATGTCGCCCTGCGGGTGCAGAGCTTTGTGATGGCGGGGGTACACGGAGCGCTGTACCAGCCCGGCGGACTGTTTCCCGTGGCGTACGACGTGGGCGGCGTGGCCTTCGAGAGCTGGCGGCTCCCCTGGGTGCTCGCCAGCCAACTGATCGTGGAACTCCTTGAGTTCACCGTCGTGGACCTGGAGGCCGAACACGCCGCCTACCTCAAGCAGACGGAAGCGCGGCAGAAGGTGTTCGGGGGACGGCAAAACGCGCGGCTCCGGCGAGCGGGTCGTTAGGCTCAGGGGCATGGGAGTAGCACCGGCATTGGCATCAGGAAGCGTTCCGGCGGCTGTGGTGGCTGCGGGTGGGCTCGTTGGCGGGTATGGGATTGCCCGGTGGACGAAGAAGCGGCCCCTGGGCGGGGTCGCCCTCGCCGCCGCGGGTGCGGTGGCCGCGCGGGAGTGGCAGCGTACCGGCGGGACGAAGGCCGCAGTCGGGCTGAGCGTCGCGTACGTCGCCGCGTTCGCCGGGTCGCATCCGCTGGCCAAGAAGATCGGGGCCTGGCCGGCTGTGTTCACCGTGGCGGGCGGGGTCGCCGCCGCGTCGTGGGCCGTCACCCGGCGCGTCGGCGGGTGACGGGGGCAGCCCTCCTCGCACGCTGAGCCGCGAGCGAATTGTCGTTCCGCTGAACGGTTTCGGGCTCCGGCCCGTACTCAAGGGCGGCACCCCCCTGGTGGCTGGGCGCGTGGCCGGGCGACATGGTCCGTGGCGCGCGCCCAGCGCTCCACCTGGCCCAGTGCTCCACCCGGCCCCCGGCTCACGCGCCCGGCGCTCCTCGCACGCCCTCGGCCAGCACTCCCCGCGCCCCGGCGCCAGCGTTCCCCGCGCGCCCGCCACCCGCCGCCGACCGGGCGCCCGGCCCCGGTTCCCGGCGCTCCCCCGCATGCCCGCCGCCCGCGCGGCCCCGGCCCCCGGTGGCCCCGCCGCCCGCACGACCCCGCCGCCACAGGGCCCCCGCGCCCCCGGCTACGCGCCCAGCGCGTGCGCCACCGTGTAGATCAGCAGGCCCGCGAGCGCGCCGACCACCGTGCCGTTGATCCGGATGAACTGCAGGTCGCGGCCGATGTGCGCCTCGATCTTGCGCGAGGTGTCGGCGGCGTCCCAGCTCCGTACGGTGTCCGAGATCAGGGACGTGATCTCGCTGCGGTACGTCGAGACGACATAGCCCGCCGCATCCTCGACCCACCCGTCCACCTTCCCCTGGAGCCTGCTGTCCGTCGCCAGCCGCGAGCCCAGCGAGAGGAGCGAGGCCCGGGCGCGCAGACGCAGTTCGCTCCGGTCGTCCTCCGCCGCGGACATGATCATCGCGCGTACGGAGGCCCAGGCCGAGGCGATGATGTCCTGCACCTCGGGGCGCGCCAGCAGCTCCGACTTCAGCCGCTCGACCTTGGCCCGGGTCTCCGTGTCCGCCTGGAGGTCCACGGCGAAGTCCCCGAGGAAACGGTCGATCGCGCCACGCGCCGGATGGTCCGGCATGTCGCGCATCTCGGTGACGAAGCGCAGCAGCTCCTTGTAGACGCGGTCGCCGACCCGGCGGTCGACAAAGCGCGGGGTCCAGCCCGGCGCCCCGCCCTGGACCGCGTCCACGACCGAGTCGCCATGCTCCACCAGCCAGTCGTGCGCGCGGGCGCAGATCAGGTCGACCGCACGGCGGTGCGAGCCGTCCGCGACGATTCTCTCCAGGGTCTTGCCGATGCCCGGAGCGACCTCCGCCGCGTTGGCGCGGCGCGTGATCGCCTCGCCGACAATGGCCTGTACGTCGGAGTCCCGCAGGACCCGCAAGGCCCCGCGCAGCGCCGTGGACAGCTCGGCGGTGACACGGTCGGCGTGCGCCGGCGCGGCGAGCCAGGCACCGAGCCGGCCGCCGATGGCGAGGGCGCGCAGACGGGCCCGTACGACCTCGGCGGAGAGGAAGTTCTCGCCCACGAACGAGCCCAGGGACGTGCCGAGCTGGTCCTTCTTGTTCGGGATGATCGCGGTGTGCGGGATGGGGATGCCGAGCGGGTGCCGGAACAGCGCCGTCACCGCGAACCAGTCCGCCAGCGCACCCACCATGCCCGCCTCCGCCGCCGCGGCGACATAGCCGGTCCAGCCGCCCGCGCCGGAGTTCTTGGCCCAGGTGGCCAGGACATAGATCAGGGCGACGAGCAGCAGCAGACCGGTGGCGGTGGTCTTCATACGGCGGACGCCGCGCCGCTTCTCCTCGTCGGCGGCGGTGTACGAGAACGAGCCCAGGGCGGCACCGAGGGGTGAGCGCTTCCCGGACGAGGCGGGCGCACCGGAACCGGCGGACCCGCCAGACCCGCTGGACGAACCGGCTCCGTCGCCTGTACCTGCCGCGCCGCCTGTACCCGACCCGGACGAGCCCGTCGTACCCGACCCACCCGTACCGGACCCGCCCGATGAACCGGACCCGCCGCCCGTACCCGACCCGCCCGGCACGTCCGACCCGCCCCGCGTCCCCGAGCCGCCCCCCAGCTCACGTCCCTCCGGAAGCCCGGCCCTGTGGCCGGACCTGTCGCCGGGGCCCGTCGCCTCCGGCGTGCTCTCCGGATCCGTACGTTCCATTCCGTTCCACCCGTCCACGTACCCGCCGTACCCGCTGTCCCCGCCATGCCCGCAGCACCCGCCGCGCCCGCACAGTGACCGCAAGCCCGCCCTTGTCCACTGACATTGTCCCTGTCTGAGGTACTCCCGGGGCGCGTGCCGAGTTCCCGGCGTCATGCCCGATGATGTCTCTGCGCCAAGGCACAACATGTACGACCGTGAGGGGGGACCACCCGGGCATGACCAGATACCGCACATATGCCCTGCTCGGAGCGCTTCTGGGATTAGTGGCGCTGGTATGCGCCGCCATCATCGGCGGGTTCGCCCTGCTCGACGGCTCCGGCATCGGCACCCGCACCGGCGGCCTCGCCTTCGGCGAACCCTGGCCGTCCCGCGCCCAGGACCGCGCCGAGGACCATGACCAGGACAGTGCCCGGGAGCGCGCCCAGGACCGCGCCCGGGACCGTACCCGGGACGGGGTCCAGGACCCTACCCGTGACCGCGCCAACGACCGTACGCGTATCGGTACCGCCGAGCAGTCCGCCTCCGACAGCGCCTGGACCGCCACCTGGGCCGCCGCCCCCGCCGGGCCCGAACCGGGCGCCCCGTTCGGCCGCCCCGGGCGCACCATCCGTAACGTCGTGCACACCAGCATCGGCGGCACCAGTGTCCGCGTCACCCTGTCCAACCTCTACAGCTCCGCCGGCCTCCTGATCGGCCACGCCTCGGTCGCCGTCCGGGACGGCGAGGGCGCCGCCGCCGTCCCGGGCACCATGCGCAGGCTCACCTTCGCGCGGCAGCCCGCCGTGACCGTGCCGCCCCACGGTCAGATCATCAGCGACCCGGTGGAACTGCCGGTTCCGTACGACGGCGACCTGCTGGTCACGCTGCACACCCCGGCGCCCGGCGGCCCGGTCACGTACCACCCGATGGCGTTCCAGACGTCGTATCTCGCCCGGGGCGACCGTACGGAGGACCTCGACGGCGACGCGTACACCGAGCCGACCGGCTCGTGGCGCTATGTCACCGCCGTCGACGTGCTCAACCGCGAGTCACCCGGCACGGTCGTGACCTTCGGCGACTCGATCACCGACGGCGACGGCTCCCGGCCCGACACGAACCGCCGCTGGCCCGACACCCTTGCCGCACGCCTGCGCGACCAGCACATCGGCGTGGTCAACGCGGCCATCAGCGGCAACCAGGTCCTCGGGGACCAGTCGTGGCGCGGCTGCGGCGAGAGCGGCCTCGCCCGCTTCCGGCGCGATGTGCTCGGCCGGGCCGGGGTCAGGGCCGTCGTCATCGACCTCGGCGTCAATGACATCCTGCGCGGCGGCGAACGCGACCCCGCCAGAATCACCGCCGGGCTCCGCGACCTGACCCGGCAGGCGCACGCCCGCGGAATCCGTGTCGTCGGCGCGACCCTGTTGCCGTTCGGCGCGCACGGCGGATACGACGACGCGACCGAGGCCGTACGCGAGCAGGTCAACGAGGAGATCAGGTCGGGCGGGATCTTCGACGAGGTCGTGGACTTCGACCAGGTACTGAGCGATCCGTACGCGCCGGACCGGATCAGGCCGGTGTACGACTCGGGGGACGGTCTGCATCCGAGCGACGCGGGCTACCTGGCGATGGGGCGCCACTTCGATCTCACGTCACTGGAGGGCAAGGTCCCGGCCGAGCTCTGACCCGTACACGTACAGAGCCTTCGGCGTACGCATGCTGCGGGGGTGCGGGTACCCGCACCCCCGCGCCGCTGCAGCCCAGGACAAGACCGCCTCGCCCCTCGCCCCTCAGTCCAGCTCCCTACGGTCCTTCTTCTCCAGCTTCTGCCGCTTCCGTTCTTCTCTCAGCCGGCGCTTCTCCGACTCCCGGATCTTGCGCTCCACCCCGACCCCGCCCATCAGCGCGAACCCGGTGACGATCACCCGCGGCGAGCCCGGGCTGACCTCTCCGTCGCCCACCTCGCCGAAGCCGCCCATCAGGCCGAAGCCCCTGACCTCGACATCCATGTCCGGCGGCACGACCACATGGACCCCGCCCATCAGCGTGAAGCAGCGGATCACCACATCGCGGTCCTCGAACCGCGCCTCGCGCAGATCGATCTCGCCGCCCGCCTGAAGGACGACCGCCGTGAACGTACGGCCCACCGTCCAGGTGCCCTTGCGCCCGAAGCCGCCCCAGAACGCGAAGGCACCCTTGGAGGTGGCCCGTTCGCGGCCGATCCGGTCGGACCAGGCGGTCACGCCGCCACCGGGCGAAGGGGGAACCGCGACACCCGTCGTCGTCCCGGGCGCGGGCAAGTCCCGTACCAGTGGCACCAACTCGCCATGCGTGCGCGCCTTGTACGCCGCGTCCAGGCGCTCCTGGAACTCCTCCATGTCGAGCCGCCCCTCGGCGACGGCCTCGCGCAGCCGCTCCGCGATCTGCTCCCGCTCGGCGTCGGAAGCTCGCGTATCGGGCATATCGGGGCGAGGGTGGGGAGCCTCGAAGCGACCGGCGACTCCGGATCCAGAACCGGGTGCGCCGCCAGGACCGGGTGCGGAGCCAGGGCCCGGTGCACTGCCAGGGCCGGGTGCGGACTCGGGACCTGGGCCAGGCCGTTCACTCGTCATGGCAGCAGAGTAGTCACCGCCGGGGCCCGCGTCACACAGCCGATCGATCGGCGTACATCTTGGCGATCACCGTCTCGATGTCCGGCTCCCGCACCGAAAGATCCACCAGCGGATAGTCCGCCGCGATCCGCGCCACGAGCGGCGCCGCGGACTCGGTCGCGGGGAAGGCCAGCCACTGCCGGGGCCCCTCGGTCCTGACCGCCCGCGCTCCGGGCAGTTCGATCGGCGGAAGCTCCTGTTCCAGATCGACGACCAGTGTCCGTTCGCTCCGGCCGATCTCATGCAGCCCGGCCAGCACCCCGTCATAGAGCAGCCGGCCATGGTCAATGACCATCACCCGCTTGCAGAGTTGCTCAATATCGGTCAGATCGTGGGTGGTCAGCAGAACGGTCGTACCGCGCTCGGCGTTGAGGTTCCGCAGAAACTCCCTGACCTTGGCCTTGGAGATCACATCGAGCCCGATGGTCGGCTCGTCCAGATACAGGATCGCCGGATCGTGCAGCAGGGCCGCCGCGATATCCCCGCGCATCCGCTGGCCGAGCGAGAGCTGCCGTACGGGTACGTCCAACAGCTCGGCCAGATCGAGGAGTTCGACACACCTCTCCAGATTCGCCCGGAACCGCGCGTCCGGGATCCGGTACATACGGTGCATCAGACGGTACGAGTCGATCAGCGGCAGATCCCACCAGAGCGTGGTGCGCTGCCCGAAGACCACGCCGATGTGCCGCGCCAGCCTGGTGCGTTCCCGGGACGGATCGATGCCCGCCACGCGCAGCCGGCCGCCGCTCGGGGTCAGAATGCCGGTGAGCATCTTGATGGTGGTCGACTTGCCCGCGCCGTTCGGGCCGATGTAGCCGACCATCTCACCGCGCGGGACGCGGAAACTGATGCCGTCGACAGCCCGGACCTGGTGCTTCTCACGGCGCAGCCGGCCAATGCCGCGCCGTGCCCCGTCAGCTCTTCCACCACCTGCTCCGCCACCTCCTCCGCCTCGCGCTCTACGCCGTACGTCGAAGACCTTCTCGACGCCGTCCAGCTCGATGAAGCCGTCCTCGGCGTCCTCGACGTCCCCGCCACCAGCGCCCTCCGTACTCATGAACCCTCCATCCGTCGCAGACACCGCACTCGTCGCGAACACCGCGCTCGTCGTGAACACCGCGCTCGTCGTGAACACCGCGCTCGTCGTGAACACTCCATAAGCCGCTCGTCAGCTCCCCGTACTCCGGTACGCGCGCAGCCCCGCCCGCCACGCCAGCCCCGCCAGCGCGCAGCACACCACCGCCACCAGCGGCGGCAGGAACGCGACCGCGTCCGGCAGCCCCAGCGGATCCTCGCGGCCGAGGACGTACAGCGCGGGCATCCAGTTGACGAAGGCCAGCGGCACCACGAAGGTCACCCCGCGCACCAGGTCCTTCGAGAAGACCGTCGGCGGGTACTGGAGCAAGGTCTGCCCGCCGTACGTGAACGAGTTCTGCACCTCCGAGGCGTCCTGCGCCCAGAACTGGAAGGCCGCGCCCGCCACAAACACCGCGCCGAAGATCACCGCCCCGCTGATCACCATCATCGGCAGCATCAGCACCCGTACCGGCGTCCAGTCGAGGTCCAGCGCCGACAGGGCGTAGACCAGCACGAGCACCCCCTGCCCCAGCCGGCCGACTCGGCGCAGCGCGAACCGGTCCGCCGCCACCTGTGCCAGTACGGGTACGGGCCGCAGCAGCAGCGTGTCGAGCGTGCCGTCCCGCACCCGGCTGCCCATCCGGCCCATCGGTCCGAGCAGCAGATCGGCGAGGCCGAAGGCGGTCGCGGACGTCCCGTACAGAAACGCGATCTCCGGCAGCCCGTAGCCGCCCAGGCTGTCCACATGGGCGAACATCAGCAGGATCGTGACGAAGTCGAAGGCGGTCACCGCGAAGTTCCCGAGGGCCGTCATCAGGAAGGACGCGCGGTACGTCATCGTGGAGCGGATCCACATGGCCACGATCAGGCCGTACGCCCGGAGCCCGTCCCGTACGGCGGCGCCCCGCGAAGACCGCGGAATCCGTTGCTCCGGAATGTCCGCGAACGCCTCCGCGGGCCCCTCCGCGGACTCCGCTGCCGACGCCCCCTCGGCCCAGGACTCCACGACCGCGTCCCGAGGCTCAGCCACCCTGGACCACCACCCTCCGTGTCGCGACCGACTGGAGCACCCGCCCGGCCGCCAGCAGCGCCACCGCCCAGCCCGCCTGGAACGCGTAAGCCCCGGCCAGGTCCCAGCCGGTGTGCTTGCCGAGCAGTACGTCCGCCGGGATCTGGAGCAGCGAGGACCAGGGCAGCGCCGCCGCCACCTCGCCCAGCGCGCCCGGGAAGACCGGGAGCGGCAGCAGCATCCCGGAGAAGAACAGCCCCGCCAGCAGCGCCATCTGCGCCGCCCCCGCACCGTCCAGCAGCCAGAACGCCGAGAGCGCGACCAGGAAGCGGATCGCGAAGCTGACCACGACCCCGAGCGTCACCGCGACCAGGAACGCCAGCCAGGTCAGCGGATCCGCGGGCAGCGCGAGCTCGAAGACGAACGAGCCGAGCACCATGGGTACGATCCCGCGCCCCAGCAGATGGAAGGCTGCCCGGCCGAGGTCCACGGCCAGCCACCAGAGCTGGAGATCGGCGGGCCGGTAGAGATCGACCGCGACGTCCCCCGTACGGATCCGCTCGATCAGCTCGCTCTCGAAACCGCCGCCCATCATCGCGCAGGTCGCCAGCAGCGCCTGGCCCAGCCACACATAGGTCAGGGCCTCCGGCAGGTCGTAGCCACCGAGCTGCGGCCGCTGGTTCCAGAGCGCCATATAGGTGTACGCCATGATGTAGCCGAAGACGGTGTTGGTGAACACCCCGGCGAAGGTCGCCACACGGTAGGTCGCATAGCGCCGGAACCCACCTGCGGCCACCGCGATATAGAGCCGCACCACACCCCCTCAGATCCGTCGAAGCCGCCCCGTACCCGCCGCCCCCGAGGGCCGGACCCGTACCGGCCCGCGGCGAGGTACCCACGAGGCACCACAGCGCATGGCCCCGGGGCCTCTCGTTTGGATCTCGCCGCCCGGATCCAAGCGAAAGACCCTAGCCCACCGGAGTCAGCCACCGCGACCCGTTATCCGGGCGACGCTACTCATCCGTTCTGACCGTGTTTCATAGGACTGCGCAGCTTTTCTCAGGTCTGCGCCGTGAATCGCCTGATACGACCCCGTCAAGGACACCGTCAAGCCGGAGAGCGATCACCGGGCCACGGCCGAGGAGTCTCCACACTTATGAGCGATGAGCCATATCAGCAGGGCTGGGCCCCAAGGGACCCCTCGGTCCTCGTGCCCACGATCTCCCGCTTCCCGTCCGGCCAGAAGGGCGGACGAAGCGGAAGGACCCGAAAGGGTGAACCGGGCGGAAGCCCCGAAAACGGCGGACCCGGCACCAACGGGCCCGGCGGCCCCGGAAAACGCAACCGCCCCAAACGCCTCCGCCACCCCGGCGCCCCCCGCCGGCCCAACGACCCCGACGACCCCAACAGCCCGAACCGCACCGGCCTCCGCCGCCTCCTCCCCACCCGGCGGACCGTCCTCGGCGCGACCCTGATCAGCACGCTCCTGCTGATGGCGGCCCTGGTCATCGGCTACCAGATCGTCGGCATCCCGCCCGCCAACGCCCAGGCCACCGCCCAGTCCAATCTCTACCTCTACGCGGACGGCACCCAGCTCGCCCGCGACGGCGAGGTCAACCGCGAGAACATCCGGCTCTCCCAGGTGCCGAAGAGCGTCCAGCAGGCCGTACTCGCCGCCGAGGACCGCGACTTCTACCACGAACACGCGGTCGATCTCCAGGGCATGACCCGCGCCTTCTGGAACACCCTCACCGGCAAGGGCACCCAGGGCGGCTCCACCATCACCCAGCAGTACGTCAAGAACTACTACCTGGGGCAGGAACAGACCCTCGTACGCAAGAGCAAGGAACTCTTCATCGCGATCAAACTCAACCGCGAACAGAGCAAGGAGAGCATCCTCCAGGGCTATCTGAACACCAGTTACTTCGGCCGCAACGCGTACGGCATCCAGGCCGCCGCACAGGCCTACTACGGCAAGGACATCGAGCGGATCGGCGTCGCGGAGGGCGCGTACCTCTCCGCACTCCTCAACCAGCCCAGCGAGTACGACGTCGCCGTCCACCCCGAGAACCGGCCGGCCGCCGAGGCCCGCTGGAACTACGTCCTCGACGGCATGGTCAAGGAAGGCTGGCTCGGCCGGGCCGACCGCGCCGCGCTCAAGTTCCCCGCACCCGGCAAGATCCGGCACGCCTCCGGCGGACTCTCGGGACAGCGCGGCTACATCGTCCAGGCCGTCGAGGACTACCTCACCAGCAACAAGATCATGGACGAGAACACCCTGGCCGCCGGCGGCCACCGCATCACCACCACACTGGAGCGCTCCAAGCAGGACGCCCTCGACAAGGCCGTCGACGACCATGTGCTGAGCCGGCTCGACACCGACGAACGCGACGCCGACCGCAACGTACGCGTCGGCGGCGTCTCCATCGACCCGGCCAGCGGCAGAGTCGTCGCCATGTACGGCGGCGTCGACTACACCCGGCAGTACGTCAACAACGCCACCCGCCGCGACTACCAGGTCGGCTCCACCTTCAAGCCCTTCGTCCTCGCCGCCGCCATCGAGCACCAGTCCCGGACCCGGTACGGCGAGACCATCACCCCCGGCACCGTGTACGACGGCGACAACGAACGCGAGGTCGAAGGCCCGGAAGGACCCATCGGCTACGCCCCGGCCAACGAGGACGACATCAGCTACGGCCCCATCTCCGTCCGCGAGGCCACCGACAAGTCCGTCAACGCCGTCTACGCACAGATGGCCGAGGACGTCGGCCCGGCCACCGTCAAGAACACCGCCATCGCCCTCGGCATCCCGCAGAACACCCCCGACCTGACCCCCTCCCCCTCCATCGCGCTCGGCCCGGCCACCGCCAGCGTCCTGGACATGGCGAAGGCGTACGCGACACTCGCCAACCACGGCCGGCACGGCACGTACACCCTGGTCGACAAGATCAGCAGGAACGGCAAGGACGTCGGACTGCCCGGCCGCAGCACCGAGCAGGTCATCAGCCGCGAGGCCGCCGACACCACCACGGCCGTGCTCCGCGGCGTCGTCGAGGGCGGTACGGGCACCGCGGCACTCTCCGCGGGCCGCCCCGCCGCGGGCAAGACGGGAACGGCGGAGGACGACAAGGCGGCCTGGTTCGCCGGCTACACCCCGGATCTGACCACGGTCATCGCGATGATGGGCGCCGACCCGAAGACCGCCGCGCAGAGACCGCTGTACGGGGCGCTCGGCCAGACCCGCATCAACGGAGGCGGCCCCCCGGCCGAGATCTGGGGGCAGTTCACGGCGGACGTGCTCAAGGACACCCAGTCCAAGGACTTCGACCTGCGGACCGACGAACGGTCGAGCCAGTTCTCGTCCTCGGAGGACTCGCCGGAATCGCCCGGCTCATCGGACTCGGCGGCCGGGATCGTCAAGGACGAGCCGGGCAACGGCCCGGTGCCCGGCTCCGACGACGAGGCGCTGGGCCCGTATCCGAACCAGGACCGCACGGACGGGCGGTCCCCCGGCAGGCCCGGAAGCATGTCGCAGGCCGGCGGGGGCGGCTACCCGGGGCAGTCGTACGGCCCGCACAGCCTGCTGTACGGACCGACCCGCGGCCAGAGCCAGAGCCAGGGAGCGTCGCAGGGGCAGGCCGTGCCCTTCGGCGGAAGTGCCGACTCCGGTCTGGGTGACATCGACGACAACAGGCCCGGCCGTACGGACAGCTACGGATGGAGCACGGGCAGCAGCCCGGCCGGCCGGAGGATCCCTGGCCTCGACTGGTGATCCGGCGCCTCGACGGGATCCGGCCGGGCGGCTGCGGGAGCGGCCCGGCCCGATCCCGGGTTTCCGGGGCTCTTTCGGGCTCTGGCGGCGGCTTACGAAAACCGCCGCTCAGGAAAACCGCGGCTTGCAGATGGCATACAGACGGCCTACAGATACAGCCCGGTCGAGTCCTCGGAACCCTCGAACCTGTCGGCGGCGACCGCGTGCAGATCGCGCTCCCGCATCAGGACGTACGCCACCCCGCGCACCTCGACCTCGGCCCGGTCCTCGGGGTCGTACAGCACCCGGTCCCCCGGCTCCACCGTCCGTACGTTCTGGCCCACGGCCACCACTTCGGCCCAGGCCAGCCGCCGGCCCACCGCGGCCGTCGCGGGAATGACGATGCCGCCGGACGAGCGCCGCTCACCCTCCGGGATGTCCGTCCTGACCAGGACCCGGTCATGGAGCATCCGGATGGGCAGCTTGTCGTGCTGGTCGTGCCTGCCGAGCTGGCTGAGGGGTTTCTCGCTCACGTCCCAGAACCTACCTGCTCACGTTCATTCCGTATGCCACAGGGGTAAACCCCACGGCCCCCCGCAGGCCGACGACCCGTCGCCGGGGGCTCAGCGCCGACGGCGCCGTACCGACACCGCCAGCAGCCCCACGACCCCGACCGCCACCAGCGCCACCGGCACCAGCCGGTCCAGCCGCGGCCCGCCGTCGAGCCCGACGAACTGCGCCCGTACCCCCGACACCACCTTGTTCACCGCCACGAACGCACGCCCGGCCGTGTGATCCACACTGGAGACCACCCGGGCCTTCGCGTCGCCGACGATCGTCTTCGGGTGCACCCGCACCCCGATCTCGTCCAGCGTCTCGGCGAGCTGCCCGCGCCTGCGGACGATGTCCGCCTCGATCTGCGCCGGGGTCCTGGAATCCGACACCGCGCTGCCTCCGTCGTCGTGTCCGGTAGTGCCTCGTCCGTACTGCGTCCAGTACCCGGTTCGGTACTCAGCTCAGTACTTCCTCGACAGTCTGTCAGCTTGACCGTGGCCGCACCCGGCGGCACCCCCGATTACGCTCGGCCGCGTACACCCGACCTCCACCGAGGAGAACCATGAGCGAGCGACTCAAGCCCGGCGACACCGCCCCCGCCTTCACCCTGCCCGACGCGGACGGCACCGACGTCTCGCTCGCGGACCACAAGGGCCGCAAGGTCATCGTCTACTTCTACCCCGCCGCCCTCACTCCAGGGTGCACCAAGCAGGCCTGTGATTTCACGGACAACCTCGGGCTGCTCGCCGACGCCGGTTACGACGTGATCGGGGTGTCCCCGGACAAGCCGGAGAAGCTCGCGAAGTTCCGCGAGAAGGAGAACCTGAAGGTCACGCTGGTCGGGGACCCGGACAAGGGCGTGCTGGAGAGCTACGGCGCGTTCGGCGAGAAGAAGATGTACGGGAAGACCGTGACCGGCGTGATCCGCTCCACGGTGGTCGTGGACGAGGAGGGGAAGGTGGAGCACGCCTTCTACAACGTGCGGGCGACGGGCCATGTGGCGAAGATCATCAAGGATCTCGGCATCTGAGGGATCCGGGGGTCTGACGGACCTGGGGACCTGACGGATCCGGGGACCTGGCGGATCCGGGGACCTGGCGGATCCGGGGACCCGGCAAATCCGGGGACCTGACGGTCTGGGGACCGGACGGATCTCGGGATCCGGGTGACCTACGGGGTGGCCTGAGGTGACCGGGGTCCCACTCTCCCGTGGGACTTCGGTCGGCCGTCGCCATGAGCGTGCCGAAGGTTCCTGTGGACGGTCCGCGCGGACCGTACCCCTGAGGAAGGGACCCCCGCCATGGCCGACCCCGGGGCGCACCGGTCCGACACCCCCGTCGACGTGACGGTGACCGTCACCGACGAGCGCGCTGTCCGGCGGGCGGTGAAGGCCGCCGCGCTGGGCAACGCCATGGAGTGGTTCGACTTCGGCATCTACAGCTATCTGGCCGCGACCCTCGGGCAGGTCTTCTTCCCGTCCGGGAACCCCACCGTCCAGTTGCTCTCCTCCTTCGCGACCTTCGCCGTCGCCTTTCTCGTACGTCCGGTCGGTGGCATGGTCTTCGGCCCGCTGGGCGACCGGATCGGCCGCAAGAAGGTGCTCGCGCTGACGATGATCCTGATGGCGGCCGGTACCTGCGCCATCGGTCTGATCCCCTCGTACGCGACGATCGGGTTCTGGGCGCCGGTCCTGCTGGTCTTCTTCCGGCTGGTGCAGGGGTTCTCCACCGGGGGCGAGTACGGCGGGGCGTCCACGTTCATCGCGGAGTACGCGCCGGACAAGCGGCGGGGCTACTTCGGCAGCTTCCTGGAGTTCGGCACGCTGTCCGGCTACATCGGCGCGGCGGGCCTGGTCACCGCGCTACAGACCGGGCTCGGCGCGCAGGCCGTGGAGGCGTGGGGGTGGCGCGTACCGTTCCTGGTCGCGGGACCGCTGGGGCTGGTCGGCCTGTATCTGCGGTTACGGCTGGACGAGACACCGGCGTTCCGGCGGCTGGCACCGGAGGCGGTGACGGCCACGGCGAAGGGCGACCTGGGCAGGATCTTCCGGGGACACTGGCGGACGCTGACCCTGTGCGTCGCGCTGGTCGGTGCGTACAACATCACGGACTACATGCTGCTGTCGTACATGCCGGCGTACCTCTCCGACGAACTGGGCTACAGCGACACCGATGGGCTGCTCGTGCTGCTGGGGGTCATGGCCTGTCTGCTGCTGGTCATCAACCGGGTCGGCACCCTCAGCGACCGCTTCGGCCGCAAGCCGCTGCTGATGAGCGGGATGCTGGGCTTCTTCTTCCTCGCGCTGCCGTCGTTCCTCCTGATCGCCCAGGGCGGCATCCCGGCGATCGCGGCAGGCATGCTGATGCTGGGCCTGTCCCTGGTCTGCCTCCTCGGCACGATGTCCGCCACGCTCCCGGCCCTGTTCCCGACGAACGTCCGCTACGGCGCGCTGTCCATCGGCTACAACGTCGCGGTCTCGGTCTTCGGCGGCACAACTCCCTTGGCCATCACGGCGCTCATTGCCCTGACGGGTACGGACCTGATGCCGGCCTACTACGCGATGGCGGCGGCCCTGGTGGGGGTGGTTGCGGTAACCCGCACAAGGGAAACGGCGCGACTGCCCTTGCCGGGGTCACCGCCGTCGGTGTCAACGGAGGCGGAAGCGGAGGCAATTCGCCAATCGCGGGGGCGGGGAGGGAAGTTCTGACGTAACTGTGGGGGATGTGATTCGTTACTCAGTGCGACGCCACGAACACGTGGCCGCACAAAGGGGAACGAAGCACATGCCGGTGAGCCCGTACACACGAGAGCGCCTCGCGGAGGCGGCAAGCTCGTCAAGGACGCTGTCGGAGGCACTGACGAAGCTCGGGGTCGATCCGAAGAGTTCGTCGCGACGGTACGTCCACGATCGCATGAAGCGGATGGGTATAGACACGTCCCACTTCGAGCGCGAGGGCGCGCGATGGACCAAGGAGGTACTCGAATCCGCCGTTGCCGCATCGACGAACATGAACGAGGTGCTGCGTCGGCTCGGAGCCGAACTCGTCGGTGGCCAGCACACCCACATCAGCCGCCGGGTCAAGGCTCTTGGTATCGACACCTCACATTTCGATCCATACAGACGGACGGAGAACAGGCCCGGCAGTCGGCGCCCCCGGTCGCGCCAGGAGATCCTGATCGAGGACAACTCGGCCCACGCACGCCGAACTCCCAGTTGGCGGCTCAAGCAAGCACTGCTCGAACTCGGATTGCCGGAAAGCTGCGCGCTCTGCGGCTGCGAGGCGATGTGGCGGGGACACCCGCTGCCTCTTGAGGTGGACCACCTCGACGGCAACTGGCGCAACAACCGCGTCGAGAACCTGCGCTTCCTCTGCCCCAACTGCCATTCCACGACTGACACGTACCGCAGAAGTGGTGGGCCCCGCAGAGCCGCCCGTACGACAACTCCTCGGCTCGGCGGTGAGGACTGATGGCCGAGAGCAATCGATACACGCGGGAGCGACTGGCCGATGCGGCAGCAACGTGCGCCGACATCGACGAGGTGATCGCCTTCCTGGGCACACGGCCGTACAGAAACCTGCGGCAGCATCTGTACAAACGGTTCGAGCAGTTGGGCATCGACGTCTCGCACTTCCCACGCCGCCGGAGGAGCGGAACCACGGCTAGGCCGACCAAGACCGAATTGCAGGGGGCCGTCAGTCGATCCTGTTCGATAGCTGCCACCCTGCGCAGCCTGAAGCAGCCGGACAGCATGCGTATGCGCACGCTCTTCCATCAGTGGGTCGAGGAGGATGAAATCGACACATCTCACTTTCTCGGACAGGCACAGCAACGAGGCAAACAGGGCCCGATCCCGGTGAAAACCGCGGAGCAGGTTCTGGTGAAGCATGACGGACGCCGACGCACCAAAACGCGGATACTGCGCCGATGCTTGCTCGAAGTCGGCATCGCTGAGAGATGCGCTCGCTGCGGAACCGGACCGGAGTGGCTGGGGAAGCCCATGACTCTGGAGATCGACCACATCAATGGCGACTGGAGCGACAACCGGGCCGAGAACCTCCGGCTGATGTGCCCCAACTGTCATGCGATCACGAGCACCTGGTGCCGTGGCGGCGATCGCCGAAAGAGCGGCAGGCACCACATCTAGCCCAC
The DNA here is from genome assembly GCF_019056675.1 of Streptomyces sp. GMY02. Taxonomy (NCBI): domain Bacteria; kingdom Bacillati; phylum Actinomycetota; class Actinomycetes; order Kitasatosporales; family Streptomycetaceae; genus Streptomyces; species Streptomyces sp. GMY02. The sequence continues at coordinate 5,432,852 of NZ_CP077658.1, read as the reverse complement.
GCTGCATGCCCACCCAGCCACCGGCCCGCTATCATGACAGGTGGCTGGCGGCCGTTGCTGAATTGGAATAAGCGGAGGCTTTAGGTGCCTCTGGGTTCGCCCATGTGGGTTCGAGTCCCACCGGCCGCACATGAACAGCGGGGCCGCCCACGATCCGTGGGCGGCCCCGCTTGTTTGCGGGCGTCAGCCCAGTAGTTCCCGTACCGCCGGGACCAGGGCGCGGAAGGCCTTGCCTCGGTGGCTGATGGCGTTTTTCTCGGCCGCCGTCAGTTCCGCGCAGGTTCGGGATTCGCCGTTCGGCTGGAGGATCGGGTCGTAGCCGAAGCCGCCCGTGCCGGTGGGGGTGGTGCGGAGGGTGCCGGGGAGGCGGCCCTCGGTTACGCGGTGGGTGCCGTCCGGGAGCGCCAGGGCTGCCGCGCAGGCGAAGTGGGCCGTGCGGTGGGGCGGGGTGATGTCGGCGAGTTGGGCCAGCAGCAGGTTCAGGTTCGCCGTGTCGTCGCCGTGGGCGCCCGCCCAGCGCGCGGAGAAGATGCCGGGCGCGCCGCCGAGGACATCGACGCAGAGCCCGGAGTCGTCGGCGACGGCGGGCAGTCCGGTGGCGTCGGCGAGGGCATGGGCCTTGAGGAGCGCGTTCTCGGCGAAGGTGACGCCGGTCTCCTTGACGTCCGGGACACCGGGGTAGGCGTCCGCGCCGACGAGGTCGTGGGGCAGGCCCGCGTCGGCGAGGATGGCCCGTAGTTCGGTGATCTTGCCGGCGTTGCGGGTGGCGAGGATGAGGCGGGTCATGCCCCTCAGTATCCGTGCCCGCCCCGCCCGCCGGTCAGCCGCCCGCCTCTCAGGGGGTGCAGATGTTCCCGATCTCCGACGCCGCGTCGGAGATCGGCGTCAGGTCGGGCGTCTCGTCGCCGCTCTCAACGGCTTTGCGGACACTCTCGACACCCTTGGTGAGGTTGTCGACGGCCTTGCTCAGGTCGGCGTTGTCGGTCTGGTCCTTGAGGTTGCCGAGTTCGGTGTCGATGTTGTCGAGGGCCTCGTCGGCCTTGAGCGGGTTGTCCCCGACGCTGGAGATGGCCTGTTCCAGATTGCTGACGCTGGTGGCGATGGCGTCGGCCGTCTGTACGCAGTCCAGCGCCGTGTCGAGGGCGCCGCAGCCCGCGGTCAGGGGCAGTGCCAGGGCGGTGGCGGCGAGAGCCAGGGTGATGCGGCGTCGGCGTATGGGCGCGGGCATGGCGCGGGTTCCTCCCCGGGGTACGGACGGGCGCACGGTTCGGTCCGTGCACCCGTGCGGTTGAGACGCCCGGAGGATCTCCCCGGTTGCTTCCGCCGACCGTTTTCGGCCGCCTGGCTTGACGGGCCCGGCTCGGCCGGGCTGGCCCGGCTGGCCTGGCGACCCGGGGTGGTCCGGCGCGCCCGGGGCGGCTGCCCGGGCCACCTGCCCCGCCTGGGAGTTGGTTCCGTTACGCCGTCTCGTCCAGGGCCGCTCGCTGGATCGCGGCGAGGTCGGCACAGCCCGTGGTGGCGAGGTCCAGCAGCGCGGTCAGTTCCTTGCGGTCGAAGGGCTCGGCCTCGGCGGTGCCCTGGACCTCGACGAAGCGGCCGTCGCCGGTGCAGACGACGTTCATGTCGGTCTCGGCGCGGACGTCCTCCTCGTAACAGAGGTCCAGGAGCGGCGTACCGCCGACGATGCCGACGCTGACGGCCGCGACGGTGCCGGTCAGGGGCCGCCGCCCGGCCTTGACGAGCTTCTTGCGCTGGGCCCAGGCAACCGCGTCGGCGAGGGCGACGTAGGCGCCGGTGATCGCGGCGGTACGGGTGCCGCCGTCGGCCTGGAGGACATCGCAGTCGAGGACGATGGTGTTCTCGCCGAGGGCCTTGTAGTCGATCACGGCGCGCAGCGAGCGGCCGATGAGCCGGCTGATCTCGTGCGTACGGCCGCCGATCTTGCCGCGTACGGACTCGCGGTCGCCACGGGTGTTGGTGGAGCGGGGCAGCATCGAGTATTCGGCGGTGACCCAGCCTTCGCCACTGTTCTTGCGCCAGCGGGGGACGCCTTCGGTGAAGGAGGCGGTGCAGAAGACTCTGGTGTCACCGAAGGAGATGAGGACCGAGCCCTCGGCGTGCTTGCTCCATCCGCGTTCGATGGTGACGGGACGGAGCTGGTCGGGGGTACGGCCGTCGATTCGTGACATGCGGCGAGCCTATAGGCAAGGGCTTTCCGTCTCTTTTTGAGGGCTCGGTTCGCCTCCGAGCGCCTCAAGACCCTGTCGACGGTCGACCGTGCTCGCCCCCTCGTACCTCGGGGCCTGCGCCCGCGCGGCGGAGCCGCATATCGAGCACAGCCTCCCTTTCGACAGCGCCCGGCGCCCTTCGGCTCACTCGCCAGGCCGCCGTGAGCGGCCAGGACATCGACGTCACCACAGCGGCCGGGCGGAGCCTCGCTCACGGCCCGGTCACCCCGACCGCCCAGGGTACGGACACGTCCGGGCTGCTGTCGGCCGCCCGGCGAGTGAGCCGAAGGGGCGCGGTCGGCGCCGAAAGGGAGAGCGCGCGCAGGGGAGCGAGGAACGAGCGGACCGAGCACGGTCGACCGTCGGCACCGACATGTAGCGCCCCGGAGGCGAACCGAGCCCTCCAAAAAAGGGGGGTCTTACATCATGTCTTCGATGTCCGCGGCGATGGGGTCGGCGTCCGTGCCGATGACTACCTGGATCGCGGTGCCCATCTTGACCACACCATGCGCCCCGGCGGCCTTGAGAGCGGTTTCGTCGACGAGGTCCGGGTTGACGACCTCGGTGCGGAGGCGGGTGATGCAGCCTTCGACCTCTTCGATGTTGTCGAGCCCGCCGAGCCCGGCGACGATCTTCTCAGCCTTGGTGGCCATGGTGTTCTCCCTGACTGTCGCTCGCTGTCGCTGTCGCTGTCGTACCGCTTCGTCACGGTAACGCACAGTTGGACCATCTTCGCGGGCGCGCCCTCACGCCGTACTCAATGATGACGATCACCGGCACCCCGCCCGCGACCGACCGGCCCCGCGAGCCTACCGCAGGTGGTCTACACCAGTCGGGCACGCGACCGCCCCGGCACCGCCACCGCCACCGCCCCCGGACGGCGCCACCAGACGGAAGGACCCGATGAGCGGCGACAGCACGGCAGCGCCCCCGCCGCGGACGAGGAAGTGGTGGAACGGGCTGTTCCAGGGGCTTCAGAAGATCGGCCGGAGCCTCCAGCTCCCGGTGGCCACACTGCCCGCGGCGGGGCTGCTGGTCAGTCTGGGCAATCTGTTCTCCGCCTATCTGCACGGCCCGTTCTGGGACAGGACCGCGAAGGTGCTGAGCCTGGGCGGCGGCGCCATTCTGGACGGGGCGTTCGGTCTGCCGCTGCTCTTCTGCATCGGGGTGGCGATCGGTTTCGCCAAGAAGGCGGACGGCTCGACCGCGCTCGCCGCCGTCGCCGGCTTTCTCGTCTATCACGGTGTCCTGGCCGCCTTCCCGGTCGCCGGCTCGGTCACGAAGGCGCGGCCCGACGGCACTCCGCAGAATCCCGGGGTGCTCGGGGGCATTCTGATCGGGCTGCTCACGGCGGTGGTCTGGCAGCGGTTCCACCGTACGAAGCTGGTCGACTGGCTCGGCTTCTTCAACGGCCGCCGTCTGGTGCCGATCCTGATGGCCTTCCTCTGCACGCTGCTCGGGGTGGCCTTCGGGCTGTTGTGGGAGCCGGTCGGAGACGCGCTGACCGCGTTCGCCAAGCAGCTCATCGATCTGGGCGCGTGGGGCGCGGGCATCTTCGGGTTCGCCAACCGGCTGCTCATTCCGGTCGGCATGCACCAGTTCCTGAACACGTTCTTCTGGTTCCAGGCCGGTGAGTACACCGAGCCGGACGGCACGGTCGTACGAGGTGATCTCACCCGGTTCTTCGCCGGCGACCCCACGGCCGGACAGTTCATGTCGGGGTTCTTCCCGGTCATGATGTTCGGGCTGCCGGCCGCCGCGCTCGCCATCACGCACTGCGCGCGGCCCGAGAACCGCAAGCGGGTCGGCGGGCTGATGTTCTCCGTGGCGCTGACCTCGTTCGTGACGGGGGTGACCGAGCCGCTGGAGTTCTCGTTCATGTTCGCGGCGCCGCTGCTGTACGGGGCGCACGCGGTGCTGACCGGGGTGTCGATGGCGGTGACCTGGGCGCTTGGGGTGCACGCGGGGTTCAGTTTCTCGGCCGGTCTGATCGACTATGTCGTGAACTGGCATCTCGACACCAAGCCCTGGCTGATCATTCCGATCGGGCTGTGCTTCGCGGTGGTGTATTACGTGGTCTTCCGCGTGGCGATCTCGCTGTTCCGCATCGCGACTCCAGGGCGGGAGCCGGAGGAACTGGCGGAGGAAGCGGAGCAGCAGAACACGCGCCCTTGAGCAACCGCCCTTGAGCACGCGGAACACACGCCCTTGAGCTGAGAGGCCCCTGAGCGAAGAGGCCCCGGCCTCCCGCCTGCTGGCCCTGGCCCCCGCCTGCCGCCCCGGAGCCGCCGGCCCCCCGCCCTCGCCCGCGAACCCGCTATGGCCCAGGCCACATTTTCGCAGGTTCCTTATCGAACCCACCCCGTGCTAGAACAGGTCTACACCACTGGAATGGTGTAGACCACGTGGCCGTGCGCGCCGCGTTCCGGGCACCTGGTTGGAGGATGTTGATGAGTACGGCCGACGCCGCCCCCGCGGCACAGCACGAGCCGGCGGCGCGGAAGAAGCCGGGCAGCCGCGTGATGGCCGTGATGCAGCGCATCGGCCGCAGTCTGATGCTGCCCGTCGCCGTGCTGCCCGCCGGGGCCCTGCTCGTACGCCTCGGCAACCCCGACATGCTCGGCCGCGAGTCGTTCCCCGCGTTCATCACCAGGATCGCGGGCTTCATGGCCGCGGGCGGCAACGCCATCCTCGACAACATGCCGCTGCTCTTCGCGGTCGGTATCGCGATCGGCTTCGCCAAGAAGTCCGACGGCTCGACCGCGCTCGCCGCCGTCACCGGCTATCTGGTCTTCAAGAGCGTCCTGGGCACCTTCACCGACTCGAACCTGCCCAAGGTGGCCTCGGTGGTGGACGGCAAGGTCGTCATGACGGACGCGCCGGTCGACGCGAAGGTCCTCGGCGGTGTTGTCATGGGCATCGTCGTGGCCCTGCTGTATCAGCGCTTCTACCGTACGAAGCTGCCCGACTGGGCGGGTTTCTTCGGTGGCCGGCGGCTGGTCCCGATCCTCTCCGCCTTCGCCGGTCTGGTCATCGGCATCGTCTTCGGCTATCTCTGGCCGGTCCTCGGCACGGGCCTGCACAACCTGGGCGAGTGGCTGGTCGGTTCCGGCGCGGTCGGCGCAGGCATCTTCGGGGTGGCCAACCGGGCGCTGATCCCGGTCGGCATGCACCATCTGCTGAACTCGTTCCCGTGGTTCCAGGCCGGTACGTACGAGGGCAAGAGCGGCGACATCAATCGCTTCCTGGCGGGCGACCCGACGGCCGGGCAGTTCATGACCGGCTTCTTCCCGATCATGATGTTCGCCCTGCCCGCGGCCTGCCTGGCGATCACGCACTGCGCGCGCCCGGAGCGGCGGAAGGCCGTCGGCGGCATGATGCTGTCGCTGGCGCTCACCGCGTTCGTCACCGGGGTGACCGAGCCGATCGAGTTCACCTTCATGTTCATCGCGCCTGCGCTGTACGCGGTCCACGCGGTGCTGACCGGTGTCTCGATGGCACTGACCTGGGCGCTGGGGATGAAGGACGGGTTCGGCTTCTCGGCCGGCGCGGTCGACTTCTTCCTCAACCTCGGTATCGCGACGAATCCGTGGGGCCTGGCGCTGGTCGGTCTGTGCTTCGCGGCGGTCTATTACGCGGTGTTCCGCTTCGCGATCGTCCGGTTCAACATCCCTACGCCGGGCCGTGAGTCCGACGAGGAACTGGCGGAGCTTCAGAAGGCCGAGGCCAAGTAGGCCTTTCCGTTCACCGGCTGCCGGACGGACGGACCGTACGCCCGTCCGGCACCGGCCGGCGCCGACCGGCAGACCGCCCGGTCGGCGCGCCGACGGCCGGTCAGATCTCGTACACCGCGCCGGGAACGGCCAGTTCCGCCGGGCCTCCGTACACCGCACGGGCGTCGGCCAGATTCTGTTCGCCGTCCGTCCACGGCGGGACATGGGTGAGGACGAGCCGGCGTGCCCGGGCGCGGGCGGCGTGGGCGCCTGCCTCGCGGCCGTTGAGGTGCAGACCGGGAATGTCCTCCTTGCCGTATGTGAAGGCCGCCTCGCACAGGAACAGGTCGGTGTCCTCCGCCAGCTCGACGAGCGGCTCGCAGACCCCGGTGTCCCCGGAGTAGGTGAGGGACCGGCCGCCGTGCTCGACCCGGATGGCGAAGGTCTCTATGGGGTGCGAGACCTTCTCCGTACGGACCGAGAAGGGGCCGATGTCGAAGGAGCCCGGCTTGAGCGTGTGGAAGTCGAACACCTCGCTCATCGACTTGTCCGTCGGGGTGTCCGCGTAGGCCGTGGTGAGGCGCTGCTCGGTGCCCTCGGGTCCGTACACCGGGATCGCGTCGCAGCGTCCGCCGTCGAACCGGTAGTAGCGGGCTACGAAATAGCCGCACATGTCGATGCAGTGGTCCGCGTGGAGATGGCTGAGGAAGATGGCGTCGAGGTCGTAGAGACCAACATGGCGCTGCAGCTCGCCAAGGGCGCCATTACCCATGTCGAGGAGCAGCCGGAAGCCGTCGGCCTCTAGGAGGTAACTGGAGCAGGCCGATCCCGCGGAGGGGAACGAGCCCGAACAGCCGACGACGGTGAGCTTCATGGAGCGTGAACCTCCGTGGCGTGGAAGGGGGGCGACGGGGGTTGTGCGGTTTGTCGAGCGTAAAGCGCGAAAGGGCTGGTCGCTCCTCCACGACGGTCCGTTGTGGGAGAACTCACCTGCGCTGTCACCGGTTCGGATGGACTGCCACGGCGGGGTCTAGGCCGTGTGTCCGAGGTAGCGTCGTCCGCCCGCAGGGCGGGCCTCGCGGCGTCCGGTGCGTGCAATCGCAAGGCGGAGGATCGCCCGTGTACTGGACGTACTCGGGCGACTCCGACAACGCAGCGAGTGTGCGTGCCGGGCGTCGCGAGGCAGACGGGACTTCTGACATACGGCCTGGATGCCGGAGGGGGCCTGGGGAGCGCCTGGAGCGGCCCCGGAGAAGCCCTGGAGACGGCTGCGGCCCCCGGCCCGGATCGGGCGGGGGGCCGGGGGTGCGGTCCGGTACGGCGGGTACGGGGCAGGGGTACGGGTCTGGCGCCGGGCCCTGGGACCCCACCCGGGATGTTGCGGCCATGGCACCGGGCCCTGGGACCCGCACGGGGTGTTCCGGCCATGGGCACCGGGGCCCGGGCCCGGAGGCCCGGGCCGGCGCGCCGCGCGCTCACATGTCGCGCGTCACCTCACACCGCTACCTCACAGCGTCACCTCAACGCCGCGTGTCATCGCGTTACGCCCAGAGCTGGCCGTGCAGGGTCTCGATGGCCTCTTCCGTGGTGGCCGCCGTGTAGACGCCCGTGGACAGATATTTCCAGCCGCCGTCCGCGACGACGAACACGATGTCCGCGCTCTCGCCCGCCTTGACCGCCTTGCGGCCGACTCCGATCGCCGCGTGCAGCGCCGCGCCGGTCGAGACGCCCGCGAAAATGCCCTCCTGCTGGAGCAGTTCACGGGTACGGGCGACCGCGTCGGCCGAGCCGACGGAGAAGCGGGTGGTGAGGACGGACGCGTCGTACAGCTCGGGTACGAAGCCCTCGTCGAGGTTGCGCAGCCCGTACACGAGGTCGTCGTAGCGCGGCTCCGCGGCGACGATCCTGATGTCGGGCTTCTGCTCGCGCAGGAACCGCCCGACGCCCATCAGCGTGCCCGTCGTGCCGAGCCCCGCCACGAAGTGCGTGACGGACGGCAGGTCGGCGAGGATCTCGGGCCCGGTGGTGGCGTAGTGCGCGCCCGCGTTGTCGGGATTGCCGTACTGGTAGAGCATCACCCAGTCCGGGTTGTCGGCCGCCAGTTCCTTGGCCACCCGTACCGCCGTGTTGGAGCCGCCCGCCGCCGGGGACGAGATGATCTCCGCGCCCCACATCGTCAGCAGGTCGCGCCGCTCCTGGGAGGTGTTCTCCGGCATGACGCAGACGATGCGGTAGCCCTTGAGGCGGGCCGCCATGGCGAGCGAGATACCGGTGTTGCCGCTGGTGGGCTCCAGGATGGTGCAGCCCGGGGTGAGCCGTCCGTCCTTCTCGGCCTGCTCGACCATGTGCAGGGCGGGCCGGTCCTTGACGGAACCGGTCGGGTTGCGGTCCTCCAGCTTGGCCCAGATCCGTACGTCGTCCGACGGGGACAGCCTGGGGAGCCGTACCAGGGGCGTGTTGCCGACCGCCGCCAGCGGGGAGTCGTACCGCATCAGGCCGGGTTCGATTCGAGCGCCCCGCCGGCCACCGCCGGGAGGATCGTGACGCTGTCGCCGTCCGCGAGCTTGGTGGCGACTCCGTCGAGGAAGCGGACGTCCTCGTCGTTGAGGTAGACGTTCACGAAGCGGCGGAGCTGGTCGCCCGCGGCGGGGTCGATGAGCCGCTCCCGGATGCCGGCGTGCCGGGTTTCGAGGTCGGTGAACAGCTCGGAGAGCGTGTCGCCGGTGCCCTCGACGGCCTTCGCGCCGTCGGTGTAGGTGCGGAGGATGGTCGGGATGCGGACCTCGATGGCCATGGCGTGGGCTCCTGTCGGGAGATGGCGTGACGGGCGCGCGGCTCGGGCCCCCGCGCGAGGGGGTGATGCGGTACGGGTCGGGTACGGCGGGCGGCGCTCGCGGCCGTCGCTCAGCCTGCGCGGCCGGCGGAAAGGACCGCGCCGCCCGGACAGATGGCGCTGGCGAGGCGGCACAGGTCGACGTGCAGCCGCGCGACGAGCAGCGGGGTGCTCGGCGTCTTGTCGCTCACGTCATGGAAAACCATGGGTTCATCGTATCGATTCCCGGTCCGCGGCCCGGCATGTGATCTCGTATGGCGGACCGAGAACGTTCGTCACGTGGACGGCAGGCCTGAGGGGGTGCGGAGCCGGGCGCGCGCGGGGGGCCGGGAGCCATGGGACGGGATGACGGGTCGGGAGCTACGGGACGGGTGACGGCTCGGGGGCTACGGGAGGTAGACGACGCTGGGGGCGCCGGTGACGGGGTGGGTGGTGATCTCGGCCGTCACTCCGTACACCTCCGCGAGCAGTTCGGGGGTCAGCACGGAGCGCGGCGGGCCCGAGGCGACGATCCGGCCGTCCTGGAGGACATGGATGCGGTCGCAGTAGTAGGCGGCCAGGTTCAGATCGTGCAGGGCGAGCAGATTGGTGGTGCCCGACCGGCTGATCAGGGTCAGGACATCGAGCTGGTGGCGGATGTCCAGGTGGTTGGTCGGTTCGTCCAGTACGAGCAGGGCCGGCCGCTGCACCAGGGCGCGGGCGATGAGGGCGCGCTGCCGCTCGCCGCCGGAGAGGGACGGGAAGGCCCGGTCGGCGAGCGGGGCGATACCGACCCGGTCGAGGGCGGCGGTGGCGAGTGCGGTGTCGGCGGCGGTGTCGGCCTCCCAGAAGCGCTTGTGGGGCGAGCGGCCCATGGCGACGACCTCGCGGACGGTCAGCTCGAAGTCGACCCTGCCGTCCTGCGGTACGGCGGCGACGCGGCGGGCCCTGGCCTTGGGTGCCATGGTGTGCAGGTCGTCGCCGTCGAGGAGGGCGCGTCCGGCCGTGGGGCGGAGCGTTCCGTACACGCAGCGGAGCAGGGTGGTCTTGCCGCTGCCGTTGGGGCCGACGAGTCCGACGGTCTCGCCGGGGGCCGCGGTCAGTCCGACGCGGTCGACGAGGAGGCGGCCGTCGGTTTCGTACGAAAGCGCTTCGACGCGCAGTTCGGCGGCGGGGACCGGGGCGGGCGGGCGGTCCGGGGTGCCGGTGCTCGTACGGTCGCTCATTCCGGGGCTCCTTCCAGTGCTCACTCCGGGGCTCCTTCCGGGCGGCGCCGCATCAGCCACAGGAACACCGGGCCGCCGATGAGCGCGGTCAGGACGCCGACCGGGATGTCCTGGGGCGCGGCGACGGTACGGGCCGCGAGGTCGGCGACGACGAGCGCGACCGCCCCGGCCAGCGCGGCCACCGGCAGCAGTGCCCGGTGGCCGGCGCCGACGGCCATCCGCGCGGCGTGCGGCACCAGCAGCCCGATGAAGCCGACCGCGCCGCTCGCGGCGACCATCACGGCGGTGACCAGGGAGGCGAGTACGAAGACCGCGGCCCGGAAGCGCGAGGTGTCGAGACCGAGGACGGTCGCGCCCTCCTCCCCCGCCAGCAGCAGATCGAGCGGTCTGGCCAGCGCCATGAGCAGGGCGGTGCCCGCGACGAGCGCGACGGCGGGCGGTACGAGCGTGGCCCACCGGGCACTGCCGAGGCCGCCCAGCGACCAGTAGAGGGCCTCCTGGAAGTGCTCGGGCCTGGCGGAGACGACCAGGATCAGGGTGGTGAGCGCGGAGAGGATGTACGAGACGGCCACCCCGGCGAGGACGAGCCCGCCCCCGCTCATCGTCGAGCCGCGCCGGGCCAGCCCGTACACGAGCGCCAGCGCGAGCAGCGAACCGGCGAAGGCGGCGGCGGGCATGGCGACGGTGGTGGTCACCCCGCCGCCGATACCCAGCACGAGGACCAGGACGGCACCGGTGGAGGCGCCGGAGGAGATCCCGAGGAGGAACGGGTCGGCGAGCCGGTTCCGTACGAGCGCCTGGAGGACGGTCCCGACGACGGCCAGCCCTCCGCCGACCACGGCCCCCAGCAGCACCCTGGGCAGCCGTACGTCGAGCACGATGGTCCGGAACGGGCCGGGAGCCGCGCGGCCGGTGAGGACCTCGATCACTTGGCCGGGCGGGATCCGTACGGAGCCGAGAGCTAGGCCGGCGACGATGGCTGCGGTTAGCGCGAGGGCGAGGCAGCCGAGGGCGAGGGGGAGGCGGAGGCGCCGGGCCGCGGGCTGCGGCCGGGCGGGGGTCGGGGGCGGGGGCGTGGGCGAGGACCGCGGGCCGGTTTCGGCGGAGCCGTGGGGAGCGCCTGCGGCGGGCTTCTCCCCCACCCCGCCCCTTCCCGGAACCGGGGCTCCGCCCCGGACCCCGGTGTCCTCAAACGCCGGACGGGCTGGATTTGTCCTCAAGCGCCGGACGGGCTGTTTCTTGCCCTCACACACCGGACGGGCTGAACTTGCCCCGGTCGGAGGCTTTGGGTCGTCGTGCATCGGGCGTTACTTCGTGCGCGTCGGGTGGAGTTGGGTCGCCAGGCGTTCTATCGCCTCCGGCGCCCGTACGCCCAGGACCACGTCCGACAGTGGCATCACCGCGAAGCTGCGGTTCTTGATGGCCGGTATGTCCTTCAGCGCCGGGTCGTCCAGAAGGCGTTTCTCCTTCTGGGCGACCGTCGTCGAGCCGTAGTCGTAGATGACGACGGTCTCGGGACGGCGGGCCACGACCTGTTCCCAGGTCGCGTCGCCGAAGGTCTTGTCGAGGTCGGCGAAGACATTGCGGCCGCCGGCCAGCCGGATCAGCTCGTTGCCGATGCCCTTGCCGCCCGCGGTGAACGCGGTCCGGTCGCCGCTGTCGTACACGAAGACCGACACGGGCCTGACGCCCTTCAGTTCGCCTGCGGTGGACTCGACCGTCGCGCGCGCCTCGGTGATCCAGCGCTTCGCGCGCTCCGGGACGCCGAAGACACGGCCGGTCTCCTCGACCTCCCGGTAGACGTCCTCCATCGTGGTCCGGCCGTCCGCGCAGTTCTCCAGGTTGAGCCGGGTGTTGATACCGGCCGCCTTGAGTTCGTCGCGGCTCCGGCCGTCCTTCGCGTCAAAGGCGCTCGCGTACCCGCCGTACACGAAGTCGGGTGCGGCGGCGAGGAGTTTCTCCTTGGAGGGGTACTCCGCGGCGAGGACCGGCACGCTCTTGTACGCCTTCTCGTACGCGGGCAGGATCCGGTCGTCCAGCCAGGCGGTGCCGACCAGGGACTTCTCCAGACCGAGCGCGAGCATGATCTCGGTCACGTGCTGGTTCATGGTGACCACACGCTTGGGCGGCGCCTGGTACGTGGTCGTCACCCCGCAGTTGGTGACGGTGTACGGGAAGCCGGGCGCGGCGGATGCGGCGGGCTTGCCTTGCGTGGCGGCGGAGTCCGCCGCGGTGGGGCCGCCGCAGGCCGTGAGCGGCAGCAGGACGAGCACGGCGCACACCGCGGGCAGGGCGGACGACAGGGCTGATACGGCGGACGGCGCGGCGGGCGCGAACGCGCGGCGGCGCCGGGGCACGGCAGACACGACAGGGCCTCCTCCGGGGGATTTCCGCGTCCCCTGGCTGGTGGGAGAAAGGCGGCAGGTCAGTTCCTGGCTGCCAAGCGGAGCTTGGTCACAGTGGCGGGACCGCGCCGGTTTCGCACCGGCTTCCTGGGTCCTGCCGCCTCGTTTCTGCGTCGAGTCTCTCAGACGATCTCGACGGGCTCCTCGGTGACCTCGCCGTCCACGATCCGGTACGAGCGGAACTGGAAGGGGCCTTCGCCGTCGGTGTCCGCGGTGGAGACCAGCACATAGTGGGCGCCGGGCTCGTTGGCGTAGGTGATGTCCGTACGGGACGGATAGGCCTCGGTCGCGGTGTGGGAGTGGTAGATGATCACCGGCTCCTCGTCGCGGTCGTCCATCTCCCGGTAGAGCTTGAGCAGATCGGCCGAGTCGAACTCGTAGAAGGTGGGCGAGCGCGCGGCGTTGAGCATGGGGATGAACCGCTCGGCCCGTCCGCTGCCCGCGGGGCCCGCGACCACCCCGCAGGCCTCGTCGGGGTGGTCGGCTCGCGCGTGCGCGACGATCTGGTCGTGCAGGGCCTGGGTGATGGTGAGCATGCAGAGAATATAAACGGGACCGCCGCGCGCGGTCCGGTCCCGGTACGAGCACGTGGGCCGGCCCCGGTACGAGCGCATGGACCGGCCCCGGTACGACAGGGCCGGCCCGCGCGGTGTGCCCGGTGGCGCGGGCCGGTACGGACGTCACCGGCACCGCACAGCCTTCGGCCGCGCCGTGTCCTCAGTCGCCGGACGGGCTGATGTGCAGCACAGGCACGTCGCGCCGCTTCAGCACCTGCCAGCCGACCGCCAGCCCCACCGCCCACACGGCCGCCACATACAGGCAGACCCGCGCGTCCTTGTCGTACGCGATCAGACAGGTCACCAGTGCCAGGAAGGCCACCGCGACCCAGCTCAGCAGCGCGCCGCCGGGGGCGGGGAACGACGAGGCGGGCAGCCGTCCGGCGTCCACCGCGCGGCGGTAGCGGATATGGCTGATCAGGATCATCATCCAGGTCCAGATGCCGGCCGCGGTGGCCACCGAGGTCACATAGCCGAACGCCTTCTCCGGGACGACGTAGTTGAGGACCACGCCGATCCCCATCAGTACGGCGGACACGGTGATGGCGAGGGCGGGCGTCTTGCGGGAGTTGAGCCTGCCGAAGGCCTTGGGCGCCTCGCTGTTGGCGGCGAGGTCGCGCAGCATCCGGCCGGTGGAGTACATCCCCGAGTTGCAGGAGGAGAGCGCGGCGGTCAGGACGACGAAGTTGACGATGCCGGCCGCGAGGGGGATGCCCATCGTCTCGAAGGCGTGCACGAAGGGGCTGTTGCCCGCCGAGAACTCGGTCCATTTGACGACCGCGAGGATCACGGACAGCGCGCCTACGTAGAAGACGATGATGCGCCAGGGCAGCGTGTTGATGGCCTTGGGGAGGGTCTTCTCGGGGTTCTCCGACTCGCCCGCGGTGACCCCGACCAGTTCGACGGCGAGGTAGGCGAACATGACGCCCTGAAGGGTCATCAGGCTGGATCCGATGCCGTTCGGGAAGATCCCGTCGTGCGCCCAGAGGTTGGACGCGGATGCGGTCTCGCCCGCGTCGGAGAAGCCCAGCGTCAGCACGCCCAGACCGATGACGATCATGCCGATGATCGCGGTGACCTTGATCATCGAGAACCAGAACTCGACCTCGCCGAAGATCTTCACCGAGATCAGATTGACCCCGAAGAGCACCACCAGGAACACCAGCGCGCTGACCCACTGCGGGATCTGCGGGAACCAGAAGTGGATGTAGATGGCGGCGGCGGTGAGTTCGGCCATCCCTGTGACGACCCACATCAGCCAGTACGTCCAGCCGGTGGCGAAGCCGAAGAACGGGCCGAGGAACTCTCTGGCGTACTCGGCGAAGGAGCCCGAGACCGGCCGGTAGAGCAGCAGTTCGCCGAGCGCCCGCATGATGAAGAAGATCACGACACCCGCGAGGGCGTACATCAGGATGATGCTGGGGCCCGCCTTGGCGATATTGGCTCCGGCGCCCATGAAGAGGCCGACCCCGATGGCACCGCCGATGGCGATCATCTGGACCTGCCGGCTGCCGAGTCCCCGTTCGTAGCCCTCTTCGGGCGCTCCGGCCGGCCGGTCTCCGGAGGGGCCGCCTCCGGCCGGGTCCGCCGCGGCGCGGTCGCCACCGTGTCCCGTACCGCCGTGTTCGCCGCCGTATTCCTTGTCGACCTGCGCAGAGGTCATGGTCGTGCGCCTTTCTCCATACCGGTCCGCGCCGCACGCGGCCACGGGACCGGTTCGTGATCCCCCCGGATGACGGATGGAGTTCCGCCGGCGGTCGGCCGGCGGAGAACACCCCCGGGGACAGGGGTGGAGTCCCCGGGGGGTCGTGAAGATCTATCACGGCGGAGGGGGTCACCGGCGCACGGTTCTGTGGCGGAGCCCACAGGCAGAAGCGGACGAATCGCACCGCGAAGAGCAAAGGACGCCGGAGCGTTGACGCGATCGTTATGGCGAATTGAGGGTGTTCTGAGGGTGTACGGCACGTACGGAAAGGCCTCGCGGCTGCTTGCGGCCGCGGACGGCCCCTACGGCATCAGCGTCTCGACGAGGGTCTCCTGGAGCGCGCCGAGCCAGAGGTACGCCATCACCATCGGCTTGCGCGGGTCGGAGTCCGGCAGCCGGTACAGCTCGCCGCCCTCGTCCTCGTCCGTGACCTCCAGCCGTGTCCCGATGGTCAGCCGCAGGTCGTTGAGCGCGCCGAGCCAGTGCAGACAGTCCTCGGACGTCAGCTTGAGCACCGCGCCGCCGGCGCCCGCCGAGCCGAGTCCGTCCAGGGTGCGGACGACCGCCATCCCGTCCTCGCGCTTGCGGCTGCGCAGGTCGTTCTCCGTGAAGCGTCTGAACTCGGCGGAGAACTCCTTCAGTTCGTCGTCGTCATCGCCGTACGCGTCGGGGAAGAGCCGGGCCAGCGCCGGGTCGGCGGGCGGCTCGCTGGGGCCCTCGGCGAAGAGCGAGGCGAGCGGGTCCTCGCCCTGGGCCGGCTCGTCACCGGGCCCGATCAGCTCCAGGAGCTGTACGGCGAGCGAGCGCAGGATCGAGATCTCGACCTCGTCGAGGGCGACGGCCGCTCCGCCGCCCGGGATGGCCTCGAAGCGCCCGGCCATCAGGCACGGTCCTGGGAGAGGGTGGCCCAGAGCCCGAACCCGTGCATGGCCTGCACATCGCGCTCCATCTCCTCGCGGCTGCCGCTGGAGACGATCGCGCGGCCCTTGTGGTGGACGTCGAGCATCAGTCGGTGCGCCTTGTCCTTGGGGTATCCGAAATAGGTCTGGAAGACGTACGCCACATAACTCATGAGGTTGACGGGGTCGTTGTGGACGATCGTCACCCACGGGACGTCGGGTTCCGGGACGGCGAAAGTCTCCTCGGCCGATTCGGGGCGTTCGATCTCAGTGGGAGCAACACTCACGGTTCCGGACGACCTTCTTCTCTGCCGGGCTTCTCTGGCCGGGTCACAGCGTCACACGCCGGGGCACAGCGTCACACGACCCATGCTGCCACCCGGGACGGCCTGTCGCACAAACGGCCACGCAGAAATCGTCAGTCTGACGAGAGGTAGGGGTAGAATTCTTGTTATGAACACAGCGGATCTTGGACTGCCGGTCGACGTCCCGTCGACCGCGCTCTTCACCGATCAGTACGAGCTGACGATGCTCCGTGCCGCGCTGCGGGCCGGCACCGCCGACCGCCGCTCGGTCTTCGAGGTCTTCACCCGCCGGCTGCCCGAGGGGCGCAGGTACGGAGTGGTCGGCGGCACCGGGCGGGTCCTGGACGCCGTGGAGAACTTCCGCTTCGACTCGGACGTCCTGGGCTTCCTCCGGGGGAACGGCATCGTCGACGAGGAGACGCTCGGCTGGCTCGCCTCGTACCGCTTCGGCGGGGACATCTGGGGCTATCCGGAGGGCGAGGTGTACTTCCCGGGCTCTCCGATCCTGCGCGTGGAGGGCTCGTTCGCGGAGTGCGTGCTGCTGGAGACGGTGGTCCTGTCGATCCTCAACCACGACTCGGCGATCGCGGCGGCGGCCTCCCGGATGTCGGCGGCCGCGGGCGGGCGCGGGCTGATCGAGATGGGCGCGCGCCGTACGCACGAGCTGTCCGCGGTGGCCGCCGCGCGCGCCGCGTACGTGGGCGGCTTCGACTCGACCTCCGATCTGGCGGCCGGGTTCCGGTACGGCATTCCGACGGTGGGCACCAGCGCGCACGCCTTCACCCTGCTGCACGACAGCGAGCGGGACGCCTTCCAGGCGCAGGTCGCCTCGCTCGGCCGGGGCACGACCCTGCTGATCGACACTTTCGACGTGGCCGAGGCCGTACGGACGGCGGTGGAGATCGCCGGGCCCGAGCTGGGGGCCGTCCGTATCGACTCCGGCGATCTGCTGCTGGTCGCGCACCGGGTGCGGCAGCAGCTCGACGAGCTGGGCGCGCTGAACACCAGGATCGTGGTGACCTCCGACCTGGACGAGTACGCGATCGCCTCGCTGGCCGCCGCGCCGGTCGACTCGTACGGCGTGGGCACCCAGCTCGTCACCGGCAGTGGGCACCCGACCTGCTCCATGGTCTACAAGATCGTCGCCCGCGCGGCCTCCGCGGACCCGAAGGCGCCGCTCCAGCCGGTGGCGAAGAAGTCGCTGGGCGGGAAAACCTCGATCGGCGGCCGCAAGTGGGCCGCGCGGCGTCAGGACGCCCGGGGGTGCGCCGAGGCCGAGGTGCTCGGTACGGGCGCGGTGCCGCCGGAGCTGCTGGAGCGGCAGCTCCTGGTGCAGCTCGTCAAGGGCGGCGAGATCGTCGCGCGGGAGCCGCTGGAGACGGCGCGCGCCCGGCACTTCGCGGCGCGGGAGGCGCTGCCGCTGTCGGCGACACAGCTCTCGCGGGGCGAGCCGGTGATCCCGACCGAGTACATATGAGTCGCGTGGGGGCGGTGGTGAAGGATGTCCGGCTCTTCCCGCCGGAGGGTCCGCGTCTCTAGGCTCGTACGACCCGCACAGCTCGTGCGGCCCGTACGGGCCGCGGCCCGTACGCCCTTCCCCGCCGTCGCCGCGAGACCCGTCCCGTCCGCCCGCCCCGCTCGTCCGCCGCTCGTCCGCTCCCCCGCCGAAGGATGGCCGTCATGCACCGCGCGTTGCTCGTCGTAGACGTTCAGAACGACTTCTGTGAGGGCGGCAGCCTCGCGGTGACGGGAGGGTCGCAGGTCGCCGCCGCCATCACCGATCTGATCGGCGAGGCGGCGCCGGGATACCGGCATGTGATCGCCACCCGGGACCACCACATCGACCCCGGTGACCACTTCGCCGACAGCCCGGACTTCGTCCGCACCTGGCCCGCGCACTGTGTCGCGGGTACGGAGGGCGTGGGCTTCCACCCCAATTTCGCCCCGGCCGTCGCCTCCGGCGCGATCGACGCGGTCTTCGACAAGGGGGCGTACGCGGGCGCGTACAGCGGCTTCGAGGGGGCCGACGAGAACGGGACGCGGCTTGTGGACTGGCTGCGGGCCCGCGAGATCACCGAGGTCGACGTGGTCGGTATCGCCACCGATCACTGTGTCCGCGCCACCGCGCTGGACGCGGCCCGGGAGGGCTTCACCACCCATGTGCTGCTCGATCTGACGGCGGGGGTGGCCGTGGAGACCACGGAGAAGGCGCTGGAGGAGCTGCGCGAGGCGGGCGTGAAGCTGATCGGCAAGCCGGTCGTGGTGAACCGTCTGTCGCCGCCGTCCCCCCGGAGCACGGCCGGCGCGCCCCAGGAGGGCACGACCGGCGCGTCCGGCTGACCGGTCGGTCCGCCCGAGGACGAACCGGCGCCGGGCCCATCGGCCGGACCGGCGCCGCGAGCCCAGCGAGATCCAAACGAGAGGCCCTATGCGCCCAGGGCGCCCAGGGCGTCCAGGGCGCCTATGACGCCTCGTACGCCGGGCCCTGGTATCCGGCGTTCGCGGGGCTCGCCGAGGGGCGCAGCAGGGCGCGTATCGGCTGCCAGAGCTGGTTCCTGCGCTCCGGTGTGGCACGCCACAGCAGGCCGTCCGGATGGTGCAGTACGGCGGTGATCTCGTCCGGCGTCGGAGGCTCCGCGTTGCCGCGCAGATACACCGCGCGCAGCCCCAGATTCCGCAGCCTGGTCAGGGCGCGGGCCCGGTTCACCGCGTGCACGAGGACCCGTACCGTACCGCCCTCGGCCGCCGGGCTGGGCAGGGTCAGTGCCACCACCACCGTGCCGTTCGGGAGCTTGCTGAAGCCTCCGCCTGCCATGTCGCTCATCTCCCCCGTGAGACATCCCGTCAATAAGAGAACCGCAGGATGCACCTAAACACGATCGGCCGCCGCCCGCTAGAGGGCGACGGCCGATCCTGCTCTGACCTGCGGTTACTTCCGGTTACCGACCGGAGCGGCCCACCGTCACCGTCAGCGTCTGGCCGTCCAGCGGCTGGCCGATGACGCTGATCTTGGTGTTGGTGTCAGGAACCTTGACGCTCGCGCTCGGGTTCTCGGCGCTCCAGTAGGTGCCCTTGCGGTCGTCGAAGACCGGGGCCCCGGCCTGGGACTTGATCCGGGTCGGGACATTCGCCTTGTGCAGCGTCAGCCCGGTCGTCGGCCACCAGCCGAAGGTGGAGTCGTACGCCTGGATCCGGTTGCGCATGACCGTACCGTCCGACCACTTCAGCGGCTTGGCGTGCGCGTCGATGGGCAGCACCAGACCCTCACCGGGGTGCTGGCTGGTGTTGTTGTCCACCTGCGAGGTGTCCCACAGCCAGATCAGCAGACCGGGCTGGTACGGGAAGTGCTCGACCTTGTTGTCGTTCGGCGCCGTGAAGCCGAAGTTGTACGGGCCGACCTCAAGGGTCTTGTCGTACGAGACGTACTGGCGGTTCTCGGCGATGTAGTACTGCGGGTAGTCCTGGGTGAAGGACTCACCGATGCGCGAGAAGCCGTCCGCGGTCCAGCCGGCGTCGTCGCCCTCGGCGTTGTCGGAGAAGACCGCCGCGCCGTCCGCGGTCAGGGTGATCGCGTCCGCGGCGAAGCCCTTCTGCGCCACCCCGCCGTCCGTCTGGTAGCGGAAGCGCAGGTCGAACTTCTGGCCCGCGTAGGCGTCCAGCGGGAAGGAGAGCTGCTGGTACGAGCCCGAGACGCCGGTCAGCGACGGCTTGTCCGCCGCGTCACGGGGCAGCGGCACGCCATTGGCCGTACCGTCGAGCACCGTCCAGTTGGCGCCGCCGTCCGTGGACACCTCGGTGTAGAGGTAGTCGTAGTCGGCCTCGATGTCCCACCAGCCCTGGAGGTCCAGCGTCGCCGTGGACTTCCCGGTCAGGTCGACCGGGCGGGTGAGGGTGTTCTTGAGGTCGTCACCCATGTCGCTCCACCACTGCTTGGAGCCCTCGGCGGGCTTCACGACAGTCGTGGTACGGGTCTTGTTCGGCAGCTCGACGATCAGCGCCTGCGGGTTCTTGGTGTTGTACTCCGAGACACCCAGCTTGTGCGTGGAGCTGGTCGCGGCCTTGGCCTCGGCGTAGTTGAGCCAGCCGAGCTGGAGCTTGTCCCAGGCGGTCATGTCACCGGGCAGGTCGCCGATCGCGTCCTTGCCGGTGCCGAGCCAGGAACCGGACGACATCAGCGTCCAGAAGGCCGTCGAGTTGTCGCCGCCCGCGGTGTCGTACAGGTCGGGCAGGCCCAGGTCGTGGCCGTACTCGTGGGCGAAGACACCGAGGCCGCCGTTCTCGGGCTGCATGGTGTAGTCGCCGACCCAGATGCCGGTGTTGCCGAACTGGGTGCCGCCCGCCTTGTTGTCGGCCGGACCCGTGCTGCCCGCGTTGGTGCCGTACGCGTACCAGCGGTGCGCCCACAGGGCGTCCTCGCCCTGGACGCCGCCGCCCGCGGACTCGTCCTCACCGGCGTGCACGATCTGGAAGTGGTCGATGTAGCCGTCGGGCTCGTTGAAGTTGCCGTCGCCGTCGAAGTCGTAGCGGTCCCACAGGTCGTACTGGGAGAGGTCCGCCTTGATCTGGGCGTCGGTGCGGCCCTGGGCCTTCTGGTCCGCGGTCCAGGCGTTGACGCCGTCGCGCACCGCGTCCCAGACGTTGGCGCAGTTGCTGGAGCCGCAGTAGTTGGAGCCGTAACGGGCCTCGTTGTAGGGGACCTTGACCCAGTCGGAGACCTCGCCGTCGACCGAGTAGCGCCCGGAGGACGTCTTCTCGTAGTAGGTCTTCAGCGACTCCTTCTGCTTCCCCTTGCGGTCCTTGCCGGTACCGAAGTAGAGGTCCTGGAAGTGCTGCTGGTTGTAATCGGCCTGCCAGGCGGTGGAGTTGTCGACCTTGCGGTCGGGCTCCGCTATCTGGTTGTGCTGGGGGCCGGGCTCGCCGCCGTACCGCGGGACGGGCGGGAGCGGACCCGGGCCGTCCGGGTCGTACGTCGTGGTGTTGTCGACCTGGTCGCCGAACTCGACGAGGATCGTGAAGATCTTGTCGGTCTTCTCCCGGCCCAGCTCGACGTACTTCTTGTTGTCGAGCCTGACCACGTTGGAGCCGCCGCGCTTCTCCACCTTGGCGGCACCGGAGATGACCTGCTGGAGCGCTGCCTCGCGCTGCTGTTCCTGCTGCTTGCTGAACGGGCCTTCCAGGTCGTGTTCGACCTGCCCCTTCTGCGGCGCCGGGTCACGGCGCTCGATACCCGCGGGGCCGGATGCGGGACTGTCCTCGGCCTGGGCCGTGGTGAAGGCCGAAGCCGTGGCGGCGGTCGCGGCCAGGGCCACGATCACCGCGGACATTCTCTTCGCCCGTCTGTTTCTGATCACTTGATGCTTTTCCTCCCCGGCGCACGCGATCCGCGGACCGGGAGTGAGGGATCCGCGCGCGTCTGCGTCATAAGTGACGACATTCGACCGGAGTTAAGAGAGAAAAGACAGACCTTGACTTGCACTGGTCAACTGCACTATACGAGGGCCCGGTTTCCGCCGGCCGAACAGCGCGGACATGGAGGAATTCGGACAACAGGCACACAATTCAAGCCGCTTGGCGAGGGGTGTGACTCGATGCGCCCCCCATGCGACGGAACCGTGGGTGAGGTCACGCTTACGGCCCGTTCCCCTCGGGCATGCACCGCCTTAGAGTCGACTGAGAGTGCGAACTGCTCGCATCTGCCCTGCCGTTGCGGCCTGTGCGGAGTGCGCGAGACACCCCCGATACCGATGCTCCGAGGACGGATTCCGCCATGCCGCGTCCGACTGCAGCACAGCTCGCCTATGGTTCCGCCACCGTCGTCTGTTCCACCGTCGTCATGCTGCTGCTCTCGGGGATCACCACCGGTGCCGGCGCCGTGGTGATCGGAATCGCCGCGCTCGCCCTGGGACTTCTGGTCACGGTCACCGTGCCCGCGCCGGGCCGGGCGTCGGACCGGGCGGCTCGTACGGCGGGCAGCGCGGAGCCGTCCCGCGACCGGGCGCCCGCCGCGCGGATCCGCAGGGGCGCCGAGTCGCGCTTCCAGCACTCGCTGCGCCGCTAGGTCGTGTCCGGCGTCCTGCCTCCTAGGGCGTGGGCCGCTGCTCCGGCTCCTGTACGACGACGGTCCTGGCCGCCTTGTCGTGGAGGCCCTGCCGGTAGGGCCTGCTGGCCACGATGCTCAGGATGATGATGGCCCACCAGATGATCAGGCAGCACAGCAGCGCGGGCAGCCAGAGCACGATCGCGCGCAGCAGCGAGGTGCCTGTGTCGGGCACCGCGCCGTTGTTGAGCATCGCGACGCGCAGTTTCATCCAGCGTTTGCCGAGCGTCTGGCCGGTTTTCCGGGCCATCAGGGTGTCGTAGCCGACAAAGGCGATCACGGAAATGACCGACCACAGCCACTGCGTTCCCGTATTCACCTGATTGGCGAAGTCGTCCCAGTTGCTGCTGTTCGCCCGGCCGCGCCAGCTTCCGAAGAATCCGGACAGAATCGCCAGCGGTACGAAAATGATCAGGGCGTCGATGATCCGTGCCAGCAGCCGTCTGCCGAAGGGCGCGAGCGGCGGCATTCCGGCGAGCGGATCCGTACCGCCGAACGGCCCGCCGCCGTAGGCGTTCCGGCCGTGGACGTCCCGGTCGTAGGGGCCGCCCGGCGGCGGACCGCCGTCGCCGCCATAAGGAGCACCGTACGGCGAGCCGGCCCCCGGGGACGGCGGGCCCTGCGGGCCTTCCGGTGACGGGGGTTCCTGCGGCTTCTTCAGAAACGGGTCGTCATCGGGTGCCGGTCCTGGCGGCGGCTGATCGTTGCTCATGGGGGCAGTGCACCGCGCGGGGCAGAGACACGCAACGGATCACCCGCCGTTCGGAGCAGTCCGGCGGGCGTCCGGAGTCCTGTGGACGCGGCGGCGTTCAGGGGGGCGGCGGCCGTTACGGGCCGACGTCCTTCACGGGTGCGGCGGCCTTTACGGGCCGGCCTCCATTTCGCGTTCGGCGTCAGCCCGCCACGAACGTACGCGCCGCCTTGTCGTGCCAGCACTGCCGCCAGGGCCGGTCGACCAGGCACCACAGCACATTCAGAACGCCCACGACCAGCACGCCCAGCAGACCGTAGACCAGCCAGCGGCGCAGCGCCGCACCGAAGGCCGGGGCCTCGTGGGACTCGATGTCCCGTACTTCCAGACCGCAGAGCTTCTTGCCGAGTGTCCGCCCCCAGCGGGCCGTCGGCAGCGCTTCGTACAGCGTCCCGAGGATCAGCAGCGCCGCCAGCGCCATCCCGAGATAGCCGGCCGTCGTGCCGTCGATGAGCCAGACCGTGACGGTCTCTCCGGTCTCCTTCGCCGCCTCGACCTTGGCGTCGATATGCGTACGGGCCCGGGAGTAGAGGGGAAGGGAGGCGGCGCCGACGAGCGCGCCCAGGACGAGGGAGTCGATCAGCCTGGCCACGAGCCGCTTGGCCAGCCCGGCGGGCCTGGCGGCGGCCTGGGCCTGCGCCGCCTGTAGGAACGGGTCGTCGACCGGCGGCTTCCAGGGCACGACCGGATGGTCCGGCGCGCCGGGGGTCATCGGCTGGGCCAGCGGATGCGCCTGCTGGGCCCACGACGTGGCGCCGCCGCCGGAGCCGGAGCTGACGGGGGCCTGCGGCTGGGACGGTGACCGGGGGTGCGCGGGCGGTACGGCCGTGCCGGTGTGGGAGGCGCCCTGGTTGAGCGCGCGGATCGACATGGTGCCTTCGGTCCGGCCCGCGGCGGCGACAGCGTCGTCGTCCTTGGCGCGGCGGGCCGCGCGGAGGGCGCGGATGGCGACGGTGCTGTCGACGGGCGGCTGCGCTCCGGCACCCGCGCCCGCTCCGGCTTCCGGGTCGCGCGGGGCCGGCGGGCGGCCCGTATCGGCGCCGGTTCCCGCGCCGGGACCGGAGTCCCGGCCCGTGTCCGGCCTGACACCCCGTCGCATCGCGCGGATCGCGACCGTGCCTTCGGAGGGCGCCGACGGCGGGCCGTCGTCCGTGCCCGGCCCGAGGGCGCGTACGCCGGGCAGCGCGCCGCCCGTCGGATCGCCGGGGGTGGGCGGCGGCACCTCGTGCAGCGCGGGCGGCGCGGGGTCGAGCGGAGCCGACGGCGCGGGGATCCGGGGATCCTGGCCGCCCGCGCCCCAGGACACCCGCTCGTCCCGCTCGCCGCCGAAGCCGGTCTGCCGGGAGGCGTCGGCCTGCCAGGCGGACGCCGGTTCCTGCCGGGGTCCTTCGGAGGGCTCCTCGTCGAGGAAGACCGGTCCGGTCTCGTCGACCGCGGGCGGCGCGGCGGCCGGACCCGGCTGCGCCGTCTCGCCGCCCTGGGGCGCGGGCCGGCTCGTACCGGGCACCCAGGCCGCGCCGTTCCAGTAGCGGACATATCCAGGGATGGAGGGGTCTGGGTAGAACCCTTCCCGGGGTACGTTCCCGCCGTCACCAGGAGGAGTAGCCACTGACCCCAACTCCGTTCACTCACACCATGTTCGCCAGGGAAGACATTAACGAAGAACTCAGATGCCTGAAGAAGGGGAACAGCAGAAAGGCCGCATTCGAAAGGATGTGGGCAGAGAAATGTTCGCCATGGTGTACGAACAGCCGGGCTCCAGTGCCAAAAGGGCGAGCCGGGGGCGCACGAACGGGCAGGCAGCGCGGGTGACGCGCCGGGGTGCGCGGGCCGCGCGCGGGCGGCTTCGAAGTCGTCGCCGAAAGTCGCGTAATAAACGGCGGGCCGGGGCCTCTCTCCTGGTACGGGCCCGTCGCGGGGCCACCGTCAGGAGAGGAAGTGCCGCTCATGGACACTGTCGTGGAGCGCGATCTGGAGTTGCGTCTGGTGCTGTCGCCGGAGCGCGGGATTCCTGTTCCGGCCCGGCTGACCTACCGCACGGACGATCCGTATGCCGTGCACATCACCTTTCACACCGGTTCCGACACCCCGGTCAAATGGAACTTCGCGCGCGAGCTGCTGGTGGAGGGGTGTTCCGGCCCTGCGGGCACGGCGATGTACGGATCTGGCCGACCAGGATCGACGGGCGCGGCGTGCTGTGCGTCGCGCTCTCCTCGCCCGACGGGGACGCGCTGCTGGAGGCGCCCCTGGTGGCGGTGTCCGCGTGGCTGGAGCGCACGCTGCGGATCGTGCCGCCGGGGACGGAGAGCGAGCAGCTCGGCATCGACGACGGCCTCGCCCGGCTGCTCGCCGCCACCCCGGGGGACGATCTGTGGCTGCGCGACCCGTGGCCGTCGGACGGATCGGCGGACGGCGAGCGGTAGACCGTGGCACGCGACGCGCCATGCGACGTGCCGCGCGAACCGTCACCGGTACGGGACAGGTGCGGGCGGGCCGGGGCCGGCCCGTCAGAAGAGCTTGCCCGGGTTGAGCAGGCCGAGCGGGTCGAACGTGCGCTTGATGCCGCGCTGCAACTCCAGCCCCACGGGCCCCAGTTCGCGCGACAGCCACTCCTTCTTCAGTACGCCGACGCCGTGTTCGCCGGTGATGGTGCCGCCCAGTTCCAGGCCGAGCGCCATGATCTCGTCGAAGGACTCGCGGGCGCGCCGGGACTCGTCCGGGTCGGCCGGGTCGAAGCAGACGGTCGGGTGGGTGTTGCCGTCGCCCGCGTGCGCGCAGACGCCGATGGTCAGGTCGTACTTCTCGGCGATGGCGGCCGTTCCTTCGAGCAGCGCGGCGAGCCGGCTGCGCGGTACGCACACGTCGTCGATCATCGTCGCCGCCTTGACGGCCTCCAGCGCGGTGAGCGAGAGGCGGCGGGCCTGGAGCAGCATCTCCGACTCGGCGGCGTCCTCGGCGGGAACGACCTCGGTGGCGCCGGCCGCCGCGCACAGCTCGCCGACCGCGGCCAGCTCGGCGGCGGGGTCGGGGGTGTCGAAGGCCGCCAGGAGGAGGGCCTCGGTGGTGTCGGGCAGGCCCATGTTCGCCATCGCGTTGACGGCGCGGACGGTCGTACCGTCCATCAATTCGAGGAGGGACGGGGTGTGGCCGCGCTCCATGATGCGGCAGACCGCGTCGCACGCGGCGGCGGCCGAGGCGAACTCCGCGGCCAGCACGAGCTGTTGGGGCGGCTGGGGCTTGAGCGCGAGGACGGCCTTGACGACGATGCCGAGGCTCCCCTCCGAGCCGACGAAGAGCCGCGTCAGGTCGTAGCCCGCGACGCCCTTGGCCGTACGGCGGCCGGTGGTGAGCAGCCGGCCGTCGGCGAGGACGACTTCGAGGCCGAGCACATACTCGGCGGTGACGCCGTACTTGACGCAGCACAGCCCGCCCGAGGCCGTGCCGATGTTCCCGCCGATGGTGCACATCTCCCAGCTCGACGGGTCCGGCGGGTAGTAGAGGCCCTGCTCGCCGACCGCCCGGGAGAGGGTGGCGTTGATGACGCCCGGCTCGACGACGGCGATGCGGTCGACCGGGTTGATCTCCAGGATGCGGTCCATCTTGGTCAGGGACAGGACGATGCAGCCGTCCGAGGCGTTGGCCGCGCCCGACAGCCCCGTACGGGCACCCTGCGGGACGACCGGCACACGCAGCTCGGTCGCGGTCCGCATGACGTGCTGGACCTGCTCCGCCGAACGGGGCAGGACGACCACCGCGGGGGTGCCGGCCTCGCAGAAGCTGGCCATGTCATGGGAGTAGGAGGCCGTGATGTCCGGATCGGTGATCACTGCTTCGGCGGGAAGTCCGGATCGCAGCCGTACGAGGAGGTCAGCCAGATCATCCATGATCCCAGCGTCGCATCCGGGGCCATCGGTGTGAACCCGTCTGCGATCCACAACCTCAAGCGCGGATATGTTCTTCATATGGACGCACAGTAATCACCATGAACCCCATGAAAACAGAGCAGGTCAGACAGGTCAAACGGGCGGCGCTGGCCGCGGGGGTGGGGGCGGCGCTGGTCGGGGGCGTCCTGCTGTTCGTACCGGAGCGTGACCGGCCGCCGTTGAGCCCCGAGGCACGTGCGATGGCGGCGGCGGGCTCCGGGGCACCCGCCGCGTTCGCCGACCTGACCGCGCTCATCCGCGACCGGGAGGCCTGGCTGCGCTCGCACCCGGAGGACGGCGAAGCCTGGGCCGTGCTCGGCGCGGCATATGTGGAACGCGGCGCGCGGCGCGCGGACTCGACGTACTTCCCGAAGGCCGACCAGGCGCTCCAGCGCTCGCTCGCGACGGTCCCGACCGACGGGCTCTCCGGCGCCGACGGGCCCGGCGGACCCGGTGAGGACGGCAAGGCCGGTGAGTCCGCCGAGTACGGGAATCCCGCGGCCCTGGTGGGTCTCGCCCGCCTCGCCAACGCCCGGCACGACTTCGCCACCGCCAGGAAGTGGGCCGAAACGGTACGGAACCAGCGGCCCGACGAGGCGTCGGCGTACCCGGTGCTGATCGACGCGTACAACGGTCTCGGCGAGTACCGGGCGGCGGGCGACGCCCTGGAGAAGCTCCAGGAACTGCGCCAGGGAGCGCCGGTGCTGGAGCGCTCGGCGGCCAACTACCGCGAGCGCGGCCGGCAGGACGAGGCGGCGGCCAAGGCGGCCGAGGCCGCGGCGCGCGCCACCACCCCGGAGGAGAAGGCCGAGGCGCTGCACACCCTGGGCATGGTGTCCTGGGACCGGGGCGAGCCGACCGAGGCGCTGGCGCACTTCAACTCGGCGCTGACGGCGGCCCACGACCATCCCGCGTCCCTGGCCGGACGGGCGAGGGCACTGGCCGCGCTGGGCAGGACGGACGAGGCGTACCAGCAGTACGCCACCGCGCTCGCCAAGCTGCCGAAGCCCGAATACTCCCTGGAACTCGGCGAGTTGTACGACTCGCTGGGCCTGAACGGGGACGCGGAGACCCAGTACGAGGCGCTCCGCGAGCGGGTCGAGAAGGAGCGCGCCCATGGCGTGAACGAGGAACTGGTCCTCGGCCGCTACGAGGCCGACCACGCGGACCCGGAGTCGGCGGTGACCCGGCTGACGGCCGAGTGGACGCGCTCGCACCGGAGCATGTACGTCGCGGACGCGCTGGCCTGGGCGCTGCACCGGGCGGGCCGGAGCGAGGAGGCGCTGAAGTACGCGCGGAAGGCGACGGGGCAGGGGCCCAGGAGCGCGCTGTTCACATACCACCAGGGTGAGATCGAGCGGTCGCTCCAGATGTACGGTCCGGCCCGCCGCCATATCGAGGAGGCGCTGCGGATCAATCCGTACTTCTCACCGCTGCTGGCACCGAAAGCGCGGGAGGCGCTGGACGAGCTGCGGGATCTGCCGGTCACCCCGCCCGTCTCGCCGCCTGCCTCCTCCCAGCTCCCGGTGCCCTCGCAGGCGCCGGTGCCCGTGCCGACCCAGCCCGAGGTGCGGTCTTCGCCGTCCGTCTTCCGGGGCGGCATCTGAGGCGGGCGCCGGGCCCGAGCGAAGGGGGCGCGGCCCCACGGATGAGGGGGATTCCCCGTGGGGCCGCGCGGTCTCCGCGTACGCGTCGGTACGTGTCGCGTCCGGGTCGTGTACGCGTCGCGTGTGGGTCCTGCCCGGGGCTCAGAGGTTTCCGCGCTTCTCCTGCTCGCGCTCGATCGCCTCGAAGAGCGCCTTGAAGTTGCCCTTGCCGAAGCCCATCGAGCCGTGCCGCTCGATCATCTCGAAGAAGACCGTCGGCCGGTCCTGGACCGGCTTGGTGAAGATCTGCAGCAGATAGCCGTCCTCGTCGCGGTCGACCAGGATCTTCAGCTCGCGCAGCGTCTCGACCGGCACCCGCGTCTCGCCCGCCCACTCGCCGAGCGTGTCGTAGTACGAGTCGGGGGTGTCCAGGAACCGGACGCCCGCCGCCCTCATCGCCCGTACGGACGCGACGATGTCGTTCGTGGCGAGCGCGATGTGCTGGACGCCGGCCCCGCCGTAGAACTCCAGGTACTCGTCGATCTGCGACTTCTTCTTGGCGATCGCGGGCTCGTTGATCGGGAACTTCACCTTGAGGGTGCCGTCCGCGACGACCTTCGACATCAGCGCGGAGTACTCGGTGGCGATGTCGTCGCCCACGAACTCCTTCATGTTCGTGAAGCCCATGACCTTGTTGTAGAAGCCGACCCACTCGTTCATCCGGCCGAGTTCGACATTGCCCACGCAGTGGTCGACGGCCTGGAAGGTGCGCTTGGCCGGGGGCTCGACGATCGGGTCGGCGGTCTCGAAGCCCGGCAGGTACGGGCCGTCGTAGCCGGAGCGCTCGACCAGGGTGTGGCGGGTCTGGCCGTACGTCGCGATGGCGGCCAGGACGACCGTGCCGTACTCGTCCTTGATCTCGTACGGCTCCTGGATGCCGCGGGCGCCGTGCTCGGTGGCGTACGCGTACGCGGCGCGCGCGTCCGGCACCTCGATCGCCAGGTCGACGACACCGTCGCCGTGCTCGGCGACATGGCCGGCCAGGAAGCGGCCCCACTCGGTGGACGGTTTGATGACGGACGTGAACACGAAGCGGGCCGCGCCGTTGGTCAGCACATAACTCGCGGTCTCGCGGCTGCCGTTCTCCGGTCCCGCGTAGGCGACGAGCTTCATGCCGAAGGCCGTGGAGTAGTAGTGCGCGGCCTGCTTGGCGTTGCCGACGGCGAAGACGACGGCGTCCATTCCCTTGACCGGGAAGGGGTCGGCCTCACGCGCGGTGTCGGGGGCGTTGTCGATGTTCATCGAGGTGTCAGCCATGGGCTCAGCGTCTCGCCGTTCCACAAGGTGCGCAACAGTTTCGATTTTCACTGGGCAATGTGCATAGTGGAAGGCCAGAATGGCGAGGCCATCTGCACAGTATGACCATGGCAGTGCGTGTGACGAGGGGGCCGAGGATGACAGCGGGAACGGGCACGGGAACCGGCGCGGGCGCCGACAGGGGTACCGGCACCGGCACGGGTACGGGTACCGGCACCGGTACGGGTACGGCGGCCGGTATCGACGAGCTCGACGGCAGGCTCATCGTGCTGCTGGCACGCGAGCCGCGGATCGGTGTACTGGAGGCCTCGCGCCGGCTCGGGGTGGCCCGCGGGACCGTACAGGCGCGGCTCGACCGGCTCCAGTCGAACGGGGTCATCAAGGGGTTCGGCCCGGCCGTCGACCCGGCCGCCCTCGGCTATCCGGTCACGGCCTTCGCCACGCTGGAGATCAAGCAGGGCCAGGGCTCGGACGTTCGGGCCCATCTCACGACCGTCCCCGAGGTGCTCGAACTGCACACCACCACCGGCCAGGGCGACATGCTCTGCCGTCTGGTCGCCCGCTCCAACGCGGATCTTCAGCGGGTGATCGACCGGGTGGTCGGCTTCGAGGGGATCGTACGGGCCAGTACGGCGATCGTGATGGAGAACCCGGTACCGCTGCGGGTCATCCCGCTGGTGGAACAGGCGGCGGCGGACTCCGCCACCGGCCGGCCGCCGCACCGGTCACGGTGACACCGGGCGTTCGACGGTGAGGCGTCACGGTTTCTTCGAGCGCGCCTTCGATGCCGACGTACGGACCGGGCCGGTACGGGTGAATCCGGTCGCGGCGAGGGGACCTTCAGCGGGCGGGACCGGTACCGGGTGGCCCCAGCCGGGGCGAGGCCCGGTCCGGGGACCCTCAGCAGGCGGGGCCGGTACCGGGTGAATCCGGTACCGGCGAGGTGACCCTCAGCATGCCGGGACGTCGCCGCCCGTGGCCAGTGCACGCAGGGCCGAGACCGCGCCCTTGAGGGTGGTGACCGGGATCAGCCGCATGCCCTTCGGCAGCTCGGCGCTCGCGTCGCCGCACTCCGCCTTCGGTACGAGGAAGACGGTCGCGCCGTCCCGGCCCGCCGCCCGGGTCTTGAGGGACACCCCGCCGACCGGGCCGACCTCGCCGTTCTCGGTGATCGTGCCCGTACCGGCGATGGTGCGGCCACCGGTGAGATCGCCGCCGGCCCCGTCGCCGTCGAGCTTGTCGACAATGCCGAGGGCGAAGAGCAGCCCGGCGCTGGGGCCGCCGATGTCGGCGAGATGGAGCCGTACGTCGACGCTGTCCGGGTTCCTGCGCAGATAGCCGAGCGCCGCGACGGTCGCGGAGTCCTGCGACTGGACCATGTCCTGGACGTTGTGCTTCTCGATCTCCTTGTCGGACTCCCCCGACGGATACACCGCCTCGCGCGGCAGCACGGCCCGGTCGGTACGGAACCAGCCGTCGATCACATCGCCGAGATCGACATCGGCGGACGGTCCCGTCGCCTCGATGGTCGTCATCCGGAGCTGGCCCTTGGTCGGGCGCGTGGGCGTCCCGCTCACGGTGATGACCTGCTGCCCCCGGTCGGTACCGAGGACGTCCACGGTCATCCCGGGCTGCGCCACGGCGTACGGCAGCGGCGCCACGCCGACGACGACGAAGAGAGCGGCGACCGGCACGGCGCAGGCGGCGAGGACACCGGTACGGGAGAGACGAAAGAGGCGAGAGAGCACGAGGTCAATGTAGCCGCAGGCGACGGGACCCGGCCGGGGACGGCGGCTGGGGCATATGCGGGGGGGCGGTCGCACACTGGCCGGGTAGGTGCGGCGGGACCGTCCGGGGGCGCGTGCGGGCGGCGCCGGGTACGGCCGGGTCGGACGAGGCTTGTGCGGGTGGCGCCTGGTACGTACAGGTCTGACAAGGCGCGCGGGTGGCGTTCGGGCGCTCCGCGGAGCGCGAGCCACTGCGGAAGCACCGCCGCGGGGGAAGCGCCGTCACGGAAGCGCCGCCCAGAAGGCCTCGATGCGCCTGCCTCGGGTGTCCCGGCACCGGGGCTTCGGCGCCGAGGCGTTCGCGCGGGCGCGCCGTCGCAGGCGGCTCAGCCCGGGCGCCCCACCTCCGGTGCCCCCCCGCGCGCCTCAGCGCAGCGCGTCCGCCACTTCCTTCGCCGCGTCGACCACGCGCGGGCCCACCCGTTCCGGTACCGCGTCCGCCAGCATCACGACCCCGACGCTGCCCTCGATCCCCGTCACACCCACCAGCGCGGCAGCCGCGCCGCTCGCGCCCGCCTCCAGTTCGCCATGGGTCAGGGTGCAGCGCGGTTCGCTGAGTACGGTCTGCCGCGCGGCCAGGATCGCCTTGCCCGCCGCGCCCCGCTCCAGCGGATGGCGGAATCCGGCCCGGTAGGCGACGTGGTAGTCGGTCCAGGTCGGCTCGACGACCGCGACCGCCAGCGCCTCCGCCCCGTCGACCAGCGTGAGATGCGCCGTCGCCCCTATGTCCTCGGCGAGCGAGCGCAGCGCGGGCAGCGCCGCTTCCCGTACCAGCGGATGCACCTGGCGCCCCAGCCGCAGCACACCGAGCCCCACTCTGGCCCGGCCGCCGAGGTCACGGCGGACCAGCGCGTGCTGTTCGAGGGTCGCGAGGAGGCGGTAGACGACGGTCCTGTTGACGCCGAGTCTGTTGGACAACTCGGTGACGGTCAGGCCGTGGTCGGTGTCGGCGAGCAGCTTGAGGACGCGCAGTCCCCGGTCGAGCGTCTGAGAGGTCTCCGCGGTCACGACGCCCCTCCTTCGGAGTGAGTAGCGGCGGCCGGTCACATGGAGGCAGCGGCGCCGGTCCCATCGGCAGCGTGGAGAGACCGCCGGCGGCCCCCGCGCACCGGCTGCGCTCCGCGGCTGAGCTGCCACGGGGCGTTTACATTGCGGGGAATGTAGCGACCGGCACCGCTGAGCGGAAGACCTCGTCCAGAATCCGGGCAGGGAAGGGGAGTTGATCCCCGTTCGGGAATCAAGCGAAAACAATGGTGACTTGGGGTGATCGCTCCCACTATGCCGG
This sequence comes from Streptomyces sp. GMY02, assembly GCF_019056675.1. Taxonomy (NCBI): domain Bacteria; kingdom Bacillati; phylum Actinomycetota; class Actinomycetes; order Kitasatosporales; family Streptomycetaceae; genus Streptomyces; species Streptomyces sp. GMY02. The sequence continues at coordinate 5,400,256 of NZ_CP077658.1, read as the reverse complement.
GTGACACAAAGGGGCGTGCGGGCGTACGAGCGGAAGAGCCCGGATACAAGGCCGCGCCCGCGCGGGAGCCTGTCGCCGGAACCCGGCGCGGAAGCCTGTCGCCGGAACCCTTCGCGCGAACCCGGCGCGGATGACCGTACGGACCGCCGCACAGGCGCCACCGGCACCCACAGCCGCACCCGCACCCGCACCGCCACCCACACCGGCACCACCAACCGGGACGGCACCCGCGCGGCTCACCGCATCCGCGTAGCCCACTCCCGCACCTTCGCGATCCGCTCGCGGATCTGACCCGCCGTCGCCTCGGCGCTCGGCGGCCCGCCGCACACCCGGCGCAGCTCGGTGTGGATCACCCCGTGCGGCTTGCCGCTCTGGTGGACATACGCGCCGACCAACGTATTGAGCTGTTTGCGCAGCTCCAGCAGCTCCTTGTGGGAGACCACGGGCCGCCGCTCGGCCGGCAGTTCCAGCAGATCCGCCTCGGCGTCCGGCTTCTTGCGGCTGTGCGCGATCTGCCGCGCCTGCCGCTTCTGGAGCAGAAGCTGCACCTGGTCGGGCTCCAGCAGCCCGGGGATGCCGAGGTAGTCCTGCTCCTCCTCGCTGCCCGGGTGCGCCTGCATCCCGAACTCGGCGCCGTCGTACAGCACCCGGTCGAAGACCGCGTCGGACTCCAGCGCCTCGAAGGGCAGCATGTCCTGCTCGCCGGTGTCCTCGTCCTGCTCCTTCTCGGCCTCCGCCATCTCCTTCTCGGACTCGGCGTACGGGTCCTCCTCGCCGGCCTTCTTCGGCTTGTCGAGCACGTGGTCCCGTTCCACCTCCATCTCGCTCGCGAACCCGAGCAGATTGGGGATGGTGGGCAGGAACACGGACGCGGTCTCGCCCCGGCGTCTGGACCGTACGAAACGCCCGACGGCCTGCGCGAAGAACAGCGGCGTCGAGATCGTCGTGGCGTACACACCCACCGCGAGACGCGGTACGTCGACGCCTTCCGACACCATGCGGACCGCGACCATCCAGCGGTCCTCGCTCCCGCTGAACTCGTCGATCCGCTTCGACGCGCCGGTGTCGTCGGAGAGCACGACCGTCGCCTTCGTCCCGCTGATCTCACGGATCAGCTTCGCGTACGCCCGCGCCGAGTCCTGGTCGCTCGCGATGACCAGGCCGCCCGCGTCCGGGATGCCCTTGCGCACCTCGGTCAGACGCTGGTCCGCGGCGCGCAGCACATTCGGCATCCATTCGCCGCGCGGGTCGAGCGCGGTGCGCCAGGCCTGGGAGATGGCGTCCTTGGTCATGGGCTCGCCGAGCTTGGCCGCGACCTCGTCGCCGGCCTTGGTGCGCCAGCGCATATTGCCGCTGTAGCTCAGGAAGATGACGGGCCGGACGACTCCGTCGCCGAGGGCGTTGCCGTATCCGTACGTGTAGTCGGCGGCCGAGCGGCGGATGCCGTCGTTGCCTTCCTCGTACGCGACGAAGGGGATGGGGTTGGTGTCGGACCTGAAGGGCGTACCGGTCAGCGCGAGCCGCCGCGTCGCGGGCTCGAACGCCTCCAGGCAGGCCTCGCCCCAGGACTTGGAGTCGCCGGCGTGGTGGATCTCGTCGAGGATGACCAGGGTCTTGCGCTGCTCGCACCGGTTGCGGTGCAGCATGGGCCGTACGCCGACTCCCGCGTAGGTGACCGCGACTCCGTCGTACTCCTTGCTCAACGGTCCCGCGCTGTAGTCGGGATCGAGCTTGATCCCGATCCGCGCCGCCGCCTCCGCCCACTGCTTCTTGAGGTGCTCGGTCGGCGCGACGACGGTCACCTGCTGGACGACATGGTGGTGCAGCAGCCAGGACGCGAGCGTCAGCGCGAAGGTCGTCTTCCCGGCGCCGGGGGTCGCGACGGCGAGGAAGTCGCGCGGCTGCTCCTGGAGATATCTGCCGAGGGCCCCCTCCTGCCAGGCACGCAGCTTGTTGGCGGTACCCCAGGGGGCCCGGCCGGGGAAGGCGGGTGAGAGGTGGTGGGAGGAGGCGGTAGTAGTCACGGTCTCCGGTTCGCCGGTCGGGACGCGGTCGGTGGGCTTACGTACGACAACCGGGCCACCTTATCGGTGGAGTGAGGGGCGCCCGGCAGGATGCCCCTCAGGTGCGACGCTCACCACATCGCCGGTTACGTCACGCCGCGAAGCGCGGCAGCACGTCCGCGATCTTCGGCCCGCGTGGTACCACACGGCGCTAAGGCCGCATATCCGGCGCCGGAACCCGTACCCGGGTCGCCACCCAGACTCCCAGCAGTGCCACCGCCGCCATCGGCAGGAACACCGCGGCGAAGGCCGCCGGGTGGGAGGCCGTGGTGGCGACCGTCCCGTACGAGGAGTGGGCCGCGGCGGCGCCCGGCGTGCCGCCGCCCAGCGCCGCGAAGGCCGCGCCGCCCGCCGCGAGCAGCAGGACGCTCGACAGGCCGTCGGAGATCTGGAGGGAGGCGGAGTTGGCGCCCGCCTCCTCGGGTGCCGAGAGCTTGAGCAGCAGCACGCTCGTCGAGGAGATCACCGCGCCCATGCCGAGACAGCCGACGCCCCAGGCGACCCCCACGATCCACACCGGTACGGATTCGATCAGCACACTCGGCGCGGTCGCGATGGCGGCGGCGGTCAGCACCATCCCGCCCGCCATCAGCCGCTCGCGGTACGGCTCCATGCGCGGCCGGGACTGGACGTACGAACCGAACGCCCAGGTCGCGCCGCCGGCCGCGAGCGAGAGCCCGGCCAGGGTCGGTGACAGCCCGCGCTCGGTGACGAGCATCAGCGGCACGAAGCTCTCGGCGGCGATGAAGGATCCCGCGGACAGCCCGCGCAGCAGCACGACGGAGGGCAGTCCGCGGGCCGCCCGCCAGGTGCCGCCGGGCAGCAGCCCGAGAACGGCCGGTACGAGCAGCGCCGCGCCGGCCACGGCGGGCAGCAGGGACAGCAGGCGCAGATCCTGGCCCGCGTACTGGAGCAGCCCGGCACCCAGCGAGATCCCGAGCGCGAGCAGGATCCGGCGCCGGTCCATGGCCACGACCGGCGCGGAGGGGTCGGCGGGTCCGGACGCCATCCGCCGTATCGCGGGCAGCGCGAGCGCCAGCGGCAGCACTATCAGAGCCGGGATGCCGATGAACACCCAGCGCCAGCCGAGCTGCTCGGTGACGGTCCCGGCGGCGAGCGGTCCGACGACGGAGGGGATCACCCAGCTCGCGGCGAAGGCGGCCATGATCGCGGGCCTCAGCCGCTCCGGGTAGGCCCGGCTGACGACCACGTACAGCGCGACGATGACCAGGCCGCCGCCCAGCCCCTGGACGGCGCGGCCGATGATGAACAGCCACATCGTGCCCGCCGTGCCGGACAGCAGCAGCCCGGCGCCGAACGCGCTGATCCCGGCGGTCAGCGGCGCCAGCGGCCCGCTGCGGTCGGCCCACTGCCCGGAGAGCACCATGGCGAAGAGGCTGGTGGTGAAGTACGAGGAGAAGGCGAAGGCGTACAGCGGAATGCCGTGCAGCTCCCGCGCGGCCACCGGCATCGCCGTACCGACGGCGGTCGCCTCGAAGGCGATCAGCAGGACGACGGAGACGATCCCGATACTGAGCGCCCGGTGCTCGGGGCCCAGGACACCCCCCTGACCGGGGTCCTTGGCGACGGGACCTTTGGCCAACGACGGACGCACGGCGGAGCTGTCGGCGGGTGCGACGTCGGCGTCGCGTGGTTCCAGGGGGGTCATAGGCACAGCGTAAGGGGCAAATCCCAGGTTGACCCATGTCGCGAGCCGTACCGGCACTGGTCCCTTGGTCGTACGACCATTCCGACCATCGTGAACGGCGTATGGCAGTCGCATTGCACGCCCGCCCCTCGCCTTGAGCCCCGCCCCCCGCCGCCCTACGGTCGAACCAGCGACAAGGAAGCGCCGAACGACCGAACGCCACGGCCGTGTGCCCGAGTGGTTCAGGGACTCGCCTGCAAAGCGAGTTACGCGGGTTCGATTCCCGCCACGGCCTCCGAGGGCGCGGAAAGCGGCCGCTCCGGGATTCCCGGGGCGGCCGCTTTTCCGTGGGGCCGGGGACGGGTCAAAGCGTCGGTGCGGTGGCGGGGAGGCGGGGCGGGAGGTCGCACTTCGCCCGGGTGTGGGCGTGACGGGCCATGATGACGGCCAGGTCCGCGAGGCTCTGGCGGGCGGCCTCTTCGGACGCGGCGGGGGCCGCGATGGCGCGCGCGATCACGCTGAGGTGACGCGGGCCGCCGGGAACACGCCCCTCGGAGAGGCAGGGGACATACACCGCGGCCAGCCGACCAGTGGCCAGGGCCTTGTCTCCGGCGGGAAAGTCCGCCCGCCGACCGCCCTCCTCCCCCGGAACCGACTCGTCCTTGATCACTTGTTCGCCCCATGCGTCCGGCGAGGGCGAGGTGGCCATCTCGGCGACGACGCTGAGGACCGGTTTGCCGTCGGCCCAGACAAAGCAGTTGGACGCGAAGTAGTCGCGCGACTCGTCGTTCCGCAGATCGTCCTTGCCCGAGAACCGGTACTCGGACTTCTCCGGCAGCGCGTCGGGCAGCGCCGCCGCTGCCGCCTCGCCGTCGCCCAGCGAACCGCAGACCCGGTCGGCGCTGATCTCCCCGCGCTTCTCGAACGGCGGCAGGCCGGTGGCGTAGGCCACCGCGCCGAGCACAACGAGCGCGACCAGGGAAACCCCCGCGACCAGGGTGATCTTCTTGGGTGCAGCCATGACAGATCCTCAACCGCCTTCCGACGAAACACCTTGACCGTCGACGTAGTTCCGCACATTGGTCGCGGCGTTGTCGAATCCGATCTCGGTCTCGCCGCCCGCGAAGGACTCGATGTGCGGTGAGCGGTTGCCCGCCGCCTCGCCGGCTCGCCGCGCGCCTTCCTGGACCAGCACGGAGGTCGATTCCTGCATGCTGTCCCAGTGTTCACCGTTCCGGTAGATCACCTCATCGGAACTGTCCTTCTTCTGGCCTTCGAAGATCATCCCGAGAACCTCGTCGACGGCCGTCCCGGCGAGTCCTCCGGCAACCACGCCGCCGGGGCCGGTGAAGGGCGCGGTGGCCATGCCGACGCCCACGCCCGCGATACTGCCGGCCCAGGTGGAGGCGTTGTCCAGGGCGGCGTTGAACTCCGCGTCCTTTTCGACTCCTTCGACTTCGAGCTCATAGGTCCGGCCGGCCCCGATGGTTCCCTCGATCTCACCGGCGTTCCTGGAGATGGCACCGATCGCCGACTTCAGGTTGTCCATGTCCGAGAAGTTGGGATCGGTAACGTAGGCGCCGGGGTTCCTGAAGTGATGCTCCAGCAGGGCGGTGGTGTAGTTGTGCTGCCCCAGGTTGACCGCCGCGTATCCCTCCGGGTTCCGGCCCACTGTATGAAGAAAACGGGTAACGTCCCGCTGCCCGAATTCAGCCACTTCACCGGAGACCGGGAAGAGATTGGCTCTATTGGCGACGTCGGCGTTCAGCGCCCGGTTGATGTCCGGCATGTATTCGGCGGTTATCTTGCCGAAGCTGTCGGACAGATAGCCGCGTTCGGTCAGCCGTTCGGGATTCTCAGACACCGACTGGACGATGCTCTCGTAGAGATCGGCCTGTTCCCTGCTGTGCGGGATGTTGTCGATGGTCGGCGCGGTACCGGCCGGGTGGCCCGTCGTCGCGGCCTCCAGGGCGAGACCGAGGTTGTTCTGGCCGGTGACGCTTTCATCGCCGTCGCTGTTGCGCTCCGGCAGCCAGTCGCGCTCCTCGAAGAGGTACTCGAAATTGGTCAGCGACCTGCGCTCGCCCTCGTGTTCGCCGTCCTCGTACTTGAAGTCGTGGTCCTCGTCAGCGGTGACGAAGGTGCCGCTGAAGAAATCGGTGGCGGCCTGGGGGCTGTTGGAGAGGGCCCGCATGAAGCCGGTCATCGGGTCGTGCCCACCGTCCGAGCCGGTCCTGTTCAGCATCGAACTCATGGGACTGTGCCAGGCGATGTCGGCGGCCCGCCCGTTGTGGCTGCGCTGCTTCTCGTTCGCGATGAGTTCGTTCCCGTAATTGGTCAGGAACTTGTCGTCGAAATCGCCCCAGCGCATCAGATTGCTCATCACCTGGAAGCCGTAGTTCTGGGAGGCGCGCCGCTGGATGCGCTCGTCCCCGAGACCCACCATGTCCTGTTCCCAGCGTGCCATGGCGCCACTGTCGGACTGCGTGGCGTGAGCAAGGGTGAGACCGAGGTGCTCCTGGAGAGAGCCGAACTGCTCGATACGGGACCGGCTCAGCTCCGGATTCTCGGTGAGGTCGTTGAGGCCCGCCCAGAATTCCAGGGTGCCCCTGGCCCCGAGTTGGGTGGCGAAGCGCTCGGCAAAGAGGTCGTCGTCCGCGTACCGCTCCAGATTGCGGTTGAGCCGGTCGAATTCCTCCGGACTGAGGTCCTTGGGATTCCTGGCCAGCCTGGCCATGTCGTCGGCCGCCCTGAGCGCGTCGGCGGCGGTGTCCCGGTCGCTGTACGAGGCGTCGGCGAAGCCGTGCGGGGACTGCTCGACCAGCGCGACCAGCACCGCGGCGGCGCTGGAATCGCTCTCGGTGGCCCGGTCGAGAATTCCCTGGACCTCGTCCCTGAGGGCGGTGACATCCGCCTCCGTGTGCTCGGGGACCTGATGGCCTGCGGCGGCACGGTCGGGGTGGATGTTCATGGATACCGTGAATCCGCCGCCGCCCGTGCTCACCACCGTGAGATTCTTGGCCAGGCCTCGCTCGATCGCCCCGTTGAGGTCGCTCTGATAGCCGATCAGCTCATTACGGGTGTCACGCAGAATATTGCGGATACTGGTGGCCTCGGTGACCGCGTCGCCGAATTCCCCGGTGGTCTTGGTGATGAACTCACGTGTCACCGTGGCATTGACGCCGCGCCAATTGGCGTTTCTGGACCGCTGGTCGAGTTGGGTCCGCGCGTCCTCCTTCAGCTCCTCCAGCTTGGTGATCATCGCTGACCAGTCGTCGATGGCCGTACCGAGCTTGCCGAAATTGGCGAACCTGAGCGCTTCGAGATCCATCAGCCCTGGGTCCTCTCGTCGAAGCCCTCGTTCAGGTCCACATAGCGGAACTGGGTGGCGATGTAGTACTCGTCACCGGCGTGCGCGTTCGAGGAGTAGTCCAGGTGATTGGATATATGGGCACAGGCCGCGAGGAGGGTGTCGACCTGGGAATTCCATTTGTCGGTCACGGTCGAGAGCGCGCCCCCGATGGCGAAGTCGTCCTTCAGCGAGGTCGCCGCCTCATAACTGCTCGCCTTGGCGTGATCGCCGTCCGTGTCGAGTCTTCTGTAGAGCTTGAACGCCTCGTCCCCGATGCGCGCGAGATCGTCCTGAGAGACCGCCAGATCCCCCTCGGGTATCGGACCGCCGCCACCGCCGTCCAACGTATTGAGCTGCATTTGAGAGGCGGACGAGCGGTCGGCAGCGGCGCTCTTCAGTTGTGACCATTCATCGTCGAACGACATGGATTCCCCGTGAGTGAGTGTTGATCGCAGCCAGGACCCGGTTCCTCGCGGGTCATCTCGGCTGTCCGGGCCCCACCGGCCCGGGCGGCGGCTGCTGCGGGTACTGCTGCTGGTACGGCGGGTACTGGGGCGGCTGCGCGGGCTGCTGCTGTGTGGGCTGCGCCGGCGGGTACGAGGGCTGCTGGTACGGCTGCTGATGCGGGGCGAATCCGGGGGCCGGGGCGGGGGGCTGCTGCGGAGGTGCGGCCGCGCGGCGGCGGGAGCGTACGAGAGGTACGGCGACGGCGGCGCCGATGAGCACGGCCGCGCCGATGCCCAGTCCGATCCAGAGGCCGGTGTTGCCGCCGTCACCACCGCCGCCGTCGTCGGAGGAGGCAGCCGGGGCGGGGGCGGGCTGCTGAGCCTCGTCACCCCCGTCACCCTTGCTGTCCGCGTCCTTCGAAGCCTCGGCGGACGGCGACGCGGAAGCGGCTGCCGCGAGATCCGGCAACGGGTACTCGTCGGCGGGGCCGGGGTCGCCGGGGTCGGTGAGGGCTATGCGGGGGCGGACCATCCCGTACCCGACGGAATCGTTCCGCTCGGCACCGTCGGTCGGGCCGCCTGCCGTGTTGAGCATGACCCGCAGCACCTGGTTGTTCGTCCAGTCCGGGTATTTGGACCAGATGAGGGCGGCGGAGGCGGAGGCCAAGGCGGTGGCGTCACTGGTGCCGCTGGTGTTGCAAAGGCCGGTCTCACCGGCGCAGGCGGTGATGATGTCGGTGCCTGGCGCGACCAGATCCACTTCGGGGCCGCGCTGCGATTCGCGGGTGGCTTTGGCATCCTTGCCGACCGCGCCGATACCCACAACGCCCGGTGTCGCGGCGGGAAATTCGACGTCAAGGCCGAGATTTCCACTGTTGCCCGCGGCAGCGAAGATGAGTTTCCCCTTGCCGAGCGCGTACTTCACCGCATCGCGGGTGGCAGCACCGTCGTACGGACTACCGAGCGAGATATTGACGACCTTCGCCGCTGAATCAGCCGCGTACCGAATGGCCTCGGCTTGTTTCTCGTCCCCCGGCCTACCAGCGCTGAGGTCCATTCTGATGGGAAGGATCTTCGCCCCGGGAGCGAGACCGAAAGCCCCGTCGCCGCCATGACTCTTGCCCGTCGCCGCGATCAGCGCCGCCATGCCCGTACCGTGATTGCCGAAGTCATCGCGCTCGTCACCGGGCTTCACCGAGAAGTCCTTGCCGGGCAGCACCTGGCCTTCGAGGTCGGGCTCCGGATCCACGCCCGAGTCGATGACCGCGACCGTCACCCCCTCACCCGTGCTGGTACGCCACATCTCCTCGGCCTTCATGACGTCGAGATGCCACTGTCTCGACCTGACCGTCTCGGCGTGGGCGGGGGTGGCCGCCACGCCCGCCAGCAGCAGCCCCAGGGAGCCGGATATGAGCACGTTCCACCGGGTGGCTCGGGTGCTGCTGGCGCGCATGTACGGTCCTTCTCACCGGATTCGGGCAGGGGCGTGGACGGTTCAGTCGATGACCGGCGGCACGATACGGCGACCGCCCTGCTGCCAGGTCTCTTCGTCTTCTGTCAGGTAGTCGGGACGCTGTCCGTCCTCGTCCTCGGGGCGTCGGCCGGGGCGCGGAGAACCGTGCGGCGTCACACCTGGACGTCCCGTCTGTCCCGGGCGGTTGGCGCCGTCCGTACCGGCGCCACGGACCAGGCCGGAACCGCCGGGGGTGAACGGACGCGCACCGGTCGTCCCGGCCTGCTGCGGCCGGCCGGCCACCATGCCGCCGGTCTCGCCCGCCAGACGGCGCCCGCCGGCCGTACCGCCGGAAGCGCCCGCGCCACCGCCCGTCACGCCACCGCCGGTCGCACCGCCCATCGGCGGACGGCCGTGCATCGCCTCGCCGCCCACGACCGTGCCGCGCGGGATCCCTCCCGAGGGACGGCCCGAAGCCTGCGGCGGTACGGGACGGCCGCCGACGATGCCGGTGTCCCGCGGCATCCGCGCGCCCGGGGAACTGGCGAGTGGCGACTGCCCGGAGAGCGAGGGCGGACGGACACCGCCGACCCGGCCTCCACCGGGTGGCGAGCCGGGGTTGCCGCCGAACGCGGGCGGAATCAGCCCGACCGGGGGCATCCCGCCGTCGGGACGGGCCACCGGAGGAACCACGTTCGGTGTCCCGGTCGGTGGAACCTGGGTCGGGGGCAGCGTGGCCACGCTGTCGATCTCCATGGCCACAGGACGTTCCACAGCGGGCGACGTCGTCTGGACCTGCGTGGGAAGCCCCGTAACCGGCGGCACGTTCCGGGTGTCCGCCGAGGTCTGCGAGGCCGCCCGGTATCCGTCCGAACTGCCCCCGCCACCGACCGAGGAGCCGCTGGACCAGGCGACGTTCTCATTGAAGTCGTCGCGCCCTCCGGCGGGCACGAACGCCTGCGGCGGCGGCGGAAACACCGGCGGGTCCTGCGCCCCGATCACCGACGACGACAGCGAGTACGACTGCGCCAGCTTGGTCATCTGCTGGACGGCTTCCGCGTGGTCCTCGTTGAGCTTGGCCCGCGCCTGCGACGCGATCATCTGCGAATCGGGGTCGTTGTGGAACTCCCTGGCCGCTTCGAGGTTCCCCTGCGCCGAGGCGTCCACCGGCGGCAACGCCGCCTTGACCTCCCTGAGCGTCTGGGCCGCGTCACCCATCCACACGGCGCCGACGTCGGTGTAGTCCGCCAGCAGCAGCGTGGCCTTCCAGGTCTGGTCGCCCCATGCCTCGAACGCCTCGCCCGCCTCACCCCGCCAGTCCACCGAGGTGATGTACGTCTTGAGGTCCTGGCCGATGGTGTCTATGGCCTGAGCCGCCTCGGCCAGCAACTCGGCGTGGCTCTTGAGCGTGTCAGGGTTCGCGGCCTCGATCATGTTCCGCAGTTCCTGATGCGTGTGCGCCTCGAAGTCGGTGGTCGCCGCGTACCATCCGCCGCCCCCGCCGTTGTCAAGCATGGCTTCGGCCCCTCATATCCCCGTACCCCCGTTTTCCCAAGTCCCCGTGCCGACCCGGCCGGCCTCAGAATGCGCTGCCCGCGTCCGTACCGCTCTCCTCGGCGGGCGCCCCGCCCGCCGCACGCTCCTGCTCCCTGCGCCGTTCCTCCTGGCGGCGGTCGTACTCCTCCTGCGCGCTCTGGCTGATGCGCTGCATACGCCGCCTGATGTCGTCGTCGATGTTCTCGTACCCCCTGCGGGAGCCGTCGACGGCGATGCCCAGGGCCTCGATCTGGCCCGCCAGTCCCTGGGACAGGTTCTGGAGTTCAGTGTGAACCTTCCTGTACACCACGTACAGTTCGTCGGCCTCGCTGAATCCCGTACCGAGGTCGCCCCGGGCGACCTGGCCGCCCTCCATCTGCGTCGGCGCCGCGCGTGACTCGTCGAGCTTGGTCAGCAGCCCGTCCACCCGGTTCTTGAACTTGATCAGCTCCGAGGCGTCGACGTTCAGGTCCGCGGACCCGCCTCCGCCGCCGCCTCCGCTCGCCGGACCGTTCGTGGGCAGCGCCTGATACACCGGCCGCCCCGTCCCGTCGTCCTCCGCCATCGACGTCTCCCCCGTTGATCCGTCTACCCGTTACCCCGTTCACCACAGGTACGGAGATCACTGTAGCGAGAGCCCACGACAGTACGCATCCCGGGCTTGCAGGTGCAACGCGTATTACCTCACCGCGAGTTGAGGACCGCCGTTACGCGTTGGGGACCGCCACCGCCGCCTGCGGCCGGATCGGAAGGCGGCTGATGGGGCGGCCCGTCGCCGCGCGCACCGCCGAGGCGACCGCCGCCGGGGAGGTCACGACCGGTGCGGCGCTGGCGGGCTTGGCGCCGAAGGGGGCGACCACATCGCGTTCTTCCACAAGTTTCACGATGCGAATGTCCGGTGCGTCCAGGGAGGTCGGAAGGGCGTAGCCGGTGAGGTCGGGGCGGCGGACCAGGCCCTTGTTGGTACGGAGGTTCTCGGTCAGGGCCGTGCCGATGCCCTGGGTGACGCCCGCCTCGATACGGGTCGCGAGCTGCGCCGGGTTGAGGATCCGGCCGACGTCCTGCGCCACCGCCATCTCGACCACCCGGATCGAGCCCAGCTCGATGTCGACGTCCACGACCGCGCGGATCGCGCAGAAGGCGAGACCCACGAAGGCGTCGCCCTGGCCCGACGCGTCCAGCGGCTCGGTGGGGTGGGGGCGGCACTGCGCCGTCGCCCACAGCTCCTTGCCGTCCATCGCCTCGGTCACGGTGGTGGACAGCACACCGTCGTACGAGGTGATCTTGCCGTCGGTGATCTGGAGCAGTTCGGTGGACATCCCGAACTTGTGGGCCAGCGGCTGGAGAAGCTGCGTACGGACCATCTTCGCGGCCCGCTCGACCGCGCCGCCCGAGACCCAGGTGTGCCGGCCGTGCGCGGCGGGGCCCGCCGGGGGCTGGTCGGTGTCGACCGAGGCGACATGGACCTCTTCGATACCGAGCGTCTCCTGCACGATCTGGCGGGCCAGGGTGGTGAATCCCTGGCCGGTCTCGACGGCCGCGCAGATCACCGTGGCCACACCGTCCTGGACCTTGACGGTGGCCGTGGAGACCTCGTCCGCTCCCTCGGCGCCGAGCATATGGACCATGCCCAGGGCGTAGCCCACCCCGCGCCGTACCGCTCCCGGTTCGCCCGCGCCCTCCGGTCCTCCGGGCAGCAGCCAGGCCGCCTCCGGGGTGTCCTTGGGGAGCGCGGGCAGCGGGAAGTCCCGTACGGCGCCGAGCAGTTCGGCGACCGGGGCCGGGCAGGTCACGGTCTGTCCGGTGGGCAGGATGTCGCCGGTGGCGAGGATGTTGCGGACGCGCACCTCGGCCGGTTCCAGGCCGAGTTTGGCGGCCAGCTTGTCCATCTGGCCCTCGTACGCGGCGCAGACCTGCATGGCGCCCTCGCCGCGGACATGGCCGGACGGCGGGTTGTTGGTGCGTACGGCCCAGCCCTCGATGAAGGCGTGCGGGACGACGTACGGGCCGCACGCGAAGGCGACGGCCGCCGCGAGGGACTCGGACGAGGCGTCCGCGTACGCGCCCGCGTCGAGCAGGATCTGCGCCTCGACCTTGACCAGCCGGCCCTCGGTGTCCGCGTGGTGGCGGTAGCGCAGCAGAGTGGGGTGGCGGTGGGCGTGGCCGAGGAAGGACTCCTCGCGGGTCGCGGCCAGTTTGACCGGGCAGCCGGTGCGCAGCGCGAGCAGGCCGAGCGGGATCTGGAAGCCGGGGTCCTCGCGGTCGCCGGTGGCGCCGGGCACTCCGGTGACGACGACCTTCACGCGCTCCGGGTCCAGGCCGAAGCAGGCGGCGGCCAGATCGCGGTCGGTGTGCGGGTCGGTGGAGGCGGTGTAGATCTCGACGCCGCCGTCGGGTCTCGGTACGGCGAGGCCCGCCTCGGCGCCGATGGGCGCCGGGTCCTGGCGGCCGATGCGGTAGAGCCCCTCGACGACCACCTCGCCGGTGATCTCCGGGTCGCCGTAGCTGAGCGGGATGTGGCGGATCAGATTGCCGTCGGGGTGCAGCGGCTCGGCGGCGAAGGCCTTCTCGGGGTCCGTGACCGGTTCGAGCACCTCGTACTCGACGGCGATGGCGGCCGCGGCGAGCCGGGCCGTGTCGGGGTGGTCGGCGGCGACCGCGGCGATCGCCTCGCCGTGGTGGCGTACGACGTCCGAGGCGAACACGGGCCGGTCGACGACCCTGCGCCCGTACGCGGAGTCGCCGGGGACGTCCTCGTGCGTGATGACGGCCCGTACGCCCGGCATCTCGGCCGCGGCGGCGGTGTCGACCGAGACGATGCGCGCGTGCGGGTGCGGGGAGCGCAGGATCGCCGCCCACAGCAGGCCCTCGGCCCACAGGTCGGCGGCGTACGGGAAGGTGCCCTCGGTCTTCGCGCGCGCGTCGGCCGGGGCGAGGGATGCTCCGAGGCCGTGCGCGGGGGGCTCCTGCTGAGGAGCGTCGAGCGCCGGGGTCCCGGTGGCCGCGTCGTTGCTCACGCCATGCCTCCGTCGGGCGAGTGCGGGGGCTGGGCGCTGCCGGCCCCTGGGGGTGCCTGGTGCGGGATGCGGGCTTCCTCGGAGGCCACGGCGGCGGCCTCCGCGCTCGCGGTACGTTCGGCGACGACTTCGTTCACCGCGTCGAGCACGCCGCGGTAGCCGGAGCAGCGGCAGAGGTTGCCGCAGAGCGCCTGACGGGTCTCCAGCTCGCTGGGGGCGTGGTTGCCCTCCAGGAGGTCGTGGACGGTCATGGCCATGCCGGGGATGCAGAAACCGCACTGCACCGCGCCGCACTTGGCCAGGGCCCGCTGGACGTCGGAGGGTTCGCCGTCGACTGCGAGGCCCTCGACCGTTCGGACCTCGGAACCGGCCGCGGTGGCGGCGGGTACGAGGCAGGAGGCGACGAGCCGTCCGTCGACCTGGACGTTGCACGCGCCGCACTCGCCCTGGGAGCAGCCGTCCTTGGCGCCCGCGAGGCCGAGGCGCTCGCGCAGCACGTACAGCAGCGACTCGCCGATCCAGGCGTCGGTGACGGGGCGGTCGGCGCCGTTGACGCGCAGGACATAGGCGCCGGAGGGGTGTTCGGCGCTGTCGCTGCTGCTGGTGAGCGGCTCGGGCTCCGGAGCGGTCCCGGCCTCCGGTCCGGGCACGGGAGTGCCGTGGTCGTGTACGGGCGGCTCGGCGGCTTCCGGTACGGGCTGCTCGGGTACGGCGGCGGGCTCGGGCTCCGTGTCCGGGAGCGGCGCGCCGGGCGCGTCGGCGGGGTCGTGGAGTCCGTGGCCGCCGTTCCGAGTGGCGTCGGCCTGCTCGGCCCAGGGGGCCGCCGCGCCGCCCGGCAGGGTCGCCGGAGGGCTGGCGCCACCCCACTGGGAGGCGAGCATCGATGTACTGAACTCGCCCGATTCGTCCGCTAGATCACCCTTGGCGACCGGAATCGTCCACTGCCCGGTCAGCTCCGAGGGACCGGGAGCCTCGCCGCCACCGGTCTCGCCGGCACCGGCTCCGCTCTCGCCGAAGCTCCACTGCCCGGTCAGCCCGGTCGATCCGGCCGATCCCTCGCCGTACCCTCCCTGGCCGTACGCGCCCGGGTACTGCCCCGAGCCGTCCGTCCCCGGGTCCGGCCACCGCATGGCGCCCTCCGCGCCCTCCACGGGCGGCAGGGGCGCGATGTGCGGCGGTACGTAACCGTGCCCGGGCGCGGCCAGCGGCGCGTCCTGCCCGTCCTCGGGCGGAAGCTGCACGAACGCCGTGGACTCGCCGTCGTACTCGCCCCCCTGCGGCACCGGCTGCCAGCCGCCCTGCACCCGCGGAACCCCCGTACCGGTGCCCGAAGCCGAACCGGAACCGGAGTGCCCGGAGTTCTCGTTGGTGGTCACGACAGCGCCCTCCCCAGTGCTCGTCGGGCCAGCGCGGCGACCGTACGCCGCAGATGCTGTACGGCGGGCGACACCGGCGGGGCCTCTCCCCCGTCGGCCGGCGGCGCCGGGTCCGGGATGCACGCGGCGGCGACGTACTCGCCGAAGGCGGCGAGCGCCTCCTGCGCGAGCCCCCGCGCGCCGTCCCAGTCGATCAGCGAGCCGATCCAGCGCTCGGCCTCCAGGGGCCGCAGCGGCATCGGCGCGATCGCGCCGACCGCGCAGCGCACGCCGCGCCGCGCCGGGTCGAGTACGACGGTGACGGACGCGGTGGCCCGGCCCGGGCCGGTGCGTCCGGTCGCCTTGAGGAAGACCTGGGGCGCGTGCAGCAGGGGCACCCGTACGAAACCGATCAGCTCGGCGGGCTCCAGCATCTCCCGGCCCGCGAGCAGATGGGAGATGGGGATCTCACGGCGCGCGCCGCCGGGGCCCGCGACCACGAGGTCGGCCTCCAGGGCGGCCAGCACCGGCAGCGAGTCCCCGGTCGGGGCCGCGGTGGCGATGTTGCCGCCGAGCGTGCCCGCGTTGCGGATCTGCGGCGGTCCCGCCGCGCGCGCGGACGCGGCGAGCGCGGGGATGAGTGCCGCGAAGTCGGGCCTGCCCATGCGCGCGTGGGTGAGACCCGCGCCGAGCAGGGCGTGCCCGTCCTGGTAGTGCCAGCCGCGCAGCTCGCTGATCCGGCCCAGGCCGACGAGTCCCGCGGGCCGGAGCTGGCCCTTGTTGACGGCCGCCATCAGATCGGTGCCGCCCGCGACGGGCACGGCGGCGGGCATCTCCGTGAGCGCCGCCACGGCCTCGTCGAGCGTGGCCGGCAGCGTCACGGACTGCGCGGTCTGCGGTGCGTGCGTGGTCAACCCGGCTGCCCCTTTCCGGTGTCCCGGTGTCCCGCCTGTGTTGCCGTACCGTACGTGCTCACAGGCCGGACGTGGCAACTCTGGCACATCTTCCGGGCCCGCCGACGCGAGGGTCCACGAAGGGCGGATCCGTCCCCCACCAGGGGGAAGGTCCCGTTTCACACCTCTTCGCCAGCACATACGGAATGCCACTCTTCGGCGTTCCTTGTACGACTTATCCCCACGGATGACACCGTTGCCGGGGACGGGGCCGGGGGCGCGGTTCCGGGGCACCGGGCCCCCGTGGACCCGCGCGTACGCTCACACGTTTGGCGGCGACCCCTCGATCGGGCGTCCGGGCACGCCCGGGCGGCGCTGCCACGGAAGGGGGCCGCCGGGCGGGCGGTAGGCGACACCGAGTGCGTCGAGGCGCAGGTAGTGCTCGGCCATCCGCCGTTCGAAATCGGCGAAATCCCGCTCGGCGGGGGCGGGCAGGGACGACCAGGCGACCTCGGCGAAGGCGGCGAGCCGGGGGAAGACCTGGTAGTCGACGCGGGCGGCGTCCTGCATCACCTCGGTCCAGACATTGGCCTGGGTGCCGAGGACATGGGCGGCCTCCTCCTCGGTGAGCTGGGCCGGTACGGGCTCGAACCGGTAGACGTCCTCCAGGGTGCGGACATAGCCGATGGGCATCGGCTCGTCCTCGCCCGCCGCCTGACGGTGGTCCAGATACACATGCTGTTCAGGACACATGACGACGTCGTGACCGGCCCGAGCGGCGGCGATCCCGCCCGCGTACCCCCGCCACGACGACACCGCGGCCCCGGCCGTCAGGCCCGATTCCATCGTCCCGCCTTCGAGGATCTCGTCCCAGCCGATCAGACGGCGGCCCCGGGCGGTGAGCCAGCGGTCGAAGTGGCGGATGAACCAGGACTGGAGCTGGTCCTCGTCCGTCAGGCCCAGATCCCGCATCCGGGCCTGCGCGGCCGGCGACTGCCTCCACTGGTCCTTGAGGCACTCGTCGCCGCCGATATGGATGAACGGCGAGGTGGCCGCGGGGAAGAGGCCGAGGAGTTCCTCGAAGACCCCCTCGTAGAAGCGGAGGGTGTTGTCAGTGGGGGCGAGTACGTTTGCGGTAATGCCCCAGGTGTCCCAGACGGAGAGGGAGGTCGTGTCGATGACGTCGGTGTTGCCGAGTTCCGGATACGCGGCGATGGCCGCCTGCGAATGGCCCGGGATATCGATCTCGGGCACCACGCCGATATGCCGCTCGGCGGCGTAGGCGACGATCTCGCGGATGTCGTCCTGGGTGTAGTAGCCGCCGTGCGGCTTCTCGTCCCACAACTCCGAGGCGCGGTGCCCCCATTTGGTGCGTGAGCGCCAGGCGCCGGCCTCGGTGAGCCGGGGATGGCGCTTGATCTCGACGCGCCAGCCCTGGTCGTCGGTGAGATGGAAGTGGAAGACATTCAGCTTGTGGGCGGCGAGCAGATCGAGATAGCGCAGGACGCCGTCCTTGGGCATGAAGTGCCGTGACACGTCGAGCATCAGGCCCCGCCAGGTGAAGCGCGGCGCGTCCTCGATGACGCCGAGGGGCACGGTCCACTCGCGCCCGGGGGCGACGGGCGCGGCGCGGTACGCGTCGGGGCCGAGGAGCTGACGGAGCGTCTGCGCGCCCCAGAAGACCCCGGCCGGGCCGCCGCCGTCGATACGGACGGTCCGCGCGTCGACGGCGATCCGGTAGGCCTCGGGGCCCGCCTCCGGGACGGTACCGGGGTCGATGGCGAGGACGATCCGGCTGCCGGAGCCGGAGGTGCCGGACGCGCTGTCGGCGAGCGGCAGTCCGGTGGCGGCGCCGACGGCCGTACGGAGCCAGCGGGCCACGCCCTCCGTGCCGGGGCCCGCCTCGACGACCGTTTCGCCGTCGAGCCGGCAGGACCCGGCTCCTGACGGTACGGGACCGGTGCGTACGGGGCGTGGGATCAGGTGCGGGGTCGGATCCATCTCGTGCGCCCTCATCTCGTATGTCCTCATTCCTCAGTCCTTGACCGCGCCGCCGAGTCCGGAGACCAGGCGCCGCTGTACGAGTACGAAGAAAACCAGCACCGGAATGGTCATGACGGTGGACGCGGCCATGATGCCGCCCCAGTCGTTCTCGTCCGGTTTGAAGAAGACCAGCAGGGCCATGGGAAGCGTCGACTGGGAGGTGTCGCTGATGATGAAGGACTTGGCGAAAAGGAAGTCGTTCCAGGTCGAGATGAAGGAAAAAACACTCGTCGCGACAAGCCCGGGCAGGACCAGCGGGAAAAGGATCTGCCACAGGAACCGGGTGCGGCTCGCGCCGTCGATGTACGCGGCCTCCTCCAGCGCCTCGGGGACCGCCCGTACGAATCCCCGCAGCATCCAGACCGCGAACGGCAGCGAGAAGGCGAGATGCGGAAGCACGAGCGAGCCGAGCGTATTGAGCAGCCCGGCATCCCTCATCAGGAAGAACAGCGGGATGGTCAGCGCCTCCACCGGCACCATCTGCGCGATCAGGAACATGATCAGCAGGGTCGTACGGAATCGGAACCGGAAGCGGGTGACCGCCGTGGCCGCCAGAAACGCGATCAGCGCGGAGGCGATCACGACCGTGCCCGCGACCATCAGGCTGTTGAGGAAGTACCGCCCGAATTCCTGCTGTTCGAAGACCCGGCGGAAGGAGTCGAGGGAGGGGGAGAGGGTCCAGGGACGGGCCTCGGTGGACTGGATCTCGCCCGCGGGTTTGAGCGCGGAGAGGACCATCCAGTACAGCGGAAAGGCCACGATCACCGCGATGACGAGGGCGGATGCCTCGGCCACCAGCCGCCAGGGACGGCGTATACCGAGCAGGTTCACAGGTCTTCTCCCCGGCGTCGGACCAGTCGCAGATAGACGAGAGTGACCGCCAGCAGAATCACCAGCATGACCACGCCGATCGCCGAGCCGAGGCTGTACTGCGAGGAGGCGAAGGCCTTCTGATAGGCGTACACATTGAGCACGAGATTCTGGCCGGCGATTCCGCCGCCGTTGGTCATCACATAGATCTGGGTGAAGACCTTGAAGTCCCAGATGATCGACTGAATGGTGACGACCACCAGGATCGGCCGCAGTATCGGCGCGGTGACGGACCGCCAGATCCGCCACTGCGACGCGCCGTCCAGGGCGGCCGCCTCCAGTACCTCGCCGGGCACCGCCCTGATGCCCGCGTACACCGTCACCATCACGAACGGGAAGGAGCACCACACCACTTCGAGCAGCACCAGGGTGAAGGCGCTGTAACGCCCGTACGTCCAGGAGAAGTCACCGAGCCCCAGCAGCCGGTTGACCGGACCGTAGTCGGGGTCGAAGAGGAACACCCAGACCGTGGATCCGGTGATCGCCGGGGTGGCCCAGGCGCCGAGGGCGGCCAGCATCAGCGCGAGCCGGGGCACGGCCCGGACACGCGTCAGCAGGACGGCCAGCGCGCAGCCGACCGCGAGGGTGGTGACGACGCACGCGGCGGCGAACACCACCGTCGCGAGCAGCACCTGCCAGAACTGGGGGTCGCCGAAGAGCGCGGTGTAGTTGCCGAAGCCCTGGAAGGTGGTGGGCTCACCCCCGCTGACCTGCGCCTGGGTGTACTCCAGAAAGGAGATCAGACCGAGCTGGTAGATCGGGTAGACGAGCAGCCCGCCGAGGACGGCAAGCGCGGGCGCGAGATACAGCCAGGGCGTCCAGCCGCCCTCCCCGGCCCGCCGGGGCCCCCGCCGGCGGGCGCCCGCGGGGGCGGAACCGGCGGCGGGAAGTGGCGTGTTCTCGCCCCTGCCGCCGCCCCCGGACCCGGCCCCGCCGCCGGCCCCGGCCGTGTCCGCGGCGAGGCCCTGCGTACGGTTCGTCATCGCGCTCAGCCCGCGGCCGTGAACGCCGCGTCCATCTTCCGCGCCGCCTCGTCCGACGCCGTGGCGACGTCCTTACGGCCGCTGACGATCTCCTGGAACATCGTCGGCAGGACGAGCGAGGCGTCGATCTGCGCCCAGCCCGGCGACGCGGGAACGAACTTGGCGCCCGCGGCCAGGGTCTCCACGAACGGCTCGACGAACGGCTCCTTCTTCGCCGCGTCCGCCAGCACGTCCTTGTACGTCGGCAGGAACCCCATCGCGTCGAACAGCTTCGCCTGGGTCTCCTTGCCCGTGAACGACTTCATCAGGTCCACCGCGAGCGTGCGGTGCGCGGTGCTCTTGAGGACCCCGATGTTGTTGCCGCCCGCGAACGCCGGAGCGATCGAGCCCGCCGTGACACCGGGCAGCGGTACGACCGCGTACGTGCCCTTCACCGAGCCCTCCTCGACGGCGGAGTGACTGAAGTCACCTCCGATCGCCATCGCTGCCTTGCCCGAGGCGAAGGCGGTCACCGTCGCGTTGCCGCCCATCGAGGCGCACTTGGCCGCCGGACAGTTGTCGTCGCCGAACAGGGAGGTGTACGCCTCGATGCCCTTGCGGGCGGCCGGGCTGTTGACGGCGGCCTTGTACGTACCGCCGCTCTGCTCGGCGAGTTCGCCGCCGTTCGCCCAGAGGAACGGCATCGCGCCATAGGTGTACGCGCCGCCGACCGCGAGCCCGTACAGCTCCGGCTTGGCCTTGTGGATCTTCTTGGCCGTGGAGATCAGTTCCGCCTGGGACTTGGGAACCGCGATCCCCAACTCCTTGAACACATCGGTGCGGTAGTACAGCGCGCGCACGCCCACGAACAGCGGCGCGCCATAGACCTTGCCGTCCACGGTGACGGACTGCCGGGCCGTCGGGTCGGTGTCCTTGGCCTCGTCCCAGGCGTTGAACTCCGTGGTGATGTCGGCCAGTCCGCCGTCCTTCACATAGCCGGCCGTGTCGGTGTTGCCGTACTCGATCAGATCCGGGGCGCTCTTCGGGTCGTTGAAGGCGGCCTTGACGCGCTGGGCACGGGTCTCGACCGGGATGTACTCGATCTCGACCTTGGCGTCCTTGTGCTCCTTGGTGAAGGCGGCGACGGCCGCGTCGACCACCTGCTCCTTGGGCTTGTTGCTGACCTCCTGGAAGAGCCAGACGCGCAGGGTGCCGCTCTTCTCGTCCTTCGTCGCGCCGGTGCCGGACGTTCCCGGGGCGCAGGCGGTGGCGGTGAGGCCGACGAGCGCGAGTGCCGCGATCGGGGCCACGGTACGGGCGGCTATACGGGCAGAAAGCTTCATCCGGCATCCCTACGGGTCGGCGTTGCAGCATCCGCAACGTACGTTTCGTGCTGCACAACTCGCAGGAGACTAAACACCGCTGGAACACGCCGACAAGTGGTCTCAACCATTTCGTTGCAGCGGACACGACAGCGAAACAGGGCGGCGGCCGCCCGAAACGCGCACGGCCCCCGGGACGCACATGCGTGCGTCCCGGGGGCCGTGCCGACGGAGAAGGACCAGCCGCTACTTCCTGCTGCCCTTGTCCTTACCGCCCTTGCCCTTGTCCTTGTCCCCGCCGGGGCCCATGGACTCGTAGATCTCCTTGCACATCGGACAGACCGGGTACTTCTTGGGGTCGCGCCCCGGTACCCAGACCTTTCCGCACAGTGCCACCACGGGAGTGCCGTCGAGGGCACTCGCCATGATCTTGTCCTTCTGGACGTAGTGGGCGAAGCGCTCGTGGTCGCCGTCGCCGTGCGACACCTGTGGTGTCGGCTCCACGAGGGTGCCCGTACCTGCCCCGCGCTCGGGCTCAAGAGTGCTCATGGGAGCCAAGGGTACCCACGCCGGGCCCCTTCCGGAGGCTCCGGGTCCGTGCACTCCGCATCCGGTCGCTCACACATCGCGCCGACACGCCGGACACACCTCGCGAAACGGACCGCGGAAGCCCTGCGTCGCGAGCCGGAAGGTCAGTTGAGCGAGGGATCGTCCGGGTATGTCGCGACCATGGCCAGCTCGCTGCGCTGCCGTCGCAGCACCGCGCGCCAGAGCCGCTCGGGCCGCGGCGACGACACATCGCCCGGCTCCGACTCGACGACGTACCAGGCCCCTTCGCGCAGTTCGGCCTCCAACTGGCCCGGCCCCCAGCCCGCGTAGCCGGCGAAGATCCGCAGCGAGCCGAGCGCCCGCGCCAGCAGTTCGGGCGGCGTCTCCAGATCGACCAGGCCGATCGCCCCGTACACCCTGCGCCAGCCCAGCGGCCCCTCGTCGCCCGGTATCACGGCGAGTCCGAGCGCCGAGTCGAGCGAGACGGGGCCGCCCTGGAATACCACCCCGGGCTCCCCCGCCAGATCCCCCCAGGACTCCAGGATGTCCCCGACATCCACCGGCGTCGGTCTGTTGAGGACCACGCCGAGGGAGCCCTCGTCGTCGTGATCGAGCAGCAGGACCACCGCGCGGTCGAAATTCGGGTCGGCGAGGGCGGGTGTCGCGACGAGCAGCCGCCCTGTGAGCGAGGACACCTCGGTCATGCGCAACATGATCCCGCATCTTCGCGTTCCGCGGGGCGTGCGCTGCGCAGTGCGCGTGCGCGCAGCTCAGGGCGCACCGCGGCAGGGGGAGCGCACACCCCCGAAAACCATGTCACGTAACCCTCCGCGACGACCCGAAAACAGCCTGTGACCTGCCGTGTTCTTTTACGGTCCATGGCCTTCCCGGGCCTTACGGCACAGGGGTCCCGGCCCCTTACCCTTTTCCTTGGCCACCTGCCCGCCCACTCCGGAACGCGAGATTCATGACCGGCACAGACGATGTAATGCTTGTCCACGGTGGAACCCCGCTGGAGGGCGAGATCCGCGTCAGAGGCGCGAAGAACCTGGTGCCGAAGGCCATGGTGGCCGCGCTCCTCGGCAGTGGCCCGAGCCGGTTGCGCAATGTGCCGGACATCCGTGACGTACGGGTCGTACGGGGGCTGCTCCAGCTCCATGGAGTGACCGTGCGCCCCGGTGACGAGCCGGGCGAGCTGGTCCTCGACCCGACGCATGTCGAGAGCGCCAATGTCGCCGACATCGATGCCCACGCGGGCTCCTCGCGCATTCCGATCCTCTTCTGCGGCCCGCTGCTGCACCGGCTCGGCCACGCCTTCATCCCGGGTCTCGGCGGCTGTGACATCGGCGGCCGGCCGATCGACTTCCACTTCGACGTGCTGCGCCGGTTCGGCGCGACGATCGAGAAACGCGCGGACGGGCAGTATCTGGAGGCCCCGCAGCGGCTGCGCGGCACCAAGATCCGGCTGCCGTACCCGTCGGTCGGCTCGACCGAGCAGGTGCTGCTGACGGCCGTGCTCGCCGAGGGTGTCACCGAGCTGTCGAACGCCGCGGTGGAACCGGAGATCGAGGACCTGATCTGCGTGCTCCAGAAGATGGGCGCGATCATCTCGATGGACACCGACCGAACGATCCGGATCACCGGTGTCGACCGGCTCGACGGCTATACGCACCGGGCGATCCCGGACCGTCTCGAAGCCGCCTCCTGGGCGTCCGCCGCGCTGGCCACCGAGGGCAACATCTTCGTACGCGGCGCCCAGCAGCGGTCGATGATGACCTTCCTCAACACCTATCGCAAGGTCGGCGGCGCTTTCGAGATCGACGACGAGGGCATCCGCTTCTGGCACCCGGGCGGCTCGCTCAACGCGATCGCGCTGGAGACGGATGTGCATCCCGGCTTCCAGACCGACTGGCAGCAGCCGCTGGTGGTGGCCCTGACGCAGGCGTCCGGCCTCTCCATCGTGCACGAGACGGTGTACGAGTCGAGGCTCGGCTTCACCTCCGCGCTCAACCAGATGGGCGCGCACATCCAGCTCTACCGGGAGTGCCTGGGCGGCTCGGACTGCCGCTTCGGCCAGCGCAACTTCCTGCACTCGGCGGTCGTCTCGGGCCCCACCCGGCTCCAGGGCGCCGACCTGGTCATTCCCGACCTGCGCGGCGGCTTCTCGTATCTGATCGCGGCGCTGGCGGCCCAGGGCACCTCCAAGGTGCACGGCATCGACCTGATCAACCGCGGCTACGAGAACTTCATGGAGAAGCTCGTCGAGCTGGGCGCGAAGGTCGAGCTGCCGGGCGGCGCGCTCGTCTGACCTGCTCCGTTACCCCCAGGGGCCCGCTCAGCGTACCCAGAGGGCCCTTCACTGCCCCGTACACACAGGGGCGGCCACCCGGTCCGGGTGGCCGCCCCTGCGCGTTGTCTGCCGATGTCCAGGGCGTACTGCTCGCCCTTGGCGTCCTACTTGCCCTTGGCGGCTTCCTTGAGCTTGGAGCCCGCGGAGACCTTCACGCTGTAGCCGGCCGGGATCTGGATCGGGTCGCCGGTCTGCGGG
This sequence comes from Streptomyces sp. GMY02, assembly GCF_019056675.1. Lineage (NCBI taxonomy): Bacteria > Bacillati > Actinomycetota > Actinomycetes > Kitasatosporales > Streptomycetaceae > Streptomyces > Streptomyces sp. GMY02. The sequence continues at coordinate 5,376,199 of NZ_CP077658.1, read as the reverse complement.
TTACGAGCGGTCCGAGCGGCACGGTGGGTGCGCTCGAAGGTCAGAAAGCCGGGGATGGTGACCTTCTCGTCGCCCTTGGCGACGACTTCACCGATGGTCTCGGCGAGAGCGGCCAGCACAGCGTCGGCGTCCTTGCGGGTCACCTCGGCGCGGTCGGCCAGGGCGGCCACCAGCTCACTGCGGTTCATGTTGTTACTCCCGTGTTCTTCTTGCCTGTGAGGCGTGAGATCGAAGCCGATGCTGCCAGGGCCCTCGGACAGTCCCCGGACCCGGGTCTGCTGACAGACCCTCGCGCCCGAATACGCATCCTGCCCCCACCAGCGGCGGGAAAGCCAATCCGGCACCCTCCGGAGTCACACGAAAAGCGCCACTGCCTCGTCGTCGTGACGTTCCGTGGACCCTGTGGAGACTCCTTGGAGCCTGGAGCCCTGAACCCCCCGAAGGCCCTGAAACCTCCCTGGAGCGGCGGGGCTCATGGTCCGCCACCCTAGAGGGGCCCCGAGGGCCCGGCGAATCGCGACGCGCCGGGCACGGGACAGACGTGGGGCGTGCCACAAGCGTGCGGCACCTGGGGCAGGACCGCAGGTCGGCAGGGTGTCGCCGGGTGACGACCGGGTGTCCCCGAGACCCGTCGAAGGTGCGACCGGAGGGTTGTCGGAGGCTTGCCGGACTGGAGGAGGCTTCGCAGAGGCTTGCCGGGCGGTTGTCGGGTCAGACAGCCGTGGGGGCCGGCACCGCGCCCGCGGCGGCCCTGGCCGCGTCGCGCACCGCTCCCGCGACCGCTCCGGCGACCTTGTCGTTGAAGACCGACGGCACGATGTAGTTGGGGTTCAGCTCGTCCTCGGTCACCACATCGGCCAGCGCGGTCGCCGCGGCCAGCATCATCTCCGTGTTGACCGTGCGCGACTGGGCGTCCAGCAGGCCGCGGAAGACACCGGGGAAGACCAGCACGTTGTTGATCTGGTTGGGGAAGTCCGAGCGGCCGGTGGCCACCACGGCCGCCGTCTCGCGCGCGATCGCCGGGTCGACCTCGGGGTCCGGGTTGGCCAGCGCGAAGACGATCGCGCCGTCGGCCATGGCCGCGACATCGTCGCCGTCCAGCACGTTCGGGGCCGAGACCCCGATGAAGACGTCCGCGCCGGCCACGGCCTCCTTGAGGGTGCCGGTGACGCCCTCGGGGTTGGTGTTGTCGGCGATCCAGCGCAGCGCGGTGCCGCCGGACTGGCCGGCGCCCGTGCCGACGAGGTCCTCGCGGCCCGCGTGCACCACCCCGTGGATGTCCGCGACCACCGCGTGCTTGACGCCCGCCGCGATCAGCAGCTTGAGGATGGCCGTACCGGCGGCGCCCGCGCCGGACATCACCACCCGTACGTCCTCGATGGACTTGCCCACCACCCGCAGCGCGTTGGTGAGGGCCGCGAGCACCACGATCGCGGTGCCGTGCTGGTCGTCGTGGAAGACCGGGATGTCCAGGGCCTCGCGCAGCCGTGCCTCGATCTCGAAGCAGCGGGGCGCGGAGATGTCCTCCAGATTGATGCCCGCGAAGCCGGGGGCGATCGCCTTGACGATCTCGACGATCGCGTCCGTGTCCTGGGTGTCCAGGCAGAGGGGCCAGGCGTCGATGCCCGCGAAGCGTTTGAAGAGGGCCGCCTTGCCCTCCATGACCGGCAGCGCGGCCTTGGGGCCGATGTTGCCGAGGCCGAGCACGGCCGAGCCGTCGGTCACGACGGCCACCGAGTTGCGCTTGATGGTCAGCCTGCGGGCGTCCTCGGGGTTCTCCGCGATCGCCATGCAGACCCTCGCCACACCCGGGGTGTAGACCATCGAGAGATCATCTCGGTTGCGGATGGGGTGCTTCGACTGCATCTCGATCTTGCCGCCGAGGTGCATCAGGAACGTACGGTCGGAGACCTTGCCGAGGACGACGCCCTCGATCCCGCGGAGCTGTCCGACGATCTGGTCCGCGTGCGCCGTGGAGGTGGCGGCGATCGTGACGTCGATCCGCAGCTTCTCATGGCCCGAGGCGGTCACGTCGAGGCCGGTCACGGAGCCACCGGAGGACTCCACGGCTGTGGTGAGCTGGGAGACCGCGGTACCGCTCGCGGGCACCTCCAGCCTGACCGTCATCGAGTACGAGACGCTGGGCGCCGTTGCCATGACCGAGTTCCTCTGCTTTCCCTAGCCGCTGTGCCACCCCGCCCGACCCATGTCCCGGCGGCGCCTACCGATGGTCGCACCTACCAGTGGGTAGCAGGTAAAGACCGACACCTCCGGAATGTGTTTTCCGGGATGCGGGAGACCCTAACAGCGGCCTGTCCAAGGAAAGCAGGCCCCCACCAATGGCTGGTGAAGGCCCGCTGACAGAAAGGTGGCACCGGCCCGCCATGCTCGCCTCGCGGCAAGTGGTCGCTCGAAGCGACGAAGGTTGGGCCCGGGGGCTTGGATCGAACCGGTGCCGTACCCAGGCTAACAAACCACCCCGGTAAGTGATTCCCTCATCGCGAGTTGACTGTGAATCAGTACCGGAGCCGGCCGGGGCCCGACGCGCGTCAGTCCCGCAGCAGGTCAGGCACTCCCGCCGCGTCCGGCTCGTCGCGGGACATCGAGACCACCGTGAGCCGCTGCGTCGCCCGGGTGAGTGCCACGTACAGCACCCGCAGTCCGGCGGGCGACTCGTCCGCGATCTCGGCGGGCGAGACCACGACCGTCGCGTCGTACTCCAGGCCCTTGGCCTCCAGGCTGCCCAGCGCCACCGCCCGCCCGCCGAGCCCGGCCAGCCAGCGGGCCGCCTGCTCGCGCCGGTTCATGGCGACGACCACGCCGACCGTGCCGTCGACGGTGTCCAGCAGCCGCCGTGCCTCCGCCCGTACGGCGGCCGCGAGGTCGCCGTCGCGTACGACCGTGAAGCAGGGGCGTACGCCGGTGGAGCGCACCGCCCTCGGGGAGCGCATGCCGGGCATGGCCAGGGCCAGGACCTTGGCCGCGAGCGCCGCGATCTCGGCCGGGTTGCGGTAGTTCACGGTCAGGGTGAAGCGGCGGCGCGGACGGGTGCCGAGCGCCTCGTCACGGGCCTCGGCCGCCTCGTCCGCGTCCGGCCAGGACGACTGGGCCGGGTCGCCGACGACCGTCCAGGTGGCGTGCCGGCCGCGGCGGCCGACCATCCGCCACTGCATGGGGGTCAGGTCCTGCGCCTCGTCGACGATGACATGCGCGTACTCGGTACGTTCCGCCGCCAGCCGCTCGGCCCGCTCCCGCTGCGACTCCTCGCGCTGCGGCATCAGCTCCTCCAGACCGGTGAGCTGGTCCAGCGGGTCGAGTTCGCGGCGCTTCCTGGGGCGCGGCGGCGAGCCGAGCAGCGTCTCCAGCTCGTCCAGCAGCGCCACGTCGTGCACCGACAGCGGCCCCCTGCCGTCCTCGCCCAGCCGCTTCAGCGAGCGCGCCAGCCGGCGGACCTCGCCCGGGTTGAGGATCCGGCGGGCCCAGCGGCCGAGCCGGCGCTCGTCGGCCATCGCGGTGAGCACCGCGCGCGGGGTCAGCTCGGGCCACCAGCCGTTCAGGAACTCGATGAAACTGTCCTCCGAGGTGACGTCCTCGTCGAAGGATCCGCGCAGTTCGGCGGCGAGCTCGGGGTCGGTGTGGCGGCCCGCGGAGCCGGACTTCGTCCAGAGGGCGTCGAGCAGCAGCCTGCGGGCGCGCGGGCGCAGCAGATTGACCGGGGCGGTCCCGCCGAGCACGGACTCGCGGATACGGCGCAGCTCGTCGGCTTCGAGCTCCAGCCGCCGCCCGAAGGCGACGACGCGCAGCCGGGTGGGCGCGGGGGCCGGGGCAGCGGCACGGACGTCGTCACCGGACTCGCCGTATCCGCCGGCGCCACCGGCCTGACCTGCCTCGCCCACCTCACCTGCCTCGCTTGCTTCACCTGCTTCACCGAAGGCGGGCTGCCCGGCCCGGGTCGCGGCCGAAGGCACCGCCGGAGCCGCCGTGGCACCCTCCAGCGCTCCCCTGGCCGCCTTGCGCAGCACCTTCAGCATCCGCGCCGAGCCCTTGACCCGGGCCACGGCCGGTTCGTCGTACGCCGTGGCCTCCGCGCCGTCCACCAGCGACCCGACGGCGCGGATCGCCACCTGCCCCTCCTCGCCCAGCGAGGGCAGCACGCCCTCCGTGTACGCGACGAGCAGTGGCGTCGGCGAGACGACCAGGATGCCGCCCGCGTACCGCCGCCGGTCCTGGTACAGCAGATACGCGGCCCGGTGCAGCGCCACCGCGGTCTTGCCGGTCCCCGGCCCGCCCGACACCTCGGTCACCGAGGCGGCCGGGGCCCGGATCACAAGGTCCTGCTCCGCCTGGATCGACGACACGATGTCGCGCATGGTGTGGCTGCGCGCCTGCCCGAGCGCGGCCATCAGCGCACCGTCCCCGATCACCGGCAGCGCCGCGCCGTCCAGCGACGCGGTCAGCTCCGGGCGCATCAGATCGTCCTCGACCCCGAGGACCCTGCGGCCCTTGGAGCGGATGACCCGGCGCCGTACCACCCGGCCCGGATCGACCGGGGTCGAGCGGTAGAAGGGAGCGGCGGCCGGTGCGCGCCAGTCGATCACCAGCGGCGCGTAGTCGGAGTCCAGGACCCCGATCCGGCCGATGTGCAGGGTCTCGGCGATATCGGCCGTACGGTCCGACCTGATGGCGTCGTCGGCGGGCTCGACCGAGGTGTACGCGCCGTCAGGACCCTTCTGCCCGTCCTTGCCGGGCAGCAGGTCGATCCGCCCGAAGAGGAAGTCCTCGAACTCGTTGTTGAGCCGGTTGAGGTGGATCCCGGCCCGGAAGACCTGGGCGTCCCGCTCGGCGAGCGCCCCCGGCGTACCGACCTGTCCCCGTTTGGCGGCGTCGTCCATCAGGAACTCCGCCTCGTGGATCTTCTCCTCCAGGCGGCGGTACACCTGGTCGAGATGGCGCTGCTCACCGTCGATCTCGCGCGCGCGTACGGAGTCCTGCCCCGTGTCGCGTACGGGATCGACGGCCGGTCCAGCGGATTGAACAGCGGCATCCTGCGCGGCCACCGGGGCCCCCTTCATGACGTGCGTCGGGCAGCCGTCAACCGTACGCGAAGGGGAGCCGGAATGTCAGGCGTCGACCTCCACCAGTCGCTCGCCGCCGAAGGTACGGACCTCGAAGTGATCGATGTCATTGCTGTCCATGGCCGTGCCGCCGTGGACGTACAGCGGGCTCTTGGAGATCTTGTTCGGACTGTCGGCGATGCCGTACCCCCACTTGGGCACCGACCAGGAGGTGACGGTCTCCTCCTCGCCGGTCTTGGAGACCGCGACCAGGCTGCACTTGAGGGGGCCCTTGACATTCTTCAGCTCCAGGACCGTGTGCGTACCCCAGCCCTTGGGCTCCATGCCGATGGTGGCGGTGACCTTGGTGGTGGCGTCCGTCGCCCAGACCTTGTCCGGCATGTGGTTGAAGAACGCGTCCTCGGCCGGGCTGGTGGGGTGCGGGTCCCCGGCCTGGTTGCTGGTTCCGCCGTCGCCCGCGGCCGTGACGGCCACCACGGGACCGCCGATGATCAGCGCCGCGGCGGCCGCGACCAGATACAGCCCGCGCCGCCTGCGCTGGGCGCGCTTGGCCGCGACCTCGTCGACCAGCCGGCCGAGGAGCTGCGGACTCGGCTGTACGGAGACGGACGGTGTGGGGAGCTGCGCCAGCGGTACGACGGGAGCCACCGGCGCCAGCGGCGTCACGGAGGCGAGCGGGCCGGGCGGGGCCTGCGCGCCGGGCGCCGCCGCGAAGGGTCCCGGAGCGTCCGCCAGCATGGCCAGCATCGGCTCCATCCCGGAGAACTCCTCCAGGTTGACGGCGCAGATGCGGCAGCCGGCCAGGTGCTCCTCGAAAGCGGTCGCCTCGGCGTCGTCCAGAATGCCGAGGACATACGCGCCGACGGCCTCGTGCACAGAATTCTCGTCGCCCGGTCCGTGTCCGTACCGCTCGTGCGTGGTCATGCCGAGACCCCCCTCTCCTCCAGCGCGAGCTTCATGGAACGCAGCGCGTAGAACACCCGTGAACGCACCGTCCCGCTGGGTATGCCGAGCGTCTCGGCCGCCTCGTTGACCGTACGCCCCTTGAAATACGTCTCCACCAGGACTTCCCGGTGAGCGGGCGTCAAATCATCGAGCGCGTCGGAGAGCGTCATCAGCCACAGCGCCTTGTCGATCTCGTCCTCCGCGGGCATGACCTCCAGCGGCGACGGGTCGACCTCCTGCGGCCGGGCCTGCCGGCTGCGGTGACCGTCGATGACGATGCGCCGGGCGACCGTCACCAGCCAGGGTCGGACAGAGCCGGTCGCCCGGTTGAGCTGACCGGCGTTCTTCCAGGCACGGATGAGCGTCTCCTGCACCACGTCCTCGGCGCGCTGGCGATCACCCGCGACGAGACGGAGCACATAGGCGAGCAGGGGTCCGGCATGCTCCCGGTAGAGGGCTCGCATCAACTCCTCGTCGGGGACGGAGACATTGGTGCGCGGTGCCTCGTTCCGGTGCCGGGCCCGGTGAGGTCGGTCTTCGGCCACGGCCGCATCCTTGCGCACCTGAACCTCCCGGTCGAGACCTCGATGGCTGCTTCTCCCTCATCACTACGGACGGCCGGGGGAGGTCACTCAACGCGGCCGGAAAAAGTTTCAAGATCTTTTCGGTGGAGGTTTGCGGGGTGGGGCGGGCGGCTGGGGCGGGTTCGCCCCGGAACGGGACCCGGGCTGGATCCAGGCAGGAATGATGAAGAACACGCGTAGAAATCGTGTGGGGAATGCATGCAACCTGCGAAGACAGCGTGCGCGAGTTGGCCGGAAATAGCGGGAGGGACCGGAAGTCGCCGCAGCCGCGGTGCAGGTGAGGTGCAGGGGGCACGAGAGGTACGGACGGTACGGTCCGGGCGAGTCGTACGGCACGGGCGAGTCGTACGGCGCGGGCGCATCGCATGGGGCGGGCGTGTCGTACGGTCCGAGCGCGTCGTATGGTCCGTGCTCGTCGGGCCCGGCGGGCGCGGCCGGGTTCCGCCGCTTGCCGGGCGCGGGCGCCAGTCAGGCCCGAGTGCTTGTCAGGCGCGGGGGCTTGTCACGCGCGGGGGCTTGTCAGGCGCGGGGGCTTGTCAGGCGCGGGACAGGGCCGCTCTGCGGCGGTGCCTCGCCACCCGCTCGCGATTGCCGCAGACCTCGCTGGAACACCAGCGGCGCCGCCGCCCCCGTGAGGTGTCCAGATACACCCGCCGGCAGGTGTCGCCCTCGCACTGCCGCAGCCGTGCCCGCGCCGCCGGGTCGGTGAGCAGGTCGACCGCGTCCCTGGCCACGGCCGCCAGCAGCGCGTCGCACTCGGGCTCGGTACTGAGCGCCCGTACGAGCGCGCCGTCCTCGTCCCGTACGGCCCTGATCCCCGGCGGCGCCCCCGCGGCCAGCGCGTTGACCCGGTCCAGGGCGCGCGACGCGTCCCGGCCGTCGATCTGGGCCCGTACCAACTGGCCCACGCCGTCCCGGAGTTCGGCGAACGACCGTACCCAGCCCGCGTCCACGGCGCGCAGCGGGGTCCCCTCGGGCACCAGACCCGCGCCGACCAGCCAGTGGCGGAGCGTCACGGCGCCGTCGAGTTGTTCGCGCCCTCTGGAGCCCGGCTCCGCCGTGGCCACCAGATCCAGGCAGACACGCCCGGAGTCGAACCGCCACTCGTACGAGCCCATGCCCGCCGCCATGTTCCTGTCACCGCCTCGGGTTCACCGGCTGGGTGCTTCTCGCGTACTTTTCGCGTGCTTCTCGCGTGCTTCTCTCGGGGGATTCCCTCTCAGAGTGCCTGCCCCCGGACGCGCCCGTAACCCCTGTCACGGCCTCCGTCACGACACCTGTCACGCGACTACGGCGCGACACCCGGCGGGCTGTTGTGCAGGATGCGCTGGAAGAGGTGGTGGTCCCGCCATTCGCCGTCGATGTGCAGATAGCGCGGCGCGGTCCCGATCAGCTCGAACCCGCATTTGCGCAGCACCCGTTGCGAGGCGGTGTTGGCGAGCATGGTGCCCGCCTCTATACGGTGCAGGCCCAGTTCGTCGCGGGCCGCGCGGCAGACCTCCTGGACGGCGCGGGTCGCCAGGCCGCGCCCGGTGTACTCGGCGTCGATCCAGTAGCCGAGGACGGCGCTGCGGAAGGCGCCGAGGGAGACGCTCGACAGATTCGCCTCGCCGACGATCCGGGTGCCGTCGGCGGCGAACCAGCGCCGTACGGACGGATCGGCGAGCCAGCGGGCCTGGGTCTGCGGGGTGAAGAACTCGTCGGGGCGGTACGGCTCCCAGGGACGCATGTGGTCGCGGTTGCGGACCAGTGCCTCGGCGACGTTCGTGGCGTCGTCCGGGGTCGCGGGCCTGATGCGGAGGGAGGAGCCGGAGGAGTCGTTGGCCATTCCTCGTACGGTACCGACGGGGCCGGGAAGCACCAGAGGGCCTCAAGGGGACCGGGAAGCGTCCGGGCGCGCCGGAGGAAGCGCGAGCACCCCCGCGTACGCGGGCTCGTACGCCGTACCTCGTCGTACCTCCCCGTACGTCCTTACGCGTCCGCGTACTTGGAGTCCGCCGCCGGGTCCAGCGCCAGCCGGTAGCCTCGCTTGACCACGGTGTGGATCAGCCTGGGCGCGCCCAGCGCGGTCCGCAGCCGGGCCATCGCGGTCTCCACGGCGTGCTCGTCGCGGCCCGAGCCCGGCAGCGCGCGCAGCAGCTCCGCCCGCGAGACCACCCATCCCGGCCTGCGGGTCAGCGCGTGCAGCAGTGCCATCCCCGCGGGCGGCACCGGCCGCAGCTCGCCGTCGACCAGCACCGCGTGGCCGCGGATCTCGACGCGGTGGCCGGCGACCGGCAGCGCCCGGACCCGGCCCGGCAGTTCCGTACAGAGCACCTGGACGAGCGGCCCGAGCCGGTAGCGCTCCGGCTGGACCGTATCGATCCCGCGCGCCTGGAGCGGCAGCGCGGTGACGGGCCCGACGCAGGCCGCCAGCACATCGTGGTGCAGGGCGTCGAGCAGCGCGGGCAGCCGGCCGCGTTCCTCGGCGCGCGCGAGCAGCGAGGCGGCGGCCGGCGCGCTGGTGAAGGTGACGGCGTCGACGGCGCGCGAGACGACCGCGTCGATGAGCCGGTCCACCGGCGCGAGGTCCTCCGGGGGCATCCAGCGGTAGACCGGTACGACGACGACCTCGGCGCCCCCGGCCCGCAGCGACTCCACGAATCCGGGCAGGGGTTCGCCGTGCAGTTGCAGCGCGACCCGGCGGCCCTCGACGCCCTCGACGAGAAGCCGGTCGAGCACCTCGGCCATGGACTCGGAGCCGGGCGACCAGTCCTCGACGAGCCCGGCGGCGCGGATGGCGCCCCGCACCTTGGGGCCGCGGGCGAGGAGTTCGACCCCGCGCAGACAGGCGAGCAGTTCCTCGCCGTGGCCCCAGCCGTCGGCGGCCGCGATCCAGCCGCGGAACCCGATGGCCGTGGTCGCCACCACCACATCGGGCACGGTGTCGATCAATTCCTTGGTGGCGGTGAGGAGTTCGGTGTCGTCGGCGAGCGGCACGATCCGCAGCGCGGGGGCGTGCACGACGGAGCCGCCGCGCCGCTGGAGCAGCGCGCCCAGCTCATCGGCGCGCCGGGCGGCCGTGACCCCGATGGTGAAGCCCGCGAGGGGGCCGTGCCGCTCGCTGTCCATCGCTCTCCTCTGCCTCTCCTCGCGTCGCGGTGGTGTGGTCGTACGTCCCGCACGCACATCCCGCGCGTCCGCTCTCACACGCCCCGCACGTCCGTTGCGCACACATCCCGTACGTCCCGCACGCACGTCCCGCACGTCCCGCACGTCCCGTACCTCGTCGCTGGAGCTACCGAGCCTGCCAACGGTGCGTGACAGGCCCGGATCGCAGGCATTTCTCCCCTGTAACGACCACCCCGGGACGTATCTCTCACATCCGTGCGTAGCGGAGCCCGGCCTCCTTCTCCATGGGCTCCTTCTCCGCCTCCATGGGCTCCTTCTCCGCCGGTACGGCCGGGGCGCCCGACCGGCGAAGGTATACCGCCCAGGTCAGGGCCGAGCAGGCCGCATAGCAGACCAGGAACGCGACATAGGCCGAGGTCCCGGTGCCCGAGGTCTGGAACGACTGCCGGAAAGCGAGGTTGATCACCAGCCCGCCGAGCGCCCCGACCGCGCCGATCAGCCCCATCGAGGCCCCGGACAGCCTGCGCCCGTACGCCGCGGCCGCCTCGCCCGTCATCCCCTTGGCCAGCGCCTTCGCACGGAAGATGCCGGGGATCATCGTGTATGTGGAGCCGTTGCCGACCCCGGTGAGCAGGAAGAGCGCACCGAATCCGGTGAGGAAGAGCGACAGCGACTCGATCAGCGAGGCGAGGACGACGACTCCGGTCGCGAGAGCCATCGCCACGAAGTTGCAGAGGGTGACGCGGGCGCCCCCGTACCGGTCGGCGAGCGCGCCCCCGGCAGGCCGCGCCAGCGATCCGAGCAGCGGCCCGGCAAAGGTCAGCGAGGCGGCCTGGAGCGGAGTGCGTCCGAACTGGGTCTGGAGCACCAGACCGAAGGCGAAGCTGTATCCGATGAACGACCCGAAGGTCCCTATGTACAGCGCGGACATGATCCAGGTGTGCCGGTCCCGTACGGCTTCCCGTGCCGCGCCGGTGTCATTGCGTACGGGCGCGAGGTTGTCCATGAACAGCGCGGCGCAGAGCGCGGCGGCCAGGATCAGCGGGATGTAGATGCCGAGCAGGATCCGCGGCCGGTCCGCGCCCGCCGCCGCGATCACCAGCAGCCCGGCCACCTGCACGACCGGCACCCCGATGTTCCCGCCCCCGGCGTTGAGGCCGAGCGCCCAGCCCTTGCGGCGCAGCGGGAAGAAGGAGTTGATGTTCGTCATCGAGGAGGCGAAGTTCCCGCCGCCGACCCCGGTGAGCGCCGACACGGCCAGGAACGTGGTGTACGAGGTCCCGGGCTCCATCACCGCGAACGCGGCCCCGGCCGGCAGGAGCAGGAGCAGCGCGCTGAAAACCGTCCAGTTCCGGCCGCCGAAGCGGGCGACGGCGAAGGTGTACGGCACCCGTACGACCGAGCCGACCAGGGTGGCCACCGCGATCAGGGCGAACTTCCCGGCGGGATCGACCCCGTACTCCGGCCCCATGAACAGCACCATGACCGACCACAGGGTCCAGACCGAGAACCCGATGTGCTCGCAGAACACCGAGCAGAGCAGATTGCGCCGCGCGATCCGCTCGCCCGTGGCGGCCCAGAAGGCCTCGTCCTCCGGATCCCACCGCTCGATCCAGCGGCGTCCCTTGCGTACGGCGGTGGTGGTGGTCGGGGCAGTCATCACGCCTCCACGAGCGGGATCCGATTGAATACCCCAGACCGTACGGACGCCGCGTTTCACCCCCGTACCCCAAGGTGACCACCGCGCAACCTTGCCCTCACCCACCGCGACACCCACCTGTGAGCGCCCCGCCGCCCCGCCGCCCTATGGCCGGCGTGTGTCCCGCGCCTGCGCCTGCTTGCCCAGTTCCACGGCGCGAGCGGCTCTCCGCGCGAAGACACCGTCCATGGCCCCGGCCATCTCCCGCAGGGCCGCCTTCCGTTCCCGCTTGCCGAGGCGGTCCACGTACAACCGCCCGTGCAGGTGATCGGTCTCATGCTCCAGGCACCGCGCGAAGTAGCCGGCCCCCTCGATCACCAGGGGCTTTCCGTCCTTGTCGTATCCCCGCGCGACGGCGTGCCCGGGGCGGGGGACGGTCCGATACGGGCCGGGGACGGAGAGACAGCCTTCCGCCTCCTCAAGGAGCCTGCGATCGGCGGCCGGTGACTCGTCCAGGACGGGATTGGCGATGTGCCCGACATGGCGTACGCCCCACTCGTCCGTGCAGTCCCATACGAAGAGCCGCAGCCCGACATCGATCTGATTGGCGGCGAGCCCCGCTCCCTCCGCGACATGCAGGGTGGCGAACATGTCGTCGACGAGCCGGGACAGCTCCGGCGTGCCGAACTCCGTGACCTCGCGGCACGGCCGGCTCAGAATCTCCTCGCCGATGACGGTGATACGGCGTACCGAACCCCGCTCGGCCTCCGGCACGGTACGCGGAAAGGAGTCGACCGGCCGACCTTGGACCCGCACCCGGAGGTCCCGCGGCACTTCCTCACCGAGTTCACCGAACCGCACGGCCATGCCCATCAACGCCCTTCACCACGGTTTGCCAGTACCCATCACGGTTGCCAAGCGCTTTGCAAAGTAGCATCCTTTGCAAAGTGACCACCAGTGAGAACGCCGAAAGCCAGAGCCACACGAACCGCCCGCCCGCCTCGTCCGCATCGCCGGACCGCCCGACGGCAGGGGTGTCGCCCGGCCGTCCGGCGACGCCCCTGCCCGATCATCCGGTCCGTATCGCCCTGCTGGATCTGCTCGCCGAGGTCGGCACCGTCACCTCCACCGAGGCCGCGCGGCGTCTGGGGCACAGCTCGGGGCTCTGTTCGTTCCATCTGCGCCAGCTCGCCCGGCACGGCCTCATCGAAGAAGCCCCGCACGGTGGCGGCCGGGTGCGCCCCTGGCGGCTGCGCTGGGAGGGCTCCGGTGAGGACGAGCAGACGGCGCCGGAGCGGTTCGACGCCTTGGCGCGAGGGCTGGAGGACGAGAGCTACCGCCACTGGCTGTCCCACTGGCCCGAGGCACCGGCCGCGTGGCAGCGCGACGAGGCGTTCAGCGCGGTCGTCCAGCTCACTCCGGGCGAGATGACCGACCTGGCCGCGTCGGTCCACGCCCTTCTGGCCCCCTACCAGCAGCGGCGGAAAGCGCCCGCCGGGGCGAAGCCGGTCGCCGCGGTGGCCCGGCTGTTCCCGCTGCTGCCGACCGGCCCCCGTCCGCTGCCCGGCTGACCTCCGGGTCGGCTGGACCGCCGACCCGGGACGTACCCGTCTCTCACGCCTCCCGTGTGCCGTTCGGCCACAGGCGTGGCCTGCGTTTCGCCGCCACGTCCTCCACCCAGCCGATCGCGAGGATCAGCAGGCCGAGCAGCGGCCAGACCAGGACCAGGCTCAACGCCTCGTACGACGCGTCCAGTTGGGTGGAGTACGCGTCGATGCCCGGGATCAGCCAGAGCTGGTCGATGATCGGGAACGTCGCCAAGATGACCAGGTTGTGCCAGAGATAGATCGTCACCGCGCGGTTATTGGCAAGGGTGATCGTCGAGTCGAACTGGGCCAGCTTCCCCGGGAGAGTGCGCCACGACGGCGCGTACTGAAGCAGGATCGCGCAGAAGCCCAGCGACCACATCGCCTGGGCGAGCGGGATCTCGTCCAGGTTCCAGCCCTCCTCGGTGAGATGCCCCGAGGCCCACCACAGCGCGAAGGCCATGGTGAAAGCGGCCAGTGAGACCGTGATGTAGCGCGGGACCTTGCGGAACACGCCGTCGTTGTGGGCGAAGCCGAGCACCCAGCACGCGCCGTACACCGCGAAGTCGGTGAGTGCCTCCCCGGTCTCGCCCGGGATCTCCACCAGCCCGCTGCCGAGGACGGCGGTGAGGGCGACCGGGAAGACCAGCGTCAGCCACGGCACCCTGCGGAACGCCCACAGCAGCAGCGGCGAGGCGATCACGAACCAGAGGTAGGCCCGTATGTACCAGAGCGGCCCCGCCGCCTGCTCCGCCCACGTCTCCTCCAGCAGCCCGCTCGGGGAGCCGCTCTCGTACGGGTACGGAGGCGCCCCGAACGGCACGATGTAGTTGGCAAGCCGCAGGAACCACCAGAACCCCTCCTCGCGGTCCGCCCACCACCCCAGGACGAACATCAGGGGCACGACGACCAGCGCGAACGCCCACATCGGCGGCACCAGCCGCCTCAGCCGGCCGCGGATGACGCTCCACGGCGGCCGCTTGGACAGGGACCGGGCCATCAGCGACCCTGCCAGCGCGAACATCACGCCCATGGAGGGGAAGAGGATCGTCAGCCAGGCCCAGCCGAAGATATGGAAGACGACGACCCTGACCAGCGCGACCGCCCGCAGCAGATCGAGATAGCGGTCGCGCCCGCCCGAGGAGGCCGTGCCGTCCCCCGAAGACGTCGCCTTGTGCTTGGGCGGCGACCCCGTACCCACGGCCCCCGTGCCCATGGCTCCCGTACCCATGGCCCCCGTATCCGCCGGAACAGACTGAACAGGCCGCACAGGTTGAGCTGTCACGCCACCGGCCTCCGATCGGCCTCGCGCCCGCGCGGACTCGGAATCGAGCCCGGCGCCTCCACCACTCCGGTACGGCGCAGCTTCTGCCACCGCAGCCGGCCACCGGTGAGCGCGGTGATCCAGGACTGGAGCAGCACCACGTACATGAGCTGCCGGTAGAGGATCTGCTGGAGGGGCAGCGAGATCAGATGGGTCATGCGCTCCCCGTCGAGACGGAAGGCGTACGCGGCGCACACCGCCTGTATCAGCAGAACGCCGAGCCAGGCCACCACGGTCTTCTCGGTGGGGCCGAAGACCAGGCCGTACAGCAGGAACACATCGATCAGCGGGGCCAGCAGCGGCGCCAGCACCATGAAGAGCGAGACCAGCGGCAGCCCGACCCGCCCGAACCGGCCGGAGGGACCGCGCTCGATCAGGGCCCGCCGGTGCTTCCAGATCGCCTGCATCGTGCCGTAACTCCAGCGGTACCGCTGCGACCAGAGCTGCTGCACCGATTCCGGCGCCTCGGTCCACGCCCGCGCGCGCTCGGCGTACACGACCCGCCAGCCGTCCCGGTGCATGGCCATGGTGATGTCGGTGTCCTCGGCGAGCGTGTCCTCGCTCATCCCGCCGACGCGCTCCAGCGCCTCGCGCCGGAAGGCCCCGACCGCGCCCGGGATGGTGGGCATGCAGCGAAGCATGTCGTACATCCGGCGGTCCAGGTTGAAGCCCATCACGTACTCGATGTGCTGCCAGGCGCCGATGAGACTGTCGCGGTTGCCGACCTTGGCGTTGCCCGCGACCGCGCCGACGCGCGGATCGCCGAAGGGCTGCACCAGTTCGCGGACCGTGGACGGCTCGAAGACCGTGTCGCCGTCCATCATCACGATCAGATCGTGACGGGCGTGCGCGATGCCGTTGTTGAGGGCGGCCGGCTTGCCGGAGTTGAGCTGGCGTACGACACGGACGTTCGGCAGCCGGAGCGCCTCGACGATGTCGGCGGTCCCGTCGGTCGAGCCGTCGTCGATGACGACGACCTCGATGGGATGGTCGCTCTCGCTCAGCGAACGCACCGTATTGGCTATGCATTCGCGTTCGTTGTACGCGGGTACGAGCACCGTCACCGGTTCGGTGACGGGCGCGCCCCAGGCGAAGCCGCGCCGCCGCACCCTGCGCGTATGCGCGAAGGACAGCACCAGCATCAGCCCGAACCGCGCGATGACCAGCGCGCCGATCACGGAGAGCCCGGCCACCAGGACGCCGGTGATGTTCTCCGAGAGGGCGACGGCACCGACCCAGGCCTTGCCCTTCCAGAGGGCCGCGCCGGTCACCGGGGTATGGGCGCTGGGGGCGCCGAGGGCCTCGGTGACGGTGGTGAACTCGTATCCCTTCTCCTGCATCTCCGGCAGGAAGTGCCCCAGCGCGGCGACGGTCTGCGAGCGGTCGCCGCCGGAGTCGTGCATCAGCACGATCGCGCCCTTGCCGTCCTTCGGGGTGGCGTTGCGGCTGATCACCCCAGCGCCGGGGCGCTTCCAGTCCTCGCTGTCCGTGGTGTCGAGCACGGTGATGTAGCCGAGGCTGCCGATGTACTCGGCGACCGGCCAGGACTTGTTGTCCATGGCCGACGAGAACGAGGAGTACGGCGGACGGAAGAGCGAGGTACGGATGTCGGCCGCGCCCGCGAGCGCGAGCTGGTTCTGCGAAAGCTCCCAGTCGATGCGGGACTTGGACTGGAAGGAGAGATCGGGGTGGTTGAAGGTGTGCAGACCGACCTCGTGGCCCTCGTCCACCATCCGCTTGACCAGCGCCGGATAGCGCGAGGCCATGGTGCCGGTGACGAAGAACACGCCGTGGGCGTCGTACTCCTTCAGCCGGTCGAGGACCTTGGGGGTCCACACCGGGTCGGGGCCGTCGTCGAAGGTGAGGACGAGCTTGTGGTCCGGGATGTTCAGCGCCCGGGCGGAGGCGGCGCCGCGCGCGTCGATGACCGGGCCGCCCTTGAGGATCCGCTTGGGCACCTGCTCGGCGTCGACGGATTCGCGGACGCGGTGGTCGGCGAGGATCTCGCTGTGCACGTAGCCGCGCAGCATCAGCATCGCGAAGAGCGCGACGAGGACGAGCGAGGGCAGCAGATAGCGCATGGGCAGTCTGCGCCGCTTGGCCCGGGCGTCCTTGGCCTTCCTGGCCTGCTTGCTACGACGAGCGGTGCGCGGGGGCTCGATGCCGCCGGTACGACCGGGCTCGCCGGGGCTCGTACGGCGCGGTTCGCCGGCGCCGGTACGGCGGGACTCGCCGTGACGAGTGTGCCGGGGCCCGGTGTGACCGGTGTGCGGGGGCTCGCCGTGACCAGTGTGCTGCGGCTCGTCGTGACGGGTGTGCCGCGGCCCGTCGTGACCGGTGTGCCGGGGCTGTCTGCCGGAGGAAGTCATCTAGAACGCGCCTCCCGCGGCCATGGGCCGGCTTCCCTCGGGCTGCCCGCCGTCCGGCGGCGGGGGGTCGACGGGCGGTGGCGAGGCGGGGTCGGTGGCCGGCGGACTCTCGTCGACGGGCGAGGTCCCGGGATCCGGCTCGGCGCCGGTCCCGCCGGTGCCGGCGCCCGGATTGCCGCCGGTGCCGGGCGAGGTCCCGGGGTCCGGCTCGGTGTCGTCGCCCGTACCGCCCGCGGGGTCGGCCGGCGGCTTCGCCGAAAGCGACATGGTCGGCACCGGTTCGCCCGAGGCGTCCGTGCCGGCGGTCCCCGAAGGCCGCGGTACGGTCCCGCCGTTCGAGCCGGTCGGCGAGGGGTCGGCACCGGGAGTGGCGGGCGATTCGCCGGCGGACCCGCTGACCGTCGGGGCCGGCTGTATCTCCACGGTTTCGGGCTGCCGGTCGTCGGCGAGCCCGGGTATCTGGAGCCATGGCGCGGTGGAGTTGCCGCCGATCATGGAGACCGCCAGGGTCACCGCGTAGGAGGCGCAGCCGATGGCGACGATCCAGCCCGCCCGGCGGAAGGTCTTGCCGCGACGGCCGGTCTCGTCCACGAACACCGGACGGTCGGACATCTCAGGACCCGCTTCGGGCACGGGGCCCGGCTCCTGCGCGGGATGGCTGCCCGTGGGCAGTTCGGAGAGCTGACGGCCCACTCCGTCGAGTTCGACGGTCACGTCACTCGGCTCATGCACATGCCCTGTCCGGGCATCTTCACGCCATTTGTCCACTACGGTGCGCACATCCCCCACCACTGAAGGTATACGGGCGTCCCACGCGGCTGGCTGGATATCAACGCGGCCGAGTCCCCACTCGAACCGAGTACCCCCCTACCACACCGCACCCGAGCCACGAATGTAGCGCACAGAGATGGCACGGGAGTTCAGCTTCGGGGGTTGCCGTGCATCAGTCCGGTGACAGTGCCGGGCACCCAGCTCCCAGGGGCGAGATCCAGCCAACCCCCCTCGTGCGCGAGTTCGGTCGCGGCGGCACGCAGCGCGTCGACTCCAGGGTGTTTGATCCCCTTGCGCCACACCATCGCGAGCGGCGCCACGGGGGGTGACCCCGGTACGGATCCGACCAGCGGCCGCAGTACCGCCCCCGGCATCTCGGGGAAGTCCACCACGGCGAGCACGGGCGTACGGCGCTTCGCCATCACCCGCCGGAACTCCTCGGTCCCCACGGCCATCGGCGCCGGCGGCGCGATCGTGATGTCCCGCCCCGCGAAGAGCTGCCGCGCCAACTCGGTCCACTCCACGGTCCCCGGATTCCCCGCCCCGGCGTAGACGCTCTCCCCGGCGAGCGCGTCGAGCGTCACTTCGGCGCGGCCGGCCAGGGGATGGTCGTACGGCAGCAGCACGGCCAACGGCTCGTACCGTACGAGCTGGTGCTCCAGCCCGGACCGCAACACGGGCGCCAGCCCGCCGACATGGCCGAACGACACATCGAGCCGCCCGCCGAGGATCTCCCCCGCGGCCCGGGTGAGCCCGCTCTCGAACCGGGCCATCAGCTCCCACCCGGGCGCCAGCTCCCGAGCCCGCTCCAGCACACGGCCGGAGACCATGCCCGCGGTGTTGAGATCGACAAGCAACGGCCGCGCCTCACCGGCACGAGCGGCGAGCAGCTCGTCCTGCGCGTCCAGCACCCGCCGCGCATACGGCAGCAACCGCTCCCCGTCCCCCGTCAACACCACGTGCCGAGTGGTCCGTACGAACAGCTCAACCCCCAACTCCCGCTCCAGCCGCCGGACATCCCGGCTGAGCGCCTGCTGCGCGACATAGAGCCGGGCGGCGGCACGAGTGAAGTGCAGCTCTTCAGCGGCGGCAACAAAAGCACGCAGGAGCCGCGGCTCGATGTCTCGGGGCACGCCTGCATTCAACAGAGGCCGGGCGGCGATCCACAACACACATGCGTGAATGCCCCCTGACCAGGTGTTGGACCCCCCGGCCCGAATCCCCCCAAGCTGAACCCATGCCACCCACACCGCACCCCCCGCTGATGACAGTAACGGGCCACACCCTGGTCCTGGCCCACACCCAACCCCCGGACCCGCACCCCGGCGGAAAGCGACGCGGAACCGGGGGTTGGGCAACCGTGCTCAGCCTGAGCGCCGGGGTCCTGATCGCCGCGCTGGACGTCCTGCGCCCGCTCCGGAGGGCGGACCGCGGAGCTACGATCGAGCGCGGTCGCTCTCGGCAGGAGTGCGCGGCGCCATCACAGGATCGAGGTCGGTGCCCGGGTGAAGGCGGCAGTGAAGCGCCCTGACATGTCGCGCGGTGCGCGTCTCACCGCTCATAGCGCCGTCTCCACATCCCTGGCCTTGTGCAGTGATCGCGCACTGCGCGAGCTCGTGGACACGGCCGCGCCGCTCGGTTCCGGCATCGGCGGGAAGTCGGCCCTGCTGGACGTCGCCGGAACACCGGTCTTCGTGAAGCGGGTTCCCCTCACCGGTCTGGAGAGGGAACCGGAGAACGTCCGGTCCACGGCGAACCTGTTCGGGCTGCCGGTCTTCTGCCAGTACGGCATCGGCGGGCCGGGCTTCGGGGCCTGGAGAGAGCTCGCCGTGCACACCATGACGACGAACTGGGTGCTCGCGGAGGAGTACGAGGGCTTCCCGCTGATGTACCACTGGCGGGTGCTGCCGGACTCCACCCCGCTGCCCAAGGAACTGGCCGACATCGAACGGGCCGTCGCCTACTGGGGCGGCGGATCGCAGGTGCGCCGCCGGATCGAGGCTCTTCAGCGGTCCTCGGCGAGCGTCGCGCTGTTCCTGGAGTACATCCCGCAGAACCTGCACCAGTGGCTGGGCGAGCGGATGGACGCCGGTGGCGAGGCCGCCGACCGGGCCTGCGCCATGGTGGAGAGGGAACTGGAAGCCGGAACCTCGTTCATGAACAGCCGCGGCCTCCTGCACTTCGACGCCCACTTCGAGAACATCCTGACCGACGGCCGGCGCCTTTTCTTCGCGGACTACGGGCTTGCGCTCTCCTCCGCGTTCGAACTGTCGCAGGAGGAGGCCGGTTTCTTCGACCGGCATCAGACCTACGACCGTTGCTACTCGGTCACATACCTGGTGAACTGGCTGGTCACCGCCCTGTACGCGTACGGGAGAGACGACCGCGAGGCGCAGGTGCGGGCATTCGCCCAAGGCGAGCGGCCCACGGGAATCCCGGAGCAGGCCGCGGCCATCCTCACCCGATACGCGCCGCTCACCGCGGTGATGGCGGACTTCTTTCGCGAACTCCAGCACCGGAGCAGGGAGACTCCGTACCCGCTGGAGGAAATCCGCCGGATCAGCCGTACGCACCCACGGCATGACTGAGGCCCCGCTGCCGGGGCAGTGGGGCCTCAGGTTGGTGCTACATGGGAATTGTGGAGATGGCGGGAATCGAACCCGCGTCCAACGGTGCGGAATCAGGGCTTCTCCGAGCGCAGTCCGCTTCGCTTTTCTCGGCCCCGGAGATCACGCGGACAAGTCTCCGACGGGCTCAGTCACTGTTTGGTTTCCCGCTGCTCCCCGTGACCGGGCTCAGCGGTTTAGTTCCCTAGCTGATGCCAGGATCCGGGTCGGGAACAGCCCCGGGCTGACACTCCGCGGAGTCTTCGCTAGCTGCTAATTAGGCAGCAAGAGCGAAGGCGGAGGAATCGCGCTTAGAAGTGGCGATTATTGTTTGCGACATATGGTTAGCGAGATCATTGCCGCTTCCTCGGCTCGCTTCCCCTGCTTCGACATCCGCTGTCGAAACCGATCATCCCCATGTTTATTTTTCAACCGCGGTCGCCGTTACGATCAACGCAATCACGATCAACGCAATCACGACCATGCACCAGCTTCGAGGTGCGCAACCCATCGTACGTGATCAACGGCAGACCGTGCCAGCCTATTCCGCCGAAGGGGTCCCGGCCCCGCGCGCTCAGGCCCGCTGGCGGCGCTTCACCGCCGAGATCGCGCGGTCCGTCTCGCGGCGGTCCTGCTTCTCCCGGAGCGTCTGGCGCTTGTCGTACTCCTTCTTGCCCTTCGCCAGCGCGATCTCGACCTTCGCCCGCCCGTCCTTGAAGTACAGGGCCAGCGGCACGATCGTGTGCCCGGTCTCCTGGGACTTGGACTCCAGCTTGTCGATCTCGACCCGGTGCATCAGCAGCTTCCGCTTGCGCCGGGCGCTGTGGTTCGTCCACGTTCCCTGGCTGTACTCGGGCACATGCACGTTGTGCAGCCAGGCCTCGTGCCCGTCGATCTGGACGAAGCCGTCCACCAGCGAGGCCCGCCCCTGGCGCAGGGACTTCACCTCGGTGCCGGTCAGCACGAGACCGCACTCATAGGTGTCGAGAATGTGGTAATCGTGCCGCGCCTTCTTGTTCTGCGCGATCAGTTTGCGCCCTGTTTCCTTAGCCATAGTCCCGCCATTTTCGCACCCCGGCGCAACTTCTTTACCGAGTGCCGCCGGACCCGCCGCTACGCTCGCCGCCGGAACCGCCACCGGCGGCACCGCCGCCGAGTCCGCTCAGTACCGTCGTGGCCCGCTCCTGGGCGTCCTCGCTCACCAGCAGATCGGGAGTCACGCCCCGGCCGTCCACACCATGGCCGGCCGGAGTGCGGTAGTGGCCCACGGTCAGCTCGGCGACCGAGCCGTCGGGCAGCCGGCTGGGCATCTGGACCGAGCCCTTGCCGAAGGTGCGCGAACCGACCGTGACCGACCGGCCCCGGTCCTTGAGCGCTCCGGTGACCAGTTCGGCGGCGCTCATCGTGCCGCCGTCGACCAGCACCACCACCGGCCGGGCTGTGTCGCCGCCGGGTGTCGCGTAGAGGGCGCGCTGTTCACCCCGTATGTCGTACGTGGCGACGAGACCGCCGTCCAGGAAGGCGGAGGCGGCCGTGACGGCCTCGGTGACCAGCCCTCCCGCGTTCCCTCGCAGGTCGAGGAGGATGCCGACACCTTCGGGGGCGCCCAGGACGGCGTCCCGTACCCGCTGCCCCGAGCCCTTGGTGAACGCCTCGACGGTGATCCGCAGCGCATCGGCGTCGGCGCCGGACCCGTCACCCGTCTCGGCACCGGACCCGTCAGCGGTCCCGGCGGCCGTCTCATCACCGGACAGGCCGCCACCGCTGCCCCCGGTCCCGCCAGTACCGTCCGTGGTCCCGATCCGCTCCACCGTCACCGACTCCGTGGCCAGCCGCGCCCGGCGCAGACTCCGCGTCCAGGTGCGCCCGTCCCGTTCCAGCCCCAGTACCACGGTCGTACCCTCCGCCCCGGAGTCCGGTCCCGAACCGGATCCCGAGCCCCGCAGCAGCGCCATGACCTCCGTCACGGGCCGCCGCGCGACCGCCGCGCCGTCGATGGTCCTGATCGTGTCGCCGGGTGTGAT
Organism: Streptomyces sp. GMY02; assembly: GCF_019056675.1. NCBI lineage: Bacteria > Bacillati > Actinomycetota > Actinomycetes > Kitasatosporales > Streptomycetaceae > Streptomyces > Streptomyces sp. GMY02. The sequence continues at coordinate 5,354,165 of NZ_CP077658.1, read as the reverse complement.
CCCGGCCCGGGCCGCCGGGCCGCCCTGCTGGACCCGGGTCACCTCGATCAGGCCCTCGCCCGTACGCCTCGCGCCGAGCCCGACCCCGGTGTACTCGCCGTCGAGAGCCTGCTCGAACTCCTCGTACTGGCTCTTGTCGTACACCGCGCCCCAGCGGTCGCCGCTGCGGCTGACGACCTCCTCGGCCGCCTCCGTCGCGGACTTCCCGTCCGCCATGGCCTCGGCGGCGGCCCGCGCGACCTCGTCGCGGTCGGCCGTCGCAGCCACGTTCCTGGTCGGAACGCGGGACGTCTCCTCCTCCGCGCGCGGCAGCGAGTCCGTGGCCGCGGCCGTGGCGAGGACACTCGCGAACAGCAATGTCAGGGCCGCCCCGCGGCGGACAGCGCAGGATCTATGGTGCGACTCGGAACCCGACATGGCGTTGAGTCTAGGACAACACGGAACGACCGAACGGCGCTTGCCCCGACGCGGCCAGGGGCACTTGTCACACCCTGAGGTACTTGCGCAGCGCGAGGAAAGCGGCAACCGCGGGCATCAGCAGACCGATCGCGATCACCAGTGGAAGCTTGGCGAGCACGGCGTCCCAGCCGATGAAGTTGACGAGCTGCATCTTGTCGGCGAGAGCGAGACCGTTGTCGATCAGGAAGTAACGGCCCACCAGCAGCATGACGCACGCGACCGCGCCGCCGATCAGCCCGGCGAACGCCGCCTCCATGATGAACGGCATCTGGATGTAGAAGCTGGACGCGCCCACCAGCCGCATGATCCCGGTCTCCCTGCGGCGGCTGAACGCCGACACCCGTACGGTGTTGACGATCAGCATCAGCGCGATGACCAGCATCAGCGCCATCACACAGAGCGCCGCCACATTCATACCGGTCATCAGGTCGAAGAGATTCTGCAGGATGTCCCGCTGGTCCTGGACGGACTCGACCCCGTCCCGGCCCGCGAAGGCCGTCGCCACCACCTTGTACTTCTCCGGGTCCTTGAGCTTGACGCGGAAGGACTCCGGCATCTGGTCCGGGGTGATGGAGCTGGCGATCGGGGAGTCGCCGTACTTCTCCTTGTAGTGCTTGTACGCCTCGTCGGCCGTCTCGTAGTGGACCTTCTCGACGATGTCCATCTTCTTCAGATCGGTCTCGATCTGCTTCTTCTGCTCGCCCGTCACCGCGCCCTTGACGCACTTCGGCGCGGTCGCGGCATCGTTCTTGTTGCACAGGAAGATGGAGACATTGACCTTGTCGTACCAGTAGTCCTTCATCACGCTGACCTGGTCACGCATCAGCAGCGCGCCACCGAACAGGGCGAGCGACAGGGCTACGGAGACGATGACGGCGAAGGTCATCGTGAGATTGCGGCGGAGACCGACGCCGATCTCCGACAGGACGAACTGGGCGCGCATGGCGTCCTTTCAGCTTTCGTTTCAGCTTTCGGTGCTCAGATGCGGCGGGCGCCCGGTGCCGGCAGACACCCAGCGCCGGGAAGCGCTCAGTGCTGGTAGCCGTAGACGCCGCGTGCCTGGTCGCGCACCAGCCGGCCCTTTTCCAGCTCGATGACGCGCTTGCGCATCTGGTCGACGATGTTCTGGTCGTGGGTCGCCATCACGACGGTGGTGCCGGTGCGGTTGATACGGTCCAGCAGCTTCATGATGCCGACGGAGGTCTGCGGGTCGAGGTTTCCGGTCGGCTCGTCCGCGATCAGCAGCAGCGGGCGGTTGACGAAGGCCCGTGCGATCGCGACGCGCTGCTGCTCACCACCGGACAGCTCGCCGGGCATCCGGTCCTCCTTGCCGCCGAGACCGACGAGGTCGAGGACCTGGGGGACGGACTTGCGGATCTCGCCGCGGGACTTGCCGATGACCTCCTGCGCGAAGGCCACGTTCTCGGCGACGGTCTTGTTCGGCAGCAGCCGGAAGTCCTGGAACACGGTGCCGAGCTGGCGGCGCATCTGCGGCACCTTCCAGTTCGACAGGCGCGCGAGGTCCTTGCCGAGGACATGCACCATGCCGTGGCTGGTGCGCTCCTCACGCAGGAGCAGTCTCAGGAAGGTCGACTTGCCGGAACCGGACGAGCCGACCAGGAAGACGAACTCCCCCTTCTCGATTTCGAGGGAGACATCACGCAGGGCCGGGCGGTTCTGCTTCGGGTAGGTCTTGGAGACATTGTCGAATCGGATCACGGGATGCACCACGCACGGTCGGCCGGGAGTTACGGAGCTACGGAATGAGCGGGGAAGCAGGGCTACGGGGGATTCGTGAGTACGGGACTGCGAGTCGAGTACGGGACTACGAGTACGGGACCAGGTGAGCGAGACCTTACGCGAACGGGACAGGGCCGCGCAGTCCGCATCCCGGGATGAGACGGGGCCAACAGCGGCGGTACGTCCCGACTTGGGCGCTTTATCACGGATGCCGGGCAGCCGCCAGCGTTAATGGGCCCACCGGAATGCGGTCGGCCGCGCCGAAAGCTTCGGAAACTGGCACAGTGGGGTGGGGAACGGTCGGGTTTCCCTGAGCGTTGAGCGGAGTGAACACTGGCTGCGGCTCCGCCGCGCGGTGAGGAGGAATGCGCATGACCTACGACCGATTGGTGTGCGCCAACTGCGCGGGGCCGGTCAGCGAGGGCAGATGCCCCGTCTGCCGTGCCAACAGGGAGCGACTTCAGCAGCGGGGCCCCCTGGGAGGCCTGAGCCCGGTGGCTCTGCTGACGCTGCTTCTCCTGCTGGTGGCGGCGGTGGCGCTGGTCGCCGCGCATCAGCCCGCCTGACACCCGGTCCGCCCGGGGCGAGGGGTACGTACCGGCTGAGCGGTGCGTACACCGGCCCGGGGCCACACCTCACAGGGCACGCAGAGGGGCCCGGAACGCCGATGGAGGCGTTCCGGGCCCCTCGTGCCTGTACTGGCTGCCGGCCGGTCCCCCGCTGATGGGGGCCCGGCCGTCCGTACGCGCTTACGCGACCGTACGGCCACCGCCCACCAGACGCGGCAGCATCCGGAAACCGATACCGCCCGCGATCATGGTCGCGGCGCCGATCAGCAGGAACGAGGTCTCGGCGGCGCCGGTCTCCGCCAGCTCCTCCTTGGCCGAACCCTGCTGGACCGGCTGGGAGCCGGCGCTGTCGGTGTCGGTGTTGTCGACGCACTCGGCGCCGTCGAGGTCGACGGTGCAGGTGCCCGCGCCCTCGCCGTCGCCCGAACCGCCACCGTTACCGCCGGTAGCGCCGCCCTCACCGGGCTTGGTCGGGTCCTCGGTGGGCTCCTCGGTCGGGTCCCCGGTGGGCTCCTCCGTCGGCGGCTCCTCGGTGGGAGGCTCCTCCGTCGGCGGCTCCTCGGTCGGGGGCTCCTCCGTCGGGGGCTCCTCGGTGGGGGGCTCCTCGGTCGGGGGCTCCTCCGTGGGCGGCTCCTCCGTGGGAGGGTCCGGGATCTCGGTCGGCGGCACCGTCGGAGTGTCGGTCGGGTCGTCGCCGATACCGGTGAGGCCGACATCGACGGAGACACCCGCGACGTCGACTCCGATACCCGCGGCCTGAGCGGCGCCCGCGATGGTCAGCGAGGCGCCGGCGGCGATCACCGCACCGGCCGCCACGCGTGCCACGCGGATCCGCGTCTTCTTGGTCATCTGCTTGCTACCCCCAGTAGCTCATTCGTCATCGGTGCAGCGCCCGGCGCAGCGGCCACGGGGGTCCGGTCGTACTCCGCCCCCGGTCTCACGCGCCTCGGAATTACGCATGCCGCGCGCCAGCTTTCCCACTTTTCATATACGCGTCAAGGTGGTTGCGAGCGCGATGACCGTTATCGCGTCAGTTGTCCCGCGCGGGAGAGGCAACTGTGACGAAAAAGGGAACTGCCGCCCCGTGGGCGGCAGTTCCCTTGTCGACAAAGCGTGAGTTTACTTCTCCTGCTGCTTGCGCCAGCGAATTCCCGCTTCCAGGAAACCGTCGATCTCGCCGTCGAGCACGCTCTGCGGATTGCCCACCTCGAAGTCGGTCCGCAGGTCCTTGACCATCTGGTAGGGGTGCAGCACGTACGAACGCATCTGGTTGCCCCAGGAGTTGCCCCCGTCGCCCTTGAGCGCGTCCATCCTCGCCTGCTCCTCCTGGCGGCGGCGTTCGAGCAGCTTCGCCTGGAGGACGTTCATGGCGCTCGCCTTGTTCTGGATCTGCGAGCGCTCGTTCTGGCAGGAGACGACGATGCCGGTGGGGATGTGCGTGATACGGACCGCGGAGTCCGTGGTGTTGACGCCCTGTCCGCCCGGTCCCGAGGCGCGGTAGACATCCACGCGCAGCTCGGACTCGTCGATCTCGACATGGTCGCTGGACTCGACGACCGGAAGCACCTCGACCCCGGCGAAGGAGGTCTGACGGCGGCCCTGGTTGTCGAACGGCGAGATACGGACGAGCCGGTGGGTGCCCTGCTCGACGGAGAGCGTGCCGTACGCGTAGGGCGCCTTGACGACGAAGGTGGTCGACTTGATGCCGGCCTCCTCCGCGTACGACGTCTCGTAGACCTCGGTGCCGTAGCCGTGCCGCTCGGCCCAGCGCAGATACATGCGCTGGAGCTGCTCGGCGAAGTCGGCGGCGTCGACGCCGCCCGCCTCGGCGCGGACATTGACGAGGGCCTCGCGCTCGTCGTACTCGCCGGACAGGAGCGTACGGACCTCCATCTCGTCCAGCGCCTTGCGCACCGACTCCAGCTCGGACTCGGCCTCGGCCCGGGTGTCCGGGTCGTCCTCGGCCTCGGCCAGCTCGAAGAGCACTTCGAGGTCGTCGATCCGCCCGCGGAGCGCCTCCGTCTTGCGGACCTCGGCCTGGAGGTGCGAGAGCTTACTGGTGATCTTCTGCGCCGCCTCCGGGTCGTCCCAGAGGGACGGGGCCGCGGCCTGCTCTTCCAGCACGGCGATGTCGGCCCTCAGTTTGTCGAGGTCCAGGACGGCCTCGATCGACCCCATGGTCGAGGAGAGGGACTTCAGCTCTTCGGATACATCGACGACTGCCACGCCACCAGCCTAGCCCCTAAGAGAACACAACCAGCCAGCCGCCCGCGGCCACCGCCACGACCACCAGTGCCACCACCACTCCCAGCGTGAGCCGTCGCTTCCGGACCGTCTCCGCCTTGTGGCGGGCCGAGCCCGGCCTGCGCTGGCCCGGGGAGCGGGGGCGCGGGCCGTGCCGCGGGCGCCGCCCGCCAGTTCGTCGGGGCCCGGGACGCGCATGCTCGTATGCGTGTCCCGGTTGGAGTCCGGTGCCGCGCCGGGGACCAGCGGGACCGCGCCGCGGCGGCGCGGCTCCTCGGGCGCCACCGGCCCCCGCTCCTCGTACGCCGTCGGCTCGGCCGGTTCCGCGTCCGGCTCGTCCACGTCCAGCGGGGGGATGCCCGCCAGCGTCGGAAGCTGCTCGCGCAGCCGCGCCGCCAGCTCGGAGGCGCGCAGCCGGGACGCCGGGGCCTTCGCCAGGCACTGGACGAGGAGCTGCCACAGCTCCTCGGGGATCCCGGGCAGCGGGACGACGGTCTCGGTGACATGCCTGCGCAGCACGGCCCCGGGGTGTCCGCCGCCGAACGGGGTGAAGCCGGCGAGCAGTTCGTACAGCACCGTGGCCAGCGCGTAGATGTCGACGGCCGCGCGCGGCGGCAGGCCCTCGACGATCTCGGGCGCCAGATAGTCGGGGGTGCCGATGATCCTGGTCGCCTTGGTGCGCCGCGGGGTGTCGATCAGCTTGGCGACCCCGAAGTCGGTGAGCAGCGCGGGGTGCGCGCCGCCCGGGCCGAGCGGGCCCTCCATGTCGAGCAGGATGTTCTCCGGCTTGACATCGCGGTGGACGACCCCGGCGGCGTGCGCGGCGGCGAGGCCGTCGGCGACATCGGCGATGATCGCGACCGCGGCCTCCGGGGCGAGCCTGCGCTCGCGCTCCAGCCGGGTGCGCAGATCCGTACCGCGGACGAGCTGCATGACGAGCGCCAGGTCATTGCCGTCCACGACGAGATCGCGAACACCGACCACCCGGGGGTGGTCGAGACCGAGCAGGGCGGTGCGCTCTTGTACGAAGCGCCCGACCAGCTCCTGGTCGGAGGCGAGGTCCTCGCGCAACAGCTTGATGGCGACGGGTCCCTCGGGCCCCTCGCCGAGCCACACCGTGCCGGCGCTGCCCCGCCCCAGAATCTGATGGGCGGTGTACCGGCTGCCGATATTCCGTGCCAAGACTGCTCCCTCAGCGGCTGGCGTTGCCCATCAAAGTACGCGGGTATCGGGGTGTTCCGTACGGGTTCCGGGGGTTGTCACCCCTGGGGTCACTGTCCGGCCCGGAATCACTGTCCGGGGACGGAACCCGTACCCGATCCGGAACCGGTGCCCGGGTCGGAACCGCCCAGCTCCGAGATCCAGTTGGTCACCGTCGTAAACGCGTCGCTTATGGCCGACCAGTAGCTCTTGCCCTCGGCGATCCAGTCCTGAAGCGGGGTCAGTTCCCAGACCAGCCAGCCCGCGACGAAGAGCAGCACAAGCGTGAACAGGCAGCCCTTCAGACAGCCCAGGCCCGGGATCCGCATCGGGTTCGCGCCGCGCTGGCGCGGCTGACGCGGGGCCGGCTGCTGGGGCGGCGGCTGCGGAGGCGCGTACTGCTGTTGCTGCGGGGGCGGCGCGTACCGCTGCTGCTGCGGCTGGGGAGGCTGCGGGGCGTACGGCTGCGGCTGCCGCTGAGGGCGCTGCTGGCGTACGGGCGGCGGGGGCTGCTGCTGCCGGGGCGCCTGCGGGCGCTGCGGACGGCGGCGCAGCGGGTCCTGGTCCGGGTCCAGATACTGGACCTGCGTCTGTTCGTTGCGGTCGCGCGCGGCCCTGAGCTGGGTCTGCCAGGGGTGCGGGCTCTCCGGCTCGGGGGTCCCGTCGGGGCGCGGCGGTACGGGCGGCATCACCGCGGTCGGGTCGGCGGCGCCCGGGGCCCCGCCGAAACCGGGACCCGCTCCGGAGGAGGGCAGGACGCTGGTGGCCGCGTTCGGATCGTACGAGCCCGCGTTGCCCGGCAGGACCTGCGTGGGGTCGGCGGCGCCGGGCAGGTCGGGCACCGGCGCGGGAGCCGGGTCGGGCGCGAGCAGCGCGCCGACCCCCAGCGCGGCGTCGACCTGGGCGGGGGTGGAGTGCACCCCGACCCCGGCGGCGACGGTTCGCAGTCCACGGGCGAGGTTCTCGGCGCTGGGCCGCTGGGCGGGGTCCTTGCGCAGACAGCGCTCTATGACCGTCCACAGCGGCTCGGGCACGGTGGTGGGGCGGCGGGGCTCCTCGCTGAGATGGCGGTGGAGCACCTCCAGCGCGGTCGCGCCCGCGAACGGCGGACGGCCGGTGACCAGTTCGTACAGCAGGATGCCCGCACCGTAGATGTCGACGGCGGAGGTCTGCGGGCGGCCCTCGGCGGACTCCGGCGCGACATAGGCGGGGGTGCCGACGAACTCGTGCGTACGGGTCAGGCCCGGGGAGTCCGCGAGGCGCGCGATGCCGAAGTCGGTGAGCATCGGGTGCATCCGGCCGTTGTCGTCCTTGAGGAGGACGTTGGCGGGCTTGAGGTCCCGGTGCACGACGCCGTCGGCGTGGCTGGCGGCGAGCGCGTCCGCGATCTGGGCGGTCAGCAGCGCCGCGGCGACCGGGGAGAGCGGGCCGTTGTCCCGCAGATAGCGGTGCAGATCGGGGCCGTCGACCAGGTCCATGACCAGCGCGAGGAGATCGCCCTCGACGACCAGGTCGCGGGTGCGGACGATATTGGGGTGCGTGAGGCGGAGCAGTACGGAGCGCTCGCGCAGGAAGCGCATCACGACATCCGCGTCGTTCGCCAGCTCCTCCTTGAGGACCTTGATCGCGACGGTCTCGCCCGGCTGGCCGGCCACGGCCGCCTCGGCGCCCGCGGTCTCGCGCTGACGGGCGCGCCAGACGGTGCCCGTGGCGCCGCGGCCGAGCGGCTCCTCGAGCAGGTACTTGCTGCCTACCGGCCGCACGTCATGCGCTCCCTGCTGGTGTGGGTCGGGTCACTGCCCCGGGCGCCCCGGGCCTGCGACCCACTTTAGACCGCCCGAACGGGTCACCGAGCGGATCAGCGGGCGGATCACCGGTCGGTCATCTTCCGCTCCCACTCCGGTCGTGTTCGGAGACAAGACGCTCACATAGCGCGGACGGTTGCCGAACAGCAGGTCGGAATGGTTCGCAGATGATCACAAGCTGCCCCGAAGCGACATTCAAGCAGGTACTTTTGCGCCAACAGCCGACTATTCAAGATCACTTGGCGTCGGCCGCCGGGCGTGTTGTCAGTGGCAGGTGCGAGGATGCCCCCAGCACGCGAAGGTGTGGCGGGGGGCCGCGCCGTCCGTGCCGACCTGTACCGGGCGACGCGTCGGTGCGTGGTGGGGGGAAGAGACTCAGGGCAGTTCCCCTGCCGGGCACGCCGCGCAGAAGGGACCGCTGACGGCGATGCAGATCCGGCTGACCGTCCTCGCTCCGCACGGCGGGCATGCCGCCGCGCGCGCGTGCGATGTGCTCGTCACCGCACCGGCCGGGACGGCGCTGGCCGCCGTCGCCTCCGGCCTCGCCACCGCCGTCTCCGGCCCGGACGTCCCGGGCGCGGTCGTCCTGTACGCGGGCAGGGAGCGGCTCGACGCCCAGCGCCGCACGCTCGGCGAGCCGCCGCTGATCGACGGAGCGGTGCTCTCGCTCCAGGTCCCGGGGGAGGACGACACGCCGGCGGACGACGCGCCCGCGCAGCTCCATGTGGTGGCGGGGCCGGACGCGGGCGGGGTGCATCTGCTGCACGGCGGGCGGATCAGGATCGGCCGCTCCGCCGACGCGGACGTACCGCTGGACGACCCGGACGTGTCACGGATCCACTGCGCGGTGACGGTCGGGGACGACGGCCGGGTGTCGGTGGCGGACCTGGGCTCCACGAACGGTACGACGCTGGAGGGCGCGGCCGTCGGCGAGCGCCCGGTCCCGCTGCCGCCCGGCGCGCTGCTGCGGCTCGGCGAGTCGGTGCTGCGGCTCACCTCGGGCGAGCGGCCGCCCGTACTGCCCACGGCGCCGGACGGCGAGGGCCACTTGCGGATCGCCCGGACGGACGGGCCCACGGGGTCGTCGGGTGCGGGTCCGGGTCCGGGTTCGGGTTCTCCGGGGGCGGGCGGTCCGGCCGCCGTGCCGGGGAGCGGGCCGACGACGGGCGCGTACGGCACGGGCGGATTCGGTACGGACGGCTCGGAGTACGGCCCGGAGGGCGCCTCACCGGGCCCGCAGTACGGCAGCGGCCTGCGCGAGGCGGGGCAGGACGGGACGGTCCGCGGCGACCAGGCGCGTGACGGACGAGCGAGTGACGGCCGGGGACATGACGGCCAGGGACGTGGCGAAAGTCATACGGCGCGCGCTTACGGCGGCTCGGTCCCGGCGGGCGCGTCGAGCCGGGTCCTGGGCCCCCAGTACGGCAACCCGCCGGGCGCCCCCCGGGTCCCCGACCCTCGCAGCGCCGACACCCACTACGGCTTCCGCGGCCGTATGGACCCCCCGCCGTCGGACGACTCCCACACCAGGGCCGCCACCCCGGACCCGTCGGAGGTCACGCCGTCCCGGCACCCGGGCGCGGCTCCGGGCGACAGCACGCCGTACGAGCACACGGGCACCGGACCGGACGACGGCGCCGTATGGCAGGGCGGCGGAGGCCCGGCCGACAGCACCCCGTACGGGCAGTCCGGCACGGGACACCCGGGGCAAGCACCGTCGGGCGCGGGAGCGGCCGACGGACCGCCGTACGGGAACAGGGGCGCGGGCCGGGCAAACGGCTCCGCCTGGCCGGCGGGCACCGGACCCGACGACGACACCTCCTGGCGCAGCGGCCCCGGACCCGCCGACAACACCTCGTACGGGCACGGCCTCGGCGGGCCCGGTTCCGGTGTCCCGGCGCGGGGCGGCGCGGGTGCCGCCGATGACCACGCCCGCCATGCGGGCACCCCGTACGGCACCGGGGCCGGGGCCGGTTCCGGGAACGACGGGCCGCAGGGGCACAGCCGTACGGGCGGCGCCCGGCGGCAGGGGACGCCCCCTCGGGGGACCGAGGCGCCCGAGGCCGCGGCCCGGCGGCGGGGCGGGATAGGCGCCTGGGCGCGACGGCTCGCCGGCGGGCGGGACGAGGAGCCCGCCGGAGCCGGGGCGGACGGACCCGGGAGCGCGGCCGGAGCGGCGGGGCAGGGCCGGCCCGAGACCTGTCCGGACCCGGCCGCCGTGCTGCTGACCGCGCTCGGTCCGGGCCCAAGGCTCTGGGAGCGGGACAGCCGCCACCCGGACGCCCTGGTCGTCCGGCTGGGCACCGCGGACCGCCCGGCCGCCGCCGCGCCGGTGACGGTCTGTCTGCGCGAGGCCGGTTCGCTCGCCCTGGCGGGCCCCCGGGAGCGGATCAGCGGCATGGCCCGCTGGGCCGTGGCACAGCTCGCCGCGCTGCACTCCCCCGCCGATCTGGAGATCGTCCTGATCAGTGCGGACCGGACGCGCACCCTGGACGAGCGCCGGGCCGACTGGGGCTGGCTCGGCTGGCTCCCCCATGTCCGGCCCGCGCACGGCCAGGACTGCCGGCTGCTGCTCGCCTTCGACCGTGACCAGGCGGCGGCCAGGACGGCCGAGCTGGCCCGCCGGCTCGACGACGGCCCACTGGGCACCGGCTGGGCCTCGGCCGATCCCTGGACCATCACGGAGGCGGCGGCCCGCCACGACGGCCCGTACACCCTGGTGATCGTCGACGGCGATCCCGGTTCCGCCGCGCTGCGCGAGTCGACGGCGCAGCTCGCGGGGGCGGGGGCCGCCGCCGGGATCCATCTGCTCTGTCTCACCGAGACCCCGGCCGCCTCACCGCTGTCGCCGATCGCCGCGATGTACGAGACGGCGTGCGCGGCCTCGCTCCCGTTCCGTGAGTGCGGCGCGGTCGCCCTGCTGAGCGGTGATGTGGCCACCACGCTGCGGCTGCTCCGTACGTCCGTGGGGCAGCCGACGGGGCATGGCACGGTCGCGGTGGTGGACGCGGTGTCGGCGGCCTGGGCCGAGCGGTTCGGGCGGGCGCTGGCACCGCTGCGCGCGGCGGCGGGCAGCGCCAGGAGCCGTCCCGCGGCGGTGCTGCCCCGGTCGGCCAGGCTGCTCGACGAGCTGGGACTGGCGCGGGCCACCCCGGCGTCGCTGATGGCGCGTTGGGCGTCGGCGGCGGACCGTACGGGCGACTGTACGGCCGTCCTCGGCGCCGGGCCGCGCGGCCCGCTCAGCGTCGATCTGACCGAGGAAGGCCCGCATCTGCTGATCGAGGGCCCGCCCGGCAGCGGCCGTACGGAACTGCTGCGGTCCGTCGCCGCCTCGCTGGCCGCCGCGGGTCCGCCCGACCGGCTGGGGCTGCTGCTGGTCGACGGCGCGGGCGGCGAGCGCGGCGAGGGCCTCTCGGCCTGTACGGAACTGCCGCATGTGACCGAGCACTTGATCGCCTCCGACCCGGTCAGAATGCGCGAGTTCGCCCAGGCACTGGGTGCCGAGCTGAAGCGCCGCGCCGAACTGCTGGGCCGGTCCGACTTCGCGGAGTGGCACCGCGAATGGGGCGCGGCCCAGGACGTACGCGCCGCCCAGGACGTACGCGAGGCCCCGGACCGGCCGACCGGCCAGCGCGGTGCCGGTACGGACCGCTCGGCCGGCCGGCGCGACCCGAACGCCGACGCGCCGATCGGCCGGCACGCCCCCGGCTCCGATCAGTTGACCGGCCGGCACGCCCCGGGCGCCGATGGCCCGGCCGACCAACGTGGCCCGGCCATCGACCGGTTCGCGGACCAGCGCACTGCGAGCGGCGACGGCCCGACCGGCCGGCGCACGCCCGGCGCGGACCGGTTCCCAGACCGGTTCCCCGATCGTTTTCCCGGTCAACGCGGCGTCGGCACCGACCGGTTGACCGATCAGCGCGCCCCGGGCCCGGACCCGGCGACCAGTCGGCGCACCCCTGGCGTCGACGCCCCCGTCGGCTCGTACGCCCCGGACCCCGACCGGCCGTCCGGCCGCCACGCGCAGGCCGGCCCCGAGCAGCGCTCCCCGCGCCGCGCCGAGTCCCGCGCCGATCTGCCCGAGCAGCAGCAGGACGGGACGCACGCCGACCCCGAAGCCGCCGCCCGGGGCGCGGTCCGGCTCCGTACCGCCGCCGGGAGCCCCGGCCACGGCCACGGACGGCGCCCCGCCCCCCTCCCCCGACTCGTCGTGCTCGTCGACGACTTCGACGCACTCGTCGCGCCCGCGCTCGGCAGCCCGGGCCGCCCGGCGGCCGGTTCGGTCGTACGGGCCCTGGAGGCCGTGGCCAGGGACGGCGAGCGTCTCGGCGTACATCTGGTCGCCGCCTCGGCGCGCCCCGACCGTACCGTCGACACCGAACTGGCGCAGGGCGCCCGGCTGCGGGTCGTGCTGGACGCCCCGCCCGTCGCGCCCTCCCCCGACGATCCGGCGCCGGGCCGCGGCCGGCTGGGGCATCCGGACGGCCGGGTCACCCCGTTCCAGGGCGGCCGGGTCACCGGCCGTATCCCCCGTACGGCCACGCAACGGCCCACCGTCGTGGTGCTGGAGTGGGAGCGGATGGGCGATCCGCCCGCCCGCCGGCCGGTCAGGGAGCTGGGCAACGGACCGACGGATCTCGCCCTGCTCGCCAGCGCGCTGGACCGGGCCGCGCGTTCGGTGGACGCCGTCCCGGTCGCACCGCTGACCCCGGCTCACCCGTGAGCATCTCCTGACCGTCCCCCGTCCGTCCCGCAAATCCTGAGGCGCTCATCCCGGAAACCCTGAAGATCCCTTTACGTCCTCAGCGGCACGTCACGAGCCCATCACGATCAAGGAGTTGACGCCGGTAACAGTATTGCGACAGCAGATCACCCGGCGTAGGACTGTCCGCACGGGACGAGAGCAGCGCCGCCACGTCACGGCCGCGAAGCCGTTCCACACGCGTAGATCCGTACGCACTCGGACAGAGACGGGGCAGTGATGGGTACAACTCGTAGGGCACGCAAGGTTCTTGGCGCCGGGAGACTCGGCACCCGCAGGGCCGCCGTGGCGGCCGTCGCCGCCGGCGCCCTGGCGCTCACAGGCTGCAGCAGCGACTCGGGCGACGACAAGGGCTCGGACAGCGCCGCGAGCAAGGAGCCGGCGGCCACCGTCCAACTGCCCCAGCTCAAGGGCGAGACCATCCAGGTCGCCGCGGTCTGGACCGGCCCCGAGCAGGAGAACTTCACCAAGGTCCTGACGGAGTTCGAGAAGCGGACCGGAGCGAAGGTCACCTTCGTCCCCGCGCAGGACCCGATCGTCAACTTCCTCGGTACGAAGATCGCCGGCGGCAGTCCGCCGGACGTGGCGATGCTGCCGCAGGTCGGCGCGATCCAGCAGGCCGTCGAGAAGCAGTGGGCCAAGCCGGCCGGTGCCGAGGCGAAGGCCCAGCTCGCCAAGAACTACGGCAAGGTGTGGCAGGACCTCGGCTCGGTGGGCGGCGAGCAGTACGGCGTGTACTTCAAGGCCGCCAACAAGTCGCTGGTCTGGTACAACAACGCCGCGTTCGAGAACGCCGGCGCCTCGGTCCCGGCGACCTGGCCCGACTTCCTGACGACGGCCGAGACCATATCGGCGTCGGGCGTCACCCCGGTCTCGGTCGGCGGCGCGGACGGCTGGACCCTCACCGACTGGTTCGAGAACATCTATCTCTCCCAGGCGGGCCCGGAGAAGTACGACCAGCTCGCCAAGCACGAGATCAAGTGGACCGACGGCTCCGTGCGGGACGCCCTCACCACCCTCGGCCAGCTCTTCGGCAAGCCGAACCTGATCGCGGGCGGCGCGGACGGCGCGCTCCAGACCGAGTTCCCCGCCTCCGTCACCCAGACCTTCACCGGCGGCGACCAGCCCAAGGCCGCGATGGTCTTCGAGGGTGACTTCGTCGGCGTCAACATCGCCGAGACCGAGGCCAAGATCGGTACGGACGCCAAGGTCTTCCCGTTCCCGGCGGTGGGCCCCGAGGCTCCGGTGGTGACCGGCGGCGACGCGGCCGTGGCACTCAAGGACAGCAAGGGCGCCCAGGCGCTGCTGACGTTCCTGGCGTCGACGGACGCCGCGCGGATCTGGGCGGAGGCGGGCGGCTTCATCTCGCCGAACAAGTCCCTGGACTCCGCCTCGTACCCGAACGAGGTGCAGCGCGGTATCGCCGAGGCCCTGATCGCCGCGGGCGACAACGTCCGCTTCGACATGTCGGACCAGATGCCGCAGTCGTTCGGCGGTACGCCCGGCAAGGGCGAGTGGAAGGCGCTCCAGGACTTCCTGAAGAACCCGAAGGATGTCGCGGGCGCCCAGCAGAAGCTGGAGTCGGACGCGGCCAAGGCGTACCAGAGCTGACGCGGTGACAACGGCGGCGACGGGGGGCACCGTGCCGGTGCCCCCCGGTCCAGGCAAACGCAAGAGCGTGACAGGCACACGTAAACTCGTCGCGGCCGGCTTTCTGCTGCCCGCGCTGGTACTGCTCGGCGCGCTCGTGGTCTACCCCATCGGGTTCTCGGTCTACCGGTCGTTCTTCGACAAGTCCGGCGACAGCTTCGCCGGCCTCGACAACTATGTGGAGATCTTCACCAACGACACCATCCTGACCGCGGTCCAGAACAACGCGATCTGGGTGGTGGTGGCGCCCACAGTCGCCACCGCGCTCGGGCTGATCTTCGCCGTACTCACCGAACGGGTGCGCTGGGGCACGGCGTTCAAGCTGATCGTCTTCATGCCGATGGCGATCTCGATGCTCGCCGCGGGCATCATCTTCCGGCTGGTGTACGAGCAGGACCCCGACCGCGGCGTCGCCAACGCGGTCTGGGTCGGCGTGCACGACACCTTCAACGAGTCGGCGGGCTTCCCCAACGCCCATCCGCTGCCGGTCCATCCGCTGAAGCCGGCGGGCGGCGGCGCGTTCATCACCAAGGAGCCCGTGAGCGCGGGCAGCGTGGTCCAGCTCCCGCTGGTCGGCGTGCCGCCCGCGAAGATGCCCTCCGACGCGGTGCCCGCCAAGGCGCCCGCGGCGGAGGACGGCCGGGTCACCGGCACCGCCTGGCTGGACTTCACCAAGGGCGGCGGCGGCAAGCCCAATGCCATCGACACCCAGGAGCTGGGCCTCCCGGGCATCACGGTGGAGGCGGTCAAGGACGGCAAGGTCGTGGCCTCGGCGAAGGCCGCCGCCGACGGTACGTTCAGCCTCCCCGCGGCCGCGGACGGAGCGCAGCTCAGACTCCCCGAGGCCAACTTCAGGGAGCCGTACAACGGCGTGGACTGGCTCGGCCCCTCCCTGGTCACCCCGGCGATCATCGGCAGCTATCTGTGGATGTGGGCCGGGTTCGCGATGGTGCTGATCGCGGCGGGGCTGGCGAGCGTGCCCCGCGAACTCATGGAAGCCGCGCGGGTGGACGGCGCGAACGAGTGGCAGGTCTTCCGGCGGATCACCGTACCGCTGCTGGCACCGGTCCTCGCGGTCGTGATGGTCACGCTGATGATCAATGTGCTGAAGATCTTCGACCTGGTCTTCATCATCGCCCCGGGCTCGTCGCAGGACGACGCGAATGTGCTGGCGCTCCAGCTCTACCGCTCGTCGTTCGGCACGGACGCGGATCTCGGCGTGGGCAGCGCCATCGCCGTACTGCTGCTCCTGCTGGTGATCCCGGTGATGCTCTTCAACGTCAGACGCATGCGAAGGGAGACCCGCCGGTGAACGCCGCCCGTCTCCCCGCCCCCGCACACTGCCGGGGGTCCGGGGTCGCCCCCGGGACAGCACAGCAACGTCAGGCGCATGCGAAAGGAGGCCCGCCGGTGACCACGGACGCTCAGACGGTCCCGGTGGCCGCGAACGGCCGGAGCGAACAGCCGGTCAAGGCGCGGCAGTCCCTCGCCGGCCGGATCGCCGCCCGCGCGGGCGGCGGGGCCATGCGGATCTTCCTGGTCCTCGTCGGCCTGTTCTGGCTGATGCCGACCATCGGACTGCTGCTCTCCTCGCTGCGCGACTCCTCGGACATCGCGGCGAGCGGCTGGTGGCAGATCTTCACGGCCCCGGCCCAGCTCACCACCGAGAACTACGCGCAGCTCCTCGACAACGACACCATCACCAACTCCCTGCTCTCCACGATCCTGATCACCGTCCCCTCGACGGTCCTGGTCGTGGTGATCGGCTCGCTCGCCGGATACGCCTTCGCGTGGATGGAGTTCCCCGGCCGCGACTGGTGGTTCCTGGTGGTCGTGGGGCTGCTGGTGGTGCCGGTGCAGGTCGCGCTCGTACCGGTCTCGAAGCTGTTCGGCGCCATCGGCATCTTCGAGACGACCTTCGGCGTGATCATCTTCCATGTCTCCTTCGGCCTCCCCTTCGCGATCTTCCTGCTGCGCAACTTCTTCGCGGAGATCCCGAAGGAGCTGCTGGAGGCCGCCCGGCTCGACGGGGCGGGCGAGATACGGCTGTTCGCGCGGGTCGTGATGCCGCTGGGCGGCCCCGCGATCGCCTCGCTCGGCATCTTCCAGTTCCTCTGGGTCTGGAACGACATGCTGGTCGCGCTGATCTTCGCGGACTCGGAGAGCCCGCCGATCACGGTCGCGCTTCAGCAGCAGGTACGCCAGTTCGGCAACAACATCGATGTCCTGGCGCCCGGCGCCTTTGTCTCGATGGTGATTCCGCTGGTCGTGTTCTTCGCGTTCCAGCGGCAGTTCGTGACGGGCGTGATGGCGGGAGCCGTCAAGTAGCCCTGGGCTGAGAAACGGGGAGGGCCGGTCGCGGGACGACCGGCCCTCTTCCGTGTTCTGTGTCAGGGGCCGAGGGGCCGGCCCGGGTGCGTTGCGCGTAAGTCCGCGTACGTACGCGTGCGTTCCGGTACGTACGCGTAGGTTCCGCGTACGTACACGTAGTGGCTTCCGCGTACTTTTCGGTGCGTCAGGTGCGTCAGGTGCGTCAGGCGCGGCTCAGCGCCGCCACCGCCGAGGCCGCCAGGTCGTCCAGATACCCCTTGGGCAGACCGCCCCGTACGACCACCAGCCGCCAGTAGAGCGGCCCGACGATCAGATCCAGCGCCCGGTCGGCGTCGGCCCCCTCGGGGAGTTCGCCGCGTTCGACCGCCTCCCGGACGATCACCGCCGCGATGCCCCGCTGCCCGTCGAGCAGCGCCGTCCTGATCGCGTCGGCGATCTCGGGCTGGCGGGCCGCCTCCACCAGCAGATCAGGGATGACCTGCGAGGCCACCGGGTGGCGCAGGGCGTGCGAGGCCACTTCGAGCAGGGCGCGCACATCGCCGTACAGGGAACCGGTCGCGGGGGCGGGCAGCCCCTGCGACGCGAAGGCCGAGACCAGATCGAGGACGAGCGCCAGCTTGGACTTCCAGCGCCGGTAGACGGCGGTCTTGCCGACCCCGGCCCGGCGCGCGATGCCCTCGATGGACATCCGGGCGAACCCGACCGCGGCCAGTTCCTCGAAGACGGCGGCGCGGATGGCGTCGGTCACATCCTCCCGGAGAACGGCGGCTCCCGCGGGGACGCGGCGTGAGGTGCGGGGGTCCGTGGTCATGAACACCGAGCATAGCGTGACCGTGGCGTCACGACGAGACGGTTGCGTTCCGGCGTACTCCGTCCTACCTTGGGCGTTGCGACGATACGGATCCGTCCCGACGCAAGCATCCCGTAAGCGCCCGTCCTCCTACGGCGCCCCGCCCTGTCCCGCCTCGCAGCGCGCGGCGCGTACCCGCGTACACCGGTACGCACATATGCCCCCAGCCACCGCCGAAAGCCGACATCTCCGTGAGCCAGCCGATCGCACCGACCGCACCGGTCCCGGATCCGGACCTCCTGCCCCTCCTCGACCAGGCGCCCGGCGCGGCCGCCGAGACCGACCTCGGCGCCCTCGCCCGCCGCCATGGGCTGACCGTGAGCGGCGCCCGCCCCACCCTGCCCGCGTATCTGCGCGGCCTCTGGTCCCGGCGTCACTTCATCACCGCCTTCGCCACCGCCCGGCTGACCGCCCAGTACAGCCAGGCCAAGCTCGGCCAGCTCTGGCAGATCATGACCCCGCTGCTCAACGCGACGGTCTACTACTTCATCTTCGGAGTGCTGCTCGGCACCAAGAACGGTGTGCCGGACTTTGTGCCGTTCCTGGTCACAGGCGTCTTCATCTGGACCTTCACCTCCAGTTCGATCATGGCGGGCACCCGCGCGATCTCCGGCAACCTCGGTCTCGTACGGGCCCTCCACTTCCCGCGCGCCGCCCTGCCGGTCGCCCTCGCCCTCCAGCAGCTCCAGCAACTTCTCTTCTCCCTGGGCGCGCTGGCGGTGATCCTGATCTGCTTCGGCGAGTACCCCAAGCCGAGCTGGCTGCTGATCGTGCCGGCGCTGGCGCTCCAGTCGCTCTTCAGCACCGGGGTCTCGATGGCCGTGGCGCGGCTGGCGGCCAGGACCCCGGACATCTCCCAGCTCATGCCCTTCGTCCTGCGCACCTGGATGTACACGTCGGGCGTGATGTGGAGCGTCGACAAGGTGGCCGGCAACGGCCGGCTGCCGCATGCCGTCACGGTGGCCCTGGAGTGCAATCCGGCCGCCGTCTACATCGACCTGACGCGCTTCGCGCTCATCGACAGCTTCACCGCCGCCCGGCTGCCCCCGCATGTCTGGGCCGTCGCCGTCGGCTGGGCGCTGCTCGCCGGAGTCGGCGGGTTCCTGTTCTTCTGGAAGGCCGAGGAGGAGTACGGACGTGGCTGACCGCATCCCCGCCGACACGGGACACACCCCCGCCGTCGCCGAACGCGTCCCCACCGTTGTCGCCGACGGGGTCCACATCACCTATACGGTCCATGGCACCCGGGGCGGGCGCGGCAGCGCCACCTCCGCCCTGAGCCGGATCGCCTCCCGCCGGGCCACCCCGGGCGCCCGCCAGGTCCATGCCGTACGGGGTGTCAGCTTCGCGGCGTACAAGGGCGAGGCGATCGGTCTGATCGGCTCCAACGGCTCGGGCAAGTCGACCCTGCTCAAGGCGGTCGCGGGACTGCTCCCGCCGACCCGGGGCAAGGTCTTCACCCGGGGCCAGCCCTCGCTTCTCGGGGTCAACGCGGCCCTGATGAGCGATCTGACCGGCGAGCGCAATGTCATCCTCGGCGGGCTGGCCATGGGCATGTCGCGCGAGCAGATCCGTGAACGCTACGACGCCATCGTGGAGTTCTCCGGGATCAACGAGAAGGGAGACTTCATCTCCCTGCCGATGCGGACCTACTCCTCGGGCATGGGCGCCCGGCTGCGCTTCTCGATCGCCGCCGCCAAGAGCCATGAGGTCCTGCTGATCGACGAGGCGCTCTCCACCGGCGACGCGAAGTTCCAGCGCCGCAGCCAGGAACGCATCGCGGAACTGCGCGAGGAGGCCGGGACGGTCTTCCTCGTCAGCCACAGCAACAAGACGATCACCGAAACGTGTGACAGGGCGCTCTGGCTGGAGTCGGGGACGCTGCGGATGGACGGCCCGGCGGCGCAGGTCGTCGCGGCCTACGAGGAGTTCACGTCCAAGAAGAAGTAGCGGGAAGCAGCGGGCGGCACGAAGGAGCCCGAACATGCGCGGGGGCCCTGGATCGAGCACGAGGGCCCCTGGACGACGAAGTACCCGAGTGGAAGAGCCCCAATAAAGGGTGACAAAGCGGGCTAGGGTGCCGGTCGATGACAAACCCGCCGACCGGCACAGCCGACACCCCCGAGCCCACGCCCGCCCGCGCTCCCGCCCGTACACCCGCTCCGCCGCGCGCTTCTTCCCGTACCGAGGAGATCCCGATCGGTCCACCCGGCCCCGGCGCGCTCCTCGCCTGGGCCACCTGGTCCTCATGGTCCGCCTGGTCCTCGTGGGCCATCTGGTCCACCCCCGCCGTCTGGACCGGCTGGGCCCTGAGCCGGCTCGCGATGCTCCATCTGATCCTTCACGACACCCTCGGCGTGGGCGCGGTCGGCCGCGAGGTGCACGGCGTCTACCGGCACTGGTACGAGCAGCTCAAGCTGGGCTCCTTCCCCGTCGACGACGCGACCTGGCAGTACCCGCCCGGCGCCGGGGCCGTACTGCTCTCGCCCGTGCTGCTGCCCTGGCTGACCTTCTTCCAGGCGTTCGTCGTCCTGGCCCTGCTCTCCGACGCGGTCATCACCTTCGCGCTGGTACGGGCCGGCCGCCCGGCCGGATCCTCGGCCGCCGGGGCGTGGCTCTGGGTGGGCGGCCTACCGCTGCTGCTGCACACCCCTCTCGTACGGTACGACGTCCAGGCCACCGCCCTCGCCGTCCTCGCGCTGCTCGCCGTACGCCGCCATCCGCGCACCGGCGGGGCACTGGCCGGGCTCGGCGCGATGGTGAAGGTCTGGCCGGCGCTGACCCTGCTGGGCACCCCCCGCGGCCGTACCACCCGCGCCGCCTGGACCTCCGCGGCAGCCGGCGCCCTCGTACTGCTGGGCGTCCTCGCCCTGAACTTCGAACGCCCGCTGGACTTTCTGCGCCAGCAGGGCGGCCGGGGCATCCAGATCGAGTCGCTCGGCGGCACCGCGCTCTCCCTGGCGCGGCTGGCGGGCTGGTCCGGCCGGGTCGAATACCGTTACGGCGCCTTCGAGTTCACCGGCCCGCATGTGGCGGCCGTATCCCTGGCGGCCCTGCTGCTGACCGCCTCGGCCTTCTGCTGGCTGCTCCTCTGGCGAGTACGCGCCGGACACTGGACAGCGGCCACCCCCTTCGACGCGGCGCTGACGGCCGTACTCCTCTTCACCGTCACCAGCCGGGTGATCAGCCCGCAGTATCTGATCTGGCTGCTGGGCCTGGCCGCGGTCTGTCTCACCTGCCGGGAAACGACGCAGCGCCCGGTCGCCCTGCTGCTGCTCCCCGCGACCGTCCTCAGCGCCGTCGGCTATCCGGTGCTGTATCTGGACGTCATGGCCGTGACGCCGCTGGGCTGTCTGGTGATGGCGGTCAGAAACGGCCTTCTGCTCGCCGCCGCCCTGCTGGCCTGCCGACGGCTGTGGACCGGAACGCGAGGGGGTGCGCCCGGCTCATCATGAGCCCGGCGCACCCCCACCCACCTACAGAGCCGGCCTACAGCCGACCATGCGTACGCGTATCAGCTATGCGTACGCAGCAGCGTCCGCATCGTCCGCATCGCGACCGACAGATTCGCCAGATCGAACGCGTCCGACCCCTGGATCTCCTCCAGCGTCGCCCGTGCCCTGGACAGGATCGCGGCGTTCTTCCCCTCCCACGCCGTGAAGCGCTCCGCCGGCGTCGAGTTCCCATTGCCCACGGTCAGCACATCCGCGGTCAGCGCGGCATGCGCCGCGTACAGGTCCTCGCGGATGGAGGCGCGGGCCATCGACTGCCAGCGGTCCGCCCGCGGCAGCTCCACGATCCGGTCCCTGAGCTGGGTGATCCGCAGCCGCTCCCCGAGGTCGTAGTACACCTCGGCAACGGAGAGCGGGTCCTGTCCCGTACGGTCCGCGATCGCCACGATGTCCAGCGTCGGGAAGGCGGACGAGAACCCGGCGACCCGTACGGCCAGTTCCTCCGGGACCCCCGCCTCGGTCAGCTCCGCCAGAATGCGCTGGTACCACTCCATCTCCGCGCCGCGCAGCATCGTGGGCAACTGCGCCCACACCCGCTCGACTCCCGCCGCGAAGAACTCGATGGTGCCGGTGATCTCCAGCGGCTGCGGCCGGTTGCCCAGCAGCCAGCGCGTACCGCGCTCGACCAGCCGGCGCGAGTGCAGCCTGATCCGGGTCTGGACATCCGCGGAAACCTGGTTGTCCAGCGCCTCCACCGCGTCCCAGACCGCGTTGAGCCCGAAGATGTCCCTGGCCGAGGCCTGTGCGCGGACGATCTCCTCGGTCGACGCCCCGGTCTCCTCGCGCAGCCGGTGCAGGAAGGTCGAACCACCGCTGTTGACGGTGTCGTTGACCAGCACCGTCGTCACGATCTCGCGGCGCAGGGCATGCGAGTCGATCCGCTCGGGGAACTGCTCGCGCAGCGCCGAGGGGAAGTACGCGTGCAGCAGCTTGCGCAGATACGGGTCGTCCGGCAGGCCGGTGTGGATCAGCTCCTCGGCCACCGTGATCTTGGTGTACGCGAGCAGCACCGCCAGCTCGGGCTGGGACAGGCCCTTGCCCGCGCTCAGCAGTTCGCGGATCTGCCGGTCGGTCGGCAGGAACTCCAGCCCGCGGTCAAGGTGTCCGTCCCGCTCCAGCCTGCGCATGAACCGCTGGTGCGCGTGGAGGAGGGACGGCGCCTGGGAGCAGGCGTTGGCGAGGGCGGTGTTCTGCGCGTAGTTGTTGCGCAGCACCAGCGCGCCGACCTCGTCGGTCATCTCGGCGAGCAGCTTGTTGCGCTGCTTGACGGTCAGATCGCCCTCCGCCACCAGACCGTTGAGCAGGATCTTGATGTTCACCTCGTGGTCGGAGGTGTCCACACCGGCGCTGTTGTCGATCGCGTCGGTGTTCACCCTGCCGCCGGCGCCGCCCGCGCCGCGCCGCGCGAACTCGATACGGCCGAGCTGGGTGAGCCCCAGATTGCCGCCCTCGCCGACGGCCTTGACCCGCAGCTCCTCGCCGTTGACGCGGATCGGGTCGTTGGCCTTGTCGCCGACATCGGCGTTCGACTCGGTGGAGGCCTTGACGTACGTACCGATCCCGCCGTTCCACAGCAGGTCCACCGGGGCCTTGAGGATCGCCTTCATCAGCTCGGCGGGGGTCAGCTTGGTGACCCCGGGCTCGATGCCGAGGGCGTCGCGGACATGCGCGTTGACGGCGATCGACTTGGCGGTACGGGGGTGGATGCCGCCGCCCTGCGACAGCAACTGCTTGTTGTAGTCCGCCCACGAGGAGCGCGGCAGCTCGAACAGCCTGCGGCGCTCGGCGTACGAGGTGGCCGCGTCCGGGTGCGGATCGAGGAAAATGTGCCGGTGGTCGAAGGCCGCGACCAGCCGGATGTGCTCGGACAGCAGCATCCCGTTGCCGAACACGTCGCCGGACATGTCACCGACGCCGACGACCGTGAAGTCCTCGGTCTGGGTGTCGTGACCCAGCTCGCGGAAGTCCCGCTTGACCGACTCCCACGCCCCGCGGGCCGTGATGCCCATGCCCTTGTGGTCGTATCCGGCGCTGCCGCCGGAGGCGAAGGCGTCGCCGAGCCAGAAGTCATAGGCGAGCGCGACCTCGTTGGCGATGTCGGAGAAGCTCGCGGTGCCCTTGTCGGCGGCGACGACGAGATACGTGTCGTCCTCGTCGTGCCGGACCACGTCGGCCGGCGGCACGACCTCGCCCGCGACCATGTTGTCCGTGATGTCGAGCAGCGCCGAGATGAAGATCTTGTACGAGGCGATGCCTTCGGCGAGCCAGGCGTCCCGGTCCACGGCCGGGTCGGGAAGCTGCTTGGCGACAAAGCCGCCCTTGGCGCCGACCGGCACGATCACCGTGTTCTTCACCATCTGCGCCTTGACCAGGCCGAGCACCTCCGTACGGAAGTCCTCGCGCCGGTCGGACCAGCGCAGCCCGCCACGGGCGACCTTGCCGAAGCGCAGATGGACGCCCTCGACGCGCGGTGAGTACACCCAGATCTCGTACGCCGGGCGGGGAGCGGGCAGATCGGGGATGGCCTGCGGGTCGAACTTCATCGACACATAGCTGTGGTGCCGGCCGCCCTGCTTCTTCCCGCCCCGCTTGTCCTTGTCGCCCCTGCTCTCACGCTTCCCGTCGGCACCCTGGAAGAAATTGGTACGGAGCGTGGCCTTGATGAGGGTGAGGAAGGACCTGAGGATCCGGTCCTCGTCCAGGCTCGCGACCTGGTCGAGGGCGCCGTCCAGCTCCTCCAGCATCGCCTCCGTCAGCTCCGTGCCGGCGCGCTGGCGCTCCGGCGACATCCTGGCCTCGAAGAGGGAGACCAGCAGCCGGGTGGTGTGGACATTACTGCGGAGGGTGTCCTCCATGTAGTCCTGGCTGAAGGTCGTGCCCGACTGGCGCAGATACTTGGCGTACGCGCGCAGCACCATCGCCTGCCGCCAGTCCAGACCGGCGCGCAGGACAAGGGAGTTGAAGCCGTCGTTCTCCGCGGCGCCGGTCCAGACCGCCGCGAAGGCGTCCTGGAAGCGCTCGCGGGCGTCATCGGCGAGATAGTCGCCGTCCGCGCCGCCAAGCGGCATCCGCAGGCCGAAGTCGTAGATCCAGGCGATCGTACGGTCGGTGCAGCGCAGCTCGTACGGACGCTCGTCGACGACCTCCACCCCGAGCCGCTGGAGCACGGGCAGGACGGCGGAGAGCGAGACCTGCTCGCCCGAGCGGTAGATCTTGAAGCGCCGCTCGCCGGGACCCGCGCCGACCGGCTCGTACAGCGAGAGCGAGAAGTCCGACTCGGCCTTGCTGAGCGCCTCCAGATGCACCAGGTCCGCGACGGCGGCGCGCGGCGAGTGGTCCGCCTTGTACCCCTCGGGGAACGCGTTGCCGTACTGGCGCAGCAGCTCGGCGGCGCGCTCCTCGCCGCATTCGGCGTTCAGCGCCTCGCCGAAGGCGTCGCTCCAGGAGCGGGCGGCCTCGACGAGCCGGGCCTCGATCCGCTCGGTGTCGGCGTCGGTGAGCTTGGCCAGCTCGGTGCCCCGGGGGACGCGGACGACGAAGTGGAGCCTGGACAGGATCGATTCGGTGTTCCACGCGGTGAAGTCGACGCTGGAGCCGCCCAGCTCCTCCTTGAGGATGTCGACCAGCCGCAGCCGGACGCCGGTGGTGTACCGGTCGCGCGGCAGGTAGACGAGGGCCGAGTAGTACCGCCCGTACTCGTCCTGGCGCAGATACAGCCGCAGCCGTCTGCGCTCCTGGAGGTAGAGCACGCTGGTGACGATCGAACGGAGCTGGTCGACCGGCGTCTGGAACAGCTCGTCGCGCGGATAGGTCTCCAGGATCTGGAGCAGATCGCGGCCGTCGTGGCTGTCGGGCGAGAAGCCCGCGCCCTCCAGCACCTCGGCGACCTTGCGCCGGATCACCGGGACCCGCCGTACGGACTCGGTGTACGCGGCCGAGGAGAAGAGCCCGAGGAAACGCCGCTCGCCGACGACATTGCCCTTGTCGTCGAACTTCTTCACCCCGACATAGTCGAGATAGCCCGACCGGTGAACGGTGGAGCGGCTGTTGGCCTTGGTGAGGACGAGCAGCTTGTGCTCGCGGGCCTTGGCGCGGGCGTCGGCGGGCAGCCGGCTGAAGGACGGGCTGACCGGATGGTCGTCGTCCTCGCTCTGCTGGGGGTCGGAGCGCAGGATGCCGAGACCGGTGCCGGGCACGGCCGACAGGGCGTCCGCGTCGGTGAGCTGATACTCGCGGTACCCGAGGAAGGTGAAGTGGTCGGCGGCGAGCCAGCGCAGCAGCTCGCGGGCCTCCTCGACCTCCTGGTCACGCAGATCGTCGGCGGTCGGCTCGGTGGGCAGTTCCTCGGCGATGCGCAGCGCGGAGTCGCGCATCTTCTTCCAGTCCTCGACGGTCTCGCGGACGTCGGACAGGACACGGAGCAGGTCGGCGGTCATCTGCTTGAGATCGGCGCGGTCGGTCTCGCGGTCGATCTCGACATGGATCCAGGACTCGATCAGCACATCGTGGGACCGGTCGGCTGCGGAGGCGTTCGCCTCGGGGAGGACCTCGATCAGCTTGCCGGTGACATCACGGCGTACGACGACCTGCGGGTGGATCACCGCGTGGATACCGCGGCCCTGACGGGACAGCTCATTGGTGACGGAGTCCACCAGGAACGGCATGTCGTCCGTGACCACCTCGACCACGGAGTGGCTGCACGTCCAGCCGTTCTCCTCGACCGTCGGGGTGTGCACCCGTACGCTGGCCGTCCCCTGCGGGCGGTGTCCCGCCAGCCGGTAGTGCGAAAGCGCCGCGCCGAGGATGTCGACCGGATCGCGGTCGGAGAGGTCCTCGGGGGCCGTGTGCAGGTAGTAACGCTGGAGGTACGCACGGAGCGCGCCCTGGCCGTCCAGACCGGCACCGCCGCCGGGCACGCCTGGGGCGCCGGCGGGCGCGCCGTCACGGGCGCCGGGCGCCGCCTCGTCCTCCCGGGGGCCGCCCCCGAGCGCCCCGGTCCACCCCGCCGGGCTGTTCTCAGCGGCCCGGGCCGCCTGTTCCAGCAGCTCAGCCTTGGCTTCGTCCAGCTTGATCTGCATGTCCTCTGACTCCTGTCGCGCGCCATTGCGTGACGTTGGTGAAGGATGCGACGCAACGCCACGACGCGGGGTTTCCGGTCGAGGTCGACGTTATGCCGCGATGAGAGATGTCCGGGGCGTTATTGGCCAATTTTGGCGGCCGGCCCGGACCGTGGCGATCAGCGGTCGTCCGGACGCTGTGGCGCTCCGGGCACGGGCGGGAGGCCTCACTGCCCCCACGGCATATCGCACTGATCACCGCCCAAGGCTATATCCCCTCACCGGAAGGCCGTCATGAGCCGCATGTGCAAAAGACGGCGCCCAACTTTGACACTCTGGACAGCGACACGGACCGCGCGGGCCGGGACGGGAAGCGGCCCAGGGGACGACACTGGTCGACATATGGACAGATTCTCGACAGATGGACGGATCGACCCACCCCTTCCGGGAGCAGTCATGACAGCCAAGGTTCTGATCGTCACCGGCGACGCCGCCGAGTCCCTCGAAGTCCTCTATCCCTATCAGCGTCTGCGCGAGGAGGGGTACGAGGTCCATATCGCGGCCCCCACCCGCAAGAAGCTCCGGTTCGTCGTCCACGACTTCGAGCCCGGTTTCGACACCTACACCGAGAAGCCCGGCTACACCTGGCCCGCCGACCTCGCCTTCTCCGAGGTCGACCCCACGCAGTACGCCGCCGTCGTCATCCCGGGCGGCCGCGCCCCCGAGTATCTGAGGGGCGACGCGGAGCTGCGCAAGATCCTGAAGTCCTTCTTCGACGCCGACAAGCCGGTCGCCCAGATCTGCCACGGCCCCCTCCTCACCGCCGCCCTCGGTGAACTGGCCGGCCGCCGCGTCACCGCCTACCCGGCGCTGGAACTCGACATGCAGGCCGCCGGAGCCACCTTCCAGGACACCGAGGCGGTGGTGGACGGCAATATCGTCTCCTCCCGTGCCTGGCCCGACCACTCGGCCTGGATGCGTGAATTCCTCACGGTCCTCCGAGCGAAGGCCCCCGTCACCTGACCCCGTCACCTCACCCCCGTCACCTGCCCCGTCCTGCCCGCACCCGTCACCGCGGCGCCGCCCCCCGCCCGGCCTGCGGCGCCTCACGGCGTGGCGTCACAGGCTCCGCGCGTCGGTGCCCTGTGCAGCACCGGTGGCCCGCCGACCCTGTGCAGCGCCGGTGGCCCGCTGCGGCAGCTCCTGCCCGGAGGCCCGGCCCCTCACAGGCTCTGTGCCGTCGCGACCGCCTCCGCCAGGGTGTCCACCACCGGGACACCCACCGCCTCCAGGCTGGCCCTGCTGTTCGTCCCACCGGTGTAGAGCACGGCCCGCGCCCCCACATGCGCGGCCGCCACCGCGTCGTCGACCGCGTCGCCGATCACCACCGTGTGCTCGGCGGATATCGCGCCCGTGTCCGCCAGCGCGATCAGATGGCGCTCCATGTGCACCGCCTTGCTGCCGCCCGAAGGCCCCGTGCGCCCGTCGACCCGGACGAAGTGGCGCTCGATCCCGTACCCCCGCACGGTCGGGACCAGCTCCTCGTGCCCGTACATGCTCAGCAGCGACTGGCTCCGCCCGGCCCGCCGCCACTCCTCAAGCAGCTCCTCGGCCCCCGCCGTGAGCCCGCAGTGCACGCGCCGCTCCGTGTAGTGCCGGTGGAAGGCCTCGTCCATGACGAGCCACTCGGCGTCGCTCGGCAGGCGCCCCATCATCCGCTCGTAGAACCGCGGAATCGGCACGCAGTACAGCTCCCGATAGCGGTCCAGCGTGATGGGCTCCAGCCCTATCTCCGCGAAGGCCGCGTTGGTCGCCCCGATGACCGCGTCGATGTCGTCGAGAATCGTGCCGTTCCAGTCCCAGACCAGATGTGTGTTCTGCTTCCCCATGGCAGAAACCGTACCGGCCGGGTCCGACAACGGCCCGGATCGAGCCCTGCCTGTGGATAACCTGCCCCGGCGTGCCGTGCCCGGCGCTCAGCCGATGAGGTTCGGGATCTCCTGGACCCCGTACCAGAGCAGTTCGTGGTCCTCCGCGCCGTCCACCGTGAACTGCGCGTCGTCGTCCCCGTGGTCCGCCGCCCCCAGCGCCGCCGCGGCGGCCGTCACGTCCTCGTCCGCCTCGTCCGAGTCGACATGCACCGCCGCCGCCCGGGCCAGCGCGACCGGTGAGGCGATCCGCACCTCGCCCAGCGTCGCCGCGTCCAGCCCCCGGTCCGGGTCCGACACGGCCTCCCGGTCCGGCACGTCCGCCGCGAGGACCACCCGGCGCCTTCCGACCCCGGGATCGGCGGCAAGCAGCCGCAGCGAGGCGGCGGCGGCCCGGTTCAGCGCCGCGTACTCCAGCTCCTCGATGTCGTCCGAGACGTACCACTCCCGCAGCCCCGGGGTCACCGCATAGGCGATCAGCGGCCCCGGCCCCACTTCACCCGTCTTGTACGCCTCCGCCAGTCCGGACAGGGTCAAGGGGACATAGACGCGCATGAGGTGGCCGCTTTCATCGTCGGGAGAGCACTCAAGGATACGTCCGGGAGTCCCTCTTCGGGGTGATGCTCAGGGAGTGCCGGAGCGTCCACCGAAAGCCGCTCCGCACCCCGCGCTCCCGCCCACGGCCGCCCGCCGGTCACTCGGACAGGTGATTCCGGCGCTCCGTACCCCGATGGCGTACCCGCCTTGCGGCCGTCACCCCGAGCCCGTAAAAGATCCCCCAACACAAGTTACCGACCGGTATCGGACCGGACGGGCAGAACGGGGGCGATCTGCATGCATGCGACCGACACGACCGGCACCACCACCCACACCGGCACCACTACCCACACGGACATCACCAGCCGCACCGGCACCACTACCCGCACGAACACCACCGCTCCCGCCCGCACCAGGGCGGACCGCGCGGCGGCCAGGACCGTCGCCGCGCCCCGGCCCCCGGGCCGCCGCGACCCACGCAGGCCCGGCACCGTACGCCCGCAGCGCCGCCGCCAGCCGGCCCCGCACGAACTCTTCGCGGAACGCCTGCTGGCCGTCCTCAGCGGCCACCGCCCGGTGCACTGGATGCTGGGCCGGACCATCGGAGAGGCGTACGAACAGCTCGTCCGGCTCGCCCCCGGCACCCCGCTCAGGGCCCGGGGCGCGGTCCCCGTCATCCGTACCTGCCATGGCTCCCAGCCGCGGCCGGGCGTGGTCGAGGCCTGCGCCAGCATCGCCGCGGGAGATCAGATCCGCGCCATGGCATTCCGGCTGGAACAGAGCGCCGATCTGCGCTGGCGCTGTGCCGCCGTCGAACTGGGCGGCGAACCCGGCGTACGCGCCGACGGCCGGAACCCGAACGGCACAGGGCACACCGTGAACGGCACGCCCTGAGCAGCGCGCCGTAAGCCCCATGGCAGGCAGCCGCACACGGCACAGGAACGGGCCGGGGCACGCACCACATGTGCGCACCCCGGCCCGTATCCCGACCCGCTGGTCCTCCCGCGACCGACCGCGACGGACTTCCTACAGAAGGACCTACTTCTTGCGGCGACGCCCGCCACCGCCGCCCTTCTGCGCCTTGCGCCGCTCGGCCCGCGTCAGCCCGTCCGTCGTGGACCGCGTCGGCCCCTCCGCGTTCTGGAAGTCGCCCTCGACGATCCCGCCCTCGCCGTCCACCGTGGGAGCGGAGAAGTGCAGCCGGTCGGGCCGCTGCGGCGCGTCCAGCCCCTTCGCGCGGATCTCCGGTCGCGAGGTGCCCGCGGCCACCGTGTCCTGCTTGGCGAGCGACGGACGCGCCGCCGCGTCGTCCACCGGGACCTCCTCGACCTGCTGCTCGACCTGGACCTCCAGGTTGAACAGATAGCCGACGGACTCCTCCTTGATGCCCTCCATCATGGCGTTGAACATGTCGAAGCCCTCGCGCTGGTACTCGACCAGCGGGTCCTTCTGTGCCATCGCGCGGAGGCCGATGCCCTCCTGGAGGTAGTCCATCTCGTAGAGGTGCTCGCGCCACTTGCGGTCCAGGACGGAGAGCACGACGCGCCGCTCCAGCTCACGCATGATGTCCGAGCCGAGCTGCTTCTCGCGGTCCTCGTACTGCTCGTGGACATCGTCCTTGATGGACTCCGCGATGAACTCGGCGGTGATCCCGGCGCGGTCGCCGGCCGCCTCCTCCAGCTCCTCGATGGTGGCCTTCACCGGGTAGAGCTGCTTGAAGGCGCCCCACAGCCGGTCCAGGTCCCACTCCTCGGCGAAGCCCTCGACGGTCTCGGCCTGGATGTACGCGTCGATCGTGTCGTCCATGAAGTGGCGCACCTGCTCATGCAGGTCCTCGCCCTCCAGGACACGGCGGCGCTCGCCGTAGATGACCTCACGCTGCCGGTTGAGGACCTCGTCGTACTTCAGGACGTTCTTACGCGTCTCGAAGTTCTGCTGCTCGACCTGCGACTGCGCGGAGGCGATGGCCCGCGTCACCATCTTGTTCTCGATGGGGACGTCGTCGGGCACATTGGCCATGGCCATGACGCGCTCGACCATCTGCGCCTTGAAGAGACGCATCAGATCGTCGCCGAGCGACAGATAGAACCGGGACTCGCCAGGGTCGCCCTGGCGTCCGGAACGGCCACGGAGCTGATTGTCGATACGGCGCGACTCATGGCGCTCGGTGCCGAGGACATAGAGCCCGCCCAGCTCCTTGACCTCCTCGAACTCCGCCTTGACCGCCTGCTCGGCCTTCTCCAGCGCGGCGGGCAGGGCCGCCGCCCACTCCTCGACGTGCTCGACGGGGTCGAGCCCGCGCTGGCGCAGCTCCGCCTCCGCCAGATCGTCGGGGTTGCCGCCGAGCTTGATGTCCGTACCACGGCCGGCCATGTTCGTCGCGACCGTGACGGCGCCCTTGCGGCCGGCCTGGGCGACGATCGTCGCCTCCCGGTCGTGCTGCTTGGCGTTGAGCACCTCGTGCTGGACACCGCGCTTGCTGAGCTGCTGCGAGAGGTACTCGGACTTCTCGACCGAGGTGGTGCCGACCAGGATCGGCTGCCCCTTGTCGTGCTTCTCGGCGATGTCGTCGACGACCGCCGCGAACTTGGCGACCTCGGTGCGGTAGATCAGGTCGGACTGGTCCACCCGGACCATGGGCCGGTTCGTCGGGATCGGCACGACGCCCAGCTTGTAGATCTGGTGGAACTCGGCGGCCTCGGTCATGGCCGTACCGGTCATGCCGGAGAGCTTGCCGTAGAGGCGGAAGAAGTTCTGGAGGGTGATGGTGGCAAGGGTCTGGTTCTCGTCCTTGATGTCCACCCCTTCCTTCGCCTCGATCGCCTGGTGCATGCCCTCGTTGTAGCGGCGGCCCGCGAGGATACGGCCGGTGTGCTCGTCGACGATCATGACTTCGCCGTCGATGACGACATAGTCCTTGTCGTTCTTGAACAGTTCCTTGGCCTTGATGGCATTGTTCAGATAACCGACGAGCGGGGTGTTCACCGACTCGTACAGATTGTCGATGCCCAGCCAGTCCTCGACCTTGGCGACGCCCGACTCGTGGATGGCGACGGTGCGCTTCTTCTCGTCGACCTCGTAGTCGCCGGTCTCGTCGATGCCCTTGAGCGGATTGCCGGCCTCGCCCCTGGTCAGCCGGGTGACGAGCTTGGCGAAGTCGCCGTACCACTTGGTGGCCTGGTCGGCGGGGCCGGAGATGATCAGCGGCGTACGGGCCTCGTCGACCAGGATCGAGTCGACCTCGTCGACGATCGCGTAATTGTGACCGCGCTGGACCAGCTCCTCCCGTGACCACGCCATGTTGTCGCGGAGGTAGTCGAAGCCGAACTCGTTGTTCGTGCCGTAGGTGATGTCGCAGGCGTACTGCTCACGGCGCTGCGCCGGAGTCATGTTCGCCAGGATGCAGCCGACTTCCAGGCCGAGGAACTTGTGGACGCGGCCCATCATCTCGGAGTCGCGCTCGGCCAGATAGTCGTTCACCGTGATCAGGTGGACGCCCTTGCCGGACAGCGCGTTCAGATAGGCGGGCAGCGTGCCGACGAGGGTCTTGCCCTCGCCGGTCTTCATCTCGGCGACATAGCCGAGATGCAGCGCGGCGCCGCCCATGAGCTGGACGTCGTAGTGACGCTGGCCAAGGACGCGCTTGGCCGCCTCGCGAACGGTCGCGAAGGCCTCGGGAAGCAGGTCGTCCAGGCTCTCACCGTCGGCGAACCGCTCCTTGTACTCGGCGGTGAGCGCCCTCAACTCGGCGTCGGAGAGGCTCACGAAGTCCTCTTCGATGGAGTTGACCTGGTCCGCGATGCGGTGCAGTTTGCGCAGGATCTTGCCTTCGCCTGCACGCATGAGCTTGTTGAAGACGGACACTGAGGTTGGTCTCCTTGCCGGTCGGGCCTGGCACGTGAGTCGGATACGGACACGGGCGCGGGCACGGCAGGCGGGCCCCACCGCAACGGCCATCGTAAGCGAGGACCCGCCCGCGCCGGGAGGGCCGCCGTCACGCCGGCCTGCTGTCACCCGCAAAGAGAACGCGCGGAACCGGCCGAAGGTGCCGGTGCCCCGGGAAATGTACTCGTGATAAGCGGCACGCCTCGGCAGAATCCGGGCATGGAACCCCTCATTCTCACCACCCGGCGGCTACGGCTGCGCGTGCCGGAGCCGGCCGACACCGACGCGGTCCTCGCGGCCTGCCAGGATCCGGACATCCAGCGCTGGATACCGGTCCCGTCGCCGTACGAGCGGCAGCACGCGGAGCACTTCATCGGGCGCACGGTGCCGGACGGCTGGTGCCAGGACACCGAGTACACCTTCGTCGTGGAGCCGCTCGACGGCGGCCCGGTGATCGCCGCGATCAGCCTGCACCACCCGCGCGTCGGCGCCTGGGAGGTGGGTTTCTGGACCGCCAGGGAGCACCGGGGCCGCGGCTTCATGACGGAGGCGGTGACGGCGGTGGCCCGCTGGGCCTTCACGGCGCTGGCCGTGGAGCGGCTGGAGTGGCGTGCCGAGGTCGGAAACACGGGCTCGCGGGCCGTCGCGGAGAAGGCCGGTTTCATGATCGAGGGTGTCCTGCGCGCGGGGCTGCTCAACAAGGGCACGCTGCGTGACTGCTGGATAGCGGGCCTGCTGCCGTCCGATCTGGGGCTGCCGAGCACGCATCCGTATCTGCCCGCGCGCGGCTGACTGTCAGTGGCGCGGTCTATCGTGCGGACCATGACGACTGCGCCGCCGCCCGCCGCCGAACTGTCCGCCGACGAGGCCCGCCGGATAGCCCTGGACGCCCAGGGATTCCTCGGCGTGCCCGACCGGCGCGGCGGCGTTCGGGGGGTCCTGCGCCATCTCGGCGCCGTCCAGCTCGACACGATCTCGGTGCTGGCCCGGTCGCACGAACTGATCCCTTACGCACGGCTGGGCGCCGTCGGCCGCAAGACCGTCGAGGACGCCTACTGGACGCCCGCGCCCCTCGGCGCGTCGTCACCGCGGCCGCACGCCTTCGAGTACTGGTCCCATGCGGCGTGCATCCTGCCCATCGAGGAGTGGCCGCACTTCGCCTTCCGCCGCCGTGCCTACCGCGCACGCCCGCACTGGTACCACGACCTGCGGGACGGCGCGTACGAAGCGGTGATCAAGCAGTTGCGCACGGAGGGCCCACTGACCGCCACGGAACTGGGCGGCGCCAAGAACGGCGGGCCGTGGTGGGACTGGTCGGAGGCCAAGGTCGCCGTCGAGCGCGCGCTGATGTACGGCGAGGTCGTGTGCACCGGGCGGCGTAGCTGGAAGCGGGTGTACGACCTGACGGAGCGCGCCGTCCCCGGCGAGCTCCTCCATGACGACCTGGACGACCGGGAGTGCCTGCGCCGGCTCGTCCGGCTCGCGGGCCGCTCCCTCGGTGTCGGCACCCGCGCCGATATCGCGGACTACCACCGGCTCAAGGGCGAGCAGTTCGACGCGGTGGTCGAGGACTCGGGGCTGGTGCCGGTGACGGTCGAGGGATGGGGGAAGCCCGCCTGGGCCGACCCCGAGGCGCTGGCGACCACCCCGCGCGGACGGCACCGTACGACCCTGCTGTCGCCGTTCGACTCCCTCATCTGGGAGCGGGCCCGTACGGAGCGGATCTTCGGCTTCACCCACCGGCTGGAGGCGTATGTCCCCAAGCCCAAGCGGGTGTACGGCTATTTCGCGATGCCGCTGCTGTCCGGCGGCAGACTGCTGGGCCGGGTCGACCCGGCACGCGAGGGCAGGACGCTGGTGGCCAAGCAGGTGTCCCTGCAGACCCGCAAGGCCGTGCTGCCGATGGCCCGGGCGCTGCGGGAGGCCGCGGAGTGGGTCGGCTGCTCGGACGTACGGGTCGAGCGCGTCGACGCAACGGAGCTGCGGGGCCCGCTGACCGAGGCGCTCGCCGGCCTCTGACCACTCAGCGGATCTCCAGGATCTTCTCCCGCATCGCGTAGACCACGGCCTCCATCCGGGAGTGGAGCTGCAACTTCTCCAGGATATTGCGGACATGGTTCTTCACGGTGTTCTCGGAGATGAACAACTCCTTGGCGATATCGCGGTTGTTCATTCCCGTGGCGACCAGTTTGAGGACTTCGAGTTCACGGTCGGTCAGACGTGGCGCGGGCACCAGTCTGCGCTCGTCGGTGCGCTGAATCATCGACTTGAACTCGGTCAGCAGCTTGGACGCCATGGACGGACTGATCTGTGACTGCCCGTCTGCTACGGCGCGGATCGCGGTGGCCACTTCATCGGTGGAGATCTCCTTGAGGAGATAGCCGGTGGCGCCCGCCTTGATCGCGTCGTAGAGATCGGCCTCCTCGTCGCTGATCGTCAGCATGATGATCTTGGCACTGGGGGCCACCTCCTTGATGGAGGTGCAGGCCTCGATCCCGCCGCGCCTGGGCATCCGTACATCCATCAGCACGATGTCGGGCAGCAGGTCGGCTGCCTTGTCCACGGCCTCCGCGCCGTCGCCCGCCTCGCCGATGACCTGGATGTCCTCCTCCTGGGCGAGGACGATCTCCAGTCCGCGGCGGAAGAGGGCGTGGTCGTCCACGACAAGGACCCGGATCGGCTCCTTGCGGGAGCCGCCCCGGTCCGTGTCGGCGTCGGACCGGGCGCCGCCGACCGTGTTGTCGGCATCGTCCGCGCTGTGCACCGGTCCGAAGCTGTCCGCCATCGTTCCTCCCCCTGAAGGCCAGTGGCCCGAGTTCATGAGAGCCGGCCAACCGCAGTTCGCAGACCACTTGTTGGCTTGCGACGCCATGATTTCATGCCTGGATGACAGTGCGGTGATCCTTCCGGCCGGACGCCGGTGCCCCTGAGGCGCGGGGAGCGCTCAGGGGCACCACCGGAGCACGGATCGCCGCCGGAGTCCCAGCCGGTTTCCGGCCCTTCCACGGGCCCTGTGCCCGTGGTCTGCCGAACGGTGGCTCAGCCGCCGAGGGCGCCGCCCGCGCCACCCGTCTCCGAGCCGGCGAACGGGTCGGACCTGAGGTGGATCACTCCGTAGTCGTAAGCATGGCGCCGGTAGACGACGCTGGGTTCCTTGGTGTCGGAATCGACGAAGAGATAGAAATCGTGCCCGACCAGCTCCATCTCGTAGAGAGCCTGATCAAGCGTCATGGGCGCGGCCACATGGTTCTTCTCCCGGACCACCAGCGGCCCGTCCCCCTGCACTTCGAGCGTGCCGATCCTGGTGGTGGGGACGGCCTGTGCGGCCTCTTCCCGCGCGGTCTGGCCGTTCGCGTTCAACTGAGCCGCATCAGGAACGACTTCGACGACCTCGGCGGCCGAAAGCCGTCCGTTGCCACGCCGGTTGTGGCGCTTCTCGTGCTGCTTGCGCAGCCGGGCCTCCAGCTTTCCGGTGGCCAGATCGAGCGCCGCGTACGGATCGGAGGCGGCCGCTTCCGCACGGATGACGGGGCCACGGGAGTGGAGCGTGATCTCCACCCGGTCGCACCGGTCGGCCTGCCGCGGGTTGTGCTCCTTGGACACCTCGACGTCGAGGCTGATCACCTTGCCGTCGAGCTTCTGGATCTTCTCCAGCTTCAGCTTCTCGGCCACGTGCTTGCGGAACCGCTCGGGCACCTCGGTCTTGCGGCCCTTCACGACGATGTCCACGCAGAACTCCGTTCCCGGATCACTCCGCCTCGCTGCGGAGTTACTCCCTGTTGCACCAGACCCCAGTAGTCACCGGAGCCTCGGACTTGGTGACTTTCACCTCCTCCTTCCCACCGGCAAGATCCCCACCCCAGAAGTTGCGAGGTTCTGAAAAACGCCGAAGCAGACCAGTGCATTCAGTGAGCGATGGCTTCCGCCATTCCTCATAACCGAACATAGCCCTCTCGGACGGCTGTCGGCACCCGCTACCGGCATATACCTCTGTTCGGCCCTGCTTCTTCCCCGTTCACCTGCGAAGATGCAAGATCTCGATCAGTTCCGGTTTATTTCGAAAGAGAGGGGCGGTGCGGCCACAACTGCCGCGCTCACCTGTGCGAATCCAGAAATGCCGGGCCGTCTTATGGCACGCAGTGCCCTCGCCGCCTCGACGAGCGAAGAGCCGGTGGTCATGAGATCGTCCACCAGCACCACCCGGCCGCCCTCCAGCAGCCGCGCGCCCCCGCTCGCCACCTCCAGTGCCCCGGACAGATTCGCCCGCCGCTGGCGGGCGTCCAGCCCTGCCTGGTCGGCCACCGCCCGCCGCTGCCGCAGCACCGGCAGTACCCGGCACACCCGGCCCGTACGTCTCAGCTCACCGGCCGCGGCCAGGGCTATCCGGCGCGTCGCGTCATGTCCCCGCGCCCCGACCGCCCGCCGCGAGGACGGCACCGGTACGAGAAACAGCGGCCCCACTCCCGTACCGGCCGGCGCGGCGTCCCCCACCGCCCCGGCGAGGGCCCGGCCCAGCGGACCGGCCAGCCCGAGCGCGCCCCGCTCCTTGTGGGCCAGCAGCACGGACCGTACGGCGTCCTCGTACGGCGCCGCCGCGTACACCGCGGGCAGCCCCACCGGCTCGGGAACCGGCCGCACCCGGCAGGGCCATGTGCCGTACAGAGCCCGGCCGCAGTCCTCGCACAACGGTGTCCTGGGGCTGCCGCAGCCGCCACAGGCGACCGGCAGCACCAACCCGGTGATCTCTCTCCACCACCCCCGCATGGGAGCCACTGTGCCAATCCCGGGAGCCGCGGGCCACCCCTGTGGACAACTGCGTCCGGTAAAGGTCCAGCCATGGGTCATATGCCCCCGGCCAAGGCACCCGGTGCGCCTCGGCCGGACTCGGCGAACTCTCCCCTGGCCACAGCCGTGTCACCCACGGGATCAGCCGGGATAGACCGGCGACGAGCCGTCCTCGACCATCGTCTGCCAGTTCGCCCCCATGGGCAGCCGTACGATCCCCGCGTCCTGCGAATCGGCCACCAGCGGCTGCTGGTCGTCGTCGGCCGCCGCGATCGCCGTCACCGGGGACAGCCCCGGCAGCACACCCGCGGCCGAGGTCGACCCGTCGGTCTGTATGTAGCGCACCTGCTCCACCCCGCCGGACTCCTTGCCGACCACCACCAGCCGGCTCGGCCCGGCCCAGGACACCGCGGTCACCGACTCCATCTGCGGGGCCGCGGGCTGGAGCCCCAGTACGGACACCTCGGCCTTGGCCCCGGAACCGTGCCGCTCCACCCGGCCGATCTGCAGGGTGGTCCGCCCGTCCTTCACCAGCAGCAGCGCGATCCGTACACCGTCCGCCGAGACTTTCAGCGCGTCGATCCGTGCCCCGTCGAGCCCGTCGACCGTGACCTCCTGCCCCGTGCCGGCGCCGTCCGCGAACCGCAGCAGACGCGGCTTGCGCGGATCACGGTCGGCTATCCACACATCACCGTGCCCGTCCCAGCTCGGCGCGGACAACCGGTCCTGCGGGCGCGCGGCATCGCTCTTCACCAGCGGGTCGCCCAGCTCGCCGTCCGAAAGTATGGACGCCACATAGAGCGACTTGGCGTCCTCCGAAACCCCAGCCGCGTGCCTCTCGTCCCGTGCCACCGCGACCGAGCCGAGTTTCAGCGCGCCATTGCCGAACGGCCCGATGACACGCGCCGGATCGGCGTTCTCGTCAGTGCCCACATGAAGCGTCGACAGCCGTCCCCCGCTGTCGATGAAGTACGGATTGTCCGGACGGCCCGTGGTCCGGTCCGGCGCGAACTCCTCGGCCTGGTCGCCGCTGAGCACACAGAGCGAGGACCCGTCCGCCAGCAGCTCGACCTGGCTGACCGGGGTCGACGTCAGATCCCGCAGAGTGAACAGGAGTTGCGCCGCCATCTTCCGGCACTGCGAACGCCCCGCCTTGGCCGCCTTCTCGTTCAGCGGCACCTTCAGCGCGTTGCGGTCGTCGAACTCCAGTGATCTGGTGCCCTTCTGAAGGGCCGTACCCGGCGGGAAGGGCGACTCGACGACGGGCTTCAGCCAGTCCGTCGGCCCGTCCAGCAGCACCTTCACCGCCTGGGTGACCGGATCCATCCGCGTCGTGGGGTCTATGCGCTGGCGGATATAGACCGGGTCGGCGACCAGCCAGTTCTCCCCCGCGGCGAAGTAGTACTTGTTCATGGACCGGTAGTTGCGCTGGAAGTCCGACTCACCGAGCACCAGGCCCGGCGGCAGACTGTCGATGCGCCACTCCTTGGTGTCCGCCGCGGTCTTCTCCTGCACCAGGTGGATCGCACCGTTGTACGGCGTCGGCTCGATCGGCTGGTAGGCGTGCGCCGCGTCCACATCCGCTATCCGGTCCCCGTACAGCGGATACGTACGACCGGTGTCCCCGGATCCGGGCGGCTGCTCCTTGGAAGGGCTGGGGTCGGGCGCGGCGCGCAGTACGGTCGTGCCCTCCGCCGGCTTCCAGTCCCGGGACGCCTCCTTGGTCAGATACTTCCTGGCCATCGCGAAATCGGGATCGTCACTGGTCATGGCCTCCAGGAAGCCGTCGACGATCTCGTCGGGCCCTGCCTTCTCGCGCGGCGGCACCGCGTACACCCGCACCTGCGACTCGCCGGGCGGCGACGCCCTCACCGGCTCGACATCGCCGCTGTCCGGGATCGACGCGCACCCGGCCAGCAGCGCGGCGAGTGTCCCCAGCACCGCCGGGACCCTCACCGCCCGTCCCAGACCGTACCGACGGCGGTCAGCGCCCACGAATCGTGTCCTCCCGCTCCGGAACCTGGTGTACGGACTGGTGTACGGAATCGTCGGCCCCGCCCGCGCCGTGCCCGCCGCCCGGAACCGCCTCTTCCGCGGGCCGGGCCACCACCCGCGCTCCGCTGCCCGGCATCGCCGCCGGGTCCACCGCCGCCGCGGTACGGGGCGGCACGGCCGGAGCGGGCGCTCCGGCCGTACTGGCGAGCGCGGGCCGGTCCGCGCTCTGCTGCGCGGGCACGCTCCCCAGCCGCTGCGCGCCGCCGTCCTTGAGAGCCTGCGCTCCGGCACGCTCACGGTTGCGCCGGGAATCCTCGGGCTCCAGCGGTATGGGCGAGCCACGCAGCGCCTCGTCCGCCGTACGCGGCAGCGTCAGCCGGAACTGCGAACCGCCGCCGGGCTCGCCCCACGCCTGGAGCCAGCCGCCGTGCAGCCGCGCGTCCTCGACGGCGATCGACAGCCCGAGCCCGGTGCCGCCGGTGGTGCGGGCGCGCGCCGGATCGGCCCGCCAGAACCGGTTGAACACCCGGGTCGCCTCCCCCGGCTTGAGCCCCACACCGTAGTCACGCACGGCGACCGCGACGGCACCGCCCGCGACCCCCATCCGTACGACGACATCCCGGCCCTCGCCGTGCTCGACGGCGTTGACGACCAGATTGCGCAGCACCCGCTCGACCCGGCGGGCATCGGCCTCCGCGACAACGGGCTGCTCGTCCCCGAGGACCCGGATCCGGGTGCCCTTGCGCTCCGCGAGCGGCTCGGCCCCGCCGATCACCCGCCGTACGACCACGCGCAGGTCTATCGGCTCCGCCTCCAGCGCCGCGGCACCCGCGTCAAAACGGCTGATCTCCAGCAGGTCCGACAGGAGCGACTCGAAGCGGTCGAGCTGATCGCCGAGCAGCTCGGCCGACCGCGCCGTCACGGGATCGAAGTCGCCACGCGCCTCATGGATGACATCGGCGGCCATCCGCACCGTCGTCAGCGGGGTACGCAGCTCGTGCGAGACATCCGAGACGAACCGGCGCTGCATCCGGGACAGCTCCTCCAACTGCTGGATCTTGAGCTGGAGGTTCTGCGCCATCTTGTTGAACGCCTCACCGAGCCGGGCGATGTCGTCCTCGCCGGTGACCTTCATCCGCTCCTGGAGCCGCCCGGTGGAGAGCCGCTCGGCGATCCCCGCGGCCATCCGTACGGGCGTGACGACCTGCCGCACCACCAGCCAGGCGATGGCCCCCAGCAGCACCACCACAAAGAGCCCGGCCGTGGCGAGCGTGCCCTTGACCAGGTTGAGCGACTGCTCCTCCTGCGTCAGCGGGAAGAGGTAGTACAGCTCGTACGCGTTGCCGTCGACATCGTTCAGCCGCTTGCCGACGATCAGCCCCGGCTCCGGCTCCCGGTCCTCGGTCGCCCCGGTGTACCTGATCTGGGCGTACGTCTCGAACGGCCCGGTCCCGCGCGCCACGGCCGACCGCAGATCCGCCGGAACGCTCGCGAAGTCCACCCCGCCCGAGACCCGCGGCGCGCGGCTGGTGGACGCCGCGTCCTGCGCGTCGGGGCTCAGCGCCACCACGTTGAAGGCTCCCGGGCCGCCGCTGGCGAGCTGTTCCACCAGGTCGGACCGCCAGTTGACGGAATTTCTGCCCGACTTGCCGCTCGTCCCGTCGCCGTCCCTGCCACCCAGCGCCGCCGGTGCGTCGGCCTTCTCCTTCGCCACGGTGAACCCGCCGGCCGCCTG
Organism: Streptomyces sp. GMY02; assembly: GCF_019056675.1. Lineage (NCBI taxonomy): Bacteria > Bacillati > Actinomycetota > Actinomycetes > Kitasatosporales > Streptomycetaceae > Streptomyces > Streptomyces sp. GMY02. Next base: position 5,313,121 of record NZ_CP077658.1, on the reverse strand, counting down.
GCTCTGGGCCGCCTTCTCCTTGGCTTCGAGCAGACCGTTGCGCACCTGGCCGATGACGACGAACCCGAGCAGCAGCACCACGCCCAGTGACATCAGCAGCGTGGCCGCGACGACCCGAAGCTGGATATTGCGCCGGTACAGCCGTACGGCAGGCAGCAGCGGACGCCTCACCCAGCGCACGAGCAGCCGCAGCGCCGGCCCGCCCGGCGAGCCGTCCTGAAGCAGCCGGCCGCTCTGGAAGAGCCGGCGGAACCGCGCCAGGACACGCCCAGGAGCGGCAGCCCGCCCCGCACGGACCCCCGGCTCCCCGGGCTTCGGAGCAGCACCGCCGCCGGACATGTCAGCTCGGTCCCGCCTTGTAACCGACACCGCGGACGGTCACCACGATCTCCGGACGCTCGGGGTCCTTCTCGACCTTGGAGCGCAGCCGCTGGACATGCACATTCACCAGCCGGGTGTCCGCCGCGTGCCGGTAGCCCCACACCTGCTCCAGGAGCACCTCACGCGTGAACACCTGCCACGGCTTACGGGCCAGCGCGACCAGCAGGTCGAACTCGAGCGGGGTCAGCGCGATCGACTGCCCGTCCCGCTTCACCGAGTGACCCGCCACATCGATCACGAGATCGCCTATCGCCAACTGCTCCGGCGCCGGCTCCTCGGACCTGCGCAGCCGCGCCCTGATCCGGGCCACCAGTTCCTTGGGCTTGAACGGCTTGACGATGTAGTCGTCGGCCCCCGACTCCAGCCCCACCACCACATCGACCGTGTCGCTCTTGGCCGTCAGCATGACGATCGGAACCCCGGACTCGGCCCTGATGAGCCGGCACACCTCAATACCGTCCCGCCCGGGCAGCATCAGATCCAGCAGCACCAGATCCGGCTTGGCCTCCCGGAAAGCGGCAAGTGCCTTGTCACCGTCCGCTACGAACGACGGCTCAAAACCTTCTCCCCGCAGCACAATGCCCAGCATCTCGGCCAGTGCGGTGTCGTCATCGACGACAAGGACGCGTCCCTTCATATCGACATCATCCCATTAGCTCATCGTTACCTTGGCGTGACCTGACACACAGCTCCGCGATTCCGGCCCCGGTCACCGGGGACAGCGCGCCTTTTTCGGTGACGATCGCCGTCACCAGTTCCGGGGGTGTGACATCAAAAGCCGGGTTGTACGCCTGCGTTCCCAGCGGCGCCACCGGCATCCCACTCCCCGCTTCCGCTCCCGCCGCCACCTGTGGCGCCGTGACCTCTGTCACTTCGTGCCCGGGCCGCTGCTCCACCTCGATCGACGCCCCGTCCGGGGTGTCCAGGTCGATCGTGGTGGTCGGGGCGACCACGATGAACGGCACATGGTGGTACCTGGCCAGGACGGCGAGCGGATAGCTCCCCACCTTGTTCGCCACGGAACCGTCCGCGGCGATGCGGTCGGCCCCGATCAGAACGGCGTCCACCTCCCCCGCCGCGAACAGCGAACCAGCCGCGTTGTCCGTGAGCAATGTGTACGCCATCCCGTTACGAGCCGCCTCATACGCCGTCAGCCGGGCCCCCTGGAGGAGCGGACGGGTCTCGTCCACCCACAGGCGCCTCAGCCGCCCGGCCCGGTGGGCCGACAGGGCCACGGCGAACGCGGTCCCCTCCCCGCCCGAGACCAGCGCCCCGGTATTGCAGTGGGTCAGGATCCGGTGCCCGCCCCCCGGCAGCAGTTCATCGAGGAGACTAAGCCCAAACTCCGCCATCTGCGTGCTGGCCTCGGCATCTTCCCGGTGCAACAGCTTCGCTTCGGCGAGCGCGGCGGCGGCCGCCCGCTCAAGACCGGCCCCCTGGTCGACCGCCGACCGGTACGCGTCCCGCGCCCGCCGCACCCCGTACCCGAGGTTCACCGCGGTGGGCCGCGCCTGTGAAAGCTGCGTCGCCGCGTCCTCCACGTCGTAGCCCCGCAGCGCCGCCAGCGCCACCCCGTAGGCGCCCGCGATCCCCAGCAGCGGTGCCCCCCGCACCGCCAGCGTCCGGATCGCCTGTACCAGCGCGGGGACATCCGTACAGACCAGCTCCGACTCCTCGACCGGAAGTCTCGTCTGGTCGAGGAGTACCAGTACGGGCCCTTCCGGCGGCTCGTCCCAGCGAATCGAGGGGAGCATGGACGGCTCCGCGCCGACCGGGGTTTGTGCGTACTGATCAACCATTCGCTCAGTCTGCCCGCTACGGAGCGGACAATGAAGGCAAGCACGAACGCGAGAAGGAGATACGGCCCCCGGTCCGCCCACAGCCGACGCGTGGCACGATGGCTGCCAGGCCGCCGCCCCGCTCCGCGGACAGGCACCGCTGACACGCCGGCTCTCCGAGCCGGCCCCGCAACCAATCCACGAGGTGGACGACCGTGAACGACACTCCGGGCTGGGCCTCGCCCGGATCCGCCCCGTCCGACGGCCAGGACCCCACCGTGCCCCGGCCCGCCGAGCCCGCCGACGGCTCCGGCTCCTCCTCCTCGAAGTGGTCCGCCACCCAGCCGCCTCCCGGCCAGTGGTCCCCGCCCAGCGCCCCCGGCACCGGCCCCCGCCCCAGCGCCCCGCGCCGGGCCCGGGCGGACCGCCCCAGGGCGGCGGCCCTGGTTACGGCGGCGGACCCGGCTACGGCTGGGGCCGTCCACCGGCCGCCAAGCCGGGTGTCATCCCGCTGCGCCCGCTGGGCGTCGGCGAGATCCTCGACGGCGCCGTCTCCACGCTGCGCGCCCACTGGCGCACCGTGCTGGGCGTCACCCTCGTCGTCGCGGTGGTCTCCCAGATCGTCGACATACTCATCCAGCGGTACTTCGTCCCCGAGCCGGTGGCCCTCGATCCCGAAGCCACCCCCTCGGAAGCCCTCAGCCAGGCCGCCGACTCGGCACAGCAGAGCCTCGTCTCCCTCATCCCGTCGCTGGCCATCACCGTGGTCGGCACCCTCTTCACCACCTCGATACTCACCGTGGTGATCAGCCGCTCCGTGCTGGGGCGCCCTGTCACGCTCTCCGAGGCCTGGCGCGAGGCCCGGCCCCGGCTCCCCCAGCTCCTGGGCCTGACACTGCTGCTCCTCCTCATGAGCAGCGCCGTCATGACGATCGGTATCGTCCCCGGCCTGCTGCTGGGCTCCGCCGGAGGATTCGCGCTCGCCATGCTCGGCGGATTCGCGGGCCTCGCCGTCATGATCTGGCTGATGGTCCGCTTCAGCCTCGCCTCGCCCGCGCTCGTGCTGGAACGCCAGGGCGTCATGCCGTCCCTGCGCCGCTCCGCCAAGCTCGTGGGAGGCGCCTGGTGGCGCACATTCGGCATCCTCCTGCTCACCCTCGTACTGACCTTCCTCGTCACGCTGGTCATCGCGGTGCCGTTCGGCATCCTCGCCACAGCCGTGGACGGCGACGGTCTCGAAGGCCTGGTCTCCGGCACCAGTACGGGCTTCGGCTGGCCCTTCCTGATCATCACCGGCATCGGCACGGTGATCGCGACCACGATCACCTATCCGATCTCCGCCGGTGTGACCGTGCTCCTCTACGTGGACCAGCGCATCCGCCGCGAGGCCCTCGACCTCGAACTGGCCCGGGCCGCCGGCGTACCGGGCTACGGCCCTTCCGGGGGCTGATGCGGTGTCCATCACGGGGGGAGTGACATCCGCGCGGCTGCTGCTGATACGCCTGAGCGACGACACACCGGTGGACACCTCTCGCGTCCCCGCCCGTGAGGCGGCGGAACGCGAACTGTCCAAACCGATGTACCACGAGAACGACCCCAACCTTCTCCAGCGCGCACTCGACCGCTTCTGGGACTGGGTCGGCGATCTCTTCGACTCCGCTTCCGGAGTCGCCCCCGGCGGCCTGCTCGGCCTGGTCATCGTCATCCTGGTCGTAGTGGCCCTCCTCGCCGCCCTGTGGTGGCGGCTCGGCACGCCCCGCCGCATGCCCGGCTCGGCCGGCTCGCTCTTCGAGGACGGCCCGCGCAGCACCGCGGAACACCGCGCCAGTGCCGAAGCACACGCCGCCGCCAACCGCTGGAACGAGGCCGTCCAGGAACGGATGCGCGCCATCGTCCGCTCGCTGGAAGAACGAGCACTGCTCGACCCGCGCCCAGGCCGCACCGCCGACGAAGCCGCCACCGAGGCCGGGCGCCCACTTCCCAACCATGCGGACCGGCTCCGCGCCGTCGCGCGCGAGTTCGACGACGTCACATACGGAGGCCGCACCGCCGACCAGCGGACATACCTGCGCCTGCGTGAACTCGATCTCGATCTGGACCGTGCGAAGCCGCAGTTGAGCACCGCATCCGGAGGAACGGCCGAGTGACCTCCACCGCCAGCCCAACATCGCTCTCCCTGACCAGCGGCCAGATCTGGACCCGGACCCGCGGACTGCTCCTCGCACTCGCGCTTCTCCTCGCCGCCGGGATCGTCATCGCGGCTCTCAACTCCGGTGACCAGCACGGCCGGCTCGATCCCCGCTCCGCCGACCCTTACGGCAGCCGCGCCGCCGCCGAGCTGCTCAAGGCCAACGGGGTCTCCGTCAAAGTCGTCACGACACTCGACGAGGCCATGATCGCGACGGGCCCTGACACCACGCTCCTTGTCACCAATCCAGATCTGCTGACGCCCCATCAGCAGGGGCTCCTCCACGATGTGACGGCGCTCTCGGGAGGCCGCGTCGTCCACCTCGGCGCCGGCCCGCCCTCGGTCGGCGTGCTGGCCCCCGGTGTCCGCACCGACACCTCCACACCCGTCTCGGCACGGGCCCCGCGGTGCTCGCTGCCCGCCGCCGACCGCGCGGGCACAGTCGACATCGGTGGTGACCGATACATCACCGACTCCCCCGACGCCGACGGCTGTTACATGAGTGACGGCGTGCCGACCCTGCTCAGGATCCCCGCCACGGCGACAGACCCGGATCCGGGTACGGACCCGGATACGCACACCGGCGACACCGTCCTGCTCGGCTCCCCGGACCTGCTCTACAACGAGCGTCTCGACAAGCAGGGCAACGCCTCGCTCGCTCTTCAACTCCTCGGCTCCCGGCCTCATCTCGTCTGGTACCTCCCTTCTCTCAGCGATGCCTCTGCCTCCGACGACAGCGGCGACAACAGTGGGAACGACAACAGCGGCAGCTTCTTCGATCTGATCCCCTCGGGCTGGCTCTGGGGCGCCTTCCAGCTCCTTCTCGCCGCGGTGCTCGCCGCCGTCTGGCGCGCACGCAGACTGGGTCCCCTGGTGGTCGAACGACTCCCCGTCGCCATCCGGGCCTCCGAGTCCGCCGAGGGCCGCGCCCGCCTCTACCGCAAGGCGAACGCCAGGGACCACGCGGCATCCGCCCTGCGCTCGGGGACCCGCGAGCGTCTGGCACCCCTGCTCGGCGTCTCACCCGCCGAGGCACACACACCCGAAGCCCTGGTCCCGGCCGTCGCCGCGCAACTCGCAGACACTGTCCCGGACCTGCGCACCCTGCTCTTCGGCCCGGCCCCGGCCGACGACGCCGCTCTTATCCGCCTGGCGGACCGACTCGACGCCCTCGAAAGAGAGGTACGCACCTCATGAGTGCTCCGACCACACAGAACGCCGGGAACACCCAGGACACGGACAGCGCCCGCGCGTCCCTGGAGGCCCTGCGCGCCGAGATCGCGAAGGCGGTGGTCGGCCAGGACCCCGCCGTCACCGGGCTTGTCGTCGCCCTTCTCTGCCGTGGCCATGTCCTCCTCGAAGGAGTCCCCGGCGTCGCGAAGACCCTTCTCGTACGGGCACTCGCCGCTTCCCTCGAACTCGACACGAAGCGCGTCCAGTTCACTCCGGACCTGATGCCGAGCGACATCACCGGGTCCCTTGTGTACGACGCCAGAACTGCCGAGTTCTCTTTCCAGCCCGGCCCCGTCTTCACCCATCTGCTGCTGGCCGACGAAATCAACCGCACGCCGCCCAAGACCCAGTCATCGCTCCTGGAGGCGATGGAGGAACGTCAGGTAACGGTCGACGGCACTCCGCGCCCGCTGCCCGATCCGTTCCTTGTCGCCGCCACTCAGAACCCCGTCGAGTACGAGGGCACCTATCCGCTCCCCGAGGCCCAACTCGACCGCTTCCTTCTCAAGCTGACGGTGTCACTGCCGTCCCGCGACGACGAGATCAGCGTCCTGACCCGCCACGCGGAAGGCTTCAACCCTCGTGACCTCCAGGCCGCGGGGGTACGGCCCGTCGCCGGGCCCGCCGACCTGGACGCCGCACGAGACGCGGTCGCCAGGACATCCGTCTCACCCGAGATAGCGGGCTATGTCGTCGATATCTGCCGTGCCACGCGTGAATCCCCCTCGCTCTCACTCGGCGTCTCCCCGCGAGGCGCCACTGCCCTGCTCTCCACCGCCCGTGCCTGGGCCTGGCTCACCGGCCGGGACTATGTCATCCCGGACGATGTGAAGGCCCTGGCTCTCCCTACGCTCCGTCATCGCGTCCAACTGCGGCCCGAGGCCGAGATGGAAGGAGTCACCGCCGACTCCGTCATCACCGCGATCCTCGCCCATGTCCCCGTTCCCCGATGAGGCGCTGACTCACTCATGGCCCTCACCGGACGAACCGCGCTCCTCGCGGCCCTCGGCACTCTCCCCGTCGGCATCTACGCCCCCGGCTGGGCCGGGATCCTTGCCGTCAACGTCCCGCTCTCGCTAGCAATTCTGTGCGACTACGCCCTGGCCGCACCAGTGCGATCGCTCCGGTTCACTCGAAGTGGTGATACGTCTGTTCGACTCGGCGAAGGCGCCGAAGTCCACCTCACCGTCACCAACCCCTCGGGCCGCCGTCTCCGTGCCCACCTGCGCGACGCCTGGCCGCCCAGCGCCTGGTCCGCCGGTACCGAGCAGGCCGCGTCGCGCCACAAGCTGACCATCCCGGCAGGTGAGCGCCGTCGGCTCACCACAGCCCTGCGCCCCACCCGCCGCGGCGACCGTCGCACGGAGCGCGTGACCGTCCGCTCGTACGGACCCATGGGCCTGGCCGCCCGCCAGGGCAATCACAACGTCCCATGGACGCTCCGGGTGCTACCGCCCTTCACCAGCCGCAAGCATCTGCCGTCCAGGCTCGCCCGGCTGCGCGAACTGGACGGCCGGACCAGCGTGCTGACGCGCGGCGAGGGGACCGAGTTCGACAGCCTCCGCGAGTACGTTCCCGGGGACGACACCCGGTCCATCGACTGGCGGGCCACCGCGCGCCAGTCGGCGGTGGCCGTACGAACCTGGCGCCCCGAACGTGACCGGCACATCCTCGTCGTCCTCGACACCGGCCGCACATCGGCCGGCCGCGTCGGCGACGTGCCCCGTCTCGACGCGGCCATGGACGCCACGCTTCTCCTCACCGCGCTCGCCTCACGAGCGGGCGACCGGGTGGATCTCCTCGCCTACGACCGCCGCACACGCGCCCAGGTCCAGGGCCGCTCAGCGAGCGATGTCCTGCCGGCGATGGTCAACGCACTCGCCCCGCTCGAACCGGAGCTGGTGGAGACGGACGCGCGCGGCCTCAGCGCGGCCGCATTGAGGAGCACCCCTCGCCGGTCGCTCGTTGTGCTCCTCACCAGCCTCGACGCCGCTCCGATCGAGGAGGGACTTCTTCCCGTCCTCCCGCAGCTCACCAAACGCCACACGGTTCTCGTCGCCTCCGTCGCCGATCCACACATTGAGAGAATGAGCATCAGGCGAGGCACAGTGGACGCGGTGTACGAAGCGGCCGCCGGCACCCAGGCGCAGGCCCAGCGACGTCGTACGGCTGAACAGCTACAGCGTCACGGAGTCACGGTCGTCGACGCCATCCCGGAGAAACTGGCTCCGGCTCTGGCGGATGCGTATCTCGCGCTGAAGGCCGCAGGACGCCTCTGATCTATGGGCGGTCGAGTACGGCCGGTGAAAACCGGTCGACCACCGCTCCGTACTCTTGAAATAGCCCTGAACGCAGAAATGCCCTTGTACCGGGACCCGGTACAAGGGCATTTCTTATAAAGTTTGTTCGGCGGCGTCCTACTCTCCCACAGGGTCCCCCCTGCAGTACCATCGGCGCTGTAAGGCTTAGCTTCCGGGTTCGGAATGTAACCGGGCGTTTCCCTCACGCTATAACCACCGAAACACTGCGAAACACACAAGCCCGCCGGAAGAAGTCACGGCTGTTCGTGGTCTCAGAACTAACACAGTGGACGCGAGCAACTGAGGACAAGCCCTCGGCCTATTAGTACCGGTCAACTCCACCAGTCACCTGGCTTCCATATCCGGCCTATCAACCCAGTCGTCTACTGGGAGCCTTACCCCCTCAGTGGGGGTGGGAGTCCTCATCTCGAAGCAGGCTTCCCGCTTAGATGCTTTCAGCGGTTATCCCTCCCGAACGTAGCCAACCAGCCATGCCCTTGGCAGAACAACTGGCACACCAGAGGTTCGTCCGTCCCGGTCCTCTCGTACTAGGGACAGCCCTTCTCAAGACTCCTACGCGCACAGCGGATAGGGACCGAACTGTCTCACGACGTTCTAAACCCAGCTCGCGTACCGCTTTAATGGGCGAACAGCCCAACCCTTGGGACCGACTCCAGCCCCAGGATGCGACGAGCCGACATCGAGGTGCCAAACCATCCCGTCGATATGGACTCTTGGGGAAGATCAGCCTGTTATCCCCGGGGTACCTTTTATCCGTTGAGCGACGGCGCTTCCACAAGCCACCGCCGGATCACTAGTCCCGACTTTCGTCCCTGCTCGACCCGTCGGTCTCACAGTCAAGCTCCCTTGTGCACTTACACTCAACACCTGATTACCAACCAGGCTGAGGGAACCTTTGGGCGCCTCCGTTACCCTTTAGGAGGCAACCGCCCCAGTTAAACTACCCATCAGACACTGTCCCTGATCCGGATCACGGACCCAGGTTAGACATCCAGCACGACCAGAGTGGTATTTCAACAACGACTCCACAACCACTGGCGTGGCCGCTTCACAGTCTCCCACCTATCCTACACAAGCCGAACCGAACACCAATATCAAACTATAGTAAAGGTCCCGGGGTCTTTCCGTCCTGCTGCGCGAAACGAGCATCTTTACTCGTAATGCAATTTCACCGGGCCTATGGTTGAGACAGTCGAGAAGTCGTTACGCCATTCGTGCAGGTCGGAACTTACCCGACAAGGAATTTCGCTACCTTAGGATGGTTATAGTTACCACCGCCGTTTACTGGCGCTTAAGTTCTCAGCCTCGCCCCACCGAAATGGAGCTAACCGGTCCCCTTAACGTTCCAGCACCGGGCAGGCGTCAGTCCGTATACATCGCCTTACGGCTTCGCACGGACCTGTGTTTTTAGTAAACAGTCGCTTCTCGCTGGTCTCTGCGGCCACCCCAAGCTACCGGCAGCAAGTGCCTTGACCTGGTGTGGCCCCCCTTCTCCCGAAGTTACGGGGGCATTTTGCCGAGTTCCTTAACCATAGTTCACCCGAACGCCTCGGTATTCTCTACCAGACCACCTGAGTCGGTTTAGGGTACGGGCCGCCATGAAACTCGCTAGAGGCTTTTCTCGACAGCATAGGATCATCCACTTCACCACAATCGGCTCGGCATCAGGTCTCAGACTTATGTTGCACGGATTTACCTGCACAACGCCCTACACCCTTACCCCGGGACAACCACCGCCCGGGCTGGACTACCTTCCTGCGTCACCCCATCACTTACCTACTACAGATCTGGTCCGACGGCTCCACCACTCCCCTCAACTCCGAAGAGATCAGGGCGGCTTCACGGTCTAAGCATCGTCTGATTCGATACTGGGCGTTTCAAAGCGGGTACCGGAATATCAACCGGTTGTCCATCGACTACGCCTGTCGGCCTCGCCTTAGGTCCCGACTTACCCTGGGCAGATCAGCTTGACCCAGGAACCCTTAGTCAATCGGCGCACACGTTTCCCACGTGTGAATCGCTACTCATGCCTGCATTCTCACTCGTGAACCATCCACCACTCGCTTACACGGCGGCTTCACCCGGCACACGACGCTCCCCTACCCATCACAGCAGGCGTTGGCCCTCATGCTGCAATGACACGACTTCGGCGGTATGCTTGAGCCCCGCTACATTGTCGGCGCGGAATCACTTGACCAGTGAGCTATTACGCACTCTTTCAAGGATGGCTGCTTCTAAGCCAACCTCCTGGTTGTCTCTGCGACTCCACATCCTTTCCCACTTAGCATACGCTTAGGGGCCTTAGTCGATGCTCTGGGCTGTTTCCCTCTCGACCATGGAGCTTATCCCCCACAGTCTCACTGCCGCGCTCTCACTTACCGGCATTCGGAGTTTGGCTAAGGTCAGTAACCCGGTAGGGCCCATCGCCTATCCAGTGCTCTACCTCCGGCAAGAAACACACGACGCTGCACCTAAATGCATTTCGGGGAGAACCAGCTATCACGGAGTTTGATTGGCCTTTCACCCCTAACCACAGGTCATCCCCCAGGTTTTCAACCCTGGTGGGTTCGGTCCTCCACGACCTCTTACAGCCGCTTCAACCTGCCCATGGCTAGATCACTCCGCTTCGGGTCTTGAGCGCGCTACTAAAACGCCCTATTCGGACTCGCTTTCGCTACGGCTCCCCCACACGGGTTAACCTCGCAACACACCGCAAACTCGCAGGCTCATTCTTCAAAAGGCACGCAGTCACGAGAACAAGGCAAGCCTTGCTCCGACGCTCCCACGGCTTGTAGGCACACGGTTTCAGGTACTATTTCACTCCGCTCCCGCGGTACTTTTCACCATTCCCTCACGGTACTATCCGCTATCGGTCACCAGGGAATATTTAGGCTTAGCGGGTGGTCCCGCCAGATTCACACGGGATTTCTCGGGCCCCGTGCTACTTGGGAAATCTCCAAACGAGCCGTACAAATTTCAGCTACGGGGGTCTTACCCTCTACGCCGGGCCTTTCGCATGCCCTTCGCCTACCCATACGGTTTCTCACTCGCCGACCGGCCGGCAGACCGATCCAGAAAACTCCCACAACCCCGCATGCGCAACCCCTGCCGGGTATCACACACATACGGTTTGGCCTCATCCGGTTTCGCTCGCCACTACTCCCGGAATCACTGTTGTTTTCTCTTCCTGAGGGTACTGAGATGTTTCACTTCCCCTCGTTCCCTCCACACTGCCTATGTGTTCAGCAGCAGGTGACAGCCCATGACGACTGCCGGGTTTCCCCATTCGGACACCCCCGGATCACAGCTCGGTTGACAGCTCCCCGGGGCCTATCGCGGCCTCCCACGTCCTTCATCGGTTCCTGGTACCAAGGCATCCACCGTGCGCCCTTAAAAACTTGGCCACAGATGCTCGCGTCCACTGTGCAGTTCTCAAACAACGACCAGCCACCCACCACCCCGCCATACAGCGAGTTCACTGGGACCGGCACTGAAGAAACAGGCAACACACTCGCCCGTGCCCTCAGACACCCAACAGCGCGCCCGACCCGACCAGCACCACAGACCCACGTTCCACGCCGAAGCAGTACTAGTGAACCCATCATGCCGATCGTGCCGAATAGTCAACGTTCCACCCATGAGCTGACCACCGCCGGACACTTGCCGGCGTAGTGGCTCTGGACCCCGTTGGGGGTCTAGATGCTCCTTAGAAAGGAGGTGATCCAGCCGCACCTTCCGGTACGGCTACCTTGTTACGACTTCGTCCCAATCGCCAGTCCCACCTTCGACAGCTCCCTCCCACAAGGGGTTGGGCCACCGGCTTCGGGTGTTACCGACTTTCGTGACGTGACGGGCGGTGTGTACAAGGCCCGGGAACGTATTCACCGCAGCACTGCTGATCTGCGATTACTAGCAACTCCGACTTCATGGGGTCGAGTTGCAGACCCCAATCCGAACTGAGACCGGCTTTTTGAGATTCGCTCCGCCTCACGGCATCGCAGCTCATTGTACCGGCCATTGTAGCACGTGTGCAGCCCAAGACATAAGGGGCATGATGACTTGACGTCGTCCCCACCTTCCTCCGAGTTGACCCCGGCAGTCTCCTGTGAGTCCCCATCACCCCGAAAGGCATGCTGGCAACACAGAACAAGGGTTGCGCTCGTTGCGGGACTTAACCCAACATCTCACGACACGAGCTGACGACAGCCATGCACCACCTGTACACCGACCACAAGGGGGCTGACATCTCTGCCAGTTACCGGTGTATGTCAAGCCTTGGTAAGGTTCTTCGCGTTGCGTCGAATTAAGCCACATGCTCCGCTGCTTGTGCGGGCCCCCGTCAATTCCTTTGAGTTTTAGCCTTGCGGCCGTACTCCCCAGGCGGGGAACTTAATGCGTTAGCTGCGGCACCGACGACGTGGAATGTCGCCAACACCTAGTTCCCAACGTTTACGGCGTGGACTACCAGGGTATCTAATCCTGTTCGCTCCCCACGCTTTCGCTCCTCAGCGTCAGTAATGGCCCAGAGATCCGCCTTCGCCACCGGTGTTCCTCCTGATATCTGCGCATTTCACCGCTACACCAGGAATTCCGATCTCCCCTACCACACTCCAGCCTGCCCGTATCGAATGCAGACCCGGGGTTGAGCCCCGGGCTTTCACATCCGACGCGACAAGCCGCCTACGAGCTCTTTACGCCCAATAATTCCGGACAACGCTTGCGCCCTACGTATTACCGCGGCTGCTGGCACGTAGTTAGCCGGCGCTTCTTCTGCAGGTACCGTCACTCACGCTTCTTCCCTGCTGAAAGAGGTTTACAACCCGAAGGCCGTCATCCCTCACGCGGCGTCGCTGCATCAGGCTTCCGCCCATTGTGCAATATTCCCCACTGCTGCCTCCCGTAGGAGTCTGGGCCGTGTCTCAGTCCCAGTGTGGCCGGTCGCCCTCTCAGGCCGGCTACCCGTCGTCGCCTTGGTAGGCCATCACCCCACCAACAAGCTGATAGGCCGCGGGCTCATCCTCCACCGCCGGAGCTTTCAACCCTCCCCCATGCAGGGAAGAGTGTTATCCGGTATTAGACCCCGTTTCCAGGGCTTGTCCCAGAGTGAAGGGCAGATTGCCCACGTGTTACTCACCCGTTCGCCACTAATCCACCCCGAAAGGCTTCATCGTTCGACTTGCATGTGTTAAGCACGCCGCCAGCGTTCGTCCTGAGCCAGGATCAAACTCTCCGTGAATGTGCACCGGATATCCGGTATCACACACGAGAGCGGAACCACCGGCCGGAATAGGACCAGTGGTTCACAGCGTCCTCGCTGTGTTTTCTTCAAAGGAACCTCAACCTGCCGGAACAGAAAACCGTTCCCGCTGGTCGGGGTATCAACATATCTGGCGTTGACTTTTGGCACGCTGTTGAGTTCTCAAGGAACGGAGGCTTCCTTTGTACTCACCCTTCCGGGCTTTCCTCCGGGCTTTTCCCTTCGGTCTCGCGTCTCCGACTTTACCAGATCCATTCGGCGTCTTCCGCCTCGTGAATTCCAGTGGCCTTCGAAGTTGGCCTTTTGCCTTTCGGCTTGACTCGACTTTATCAGAAACATTCGGGCCGACTCACATCGGCCTTGATGATCTGGAAGGCGAATCGAGAGGGGCTCCACGGAACTTCATTCCGTCGGGAGCCGCATAGATATGTACCAGTGCTCTCGGCGTTTACCCAACTCCGAGGCAACCGTTCAAATCTACCTCCCCACCCAGACCGTGTCAACGGTCCCTGTGGGGCGAAGAGGAGACTAACAGGTCGGAGACGCGATGCGCACATCAGGCGGCGGTGGGCAGCTCCGCGCTCCGGTCCGCCACCTCGACATCGCCCACCTCGCCCGCCCGTGCGGCGCGGCCGCCGAGGACGTACACGTACACCAGAAACAGCAGCTCAGCGACGATTCCGATGGCGATGCGCGCCCAGGTGGGCAGCCCCGACGGGGTCACGAAGCCCTCGATCAGGCCCGATACGAAGAGCACCAGAGCCAGGCCGATGGCCATGCCGAGTGCGGCGCGGCCCTGCTGGGCCATCGCCGTACGACGGCTGTACGGCCCGGGGTCGATCAAGGTCCAGCCGAGCCGCAAACCCGTACCGGCGGCGACGAAGACAGCTGTCAGTTCGAGGAGACCGTGCGGAAGGATCAGCCCCAGGAAGGTGTCGAGGCGGCCGACCGAGGACATCAGTCCGATCCCGACTCCCAGGTTGAGCACGTTGAGGAAGAGGACCCAGATCACCGGGAGGCACAGGAAGGCGCCCAGGACCAGGCACATGGCGGCGGCCTGGGCGTTGTTCGTCCACACCTGGGCCGCGAAGGAGGCCGCGGGGTGGCTCGAGTAGTACGTCTCGTACTCGCCACCGGGCCGTGTCATCTGGCGCAGCTCGTCCGGGGCTCCTATCGCCGACTGGATCTCGGGGTGGGCGGCGACCCACCAGCCGATCACTGCGGCAAGGAGTGTGGAGAGGAGCGCGGTCGGTATCCACCAGCGCCGGGACAGGTAGACGGCGGCGGGGAAGCCCGCGCTCAGGAAGCGCACGGCGTCGCGCCAGGTGGCGCGGCGGGCTCCGGTGACGGTGGCGCGGGCGCGGGCCACGAGCTGGGTGAGGCGCGTGGTGATCACGGGGTCGGGAGCGGTGGACTGGATCAGCGAGAGATGGGTGGCCGTGCGCTGGTAGAGGGCGACGAGTTCATCGGCCTCGGCGCCACTGAGACGGCGGCCCCGGCGCAGGAGATGGTCCAGGCGTTCCCACTCGGCGCGGTGGGCGGTCACGAAGACATCGAGATCCATGGTCGGCTGCTGCTCCAGGCGCTGGGTGCGTACGGTCGGTCCGTACCTGCTTACTGCTCTGCCGCACTGCCTCTGCCGCACTGCTGGTACGCGCTCCGGGTCAGCTTGGCAGACTGATGATTTCAGGGGCAGGGAAGGCGGGCGAAGGGTGGCACCGGTGAATGAGCTTGTGACGGGCGACGCGGTCGTACTGGGGCTGCGCCCGGCGAAGCTGCCGAGCCGGGCTCTGGCGCTGGCGATCGACCTGGTGGCGGTGTGGGTCGTCTACCTGCTGGTGACGTTCGTGCTCACCCTGTCGACGGGGTCGCTGGACGAGGCGGCGATCATGGCGCTGGCCATCGCGTCGTTTCTGCTGATTCTGGTGGGCGGTCCGATCGCGGTGGAGACCCTCAGCCATGGGCGCTCGCTGGGCAAGCTGGCCTGTGGGCTGCGGGTCGTACGGGACGACGGCGGGCCCATACGGTTCCGGCACGCGCTGGTGCGGGGGGCGATGGGCGTGGTGGAGGTCCTGATGTCGTTCGGGGTCATCGCGTGTATCGCGTCGTTGGTGTCGGCGCGGGGGCGGCGGATCGGCGATGTCTTCGCGGGGACCCTGGTCGTACGGGAGCGGGTTCCGGCCGGGCGTATGGCGATGGTGCCGCCGCCTCCGCCGTGGCTGGCGGGGCGTTTCGCGGAGCTGGACCTCTCTGCCGTACCGGACGATCTGTGGCTGGCGATACGGCAGTACCTGACGCGGCTGGGGCAGCTCGACGCGGGGGTGAGTCAGTCGATGGCGGAGCGGCTCGCGGATGATCTGGCGGTTCGTACGGGGGCGCCGGTGCCGCAAGGGGTGCCTGCGGGGGCCTATCTGGCGGCCGTGGTTCATGAGAGGCAGGCTCGGGACACTCGGCGGGCGTTCGGGGCTTCCGCCGGTTCGGCGCCGGTGGCTGCGCCGGCACCTGCGGCTGGGCTCGCGGGCTCGACCTGGTCCTCACCCGGGCCTGCACCGGCCGTGCCGAACCCGGTGCCCGATCCGGCGTCCACGCCCCGCCCTGCGGCGGCTGCCGCCCCCGCCGACCCTCTTCCCTCTGCTCCCCCTGCTTCTACGCCTTCTCGGCCCTCGTCGCCCGAGGCGCCTCCGGCCACGGGCTTCGCCCCGCCGGCATAGCCCCCGGCCCTCTGCCCTCCGGGCCTGTCCGTCAGGACATGGCGGAGGGCGGTGTTTCGAGGTCTTCGAGTTCGATGCCGGGGGCTGATACGACCACGTCCCCGGCGAGGTGAACGGTGTGCTGTTCACCGGTGTCCAGGGCGCTGACCTGGTACTCGTCCACGATCAGGGGGCCGTTGTCAGTGGCGTGCGCTTCACTGTTCACCAGCGCCCAGGACTGATCGACGGTCCGGGGTGCCAGTACGGGCTGGGTGAAGGCGACGAGGCGGACGCGGGTCGCGGGGGCACCGGGGGTGAGCCGCAGAAGCCTCGCTGTCGCAACGAGAAAGGCGGGGGACATGCCGGTGAAGGCATGGGCGCGCACAGTGCCTTCGGTGGCATGGGCGCCGGTGGGGTCGGTACGGACCCAGGTGACGCCGTCCAGGGCGGCACCTCGGACCTGCCAGCTCGCGGCGTGGAGTTCGAGACGGATGGGGCGGCCGAGTTCGTCGAGGGCCAGATCGACGGAGCCGGCGTGGCCGCCGGAGGGAGTGGTGATCTGGGAGACATAGCGCCAGCCGGAGGGACCTGGCGCGCAGTGGAAGTGCTCATCACCGAGAGGGGAGTGATCATGCGGATCATGGAGCGAATAACGGCCGCGGGGCATGGGGCTTCCAGGTCTTTCGAGTCCGTCGGAGCCTTCGGGTCCTCCGTCCGGAGCCTTCGGGTCCTTCAGGTCGTCGCCGGCTGACTCGCTGCTGACGTTCTTCCGCGTACGCGCACACGCACGCGGACGCGTGTGCCTCGGCCGCGTGTTCATCGGTGCACGGAACAGGCCCCCGACACGGGGGTGCGGGGGCCTGTCCGGTACCGCCGGGGTGCGCTGCCGTGGATCAGTGGAAGCGCGTCAGCACGGGTGGATCAGTAGCGGTAGTGGTCCGGCTTGTACGGGCCCTCGACGGGGACACCGATGTACGAGGCCTGCTCCGGGCGGAGCGTCGTGAGCTTCACACCGAGCGCGTCGAGGTGGAGGCGGGCGACCTTCTCGTCCAGGTGCTTGGGCAGCACATAGACGTCGGTCGGGTACTCCTCCGGCTTCGTGTACAGCTCGATCTGGGCCAGGGTCTGGTCGGCGAACGAGTTGGACATCACGAACGACGGGTGACCGGTCGCGTTGCCCAGGTTCAGCAGACGGCCCTCGGACAGGACGATGATCGTCTTCCCGTCCGGGAAGGTCCAGGTGTGGACCTGCGGCTTGACCTCGTCCTTGACGATGCCGTCGATCTTGGCGAGGCCGGCCATGTCGATCTCGTTGTCGAAGTGACCGATGTTCCCGACGATCGCCTGGTGCTTCATCTTGGCCATGTCCGAGGCCATGATGATGTCCTTGTTGCCCGTCGTGGTCACGAAGATGTCCGCGATACCGACGACGTCGTCGAGCGTGGAGACCTGGTAGCCGTCCATCGCCGCCTGGAGCGCGCAGATCGGGTCGATCTCGGTGATGATCACGCGGGCGCCCTGGCCGCGCAGGGACTCGGCGCAGCCCTTGCCGACGTCGCCGTAGCCGAAGACGACCGCGACCTTGCCGCCGATGAGGACGTCGGTGGCGCGGTTGATGCCGTCGATCAGCGAGTGGCGGCAGCCGTACTTGTTGTCGAACTTCGACTTGGTGACCGCGTCGTTGACGTTGATCGCCGGGAACAGGAGGACGCCGTCGCGCTGCATCTCGTACAGCCGGTGGACACCGGTCGTGGTCTCCTCGGTGACACCGCGGATCTCGGACGCCAGGCGGGTCCACTTCTGCGGGTTCTCGCCGAGGGTGCGGTTGAGGAGGGTCAGGATGTGCCCGTACTCCTCGCTGTCCGCGGTTGCCGGGTCCGGGGCCTCGCCGGCCTTCTCGAACTCGACGCCCTTGTGGACGAGGAGGGTGGCGTCACCGCCGTCGTCCAGGATCATGTTCGGGCCGCCGGTGGGGGTGTTCGGCCAGGTCAGGGCCTGCTCCGTGCACCACCAGTACTCCTCCAGCGTCTCGCCCTTCCAGGCGAAGACGGGGACGCCCTGGGGGTTGTCCACGGTGCCCTCGGGGCCGACCGCGATGGCGGCGGCGGCGTGGTCCTGGGTGGAGAAGATGTTGCAGGACGCCCAGCGGACCTCGGCGCCGAGAGCCGTCAGGGTCTCGATGAGGACCGCGGTCTGCACGGTCATGTGCAGGGAGCCGGTGATACGGGCGCCGGCCAGCGGCTTGGCCTCCGCGTACTCCTTGCGGATCGACATCAGGCCGGGCATCTCGTGCTCGGCGAGCGTGATCTCCTTGCGGCCGAACTCGGCGAGCGAGAGGTCGGCGACCTTGAAGTCCTGTCGGTTGGCGACAGTCGTCATAACGAGCTGCTCCTCGTGAATCGGGTCGAGGGTGGGTGCGTACGGCTGGCTCTGCGGCGCGGGGCATACGAATGCCCGAGCGCTCACGGGTCAGTCCGTCGGAGGCCCTCTCTCCCTCGGCCGGTCCGCTCGCGGACCGCCCGACCGCCATCAGCAGCGACGTCTGGCACTGGTCACGAATCTACACCGATCGGCCCAGCGGCCCACAGTCGAACGAGGAAGAGAGGGCCATGAGATCAAGTCAGATGCGATCGAGCCTAAAGACAAGATCGAGGCACGGCGGGATCTGCGAGGTCAGTGAGCGACGTCCGGGGCGGCGGCACCGGGCCCACCGGGCACCTTGCCGGGGTTGGTGCCCGCGGCGGCGGCCGACTCGCTGTAGATGTCCGGCTCCAGGTAGATCACCCGGGCGATCGGGACCGCCTCGCGGATCCGTGACTCGGCGGCGTCGATCGCGCGGGCCACCTCGGCGGCCGTGTCGTCGTGCTGTACCGCGATCTTGGCGGCGACCAGGAGTTCCTCGGGGCCGAGGTGGAGCGTACGCATGTGGATGATGCCGGTGACGACATCGCCGTCGACGAGCGCCGCCTCGATCTTCTCGACGTCCTCCGTGCCCGCGGACTCGCCGAGGAGCAGGGACTTCGTCTCGGCGGCCAGGACCAGCGCGATCAGGATGAGGAGGACGCCGATGCAGAGGGTGCCGATGCCGTCCCAGAGGCCGTCGCCGGTGGCCAGGGAGACGCACACACCGCCGAGCGCGAGAACCAGGCCGACCAGCGCGCCGAGGTCCTCCAGCAGTACGACGGGGAGTTCGGGGGCCTTGGCGCGGCGGACGAACTCGCTCCAGGAGAGCGAGCCGCGGGTGGCGTTGGACTCCTTTATGGCGGTACGGAAGGAGATCGACTCGGCGATGATCGCGAAGACGAGCACCCCGACCGGCCAGTACCAGGCCTCGATCTCATGGGGGTGCTTGATCTTCTCGTAGCCCTCGTAGATGGCGAACATGCCGCCGATCGAGAACAGCACGATGGAGACGAGGAAGGCGTAGATGTAGCGCTCGCGCCCATAGCCGAAGGGGTGCTGCGGGGTCGCCTCCCGCTGTGCCTTCTTGCCGCCGAGAAGGAGCAGCCCCTGGTTGCCGGAGTCCGCGACGGAGTGCACGCCCTCCGCGAGCATCGACGACGAACCGCTGAACGCGAACGCCACGAACTTCGCTACTGCGATCGCGAGGTTGGCGCCCAGTGCCGCCACGATCGCCTTGGTTCCGCCTGACGCGCTCATGCGTGCGTGGTGTCCCTTCCTCGGTGCTGCGGCCCTGGCGCCGCGGTACGGCGGGACATTGTTGCAGCCGTGCGCGGGGACGGTGAATCAGACCACCACTGTGGCACGGAACACAGTGCCCGTACCGGACAGTTCGGCCTTCTCGCCCGCGGGGACGAAGACCGAGGCGCCGGGTGTCAGATCCAGATCGTTCGCACGGGGGGTGCCCTCCGTGCAGAGAAGTATCTGGGGGGTGCCGGCCGTGAGATCGCGGGGTGCGGCGCCGGGCGCGAGAGCGAAGCGGGAGAGCCGGAACTCGTCGATGGGCGTCTCGTACAGCTCCTCGCCGGAGGACGATGCCCGCGGGCGCAGCACATCCGGCTCGCTCGCTTCGAAGCGCACGATCCGGAGGAGTTCGGGAACGTCCACGTGCTTGGGGGTGAGGCCGCAGCGCAGGACGTTGTCGGAGTTGGCCATGATCTCGACGCCGAGGCCGCTGAGATAGGCGTGCGGGACGCCCGCGCCGAGGAAGAGGGCCTCGCCGGGCTGGAGTTGTACGTAGTTGAGCAGCATGGCGGCGATGACACCGGGGTCGCCGGGGTAGTGGCGCGCGATCGACGCATACGGCGCGTGGTCACCGCCGAGCCGCTCGGCGGCCGCGGCCGCCTCGGCGACGGTGGCGGCCATCGCGGCGGGGTCGGCGCCGAGGACGGCGGTCAGGACCTCGCGCAGCGCGGCCTCTTCGGGGTGGGCGTGGAGGAGATCGACGTACGGCTTGAGCGAGTCGACGTCCAGGCGCGCGAGCAGTTCGGCGGCCTCGGCGGGGGCGCGGAAGCCGCAGAGGCCGTCGAAGGGGGTGAGCGCGCAGATCAGTTCGGGCTTGTGGTTGGCGTCCTTGTAGTTGCGGTGGGGGGCGTCGACGGGGACGCCCCGGCGCTCCTCGTCCTCGTAACCCTCCCTCGCCTGGGCGAGATCGGGGTGGACCTGGAGGGAGAGGGGGAGGCGGCGGCGAGGAGTTTGAGGAGGAACGGCAGACGGGGGCCGAACTTCCGGGCCGCGGCCGCGCCGAGTTCCGCCTCGGGGTCGGCATCGATGAGGTCGGAGAGCGCCTGCTCACCGGAGGCGGAGCCGCGGTCGAGGCGCGAGGGTGCTCCGGGGTGGGCGCCCATCCACATCTCCGCCTGGGGCTCGCCGGTGGGGGCGGTCCCGAGCAGTTCCGGGATGAGGGTCGTGGAGCCCCAGGCGTAGGGGCGCACGGTGTTCGACAGGCGGTCCATGGGATGAGCTTTCTGATACGGGGAGGGACGAGTCGGGGGTGACGACGTGGGGCGTGCGCCGGCGGCGCGGGTGTGTGCCGACGAAGGTTCCCATGCCGTACGAACAGTCGCTTTACGAAGGGTCGCCGTACGAAGGGGTGCTGTACGAACGATCGCCGCGCGAAGGGTCGTACGGAAGCGGGTCATGTCATGCGGAAACGGGTCATACGGGGGCGCCTCCGGCGAGGGCCAGATAGACGGTGGCGAAGTCGGTGACGGCGATCAGCTCGGCGAGGGCTTCGAGTTCGCTGCCCTCTTCGGGTTCGAGTTCGCTGATGGCGGTGTCATGGCCCAGGGCGAGTTCGCGGGCGGCGGGGGCCGCGGTGAGCCCGCCGACCGGGCGGTCACGGAGCAGGACGATCCGGGCGCGCAGGGGCTGGCGCTCCTCGACCCGGTCGCGGAAGAAGTCGTCGGGGTCGGCGGCGCCCGCGAAGTCACCGGCGAGCAGCGCGCCATGGGCGGGAAGGGCGTCCGGAAGCTGGGCGGCGAGAGCTGGCCGGCCGGCCAGCTCGGCCAGTACGGCGGCGAAGCGGCGCCCGGCGGGGGCCGCGGCCGTGCCCTCCGTCCAGATCAGCGGGAGGCTTTCGGCCAGTTCGGCGGCGAGGGTCTTGGCCGGGTTGCTGTACGTCGCGATGGCGGGGCCGCAGCGCTCGGCCGTACGGTCCAGCCGGTCGGCGACGAGTTGCAGCGTTCCGGTCGGCGCGCTGATCAGGCCGACGCGGTCGAGGAGCGAGAGCAGCGGGACGAGCAGGGCCCAGAGCGCGCCGGGTCCGGCGACCTGGACGGGTTCCCGCTCCAGCCACTCGTTCGGCGCGGCCGCCATCGGCAGGAGCAGACCGCGCGAACCGTCGACCGCCTCGGTCAGCGGCGACTGCCGGGGGGCGACGGCGACGACCGTACAGCCGCGGCGGTAGGCCTGTTCGGCGAGGAGGGCGAGGCCGGGTTCGCCGCCGTCGGTGGTGACGATCAGCAGCAGGTCCACCGGGCCGGCCCAGCCCGGGAGGGCCCAGCGCAGCGCGCCGGCGGCGGGGGCGACGCCCGTGGGACGCAGCCGGGTGACGGGCGCGGTGCCGCCGGCCAGGGCGCCGATCAGATCGGCGACACCGGTGGCGGCGGCTCCGGAGCCCGCGATCAGTACGGCGCGGGGGCGGCCCTCGGGGGCGAGCGCGGCGATTCCGGCCTCGGCGGTGTGCCGCAGGGCGGTGCGTACCCGGGCCCCGGCCTCGGCGGCGCCGCGGAGCAGTCCGCGGCGGTCGGCGCGGGCCAGCGCGTCGGGAGCGTCGAGCAGCGACTCGTCGAGCATGGGGTGGGCCTCCGATCGCCCGGCGCGGGACGCCGTGGTGGCGCTTGGGTGGGGCGCCTGGCCTGGCAGGGGGTCGGGTCAGGCGGGGCGGCGTGCCTCGTCCACGAGGAGGACGGGGATGTCGTCCCGTACCGGATAGGCCAGGCCGCAGTCCTCACCGGTGCAGATCAGCTCGGGGGTGTCGGCCGCCGTGTGGTCGCTGAGCGGCGCGTGGCAGGCCGGGCAGGCGAGGATCTCCAGGAGGCCGGCTTCGAGCGGCATGGGAGTGGTGTCCCTTCGAACAGGCGGGCAGAAACGGGTGGATCGGGCCACGTCAGCCTACCGCCGAGGGCCGGGGTGGGGCTCACCCGATGGTTTCCGCGGTGGCTGACGCATATGGGTGGCTGAGGCTGACGCAGGTGAGTGACTGGCACAGAGACAGGGCGTGCCCGGCCGCAGTCGCCATCGCAGGAACCGGTTCCGCCGCCTCGGAAGTGAACCAGAAGCGGGCCAGAAGTGGATCAGGAGCCGATCAGGAGCGGATCAGCGCCAATGCCTCGTCCCGGATCCTGGCCATTGTCGCCGGGTCGCGCGCCTCCACGTTCAGGCGCAGCAGCGGTTCCGTGTTGGAGGGGCGCAGATTGAACCACCAGTCCGCGCCCGTCACCGTCAGCCCGTCGAGTTCGTCGAAGGTCACGCCCTCGCGGACGGCGAAGGCCTCGCGGACCGCTGCGGTACGGGCCTGCTGGTCGTCCACCGTGGAGTTGATCTCCCCGGAACCGGCATAGCGGTCGTACGAGGAGACCAGCGCGGACAGGGGTCCCGGCTGGCCGCCGAGGGCCGCGAGGACATGGAGCGCGGCGAGCATGCCCGTATCGGCGTTCCAGAAGTCGCGGAAGTAGTAGTGGGCGGAGTGCTCGCCGCCGAAGATCGCGCCGGTGGCGGCCATCTGCTGCTTGATGAAGGAGTGGCCGACGCGGGTGCGGACGGGGGTGCCGCCCTGCTCCCTGACGACCTCGGGGACCGACCAGGACGTGATCAGGTTGTGGATCACCGTGGAGCCCGGGTGCTTGGCCAGTTCGCGCGCCGCCACCAGCGCGGTGATCGCCGACGGGGAGACGCCGGCGCCGCGCTCGTCGACGACGAAGCAGCGGTCGGCGTCGCCGTCGAAGGCCAGGCCGAGGTCCGCGCCCTCGGCCAGGACGCGGGCCTGGAGGTCCACGATGTTCTTCGGGTCCAGCGGGTTGGCCTCGTGGTTCGGGAACGTACCGTCCAGCTCGAAGTACATCGGCACCACGTCGAGCGGCAGGCCGGCGAACACGGTGGGGACCGTGTGTCCGCCCATGCCGTTCCCCGCGTCCACGACGACCTTCAGCGGGCGGATGGCGGAGAGGTCGACCAGGGACAGCAGATGCGCGGCGTACTCGGACAACGTGTCACGCTGCGTGATGGTTCCCGGCC
The DNA here is from genome assembly GCF_019056675.1 of Streptomyces sp. GMY02. Taxonomy (NCBI): domain Bacteria; kingdom Bacillati; phylum Actinomycetota; class Actinomycetes; order Kitasatosporales; family Streptomycetaceae; genus Streptomyces; species Streptomyces sp. GMY02. Next base: position 5,289,575 of record NZ_CP077658.1, on the reverse strand, counting down.
GCACCTCCGGCCGTTCCCCCGGCCGTTCCCCCAGCCGCGCCCCCGCCCCCGCTCCCGCCGAAGAATCGGGTACGGAAGCCACAGAGCCCCGCGCGCCCGCGTCCGACGCGTCCAGCCAGCCCTCCACCAGCGTCCGGATCTCCGCCAGGCCCGTGTCCTGCCCGACTGGAGCCGCGCCCGCCCGGCACATCTTGATGCCGTTGTACTGGGCCGGATTGTGCGAGGCCGTGAACATCGCGCCCGGCAGCTTCATGCTCCCCGACGCGTAATACAACTGGTCGGTGGAGCACAGCCCGATGACCGTGACGTCCGCTCCGCGCGAGGCGGCTCCCCGCGCGAAGCTCGACACCAGTCCGGGCGAGGAGGGCCGCATGTCATGGCCGATGACGATCGCGTCGGCGCCGGTGACCTGGACGAAGGCGGCGCCGAAGAGTTCCGCGAGCCGGTCGTCCAGTTGGTCCGGGTACACCCCGCGCACGTCGTACGCCTTCACGAGCTGCGACAAATCGGCCATGGCCACCCCTCCATATGTGCTGCCACTGCGCCCACGACGCAGCCCACGACAAACTACCCAAGCCGGGGCCCCAGGGACGTCAAGCCAGGACCAAGGGACGTCAGGCCAGAACCCAGGGACGTGAAGCCAGGACCCAGGGACGTCAGGCCGCGCCCCAGAGACGTCAGGGCAGCATCCATCCCAGCACAGCCGTGCTCTGCCCGACCACGATCAGGCACATCACGAGGAGAAGCCCCAGACTCCATGGCAGCACCTTGCGCAGCAGATCCCCCTCCTTCCCCGCCAGCCCCACCGCCGCGCACGCGATCGTCAGATTCTGTGGCGAGATCATCTTGCCGAGCACTCCCCCGGAGCTGTTCGCCGCGGCCAGCAGCTCGGGCGACAGGCCGGATTCGCTCGCCGCCGTGACCTGGAGCGCGCCGAAGAGCGCGTTGGCCGAGGTGTCCGAGCCCGAGACAGCGACTCCGAACCACCCCAGGATCGGCGAGAGGAACGCCAGCCCGGCGCCCGCCGCCGCGACGAAGTGGCCGATGGTGGCCGCCTGTCCGGAGAGGTTCATGACATAGGCGAGGGCCAGTACGGAGGTGACGGTGAGGATCGCGTAGCGCAGTTCGCGCACCGTGGCCGCCCACTCCCGTGCCGCGTCCCCCGCCCGTACGCCCAGTACGGCGGCCGTGAACACACCGGCGAGCAGGACGAGGGTGCCGCCCGTGGCCACGAGCGGCAGGGAGAAGACATTGGCGCCGACCGGCTTCCCGGCCGAGTCCGCCACATCGAGGAAGGGCCAGTCGAAGAGCCGGGTCGCCTTCGCCAGCAGGTCCTTGACGGGCGGGATCTGGGCGGCCGAGAAGATCACCACGATCAGTCCGTACGGCGCGTAGGCGCGCAGCACTTCCGGGCGCGGGTCCTCACGGTCCAGGTCCTCGCTCCGTACGCCCGTGAGGACCGCCACCCGTACCGGCTCCGCCGCGGGCTTGCGCGCCGAGGGCACCGCCATCAGGGCCGCAGCCCCCGCCAGCGCGGCGCCGATGTCGGCGAGCTGGGCGGATACGAAGTTGGAGGCGGCGAACTGCGCGACGGCGAAGGCGATTCCGCAGGCCAGCGCGGGCACCCAGGTCTCGCGCAGCCCGCGCCTGCCGTCGACGAGCCCTATCAGCACGAGCGGTACGACCAGGGCAAGCAGCGGGGTCTGCCGGCCGACGACCGACGCGACCGTGTCCAGCGGCAGTCCGGTGACCTGAGCCAGTGTCACCACGGGCGTGCCCATCGCGCCGAAGGCCACGGGCGCGGTGTTGGCGACCAGCGAGACGACGGCGGCCTTGACCGGGTCGAAGCCGAGCGCGACCAGCATCACCGAACAGATCGCGACGGGCGCCCCGAAGCCGGCGAGCGCTTCGAGCAGCGCGCCGAAGCAGAAGGCGATGACGAGCGCCTGGATCCGGGGGTCGTCGGAGAGGCGCCCGAAGGAGCGCCGCAGGATGTCGAAGTGCTGGGTACGAACCGTCATCCGGTACACCCACAGGGCGTTGACGACGATCCACATGATCGGGAAGAGCCCGAAGAGCACCCCTTGGGCACCGGCGGAGAGGGTCTGGCCGAGGGGCATTCCGTACGCGAGCCAGCCGACCGCGACCGCGACGGCGAGGCCGATGAGCCCCGCGAGGTGCGCTTTCATCCGTACGGCACCGAGCAGGATCAGCACGGTGGCCAGAGGTAACGCGGCGACGAGTGCGGAGAGTGCGAGTGAGTCGGCGACAGGTTCGAGTTGCTGTACGAACACGACAGTCCTCCGGATTCCGCGATACGGAAACTGATCTCTCACGAGTGCAGGAATGGTCGTGTCCGCGACAAGTGAAGGTCAATGGCCCGCACAGGATCCGTAGCGGAAATCGCGGCGGGGACTCATACCGGCGGAGACCCGCACCGGCCGGGAGGGGACCCACACCAGCGGGGAGAGGAATCACACCGGCGGGCAGGGGACTCGCACCGGGGAGAGGGCTCGGGGAGAAGCACTCAGAGAAAAACAGCGGTTCAGGAATCGGGTGAGCGCAACACCCGCAGATGCCCCCGGCGCCCGACCTCCATCGGATCCGCCCCGCGCGCCGGCTTGCCACCGCCCTCGGCCGCGCGCTCCTGGGGGCGGGCGGCTTCCCGTACGGCGTTGGCGAGCGCCTCCAGATCGTCCCCGCTCGGGCGCGCCGGAGCCGAGCCGTCCGTCAGCCGGACGACCTCCCAGCCGCGCGGCGCCGTCAGCCGCTCGCTGTGCTCCGCGCACAGGTCGTAGCAGTGAGGCTCGGCGTAGGTGGCGAGCGGGCCGAGGACCGCGGTCGAGTCGGCATAGACGTACGTCAGTGTCGCGACAGCAGGGCGGCCGCACGCGGTGCGCGAACAGCGACGTACAGGGCTCACGACGTTGGACGGTACCGCACTCTTGAGCGGGCCGCGACGACTCTCCACCAGGTCACTCCCCCGTGTCGCACCGTGACTTCGGCCACAACTTGGCTGGAAGCGACCCCTCTGACCTGCATGGGAAGACGCGTGACGGGATAGCGACAAGCTGTCACCCAGTCACCACTTGGTACAAAACCTGTCAAGAGCAATGAGATCGGCGATCGCAGCACCGTATGCATTCGAGCCCAACCTTGGCCGGAATGCTCAATATGCGACATGAGGTACGAGCAGGACGACGGCGCGTTCGACCGGCGCCGGGGAGGGCTACCCTGCGTCAGTGATGGACAGTCCCGTACCGCCCCGCCCGATCGAACCACGACCGCGCCGGCGCGACCGACACGGCCGCGGAATGCGCGGACCCGTCGCACCTCCTCAGGTGCCGCTCTCCAGCAGTCGCTCGGAGTCGTTCCGTGATCTCGTCCGGGATTCCGTGGACCGGCTCGAACGGCGCTGGCCGCAGCTCGCGGATGTCGAGTTCATGGTGATGGACGTGCCCACCACTCAGGAGGAGACCGTACCGCTGGGCAGTTCGATGCCCGCGAACAAGGAGCAGCCCGCGCGCATCCTCGTCTTCCGGCGGCCGGTGGAGATCCGGACCAAGAACCGCGACGAACGCGCCATGCTGGTGCACGAGGTCGTGGTCGAGCAGGTGGCGGAGCTGCTGGGGCTGGCGCCGGAGTCGGTCGACCCGCGGTACGGGCAGGAGTAACGCGGCGGCGGGACCCCCATCGGAGCCCCGCCGCGGCACGCTCAGTCGCCCAGGATCGACAGATCCTCTCGTGCCTTCGGTACGGACACCGTCCCCCGGTCGTCCGGCAGCGTCTGCACCGTGAACATCGGGACCCCGTCCTCCGGCAGCGCGAGTGTGCGCGCCGCGTGGACCGGGCCGCCGCCCGGCTCCGGCTCGACCGTCAGCGCGTACGAGCCCTTCAGCCCGGCCGGCACCGGCGGGGTGAAGGCCAGCGTCGTACCGCCCTTGACGGTGTATGTCTTCTCGGCCTGTTCGCCGCCGCCGGTCCCCGCCGAGGCCGTGACCTTGACCTTCGCGGTCGCGCCCGGCGCGGTCAGCGAGAGTGTCGTGCCCTTGGCGCGGTTGTCGGCCACGGTGGCGCGCGAGGCGATCGGCGCGGTCGCCGGGATGAACGCGATCTCCTGCGACGAGCCCTTGCCACGGACCACCCGCAGCGCCGCGACCACCGGGGTCGCGCGCCCGCTCTGGGCCGGGCTGAGGATCAGCGATCCGGCCGCGCCCTTGGTGACGTCCGCGAGGTCGACGGACGCGGTCATCCGGGACTTGACGTGCAGGGTCTCGTTCCCGGCGGGGACGATCGTGCCGTCGGCGCCCGCCAGTTGCACCTTCAGATCGGCGTCGTCCTCGCCGGGCGCGAAGGCCACCAGCCGTACGTCCGTGGCGTCGGCGGGGATGCCGGGCAGCACCACCCGGCCCGCCGGATCGCCCGAGGCCGCCAGCCAGTCGCTGCCCGCCTTCTCGTCGGCGACCCGCAGCACGGCGCCGACCCGGCCGGTACGGGTGGTGACATGCACGGTCACATCGGGCGCCGCCTCGCTGGTCAGCGTGGAGAGAAGCACCGGCACGCTCGACTTCGCGGGCACCGGAATGCCCTCGCCGACATCCGACTTGAGGACGCCGTCCTTCCCGTACACCTCGATGTCGGCGACGGCGGCGGTGTCGTCGGGGTTGGTGAGATGGACATAGTCCTGGCGTGTCGCCTCGGTGCTCGCGCCGGGGAACCAGAAGTCGGTGTCCGGTCCCGCGCAGGCCGTCCCGAGCAGCCCGCGCGCGCCGCCGACGCCGACCGTGGTGGTCTGCTGGGTGGTCCAGCCGGGGGCGAAGCGGCCGGTGGCGCTGCCGACAAGGGCGGGGGCGTCGGCACCGCTCGCCTCACCGGCGACGGGTTTGCCGGGCTCCTTCAGCGTGATGAAGGCCTTGTCCTGCGCGGGAGCCTTGGCCGGGTCCTTCTTCTTGTCGTCCTTCTTGGCCGTGCTGTCCGCCGCGTCGGCCAGGGTGACCACGGACTCCCGCAGCTCGGCGGTGCCGGCCGCGTCACCGCCGGAGGTGCCCGCCGTACCTGCGGGGGTGAAGGAGGTGTAGGTCGTCTCGGCGACGTCCGACACGCTCGGCGCCGGGCAGAGCTGCGTGGTGCGCTCCACGGGCAGCAGCGCCGGGGCCTGCGCGACCGCCGTGTCCGTGGAGTCCGGCGCGGTCAGCGAGGCGAATCCGGTGATGGCGGCGAGGGCGGTGGCGGCCGCGATGAGGGAGAGAGTCGTACGGTTCACTGGTTGCTGCTCCCGTCGGGGCGCGGACGCCGGTCGTTCTCGTGGCCGTCGGCGTAGGGCTGCTGCTGGCCGTAGCCGTACGGGTCGTACTGGGACGGGTCGTACTGGCCGGGGATCTGCGCCTGGCCGTCCTGGTATCCGCCTTGCTGGTACGAGCCGTCGGGGTACTGGCCCTGCTCGTACGTACCGGCCGGGTACTGGACCTGCTGGTACTGGCCGTCCTGGTACTGGCCCGCGGGGTACTGCTGGTACGGCTGCTGCTGGTACTGGCCTTCGCCGTACTGACCGCCGTCGGCGTACTGGCCGTTCTGTCCGTGCTGGCCTTGCTGGCTGTTCTGGCCGTTCTGGTACGGGTCCTGGGCGTAGCCGACACCCGCGCCCGCCGCGGCGTTGGCGTCCCAGTCGTACGTCTGCTGCTGGGGAACGGAACCGTACGGATCGGCCGCCGGAGCCGCGTCGGGCATCGGCGGAACGGCCGCCTGGGGACCCGTCTCGTACGCGCCCGCCCGGTCCGTCCCGTACTCCCCGCCGTACTCCCGGGCCCCGGTCTCCGAAGGCTCACCGGCCTCGGGAGCCTCACGGGTCCCGGGCGCGGCGCCGGTCTCCTCGGGATCCCCGGTGTCCCCGGCATCCGCGGCCTCCGCCGCCGCCCGCAGCCTTCTGGCCCTGCGGCCCTCGCCCGCCGGCGCCTCCGCCGGAATCTCCGCCTCCTCCTCGGGCAGGTCGTCGTCGATCTCCCGGCGGCGCCCCGGCAGCGCGAGGACCAGCAGGACGACGGCGAGCGCGCCCTGCGCCCAGATCCACGCGGTGTGGGTGATCGGGTCCTCGTAGGTGAGGTCCAGCCGGCCGCCCTCGGCGGGCAGTTCGAATCCCTGTGCCCAGCCGTCGACGGTCTTCTTGGGCAGGACCTCGCCGTCGAGCGTGGCCTGCCAGCCCTCGGCGGCCCGGTCCGCGATCCGCAGTACCCGTCCCGCGGCGCCCGCCGGGATCTCCGTGTGCGCCTCGACCGGCCCGGCGGCCACGGCCAGCGGCTCGCCCGCGCCCTTGCCGTCGACGATCACGGCCCGGGAGATCTGCCGGTCCACGCGCCACAGCGCGCTGCCGTCGAGCTGGCTCAGCCGGGTCAGCCCCGGGGTGGCGTCGAGGACACGGCTCATCTGCCGTGGCGCCCCGTCCCGTACCAGCACATAGCGGATCGCGAACCCGCTGAGCTGGTCGGTCTGGTCCGCGCCGGAGCCCGCGACCAGATTCGCGACGATCTTGTCGAGCCGTGGGTCGCTGCCACCGGACTCGGCCAGCTCGGCGTCGCCGAGGCGCCCGCCGGAGCCGCGGACCAGGGTGTACGAGACCTCCGCCGGCGAGGTGCCGCCGAGGACCAGGGTGCGCGGCTGGTCGCGGGTGATGCTCTCCTCCGCGACGAACGCCGGGACCTGCACCGGGTCGCGGCGCTCCAGCGGACCCGCGGCGCCGCTGATCATCCAGCCGAAGGCACCGAGCAGCGGGGCGAGGACGGCCGCGGCGGCGATCAGTACGGCGACGGGCTGGCGCCAGCCGAAGTTCTCGGCGGCGACCCGCTCCCGGGCGCCGTCCGCGCCGAGCACGGCGGCCGCGATCAGCGCGATGCCGTAGACCAGGGTGGCGGGTCCGGCCCAGCCGGAGTTGTTGGAGATCACCGCGAAGACCAGCCCGAGGAGCGCGACGGCCCAGGCGGTACGGATGGCGAACTGCCGCTCGCCGCGCAGCAGGGCGGCCAGCGCGGCCAGCACGATCCCGATCAGCAGGACACCGCCCGCGGCCTTGGGGCCGCCGGGGCTCATCCCGAGCAGATCGAACGCGGAGGCCTCGCCGGTACCGAACTCCAGGCCCGCCTCGCGGAAGAACGCGGACGGACTCGTCAGCACCGACAGCGACCAGGGCGCGAGCATCAGTACGGGCGTGCCGAGCCCGGCCAGGACGCGCGCCCCGTACGCGGCGATGTCGTCGCGGCGCAGCACCAGGACCCCGAGGCCGAGCAGCAGTGCCAGCGGCCAGACCACCGGGGTGAAGGCCATCGCGAAGGTCAGCAGGAAGGCGTATGCCCAGGTGGCGCGCCAGCTCCCGCGCACGCCCTCGGCGTACGCTCCGGCGCGCATTCCGTATGCGGCGACCGCGGCCCGCGCGATCAGCGGCAGCAGAATGGCGAGGACGGCCGTACCGAGGCGCCCGGTCGCCAGCGCGCCGGTCGCGGCGGGCAGGAAGGCGTACGCGACGCTCGCCCACGCGCGCAGCAGCCGGGACTCGACGAGCGGGCGCGAGGCGAAGTAGGCGGTCAGTCCGGCGAGCGGCACCGAGCAGACGAGCAGCAGGGTCAGCGCGAAGCCGGTGGAGCCGAGGAAGAGCACGGACAGCGCGGCCAGTACGGCGAGATAGGGCGGCGCGGTCTCGGTGTTTCCCGTGCCGACGGCGTGCCAGCCGTCCGCGTACCGCGACCAGAGGTCGGAGACGTCCCCCGGCGCGGGCAGCAGCGCGCCGCCCGCCAGCGCGCCGCCGCCGAGCAGTCCGCGGCAGGCGACGAGCGAGACGACGAGAAGGATCGCGAAGAGCACGGGCCCGGGCTTGTGCGCGAGCTTCTTCAGCCGGGCGAACTGCTCGACCTCCAGGAAGTCGGCGTCGTCCCCGCCGGGTCCCGACTCGACGGCGCCGTGCCGTGAGCCGCCCGCGTCGGCCTCGTTGCCGGTGCCGAGGCTCGCGGCGATCTGCTCGACGGTGGCCCGTACGGTCGCACCGGGCGGCGGGAAGAGCGGGCGCAGCTCGGCCGGCTCGACGACGCCCTTGCCGCGTTGGCGCCTGCCGCCGATGATCCTGCCGGGCCTCAGCAGGGTGCCGAAGAGGCCCATGACCTCGTCGACGGCCTGCCCCGGCGCTTTGCCCACCAGATAGGCGAGCGTACGCAGCAGGGTGCCGACGACCAGGCGGAGCAGCACGTACGGGAGGACGGCGCCCCGTGCGTTGACGAGCATGGTGTAGACGGCGCCGGCCTTGTCGACCCGGTGCGGGTTGACGACGGAGCGGCCCGCGCAGTCGACCGTACGGCGCTCACGGGCGGCCGCCTCCGCGTGCCGCAGGACGGCGTCGGGGGCGACGAGCACCCGGTGGCCCGCGGCGTGCGCGCGCCAGCACAGGTCGACGTCGTCGCGCATGAGCGGCAGCCGCCGGTCGAAGCCGCCCAGCTCCTCCCACACATCGCGGCGGATGAGCATGCCGGCGCTGGAGACGGAGAGGACGCTGCGGACCTGGTCGTGCTGGCCCTGGTCCTGTTCGCGCCGGTCGAGCCCGGTCCAGCGGCGGCCGCTGTTGGCGATGGACACGCCGACTTCGAGGAGCTGCTTCCTGTCGTACCAGCCGCGCAGCTTGGGGCCGATGACGGCGGCGTACTCGTCGGAGTCGGCGACGCGCAGCAGCTCGGCGAGGGCGTCGGGCTCGGGCGCGCAGTCGTCGTGCAGGAGCCAGAGCCACTGCACGGGCTCGCCGTGGGGCAGCTCCGGCATGTCGTACGTGTCGTCGCGCCAGCTCCTGGTGACCGGGTCCCAGCCGCTGGGCCGCTTGAGATACGGCAGATCGTCGGGCGTGAGCACCCCGGCGGTACGGACCGCCTCGTCGACGGCCGTACCGAATCCGGAGCGGCGCGCGAGATGCAGGACGCGGTCGTCGCCGAGGGCCTCGGTGAGCAGCCGGGCGGAGTCGTCGGCGCTGCCGGTGTCGGCTGCCATGACGTTCTGTACGGGGCGTTCCTGGCCCAGCAGCCCGGCGAGGGCGTCGGGCAGCCAGCGCGCGCCGTCGTGCGAGACGAGTACGGCGGTCACGACGTGCCTCGGGAACTCCGGGGCGGTGGCGGGAACGAACGCGGCGGTGGTGGGGGACATTGAGGTAACGGGCCCTCCGGCCGAGGGGTCGCCCCGAAGGGGCGTGGAGCGTCTGGGACGGGGCCCCACACTAACGGCTGGCAACAGGACGGTCCGCCGCCCGCGGGGGAAGGCGCGGGCGGCGGACCGTTCGACAGGGACGAGGTTGTGACGTTCGGGGCTGGTGGTGATGGTGGTGAATGGGCGCTTTGGCGCGGGACAGCACCTGCGGGAGCACGCCGGGGGCGGGGTGAACGGCGCTCGGGTGCGGTGACGACGGGCGGCTCGGTCAACACCGCGGTCAGCCTCGGTCAACACCTCGGTCAACGCCTCGGCCGGCACGGGGTGGGCCGGTGGTTACGAGGCGGGGCGCGCCCGGCAGGGGTGTGCGGGCGTCACCGGGTGGCGGTCCACCCGAGGGGAGCGGGCGGGAGCGGCCGGGGATCGGGCGGGATGGGCGGAAGGGATCCGCCGGGATCGGGCGGAAACAGGAAGGGAACTGTCGCGAGTGGGCGCGAGCGGTCAGATCGCGGCCTTCTTCAGTCGCCGCCGTTCACGCTCGGACAGTCCGCCCCAGATGCCGAATCGCTCGTCGTTGGCGAGGGCATACTCAAGACATTCGGAACGGACCTCACAGGCAAGGCAGACCTTCTTGGCCTCGCGGGTGGACCCGCCCTTCTCGGGGAAGAAGGACTCGGGATCGGTCTGGGCGCACAAGGCGCGCTCCTGCCAGCCGAGTTCCTCGTCCGCGTCCTCGACCAGCAGTTGCTGGAACAGCTCGGTCATGTGCGCCCCTCGTCTGTCTTCGCGTCCCCGTGATCTGGCCGTTGTCGATTTCGGCCGAACGACACGAGTGAAATTACAAGTGCGTGCTCTGGGCCGGTCAAGCCGAGATCTGCTATTGGGCCCGGTATTCACTCTGCGGAACCAAGGCTATGCGGAAAGTGTTCAAATCACCAAAAACCTGACACATGCCACTGGCCTGCCCACATCCACCACCTCTCACCACGAGAGACGCCACGGACCGCGGCCCCGGTGCCGTCCCGGCAACGGAAGCGATCCGGATCACAGTCTGATCACAAGGGCGTGACGATGTTTGCGAGCACAGTCGCTGCCCCATGTCTCCGCGAGCGAGGGCGGACAAACCTCTCCCTCGCCGGAGTAACCGGATGAGGTGAAACATTGCCACCAAATCGGCCATCGAGTTGACACCCGCAACCGGGTTCGCCACCTTTGAGGTCATGCCAGTGATCCCCGCGCACACCGCGACCCACGTCCGTGGATTCCGCAGCGCTGTTCAGGCTCGCTGTCGCTGTCGCCGCTCCGGCTGTTGACGGGGAAGCCGCGATCGCTCTGATCGCCCCCGGTCTTCTCTCTGATTGACCCTGATCACCGACTGATCCCGATCACCGCGACCACTGTCGGCGTACGCCGTACACGCCGTGCGCGGTTGATCGCGCTTCTCTTCTGCCTTTTCTGCCGATGTGTCTTTTCTGCCGAGGAACCACCGCACCCATGAACAGCGACAGCGACATCCAGATCGCCGGCGATCTCCTTGAGGTCCGGCATCTTCTCCAGCCGGTCCGTCAGCATCCCGCCACCGTGGCCGAGTTCGCGGGTCTCGCCCGGACGCTCGCCGCCGACCGGGCGGAGTGGGCGCCGCTCGTCCGGTACGACGCCACCAGCCGCTGGTACCACCGGCTGCGCACCGGACCCGGATATGAGGTGTGGCTGCTCTCCTGGGTGCCCGGCCAGGGCACCGGTTCGCACGACCACGGCCCGTCCTCCGGCGTACTGACCGTGCTGGCGGGAGAACTGACGGAGCGTTCGCGGAGCGGCCGCCGCTCACTGGCTCCGGGGGCGCAGCGGATCTTCGCGCCCGGCTATGTGCACGAGGTCGTCAATGACGCGATCGAACCCGCCGTGAGCCTGCACATCTACTACCCGGGTCTGACCGAGATGCCGATGCACACGGCCCTGTGCTCCCCGGCGGCGCAGGAGGATGTCGTACCCGCCTGAGAGTCCCGTCCACCGCCCGGCCACCGGCCCCCGACGACCGGCCTCCGGCTGAGACAATGTATTTATGCGCATTGTGGTTCTGGCCGGCGGTATCGGCGGCGCCCGCTTCCTTCGTGGCCTCAAGCAGGCCGCGCCCGACGCGGACGTCACAGTGATCGGCAACACCGGTGACGACATCCATCTGTTCGGGCTGAAGGTCTGCCCCGACCTCGACACGGTGATGTACACCCTGGGCGGTGGCATCAATGAAGAGCAAGGCTGGGGGCGTACGGACGAGACGTTCCAGGTCAAGGCGGAGCTGGCGGCGTACGGGGTCGGACCCGGGTGGTTCGGCCTCGGCGACCGGGACTTCGCCACCCATATCGTCCGTACGCAGATGCTCGGCGCGGGTTATCCGCTGAGCGCCGTCACCGAGGCGCTCTGCGCGCGCTGGCAGCCGGGAGTGCGGCTGCTGCCGATGTCGGACGACCGTATCGAGACGCATGTGGCGGTCGATGTGGACGGGGAGCGCAAGGCCGTGCACTTCCAGGAGTACTGGGTGCGGATGCGGGCCTCGGTGGACGCGAAGGCGGTCGTCCCGGTCGGTGCGGACCAGGCCAAGCCGGCGCCGGGGGTGCTGGAGGCCGTCGCCGCCGCCGATGTCATCCTCTTCCCGCCGTCCAACCCGGTGGTGAGCATCGGCACGATCCTGGCCGTTCCGGGGATCCGGGAGGCCATCGCCGAGGCGGGCGTGCCGGTTGTCGGGCTCTCGCCGATCGTGGGGGACGCGCCGGTGCGCGGGATGGCCGACAAGGTGCTCGCCGCGATCGGTGTCGAGGCGACGGCGGCGGCGGTCGCGCTGCACTACGGCTCGGGGCTGCTCGACGGCTGGCTCGTGGACACGGTGGACGCGGGGGCGGTGCCGGAGATCGAGGGCGCGGGCATCCGCAGCCGGGCGGTGCCGCTGATGATGACGGATGTGGACGCGGCGGCGGAGATGGCGCGCGAGGCGCTGAAGCTGGCCGAGGAGGTACGGGCATGACGGCACCCTTGTCTTCGTCCTCAACGCCGTTTTCGACGCCTTTTTCGACGTCGGCTTCGGGCGGGTCCTCCGGCGGGTCGGTGGACCCGGGCGCGGGCCACGCTCCGGCCGCCGTCGCCTCGTACCGTGTACGCGCCCTGCCCGGACTGCCCGAGGTGCGGCCCGGGGACGATCTCGCGAAGCTGATCGCGGCCGCCGAGCCGGGGCTGGCCGACGGGGACGTCCTGCTGGTGACCTCGAAGATAGTCTCCAAGGCCGAGGGCAGGATCGTCGAGGCGGCGGATCGCGAGGCGGCGATCGACGCGGAGACGGTACGGGTCGTCGCGCGGCGCGGGACCCTTCGTATCGTCGAGAACCGGCAGGGTCTGGTGATGGCGGCGGCCGGGGTGGATGCCTCCAACACCCCCGTCGGGACAGTGCTGTTGCTGCCCGAGGACCCCGACGCCTCGGCGCGGGCGCTGCGGGACGGGCTGCGGGACGCGCTCGGGGTCGACATCGGTGTGATCGTCACGGACACCTTCGGGCGGCCGTGGCGCAATGGACTCACGGATGTGGCGATCGGGGCCGCGGGGGTGCGGGTCCTGGACGATCTGCGCGGCGGGACGGACGCGCACGGCAATCCGCTGAGCGCGACGGTGGTCGCCCTCGCCGACGAACTGGCCGCCGCGGGCGATCTGGTGAAGGGCAAGGCCGCGGGGCTGCCGGTCGCGGTGGTGAGCGGTCTGGCGCATCTCGTGAGCGACGCGGGCACGGGTACGGGTACGGATGGCGCGGGTGCCGCGGGTGGTGGCGGCGCGGGTACGGGCGGTGCCGACAGTGTGGGGACGGGCGGCGCGCGGGCGTTGGTGCGGAGCCCGGCGGACGACATGTTCCGGCTCGGTACGTCCGAGGCGGTACGGGAGGCCGTCACCCAGCGCCGTACCGTCCGCGACTTCACCGGCGAACCGGTCGACCCGGGCGCGGTCCGCCGCGCCGTCGCGGCGGCCATCACGGCTCCGGCGCCGCACCACACCACGCCGTGGCGCTTCGTCCTTCTGGAGTCACCGGAGTCGCGGCTGCGTCTCCTCGACGCGATGCGCGACGCCTGGATCGCCGATCTGCGCGCGGACGGCAGGTCGGAGGAGTCCGTCGCCAAGCGCGTCCGGCGCGGGGATGTGCTGCGCAAGGCGCCGTACCTGGTGGTTCCTTGCCTGGTGATGGACGGCTCGCACAGCTACGGCGATCCGCGCCGCGACACCGCGGAGCGCGAGATGTTCACGGTCGCCATGGGCGCGGGCGTGCAGAACTTCCTGGTGGCGCTGGCGGGCGAACGGCTGGGCTCCGCCTGGGTTTCGTCGACCATGTTCTGCCGTGAGGTCGTACGGGAGGTGCTGTCGCTGCCCGCGCACTGGGACCCGATGGGCGCGGTGGCGGTGGGGCATGCGGCGGAGGCGCCGAGGGAACGGGCGGAGCGGGACGCGGGGCAGTACATCGAGGTGCGCTGAACCGGCTTGTGAGCACCGTGACTTGTGAGCGGGGCGGCTTGTGGGCAGGTGGGCAGGGCGGCTTGTGGGCAGGGCGGGTTGACGCTCACAGCCGGGCGGTGCTCACAGCCGGGCGATGTTTCTGATCGGCGTGCGCGGGGTCCGGCGGGCCGGGGTGCGGCCGGACAGCAGGATCAGCCGGGTCGCGCGGTGACGCTGGCCCTCGTAGGGCGCCAGAAGTTCCAGCATCGCCGCGTCGTCGGCGTACCGGTCATCGGCGAGGGCGTGGCCGACGATGCCGGGGAGATGGAGGTCGCCGACGGTGACGGCGTCGGGGGCGCCGTTCGAACGCTGGACGACCTCCGCGGCGGTCCAGGGGCCGATGCCGGGGATCAGTTGCAGCCGGGCGGCGGCCTGGACCGGGTCCATGGCCGCGGCCTCCTCCAGACGGCGGGCGACGCGGACGGCACGCAGGATCGTGGCGGAGCGTTTGGAGTCGACGCCTGCCTTGTGCCACTCCCAGGAGGGGATCAGCGACCAGGTCCGGGCGTCGGGCATCACATACAGCCGCTCGCCGGAGGGGAGGGCGGGGCCGGGGGCGGGTTCGCCGTACTTCCGTACGAGCGTGCGCCAGGCACGGTACGCCTCGACGGTGGTGACCTTCTGCTCAAGAACGGACGGAATCAGCGATTCCATCACGCGTCCGGTACGGCAGAGACGCAGGCCGGGGCGGTGGCGGAGAGTCTCGGCGAGAAGGCGGTGGCGGGGGGTGAAGGCGTCCGGTTCGTCCGCGGCGCCGAGCAGCTCGGGGAGCTGCTCCAGCATCCAGCCGGCGCCGGGGCCCCATGCCTCGGCCTCCACGGCGCCGTCGGCGGCCTTGAGCCGGAGGGTGCCGGGACCCATGGGCGTACGGCAGGCCCGCAGGTACGAGCCGTCCGGTACGGCGCGGAAGGCGGGGTCGGCGGGGCCGCGACGGAGGGGACCGAGGACGAGCCCGAGATCGTACGCACCGGTGGGCACCCATCGGCGGGTGCCTTGCGGGGTGGGGGGTGCGGATGCCGGTGCGGTTGGTGCGGCGTGGGGCTGTGCGTGCGGGTGGGGGTGCCGGTGCGGGTGTGCGGGGCGGGGTACGAATCGGCCTGCCACGGGTGGGGTCCGGTCCTGGGGGTCGGGGTCGGTGTCTCCGCCGAGCGTACGGGCCGGTGGGTTCTCCCCTGACCCGCCCCTTCCCGAAACCGGGGGCAGGCCCCCGGGCCCCCAGGGCGGCGTCGGGTCCTCAAGCGCCGGACAGGCTTGTTCGTGTCCTCGATCGCCGGACGGGCTGATTTTCAGCCCGTCCGGCGATCGAGGACAGAACGGGGGTCCCCGGGCCGGGACCTACTCGTCCGGGGAGAATCTCACCGTGGCCGGGGGGAGGGTGCGGTCGCACCAGATTCTGATGCCGTCCCGCAGTTCGTTGTCCGCGCCGATCGTCGCGCCGTCGCCGATCACCGCGTTCGCCAGCACGGTGCGCGCGCCCACGCGGGCCTTGCTGCCGATGAGGGAGTGGGTGATCTGGGCGCCCGGTTCGACGACGGCGTCCGGGAGGACCGCGGTGGCGGTGAGGCGGGCGCCGGGGCCGATGACGGCGCCGGGGCCGATCACCGTACCCGCGGAGAGTTTCGCGTCCGGGGCCACCGAGGCCGTCGGGAGGATCAGGTGTTCGCCGCAGCGGCCCGGGACCGCCGGGGACGGGGCGCGGCCCAGGACCAGGTCGGCGGAGCCGCGGACGAAGGCGTGCGGGGTGCCCAGGTCCAGCCAGTACGTGGAGTCGACCATGCCCTGGAGATGCGCGCCCGCCGCCAGCAGGTCCGGAAAGGTCTCGCGCTCGACCGACACCGGCCGCCCCTCCGGAATCGCGTCGATCACCGAGCGCCGGAAGACATACGCGCCCGCGTTGATCTGGTCCGTGACGATCTCCTCCGGTGTCTGCGGCTTCTCCAGGAACGCCGTCACCCGCCCGTTCGCGTCCGTCGGCACCAGCCCGTACGCCCTCGGGTCCTCGACCCGGGTGAGATGGAGGGAGATGTCGGCGCCCGACCGCGTATGGGTGCCGACCAGCGCGCGGATGTCCAGGCCGGTGAGGATGTCGCCGTTGAAGATCAGTACGGGGTCGCCGGGCCCGGAACGCAGCCGGGAGGCGACATTGCGGATGGCGCCGCCCGTGCCGAGCGGCTCGCGCTCGGTCA
The DNA here is from genome assembly GCF_019056675.1 of Streptomyces sp. GMY02. Taxonomy (NCBI): domain Bacteria; kingdom Bacillati; phylum Actinomycetota; class Actinomycetes; order Kitasatosporales; family Streptomycetaceae; genus Streptomyces; species Streptomyces sp. GMY02. Next base: position 5,273,700 of record NZ_CP077658.1, on the reverse strand, counting down.
CGTACTCCAGCTCCAGGCCGAGCGCCGAACCGTCGCCGAAGTACGGTTCGAACACCTCGGCCAGGTAGGAGGTCGCGAGGACGATGTGCTCGACGCCCGCCTCACGGGCGCGGGCGAGTTGATGAGTCAGGAACGGTACGCCCGCCGCGGGCACCATCGGCTTGGGCGTGCGCACCGTGAGCGGCCGCAGCCGGGTGCCCTTGCCGCCGACCAGGAGGATCGCTTCTGTCACCGTGTCGTCTCCGCTTCCCACTGGGGCCGCCGTACGGCTTCCGTTCGTACCTGCGGGGATCCGCACGTACATGCATACCGGCGTCCGTACACGGAACCGACCAGTGTTTGCCGTCTCCCGCTTCCCGACTGCCCCGTATCACCGGCCTCGCGTCACCGGCCTCACGTCAACGGCCCTGGTACTGCGCCGCCTTGTCCCGTGCCGTACCGAGCTTCGCGTGCAGCCGGCTTCCCGGGCAGTCGGTGTTCACTCCGTCGCGGTGCCCGGCGATGGCGTGGAGGCCGACTCTCGTCCCCTTCTTGTACTTGCCGCTGCCCGCGGACGTCAGCGTGACCGTCCTGCGCGGGTCGATGCCATGGAGGCCGAGCTTCCAGGCGGTGAGCCTGGCGACGGCGGTCGTGGCGGCCGTCGGGGGCTTGGTGCCGTTGTACGTTCCGAGCACCGCGATGCCCACCGTGTTCTTGTTGAAGCCGAGCGTGTGCGCGCCCAGGACGGGCTTCGCGATGCCGCCCGCACGGCCTTCGTAGATCGTTCCGCACTTGTCGACGGCGAAGTTGTAGCCGAAGTCGCGCCAGCCGGAGCTGGTGACGTGATAGCGGTAGATGGCGCGCAGAACGGACGCGGACTGCCGGCAGGTGTAGTTGTTCCCGGTCGCGCTGTGGTGGATGAAGGCCGCCGTGACCGTGTGGTTGTAGCCGAACCGCCGCTCGCGCAGCGACTCGTCGGCGCCCCAGCCACCGCGGGTGACGATACGGGGACGTGGTCCGATGTACGGCCTCGCGAACGCGGCGGATACGGACGCGGCGGAGTTGGCGTCGGAAGCGACGGACGCTGCGGAGACGGCGTCGGCGCGGACGGACACGGCGGAGACGGCCTCGGCGGGTGCGGCCTCCGCCGGGGCTCCGGCCCGGCCGTGCCGTACGGGATCCTCGCCCGGGTCGACCAGGTCCAGCCGCAGACCGTGCGGCAGCGGCAGATGGGACGGTCCTGCCCGGCCCGGCCGCTCCGTCGGCCGTACGCGGACCTCGACGCCGTCCGAACGCCCCACCCAGAGCGGCGCGGTGGCCCCGCGCACACCGGCCGCGGCGCGCTCGGCCGTACCGGGGTCGGCGCCGTGCTCGCGGTTGTGGGTCCGCAGACTCTGCCAGCCGGACCAGGCACGGGTGGCGGCCGAGCGGGTACGGACCTCGGCTGTGCCCCGGAGCTCCGCGTCGGCGTCGTCCCAGACGACACCGAGCAGAGAGAACTGCCGCACATTCCGGCGGGCCAGCCCCATACCGGGGGCGGTGCCGGACAACCGGTCGGAAGCGAGGGCCGTCAGCGGAAGCGACCGCGTGGAACCGGGGCCGGGCTCGGGTCCGCGTTCAGGGCCGGGCTCGGGTCCGCGTTCGGGTCCGAGTTCGGCGGGCGCCGTCCGCGACGCCGCCGCAGCGGCCTCCCGCCCCGCGTCCTGCCGCAACGCGACCGCCACCGATGCATCGGCCCCGGCAGCCGCGCGGTCCCGGGCGGCCGCGTTCGCCGGCAGCAGGAACAGCGGCAGGGACAGCGGGATGGCCAGCGGAAGGGTCAGGGTGACGGTGTACGTCAGGGCGACCGGGGTGGCGAAGTAGGCACGCATGTGCCGATCCTGGGGGCGGGTCGCCGTACCCGCCCGCCGGGGAGCGGCCGGAAAGCCGGGCGCGCGACGGTCCAACCGGTGGACCGCGTCACCGGTACGGCCGTGACCGCCGCGCTCCGCCGCGTACCCTTTCCCGGGTGAATGCCAGCGACCGCACCCCCGCCGACCTGCTGCGATCCGCTCTCGCCACGGATCCCGCCCGCCCCTTGATCACCTTCTACGACGATGCCACCGGTGAGCGCGTCGAATTGTCCGTCGCCACCTTCGCCAATTGGGTGTCCAAGACCGCGAACCTCCTCCAGGGCAATCTCGCCGCCGCGCCGGGCGACCGGCTCGCGCTGCTCCTGCCCGCGCACTGGCAGAGCGCGGTGTGGCTGCTCGCCTGTTCCTCGGTCGGTGTGACCGTCGAGATCGGGGGCGACCCGGCCGGCGCCGACCTCGTCGTCAGCGGCCCGGACACCCTCGACGCGGCACGCGCCTGCGGCGGGGAGCGGGTGGCGCTCGCGCTGCGTCCGCTCGGCGGCCGGTTCCCGCAGCCGCCGGGCGGCTTCATCGACTACGCGGTCGAGGTGCCGGGCCAGGGCGACCGCTTCGTACCGTACGCACCCGTGGACCCGGACGAACCCGCGCTGCGCGTGGCCGGTACGGAACTGACCTCGGCCCAACTCGTCGCGCGGGCGCGCGAGGACGCCGACGGGCGCGGTCTGACGGCGGGATCCCGGCTGATGTCGGGCCTCTCGTACGGGAGTTGGGAGGGGCTGTCGGCCGGGCTGTTCGCACCGCTCGCCGCGGGCACCTCCGCCGTACTCTGCCGCCATCTCGACCGGCTCCCGGCCGACGGCCTCGAAAAGCGCGCCGAGAGCGAGCGGGTGACCCACCGCGCGCTCTGAACCACCGAACGGGCAGGACGACGGGACCGGGCTGCCGGACGGACGGCAGGACCGGGCAACGGGCAGCGGTCATCGGCGGGCAGCGCGCACCCGTCACCAATGGAAAACACACCGTCACCGTCACAACGCACACCGGCACCACCACACCCCGTCACCGTCAACACACCGTCGTCATCACCCCCGAACCTCCGCGTAACACGCACCGTCACCGAGCGGTGGACGATTCGGGGATACCTGCGATTCACAGCAACTCACACAACTCACAGCACAACCAACCGCCGCGTTCGCCCGTCTACCCCTGCAACCGGCGGCTCAGCGCGCCGCCGACGCCTTGAAGGATGGACGCAGACGTGACCGACAGTGCTGGCAGAGCGCCGGCCGAACCGGCCGGTACCGGCGACGGCGCCGACGACGACAACGATGCCGGGACCGCCGCATCGCGCCCCAACCGCGGGCACCACTGGCTGCGTTGGACCGCGCTCGGCACCTCCGTCGTCGTGCTCGCCGCCGCCGGTGTGGGCTGGTGGTTCTACAAGAAACTCGACGGCAACATCAGGACCGACACCACCACCGCCGCCGAGCTGCGTACGTACGAGAAGGAACGTCCCACCCCGATCGTGCTCGATGCCAAGAACATCCTGCTCATCGGTTCGGACACCCGCTCAGGCGAGGGCAATGGCAAGTACGGGCAGGACGACGGCGGTTCACAGCGCTCCGACACCACGATCCTGCTGCATCTCGCCGCCGACCGGCAGAGCGCCACGGCCGTGTCCCTGCCGCGCGATCTGATGGTGGACGTCCCGAGCTGCCGCAAGCCGGACGGCACCCGCAGCACGGCCCAGTTCGCCCAGTTCAACTGGGCGTTCCAGTTCGGTGGCGCCGCCTGCACCATACGTACGGTCGAGAAGCTGACAGGCATACGGATCGATCACCACATGGTGATTGATTTCACAGGCTTCAAGGACGTGGTGGACGCGGTCGACGGCGTCGAGGTCTGCCTCAAGGAGCCGGTCGACGACGTACAGGCACTGCTCCGACTGCCGGCCGGCACACAGACCCTGGACGGCGAGCAGGCACTCGGCTTCGTACGGGCGCGCCACGGCATCGGCGACGGCAGCGACACCCAGCGCATGGAGCGGCAGCAACGTTTCCTCGGGGCGCTGTTCAAGAAGGTGCGGAGCAACGGCGTACTGCTCAATCCGACCCGGCTCTATCCGGTGCTGGACGCGGCGACGAAGTCCCTCACCACCGATCCGGGACTCTCCACCCTGACCGACCTTTATGAACTGGCGCGCTCCATGCAGAGCGTACCGACCGAAAAGGTGCAATTCATGACGGTGCCGCGCCAGCCCTACAGCGCGGACCCGAATCGCGACGAACTCGTCGAGCCCGACGCGGAGAATCTCTTCGAGCGGCTGCGCGAGGACGAACCCGTCTCCATCTCCCCGCCCCCCACGGGCAGTGGTACGGAGTCGCCCAAGGGCACCGAGGACGCGAAGGGCAGTGGCACGGACCGGAACAGCCCCACTCCCACCACCGCCCCCAGCACCGACCCGAGTCCGGGCTCCACCCCCACTTTCGAGGGCTCAAACGCCGCGGCGGGCCTGTGTGAGTAAAACGATGTCCAAAGAGAGACCTTCAGTCTATGAAGATTGAGCGGATTGCCCGCTTGTAAGGTCCGTGGAATTTGTCACTGGCGTCGCTCGACACTGAACCGGACGGATAGTGTGACGCGATCCGGTGTTTTGGCCCACGAGGCCGTGCACTGACGGATCGAAAGACCGAGCGCCTTGGGGGAGGCGCCTCGCGTGGCACCGACGGAGGATTCAAGCAACCGTGGATGCGCAAAGCCGTGGACAGGCGGACGGAATCGACCCCGCCGACCAGTGGGTCCTCAACCCGCAGACGGGTAACTACGAACTGCGACTGGACCACTCCACAGGGCAGCCGCCCGCCTCCCGCCCACGAGGCGCCGGCAGACGCGGTGGTACCGGGCAGCCGGGGGCCAGAAGAGCGGGCGCCCCGCGCGAGAGCGCCGAGAACGCCACACCGGCCGAGGGCACTCCCCGTAGCGGTACGGCACGTACCGGCGCCCCCCGCGCCGCGCGAAACGGTTCCGCGCGTACGGGTACGAGCACGGTCACCGAAAGCCGGTCCACGGGCACGGGTACGAGCGCGGGCACTCGCGCCGACGTACCCGGGCAGCGCAGCCGCCGCGCGGGCAAGGGCCAGCCCGACAGCGGGCCCGCCGCGGCCGGCCGGCGCAAGCGCAAGGCGAAGAAGTCGGGCAAGAAGAAGGCGCTGGTCTGGACCGGCGGCACGCTGGCGGTCCTGCTCGTCGCCGGTTCCATCGGCGGATACGCCTACTACCAGCACCTCAACGGCAACATCGCGAAGATCGACATCGGCAGCGCGGGCAGCGGCGGCTTCAAGAAGGACCAGGCCATCAACATACTGTTGATCGGCACGGACAAACGGACCGGCGCCGGCAACGAGGGGTACGGGGACGCGGGCAGTGTCGGCCACGCCGACACCAATCTCCTGTTCCATGTCTCCAAGGACCGTACGAACGCGACGGTGCTGTCCATTCCGCGCGACCTGATCACGGACATCCCCGACTGCGAGACGAAGACCGCCGAGGGCACGGAGGTCATCCCCGGGACCTCGCAGGTCCGGTTCAACACCAGCCTCGGCCAGGACGGCCGCGACCCGGGCTGCACGATGCGTACGGTCAAGGAGATCACCGGACTCGAGGTCGACCACTTCATGATGGCCGACTTCAACGCGGTCAAGACGCTGTCGACCGCGGTCGGCGGTGTCGAGGTGTGTGTGGCCAAGGACGTCGACGACCCCAAGTCCCATCTCAAGCTGAGCAAGGGCACCCACACCATCGAGGGCGAGCAGGCCCTCGCCTTCGTACGGACACGGCACGCCTTCGGCAACGAGAGCGACCTCAGCCGGATCGAGACGCAGCAGCAGTTCCTCAGCTCGATGATCCGGAAGATCAAGTCCGGCGACACGCTCACGGACCCGCAGAAGCTTTTCGGTCTGGCGGAGGCCGCGACCAAGGCGCTCACCGTCGACACCGGTATCGGCAGCATCCAGAAGCTCAGCGACCTCGCCAAGGAACTCGCCAAGGTCAACCCGAAGAACATCACCTTCACCACGCTGCCGGTGGTCGACAACCCGGCGGAGGTCGTCAAGGCCACGGTGGTCGTCGACGACACCAGGGCGAAGCCGCTGTTCGCGATGATGCAGAGCGACACGTCGCTCACCGAGGTGAAGCAGCAGGAGGCAGCGGCCAAGAGCAAGCAGGCCGCGCTGCTGAAGGGCCCCAAGGCCGCTCCCGAGGACGTACGGGTCGACGTGTACAACGGCGGCGGCCCGCAGGGCTCCGCGCAGGAGACCCTGGCCTGGCTCCAGAACACCGAGGGCGTGCCGAAGTCCACCAACAAGGGCAACTCCCCCGGCCCCGACCTGCCCAGGACGAGCCTGGAGTACGCGCCGAACCAGGCGGACCAGGCGCGGGCCCTCGCGGCGATGATGGGGCTGCCCGCCGCGGCTCTGAAGCCGGGTACGGAGGACGCCGTGGGGCTTGAGGCGATGACGCTGACCCTCGGGGCGGACTTCAAGGGCGCGGGGATACCCATCACCGGACCGGCAAAGGCGCCGGAGGGTGTGCAGAAGGTGGAAGCCGACAAGCAGGTGTGCGCCAAGTGACGGCGCACCGAAGACTTGTGCGGCTGATGTGGCTTACGCGGCCTGTCCGGCTCATACGGCCCAGACGGCTTGTACGGACGGGCTGACGGGGGGATCTTGGTGCGTCAGAGCAGTGTGCAGCGGGAGGGTGCGGACGAACGCGTACCGCACCCCCGGGAGTTGGGCTGGGACGACAGCCTGTACGAGAGCGACGGGACCGGCGCGGCGGATACGGAGGGCTCGGGCCCGACGGACCGCGGCGACGGCCCCGACGCGGCCCCGGACACGGCTCTGAGCAGCACCGCTCAGGCGGGCGGCGCCGCTCCGGCGGACGCCGAGGAAAGCGAAGCCGAGGCCCAGGGCAAGGGCAAGGGCGGCCGGGGCAGGACCGCCAACGGCGCCTCCGCCCGCCGCCGCTCCAGGCGCGGCCCCTGGCGAATACTCCGCTGGATCGCCGGCGTCCTCGTACTCCTCCTGCTCGGCACCGCCGGCGCCGGCTATCTCTACTACCGGCACCTCAACGCCAATATCCGCAGCGGCGACCGCAGCAACGGCTCCACGGGGGTCAAGAAGCCCGATGCCAACGGCGCCGGCCAGACCCCCCTCAACATCCTGCTGATCGGCTCCGACAGCCGCGCCACGGCCGAGAACGTCAAGCTCGGCGGCAGCAAGGACACCGCGGGCAACCCGCCCCTCGGCGACGTCCAGATGCTGGTCCATGTCTCGGCCGACCGGAAGAACGCCTCGGTCGTGAGCATCCCGCGCGACACCCGGGTCGACATCCCCGAGTGCAAGGACGCCACGACCGGCAAGGTCTGGCCGAAGACCAACGCGATCATCAACGAGAGCCTGGCCCGCGGCGGCGCCGGCTGCACCCTGAGCACCTGGGAGAAGCTGACCGGCGTCTATATCGACCACTGGATGACGATCGACTTCTCCGGTGTGGTGAGCATGGCCGACGCGATAGGCGGCGTCGAGGTCTGTGTCCAGAACAATGTCTGGGACCGGCCGCTGCCCGGCGTCCCGGGCGGCTCGGGACTGAAACTGACCGCCGGTACGCACCAGATCCAGGGCAAGCAGGCCCTCCAGTGGCTGCGCACCCGGCACGCCTTCGAGAGCGACCTCGGCCGCGCCAAGGCCCAGCACATGTACATGAACGCGATGATCCGTGAGCTGAAGTCGCAGAACGTCTTCACCGACACGATGCGGCTGACCGGTCTCGCGGAGGCGGCCACCAAGTCGCTTGAGGTGTCCGAGGAGATCGGTACGGTCAAGAAGCTGTACGACCTCGCCATGCAGCTCAAGAGCGTGCCGACGAACCGTCTCACCATGACGACCATGCCGTCCGTCGAGGACCCCCTCGACCGCAACCACCTGATACCCCTGGAGCCCGACGCCGACAAGGTCTGGGAGATGCTCCGCGAGGATGTCGCCTTCGACAGCAACGGCGGCCCCGCCGACGCCAAGAAGACCACCGAGCCCGCCGAGCCGGTCTCCAAGGACCCGGCGGCGCCGCCCGCCGAGACGGGCGTGATCGTACGGAACGGCACGGGCAGCGAGCAGCAGAGCGCGGTACCGCGCCGCGCCGCCGACATCGCCGCGCGGCTCAACGCCAAGGGCTACACCCTGGCCGAGGCGGACTCCACGCCCAGTCCGCAGGAGCGGACGTCCGTCACCTTCCCCAGCGCGGATCTGGAGGGGGACGCGCAGGCGGTGGCCAAGTCCCTGGGGATCCCGCTGAGTTCGGTGAAGCGGTCGACGGACGTCTCGGGTGTCACGCTGGTCGTGGGCGCGGACTGGCGCGAGGGGGCGTCGTATCCCAAGGCGTCCAAGCCCGTGGCGGGCGGGATTCCGAAGTCGGCGGACCCGCTCAACGGCTCGGAGAAGGACAAGTGCATGCCGGTGTACGCGCCGTACCGCTTCTGACCGGGGCGCACCCGCGTCCCACTGGCGACCGGGCGTGCCCGCGTCCCACTGTTGACCGGGCGTGTCCGCGCTCTGCCGCTGGCCGGGCGCGCCCGCGTTCTGTACGTATGCCTCGCCCGGTACGTACGGTCGCGCCTCGACCCGTACGTGCGGTTACGCCTCGACCGTCGGCAGTACGGCGGGGCGGCGGCTCGCGATGACCTTCTTCGCCAGGGAGCGCGGGCTGGTCAGAAAGCCGTACCCCCACGACATGTGCATGGTCGCCAGCGCCACCGGGATCTGGAGCCGGGCCTTCAGCGGCAGCCCCCGGCCCGCCGGCACCGAGCCCGCGACGATCGCGGCGAGATAGCCGGCCGGGACGATCAGCCCCCAGGGCGTGAGCACCGCGCCCACCACGATGCCCGCGGCGATGGCGCAGACCGCGGCCGGCGGGGCGAGATAGCGCAGATTGATCGAGCCGGAGTGGTAGCGGGCGACGACATGGCGCCAGCGCCCGTAGTCCTTGTACTGCTTGGCGAGCGCCCTGACCGAGGGCCGCGGCCGGTACCGCACCCGCAGCTCGGGCGAGAACCAGATCCCGCCGCCGGCCTCGCGGATACGGAAGTTCAGCTCCCAGTCCTGGGCGCGGATGAACTCCTCGTTGTAGCCACCCTGCTCTTCGAGGGCCTCGCGCCGGAAGACCCCCAGATACACGGTCTCGGCGGGCCCCGCCTGGCCTCCCGTGTGGAACGCCGCGTTGCCGACCCCTATCTTCGAGGTCATCGCGGCGGCCACCGCGCTCTCCCAGTCGTTCTCGCCCTCGGCGTGCATGATCCCGCCGACGTTCTGCGCGCCGGTCTCCGCCAGCAGCCGTACAGCGGTCGCGATGTAGTCGGGCGAGAGCATGCCGTGGCCGTCGACCCGTACCACCACCGGGTGGCTGGACGCCTTGATCGCGGCGTTCAGCGCGGCGGGCGTGCGGCCGGTGGGGTTGGGGACGGTACGGACACTGGCGCGCGGGTGCGACGCGGTCTCCCGTACCAGCTCGGCGGCGATCTCGTCCGTACGGTCCGTCGAGGGCCCGAGCGCGATCACCACCTCCATCTCGCCTTCGTACTCCTGCTCAAGGATGTGCCGGACCGAGTTCCTGAGATGACGTTCCTCGTTGAGCACCGGCATGATCACGGAGACCGCGGGGGGCTGGGCAGGCATGGAGGCTTCTGGGTCCTTCGGGAGACGGCGGTACGGCCAGCCACGTTACCGCGTACGGGGGACAGCGACGCGCGCCGCCCGTGCGGCACCCGGAGGCGCTGATCGTATGGGCGTACTGCCCGACTGCCGCAGAGGTGTACCCCGTTGACCACCCCGCCCCGCTCCCCCCGCCGTCCGCCCCGGCCGGCCGTCCCCCCTCCCGCCTACCGGCCCGTGCGCCACCTGCCGGACGCGGGAAGGCAGCGGCGGGAGCGGCCGCGCTGGGGGACCCGGGCGGCGACGACGCTCTCCGTGCTGGTGCTGGGGGCCGGCGGGATCGGTCACGCGGTGATGACCAGCCTGGACACCGGGATCGGCCGGGTCGACGCCTTCAAGGACATGAAGAACCGGCCCGCCGCGGGCCAGGGCCTGAATCTGCTGCTCGTCGGCACCGACGGCCGCGACCGGATCACCCAGGACGAGCGGCGGGCGTATCGGCTCGGCGGGGCGCCGTGCCACTGCACCGACACGATCATGCTGGTGCACCTCTCGGAGAACGGGGAGCGCGCGAGCGTGGTGAGCGTGCCGCGCGACAGTTACGCGGAGCTGCCCGAGCACACCGACCCCGCCACCGGCAAGCAGCACCGCTCCCACGTGGTGAAGCTGAACGCGGCGTACGCGGAGGGCGGGCCGAATCTGACGGTCAGGACCCTTGAGCACATGACCGGTGTGAAGATCAACCACTATCTGGAGGTCGACTTCGCGAGCTTCATGAAGACGGTGGACGCGCTGGGCGGGGTGGAGATCTGTACGCCCAAGGCGCTCAAGGATTCGTACACCGGTCTCGATCTGACCCCCGGTACGCACAAGCTGAACGGCGGCCAGGCTCTCCAGTACGTACGGTCGCGGCATGTCGACGGTGCGGCCGACCTCGGCAGGATGCGGCGCCAGCAGCGCTTCCTGGCCGCGCTGATCAGCCGGGCCACCTCCAGCGGTGTGCTGCTGAACCCGGTGAAGTTCCGGGACGTCACGTCGACGATGCTCAGCTCCGTACGGGCGGACGCGGGGTTCGGTACGGAGCAGATGCTGGCTCTCAACGAGGCGATGCGCGGCTTCTCACCCTCTTCGTCCGAATTCACCTCGGTGCCGCTCGCGCGCAAGGGGCACGGTGTGGCGGTCAAGGGGGTCGGCTCGACGGTGAAGTGGGATCCGGTGAAGTCGAAGGCGCTGTTCCGGGCGCTGCGCGAGGACAGACCGCTGACCGGCCGGAAGAGCCGGCCGGAACAGGAGCCGGTGTCCGGACCGGTGGCTTCGACGGCGAACGGGCCGCAGGGGAGCCGACAGCAGGCGAGCGGGCAGTACGGGAGCGGACAGTACGGGAGCGGGCAGCATGGGAGCGGGCAGCAGACGGCGCTGGTCGAGGTGGCGCCCGAACAGATCCGGGTGCAGGTCTACAACGCGACACGCAAGGACGGGCTCGGCCGCCGCGCCGACGACGCCCTGCGCGCCACCGGCTTCGCGACCACCGGCTCCCCGCTCAACGCCGATGAACGCGATCTGGCGCGGACGGTCGTGCAGTACGACCCGCGCTGGGACCTCTCGGCGAAGTCCCTGGCAGCCGCCCTGCCCGGCAGTGAACTGCGCCCGGCACGGCAGCAGGGCCCGACGCTCAGGGTGATGATCGGCACGGACTACAAGGCGGTGACTCCGGTGCGGGCCGGGGAACCGCCGAAGAACGAGCAGGACGACCAGTTCGGGACGGTGACCGGGGACGAGGTCGTCTGCCCCTGAGCCGCCCGGCGCCGACTCGCCCGGCCCTGGAGCGTGCTCCCCGGCCCTGGCGCGTGCTCCCCGGCCCTGGCGTGTGCTCCCCGGCCCTGGCACGTGCTGTCCGGCCCTGGAGCGTCCTCCCCGGCTCTGGAGCGTCCTCATCGTGCGGCGGACAGGCGCTCGGTGTCCCTGCCCGGTGAGATGCCGAATGTCTTCCGGTAGTCGCGGCTGAACTGCGACGGACTTTCGTAGCCGACGCGATAGCCGATCTCCGCGACGCTTCCGGACCGGGTCATGAGGAGGACGCGGGCCGCCTGGAGCCGGATTTGTTTCTGGAACTGGATCGGTGTCATCGATGTCGCGGAACGGAAATACCGGTGGAAGGACGATTCGCTCATTCCGGAGAGCGCCGCCAGATCCGCCACGCGGATGGGTTCGCGGAAATGGTCGCGAATCCAGCGGATCGCCCGGGAGATATGCGCGACAGCGCTGTTGGCGAGGCCGATCTGCCGTACGAGAGCGCCCTGGTCGCCGGTGACGAGCCGCCACAGGATCTCCCGCTCGTACGCGGGCCCGAGCACGCGCAGATCGTCCGGGCGGTCGACGAGCCGGAGCAGCCGCACGACGGGATCGAGCAGCTCCGGCGTCGCGTCGCTGATCGCGAGACCGGAGAACGCCGGCGGCTTCGCGGACCCGGTCGTCTCCAGCAGCAGCGGCGCGATCGCCGCCGGCCGGAGCCGCATGGAGAAGACGCTGAACGGTTCGTCCGGCCCTGCCTCCAGCGCCTGGCCGATCACCGGGAGGTCCAGCGACACGACGAGGTACTGGCCGGCGCGGTAGTCGTACGGGACCCCGTTGAGCACGGTGCGCTTGACACCCTGGGCCACGACCGCGAACGACGGCTCCGTCATCGCGCTCTCCGGGGGCGTGGGCCGGTCCGTGACCATCACGGTCACACCGTCCATGAGCGTCCTCCGCCCCAGCGGTCCGCCGTCGGCGTGGCGCACGATCAGCGTGCGCAGTTCATCGAGCAGGTCCATGCCTCCAGCGAACCACCTGGCGCCGGGGCGCCACCACGCGCCTCGGCACGGTACTCGCGAGGTTGACGGGATCGTGCAAGGCGGCAGCAGGATCGGGTTCACGCCCCGGCGAATACGCGTGGTGCGATGGACGGGTCCGTACGACCCGGGATACATGCCCGGGAGAACTCCGGCCGGGAAAGAATCACGGCCGGTCAAGTCGAAAGGCGCGCGCCGATGCAACGCAGGACCCTGGGGAAGACCGGAATATCCGTCAGCGAGCTCTCGCTGGGCGCGATGATGTTCGGCCGCATGGGAAATCCGGACCACGAGGACTCGGTCCGTGTCATCCACCGCGCGCTGGACGCCGGAATCAATGTCGTCGACACCGCCGATGTCTATTCGCTGGGCGAGTCCGAGGAAATCGTCGGGAAGGCCGTCAGGGGCCGCCGTGACGATCTCGTCATCGCCACGAAATTCGGGCTGCCTATGGGCGAGGACCCGAACCGGCGAGGCGGCTCACGGCGGTGGATCGTCCGCGCGGTCGAGGACAGCCTCCGCCGCCTCGGTACCGACTACATCGACCTCTACCAGATGCACCGCCCCGACCACGGGACGGATGTCGGCGAGACACTGGCGGCCCTCACCGACCTGGTCCGCGCCGGGAAGATCCGGGCGTTCGGCTCCTCGATGTTCCCCGCGGAGCTGATCAGCGAGGCCCAGTGGGCGGCGGAGCGCCAGGATTCGTACCGGTTCCTGACCGAGCAGTCGATGTACTCCCTCTTCACCCGCGGGCCCGAGAGGTCGGTGTTCCCGACCGCGCAGCGCCATGGGCTCGGCATGCTCACCTTCAGCCCGCTCAATGGGGGCTGGCTCTCCGGCCGGGCCGACCCGGCGTCGAGCCACCGCGCCTCGTCGCGGCCCGCGCACTACGACTCAACGACGCCGACCGGCAGGCTCAAGGCCACCGCGCTCACCGGCCTCACCGCCCTCGCCGACGAGATGGGCATCACACTGCCGCATCTCGCGGTCGCCTTCGCCCGCGCGCACCCGGCCGTCACGTCCGTACTGATCGGTCCGCGCACCGCGGAACAGCTCGACGGGGTCCTGGCGGGTGCGGACATCGACCTGCCGGACGATGTGCTGGACCGTATCGACGCGATCATCACGCCGGGCACGGACCTCGACCCCGCGGACAACTACGGGACCACGCCGCCCGCGCTGGAGAACCCGAGGCTCCGCCGCCGTTGAGGCCGGGCCGCTGCCGCGGCCGGGCAGGTCGTCGTAGGGCATGGGTCCTGGTTCTTGGACCCCGTCCCGGCCTGTCCAGTCAGTCCAGTCCAGTCCTGTCCGGGATCCGGTGCCGGGAGGGGCACTAGTTGTCGATGCCCTCCGCCGCCCGTTTCTCCCGTAGCTCCTGGATCTCCCGGCGCCGGGCCAGCCGGTGGGTGCGGCGGATCTGGGCCTCCTGGTAGCGGCGCTTGTCCCGCTCGGTCTCCGGGATCACCGGCGGTACGGGCCGGGGCCTGCCGTCCGCGTCGACGGCCGCGAAGACCAGATAGGCGCTGCCGACCTGGGTCGCCGGGGTCGATTCGTTCCAGCGCTCGGCGAGGACCCGTACACCGATCTCCATCGAACTGCGCCCGGTCCAGTTGCACTGCGCGCGTACGTGGACCAGGTCGCCGACGCGGACCGGTGCGAGGAACACCATCTCGTCCATGGAGGCGGTCACCGCCGGGCCGCCGGAGTGACGCCCCGCGACGGCGCCCGCCGCGTCGTCCACGAGCTTCATGATCACGCCACCGTGCACCGTACCGAGCAGGTTCGTGTCACTGGCCGTCATGATGTGGCTGAGCGTGGTACGGGAGGCGGAGGTGGGCTTGCCCGGTATCCCGGACTCCGGCCGGGTGGCCTGATCTGTCATGTGCCCCACCTTATGCGGCCTCTGTACGGGGGCTTATGCGGCCTCCGTACGGCGGCCGGGCGGGGTGCGGGCAGGGGCCCGGACGGGGGTTCTGTGCGCGGTGCCGGGCGGGGGTTCTGTGCGCGGTGCCGGGCGGGATCCTGTGCGGGTCCTGGGCAGGCCCTGACCCCGAACGAGCCCGGCCCGGTAAGGACACGGTGCGCATTGCATCAGCTTGGCAACAGGCCCGACCCGATTTCCCCTCTCCCCTGTCTGGCCGACAGCCCTGCCCGGCACACTGGTCCGTATGAATGATTGGCCCGATGGATGGACCGGCGACCGCGGCAGCCGCGGCGACCGCTACGGGCGCGGCAGCGCGGGCGCGCAGCCCGAGGGCGCGCGTGTGATGCCGCATGTGCAGCCGCGTGGCGTCCCGCAGCAGTCGCAGGGGTACGACCCGGGGTACGACAGCGGCTACAACACGGGCCAGGTGTACGGCTCGCCCCCCGGCGGCCGCAACGGCGGCCCCCCGCCCCCGCCGAGCGGCCCGCCCGGACCCCGGTACGCCCCGGACTGGCGCCGCCGTATCAAGGTCGGCGCGCTGGTGCTGGTCGTGGTGTTCCTCGGCGTCACCATCGGTACGTACTTCTGGGCCGACGGCAAGCTCAAGCGCGAGGTCGATCTCTCCAAGGTCATCGAGCGCCCGGCGGAGGGCGACGGCACCAACTATCTGATCGTCGGCTCCGACAGCCGTGAGGGCATGACGGCCGAGGACAAGAAGAAGCTGCACACGGGCTCCGCCGAGGGCAAGCGCACCGACTCGATGATGATCCTGCACGACGGGTCGAACGGGCCGACGCTGATCTCACTGCCGCGCGACTCGAATGTGACGATCCCCTCGTTCCGCGGTTCCGAGTCCGGCAAGCTCTTCCCGAACCAGGGCCGGCAGACCAAGCTCAACGCGGCGTACGCGGAGGACGGGCCCGAACTGCTCGTCCGTACCGTCGAGTTCAACACCGGGCTGCACATCGACCACTACGTCGAGATCGGCTTCGCGGGCTTCGCCAACATCGTGGACGCGATCGGCGGGGTGGAGATCGACATCCCGAAGGCGTTCAAGGACAAGAAGTCCGGCGCCGACTTCCAGGCGGGCAAGCAGACCCTGAACGGCGAGCAGTCCCTCGCCTTCGTACGGACCCGGTACGCCTTCGCCAACAGCGACCTGGACCGTACGAAGAACCAGCAGAAGTTCCTCGCCGCACTGGCCTCGCAGACCGCCACCCCGGGCACGATCCTCAACCCGTTCAAGCTCTACCCGACCATGGGCGCGGGCCTGGACACGCTGATCGTGGACAAGGACATGTCCCTGTGGTCGCTGGGCCAGATGTTCTTCGCGATGAAGGGCGTCACGGGCGGCGAGGGCAAGTCCATGAACATGCCGATCTCGGGCAGCGTCGGCGGCAACCTCGTCTGGGACAAGGCCAAGGTCAAGGAGCTGGTGAACCAACTCAACAACGACGAGAAGGTCACGGTCTCGGGCGACTGAGTTCCGGCGCACGGCTCAGCGCGTACGAAGGGCCGGACGGCCCGGCCGACACGGCCGCCCGGCCCCGCCGCGAGCCCGCCGCGAGCCCGCCGACAGCGACGACGACCGCCCCGGTGCGAGTGCCCGGGGCGGTCTTTCCGCTCCCGGTGCGGCTCGGCGTGCCCGGGGCACTTAGGGGCGCGGGCGGTTCCGGGCCTGCGGCAGGCCCCTTCCGCCCTGGCCTACCGCTGGTCGAATCGACGCCGCGTCTCGTCGTCGGCCGGCAGGAATGTCTCCAGATGCAGCCCTTCCAAGGCGGCATCGGTGGCCGTGCTGAGGGTGGCGGAGGTGCTGAAGAACCGGAGCGGGCTGCCGCCGGCATCGATTTCAAGGGTGATCACCGGTCCCGTGAGGGGAGTGGCGGCATCGGGTGTGCCGAGATACCCGGCGATCTCCGCGGCAAGCTCGTGGTGACGCCGGTCATGGGTGCGCTCGGCGCGGTGGCTCACCTGCCGCAGCAGATGACTGCCCCACTCCCCGATATTGGCGATCCGACGGACCAGCCCGTCCGGATGCAGACAGACCCGGACCGCATTGACCGGCGGCTCCAGCAACTCCGGCGCACAATCGGCCAGCAGCCGATCAACGGCGGCGTTGGCGTCGACGATGTCCCAGTAGTCGTCCAACAGCATTGCCGGGTAGGGCAGATGGGCGTCGAGGAGCCGACGCAGACCATCCATCACCACCGCGATCGATGCGTCGTCCAGTTGGTGATCTCGATAGCGCGGCGCGTAGCCGGCGGCCAACAGGAGTCGGTTGCGATCCCGCAGCGGCACATCCAGGTTGTCGGAGAGGTGCATGACCATCTCCGGTGTCGGGTGCGCCTTGCCGGTCTCCACCCGGCTGAGGTGCCGCGTGGAGACGCGCGACCGGTTGGACAACTCCTGCTGGCTGAGCCGGCGTCGTTCCCGCCAGGTCCGCAACAGCGCACCGACCGGCGGGCCTTCGACTGCGACGCTCATGTCCGTGAGTTTAAGGGGCCGCATCCGGGCGGCCATGACCTGTGAAGTCATGGAATGGACGGCCGGCCCAGGCCAGGATTCCAGACATCGGCCGATCGAAACGACCGACCGAAACGCACGGGAGAAGATCATCATGAAGGATGTCATCGAGCAGTACCTGGCCACCTGGAACGCGACGGGCGACGCACGGGCGACGTTGCTCTCCCAGTACTGGTCGCCCGGGGCCACCTACACCGACCCGATGGCCGAGGTCTCCGGTCACGCGGGGATCGCGGCAGTCGTCGACGGTGTCCACGCACGGTTTCCGGGGCTTGTGTTCACCCAGGTCGGCGAGGCCGACGCCCACCATCGCCAGGTGCGGTTCCGCTGGGGTCTGGGGCAGGAGGGAGCCGAGCCGCTGGCGATCGGATTCGACGTCCTGGTGCTGGACGAGTCGGGCCGGATCCAGGACGTACGAGGTTTCCTGGACAAGGTGCCGGCATGACGGCGCCACGCGCGTATGCGATCGGTTACCTGGAAGATGTCGAGGTCGGCCCGGAAATCGCGGAGTACATCGAGCGGATCGAGGCCACGCTGGCGCCGTACGGCGGTCGCTTTCTCGTACACGGCGGACAGCTCGTCGGACACGAGGGAACCTGGAACGGTGACATCGTGATACTGGAGTTTCCCGGTCTGGCCCACGCGCAGGAGTGGTACGAGTCGCCGGAGTACCAGGCGATCCTGCCGCTCCGCACCGAGCATTCGACGTCAAAGGTCGCGCTGGTCGAGGGAGTACCCGACGGCCATCGCGCGGCCGACAAGATCCCGCAGTTGTTTCCGTACCGGGACGCCTCGGCCGAGTAGGCGAGCCGGGCGCGTGCGGCCACTCGGCGGCGCGCCACGGCCCCGTCGCCGTCGCTGGCCCCGATGCCGCCCTGGTGGCGCGGCTGTCAGGACGGCTCGGGGGCGTTCCGCACCGCCGCTCGCTTCGACATGGCGCTTATGGCGTGGCGCTGGCGCAGGAAGTGGACGTTGCCGAACTCGGGCCGCCCCTTCCCCGGGCTCAGCCCCACCCGCTTCCACAGCACACCCAGGTCATCACGCTCGTACGGCCCTTCATCGACGTACGCGATACCGCCGCCCCGTACAACCAGCGTGCCCTGGGGCCGGTGCTCGGAGGACCAGCAGGCGATGTACGGGACGACCGGGAGTTTCCCGGCTGGCGCGGTCACGGGCAGTCCCTCTCGCTGGGCCGCACGACCGGCACGGACAGCGTGGCCCAGACCACCTTCCCCGGCCCACACTGGTCGGCCACCCCCCACTCGTCGGCCAGAGCATCGACCAGCAGCAGCCCGCGCCCATCAGCCGCCTCCGCATCCGGGGTACGCGGCTGCGGCCGGTCCGGCGAACCGTCGTGCACCTCAATCCGTAACCCACCCGAACTGCGGAAGTAGTGCGTCTCGATGACCTGCTCCGGCGAGACCCTGGCATGCAAGCTCGCATTGCTCAGCAACTCGGACAGAATCAGAACAGCCGAGTCCTCCAGCACGGACAGCCCCCAATCGGCCAACGCCTTCCGCAACTCCATCCGCGCCAACGCCACACACCTCGGGTGACTGCTCCACCGCAGCACCACACTCCCGCAGGCCGACGGCCGCCACGGCTCCGGGAACTCAGGCATCACAGCCCTCCCCGCCATGGCCCAGGTGTGTGGACAGCGTGAGAACGGACCGCGCCAGGCAGCGCGCGTACCGCCCCGGGCCGAGCAGTCCCGGGGCGGCGTCCAGGCTCCGTCGCGCCTCCTCGATATCCACCGGGACGAGGCCCGAGACGGTCCTCCGCCTCCGGCATCAGCACGGTGAGGTGGCCACGCAGCCAGAGCGTGGCCGTCTCCAGGTCCTCGTCCGGCAGTCGGTCATCCAAGGCGACCACGCTCCGGGCCGTGTCCGTCATCGTGGCGAAGTCGAGCGGCGGGGAATCGATGTCGGGCGCGGGTTCTCTCGCCGTAGTTTCAGGCATGTCGTCGCTCCTCATCAGCGTCGGCCACGCCCCCGGACCGGTCGCTACGGTCGCGGGGGTTCCAAGCGCCAATGTCGCGATGTGGAGCGGTGAGTGCTTCCCCTGTGCGGGTATCCCCTTGATAGGTAGGCTCGTTGCCCCCTGTGTACTTCATACTCGGCCGGGCAGGTACGACGGGAAACTGATGACCGGATACGACCCACCAACCGCTCTTCCGCGCGCGCTGTTGGAGAGGCCGGACTTACAAGCGGCGCTCGCCTCGCACGACTTCGGAGTGGTCTTTCGGCTGGCCCGTAGCGAAGCAGGAATCAGTTATTCGAAGATCGCAGCCGAGTGCGACATCAAACCTGAACGGGTTGGGACACTCGCACGCGGGCACGGAAGCGTGACGACGTTTGAGAAGATCGTGAGGATCGCCGACGCGCTGCGCATCCCTGGGCACATGCTCGGCCTCGCCGCCCGGCCGTGGGAGGTGAGCGCGCCCCCTGCTCCCACCAGCACTACGGAAGACAGGAACGACATGCGGCGCAGGCACTTCCTCCGAGCAAGCACGGGCCTGGCCGTGAGCCTCCCCGCCCTCCACCAGCCCACCACCGGCACCAGACTGGGCAGAGGCGAGCCCGAGAAGCTACGCCGCCGGACCGCCCGTCTGCGCCGCCTGGACGATGTGCTCGGCGGCGGAGACACCTACCGGGTGTACCTCGGCGAGTACCAGGCCACGAAGGCTCTGCTCCGCACAGCGAGCTACACGGAGGACACTGGGCGCGCGCTGCTCTCCGTCCTTGCCGAGCAAGCCCAACAAGCCGGGTGGGCCGCATTCGACGCAGGGCGGGAAGCCGACGCCGCGGGGCTGTACCAGGACAGCTATCAGGCGGCGACGGAGGCAGGCGACACCGACCTCGCCGGAAACGCGCTCGCGTTCCTCGCGTATCAGACCGTGCCCGGAGACCGGCGGACCGGCGTGGAGATAGCGACCCGCTCCTGCGAGACGATCGGACCAGACGCGCCAGCCGGTGTCCGGGCGCTGCTCCACGAGCGCAAGGCGTGGGCGTGCGCCGTGGCCGGGCTGGCCTCCCAGACGGAGAGCGCGCTGGAGAGCGCCGAGGCCGCGCTGCGCGACGCGGGCAGCGCACCCCAGCCCGATTGGGTGGCGTGGGTCGACCCCACCGAGCTACAGATCATGTCCGGCCGCTGCTGGACAGAGCTGCGTCGGCCCCTCCGGGCGGTCCCCGTGCTGGAAAATGCCCTGGCCCGGTACGACGACAGCCACGCTCGGGACAAGGCGCTGTACCTCTCATGGCTGGCCGACGCCTATCTGAGCGGCGGTGAGGTTGAACAAGCCGCATCTGTGACCAGCCGCGCGCTGGATCTGTCGCACGGAGTTGCATCCGTGCGGCCACGGCACCGTCTCGCGCCAGTGCTCAAGCGCCTCGGTGCCCATCGTGGGCTTCCTGCCGTGGACGACGCGCTGGCAAAGGCAGCGGGCTGACGGCTACTCGGGTTCGGTGCTGGACGCCACCCACCGGAGGCATGTCTCCGCGCCGGCCACGATGGGAACGGCGCTCACCTCGGGGCTGTCCCATGGGTGGTGCTCCAGCAGGTGCGCTTCGAGGGCCGGGTACCGGTCCGCGCGGGTCTTCATGAGGAGCTGCCACTCCTCGCCCGTACCGAACTCGCCGCGGTGCCAGAACACAGACGTCACGGGGCCGATGATCTGCGCCCCGGCGGCCAGGCGCTCGCGCACGACGGACTGCGCGAGTTGGAGGGCCTGGTCACGGGTCTCGGTAGCGGTGGACACCTGTACAAGGTCAGCCATGGCCGGGAGCCTACCCAGCCCAATGGCTATAACTGGAGGCGGTCTCGTCACCGCGACAACGAGCGCACCCGCAGCGTCCGCCTCCCCCGCGGCGCCCAGTTGCCGACTCTCGTGGAGTGACGCCAACACTGCGGGAATCACGAGCATCAGCGGGCACTTCCGAGATTACGCGCTGTGCATCAACGGGAGCGTGGCTGAAGGCGAGCGGGCTGCGCAGCCCGCGAAGGGCCGGACAGGAGGTCGCGCGGCGAACGAGCAGGCCCGGCGCAGGTCGCGCGGTTTCCCGTTCCGTCAACCATGATCGCTTGACCGGTGCGCCCGGCCCTCGGGACCATCGAGCCAGATGCGAGGTACTGGCAGCGGCATGGGAGAGGGGACCCCGGATCATGAAGGTCACCAAGCTGGTCAGCACGTGCGACATCAAGGACTGCCCGACGATCTACGCGACGGATCGCGGCACCCTGCTGGTGCAGGGAGAGACGCCGGCCGACCACGGACTTCAGATTCCCGCGCACGAAACCCTGGTCGAGATCCCGACGGAACTGATCAAGAAGGCCATCCGTGACAACCTCATCTAGGAATCTCGGCGACCTCTTCGACTCGTTCCAGCACGAGGCGTTCCGGCTCGAAACCCTGGACGACTACAGCAAGTCCGGGAGTGTCGATGCCTATCAGGCATTTCTGGCGGGGGAGCCACAGCCGGACGACTACAACGCCGGCTGGATCGAAGAACTGCGCTCGCACACCGAGAAGGGACAGCGGGTCTATCGGGTCCATATCCTGTCCCGCCCGCTTACGGACTACCTCAGGTTCGAACTCGGCTGGGGCTACCACAGAAACATGGCCGGGGGCGAGGAGTTCTTCATCCTCGACATCACCGACAAGCCAAACCCCTTGAAAGGTGTTCCGGATTTCTGGTTCTTCGACACGGAATCCGCAGCCGTGATGAACTACGACCGAAATGGGAAATACCTGGGTTCGGAAGTCGTGCCGGCAGAACGAGTGGCGGAATTCACACGGTACCGCGACGTGGCACTCGCACACGCGGAACCGTTCACCGAATGGTGGGCCGAGTACGGGACGTGAACAGAGCACGGCTTGGAGCCGCGCTGCGGGCTCTGCGAGTGGCATCCGGCAAGGAGGCCAAAGCGGTGGCCCGCAGCGCCCTCATGTCTCCGTCCAAGCTGTCAAAGATCGAGAATGCGAAACTGGCACCCAGCGCCACGGACGTCGAGCGCATCCTGACCGCAATCGGCGTCTCGGACGAGGTCAAGACGGAGTATGCGGAAGCCGCACGCGCGTCGGCGACAGAGGCCACGGCGTGGCGCCTGCTCAAACGGATCGGCGTTCACAAAGGTCAGCAGGCCGCCAAGGCCCTGGAAGCCCAGATGTCCGTGCTGCGGTTGTTTCAACCCGCGCTGGTTCCGGGCCTGCTGCAGACTCCGGAGTACATCCGGGCCATTCTGCAACGCCACAACCTCAGTGAAGACGCACTGACTCGAACAATCAACGGGCGACTTGAACGGCAAGCAGTCCTCTACGACAACACGAAGTCGCTGCGGTTCATCCTCACCGAGCCTGTTCTCCGATGGCGCATCGTACGACCGCAGATGATGGCCGCCCAGCTTGATCGCATCGTTTCTTTCTCACGTCTCCCCCACGTGGACATCCGGATAGTTCCCCTGTGGGTCCAGCAAAACGACATCGCAAATCATGCCTTCGTCATCCGCGACGATCGCATGGTGACTGTTGAAACCGTCCACGCCGAGGTCGTCGTTACAGACCCCCGTGACGTAAGTCTCTATGTAGAAAAGTTCGAGAGGTTCCAGCAAGTAGCGTTGGTGGGCGAAAAAATGCTGGATCTGATCGAAGGTATCCGCGACGACTTTTTGCGGGAACAGGAAAGAGGCTAGAGGCTCCAACGTCGTCTGCCGAAGACTTGGCCTGCCGCCCGATCGGGCAGCGGCGGTCTGCCGTGACCGCGATCAGCCGAGCAGAAAGGCGCAGTGATGCAGAACGGAACCGACCTGTACGCGCTCGACATCAGCGGGGCCTCGTTCGTGAAGGCGTGTGGAGGTCCCTGCACCGAGGGGTGTGTGACTCTGGCCCGAATCGGTGACGACCTCTGGGCACTGGGCGACAGCAAGCGGCCGGAGGCTGAGCCGCTGCGGTTCACCACGGAGGAACTGGACGCGGCCGGTATCGCTCCGGAGCGGTTCGGCCTGAATGTCTGATCCTCCTTCTCCCGCCGGCCGGGCCGGTCTCATTCCCCGCCCTCGGGTCCGGCCCGGTTGGCTCCTCTCGAAATGAGAACGACCGGTGCACCACCACGGCTATCTGTGGACCGGGCCGAAAGAGCGCTTCGACAACGAGGCTCTACGACGTTCCCCACACCCGGAGCCACCCCCGGCAGGAAGCAGGCCGGAACTGATCCAGCGCTACCGCGAGGTGGCCGCCGAGTTCCCCACGTCTGATCTGCCACCCCTGGAGACGGCGTACTGGCTCATCAAGCCGACTTCTTCGATTCATGGCACATGGGGTGAGACGAAGGAAGCGGTGGCGTGGTTGGGGGAACGACTGGCCGAGTACACGCACCGGGTCGCCTCCGAGACGGACCGGGACACGACCCGTCTGGCCCTCCTGGTGAACTCCGCTGCTGAGCGGCTGGAGGCAGGCGCCGATGTGTCGCTCGGCTTCTACCTTGAACGTCCCTCGTATCTGTCCCTGGCACTGGTGACGTGCTCCCCGAACCGCTCGAAGCCCGGACTCGTCTGCCCTCTCCCCTGACCTGCGAAAACCGCTACGGCAGGTTCCTCGCCATGACTATGCGCTGGATCTGGTTCGTGCCCTCGTAGATCTGGGTGATCTTGGCGTCGCGCATCATGCGTTCGACCGGGTAGTCGCGGGTGTAGCCGTAGCCGCCGAGGAGCTGGACCGCGTCCGTTGTGATCTCCATGGCCGCGTCGGAGGCGAAGCACTTGGCGGCGGCGCCGAAGAAGGTGAGGTCCTCCTTGGTGGCGCCCGCGGTGGTGCGTTCGGAGCGGGCCGCGGCGGCGTAGGTGAGCTGGCGGGCCGCTTCCAGTTTCATCGCCATGTCGGCGAGCATGAACTGGACGCCCTGGAAGTCGGCGATCGGCTTGCCGAACTGCTTGCGCTCCTGGACGTACCCCTTGGCGTAGTCGAGCGCGCCCTGCGCGATGCCCAGGGCCTGGGCGGCGATGGTGATGCGGGTGTGGTCGAGGGTCTTCATGGCCGTGGCGAAGCCGGTGCCCTCGGCGCCGATCAGGCGGTCGGCGGGGATACGGACGTTGTCGAGGTAGACCTCGCGGGTCGGGGAGCCCTTGATGCCGAGCTTCTTCTCCGGGGCGCCGAAGGACACGCCCTCGTCGCCCTTCTCGACCACGAACGCGCTGATGCCCTTGGAGCGCTTCTCCGGGTCCGTGACGGCCATCACCGTGTAGTACTCGGAGACACCGGCGTTGGTGATCCAGCGCTTCACCCCGTTGAGGACGTAGTGGTCGCCGTCCCGGACCGCCCGGGTCTTCATCCCGGCGGCGTCGGAGCCCGCGTCCGGCTCGGAGAGGCAGTACGAGAACATCGCGTCGCCCTTGGCCAGCGGCCCCAGATACCGCTTCTTGAGGTCCTCGCCGCCGGAGAGGATCACGGGCAGCGAGCCGAGCTTGTTCACGGCCGGGATCAGTGAGGACGAG
This sequence comes from Streptomyces sp. GMY02, assembly GCF_019056675.1. NCBI lineage: Bacteria > Bacillati > Actinomycetota > Actinomycetes > Kitasatosporales > Streptomycetaceae > Streptomyces > Streptomyces sp. GMY02. The sequence goes on along the minus strand of NZ_CP077658.1, from coordinate 5,249,402 downwards.
GCGCAGACCCGCGCGACCTCCTCGATCACGATCACGGTGGCGAGGGCGTCGGCGCCGGCCCCGCCGTACTCCTCCGGCACATGGATGGCGTGCAGGTCGGAGCCGACCAGCGCGTCGAGGGCCTCCTGCGGGAAGCGGGCCTCCTCGTCGACCGCGGCGGCGTGGGGCGCGATCTTCGCCTCGGCGAGCGCGCGCACGGCCTCACGGAGCATGTCGTGCTCCTCGGACGTGCGGTACAGGTCGAAATCAGCCGGTCCGGCCACGGTCTTCCACTCCCCACGATGCTAACTACCGTTAAGTAACCCAATCTTAGGGGCGCGGCCTCCGCGGGTACAGGTGAGTTTGCCGACACCGTTCGACCATGGCGTACGAGTGCCCTGCTGAGCTGTCACTACGCGCGGCTATGCTCGGGCCCGCACTCCCCGCCCACGTCCCCCAGGAGCACCCCATGGCCCTCAAGATCACAGTGATCGGCACCGGCTATCTCGGCGCCACCCACGCCGCGGCCATGGCGGAGCTGGGCTTCGAGGTCCTCGGTCTCGATGTGGTGCCGGAGAAGATCGAGATGCTCTCGGCGGGCCGGGTGCCGATGTACGAGCCGGGGCTTGAGGAGCTGCTGCGCAAGCACGTCGCGGGGATCGAGGGGGCGAGCGGGCGGCTTCGGTTCACCCAGGACTGGGCGGAGGTCGCGGAGTTCGGCGATGTGCACTTCATCTGTGTGAACACCCCGCAGAAGCACGGCGAGTACGCCTGCGACATGTCGTACGTCAACTCCGCGGTCGACAGTCTCGCCAAGCATCTCGGCAGGCCCGCGCTGGTCGTCGGCAAGTCCACGGTGCCCGTGGGCAGTGCGGAGCGGCTGGCGGCCCGTATCGCCGAACTGGCCCCCGCGGGCGGCCAGGTGGAGCTGGCGTGGAACCCGGAGTTCCTGCGCGAGGGCTTCGCCGTGGCGGACACGCTGCACCCGGACCGGATCGTGGTGGGCGTACACAGCGAGCGCGCCGAGCGGATACTGCGCGAGGTGTACGCGACACCGGTCGGCGAAGGGTCGCCGTTCGTGGTGACGGACTTCCCGACCGCCGAGCTGGTGAAGACCTCCGCGAACTCGTTCCTGGCCACGAAGATCTCGTTCATCAACGCGATGGCGGAGGTGTGCGAGGCGGCGGGCGGCGATGTGGCGAAGCTGGCGGAGGCGCTCGGGTACGACGAGCGCATCGGCAACAAGTTCCTGCGCGCGGGGATCGGCTTCGGCGGCGGCTGTCTGCCGAAGGACATCCGGGCGTTCATGGCGCGGGCCGGCGAGCTGGGCGCGGACCAGGCGCTGACCTTCCTGCGCGAGGTGGACTCGATCAATATGCGCCGCCGCCGCGACATGGTGGAGCTGGCGCGCGAGGCGGTGGGCGGCGACTCGTCGTTCCTCGGCAAGCGGGTCGCGGTGCTGGGCGCGACTTTCAAGCCCGACTCGGACGATGTACGGGACTCGCCCGCGCTCAATGTCGCCGGGCAGATCCATCTCCAGGGCGGCCAGGTGACCGTGTACGACCCCAAGGGCATGGAGAACGCGAAGCGGCTCTTCCCGACGCTGGGGTACGCGGACTCGGCGGTGGACGCGGTGCGCGGCGCGGATGTGGTGCTGCATCTGACCGAGTGGCGCGAGTTCCGCGAGCTGGACCCGGCGGCGCTGGGCGAGGTGGCGGCGCGGCGGCTGGTACTGGACGGGCGCAACGCCCTGGACCCGGGCCGGTGGCGCGCGGCGGGCTGGACGTACCGCGCGATGGGCCGCCCGCGGGGCTGATTTTTTGAGGGCTCGGTTCACCGCGCCTTTTTTGGGGGCTCGGTTCGCCTCCGGGCGCCTCAAGCCCCTGTCGACGGTCGACCGTGCTCGGTCCGCTCGTACCTCGCTACCCTGCGCGCGCTCTCCCTTTCGACAGCGGCCGGCGCCCTTCGGCTCACTCGCCGAGCGGCCGTGCGGGGCCAGGACGTCTCCGTACCCGGGCAGTCGCTCTCTTGGACGGGTCGGCGCGCCACATGTGGGGGCCGTCGGGCGGGGCGGCACGCTCGCCGTCACACGGCTGGGCCCCTCCTCGCTCGGTACGCGCGCATCTTCGCTCGGGCGCCGCACACCGACATCGAGCACCAGCGGCCACGCCCCGCCGGGCTGCGGTCGTAGTACGCCCACTGGCAGTCCTCGGCCTCGCACGCCTTGAGGCGGAGCCACGTCCCCTCCGCGACCGCCGCCGCTATCGCCTCCGCGACCCGGGACACCAGCGTGTCGCGGGTCGCGGCCGGTCGTAGTACGGCGCCGCCTTCGGGGTCGACGGCCACCCGGAGCGGGGCGTCGGCCAGGAGGCGGTCCAGGTCGGCGGTCGAGCGGTCCGCGGGGCGGTGGCCCGCGTGGGCGAGGCAGACCGTACGCAGGGCCTCACGGAGTTCGCGGGCCGCGACGGCGTCCCGCTCGGTGAGGCCGAAGGCGGCGCGGCCGTCCTGCGTGTCCAGGGAGTCGGCGCCCGTTTCGATGTCCAGCGTGTTCACCAGGGCCTCGATCAGGGCGAGGCCTCCGGGTGCGGACGGCCTGTCATTCATGGTTGCGACGTTACCTCCTGTGCGGGAGCATGCAGTCACCATGACCGTTACCGGTTGAGCCCATCCAGCGGTAACGGCCCAGTGGCAGGAGCCAGCAGCAAGAGCACGAGAAGGAGAACGCCATGGCCATCGCCAAGCTCGGTACCGTCGTCCTGGACTGCCCCGACCCCGTCGCGCTCGCCCGTTTCTACGCCCAGGTGCTGGGCGGCGAGATCGAGGAGATCGAGGACGACGGCGAGGAGTGGGTGGAGCTGACCGGAACGGGCGGGACGACGCTCGCGTTCCAGCTCGCGCCCGGCTTCGTACCCCCGGCCTGGCCCGCGCCGGACAGCTCGCAGCAGTTCCATCTGGATCTGGACGTCACGGATCTGGACACGGCGGAGAAGGAGGTGCTGGCCCTCGGCGCGACCGTACTGGACGCGGCGGACCGTACGCGCACCTTCCGCGTCTACGCGGACCCGGCGGGCCACCCCTTCTGTCTCTGCGCCGGCTGAGGGCAGGGGCACCGAACCGACGGACGGAGTCCGGCACAGCCGCTCGAAGCCCGAAAGGCCCCCCGGGGCCGAACGGCGCGAGAACGGCAAGAAGAAGGGGCCGCGGACCCGGCGGGGCACCCCTTCTGTCTCTGCGCCGGCTGACGACCGGCTGACGATTCGTACCCGCTGAAAGCCGCCCCCGGGCGCGCCCGGCCGCCTGGGGCACGGACATGTTCCGGCCCCGCACGGCCGCCCGGCGAGTGAGCCGAAGGGCGCCGGCCGCTGTCGAAAGAGAGAGCGCGCGGAGGTTCGCGAGGTACGAGCGAATCGAGCACGGTCGACCGTCGACAGCGGCTTGAGGCGCCCGGAGGCGAACCGAGCCCTCAAATAGAACTGCCGCTGTCCAGTTGTTCCAGTGTCGCCATCGACGGGCCCCGTTCCGACCGCGCCGCCCGTGCCACGTCCTCCGCCCCACGCAGCGCGCGTACCGCGTTCTGCCACGTCAGCTTGGCGAGATCCGTGGTGGACCACTTGCGGGAGAGGAGTTCCGCGATCAGGTTCGGGTAGCCCGAGACATCGTCCAGCCCGCGCGGGGTGAAGGCCGTACCGTCGAAGTCGCCGCCGATACCGATGTGGTCGATCCCCGCGCACGCGCGCATATGGTCCAGGTGGTCCGCGACCGTGGCCGCCGTGGCGACCGGGCGGGGGCTGGCCGCCTCGAAGGCCTCGTGGATCTTCATCGCTTCGGGCGTGGTGTCCAGCGGGTGCAGTCCGTGCGCCGCCATGTTCTCGTCGGCCGCGCGCGTCCAGTCGACCGCCGCGGGCAGGATGAACTTCGGTACGAAGGTGACCATCGCGACCCCGCCGTTCGCGGGCAGCAGTTCCAGCACATCGTCCGGGACATTGCGGGGGTGGTCGCAGACCGCGCGCGCCGACGAGTGCGAGAAGATCACCGGCGCCTCGGTCACCGCGAGCGCGTCCCGCATCGTCGTGGCGGCGACATGCGAGAGGTCGACCAGCATGCCGGTCCGGTTCATCTCGCGGACCACCTCGCGCCCGAAGGCGGAGAGCCCGCCCACGCCCGGCGTGTCGGTCGCCGAATCCGCCCACGCCACATTGTCGTTGTGGGTGAGCGTCATATAGCGGACGCCCAGAGCGTGGAGGGCGCGCAGGGTGGCGAGGGAGTTGTTGATCGAGTGGCCGCCCTCGGCGCCCATGAGCGAGGCGATCCTGCCGCCGCGCCGCGCGGACTCCATGTCGTCGGCGGTCAGCGCGCGGACCAGTTCGCGCGGGTAGCGGTCGAGCAACTGGCCCACGACATCGATCTGTTCGAGCGTCGCGCTGACCGCGTCGTCGCCGGCCTGGTCGGACCGTACGTACACGGACCAGAACTGGCCGCCCACGCCGCCGCGCCGCAGCCGGGGGATGTCCGTGTGCAGCCGGGCGGACTGGTCGCGGGCGATGTCGAGCGCGTCCAGGTCGTAACGGACCTGCTCGCGCAGCGCCCAGGGCAGATCGTTGTGGCCGTCGACCACGGGGAACTCGGAGAGCAGCGCGATCGCCTCGCCGAGAAACTCGGAAGACCGGGCAGAAGAAGAACCGGCGGAAAAAGAACCGGCGGCAGAAGAAGCGGAAGAGGGAGCGGAGGGCCGCGTGGCGTCCTGGGCGTTCACAGCCGTCACCTTCCGAATCCGAAGTGGTCCGCGCCCTCGGCCTTGGCGCGCAGCCGCTTTCCCTTCTCCGTCGCCTGGTCGTTCAGGTCCTGCTGGAACTCCCGCATCCGGGCCCGCAGTTCGGGGTCGTGGGCCGCGAGGATACGCGCGGCCAGCAGCCCCGCGTTCCGGGCGCCGCCCACCGAGACCGCCGCGACCGGCACCCCGGCCGGCATCTGCACGATGGACAGCAGCGAGTCCATCCCGTCCAGATACTTGAGCGGTACGGGAACGCCGATCACCGGCAGCGTGGTCACCGACGCCAGCATGCCCGGCAGATGCGCCGCGCCGCCCGCGCCCGCGATGATCGCCTTCAGCCCGCGCCCGGCGGCCTCCTCGCCGTACGCGATCATCTCGCGCGGCATCCGGTGCGCGGAGACCACATCGACCTCGTACGGGATCTCGAACTCGTGCAGGGCCTTCGCGGCGGCCTCCATGACGGGCCAGTCGGAGTCCGAGCCCATCACCACGCCAACGACAGGGCCTGCGTGCGGAGGTCCGGCGAGAGAAGAGCTCATTCTGTGATCGTTCCTCGGAGGTAGCCGGCGGCGTGGCGGGCGCGCTCCAGCACGTCGTCCAAGTCGTCGCCGTAGGTGTTGACATGCCCCACCTTGCGGCCGGGCTTCACGTCCTTGCCATACATATGGATCTTCAACTGCGGGTCGCGGGCCATGCAGTGCAGATACGCGGCATACATGTCGGGATAGTCGCCGCCGAGGACATTGCACATGACCGTCCAGGGGGCGCGCGGGCGCGGATCGCCGAGCGGCAGGTCGAGCACGGCCCGTACATGGTTGGCGAACTGCGAGGTGATCGCGCCGTCCTGGGTCCAGTGGCCCGAGTTGTGCGGGCGCATCGCCAGTTCGTTGACGAGGATGCCGGGCGTCCCGTCCTCGCCGCGGACCTCGAACAGCTCCACCGCGAGATGCCCGACGACCCCCAGCTCGGCGGCGATCCGCAGCGCGAGCCGCTGGGCCTCGCCCGCCAGTTCGTCCGGCAGCCCGGGCGCGGGGGCGATGACCGTGTCGCACACGCCGTCGACCTGCCGCGACTCGACCACCGGATAGGCCACGGCCTGTCCGTGCGGGGAGCGGACTATGTTCGCGGCCAGCTCCCGTACGAAATCGACCTTCTCCTCGGCGAGCACCGGCACCCCGGCCCGGAACGGCTGCTCGGCGTCGCTCTCCGACCGTACGAGCCAGACGCCCTTGCCGTCGTAGCCGCCGCGCACCGTCTTGACGACCACCGGGAAGCCGCCCACCTCGGCCGCGAAGGCCGCGACATCCGCGGGGTCGGCGACGATCCGGTGACGCGGGCAGGGAGCGCCCAGCTCGGTCAGACGGGCGCGCATCACGCCCTTGTCCTGGGCGTGCACCAGCGCCTCGGAACCCGGTCGTACGGGGATACCGTCCGCCTCCAGCGCCCGCAGATGCTCGATCGGAACATGTTCGTGATCGAAGGTGATCACGTCACAACCGCGTGCGAAGTCACGCAGCGTGTCCAGATCGCGATAGTCGCCGATGACGACCTCGCTCACCACCTGGGCCGCGGAGTCCTGGGGGGTGTCACTGAGGAGCTTGAATCTGAGGCCGAGGGGGATGCCCGCCTCGTGGGTCATACGGGCGAGCTGACCGCCGCCGACCATGCCGACTACCGGGAATGTCACGCACCCAGGGTATCCGCAGCCGGCGGACCCTGACCGCGAGCGCGTCGGCGGCCCCCGTCGCACCGGGCCGCGGGCGCCTGCCGGTGCCCGTCGTCACCCGCTGCGAGCTGTTACGTACCGTCGCTTTACGTAACGTACGGTCGCTCAGGCGGCTCTCAGAGGCGCTGGTTAGCATGGTCGGAACTGACGTCGACCGGACGGGGCTGAGCGGGCATATGAGCGAACGGGGCGCACTCCGCGTGCGACTGGACCGGCTCGTACGCGAGGTGGCCAAGTTCGGGGCGGTGGGCGGCGCGGGCCTGCTGGTCAATCTGCTGGTCTTCAATCTCGTACGGCACACGACCCAACTGCCGGTGGTACGGGCCAGTGTCCTGGCCACGATCGTGGCGATCGCCTTCAACTATGTGGGCTTCCGCTACTTCACGTACCGGGACCGTGACAAGAACCGCCGTACGAAGGAGCTTTCGCTCTTCCTGCTGTTCAGCGCGGCCGGTCTGGTGATCGAGAACGGCGTGCTGTACACCGCGACATACGGATTCGGCTGGGACAGCCCGCTCCAGAGCAATGTGTTCAAGTTCCTGGGCATCGGTGTCGCCACGCTCTTCCGTTTCTGGTCGTACCGCACCTGGGTGTTCAGGACCCTGCCCGGTACGGAGCCGGCGGCGGCCACCGCGCAGACCCGGGCATCGGGAGCGACGGCCACGAGGAACGTGAGCGCGAGGAACCGGGCACTGGCACGTCAGCGGACCGGACGGTCCTGACACAGCGGACCGGGCGAGCCTGAATCGGCGGACCTCGGCCGACCTCGTCAGCCGACCTCAGCGGACCGGGCGGTCCTGATCCTTCTGCGCCTTGCGCGCACCCGCCTCCCGGCTCAGGAACAGCGCGAAGACCGGCGGCTGCTGCTGGAGCAGCTCCAGCCGCCCGCCGTCCGCCTCGGCCAGATCACGGGCCACCGCCAGCCCGATCCCGGTCGAGTTGCGCCCGCTGATGGTCCGCTCGAAAATACGCGCCCCGAGGTCGGCCGGTACGCCGGGACCCTCGTCGGTCACCTCGATCACGGCCTGGTTTCCGGTGACCCGGGTGCGCAGGGCGACCGTACCGCCACCGTGCATCAGTGAGTTCTCGATCAGCGCGGCCAGCACCTGCGCCACCGCGCCCGGGGTGCCGACGGCCCGCATGCCCTGCCGGCCCGAGCAGACGATGGCGCGCCCGGCGCTGCGGTAGGCCGGGCGCCACTCCTCGATCTGCTGCTTGACGACCTCGTCGAGATCGAAGGCGACGGCCGAGCCGGTCCGCGGGTCGCGGGCATTGGTGAGCAGCCGCTCCACCACATCCGTCAGCCGCTCCACCTGGGCCAGCGCGATCATCGCCTCCTCCTTCACGGTGTCCAGGTCATCGGTGGCGGAGATCTCCTCCAGCCGCATGGACAGCGCGGTCAGAGGCGTACGGAGCTGATGCGAGGCGTCCGCGGCGAGCCGCCGCTCGGCCGTGAGCATGCGGGCGATGCGCTCGGCGCTGGAGTCGAGGACATCGGCGACCCGGTCCAGCTCGGGCACCGCGTACCGCCGGTGTCTGGGGCGCGGGTCGCCCGAGCCGAGGCGCTCCGCGGTCTCCGCGAGATCGGTGAGCGGGGAGGCCAGCCTGTTGGCCTGCCGTACGGCGAGCAGAACGGCGGCGACGACGGCCAGCAGGGCGACCGCGCCGATGATCAGCAGGGTTCTGCCGACCTCGCGGGTAATGGTGGAGCGCGCCTCCTCGACGACGACGGTCTCGCCCTCCTCGCCCTCGGCCCTGCCGCGGATGACACTGCCCGCGGGGCGCTCCCCGATCTCGACCGGGGCCCGCCCGGGGATCTCGATCCTGGCGTAACGGGTCGCGTCGATCTGTTCGGAGAGGATCTTGGCGGAGATGCTGTCGCCGCCGAGAAGCCGGCTGTCGACGATGCTCACCAGACGCCCGGCCTCGTAGTTCACGCTCTCCTGGGCGCTGCTGCTGATCGTCCGCGTCTCGACGATGACGAGCGACAACCCGAAGACGGCGATGACCACCAGGACGACGGCGAGCGTGGAGCTGATCAGACGACGGCGCATGGTGCCCTCCGGGCGGGGTGGTGCGGTGACGGCCCGTGGGCGTCAGCTCTTCTCGGCGCCCACGGCGTCAGCTTTTCTCGAAACGGAAGCCGACGCCCCGCACGGTGGCGATGTAGCGCGGATTCGCGGCATCGTCGCCGAGCTTCTTGCGCAGCCAGGAGATGTGCATGTCCAGGGTCTTGGTCGAGGACCACCACGTGGTGTCCCAGACCTCGCGCATGAGCTGGTCACGGGTGACGACCCGGCCGGCGTCCCGCACAAGGACCCGCAGCAGGTCGAACTCCTTGGCGGTGAGCTGGAGTTCCTCGTCGCCCATCCACGCACGGTGGGACTCGACATCGATCCGTACGCCATGGGTGGCGGGGGCGGGGACGGGGTCGGCGGCACCGCGGCGGAGCAGCGCCCGTACCCGCGCGAGCAGTTCGGCGAGCCGGAAGGGCTTGGTCACATAGTCGTCGGCCCCGGCGTCCAGGCCGACCACGGTGTCGACCTCGTCGGCGCGGGCGGTCAGCACCAGGATCGGTACGGCGTGGCCCTCGGCGCGCAGCCTGCGGGCGACTTCGAGGCCGTCCATACCGGGCAGGCCCAGGTCGAGGACGACCAGATCGACACCGCCCTGGAGGCCGGCGTCCAGCGCGGTCGGGCCGTCTTCGCGGACCTCGACCTCGTAACCCTCCCGACGCAGGGCACGGGCCAGCGGCTCCGAGATGGAAGCGTCGTCCTCGGCGAGCAGTACACGGGTCATGGGGTGATGGTAGTCCGCGGAGGGCGGCCCCCGGGCCGCGCGTACCGAGCCGGCCAGGAACGATCCCGGTACAGCCCGGTGTACGGATCGCTGTACGGATCGGTCTGCCCGGTGCCGACCACGGTGCCGGCCCCGCGCCCCGGCCGCGGCACCGGGGCAAGGCCCCCGGCAGCGCAGCCCAGGCCCCCGGTGCCAACGTCGGGCCCGGGTGTGCGCGTTCACATTCGCGTACGTGCCCACACCAGGACGTATACGCGCGTCACGCCGGAGGCGCGGCCAGCTCCGCCCACACCGTCTTGCCCGCCGCGCCCGGGGTCCTCAGCACTCCCCAGTCCAGGCAGAGCCGCTGGACGATGAACATGCCGTGCCCGCCGGGCCGTCCCGCGCGGTGCGGGGTACGGGGTGCCGGCTGGCCCGTACCGCGGTCCGTGACCTCCAGCCGCAGCACCTTGGCCGTGCAGCTCACCCGCAGCCCCTCGGGCCCCTCGGTGTGCAGACAGGCGTTGGTCACCAGCTCGGAGACGACCAGCAGGACATCCTCCGCCGCCGCCCGCCGGTCCGCGGTCGAGGCGGGGAGCCATCCCCAGTCGTGCAGCGCCTGGCGGGTGAAGTCGCGCGACAGCGGGACGACACCGCTGGCACCGAAGAGCGCGAGCGTCCGCTCCCGCGGCTCGGGGCCGAGGTCGCCCGGCTGAGGCTGCCGGGTGGTGCTCATCAGCGCTTCACCTCACCGATTCACCAGTTCACGAGTTCATCGACACAGAAGTTCATCAACTTCATCAACACATCCGCGCATCAGCCACATCCGCACATCAGCGCAGGACATCAGCACAGAGAGAAGTACATCACTACAGAGAGTGCGGGTTCCCGTGCGGCCTGCCCGGGATCTTCTGCCCGTCCGAATCGTGACAACACCCACTTCTCCCATGAGAGAACGGTGTCCGCTCGCGACGGACGGGAAGAGAGGCCCGCGCTCAGTCGGCCAGGGCGTCTTCGAGCGTGTCATGCACGGTGAAAACGGCATCCGCGCCGGTGATCTCGAAGACCCGCGCCACGACGGGCAGCATGCCGGCCAGATGAACCCCTCCCCCGGCGGCGTCCGCCTTCAGGCGGGCACCGAGCAGCACATTGAGTCCGGTGGAATCACAGAACTCCAGCTCAGAACAGTCGATGACCAGCCGCGCCCGGCCGCGCCCGAGGGCATCGTCCAGGGGCGCCCGCAACAGCTCCGCCGTGTGGTGATCGAGCTCACCCGCCACGGCCACTATCTCGCTCCGGCCCTCGGTCCTGACCTCGACGCGGAGCCGGCCCCGGTTCGTGCTGCCGACCGTCTGGCGGTCCATGCCCGTCCTCTTCGCCGTTGTCGGATGTGCCGGATGGGGTCGCGGATGGGGTCTGTCACCTGCCATCGCCGCTCGAACTTTACGCCTTTCATCACGCCACCGGTACTCGAAGTCCCCCTCAATACGGACAAATTAAGCAATTTACACTTGCAACGGAGGGAAGGAGCGGGTAGGGCTAGAAGGCCAGGAGAGACACCCGACCGACCATCGGCGGCCCCCACACGCCGAGAACGATGGAGGAGACCATGTCACCCCGGCTCGACGCATCGCGTACCCCCCACGCGCCGTCGGCAGCAACGCTCCCCGCACAACACGTCCCCACGCAGCACGTCCCCGGACATCCGGCCATGGACACCGATACGGCCACCGAGGGTCCGGCCGGGCTGGAGAGTCCGGCCGGGCCGGCGGGCCTGCCCGAGATCCCGCCCTTCGACGAAGTCCGCGCCATGGACGCGCGAGCCCTGTCCAAGACCCTCTTCGCCCGGCTGGAATCCCTCGAAGAGGGCACCCACGAGTACGCGTACGTCCGCAACACCCTCGTCGAACTCAACGTCGCCCTGGTCAAGTTCGCCGCCGGCCGGTTCCGTGGCCGCAGCGAGCCGATGGAGGACATCGTCCAGGTCGGCACGATCGGGCTGATCAAGGCCATCGACCGGTTCGAGCTCAGCCGGGGCGTCGAGTTCCCCACCTTCGCGATGCCGACCATCGTCGGCGAGATCAAGCGCTTCTTCCGCGACACCTCCTGGTCGGTGCGGGTGCCGCGCAGACTCCAGGAACTCCGGCTCGATCTGGCGCGGGCCGGCGACGAACTGTCCCAGCGGCTGGACCGCGCTCCGACCGTCAGCGAACTCGCCGACCGCCTCGGCATCTCGCACGAGGAGGCCGTCGAGGGCATGGCGGCGAGCAACGCGTACACCGCGAGTTCGCTGGACGCGCAGCCCGAGGAGCACGAGACCGAGGGCGCGCTCACCGACCGGATCGGCTACGAGGACCACGGCCTCGAAGGCATCGAGTACGTCGAGTCGCTGAAGCCGATGATCGCGTGCCTTCCGCAGCGGGACCGTAAAATCCTCTCCCTGCGTTTTGTCGCCAATATGACCCAGTCGGAGATCGGTGAGGAACTGGGCATCTCGCAGATGCATGTGTCCCGGCTGCTCTCCCGCACCCTCACCAGGCTCAGGGAGGGCCTGACGCTGGAGGAGTAGCACCGGCGCCTGCCCGGGACCCCGCCCGCCGCCGCCCAGCGCCCCATTGACGGGGCGTCCGGTATGGGACACATTGAGCCGGGGGCAGGGGGGAACCGTATGGCTCTTGGTGTGCGCTCAACACATGCCGCGCAGACGGCACATGGTCCGTACGCCGCGCTGGAGACGCTGATGCGTGAGCGCCTCGGCCGGGAGTGTGTGTACATGCCCTCATGCCGTCTGGGGCTGTATGTGGCGCTGCGCCACTGGTGCCCGCGCGGCGGGCGGATCCTCATGTCGCCGGTTACCGATGACGTGATCCTCTTCGTGGTGCTGGCGGCCGGGCTGCGTCCCGTACAGGCGCCGGTGAACGAGCGGGACGGGTCCCTCGACCCGGCCGCGGTGCCGGAGCCGGTGTGGCGCGGGCTGTCCGCCGTACTGACCACCCATCTGTACGGGAATCCCGACCCGGCGCCGGAACTGCGGGCCCGGTGCGACGAGTTGGGGATCCCGCTGATCGAGGACGCCGCGCACGCGCTCGGCAGCGAGGTGGCGGGACGGCCGGTCGGCACGTTCGGCGACGCGTCCGTGTTCAGCCTCTCCAAGCATGTGGGGGCCGGGACGGGCGGCTTCCTCGCGGTCGCGGATCCGGGCCCGCGTACGGCACTGGCGCGGGCCCGGGACGCCCTGCTCGAACCGGCCCGACCGCACTCCGAACTCGCCTACGCGGTCCGGCCGTACGCCGAGGCGGGGGTCCGCGGACTGCGGCTGGTCCGGGCCGCGCGCGCCGCGCTGCGGCTGCTCGGACGGCGGGAGCGCACGGAGATCAGGATGCCGCTGCGGCCCGCCGCGCTGGGACGGGCGATGGCGGACGGCGCCGGGCTCCCGGCCCTCCACCCGTGGATCCGGGTCGATCTGCACGACTACCGCCGCCGACCGGGCCGGGTGCGGCTCGCGCGTACGGAACGGCTCCTCGCCGGTCTGGACGCGCGGCTCGACGCGCACCGGCGGGGTACGGAGAAACTGCTGGCCACCCCCTGGGGCGCCCCGGCCGCCGGCGGAGGGCCCGTACAGCCGCTCTTCCGGGTGCCGCTGCTGGTCCGGGACCGTGACGCGGCGATCGCCGCCCTCGCCCGGCACCGCATCACCACCGGCTATCTCTACGATCCGCCGCTGGACGCCTACGCGGGCGGGGAGTTCACCGATCCCTCGCCCGCGCCGGGACCGGCGGCCCGCTTCGCGCGGCACGCGCTGCCGGTGGACCCGCGCCTGGCGGACCGGGTGATCCCGGTGCTCACCGCGCTGGGGGCCGAGCCGCCGGACATGACGGGCGGGGAGGGGGAAGGGCCCGGCGGCGGTGGCTGACACCGCTGACACCGCCCGGTTACGGAAGGCGCGCCGGGGACGGCCCGCCCCCGGACGGGCCGCGGGATCCGCCTCCGGTCCGGCAGCCGGGCCCGACAGCGGGCCGACGGCCGGGCCGGACACTGAGCCGACTGAGCCGTCGGCCGGATCCGGCACCAGTCCCACGCCCGGATCCGGCCCCGGCCCCGCGGCCGGACCGGCGGACACCGGGGGCTCCGGCGGCGACTCGATGTTCCGTAACGCCTATGCCCTGATGCTCTCCACCGGGGTCTCCGCCGCGCTGGGCCTCGGCTTCTGGCTGGTCGCCGCCCGCTACTACACACCCGAGGCGGTCGGCCAGGGCTCCGCCGCCATCGCCGCCATGCGGCTGCTCGCCTCGATCACCGCCACCACCATGATCGGCGCGGTCGTCCGCTATGTCCCACGGGCCGGACGGGCCACCGGACCACTGGTGTGGCGTGCGTACGCCATCAGCTCGCTGGTGGTGTGCGCCGCCTGCGTGGTGTTCCTGCTGACCCTCGATCTGTGGGGCCCGAGCTACGCGCCGCTCGACGGGGTCACGGCGGGCCTGTTCTTCACCGCCTCCTGTGTCGCCTGGGCGCTGCTCACCCTCCAGGACGGCGTCCTGACCGGGCTGCGCAAGGCGTTCTGGGTGCCCGTCGGCAACGCCGTGTTCTCCATCGGCAAGCTGCTGCTGCTCATCGTCTTCGCCACCGCCCTGCCCGTCCTCGGGGTCTTCGTCTCCTGGGCGGCGGCCATCGCCCTGTCCGTCGTACCGCTCGGCTGGCTGGTCTTCCGCCGGCTCATCCCCCGGCAGGCGGCGGCCGACCGGGACCGGGAGCCGCCGCGCGCGTCCGACATCGGGCGGTTCCTGGCCGGCGACTCGGTCGGGGCCCTGTTCAGTCTGGCGATGATCAATCTGCTGCCGGTGCTGGTGGCGGTCCGCTTCGACGCCGCCCACAACGCCTTCTTCTACACCGCCTACACGGTCGGCGGCACGATGGAGTTCATGGCCATCAACATGGCCTCCTCGCTCACCGCGCACGCCTCGCACAGCCCGGACCGGCTCGCCGAGGGCGTCCGGGGGGCGCTGCGCCGGATGACGATGCTGCTGGTGCCCGTGGTGCTGGTCCTGGTGCTCTTCGCGCCGCAGGTCCTCGCCCCCTTCGGCGACGACTACGCGCGCCACGGCACGGACGTCCTGCGGCTGCTGGCCGCCGCCACGCTGCCCCGGGTCGTCGTGGAGCTGTACATCGGGGTGCTGCGGGTCCAGGGGCGCACGGGCATGCTCGCCGCCCTCCAGGGCGCCATGTGCGTCCTGGTCCTGGGCAGCGCGCTGCTTCTGCTGGGGCCCACGGGGATCTCCGGCGCGGGGCTGGCGATGCTGCTGTCCATGACGCTGGTCGCGCTGGTGGCGGCGCCGGGGCTGCGGGCGGCGGTATGGGACGGTCACCGCCGTACGAGCCGTACGGCCGGTACTGGCCGTACAGAACACCGGGCCTCGAAACACCGGACCGCGAGACACCGGGCAAGGGGGCGCCGGGCAACGGGGCGCCGGAAGCGCGCGGACCAGTACGGCACCGAGTGGGCGCGCCGGGCGGCGGCCCCGCCCCCTCAGGTGTCCGCCCAGGTCCCGGACGAGGAGAGCGGTGCGGTCAGTGTGCTGTGGCTGCTGCTGGGGGTCGCGGCCGGACTGTTCTGGCCACCGCTCGCCCTGGCCGCGGATGTCGGCCGTGACCGGCTCACCGGTGTCCAGTTCATCGACGCGCTGCCCCCGTTGGCCCTCGCCGCCGTCCTGCTGCTGATCGTCGTCCAGTGCGCCGCCGTCTCGCTGGACCGGCCGGGCCCGGCCTTGCTGGCGCTCGGCCCGCTGGTCTTCTTCGCCGCGCTGCACTCCGCGCCCGTACTCCTGGGCGTACCGCCGGACCGGCTGTCCGGTCCCTGGCACACGCACGTCGCGGACCTG
Organism: Streptomyces sp. GMY02; assembly: GCF_019056675.1. NCBI lineage: Bacteria > Bacillati > Actinomycetota > Actinomycetes > Kitasatosporales > Streptomycetaceae > Streptomyces > Streptomyces sp. GMY02. The sequence continues at coordinate 5,234,269 of NZ_CP077658.1, read as the reverse complement.
CTCTCCCGGGCCGCGTGGCCGGCGAGCCCCGACGGGGTGCTGCGTGCCCTGCCCGTAGCGCTGCAACTGCTCTGTCTGGGGCTGGCGGCGCTGGCCCTGTGGGCGCTGGGTACGGACGGACGGGTCGTCGCGGGCGCGGTGTGGGGGCTCGCGGTGGCGGGCTGGGCGGGACAGCATCCGTTCGCGGCGATGGCGCTGCCGGTGTCGGCGGGGCTGTGCGGGGTGGCGGTGGTGGCCCTCGCCGTACGCAACCGGCGACGCTCAGTACGCCACCGACGCTCAGTACGCCGCCGAAGCCGCCGAGGCCGTCCAAGCAGCGCCCGTCGCCGCCCGGGCCGCCGAAGCCGCTCACACGGTCAGCGCGAGGGAACGGGCTGACGGAAGTAGGGGGCGCGGCCCGCCTCCCGGTAACCCTCCAGCGCCGGACCCTTGTTGACCGTGAGATCGCAGTGCTCGCCCGGCACCGGCCGGTTCCAGTGCACCAGCGCCCGCACCCGGGGCATCGTCGGCGCGGCCTGCGGGATCTCCTCGTACCAGCCGCGCTGCCGGTCGGGACGCGCCGGGTCCGGCGCCGTACTGAACTCCGCGAGCATGACGGGCTTGCGGTCGGAGACATTGGCGCGCAGCCATTCGTACGACGGCCGCTGGCTGCGCTCGAAGTCCAGCCAGTCGTCGGAGTCGTGGCAGGCGAAGTAGTTGTACTGGTCCATGCCGATCCAGTCGACGTAGTCGTCACCGGGATACAGGGACTTCATCAGCGCGGCGTTGCCGAGATAGCCGGAGACCGTCCACACCCATACGACGTTGTCCACGCCCAGCTCCCGGAAGCGGTCGTGGACATGGCGGTAGGCGGCGATGAACTCCTCGGGCGTGCCCGCGTCCGGGGTGCGGAAGTCGGTCTCCTGGTCGAAGGAGAGGAAGACCCGCTTGCCGTACGCCCTGAGCCGGCGGGCCTGCGGATCGATGATCTCCTCGTCGAAGGTCCCGGCCGCGACCTCGCGCCAGCCGAGCTGGGTCTCGGTCCAGTTCTCGTGGTGCGGCTCGGTCCATACGGTGGACTCCCAGGCCAGCATCAGCATCCGGTCCCGGCCGAGTTCGCGCTCGTCGGGGGTGAGGAGCACTCCGTCCCGCGGGGTGTTCGACATGTCGTGGTAGTTGTAGACGAGATCGAGTCTGCGGCCGATCTTCTGCTCGAAGTCCAGGACGGCGTCCTTGAGGGAGCCGTTCTCGGCGTACGGGACGTAGGCGCCCCACCAGGCGCCGCAGTGCGGTTCCAGCACGGCGTCCGGCGCGCACCGGCCGCCCGGCGGCGTCGTGTCCGGCCGAGCCAGACCGCGAGCCCGGCGAACAGGGCGCCCACCGTGGCCAGTACGAGCACGAGGCGGGTGAACCCCCGCCCGGTCGTGGGCCCTTCCCCGGTCATGGGCCCTTCCGGGGGCCGGGTACGGCACTCGCGGGCAACGGTACGGCGGGCAGCGCAGCCGCCACCGTACAGAAGGCGGCGAGCGTCCCCAGAAAGAGCGGGACCGAGAAGACGGCCAGTACGTAGAGGGCCGTCGCGAGAAGGACGGCGAGCGAGAGACTCAGGGGCGCGGCCAGCGCGAGGACCTCCAGCCGGGCGCCTGGGCGCAGTCGCGCACCGGGCGGCCGGGGCAGCAGCAGGGCGAACCCGGGCCCGAGGGCGACGAAGAGCAGGACGGGGATCCAGCGGAGAGGCGAGCCCCCGGGAAGGCCGGTGACGGCGAGGGCACCCCACCCGGACAGCGCGAGCCCGAGGCGCGGCCAGAACCGGGCCGAGGGCCTTCTCCCCTCGCCGGGCACCGCTGCTCGCCTCCCCTCGCCGGGCGCCGACGGCCCTTTCCCCTCACCGGGTACCGCAGCTTGCCTCCTCTCGCCGGGCACCACGGCCTCCGCCTTGTCGCCGGGCACCGCCGCTTCCCGCTCGTCGCTCATCGGCCGGCCTCCTCGTCGTTCATCGGGCGGCTTCCGGCGTGGGGACATGTTCCAGTACGAGTCCGTGCTCGCTCTCCTCCACGACCCGGAAACGCGGCGACGCCTTCAGTGCCTCGCGCAGCCGGGCGAAGCCGCCCGGGGGCAGATAGCCCTCGCCGGCGGTGGCCCTGTCCTGGGCCGGGGTGAGGATCACATAGGCCGGGCGGTCGTCCGGGATGCCCGCCGCCAGATATCCGGCCGGGTCCTTGAGCATCCTCAGGTTCTCCGGCACCTCCTGTTCGGTGAAGAACCAGCGCTCGTACCGGTCGTAGCGGTGGTACGCGCCGGGGAAGGACCCGGTCGTGGCCAGGATCAGCGCACCCTCCGGGGCCCGGTCGTACGCCCGTTCCACCAGCGCGGTCTCCACCGGCGGCGCGTACTGCATCGCCTCCTTGCCGTAGTACGAGGGCAGGAAGCCCGCCAGCAGCGCGATGAGCGCGACCGGCAGTGCCACGGCGCCGGTCCGCCGGGCCAGTAGGCGCGCCCTCCCGGTGCCCGTCGCGGCCGGAACGAGCGCCGCCGCGGCGAAGAACGCCGTACCGGGCAGCCCGAACAGATAGACCCGGAACAGCATTTCGCCGCCGTAGTCGTTGACCGCGAACAGCGGTACGGGCGCGGCGGCGGCCAGCAGCAGCGGCAGCGCGCTCCGGGTCAGCGCGCGCCGCAGCAGCACCGCCGCACCGGCCAGTCCGCCGAGCACGAGCACCATCAGGATGTTGGCGTCGCCCACCAGCTCGGGCCCCGGCCCGGTCGGTTCGCCCGCGAACCCGGCGCGGGAGTTGCCCAGCAGATCTCCCGCCGTCTCGCGCAGCGAGCCCAGCGTCTCCAGGAACAGCACCCGCCCCATCGTCAGATCCCAGACGAGCATGATGACCCCGGTGACCGCGAGCAGCCCGAGATTGCGGTAGCGGCGGGTGAGGCAGAGCGCCGACAGGGTCATCACGAGCATGACCGGGGTGAGCTGGTGCGAGGCGTTGACGGCCGCGATCAGCGGCGCGAGGACCACCACGCAGACCGCCCGCTGCCGGAGCCCGGTGGGCGGCGGTACGGAGGCCGCGGCCGGGTCCAGATACGACCGGTCCCGCAGCCGCCGCGCCGACCCCGGCCGGACGAAATGCCGCACGACCACGGTGAACACGGTCAGGAAGAGGAGATAGGCGAACCCTTGCGGAGAGAGATAGTCCTGCCCCACCCAGTTGGCGAGCTGGAAAATCCAGACCGCGGTCCACACCAGGCGCCAGTCGTCGGTGAAGGTGCGGTAGATGAGCACCAGGACCGGAATCAGCAGCAGACCGAACGCGACGGGCGCCCAGTTGGTGTAGCCGGCCGCGCCCTCCGTCCCGAAGGCGCGGACCAGTGCGGCGTTGAGCGAGAAGAAGCCGGGCCACTGGTCGTACGCGGACATGCCGCCGGAGAGTTCGACGGTCGGGTGGACGGTGCCCTCGGCCAGCAGGCGGTCGATCACGGCGTCGTGCTTGGACGCCCAGGGGTAGCGCACCGAGTCGTACAGCAGGGCGGGCGGCGCCTTGAGCGCCACGAGCAGGGCGACGCAGTGGGCGAGCGGCCACCAGGGGGCGGTCCCGGCCCGGCGCAGACCGGCCAGGAAGCCGGCGGTGAGTACGGCGAGCGCGGCGTAGTAGGCGAGGGGGAAGCGGTCGAGGAGGCCGAAGTCCCCCATGCCGTGGAAGTCGATACGGGGTAAGGACCAGCTCCACAGGGCGGCCGCGACCACCAATGGCAGCCAGGAGAACAGCGGTTGAGGACGGAACAGACCGGCGGCGGTCCGGCCGGGACCGGTACGGCGCGGGGGCTGTGGCGCGGCCGGCGGCGGCTCGTGCGCGGGTCGCAGCTCTGGTACGGGCACGGGCTGCTGCACAGTGCGACTCCCCCCACAGATGTGGTCGCGGCCGTCACGCCGCTGTCCCTGAAGCGAAGTATAGGAACTCTCGGTGTGTTTGTTTCGTTTCTTTCAGGTCTCCCTCCCCCGGCCGACCCGCGAACTCGGGCCGACTCGCGCACTCGGACTCGGGCTAACCGGCGAACTCCGGGCCTCGTATCCGCGCCCGCGCGCGCCGGTACAGCCGCCATCCCGCCGTGAGCGGCGAGTCGGGAAAGGGCGCGGTCCTGGCCCGCTCGCCCGCCGCGGGACCGCCCGCCATCCAGGACTCCACATCCGCCGCGGTGTGCGTACGGCGCACGATCAGCCGGGCGATGCGGTACGGCTCGTCCCCCTCCGAGGTGTGCGCATGGCGTACGGCGACGGCGGAGGCGTATCCGACGCGCGCGGCGGCTCTCCGTACCGCGCGGCTGTTGTAGCCGTGCGGATAGGCGAGATGTGCGACCTCATGGCCGAGGGTGTCCTCCAACGCGGCCTTGGCGTCCCGCAGTTCGCGGTGGAGGGCGGCGGGCGTGAGCGTGTCGAGCTGGGCATGGGTGACGGTGTGGGCGCCCACCTCCATGCCGTACCCCTCCAGCGTCGGTGCCCGCGCGAGCGTCATCATCGGACCGGGCGGCAGCAGGCTGGTCAGGCCCGGCGTGATCGCTCCGGTGGTCAGATACGCGGTGGCGGGCAGGGAGCGGGCGGCGAGCGCCTCGGCGGTGGGGCCGGGGAGATCGGCGAAGCCGTCGTCAAAGGTGAGGACCACGGGCCGGGCGGGCAGGGGCGGTCGGGGCGTCCGGCCGCCACGGACCTCGCCCCGGCCGGTGAGGGCACTGATCGTCACGGGCGTACGGCCGCTGGCGGTGACCGCGTCGAGATGGGCGGCGAAGTCCCTTGGGGTGACGGTGAATTCGGCGATCCAGTCGGGCGGGTCGTCCATCACCGCGTGATAGAGAAGCACGGGGATCGGGGCGGGGGCGGGCCAGGGACCACGCCGGCTGCCGCTCATGGGCGCCCCCCGCGTATCCGGTGGTGCTCCCGCCGTGCCTCATGCTGCTCATCGCGTGCCTGGCGGCGTACGCGTGCGCGCGCCTTCGCGTAGCCGAGCGGTCCGTACAGCATGCCCCGGCGCTCCAGTCGGGAGAGACCGCGCGGCCAGGGATGGGCCCGCGCGCCATGGGCGCCCGGCGCCACCTCCCCTCCCGGTTCGCCGGCCGGATCATCCGCCGTGTCCGGGCGGTGGGCCGTGATCGCGCGGGCGTGGGCGAGGCCGCGCGGCAGTTTCACGAGCAGGGCGGGCAGCAGGTCCGGGCAGCGGACCAGGATCGCGGTGAGATAGGCGGTCAGCCCGGCGCCGTAGCCGTACGCCTGGTTCCTCAGGTCCTGCCAGGTCTCGCGGTGGTGGTGCCAGACGAGCGCCTCGGGGGTGTACCGCAGCCGGTGCCCGGCGGCCAGGATCCGTACGAACGCGTAGAGGTCGTCGCCGCCCCTGGCGGGGGTGCCGGTGCCGGTGGCCGGATCGAAACCGCCCACGGCCCGCAGCGCTCCCGCGCGGAACGCCATGTTCGCGCCGGAGCCGAAACTGCCCGCGGTGAACGGGAAGAGCGGTTCGTCCGCGGGCGGCCTGGCCGGGTCGTACAGCCGGGGCTCGAAGCCCTTGGCGAAGCCGCCATGGCTCTCCAGCAGGATCTGCGCGGTGATGGCCAGCCGGGCGGGCAGGATCAGCCCGGTCGTACAGCCGAGCCCGGGATCGGCCGCGAAGGGTTCGGTGAGCGCGGTGAGCCAGTGCGGGTCCGCGACCACGTCGTCGTCGGTGAAGGCGATGACCGCGCTGTCGGCACCGGCGGCGGCGATACCGCGGTTGTGCGCCACGGCCAGTCCGGGCCGCGGCTCCCGGACATAGCCGACCCGGCCGGCATAGCGCGAGGCGACCAGATCGCGGGTGGCGGTGGTGACGGGCGCGTTGTCGACCACCAGCACCCGGCAGTCCGGATGGTCCTGCGCGAGGAGCGAGTCCAGCGCCCGCCCGAGCTGCCCGGCCCGCTCCCGGGTGGCGACGACGACGGTGGTGCGAGGAGGCGCAACGACCACGGTGGTACGAGGAGGCGCGGCGGACTCGTCGGACACGGGCGGCTCGGCCGGAGGCGGCCCCGGCGCGGGCGCTTCGGGTACGAGTGGCTCAGGCCCTGTCCGGGCGCCCGGCGGATCCCTCCGGGCGCGGAAAGCCGCCGCGAGCACCTCGGCCGGGTCCTCCCCCGACCCGACATGCGCCAGGACGGTGGCGGCTGGGCGCCCCCGTAACCGTACGAGCGCGAAGACGTCCCCCGCACCCAGCGGCGGACCGCCCGGCGCCGGGTCCAGGGAGAGCATCTGGCCGTCCGGTCCGTCGAGATCGAGTTCGGCGACGGCGATGGGCGGCAGCTCGGCCACCGCGCGCCGCGCTCCCCGACGCGCACCGCCGGATGTCCGTGCGGTGCTGGGTGTCCGCACCGTGCTGGAGCTGCCGGATGTGCTGGATGCGCTGGATGTGTACGTCATCGACTCCCCCCTCGTTCGCGGCGGCCTCTCCCCCGGTCGGCCGGTCCCCCGGTCACTTCGCGCGCAGCCGGCCCACCCGGTTCAGCGTGCGCCGCGCATACCCCGCCAGCCCCGGCCTGTTCCGTATGAAGCTGTGCGCCCGGCGGGACGGCTCCCTGCTCAGCCAGTGCAGGGCCGCCCGCGCGCCCGGCCGCGCCACCGAGCCCTCGTACACCCGCAGCCCGCCCGTCTTCAGCGCGTCCTTGTACTCGGCGGCACCGCGCCCCAGATCGAGCAGGCCCATCCCCGCCTCCGCCGCGGCCTCGGCCATCCGCAGATGCAGGATCAGCCCCGGCGAGTACTTGGCGAACTCCGGGTCGTACGCCGGAAACCAGCAGGCCAGCACCGTGCGCGAACGCAGCCCGAAGTGCGCGGCGACCGGCCGCTCCGCCGCGTACAGCACGGAGAGCACCCCCGAGCAGCCCGGTGTCCTGGTCCGGGCCAACTGCCGTACGAGCGCGCTGATCCACTCCTTGGCGAACCGGTCGCGCCGCCCCGTCCTGCGGTACTGCGCGGACTTCCACTCCATGAGCGTGCGCAGCGCCGCCGGATCGCGTTCGTCGAAGACGAAGCGGACCTCGCCCGTCTGGCGGCCGAGCCTGCGCTCCTTCGCGGCCGTCGTCCTGAAGAACTTGGGCGACCGGGCACGCAGCCCCGCCGCATACGCCTCGTACCCCTCGCGGACATCGATGACCGGGGACTCGAACTCCTCGGCCGCCGAAGGCACGAACAGCTCCTGGCCCGCCTCCAGATTGTCGAACTCCCAGGCGGAGAGCGAGCATGCCTTCAGCAGTTCGGGCGCCGACAGCCGCAGACCGGCACGGCACACGGCCCCCTGTGCGTCGGACACCCCCGCGCCGATGGCCCTGCCCTGCCCCAACGGGCCTGTCTCGTACGGGAAGAAGCCGACAGGCTCGCCGTACCCCCGCCCGTCCGCGCCGCCGTACCCATCTCCGTACGAGCCGCCGTGTCCGGATCCGTCCCCGCCCTCCCGTATGACGGCAACGCGCGCCGTGGGCCGCACGCTGCCGACGGCACGGGTGAACTCCGGTTCCATGAAGGGGTTCGCGGGCGCCCCGGACCTGGCCCGTAACGCTCGCCAGGCCGCGATCTCGGTCTCGTCCAGCTCCCCCGGCGCGGTGATCCGAATGCGCGCCCGACCGCGCGCGGCGCTGCGTACCTCACTCATTTCGACCCCCCGGTCCCCAACCCCACCGAAAGGACGGTACCGACCCAAATCATTCCCGGATAGACCATGGCGGCCATTCGCCAGAGGCCGAACAACTACTGTCCGAAGCGGCCCGATCGCTCATAGGATCGACCCGCAGGAATGGTTCCAGGAGTCATGTGACCGCACAGCTCGCTCGCCCGGGAGGAGGTTCCCTTGACCGCGCCACACCACATGGATCCGGCGGGCGGTTGTCCGCACGCCACCAATGCCGCGCTGCTCACAGAGGGGGCCGTGGCCCGGGTCGTGCTTCCCGGCGGCATACCCGCGATGGCCGTGCTCGGGCACGAGGCGCTGAAGGAGTTCACCGGCCACCCGGATGTCGCCAAGGGCCCCGAGCACTTCACGGCGCTGTGGGAGGGGCGGATTCCGGACGGCTGGCCGCTGAAGACCTTCGCGACCGTACGGGGCATGACGACGGCGGACGGAGCGGACCACCGGAGGCTGCGTTCACTGGTGAGCACGGCGTTCACCGCGCGGCGGGTGGAGGCGCTGCGGCCGCGGATCGAGGAGCTGACCGACGAGCTGCTGGACGGCATGGCCGCGGCGGCTGCCGGCGCGAGCGGCGGCGTGGTCGATCTGCGCGCACGCTTCGCGCTTCCGCTGCCCATGAATGTGATCAGCGAACTGCTGGGCGTGGACGCGGAGTTCAGGGACCGGCTGCATGTCCTGTCGACCGACCTGGTGCGTACGGACATAGGCCCCGAGGAGGCGATGGCCGCCAACCGGGAGATGGTGGCGATGCTGGGCGCGGTGGTGGCCTCGCGCAGGGCGGAGCCGGGCGACGACCTGACGAGTGCGCTGATAGCCGTGCGTACGGAAGCGGCGGAAGCCGCGGAGGCCACGGAAGCCCTGGAAACAGACCCGGACACGGCCGGACGCGCGGGCACCGACCGGCTGAGCGAGTCCGAACTCCTCGGCACGCTCCTCCTGATGATCGTCGCGGGGCATGAGACCACCCTGAACCTGATCACCAACGCCGTCCGCGCGCTCTGTGCCCATCGCGAGCAGCTCGATCTGCTGCTGGCGGGCCGCGCCGACTGGGCGGACGCGGTGGAGGAGACCCTGCGCTGGGACAGTCCGGTGAGTTACTTCCCGTTCCGCTATCCGACGCGCGATCTGACCGTGGCCGGCACGCTGATCCCGCGCGGCACTCCGGTCCTGGCCGGTTATTCGGCGGCCGGCCGCGACCCGTCGGCCCATGGGCCCGACGCGGACCGTTTCACTCTCACCGGCCGCCCGTCATCCGCCATGACCCGCCATCTCTCACTGGGTCATGGCGTGCACTACTGCCTGGGAGCACCTCTGGCGAGGCTGGAGACCACGATCGCCCTGAGGCGGTTGTTCACCCGCTTCCCCCACCTGAAGGTAGCGGCCGAGGAAGCGGAACTGCCGCGTCAGCGGAGCTTCGTGGGCAACAGCGTGCGCGAACTGCCCGTAACGCTGGGGTAGTCCGGGCAGTCGGTCCCCAGTCCGGTCCGGGTGGTCAGTCAGCTCACGTACTCATCCGACTGTACTCATCTCGGGTAGTCATAGATCTCGGGTAGTCATGGACGTCATTGACAGTTACCGACACCCCTGGTCCCGGATGTCATAGCCGCAGCCCCACGGCCAGCGCGATCGTCAGCCCGAGCGTGCAGACCGCCACGACGAACCAGGTCTGATGCTTCGCCTCGGGAGTCATGGCCGGCCTCGCCCTTCGCGCTCACGCAGATAGTCCATGAAAGTGCGGCACATCCGGGCCATGGCCCGCATGTGCACCCAGTTGGCCATGGCCCCGTGGCCGGGGCCGCTCTCGGTCAGGTCGTACCAGTCCTTGAGCGCGCCCTTGGCCCGTACCGAGTGCTCCGCCTCGGGGACGGTCTTGACAACGCCCACGAGCCGCGCGCCATGGGCGATGAGCCGGTCGGTGAGATCGGCGATCTCCTCCGGCGGCGGCATCAGACGGTGGGGGGCCAGGGCGCGGTCGGCGTCAAAGGCGATCGCGTCAAAGGCCACGGTTATGGCGATGGCATCGTGGGCCATGGCCTCGGTGTGCGCGTTTTCGTCTGTGCTGCCGGCTCTGTGGTCTGTCACTGTGGTCACCCTGGCCCCCGTCTTCGTGTGATCGGCGTCTACGAAGAGAAAACCGCGTTATCAGCCTTCACGAGTACCGTGGAAGAAGGTCTGAGAATGAAAGCCATGAACGCACTGGGGGAGTTGAGAGCATGGCGAGTAACTCACGCACACCCAATACCGGGCTGGCCTGCCTGCTTGAGCAGGCGAAGTGGTCCCGTTCACAATTCGCACAGATCATCAACCGCATGGGGGCGGAAGCTGGTCTCGAACTTCGTTACGACCAGTCGGCGGTGTCTCACTGGGTCGCGGGCACCATGCCGAAGGAGCAGGTCAGACCGCTGATACTGGAGGCGTTCGCCCGCAAGCTCAACCGGCCGGTGACCCACTCGGAAGCCGGTCTCGCGGTGGCTTCGACCGGCCATTCCGCGGGTCGACCGGCTTCGCACGGGTCTGCAGAAACGTCGATTCACACCTCGCCGACGGGCCCCGACCAGGCCCGTGTCAACACGCTCGAAGAACTTGTGGACATGGGGCGGGCGGACATGGATCCGTCGCGTCGTGGCCTGATCGCGGCGGGTCTGTTCTCGGCCGCCGTGGTCGTACCGCTTTTTCCCGATCTGGCACAGGCCGCCACACCGCCGCCGGCCGCCCCGGGGAAGCGGACGGTCCGGATCGGGGCGCCGCAAGTGCAGGCCGTACGCACGATGACGGACCGGATCGCCAACATTCTGGATGAACTCGGGGGCGGTCACGCGCGCCCGATGGCCGCCGCGTTCCTGGTGAACACGGTGATGCCATGGCTGAAAGCGGAGGCCGCGGAGGGGGTACGGAACGACATGCTGGCCGCCGCGTCCGATCTCGTCTATCTGACGGGGTGGATGGCGATGTACGAGCGCGCGCACGGTCTGGGGCAGCGGTACTACCTCAGGGCGCTCGAACTGGCGGGGGCCGCCGGGGATCACGTCACGTACTGCCGCACCCTGCGCGGCATGTCCCTCCAGGCGTCGAATCTGGGGTACGGCAGACGCGCCCTGGAACTCGCCGACTCGGCGGCCGAGGCCTCCCCGAAGGCGGAGCCGCGCCTTCAGGCGTTTCTGTCGGGGCAGCAGGCCCATGCCGCCTCGATGGTCGGCGACAAGCGCCAGGCCTTCACGCGGCTGCGCGAGACCGAGACCGCGCTGACCAAGGCGGACAACCGGCGCGACTCGATCGGCGGCTACGACCAGACCGCCTATCTCTTCCATGTGTCGCACGTGCTCTACGAGTTCAAGGACCTGCCGGGATCGATCTCGGCGCTCCAGCAGTCGTTGAAGGCACAGCAGAAGAACGAGCGCCAGGGCAGGGTGCACTTCCTCGCCGTACTGGCCCAGCGCCAGTTGGAACTCGGCCATCTTGAGGCCGCGTGCGGAAGCTGGTGGCAGTTCCTGGACGACTACGAACACGTGTCCTCGGCACGCGGAGACGAGCACTTCGAAACGATGCGGCGGCGGCTGAAGCCGTACGCGAAGACACGCGCGGTGCAGCGGCTGCGGCCGAGGATCGACGAGGTCGCCGTACTGAAAGGGTGACTTGAACCGGCCGGTCCGACGGCGCCGGTTCCGGGCCGGCGGGCCGGCGTCGACGGACCGGCGTCGACGGGCCGGCGTCGACGGGTCGGGGGCAGGGGGCAGGCGGTTCAGGTCGGGGGCGTGCGTCTGCGCGTCAGTGCGTACGGATGCCGCGCTGCCAGACGGAGGAGACGAGGGGGACTCCCGGGCGGTAGGCGAGATGGACATGGCTCGGGGCGTCGAGAAGGACGAGATCGGCGCGGGCGCCGGGGGTGATACGGCCGATGTCCTGGCGGCGCAGGGCCGCCGCGCCGCCCGCGGTGGCCGACCAGACCGCCTCGTCCGGGGTCATGCCCATGTCCCGTACGGCGAGGGCGATGCAGAACGGCATGGACGAGGTGAAGGACGAGCCCGGATTGCAGTCGGTGGAGAGCGCGACGGTCGCGCCCGCGTCGAGCAGCCGTCGGGCGTCCGGCCAGGCGGCGCGGGTGGAGAACTCCGCGCCGGGGAGCAGGGTGGCCACGGTGCCGCCGTGGGCGAGGGCGTCGATGTCGGCGTCGGTGAGATGGGTGCAGTGGTCGGCGGAGGCGGCGTCCAGTTCGACGGCGAGCAGTACACCGGGGCCGTAGGAGAGCTGGTTGGCGTGGACGCGGGGGTGCAGCCCCCTGGCCAGGCCCGCGGCGAGGATCGCGCGGGCCTGGTCGCCGTCGAAGGCGCCCTCCTCGCAGAAGACATCGATCCAACGGGCGTGCGGGGCGCAGGCGTCGAGCATCTCGCCCGTCACGAGGGCGACATACGCGGCGGGGTCGTCCGCGTACTCGGGCGCGACGATGTGCGCGCCGAGGTAGGTGACCTCCTCGGTGCGCTCGCGGGCGATACGGAGGGCGCGGGCCTCGTCCTCGACGGTCAGGCCGTAACCGGACTTGGTCTCCAGGGTGGTGGTGCCCTGGCGGAGCGCCTCGCCGAGATAGCGCGCGACATTGGCGTCCAGCTCGGCGTCGGTGGCGGCGCGGGTGGCGGCGACGGTGGTGCGGATGCCGCCCGCGGAGTAGGCGCGTCCGGACATCCGGGCGTTGAACTCCTGGGTGCGGTCGCCCGCGAAGACGAGATGGGAGTGGGAGTCCACGAAGCCGGGGACGGCGGCCCGGCCGCCCGCGTCGACGGCATTGTCAGTGGCGGGTGCTTTGCTTGATTCACCGACCCAGACGACGCGGTCGCCGTCGATGACGACTGCCGCGTCCTGGATCAGACCGATGGGGGTTCCGTCACCGAGGGAGGGGTCGTTGGTGACCAGAGTGGCGATGTTGGTGATGGCGGTGGTCGTCGCGGCCGTGGTGACGGCCGTGCTGGGGCTGCTCATGGCGGGGGTTCTCTCCTCCGGCGGCTTCGGCAGCCGCGTCACGGGCGCGGTGGGGCGTGTCGGCGGTACGGACGGTACGGGCGGGGTCAGCCGCGCAGGGCTCCGACGGCCGCGGCGAGGGCCGCGGGCACGTCGGGGACGAGGGAGTGGACTCCGTCGCGTACGAGGTGGCGGCCGCCCACAATCGTGTGGCGTACGTCCGCCGCGGAGGCGGCGAATACGGCGGTCTCCGCTCCGAGCCGGGGCAGCGGTCCCGCTGTTCTGACCGAGTCCAGCGCGATCGTCGCGAGATCCGCGAGCGCGCCGGTCTCGATCCGGCCCGCCTCCGGGCGCCCGAGCGCAGCGTGGCCGCCCGCGGTGGCGGCGTGCAGGAGGGCGGCCGCGGTCCAGTGGCCGCGGGTGCGGGAGCGCAGCCGCTCGTTGAGCTCCATGGCACGGGCCTCTTCGAGGATGTCGATCACGGCATGGCTGTCGCTGCCCAGCGACAGCGGCGAGCCCGCGCGCTGGAGGCGGCCCGCGGGACCGGTGCCGTCGGCCAGATCGCGTTCCGTGGTGGGGCACATACAGGTGCCGGTACGGGAGGTGCCCAGCAGCGCGATGTCCTCGTCGGTGAGATGGGTGTTGTGGACGCCGGTGGTGCGGGCGCCCAGGACACCGTGGTCGGCGAGGAGCCGGGCAGGGGTACGGCCGTGCACGGACAGGCAGGCCTCGTTCTCCGCGGTCTGTTCGGAGAGATGGACATGGAGCGGGGCCCGGCGCGCCTCCGCCCACGCGGCGACGGTGGCGAGCTGGTCCGCGGGGACAGCGCGCACGGAGTGGACGGCCGCGCCGATCAGGGCGTGGTCGCTGTCCTTGAGCGCGGAGGCACGCTCGGCCCAGGCGTCGGCGGTGCCGTCGGAGAAGCGGAGCTGGTGGCGCTCGGGCGGTGCCCCGCCGACCCGCTTGGTGATGGCCGAGGAGAGATAGGCGGTGTCGAGGAGCGTGATCCGGATCCCGGCCTCGGCGGCCGCCGCGATCAGGGCCTCGCCCATCGCGTTCGGGTCGGTGTAGGGCGTGCCGTCCGGCGCGTGATGCAGATAGTGGAACTCACCGACGGCTGTGATGCCGGCCAGCGCCATCTCCGCGTACACGGCGCGGGCCAGCGCGTGATACGAGTCGGGGGTGAGCCGCGCGGCGAAGCCGTACATGACATCGCGCCAGGTCCAGAAGGTGCCGGAGCCGACCTGGACGGTGGAGCGCAGGGCGCGGTGGAAGGCGTGGGAGTGGGCGTTGGCCAGGCCGGGCACGGTCAGTCCGCGCAGTACGGCCGCGCCGGGGGCGGGGTGGTGACACCGGTGCGTACCTCGGTGATCCGCCCGTTCCCCGTGTTGACGCGGACGGCGACGCCCGGTTCGACATGGCTGTCGAGCCAGGCGTGTTCCAGCCAGTAGGTGACTCCGGGCGCGCCGGGTGTGTCCTGGGCCGGGCGGGGGTCGGGGGCGCCCCCGGTGGCCCGGGTGACCTCGGTGGCCGGGGTGATCTGGGTGGCCTCGGCGATCTCGCCGGGCGCCATGATCCGGGTCCGCCCGGGTGCCGCGGTGGGCCGCGCGGGCCTGGACTGGGCCGCCGCGCGGGGGGTGTTCGGTGCCGCCGCTCGTGCCGCTGGTGCCGGGTGCGTCATGTGCACGCGAGTCCTTCCAGTACGTCGGCGAGTGCCAGGACCCCGGCCACGCAGTCGTCCTCGGCCGCGGACTCGGCCGGGGAGTGCGAGACGCCGGTCGGGTTCCGTACGAACAGCATGGCGGTGGGGATGGAGCCGGACAAAATACCCGCGTCGTGTCCCGCGCCGGTGCCGAGCACCGGGACGGGGACGCCGGTGCGGTGGCTCAGGATCCGGCCGAGTTCGTCCCGCAGGGCGTGCTCGAATTCGACGACGGGGGTGAAGGACTCGCGTACGACCCGCAGGCCGATACCGGCCCGCTCGGCATGGTCGCGGGCGGCGGCCTCGATCCCGGCGACCACGGTGTCCAGCACGGACTGGTCGGCGGCCCGGGAGTCCAGCCAGCCACGGACGAGGGAGGGGATGGCGTTGACACCGTTGGGCTCGACGGAGACCTTGCCGAAGGTGGCGACGGCTCCGGCGAGTTCGGCCGCACGGCGGGCGGCGAGGACGGTCTCGGCGTATGTCAGCATCGGGTCGCGGCGGTCGGCGAGACGGGTGGTGCCCGCGTGGTTGGCCTCGCCGTGGAAGTCGAACCGCCAGCGGCCGTGCGGCCAGATCGCGGACGCGATACCGAGGGGATCGCCGGAGAGGTCGAGGGTGCGGCCCTGTTCGACATGCAGCTCGACGAACGCGCCGATACGGGCGAGCCGTTCGGGGTCGGGCCCGATGGCGGACGGGTCGTGGCCAGCGGCCTCCATCGCCCGGGGCAGCGGGACACCGTCGGCGTCGCGCAGTTCCTGGGCCCGGTCGGCGGTGAGCTGTCCGGCGGTCAGCCGGGAGCCGACGCAGGCGAGCCCGAAGCGGGCGCCCTCCTCGTCGCCGAAGTTGGCGATGGCGACCGGCTTGGTGAACCGCGCTCCCCTGTGGCGCAGTTCATCGAGCGCGGCGAAGGAGGACACCACGCCGAGCGGTCCGTCGAAGGCGCCGCCGTCCGGTACGGAGTCGAGATGCGAGCCGGTGACCACGGCGTCGCCGGCGAGCGGATCACCCAGCCAGGCCCACTGGTTGCCGTTCCGGTCGACCTCGTAGCCCAGCCCCCGGCTCTCGGCCTGCGCCCGGAACCATGCCCGGCAGTCGGCATCGGCACCGGTCCACGCGTAGCGGCGGTAGCCGCCGCTGCCGGAGTCCCGCCCGAGCGGCGCGAGTTCGCGCCACATCTCATGGAAGGAGGAGGCCCGTGCCACCGACTGGTCGCCCTGCGGGGAGCCGACCGCCCCCGCTCCGGACGCCCCTGCTCCGGCGGCCCCCGCCTCGGCCGTCCGGGCTCCGGCTGTCCCGGCTCCGGTGGCCCCCGCTCCTGGGGCCGCCGGGCCGGACGCCGCCGTGCCCCGGGCTTCCGGCCCCGGGACGGGCGTGCCGGCGGCGGAAGCCGTGTCGTTCGGGGTCCCGGCGGTCACGCCGGGCCTTCCTGGGACGTGCCCGCGGCGGCGTGCTCGCGCATCGGGATTCGGACCTCGCGGTCCTCGGCGACCGACTCCGCGAGGTCGTAGCCCGCGTCGACATGGCGGATGACGCCCATGCCGGGGTCGTTGGTGAGGACGCGGCGGATCTTCTCGCCCGCGAGCGGGGTGCCGTCCGCGACGGTGACCTGGCCCGCGTGGATCGAGCGGCCCATGCCGACACCCCCGCCGTGGTGGAGGGAGACCCAGGAGGCACCGGAGGCGACATTGACCATGGCGTTGAGCAGGGGCCAGTCGGCGATCGCGTCGGAGCCGTCGAGCATCGCCTCCGTCTCGCGGTACGGGGAGGCGACCGAGCCGCAGTCGAGGTGGTCGCGGCCGATGACGACCGGCGCGGCGAGTTCACCGGAGGCGACCATGTCGTTGAAGCGCTCGCCCGCCTTGTCACGCTCGCCGTAGCCGAGCCAGCAGATCCGGGCGGGCAGGCCCTGGAAGTGGACGCGCTCGCCCGCCATGGTGATCCAGCGGCGCAGCGACTCGTTCTCCGGGAAGAGATCGAGGATCGCCTTGTCGGTCTTGTGGATGTCGGACGCCTCGCCGGACAGGGCCGCCCAGCGGAACGGTCCCTTGCCCTCGCAGAACAGCGGCCGGATATAGGCGGGTACGAAGCCGGGGAAGGCGAAGGCCCGGTCGTATCCGGCGAGTTGGGCCTCGCCGCGGATGGAGTTCCCGTAGTCGAAGACCTCGGCGCCCGCGTCCATGAAGCCGACCATCGCCTCCACGTGCCGGGCCATCGACTCACGGGCGCGCCGGGTGAAGTCGGCGGGCTTCGAGGCGGCGTACGAGGCCATGTCGTCGAAGTCGACGCCGGTCGGCAGATACGCCAGCGGGTCGTGCGCCGAGGTCTGGTCGGTGACGATGTCGACCGGGGCGCCCTCGGCGAGCATCCGGGGCAGCAGCTCGGCCGCGTTGCCGAGCAGGCCGATGGAGAGCGGCCGGCGCGCGTCGCGCGCCTCGGTCGCGAGCTGGAGGGCGTGCGCCAGGCTGTCGGCCTTCACATCGAGATAGCGGTGCCCGATACGGCGCTCGATGGCACGCGGGTCGCAGTCGATGCAGATCGCGACTCCGCCGTTCATGGTCACGGCCAGCGGCTGGGCGCCGCCCATCCCGCCCAGACCGGCGGTGAGGGTGATCGTCCCCGCCAGCGTCCCGTCCGTTCCCCCCGCACCGCTCGTCCTGCCGCTCGCGTGCAGCTTGGCGGCGACGGCGGCGAAGGTCTCATAGGTGCCCTGGAGGATGCCCTGGGTGCCGATGTAGATCCAGGACCCGGCCGTCATCTGCCCGTACATGGTGAGCCCCAGGGCTTCGAGGCGCCGGAACTCCTCCCAGTTCGCCCAGTCGCCGACCAGATTGGAGTTGGCGAGCAGCACGCGCGGCGCCCACTCGTGGGTCTGCATCACGCCGACCGGGCGGCCGGACTGGACGAGCATCGTCTCGTCCTGCTTGAGCGTGCGCAGCGTACGGACCATGGCGTCGAAGGAGCGCCAGTCGCGGGCGGCCTTGCCGGTGCCTCCGTACACGACGAGTTTGTCGGGGTGTTCGGCGACCTCGGGGTCGAGGTTGTTCTGGAGCATGCGGAGGGCGGCCTCCTGCTGCCATCCCAGGGCGCTCAGTTCCGTACCGCGCGGTGCCCGTACGGGGCGGGGTCCCGACATGGCGATGTCGCCTCCTCGATGTGCCTCGAATGTTGGCCGATCTATTCACATCCTGTCCGGATGAATAGTTGTAGTCAACCGGTGCGTGGCCGCCCGCCGGATGATTGGCTGGAGCCCATGGCCTCGGTTCAGCACAACAGCCGGAACACGGATCACGACGCACGACACGGCGCGGACACCCGTACCGGTGCGGACGCCCGTACCGACGGCACGGATCCCCGTACCGGCGCCGCCGCGCGCCGGGACCTGGCCGTACGGGCAGCCGTGGCGCAGGGGCTGGTCAGCGAGGCAGAGCCGGTCGTGGCGCTGCTCGATGTGGCCGGAATCCGCTTGTCCGCCGCCGCGCTCCGCGCCGCCTTCGACGAGGTCACCCCGCCCGGCACCCCCGTCCTGCACGCCTTCGCCGTGAAGGCGACCGCGCTCGTGCCCGTACTGCGTCTGCTGGACGAGGAGGGCATCGGCGCCGAGGTTGCCAGTCCCGGCGAGCTGGCGCTCGCGCGCGCGGCGGGGATCCGGGCCGAGCGCATCGTCCTCGACTCCCCCGCCAAGACCACCGCCGAGCTGCGCGAGGCCATCGCCCTCGGGATCGCCGTCAACGCCGACAATCCGCAGGAGCTGGACCGTATCGACGCCCTGGTCGGCCGGGGCCCGGCCGCCTCGCCCTTCGGGCTGCGGGTCAATCCGCAGATCGGGGGCGGTGCGATCGGCGCGCTGTCCACCGCGACCGCGACCTCGAAGTTCGGCGTCGCGCTGCGCGACGAGGGCGCGCGCGCCTGGGTCGTACGGGCGTATCTCGACCGCCCCTGGCTCAGCAGGCTGCACACCCACTCCGGCTCGCAGGGCCTGCCGCTGGAGCTGATGGCTCGGGGCGTACGGGAGGTCCACGGCCTGGCCGAGGAGATCAACGCGGCGGCCGGGCGGCGGCAGATCGACACGATCGACATAGGCGGCGGGCTGCCGGTCAACTTCGCCTCCGACGAGGTGACGCCGACGTACGCGGAGTACGCCCGGCTCCTCAAGGACACCGTCCCCGGACTGCTGGACGGGCGGTACGGGCTGGTGACCGAGTTCGGCCGCTCGCTGCTCGCCAAGCACGGCACGGTCCTCGCGCGGGTCGAGTACGCCAAGTCCGCAGGGGGCCGCCCCATCGCGGTGACGCACGCGGGCTCGCAGATCGCGACCCGTACGGTGTACAACCCCGCGTCCTGGCCGCTGCGGATCGCCGCGTACGACGCGGAGGGACGGCCCAAGCCGGGGCCCGACGTCGCTCAGGACATTGCGGGCCCGGCCTGTTTCGCGGGCGACCTGCTGGCCGAGAACCGCCCGCTGCCGCTGCTGGAGCAGGGCGATCTCGTCGCCGCGCTGGACACCGGGGCGTACTACTTCACCAACCACTACGCCTACAACAGCCTTGTCAGGCCCGGCGTCCAGGGCTTCACGGTCCTGCCGCGGGACGACGGTGGTGCGGAGCCGGGCGGCGCGGTGCGCTTCATGACCGTACGGGCACCGCAGACGGCCGACGAGATCGTCGTGGAGTCGGGCGGCGCGTACGCGGACGCGCTGCTTCAGGGCGCGTCCGGCACCTGAGGCCTGACGGCGCTGGACGCCCGGCGGCCTCAGCGGCGGCTGCCGCCCGGGGCCGCGTCGCCGGCGCCGACGCCCGTCGCCCGGTAGCCCTTGACGCGCTTGCCGACCGGCGTGCCCGTACCGGCCCAGTCGGTCCGTACCCACAGCAACTGGTCGTCACGGCGCTCGCGCCGCCCCAGCCAGCCGGCCTTGAGCCAGAGCCCGGCACCCGCGCCCGCCAGCGCGAGGCCTCCGGCGGCGGGCAGCGCCAGCGAACTCGCGACGGCGGCGAGGAAAGCGGCCAGCAGCCACCAGCGGTGCGCCCGCCGCCAGTTCCGCGCGGTCACGGCGCGGTCCTGGAGGAAGTCGTACGTACCGGCCCGCTCGGCGCGCGCCGCCCACGCGGTGTACCGGCCGCGCCGTACGAGGGCGACAGCGGCGGCGCACACCACGAAGAGCGCGGCCCCCGCGTAGACACCGATCCTGCGGCCGGTCAGCCCGGGCAGCAGCACGCCCAACGCGGCGGCCAGTACCCCGAGCCACCACAACGGGACCGCACCGGCCCGTACGATCACTGCCACGCGTGCCAGAGACTGCCCTCCACGCCCCACTGCCCGCCTCCTCATACCTGGAGCCTCGTACCGGCCCGTACCGGTGAGTTTGGCGGGCAGATTAATGACGTTCTCTGAACATTTCCTGAGAACGGCCAGATTCCAGCAGGCTTCGGCCACGCCGGGAACGGTTCGGCCAGCGGACCCGGCCCCGGACCGGCCACCCGGCCCCCGACCGACTACCTGCCCCGCCAGCTCGCCCCGCTGCTCCCGCTACTCCGCGAACAGCCCCCGCGCCGCCGCCCGCGCGTCGAACTCCTCCAGCCGCGCCTGCGCCTCCGGCAGCCCGTCGCACATCGCCTCCAGGAGCACCCGCCCCAGCAGCATCGGCGCACACGCCGTGTCGAACGCGAGCCCGGTGCCGACGGCCGCCGGGATCAGCAGATCGCTGTGCTTGGCGACGGGCGCGAAGGCCGAGTCGGCGACCGTCACCACCGTCAGCCCGGCCGCCCGGGCGTACGCCAGCGCGTCCACGACCTCCTTGGGGTGGCGCGGCAGCGCGAAGCAGAGCAGGGTGCTCGCACCCGCGCCGCGCGCGCCGTCGATCCGGTCGGCGAGCATCGTGCCGCCCTCGTCGAGCAGCCGTACGTCCGGATGGACCTTGGCCGCGAAGTACGCGAAGCCGCGCGCCTGCGAGGACGCGGCACGCAGCCCGAGCACCGGCAGCGGACGGGAGGCGGCGAGGAGCCGGCCGGCCCGTTCGACGGGACCGGGGTCGGCGAGCAGATCGGCGAGCTGCCGCAGATTCTCGATCTCGCCGCGTACGGCCTGCTGGTACTCGTTGCGGTCGGCCTCGCCCGCCGCCGGCGCGCCGGGCGCGACCTCGCGCAGATGCCTGCGCAGGGCCGGGTAGCCGTCGAAGCCGAGGGCGACCGCGAAGCGGGTGACGGACGGCTGGCTGACTCCGGCCAGTTCGGCCAGTTCGACGCTGGACAGGAACGGCGCGTCCCCGGCCCGCCGCACCATGCTGTGCGCGATGCGCCGCTGGGTGGGGGTCAGCCGGTGGCCCTCGAAGAGCTGCTGGAGTCGGGCGGCAGGGCTGTCGCTCATGCGATCCCCCTTGTCTGATCGGTACTCGTGCGGGTGGCGGCGGCAATGCTCGTACGCGCGGACTCGGCGGCCAGTTCGGTGAACCGGTCCAGCAGCGCGGCCGCCGCCGTCACATCATCGGTCAGCGGACGGTCGCCGACCTCCTCGTCGAGTACGGTCTCGGCCAGCGCGAAGGCCTGCCCGGCCGGCAGTCCGGGCTCGGGACGGAGTCCGCGCTGGCGCAGGGCCCGTACGGCGGCGACGAGTTCGCAGCCGACGACCAGCCGGTACGCGCTCCCCGCCCGCAGCGTCTGACGCGCCGCCAGCGAGGCGAAGCTGGCCTGCTCCTCCACGCCCCGGGACAGTACCGCGTGGCCCAGCGAGGCGGGCGCCGAGTACGCCCGCAGATCACCGAGGGCGGCCCCGGCGGCGTATTCCAGGATCATCACACCGGAGCTGGCGGGCTCGGCGTCGGCGAGGAAGGGCCGCAGCCGGGTGAGGGCGGGCTCGTTCAGCGCGGAGAGCCGGGAGGTAGACAGCCGCGCGGTCTGCACCAGCGAGAGCCGGAAATGATCCAGCGCCAGGGCGAGTTGGGCGAGATAGAAACCGCCGTGGTGGTACGCGGCGGGCACCGGGTCCGCGTCCGTGCCCGGACAGATCAGCGGGTTCTCGGCAGCCGAGTTGATCTCGACGGAGAGGACGCGCTCCAGCGCGTCGGCGGCGTCGCGCGCGGGGCCGTGTATCTGCGGCACACAGCGGAAGCCGTACGGGTCCTGGATCCGGCCCAGCGGCGGGCCCGGCCGTTCGGGGGCGCCGAGATGGCGCCGCATGTCGGCGGCGACGGCGTACGAACCAGGGTGGCGGCGCGCGGCGTGCACGGGCTCCGCGTACGCCTCGTACGAACCGTCGACGGCCAGCAGGGAGAGGGCGGCGACCAGTTCGGTGGCGGCCACGAGACCGCGCAGCTCATGCAGGGCGAGGGCGGACTGACCGAGCGTCAGCGCGTTGCTGCTGATCAGGGCGAGGGCGTCATTGTTGTCCAGCGGCTGGGGCGCCGGGGCCCGCCGGCCACCGCCGCCGGCCGCGTGGCCATTCCGCGCGTCGTACTTTCCGTGCTCCCCGTGCGCCCCGTACTCCCATGCCTGCTCCCAGGGGTGTTCCCCGACGAGCGCGAGGCCCATCTGCGCGAGGGCCGCGATGTCGCCCGTACCGACCGAGCCGTACTCGTTGACGACCGGGTACGCGCCGGACTCCAGCGCCTCGCACAGCGCGGTGACGACGGTCGGGCGCAGCCCGGCGCCGCCGGCCAGAAGCTGATTGGCCCGTACGGCGAGCATGGCGCGGACCTGCCGTGCGGGCAGGGGCTCGCCGATGGCACCGGCATGGCTGCGCAGCAGCCGCAGCCCGTGGTCGGCGGCGGCCTCGGTGGGCACGGCCTCGGTGCGGTTGGCGCCGACGCCGGTGGAGCGCCCGTACACCCGGCCCGAGGCCGCCAGCTCGCGGGCGGCGTGCCAGCTCTGCTCGACGCGCTTCATCGCCTCGGTGCCGGGTACGGGACGTGCGGCGCCGTCCGCGAGCCGGACGACATCGGCGACCGGGAGGCTCTGTCCGTCCAGAACGACGAGGGAAGTACCTGCCGGGACCGGTGCAAGCCCACCCGACGGGTCCACCATGTGGGACGACATCATGCGCGAACGCCTCCATTCCGGACGTTACGTCTCACCCCGCGACCACCAGTAACGAGTGATTTACCTCGGGGCATTGACAATCTATTCAGCCACCAAGAACTCTGCATGACTATATGCAGGCCGGGCAAGGGACGACTGATGATCAGATTCGACGCGGTGAGCAAACGCTTCCCCAACGGCACCACGGCGGTTCACGACCTCACCCTGGAGTTGCCGGAGGGCGGAATCACCGTCCTGGTCGGTTCCTCCGGATGCGGTAAGACCACCACGCTCCGCATGATCAACCGGATGGTCGAGCCCACCTCGGGCACCGTCCGGCTGGGCGGCCGGGACGTGCTGGAGCAGGACGCCGCCGAGCTGCGGCGCGGTATCGGCTATGTCATCCAGCAGTCGGGGCTCTTCCCGCACCGCACGGTCCTCGACAACATCGCGACCGTGCCGCTGCTGCTGGGCTGGGGCCGCAGAAAGGCCCGTACGCGAGCGGCGGAACTGCTGGAGACGGTCGGCCTGACGGCGGAGGCGGGCAAGCGCTACCCGCACCAGCTCTCGGGCGGCCAGCAGCAGCGGGTCGGGGTGGCCAGGGCACTGGCGGCCGATCCGCCGGTGCTGCTGATGGACGAGCCGTTCGGTGCGGTGGACCCGGTCGTACGGACCCAGCTCCAGGACGAACTGCTGCGCCTCCAGAAGGAGCTGAACAAGACCATCGCCTTTGTCACGCACGACATCGACGAGGCGGTACGGCTCGGCGACCGGATCGCGGTGTTCCGTACGGGCGGGCATCTCGTCCAGTGCGCCTCGCCCGCGGAGCTGCTGGCCCGTCCCGCCGACGGCTTCGTCGCGGACTTCCTCGGCGCCGAGCGGGAGCTGAAACTGCTGTCGCTGACAACGCTGGCCGAGGTGCCGGTGGAGCGGGCGCGGGTGGTACGGGAGGGGGAGCCGGCACCGCGGGCGGACGGCGGACCGTATCTGGTGGTGTCGGCGGGGAACGAACCACTGGGCTGGCTCGATCCGGAACCGGGCGGCTCGGGAGTGCCGGTGCCGGTGCGTGCGCTGCGTGACACGGACTCGCTGCTCGCGGCGCTGAACGAGTCGATCGCCTCCCCGACGGGCCTGATCGCGCGCGTCGACGCCAAAGGTGTCCTGACGGGGGTCACCGCGCGCGAAACGATCCACGAGCACGCGGGACGGAACCACCGGGAGGCGGCGAAGGGGGCGGCGGAAGCAGCCGCGCCCCTGGGAGCCGGCACCGGCGCCCTGGGGGCCGCCACCGGCGCCGGCCCGACCCCGGGCGGGGCCGTATGACCATCGAATGGGGCTGGATATCCGATCACGCGGGCGATCTCACCACCCTCACCCTCTCCCACCTCCAGGCCGCCCTCACCGCCGTACTCCTCGGTCTGCTGATCTCCCTCCCCCTCGCCGTGCTCACCCATCGCGTCCGCCCCCTGCGCGGCTTTCTCCTCGGGCTCTCCAACGTCCTGTTCACGATCCCGTCCATCGCCGTCTTCGTCCTCCTGCTGCCGGTCTCGGGGCTGACCAGGACCACCACCGTCATCGGCCTGACCATCTACACCCTGGTCGTACTGCTCCGGAACACGGTCGAAGGACTCGACTCCGTACCCGCCAGGGCCCGCGAGGCAGCGATCGCCATGGGCACCGGACCACTACGTACGCTCCTCACCGTCGAACTGCCGCTGGCGCTCCCGGTGATCATGGCGGGGGTACGGATCGCCACCGTCATGTCGATCTCGCTCGTCAGCGTCGCCACCTACATCGGTGACGGCGGCCTCGGCCAGCTCTTCACCGACGGTTTCCAGCGGGACTTCCCGACCCCGGTGGCGGTGGGCGTGGTACTGACCCTGCTGCTCGCGCTGGTCGCGGACACGCTGCTGGTGGCCGTGCAGTACGTCCTCACCCCCTGGCGGAGACAACCCGGGCGGGCCGGGCGGCAGGCGCGCCCGGCGCGCGGAAGGGCCTGACACACGATGTACGAACTCCTCAAGGACCTGGGCGCCTGGCTGGTGTCGGGCGAACAGTGGACGGGCCCGGACGGCATCGGGCACCGCCTCGCCGAACACCTTCAGTACTCCCTCCTCGCGACCCTGATCGCCGCGGCGATCGCGCTGCCGCTGGGCCTGCTGATCGGGCACACGGGCCGGGGCGCGTTCCTGGCGATCAACCTCGCCTCGTTCGGGCGCGCCCTGCCCACGGTCGGCCTGGTCGTGCTGGTCTTCCTGGCCAGCGGTCTGTCCATGACGCCGGTGTACGTGGCGCTGGTCGCCCTCGCCGTCCCGTCCATCGTGACCAATACGTACGCGGGGATGTCCGCCGTCGATCCCGAGGTACGGGACGCCGCGCGCGGCCAGGGCATGCGCGGCCACCAGGTGCTGTTCCGGGTCGAGATCCCGCTCGCGCTGCCGCTGATCATGACCGGGCTGCGGCTGGCGCTGATCCAGGTGGTGGCGACGGCGACCATCGCCGCGTACGTCAGCTTCGGCGGGCTCGGGCGGTACGTCTTCGACGGCCTGGCCCAGCGCGATCTCGTCCAGGTGCTGGGCGGGGCGGTGCTGGTGGCGGTCGTCGCCGTCGTGCTGGACCTGGCGCTGTCGGGCCTCCAGCGCTTCCTGTTCCGCCACCGCACCGCCGCGTAGTCCCTGTCCGGCGGCACCGCATGCTTAGGGAGACAACTCCGATGACCTCACCAATGACCCGCAGGACCGTCCTGGCCGGTCTGTTCGCGGCGGCCTCCGTCCCCGTACTGGCCGCGTGCAGCACCGGCATCACCTCCCTCGACGGCCAGAACACCGGCAGCGGCGGCGCCGGCTCCAGCGCGGGCGGCGTCACGATCGGCACGGCCAACTTCACCGAGAACCAGATCCTGGGCTTCCTCTACGCGGCCGTCCTCGAAGCCGCCGGTGTGAGGACGACCGTCCGCCCCAACCTCGGCACCCGCGAGATCCTCATCCCCGCGCTCAAGGGCGGCGACATCGATCTGCTTCCCGAGTACCAGGGCGCGCTGCTCCACTACCTCGACCCGAAGGCGACCGCGACGGAGGAGGGCGAGATGCAGAACGCCCTCGCCATCGCCCTCCCGCCCGGCCTCCAGGTCCTCCCGTACGGCCAGGCGGAGGACTCCGACGCCTTTGTCGTCACCCGCGAGACCGCCGACAAGTACGGCCTCGCCACTCTGGCCGACCTGAGGAAACGCGACGGGCAGCTCGTCATCGGAGCCGCACCGGAGGTCAAGACACGGGTGGTCGGCGTGGTCGGGCTCAAGGACGTGTACGGAGTGGAGTTCAAGGAGTTCAAGTCGCTGGACTCCTCGGGCCCCCTGGTCAAGGCGG
Organism: Streptomyces sp. GMY02; assembly: GCF_019056675.1. Lineage (NCBI taxonomy): Bacteria > Bacillati > Actinomycetota > Actinomycetes > Kitasatosporales > Streptomycetaceae > Streptomyces > Streptomyces sp. GMY02. Next base: position 5,208,573 of record NZ_CP077658.1, on the reverse strand, counting down.
CGCTCAAGAAGGGCGACGTCGACGTCGCCAACCTCTTCACCACGGACACCGACATCGTCACCGAAGGCTGGGTGGTCCTCGCAGACCCCGAGAACCTCGTCCCGGGCCAGCACATCGTCCCTCTCATAGCCGACCGCAAGGCCGACCCCACGGTCCGCAAGGCCTTGGCCCGGCTGGGCAACGCCCTCACCACAGAAGCCCTGACCGAACTCAACCGCCAGGTGGACAAGGACAAGAAGGACCCCGAAGACGTGGCGCGGACCTGGGCCACCGCCCACGGCCTGACCAAGAAGTGACCGTCCGGGCGGACGCGGACCGACCGGGCCTGGCTGGTACGGACCGACCGGGCCGGGCCGGTGCGGACCGGCCCGCGGTGGTGCGGACCCGAAGGAATGTCGGGGGTTAGCCCCAATGACCCCGGGGCGGGGGTGTTCGTACCGTGGCGGGTATGGAAGCCCGCGACCCTGAGCTGAAGAAGGAACTCGACGCCACCCTGCGTGCGCGCCATGAGCTGGGGGCGGAGTATGAGCCCGCGCTCGTCGAGTCGTTCCTGGAGAAGATCGAACAGCGCCTGGACGGCACGGTCGACGTCCGTGTCCGGCGTGAGATGGCCGAGCGGCAGATGGCCGCCGCCCGGGGTAACGCCAAGCCCGGCCAGGGCGAGGGGTTCGGGGAGCGCTTCGGGTTCGGCGTGATCTCGCTGATCCTCGCGATCCCGCTCTCCGCCATCGCCGCGGTGAACGCCGACATCCAGGGCCTGGTCGTCTGCTGGCTCGGCATCTTCGGCGTCAACGCCGTCCACGCCTCCCGCGGCCTGCCCTGGATACCCGGCAGGCGGCGGCGCCGCTCCTCCGACTGGGAGGAGTGAGCGCGAGGACAGGCGCGGAACGGCGCACGGACGGGCGCGAAAGAGATAGTCGCGGGGACCGCCGCACCCCCGTTACCGGGGGGCGGGACGACGGCGGTCCCCGCGAGGGACACGGTCCGGGTCAGGGCCGGTGTGCGTGTCCGGGCGTCCATGGAGGTCCGGGAGCCGCTCCGGAGGTCCTTGACGCCGACAACAACTACTGTGCAGGACGCGTGTTAAGCGGGTGCTGCGCGGACGTGTCGCGCTCGTACCACTTTCGCGGATACGCGCCACCGCCCATTGCACCACCCGCCACGCAACCGGCGAGATCAGGCCTTGGACAGATACGCCAGCAGATCCTGCCTGCTCACAACCCCTGTCGGCTTCCCCTCGACGAGGACGATCGCCGCGTCCGCGCCGTCCGAACCGCTCAGCGCCGCCATCAGATCCGCCACCGGCTCGCCCGAGCCGACCTGCGGCAGCGGCGAGGACATGTGCTTCTCCAGCGGGTCGCCGAGCGACGCCCGCTGGGTGAAGAGCGCGTCCAGCAGGTCCCGCTCCACGACCGACCCGATGACCTCCGCGGCCATCACATCCGGATGCCCGGCCCCCGGCTTCACGATCGGCATCTGCGACACGCCGTACTCCCGCAGCACCTCGATTGCCTGCCCGACCGTCTCCTCCGGGTGCATATGGAGGAGCGTCGGAATGGCGCCCTCCTTGTGCCGCAGGACATCGCCGACGCTGGCCGCGCCGCCGTCCTGGTCCAGGAAGCCGTAGTCGTTCATCCACTCGTCGTTGAAGATCTTGCTGAGATAGCCGCGGCCGCTGTCCGGCAGCAGGACGACCACCACATCGTCCGGGCCGAGCCCCTCCGCGACCCGCAGCGCCGCCACGACCGCCATTCCGCAGGAGCCGCCGACGAGCAGGCCCTCCTCCTTGGCCAGCCGCCGCGTCATCTGGAAGGAGTCCTTGTCGGACACGGCGACGATCTCGTCCGTGACCGTACGGTCGTACGCGGTCGGCCAGAAGTCCTCGCCGACGCCCTCGACCAGATAGGGCCGCCCGGAGCCGCCGGAGTAGACCGACCCCTCGGGGTCGGCGCCCACGATCCGTACCCGGCCGTCACTGACCTCCTTGAGGTAGCGGCCGGTGCCGGTGATCGTGCCGCCCGTACCGACGCCCGCGACGAAATGGGTGATCCGGCCGTCCGTCTGCGTCCACAGCTCGGGGCCGGTCGTCTCGTAGTGCGAGCGCGGGTTGTTCGGGTTGCTGTACTGGTCGGGCTTCCAGGCGCCCGGTGTCTCCCGGACCAGCCGGTCGGAGACGTTGTAGTACGAGTCGGGGTGCTCGGGGTCGACCGCCGTGGGGCAGACCACGACCTCGGCGCCGTACGCCCGCAGCACGTTGATCTTGTCCGTGGAGACCTTGTCAGGGCAGACGAACACGCATTTGTAGCCCTTGCGCTGGGCCACGATGGCGAGGCCGACGCCGGTGTTGCCGCTCGTCGGCTCGACGATCGTGCCGCCGGGCCGCAGTTCACCGCTCTGCTCGGCGGCTTCGATCATGCGCAGGGCGATCCGGTCCTTGACCGAGCCGCCGGGGTTGAAGTACTCGACCTTGGCGAGGACGGTCGCCTGAATGCCTGCTGTCACGCTGGTGAGCTTCAGCAGGGGGGTGTTGCCAACCAGACTGATCATCGAGTCGTGGAATTGCACCGTAGTCTCCGGGGTCTCCGTGATGGTGCGGCCAGGGTATGCGTACGCGGGCGAGATTGGGCGGCAGTCCCCGCGGGGCAGTTAGCTGGTGTGCGTACGTACCCATACTCGTACGTACGGCGAGTACGTACGAACGTGTGCGTACGGCGAGGAGGAGGTGACTCGGACTGTGTCGAGAGCGAGGGTGGCACGGCGGATCGCCGCGGGCGCGGCCTACGGCGGGGGCGGCATCGGCCTGCTGGGAGCGGCGGGCGTCGGAGTGGTGCTGGCGGAGCTGCAACTGGCGAAGCGGTCGGTGGGCGGCGGGGTGGCACCCGTACCGCCGAGCGGCGACGGGTGGTACGGACTGGCGTACGGGCACTCCGAGCCGCTGCGGATGGGCATGCTCGGCGACTCCACGGCGGCGGGACAGGGCGTACGGCGCGCGGGGCAGACCCCGGGGGCGCTGCTCGCCTCGGGGCTCGCGGCGGTCGCGGAGCGGCCCGTGGATCTGCGGAACGTGGCGCTGCCCGGCGCCCAGTCGGACGATCTGGACCGCCAGGTGACCCAGCTCCTGTCGGACTCGGCACGGGTCCCGGACGTCTGCGTGATCATCGTCGGCGCGAACGATGTGACGCACCGGATGCCGGCGACGCGTTCGGTGCGGTATCTCGCGGCGGCGGTACGGCGGCTGCGCACGGCCGGCGCGGAAGTGGTGGTCGGCACCTGCCCGGATCTCGGCACGATCGAGCCGGTGTACCAGCCGCTGCGCTGGCTGGCGCGCCGGGTGAGCCGCCAGCTCGCCGCAGCGCAGACGATCGTGGCGGTCGAGCAGGGCGGGCGTACGGTCTCGCTGGGCGATCTGCTGGGGCCGGAGTTCGCGGCGAATCCGCGGGAGCTGTTCGGCCCGGACAACTACCACCCCTCGGCGGAGGGATACGCGACCGCCGCGATGGCCGTCCTGCCCACGCTCTGCGCGGTGCTGGGCGTCTGGCCGGAGTCGGACCGCCTGGACGCGGCGCGCGACGAGGACATGCTGCCGGTGGCACAGGCGGCCTCGGCGGCGGCCTCCGAAGCCGGTACGGAGGTGACGGCGGCCCGCGCCCCCTGGGCCCTCCTCCGCCACCGCAAACGCCGCCACCTCCCCACCCCCACGGAAGCGACCCCGACGAAACCGAGCGAGGTGCCCCGCGAGGTATGAGCCAAACGGCGACGCGGCGCTACGACACGCCCACCCCCGACCCGGGCCGGTGCCCCGGAGCCGGGGGCGCGGCCAACCGTGCGACGCCCGACGCCGACCCGCCCGTGCGGGGCCCAAGTCCCGGTGTACCACCCCGCCCAGGCACGGCCCGGCGTACGAAACACAGGACCACGAGCCGCACACCCGGCGCCGGGGCCGGTGGCTCCGTGCCCGGGCCTCGGGCCGATCGGCCCGGTCTCCGACCGGCCGAAGGTCCTGCGGACCGGGGCCCGGGCGCCGGTCCATGGGACCGCGCCCAGGGGCCTCAGGCCCGGAGGCTCCGGCCCGCGAGCCCGGAACCCCGAAGACCGGCCCTCGGGCTCGGCCTCCGGACCCGGGAACCGGAGGCCGAGCCCCCGCCCGCCGGCCACCAAGCCCCCGCCGCGCCGCCCCCCTGAGCAAGCGCTCAGTAAAGAGGTCCTCATCACACGTCCCGCCCGGTGACCCCCGACCTACGGGCCGGTAACTTCCACCTCAGCCCGCCCTCTCTCCTTCAGGAGCCGTGATGCCCGAAGCCGTGATCGTTTCTGCTGCCCGCTCCCCCATCGGCCGGGCCTTCAAGGGGTCGCTCAAGGAGGTGCGGCCCGACGATCTCACCGCCACGATCATCGAGGCCGCGCTCGCCAGGATCCCCGAGCTGGATCCGCGCGACATCGACGATCTGATGCTCGGCTGCGGTCTGCCCGGTGGCGAGCAGGGGCACAATCTGGGCCGGATCGTCGCCGTACAGCTCGGGATGGACCACCTCCCCGGCTGCACCATCACCCGCTACTGCTCCTCCTCCCTCCAGACCTCGCGGATGGCGCTGCACGCGATCAAGGCCGGCGAGGGCGACGTCTTCATCTCGGCCGGTGTCGAGATGGTCTCCCGCCAGGTCAACGGCAGCTCCGACGGCATGCCCGGCACCCACAACCCGCTCTTCGCCGACGCCGAGGCCCGTACCGCCGCCGTCGCGCAGAGCGAGGGCGCCGACTGGCACGACCCGCGCGAGGACGGACTCGTACCCGACGCGTACATCGCGATGGGCCAGACCGCCGAGAACCTGGCCCGGTACAAGGGCATCACCCGCCAGGAGATGGACGAGTTCGGCGTACGGTCCCAGAACCTCGCCGAGGAGGCCCTCAAGAACGGCTTCTGGGAGCGGGAGATCACGCCCGTGACGACACCGGACGGCACGGTCGTCGCGAAGGACGACGGACCGCGCCCGGGCGTCACCATGGAGGGCGTACAGGGCCTCAAGCCCGTCTTCCGCCCCGACGGCCTGGTCACCGCCGGCAACTGCTGCCCGCTCAACGACGGCGCCGCCGCCCTCGTGATCATGTCCGACACCAAGGCCCGCGAACTGGGACTCACCCCGCTGGCCCGGATCGTCTCCACCGGGGTCACCGCCCTGTCGCCGGAGATCATGGGGTACGGACCGGTCGAGGCGTCCCGGCAGGCGCTCTCCCGCGCCGGGCTGACCATCGGCGACATCGATCTGGTCGAGATCAACGAGGCCTTCGCGGCCCAGGTGATCCCCTCCTACCGGGACCTGGACATCCCGCTGGAGAAGCTGAACGTCAACGGCGGGGCCATCGCCGTCGGCCACCCCTTCGGCATGACGGGTGCCCGGATCACCGGCACACTGATCAACAGCCTCCAGTTCCACGACAAGCAGTTCGGCCTGGAGACCATGTGCGTGGGCGGCGGCCAGGGCATGGCCATGGTCATCGAGCGTCTGAGCTGAGCGACGGCCGGAGCCGCCCGGCGCAGGGCATTTCGGCGCCGCGGTCGCGGAGAGTAGCCGCACCGTCCGGAATCGGGTGGATGAACCACACCGATCCCCAGTCGTGACTGAATCTCCCCCAGGATGTGACCTAGTCCCGGGGGAGATTTGTTTGTCCAGGTCAGCGCCACAATGAGGCTAAACAGCAGGCCCAAAGACCTGTCCATTTCGTGACGTAATGCACTGACAGTGGGATCCCGCCCACGACAAGCTGAGGTAGGAAGTCGGGGGTATCGATCGGAACGGGAGTAGTCAGTGAGCGCCATGTCTCTTGCCCTGCTGCTGACCACAGCCGCCGCCACCGGCGTGGGCGTCGCCGCCCTCCATGCCGCCCACGGGCTGCGCAGGCAGGTCAGTGCCCTGCGTGGCGAACTGGCCGCGGCGAACCCGGGCGGTCTCACCGCCTCCGTACCGCAGGCCCGCAACGCCGACCACGTCAGCCATACCGACGCCATACGCACCGCCGTGGCCGAGGCCCTCGCTGAGGAGCGCGAGCGCGAGCTGGCCGAGGCGCGCGCCTTCTGGGCCGCGCAGGAGGCGCGGGACGCCGCGGACACCCCCTCGCTGCTGGGCGGGCTCGGCGGTCTGGGCGCCGAGGACGGGCCGTTCTACGTACCGCGCCAGATGGACTTCGTGGGTCTCGAGTCCCTGGACCTCGAAGCCGCCGAGGCGCTCGACGAGTTCACGGGGTACCCGGACCCCAGCGGGATCAACAGTGAGATCAACGAGGTGAGCGAGGTCAATGAGGTGAGCGGTGTGGGCGGTACCGGTGGTGTCGGCGAGGCCGGCGAGTTCACGGAGGACTCGCCGGAGCTGGCCGCCGCCCGGCGCAGGCACCCCTCGCACCCCGACTTCGTACCGGTGCAGACGCCCGTCGTCACCGACCATGAGCGCACCATCACCCGGCTCGAAGAGCTGGCGGAGACCCGGACCGCGCTCGCCGACGTACGGCCCGGCCCGCTGGGCACGCTCGACGTCTATGTGTTCGCCGACGGTACGACGCTCTGCATGACCCCGGGCCACCGCGAGACCGCCGAACGGCTCGCCGAGGCGGTGCGCGCGGGCGACGCCCCGTACCTGCTGGGCGGATCGGGTGTCTCCGGCGCGTACACCCTGACGTTCTCGTACGGCGGCGGTCCGGACCGGCACGCCGACGGAAGCGGCGGCGAGGAGACCGGCGAGCACGTCTACATCCTCGCGGACCGCGTCATCGCCTCGCTCTGACCATCACCCGCACGAGTGCACGGCCCGCGGGCCGCTGTCACAGCGTCACACGGCGGGCCACCCGCTCGACCGACCGTACGGCCTCGTCCAGTTCCGCCACGGACGGGGCCGTCCGCAGTGCCTCGGCCAGATCCCCGGCCGCGACGGTGAGCTGGTCCGCGACCGCGAACACCCCCGCGTCCGGCATGATCCGCGGCTCCTCACCGGGAGCGTCCAGCCGCTGGGCGCGTACGGACAGTTCCCTGGCCAGAGCCAGTGCCTCGGCCGCCGCCCCGCGCCGGAGCCGGCTCTGCGGAGCGGCCCGCAACCGGTCGGCGAATCGGTCCACGGCGGCCGTCAGCGACGTTGTATCGAGCACGCCGCCGACCCTACGCGCCCGTCCGCCCGGCGGCGCCCGGTGCCGCCAACGGCTACGGGACTGTTGCCAACAGGCCAATGCTCGGGCACGGTGGCGTTAAGGACCAGTACGCGCAGAGCGTCCGGAGGCGCCGATGTCCCTTGTCTTCTCCGAAGAAACCCATCGCAATATGCTCTCCCGCATCCCTCACTGCACCGGTCGCGAGATCTCCGACTGGTTGCGCGCCGTCGAGGAAGGCCCCGCCCTCATCCGTTTCGAGGAGAAGGTGAGCTGGCTGAGGAGCGAGCACAACCTCGCCTATGGACACGCGAAGGCGATCGTCCATGAGTACGACCTGAGGCGGGCGGCCCGCCGCCTGCTCTGAACCGGCCGGTCGATGGACAGACAGCGGAAGGGGTCCGCGGGCTTGTCGCCCACGGACCCCTTCCTCTTGGTCTGTCGCCGTGTCAGTCGTTGCCTTGCAGGATCGACAGCACCCGCAGCATCTCCAGGTAGATCCACACCAGGGTCAGCGTGAGGCCGAAGGCCGCCAGCCAGGACTCCTCGCGCGGAGCGCCGTACGCGATGCCGTCCTCGACCTGCTTGAAGTCGAGCGCCAGGAAGCACGCGCCGAGGATGATCCCGATGATGCCGAAGATGATGCCCAGACCGCCGCTGCGGAAGCCGAGGCCGTCACCGCCGCCGAAGACACTGAACAGCAGGTTGACGGCCATCAGGAGCAGGAAGCCCATGGCCGCGGCCATCACGAAGCCGTAGAAGCGGCGGGTGACCCGGATCCAGCGCATCTTGTACGCGAACAGCACACCGGCGAAGACCGCCATCGTGCCCATGACCGCCTGCACCACCACGCCCGGCGCGATGTACGTGCTGACCGCGCTGCTGATGACGCCGAGGAAGACGCCCTCGAAGGCGGCGTACGCGAGAATCAGCGCCGGGGTCGGCCGGCGCTTGAAGGACTGGATCAGCGAGAGGACCATCGCGACCACGGCGGCGCCGATCGCGATGCCGTAGGACTTGCCGAGGTTGGCCTCGTCGACCGGCAGAAGGACCCACGAGAGGACCGCCGTGAGGACGACCGTGCCCAGCGTCATGCCGGTACGGGTCACGACGTCGTCGATCGTCATGACGTCGGTGCGCGCGGGCGCCTGCGGACCCGCGCCGTACGGAGCGCCCTGCTGCGGGGCGTACGGGTTGGTCGCGTAGGGGTTGGTCGCGTACGGGTTGGTTCCTGCGGCGGGGCCCCCGGCCGGCGCCGCGTTGAAGCCCGCGTGACCGTTGTCGCGGCTGAAGCCCCGTCGCGAGAAGACCGGGTTGCTGCTCCTCATCTCACTCCTCCATGGCCACCCTGCGCGGCCTTGCCACAAGAGTAATAGGGACGCAAAGGGTACGCCCTAGTGCTGGGGGAGGATCTTTCCGGGATCGTGACGTCACACCGGCCCCGTGTGCCCCGCGCACCGGCCGTTCCAGAGGCCGGAGTCACCACCGGAAGCGTGCCCGGAATGTCGGAAGTGTGCCCGGAACCGGACTTGAACCGGTACGCCCCCGAGGGGCAGCGAGGTTTAAGCTCGCCGTGTCTGCATTCCACCATCCGGGCACGCGCGAAGCCGCGTTGGCACATGAGCCTATCGGGACACACCACTCGAACAGCCGAGCGGCAACCCGATGTTGTCTTATTTTATTGACGTCTGAGGGTGCGTCAGGGCACGTACGGAGCCATCCGCACATGCCGGACGCGGGTGGTCATCTCGTCCTCCTGCCCGCAGGAATGACGAAAAGTCGCCGCCCGGTCACTCATTTGGCACAGTCGCCGGTCCGCCGCCGGTCCCACAGGGGCCGGCCGCCGGCCCCGCGAGGGGCATCCGACTAAGGGTGAAGGTGACTCAGGGGCGGTGTCATACCGCAGGAGGAGGGCGGCGCCCGGCGGTCAGACCCAAGAGGGCCCCGGGAACGGGCATCGGGACGGACGACTCGCGCTCCGGCGCCCCAGAGGATGGAGGCGTTCCCACAGCGCATCCGACAGGAGAGTTCCCCCGTGACCACCACCCCGATCGCCCACCGCGCCACCGCGGTGGCCGCGCGTGCCTCCGAGCTGTCGAAGGTCTATGGACAGGGCGAGACCCAGGTGGTCGCCCTCGACCGGGTCACCGTGGACTTCGTCCAGGGCGAGTTCACCGCGATCATGGGGCCGTCCGGCTCCGGCAAGTCCACCCTGATGCACTGCGTCGCCGGTCTCGACAGCTTCAGCAGCGGGTCCGTACGGCTCGGTGACACCGAACTCTCGACGCTCAAGGACAAGCAGCTCACCCAGTTGCGCCGGGACAAGATCGGCTTCATCTTCCAGGCGTTCAATCTGCTGCCGACGCTGACGGCCCTGGAGAACATCACGCTTCCGATGGACATTGCGGGGCGCAAGCCGGACAAGCAGTGGCTCGACCAGGTGATCGAGATGATCGGTCTGGCCGGCCGGCTCAGCCACCGGCCCACCCAGCTCTCCGGCGGCCAGCAGCAGCGGGTGGCCGTCGCCCGCGCGCTCGCCTCCCAGCCGGAGATCATCTTCGGCGACGAGCCGACCGGCAACCTGGACTCGCGTGCGGGTGCCGAGGTGCTGGGCTTCCTTCGCAACTCGGTACGGGAGCTGGGGCAGACGGTCGTCGTGGTGACCCACGACCCGGTCGCCGCGTCCTACTCCGACCGGGTGATCTTCCTCGCCGACGGACAGATAGTCGACGAGATGCTCCACCCGAGCGCCGAGGGCGTACTCGACCGTATGAAGGCCTTCGACGCCAAGGGCCGTACGAGCTGACGCCGGGTCACCCGGAACCATTCACCCGCGGCACCGGCGGCACCGCACCGGCACACCCGCGTACGCCCCCCGCACCATCACCCGCGGCCCCGCACCGTACCCGTAACCCGCGCACCCGCGGCGGACGCCCGCGCCCTTCACGCACCCGCGCGCTCCCCCTCCGTACCTCACTCGCCCGGCCCATTCCACCAGGACTCCCACCATGTTCCGTACCGCCCTGCGCACTGTGCTCGCGCACAAGGCCAGACTGCTGATGACCGTGCTCGCCGTGATGCTCGGCGTGGCCTTCGTCTCCGGCACCCTGGTCTTCACCGACACCATCGGCAACGCCTTCCGCAACCAGTCGGCCAAGAGCTACAAGGACGTCGCCGTCGCCGTCTCGTCGCACGACAACCGCGACAACGGCAAACGCCCCGTCAACAGCGAGAAGAAGGGCGCGGAGGAGACGAGTCCCGGCCTCAGCGAGCAGACGCTGAAGAAGATCGGGACCGTCGCGGGCGTCGCCTCGGTGACCGGCCGCGTCGACGGCTTCGCCGGGGTCGCCGACCCGGACGGCAAGCTCATCGGCAACGGCTGGTCCACCACCGGTGGCAACTTCGCGCCCGGTGCGGACGGCAAGGACCCCGCGTACACCTTCACCACCGGCTCGGGCCCCGTCCGCGACGACCAGATCGCGCTCGACAAGGCCACGGCCACGAAGGGCGAGTACCAGGTCGGCGACCGCGTGCGTGTCGCCACCAACGGTCCGGTACGGGAGTTCACCCTCGCCGGAATCTTCACCACCGAGGACGGCGCGGTCAACGCGGGCGGCAGCCTCGTGCTCTTCGACACCGCCGTCGCGCAGAAGCTCTATCTGGAGCCCGGCTACTTCATGAACGCCACGGTCGCCGCGGCGCCCGGCGCCTCCGACAGCGCGATCCTGAGCCAGGTCAAGGGCCTGATCGGCGACAACGCCGAGGCGCAGACCGGCAAGGAACTCGCCGACCGGCAGGCCGCGGACATCGAGTCGGGGCTCTCCGCCCTCAATCAGATGCTGCTCGCCTTCGCCGCGATCGCCCTGTTCGTCGGGGTGTTCCTGATCTCCAACACCTTCACCATGCTGGTCGCCCAGCGCACCAAGGAGCTGGCTCTGCTGCGGGCCGTCGGCGCCTCCCGCCGCCAGGTCAAGCGCTCGGTGCTGGCCGAGGCGGCGGTCGTCGGCGCGATCGCCTCGGCGGTCGGCTTCCTGCTCGGTCTCGGTCTGGCCAGCGGACTGGGGGCCGTGATGGGCGCGTTCGGCGCCCGGATGCCCGCCGGTCCGCTGGTGGTCTCGCCGACCGCGGTCGGCGCGGCCTTCGCGGTCGGTGTCCTGATCACCCTGCTCGCCGCCTGGCTGCCCGCCCGCAGGGCCGCGAAGATCCCGCCGGTGGCGGCGATGAGCAGTGTGCACGCGGTGGCCACCACCCGGTCGCTGGTGGTACGGAACTCCATCGGCGGCGTGCTGACCCTGCTCGGCGCGGCCCTGATCGTCGGGGGCGCGGCGGCGGGCGCCGACAACGGCCGGCTGCTGATCGGCGGCGGCGCGTTCCTGACGATGATCGGTGTCATCGTGCTGATCCCGCTGCTCTCGCGGCCGGTCATCGCGCTCGTACGGCCGCTGCTGCACCGGGTGTTCGGGGTCGCCGGCAAGCTGGCGGGGCAGAACGCGGTCCGCAATCCGCGCCGTACCGGAGCCACCGCCTCCGCGCTGGCCATCGGGCTCACCCTCGTCACCGGTCTCACGGTGATCGGTGTCACCATCGGCCAGGCCGTGGACAAGATGACCACGGACAACATCAAGGCCGACTACATGGTCACCATGGCGAGCGGCGGCCCGCTGGATCAGTCGGCGCTGGCCGCGCTGGAGAAGGTCCCCGGCGTGACCGCGGTCTCCCCGCAGCAGGCCACCTCGCTGGAGATCAAGGGACAGTTCCGCGCAGCCTCCGCGGTCACCCCCGGGGACATCGAGCAGGTCTTCGCCTTCAACGGCGTCTCCGGTTCGCTGGCCTCGCTGAAGGACGGCGCGATCGCGGTCTCCGACAAGACCGCCGAGTCCAACGGCTGGAAGGCCGGAGACACCGTCGAAGTGACCTACGGCGACGGCAAGTCCGCCCGGCTGAAGGTCGGCGCGGTCTACCAGGCGAACGAGTTCCTCTCGCCGCTGCTGGTCTCCCGCGATCTGATCGCCCCGCACGAGACCAAGCCGTACATACCCGAGGTCTGGGTGAAGATGGACGGGGGCGCGAGCGACGCCCACGAGCAGGCGCTGGTGGACGCGCTGGGTGACAACCCCGGCATCGACTTCAAGGACCAGCAAGACATCAGGAACACCTTCGGCGGCTTCATCAACACCGCGCTGAACATCATGTACGGCCTGCTGGCCATGGCCCTGATCATCGCGGTCCTCGGAGTCGTCAACACCCTGGCGATGTCGGTCTTCGAGCGGCAGCAGGAGATCGGCATGCTGCGGGCGATCGGCCTGGACCGCCGCAAGGTCAAGCGGATGATCCGGCTGGAGGCCGTGGTGATCTCGCTCTTCGGCGCGGTGATCGGCGTGGGGCTCGGGTCCTTCCTGGCCTGGGCGATCGGCGAGACCTTCAAGGACGATGTGCCGGGGTACGCCCTGGTCATCCCGTGGGACCGGATCGGGATCTTCCTGGTGCTGGCCGGGGTCGTGGGGGTGCTGGCCGCGCTCTGGCCGGCGCGCAGCGCCGCGAAGCTGAACATGCTGACGGCGATCAAGACCGAGTAGGCACGGAACAGCGGATCGGCGGTACAGCCGGCGGCCGGTACGAGGCGCCGACGGGCCGCGCGCCGTACGAGCTGTACGAAGGGCCGGATCCCCGTGCGGGGTCCGGCCCTTCCGGCTATGCCCCCCAGACGCGGGCGCGCCGCGGCATCCCGGAGACCCCGCTCTCCGGGGTCTTCACGGCCAGGATCTGGTTGACGCCGATCCTGTTGTGCTCGAAGGAGACCGCGGAGGCGGCCATGTAGAGGCGCCAGACCCGGGCGCGGCCGGGGGAGGTGCTCCGTACCGCCCGGTCCCAGTGCTTCTCCAGGTTCGCCACCCAGCGGCGCAGGGTCAGCGCGTAGTGCTCGCGGATGGACTCCACGTCGCGGGCCTCGAAGCCCGCCTCCTCCAGCGTGGCCACGGTCCGCCCGAGCGGGGCCAGTTCGCCGTCGGGGAAGACGTACGCGTCGATGAACTCGTCGATGTGGTAGGCCTCTTCGTCGGGTTCCGGGCGGCGGGCGATCTGGTGGTTGAGCAGCCGTCCGCCCGGCTTGAGGAGGGCGTAGAGATCGTCGGCGTACTCCCGGTAGCGGACGGAGCCGACGTGTTCCGCCATGCCGATGGAGGAGATCGCGTCGTACGGGCCGTCCCTGACGTCCCGGTAGTCCTGGACGCGGATCTCGACCAGGTCGGCCAGTCCCTCCTCCGCGACGCGCTTGCGCGCGTAGGTCGCCTGTTCCCGGGAGAGCGTGACCCCGGTGACGCGGACGCCGTACTCGCGGGCGGCGTGGACGGCCATCGAGCCCCAGCCGCAGCCGACGTCGAGCAGCCGCTGGCCCTCCGTGAGCGCGAGTTTGCGGCAGATCAGGTCGATCTTGTCGCGCTGTGCGTCCTCAAGGGTGAACTCCCGGCCGCCGGCGCCCTCGCCGTCGCCGCTGCTGCCATCGCTGCCGTTGTCCCAGTAGGCGCACGAATAGACCATGGACGGGCCGAGCACCAGCTCGTAGAAGTCGTTGCCCACGTCGTAGTGGTGGCTGATCGCCTGCTTGTCGCGGCGCTTGGTGTGCAGGGCGCCGGAGCGCCGCCGTACCTCCTCGGCCGGCGGGGCGGGCGGCGGCCAGGGGCCCGCGATCCGCAGCAGTTCGGCCCCGGCGGCACGCATCCGGGGGTCGCGCACGGGGTGGACCGCCTCCTTGGAGTGGGGGCCGCGCTCCCAGAGGAACCCGGCGAGCCGGTCGAGGACCACGTACAGATCGCCGTCCACATCGATCTCACCGGCCACCCAGGCGCGCGCGAGCCCCAGCTCGCCCGGCTTCCACAGGACCCGGCGCAGAGCGCGGCGGTTACGGATGATCAGGGCCGGGGCGTCCGGGGGACCCGATTCGCTGCCGTCCCAGGCACGGATACGGACCGGGAGCGGGGCCCCCAGCAACTCCTCGGCGAGAGTGGTCAGCCGCAGCGCGGCGTCGGCCATGGCGCACACCTCCGTGGTGGCGGATACGGACATGCTCAACACCACGTAAACACCGGTCGGGTACGGATGCAGTCCCGGCAGCTCGCAATGGGCGGGCAAAATGGCTGCACCCACCACATACTTTCGTCGCGGTGTGCGCCGTTTGTCCCCCGCGGCAGCGCGTGGACGCGAGGCGGATACGAGGCAAATCCGAGGCGGAGACGAGACGGTCGCGAGGCGGACACGAGAAAGGCCGCCCGCACCACGGATGGCGGGCGGCCCTTCTTGTAGTCGTATGCCAGTTGTCGTGCCGTACGCGCTGTTGGCGCTGTTGTGCAGGACTTGGCGCTGTTGTGCCGTGCGCGGTCGCCGGATCCGGCGTCAGGACGCCTTGGCCTTCTCCGGGGTCTGCGCGACGGCGGCGACGGCCGGCGGGTTGGGCTTGGCGGCCTCGTAGAACTCCTCGCGCGGAGTCTCCATCGCACCGAGCGAGACGACCTCGCGCTTGAGGAACATCGCCAGCGTCCAGTCGGCGAAGACCCGGATCTTGCGGTTCCAGGTCGGCATGGCCAGACCGTGGTAGGTGCGGTGCATGTACCACGCGAGCCGGCCACGAAGCTTGATCTTCATCTTGCCCATGACGATCATCGCGACGCCCTTGTGCAGACCGAGACCGGCGACGGCGCCCTTGTTGGCGTGGCTGTACTCCTTCTGCGGGAAGCCCCGCATACCGGAGATGACGTTGTCGCCGAGCAGCCGGGCCTGGCGCAGGGCGTGCTGGGCGTTCGGCGGGCACCAGGCGTTCTCGACCCCGGCGCGGCGGGCGGCGACGTCCGGGACCTGGGCGTTGTCGCCGGCGGCCCAGATGTAGTCCGTGCCGCGCACCTGGAGCTTCTCGCTGGTGTCGACATGGCCGCGCGGGCCGAGCGGCAGACCGTACCGGGTGAGCGCCGGGTTGGGCTTGACACCGGCGGTCCACACGATGGTGTTGGAGTCGACCTCCACACCGTTGTTCAGCACGACATGGCCGTCGACGCAGGAGTCCATACCGGTCTTGAGGTAGACCTCGACACCGCGGCTCTCAAGGTGCTCCTTGCCCCAGGTGCCCAGCTTCGGGCCGACCTCGGGAAGGATCTTGTCGGCGACATCGACGAGCAGGAAGCGCATGTCCTCGCGCTTGACGCTGGTGTAGTACTTGGCCGCGTCGCGCGCCAGGTCCTCGACCTCGCCGACGGTCTCCGCGCCGGCGAAGCCACCGCCCACGAAGACGAAGGTCAGCGCCTTGCGGCGGACTTCCTCGTCGGTGGTGGAGTCGGCCTTGTCGAGCTGCTCCAGGAGGTGGTTGCGCAGCCCGATGGCCTCCTCGATCCCCTTCATACCGATGCCCTGCTCGGCGAGACCGGGGATCGGGAAGGTACGGGAGACCGCGCCGAGCGCCACGATCAGATAGTCGAAGGGCAGCTCGTACGCCTCGCCGACCAGCGGGGCGACCGTGGCGACCTTGCGGTCCTGGTCGATGGTGGTGACTCGGCCGGTGAGCACCTCAGCCTTGGGCAGCACGCGTCGCAGCGGTACGACGACATGCCGAGGCGAAATGCTGCCGGCGGCGGCTTCGGGAAGGAAGGGCTGGTACGTCATGTACGAGCGCGGGTCCACGACCGTGACGGTCGCCTCCCCGTAGCGCATCTTCTTCAGAATGCGACGAGCTGCGTACAGGCCTACGTACCCACCGCCTACAACGAGGATCCTGGGACGCTCCGTGGTGCTCATGCCATCGAGTATCCACCCCCCTCGGAGGGGGTGCTCGTGAGCCCCTTCACAAGGTCATCGCTCTATGGTGCTACACTGCGCGGCTCACGTGATCGACATCATGTCGACCCCGGGGAACCACGCACCCCGCCCGGTCGTTGCTCACCCCTTGTGAGCTGGCCCTCCGCCCTCGCGGGCCCCCGAACCACCCGTCCGGTTCATCCGCCCGTAACGAGTCCGGAACCGCCCGGTATAAGGCCCCGGCACTCCTCCAACGCCCTTGACGGGCCGCATGGATCGCCGATGGCACCCAAGAGGATCGAATTCCTTGTGAAGAACTTCACGAACTTTCTTCCGCCCCCCACCCCGAACGCCCCGGCACCCCCGAAACCCCACCCGCGAAAGGACTTCCCGGACACCGCAGCGCGTGTGCGCAACGACCGCCGCGAGGGCTACCGCGGTCTCTGACCGGGCGCGTCCTCCGCGGCCGCCCAGGCGATGCCGTCCAGGATGTCGTGTTCGCTGACGACGACTTCCGGGGCGGATGTCCGTTCCATGATCGCGAGCAGGACCAGGGCGCCGGCGCCGATGACGTCGGTGCGGCCCGGGTGCATGACGGGGATGGCGGCGCGTTCGGCGTGGGTGGCGGTGAGCAGGTGGTCGGTGATGGACCTGACCTGCTCGTAGGAGATACGGGCGTGGTGGATCGCGGACGTGTCGTACGCGCGCAGGCCCAGCGCGACACCGGCCACCGTGGTCACCGAGCCGGCCAGGCCGACAAGGGTGCAGGGTTCGCGCAGCGGGACCGTGCGTTCGGCGAGGTCGAGGGCCGCCTCGATGTCCGCGCGTATGGCGGCGATCTCGGCCGCGCCGGGCGGATCGCTGATGACGCCGTTCCGCAGGAGGTGCCGCTCGGTGAGCCGTACGCAGCCGATGTCCACCGAGCGCGCGGCCCGTACCCGGTCGTCGCCCACCACGAACTCGGTCGAACCGCCGCCGATGTCCACGACCAGATAGCTGTCCCGCCCCGGCAGTTCCCGGGTGGCTCCGGTGAAGGAGAACTCCGCCTCCTGGTCGCCCGTGATCACCTCGGGCTCCACGCCCAGGATGTCCAGGACCCCGTGGACGAACTCGTCGCGGTTCTCGGCGTCGCGCGAGGCGGAGGTGGCCACGAAGCGGACCCGCTCGGCGCCGTGCTCCTTGATGACGGCCGCGTACTCGCGGCACGCCTCGAAGGTGCGCTCCAGCGCTTCGGGGGCGAGCCGGCCGGTCCTGTCCACGCCCTGGCCGAGCCGGACGATCCTCATCCGCCGGTCGAGATCGGTCAGTTCGCCCGTACCGGCGTCGACGTCCGCGACCAGCAGGCGGATCGAGTTCGTACCGCAGTCGACGGCGGCGACCCGGGTCACGCGCGCCCCTCCTGCTCGTGCCGGGAAACCCCCGGGGCCACGCACGGCGTCACGCACGGCCCCTTCGCCCACCACTCCGGCAGCATCGCCAGCGCCTCGTCCCCCAGCGGGTTCACCCCGGGGCCCGCCGCCAGCGAGTGCCCGACCAGCACGTGCAGGCACTTCACCCGGTCCGGCATCCCGCCCGCGCTGGGGAAGCCCTCCAGTACCTCGATGGCGTCACGGCGCGCGAGATAGTCCTCGTGCGCCGCGCGGTACGCCGCCGCCAGTTCGGGGTCGGCCGCGAGGCGCTCGGTCATCTCCTTCATGACACCGTTCGCCTCCAGCGTGCCGATGGCCGAGGCCGCGCGCGGGCAGGTCAGGTAGTACGTCGTCGGGAAGGGCGTGCCGTCGGGGAGCCGGGGCGCGGTCTCGACCACATCCGGCTGTCCGCAGGGGCAGCGGTGCGCGATGGCGCGCAGGCCGCGCGGCGGGCGGCCGAGCTGTTCCTCGAACGCGGCGATGTCCGCCTGGGTGGGCTCGGTGCGTTCGGTCTGCGGAGGAGGGGTGTCCATGCCTGCCTTGGTTCTTGCGTGTGTGCGATTGTGCGTACGTGTACGAGTGCGGGTGCGGGTGCGGGTGCGGTTACGCATATGTCCCCGCGGTCCCGGGTGTCCGTGCGGTCCCGGATCGCGTACGGCCTGAGTGTCACCCGAGTGTCTACGAGTGTGCTACCGCTCCGGACGGTCCGCGTTGTCCACGTCGTCCAGGACATTCGAGTACCAGGGGCGGTCCGTCGCCTCCCGGCCCTCCTGGTGCTTCCGCGCCGCGTCCGGGTCGATCATGGTGTATCCGGTCTCCCCCGGCATCACATAGTGGAGATGCTCCCGCGCCAGCCGCTCGATGTACGCGTCGTCCTGGAGCCGCGCCTTCTCGTCGCGCAGCTCCTCGACCCGCTGCCGGGCCTCGCGGGTCAGCCGCTCCTGCTCGGCGATCTCGTTCCGCTGCGACACGAACTGCCGTGTCGGATACGCGAGCGCCACCACCAGGGTGCACATGACCAGGGCGAGAAAGGCGGCCCGGCCGGTCAGCCGGGAGCGGCGGTCCTGGCGGCGGTTCTGCGAGCGGTAGACACGGGCGGCCGTCTGCTCGCCGAGCAGCCGCAGCCTGGTCGCGGTGGAGAACCGGTCCCGGTTCCCTGCCATGGCTCGCCTCCCCTGTCATGTACGTACGTCCCCGGACACGGTACGGGACCGGGGCCGGGGACGTACGACGACGGGCGGTACGGGACGGGCAGGAGGGCACCGGCGGGATGCCCCCGGCAGCCATGCCCCGCCCCGCCCTGTCGCGAGCGGGCGCTCACGCGGAGCGCGAGCCCTGTGTGAGCCGTGCGTGAGCCGTGAAGCCCTGCGTGAGTCGGCTCGCGTGAGCCGTCTCGCGCGGGCCGTCGGACCCTACGCGGAGCGGAACCGCGGGAACGCGCTGCGCCCCGCGTACACCGCCGCGTCGTCGAGGATCTCCTCGATCCGCAGCAACTGGTTGTACTTGGCGACGCGGTCCGAGCGGGCCGGGGCGCCGGTCTTGATCTGGCCGCAGTTCACCGCGACGGCCAGGTCCGCGATCGTGACGTCCTCGGTCTCGCCGGACCGGTGGGACATCATGCACTTGAAGCCGTTGCGCTGCGCCAGCTCGACCGCGTCCAGGGTCTCGGTCAGCGAGCCGATCTGGTTGACCTTGACGAGCAGGGCGTTCGCCGAGCCCTCCTCGATACCGCGCGCCAGCCGCTCCGGGTTGGTCACGAACAGGTCGTCGCCGACGATCTGCACCTTGGAGCCGAGCTTGTCGGTGATGACCTTCCAGCCGGCCCAGTCGTCCTCGAAGAGCGGGTCCTCGATGGAGACGAGCGGGTACGCGGCGACCAGCTCCTCGTAGTACTCCGTCATCTCGGCGGCCGAGCGCGACTTGCCCTCGAACTCGTACGAGCCGTCCTTGTAGAACTCGGACGCGGCGACGTCGAGCGCGAGCGCGATGTCGCGGCCGGGCACATAACCGGCTTCCTTGATGGCCTCAAGGATCAGGTCGAGCGCGGCGCGGTTGGACTCCAGGTTCGGCGCGAAGCCGCCCTCGTCGCCCAGGCCGGTGGAGAGGCCCTTCTGCTTCAGGACCTTCTTGAGGGTGTGGTAGACCTCGGCGCCCCAGCGCAGCGCCTCGGAGAAGGACTCCGCGCCGATCGGAGCGATCATGAACTCCTGGATGTCCACGTTGGAGTCGGCGTGCGAGCCGCCGTTCAGGATGTTCATCATCGGAACGGGCAGCAGGTGCGCGTTCGGGCCGCCCAGGTAGCGGAAGAGCGGGAGGTCGGAGGCCTCGGAGGCGGCGTGCGCGACGGCGAGGGAGACACCGAGGATCGCGTTGGCGCCCAGCGAGCCCTTGTTCTCGGTGGCGTCGAGATCGATCATGGCCTGGTCGATCAGGCGCTGCTCGGTGGCGTCGTAGCCCACCAGCTCCGGGCCGAGCTGCTCGATGACCGCGAGGACGGCCTTCTCGACCCCCTTGCCCAGGTAGCGCTTGGGGTCTCCGTCACGGAGTTCCACGGCCTCGAACGCACCGGTGGAGGCACCGGAGGGGACGGCAGCACGGCCGGTGCTGCCGTCGTCGAGGCCGACCTCGACCTCGACCGTGGGGTTGCCTCGGGAGTCCAGGATTTCCCGGGCTACGACGACGTCGATGGACGGCACGAGCATCTCCTTCTGGGATGTGACGCGTGGAGTGCAGGGCCTCATTGGCCTTGCGGCAAGAGCCTAACCGTCCCCGGGGTACGGGCCCGTCGGCGCCCGCCCGCTGGGACGGAATGAGTACCCGAGCGCTCCTGGACAGGCCCCGGCCCGGCGCGCGTACGGGGGATCACGCGCCGGGCCGGGGCGGTCGGGTGGCCGATGAGGGCCGGGCGGAACGGACCGGTACGGCGATACCGCCGCGCCGGGCCGGTCCGTTCCGCGCCGGGCCGGCGGTCAGCGGAGGTGGAGCTGCTGTCCCGGGTAGATCAGGTCGGCGTCGCGGACGATGTCCTTGTTGAGGTCGAACAGCTTCTTCCAGCCGCCCTTGACATGGTGGACCGTGGCGATCCTGGACAGGGTGTCGCCGGACTTGACCTTGTACTCGCCGTCGCCCTTCTTGATCGTGCCGGTGCCGGTGGCGGCCCGGCTCTCGCCGCGCGAGGCGGGCTGCGCTCCGCTACGGGCTCCGCTGCCTGCGGACTCCTGCCGGGGCTGCGTCCGCTGCTGGGCGGCCTGATCGCCCGTACCGGAACCGGAACGGGAGCTGGAACCGGAGCCCGAGCCGGACCCGGAAGCCGAGCCGGATCCGGAGCCCGAACCCGAGCCGGCCGAGCCGCCGTCGTACGCCGCGCCCGAGAGGTTCACCCCGCAGGTGGGCCACGCGCCCTTGCCCTGGCCCGCGAGGACCTTCTCGGCGACGGCGATCTGCTGGGACTTGGAGGCGAGATCGGCCCTGGCCGCGTACGCCGTACCTCCGTAGGCGGCCCAGGTGGAGCTGCTGAACTGGAGTCCCCCGTAGTAGCCGTTGCCGGTGTTGATGGACCAGTTGCCGCCGGACTCGCACTGCGCGACCCGGTCCCACTCGGACGCGGTCGCGGCGGAGGCGGAGGTGGCGCCGATCAGCGGGACCGCCACGGCGGCACCGGTGATCCCGGCGAGCGCGGCGTAACGGGCGGTCGTGGAGCGGGCGGGACGACGGTGCTTGCCCTTGCCGGAACGGCCGGACCGGCCGGCTTCGCTGACATCGCTGACATGGCTGACACGACTGGCACGCAGCATGGAACTCTCCTCACCGACGCCTACGAGGTGAGCTGTCGGGTTCGGGCTGTGAGCTGCCCGGCCGGGTGTGACGGGTCCTGTCCCACGGACAGCACCCGGCGCACCCGGCTTCACCCCGAGCCGGTCGCCGGCCGTCTCTCGACGGCCGGGCCCGGCACAAACCGTGGTTCCCCCGCTCCTGCCTCCGGCGCTTGACGCGAACTACTTCCCTTCGGCCGCCGGCAGGATTCGGCGTGACGGTCGACGGGGCCCGCGGTGCGAGCGGTTCAGACCGTAATCACAGGCCCATCGGTTCATCAAAGAAGTACATCGGGGACAAAAATCCCCTTAACGACCTTCCAGGTTTAGGCGTTTCGGCTGGTGAGGACCTAAGTCGGCGCAACGCACAGGTCAAAAGTCCTCAGTTGCCGCAAAGAGACGCTTGTCTCACTTGCGCAGAAGAGGACATAGAGCGGCGAACCGCCCCGCCGACAGCCGGGCCGGCTCCCCGGCGAACGGCTTCTGTTTCACATCCGGATCAGGACCCTGACCAGGGCATACGGGCCGCCGGTCGAGCCGGGGACGAGCGGCGGACGAGCGCGGGTCGAGCTAATGGCCCGCCCGGGGCGGGCCGGGGGCGGGCGACGCCCACCCCCGTTCACCTCACAGCCACCCGCCGGGCACCTTCAGACCGTCAGCGATGAGCCAGTTGCGCTCGGCGGGCCGGTCGGCGTCCGCGGCGCCGGAGGCGTCCGAGGCGTCCGGCAGGACATCCGTACTCCGTGACAGTCCGTCACCCCGTGAGGCATGACGACCGTATTCATAGCCTTCGCCCGAGGTGTCCGGTACGGCGTCCTCCTGGGCCGCCGGGCCGCGGTGCTTGCCGGTGGCCGAGTCGCTGCCGCCGACCGCCGTGCCGCCGAGGCCGCCGGGAAGGGCGCTCTCGATGCCGTCGGCGCCGGGCGTACCCTCCGTACCGTCCGTGCCCTCGGCGGAAGCGGAGGCTCCGGGCGTGGGGGCGACGGCCGAACCGGAGGGGACCGACTCGCCCGGCCGCGCGCTCGCGCCGGCGGACGGGGAGGACGTGCCGCCAGGAGTGGCCGAGGGGCCGTCCGACGGACCGGTGCTCGCCTTGCCCTTCGGGGCCTTGACGCGGTCCGAGTCGCCGCCGAGGTCGATGTCCGGAAGCAGGGCGTCCACCAGACCGGAGACCGGGGCGCAGCTCGACCAGGCCTTCACGCCCTCCGCCGAGAGCACCTTCTCGGCTATCGCTATCTGCTGGGAACGGCTGGCGAGGTCGGGCCGGGCCGCGTACTCCCCGCCGCCGAAGGCGTCCCAGGTCTCCTGGGTGAACTGGAGGCCGCCGTAGTGGCCGTTGCCCAGGTCCGCGCTCCACATGCCGCCGCTCTCGCACTCGGCGACCCGGTCCCAGGTGGAACCGTCGGCGGCGCTGGCACCGGAGGCGGCGAACAGCGGGATGGCGATGGCCGAACCGGTCACCCCCGCGGCGACGATCAGAGCGGGAGCCTGGCGTGGTCTGCGGTGTCGGCCGTTCCCGGAGCGCATGCGATTGCCTTCCGTGTGACTGTCGTTTCGACTACGGCGATGGTGCTGCTGAGTCGTCGGTGAACGTAGCGGTACTCGAACGCCTGTCACAAGTCGATGCAGCGGAGATCACGTGAAAGTCACAGTCTTGACGACCCGTCAGTTATTCGGGCTTGACGAGACGCGGTACGGCGGCGAAACCGGCAGCCGTCCATCAGCCGGACAATGGCGTGAACTGCACCGGAAGTGTGCGCAATCCCCGCATGATGAGCCCGCCGCGCCAGCGCAAATCCACCGGATCCACGGCAAGCCGCACATCGGGAAGGCGGGTCAGCAGTGTCGCGAGAGCGGTCTGACCTTCGAGGCGGGCAAGCGGCGCGCCGAGGCAGTAATGGATTCCGTGCCCGTAGCCAAGGTGCTGATTGTCACGCCGGGCAAGATCGAGAGTGTCGGGTCCGGCGAACCGCTCGGGGTCGCGGTTCGCCGCGGCGAGTACGACGAGTACGGGATCGCCCGCCGCGACCGGCTGCCCGCCCAGCGTCAGCGGCTCGGTGGCATAGCGCCAGGTCGCCAGCTCCACCGGCCCGTCGTAGCGGAGCAGTTCCTCGACCCCGCTCGCGAGCAGTTCCGTCTCGCCGGCGTCGATCGACCGCTGGAACCGGGCGCGCTCCTCGGGATGGCGCATCAGCGAATAGACGCCATTGCCGATCAGGTTCACGGTCGTCTCGAAACCGGCGAACAGAATGATGAAGGCCATCGCCGCGGCCTCGTTCTCGGTGAGATGCTCGCCGTGGTCACTTGCCCGGATAAGACCGGAGATCAGATCGTCACCGGGATTCTCCCTTTTGCGATGGATGAGTTCGGCCAGATATCCCCGTATCTTCTTGACGGCCCGCGCCACTCCGCCGCGCGGCCCGGCGCCGTTCCCCCCTTTTGTATGGCGCAGCATCATTCCGGCCCAGTCGCGGAAGTCGTCCTGGTCCTCGGCCGGCACTCCGAGCAGATCGCAGATCGCGTAAATGGGGAGGGGAAAGGCGAAGTCATGGATCAGATCCGCCTCGCCCTCCGCGGCGAATCCGTCGATGAGCCGGTCGGTCAACTCCCGCACCCGCGGGGCGAACTCGGCGACCCGCCGTGGTGTGAACGCCTTTGACACGAGGCGCCGCAGCCGGGTGTGGTCGGGCGGATCGATGTTCAGCAGATGCGTCATGAGCGCGGCGTCCCGCTCCCCCGGGATCCCGGTCTTGCCCTTGGCGTGCGCCGACTCGGCATGGTGCACGGGGTTCTTGGACAGCCGCGCGTCGGCGAGGGCGGCCTTGGCATCCCCGTACCGCGTCACGAGCCACGCCTCGACACCGCTGGGAAGCCGGGCGCGATGGACGGGAGCCCACTCACGGAGCCAGGCGTACGCGGGGTAGGGGTCGCTGGCGAACTCCCAGGTGAAGAGTTCGGGGGCGGTGGGGGTGGGAGCGGGGGGCGTCGGTGTCACCGGTCGACGGTAACCGGCCGGGCGGAGGAGGCCGGCCTTGGGCGGGCCGGGCGGGCCGGGCGCGCGTTGACGTGCCTCTAGAGGTCGCGCGCCAGATCTTGCGCTGCCTGATAAACCACGGCCCACTCCGCCCTGCGGGGCCTGCTGACAAGGTCGCTCAGCTCTTGCGCCGACTCTTCGTCGCCGTCCTCGGCCGCCACCCGCAGCCAGTGCTCGGCCTGATCGCGCATGAGCCTGCCGAGAAGGG
Organism: Streptomyces sp. GMY02; assembly: GCF_019056675.1. Taxonomy (NCBI): domain Bacteria; kingdom Bacillati; phylum Actinomycetota; class Actinomycetes; order Kitasatosporales; family Streptomycetaceae; genus Streptomyces; species Streptomyces sp. GMY02. The sequence goes on along the minus strand of NZ_CP077658.1, from coordinate 5,184,204 downwards.
CGGCGGCGAGCCGGCTGTCGGCCTCGGCGGCGGTCCGGAGGTACGGCATGGCCTCGAAGACGTCACCGCGTTCGGCCAGGTACTTCCCCGCTTCATAGGCGTACTGCGGATCCGCGTCCGCCGCCGCGGCGTACCAGCGCGCGGCCTCCGCCCTGTCCTGCTCGTGGCAGACCGAGGCGAGCCAGTACATGGCCTTGGCGTCACCCGCCTCCGCGTCCGGCAGCAGGGCGGTCCGGGCCGCTGCCAGCACCGCGTCCGCGCCGGGTGCGCGGGACCGCAGCGCCGAGAGGACGTACATCCAGGCGCGGTACGGAAGCCGCACCGCGTCCGGGGACCGGACCGCGTCGGCGACCAGCGAGCCGTACGCCCGCCAGGTGCCCGCCTCCGGACCCGCCACCAGCAGCCCGCTGACACCGTTCCGGATCTCGGTGGCCCAGGCGAGGGCCTCCTCGAACGGCTCCAGGCTCACGCCCGCGCCCCCGGCGCCGTACAGCTCGTGGACGGACCGGAGCAGTTCCTGCGGCACCGGCTCCCTGATCCCGTACCGCGCGAGGTCGATCGCGGCCCGGACCAGCAGATGGCCGCGCGGGTGGGCGCTCGGGCGGCGGGCGTGCCGCCACTCCGCCCAGAGGTCGGGACCGATGGCGAGGTATTCGGTGACACCGCTGTCGCCGCGCCATTCGATCGCGCCGGACAACCGGAGGTCGCGCGACGACAGCTCTTCGAGCCGCGACAGTTCCTCGTCGCTCCATCGCGAGGCCAGCTCGGCCGGCTCCGCTCTCGCCAGCACCCGGGCGCTCGCGGAGGTGCCGAAGCGGTGCTTCTCGTACTCGTGGTCGCTCATCGTGGCCACCACGAGCATCCGCTGCCGGATGAGCTGGGTGAGCAGGCCGGGCGTCAGCCCGTGCTCGCCGAGATGGCCCTCCAGATCGTCCAGCCACACCGCGTACGGTCCGCTTCCCCGGCCGCGCAGCAGCGCCGGCAGGCCCTGGAGGTCCGTACCGGGGCCGGGAGCGAAGACCCTCGCACGCCGGCCCAGGCTGTTGAGCAGCGCCCGGTACGCGGTTCTGGTCTTGCCGGACAGCCGCTCGCCGGTCACCAGCACCAGCCCGCCCCGGGCGGCACAGTCCCGGACCAGGCCGTGGAGCCGCGCGTCGCCGTCCCGCTCCGCGTACGGCGTCAGGTCGATTTCCTCGCGGAAGGTACGGGAGGTCCGTACGCCGAGGTCGAGCGGCAGCAGGTCGTACATCCGGGGCCAGTCGTCCAGCGTGGGCAGGCTGGTTCCTTGGGTTCCCACGCCGAGATAGACCGACCCGACGGATCCGGTCTGCACGACACCCCCGTGAACCGTGCCGCCGGAGACCGTGTTACTGGTGGACTTGCGCCGCTGCTCCCGCTCCCGTTCGATGCCGAACCCGCCGGCGGCCGCTTCGAGATTGCTGATAGCCATTTCGAGTTCGCCCGATTCCGCGTCCGGCTCCGGCCCGCCGTCCCCGCCCGTACCCATCGCTCGTCCCCCGCGTCCCGCAACCCGCCCGGCGTCAACTCGCCGCTGCCGCAACGTTACTCAGTGGCGCGGCTCTCTTCAGCGGTGAAGCCCTTCTCCGCCTCTTCCGCCGCGCGGATCGCGTCCCTGTATGTACGAGCCGCCGCGCGCAGGGCCGTCTCCGGGTCCGTACCGGCCTTTTCGGCTTGTGCGGCCAGGGCGAGCAGGTCGTAGCCGATGCTGTCGCCCGTCGGGAGCGGGACGTTCAGGCCCGCCGTACGGACGCGGCCCGCGAGCTTGGAGGCGAGGGCGAGGCCGGGCTGGGTGAGGGGGACGCCGTCGGTGATCGAATCACGTTGCTTCTCGACCGCTTTGGTACGGAGCCAGTGCGCCTTGACCTCCTCCGGGGTCTCCGCCGTTTCGTCGCCGAAGACATGGGGGTGACGGTGGATCAGCTTCTCCACGATCGTGGCGGCGACATCGTCGATGGAGAACGGCTCGCTCCCCTCGTCGAGCCCGTCCTGCGCGATGCGGGCGTGGAAGACGACCTGGAGGAGTACATCGCCCAGCTCCTCGCGGAGTTCGTCGGCGTCGCCGTCCTCGATCGCCTCGACGAGTTCGTACGCCTCCTCGATGCCGTACTTGGCCAGCTCCTTGTGGGTCCGGGTCGACGACCACGGGCATTCGCGGCGGATCCGGTCCATGACATGGACGAGATCGAGGAGCCGGGCGCCCGGCAGGTCGTACGAGCCGGGGAGCAGCTCCAGGTCGGGCATCTGCACGCGGCCGGACCCGGCCAGCCGCGCGAGACCGTCGGTCAGGGTGCCGTCGCCCGCGCCGCCGCCGTCACCGCCGCTGGACGGGATGACCACAACCGTACGGCCACCGGCGCAGGCGTCGACCAGGTCCTGGGCACCGACGGAGGCGGGGTGCTCGACGGTGACGCCGGCCTCGCGCAGATACGGGAGCTGCGGATGATCGCGGTCGGAGCACAGCACGCGGTCGGCGGCACGCAGCGTCTGCCAGGCCGGCCAGGACAGCAGCCCGGGCGCGACCCGGTGGCTGGCGGTCAGCAGGACGATACGGCCGGGGGCGGCGGGAACTTCGTCAGTCACCACTCGAACCTACCTCCGGCCGGACCGGCCCCGTGACCGACGGCCGGACAGCTCCCGTGAGCCGGACGGCCCGCACCGGGCGCCCCTGGCCGTACCGGGCCCAGAGAGCCGGGACGAGCCATACGGCCCACGTCGGCAAACCGGGCGGCCCGCGCCAGCAAACCGAGCGGCCCGCGCCCGAAAGCCGGCCGACCAACGCCTCAAAGCCGGACGGCCGCGCCCGAAAGTCAGGGCGCCGACGGCCCACCCGGCTCAGGGCTCAGGGCTCAGGCGTCCGACGGCTCCTGCTCCGGTGCCTGCTGGGTGACCTGCGTGATCCAGGGCAGCTTCGCCTCGCCGAGCCGGACCTGCTTGTAGTCCCAGCTCCCGTACCGCGGATTGACGTCGATACCGAGCTTCTCCGAGGTCTTGGTCAGATCGGCGAGCACCACCTGCTGCCCCTCCGGGGTCATGGTGTTCGCGCCGAGCGCCTGCGCCAGCTTGTTCAGCAGGACCTCACGGCGGATCGCCGAGTCGATCTGCCCGGCGGAGAGCGCGCCCTGCTGGAGCAGCATCGCGGCGAACTGCTTCTCGCCGCCCGACTGCGCGGCGGCCTGCTCCCGGGTGGTCTGGATCTCCTTGCGGGTGATCCTCACCCCGGCCTCGTCCGCGGCCTCCTGGAGAACCCGGTCGAAGATCATGCTGTTGAGCTTGGCCTGGCTGAGCTGCCCGGTGCTCTTGACGAGCTGCGCGCCGTCCGGCGTGGACTCCTGCGCGTCCCGGACCTCCCGTACCTGGGCCTGGATCGCGGAGACCTCGATCCGCTCGCCCCCGACGACCGCCGCGGCTCCGGGATGCGCGTCATTGCCGCAGGCGGTGAGCAGGGGGGCCGCGGCGAGAAGCGCGACGGAGACGGAGAGCGCGGTGCGACGGCGGCGGTGCAAAGGGGGCCTCCCGGTGATTGTGCGTCGATGCACAAGGCCTTGCAGTGATCGATGGTAGGCAGTCGGCGTGGCCTGGGCCACTGGTTCGACCAACGATTAACGGCGAGATTGGGGTACGCGCGCTCCCACGCACACCCCGGAGCCGATCCCGGCGCACCGCCCGGAGCACAGTCCAACCCCGGCACCGGAAGTTCACTGAACAGTCATCTGTTCGATCATTCTGTTCACCCGGTGGATGTCGCACCGTTCACCGGTCGCCGCCTAGGGTCGCTCCGCTGAGGGCTGCCGCGCCGCCACTCACCAGGCCTTCTGAGCCCCGCCCCGAGCGATGGACCGGACGTACCGACCCACTACCGGTACCGACGGCCCCGGGGCGGCCACGCGCACGGCGAACGCCCGCACCGTCCTCGGCAGGCAGCAGCTCCTGCCCACCCCGCCGCCGCAGTGTGAACGAACGGAACATACGGAATGTCTCAAGCGACACTGGCTCGGGTTCCGGATCCGGAACCGGTATCCGAGCCGGAGAGCCGCCCCGCGCCCCCGAAGGACTCCGCGCCGAAGCAGGACCGGATGCGGGCCCTGGACGGGCTGCGCATCCTGGCGGCCCTCATGGTCTGCGTCTTCCACTACGCGGGGAAGGGCCAGACCGCCCATGCCTGGGGCCAGTCGCCGAAGGAGCTGTTCCCCGATCTGTCGGCGGTCGCCACCTACGGCGCCCTGGGCGTCCAGCTCTTCTTCGTCATCAGCGGCTTCGTCATCTGTATGAGCAGTTGGGGACGGTCGCTCGGGGACTTCTTCCGCTCCCGGGTCTCCCGTCTCTACCCGGCGTACTGGGCGGCCATCGTCCTCACCACCGCCGCGTGTGTCGCCCTGCCCTCGGTCATCGAACCGCTGCGCCTCAACGAGGTGCTGGTGAACCTGACCATGCTTCAGCAGCCCATGGGCGTGGACCGGGTGCTCGGAGTGTGCTGGACCCTGTGGGTCGAGGCGCGCTTCTATCTGCTCTTCGCGCTCTTCGTGGTGTGGAAGGGCGTCACCTACCGCCGGGTCGTGATCTTCTGCTGCCTGTGGACGGTGGCGGGGGTGTTCGCCCGGGTCGCCGACAACCCGCTCACCGACGAGCTCGTGATGCGCGACCACGCGCCGTTCTTCATCGGCGGGCTGGCGCTCTATCTGATCCACCGTTACGGGAGCGATCTGCTGCTCTGGGGCATCGTCGCCACGAGCTGGCTGCTCGGCCAGCGCTACTCGACGACCGCACTGTGGAGCCCGAACGCGACCTCCGCCTTCCAGGAGCGCTCGCCGTACGTGATCCTGCTCATCGTGACCTTCGCGTTCGCGGCGGTCGCGGCCGTGGCCCTGGGCTGGCTGCGCTGGGCGAACTGGCGCTGGCTGACCTTCGCGGGCGCGCTCACGTACCCCTTCTATCTGGTCCATGAGCATCTCGGCTGGTTCGCGATCAGCATTCTGCACCGGCACTTCGGCCTGGAGCCGAGGCTGACCTTCATCGCGACGATCCTGTCGATGCTGACGCTGGCATGGCTGATCCACAAGCTGGTGGAGAAGCCATTCGGGCCGCGGCTGAAGCGGACGATGAAAAAGCAGGCGGACCGGGTACGGACACAAGTCCTGACGTGATCCCCGCCCGGGCCTGAGCCCCACCAGCTCCACGCCTGAGCCCCGCCTCATCCCCGCCTCATCCCCGTCCGAACGGTCCGACCGCGGTCCGGGTACGCGCTTCCGCGGCGCGCACCCGGACCGCCGCGTTTCAGCGGCCGGTCACACCGACCGCTCCGGGCGGAGCATGATCGTACGAGAGACCACAAAGGTGACCGGGACGGCGGCCGCGGCCGCGAACAGGGGCGCGTAACGGCTGTTCTGGTGCAGGACATCCACCAGCAGATAGACCCCGCTCGTGCTGATCACGAAATTCGCCGCGTTGGTCAGCGGGAACAGCAGGAACTTCCGCCAGGTCGGCCGGGTCCGGTAGGTGAATCGGCTGTTCAGGAAGAATGAGCCGACCATGCTCAGAAGAAACGCGAGAATATGCGCGACGACATAGGGGAGCCGGATCAGCATGGTCAGGTAGCACACGTAGTACGTACCGGTGTTCACCACGCCCACCAGGGCGAATCTGAAGAGCTGGACCCGGACCGTCACCTCAGGAGTGTGGCACAGCCACTTTCGCGCGACTCAGCGACCACACCTCCACATTTTATCCACTCGCCTCTCATCAAGACTTCATCTGTTCACCATCCGCAGATGGCCTGGAGAGGGTGGCGCGGGCGTACATTCCGCGCATGTCATCCCTACTGAGCAACCGGCTCACGAGGCGGATACTCCGCCCCGCCGCAGCCCTGGTGGACAAGCGCATCCAACGTTCCGCGTCCGGCCTGCGCACCGATCTGGAAACCCTTCGGCGTGAGGCGAAGGAATTGCGCGAGCAGCAGACGGAGCTGCGCAACCAGCAGTACGCGGTCGGCCTGCTGTTCGACCGGACGGGGCGCAGCGGCCACCGCGTGCCGAGCCCCGCGGAGATCAACGGTCTTGTCCGTGAGATCGCCGCCGTCTCGGGGGAGGACGGCGGACTCGCACGACGGAATGTGACCATCGCCTTCCGCAATGTGATCGCCCTGGAGTCCCTGGCCGTGGGGCGGCTGGCCGGCTCCACGTCCAACATTCTGGGCAAGCTGTCGACCGTCCCGCTGCTCAAGCCGCCGAACGAGAACGTCCTTGAGATCGGCACCCTGCACGGCCTCTTCGCGGCCACGCTGATGCGGATGCTGCACCGCGCCGGTGTGGAGGCGGAGCTGACGATCGTCGACCCTCTGGTGGGCAGCCAGCTCCAGCCGGGTGCGGGGATGGGCGCCGAGCCGACCGGTACGCCGGTACGGGAGGACGTCGTCCGCGCGAATCTGGCGCTCGGCGGGCGCGCGGGCATCGAGGCGCGCGTCCAGCAGGGCTTCTCCGGCGACCCCAAGGTGCGCGCCGCGGTCTCCGACCGGAAGTACGGCGTGATCATCGTCGACGGTGACCACTCCGCGGAGGGTGTCGCCAGCGACCTCGAATGGGTCGAGGAGATCGTCGCCCCGGGCGGGATCGTCGTCCTCGACGACTTCGGCGACCGGAGCTGGCCCGGCGTGCAGGAGGCCGCGGAGAAGCACCTGGCGAGCGGCACCTCCCGGCTGGAGCTGCTGGGCCGGGTCTCCACGTCGGCGTTCCTGCGGGCGCGCGCCTGACACCGGAGCACCGGCACCGGAGCGCTGACACCGGAGCACCGGCATCGAGCACTGACACCGGAGCACTCGCCGGAGCACCGACAACACCGGAGCTGACACCGGAGCGCTGACACCTGGGCGCCTGGCGCCCGCGCACGCCCCTGCACGCGCGTGAACCCTCGTTGGTCCAGACCTATTGACGAAAGGTCTGGACCAACTTACGTTGAGCGGTGATTTCCGCCCACTCAGCCAGTGTTGATTGTCATGGACACCTCCACCGACCCCAGGGTGGTGGCGGCCGGCCGTGGCGAGAAGGGAGCACGGTGTGATCGCTCGGACGGTACGTCTGCTGGGGGCCGGCCTCGCCCTGGCCTTCGTCATGCAGGGCCTGGTCGCCGCCGCGCCGGCCGCGCCCCGGGCCGAGGCCGCGGCGCAGGACGTGACCTGCGCGGTCAAGTCGAAGCCCACCGGCAAGGTGCTCCAGGGGTACTGGGAGAACTGGGACGGCGCGGCCAATGGCGTCCACCCGCCGCTCGGCTGGATCCCGATCACCGACAGCCGTATCCGTGAGCACGGCTACAACGTGATCAACGCGGCCTTCCCGGTCATCCGCTCGGACGGCACCGTCCTCTGGGAGGACGGGATGGACGCGACGGTCAAGGTCGCGACCCCGGCCGAGATGTGCCAGGCCAAGGCCTCCGGCCTCACCACGCTCCTCTCGATCGGCGGCGCCACGGCCGGTATCGACCTCAGTTCCAGCGCCGTCGCCGACCGGTTCGTGGCAACGGTCGTGCCGATCCTGAAGACCTACAACTTCGACGGGATCGACATCGACATCGAGACCGGCCTCGTCGGCAGCGGCAACATCAACACGCTCTCCACCTCGCAGGCCAACCTCATCCGCATCATCGACGGTGTGCTCGCCCGGATGCCCTCGAACTTCGGCCTGACGATGGCGCCCGAGACGGCGTACGTCACCGGGGGCAGCGTGGCGTACGGCTCGATCTGGGGCGCGTACCTGCCCATCGTGAAGAAGTACGCGGACAACGGCCGGCTGTGGTGGCTGAACATGCAGTACTACAACGGCAGCATGTACGGGTGCTCGGGCGACTCGTACTCCGCCGGTACCGTCGCGGGGTTCACCGCGCAGACCGACTGCCTGAACCGGGGACTCGTCATCCAGGGCACCACGATCCGGGTCCCGTACGACAAGCAGGTCCCGGGACTTCCGGCGCAGCCGGGCGCCGGGGGCGGCTACATGGCGCCGAACCTGGTCGCGCAGGCCTGGAACAACTACAACGGCGGCCTGAAGGGCCTGATGACCTGGTCGGCCAACTGGGACGGCTCGAAGAACTGGACCTTCGGGAACAACGTCAAGTCGCTCCAGGGCCGCTGATAGCAGGCACACGGTCAAAGCGGTTGCGGGGCCCGGGCGTTGAACGCGCTCGGGCCCCTTCGCCGTCGCGGCGCGCTCAGGCCCTGAACCGCTGCTGGCGCTCCAGGGTCCGGCGCAGTTCGACCGGGAGCGCGTGGTACGCCCCGTAGGCGCGCTCCGAGTCCCAGAGCAGGCTCTGCAACTGCTGCTGGGCCGCCGCGTGATCGCCCACCGCCAGGAGCAGATGGGCCACCCGGTGCCGGATGTCGAAGGCACGGGCCGGGTCGCTGACGACACCCGGCTGCCCGTTCTCGTAGTACGGCAGGACCGCGCGGTACTCGGCCAGCGCGGCGGACGCCTCGCCGAGCTGCTCCAGGCACTGCGCGGCGTCGTAGCGGAACTGGAGCGCCTGCGGATCGCCCGGCCCCGCCTCCGCCGTCCGGTCCTCGGCGAGCCTGCGCAGCTCGGGCAGCGCGCGGCGGTACTGCCCGTCGTCCATCAGCGTCGAGGCGTACTGCTTGCGGAGGATGCGGACGACCGGGGAGTGCTCGCCGTGCTCCACCGCGGCGGCCGGGAGGATGCCGCCGAGGATGTCCACGGCCCGGGTGATGCTGCCCTCGCCGAGCAGCCGTTTCACCTCGTCGACGGCGGCGGCGACATCCGGCCGCCCCGCCGGTACGGGCTGCTGCTGCGGCGCGGGCGCGGTCGGCGGGGTGGTGGCCCGGTCGGGCCAGGGGGCGTGCGGGCGCAGAAAGGGGCGCGTCGGGTCGAGCGGTCCCGCCGCACGGCCGCCGCGCAACGGCAGCAGCGGGGTGAGCTGTTCGTACACCTCCTGCGCTCCGGAGGGGCGGTGCTGCGGGTCCTTGGCGAGCAGCCGCAGCACGATCAGCTCCAGCGCCTCGGGAATCTCGGGCCTGATCCTGCGGACCGGCACGGGCGCCTCGTACAGATGCCGGTGCAGCACCCCGAGAACGGTGGTGCCCGCGAACGGGACGCCCCCGCTGAGCAGTTCGTGCAGAAGCACCCCGAGCGCGTACAGATCGGTGTACGGGCCGACCGCGCCGCCCATGGCCTGCTCGGGGGCCATGTAGGCGGGGCTGCCGATGGGCGATCCGGTGTGGGTGAGACGGGTGGTGTCGGAGTCGATGACGGAGGCGACGCCCAGGTCGAGGACGATGACCGTACCGTCCGGTCTGACCATGACGTTCCGCGGCTTGAGGTCGCGGTGGACGATCGGAACGGCGTGCACGGCGGCCAGAACGGCGCAGAGCTGCGCGGCGACCGAGACCGCCCACGGCCAGGGGTACGGGTCGTGCTCCGCGAGATGGTCGGCGAGGTCGGCGCCCTCGACGTACTGCATGACGAGGTAGAGATCGTCGTCGTCGCTGCCCGCGTCATGGACCGTGACCAGACCGGGATGGTCGACCCGCGCGGTGACCCGGCACTCCCGGACGAAGCGCCGGCGCATCTCGTCGGCGGCGGTGGCGGCGGCCATCCGGTCGGGACGGAGCAGCTTCACCGCGACCCGGCGGTCGAGCCGCTGGTCGTACGCGGTCCAGACCTGGCCCATGCCGCCCTGCCCGATCAGGGTCGACAGCTCGTAACGGCCGGCGATGACCCGTCCGTTCACCGGCCGTCCCGGCCTTCCCGGCCGCCCTGGCTCTGGCGCAGGATGTCGCTCAGCTCGTCCAGCTCGGCACGGACCTGATCGATACGGGGCGCGGTGCGCGGCGGCGTGGGCGAGGGCTGTACGGGCACCTGGGCCTGGACCGGGGGCTGGGGCCGGGCGGGAGCGGCGTACGGGGGCTGGTAGCCGTACCCGTACGGCGGAGGCGTCGCCTGCGCCGACTGTGGCGCGTACGGGACCGCCGGTATTCGGCCGGCCCGGGAGTAGTGCCCGATGTCAAAGACCAGGAAGTAGGCCGTGATCGCGATCGCCGACAGAACGAGCACGCCCAGCAGAGCGATGTCCCCGTTCGTCGGCTCCGCGTTCCCGCTCGTCGCGATGTATATGAAAAGTCCCAGCTCCCAGCCGAACGCGACGCAGCAGAGCACCCAGTCGACCACCCGGCGCCGCATGACCGCGATCCTCAGCATCGCCGCCCAGCCGAGGAATCCGAAGCTCAGCACCGTGAGACCCACGAACACCACCCGCAGGGTGATGAGCGTGGCGATGTGCGGTCGCCGAGGGGGCGTCGGCGCGAAGCCGGGGCCGAACATGACTGCTTGCTCCTGGATGCCTGGTGGACTGGGCTCGCACACCGCGGCGCGTCCGGCGGCATCCGGCCAGGGACACCATGCGAAAACGGATACGAATGCGGTGCTGATCTGAGCGTATACACCGGCGCGGACAACGGGTCGGGGTTGTGCACAACCGTTGCCGAGCTGATCAGTTGCCGAGCTGATCGCGTCACCGCACTGCCGTCACATCCCGACGCTGCCGTCCGCCAGACCGTCGTACATCCCCTGTACGAGCTGCTCCCCGAGCTGTCCCGCCAGCCTCAACGCGTCCTCGAACGCGGCCAGCGCCCGGAAACGCTCCCCGTACCGACGCTGGTCGGCGAGCGGGAGCCGGGGGAGCTGGAGCCTGCGGGCGTCGAGCCGGGTCGCGGTGGAGGCATAACTGCTGGCCTGCCGGGTGTTGGCGGTGCCGCGCAGGAAACCGGCCAGGAACCAGGGGTCGAGTGCGGCCGGATCGGGCCGCAGCAACTGGAGGTTGCGGCCGAGCGCCGCGCCGGCCATGGCGCCGTCCATGACCCGTGCGACCGCGCCGCCGCCGAGGACGGGCACCACGACGTCGCCCTCCTCGATCCGTACGGGCTCCTCGGGCGCCCCGTCGGGGAGCACGCCCGAGGGAGCGCGGCCCGTGAGCAGGTCGTGCTCGGTGAGGACCGGTACGGGTACGGGGGTGCCGTCCGCGCCGGGCACGGCGCTCGTGGCCTCCGCGGTGGCGCCTGAGCCGCCCGTGTACAGCACGAGCGCTCCCGCGCGGGCGAGTTCACCGACGGTGGTGGTGAGCCGGTGGGCGGGCGCGGCCCCGGCCGCTTCGCCGCCCGTCGTGAACAGCGCGTCGGGCGGGGTGAGTTCGGCCGTCAGCGTCAGCGTGCCGGCCAGCCGCTCACGTACAAGGGCGAGTTCGGCCGTACCGTTCGCGGCGGCCGGGGGCGGGAGATGGCGTGCGGGCGCCAGGTCCACATCGTCGTCGAGAAGTTCGACGACGGGCAGCGCCCGGCTGACGCCCGGCCGCTCCTCGGCCGTGCCCCGCCGGTCGAAGGGCTGCCAGGCGTCGAGGACGGTGCTGTGGACGGTCGCCCAGTCGACACTGTCCCGGCCGCCCCCCGCCGAGAGTTCGGCCGTGTCGACCAGCAGCAGTTCGGGCGAGGGCCGCTCCCCCGCGACCGGTTTGCGCAGGACCCAGAGGTGGAGCGGGATGCCGTACGGGGGCGCCGCCCCGGCGGGCAGGGCGACCACGGCGCGCAGCGCGCCCCGGCGCAGCAGATCGGCGCGTACCCGGCGGCCCGAGCGGCGGGACGCGGCAGCGGGCGGCATGAGCAGGACGGCCGTGCCGCCGGGCCTCAGCCGGGCCAGCGCATGCTGGACCCAGGCGAGTTCCGACTCCGTACGGGCCGGGAAGCCGTACTCCCAGCGCGGATCGTAGGCCAGTTCGTCATGGCCCCAATTGCGCTCGTTGAACGGCGGGTGGCAGAGCACGGCGTCGACGGCGAGACGCGGGAAGGCGTCGGCGCGCAGCGTGTCCCCGGCGCGCGCCCGGACCTCCGCGTCGGTGTGGAGGGCGAGGCGCAGCCCGGCGAGCGCGGCGAGTTCGGGGACGGCGTCCTGGGCGTGGAGGACACCGGCGTCCGGTACGGCGCACAGGAGGGCACCGGCACCGGCGGCGGGGTCGAGGACAGTCGCCTTCCTGGCCGGGGCACCGTCGGGCGCGACCGGATCGGCCAGGGCGGCCATCAGCGCGGCGGCCTCGGGCGGGGTGAGCGTGTACTGGCGCGGATTGGCGTCGAGATGGCGGCCGAGCAGGAACTCGAAGGCCTCGCGAGCACCCAGCTCCGCCGCGAGTTCACCGACATTGCGCAGCAGCGGTACGGACGAGAGCACCTCACGGGCACTTGGGCTGTGAACAGCGCTCTCCATCCTGTCGCCGAAGCGGGGGCGAGCACCTCGCCGAGGGCAGTCGGCAGCAGTTCGGCGAGCCGGTCGTCAGGGGCCGCGGCCAGATACCGCCAGCGCGTCGGCCTGTCCCGTACGAGCAGCAGGACGCAGCCCGCGCGGACCAGGGCGGTGGCGGTGCCCGCGCTGTCGCCGGAGAGTTCCTGCCAGACCCGTTCACGCAGCGGTACTTCGGCGAGTTTCCCCTGGTCACGCAGCCATCGCTCGACCTCGGTCAGGGCGAAGGAGGGGCTGGTCTCGGTGCCGCCGACGGGCTGGGGGAAGTCGCTGTGCCGCCGCCGCCAGTTGCTGACGGCGGCCCGCCCCACCCCCGCGAGCCGGGCGATTCCCGCGGCCGTGACCTCTGCTGCGTTCTCCGGCACCTGGCTGCCTCCCTCTCACCGTAGGGCTGTGTGGGGCTCTTGGGCTCTGCTGTGGCGTCGAGCATAGCGGCGTGGACGGACACTGCCGTTCACAGCGTAGACCTACCCCGCAAGCATGAATGCCGTTGACTCGGTTCACAGCTTCTGTTTTCATTGACCCATGGCCGCCGGGGACATCCTGAAGTCCTGGTCACATCTGCCGGGCTACCGGCTCGCCGTACACACGCCGTACGCGCTTCACCTCGTCACGCCCGTCCCGGAGGCCCACCCATGTCGCAGTCCGCTCAGCCGTATCAGCAGCTCCCGGAGAACCTCATGACTGTCACCACCGCACCCCGATTCCGCCGAGGCGCGTTCGCCGTGGTCTGCGCGGCCACCGTCCTGGCCCTCGCGGCGTGCGGACCGTCCGACGCGAAGGGCTCGGGCGGCTCGAACACCGACTCCGGCACGGGTACCGGCTCCGGCTCCGGCTCCGGCCAGAACACCGCCAAGAAAGCCGAGCCGTTCGCGGACCTGTCGGGCCCCGAGATCGCCGACAAGTCCTTCGCCGCGGTCCGCGCCGCCTCCTCCCTGACCCTCAAGGCCGACACGAAGGACGCCGGGGACCATGTCGTCACGGACATGGCCCTCAGCAAGAAGGGCGACTGCGCGGGCACCATGTCGCTGAACGACGAGGGCACGGTGACGCTGTCCAAGCTCGGCGCGACCGTCTACATGAAGTACGACGAGGAACTGCTGCGGGCCCAGGGCAAGGGGTCGCCCAAGAGCGAGACCGACGCGGTGGTCGACATGCTGGCCGACCGTTGGGTGAAGACCGACACCAAGGACCCCGACGCCAAGGACCTGGTCGGGTTCTGCGACCTCGACGAACTGCTGTCCGGCTTCGAGGAGGGCGACACCGTGGCCCGAAAGGGCCCGCTCACCACGGTGAACGGCCGTCAGGCGATCACGCTCACCGAGACCGACGGCACGTCCGACTACACGGTCTACGTCGCCACCGAGGGCGAGCCGTACCTCCTGAAGGTCGTCACCACGGGCGAGGACCCCGGCACCCTGATCTTCACGGACTACGACAAGCCGGTCCCGGCGGAGGTCCCCGCCGACAAGGACATAGTCGACCTGGACAGCCTGACCAACTGACGGTCGCCGACCCCGGGGACGGCCGCATGGCGGCCTGCTCCGAGGTGGTACACCGCCACTACTGGCCGCCGCACTGGGCCAGCATCGTCCTCTTGTCCGGGGCCGTCACCGGGAGTTCGTACTTGGTGGCCACTTGGGCGAAGCGCACCGCGTACGAACAGCGGACACCGCGGTCCGGGGGGAGCCAGGAGGCGGGGCCGGAGTCGCCCTTGGAGCTGTTGGACGGGCCGTCGACCGGGATGAGGTTGAGGGGGTCGTTCGCGAGCTGCTCGCGCTTGTCCTTGTCCCAGCGGGCCGCGCCCATCTGCCAGGCGTACGACAACGGGACCATGTGGTCTATCTGGACGGCCGCCGCCTTCTGCTTCGTCCAGTCGATGTCCTTGCCGGTGTACGGATCGTGCAGCGTCATCGACACGACGACGCAGTCGGAACCGGACCGCAGTCGGACGTCCTGCCCGTCCCTGGCCAGGATGTCGTTCCTGGTGTCGCATCCGTTCCGCGCGAGGGGGACGCCGTCCGCCGTGTCCATCCAGGCATAGCCGAACTTGTCCCGTTCGTACCCGGTCTTGGGCCCGCGCCCGGCGGTCCGCAGCGCGCCGATGAGCTGCCGCGCGGTCGCCCTGTCGGCCTCGGAACCGATCACCCCGAGCCCCGGCTCCGTCCCCCCGGGATTCCCCAGCGGCCCGGCCCCACCGCCAACGGATGCCGACGGCTCCGCGGGACCGGTCCCCAACTCCCCCGTACAGCCACCCAGCACAAGCCCCAGGAGAGCAACCCCCGCCCCCCGGACCGACGTCCGCGCCACCCACCCACCAAGTCCGCCCACCCACGCAGCCTACGCCCCGCCCCCTCGGGGTTCACCCGATCAGGTCTGTACGAACCCGCCACACCTGCGGGTGTGTACAGTTCCGGCATGGAGACGTATCCACTCGTGGAAGCCCGTAATCAGCTCGGTCAGCTTGTCGGGCGGGTGCGCCACGGCCATGAGCACATCGTGATCAGCGAGTACGGCAGGCCCGCGGCCGCGCTGATCCCGATAGAGGAGCTGGAGGAGCTGCGTCGGCTGAGGGACGCCGCGGACATCGCCGAAGCCGCCGCCCGCGAAGCGGCCCCCAGCGGCCCGCCGATGGCCCACGACGACTTCATGGCCGAGCTGGAAGCCGAAGACCTGCGCGCAGCCGCCTCATGAGCCACACCGTGGTGTGGCAGCACCAAGCCATGGCGGAGTTCCGCCGGCTCCGCGCGATCGAGCCGGTCGGCGCGAAGGAGTGCGCGGCCTCCGTGCGGGCTCTCGCCGACAACCCCTCTCCGCCGTCGGCCCGTGCGCTGGGGGACTCCGGTTACTGGCGCCTCTCCGCCGGAAACTGGCGAGTGCTCTACCGCCCGGACGGCGACACCGTCACCGTGCACGTCCTCAAGGTGGGCCGCGTCACCTGACCCGGTCGCCCGGCGCGGCGCCGCAGCGCCCCTACGACCCCAGGATCGTCGTCAGGAACTCCCCCGTCCACGCCAGCAGTTCCCGTCCCACCACCGGTTTGCCGCCGATCTTGCCCGTTGTCGGGCGGGGGACCAGGATCTGGTGGGCCGTCGGTTTGATGACCGTGCGGGGGTGGAGGCGCTTCAGGCGGAGTTGCTGGGACTCGCGCAGGTCCACCGGGGCGAAGCGGATGTTCGGGCCCTGGAGGACGATCTCGGCCACGCCGCAGGCGCGGGCGAGCATGCGGAGGCCCGCCACCAGGAGGAGGTTCTCGACCGGCTCCGGGAGCTTGCCGTAGCGGTCGGTGAGTTCCTCGCGGACCGCCGTGATGTCCGCCTCCGTGTTCGCCGAGGCGATCGCCCGGTACGCCTGCAGCCGCAGCCGCTCGCCCGGCGCGTAGTCATGCGGGACATGCGCGTCGACCGGAAGCTCGATCTTGACCTCCAGCGGCGGCTCCTCCTCCACCGAGCCGTCCACGGACGCCCGGTAGTCCGCGACCGCCTCCCCCACCATCCGTACGTACAGGTCGAAGCCGACGCCCGCGATATGCCCGGACTGCTCGCCGCCGAGCAGGTTGCCCGCGCCGCGGATCTCCAGGTCCTTCATCGCCACGTACATGCCCGCGCCCATCTCCGTGTGCTGGGCGATCGTCGCGAGCCGCTCGTGCGCCGTCTCCGTCAGCGGCTTCTCCGGCGGGTACAGGAAGTACGAATACCCCCGCTCCCGCCCCCGCCCCACCCGGCCACGGAGCTGATGGAGCTGTGACAGACCGAAGTTGTCACCGCGCTCCACGATCAGCGTATTGGCGTTCGAGATGTCGATGCCCGACTCGACGATCGTCGTGGAGACCAGCACATCGAACTTCTTCTCCCAGAAGTCGACCACCACCTGCTCCAGCACGCTCTCCGACATCTGCCCGTGCGCCGTCGCGATCCGTGCCTCGGGGACGATCTCGCGCAGCCGCGCCGCGGCCCGGTCGATCGACTCCACCCGGTTGTGGATGTAGAAGACCTGGCCCTCGCGCAGCAGCTCGCGCCGGACGGCCGCACCGATCTGCTTCTCCTCGTACGGCCCGACGAACGTCAGCACCGGATGCCGCTCCTCCGGCGGCGTGGTGATCGTCGACATCTCACGGATCCCGGTGACCGCCATCTCCAGCGTCCGCGGAATCGGCGTCGCCGACATGGTGAGGACATCCACGTTGGCCCGCAGCTTCTTGAGCTGCTCCTTGTGCTCGACGCCGAAGCGCTGCTCCTCGTCCACGATGACCAGGCCCAGGTCCTTGAACTTCGTCTCGGACGAGAACAGCCGGTGCGTACCGATCACCACGTCGACCGCCCCCTCCCGCAGCCCCTGGAGCGTCGCCTTCGCCTCCGCGTCCGTCTGGAATCGGGACAGCGCCTTCACGGACACCGGGAACTGCGCGTACCGCTCGGAGAACGTCCCGAAGTGCTGCTGCACCAGCAGCGTCGTCGGTACGAGGACCGCGACCTGCTTGCCGTCCTGGACCGCCTTGAAGGCCGCCCGTACCGCGATCTCCGTCTTGCCGTACCCGACGTCGCCGCAGATCAGCCGGTCCATCGGGACCGTCTTCTCCATGTCCTCCTTGACCTCGGCGATCGTCGAGAGCTGGTCGGGCGTCTCCACGTACGGGAAGGCGTCCTCCAGCTCCCGCTGCCAGGGCGTGTCGGGGCCGAAGGCATGGCCGGGGGCCGCCATCCGCGCCGAGTACAGCTTGATCAGGTCGGCGGCGATCTCCTTGACGGCCTTCTTGGCGCGGGCCTTCGTCTTCGTCCAGTCCGCGCCGCCCAGGCGGTGCAGTGTCGGGGCCTCGCCGCCGACGTACTTCGTGACCTGTTCCAACTGGTCGGTGGGGATGTAGAGCCGGTCGCCGGGCTGGCCGCGCTTGGCCGGGGCGTACTCGACGAGCAGATACTCCCTGGTCGCGCCCTGCACCGTACGCTGCACCATCTCCACATAGCGCCCCACGCCGTGCTGCTCGTGCACGATGTAGTCGCCCGGCTCCAGGGTGAGCGGGTCGATGGTCTTGCGGCGCTTGGCCGGCATCCGGGCGCCGTCCTTGCCGGCCGCCTTCTGGCCGGAGAGGTCGGTCTCGGTGAGGACGGCCAGCTTGAGGCCCGGGGCGACGAATCCGTAGTCGATCGAGCCGCACGCGACATGGACCACCGACGGCGTGATCCCGGCCGGCCCGCTCGCGCCGGGGGTGTCGAGCCGGGCGGGGATGCCCTCGCCGCCGAGCACCTCGACCGTACGGGACGCCGTGCCGTGCCCCTCCGTGACGAACACGGTGCGCCAGCCGTCGGCCAGCCACCCCTTGGTGTCGGCGAGCGCGCGGGCCGTGTCCCCGCGGTACGACTCGGGGGCGTGCATCCCGAGCGTGATGGACTCCTCGGTGAGGTCCTCGTCCACCGCGAACGGGGACACCGACCACCACATCATGCCCAGCTCACGCGCCCGGTCCCGGACGTCCGCGATACCCCGCAGCGAGGCCGCGCCGACATCGATCGGGGCCTCGCCGCCGGCCGCGCTGGCGGCCCAGGACGCCTGGAGGAACTCCTGGCTGGTCGCCACCAGGTCCGCCGCCCGCGTCCTGACCCGCTCCGGGTCGCAGACCAGGGCCATCGAGCCGGCGGGCAGGACGTCGAGCAGCAGCTCCATGTCGTCGACGAGGACAGGAGCCAGGGACTCCATGCCCTCGACCGCGATCCCCTCGGCGATCCTGCCGAGCAGTTCGCCCAGCTCGGGGTGGGCCTCGGCAAGCGCGGCGGCCCGCTCCCGCACCTCCGGTGTGAGCAGCAGCTCACGGCAGGGCGGCGCCCACAGTCCGTGCTCGGCGACTTCCAGGGACCGCTGGTCGGCGACCTTGAAATACCGGATCTCCTCGACGTCGTCGCCCCAGAACTCCACCCGCAGGGGGTGCTCCTCGGTGGGCGGGAAGACATCCAGGATGCCGCCGCGCACCGCGAACTCGCCGCGCTTCTCGACCAGCTCGACGCGGGCGTACGCGGCTGCCGCCAGCGCTTCCGTCACCTCGTTCAGATCGGCGCTCTGCCCGGAGCGCAGGGCCACGGGCTCCAGGTCGCCGAGCCCCTTGACCTGCGGCTGGAGCACCGACCGTACGGGCGCGACGACCACGCTGACCGGGCCGGCCGTCGGATCGTCCGCCGACGGGTGCGCGAGGCGGCGCAGCACGGCGAGACGGCGGCCCACGGTGTCGGAGCGGGGCGAGAGCCGCTCGTGCGGCAGCGTCTCCCAGGAGGGGTACTCGACGACGGTGTCCGGGTCCAGCAGCGAACGCAGGGCCGCCGCCAGGTCCTCGGCCTCCCGCCCGGTGGCGGTCACGGCCAGCACGGGCCGCCCCGCCTCGCGCGCCAGCGCGGCCACCGCGAAGGGCCGCGCGGCGGGCGGTCCGACCAGGTCGACATGCGTACGGTGACCGGCGGTGGCGGCCTTCACCGCTTCGGCGAGCGCCGGGTCACGTACTACGGCGTCCAGCAGACCGTGCAGGCTCATGAAGGGGGTTCCATCCAGGCGGTGGGCAACGCGGAGCACCCGACACGTCAGACGGGCCGGGAGTCCTCCAGCCTACGACGCGCCTCGGACAGCGGGGGCGCCTCGGGGGTGGTCCACCGGTCCGGGGTACGGGACGGAGCGGCCGGGGCCGAGAGCTGAGCCTGCCGGGGCCGGGAGCGGGCGAGAGCCGGGACGGCGGGGCCGGCCGGGCCGGGGAACGCGTGAGCGGGGGCGTCCACAGGAGGACGCCCCCGCTCGGGGCCGGTGGGCCGGCTCACTCCGACCGGCCGGAGTGAGCCGGCCCGATCAGGTCGACCAGGTCAGGTCGACCCGATCAGGTCGGGTCAGAGGCGGGTCTCCCACGAGAGCAGCCATACGTCATTGGCGGCACCGGCGGCCGTGCACCGGTACTGGATGAGCGGGTTGCCCCGGCCGACCCCGCCCCTGACGTTCAGACACTTGCCGCTGGACCGCGCCACGAGCTGGTACCCCTTGCCCTTGGGAACCATCCGCCACTGCTCGTTGGCCGCGGTGCCGCAGGTGTACTGGATGACCGCCGTGCCGTCGGCGCTGCCGCCGCCCCTGACGTTGATGCACTTGCCGCTGCTGACGGACCGGAAACGGTAGTACCCGCCGCCCGTGCTCTCGGGCCTCCAGCGCTCGTTGGCCGCACGGGACAGGGGCCACTGGATGATGGCGGCCCCGTTCTGCGAGGAGTTCCCGCGTACGTTCGCGACCTGCCCCGGATCACTGGCCAGCCGGATGGTGACCTGCTCTACCCTGACCGCGCGCGCCGACGACTGCCCGGCCGCATCGCTGGCGGCGGCCGGGCTCAGCGCCCCCGCCGCCAGCGCCGCACACCCGGCCACCACGGCGGCCCCCGTCCCCAGCGTCCTGCGCATGCCCTTGACCATGACGCGTCCTCCCACGTTCTCGGTCCACTACCGTTCGTAGCGAATCTTGACCGCAGCGTAATAGAGGGATTTGCCCCCAAGACAGACAGAGAGGACGGGCACTGATGTCCGAGACCTGACACGCAGGATGCGGCGGACAGCGGTTTAGTACGGCCGGGCGCGGGAAGCGAAGGCCGGGGCCACCTGGTCCTGGGAGGCGCGGGGGAAGGCGACGGTGTTGGGGTCGCCGTCCGAGACGTACCAGCTCTTCGCAGCGGCGATCTTGTCCAGCCAGCGCGACGAACCGAACTCGGCGTCCGCGTCCTTGGGGCCGGCCGAGCGGATTCGCGGGATGGCCTGGGGGGTGAAGTTCTTGGCGAACGGCGAGACCGAGGGGTTGGCGCCCACGAGGTACACGCCGTCGTAGCGGTAGCCCGTTCCCCGTGCGGCGACCCCGGCCTGCTGGGGCATGGCTCCGAAGGGCAGGGCGAGGGACGTGACCCTGGTCCCGGGCGCGGCCTTCACGATCGCCTGCTGTCCGCCCGCGATGGCCTTCGTGGCGCCCGCCTGGTCCAGGGAACGCAGGTTCTGGTGGCGGTCGGTGTGGTTGCCGATCTCGTGCCCGTGATCCTTCAGCCAGGTCAGCGCCCTGGCCGGACCGGTGGCCGAGAAGGCGTCCGCGTTGACGAAGAAGGTCCCCACCGGCTTGAACGCGGGGTACTTCTTCGCCGTCTCCGCCAGGATGGCGATGGCCGTGTCGGGCGCCGGATTGCCGTCCTGGCCGAGGCGCACCTGACTGTTGGTCGAGTCGTCGAACGTGAGAACCACCGGGTGCGTCCCGGCCGGGATGTCGATGCGTCCCGTCTGGAAGTCCCGGGCGGTGACCGGTACGTACTTCTCCCGGGCGAGGCGTTCCAGCTCGGCCCGGAAATCGGCCGGCGTGCGGTCGTAGACGCTGGCCGGTTTCGCGGTGAGCTGGTGGTACATCAGCACCGGCACCTGGCCGAGTTCGTCGGCGCCGACCTTCGCAGGGTCCACGGCGACGGGGCTGGCCGCGTGTGAGGCGGCCCCCTCGCCGGCCGATGAGGATCCCGAGGAACAGCCCGAGACGAGCAGTGCGGCGCCTGCCAGGGCGCAGAGCGGGACGAGCGGGTGGCGCATGACGGACCTCCAAGGCGAATGTGTCGCGCCATCCCTACCGGCGACGGGAGCCCCTGTACCGCACAGTCCCCTGGATGGCGCAGTCACCACGCCGGGGCCGGAAGCGGCCTTTCGTGTGAAATACGGCCAGAAAACGAGGAACGACACGCCGTGGGGCAATCAATGGAGGGACCACCCCCGACCACTGCACGAAGGACGTCATGATGGGCACGAGACATATATCGAACTCCGCTTTCTCCTACGGTCAGCGCCGTCCGACCCGTCGGCGGGCCCTGATAGCGACGGCCGGGGCAATCACACTGGCCGGAGTGGGCTGGACGACTTTCCTGGCACTGGGACCGAGCGTGCAGGGCATCGGCGACGGCTCCGTGCTCAACGGCGGCAAGGTCGCACAGCTCAGCGCCTACCTCGACGCCGAAGCGGCCGGCAGCCGGAACAAGGTGCGCGCCACCCTCGACGGCGCGGCGATCCCCGTCGTCGCCCAGGGCTCCCGTCTGAGGATCGCCCTCCCCCGCCTGCTGCCCGAGGGCAAGCACACCCTGGTGGTGAAGGGCGCCAGCAGCCTCCCCCTCGTGTCGTACCGCGAGACCGTGAACTTCACCGTGGACTCCACCGCGCCCGAACTGAAGGTGGCCGACCCCGAGATCAAGAGCACCGCCAAATCGGTGACCATCATCGGCAAGACCAGCACCGACGCGAAGGTGACCGCCGACGGCAAGGAGGTCTCCGTCGACAAGTCCGGGGCATTCAAGATCACGGTGCCCAAGGGCACACCTGTTGTGAACGTCACCGCCGCGGACCGCGCCGGGAACACCACTACCAAGGACGTGAACGCCCGGGGCCGCCGTCCCATGATCCGTGCCGCGCACATCACCGCCATCGGCTGGGGCAACGACGCCCTCCGCACCCACGTCATGGCCCTCGTCCGGAGCGGCAAGCTCAACGCCGTGCAACTGGACGTCAAGGACGAGGACGGCGAGGTCGGTTACGCCTCCGAGGTGCCGCTGGCCCGTCAGATCGGCGCGGCGAAGGGCTACTACGACGCTCGCAAGGCGATCGCCGAGATCCACAAGGCCGGCGCCCAGGTCATCGGCCGCATCGTCGCCTTCCGCGACCCCAAGCTCGCCACGGCCGCCTGGAAGTCCGGCAAGCGCAACCAGGTGGTGCAGACCCCCGACGGACAGGCGTACGCCGGCGGCGGCCACTACGGAAAGCTGGCCTTCACCAACTTCGCCGACCCGACCGTCCGCAAGTACAACCAGGACCTCGCCGTCGAGGCGTCCAAGCTCGGTTTCGACGACATCCTCTACGACTATGTCCGCCGTCCCGACGGCCCGCTGTCGAAGATGCGCTTCCCCGGCATCGGGTCCGCGACGCCCGAGCAGTCCATCGTCTCGTTCGTCGCCGACACCCGGACCGCGATGCGCCCGCACGCCAAGTTCCTCGGTGTCTCGGTCTTCGGCATCGCCGCCACCCGGCCCACCGAGATCGCTCAGGACATCGGGGGCCTGGCCAAGGTGAGCGACTACATCGCGCCGATGGTCTACCCGTCCCACTGGGGTCCCGGGGAGTACGGGGTCGCCAACCCCGACACCGCCCCGTACGCGATCGTGCAGCGCTCGCTCGCCGACTTCGCCCGCCTGACGAAGGGCACGCAGGTCGAGGTCGTCCCGTGGCTCCAGGACTTCTCGATGGGCAGCACCTACGGTCCGAAACAGGTGGCCGAACAGATCAAGGCCGCGGCGGCCAACAAGATGAACTCGTTCATCCTGTGGAACGCCGGAGCCCGCTACCAGGGCGCGGCACTCCAGCAGATCGCCGCACACTGACGCGGCCCGGCTGGACACATGGCAACAGGCCCGGCCCCGGTGGGTGTTGGAGGTCGCCCACCGGGGCCGGGACATGTAGACCTTATCGCCCTACTCCGTCGCGATCGCGTTCAGTACGTTCATCCGGCCCGCGCGGAAGGCCGGTATCAGGGCGGCGAACAGACCCACGAAGGCCGAGGCGACAAAGACCGTGATGATCGTCGGCCAGGGGATGTCCAGTACCCCCAGGCCCTCCAGGGCCAGGAGTTTCTGGGCCGCCGTGCCCCAGCCCATGCCGAGGCCCAGACCGAGCAGGGCGCCGAAGAGGGCGATGACCACCGACTCCAGGCGGATCATGCGGCGCAACTGGCGGCGGGAGAGGCCGATCGCGCGGAGCAGGCCTATCTCGCGGGTGCGCTCCACCACCGACAGGGCCAGGGTGTTCACCACGCCCAGCACCGCGACGATGATCGCCAGGGCCAGCAGGCCGTACACGATGTTCAGGAGCTGGCCGATCTGGTCCTTCAGGTCCTGCTTGAAGTCGGTCTGGTCCTGCACCTTGTACTGGGGATAGGCGGCCAGCGAATCCTTGAGCGCCGCGTATGCCTCCTTCTCCTTGCCGTCCACCGCCGCCGCGAACATGATCATGTTCTTGGGCATCTTCTCGGCCGGCACATACTGCTCGACGGTCGTGATGTTCGTGTACATCGCGCCCTTGTCGACGCTCGTGTCGTCCGAGGTGATCGCCGCGACCTTCAGCTTCGCGGTCCTGCCGCCGGGGAAGGCGACCGAGATCGCGTCGCCGACATGTACACCGTGCTCGGTGGCATAGGCGTCGCCGACCGAGATCGCGTCCTTGCCGTACGCCCCGGACAGCTCGCCCTCGACGGTCTCGCGGCGCAGGTCCTGCGCGTACGTCGGGTCCGCGGCGACGATGCCGTCCGAGTCCGTCCTGCCGTCCGGGGCGGTCAGCTTGACGTCGACCCACTTGTACTCGGTGACATGCTCGATGTCCGGCGCCTTCTCCAGCGCCGCCTGGGCCTGCGGCATGATCGGCTGGCCGTTGCCCGACTGGATGATGAAGTCCGCGCCGACCGACTTGTCGAGTTCGTCCGTCGCCGAGGCGACCATCGAGGAACCGACCACCGACAGGCAGGCCACCAGTGCGAGCCCGATCATCAGGGCCGCACCCGTCGCTCCCGTACGCCGCGGATTGCGCAGCGCGTTGCGCTCGGCCAGCCGCCCGACCGGGCCGAACATCCGCAGGACGACCGCGCTGAGCACCCGTACCAGCCCGCCCGCGAGCAGCGGACCGATCACGACGAAGCCGACCAGCGTGCAGACCACGCCCAGTCCGAGGAGCAGCGAGCCCTGGCCCGCCTCCTCGGCGCGCGTCGCCGCCAGCAGAGCGGCTCCGCCGGCGCCCGTGAGCACCAGCCCGATGATCGCCCTGACCCAGCCGGCCCGTGCGTCGGCGGGCGTGCCCGCGTCGCGCAGCGCGGCCATCGGCGAGATCTTCCCGGCCCGCCGGGCGGGTATGTACGCCGAGACGACGGTGACCACGACGCCGAGCACCAGCCCGACCACCGGGGTCGTCCACTTCACGGTCAGATCGTCCGTGGACAGTTCCATCCCCACGGCGCCCATCAGCTTCATCAGGCCTACCGCGAGCCCCACCCCGGCGGCGACCCCGGCCACCGAGCCGACCGCGCCGAGCAGCACGGCCTCCAGCAGCACCGAGCGGTTGACCTGCTTACGGCTCGATCCCAGCGCCCGCATCAGCCCGATCTCCCGGGTCCGCTGCGCGACCAGCATCGAGAAGGTGTTGACGATCAGGAAGATCCCGACCAGGAAGGCGATCCCGGCGAAGCCGAGCATCGCGTACTTCAGCACATCGAGGAAAGAGCCGACATCCGCGCGGTTGGCGTCCGCGGTCTCCTGCTGGGTCTGGAGCTTGTACGGTCCGGCGCCGATCGCGGTCGCGACGTCCCGCTTGAGCGTGCTGTCGCTGACGCCCGGCGCGGCCGTGACATTGATGTGTGTGAACCGGCCGGAGCCGCCGAGCAGTTGGCGCTGGGCGGTCGCCGTGTCGAAGTAGACGACGGCCGCGCCCGGGTTGGTGACGGTGAAGGTGGCGATCCCGGAGATCTTCGCCGTGAGGTCGCCCGTGACGGCTATGGTGCGCAGCTCGTCACCGATCGCGAGATGGTGCTTCTCGGCGGTGTCGGCGTCGACCATCACCTCGGTGGGGCCGCGCGGGGCATGGCCCGAGGTGATCTCCATCGAACGGAGGTCGTTGCGCGTCCAGTTGCCCGCGATCGTCGGAGCACCGCTGGTCGCGCCCACGTTCTCGTTGTCGGCGTCGACGACGGTCACGCTCGTGCTGCTGACCGCGCCCTCGGCCGATTCGACTCCGTCCGCCTTCTTCACGGTCGCGACGAGCGAGGCGGGCAGCGACTCGGGCCTGCCGGTCTGGGAGATCTCGTCTGCGCCCTGGGCCGACTTGGGGCTGACCGTGACATCCGAGGAGGTCGCGGCGAAGAGCTTGTCGAACGTCGTGTTCATCGTGTCCGTGAACACCAGGGTGCCCGAGACGAAGGCCACCGACAGCAGGACCGCGACGGCGGAGAGCGCCATCCGCCCCTTGTGCGCGAGGAAGTTGCGCATCGAGGTTCTGAACACGGTCACGACGTACGCCCCCGCGCGTCGAAGTCCTTCATACGGTCGAGTACGGCATCGGCCGTCGGCCGGAACATCTCGTCCACGATCCTGCCGTCCGCCAGATACAGCACACGGTCCGCGTACGACGCGGCGACCGGGTCGTGGGTGACCATCACGATCGTCTGGCCCAGTTCGTCGACGGACCTGCGCAGGAAGCCCAGCACCTCGGCGCCCGCCCGCGAGTCCAGATTGCCGGTCGGCTCGTCACCGAAGATGATCTCCGGCCGGGCGGCGAGCGCCCTGGCCACCGCGACCCGCTGCTGCTGGCCGCCGGAGAGCTGCGTCGGCCGGTGCTTGAGCCGGTCGGCCAGCCCCACCGTCTCCACGACCCGCTGGAGCCAGGGACCGTCCGGCCTGCGGCCCGCGATGTCCATGGGCAGCGTGATGTTCTCCAGGGCGTTGAGCGTGGGCAGCAGGTTGAACGCCTGGAAGATGAAGCCGATCCGGTCCCGCCGGAGCCGGGTGAGGTGCTTGTCCTTGAGCTTGGTGATCTCGGTCTCGTCGAGATGGATCTCGCCCGAGGTGACGGTGTCCAGCCCGGCGAGGCAGTGCATCAGCGTCGACTTGCCCGAGCCGGACGGGCCCATGATCGCGGTGAACTGGCCGCGGGCGATGTCCACGTCGACATGGTCCAGTGCGACGACCCGGGTCTCCCCGGAGCCGTACGCCTTGACGACCTGCCGCGCTCGCGCCGCGACGGCCGTACGCCCTCCCGTGCCCCCCTGCTTGGGGATCGTTACAGCCGTTGTCACGGTATGTCTCCTAAGTCGGTTCATCGTTGGGCAAGGCTCCGGTGAGACAGGTCGGTTCACCGGTGATTTCCTGCTCTGAGTCTGCTGGCTTCACGGGCGCCGCGCGCTGGTGCGCAGCGCAGACTTCGCCTGGGGTTTTCCCCACCCCTCTGCTACGGAGAGCCCCCCTCGCACGCCCTCCCCAGCCGTAAGACCAAGGTAAAGAACGGGGTCCCGCCTTCTCCTCCTCCACCGGGACGAACCGCCCCCGGGCAGGAGTAAGGAGAACCCCCTAGGGGTCTCCACCCTCGGGAGGAGCCTCCGGGTGGACCCTTCGGCGCAGCCCGCCTCGGGGTCCGTGGCACGCCCCGTACCCTCCCGCCGCGGGAGGGTGCGGTGAGAAGGTGTCCCCCAAGGAGATACATGCATAGGGAAAGGAATGCCGTGAGCGGCGCCGGCGGAAGTACCGAGGACACCGGACGTACCGAAGCGATACCCGACGCCCCGTCGGCGGGAGCCGCTCCCCCGCCGGGGCCGTCGTCCGTTCCAAAGCCGTCCCCCAGAGGCCCGGTGGTCGCCGCTCTGATGATGGGCATGGCGCTCGCCGCCCTCGACGGCACCATCGTCTCCACGGCCGTCCCGCAGATCGTCGGCGACCTCGGCGGATTCGCCGTCTTCTCCTGGCTGTTCTCCGGCTATCTGCTCGCCGTGACGGTCACCCTGCCGGTGTACGGAAAGCTCTCCGACACCTTCGGCCGCAAGCCCGTCCTGATCGCGGGCATCGCCCTCTTCCTCGTCGGCTCACTGCTCTGCGCGACCGCCTGGAGCATGGGCTCGCTGATCGCCTTCCGCGTCGTCCAGGGGCTCGGCGGAGGCGCGCTCCAGGGCACGGTGCAGACCATCGCCGCCGACCTCTACCCGCTCAAGGAACGCCCCAGGATCCAGGCCAAGCTGTCATCGGTCTGGGCCACCTCGTCGGTGGCGGGACCGGCGCTGGGCGGGCTGCTCGCGGGGTACGCGGACTGGCGCTGGATCTTCCTGATCAACCTGCCGGTGGGCGCGGTGGCGCTCTGGCTGGTGGGCAAGTACCTCCGCGAACCGGGCCGTACGCGCCGTACCGTCGCAACCGGTACGGATACCAGCCGCTCGGCCCGCACGCCGTCCGCCGAACGCCACCGCGTCGACTGGGCCGGTGCCCTCGCCGTCTTCGCGACCGGCGCCCTCCTCATCACCGCTCTCGTCCAGGGCGGCGTCGCCTGGCCCTGGCTCTCCGCCCCTTCCCTCGCCTTCCTCGGCGGCGCCGCCGTCCTCGCCGCGGCCACGGTCGTCATCGAACGCCGGGCCGCGGAACCGATCATTCCCGGCTGGGTCTGGCGCCGCCGCACCATCGCGGCCGTCAATCTCGCGCTCGGCGCGCTCGGGCTGCTGATGGTCGCCCCGACCGTCTTCCTCCCGACGTACGCGCAGTCCGTGCTCGGCCTCGGGCCGATCGCGGCCGGCTTCGTGCTCTCCGCGATGACCCTGAGCTGGCCGGTCAGCGCCGCCTTCTCCAACCGCGTCTACAACCGCATCGGCTTCCGCCAGACCGCCGTCATCGGGATCTCCCTCGCCCTGCTGGTCCTGCTGGCCTTCCCCCTGCTCCCCTTCCCCGGGCAGGCCTGGCAGCCCGCGCTGATCATGCTGCTGCTCGGCGCGGCGCTCGGGCTGTTCCAACTCCCCCTGATCATCGGGGTGCAGGCGACCGTCGGCTGGTCGGAGCGGGGCACGGCGACCGCGTCCATCCTCTTCTGCCGCCAGGTCGGCCAGAGCGTGGGCGCGGCGGTGTTCGGCGCGGTGGCCAATACGGTGCTGGCCTCCCGGCTCGCCGCCCCGCCCGCCCCCGGCCTTCCCCGCGACCTCGACTCCGTCGCACGCGCCCTGGAGAAACCGTCCTCCCTCACCGCCGAAGCCGCGGACTATCTGCGCCGCGCGGTGGACGCGGCGGTGGAACACGTCTATGTCGGCGCGGCGTTCGCGGCGGCGCTCTCGCTTCTCGTACTGCTGGTGCTGGCCCCGAGACGCTTCCCGGTCCTCGCCGAGAAGGACGACTCCTGAGCCCTTGGAGGGCCGACGTGAGTACGGCGGCGGCCGGGGGGCTCAGGCCGTGGTGGTGAGCACGCGCCTGAGCCGCAGCGCCAGTTGAGCCTCCAGGGCGTACTGCGGAGTGTTCCAGTCCTCGCCAAGTATCTGTCCGACCCGCTCCAGCCGCTGGCTGACCGTATTGACGTGTACGTGCAGTGCCGCACCGGTACGGGCCAGGCTCTGCCCGTGCTGGAAGTACGACTCGACCGTGTCCAGCAGGCTCGTACCCCGGCGCTCGTCGTACTCGACCAGCGGGCCGAGGGTGCGCCGTACGAATCCGTCCGTATCGGCGTTCCGCCCGAGGACCAGGCCCAGGAAGCCCAGGTCGTCCATGGCCCCGGCCGAACCGGTGCGCCCCAGCGCCTGGAGCGCGCCGAGACACTGGAGCGCCTCGGCATAGGCGTCCGCCACCGCCGTCCCGTCCGGCGGACCGGCCGCGCCGACCGTCACCGGCCGGGCCAGCGCGGTCCGCAGCCCCGCCTCCACGGCGCGGGCGACCGCTGAGGGGTCGTCGCCGGGGACGAGCAGGACCGTACGGCCCTCGTGGCGGCCGGCGAGACCGCGCCGCGCGCCCGCCCAGGCACCGGCGGCGGCCGACACGCGCTGTGTCGGTACGTCGTCGGCGGCGACGACCGCCACGACATGCGGCTTGTCGAGATCGGTGCCGAGGCGGCGGGCCCTCTCCCGTACGGCGAGCGAACCGCCGCCGTGGCGACCGCCGCCGAGCCGCTGGCTGAGCAGATCGGTGAGCAGCTCGCCGCGCACCCGCTCCTCGGCCTGGGCGAGCGAGGTACGGAAGAGCAGCAGCAGGGCGGTCACCGTCACCCCGCGTTCGAGGATCACCCGGTCGGTGTCGTCGAACCCGCCGGCTCCGGAGATCACCAGGGCACCGAGCGGTTCCTGATCGGCGACGACGGCCGCGACCGTACAGTTCCCGCAGGTCACGGCCCGGCCCTGGGCCCGGGAGCGGGCCATGGCATCGGCCAGCGCCTCCGCGTCGGGCCAGTCCTCGGGACCGGGACCGGGACCGACTTCGGGACGGCCTTCGGGACGACCTTCGGTGCCGGGACCACCGTCGAAACGGCCTTGGGTGCCGGGACGGCCAGCGGCACGGCCGTCCGTACCGGCGTGGCTCTCGGCACCGGCGTGGGTGTCGCGGCCGAAGTCGCCGTCGGGGCGGCGCGGTTCGGCGACCCGGCTCAGCGGGCGGCCGTCGGGTCCGACCACCACCACCGAACCGTTCAGCGCCTCGCCGACCGCGTGCGCGATGTCGTCGACGCCCCCGCCGCGCACGACCAGCCCGGTGAACCGCTCGTACGCCGCGGCCGCCCGCTCCACCGAAGCGCTGCGGGTCTGTACGAGACGGTTCGCCGCGTTCAGGTCGGCCAGCGCGGTGTTGGTCTCCTGGAGCAGCCGCGCGTTGTCGAGCGCGACGGCCGCGTGGGCGGCCAGCGAACCGAGCAGGGTGACCTCGTCGCGGGCGAAACCGCGTTCGCTGCGGTCCGCCGCGTACAGCACGCCGATGACATCGCCGCCGAGCCGCAGCGGGACACCGAGGATCGCGACCAGACCCTCCTCCGTCACCGCCTCGTCGATGTCCCGTGTGTGCCTGAACTGGGCGTCGCCCAGATAACTGCTGCTGAAGTACGGCGACGCGGTCTGCACCACCAGACCGCCGAGTCCCGCGCCCAGCGGCATGAGGAGCTGCTGGAACTTCGCCGAGACCGAGCCGTTCGTCTCGCGCATGTACGCGCAGCCGCGCTCCGGGTCGTACAGCGCGAGGTAGGCGGTGTCCGTGCCGAGCAGTTTGCGCGCTCTCGCGACGATCGCCTGGAGTACGGAGTCCACATCGCGCAGGGCGACCAGATCGGCCACCGTCTCGTACAGCGCGGACAGTTCGGCCTCCCGGCGGCGGCTCCTGTCGAGCGCCGCCCGTACCCGCAGCGCCAGCAGCTTCGAGCGCTCCAGCTCGGCGACGGTCCCGGCGTTCGCCGCGCTCCCGCCGTCCGCCCGCGCCGCGATGACCGGTTCCTCGAACTCGGCCGCCGGCGCGTCCCGCGCGAGGAGCTCCAGAAACATCCGGCCGCTGTTCATCGAGGTCACGGAGCAGACCGTACCCATTCCGCCCAACCACCGGAAGTGGGTGATCCACATAGGAGGGCCACGGTCTGTGTGGACCGTCTCCATTGCACTCCGGGGGTGGGCGGCCGAGGATCCTCGGCACCGCACACCTGGGCCGGGTCCCCGGTCCCGGGGAAGCCCGACAGTGAGGACATGCGATGACCACGGCGCCCCCGCACAAGCCGGAGCCGGATCCAGAACCGGGTGTGACCGCGGGAGATGCGGGCTCGGCGGGCGCGACCGGTGGCAGGGAACCCTGGCCGGCGCGGATGGCGCTGCGGTTCACCGCCTTCTCCGAGAAGTGGCTGCCCGACGCGCTCGGCTTTGTCCTCGTCGGCACCTTCGGGATCTTCGCCCTCGGCCTGGCGACCGGCGAACCCCTGCTCGGCGCTCCCGCCGACCCGACCGCGACCACGGGATACGGGCTGGTGGACGCGTGGGGCCAGGGCTTCTGGTCCCTCATCACCTTCACCCTGCAAATGGCGATGATCATTATCGCCGGATACGCGGTCGCGGTCTCACCGCCGGTCGGCCGGCTGATCGCCCGGATCGCGCGGGTGCCGCGTACCCCGCGCGGCGCCATCGCGTTCACCGCGGCCGTCGCCATGGCGACCTCGTATCTGAACTGGGCCTTCAGCCTGATCTTCACGGCGATCCTCGCCAAGGAGATCGCCCGCAGGGTGAGCGGGGTGGACTACCGGGCGCTGGGCGCGATGGCCTTCCTCGGGCTCGGCACCGTATGGGCGCAGGGGCTGTCCGGGTCGGCGGCGCTCCAGGTGGCCAGTGCCGCGTCGAGCCCGCCCGCCGTGCAGAAGGTCATCGAGGAGGGGCGCGGCAGCGGGCTCATCCCCCTCACGGAGACGATCTTCCTGTGGCAGGGCATGGCGGCCACCGCGATCGTCTTCGTGATCGCGGTCGGTACGGCCTGGTTCCTGTCGCCCTCGCCGGAGCGCGCCAAGACGGCCGCACAGCTCGGGATCGAGCTGGGGCCGAGCGTGGCCGAGAAGCGCGCGGACACCCGCCGCAGCAGGCCCGGCGAGTGGATCGAGTACAGCCCGGTCTTCGCGATCCTGCTCTTCGCGCTCGGAGTCTGGTATCTGGCGCGGCACTTCGCCCGCGCGGAGGGCAGTGCGCTCAACGCCCTCGACCTGAACACCGTCAACCTCATTCTCATCCTGCTGGCGCTCATCCTGCACTGGCGGCCGGTGCGCCTGGCCCAGGCCGTCAAGGACGGGACCCCCGCGGCCTCGGGTGTGCTGCTCCAATTCCCGCTGTACGGCGGGATCTTCGGGATGATCGCCTTCACCGGGCTGAGCAAGACCATCGCGGGCTGGCTGGTGTCGGTCTCGAACGAGTTCTTCTACCCGGCCTTCATCGCCATCTACAGCGCCGTCCTCGGGGTCTTCGTGCCCAGCGGCGGCAGCAAGTGGGTCATCGAGGCGCCGTACGTGCTGGAGGCGGCCAACCAGCTCCAGGTGCACCAGGGCTGGATGGTCGTGGTGTACGACCTGGGGGAGGCCAGCGCCAATCTGCTCCAGCCGTTCTGGATGCTGCCCACGCTGACGATCCTGGGCCTGAAGGCGCGGGACATCATGGGCTATACGTTCGCGATGTTCCTGGTGTGCTTCCCGGTGGTGCTGATCCTGGTCACCCTGTTCGCCCAGACGCTCTCCTTCCCGTAGGAGCGAAGTCACGTCCGCGGTACCGGAATCACCCGAGGCGCGGGGCCGGAGTCCTTTACGGGGCTCCGGCCCCCGCGCCTCGGCGCATCTCTGTCAGAAGCACCTCCGCCGACAGCATCTCTGCCGGCGTGCCTCAGCGCACTTCTGTCAGCTCGTCGGCGTCCGGGCGGGCGTCACAGCAGTCCGTCCCACATCTGCTCCAGCAGGACCGACCACCAGTTCTCCGGCGACGACAGCGCCGCCGCGTCCAGCGCCAGAAGCTGCGCCTGGAAGTCGACGGTCCAGCGGCCCGCCTGCTCCGGGTTGAGACCGAAGCGCAGCCGCCACATCCGGCCCAGCAGCGCCAACGACCGGGTGAATTCCGGCAGTCCGGTGTTGACGAACTGCGGCGGCACGGACTGCCCGCCCGGGCCCGCCTCCACCGGCACCGCCATGATGTGCGCCGTGCCGTACTGCACGCACAGCGCCCGCCCGAAGTCGCTGCCCACGACCAGATACGAACCGGCGTCCGGCGCCCCCTGAACCTGCCGCTGCGCGGCCAGCTCGGCGAGCGTCGGCACCACCGGCTGCGGAGGCTGCGCCCAGAAGAACGGCCCGAAGTCGGCCGGCAGCCCCGCCCACACCAGCGTGCGCGCCACGATCTCCGGCACGCCCTGCCGGGACACCGCCCGCTGGTCGAACCGGCAGATGCCCTGCGGCCCGAACGCCCCCATCAGCTCCTGCGCGATCCCCTCCGGCGGTACGGGGGGCGCGGGCGCCATCTGGGGCAGCGGCGCCCGGACCGGCGCGGGCCGTGCGGGCCCGTCCGCGACCTGGTGCAACTCGCCCTGGTGGGTGAGGAGATGGCGCATGCCCTGCTGCCGGCTCGCGTGATCCTGCCCGTACGGCGCGACGCTGGTGATCCGGACCTGCGGCCAGGTCTCCCGGATCATCCGCGCGCAGTACCCGCCTGGCAGCTCGCACGACTCCAGCTCCGTGTGCAGTTCGAGCACCTGCTGCGGCGGTACGTTCAGCGCGCGCAGCTCATGCAGGATCTGCCACTCGGGGTGCGGGGTGCCGGGCGCGGACCGCCGGATGAGCCGGGCCTCGGAACCGTCGGGCGCGCGATAGCGCAGCACGGCCTGATAGCCGGGGCCGACGGTCGGCAGACCGGCCGGCTGCTGCGGATAGCCGTACGCGGGCGGCGGCCCCGACGGCGGTACGGCACCGGCAGCACCCGGCGGCGGTACCGCACCGGGCGCGCCCGGGGGCACACCAGGAGCCCCGTGCGGCATTCCGGGCGGGCCGGGCGGACCAGGAGGACCGGGCGGCTGCGGGGCCCCCGGTGGTACGGGTCCGCCCTGGCCGGATCCAGCGAGCATCGTCGCGGCATGGTGCACCGCACCCGGAGGAGCCCCGGGCGGACCGGGAGGTCCAGGGGGGGCCGGGCGGACCAGGAGGCTGTACGGGAGCGCCCGGCGCACCCGGAGCACCCGGCGGCCGGGGCGGCTGAGGCGCCGCCGGACCGCCCGGACCGCTCTGGCCCCCCGGATCCGCGAGCATCGTCGCCGCGTGATGCACCCCGCCCGGAGGCGTACCCGGCGCCCCGGGAGGGCCGGGAGGACCCGGCGGGCCGGGAGGCCCGGGGGGACCCGGCGGGCGCGGACCGGCGGGTCCCGACGGGCCCGGGTTCGCGAGCATGGTCTCCGCGTGAGCCGCTCCACCGGGAGGCGGCGGCGTACCCGGAGGGCCGGGCGGGCCGGGAGGACCCGGCGGCTGTGGCGCCTCGGGGCCGGAGTTCGACACCAACTGCGTCGGCAGATAACCGCCCGCCGGAGCACCGGGCGCACCCGGCCCCGACTGCGGCGGAAGCCCGCCGTGCACACCAGGAGCACCGGGAGCGCCAGGAGACGGTACGGCCGCGCCGCTTCCCGCCGTACCCGCAACGCCCGCACCGGGAGCGGCACTCGGGCCGCCTCCCTGGCCCGCACCGGGACCCGTGCCCGTACCCGCGCCGTCCCTGCCCGGCATCGCCGACACCGCCGTACGCGGAAGCTGGCTGCCGCCCGACATCAGCGCGGTCGGCGCATCGGCGGCCACCATCGGCGGCGGGGTGTCATCGTCGTCGGCCCCGGAGAGCGGCGGCGCGAAGACCGTCGCGGGCAGCGGTACGGAACCGTCGTCCCCCGAACCCGCGCCATTGGTGTCCGTCCCGGCCCAGGGAGTCGCCCCGCCGGGCGCCCCCGGCCCCGGAGCGGCAACGGCCGCCCCTTCCGGAGCACGGTGCTCCGGCACATGGCCAACACCCGCGTGGCCGCTGCCCGGTGGAGCCCCAGCGCCCGCACCCAGCGAGCCCGCGCCCGGCCCTGCCGAGCCCGGTCCCGCCGCGGGTCCCGGACCAGACGACGCCCGTCCGTCCGGGATCCCCAGTCTGTCCGCCGCGTCCTGGAGCCACTCGGGCGGGCTCAGCAGGAACGACGTCTGGTTCAGATCGATCCGCTGCGGCGGCTCCGGTGCGCTCGGCGGCGCGTCCGGTACGCCGTACTCCTCCTCGTACCGCCGGATCACCTCGCCCACCGGCAGCCCCGGCCAGAGCGTCGCCTCGCCGCTGTCCCTCGCGATGACCAGCCGCTGCCGGCCGCCGTCCGATATGGGCCCGGACTCGCGGTCCTCCGCCCACACCACGAAGCCCAGCTCGAACTCCCTTACCCGCACCTCCCGGTGCTGATAACCGGGCAGATCGCCGTTGACCCACTCTTCCGCGCGCTCCTGCGCCTGCGCGAAGGTCACCATCGCGCTCATCCCTCCACCGGGACGGCGCGCGCGAAGCCGCCGTCCACCATCAGGTTCGCCACGGTCTCCAGCTCCGGCGGACTGCCCGCCAGCCGCAGCAGAAACGCGTCGAAGTCCTCCCCGCAGGGCAGCAGCAGCCGCTCCACCCGCTCCTGCACGCTCCAGCCGTCCCGGTCCCTGGCGTCGTCGTACGCGCAGAACCAGACCGAACCCGTCCGGGCGCCCCGTACCTGCACCGCCAGGATGCCGCCCTGCACAAAGGCAACACCCAGGTAATCCTTGGTCAGATGGTCCCGCAGGCACTTGTTGACATAGACCAGGTCATTGACCGCGGCCTCGTCGCGCACCGTGAAGAACGGCTGGTCCACCAGCAGTCCGAGCTCCGGATCGAGCGCCACGCCCACCGGCGCGCAGCCGCCCGCCGCCTTCAGGAACGCGCGGTAGGCGCCCGGCAGCCGATAGCCGAGATCCTCCTCCACGCCCTGGAGCTGCTGCTCGCCCACCGACACCGCGCCCTTCGGCAGCCCGAAGTGCACCGGCCGGGTCTCCTGGAGCGGACGCGTGCCCCGCTTGCCGTGGTCCACCGCCGTCGTGGCGAGCCCGCCGTGGTGCCGCAGCAGCGCCTTCACCTCGACCGGCACCAGCACCAGCCGCCGCGAGCCCGGCAGATGGTGCCAGGTCCAGCCGTGCGGAGTCGCCACCGGGGGAACCGTGTCCCACAGCTCGTGCCCCGCGGCGTGCAGCGCGGCATTGGCCGACACATAGTCCGTGAGCCGCAGCTCGTCCACGCCGAACCCCTCGGGGGGCTCGGCTATCTCCACCGCCGCCCGCGCGTACGGCGCGAAATCCGGATGGCCGGCGTCATCCACCCGCACCCCTCTGGGGTGCCGGGAGGCCCGGACCGGGTCCGGGAAATGCACGACCTGCCCGGCGTAGGCCGCGTTCGGTGGCGCGGCTTGGTGCCCGAGCCGACCTGTCGTCATGGCGGTTGCCCCCTGCTGCTTGCGGCTGGTTCCACAGCCCTGATGCCGCACAGCCTATGCGGTGGGGCCAGAGGGGCACCGACGCTCCTCCACAGGGCCGATCCGATAATCCTCCCCCCGTTCGTCGCGCCCGCAATCCGAGCACGCGGGACCGGCCGCGCCCCTCGCCCGTACCGGCCGGACGCCCTGCCCCGTACCGGCCGCATGCCCGCCCCATACCACATCGGAACCGGTGACCATCGGTCACATCGGCGTGACCCAGCGCCGACGCCACACCTTGATTCACGCCCCAGCTTCCCGATCGCAGTGGGCATTTGGCAGGCTGTCCACACAGTCTGGGGCGTGAGACCAGCGGCCACCAGCCGCGCAGGGGGGAAGGGGACAGCACGTGCACACCGCACCAACAGACGCATCCGGCGACCCACGCCTCACCTGGAGCAGCGCGGAACCGCACCGTCCGCCCGCGCTCCAGCGCCGCCGCGACGGCATCCTGCCCGCCGTCGCCGCCGCGCTCTCCGTCCGGGGCGAGACCCTCACCTGCACCGGGGGCAAGGCCGACCAGCCGCCGACGCTGCACCCCCTCGTACAGGACTTCCTCGACACCCTCACGAGTGGCCAAAGGGAACGTTTCACCGGGCGCTGCCCCGAGGCGATCCTGCTCTCCCGCCACCTCACCGCCGCCGAGGAAGCCCGCTCCAAACGCGCCCGGCGCAAGCCCCTGAGCCACGGCGAGGCGCGCCGTGCCCTCAAGCACTCCAAACTGACGGCCCGTCGTATCCGCGAGGACGGCGACCCGCTGCACGGCAGTTACGCCCCGCCCTGCCGCTCCTGTACGGCGCTGCTCGCCCACTTCGGCGTACGCCCCGTCGACCCCACCCAGAACGGCTGAGCATGCCCGACCTCAACACCACCCGCTTTCCCGTGCCCGTCGACGCCGCGCTGCGCGAGGCGGGCTGGCAGCCGGGGCGCCGGGACATCCGGCAGGCCGAGGAGTGGGCCGACGCCCTGCGCGCCCACATCACGCCCGCGGGACACCGGCTCAATGTCTTCCCCTCGGCCGTCGAGGCATGGGCGGAGTTCGGCGGGCTGCGCCTCAGCGCGCCGGGGCCCGGCCGCCAAATCGCGCCCGCCTCGGTGCTGATCGACCCCATGGCGGGCATCCATCTTGCCCGTACACTCGCGGACCTCGGGCGGTCCCTGGACACGGAGATCGCGCCACTGGGGGAGGAGAACCACGGGCAGGCGGTCCTCGCCATCGACATCACCGGGCGCGTGTTCAGCATCGACCACACGGGCGACTGGTACCTGGGCCCGGACGTCGACCACGCCCTGGGGACGCTGCTCACGGGAATGGAACCGGCACGGCTGACGTCGGGCGCGTAACACGGGCCATAAGACGGACCCGTAAGGCGGACCCGTAGAACCGACTCATCGGCGTACGAGCGGCCTCGGCCATCGGACTCGTACCGTACGAGCAGCGCCCGGCCGCCGGCTCGGGTCGGAACAGAGCCGTACAGAGCCGACGGAGCCGTACGGAGAGACCCGGCCCTATGCCGACGCGCGGCCCGCCTCCGCCGCCGGGGTCCGATCCGGCAGCACCGCCGACACCCGGAAACCCCCCGCGTCCGTCTCCCCCGACACGAACACCCCGCCCAGCGCGGTCACCCGCTCCCGCATCCCCACCAGCCCGTTGCCCCCGCTCGGCAGCCCCGCGTCCTGCGCGCCGCCGTCCGAAGGCCCGTTCTCCACCTGCATCGCGATCTCCGACTCACGGTGCGCCAGCCGGACCATCACCTTCGCGCCCGCCGCGTGCTTCAGCACATTGGTCAGCGCCTCCTGCACCACGCGGTACGCCGTCTGCTCCACCTCCGGCGCGTACGGGCGCGACTCCCCCTGCACCGACAGTTCCACCACCATCCCGGTCTCCCGGGACTGCCCCACCAGCGCCTCTATGTCCCCCATACCGGGACCGTCCTCGGCTGCCGCCGCGGCGGCAGCGGCAGCCGCGCGCGCCACCGCCGCCAGCGGAACCGCCGGGGAGAACTCCTCCGCCGAACCATTCGCACCAGCCGCACCGTCAGCACCGGCCGGGCGTTGCCCCGCCACCGCCTTGCGCGCCGCCACCTGCTCGCCCGCCCGCAGGACCCCGAGCATCTCGCGCAGCTCCGTGAGCGCCTGCCGCCCCATGTCACCCACCAGCGCGGCGTTCTTCACCGCCTTCTGGGGATCCTTCAGCGCCACCGCCTGCAACGCCGCCGCGTGCACCACCATCAGACTCACCCGGTGCGCCACCACGTCATGCATCTCGCGGGCGATCCGCGTCCGCTCCTCCGTACGCGCCCACTCCGCGCGCTGCTCCGCGCGGTCGGCCAGCAGGGACAGCTCCTGCTCCAGGCTGTCCGCACGCTCGCGCAGGCTCTCCATCAGCCGCCGTCTCGCGCCGACGTACAGCCCGAACAGCACTGGCGGCGCGGTCAGCCCCACCGACATCAGCACCGCGACCACGGGCACATACCAGCGCGCCGAGTCGAAGTTCGTGTCGACGACGTTCTGCCGGGTCCGCACGAAGGCGACGATCAACGTCCCCACCAGCGACATCCCGGCCAGCGCGCCGATGATCCGGCGCGGCGCCTCCGAGGCGGCGAGCGTGTACAGCCCGACCAGCCCCATCAGATAGCCCATCTCCGCGGGCGTGATCGCGATCGAGACGAGGACCACGGCGAACGGCCAGCGCCGCCGCACCAGCAGCACCGCCCCGGCGAGCAGCCCGAAGACCACCCCCACCGGCACCGGCAGCACAGCAGTGTCCGCGAACCGGACCCCCTCCAGCGCGCACTCCAGCGCCGATACGACAGCGAGCCCCGCGTCCAGCACGACACTCCGCCACCGCCCCCACCACCACAAACCGCGGGAAGTCACTCCCGCGGCCTGCTGCTGTGCCCCCGATGTGGTCATGCCTCCCACCCTACGGTCGCCCGCACCCCATTTTCCGGTGACCTCCGACGCACAGAACACCCCGCAACACCCGGCAAACCTGCCCCGGCCCCCGAACTGATGAATCGCCCGCGTATTCGAGATCCGTGTCCGCATAACGCATGAGAATCACCACATGACAGTGATCCACAGCAAATATGCTGACTTCGAAGAACTCCGCGCACAGGCGATCGCCCTGCGCCGACAGGGCCTGAGCC
Organism: Streptomyces sp. GMY02; assembly: GCF_019056675.1. NCBI lineage: Bacteria > Bacillati > Actinomycetota > Actinomycetes > Kitasatosporales > Streptomycetaceae > Streptomyces > Streptomyces sp. GMY02. The sequence continues at coordinate 5,145,205 of NZ_CP077658.1, read as the reverse complement.
TGCGGCAGATCCGCGACCGGCTGCGGATCCACAACAACGACATCCTCAACCGCCTGGTCAAGGGCGAGCCGCCCCCGGCCTGGACGAAGCGCCCGAACGCCAAGGACGACCTGCGCGAGAAGGCCCGAGAGCTGCGCCTGAAGGGCCTCACGTACGACCAGATACAGCTTGAGCTGGGCTGCTCGAAGAGTTCGATCTCACTGTGGGTACGGGATCTGCCGAAGCCGGAGCCTCGGTACACGAACGAGGAACGTCGCGCTCGCATGAACGCGGGACTGGACCACCTGCGTGCAGCGCAGGACGTGGAACGACGGGAGACGAAGCGGGCGGCACGCGAAGAGGTCGGGCAACTCTCCGATCGGGAGCTTTTCATCGCAGGTGTCACCCTGTATTGGGCCGAAGGCGCCAAGGACAAGCCTTACCGTCGCTGCGAAGTGCTCCAGTTCATCAACAGCGACCCCAACGTGATCAGGCTGTACCTGCGCTGGCTCGATCTCCTGGAGATCCCTCGCGAGCGGCTGCGCTTCCGGGTCAGCATCCACGAATCGGCCGACGTTGCCGAGGCCGAGAAGTTCTGGGCCGATCTGGTCGGCGTCACCCCTTCTGCACTCCAGAAGGCGACACTCAAGAAGCACAACCCGAAGACCACGAGGAAGAACACCGCCGAGGCATACAGAGGCTGCCTCGTCATCTACGTCACCAAGAGCGCCGATCTCTACCGTCGCGTGGAGGGCACCTGGTACGGCATAGTGTTGGGTGCCGATTGGACACCGTAGCCAAATGTCCAATTTGGTCCCCCGTGGTGTAATTGGCAGCACTGTGGCTTTTGGTGCCATCTGTTCGGGTTCGAGTCCTGACGGGGGAGCCGCACCCCTCTTTGTTCATGAGTTCCGGGTCCCGACCCCACCGGTCGGGACCCGTCCTCGTTTCTGTGCTGAAACCCCCCGGTATCCTGCGGTTGTCCACCACTCGAAGCCGAAGGGCATTCCCGTGAGCGCCAACCATCCCCGAGTTCTCGGCTCCGCTCGAACAGGGGAGACCCCGCTGGCAGCCGTCGTCGTTCTCGCAGCGGGTGAAGGGACCCGCATGAAGTCGAGGACTCCCAAGGTCCTGCATGAGGTCTGCGGGCGGTCGCTCGTCGGACATGTCGTGTCCGCGGCCCGTGAGCTGGGGCCCGAGCAGCTTGTTGTTGTCGTCGGGCATGCCCGGGAGCAGGTGGAGGGGCACCTCGCCGCCGCGTACGAGGGTGTCCGTACCGCCTATCAGGCCGAGCAGCACGGCACCGGGCACGCCGTGCGGATCGGGCTTCAGGAGCTCGGGGGGGTGCTCGACGGGACCGTGGTCGTGGTCTGCGGCGACACCCCGCTGCTCACCGGCGCGACCCTCAACGCGCTCGCCGCGGCCCATGCCGCCGACGGCAATGCCGTGACGGTGCTGACCGCCGAGGTGCCGGACGCGGCCGGGTACGGGCGGATCGTCCGGGACGGCGCGAGCGGCGCGGTCACGGCGATCGTGGAGCACAAGGACGCCACCGAGACGCAGCGCGCGATCCGGGAGATCAACTCGGGGGTGTTCGCGTTCGACGGGAAGCTGCTGGCGGACGCGCTGGGGAAGGTCCGTACGGACAACAGCCAGGGCGAGGAGTATCTGACCGATGTGCTGGGGATCCTGCGCGAGGCCGGGCACCGGGTGGGGGCGTCGGTGGCGGCCGACCACCAGGAGATCGTGGGGATCAACAACCGGGTGCAGCTCGCCGAGGCGCGCCGGCTGCTGAACGCGCGGCTGCTGGAGCGGGCGATGCTGGCGGGGGTGACGGTGGTCGACCCGGCGTCGGTGTTCGTGGATGTGACGGTGACGTACGAGCAGGACGCGGTGGTGCATCCCGGTACGCAGCTTCTGGGGTCCACGCATCTCGGCGAGGGTGCCGAGGTGGGGCCGAACTCGCGGCTGCGGGACACGCGGGTGGGCGCGGGTGCGCGGGTGGACAACACGGTCGCGGACGGCGCGGTGGTGGGCGAGGACGCGCTCGTCGGTCCGTACGCGTATCTGCGGCCGGGCACCCGGCTCGGGGTGCGGTCAAAGGCCGGCACCTATGTGGAGATGAAGAACGCGACGATCGGCGAGGGCACGAAGGTGCCGCATCTCTCGTATGTGGGGGACGCGACGATCGGCAACTTCACGAACATCGGTGCCGCGAGTGTCTTTGTGAACTACGACGGGATGCGGAAGCACCACACGACGGTCGGGTCTCACTGCCGGACGGGGGCGGACAATATGTTTGTGGCGCCTGTCACGGTCGAGGACGGTGTGTACACCGCCGCGGGGTCGGTGATCACCAAGGACGTGCCGGCCGGTTCGCTGGCCGTCGCCCGGGGCCAGCAGCGGAATATCGAGGGCTGGGTGGCCCGGAAGTGGCCCGGGAGCGCGGCGGCCAAGGCTGCCGAGGCGGCTCGTTCGGCATCGGGTGACGCGTCGGGTGACGCTGAGAGCGAAAGCTGACCGGAAACAGAGGCGCCGTTCTCGGCGTACCGTGATATCTGCACGATTCGGCTGGCTCGCATGGTTTCGCGCGGGTGCAGCGGCCATCAACACGTCTGAGGAGACAGTGCTGTGACCGGGATCAAGACGACCGGCGAGAAGAAGCTGATGCTCTTTTCCGGCCGCGCCCACCCCGAGCTGGCCGAGGAGGTAGCCCATCAACTGGGGGTGGGGATCGTCCCCACCAAGGCATTCGATTTCGCCAACGGTGAGATCTATGTCCGCTATCAGGAGTCGGCTCGTGGCGCGGACTGCTTTCTGATCCAGAGCCACACGGCTCCGATCAATAAGTGGATCATGGAGCAGCTCATCATGATCGACGCGCTGAAGCGGGCTTCGGCGCGGAGCATCACGGTGATCGTCCCGTTCTACGGGTATGCCCGCCAGGACAAGAAGCACCGGGGCCGGGAGCCGATCTCGGCCAGGCTGGTGGCGGATCTGATGAAGACGGCGGGTGCCGACCGGATTCTGACGGTGGATCTGCACACGGACCAGATCCAGGGTTTCTTCGACGGTCCGGTGGACCACCTGTTCGCGCTGCCGGTGCTGGCGGACTATGTGGCGGGGAAGGTGGACCGGTCGAAGCTGACGGTGGTGTCGCCGGACGCGGGCCGGGTACGGGTCGCGGACCGCTGGTGCGACCGGCTGGGGGCACCACTGGCGATCGTCCACAAGCGGCGTGACAAGGATGTCGCGAACCAGGTGACGGTCCACGAGGTGGTCGGCAATGTGAACGGCCGGGTGTGTGTCCTGGTGGACGACATGATCGACACGGGCGGCACGATCTGCGCGGCGGCGGAGGCGCTGTTCGCCCATGGCGCCGAGGACGTGATCGTGACGGCGACGCACGGTGTGCTGTCGGGTCCGGCCGCCGACCGGCTGAAGAACTCGATGGTGAGCGAGTTCGTGTTCACGAACTCGCTGCCGGATCCGGGCAATCTGGATCTGGACAAGATCACGGTTCTGTCGATCGCGCCGACGATCGCGCGGGCGGTCCGTGAGGTCTTCGAGGACGGTTCGGTGACCAGCCTCTTCGAGGAGCAGGCGTAACACCTCCGGAGCGGCCCGGCCGACGGGACGGGTGACTTCCGGGCCGGCAGCTTCCGGGCCATTGGCTTTCAGGCCGGCGGCTTCCGGGCCGGTAGTTCCGGGGCCGGTGGCTTTCGGGCCGGTAGATCGATTTCTGGGGCGGCCTCCCCGCCGGGTAGACTCACGGAGTTGCTCGGCGAGGGAGGCCGCACTGTTTTCGGTGCGGCGATCCGTTATCGGCGCGCTCTTCGTAGCAGGCCTGTTGTGGCCGGGTGACGGTCGATTTCCGGCCACCTTGTGTTCATCCCCTACGAGGAGTGCAGCCATGGCTGAAGTGAAGATCAGCGCCGAGATCCGTACCGAGTTCGGCAAGGGCGCCGCCCGCCGTACGCGTCGCGCCAACAAGGTCCCCGCGGTCATCTACGGCCACGGCGCGGACACCGTCCATGTGACCCTGCCGGGCCACGACCTGATGATGGCGCTGAAGACGGCGAACGCCCTGATCGGTCTGGACATCGAGGGCCGCAAGGAGCTGGTGATCCCGAAGGCCGTGCAGCGCAACCCGCTCAAGGGCTTCATCGAGCACGTCGACCTGCTCGCGGTGAAGCGCGGCGAGAAGGTCACCGTCGAGGTGGCCGTGCACACCGAGGGTGACCTGGCGCCGGGCGCGAACCTGCTGGAGCACGTCCTCAGCACGCTGCCCGTCGAGGCCGAGGCCACGCACATCCCGGACTCCGTGACGGTCTCCATCGCGGGCCTGGACGCGGGCGCGTCGGTGCTGGCGAAGGACATCCCGCTGCCGTCGGGCACGACGCTGGCCGTCGACGAGGACACGGTGGTGCTCCAGGTGCTGGCCGCGCAGGCGGAGGAGCCGGCGGCCGAGGGTGCCGAGGGTGAGGGCGCCGGCGAGGGCGCGGAGGCCTGATCCGTACGCTGTTCCCCACGGGGTGGCGGGCCACAAGCCCGGCCACCCCGTACTCATACGCCCCCGGATCCGTGTACGTGTACGAGGAGACGCAGCCGCGATGACGACTGGTGCCGATGCGACCGATGCCAATGCCCCGTGGCTGATCGTGGGCCTGGGGAATCCGGGGCCGGGGTACGCGGCCAACCGGCACAATGTCGGGTTCATGGTGGCCGATCTGCTGGCGGACCGGATCGGCGGCTCGTTCCGGCGGGCGCAGAAGGCCCAGGCCACGGTGATCGAGGGCCGGATCGGCCCGCCGGGTCCGGCGGGCCGCCGGGTGGTGCTGGCCAAGCCCTCCTCGTACATGAATCTCTCCGGTGGTCCGGTCAACGCGCTGCGGGACTTCTACAAGGTGCCCACGGAGCGGATCGTCGCGGTCCATGACGAGCTGGACATCGACTACGGCACGCTCCGGCTGAAGCTCGGCGGCGGTGACAACGGCCACAACGGGCTCAAGTCCATGACGAAGGCCATGGGTCCCGGCTATCACCGGGTGCGGTTCGGGATCGGCCGGCCGCCGGGCCGGATGCAGGTGGCGGACTTCGTGCTGAAGGACTTCTCGGCGGCGGAGCGCAAGGAGCTGGACTACTTCGTGGACCGGGCGGCGGACGCGGTGGAGGCGCTGGTACTGGAGGGGCTGGAGCGCGCCCAGAGCACGTACAACTCCTGATCACGGCCTCTCAGGACCGGTCAACGGTCATCCGACTCCCGACGACTCCCGCACGACTCCCGACAAGTCCCGCATTCCCGGACGTTCCCCGGCCGTGAGTTGACCGAGCGCGTGCCCATGGCCAAGGATCCGGCCCTATGCGCCCTAAGAAGCGGAAGCGGAGCAACTCCGACCGCGTGCTGTCGTTCGGCCGCCAGGCGGGGATGGCCTGTGTCGCCCTGCTGCTCCTTGTCGCGGGCGTCTGGTCGTCCTGGGGCTCGGCCCAGCATGTGGTGCTCGCCAAGGGCCGTGAGCACGGCACGCTGACGGTCACGGCCTGCGCGGACGAGAGCTGCACCGGGCGCTATGACCCCGAGGGACCGCAGGGACCGCGGACCGGGATGACGATCGGGCAGTCGGTGGCCGTCAAGAAGGGCGGCGAGTTCCCGGTGGTGGTGAAGCCCGGTACGGACGAGCTGGTGCGCACGGGCACGCCCGGGCTGCTGTACGCGTGGGTCCCGCTGGGCGGGGCGCTGCTGCTGGCCTCGCTGGTGATCGGCGGCGGGATGGGGCTGACCCGGACGGCCTGGGGGTCGGCGCTGGCGGGCGGCGCGCTGCTGGTGGCCGCGTTCTTCGCGGTCTGAGCGGTGCCCCCGTACCCGTATCGCACTCTTCAGTCGTACGAGAACCGCCCCGCTCCGGAAGCCCGGAGCGGGGCGGTCTCGACACGTACAGCCGTACGGTCATACGGCACGACGCGTACGGTACAGGCCCGTCAGCCGGTGTTGCGCAGTCCGGCCGCGACCCCGTTGACCGTCAGCAGCAGCGCCCGCGCGAGCAGCGGGTCCGGGGTCTCCTGCCGCTCCGCCGCCGCGCGCTGGCGGGCCAGCAGCGACACCTGGAGGTAGGAGATCGGGTCGAGATAGGCGTCCCGGATCGCGAAGGTCTGCTGAAGGACCTGGTTCGAGTCGAGGAGCTGCTCGCCCCCGGTGATCCGCAGGACTTCCCGCACGGTCAGCGCGTGCTCGGTCTCGATGTCCGCGAAGACGTGCTTCAGTTCGTCCGGCACCAGCGTGTCGACATAGTGCCGGGCGATCCGCAGATCGGTCTTGGCGAGGGTCATCTCGACATTGGCGAGGAAGTTCCGGAAGAAGTGCCACTGCTCGTACATCTCGTCGAGCACCGTGGCCGGTCCGGCCTCGCGCAGTGCCTTCAGCCCGGAGCCCACGCCGTACCAGCCCGGCACGATCTGCCGTGACTGGGTCCAGCCGAAGACCCAGGGGATGGCCCGCAGCCCGTCCAGGCCGGCGCCCGAGTCGGGCCGCCGGGAGGGGCGGGAGCCGAGGTGGAGGTCGGCGAGCTGGTCGACGGGGGTGGAGGCGAAGAAGTACGCGGGCAGGTCCGGGTCCTCGACCAGTCTGCGGTACGCGGCGTGCGCGGCGTCCGAGACGGTGTCCATCGCCGCGTCCCAGCGGGCCAGTGCCTCGCCGGACTGGCGGGGCGCGGTGTGCAGGGCGGAGGCCTGGAGGGTGGCGGCGACGGTGAGTTCCAGGTTCTCCCTGGCCAGGGAGGGGATCAGATACTTGTCGGAGATGACCTCGCCCTGCTCGGTCACCTTGATCTCGCCCTCCAGCGTGCCCCAGGGCTGGGCGAGGATCGCGTCGTGCGAGGGGCCGCCGCCGCGCCCGACCGTACCGCCGCGGCCGTGGAAGAGCCGCAGCCGTACGCCATGGCGGTGGGCGACGTCGCGCAGTCGGCGCTGGGCCCGGTGGATCTCCCACTGGGAGGTGGTGATGCCACCGAACTTCGACGAGTCCGAGTAGCCGAGCATGACCTCCTGGACATCGCCGCGGAGCGAGACGAGCCTGCGGTAGGAGGGGTCGGCGAGCATCTCGTCGAGGATGACGTCGGCGGCGCGCAGTTCGTCGGTGGTCTCCAGCAGCGGGACGATGCCGATCTTCGCCCAGCCGCCGTGCAGATCGATCAGACCGGCCTCGCGCGCCAGGACGGCCGCCGCGAAGACGTCGTCGGCGCCCTGGCACATGGAGATGATGTACGACTCGATGACCTCGGGGCCGAAGCGCTCGAAGGCTTCCTTGACGGTGTGGAAGACACCGAGGGTCTTCTGTCCGGCGGCGTCGAGCGGTGCCGGGGTGGGCGCGAGGGGCCGGCGCGAGCGGAGTTCCTTGGCGAGGAGCTTGCGCCGGTAGTCGCGCGGCATGTCGGTGTAGCGCCAGGACTCCTCGCCGAGGCGGTCGAAGAGCTGTCCGAGGGCGTGGTGGTGGGCGTCGGCGTGTTCCCGTACGTCCATGGTGGCGAGCTGGAGTCCGAAGGCGGCGAGCGTACGGATCGTACGGTCGAGGCGGCCGTCGGCGAAGAGCCCTCCGCGGTGCTCGCGCAGGGAGGTCTGGATGAGGGTGAGGTCGTCGAGCAGCTCGGCGGTGCCGAGGTAGTCGCGGCCGGCCTGGTGCGGGGTGCCCTTGGCGAGGCGCTCGCGGGTGTTGACGAGCTTCTGGCGGATGCAGGTCGCCTTGAGGCGGTACGGCTCCTCGGCGTTGAGCCGCTTGTAGCGGGGGCTGATCTCCGGGAGCCGCTCCAGGTCGGTGCGGAGCGAGCCGAGCAGTTCCTCGGTGGCGCCGGTGTACCGGATGGAGTTGGAGAGCTGGCCGCGGAGCTGGTCGACGAGTTCGAGGGCGTCGCCGATGCCGTGCTCGTGCTGGAGGATCAGCACCTCACGGGTGACCTCGGGGGTGACGTTGGGGTTGCCGTCGCGGTCGCCGCCGATCCAGGTGCCGAAGGTGAGCGGCCGGGTGCCGGGCGGCAGTTCGACACCGACGCGGTCCAGTTCGCCGACGAGGTCCTCCAGTACGTCGCCGACGGCGCCGGCGTGGAGTTCGTCCAGGTAGTAGATGGCGTTACGGGCCTCGTCGACGGGCTCGGGCCGTACGACACGGAGTTCGTCGGTCTGCCAGATCAGGTCGATGGCCTCGGCGAGCCGCAGGTCGTGGCGGCGCCGGTCCGAGGCGATGACGGGTGCTTCGAGGAGTTCGGCGACACGGCGGAGCTTGTTGAGGACGGAGCGGCGGGCCGCCTCGGTGGGGTGGGCGGTGAAGACGGGCCGTACGTTCAGGTTCCTGACGGTCTCGCGGAGGTGCTCGGGATCGGCGTCCTTGAGCCGGTCGGCGGTACGGGCCAGGAGTCCGCCCTCGGCGGCACGCCGCTCGCGCATCTCCCGGCCGCGGTGGACCTGTTCGGTGACATTGGCGAGGTGGAAGTAGGTGGAGAAGGCGCGCACCAGCCTGGCCGCGGTCTCCAGGTCGGTGTCGCCGAGGAGTTCGGCGGCGGCTTCGCCGTTCTCGCGCGTCAACGCGCGTACACGCTCTACGAGCTCCAGGAGCTCGGGGCCTTCCTGCCGTACGAGGGTCTCGCCCAGCAGGTCACCCAGACGGCGGATGTCCGAGCGGAGTTCCGCGCTGGCGGATGGGGTCTGGTCGGCACTGCTCACAGGTGCGGCTCCTTGCAGTGTTTGAGCACGTCTGGAGGGTTCTGGAGACTCAGACCGCCCGGCGATGACCGTCCGGCGATCGGCGGTGTCGGTCTGGCGGACCGCGCTGTCCGACGTCCACCAGGATAGGTGCCCTTCGCCTGGTGTTATCCACAGCCCTCTTGTCGCGGCGTTCGGCGCTGCCATACTTACGATGCCGTAGGTTACGCACCCGTATCGAGGTTTCCGCTCCAGTTTCTCCCAGTAACTGCCAGTTCCTCACCCCAGGCCCATTCCTCACCCCAGGGGACCCCAATGACCACACCCCCCGATGTGATCGAAGATTCCTCCCTTCCTCCCCAGTCCGCCGACGGCGCCCCGCTGCCCTCCGCCACGCTCGGCGGGGACAGCAAGGGATCCATCGAGCAGGTCGCTCTCCTGCTCTTCATCGTCATTCCCTTCCTCGCCCTGCTGGCGGCGGTGCCGCTGGCCTGGATGTGGGGAGGGGTGAGCTGGCTCGATCTGACGCTGATGGTGGTCATGTACTACATCGGCTGCCATGGCGTCACGATCGGCTTCCACCGCTATTTCACACATGGTTCGTTCAAGGCCCGGCGCCCGCTGCGGATCGCGCTGGCCGTGGCCGGTTCGCTGGCCGTGGAGGGCCCGCTGGTGCGCTGGGTGGCGGACCACCGCAAGCACCACAAGTTCTCGGACGCGGAGGGCGATCCGCACTCGCCCTGGCGGTTCGGCGAGACGCTGCCGGCCCTGCTGAAGGGGCTGTGGTGGGCGCACATCGGCTGGCTGTTCGACGAGGAGCAGACGCCGCAGCACAAGTACGCGCCGGATCTGATCAAGGACCCGGCGATCCGTACGATCTCGCGGCAGTTCGTGCTGTGGACGGTCGTCTCGCTGGCGTTTCCGCCGCTGGTCGGCGGGCTGGTGACGATGTCCTGGTGGGGCGCCTTCACCGCGTTCTTCTGGGGTTCGCTGGTCCGGGTGGCGCTGCTGCACCATGTGACGTGGTCGATCAACTCGATCTGCCACGCGGTCGGCAAGCGGCCCTTCAAGTCCCGTGACCGCTCGGGCAATGTGTGGTGGCTGGCGGTCCTCTCCTGCGGCGAGTCGTGGCACAACCTGCACCACGCGGACCCGACGAGCGCGCGGCACGGAGTGCTCAGGGGACAGGTCGATTCGAGTGCCAGGATCATCCGCTGGTTCGAGCTGCTGGGCTGGGCCTCCGACGTGCGCTGGCCCTCCGCGTCCCGTGTGGACTCCCGACGCAAGAGCGCAGTCGCCAAGGCATGATGGGCAGCGTGGCGACCGACGGCAGTACCAGCGGCAAGGGCAGCACCGAGCAGGGCCGGACGACCGGCGCCCGGCGCGCCCGCAGGGTCCGGATGACCGGTGCGGAACGCCGCGAGCAACTGCTGGACATCGGCCGTACGGTCTTCGCGGAGAAGGGTTTCGAGGCGACGTCGGTGGAGGAGATCGCGGCGAAGGCCGGGGTCTCCAAGCCCGTCGTGTACGAGCACTTCGGCGGCAAGGAGGGGCTGTACGCGGTGGTCGTGGACCGCGAGATGCGCCAGTTGCTGGACATGGTGACGGGCGCGCTGACCGCCGGGCATCCGCGTGAGCTGCTGGAGCAGGCCGCGTTCGCGCTGCTCGACTACATCGAGACGTATACGGACGGCTTCCGCATCCTGGTGCGCGACTCCCCGGTCGCGCAGTCCACGGGCACGTTCGCGTCGCTGATCAGCGATATCGCCACGCAGGTCGAGGACATCCTCGGCATGGAGTTCAAGGCCCGCGGCTTCGACCCCAAGCTCGCCCCGCTGTACGCGCAGGCCCTGGTGGGCATGGTGGCCCTGACCGGCCAGTGGTGGGTGGACGCGCGCCGCCCGAAGAAGTCGGAGGTCGCGGCGCACTTGGTGAACCTGGCGTGGCACGGCTTGGAGAACCTGGAACCGAGGCCGCGGCTGATAGGCCACCGGAAGGCGTGAGGGGGCGGGTCAGCGCTTGTGGGCGCGGTCACTCATTGTGATGAGGTCGGCGGATTCCGCCGTGCGGCGAGGCCGAGGGGCCGAGCATGTGGCCCATGGAAGAACCTTTGCACGAAGCATGGCCCGAGGCACCGTCCCCGGTCCTGACTCAGCCCGTGGGCTTGTGGGCCACGGCGAAGATGCGGCGGAACGGGAAGACCGTGCCGTGGAGGGTCGGAGGGTAGGCCTGGCGGAGTAGCGCTCGGTATTCGGTGGTGAACTCCTCTGTCGCCCGGTCGTCGTCGGCTAGCGCGGTGAGAACCGGGCGGAGTGCCGTGCCCTTGACCCAGTCGAAGACCGGGTCCTCGCCGGTGAGCTGCTGGATGTATGTCGTTTCCCAGACGTCCGCCGCGCAGCCGAGGGCGGTCAGGCGCGCGAGGTAGTCGGCGGGGTCCAGCACGGTGTTGGCGGGGCGGTCGGGGCCGCCGCCCAGGCGGTCGCGCCAGCGCGGGGACGCGCAGAGGTCCGCGAGCAGGGCGTGGCTCGGCGAGGTGAAGTTGCCGGGGACCTGGAAGGCGAAGGTGCCACCGGGCGCGAGTCCGTCGATCCAGGCCGCGAAGGAGTCGGCGTGGCCGGGCACCCACTGGAGGGCGGCGTTGGAGACGATCAGTCCGTACGGTTCGCCGGGTGCCCAGCGCGTGAGGTCGGCGGCCCGGAAGTCCATCGCCCCGCCGCCCGCGGTGGGCCCCGCGTACTCCTCGCGGGCCCGGTCGAGCATCTCGGGCGAGTTGTCGAAGCCGGTGATACGGGCGGCCGGCCAGCGTTCGGCGATCAGCGCGGTGACATTGCCGGGGCCGCAGCCGAGGTCTGCGATGGCGAGCGGCCCGGTTCCCGGCCCGTCGTCGCCGCCCGGCAGGTCGGGGACACGGGCCAGCAGGTCCAGGAACGGGCGGCCGCGGAGGCCGGAGTGGCGGAGGTACTGGGCCGGGTCCCAGATCGGTGCGGACGGTGCGGAGTGCATGGTCGGGCCCCTGTCACGGTCGCGGAACGGCCCGCCGGAGCCGGCTCGCGGGCTGCCCTCGGCGGTCGTACCCCAGCCTGCACCGGCACATCTCTTGACGTCAAGAGACTTCACATCGAGGGACCCTCTACACTGATCGTCATGGAGGACGAGGTCGACCGACTGGTAGCGGCATGGCGCCGGGAGCGCCCCGACCTCGACGTGGAACCGCTCGAGGTCCTCAGCCGTGTCAGCAGGCTGGCCCGCCATCTCGACCGGGCGCGCCGGATCGCGTTCTCCGAGCACCAGTTGGAGCCGTGGGAGTTCGACGTACTGACCTCGCTGCGGCGCGCGGGGGCACCGTACCAGCTCTCCCCCGGGCAGCTTCTGACCCAGACGCTGGTCACCTCGGGCACGATGACGAACCGGATCGACCGGCTGGCGAAGAAGGGCCTGGTCGAGCGGCTGCCGGACCCCAGCGACCGGCGTGGGGTGCTCGTACGCCTCACTGCGGAGGGCCGCGACCGCGCGGACCAGGCACTCGCCGGCCTGCTGGCCCAGGAACGCGCGATCCTGGGCGAGCTGTCCCGTACACAGCGGCACGAACTGGCGGGCCTGCTACGGCAGTTGACGGCACCCTTCGACAACGTACCGACCTAGGGCCTGGGCGCCGGACGGGACGCCGCTATACGTCTCAGCCCGTCCGGCTACTCCCGGTCAGCCCGTCGAGGTGGCGGGCTGGGCCGCCAGGCTCACCGGGCCCACTCCGGCCCGGCGTGCCAGCGCCACCGCGGCCAGGGTCGAGTGCACGCCCAGCTTCCCCAGCACGTTCTGCATATGCGTGCGGACCGTGTGCGGGGAGAGGAAGAGCCGCTCGGCGACGGCCTTGCGCCCCAGGCCCGCGACCATGCACCGCAGCACCTCCCGCTCGCGCGGCGTCAGCGACTCGACCAGCCGCTCGCTCTCCGTACGGTGCTTGCGCGCGGCCGTCAGCTCCCGCAGCACGCCCGTGAGCAGGGCGGGCGGCAGATGCGTCTCGTCGCGCAGCACGCCCCGCATCACGGCGAGCAGCCGCTGGAGCGAGCAGTCCTTCGCGACCCAGCCTGACGCGCCCGCCTGGAGCGCGAGCGCCGCGCGGCGCGGATCGTCCCGCTCGGCGAGCACGACCGTACGGACGGACGGCTGACCGGAACGGACCCCGGCGACCAGCGAGATGCCGTCGACCGGCACCGCCTCGCCGCCGTCCGGCACCGCGCGCGGGACCGGCACCTGAACCGGTCCGCCCGCCGTGCCGCCGCTCGCCGTGGCGCCGGCCGACGCCATGCTTCCGGCCGCTCCCGCGACCGTGCCGAGGTCGGCGTCGACGAGCATCACATCGAATCTGCGCCCCTCGGCCGCCGCCCGGTCGAGACAGCGCAGCGCGGCGGGCCCACTGCCCGCCGCCGCGACGTCCACATCGGGCTCGGCCGCGAGAGCGGCGGCGAGCGACTCGGCGAAGATGCGGTGGTCGTCCACCACCAGAACCCGGATACGTACCAATGGACACCCCCTGAAGGCGGGGAGCGGACAGCGCGGGCACGGCGCCCGGTGTGCGGAGGTACGTCAGTGGCACGGCCGCCGCCGTGTGATGACCACTACCCCGCCCCGGGCGTCGTACCCGACTTGACTCCACCCCTGATCAGCACCGGCCCCCACCGGTGCTGTGCATCAGCGTACGGGCGTGGGCCCGGAGCGGAAGGAATTTCGCAGAACTTGAGGCGAATCGGCGTGACGGGGCACACACGGGGGCACCCCCGGTGCCCGGCGGCGAGCGTCGGACCGAACGCCGGACCGAGTGCCGGGCCGAGTGCCGGGCCGAGTGCCGGACCGAGCATCGGAGCACGCGGTGGCCCCGGCCCGGCCGAAGAGCCTGAAGAGCCTCAGGCCAGCCGTCGCGCGCCCGTGGACGGGGTGGCCGGGAAGATCCGGGGCGGGGTGAAGGACGCCGATTCGAAGGCTTCCGTGATCGACTTCGCGATCTGGTCCGCCGCCGGCTCCTCCGTCAGGACGATCGCCGAGCCGCCGAAGCCGCCGCCCGTCATACGGGCGCCCAGGGCGCCGGCGGCGAGGGCGGTGGTGACCGTCAGGTCGAGTTCGGGGCAGGAGACCCGCAGGTCGTCGCGGAGCGAGGCGTGGCCCTCGGTCAGCACCGGGCCGGCCGCGCGGAGGTCACCGGCGTCCAGCAGCGCGATGGTCCGCTCGACCCGGTGGTCGTCGCTCACGACATGGCGGACACAGCGGCGTACCTCCTCGCTCTCCCCGGCCCCTGCCAGCCGGTCCAGCGCCGCGGGCAGTCGCGCGTACGGGATGTCGCGCAGGGCGCGCACTCCGAGCGCCCGCGCGCCCGCCTCGCACGCGGCGCGCCGGGCCGCGTACGCGCCGTCCCCGAGCGCGTGCTTGACCCGGGTGTCGACGACCAGCAGCCGGAGCCCCTGGGCCGCCAGGTCGAACGGCACCTGGCGCTGGGAGAGATCGCGGGTGTCCAGGTGGAGCGCGTGTCCCTCGGTGCAGCACGCCGACGCCATCTGGTCCATGATTCCGCAGGGCACCCCGACGAACTCGTTCTCGGCGCGCTGTGCGAGCACCGCCAGTTCGGGTCCCGTCAGACCGAGCCCGTACAGATCGTTCAGGGCCAGCGCCGTCACGACCTCCAGCGCCGCCGAGGACGACAGCCCCGCGCCGGTCGGCACGGTCGAGGCGAGATGGACATCGGCGCCGGTCACCGGGTGTCCGGCCGCGCGTAGCGCCCAGACGACACCGGCCGGGTACGCGGCCCAGCCGGTGTCGGAGCGGGGTTCGAGAGCGGCGATGTCGAGCTGGACCACGCCCTCGGCGACATCGGCCGAGTGCAGCCGCAGGATCCGGTCCGTACGGCGGGAGACCGCGGCGACCGCGCGGTGCGGCAGCGCCAGGGGCATGACGAAACCGTCGTTGAAGTCGGTGTACTCCCCGATCAGGTTCACCCGGCCCGGGGCCGCCCACACGCCCTCGGGCCCGGCCCCGTACAGCCGCCGGAATTCGTCGACGACGCCGACGACACCGTCGGCGCCCACGGCGCCACCGCTCTGCTTCACTCGGTCTCCCTCACTCGTGGCGCGCTCTCACGCCCGGTCGTCGCTCACTCCGCGGAGCCCCCGTCGGTGTCCCCGCGCCGCGCGAACGCCCACGCGTCCGCGACGATGCCCGCCAGATCGGCGCGGCTCGGGGTCCAGCCCAGACGCTCGTGCGCCGCCTCGGCGGACGCGACCAGGACGGCCGGGTCGCCGCCGCGGCGCGCGGCCATGACCTCGGGGACCGGGTGCCCGGTGACCTTCCGTACGGTCTCGATGACCTCGCGGACCGAGAACCCGTTGCCGTTGCCGAGATTGCAGATGAGGTGTTCGCCCTCGACGGCCGCGTCCAGTGCGCGCAGATGCGCCTCGGCGAGGTCCGCGACATGGATGTAGTCGCGTACGCAGGTGCCGTCCGGCGTCGGATAGTCGTCGCCGTACACGGAGATCGACTCGCGCCGACCGAGCGCCACCTGGAGGACCAGCGGGATCAGATGCGACTCGGGGTCGTGCCGCTCGCCGCAACTGCCGTACGCGCCCGCGACGTTGAAGTAGCGCAGCGATACCGCCGCGAGACCGTGCGCCGTGCACTCCCCGCCGATCATGTGGTCGACGGCAAGCTTGGTCGCGCCGTACGGGCTGGTCGGGGCCGTCGGGTCGGACTCGGTGATCGGTGTGGAGACCGGCTCGCCGTAGGTCGCGGCGGTGGAGGAGAAGACCAGCTTGCGCACCCCGGCGGAGCGCATCGCGGCGAGCAGCGCCATGGAGCCGCCGACATTGTTGTCCCAGTACTTCTCGGGCTTTGCGACGGACTCGCCGACCTGCGAGGACGCGGCGAAGTGCAGCACCGCGTCGTACGAGGAGTCCAGCCACTTGGCGGCGTCCTGGATCCGGCCCTCGATGAATGCGGCGCCGGCCGGGACGCCCTCCCGGAACCCGGTGGAGAGATCGTCCAGCACGGTCACCTCGTGCCCGGCCTCCAGCAGATGTGCGGCAACCACGCTGCCCACATATCCCGCACCGCCTGTGACCAGGTACTTCTTGTTCACTCGCTCGCTACCTCTCGCAGTCGCTCGGCCGCGGCCTCCGGCGGCACGTCGTTGATGAACACACTCATGCCGGATTCGGAACCCGCGAGGAACTTCAGCTTGCCGGAAGTGCGGCGAACAGTGAAAAGCTCAAGGTGAAGTGCGAAGTCGTGGCGCCCGGCGGCCCGGAACGGAGCCTGGTGCCAGGCGGCGATGTACGGCGTCGGCGGTTCGCCCTCGCCGAAGATCCGGTCGAAGCGCTTCAGGAGTTCCAGATAGACCCGTGGGAACTCCGCGCGGGCCGCGTCGTCCAGCTCCCGCAGGTCGGGGACCCGGCGCGTGGGGTAGAGGTGCACTTCGTACGGCCAGTGCGCGGCGTACGGGACGAACGCGAGCCAGTGCTCGCCGGTCAGCACCACCCGGCCGCCCCCGGTCCGCTCGCGTTCGACGAGGTCGTCGAAGAGATTGCGGCCGGTACGGGCCCGGTGCTCCTCCGCCGAGCGGAGCATCAGGGTGGAGCGCGGGGTGACGAAGGGGTACGCGTAGATCTGCCCGTGCGGATGGCCGAGCGTCACGCCGATCTCGACGCCCCGGTTCTCGAACGCGAAGACCTGCTCGACCTGCGGCAGACCGGCCAGTTCCGCCGTGCGGTCGGTCCAGGCGTCCAGCACCAGAGCGGCGCGCTCCTCGCCGAGGTCCGCGAAGGAGGCGTTGTGGTCGGAGGTGAAGCAGACGACCTCGCAGCGGCCCGAGTCCCCCGCGAGGGAGGGGAAACGGTTCTCGAACACGGCGACGTCATAGGCCGAATCGGGGATCTCGCTGAGCCGGCCGTCCCGGGAGGGGCAGAGCGGGCACTCGTCGGCCGGCGGGTGGTACGTACGGGCCTGGCGGTGCGAGGCGATCGCGACCGAGTCGCCGAGCAGCGGGTCGTGGCGGATCTCCGAGGAGGTCGCGACGGGCCCGAGGGGCCTGAGGTCGACGGCGTCGTGCACGGCGTCGTCGCGGGAGTCGTAGTAGATCAGCTCACGGCCGTCGGCGAGCCTGGTCACCGTCTTCTTCATCGCTCGCCCTCCACCACACCCCGCCCAACAGAACCCAACACAACAAATCACAAACCAACAGTCGCGTCAACGTGCCGCCGGTCGGCGGCAAAAGTGCAGGTTAACGCAGGCAGGGTGAGCGGGTCATACGGATGTTGACGGCAACAAGCCACACGGAGATACGCCACAAAAGACAACAGACAGGCCGCAGACAGGTCACAGACTGACGGCAGGTCTGCCGGCAGACCTGGCTACAGGCCTGCCGGCAGACTGGACCGCGGGTGCCCCAAAGACGCGCGTCAAGTCGCGCCTCAAGAAGTGATCAGTGCCCGTCCGGGCCCTGCGGGTCGACGGGGACGGCCCGGTCCAGCAGCCCCGTACGGGCCGCCAGTGCCGCAGCCTCCAGCCGGGAGCCGACCCCCAGCTTCATCAGGACCCGCTGCACATGCGTCCTGGCCGTACTCGGCGCGATCCCCATCCCCGCCGCGATCAGCCGGGTGTCCTCGCCCTCCGCGACCCGCACCAGCACCTCGATCTCGCGCGGGGTCAGCATCCGCAGCAGCCGCTGCGCCTCGTCGTCCGGCTGGGCCGCCGGGTTAAGCAGCTCGGTGAAGGCGCCCTGGAGGAGCTGCGGCGCCACCGCCGTCTCGCCGGCCCGCGCCTTGATCATGGCCCGCTCCACGCCCTCTATGCGCTCGTCGTGGCGCACATAGCCGGAAGCGCCGGCCGCGAAGGCCGCGGCGATCCCGCGCGGGCTCGGCACCGGTCCGAGCACCACCACGGCCACCTGCGGCCGGTCCCGCTTGATCCGTACGATCGGGTCGAACGCGCCCGGTTCGGCCGGCGCCGCGGTGCCCAGCAGGCACACCTCCGGCGCCCTGCTCACCACCAGTTCGGCCACGCCCGCCGTGGGCGCCGCCGCCGCCAGCACCCGGTGCCCGCGCAGCTTCAGTGCCGAGGCGAGCGCCTCCGCGAGCAGTCGGTGGTCATCGACCACCATGAGCCGAACGCCCATAAACGAAAGCCCCCATCACCACGGAAAACTGGCCCCCCGGCCTCCTGACCCGGCAAGCTACACGCTTGTTCGACATCGCGCGCCCCCTACTCCTGAGAAGCCCCCCGGATTGCCGAATTCCCGTCCATTCAGGACTAGTCGGAGGCCCGAGGCGCTACAGGACGGGCCCCGGCCCGGGGCACTACAGGGCAGGCCCCGAGCCCGAGGCGTGTACCGCCCACGGGCCGGGGGTGTCCCGCCGATCCGGACTGATCGGCAGGACACCCCCTGGGGCCCAACTCACCGCGTCGGCGCGCTACTTCGTACTGAACGAGACAGCGAGATACGACTTGTCGTCCAGGGACGACGTCGACGGCTTGCTCAGCATGGTCTCGGAGATGAACATCCGCCCGCCCGCGTAGCGGATCTCGGCGTAGTCCGAGGAGAAGCTGGTCTCCATGTCCCTGATCGCCTCGTCGGCCGGATTGTCCATCAGCACCGTCTCCTTGAAGGAGGCGCCGTCGATGGAGATGATCTGGCCGCCCTTGTCGTACGGAGGCACCTTGTACGCGATGATGTTGCCGCCGTCCATGCGCAGCGGGAACATCGTGTAGCGGTCGCCCGCGTCGGCGCGGTCCGAGGTGTTCTTGCCGGTGGCGAGGTCGAAGGAGACGATCTCGTTGGTGTCGCCGTACTCCCCGCCGCCCTCGTGGCCCTCGGTCGGCAGATAGAGCCGGCCGTTGCCCACCGCGAGCTTCTGGCAGGACTCGACCTCGGTGGACCCGCACCGGGCCGCGTACTTGTCGGCGTCGGCCGGGATCTTCGCGAGCAGCTTGCCGGTCTTCCGGTCGATCGAGAAGAAGTCCGAGATACCGCTGCCGTCGCCCGCGGTGTCGCCGACATCGGCGGCCACGACCAGCGGATCGGTGGAGACGACGCTCGCGTAGGCGACACCGGCCGGCATCTTGAACGACGAGACCGGGGCGCCCGTGAGCGGGTTGAGGGTCTCGATGGAGATCTGCGGGTCGTCGTACGAACCGCACTTGCGGGCCGCTACCAGACCGGCGCCGCCGCCGTACCCCATGTCGTAGCAGCCCTCGGCGCTGACCTCGGGCTTCCAGCGGACGTCGCCCGTCGCGAGGTCGAAGGCCGCGCCACCGTCCGTGCCGCCGGCCGCGACCGTCGTACCGCTGACGGTGATCTCGTCGAACCGGACCTTCTCGTCACCCGCGTTGGAACCCGTGACGGACTTGGTCCACAGGAGCTTTCCGGACTTCAGGTCGAGCGCGCCGATCTCCGTGCAGGACTGGTACTTGTCGGCGGCGGTGCGCTTGGCGGCCTCGAAGGCGACCGCGGTCCTGCCGTCCTCGGTCACATGCCGGCTCGCCGCGCAGACCTGTCCGGGCAGCGGGACCGACCAGAGCTGGGTGCCCTTGTCGAGGTCGTAGCCGACGATCTGGTTGATGCCCGTCTTCACATAGGCGGTGTCAGTGATCCAGGAGCCGCTGACCCCGGTGACATCGGTGACCTTGGGGGTCGGGAGCTGGAAAGCGGCCTTGGACCTGGTGTTGGACGGCACTTCCTCCGTACCGCCGCCACCGATGCCCTTGTCGCCGTCCTTGCCGCCGGTGCCGCCCTCGGTGGCGCCGGAGGAGGTGCCCTTGGACTCGTCGGCCTTGTCGTCGCCGGCGGAGGAGAACCAGATGCCGCCGCCGACGATCAGGACCACGGCGACGGCCGCGGCGATGATGATCTGGGTCTGGGCGGACAGCTTCTTGCCGGTGCCGCCGGGACCGCCGCCCGGGCCGGCGCCGACGCCCTGCGGTGGCATGGGCTGGGTCGGATAACCGTACGGCGGCTGGCCGGGCTGACCGGGCTGCCCCGGGTAGCCGTAACCCGGCTGCGCGGGATACCCGTACCCGGGCTGCACACCTGGAGCGCCCGGAGCGACGGGACCGCCGGGCGCGCCCGGCGCGCCCGGCGGAGGCGGGGGCGTCTGCGGATATCCGTACGGGACACCCTGCGCGGGCGGTGTCGGCGCGCCGTACCCGTAACCGCCCGGCGGCGGGTCCTGCGGAGCGCCGAAACCACCGGGCGGCGGCTCCTGCGGGGCCCCGAACACACCCTGCGGCGGCTCATGGGGCGGCTGCTGCGCGGCCTGCTGAGGCGGCTGCTGCGGAGACTGAGGTTGCTGGGGCTGGGGTTGCTGGGGCGGCTGCTGCGGAGGCTGGGGCGGCTGGGTCATCTCAGTCACCGAACGCCATCATGGTCGACTTCTTCATTTCCTCTTCGTCGTTGCTCGCGCTGACCCGGCCGCTGGTCACGTAGCACCGGCCGTCCACATAGGACAGTTTCGGCGAGTACAAGGAGTTCTCGATCTCGGCCGTGGACGCCGGGTGCTGCTGGACCATCGTGGGCGCGCCACCCGTCGCCGGAATGGTCGCGACCGCGCCGCCCTTGTCGTACGTCGGGTCCAGATAGACCACGACCTTGCCGCCCTCCGTGCGCAGCGGCGTCATCACCCGCTCCGCGGGCGCCTTGGACCGCCAGACGGCCTTTCCGGTGAGCAGGCTGAAGGCGACGACCTCATTGGTGCGCGCGGTGCCGCCCGTGTCCGGCTCGGTCGACATGTAGAACGTACTGGCGTCCGCGGCGACTCCGACGCAGCCCTCCAGATTGCTGCCGAAGACCACGAAGCTGCCTCCGCACCGCGGCGCGAACTTGTCCTTGCCGCCTTCGATTTGCGAGCGCAGGGTGCCGTTCGCGTTGAGGTTGAAGATGCTCCAGGACTTCTCGTCGTCGTTCGTCGCGGAGACGACCAGGGGGTCGATCGAATAGACCTTGTCGACCTCCCAGTTCTTCGCGAGCTGGTACGTCCACTTGGCCGCGCCGGTGACCGGGTCCAGCTCCTGGATCTGGTTCTGGGTGGTCTCGTAGTCGCTCGTCGGACAGCTCTCCGCGGCGATCAGCTTGGCGCCGCCGGCGAACGCGTACGGCTGGCAGTTGCCCGGCAGCTTGCCGAACAGGTCCTTGCCGTCACTCACGCGGTAGGCGTTCGAATTGCCGGTGCGCGCGGCGGTGACGGTGTCGCCGCTGATGGCCAGCGTGATGTCGGTGAGGATGTCGAAGGCCCCGGACTCGGCGACCTCCTTCTTCCAGCCGCCCTTGCCGGTGGTGAGGTCGATCATCTGGAGCTGGTTGCAGAGGGCCTTGTCGGTGGTGCCGTCCTTGATCCCGATGACGATCTTGCCGTCGGCGGTGGGGGCGACGGGCGCCGCGCACACCTCGGTGGGCAGCGGAAGCGCCCACTTCTTCTTGCCGTCGGCGGCCGAATACCCCACGACCTGGCGGTACATGGCCTTGACGACGGTGTCGCCGACGAACCACGGGCCGTACACGTCCGCGCCGTTGCGCGGCAGGTCCACATCGTTGGTCTGGAGCCAGAGCACCTTGGACTCGCCGTCCTTGCGCCCGGCGTTGAGATCGTCCTGCGCCTCGCGGCCCCCGCCGGTGCCGTCGCCCTGGTCGACGCCGGGCGAACCGGTCGGGTTGGCGTCGCCGCTCGCGTCCGCCGTCGGCTTGCCGCCGTCGTCGCCACCGCTGAGCGCGAACCAGGAGCCGCCGGCTATGAGCACCAGCGCGACGGCGGCCGCGGTGATGATGCCGGGCGTCGACTTGAGGAAGTTCTTCGGGCCGCCACCGCCGGGCGGCGGGGTGGGCGCGCCGGGGAACTGCTGGGGCGGATAGCCACCGTAGGGGCCGGGCTGCCCCCCGTAGGGCCCCGGCTGGCCTCCGTAGGGGCCGGGCTGCTGACCGTACGGTCCCGGCTGCCGGCCGTACGGACCGGGGGGCTGCTGATACGGGCCGGGCTGCTGGCCGTAGGCCCCGGGGCCGGGGTTGTACGGGCCCGGGCCCTGCGGATAGCCGTAACCGGGCTGGCCGGGAGGCACGAAAGGCGGCGCGGAGGGCTGGCCGGGCGGCGGACCGGGAGGCGCAGAAGGTGGTGCGGAAGGCGGGGTGTGCGCGGACGGCGGTGTCTGCGGCATCTGGGGCGGCTGCGCGGGCGGCTGTGCCGACGGCGGTACGGGCGGCTGGGGCGGTCCCTGCGCCGGAACTCCCTGCTGCGGATCCCCCGGAGCGCCGAAGCCTCCCTGCGGCGGCTGCTGGCCGGGTGGCTGGCTCATCAGCGCTTTCCCCCTTTTTTCATACGGTCCGCCACCCGTGTCGGTCTCCCCCGCGATTCTGGTGGCCGGCCCCGTCGACGGGGCGGTCCGGGCGTGGATTCCGCATCGTCACATCGGTCGAGCGGGGCTTCTTTCTATCACCCGGACAGCCGAACGGACCGGGCCGGTCCCTCCCCTGTTCCCAAGGGACAACCGGCCCGTGATGCGCCTGTTACGCGCTCCCGCACCACTCCCGCGCACCGATTCCGCGCATTTTCTACGCGTCTTCCGCGAGCTCCAGCCAGCGCATTTCCAACTCGTCACGTTCGTCACGGAGTTCACGCAACTCGGCGTCCAGTTTCGCCACTTTCTCGAAGTCCGTGGGATTGTCGGCGATCTGCTGATGGAGCGTGGTCTCACGGCCGGAGAGCTTGTCGAGCTGCCGCTCGATCCGCTGGAGTTCCTTCTTCGCCGCGCGGCTGTCCTTCGCCGAGACCGGCGCGGCCGGGCGCTCCTCGGCGGCGGGCGCGGCGGCACTCGCCGCGGGCTTCTGGGCCGCGGCGGCGGGCCGCTGCGACTCCGACTCGGCCAGCCTGCGCCGCCGTTCCAGATACTCGTCGATCCCGCGCGGCAGCATCCGCAGCGTCGTGTCGCCGAGCAGCGCCATCACCTTGTCGGTGGTCCGCTCGATGAAGAACCGGTCGTGCGAGATGACCACCATCGACCCGGGCCAGCCGTCGAGCAGGTCCTCCAACTGGTTGAGGGTCTCGATGTCGAGGTCGTTGGTGGGCTCGTCGAGGAAGAGCACATTCGGCTCGTCCATCAGCAGCCGCAGAAGCTGGAGCCTGCGCCGCTCACCGCCGGAGAGATCCCCGACCGGCGTCCACTGCTTCTCCTTGCCGAAACCGAACTGCTCGCAGAGCTGACCCGCCGTCATCTCCCGGCCCTTGCCCAGGTCGACCCGGTCCCGTACCTGCTGGACCGCCTCCAGCACCCGCAGCGTGGGCGCGAGTTCGGTGACCTCCTGGGAGAGATACGCCAGCTTGACGGTCCTGCCGACCACGATCTTCCCGGCGGCCGGCTGCACATCGCCCTGACTGCGGGCGGCCTCGGCGAGCGCGCGCAGCAGCGAGGTCTTGCCCGCGCCGTTCACGCCGACCAGCCCGATCCGGTCGCCGGGCCCGAGCTGCCAGGTGAGACGGGCGAGCAGCACCTTGGGACCCGCCTGGACCGTCACGTCCTCCAGGTCGAAGACGGTCTTGCCGAGCCGGGCGTTGGCGAACTTCATCAGCTCCGAGGTGTCCCGGGGCGGCGGTACGTCCGCGATCAGCTCATTGGCCGCCTCGACCCGGAAGCGCGGCTTGGACGTACGGGCGGGGGCGCCGCGGCGCAGCCAGGCCAGCTCCTTGCGGACCAGGTTCTGCCGCTTGGCCTCCTCCGTCGCCGCGATGCGCTCGCGCTCGGCGCGGGCGAAGACATAGTCGGAGTAGCCGCCCTCGTACTCGTGCACCGTGCCGCGCTGGACGTCCCACATCCGCGTACAGACCTGGTCGAGGAACCACCGGTCGTGGGTGACGCAGACGAGTGCGGAGCGCCGGTTGCGCAGATGCTCCGCGAGCCAGGCGATGCCCTCGACGTCGAGATGGTTGGTGGGCTCGTCGAGCACGATCAGCTCGGGCTCGCCGATGAGCAGCTTGGCGAGCGCGATCCGGCGCCGCTCACCGCCGGAGAGCGGGGCGATGACCGTATCGAGCCCCTGCGGGAAACCGGGCAGGTCGAGCCCGCCGAACAGCCCGGTGAGCACATCCCTGATCTTCGCGTCACCGGCCCACTCGTGGTCCGCGAGATCGCCGATCACCTCGTGCCGTACGGTGGCGGCGGGATCGAGCGAGTCGTGCTGCGTGAGCACCCCGAGCCGCAGCCCGCCACTGTGGGTGACCCGCCCGGTGTCGGTCTCCTCCAGCTTGCTCAGCACCCGGATGAGGGTCGTCTTCCCGTCGCCGTTGCGCCCCACGACCCCGATCCGGTCCCCTTCGGAGACCCCGAGGGAGACACCGTCGAGCAGCGCACGGGTGCCGTACACCTTGGTGACTGCCTCGACATTGACCAGATTGACGGCCATTTCACTCCTGCGTACGGGCGGATCGATCGACGCTCCAGCGTAGTCGCCGCGCCGGGACCGGGGTCAGGCCGGACCGGCGAGGGCCCTCAGCGCGGCGACGGCGGTCCCGGGGTCGTCGGCGTAGAAGCGGAAGACGCGGGCCTCGGCGGGCCTGCCCAGGGCTCGTTCGTACCGCACCGGCTCGCTGAGCTCGACGGTGACCGTCGTCTGGCCGGCCACCGCCATGTCGGCGACGCCGTTCCCGTCGACGGCGGCAAGCTTGCCGTCCGGGAACTTCCGCTCCAGGCGGACGGAGGCTATGCGGCCGGCCGGGATACGGATGTCCAGCAGGGCGCCGTAGCGCAGCCGCAGCGAGCCGTCGGCCCCGATCACATGCGGGCGCACCACGCAGGAGGCGTGCAGGGCGACGACGAAATAGCAGCCCCAGATGTCGACGACGAGAGTGACGGCGTGCACCACCGGCCACGGGATCACAAGGGCGAGGGCCACGGTCTCGACGACGCAGACGAAGAAGAAGCCGTACATGATCGCCGTCTGCCCCGGGGCGTACGGGACGGGCAGACCGCCGTCGGGCACCCCGTGCGGGCCCCGGCGCGTCACCCAGCGCAGGAAGCTGGTGGTGAGAAGGGCCTCGTGGACGGTCAGCCTGCGCACGGGCGCCGGGACGGTGTCGGCGACGGCGGCCAGGAGCGCGGGGCGGGAGCCGAGACCGTCACGGCGGTGCCGGCGGTGGTCGAGGGTGATCAGGACGGCCGCCGCGGCCATGAGCGCGAGCACGGCCAGCTCCACGGCGAGCAGGACGGCCGGGGCGATCCGCACCCCGCCGGCCACGCACAGGACGAGCACGAGTTCTCCGGGTACGAGTGCGGCGAAGGACCAGCGCACGGTCTTTCTCAGGCGCGTCAGCGGGCGCGCTGTTCCCAGGTCCGTCACCGGGTCCGCCTTTCCCTTTCTCAGGTCCGTCACCCGGCACGCCCCCTCAGCAGCTCGATGGCCCGGCGTACGGCCGCGGCCTGGGCGGGGGCGAAGTCCGCGTAGAAGACCTCCGCGAACCCGCCGTCCTCGCCCGAGCCGCCGTCGTCGTCCGGGACGGCCATCACCCGCACCGCCTCCTCCGGAATGCTGCCGACGACGGCCCGGGCGGTCTCCTCCACGCGCGGGTCGTCCTCGCCGGCCTCCGCCAGCTCGTCCAGCCGGGCATAGACCTCGTAGGCGCGCCGCATGGCCTGCGGGTCGGCCCGGAGGCTCCGCATCAGGATGTCGAGCCAGCCGCGGCCGCCGTCCGGCGAGCCGGTCTCCAGCAGGGCCAGCAGCTCCCGCTCCTTCGCCGCCGACACCGGCTCCGGCCCCGGCAACTGTTCCGAAAGACGGGCCATGTCCTCGAAGATCGCGGCGAGTTCCGGGGAGACCGGGGCCTCGGCCGGCAGCCGTCCGGTCCGCCCGGCCTGTTCGAGCAACTGCCCCAGACGGGCACGGCGCCGCCGGATGGCCTCCTCCTGACGGGCCAGGTCGGCATCCAGCTCGCCGAGGATCTCGACGAGATCCTTGCCCGCGTCGTCCGCCAGCACGGCCCGCACCTCGTCCAGGCTCAGGCCCAGCTCGGTCAGCCGACGGATCCGCGCCAGCTCGACCGCGTCGCGCAGCGAGTAGTCGCGGTACCCGTTGGACTGCCGTGACGGCTCGGGCAGCAGCCCGATGCGGTGGTAGTGGCGCACGGCACGGGTCGTGACACCGGCGACGCCGGCCAGCTCTCCGATTCGCATGGCACCAGTAGAAACGTTGCCGCTGCGACAAGGTCAAGCGTCCGGTCGACCGCCCGGGCCCCGGTCAGGAAGCCGTGTGGTCCACCACCGTCGCGCCCGCGGCCGGGGCCTTGGCGACCCTGGCCGTACGGCAGGTGCCCGAGGTGAGCAGGGTGTCCGCGATACGGGTCGCCGCCTCCGCGTCCTTCGCGAGGAACGCCGTCGTCGGGCCCGAGCCGGAGACCAGGCCAGCCAGGGCTCCGGCCTCCGTGCCCGCGGTCAGGGTGTCGGCCAGGGAGGGGCGCAGAGCGAGAGCCGCGGGCTGGAGGTCGTTGGCCAGGGCGCCCGCCAGCGCGACGGCATCGCCCGTACGCAGGGCCTCCAGCAGGACGGGGTCGGCCTCCGGTTCCGGTACGGACGTGTGCGCGGTGAGCCGGTCGAACTCACGGAACACCGTCGGCGTCGACAGCCCGCCGTCCGCCACCGCGAACACCCAGTGGAACTCACCGCCGACCGCGAGCGGGGTGAGCCGCTCGCCCCGGCCCGTGCCGAGCGCCGCGCCGCCGATCAGGCTGAACGGCACATCGCTGCCCAGCTCGGCGCAGATCGCGAGGAGTTCGTCCCGCGAGGAGCCCAGCGACCAGAGTGTGTCGCAGGCCAGCAGGGCGCCCGCGCCGTCCGCGCTGCCGCCCGCCATCCCGCCCGCGACGGGGATGTCCTTGGCGATATGGATATGCACACGCGGATCGATGCCGTGCCGCTCGCCCAGCGCGAGGGCCGCCCGCGCCGCGAGGTTGCCGGTGTCCAGCGGGACCTGGGCCGCGTCGGGGCCCTCGCAGGTGATACGCAGCTCGTCGGCGGGCGTCACCGTGATCTCGTCGTACAGGCCCACGGCCAGGAAGACATTCGCCAGGTCGTGGAAGCCGTCGGCCCGGGCGACGCCCACGGCGAGCTGCGCGTTGACCTTGGCGGGCACCCGTACCCGTACCGACGCCCGAGCCCCTGCCGGTACCGGTGCCTCAGCGCCTGCCCGTACCGGTGCCGATGTCCATGCCGGTGCCTGCGCCGGTGTCCGTCCCGGTGCCGGTGCCTGTGTCCGTTCCTCGACGCTCACGCGCCCGCCCCCTTCGATTCCGCGATCCGCGCGAACTCTTCCACTGTCAGTGCCTCGCCGCGCGCCTGCGGCGATATCCCGGCCGCGACCAGCGCCGCCTCCGCCGCCGGGGCCGAGCCGGCCCACCCGGCGAGGGCCGCGCGCAGGGTCTTGCGGCGCTGCGCGAAGGCCGCGTCGACGACCGCGAAGACCTCGGTCCTGGAGGCCGTCGTCTTCACCGGCTCGGCCCTGCGTACCAGTGAGACCAGGCCGGAGTCCACATTGGGCGCGGGCCAGAAAACCGTACGGCCGATCGCGCCGGCCCGTCTGACCTCGGCGTACCAGTTCGCCTTCACCGACGGCACCCCGTACACCTTGTTCCCCGGCACCGCGGCCAGCCGGTCGGCGACCTCGGCCTGAACCATCACGAGGGTCCGCTCGATGGTGGGGAAGCGCTCCAGCATGTGCAGCAGGACCGGTACGGCGACGTTGTACGGGAGGTTCGCGACCAGCGCGGTCGGCGCGGGGCCCGGCAGCTCCGTCACCCGCAGCGCGTCCGAGTGCACCAGCGAGAAGCGCGCGGCGCGGGCGGGCATCCTGGCCTCGATCGTCGCGGGCAGCGCGGCGGCCAGGACATCGTCGATCTCGACGGCGGTGACCCGGTCCGCGGCCTCCAGCAGCGCCAGGGTCAGCGAGCCGAGCCCGGGGCCGACCTCCACGACGGTGTCGTCGGGGCGCACGTCCGCGGTGCGGACGATACGGCGGACGGTGTTGGCGTCGATGACGAAGTTCTGTCCGCGCTGCTTGGTGGGGCGTACGCCCAGGGCGGCGGCCAGCTCGCGAATGTCCGCAGGTCCCAGCAGGGCGTCGGATGCGCCGGAGGCGTCCGCGGTGTCCACGGCATCGGCATCGGTGTCGGCGTCGGGAACGGCCTGGGTGGTGCCGGGGACCGCTGGGGTGTCCGGTGCGTCCGGGGCGTCGGGCTCAGTGGTGCTCACCCGGTCAGCCTACGGCCGCAGTGCGGCCACGGACTCGCCCCCCGCTGCATGTACAGCTTCTTCGCACGGTACGTCTGCTCCGTCTCCGTGGCGTCCTGCGGGCGGCCCTTGCCGCCGACGGAACGCCAGGTCGGCAGGTCGAACTGGTAGAGCCCGCCATAGGTGCCCGACCGGTCGACGACATTGGGCCTGCCGCCCGACTCGCACTCCGCCAGCGCCTTCCAGTTCAGATCGTCCACCCCGGCCGCGGTGCGCGGAAGCTCCTTCGTACCGACCCTGACCCGCTGGGTGACGGGCGCGCGCACCACCTCTTCGTGGACCCGGTGCGGCTCCTTCTTGACGCCGTCGACCGTGCGCAGCCCGTAGACGACCCGGCGGGCCCCCGGACTGCCCTGCTGGTCGACGATCTCGGTCCCCCGGAAGACCGAGGGGTCCTCCGTGCGGACGGTGTCGTACGGGATGGCCTCCTCGCTCACCCGATCGCTCGCCGGGTCACGGTGAAGGCCGTCGCGGGTCAGGCCGTCGCCGGTGAGACCGTCGGGCGTCAGGCCGCCGCGGGCCAGGCTGTGATGCGTGCGGCCGTCCCGGGTGAGGCCGTCGCGCCGTACGGAGGAACGCGAGGCGGAGAGGTGCGCGCCCTCCGCGCGCATCGCGGTGACAAGGGCGGCGCCGGGCGCGGGGGCGACGATGTCGTGCGTACCGACGGCCACCTCCTCGTCGGCCGACAGCTCCGCCATGTCGCCGGCGAAGGCGGAGGTACCGCCGGCCAGGAAGGCGACGACCAGGGCCTTGGGAAGAACCCGGGGCAGAGCCTTGGGAAGCAGCCGCCGGTGTCCCTGGGATGCCTGGGACTGCTGGGGTTCCTGGGTGTCTCGGCCTCCCCGGGCGCCGCGGCGCCCGCCGCGTGCCGCACGGTGACTGCCCTGCGCATTGCTCACGACGCTCCACAAGGTCCGGTCCGCTCCGCCCCGAGGGCGGGTCCCGCCATCGAGGCGCGGAGGGCCCGGACATTAGCGGAGTGACGGTTACTCTCCAAAGCGACGCGACTACAGGGCGTCGCGACACCACTCCGCCTACCACCTCCCGCGGTGTCCCGCAAAAGGCCGGCGTCCGCCGCCTGTTCCGCAGCCCGTTCCGCGGCCGGATCCGCAGGCGAATCAGTAACCGAACGCCCGCGCCGTATTGGCCGAAATCGCTTCCGCCATGGCGTCCTCGCCGATCCCCCGCACATCGGCCATCGCCCGCAGCGTGACCGGGATCAGATAGGGCGCATTGGGCCGTCCACGGTAGGGCGCAGGGGTAAGAAACGGCGCGTCCGTCTCGATCAGGACAAGCTCCAGCGGCGCTATGGTGAGCGCGTCACGCAACGGTTGAGCGTTTTTGAAAGTGACATTGCCTGCAAAGGACATGAAGTAACCGGCCGCAGCACACACTTCGGCCATTTCCGCGTCACCGGAATAACAATGGAACACCGTACGCTCAGGCGCCCCTTCCTCCGCGAGGATGCGCAGCACATCGGCATGCGCTTCCCGGTCATGGATGACCAGCGCCTTTCCATGGCGTTTGGCGATCTCCACATGGGCGCGGAAGGAGCGCTCCTGGGCGGCCATGCCCTCGGGCCCTGTCCGGAAATAGTCGAGCCCGGTCTCGCCGACGGCGCGTACCTGCGG
Source organism: Streptomyces sp. GMY02 (assembly GCF_019056675.1). Lineage (NCBI taxonomy): Bacteria > Bacillati > Actinomycetota > Actinomycetes > Kitasatosporales > Streptomycetaceae > Streptomyces > Streptomyces sp. GMY02. The sequence goes on along the minus strand of NZ_CP077658.1, from coordinate 5,115,617 downwards.
CAGTGCGGCCAGCCGGTCGATCTCGGCCAGGGCATCGTCGAGCGCCGCTTCCCCGCCGCCCTCACGCGCTCCCTGCCGCGACCATCCGTCGGGGTCGCCGTGCACGATCCGGGGCGCCTCATTGGGGTGCAGGGCGACCGCCGCGTGGACGTTCTCGTATGCCGCGGCCGTCTCGGCGGCCCAGCGGGAACCCTTGAGGTCGCACCCCACCTGGACCACGGTCGTCACCCCGACCGAGGCGGCCCTGCCCAGGCCCTCCTCGACGGTGCCGTCCTGCATGTCCAGGTGGGTGTGCGAATCCGCGACCGGCACCCGGAGGGGTTCGGGCAACGGTGGCGGAGCATGCTTCGAACTCATGGGCGCGATCCTACGAGGGCCGCACCCGCGGGCCCGTACCGGTTCAGCGCCGGAGCAGGCGGCTCAGGCCGCTCACCGGCTCGGGTGGCTCACTTGCGGTGGTGGAACGGGTGCAGCAGGTCCGAAAGGTGCCAGTGGCCCCAGTTCCAGTGGTGCCCGTGGTCGTGCCCCGGCGCCGTACCGTCCGGCGCGGAGGCGGCCCGCGTGGATCCGGCGGATATCTGCTCCGCGGATCCCCCGGGTATCGCCTCGCCGGAGCGCCCGGACCGTGCGGTCGCCTGTCCGGGAAGCTGTCCCGCCATCAGCGCCCGTACGGACGAGACCTGTCCGGAACGCATGATGCGGACGACATGCCCGCCGCAGTTGACGCAATTCGGGCTGGACAGCGGCGAGGGAACCCGTGCCCCGTCCGTCTTGTAGACGACGTAATTCTGTCCCGAGCCATCGACGTGATGCTCTATGTCGTACGCCTGCTCCCAGCCGTGTCCACAGCGCATACAACAAAAGGCATATGCCTCGTGGGCTACGGCGGTGCCCGTGATGTCACTCATGCCGGCTCCTCTCCACTGACCCAGTGGACGCCTTTGACGGCGGGAGCGCATCAGCCCCTGTCGATTAATGGATTGGTCTTGGCCTTCTCATGCCCAAAACGCTCGACTCACGGTCCGTGCTTTACATTTCACGATAGTCCTTTGCCTTCGAAGGGGGCGTGCGCCGGGGCGTGAGCGCTGTTTACAACAGACCGCGCGCGCCCCTCGGCATGCGTTACGAGATCCCTCGGTGCGCGTCACGAGATGCCCCGGCGCGCGTCACCAGGTGCCCCGGCGTTCTTCGCCGCCACCACCGCGTCGAACACCTCGCGCTTCGGCACCCCGGCCGCGGCCGCGACGGCCGCGATCGCCTCCTTGCGCCGCTCCCCCGCCTCCTCCCGCACCCGCACCCGCCGCACCAGTTCCTCCGCGTCGACGTCCCCGGGCCCCGGTTCCGGCGCGCCCGCCACGACGACGGTGATCTCGCCCCGTACCCCCTCGGCCGCCCAGGCCGCCAGTTCGCCCAGACCGCCGCGCCTGACCTCCTCGTACGTCTTGGTCAGTTCGCGGCAGACCGCGGCCCTGCGCTCCGGACCGAAGACCTCGGCCATCGCGGCGAGGGTGTCGTCGAGCCGGTGCGGCGCCTCGAAGTAGACGAGCGTGCGCCGCTCGTCCGCGGTCTCCCGGAGCCTGCCGAGCCGCTCACCCGCCTTGCGCGGCAGGAAGCCCTCGAAGCAGAAACGGTCCACCCGCAGCCCGGAGAGCGCCAGCGCGGTCAGGACGGCGGACGGTCCCGGTACGGCGGTGACCCTGATCCCGCGCTCGACGGCCGCCGCCACCAGCCGGTACCCGGGATCGGAGACGGACGGCATGCCCGCGTCCGTCACCAGCAGCACCCGCGCCCCGCCGGCCAGCGCCTCGACCAGCTCGGGCGTCCGCGCGGACTCGTTGCCCTCGAAGTACGACACGATCCGGCCACGCGGCTGCACGCCCAGCGCCTGGGTGAGCCGGCGCAGCCGCCGGGTGTCCTCGGCGGCGATCACATCCGCGGTCTCCAGCTCGGCCGCGAGCCGGGGCGGCGCGTCCGTGACCTCACCGATCGGCGTCCCCGCGAGTACCAGCGTTCCATTCACATCCGCCATCCCGCCATCCTCGCAGGGCATGGAGCACCCCTCGCACAGCGGCGTTCCCTACGATGGCGCGGTGACCAGTACTGCGCCAGAAGCCCTCCAGGGGCACGACGCCGGCGAAACGCCGCCCTCATGGCCTCAGCGGCTGCGCCGATTCGGCCATGTGCCCCGGCCGGTGACCGGGCTGCGCGAGCGGCTGGTACCCCCGTACACCCGGCCCTCCGACCGGCTCTGGGCCGTGCTCGCGGTGCCGCCCGCGACGGCCGAGCGGCTGCTCCGCTGGGCCGCGTGGGGCGGGCCGCTGCTGGTGGCGGCCGTGGCGGGAGTGCTGCGGTTCTGGCATCTGGGCAGCCCCAAGGCGGTGATATTCGACGAGACGTACTACGCCAAGGACGCCTGGGCGCTCGTCAACCAGGGGTACGAGGGGAGCTGGCCCAAGGACATCGACAAGAAGATCCTGGCCGACCCGTCGTCGGTGCCGCTGCCGACCGACCCCGGCTATGTCGTCCATCCGCCGGTGGGCAAGTGGATCATCGGGCTCGGTGAGCAGCTCTTCGGGTTCACACCGTTCGGCTGGCGCTTCATGGTGGCGGTGCTCGGGACGCTCTCGGTGCTGATGCTGTGCCGGATCGGGCGGCGGCTGTTCCGTTCCACCTTCCTGGGGTGTCTGGCGGGCGCGCTGCTGGCGGTCGACGGGCTGCACTTCGTGATGAGCCGGACCGCGCTGCTCGACCTGGTGCTGATGTTCTTCGTGCTGGCCGCCTTCGGGTGTCTGGTGATCGACCGCGACTGGGCGCGGCGGCGGCTGGCCTCGGCGCTCCCGGTCGACGACGAGGGCCTGCTGCGCCCGGACACCGAGATCGCCGAACGGCTGCGGCTCGGCTGGCGGCCCTGGCGGATCGCGGCCGGACTGATGCTGGGCCTGGCCTTCGCGACGAAGTGGAACGGGCTCTACATCCTGGCCGCCTTCGCGGTCATGGCCGTCCTGTGGGACGTGGGCGCGCGCCGCACGGCGGGTGCGGTACGGCCGTATCTGACAGTGCTCCGCCGGGACATCGTGCCGGCCTTCTTCTCGACGGTGCCGGTCGCGATCGCAACGTACATCGCCTCCTGGACCGGCTGGATCGTCACCGACAAGGGGTACTTCAGAAACTGGGCGACGACCCAGGGCAAGGGCGGCCACTTCACCTGGCTGCCGGACTGGCTGCGCAGCCTGTGGCACTACGAGAACGAGGTCTACCAGTTCCATGTCAATCTGACCTCGGGCCACACGTACCAGTCGAACCCCTGGAGCTGGATCGTCCTGGGCCGCCCGGTCTCGTACTTCTACGAGGACCCGAAGGCCGGCGCCGACGGCTGCCCGGCGGGCACGGCCGGCAATTGCGCCCGCGAAGTGCTGGCGATCGGGACGCCGCTGCTCTGGTGGGCGGCGGGGCTGGCGCTCTGTTACGTCCTGTGGCGCTGGTTCTTCCGCCGCGACTGGCGCGCGGGCGCCATCGCCTGCGGTGTCGCCGCGGGCTGGGTCCCCTGGTTCTTCTACCAGGAGCGGACGATCTTCCTCTTCTACGCGGTCGTCTTCGTCCCGTACCTCTGCCTGGCGGTCGCGATGATGGTCGGCGCGCTGGTCGGCCCCCCGGGCTCGGACGAACGCCGCAGAACGATCGGCGCGGTGGGCGCGGGCGTGCTGGTCCTGCTGATCATCTGGAACTTCATCTATTTCTGGCCGCTGTACACGGGCTCCCCGATCCCGATCGACGCGTGGCGCTCCCGGATGTGGTTCGACACCTGGGTGTGAGATCCGGATCCGCGGCCGCGAGCGGGGAGGCATACTCCACGGGGGCGGTCCGCTCAGGGGATGGGGACCGCAGGGGGAGCGGGAACGGTGGACTTCACTTCCTGGGGCGACTGGGCACGCGCTCTGGTGGGCGCGACAGTCATGTCCGCGGCACTGGTGCTGATATGGCGAGTGGTGGTGAAGGCCGCCGCCTTCAGTGACCCGCACCGACGCACGGGACGCCATGTCGTTCTGGTTCCGCGCCGGCTCATACGCCCACGTACCGAGACGGTCGGGCGCCTGCTTCGCGTTTCCATGGCCCTGCGGCGGCACCAAGGACTGAACGGCACGCGCCCCACGGCCCGGTTCGTGAACCGCCTTGTCGAACTGGATCGCTCAGAACGCGTGTTACAGGCGGGCCGTCGGGTATGGGCCCAGGTCATCCCGTTCCTGCTGTTCCTCTGCGGCGCGGCTCTGGCCCTATGGCTTCTCGTTGCCGACGACGGCCCTGCCTCGGAATTGTTGGACCTGGACGACATACTTTATGACACGCTGGGTTCGGACGGATGGTACGTAGAGGGCGACAGCGAATGTCCCTCGTGGACCGTTCTGCGGGGATGCGAATCCTGGCCGGCCCCGTGGTGGAGCGGCACCGAATCGGGATTGGCCTTCGGAATTGCCGTAGCATGGCTTCTCGGCGCGTTGACGCTCCGTTGGGCAGCCACCCGGCGATTCAATTCCTGGGAAAAGGACGAACCTCCCATCCTTGGCTGCCTGCGCGCCCTGGTCGCCTGCCGTGACGCTTTGCGCCCCTTGGCTCCGGAAGCGTCGATTCTCGACATGTGTATCGCCGAGTTGCGTGCGGCATTGCGGGACTTTGCCCGGCAGGGCCCGCCGGCCGATCCGGATCGCCGCGCCGATCTGGAAGAGCACGCCGCGCAGGCGGCCGGAGCACTTCACAACGCGATGGGCCAGGTCCTGAGAGACGGCACCGCGGCCCTGCCCACGCTCATAGAGCTGCTCGCAGTCATTCAGGACCGGCTCGCCGACTCGCGGTGGCTGGCGTTGCTGGACCAATCGATGCTCACCGGCACGCCCGGCCCGGGACCAGCTCCCGCCCCGGGGTCCGCACCGCCCCCGCCGGTCGCCGACTCCGGCCGCTGGCAACGGTATACGGCCATAGCGACGGCGTTGCCCACGGTTCCGGCACTGCTCGCGCTGGCCTTCACCACGGTGACGATCAGCCAGGCCAACGACATGCTGAAACTTACCGAGCGGGGTCAGGTCGGCTCCACCTACAACGAGACCGTGGCACAACTGGGCGACGAGTCCATCAACGTCAGAATCAGCACCATCTACGCAATTCAGCGGATCATGCGGGAATCCCCGAAAGAACAGCCGGCACTCATGGAAGTGCTGAGTTCCTATATTCGCGAGCATGCCAAGATGCCCGAAAAGAAGAAGGCCGAGCAACTTCGGAAGAACGCAAAAACGAGACCTGCCGATGATGTGCAGGCAGCACTGACCGTCCTGGGGGGACGCGAAGTGAACACAGAATCGGACCCGATCATCAACCTTCGCGACACCTTTCTCGTCGGGGCCGATCTGAGCTATGTGAACTTCGTGAACGCGGATCTGAGTGGAGTCGACCTGACTCACGCGTTTCTGCAAGGCGGGGAGTTCGAGGACGTCTGGTTCGACGAAGCCCAGATGTCAGGAGCCGTTCTGAGCGACGGGGATTTCGAAGACTGCGATTTCATCGGAACACATCTCAGGGATGTCCAGTGGGACGGAGCGGACTTCGAGAACGCCGATCTCACAGACGCCGACCTCGTCGGCGCGAGCCTCGCCGAGCGGGAGGACGTGGCGGTCATCGACCTCAGGTACGCGGAACTCTCCGGCGCGGACCTGACCAATGCCGATCTGACGGGCGCCTACCTCATGGAGGCTGATCTCGGCAAAGACAGTGAGCAGAAACTCCCCGCCGCGAAGCTCACCGGTACGAACTTCACGGACGCGGACCTCACGGGCGCGTCGCTCGACGGCACCGACCGGCGGAGGGCCGTCTGGGACGGGGCGATTCTGCCCTAGGGGGTGTCCGGCGGGTCTTGCGGTACGTGTCCTGTGAGGCCCGAGCCGCTGACAGCCCGCAGGCGACCGCCGCCGAGGCCGCGAAGGAAACTCAGCGTCGCAGTCCGATAACGCCTTCCGCTCTTGCCTCGTCCGTCCCGTAGAGTGCCGTCCGGTACCGCGTTGAACATGTTCAGATGTTCCGCGGTTCGGATGTTCCGGGGGCTCCTGGGGAGGGGGACTGCACCATGCGCAGTGGAGCGAAGGTCGCCATAGTCGGCGGGGTGTTCGCCGTGGTCGCCGGCGGCGTGGGGTACGGGGCGTACAACGTCTACAACGGAATCACCGGCGGGGACTCCGGCAGCACCACGACCTCCGCGACCCAGGAGGTCAAGACCGGGCCGCTGAGCGCCGAGGAGATCGACAAGGCGGCCAAGGCGTTTCTCGCCGGGTGGGCCGACGGGGGCGAGGCGGCGGAGGTCGCGCAGCTCACCAATGACCCCACCGCCGCCGCGCCCGTCATCGAGGCCTACCGCGACGAGGCCCGTGTCACCGACGCGGTGATCACGCCGGGCCGGGCGGTCGGGGCGAAGGTGCCGTTCACCGTCAGGGCGACGGTGGCGTTCGACGGGAAGAGCAAGCCCTGGTCGTACAGCTCGGAGCTGACGGTGGTGCGCGGACTGACCACCGGGCGCCCGCTGGTCGACTGGGCTCCGTCCGTGATCCACCCCCAACTGACCGCGACCACCAACCTCGTGACCTCCGAGGCGGCGGTCCCGCCGATCAAGGCGGTGGACCGCAACGGCACCGAGCTGACGAAGGAGAAGTACCCGTCGCTCGGCTCCGTCCTGGACCAGCTCCGGGAGCGGTACGGCGCGGACGCGGGCGGTTCGCCGGGCATCGAGCTGTCGCTGCGGAGCGACGGCGACAGCGTGCCGGGGCAGACCCTGCTCACCCTCGCCAAGGGCAAGGCGGGCACGCTGCACACCACGCTGGACGCGGACGTACAGGCGGCCGCGGAGGAGGCCGTACGGAAGTTCAGCGAGGCGTCGGTCGCGGCGGTCAAGCCCAGTACGGGCGAGATCCTGGCGGTCGCCAACAACCGCAAGGACGGCTTCAACGCGGCGATGCTCGGCAAGCAGGCGCCCGGTTCCACGATGAAGATCGTGACGGCGGCGATGCTGCTGGAGAAGGACCTGGCCGCGCCCGACCGGCCGGCGGAGTGCCCGAAGACTGTGATGTACGAGGGCCGTACGTTCCAGAACCTGGACGGGTTCTCCATCGAGAACGGCACCTTCGCGCAGAGCTTCGCCCGCTCCTGCAACACCGCCTTCATCAAGCTGATCGACGACACCCAGGACGACTCGGCGCTCAAGAGCGAGGCCGAGGAAGTCTTCGGCATCGGCCTCGACAACTGGAAGACGGGCGTCGCGTCCTTCGACGGAAGCGTGCCGGCGGCGACGGGCGGCGAGGCGGCGGCGCAGTACATCGGGCAGGGCACGGTCCAGATGAACGTCCTCAACATGGCGTCCATCACCGCCACCGCCAAGAACGGCAGCTTCAAGCAGCCGATCATCGTGTCCCGTTCACTGGACGACCGCACCCTGGCGACAGCCTCGCGCCCGCTCCCGGACTCCGTCGGCCGGCAGCTCCGCGACATGATGCGGCTGACGGCGACGAGCGGTACGGCCGCGAACGCGATGTCGGGCCTGGGCGGCGACAAGGGCGCGAAGACCGGCTCGGCGGAGGTCGACGGCCAGGCCACCTCGAACAGTTGGTTCACCGGCTTCCAGAACGACGTGGCCGCGGCAGCAGTGGTCCAGTCCGGCGGCCACGGAGGCGACGCGGCGGGCCCGGTGGTGGCAGCGGTACTACGAGCGGGCTGACCGGGCTCCGGCCGGGGGCGGCGGATACGGTACGGGCCGCCGCCCCGGAGCCGATCGCCTCCGGGCGAGCACGGCCTACCCCGCTTGTCCCGCGTAAGCGGAGCACTCCTCTTCCAGGTCCACAATGGTGAAATGCCGTAACTCCACAAGGAGTTGCGCGGCCAGAGTCCACCGCACACGCCAGTCGTCGAACGCGACCCCTCCGGCGTCGTACGGCCGCGGAAAGAGGCTGCCGGGCCGGTACAACTCGCCCTGAACCCCGGCCACCGTGACCAGCCCGACACGCAGGGCGGTATATCGCTTGCGCAGGTGGGGGCACGCCTGTACGGATGTAACCGCGCAGGGCAGGCAGACCGGCGGGTGGGCGCTGGTCAGCGCCGTACCCCATGTTTTGCGGTCACCCGCGTTCTGGCCCACCAGCCACAGCGCACCTTGCGCGTGCGATCAGCGAGCACCCCCGGCGAACAGTTCCGCCCAGACCACCTTGCCCGGACGGCCGCCGTCGCGCTCACCCACACCCCACGCATCAGCGAGGGCGGCCACCAGAACGAGCCCGCGCCCGCCGCACGCGTCAACGTCGGCCGATCGCAGCTCCGGTTGTACGGCCGACGGATCGTGCACCTCAATACGCAGCCCACAGGTCATGGGCACGTAACAAGTCTCGATCGCCTGCCCCAGAGATACATGGGCGTGCCGCCCGGCGTTGGTCAGCAACTCGGCGAGTACGAGCGCCGCCGAGTCCTCCAGTGAGGTCAGCCCCCAACTCACCAGCGCCTTGCGCAACTCCACCCGCGCGAGCCCCACACAACTGGGATGCCGACTCCATCGCAGCACCACGGCACGGCTGCCTTGCCGCTGCTCCATCAGGCCACCCCCGCCCTGCTGGCGCCACACGACCGGCCGTCGAACTCAGCCTGTGCACAGGGCCGTAAGACCGCCTCGGCCGGGAGCGAACAATCTGCAATTGACCGGTGACGCACCACGTCGACGCTCCTTACTAAGCATTGCGGAACTTGAGGAGGCCGACCGGACCAACCGGGGAAGCCTGGATCAGGTCGGACCGTTCCGGGCGGCTCCATTTCAGTGAACAGGTCATTACGCACAGTGGGTACGGTGAGAGACAATTGAAGCGGTATACGCGGTTTACAGCCCCGAGGTGGAGAAGATCATGGCAGCGCAGAGAGAACCCAACTCCCGCCTGCGTGAGACCGTCGACGCGATCGGCTGTACGTACGAGACCCTGGCCAAGGACGTCCGGCGCGTCGCCGCCGAGAACGGCGAGATCGCCCGCACCAACAAGTCGGCCGTCTCCCACTGGGTGAATGGCACGCGTCGACCCAGCGGCCGGACCGGACAGTACCTCGCCGAGGCGCTGTCGCGTCGAGCAGGCCGTACGGTCACGCAGACCGAGATCGGCCTGTGTGCACCCCACGCCGAAGGGCCGGACGAGCCCGACCCTGTCCTCGCCGCTACCGATCTGGGCCGCGCCGACGTAGAACGCAGCCGCTTTCTCGCGGTCGCCGCCTTCACCACCGCCGGCGTCACCATGCCGCTCGCCTACGACCATGGGGCCACCGCCCGGATGCTCCGCGCCCGCACCGGCAAATCCGTGGTCGGCACGGAGGACGTGGACGTCGTACGCCAGATCAGCGCCGCCTTCAGCGCAGCCGACGAACTTCTCGGCGGCGGCCACGGGCTGACCACCGTCACCGCCTACCTCGCCGACACCGCAGCGCCCATGCTCCGGGGGCGCTTCCCGAACGAAGCCTTACGGCGAGCCGCCTTCGGCGCGGTGGCCGAACTTGCCTACCTGGCAGGCTGGAAACACCATGACCTTGGCCAGGAAGGCGCTGCCCAACGCTACTACCAGGTCGGCTACCAGCTTGCCTGCGAAGCCGACCCGCACGGCCATGCCGCCTGGATGATGCGAGCCCTGGCCCACCAGGCCCTGAGCCTCAAGCAGCCCCACCACTGCGTCGGCCTCGTCGAGGGCGCTCTCACCCGGGGTCTCGGTCACGTCGATGGCCGGACAGAAGCTCTGCTCCACATCACCCACGCCCGTGCCTACGCCGCAGTCGGAGAGAAACCCTCCGCAGCCCGAGCCCTCCTCGCGGCCGAAGACTCCCTGCTCCGAGACGACGGCCCTCAGCCCAGCTACTCGCGGGTCAGCGGCCCGGCCGCGGGCACCGTGGCCAGCCACACTGCCCGCACTTTGACCGACCTCGCCGACCACGTCGGCACCGAACAGCAACACCGTGACGCCCTGACCTGCTGGGACCGAGAGAGGTACAAGCGCGTCCACGCCCTCACCTACGCCGACCTCGGAGACGGCCTCGCCGCCCAGGCCCGCGCCGATGAGGCCGTCGCCGCCTGGTCCCAGGCACTGACTCTCATGAAGGGCATGACCTCCCACCGTACCCACAAGGCCGTCTCCTCGATCCGTTCCACCCTTGCGGTCTATCAGCGCCGCCGTGTCCCCGGCGCCGCTGATCTCGCCCGCCGTGCCCGAGAGGCCCTCGCCTAATATGCCCGACGAAGGGAACGCTGTGGCTCAGCAGACCGATGACCGCTCACCAGCCCTCAAGCCCGCCATCGGATCCATGACTCTCCTGGTTGCCGCGGTCATCGTCCATGACAAGGCCACCAACCGCGTCGTTCTTCTCCAGCGCGGCGAGTACGCCAAGTTCGCCCGCGGCATGTGGGATCTCCCCGTAGGTAAGAGCGAGCCCGGCGAGCCCATCACCGAGACGGCCGTGCGCGAGTTGTGCGAAGAGACGGGCCTGACCGTGAAGCCGGAGGCCCTGAAGGTCGCTCACATCATCCACAGTGCCTGGGGCGTCGAAGCCCCCAATGGCTTCCTCACCGTCGTCTTCGCCGCACACGAATGGGCCGGTGAACTCAAGAATCGCGAACCGCACAAGCACGCCCAAGTCCGCTGGGTCGACGCCGATGCCATCCCGGAGGAGTTCGTGGACACCACCGCCGGTGCGCTCCGGCGTTACCTCACCGGCGGGTCGGAGGTCTCACTCGACGGCTGGCGTTGACGAGCTGTCGCGCCGACCGAAAGCACGGCGAAGGCCCCGAAGAGCCTCCGCCAGACTCCTGCGTTCCGATGCCTGGCGCTCAGGTTCGATAGCCACTGAAGGGGACCGCGTTCTCCAGAGCCAGGTCCCGCCAGGCGAGATACTTTCCCAGGTCGGGGTCCTGGATCAGCTCGCGGTTCACCTGTGTCCCGTCAGGACGATAGTTCAGATGCACGATGGTCGTTTCGTCGAACATCCAGAAGTCCTGCTCGGGAAGCCCCGGGTTTTCCTTGTCCGTAAGATCAACGATCTGGTAGTTCTCGCCGGCCGCGACGTTCCCCGGGATGCACCATTCGAACAAGTAGCGGCTGTAGTCCGTGAGCGGCCTGCGGACCAGTTTGGCGCGCGTCATGGTGCGGCCGGCAGCGGCATGGTCGCTTATCAGCTTGTGCCAGTCGGAGTTGAAGTCACCTGGCTTTTGGTCTCCGGCGAGAAACGCCCGGACCGTCTCGGTCTCACCGGGCATGGTGTAGATCTGATGCGCCTCAAGCCGGAATGCCGAACGTTTGAAGTCCCTGAAGTACGACTGCCATTCGTCCCCGTCCAACAGCACGGGGCTAGAGCCATCCACGGGCACGGGCGGCCTCCTTCAAGGTCTCTTCCGGGATCAGCACAACCGACTCGCCTTCGGGCGTCCGATGAGCCACGTCATAGCCCTGTACGGCAAGCATGTCAGGCCGCTCCGTGGCGTACACGGTCGGACAGTCCCCATTGCCGCACTTGTCATCGCCGCCAGCAATCAAGACCAGTTCCATGTGGCCCCTCCAATCCTCTGTGGCCAGCAAGCTACGAAGGAACTACCCGCCCGGCAAGCACGGTCAGGTGTCCAGTCACGTACTCGCATAATTCCGGCGGCGAGCCGGTGCGGGCGGGCGCGGTGTCCCGGCCGCGGGCCAGGGGCGCCGAACGCGTCACATGAGCGGACGCGTTGCGTTGGAACAAGCCAAAGTGACTGGTAAGCGCTGTGTTGCCGGGGGGTAAAGGGGCCTTGTGGGTCCTGGCATATGACAAAGGATCAGTGCGCGGGCTGCTGACCGGCTTTCGGACAACGGTCTCCGCTGTGATGACTTTCGGATCTCCCGCTGAAACTATCTGCACACCGCACGGACGTCGCATCGCCCCCTCCCCACCAGCCCCCGCCACAGGGCCGGACCGAAGGAAGCAGCAGGAGTGACGAATATCTTCCGTACCCGGACAACGTTGTCGCACGGCGCCCCCGCACGTCGGCGCACGGCAGTAACAGCGGTGACCTCGGCGCTCGCCATGGCCGCGCTCCTCGTCTCCGCGCTCCCCGCCTCGGGAGCCACGGCAGCAGCCCCGGGAGCCCCGGGAACAGCGACCAGCAACGCCGATCAGGCACCGCCGCGGATCACGGCCGAGCCAAGACCCGGCGCCGCCGTCGTCGCGCTGTCTCCCGCCCGGCGCGCCCAGTTGCTCAAGGCCGCCGCCGACTCGGCCGCCGCGACTGCCCGTTCACTCAAGCTGGGGGACCAGGAGAAGCTCATACCGAAGGACGTCGTCCAGGACGCCGACGGCACTCTGCACACCCGCTACGAGCGTACGTACGCCGGACTCCCCGTCCTCGGCGGCGACTTGGTCGTCCATGACCGCCCGGGCAACGCCCCCACCGTCACCAAAGCCTCCGACGCCAAGGTCACGCTCCCCACCACCAAGGCCGCCCTCACCTCCACCGCCGCGAAGAAGTCCGCCCTCGCCGCCGCGCAGGCGGAGCAGACCGGCGAGGCCGCCCCCGAAGGCTCCCCCGAACTCGTCGTCCACATGACCGACGACAAGCCCGCCCTCGCCTGGGAGTCCGTCGTCACCGGTGTCCAGCCGGACGGCACCCCCAGCGAGCTGCGCGTCGTGACCGACGCCACGACCGGCGCCCGGCTCCAGAGCCGTGAGCAGATCCACGCCGGTACGGGCAACAGCCAGTACAGCGGCAAGGTGCAGCTCGGCTCGGTCCGCGACGGCGATGTGTACGAGCTGACCGACACCCAGCGCGGCGGCCACAAGACCTACGACCTGACCCAGGGCGGGTACGGCACCCTGCTCACCGACGCCGACGACATCTGGGGCGACGGCACCGCCGCCGACCGCCAGACCGCGGCCGTCGACGCCGCCTACGGCGCACAGAAGACGTGGGACTTCTACCACGACCGGTTCGGCCGCAACGGCATAGCCGGCGACGGCGTCGGCGCGTACTCCCGCGTGCACTACGGCAACGGATACGCCAACGCCTTCTGGGACGACGGCTGCTTCTGCATGACGTACGGGGACGGCCTCAACAACGCCCGCCCGCTGACCTCCCTCGACATCGCCGCCCACGAGATGACCCACGGCGTCACCTACGCCACCGCCGACCTCGACTACGAGGGCGAGTCCGGCGGCCTGAACGAGGCGACCAGCGACATCATGGCCGCCGCCGTGGAGTTCTACGCCGACAGCGCCACCGACGTACCCGACTACCAGGTCGGCGAACTGGACGACGTCCGCGGTACGGGCGGGCCCCTGCGCTATATGGACCACCCGTCCCGGGACGCCTCGGCCAAGGGCACGTCCCAGGACTACTGGACCCCCGAAACCGACTCGCTGGACCCGCACTTCAGCTCCGGCGTCGGCAACCACTTCTTCTATCTGCTCGCCGAGGGCAGCGGGAAGAAGACCGTCAACGGCGTCGGCTACGACAGCCCGACCTACGACAACAAGCCCGTCGCCGGTCTCGGTCTGCACAACGCCACCAACGTCTGGTACCGCGCCCTGACCCTGTACATGACCAGCGACACCGACTACGCGGGCGCCCGCACCGCCACCCTCCAGGCCGCGGCGGATCTGTTCGGCCGGTCCAGCGAGGCGTACGAGGCCGTCGGCAACGCCTGGGCCGCCGTCAATGTCGGTCCCCGTTACGTCAACCACATCGCGGTCGTGGCGCCCTCCACCCGGGACGCGGCGGTCGGCCAGCCGACCACCCGGCAGATCGAGGCGACGACCTCCCGGCCGGGCAGTCTGACGTACTCCGCGACCGGTCTCCCCAGCGGCCTGTCGATCGCCCCGGGTACGGGCCTGATCTCCGGCACCCCGACGACGGCCGGCGAGTTCACGCCCGTCATCGCGATCAGGAACTCCGCGGCGGAGACTCTGAAGGTCCCCTTCACCTGGACCGTCCTGGCGTCCGGCGGCGACTTCTTCGTCAACCCCGCGCGGTACGACATCCCCAACTGGGGCGTCGCGACCTCCCCGATCACGGTCACCGGCCGCGAGGGCAACGCCTCCGGCGACCTCAAGGTCTCGGTCCATCTCTTCCACGCCTTCGCGGGCGGCCAGGTGATCGACCTGATCAGCGAGAACGGCACGGTGATCCGGGTCAAGGACTTCGTCTACGGCCCGGGTCCCGAGCTGGACGCGACCTACACCGTCGACGCCTCGGCCGTCCCCGCCAACGGCACCTGGACCCTGCGGGTCGAGGACGACACCCCGGGTATCTTCACCGTTCCGCCGGGCTACCTGGACCGCTGGAGCATGACCTTCTGACCGCCCGGCAGCCGGCGACCTGACCCGCCCCGCGTTCAGCGCCACACCCGCCGCGCCCGGCCGACCCGACCGGGCGCGGCGGCACGGAGTCGGCAGTGGCGGCGCCCGTCGCCTCCGTGGTCGCCCGCACGGTGGCGCCGCGTGCCCCGGCACCGCGCCTCGCCCCCGTCTCCGGGTAAAGGCGGTGGTACGGGGCGTACCGTGACCGCTAGCGTGCGGCGCATGAGCACTCCCGGCACCGATCCGTCAGCCGCACACCCCCGGTTCGCCAAAGCCCTGGGCGAGTTGGGCCTGGACGAAGTCACAACGCGGATCCGCCGCTTCCCCGATGCCACCCGTACCGCCGCTGAGGCCGCCGCCGCGATCGGCTGCGGTCTCGGCGAGATCGTCAAGTCGCTGGTCTTCGATGCCGACGGGGTACCCGTAGTGGTCCTGGTGGACGGCGCCTCACGGGTCGATGTGGAGCGGGTACGGCGGGAGTTGGGAGCGGCCGGCGTGAAGCGGGCCGGCGCCGACGCCGTACGGGAGACCACCGGATACGCAATCGGCGGCGTCCCGCCCTTCGGCCACCGTACGAAGACCCGTGTGCTCGCCGACCGGGGGCTGCTGGCACACGCCGTGGTGTGGGCGGCGGCGGGCACCCCGCACACGGTGTTCCCCATGGACCCGGTGTCCCTGGTCACGCACGCGGGCGGCACTCTCGTGGACGTACGCGAGCGCGAGGCGTGACACCGCTCGTCGCCGTCGCGGTCCTGGTCTCCGCCCTCACCCACGCGAGCTGGAACGCCATCGCGCATTCCATGAAGGACCAGCTCGTCGCCTGCACCCTGATCGCCGGGGGCGCGACGGTGCTCGGTGCGGTCGTCGCGTGCTTCGCGCCACTGCCGGACGCGGCGGCCTGGCCGTATCTGATCGTCTCGGCGCTGCTGCATGTCGGCTATCTGCTCCTGCTGATGCGGTCGTTCAGCCTCGGGGACTTCGGCCAGATGTATCCGATCGCGCGGGGCACGGCGCCCCTGGTGGTCACCGTGCTGGCGGCGGTGTTCGTCGGCGAGTCGCTGGACGTCTGGCAGGCGACGGGCGTCGCGGTCGCCTCGGCGGGGCTGCTGGGCCTCGCGCTCTGGGGGATACGGGGGTCGTACGGCGGTCGCACGGGGGTCCCCCGGACCGGACCCGACTGGTCCGCGGTGCTGGCCGCTCTCGCGACAGGCCTGTCCATCGCCCTGTACACGGTCGTGGACGGCGTGGGCGTACGGAACGCGGGCTCACCGATCGGCTACATCGCCTGGCTGATGGTGCTGGAGGGCCTGCTGATCCCGGCGTACGCCGTGTACACCCGCCGCGCCCTGCTCCTCACCCAACTCCGCCCCCACGCCCTTCTCGGCCTTCTCGGCGCGGCCCTCTCCATGCTGGCCTACGGTCTGGTCCTGTGGGCTCAGACCCGCGCGCCTCTCGCCCCGGTCGCGGCACTGCGCGAATCCTCCATCATCGTGGGCGCGGCCATCGGGACGGTCTTCTTCAAGGAACGCTTCGGCACCCCCAGGATCGCGGCGGCGGGCCTGATGGTGGTGGGCATCGGCCTGATGCTGCTTGCCGACTGAGGGCCGGGCGCGCGAGCCGCGCCCGGCCGACCCGACCGGGCGCGGCGGCACGTACCCGTACGTGCGCTCCTCGCTACTCGCCCCTCATACCTCCGCGCCCAGTGCCCGTCTCAGTCCCACATTGCTCGTCAGCAGCCCGCCGTCCACCGGGAGTGTCACCCCCGTGATCCACGCGGAGTCCGCCGACGCCAGGAACGCGACCGCCGACGCCACGTCGTCCGGGGTGCCGACCCTGCCCATCGGGTAGTGGGCCGCCGCGCGTTCGAGGCGTTCCTCGCGGCCCGCCCAGGCGTCTGTGTGAATCGTTCCGGGGGCCACGAGGTTGACGCGGACGCCCCGTCGGGCCGCATGGCCGGAGAGGGTACGGGTGAGCGCGGCGAGGCCCGCCTTGGCGGCGCTGTAGGCGTGGTTGCCGAAGTCCTGCTCGCCGTTGACGGAACCGATCGTGACGATCGCGCCCCGGCCCGACGCCACCAGGTGCGGAAGCGCCGCGCGGGCGCAGCGGAACGCGCCCGTCAGGGTGATGTCCAGATCCCGTGCCCAGGACTCGTCCGGCTCGTCCTCGAAGAGCGGGGCGTCCAGCGCGCACGAGTAGGCGTTGTTGACCAGGACGTCCAGCGCGCCGAAGCGCTCGACGGCGTACGCGACGGCCGCGTCCACGGAGGTACGGTCGGCCACGTCGCAGCCGTACGGTACGGCGCCCGGGATGGCCCCGGCCGCCCGCGCCGCCCGTTCCTCGTCCAGGTCGGTGACCAGGACGCGCGCTCCCTCCTGGGCCAGCCGGCGCGCGGTGGCCTCGCCGATGCCGCGGCCCGCTCCGGTGATCAGTACGCCGTATCCCTCGAAACGTCTCATCGGGCGATCATGTCGCCGGCGCACCGCCCGCACCAGGGTCCGACGGCCGGTCCGCCCCGGCCGAACTCCCGTGCCCCGGGCTCCGTCCCCCTCCTCCCCCAAGCGCCGTTCCATGGATCGCGCGCTCCGGCGGATCATGCTTTCATCTCGTCACGGAGGTGCAAATGTGATGAGCCGAGAATCGCGGTATGAACCCGACAGACGCACCGATACCGGTACGCGCGCCGATGACGCGGCCACCCCGCCGCGCCGGCGCCTCGTGATCGCGGCCGCACTGGCTCCGGTACTGGCCGGGGCGGGAACCGTCATCGCCCTCACCGAGCCCCCCAAGAGGGCCGAGGCGGCGAAAGTGACCGCGGTCCCCGGGGAGAACGGCGGGGACGGGGACGGGGACGACGACGGGGACGGAGACGGCGGAAAGGAACTCCTCAAACCGGTGCCCACCACGCTGGCGGACTGGAAGGGCGTGTCCGACGCGCTCGGCCGCACGGGCGAACTCGTACGCGGCGTCTTCTACCACACCCGGTTCCCGCGCAGCGACCTGAAGGTGGTCTCGTACGGGGTCAAGGTCAGCCCCGGACTCGCCCTGGGTTCGCACATGGGCTTCGTCCGGTACGCCGACCACAGCCACCTGGTCATGGGTGATCTGAATGTCACCGAGAAGGAACTCCAGGGCGTGCTGGACGCCTTGACGCAGCACGGCATCGCCGTGACCGCCCTGCACAAGCACCTGCTCTCCCACTCCCCCGACGTCTGGTGGTGCCACATCCACGGGCACGGACACGACGTGGCGGAGCTCGCCCGCGGTCTTCGGGTGGCGATGGACCGGACGGCGAGCCCGCCCGCCAGGGCACCGGGCAGGCCGCCGGGCACACCGCCGCGCCCCGATCTGGACGTCCCGGAGGTCGAGAAGGTGCTGGGGGTCAAGGGTTCCAACGACGGCGGGATCTACAAGTGCATCTTCGCCCGCCGCGAGCCCATCATCGAGCGTGGCCGGTTGCTGCCCCCGGTCTGGGCGCGACCTCGGCCTTCAACTTCCAGCCCCTGGGGCGCGGCCGGGCCGCGCTCAACGGCGACTTCGCCATGGTCGCCGACGAGGTCCAGGAGGTCCTGACGATCCTGCGCAAGGGCGGGATCCAGCTCGTCGAGGTGCACAACCACGGCCTGTACGAGGAACCGCGTCTGTTCTTCACCCACTTGTGGGCCGTGGACGACGCCGTCAAGCTCGCCAGGGCCCTGCGCCCCGCGCTGGACGTCACCAATGTGGTCCCGGTCAACTCGGAGCGCGAGTAACGCGAGCAACGCGACCGTACGGCACCGGCGCGACCACGCACGACACCGGCGGAACCACGTACCACCTACGGCAGCGACGCGACCACCCACGACGCCGGCCAAGCGCGCCGCGACCGTCCTCAGAGCGCCGACGCCACCGACGGTACGGACCGCACCGCCCGTACCAGCGCCTGTGCGCGGGGGTCCGCCGTGACCCCCTTGCGCATCCCGTTTGTCACATAGCCGAACGCGATCCCCGACTCGGGGTCCGCGAACCCCAGCGAGCCGCCGCGCCCGGGGTGTCCGAAGGAGCCGGGACCGAGCAGCGGCGCCGCCGGGCCGTGCAGCATGAAGCCCAGGCCGAAGCGGGTGGAGACGACCAGGACCCGGTCCGGGCCCGCCGACTCCTCCGTACGCGCGAGGGTCAGCGTGGCGGGCGCGAACAGCCGGTGCCCGTCGACGGGCCCGATCATCGCGGCGTAGCAACGGGCCAGCGCCCGCGCCGTGGAGATACCGCCCGAGCCGGGGAGTACGGCGGCCCGGTACGCCGGGTCGTTCTCGTCGGGCCGCGGGTCGATCACCCCGAAGGCGCGCCGGGTGAGCGATCCCGAGTCGCGGTAC
Organism: Streptomyces sp. GMY02; assembly: GCF_019056675.1. Classification (NCBI taxonomy): domain Bacteria; kingdom Bacillati; phylum Actinomycetota; class Actinomycetes; order Kitasatosporales; family Streptomycetaceae; genus Streptomyces; species Streptomyces sp. GMY02. The sequence continues at coordinate 5,096,907 of NZ_CP077658.1, read as the reverse complement.
GCCTCCGAGACCGACCGCTTCGGCCGCAGCCGCAGCTCGCCCCCGACGGCGGTCGGCTCGCCCAGCCGTCCGATCCGGCCGACCCGGTGTGCCTCCTCGGCGGGCAGCCCGACCCAGAAGTCCAGCCCCAGCGGCCGGGCGATCTCCTCGGCGATCCACCGGCCGACGCCCCGGCCGGTCACCCGCCTGACCAGTTCGGCGATCAGCCAGCTATAGGTGTGCGCGTGGTAGCCGTGGTCGGTGCCCGGCTCCCAGACGGGCCGCTGGGCGGCCATCGCCCGCGCCCCCGACTCCCCGTCGAGCGCCTCGGCCGGGGTCAGCGGCCGGTCGAGTACGGGCACCCCGGCGCGGTGCGAGAGGAGATGCCGTACGAGCACCCGCTCCTTGCCCGCGGCCTTGAACTCCGGCCAGTAGGTGCCGACCGGGGCGTCGAGATCGATCTGGCCGCGCTGGTGGAGCAGGAGGGGTACGGCGGCGGTGACCCCCTTGGTCGCCGAGCGCACGATCTGGGCGGTGTCCACGGCCCAGGGCGCGGCCCCCGGCGCCCGTTCGGTGGCGGCACCCGGAAAGCCCTGCACGGTCCCCGGGCCGGAACCCGCACCGGCCCCCGGCGCCCGGTCCGCGGCCGGGTCCGGCACCGCCGCTCCGTCCGCGTCCCGTGGCCTCGCTCCGTCGACGTCCCGTGTCCCCGCCCACAGGTCGACGACCTTCCGCCCGTCCTGGAACACGGCGACCGCCGCGCCCTGTTCGCCGAGCCGCTCGAAGTTCCGTACGAAAGCGTCCCTGACCGGCTCGAAGCCCGCCGCCACCGTGCCCTGGACGTCCACGCCCACGCCATCCACCCCGTCGCACCGCATACCGCCACGCCCCTGCGGCGCGACCCCCTCTATGGTGCAACGTGCCCCGGCGACACGGAACGCGGGTCGAATCCGAAGGGCAGCTCCAGCCGGTGGGCCGCCATCAGGTCCTGGTCGCCGAGCAGACTCCCGGTCGGCCCGTCAGCCACGATGACGCCCTGGCTGAGGATCACCGCGCGCGGGCAGAGTTCGAGCGCGTACGGCAGATCGTGCGTGACCATGAGCACGGTGATGTCCAGCATGCGCAGGATGTCCGCCAGTTCACGCCGGGACGCCGGGTCCAGATTGGACGAGGGCTCGTCGAGGACCAGGATCTCCGGATGCATCGCCAGCACGGTCGCGACGGCCACCCGGCGCCGCTGCCCGAAGGAGAGATGGTGCGGCGGCCGGTCCGCGTACTCCGACATCCCGACCTGGCCGAGCGCGGTGACGACGCGCGCGTCCAGCTCGGACCCGCGCAGCCCGGCGGCGGCCGGGCCGAACGCCACGTCCTCCCGCACCGTCGGCATGAAGAGCTGGTCGTCCGGGTCCTGGAAGACGATGCCGACGCGGCGCCGGATCTCGCCCAGATTCCGCTTGGCGACCGGCAGCCCGGCGACCGCGACGGTGCCGGCCCCGGCGGTGAGGATCCCGTTGAGGTGGAGGACGAGGGTGGTCTTTCCGGCGCCGTTGGGGCCGAGCAGCGCCACCCGCTCGCCGCGCCCGACGGTCAGATCGACACCGAAGAGGGCCTGATGCCCGTCCGGATAGGCGTACGCGAGCCCGCTGACCTCAAGGGACGGCGGCGGCGCCGGTTCTGCGGGAGAAACGGAGGATACGGTCATAGGGTCCAGCCAAGCAGACACACCGCGAGCGCCGACAGCGGGAGGGCCGCCGCACGCGTCCACTGCGCCCGGGACGCGGTCACCTCGTCGATGACCGGCATGGTGCCCGCGTACCCCCGGCTCACCATCGCCAGATGGACCCGCTCGCCCCGCTCGTAGGAACGGATGAAGAGCGCGTCCGCCGACTTGGCGAGGACGCCCCAGTGCCGTACGCCCCGCGCCTCGAAGCCGCGCGAGCGCCGGGCGATCGACATCCGGCGCATCTCGTCGGTGATGACATCGCCGTACCGGATCATGAAGGACGCGATCTGTACGAGCAGGGACGGCAGCCGCAGCCGCTGGAGGCCGAGCAGCAGCGAGCGCAGTTCGGTGGTGGAGGCGAGGATCACGGAGGCACCGACCCCCAGCGTCCCCTTGGCCAGCACGTTCCAGGCGCCCCAGAGTCCGGGCACGCTCAACGACAGCCCCAGGTACCGGACTTGATGGCCCGGCACCACGAACGGCATCAGCAGCGCGAAGGCCACGAACGGGATCTCGATCAGCAGCCGGCGCAGCAGGAACCCGACGGGGATCCGGGCCACCGACGCGACCGCCGCGAGCAGCACCCCGTACAGCGCGAAGGACCAGACCGCCTCGCGCGGGGTGGAGACCACCACGATGACGAAGCAGAAGACCGCGGCGAGCTTGCAGTGCGGGGGCAGTTCATGGACGGGGGAGTGCCCGTGCCGGTAGAGCTTGTGGGCATGGCCCGCGCCCATGTCAGGCGTTCCCCGCCGGTACGGTGCCGGCACCGGCGGCGGTACGGCGGCGGCGTACCGTCCAGAAGATCCCGCTGCCCACGGCCACCGTGGCGCCGACCCCGATCACCCCGGCGAGACCGCCGGAGATCCGGGCGTCGGAGATGTCCTTGACCCCGTAGTCGGCGAGCGGCGAGTCGGCCGTGGCGTGCTCCTCGGTCTTCTTGTCGATGCCGTGGTCCGCGGCGACCTTCTCCAGGCCGTCGGGGCTGGCGGAGGCGTAGAAGGAGACGAAGCCGGCCAGCACGAGGGCGGTGACCAGGCCGGTGGCCCAGAGCGTACGGGGCGAGGCGCCCGAGCGGGCGGCGACCGGGGCCGGGGCGGCGGGCGCCGCGTCGACCAGTTCCCCGCCCACCCGCAGCTTCAGCGGCGCGGACAGCCCCCGCGCGCCGTACACCAGGTCGGGCCGTACGGCGATGACCGCGCCGACCGTCAGCGCGGTGATCGCGGCCTCGCCGATCCCGATGAGCACATGGACGCCGACCATCGCGGTCAGCACCTTGCCGAGCGGTACGTCCGTCGTCCCGCCGACGGCGTAGAGGGCGGTGAAGGCGAGGGCCGCGGCCGGTACGGACACCAGCGCGGCGGCGAAGGAGGAGATGGTCACCGAGCGGCGGGTGCGGGGCAGCACCTTGACCAGGCCGCGGAAGAGCGCGTACGCGACGACGGTGGTCACCACGGCCATGTCCGTGATGTTCACGCCGAGCGCGGTGAGCCCGCCGTCCGCGAAGAGGATGCCCTGCATCAGCAGGACGACGGAGATACAGAGGACGCCGGTATAGGGGCCGACGAGTATCGCCGCCAGCGCCCCGCCCAGCAGATGGCCGCTCGTCCCGGCCGCCACGGGGAAGTTGAGCATCTGTACGGCGAAGATGAAGGCGGCGACCAGTCCGGCGAGCGGCGCGGTGCGCTCGTCCAGCTCACGGCGCGCGCCACGCAGACTGACGGCCACGGCGCCCGCGGCGACGACACCGGTGGCGACGGAGACGGGGACATCGATGAATCCATCAGGTACATGCATGGACGTGATAGTAGGCACCTGTTGCGAACAGTTCGCAAGAGCAGGTTGTACGCGAGTTGCCGCACTAGTGCTCGCCGAATGAGCCGACGGTAAAACTGCGGACTAATTCAGAATGTTTGTACAATTAAGTACTAAATGTCCTGTGCGCAGCACGAGCAGTCGAGCAGCATGAGCCGCAGAGGAGACAGCCGATGTCACCCGTCGTCGAGCAGCCCGCAAAGTGCCGTCTCATCACGGACGCCCCCCACTCCAAGGCCGTCTCCGTCACCCTCCGCTATGACGGTGCCGATCCACTCGCCATGCGCATCGTCTTCCCCGCCACGGTCTCCCTCGACGGCAAAGAGGTGGTGTGGGCGTTCGCGCGCGACCTCCTCGACCAGGGGCTGCGCATGCCCTCGGGGACCGGCGACGTACAGGTGTGGCCCTGCGGCCGGGCTCAGACCATCCTCGAATTCCACTCGCCGGAGGGGGTGGCGATGGTGCAGTTCGACGCCATGCCGCTGCGCCGGTTCCTGAAGAGTTCGTACGCGATGGTGCCCGCGGGCGAGGAGCGGCACGACGTCCAGGTGGAGAACGAGCTGGGCAGGCTCCTCCACCGGACCTGAGCCCGCGCCCGGACACCGGCGCGTATTGGCGCGCGCGTCGCGGCCGACACCGGCACGCACAGCACGGCGGCCCGGTCCCGCACCTCCCAGAGGTGTGCGACCGGGCCGCGTGCACCGCTCCGGCTCCCGTCCCCACGGCTGCCGGCGCGTACCGGGTCCGCGCGCCGCTCACGCGTCGGCCCCGGCGTCTTCAGGTGAGGCGTGTTCTCCAGCGCCCCCGGAGAACCGTGCCTCGGGCTGGGCCCTGTCCCAGCCGTCGGATACCGGCTCAGACACCCACCAGTTCGCGCTCCGGCTCGGGACCGCCCTCCGGCGCCGTCTCCAGCCGCTTGCGCAGCGCCTCACCCTCCACGTCCACGTTGGGCAGCACCCGGTCCAGCCAGCGCGGCAGCCACCAGGCCTTCCTGCCGAGCAGCGCGAGCACCGCGGGCACGATCGCCATCCGCACCACGAAGGCGTCGAAGAAGACGGCGATCGCCAGCCCGAAGCCGATCATCTTGATCATCGCCTCGCTGGAGCCGATGAAGCCCGCGAAGACCGCGATCATGATCACCGCCGCGGCCGAGACGACCCGCGCCCCGTGCCGGAAGCCGGTGACGACCGCCTCACCGGGCCGCTCCCCGTGGACGTACGCCTCGCGCATCCGCGTGACCAGGAACACCTCGTAGTCCATGGCCAGGCCGAACACCACGCCCACCATGAAGATCGGCATCATCGACATCACGGGCCCGGTCTGCTCGACCCCGAACAGGCTCCCCAGCCAGCCCCACTGGAAGACCGCGACCACCGCGCCGAGCGCCGCGACGACGGAGAGCAGGAAGCCGAGGGCCGCCTTCAGCGGTACGAGTACGGACCGGAAGACCAGCATCAGCAGCAGGAAGGCCAGCCCGACGACCAGCGCCAGATACGGGACCAGCGCCGCGTTCATCTTCTCCGAGAAGTCGATGTTCATCGCCGTGGCACCGGTGACCAGGACCTCGGCGCCGTTGTCCGCCTTGATCTCCCCGCCGGTGTCACGGATGGAGTGGACCAGGTTCTCGGTGTCGACCGAGGACGGGCGGTCCTCGGGGATCACCGTGATGGTCGCGGTGTCGCCCGCCTTGTTGACCGTGGACGGGGTGACGGCGGCCACCCCGTCCATCTCCCGTACGGTGTCCGCGACCTCGGTGGCCGCGGCCTTGGCGTTGTCATTGGCCTTGCCGTCCACCACGACCATCAGCGGCCCGTTGAAGCCGGGGCCGAAGCCGTCGGACAGCAGGTCGTACGCCTTGCGCTGGGTGGTGCTCACCGGCTGCGACCCGTCGTCGGGCAGGCCCAGCTCCAGCGACGCGGCGGGAACGGCGATCGCTCCCAGCCCCACGACCGCCGTGACCAGGACGGCGACCGGCCGGCGCAGCACGAACCGCGCCCAGCGGGTGCCCATGTTGGCCTTGTGGTGGTGCGTACCGTTCTCCAGCGCGGTACGGGCCTTACGGCCGTGCACCCGCTTGCCCGCGAAACCGAGCAGCGCCGGGATGAGGGTGAGCGCGATGAGGACGGCGATCACGACCGTACCGGCGGCGGCGAAGCCCATCTTGGTGAGCATCGGGATATTGACCACGGCCAGCCCGACCAGCGCGACGACGACCGTCAGCCCGGCGAAGACCACCGCGGACCCGGCGGTGCCGACCGCCCTCCCGGCGGCCTCCTCCCGTTCGCGTCCCTCGGTCAGCTCGGCCCGGTAGCGGGACACGATGAACAGCGCGTAGTCGATTCCGACCGCGAGGCCGATCATCATCGCCAGGGTGGAGGTGGTGGAGCCCAGGTCCAGGACATTGGCGAGCGCGGTGATCGTGGAGATCCCGACACCGACCCCGATCAGCGCGGTGAGCAGCGGAAGCCCGGCCGCGATCAGCGATCCGAAGGTGATCACGAGCACCACCGCGGCGACGGCCACCCCGATGATCTCGGTGGCCCCGGTCTCAGGTGCCGCCTGGAGCGCGTCTCCGCCGATCTCCACCGACAGCCCCTGCGCCCGCGCGTCCGCACCCGTCTCTTCGAGCGCGCCGCGGGTCTCGTCGGTCAGCTCCATCCCGCTGACCTTGTACGCGACCGAGACGTAGGCCGTCGTACCGTCCTTGGAGACGGCGTTGGCGGTGTACGGGTCGGACACCGAGGAGACCTGCGGCGAGCCCGCGGACAGCTCGTCCACGACCGAGCGGACCTCGGCCTTGTTGGCGGCGTCGGTCATCTTCTCGCCCGCGGGCGCCTTGAAGACGACCCGGGCGGTCGCGCCATCGGCGCTCGCTCCTGGGAAGCGCTGTTCAAGCAGGTCGAAGGCCTTCTGGGCCTCCGTTCCCGGAATGGAGAAGGAACTGGCCGCGGGGGCGGACGCGGAGGCCGCGCCGACCCCGGCGAGCGCCAGCAGGGCCACCCACAGCAGGGCGACGAAACGGCGGCGCCGGAAGGCGAGCCTTCCGATCTTGTAGAGGAACGTGGCCACGAGGGCGTACTCCCGGTCTGTCGACGGAAAGGGCATGGGGAGCCGGCCCGACGACGAGAGAGCGGCACGCGTCAGGTACAGGGGTACTGCTGGGGAGAGTCCCGCCGAGGCGGAGGGGACTGGGGACTGCGGGGGGGTGGTCAGACGCCGAGCGCGGGGAGGACCACGGCGTCGAAATAGGAGGCGAGGAAAGCGCGGTCGACCAACCGGTCCTCGATCAACTGGCGGGCCACAAAGGCGCCGACCAGCATGTGCATGATGTATTGCAGCGCCGGATTGTCCGCGGCCACTTCGCCGCGGTCCACCGCGCGCTGGAGCAGTTCCTGGAGCCCCTGCATCTCGGGCTCGATCAGCAGCTCGTGGAACGCCTGGTAGAGGTCGGGATTGTCATGGACGGCATGCATCAGGCCCCGCATCAGCGCGGAGTCCTTCTCCACCCGGCAGTCGTCGGTGCGGCCCACGATCGCATGGAAGTCGCCGCGCAGCGAGCCGGTGTCGATCTGGTCGGTGTGGACGGGTTTGTTGTACCGCATCGCCCGGACGACCAGCTCGGGCTTGCTCCCCCACTGGCGGTAGAGGGTCGCCTTGCTGGACCGGGTACGGGCGGCGATGGCGTCCATGGTGAGGGCGTCATAACCGACCTCGCGCAGCAGATCGAGCACGGCACCGTACAGCTCGGCCTCGCGCTCCGGCGTGAGCCTGCTGCGTGCCATGCCAACCTCCGAACGAAACGGTTTCGTACAGTACGAAGATAACCCGGCCGCCAAGCGAAACGACCCCGTTTCGCTTGTGGCTTGCACCACACCTGTCCAGTGGCCGCATAACACCTGTCAGAGGCGCTTCGCGCTCAAAAAGGGCAGCATTGGGGGGTGAGTGACGACGTCGCGTATCTACGCTTCCCGCACCTCCACGACGACTTGCTGTGCTTCGCCGCCGAGGACGACCTCTGGGTCGCGCCCCTCGTGCCGGCCGGGCACCGGCCCGAACGCGCCTGGCGGCTGACCGTCGACCGGACCAGAGTCGGTCATCCCCGCTTCTCGCCCGACGGCCGCCACATCGCCTATACGACCTGGCGCAGCCTCGATCCCGAGATCCATCTCGCCCCGGTGGACGGCGGCCCGGCCCGCCGGCTGACCTACTGGGGCGCCACCGACACCCGCGTCTGCGGCTGGACACCCCCGCCCCGGGCACCGGCGGCGAGCCCCAGATCCTCGCGGTCTCCTCGCACGGCCAGCCTTTCTCCTACTTCGCCTGGGCCTACAGCCTGCCCACCGACGGTTCCCCCGGCGGTGCGCTGCCCTGGGGCCCGGTCAACGACATCGCCGTCGCGGACATCAGCGGCGAGCACCGTACGCTCCTGCTCACCGGCAAACCCCCGCACGAGCCGGCCGCCTGGAAGCGCTACCGCGGCGGGGCCATGGGACGGCTCTGGCTGCACGGCAAGCGGCTGCTCCCGGACCTCGGGGGCCACCTCGACTGCCCGATGTTCGTCGGCGGACGCATCGCGTTCCTCTCCGACCACGAGGGCATCGGCAATCTGTACTCCTGCCTCCCCGACGGCACCGGTCTGCTGCGCCACACCGACCACGACGCCTTCTACGCCCGCCACGCCTCCTCCGACGGCCGCCGGGTCGTCTACCAGTGCGCGGGCGAACTCTGGCTGGTCGACGACCTGACCGCCGGCTCGGTGCCGCGCAGGCTGGACGTACGGCTCGGCGGGCAGCGCGCGGGACGGCGCCCCTACCAGGTCCCCGCCGCCAGCCATGTCAACGGGATCTCCGTGGACACCACGGGCCGGGCAAGCGCCGTGTCCGTACGCGGCAGCCTGTACTGGCTCACGCACCGCGACGGCCCGGCCCGTACGATCGCCGACACCCATGGCGTACGGGTACGGCTCCCCGAGATGCTCGGCAGCGGCGGCAAGGTCGCGTACATCACCGACGCGGACGGCGAGGACGCCATAGAGATCGCGTATCTGCCGCGTGCGAGCGGCGACCGGGAGCCGCTCCGGCTGGCGTCGGGCCGGCTCGGCCGGGTCCGGGAGATGGTCGCCGACCCGGAGGGCGAGCGGATAGCGATCGCCTCGCACGACGGCCGGCTGCTGCTGATCGATGTCCCGGAGGACACGGAGGACATACCGGAGGAGCCCGCCGAACCGGCGGCGCGTCCCGGACCGGCCGGGTCCGCCGACGGGGCTCCGGGCGAGACCGCCAAGGACACTCCCGCCACCGTCACCGAACTCATCCACTCCGTCAACGGCCCCGTCGCCGACCTGGCCTTCTCCCCCGACGGCGGCTGGCTCACCTGGTCCCATCCCGGTATCGGCCGCTCCCTGCGCCAGATCAAGCTCGCCAAGATCTCCGGCAGCTTCGCGCGTACGGTCGTCGATGTCACCAACGGCCGCTTCGAGGACGAGAATCCGGTCTTCACCAGCGACGGCCGCTATCTCGCCTTCCTGTCCTGGCGCGGCTTCGACCCGGTGTACGACGTGCACACCGGCGACCTCTCCTTCCCGCTGGGCTGCCGCCCCTATCTCGTACCGCTGTCCTCCGCGACCCCGTCGCCCTTCGCGCTGTCGCCGGACGGCCGGCCCGCGGCGGGCGGGCTCGATCCGCTGGACAGCGAGCCGGAGGAGGCAGCGGCACAGACGGGCGCCGGGGGCGGGACGGTCACGGTCGAGGTCGAAGGCCTGGCCGACCGGGTCACCCCCTTCCCGGTCACCGCGTCCAAGTACTCGGCGCTGCACCCGGTCAGCGGCGGCGGTCTGGTCTGGCTGCGCTGGCCGATCTCCGGCGCGCTCGGCGAGACCTTCGCCAACCCCGCGGACATGTCGGGCCGCCCCACCCTCGAACACTTCGACATCGCGAAGGCCCGTAAGAGCGAACTCGTGGGCCATCTGGACTGGTTCGCGGTCAGCGGCGACGGCAGCAGGCTGGTGGTCGTGGACGACGGCGAGCTGCGCGCCGTACCCGCCACCGAGCCCGGTGACGGCGACTCGACGGTCCTGCTCGATCTGCGCCGCATACTGCACGACGTCGATCCGGGCGCCGAGTGGCGCCAGGCCTTCGAGGAGGCGGGGCGGTTGATCCGCGCGTACTTCTGGGAGCCGCGGATGTGCGGCATCGACTGGGACGGGGTCCTCGCCCAATACCGTCCGCTGGTCGAACGGGTCGCCTCCCCCGACGAGTTCGCGGATCTGCTCCGCGAGGTCCTCGGCGAGCTGGGCACCTCCCATGCCTATGTCACCCCCGCCCGCCGCAACGAGGGCCCGCCGCACTACCAGCGCCCGATCGGCCTGCTCGGCGCCAATCTGGTCCCCCGGGACGGCGCCTGGATGATCAAACGGATCCTGCCGGGCGACTCCTCGGACTCCAAGGCCCGCTCCCCGCTGGCCGGTACGGGCATCCGCGCGGGCGCGGTCCTCACCCATGTCGACGGCCGGCCCGTCGACCCGGTGGCGGGTCCCTATCCGCTGCTGGCCGCCGCCGGAGGCACCACGGTCGAGCTGACCTTCAGACCCGCCGGGCGCGACAGCGCTCCCCGCCGGGTCGCGGTCGTCCCGCTGATCGACGAACGCCCGCTGCGCTACCAGGACTGGGTGGCCAAACGCCGTGAGGTGGTACGGGAGATCAGCGGCGGCAAGTGCGGCTATCTGCACATCCCCGACATGGGCGGCTCCGGCTGGGCGCAGTTCAACCGCGACCTGCGTCTGGAGGTCTCACGTCCCGCGCTGATCGTGGACGTACGGGGCAACGCGGGCGGCCATATCAGTGAGCTGGTCGTGGAGAAGCTGACCCGCAGGATCATCGGCTGGGACCTGACGCGTGACGCCCAGCCCGTCTCGTACGCCTCCAACGCCCCGCGCGGCCCGGTCGTCGCGCTCGCCGACGAGGCGACCTCCTCCGACGGCGACATGATCACCGCGGCGTTCCGGCTGCTCAATCTGGGCCCGGTGGTGGGCCAGCGGACCTGGGGCGGGGTGGTCGGCATCACCGGCCGCCACCGCCTCGGCGACGGTACGGTCATCACGGTGCCGATGAACGCGGCCTGGTTCGACGCGTACGGCTGGTCCATAGAGAACCACGGCGTCGAGCCGGACATCGAGGCCCTGCGCACCCCGCTCGACTGGGCGGAGGGGCGGCACGCCCAGCTCGACGACGCGGTGTGGGTGGCGCTGGATCTGCTGGCCGGGCATCCGGCGTCGACACCGCCGGGGTACGAGGCCGTCCCCGACCTGCGCCGGCCGAAACTCCCCCGCGCGCCACCGACTAGCGCTGTCGCCGTTTCCGAGCGGCACGGCCCGCGGGCGGACAAAAGGCGCACCCGGCGAACCGGGTGCGCCTCCTGTCAGGCCCTCAAGCGCTTCGATCAGGCGTCGAAGTGGTCGTCGAACTCGTCACGCGCGTCCTGCGTCCTGCGCGCCCCGGGGTCGCGGCCCTCCTGCGCACGGTCATTGCCCTGCGGGGAACGCTGGCCCTGCTGCCCGTGCTGCCCCGGCTGGCCGTGCTGGCGGTTCTGCTGACCCTGGCTGCCCTGGCCCTGCTGGCCGTGCTGGCCCTGACGGTTCTGCTGCCCGCGCTGCGACTGCTCGTCGCGCTGGTTGTCGCCCATCTGAGACTTCGCCCGGTCGCCGAGCTCTTGCGCCTTGTCCTTGAACTGGTCGGAAATACCCATGGAATTTCACTCCTGGAAGAGGTGGGGGGTGGGGCCTCGACCAGACTTACACGCCCCGACATTCCGCGCATTTCGATCAGTTACGCTGTGTGCGCTCCCTCTCGTCCGCGGCCCCGCCCGCCCCCACAAGTCCCTTGCGCACGCCCGCCATACGGGGTTCCGCACGCCGCATCTCACGCGTCCCGGCCATGGCGACAAGGCCCGGCAGACAGCCCCGTACCGGCCGTATCGCGCGCAGCCATCCCTGCGCGTACACCTGCGCGGAGCGCCGCTCGATCCCCGCGACGATCCGTTCCGCCGCGGGACCGGGCGCATAGGTGCGGTTCGCCGGCCAGGGCAGCCGTCCGCGCAGCTCCCGCATCACCTCGTCCTGGTCGGCGCCGCGCACCATGTCCGTGTCCGTCCAGGACAGATAGCCGACACCGACCCGCACTCCGTGGTGCGCGACCTCGGCGCGCAGGCTGTGCGCGAAGGCCTCGGCACCCGACTTTGACGCGCAGTACGCGGTCATCATCGGCGCGGGGACGAGCGCGGCCAGCGACGCGATCTGGAGGAAGTAGCCGCGGCTCTCCATGAGCGCCGGCAGGAACGCCCGCGCCGTGACCGCGCCGCCCAGCAGATTGACCTCGACGACCCGCCGCCACACCTCCGGATCCGAGTCGGCGAACGGCCCGCCGGACGCGACGCCCGCGTTGGCGACGACGATGTCCACCGCCCCGAAACACTCCTCGACCTCCGCCGCCACCCCGGCCATCGCCGTGTGGTCGGTGACGTCCGCGTACCAGTGCGCGCGGTCGGAGTGCAGCCGGGCGGCGACGCGCTTCAGCTCTTCCTCCTCCAGACCGACGAGCGCCACCCTGGCGCCGCGTGCCGAGAGTTTGCGGGCCAGGAGTTCACCGACACCGCGCGCCGCGCCCGTGACGACCGCGACCTGCCCGTCGAGCGGTGCGCGCCGCTTCGGAAAGCCCCTCACGCGGCACCCTCCTTCGCGCCCTTCGGACCCTTCGTACTCCTGCCGCTCAGGTGGACGCACACCAGCTCACGGATCCTGGCCGTGACGGTGTCCGGGGCCTCCACCGGGGTCATGTGGCCGATCCCGCGGAGTTCGGTCAGCCCGGCGCAGTCGGGCAGCGCGGCGGCCAGCGCCCGCGCCTGGACGGGCGGGGTCAGCCGGTCGGCCGTCCCCACGAGCACGGCGGCGGGCAACCTCAACTCCCGTACCTCCGCGTCGAGATCGAGCCCGCCGAGCACATGCGACCAGCCCACCCGGGAGCGCCGCGGGCAGGCGTGCACGATCCGCGCGCACCGGGCGACCCGCTCCGGCGCGGCTCCCCGGCCCATCGTCCCGTAGCGCAGGATCCGTCGGGACAGCGGTGTGACCGGGCCGAGCGGTGCGCGGGCGCCGAGTACGAGCCGGGTGAGACGGGTCCGTACCCGTCCGGCGCGCATCGGCACCACGCGCGCCTCGGCGACCAGCCGCGAACTGCCCGTACTGCACAGCAGAACGGCCGCCGCGTGCTCACGGAACGCGGGCCTGCGCGCGGCGGCCATCAGTGCCATCCCGCCCATCGAATGCCCCGCCAGTACGGCCTTCTCGCCCGGCTCCAGCGTGGCGGCGAGCACAGCTTCCAGATCGTCGGCGAGCGCCCCGGCCGAGTACCCGCCCCGGCCCGGCAGCGCCGTACGGCCGTGCCCGCGCTGGTCGTAGGCGATCACCCGGTGGTCCGCGGCCAGGTCCTCGATCTGGTCCGCCCAGAAGCCGATACGGCAGGTCCAGCCATGGGCCAGGACGACCGCGGGCCGGCCGGCGCGGCCGTACACCTCGGTGTGGATACGGGATCCGTCGGCGGAGACGGCGGTCAGCTCACGCCGTTCACCGCCCCTGGGCAGCCCGCTCACCGGACCGTTTCCCGCTCGCCCGCCGCCGACCGCACACCTTGGCCCGGCCCGGCGGCGCGGATCACCTCGTACTCCGAGAGATCGACGCGGCGCGTGGCGCGGCGGAACTCGGCTGTCGTACCAGGCCAGATGGTGGTGTTGCGGCCGTTCGCGTCCAGATACCAGCTCGTGCAGCCGCCGGTGTTCCACACGGTCCGCTTCATCCGCTCCTGCACCCGGTGGTTCCAGGTACGGACGGCAGCGGGCCGCGGCGCGAGTGCCACGCGCCCGCCGAAGGCGTCCAGGCCGTCCAACTGCCGCAGGAAGTCCGCCATGTAGTTGAGCTGGGACTCGATCATCAGGATCATCGAGGAGTTCCCGAGACCGGTGTTGGGGCCGATGATCGTCATCCAGTTGGGAAAGCCGGCCGTGGTCGCGCCGCGCAGCGACTCCATACCGTTCCGCCAGGTCTCGGCGAGCGTGCTGCCCTCCGCGCCGACGACCCGTTCGGCGATCGGCATGTCCGTCACATGGAAGCCGGTCCCGAAGACGACCGCGTCCGCCTCGCACTCCGTACCGTCGGCCGCGACCAGCGTGGAGCCGCGCACCTCGGCGAGACCCGAGGCCACCACATCGACATTGGGCTGCGCGAGCGCCGGATAGTACGAGCTGGAGAGCAGGATCCGCTTGCACCCGATGCGGTACGAAGGTGTCAACGCGGCGCGGAGCGCGGGGTCTTGGATGGCCCTGGCGATATTGGCCTTGGCGAGCGACTCGACGAGCCCGAGTTCGTTGGGCCGCTTGGTGAACGCCTGGACCTGCAACTCCCTTATGCCCCAGAGCAGTTTGCGCCGGGCGGCCGCCGTGAAGGGCAGCGCGCGGTGCAGTCGGCGCTCGGCCGCGGATATCGCGCGGTCGGCGCGTGGCATCACCCAGGGCGGGGTCCGCTGGAACAGTGTCAGCCTGCGCACATCGGGCTGGATCGCGGGGACGATCTGGATCGCGGAGGCACCGGTGCCGATCACCGCGACGCGCTTGCCGCGCAGTTCGTAGTCGTGGTCCCAGCGCGCCGAGTGGAAGACCTTCCCGGGGAATCCGTCGAGCCCGGGGATGTCGGGGATCCGGGGATCGGAGAGCGGCCCGGCCGCGGAGACCACCACATCGGCGGTGAAAGTCCCCCGCGAGGTCTCCAGCTCCCAGTGCAGGGCGTCCGGGTCCCAGCGCATCAGCCGGACCTCGTGACGGGTCCGCAGATGCGGCCGCAGCCCGAAGGCGTCCGTGATCCGTTCCAGATAGGCCCTTATGTGCCGCTGCCCCGAAAAGACGCGCGGCCAGTCGGGGTTGGGCGCGAAGGAGAACGAGTAGAGATGCGACGGCACATCGCAGGCGCACCCGGGATAGCTGTTGTCGCGCCAGGTCCCGCCGACCGAACCGGCCCGCTCCAGGACGACGAAGTCGGTTATTCCCTCTCTGCGCAGCCGTATGGCCGCCCCCAGGCCGCCGAATCCGGATCCGACCACCGCCACGCGCACGTGCTGGCCCATACCGCCTCCTGACGCCGGAACATCACGAACCACGCCAGCGATCACTGGCGCAATCCGGAGCGTAGAGCAGCTCCGTACTCATGGGTAGGGGGCGGGCCGAAACACGTTACCGGGGGTACGACATAAGCTGCCCGGCATGGAGTACCGCATGGAGGAGCTGGCACGCGAGGCGGGCATCACGGTCCGCACCGTGCGCTTCTACCGCGAGCGCGGGCTGATACGGCCGCCCCGCCGCGAGGGCAGGATCGCGTGGTACGACGACCACCATCTCGCCCGGCTCCGTACGATCGCGGCCCTGCTGGAACGCGGCCACACCCTGAACGGCATCGCCGACCTCGCCACCGCCTTCGAGAGCGGGCGCGATGTCGGCGAAGTGCTCGGCCTCGGCATACCGACCGAGGAGACCCCGGTCCGGCTCTCCCCCGAGGAACTGGCGGACTACTTCGAGGGCGAGGCCACCGCGGAGAATCTGGCCGCCGCCCTCTCACTCGGCTATCTGGCCACGGACGGCGACGAGATCGTCCACATCAGCCGCCGGCTGCTCGACACCTCGGCGGCCCTGGTCCGCGCGGGGATTCCCCTCGCCACCATCCTGGAGACCGCCCGCCGGGTCCGCGTCCACGCGGAGGCCCTGGCGGATCTCTTCGCCACGGTCCTCTCCGCCCACATCACCACCCCGGACACCGCCGGACTCCGGCCGCTGGCCAAGGGCGTCGTGGAGGCGGAGCTGTCGATGGCACTGGACCGCCGGCTGCGCGAGCCCGCGCCGAACGACGCCTGACAGCGCTCCCGGGATCCGGCTGCCGCGATCTGTGCGAGCCGTGGGACTCAGCTCTCGTACACCACCGTCACCGGCGCGTGGTCGCTCCACCGCTCCTCGTGCGCCGCCGCCCGCTCGACCCACCCCTTGACCGCGCGCCCGGCCAGACCGGGGGTCGCGACATGCAGATCGATGCGCCAGCCCGTGTCGTTGTCGAAGGCACGGCCCCGGTAGGACCACCACGAGTACGGCCCCTCCTGGTCCGGGTGCAGGGCGCGCATCACATCCGTATAGCCGGCCCCGTCGTAGAGCCGGGTCAGCCAGGCGCGCTCCTCGGGCAGGAACCCGGAGGACTTGCGGTTGGCGCGCCAGTTCTTGAGGTCGGCCTCCTGGTGCGCGATGTTCCAGTCGCCGCAGACCAGCACCTCACGCCCGTCGGCCGCCGCGCTCTTCCTCAGCCGCTCCAGATACGGCAGGAACGCGTCCATGAAACGGACCTTCTCGTCCTGCCTCTCCGTGCCCACCTCGCCGGACGGCAGGTAGAGGCTGGCCACCGTGACCCCGGGCAGCTCGATCTCGGCGTACCGCCCGCTCGTGTCGAACTCGGCGCCCCCGGCTTCCGTGCCGCCGAAGCCGATCCGGGTACGGTCGGGCTCGCGGCGCGAGAGGAGCGTGACACCGGCACGGCCCTTGGCGGCGGCCGGGGCGTGCAGCACGTGCCAGCCCTCGGGCGCCCGCACGGACTCGGGAAGCTGCTCCGGCTCGGCCCGTACCTCCTGGAGGCAGACCACATCGGCGGCGGTCTCCGCCAGCCACTCCACGAACCCCTTCTTGGCGGCGGCGCGGAGGCCATTCACATTCACGGTCGTCACAGTGAGCACCCCGGCACCCTACCGACCCGAAAAACGGAGGCCCGGTCCGGCGTACTGCCGGACCGGGCCTCCGCGAGGGGGCGTCAGCGGTTGTTGGCGCCGTTCCCGGACAGGACCGGGATGTCGTCCAGGATGTGCGACAGCGGCTCGTCGCCCTTGGCCTGGGTCGAGTTCTCGACACACTGCTGGTTCTGCGGCGACGACAGGACATTGATGTCCTGGACCGTGATCGGGACGGCGCCGATGAGAGAGCCCAGATTGGCCTTGAGCGGCAGACCGATGCAGGGCTTGTTCAGCGAGCCCTGGACCAGGCCGAGCTGCGGGCTCATGTCGCCCTTGGTGGAAGAGTTTCCGAAGGCCTGCTCGGCACCGTTGCCGCTGAACGACGTGGTGCCATGGTCGTCACCGATCGCCAGGGCCGGCGACACGGCCGCGGCGGACGCCCCGACGATCGTGGCCGCTACCGCGGCGGTTGCCCACAGCTTCTTCATGTAAATGCCTTTCCGGAAAGTCGGACCCCACCGGTGGAGTCCGATTGCTCAACCCGCCGATGGACGGAATAGTTGCGGCCGTTCCCTCGAACGGCGTATCGCATTAACAGCGAAAAGACCGGACCGCCGCGGGATTTCAGCGACGGTCCGGCCGACCGACCGATTTCTCAGTGGTTGCCCGTGCCATTGCCGGACAGGATCGGGATGTTGTCCAGGATGTGCGACAGCGGCTCATCACCCTTCGCCTGGGTGGAGTTCTCGACACACTGCTGGTTCTGCGGGGAGGACAGGACATTGATGTCCTGGACCGAGACCGGGATGAGGCCGATGAGAGAGCCGGCGTTCAGCTTGGCGGGCAGACCGATGCAGGGCTTGTTGAGCGAGCCCTGGATGAGCGCCATCTGCGGGCTCATGTGGCCGTACGTCGCCGAGTTGCCGTAGGCCTGCCAGGCGCCGTTGCCGCTGAACGACGTGGTCCCGGTGTCGTTGCCGACGGCGAGTGCCTGCGGAGCGGCGGCGGCGGAAAAGCCGACGGCCGAGGCGGCGACAGCCGCACCGGCCATGACCTTCTTGATCATCACGATGAGTCCCCTTCTGACGGATGCCCCAAGACTGCGGAGCCCCCTGAGCAACTTCCCACCGTGTGTTTGGTTCTGGCGCTTCACCCCAATGGTCTATTACCGGTGATCAACTAGCCGATCGGGTGAAGCAGCGGAACCAAACCGCTGACATGCGGTTGTCCAAGTCGCCCCACCTGCATTTCCTGAGAAAAGGAACCCATCGTGATCAAGAAGATTATGGCCGGCGCCGCCGTCGCCGCCTCCGTGGTCGGCATGTCTGCTGCGGCGGCGCCCACCGCGCTCGCCATCGGCGACGACCATGGCACCACGTCGTTCAGCGGCAACGGCGCCAAGCAGGCCTTCGGGAACTCCTCCACCAAGGGCGACATGAGCCCGCAGCTCGAACTGATCCAGGGCTCGCTCAACAAGCTCTGCCTCGGTGTGCCCGTCAAGGTCAACGCCGGCTCCCTCGTCGGCCTCATCCCGGTCACGGTCCAGGACGTCAACGTCCTATCGTCGCCGCAGAACCAGCAGTGCGCGGAGAACTCCACCCAGGCGAAGGGCGACGAGCCGCTGTCGCACATCCTGGACGACATCCCGGTCCTGTCCGGGAACGGCACCGGCAACCACTGACCGGTACCGCCTGCCACCGCCCGGACGGCGCTCCGGGCCGACGGGCCGGCCGGGGCGACGGTGCCCCGGCCGGCCCGTCCCGTATTCCAGACGGTTCCGTACGGACCCCTGCCGGGCGGAAACGGAAAAGCCCCGGAATCGCTTCGCGCGGCATTCGGGTGAACCAGCGAAGCCATAAAACAGGGCAGTTTCCTTGCCGCGCGCCTCATCGTTGGAGTTCCAGCAGCGGACGTAAGGGCCGAGAAGTCGATGCCCCCGTGCCACGACAGTCGTACGGACGAATTCGCCGCTGCGGAAAGGGCTCACGATGAAGTGCAAGAAGGCCGCAACCATCGTCGCAGGTCTGCTCATGACGATGGGCGCCGCCGCCCCGGCCACGGCCGACTCCGAGGCCAAGGCGGCCGCGGTCGGCTCCCCGGGCGTCCTCTCGGGCAATGCCATCCAGGTGCCCATCCACGTTCCGATCAACCTGTGCGGCAACACCGTCGACATCCTCGCTCTGCTGAACCCGGCCTTCGGCAACGCCTGCGTCAACGCCGGCTGACGCTTCCCGTCCGGTCCCGGAGCATGGGGGTTCCCCCTGCTTCGGGACCGGTCTCAGTCGGTCCCGAAGTCAGAGCAGGAGGAGAAAAGAGAAATGCGAGACCGCATCAGCAAGGGGCTGCTCACCGCCGCGGCGGCGTCGGGCGTGCTGGCCATCGGCGGTGGCTACGCCATCGCGGTGGAGAGCGAAGGGGTGGCCGCCGGATCACCGGGAGTGCTGTCGGGCAACAGTGTTCAGGTACCCATCGAGGTCCCTGTCAACGTCTGCGGCAACACCGCGGATGTCGTCGGGGCGGGCAATCCCGCTTTCGGCAACGCCTGTGCCAACGCGTCGGGCGCCGCGAGACACGCGGCCCCGCACGGGGCCCCGGCGCATGCCCAGCACCCGGCCCCCGGGCACGGCGACGACCGTACGCCGCCGGGCGCCCACGCCCCCGTACGGGATTCCCACGAGGCGCAGGGTCCGCACGGCCAGTCCGGTCCGGGCGCCTCGCACGGTCTGCACGGCTCGCACGGCTCGTACGGCAAGCCCTCCGGCTCCAGTGCCAGTGCCATCGCGAAGGGGTCGCCGGGCGTCGGCTCGGGCAACGTCCTTCAGGCGCCCCTCGACCTCCCGGTGAACGCCTGCGGCAACTCGGCCGATCTGGTCGGTGTCCTCAACCCGGCCTTCGGCAACGGCTGCGCCAACAACCCGCCGCTGGCGGCCCACGGGGGCCCACAGATCCCCGGCGGGCATGAGGGCCCTGGTTCCCACGAGGGGCCCGGCGCCCACGAAGGTCCTGGCGCGCATGAGGGGGGTCCCGGCACCCATGAGAACCCCGGTGCGCATGAGGGCCCCGGCGTCGAGGTGACGCCGCTGAACCCCGGGACGCCCGGCACTCCCGAAGCCCCGGGAACACCCGGGACGCCTGGCACACCCGAGGCATCCACGCCCCCCGACGGCCGGACCACCGGACCCGGCGGACCCGGCGGACCCGGCGTGACCCGGACCACCCCGAACGCGGGCACCCCCGCCGGGTACCCGGGCGCGGGCGCCTCCTCCGGCACCGCCATGCTCGCGTCCACCGGCAGCGACACCGGACTGTTCGCCATGGCGGCGATCAGCGCGAGCCTGCTGCTCGGAGGCGGGATCCTCTACCGGCGCGGCACCGCCGCCCGACGCTGATCCGAGAAGCGCCCTCCGGCCGGGAGAATCACGGGGATTCTCCCGGCCGAGGCGTTTCCAAAGGGAATTGACGATCCGAATCGGACGAGCAGAACTGACGGACCGTCCGAGCAGCACTCAGGAGAGCCGCGATTTCCCGGCTGTTGTCGGTTCCGGTGAGCGGTCCGCCCCGGACGCCTGCCGCTGCCGGACCGTACCGAGCGATCCGCCCACCGGGCCGCCGACCGCTCCCCCGCCTGCTCCGCCCCGGGCCCCGAGCCGCCGCCGTACGCCCGCCACCAGCCGCTCCGCCGTGTAGGCCGCTCCGTACACGAACCGCATCGACGGGCCGAACGACGGCGCGCTCAGCAGCCCGGCCAGGAAGAGCCCCGGATGCGAGGACTCGAAGACCGGGCTCGCCTCGGGCGCGCTGCTGGGACGGACCGTGGCGAGGGTGGCCCGCAGACCGGAGTCGAGCACACCGAGCCGTTCGAGCCCCGGGGTGAATCCGGTGGCCGCGATCACATGGTCCGTCTCGACGACCCGTACCCGGCCCGCGGTGGAGACCAGTTCGAGCCGTACGCGCCCGCCGTCCACCGGGTCCGCGTTCGCCACGCTCTCGCCGAGACCCGTTTCCACCACGGGCTCGAAGCGCTCCCGCAGCCACCACGCGCCCGCCGGGCCGAGTGCCGAGGTGAAGACGCGTGCCCGGGTCGCGGCGGGCAGCCGGCGGAAGAGGCCGGGCGACTCCGCGTACAGCCAGTTCTTCCAGCCGCAGCCCAGCCCGGTGTGCGGCTGACGGACCGTCTCCCTGAAGGGGCGGCTCAGGGGCGGCGGCAGGGTGTTCCAGTTCAACTGCCCCGACCGGGCCACCACCCTGACGGACGTGCCCTGTTCGGCGAGGAGCGCCGCGGTCTCCAGGGCCGCCTGGCCCGCGCCGATGACGGTCACGTCCCGCCCTTTGAAGCGCGTGAGATCCGCGTGGTGGCTGCTGTGCGAGACCTGCTCGCGGGGCAGCCCGAGCAGCGGCCCGGGGATGTCGATGAACGGCATCACGCCGATCGCGAGCGCCACCGTACGGGCGAGGACGTTCTCGCCGTCCTCGGTGGAGAGCCGGAATCCGCCGGGGCAGGGCCGTACGGACGCGATCATCCGCTCGTCGACCGGCGGGGCCGCGTGCTTCGCGAACCAGAGTCCGTACGAGGCGAAGAAGCCGACCGGCAGCGGAACGCCGTGCCGGACCTCCATCCCCTGCGTCGCCGCGTAGTCGGCGAGTCCGAAGGCGCCCACCGGGTCGGAGAGATTCGACGCCCAGGGTTCGGATTTGAGGAACATCCCGGGCGGCATATGGTCCCGCCAGGAGGCCATCGGCCTGCCGAACACGCGCAGATCGAGTCCGGCCGCCGCGGCGTGCGCGGCGACGGAGAGTCCATAGGGGCCTGCGCCCACCACTGCCAGGTCGTGCATCATGTGTCCCGCTCTCTGTGCCGGGGTCGGTAGCCGGGGTCGGCCGGAGTGGTCTGTGTCGGAGTGGTCAGTCGGGTCTGTCAGTCGGGTCGGTCGGTCAGATCGCTCAGGCGGTCTGCCGAAGCGATGGCCGGGCCGGTCCGACGGTCCGGTCGGTCCGTCGTGGGAATCGGCGGGTACGGTCCGCCGCGCCGCGTCCGTCGGTCATCCGGACCGGTGCGGGACCGCGGCGCCGGGGGCCGTGCCGTCCGGGCTGCGCCCCCGCGGCGCGCGGATCACCGGGCTCGTCCGCGGCAGGACCGGCTCGGGCCGGCCCGCCTCGCCCGTACGCCGGCCGCCCGTCGCGCGCCCGAGCGCCCGCTCCAGGCCGCGCCCGAGGCCGCGCTGTCCCCGCCGTACCGCGTGCAGTCCCCAGGCGACGGCCATGGCATACGCGGGTGACGGGTCGTCCGGCGCGAACCACGCCGTCTCCACGGACCCCGTCCTGCGGGGTCCGTCCGCACGGCCGGAGGGCAGGACGGTGAGCGCGGACAGCAGCGCGTAGTTCTCCACCATGAACGTCCTGCCGTGCGCGGCGGCCTGGGCCGGTACGGGCCTGCCGGTCAGGTCGAGATGGAGCGCCCGTACGACATCGGTGCCCGCCCGGTCCGTGAAGAGCCGGAACTGCGCGCCGGGCCGGGGGTTGAAGTCCAGCAGGTGGTAGTCGCCGGTCGTGGTGTGACGGCGGAAGTCGAGATCGAGGATCCCCCGGTAGCCGAGTGCGGCGATCATCTGACGGGCCGTCCGCTCGACCGCCGGATTGGGCAGCCAGGTGCCCACCGCGGTCAGGCCCGCCCCGGCCGGCCAGGACCGCTCCTTGCGTCCCGCGGCCCCGACCAGGCACTCGCCGCCGTCCCCGCTGTATCCGTGGAAGAACCAGTCGAGGCCCCGGCCGTGCGGCAGGAACTCCTG
The DNA here is from genome assembly GCF_019056675.1 of Streptomyces sp. GMY02. NCBI lineage: Bacteria > Bacillati > Actinomycetota > Actinomycetes > Kitasatosporales > Streptomycetaceae > Streptomyces > Streptomyces sp. GMY02. Next base: position 5,074,804 of record NZ_CP077658.1, on the reverse strand, counting down.
GAGCAGCAGCCGACTGCCCGCCTCGGCGCTCCGCCCGTACAGTTCGCCGGCCTCGCGCGCGGAGCGTACGAGCTGCGTGCTGCGCAGCCCGCCCGCCTCCGGAAGCAGCCACGGTCGGCTCCACTTCGCCACCACGGGCAGCCCCAGCGTCCGCGCGGCCGTCGCCGCCTCCGCCGTGCAGCCGGGGATCACCGTTCGCGGGTGGGGAATCCCGAGATCTGCGCAGATCTCCACCAGCTCCGCCTTGTCCGCGACCCGTTCGGGCAGTCCTGACGGTTGCTCAGGCAGCAGATAGCGGCCGGTCAGACAGGTCTGGAGGCGTCCCACGGCGATCGCGCTCAGATCGTCCATGGGAATGAGCACCGCCGGGGTGCGGAGCCGGTCCGAGACATCGAGCAGCAGTCGCTGAATCTCCGCCAGATCCCGGCAGCCGTCGGGCCGTGGATGCGTATGGCGCAGATATCGGGAGTGCCCCACGGGGCCACGCGCCGCCTCGACCACCGCGTGCACCTCGATCCCGGCCCGGCCGAGGGACCGGACGGCGCCCAGCGTCCCGTGGTGGAAAGGGTTCTGGTCGAGCCTCAGCAGTACGGCGGGAACGCGGGTGTCCAAGCTCGCCACGGTGGTGTGTCCTTCAATTCGATGGCCCAATGCGATGGCCCAAGCGGGGGATGAAACGCACGGACGGACTACTGGAGTGCCAGACCGGGTTCCCATTCGGCTTATTAGAAATACTTTTGAGCGAGCGTGACCATCCGTGGCCGCGGAAGTGGTTCCGACTCGCAAGGAGCGCATATATGTTCCAACGACCCCGTCGCAGAAGGCTGACGGTCACTTGCCTGGGTGTGGTCACGGCCGCCCTCCTTTCCTCGGGCGCGGCACCGGCCGATCCTGACGGAGCGCCAGATCCTGACCGTACGTCGGGCGGACACAGACCGCCGCAGGCACCCTCGCCCGCGATGGGCGCCTATCTCGACTACGGCCGCAAAGGAATCGAGCGCATTCCCGCCCTCAAGAACTGGCTCGGCGGTGCGGATGTCCGCGTCGGGCACACCTATCTCCCCGGGGACGTGTGGTCCAACATCGAGGGCGCCCCGGACTTCATGGAGCACTGGGCCGAGTGGCGAAAGGCCCGGGACGACCGGCTGTTCGTACTCAACGTTCCCATGCTGGAGCGCAACGAGGGCCGCATCCAGGACTCGGTCGTCCGCCGTGAGCTGTACAAAGGCGCGGCAGGCCAGTACGACGAGCACTTCAGCACCCTGGCGCGACGGCTGGTCGGTCTCGGTGTGCCCGATACGGTGATCGTGCTGGGCTGGGAGATGAACGGAGCCATGTACACCCATCGCTGCGGGCCCGCCCCGACGGCGTGGAAAATGTACTGGCGCCGCATCGTCACCGTCATGCGCGCCGTTCCGGGCCAGAAATTCCGGTTCGATTTCGCACCCAACCGCGGCCGCGACGACATTCCCTGGACCTCGTGTTATCCGGGCGACGACTTCGTCGACATCATCGGCATGGATTCGTACGACCAGCCGCCCGGCCGGACCTTCCGGGAACAGGTCGAGGAACCCTACGGACTCCAGGACCAGGTGGACTTCGCCGCCGCGCATGGAAAGGTGATCTCCTATCCGGAGTGGGGTCTCTTCCGCAATGGTGACAACCCCGAATACATGAGGGGCATGCTCCGGTGGTTCGACACGTACAAGCCGCTCTACAACACCGTCACCGACTACTGCCCGCACGGCGTATGGCAGTGCGACCAGAATCCCGAATCGTCGAAGGTGTACCGGTCCATGCTCTACGGCCGCGGGCCGGAACCGGCGCCGACACCCGCGCCGACACCCAGTCCGGCACCCACACCCACTCCGACGCCGCCTCCGGGGCCCACGCAGGCACCGGCACAGCCTCCGGCGCCCGCGCCCGGCCGGCCCGCCTGCACACCGATGGATCTCGGCCCGTGGATCGAGAAATGGCTCGGCGGGAAGGTCTGCCTTCCCCTGGAGTGGTGGCGGCGGCTGGGCTCCTGAAACACGGCGGTCTCATTCCTTGCGCAGCCGCTTGACCAGCGCGGCGGCCCGTCCCCGGGCCGCCGCGCGCCCGGTCAGCAGCCGCAGCGACGGCTCCAGATACGTCCGGCACAGCAGATAGCGCCGATTGTGGACGGTCTCCGGGCGCCAGTGGTGCTTGTACGGCTCGTTGCCGCGCAGCATGCTCAGCACGGTGCGCCCGCTCCCGCCGATCCAGCGCGCCCCGCTCCGCAGCAGCATCGTCGCCACATCGACCTTCCTGGCGCGGAGCACCGGATCGGCCCCGTACAGATAGCCGCCCGCGAGCTGCCCGGACATCAGGGTCAGATCGGCGGCCACCACCTCACCGCCGAGCAGGAACTCGGTGACCCGCGCGTCCCCGCAGCCGGCCATCGCGCCGACCGCGCGGGTGAGGTGGTCCGCGAACCGGGCGGAGAGATGCTCGGGGGTGACCCCGCGGCCCTGCCACTGGCGCCGGTGCAGTTCCAGCAGCCGCGCGACCGCGACGGGGATCTCGCCCTCCGGCACCACCCGTTCCTCGATCCCGAGCGAGTCCAGCTTGCGCAGCTTCGCGCGGAAGCGCTGGGCGCGTGACGAGGCGAGCCTGCCGAGCAGCTCGTCCATGGGGACGGCGGGCAGTTCCAGACAGAGCGAGTCGGCGAGTTGCCGGCGCGGCCCGTTCCAGCAGGAGTAGAGCCGCTCGGCCGCGGCTCCCGGCCGTACCTCGCGCAGATCGATCACCGCCGTACGCGCGACGCTCCTGAGGGCTCTGGCCAGCGCGGACGCGGCGGCGTCGGGGCAGCCGTCGTCGAGCAGGACGTCGGAGAAGTCGGAGATGGTCCCGCCGAGCGGTACGAGGACCGGGACCGGGCGGTGGACGAGCATCAGCGGCGCCGCCGCGACGAGCCGCCCCGCCCGGCGTACGAGCACGATGCGCAGCCGTCCCGGTGTGCCGTACGACTGCCACCAGGAGTGCAGCCAGGCGTGGCTCTGGAAGGGCGTGGCGGTACGGGACCGGCGGTGCAGCTCCTGCCAGGCGGGCCCCAGCGCGCCGAAGCGGCCGATGTCCCGGCACAGCTCGGTGGTGAAGACCGAGCCGGAGACGGACGAGGCGGCGGGCGCGGAGGGGGAGGTGGAGATCGGCGGGGCGGAGGCCGCGGGTGGTGACTTGGGCGGCACAAGGGATGCGGGGGACGTTGGGGCCGGCCTGGCCGGTACGTTGGCCGGCTTGACCGGCCCCGCGGGCTTGACGGACTTGGCCCGGTTGGCCTGCTTGGCCGGCCCAGGGGACGCGGGGGGTACGGAGGGGCCCGGGCGGGCCGCGATCGGGGACATGGCCGCTGCGGGCCTCGACTCGGCTGCCATCAGACCGTCTCCGTCCGTGACTTGGACTGCGCCTTGGACTGTGTCTTGGACTTGGGCTGTGGCTGGGGCTGCGGCTCGGGCGCCGCCGCCGGGGCCGGCACGGTCGCGTGCACCTGCTGCCCGGTCCGCCGCCCCGGCCGTACCAGCAGCCCGAGCCCGCCGAGCAGCCCGCCCGCCCCGGCACCCACCAGGGCCGCCAGCGGCGCGGACGCCGAGACCGGACTCATCGGCGCGACCGCCCGCGAGAACTGGATGACCCGTACGTTCGTACTGCTCTGCAAATGCGCGCCGTTGACGACCAGCGAGCGCGTCACCCCGTCCGCCATGTCCACCGCGGTCGACGCGTCCGGCGAGGTCGCCGTCACCGAGATCATCGGCGCGTCCGGCGAAGTCGTGGTCCGCACGCTCTCCTTGAGGGTCCGCGGCGACACCCCGGCCCAGACCGGCGCGTCCCCGAGCAGTGCCACATGCGAGGCGATCCGCCCGTACGCCGTCGCGAACCCGAGCGCCGCCGCCGGGTCCGCCTTCTCGGTCGGTACGACGAGGACATAGCTGGTGGCGGAGTACTCGGGGGTGCGGAGCAGCCCGTACGCGCCCCCGGCCAGCGCCCCTGCCAGCGCCGCCGCCGGCACGATCCCCCAGGCCGGCAGCGCCTTCAGCCTCGCCGCCACCGGGCTGCGCCTCGCGGCCCGGCGCGGCGGCGGACTCGACTGGTGCGACTGGTTCATGAGCAACTCGCTTCTCGGGTGGGGGCCGTACCTCGGACGGCGTGCTCGTACACCGCCATCAACTGGTCGGCGCTGTGAGAGATGTCGTAGTGGCGCGCTGCCCGGGGCACCGGCAGCCGTTGGGGCGGGGCGTCCTCGAACCGTCTTAGCTCGGCGGCCAGTTCGGGTACGGAGCCGCTGATCTGCCGTGCTCCCGGGGCGTCTTCGGCAGGCAGGTCGTGGAGGGCCGGGCAGGTGACATGGAGCACCGGCAGCCCGGCGGCGAGAGCCTCGACGACGGCGAGCCCGAAGGCCTCGTCGTAGGAGGTGGAGACGAAGACGTCCATGGCGGCGAGCAGGGAAGGCAGATCGGGGCCCGGGGACTTGCCCTGGTCCGGGGCCCCGCCGGTTCCGGACCGCGGCGGGTCCTCGCACGCCCCGTGCAGCAGCACCCGTCCGGCCGCCCCCTGTTCCGCCGCGAGCCCCCGCAGCCGCTCCCGCTCCGGCCCGTCGCCGACCAGGAGCAGCCGGGCGCGCGGGAGTTCGGCGACGGCCCGTACGAGCGCGTCGAAGCGCTTGCTGCCGGTGAGCCGGCCGACACCGCCCACCACAAAGGCGTCCTGCGGCAGCCCGAGCCGGCTCCGGGCGGCGCGGCGGGCGTCCTCGTCGTACGCGAAGCGCCCCACGTCGATGCCGTTGGGTACGACATGGATACGGTCGCGGCGCACGCCCCAGCGCTCCAGGCGGCGGGCGACGGTGGCGGAGACCGCGACCGTCGCGGTGCCGAGGCGTTCGCCCGCGAGATAGAGCGAGCGAGCGCTGGTGGAGAGCTGTCTGCCCTCGATCTGGACGGCGCCCAGGGAGTGTTCGGTGGCCACGATGGTCCGTACGCCCGCGAGCCGCGCGGCGAACCGCCCGTACAGACAGGCCCGGTAGAGATGCGTGTGCACCACGTCGTACCGCCCCTGTTTGACCAGTTTGGTCAGCCGGGGCAGCGCGCCGAGGTCCTTGTTGCCGGCCATGGCGAGGTCCGTGACGGGCACGCCGTCGGCGACGATGCCCTCGGCGACCGGGCCGGGGTTGGTCAGGGTGATGACCTCGCTGTCGGTCGGCAGTCTGCGGAGCAGGAGCCGGAGCTGCTGCTCGGCGCCGCCGATGCCGAGCCCGGTGATGATGTGCAGCACCCTCACCGGCCCGTCCCTCCGCGAGGTCCGGCCAGTGCGCCGGCGTATGCCGCGTAGTCCGCCGCCGGGACGGGTTCGCGGCGCCAGCGGTGCAGTCCGCGTTTGAGGCGCAGCCGCGGTCCGTTGTCCTTCTCGCCGACATGGACCCGGGGCAGCGCGAACATCCCGGTCAGCGGCCCGGGGCTGATGGCGCAGGCGTACGCGTAACCGGCGGCCCGTACGGCACCGATCACCCGGGTGTCGACCGCGCCGTACGGATAGCAGAAGCCGCTCACCTCCGCGCCGGTGAGGGTACGGAGGATCTCCCTGCTCCGGAGGGTCTCGGCGGCGAGCAGGTCGTCGTCGGCCCGGGTGAGATCGGTGTGGTGCAGGCCGTGCGAGCCGATCTCCATGCCGGCCGCGGCGGCGGCGCGGATGCCGGGCCCGGTGAGGAGGGGCTTGCTGGGGCCGGGCCTGTCCCACTCGTTCGTACCGCCGAGCCGGCCGGGCAGGACGAAGACCGTGGCGGTGAACCCGTGCTTCCTGAGCAGCGGTACGGCATGGTCCAGGAAGTCCGTGTACCCGTCGTCGAAGGTCAGCCCGACGAGTCCGGCGCCGCGGCCCTCGGCGCGTGCGCGCAGCAGCCGCTCCATGCCGACGCCGGTCAGTCCGCGCCGGCGCAGCCAGCCGAGCTGCCGTTCGAGACGGGCCGGGGAGACCGTCACCTGGTAGGGGTCGTCGGCGGTGTCGGCGACGGAGTGGTACATGGCTGTCCACAAGGGGCCTGGGGACTCCGTGTCAGCGGGCATGTGCGAGCTTTCGTGTGAGGGGGCGGACAAGAACGCGGGTGAGGGTGCGCAGGACGGTGTCGGTCCCGGGCGCCCCGAGGGCGCGCGCGATGACGAGGAACACCGCGGTGACGGCCGCGCAGGCCGCCGCGGTGCCCAGGACGGGCGAGGGGATCAGGACCGCGCAGAGCCAGCCGGAGCCGGTGGCCGCGGCGGCCGCGGAGCTGAGCTTGAGCAGTCCGCCGGCGACGGCCCGGAGGGCGATGGGCACGCTGTGGCGGCCGACGCCGTGCAGCATCAGGGCGGCGGTGAGGGTGATGCCGAGGGCGTTGGCCGCGGCGATGCCGAGCACGCCCCAGACCCGTACCAGCAGCGCGCCCGCGCCGGTGGTCAGCGCGAGGCCGGTGAGCATGGCGAGGGCGGGGAACCAGAGGGGGCGCGCGGCGGAGAAGTAGCAGCGCACCAGTGCCCCGACAAGGGTGTGGCCGAGCAGTCCGAGCGCGTACACCCGCATCACGGCGGCGGTCGCGGCCGTGTCGGCGGGGTCGAACGCGCCGCGCTGGAACAGCACTTCGATGAGTTGCGGCGCACAGGCGATGACGGTGGCGGCGCCGACGAGGACGACCGTCCCGGCCAGCGCGAGATCGCGCTCGACCCGGCGGCGGGCCCGGCCGGTCTCGCCCGCCGCCATGGCGCGGGCGACCACCGGGAAGGTGACCGTGCACAGCATCATGGAGAGGGTCATCGGGATCTGCGCGACCTTCTGCGCGTAGTTGAGATGCGAGATCGCGCCGGGGGGCAGCGGTGCGGCCAGGAACCGTTCGATGAGGACCTGCGACTGTCTGCTGAGCGCGAAGACGATCACGGGCGCGAGCAGCGCGAGTGCGACGGCCGGTCCGCTCCGCGTGACTTTCGGCCCGCCGCCGGCCGGTACCTGACGCTCCATCAGCTTCCGCCAGAGCGAAGGCACTTGGATCAGCACCATCAGCACCCCGCCGAGCGCGACCCCGGCGGCGGCGGCCCGTACCCCCCACCGGCCCCCGGCCGCCAGCATGGTCGCGATGATCCCGGCGTTGTAGACGACGTAGATCACCGCGGGCGCCACAAAGCTGCCGTGCGCGCGCAGCGCGGCGCTGCAGTATCCGGCCATGCCGAAGGTCAGGGCGCAGGTGGCGGTGAGCCGGGTGCAGTCGACGGCCAGCCCCGGTTCGGGCAGCCCCGGCGCGAGCACCGCCACCACCCACGGCGCGGCGGCGATCAGCAGCGCGGCGCCCGCGCTGAGGGCGAGGAAGAGCCGGGGCAGGGTCGTACGGAGCAGCAGCCGTACGGGATCCTGCCCGGGCGGTGCGGATCCGGCGGCCCTGCGGGCCAGGGCCAGGCTGAAGGCCGGTACGAGGATCAGGGCCATGGCGTCCTCGATGAGGAGCGTGGCGGCCACCTCGGGCACGGTCCAGGCGACGAGAAAGGCGTCGGTGTCGGGGCCCGCGCCGTAGAGATGGGCGATGGTCTGGTCGCGTACCAGACCGAGCAGGGCACCGACGGCGGTCAGCAGGGCGGTGAGGAAGGCGGCCCTGGCCAGGAACCCCCCGGAGGAGGAAGCACCGCGGTCACCCCGGTCCCCTCCGGCCTGCCGGGGCACCGTGGGCGGGCGTGGCGACTGACTCGTACCGGTCACGCGGCGGCAGCCCCGCTCCCGGTCTCGCGGCCCCGCCCCGGCCCGGGCCGGCCGGGGTCCGGGCTCAGCGCCCACCACGCGGCCAGCCCGAACATCACGGCCATCAGTACGGTGGACGGGCCGCCGATGTCCGCGTAACCGAAGTCCACCAACTGCCAGACCAGCAGCCCGGCCACGACGAACGCGCAGCCGCTGCCGCCGCGTCCGTGCCGCGGCAGCCGTCTCAGCGCGAGGACGAGCAGCGCGGCCCAGCTTCCGGCCAGCGCCATGATCCCCAGCAGCCCCTGCTCGCTGAGCACCAGCAGATACATGTTGTGCGGCGAGAGCAGCGGCTGGCGCTGGAAGCCGAGCCCGGCGCCCGCGGTGTCACTGGCGGCTGAGAGCCCCAGCGACGCGTGGCTGTCGCGGTGCGCGGGGAAGCCCTTCAGCCCAACGCCGGTGACCGGCCGCTCCCGCCACATGTCGGTGGCCGCGGCCCACATCGTGTACCGGTCGGCGACCGACTGGTCGGGCGCTTCGGTGACCCGGGTGATGCTGCTGAGGCGCTCGCTGATCATCTGCGAGCCGATCCCGAGCCCGCCGACGAGGACGATCCCGAGCGCCCCCGCGGCCAGTACGACCGTCGCGGCCCTGCGCGGCCCGGAGATGACGAGTTGGAGCAGGACCGCGACGGCGGTGGCGATCCAGGCACCCCGGCTGAAGGACAGCGCGAGGGGTACGAGCAGCAGCCCGGCACAGACGAGTGCGACGGTACGGCGCCGGGGGCCCGGCCCGCGTACCGGAGCCAGCGCGTACCCGACGCAGATGACCAGTCCGTACGCGACGACCGTGGCCATGCCCATCACATCGGTGGGCCCGAAGGTGCCGACGGCACGGATGTTCTCGCCCATGTACGAGGCGCCGGTGCCGGTCAGATACTGCGTCACCCCGATCGAGCCCTCCACCAGCGCGAGCGCCACGACCGCCCCCGCGACCAGCCGGAAGTCCCGCCGGTCACGGATCAGCAGCAGCAGCGCGGCCGGTACGAGCACGAAGATCTGCAGATAGCGTGCCACCCCGGGAAGCGCCGCCGGAGGATCGCCGGAGGTCAGCGCGGCGACGGTCACGCCCAGCACCGGAAGTCCCAGCACCAGCGCGGCGGTACGGGTCAGCGGCCGGGCCCGCTCGCGTGCCAGCCGTACGAGGCAGTACGCGACGAGCAGCGCCGAGGCCGCGTCGGCCACGCTGCCCGTACCGGCGGAGCCGTCCCCGGCGGGAGCCGCCGGTACGGCCACCAGCGCGACGACCGCCACGGCGGGCAGCACCGGCGCCGACCGGCGCAGCGCGCCCCGCCACCGGTCCGCCGCGCCGCCCGCCGCCCGGCCGTCCTGGTGCGGGCGGCGGGCGGCGGGCAGCAGGGCCGCGGCGGTGTCGGCGGTCATCAGCTTCCCGCCGGACGGACCAGGGAGACGGCGGTCCGCAGCAGGATGCAGACGTCCTGCCAGAGCGACCAGTGGTCGATGTAGTGGTTGTCGAAACGGGACCGGTCCTCGATGGAGGTGTCCCCGCGCAGCCCGTGGACCTGCGCCAGTCCTGTGATGCCGACGGGCATCCGGTGCCTGGTCGCGTAACCGGGGTGGGTCTTGCTGAAGTTGGCGACGAAGAAGGGGCGTTCGGGCCGGGGCCCGACCAGGCTCATGTCGCCGCGCAGGACGTTCCAGAGCTGCGGCAGTTCGTCGAGGGAGGTACGGCGCAGAAAGCCGCCCACCGGGCTCATCCGCAGATCGTTGGCGATGTTCCAGCGGGTGGCCGCCTCATGGTCGTCGGCCGGGCGCAGCGTACGGAACTTGAGCAGGGTGAACGGGCGGCCGTTCTGGCCGACACGCTCCTGGCGGAACAGCACGTCGGGGCCGTCGCCGAACCGTACGGCGAGCGCGCAGATCAGCAGCACCGGGGAGATGGCCAGCAGCGCGGGCGCGGTGATCACCACATCCAGCAGGCGCTTGGCGACCGTACCGGGGCGGCGCGCGGCGGGCGGCTCCACCCGGCGCCAGGCGTACCCCCACAGGTGCTGGGCCATGCCGGGGGCCGGGGCGCCGGTGTCCCAGGGGCCGGGGCCGAGAAACGAGGTGGCGCAGCCGTACTCGTGGAACAGCGCGATGAGCGCCGTCCGGTCCGTACGGTCGCGGGAGCCGGGGAAACCGGAGTCGGGAAAACCGGGCTCGTGGAAAGCCGCGTCCGGGAAGCCGGGTTCGGGGAAGCCGGCGGATTCCGCACCGGGGACACCCGAGCCGATGAACAGCGCCTCCCGCACACCGTTCTGGATGACGGCCCGGTGGATCTCCTCGGCCGAGGTCAGCACCGGCAGCGCCGGAGCGTCCGTGCCTCCGCCGCCGCGCCCGCCGTCGCCCGGCGGCGCGACGATCCCGACAGGCCGCAGCCCGTACTCCGGATGCTGTCCGAGCAGCGCGGCCAGCCGCCGCGCCGCCATGCCCGTACCGACGACCAGCGCGGACCGCAGCCGGTTCCGCGCCACCGCCCGCCGCCGTGCATGGACCAGCGAACGGCCGCAGCAGGCCAGGACGAGTTGTACGGCGGCGCCGCCGAGCAGCGCCGCGGCACTCAGCGTACGGGCGGGCGGGAACGCGGCGAGCACGGCCGCGGCGGCGCACCACGACGCGGCGACACGGGCGGCCAGCGCGGGCAGTTGGTCGAGCGCCGACGGTACGACACCGGGCCGGTAGAACCCGCCGAGCGCGTTCAGCACGGTCACACAGACGACGAGCTGCACGGCCAGGACCGCCTCCCGCTCCTCGTCACTGAGCACGGCGGTGGACAGTACGGCGGCGAGCGCGTCCGCCAGGAGCAGCGGCAGGCCGAAGCCCAGCGGGCCGCGGGTGCGGCGGCGCGACGGCAGTGCCACGCGGTCGGGGGCGTCCCGGGGCGGCGCGATCGGGACACGCGCGAGGCGCTGTCCCGTGGCCCTCGCGGGCCCGGACGGTGGGGGAACGCTGGTGCTTTCCGTGGTCACTGGGCGATCGGCTCTCTGTGCTCGGGGCGCGGCACGGCGGCCACTTGGCGGTACACGTCCGCGATGGCCCGCGCGGTCTGCCGCACGTCATAGGTGCTGAGTACGTGCTGCCGGCCCTGGCGGCCGATGGTTTCGCGCAGCGGCCCGTCCCGGAGCAGGGTGCTCACGGCGGCGGCCAGCGCGGGCGGGTCCTCGGGCGGGGTGAGGCAGAGGTTCTCGCGGCCGGGCGGCAGGCTCTCCCGCGCGCCGTCCACATCGCTGAGGACGACGGGCCTGCCGCTGGCCATGGCCTCCAGCGGGGCCACCGCCATGCCCTCCCAACGGGACGGCAGGACAACGAGATCGGCCGCGCGGTACCAGGGCGCGGTGTCCGCCACGGCCCCGGCGAAGAGCACCGAGGGCGGGGCGATGGCGCGCAGGACGTCGGCGTCGGGACCGTCCCCGACGAGTACGAGCCGCGCCTGCGGCATCTGCCGTACGACCGGCCGCCAGGCCCGCAGGAGGATGTCCTGCCCCTTCTGCCTGCACAGCCGTCCGACGCAGACCACCAGCGGAGTGGTCGGCTCCAGGGTGGCGAGCAGCGGGAGGGAGGCACGGGCGGCGGCGCGACCGGCGGCGGTGTTCGTGAGGGGGGTGCGTGTGAGGGTGGTGGTGCCCGACCCGGTGTCGGTGCCGGTCGGGCCGCTGCCCGTACGGGTGCCCGGGCCGGTCGGGATGCTGTCGGTGCCGGCCGGGGTGTCGTACACGCCCGCGAACCGGCCGGTGTCCACGCCGTTGTGGACGACGGACCAGGAGGCGCGAATCCCGGCGCGCTCGCCGGTGAGCCGTTCGGCCTCGCTCACGCACACGACCCGGTCGGTCCACCGGACCGCCCACCGCTCCCAGTGCCGCGCCAGCCGGCCCGTCACTCCCCCGACCGCCTCGAACGACCAGGCGTGCGGCTGGAAGACCGTCGGCACCCGGCCCCGGACGGCGAGCCGCCCCGCGAGGCCGGCCTTGGCGCTGTGGGCGTGGACCAGATCCGGGCGGATCAGCCCGACCAGCCGCTCGACCTGCCGTACCTCGTCCAGCAGTCCGCGCCCCGGGGCACGTGTCGCGTGCCAGACATGGACCTCGGCGCCCTGGCGTGCCGCCTCCTCGGCGAGCGCGCCTTCGGCGGGGCAGGCGACAACGGCCCGGACTCCGGCACTCCGCTGTGCGCCGACCAGATCGAGAACCACCCGGGCCACTCCGCCGTCGACCGGCTGAACGAGATGGAGTGCTGTGAAGCCGGTCCCTGGAAGGTGCCGTTGTGCCCGCACGCGCAACTCTTTCCACTCGTCGCTACTACAGCTATAGCTACAGAAATGCAATCTCTTGAACGGACTCGAAGCGCTTGTACATCAACTGCTCACTGAATTACGCATAAGCCGGTCCGCCTCGAAAGAACGAAGCAAAGACCGAAACAAGAAGGCACCTTTACAGAGCGCGGAGTGAAAATCACGTCAGACGCGCTGAAACGGGCTGAACGTACAAGACGACTTCGGGAACCGGCGCCGTATTGCACGTCCCGGTAGCAGACCGCGGCCAACTCCTGGGGGAGCGTCACTCATTCGGGTGCGCAACCGATGGCCGCCCCTGGCGTTGATGCATAAGTCGGGCAGTCGCGCCCGGCATCTATGCCATCTCATTACGACCGAGGAGCGCTTCTCACATGTCGCGTATCGCCAAGGCTGTTGTTCTCTCCACCGCGGCGGCCGCCGCTGTCGCCGGTACCTCCGGCGTCGCCTTCGCCGACGCCGACGCGAAGGCCGCGGCCGTCGGCTCCCCGGGCGTTCTGTCCGGCAACGTCGTCCAGATCCCGATTCACATCCCCGTGAACCTCTGTGGCAACACCATCGACATCATCGGGCTGCTGAACCCGACGTTCGGCAACACCTGCTTCAACGTCTGACCTTATTCGCCTCGTCGATGACGTGACGCGGAAGAGCCGCTCGTCCCTTCCAGGGCTGAGCGGCTCTTCTGTTGCCCGTTTCCGGGCCGTTTCCGGCACGCCGGAGAATCGTTACTCAGAACGGGACAGGGCCGCGCGGAAAACCTTCAAGAGGCTTGCGCGGAAAGAGAGTTGCCCGAGTTGCCCTGTCGTCCGAGAACTGAACTCCGAAAGAAGGATTCCCCCATGAAGCCCAAGAAGATCGCCGCGGTCATCGCCGGTTCCGTTCTGGCCCTGGGCGCCGCGTCCCCGGCCTTCGCCGCCGAGAACCTCACCCCGTCCAGCCTCAATGGCGCCCTGGACACCGTCGCCCGCGACGGTCTGCGCGACGGAAAGCCGCTCCACACCAACGCGCTGGACACGGAGAACGAGGGCTCCGTCATCAACGCGGTGAAGAAGACCACGGACAAGCTGAACAACAAGCAGGCGAAGAAGCAGTCCGGAAGCAAGAAGCAGGGCGGCAAGAAGCAGGGCGGCGGCAAGCAGACCGGCACCAAGCAGGCCAGTGGCAAGGAGCAGGGCCTCGGCAAGCTGCTGGGCGGGCTGTCGCTCGGCAAGTGACCCCCGTAACCGCCGGTACGGAGCGGGAGGGAGCGGGCGGTCCGGGTCCTCGCGGACCCGGACTCCGCGGCGTCGTACGAGGGGCGGTACGAGGGCGGTGGTACGAGGGGTGCGGTACGGGGCGGGGTCAGCCGGGCAGGTCGGTCAGCCCGTCCAGAAGTCCCACCAGCGGATCAGGATCAGCATCCCGATCACCCCGGTCCACAGCACGGGCGGCACCCAGTGGAATTCGCTCAGCGCCCCGCGCACCCCGGCGGGAGCGGGCAGAATCCGGTGCTCGACATTGTGGACGGTGACGTAACAGAACATCACGATGGTGGCGACCCAGGCCAGAGAGCACCACAGGCACAGCGAGTTGATCTCGTACAGCGACTGGTACTGGAGCCAGGTGCAGAATCCGACACCGAACAGCGTGCCCGCGTTCAACCCCAGCCAGAACCAGCGCCGATAACGCGCACCCGCGAGCACCCCGGCGCCAATCCCCATCACCACGGCGTACGCCACAAGCCCCAGCATCGGATTGGGAAAGCCGAAGGCCGACGCCTGCTCGCTCTTCATGATGTTGCCGCAGGACACCACCGGGTTGAGGCTGCATGCCGGAGTGAAGTCCGGGTCCTCAAGCAGTTTGAACTTGTCGAGCGTGATCACCCAGGCCGCCAGCAGTCCGGCGGCGCCCGTGATCAGCAACAGCAGCGCGAACCCGCGGCTGCCGCCCACTTCCGCCGTACCGCCGCCGACGGCGTCTTTCCCGAGGTCCTCGGTCTGCTCGGATTTCCAGGTTCTCCCGGCTTCCGCGGTCTTTCCGGCGGGCGTGGTCCGGGCCCAAGTCGTTGCCATGACGCTCCGATTCGTTCGCTTCGTATGCCTCGCCTCGCGCGCCGCGCCTCAGCCGCGCAGACTGCTGACCGGCACCAGACAGTGCGCCGCGCCGGCGAGCATGCCGACGTCGCCGGCAAAGGCGCGCAGCCGCTCCTCGGTCATCGGCCGCCCCGGCGTACCGTCCGGCCAGGGGCGGGTCGCCACCATGAAATAGACCTGCCGGGTCCGCCGCGCGTCCTCTTCCCACTCCGGCGGAACCGGGCACTGCGAGGTCAGATACGGCATGGTCAGCACCGCCTGCCCCGCCTCCACCAGCAGTTTGACCGGCACCTGGGGCGTCTGCGCGACATCGACCAGTTCACCACCGGGATTCAGCCCGATCTCCTGGAGGACCGCGCGCATGGCCTCCTCACCGGCCGCCGGACCGCCCCGGCCGTCACCGAGTGAATAGGCAAGCAGAAAAGGCGCGTTGCGCTCGCCTTCGGAAGGATCGCTGGTCCAGGGAATCACCGAGAGGGTGCCCAGAAGAGGGGCGTACCGCATACGGCCCGACGCGGTGTTGGAAGAGGTCATGCTTCGGCACAGTAGTGGCCCCCGGAGAAATTCAGTGAGCCCATGTCACCCGAGTGGGGGAATTCCCCGGCCCCTTCCCGCCGTCGATTCCTCAATTTCGTTCTCCAGTACGAGACTTATCCATGTCTCCGCCGTGCGAAGGAACTTGGGAAGGCATCTGAGAGTGAGTCCGGGAAAACGGGGGCTGTGGGGTGCTGCCGTGCGCGTTCGCCGAGGGGCACGGGCCACCCCCGGTACGGTGTATCCGTGGCCATGCACGGTAGCGCGGGGCCGCCGCTCAGGGTCCCGGTGGGCCATGACGCCCGGCGGTGGAGCACCTTCCCCGGCGAGAAGACCCTGGTCGTGGCCGTTCGTACGGTCACCTCGACCGTGCGGGTCCTGGAGATCCTGCCGGCCCTGCTGCGCGGCGACGACCGGATCACCGTGGTCTTCGCCCATGACCCGACCTCCGCCTTCAATGACGGAGTCCTCGATCTGCTGCACGAGTCGGGGTGCCGGGTCATGCCCTGGGCCCAGTTGGGCAGCATCACCCCGGATCTGATCGTCTCCGCCAGCGAGAACGTCGAGGTGCCGGGGGCGGGGCTGCCGGGAGCCGGTGTGCCGGGTCTCGGCGTGCCCGGTGCCGGTGTGCCCGGTCTCGGAGTGCCCAACTGGGGTGTGCCGGGCGAGGGCTGTCCCGTACTCGTCCTGCCGCACGGGGTCGGCTTCCAGAAGCTCGTGCCCGACTCCCGCTCCTCGCGGACCCGGCTGTCCGGTGTGGTGCCGGACGCGCTGCTGGAGGCGGGCCGCGCCTGGCTCGCCATCTCGCATCCGGACCAGGAGGAGCAGCTCCTCACCACCCATCCCAAGGCCGCTGGCCACACCCTGCTGGTGGGGGACCCGGTGTTCGACCGACTGGCCGGCAGCCTGCCGCTGGCCGGTTCGTACCGCCGCGCACTGGACGTCGAGGACGGGCGGCGGCTGGTGGTGCTCAGCTCCACCTGGGGCCCGACCTCCCTGATCGGCCGCGATCCGGAGCTTCCGGCGCGGCTGCTCGCGTCCTTGCCGTACGACGAATACCGGGTCGCGGCGATCGTCCACCCCAATGTCTGGTCGGGGCACGGCGCCTGGCAGCTCCATACGCTCCTGGCGGCCGCACTCGACTCGGGCCTGCTGCTGATGCCGCCGGTCGGCGCCTGGCAGTCGGCGCTGGTGGCGGCGGACGCCGTGGTGGGCGACCACGGTTCGGTGACGCTGTACGGTGCGGCGCTGGACAAGCCCGTACTGCTCGCCGCGTTCGGCAGCGACGCCGTGCCGGGGACGGCGATCGCGCGGCTCGGCCGGACCGCGCCCCGGCTCGATCCACGCGGGGATCTGCGCGGGCAGATCGAGTCGGCCGTACGGACGCACCGCCCCGGGCGGTACGCCGAGATCGCGGCCGGGGCCTTCGCGGATACGGGGCAGGCGCTGGCCAGGCTGCGTACCGCGCTGTACCGCCTGATGGGGCTGGCCGAGCCGGACTCCGCCCCGCCGCCTCCCCTGCTGACGCTGCCCCGCCCCGATCCGCCCGCCGCGGCCGTCACGTCCTGGACGGTGGCCACCGAGGCCGACGCGGAGGACGGCCGCTGGACCGTGACCGTACGCCGTCACCCCGCGGCGGCCTGCGAGGACAGCCGCACAGGACCTGAGGAGACTGCCGGGTCGTTCGTACATCTCGCGTGCGACGAGGAGGAACGGGACCGGCGGCTGAGCGAGAGCGCCTCGGTGCTGGTCCGCGAGCGCACGGCGCCGACCGCGGTGGGCGCGCTGCGCTGGATCGGGGAGACGCTCGGCCGGTTTCCCGGCAGCCGTCTGGCCGCGGTGGCGCTGGGCGGGGGCGGAGGCGGCTTTCTGGTGGGGCTGCGCGACGGGCGGACCGTCGAGGCGACGGCGACCGGCGACGGCGTCCCGGTGGGCCTGCCCGCGGCGGTCGTCTACACGTGCCTGCGCGCGGGGATCGCGATGGACGACATCATCGTGACGCTCAGGGTCGGCGGGGTGCGGGAGGAGGATGTGGCGCTGCGCTTCCGTACCTCCCGGCCGCGCGGTCCGGCGTACTGAGACCGTCCGGCGTACTGGGTCCACTGTGCTGAGAGCGCGCTGAAGGCGCTGAAGGCGCTGTACGGAGGGACCGTACTGAGGGCGCGGCCTTGCCGCGCCTCCTGGCCCGTCATCGCGCTCCGGACCCGGGCAGCTCCCGGAGACGGTCGAGGCGCTCGCGCAGGGTGTCGGCCTCCGGGCTGCCACCGTCCGCGTAGATCTCGTACGCCCTGGTGAGCTGCTCCCGTACGGCCGCCAGGCCCTGGTCCGTGCGTGCGCCGCCCGTCCGCTCGGTGAGGTCCGCGAGCCGGACCAGGGCCTGTGCCTCGTAGTGGCTGGCGTTCTGCTTGCGCAGGGTCCGGGCCGCCTCGCCCAGGGCGCGCTTCGCCTCGTCCGTCTCGCCGAGATGCTCGTGGGCGGCGCCGATCGCGGCCATGGCCCGGGCCGCCATCCGCCGGTCGGCGCGGTCCATCAGGTCCTTGTACGCCGTGCTCAGGGTCTCCAGGGCGGTGGTGTGGTCGCCCCTGGCGTCCTGGGCGCAGCCGAGGAAATAGGTGACGATGGCGACGCCACGCCATTCGCGGGCCTCGATGTTGAGTTCGATGGACCGGCGGTAGGCGTCCATGGCCCGGTCGGGGTCGAAGCGGTCCCAGTACCGGCCGAAGAACTCCTGCACCGACGCGCCCAGCGCGGCATGTCCGGCGGCGTCGGCGCAGGCGACCGCGGTCTCCAGCTCCGTACGCGCCGTGTCGTACTCGCCGAGGTCCATCAGCGGCCGGGAGAGCAGACTGCGCAGGCGCGCCTCGGCGGCGGGGACGACGGCTTCGGCGGCCGAGGCGGCTCCCAGTTCCAGGGACTCCTTCCAGTCGCCGAGGTGCCTGCGGTGCAGGAAGAGAACCGTGAAGGCCTCGGACAGCGGCCAGACCAGCGTATGGAGGCCGTGGCGGGAGGCCTGGCGGAGGACGGCGAGGATATTGGCGCGCTCGGCGTCCAGCCATTCCAGCGGAGGAGGACCGTTCTCCGCGGTGAAGGGGTCGGAGGCGCCGCTCAGCAGCTCGGGCAGATCGGCGATCCGCAGCCGGTCGGCGCGTACGGCCCGGTCGGCGAGTGCGGTGAGCGCGAGGTAGTGGGTGGCGACCCGGGCCGTCAATTCCCGCTGCTCCTGCGCTGGTTGCTCCTCGGTGGCGCGCTCGCGGGCATGCAGGCGTACGAGATCGTGAAAGCGGAACCTGCCGTCGGGCGTCCGGTCCAGGAGGCTGGACTCCTGAAGCGTGCCGAGGAGCGACTCGGCGGCCGGTGTGCCGATGCCTGCGGCGACCGCGGCCGTCCCGGCGTCGAACGACCGCCCGGGGAGCCATCCCAGCAGCCGGTAGAGGCGGGCCGCGTCGGGCGGCAGATCACGGTAGGCGAGTCCCAGGACCGCGGACACGGAGTGCTCCCCTCGTCCTCGTAGAGACATGCCCGCCAGCCGGCGGGTCTCATCGGCGAGTTCCTCGGCCAGCCCGCTCATGGTGAGACCGGAGTCGGTCACCAGCCGTGCCGCCACCACATGCAGCGCCTTCGGCAGTCCCGCGCACAACTCGACGAGCCGCTCGGCCGCGGCCCGCTCGGCGGCGACGGCCCGCTCGCCGCAGCGGTCGGCCAGGATCCCCAGTCCGCTGCGCAGGTCGAGCGGTTCGAGAGGCAGCAGCCGCGCGCCGTCCATGGCCAGTTCCCCGAGCCTGCCGCTGCCGGTGACGAGCAGCGCGCTGCCCGGCCCCTTGGGGACCAGGACACTGACCTGCGCGGGCTGGTTCACATCGTCCAGTACGACCAGGATCCGCCGCTCCGCGGACTTGCTACGGAACAGCTCGACCCGGCCGGCGAGTGACTGCGGGATATAGGCGTCGTCCACCCCGAGCGCCGTCAGGCACTGCCGCACCGCCGCGGAGACATCACCGCCCGAACGGCCGCGCAGCGCGGCGAAGTCGACATAGATCTGCCCGTCGGGAAACCGCTCACGCGCCTTCTCCGCCCAGCGCTGCGCGAGCGCGGTCTTCCCGATCCCCGGCAGCCCGGTCAGCACCCCGAACCCGACCCGGGAGGAGCCGCTCCCGGGGGCGCCGAGGCGGTCGTCCAGTAAGGACAGATCCGCGGACCGGTTGATGAACTCGAAGGTCAGGGGCGGCACTTGATCCGGCGCGGAGCCGGGCCCGTGGGCCGGCGGCGCCTGGACATTGAAGGTGATGCCGCCATGGATCTGCTGAGCCTGGACAACCGGCCCGTACACCGTCCCGGACAGGTCATTCCTGGAACCGTCGCCCATCACACCGCCCCCGCGCGCAGAAGTCCTGGTCCTGCCGTTTGCCACATCACATGCAACCGTAGAGGACACAGCCGAGGTCGTCGCCGAAGTCCGCTGATGCGGCGGGCACTCGATATGGAGTGGAGCGAGGGCGGCTGCGCGAGGCAGAGTGGGACGGTGAGCGAACTGTGGGCACATTCCCTGACGTGGGCAGATGTGGATCCGGCTCGGCATCCGTTCGAGATGGACGACGCTGCGGCGGAGGAGTTGGCGGGCCTTGTCGCGCCCTTGCTGCCCAGCCTCGAAGTCGCTCGCGAGGATCTCTGGCGTTCGTTGGATCGCATCACGCATTACCTGGCAGACCGGTACGGCCGATGGGCCTGCGGATGGAACTGGTCGGTCGGCGAGGGTGACGTCGACGGGGGCGTCGTCGAGGTGTGGTGCTGTTCGTCCGACTCTGTGACGACCCCGGATGCGACTGCCCCACTGGTTGTTGAGGCCCTTCGGGAATGGCGTGGCTGGCTGGAGGAACTGGCGGAGCGGTTCGCGGCCCTGGCTCCACCCGAGAACACGGTGGTGTCTTCGGTGGACCCCTGGTACTGGGAGCGGGCGTGCACGCGCTTGGTCACCGTCGTCGCTGACCGCACCCAGGCCGAAAGCGGCTGGTACGGGCACTGCATGCAGGTCCTCCGATGGTTCCTCGCCTACAACGGCATGGACGAGGGCCAGGCGCGGGAGATCGTCAAGAACGCGGTCGGCGGGCGGTTCGGCAGTTGGATCGCACCTGACGTTCCGGTGGTCGACGCGGTGAGCTCGCGGTTCGCCGGAGGCGTGGGCGGAATCGGATGACTTCCCGGCCCGGCCGACCGGCAGACAGCCTCTCCGACTGGCTGCTCATCCGGACGGAGATCTCCTGGCCATCCTGGCGCGGCGGCGCATGCCCGGCCTCTGGTGCGGCGGCCCGTGACTGCTTCCAGCATTTCTTCGTGGCAACGCGGGGCGAACGTGACAGCGAGGGAACCACGCGCGTCATGACCGCCCTCGACTTGGCCTTCGCCGACGCGGAGCAGGGCGGGCCGCTGACGCTTGCCCTCATGGCGAAGTGGCAGCGGACCGTGCTGGGCCACGACGTTGTGGGCACCCGCACGATGCCGGCCTTCGCGAAGGGCGGACGGGAGCGCTACGGCCTCGCCCCCGACACCTGGGCGCGATTCGAGCACTGTCTGTCCGAGAGCGCTCAACCGGACCCGCCCCTCCCCTCACGCGCCGCCCGGGCCTACCTCGACACCCTGTTCTTCCACCCGTTCGAGGACGGCAACGCCCGCGCGGCCATGCTGGCGCTGGCATTCGTCCTGGCCCGCGAACGCGTCTTCCTCGACCAGGTGCACCCGCTCCAGACCACCCGCTGGGCCGACGACGCCGAAGGCGCGGCCGATCTGGCGGTGCTGCTCGGAACCCTGATCACCGCTGCGGAGCGGCGTCTGTCCCACGGGAGGCAGCCATGAACGAACGGGACGTCCTGCTCAACGAACTCGCACAGGGGCTGCGCCCGATGTCAGAGGGCATCGAATGGTTCGACGGTCTCGGCCGGGAGGAACAGTCCGAGGTGATGCTGCACCTGCGCCATCACTGCGTCCAGGCGCGCGCTGTCGCCGAGGACGCGCAGGAGGCCATCCACCGTGCCGGACTGCGCCTGACGCATACGCCCGCGGTGCTGATCTCACGAGGCCGGATCGACGAACAACTGGGAAAGATCGCCGGGCTCACTCCTCTCGACGAACGCCGCAAGGCGTTCAGACTGCTGATCGCGCTGCTCACGATCGCCGACACGCGGCGCCGCGAGCGCTTCTGCTCCGACGGCTGCGGTCACTGGTGGCACAGACTGTCGGTCGACTGACAATCCCCATCGCCCTCTGAGGGCCATTCCCCCGCAGCAACGGCCACAGGCCGGAGCATGCCTGTTCGGCGTGCATCCGCGTCCACAGACCGGCTTCGGCCGGCCCGTCAGTGAGCCGGAGGGCCTGTACGTCTCCGCTGCCTTCATCGGACGTGATTGTCCAGCCAGGCGGGAGCGGAACCTCAAGGCTCAGGCGGTCAGATGAGGCCGAGCTGTTCTCCGGGTGGCTTGGGCAGGAGCACGTTCTGGAGGCGGCGTACGTTCGCACGCCAGGGTCGGCCATCCGACCCCGCCCACAGTTCCATCAGGTCGGACGGCTCAGTCACCGGCATCAACCTCCCGCACCGCACGGTCACGTTGTCACTCCACCGCTGAGGTCCGTCCATTGATCGTTTCCCGTCGACGAGAGAACTGGGCGCCGCGGTCCCTACCGTGAGGGGATGTCGGACCCTGTCGATAGCGTGCCCGCATGCCCCGTTACGACGATCTGACCGCCCGCATGGCAGAGCCTGACTTCTGGCCCCTGTATCTCTTCGACGACCAGGCGATGAATGCCTACGAGGAGACAAGGGAGGTCGAGGGGGCGGAGGAAGAGATCCTCCAGGCGAAGTTCCTGCTGGACCGCGGCCTGGGGCTGACGCTTGAGTTCGAACCGGGCGTCGATTATGTCAACCTGGCCGTCCAGTCGCCGAAGTCGGCGAAGGACGAGACCGTGGGCTGGGATGACACAGCTCACTTTCACCCCCACGTCATGCCCTGGTCCGAACTCGACCTGCTGTGCCGCGCCGCGGCCCTGTACGACCCGGCGCTGCGGCACCCGGGTCCGATGCTGGCACTGTTGCTGCGTTTCGCTTTCCTGACCGAGGACGACGACCTGGACGCGATCACGCCCATGGTCGACGCGGCTTTCAGCGCTGTTCTGCCCACGGCAGCGAACAATGCCGTACCCCCTGGAGCGGCGAAGGTACGCACGGAGACCCGTGACTGGTTCGACCTGCGGGATCTGCGCGGCACCGGAATCGAGTGGACTCCCCGGTCCGACGGCTGCCAGGCAGTGACGCAGCACGATCCCGACGGAATGCCGCTGTACTCCTTGAGAGAGCCCGAATCGGCCGAATTCCCGTTCGCCACCTGGTCCGAAATGCTCGCACGCGCAACGGAACTGCTGCACTCCGTACGGACGGATCCCGCTCTCCGCCTCCCCGAGGTACGGGCCGCCCTCGATCGGTGTGCGGGGCCAAACGGCCACCGGCACATCGGCCCCCTCGCTTCCGCGCTGTCCCGGGCAGGCTTCGACAACACCGCCCTGTTCCGCGCGCTGTCCCAGCCGGTTGCCCCGGTGGAGGCGGCCTGGGCCATCGAGACCCTGGCAGGGCTGGAGCTGGGCGAACTGATAGCCGCCTGGGCCGGTGTCAGCCCTCTGGCCAACAGCACCTCATGGCAGCTCTCCCTCACTCTGCCCGCCGCCGGGCGCCCGTGGCGCTTCGCGCAGACATTCGCCGACGAGCTCTCCACCGCCCTTCAGGCAGCCGGTCTGGGGCGAGCGGAGACCAACGGCAGCACATCAGTGCAAGGCAAGGACGGCGGCTACGTCCATCACTCCGACCACCTCGACATCCTGATCCGGGACGATCTACCGGGCGGCGTGCGTGTGATCTCCCAACTGCTGCACCACCATCAAGCAGCGGAAACAGCCGTCCTGAAGCACAACGAGAAGCCGTACGACCGTATCGCCGTCATCGACCTCTCAGCCTGATACGCGCTGATACGCGACACCACGCCACCGCCCCGCCACCGGCACCGCCACCCAGACCTCCCGACCCTCCCGACAAGCCCGGAAACGACGAGATCCCGTCCGATCAAAGTGATCGGACGGGATCTCGTAAACCGCCTACGAGCTACCTCGTGAACGGCCCGCTGTGGGGTGTTCACGAGTACGCCTGACCAGGCGCTCCAGAGGCGTACGAAGATCGCTTCCCAAACCGACGGAGATCGTTTCCCACGTACACTGCCGGGATGCCGCAGAGGAGCCCGCTCCGGGTCGATGAAGGTGCGCTGCTGGACCGGCTCGGCCCTGCCATGAGGTTCGACCTGACCGGCGCCTCGTTGATCGTCGGTGCCACGGAGATCCAGATCATCGCCGACGCCAATGACGACCCGGCGTCCAGCGGCGTCTGGAGCCGGGACCAGTTCCGTCTGGTCGGCGAGGTACCCGCAGACATCAACGAGGCGCTGACCGGCTACCGGGACGTCTGGAGCTTCGACGAACTCCGGCAGCGGCCGGTGAGCATCGCCATCAGGGTCGGTATCGGTTGCTTGCTGCTCGGACGAGCCGAGTTCCGCCGCTGGGGGCCCGGCCGCTACGAGTTCGAGTTCATCGAGCCGCTGCCCAGCGGGCTGTTGGAGGTGGTCCGGCCCTCCGTTCCCGATCCCGTACTGCCCACACCGACGTGGGTGGATCTCGTGGCGGCGCGTCCGCAGGAGGCGTTGACGCTGTTCGTCGAGTCGTGGTTCGCCCGGTCCCGACAACCGCGCATCAACACGTCGGCGGAGGCCGTGCCGGCCGTGCTGGCTGCTTTCTACCGCCTGGCCGAAGAGCGGCCGGGAATCCTGGGTTCGCACAACTACGTGCACGAACCGGAGCCCGACCGGTGTGGCCGGGGCGAGGAGCACTTCTCGTTCGCCTGCGAGGTTCAGGGATGCTGGTCGTGGTGCTGCCCACGCCGTCCGGACACGGAGAACGGAGAGCACACCGTCCTGCTCGTCCGGGACGACGAGGCACTGCCGGAGCAGGAGCCTGTGAGCAGGTTCCTGCTCCAGTTCGTTCTGCACGAGGCGACTTTCAGTGCTCCTTACTTGGCACAAGCCGTCGCCTCTGCCGACGACATCGTCCCCCTGCTCCGCTCCGTGCTGCGGGACGTCCCACTGCGGCCCTTCATGGCACCACTCAATCCGACGACCTTCCTCGCCGGCCCCGGCATCGTGGTCGCGCTCTCGGATGGCCCGGGAGAGGACGGCGAAGCCGCCGTCAGCATCGGCGCCCTCCACCGCAGCGCCCTGCACCCTCTCGGGCAGTTCGACGTCCCCTGGATCAGATTCGATGGCTGATGCATTCCCGCCCCCGGAGGAGCGGGATGCTGCGGCAGCGGACCGCTTCCGGGACGAGTGCTTCGAGCCCGGTCTGCGGCGCATCTTCCGGTCCGTGGTGACCGATCGGATACCTACCGACGAGCGGCCGCCGCACAGTGCTCTGCTCTTCGGGCCGGAGTTCGGGCCCTTCGCCTCAGACCGCGAGTTCGCAAGCGACTTCTACAACGACATCCATCACCAGGGCATCAGCAACGCGTACACCGCGCAGGCGGTGCCCATGGTGGCCGCCCTCGCCTCCGACGAGCGCGTTCCGGCTGATGAGCGAGCCAGCCTGACGACTCTCCTCTTCCACATCGCCGCCGAGATCGACCGCCTCACGGCTGACTGCTGGCCCCGGCAGCACCCGCAGAGTGATCCAGCCGCAGCTGCCCGGGCACGCGCAGCCGTCCGGCGGACGCTTCCAGAGCTGGCGGCCCGTTGGGATACCGCGTCCCTGGGTGTCCGCCTCGCTCTGGCCGCTCTCTGCGCCAGCTTCCCCGAGGAACCGGCGTCATTCCCCTTGCTGGAACGAACGGGAGCATTGGCAGAGGACCTGCACGACAGCCGGCCGCTCTCCGGCTTCCTCCGCTTCGCACTGCTCACTGGCACCGCCTCGGAAGAGGCACTGCACACCCGGGTCGACGAGCTGACCGCCTCCTACTGGAGACCCACCCCACGCGAACTCCCTGCTCGGCAACGGGCGGTGCACCTGCTCGACCAGATGCTGGCCTGGCTCCGGTGGAAAGTGCTTCCCAACCTCGCCGAATGACCGCGCCGGTCACCAGACGCCTCGAACGGCACGCGGAAACGACGAAGTCCCAACGTGCTCACGCATCACGGTCATGAGCCGCTGACCGTATTCTGCTGCACTGAGACCACGAAGGAGACGTATGAGACCCTCTCCCGGCGTAGGCGTTCACCCTGACCTTCCCGGCACTCTCGTTCACTTCACGGGACGCCCACGAAGCAGCGATGACCATCCCCCGGCTCATGCGAATGGGACCGCTGAGGATCGACTGGTGGGCATCCTCCGCGAGGGAAAGATTCGCGGGAGTGTGCCGTACCGCCAGAGCCAGGCTGTGGTCTGCCTGGGCGAGCCCTCCGATGCCGCTCGTCGGGTCCTGCTTCGCGACGGCATTGGCCCGCGCGGGCCGTACGAGCCGTGGGCGCTTCTACTCGACCGCGAGGCTCTCATAGCCGCTGGTGCCCGGCCAGTGCTCTATCTCTCGGACGAGGAGTTGCTCGCGACTGATGGAATGCCAGCCCGATTCCGCGGCCGGCGAGTGCGCTACGAACCCGGCTCCGCGGATTGGCTGCACGAGCGTGAATGGCGGCTTACGTTCAACGACGACGAAACTCCCGACTTCGTACTCACAGCCGATGCCGTCGCGGGCGTCATCGTCGGCGAACAGGGTTGGATGCCTCCGAGCAACTTCGATGAGCAACCCCTTCCCCACGAGCTCTTCAACTATCCAGAGGCTCTCGATTCGAAGCCACGATGGTGGTGGGACGGCAAGGATCTCGTGGCAGACGGAACATTCACACTTCGCGAGCGGTATGAGTACGAGAAGTGGTTCCTCCTCGACTTCATGGGCCTCATCTGAACGATGATCGTCCCCTGTGGATGATGGTGTTGTGACGAGCATCAGTGGCGACCATGTGAAGGTCCACTTCCGGATGGATGTGGACGAGGACGGCTGGCCGCCGGCGAGCGTCGAGAGCCTGTGGGCGGTGGACCTCGGTGACGGCACGGTGCGTTTGGACAACACTCCATGGTTCGTACGTGGAGTTGCTAGCGGGGACATCATCAAGGTGGAGCCCGACAGCGAAGGTCTCCTCTGGGCAGGAGAGACGGTCCGAGCCTCGGAGAACTGCACGATCCGGCTGATCGTGTTGAAGGACAGCGGATCAGCTGCTGCTAGGCAAAGCGTCCTGGAGATCTTCCACAAGCTCGGCACGACGGGCGAGGGTATCGAGCGGTACGGGATGGTGGCGCTCGATGTCCCGCCGCAGGCGGACCTGCAGCGGATCCGCAAGCTCCTGGAGCACGGTGAGGCAAAGGAGTGGTGGCACTGGGAAGAAGGGTGCGTCACTGCTGCTTGGAGGGCTACGGCGACGGAGTAAGGACTGCCGCAGCGCGCGTTTGCACTCCGAGGCTTGTCCTCAGTGACGGTTTGCGTCGAGCCACTCGTCGCTGTTCCACATGACGGGCATGGCACCGACAGGTTCGAACTTGATGTTGGCGTCATTGCTGTGGACCAGGCTGAAGAAGCGTCGTTGGAGTACGGCCGCTTGGCGGGCCTGGTCGGCGATGATGTCCAGGACGACTTGCGCCGCCCTGGGACAGGTTGCCGCGAACCGGTCATAGTCAGTGAAGACGAGGACCAGTCCGGTGCCCTCGGGAGCATCGTCGTAGCCGCCGTAGCAGGCCACGTCGCCGAGGCAGTCGTTGAGCGCGTCCAGGTTGCGACCGTAGTAGTCGGGAAAATCCAGGGCCGCGGCCATGGCGTGGTGCATGTCCCGTTCCGTGTTCCACTGGCCGGCTTCCAAGCGGATGACGCGGAATCCTCGGTCTTCGAGACGTTCCACTGCCTGTGTGAGGAGGCGCTTGCGCCAGAAGAGGGTGACGAAGGTGTTGGTCATGTACTCGATGCCGGGAAGCCGAGTAGTCGTGGCGGTTGGCTCCGGATTCTGTGCCGCGTCGCTCCGGTAGGCGTTGAGGAGACGGAAGAACTCTTCGACGGGAATCGAGCCGTCGGGGGTGTTGCGCTCGATCTCAGCTGCCCAGGTGAGGGAGCCGGCGATGCCGCGATACTCGCAGAGCCAGCGGCTGAAGTCGTCTTCGGGCCAGAAGGCCCAGGGTTCGTCGATGCTGTGCACACCAAGCGCCACCCGGTAGCCGGTAAGCATGGACTGCAGGTGCTGGAGTGAGCCACCAGGCAGCCACATGCCGGGCCGGAGGCGGATCTGCTCGAGAAAGTCGTACACGTCCGTGCAGTCCTGCCAGTGCTTGGCGGTGCTCTGCGGGCTGTCGTCGGTCGGCATGAGGTGAGCCTATGGCGCGCGGCAAGAATGGTCGCCCATCGATGCGGTACGGCCTGGAGATGGACGTGTGCGATCGGTTGAGGGCAGTTGCAGTCACCCTCTGCGATCTTGTTGCAGTCCGCCCTAGTTTTGGCTGGGGCTTCGAATGTCGTCGGAGTCGGGTAGTCGGCAGCGTGAGGGCGGTCTGAATGGCGTCACTGTTCGAGCGTCTGGATAGGGAAGAGGCAGCCGTTCGCGGCGAGTTGTCTGTCCTGAGCAAGGAGTTGGATGCTCTGCATGGACGGATCGCGGCTGCCGAGGGTCGTCTGGCAGATCTGGTGATCACTCGGAAGACGGTCGTTTCGCTGGGCGGCTCAGAGTACGCCGCACACGACACGGAAGGCGGCCAGCCGGACGCTGACGACAGTGGCGAACCGGACCCAGAGCATGGCCCCCCCGCCTCCCCTCCTCGAACTGACGGAACCGCTGCTGGTGAGTCCGAGCCTGCGGGCCCGTTGGAGCGGGAGGTCACGCGTGAGCGTGCGTTGGTGCTGCTGGCTGGGGCTGGACGACCGATGTATGTGAAGGACATCGCTGCGGCGATCGGCGAGGACGTCTCGGACACGTCGAAGGGGCGGCGCGTGGAGACGACCAGGTCCCGCCTGAAGGCACTTGTGCGGGAGGGCAGGCTGATGGAGGACCCTACGGCTTGGTTCACGATCGCCCCGGCCAGCGCCGGTGAACAGCGGCAGGGGGACGCTCGGGAGTGAACCGGGGCCGCGAGCGCGCGGCGTTTCAGGTGGCACCGCCGAGGGACTACCAATCGACTCGGCGGTGCCGGGTGCGTGAGCGCCATCCGACAGGTGGCTCCGCGCGTTTTCGAGCGTAGTGGAGACTTTCGCCGCTCGATGCGCGGAGCCGCGAACTTCGTCATGCCCAGTCGCCATTTGGCATCTTCGGGCGTGGATCGAGGCTCAATGCGTTCCTTTCCGATCGATGTTGATGCTGTGCGGCCACAGGTTGGTGCCGGTGAAGTGGGCGAGGCGGGCGACGGTCGCCACGTCCGGCCAGGACCGTCCCGCGAGAAGGTCGGCTACGGCCTGCCTGTTCACTCCGGAGCCGGCGGCAGTCGCGCGCAGACTCAGGCCCCGGTCGTCCAGGACCATGGCGAGAGTGCGTGCGATGTAGCGGACCGCTTCGGCGGCCGTGTCGGCGCTCGACTGTTCGGGCCAGGCTTCCGGATTGTCGGTCAGTTCCCTGGGGGAGCGTGCGCGGGCGCGTCCGCCGACCATGCGCGCACCATCCTGTCCGTTGAAGTTGATCAGCTGCGGAATGGCTGCTTGTCCAGCCGGTATGCATGGACCGTGGTCCTTGATCCCGTCACCTCCGCGAAGATCACCCGCTACCAGCCCAAGGACGTTCCGCCGCTCTGGGCCGAGGTCGCTCCGCTGGTGCGGTCGGTCGTCGCCGCGGCCGTGACAGCCGTGCCCTACGACGTGGAGCGGCTGCTGCACGTGGTGGGCAGGCTGGCGTTGTGGGCCGAGGCGGCGGCGATCGAGCGGTCTGCGGATGCGTGGCTGCGCAACGAGGTGATCGACGCGTTCGTGCTCTCGCGGGCCGGGGACATCGAGGCGTCGTCGGTTCGGACGTACCGGACGTGGCTTCTGCGCGTACGCGACGCGTTGGCCTGGAGCGAGCGCGGCGAGGCGCCCCCGGCCCGGATGCACGCCGAGGCCAGCCCACACCAGCCCTACACCGCAGCCGAGTTGGCGGGTCTGCGGCACTGGGCCACTCATCTGCCGCGCCAGCAGAAGACCGACGCGCTCGCGCTGCTTGGGCTGGGCGCCGGCTTGGGGCTGATGCCGAAGGAGGTCGCAGCCAGCCGGGGCATCGATCTGCGCCGTCCGCGCCGGAACGGACCGCTGCTGCACAAGGGCGTCGAGCGGCTGGTCCCGCTGGTGGCCAGGGCCGCCTGGGACACAGTCCTGGGTGAGCTGGCGGAGAGGGCGGGCGGCGGGTACTTGTTCCGGCCGAGGCGGACCGTCGAGTACTCCAAGAACCTGATCGGCTCCTGGTCCCTGCTTCACCGGCCTCCGCGGGATCTGCCTGCGGTGCAGGTAGGCAGGCTGCGGGCGACGTGGATCGTCGAGTTGATGCGCGCGCATATCGATCACCATCTGATCGCGCAGGCGGCTGGGCTCGCCTCGGCCGCGTCCCTGGCGCGCTGGCAGCACTTGGTGCCGCCCGTCGATGACGCCACTGCTGCACGGCTCCTGCGTGGGCCGGATCGGTGACCAAGCCCCGGGCCTGGCGGAGTCCGGAGAAGATCAGGAGGTGTCGGCCGCGGCCGGTCACCGACGTGCCGTTCGAGATCCCGGACTCGAAGGTCGGGCACCTCGACGCTCTCTTGCATGGTTCGGGTGTGCTGGAGCTGGTCGACGCCGAGCTGGCGGGGCGCCCCGGGCCGAAGGGTCTGCCGGTGCGGACCGTGTTGGTGGGGCTGCTGCTGTCTCTGCACTATCACCGCAGCGCAACTCTCGCGGATGTCTGCCGCGTGCTCCTGGACGAGCTGCGGGCGCCTGCCCGGGGCTGGCTGGGGGTCCCGGAGCCTGGCTCGCTCGACGCTCACGGACGGCACGCGTTCACCCGCTGTGTCTACCGGTCCTTCGACCGCCTGACCACCGCTCTGGACCCCTTCCGTTGCGACCGGCGTCGTCGGCTGCCCGCTGACGAGGCCAGGCTCGCGGTCTCGGCCTGGGAGGACACGGATAGCGAACGAGTGCGGCGCCGGGTTCTGCTGCAGGAGATCAGCGACCGCCTGGTCCTGATCACGGTCCGCCTCGCTCACCGCCGGGGCCTGTTCAAGGGCTGGCGGGGCGATATCGGGGTCGACACCACCCCGGTTCCCGCCTGGCACCACGAGCCCAGCGAGCATCGCGGTCTCGCGTCCGTCGAGCTCACCGCCGGCTGGCACTACTGCGGCGGCGCCGACAAAGGGATCTTCGGGCACTCCGCCACCCTCCTCGTCGCCGCCAGCCGAAGGCACCCGGCCGGCCATCCCCAGGCCGGAAAGCGCGTCAGCCGACACCCCCAGCTCGTGCTCGGCCTCGTCCTGGACAGCCCCGGCAAGCGGATCGGCCCGAACGCGATCCACGCTCTGACCGCCTTGACCCCGTTCGGCTTCCCCACCGGAATCCTGGCGTCCGACCGCGCCTACACCGATCAGGTCTCCCAACACTTCGCCCAGCCCGCAAGACGCCTCGGCTACCAGCTCGTCCTCGACTACAAACGAGAGAACCGCGGTGTCCAGGGCACTCACGAAGGCGCCCTGCTCGTCGACGGGTCCCTTGCCTGCCCCGCCATGCCCACCGCCCTCGCCCAGGCGACCTTCGACCTCAGCGACAAAGCCGTACGCGGCATCGCCGACGACACCCTGCTCCGCGAGCAGATCGCCGCCCGCGAGCCGTACTACCTGCGTCTCAAGGAGTCCGCGGACGAGCGCGGGGCGATCCGGCTCCAGTGCCCAGCGAGCGGACCATCGCCCAAAGTGGCCTGTCCCCGCTTCAACCAGGTCCACCAGATCCCCGCACCACGACCTGCCGCCGTGGACCTCACCGACCGGCGGGCCACCGCCGCACACACCGCGGCCAAACCGACCGTGCCCATCCCGCAGGCCGAACGCCTGCGAGCCCTGCCCGAGAAGGAACTGCCGCGGATCTGCCGGAAACCGACGATCACGGTCCGGCCCGGTGACCTGGGCAAGAGCGACAAGTTCCGCCAGGACCGGCACTACCTCCACCCCAGCTGGCAGGACGCCTACCGGCCCGAACGGGCCAACATCGAAGGAGCGAACGGACGGCTCAAGAGCCACGGCATCAATATCGCCGACCCCAGCAAGCGGCTCGCCCACGGCCGCGTCGCGCAGACCATCCTCCTCGCCTTGATGGTCTGCAGCGCCAACCTGCAGATGCTGTTCACCTGGGACCAGACCGCCGGCACCACAGCCAATGAGGATCCTGCCGATGTGATCACGGTGCCCTCGGAAACGGCTCCGGGTTCCCTCGTCGCGAACGGGCTCTCCCCACCCCAGCCGCCAACGATGGTCCACACGAGCACATGACGCCCCAGCACGACACGACGAGCTCAAGCACGCCCAGCAGCAGCTCCGACGCCTCTCACGCACCCGAACCACCCCGCACCCCAGGCCGATCCTCCGCCGGGCAACCGCCCAAAGCCCCGTCCGCGTTCGGACACTACCTCGAACACACCCCACAAACGCCGAGATCCCGCCCAGCCTCTCGGCTGAACGGGATCTCGTGACGATTCTCGAGAGCTACTCGAGAACTGTCGTTGGGTGGACCTGAGGGGATTTGAACCCCTGACCCCCTCGATGCGAACGAGGTGCGCTACCAGTCTGCGCCACAGGCCCTTGCGACGTGTGAAACCTTAGCACCCCCGCCGCCGTGCTCGGAAATCCGTTAGGGGCTGGTCACGGGGTGGGGCGGGGCCGGGTTACTCGTTGGCCGCTCGGGGGCGGGATTCTTCGTCGTACTGGTCGAACAGGGGGGTTCTGCCGCCGTCGCGGGGGCGGCGGGGTGGCGGAGTGGCGCGCTGGGGCGTCGCCGGGTCGGGGGTGGGCTCGGCGGTGGACGAGCGGGCCGCGCTCCAGGTTTCCGGGTCGCCCACCTCGACGCCGCTGGTGGCGCGCGGGGCGACCGGGGCCGTGACGTACGTGGGGAGCGGAACCGGTACGGGCTCCCAGCTCTCGCCGCTCGCCGGGCCGCGTTCGCGCTGCTGGTCGACCCACTCCGCGTGGTCGGTCTGCTCGACCAGGGCGCGGCGGCCCGCCTCCTGGGGCGAGACCTTGGGGGCCGGTTCCGGTTCGGGGCGGGGTTCGGGCTCCTCGTCGGGCTCGCCCGCGGCGGCCGTCGAGGGCTGATGGCGGCGCGGACGGTTCTCGCGAAGCCGCTGCGCGGCCGCCTCGGCCCTGCGCCGGTCCATCGTGAAGGCGAAGCGGCGCCGCTCCTGGGCGCGCAGATGCACGATGTACACGCTGAGGAGGACGGCCGGGACTCCGGGCGCCCAGAGGAAGCCGAGGCCGCCGACCGCCGCCACGACCGTGCCGAGCGTGAAGGCGACAAAGAGAACCATCGTCGTACGCCGGCGGCGCGCCAGGACCTGCGAGCGCTGCGCACGCCGGGCGCGTTCGGCCGCGCCTCCCGAGGGCCGCCCGCGCCGGGCCGGCACCTCCTCGGGCGCGGCCCCGCCCGTACCGCCTGCTCCCGCCTGCCGTCCCCGACCGGGCCGGGACCGCGACGGTGCCGGTCTGCCCGGGGCCGGGACGTCCGCGCGGATCTCCATCCGCGCTTCCGTACGGGCCGGGGGCGCGGCGAAGGCCCGGACGTCCACGGAGCTCATCGACTCCGTGGCGGCGTCCGGCTCCCCGCCGGGCCCCGCCTCCTCGGCGGCGCGCCCCTGAAGCTCCTTGGCGTAACGGCGCTCCATGGCCGCCCGTCCGGACAGCAGCCGGATGGCGGTACTGAAGCGCTCCGTCGGACGTGCCTCATTGAGCTCGTCCTGCCTGCGGAGCCACATCGGCACCAAGTAGGCGGCCCAGGCCCCGACGATGACTGCGTAGATGAGGCCGCTGCTGCTCACGGTTCACACCGTAGAGGGGTTCGCACGAGGGCATCGGCCAATTGAGCCGGTGTGTCGCACGATCTGGCTGATACCACGGACTTTTTTTGTGACTGTTCAGATCAGTTTATGGCCATATGCCGATCAATATCGAACACTTATCTTATTTTCTATGTGTTCCTGGTCGTGCCTGGCGCCACCGGCGGACCAGCCCCTCGGGCACCTCCTCGGCCGTGAGGACGAACACGAGATGGTCCCGCCATGCCCCGTCGATATGGAGATAGCGCGGACGCAGCCCTTCCTCGCGGAATCCGAGTTTCTCGACGACCCTTCGGCTCGGCCCGTTCTCCGGGCGAATGCAGATCTCGACGCGGTGCAGTCCGACCATCCGGAAACAGTGGTCGACGGCGAGCGCCACCGCCGTGGGCATCACACCGCGGCCCGCGACCTCGCGGTCCACCCAGTAGCCGACATGCCCGGAGCACATCGAGCCCCAGGTGATCCCGGCGACGGTCAACTGGCCCACCAGCCGCCCCTGGTACTCCACCACGAAGGGCAGCATCCGGCCCGCGTTGGCCTCCGCGCGCAGATGGCGGACCATCTGGCGGTAGGTGGGGCGCTGGGCGACCGGGCCGCCCGGGGGCGGCGGCGGGATCGTGGCCTCCCAGGGGCGCAGCCAGTCGCGGTTGCGCCGGTTCACCTCGCGCCAGGCGCGCTGGTCGCGCAGCCTTATGGGGCGGAGGGTGACCTCACCGTCCACCAGGGTCACGGGCCACGCCGGGTTCATCCGGAGGTACGGGGGTGGTCGCCGCCGTGGATCTGGTCCACGGCGTGTACGAGCAGCCGGCCCAGCACGGCGAGACCGTCGCGCACACCGCCGGACGAGCCCGGCAGATTGACGATCAGGGTCCGCCCGGAGACCCCGGCCAGGCCCCGGGAGAGCGCGGCGGTGGGGACCTTGGCGGTGCCCTCGGCGCGGATCGCCTCGGCGATGCCCGGGATCTCGTAGTCCAGGAGGAGCCGGGTCGCCTCCGGGGTGCGGTCCGTGGGCGAGATGCCCGTACCGCCGGTGGTCAGGATGACGTCGTACGAGGCGGCCACGCCGTCGCGCAGGGCGCGCTCGACCGGCTCGCCGTCGGGGACGACCTTCGGTCCGTCGACCGTGAAGCCGAGCGCGGCGAGGCCGCCGGCCAGGATCGGGCCGCCCGTGTCGCTGTAGACACCGGCGGCGGCGCGGTTCGAGGCGGTGACGACCAGGGCGCGGTACGGCAGTGGCCGCACCGGCCCCGAGCCGTACGGTGCGGACGCCGCCGGTCCCGTACCGGGCACCGCTTCCGTACCGTCTCCCGCGGGCCCGCTCATGAGGCACTCCCGTCCGACGCGGAGGCCCGGCGGGTCCAGTGGCCGGACTTGCCGCCCGACTTCTCCTCGACCCGTACGTCCGTGATCACCGCGCCCTTGTCGACCGCCTTCACCATGTCGACGACGGTGAGCGCGGCAACCGAGACGGCGGTCAGAGCCTCCATCTCGACGCCCGTACGGTCGGTCGTCCTCACCGTCGCCAGGATCTCCACGGCGTCGTCCGCGACCGCGAGGTCGAGCGTGACCCCCGAGACCGCGAGCGGATGGCAGAGCGGAATCAGCTCCGGGGTCCGTTTCGCGCCCATGATGCCGGCGATACGGGCGGTGGCGAGGGCGTCCCCCTTCGGCACTCCCCCGCCCCTGAGCAGCTCGACGACTCGCGGCGACACCAGTACCCGGCCGCTGGCACTGGCGGTGCGCGCGGTGATCTCCTTCGCCGAGACATCGACCATGCGGGCCGCTCCCGACTCGTCGATGTGGGTCAGGCTGCCCTGCTGAGAGGGTCCGGGGGTCTCCCCCGGGAAAACGCGGTCATTCGCTGTGGCGCTCCCGGTCCGGGCCCGTCAGGGCCTCTGTGGGCAGACACGGTACCGCCACCACCGGGCCGTCACCCGATCAGGACGACATCGACGTCCGCCCCGGGCTCGGCCAGGACGGAGTCCTCGGGGACGACGATCAGCGCGTTGGCATGGGCGAGGGCGGCGACCAGGTGCGAGCCGACGCCGCCGACGGGGGTGACCGAGCCCGTCGCCGCGTCGTACGTACCGCGCAGGAACTGGCGTCGGCCGGCCGGGGAGGTCAGCGGCTTGTCGGCGGAGAGCGTGGCCCGGACCGTCGGACGGTGGACGTCCTCCAGACCCATCAGCCGGCGGATCGCGGGCCGTACGAACAGCTCGAAGGAGACGTACGACGAGACCGGATTCCCCGGCAGGGCCAGCAGCGGGGTGTGCTCGCGGCCGATCGCCCCGAAGCCCTGCGGCTTGCCCGGCTGCATCGCGAGCTTGCGGAAATCGACCCCGCCGCCGTCCTCGTCCTCGTCGCCCACCGCGGAGAGGGCCTCCTTGACGACGTCGTACGCGCCCACGCTGACGCCGCCCGTGGTGACCACCATGTCGGCGCGGATGAGCTGGTCCTCGATGGTGGCGCGCAGCGTGTCGGCGTCGTCGGTGACGGCGCCCACCCGGTACGCGATGGCGCCCGCGTCCCGGGCCGCCGCGGTCAGCGCGAAGCTGTTCGAATCGTAGATCTGGCCCTCGCCCAGCTCCTCGCCGGGCTGGACCAGCTCGCTGCCGGTCGAGAGCACGACCACGCGCGGGCGCGGCCTGACCCGTACCGAGCCGCGGCCGATGGCGGCCAGGAGCCCGATCTGCGGCGGGCCCAGGACCGTACCCGCCTCCAGGGCCAGATCACCGGCCCGCACATCGCTGCCGCGGGAGCGGACATGCCCGCCGGCCTCGATCGGGCGGTACACCCGCACCTCGCCGCTCGCGCCGCCGGGAGCCTCACCGGCCGGGCGCATCGAGAGGGCCGCCCCGCCCCCCGTACCACCGTCGGTCCACTCCACCGGGACCACCGCCTCGGCGCCGGGCGGCAGCGCGGCGCCGGTCATGATCCGGGCCGTCTCGCCGGGGCCGACCTCGGGCAGGGAGCCGCTGCCCGCCGCGACGTCGCCGACGACGGTCAGCACGGCGGGGAACTCCTCGGTGGCCCCCGCGACATCGGCCGTGCGGACCGCGTAACCGTCCATGGAGCTGTTGTCGAACGGCGGCAGGGCCACCGGCACCGTGATGTCCTCCACGAGCACACAGCCCTGCGCGTCGGGCAGTTGCAGCTCGATCGGGTCGAGCGGATGGACCGCGGCCAGGATGTCCGCGAGATGGTCGTCCACCGACCAGAGACGCTCGTGCCCGAAGGCCGGTACCGGTTGTGCCGTGCTGCTCAAGTGCTACATCTCCTCGGCGACATAACTGCGGAGCCAGGTCCGGAAGTCCGGTCCCAGATCTTCACGTTCACACGCGAGTCTGACAATGGCACGCAGATAGTCGCCGCGGTCACCGGTGTCGTAGCGGCGGCCCTTGAAGACCACGCCGTGGACGGGACCGCCGACCTTCTCGTCGACGGAGAGCTGCTGGAGCGCGTCGGTGAGCTGGATCTCGCCGCCCCGGCCGGGCGCGGTCTCCCGCAGGATCCCGAAGACGGCGGGGTCGAGGACATAGCGGCCGATGATGGCGTAGTTGCTCGGCGCGTCGGCGGCGTCCGGCTTCTCGACCAGGTCGTGCACCTTGACCACGTCGGCGTCGCGCGTGGGCTCGACGGCCGCGCAGCCGTACAGGTGGATCTGCGACGGATCGACCTCCATCAGCGCGACGACGCTGCCGCCCTCACGCTCCTGGACCTCGACCATGCGGGACAGCAGCGGGTCGCGCGGGTCGATCAGGTCGTCGCCGAGCAGGACCGCGAAGGGCTGGTCACCGACGTGCGGCGCCGCGCACAGGACGGCGTGGCCGAGGCCCCTGGGGTCGCCCTGGCGCACATAGTGCATGGTGGCGAGGTCGCTGGACTCCTGGACCTTCGCCAGGCGTTCGGTGTCTCCCTTGCGGGTGAGCGCTTCCTCCAGCTCGTAATTCCGGTCGAAGTGGTCCTCAAGAGGCCGCTTGTTGCGGCCGGTGACCATGAGCACGTCGGAGAGACCGGCTGCCACGGCTTCCTCGACCACGTACTGGATCGCGGGCTTGTCGACGACCGGCAGCATCTCCTTGGGAGTTGCCTTGGTGGCGGGCAGGAACCGGGTGCCGAGGCCGGCGGCGGGGATGACAGCCTTGCTGATCCGGGAGGGCGACTGAGTCATGCCGAACACAGTATCTGTTGCGTATGGGCGGAAGATGATGCTCCGGTTAACTTTCGCCTCATACAAACGCATACGAGAGGTTTGTGATGTCTGGTGGGTGATGAGATGCCCGGAAAGGCGGCCCTGCGGAGCGAACTGCTCGCCGCGCGGCGCCTGCTGTCGAGTGAGGACGCCCGGCGCGCCGCGGCGGTTCTCGCGCGGCGCGCGCTGGAGCTGCCGGAGCTGGCCCGGGCCCGTACGGTCGCCGCGTATGTCTCCGTGGGGCGCGAACCCGGCACGCGCGCGCTGCTGGACGCGCTGCGCGCGCGGGGCGTACGGGTCCTGCTGCCGGTGCTGATGGCGGACAACGACCTCGACTGGGCGTTGTACGAGGGCGCGGAGCGGCTGGTACGGGCCGGGCGGGGGCTGCTGGAACCGGACGGTAAGCGGCTCGGCCCCGGTGCCGTCCTGGAGGCGGAGGTGGTGCTGCTGCCGGGCCTGGCGGTGGACGGGCGCGGTATGCGGCTGGGGCGCGGCGGCGGCTCGTACGACCGGGTGCTCGGCCGGCTGGAGCGGGCGGGGGCGGCACCGGCCCTGGCCGTCCTGCTGTACGACGGCGAGGTCGTCGAGCGGGTGCCGGCGGAGCCGCACGACCGTCCCGTACGGGCGGTGGTGACGCCCGGGGGCGTGCTGCGCTTCGGCACCGGGGACGCGCGCGTGCCGGACGGGCGGTGCCAGCACAGGAGCTGACACCGCCCGGTGTCCGAGGTCGCGTCCACCGCTACGGCGTCAGCGTGAGGGTGTCGGCGGTCGACTGCTCCACCGCGTTGACGCCGTAGGCCCAGTCGAGCAGCTCGCCCTTGGCCCACTTGCTCGTCTGGTCGGTGTAGTGCGCGCTGTACGCGTGGCCCGAGGCGCCCGTCAGATTGATCCAGCGGGACTTGTCCCAGTCGCCGACATTGACGACCATCCGCATCGACGGAACCCAGACGACCTCGTAGCCGCCCGCCGCGTTCCAGCCCGTCGCGTTGACCGCCGCCTCGCCGCCGCCGAGGTTCCACGGACCACGGTTGAGTATCCGCTTCAGGAAGCCGGGGCCGCTGGTGCCGAGGGTCTGGTTGTCCAGCGTGAGCTGGTGCAGCCGGCCCCAGGTCCAGCTCGACGTGTCCTTGCCGAGCTTGGCGGTCAGCTCCCAGCGGGCGTCGGCCATGGCGCGTTCGAGCAGCTTGTCGCGGGTCGTGGTGGCGGGCAGCTTGCGGCTGGCCGGGACGCTCCACCAGGCGTTGTCCTCGTCGTCGAGGATGCGCCGTACCACCTCGTACCAGCGGTCGCCGCCGTCCGGCTGCGCCGACGCGGGGTCGCGCTGGCCGCACTCCCGTATCACCTGGTCGAGGTCGTCCAGCGGGGCCGAGTCGTTGGCGGGGCGGACATTGAGGCACTGGCCCTTGACCCGTAGCTCCTTGGGCAGCTTGTTGCCGAAGGCCAGCTTGAGGACATTGCGCCAGACGGCGTTGAAGTAGGCGGCCGCGCCCGAGTCGGGTTCCTGGGTGTAGTCCCAGCCTTCGAGAAGCTTCTGCGCCTCGCGTACGGACGGGTCCTTGACGTTGATCTCCAGCAGGATCGGCATCAGCAGCTTGGCGATCTGGCTGCTGTTGTCCATCTGCATGGTCTGCATGTCGTCGGTCGAGATCTTCCCGCCGTCCTTGATCTTCGACTCGATGAGATCGTTGATCCGCTGGCTGCGGGCGCCGTAGCCCCAGTCCTCGGTGAACGGATACGGGTACTTCTTGGGGTCGACGACGGCCTGGTTGGCGGTGACGATGTAGCCGCGCTTGGGGTCGTACTCGTACGGCAACTGCTCGAAGGGGATGTACCCCTCCCACTGGTACTTCGGGTCCCAGCCGGGAGCCGGCATCCGGCCGTCGCCCTCGGCGCGGATCGGGATGCGGCCGGGCGCCTGGTAGCCGATGTGGCCCTTGGTGTCGGCGTAGATGAGGTTCTGCGAGGGGACCTCGAAGTGCTCGGCGGCCTTGCGGAACCCGGCGAAGTCCTTGGCCTTGTTCAGCTCGAAGACCGCGTCCATGGACTTGCCGGGCTGGAGCGCCGTCCACTGGAGCGAGACCGCGTAACCGTCGCCGCGGTCGGGGGCGACATCGCCGACCGGGGCCTTCTCGCCGACCTTCGCCAGCTCGGTGTCGCGGTCGGAGACCACCGGGCCGCGGTCGGTGGACCGCACGGTGATCGTCTTGCTCTTGCCGCCCGCGACCTTGATGGTCTCCTCGCGGGTCTTGAAGGGCTTCTCGCTGTCGCCGTACAGGTACGAGTCGCCGTCGACCTTCTCCAGGTAGAGGTCGGTCACATCGGCGCCGAGGTTGGTGAAGCCCCAGGCGATGTCCTGGTTGTGGCCGATTATGACGCCGGGCACCCCGGAGAAGGTGTAGCCCGCGACGTCGTACTGGCAGGTCTCCGAGACGCTGCGGCAGTGCAGGCCCATCTGGTACCAGAGCGAGGGGAGCTGCGGGGCGAGGTGCGGGTCGTTCGCGAGGAGCGGCTTCCCGGTGGTGGTGTAGCGGCCGGAGACGACCCAGGAGTTGGAGCCGATGCCGTCGCCGCTGGGGCCGAGGAGCGCGGGGATCTCGTCGAGGGTGCCGGAGAGGGCCTGGAGCTGGGAGCCGAAGTTCTCGGTGGCTTCCGAGGCGGTGGTGCCGGCGGCGGGGTCGGTGGTGCCGATGCCGGTACCCGCGCCGGAGCCGGTGCCGGTACCCGTGCCGGTGTCTGTACCCGTACCTGTGCCTGTGCCGTCGGTGCTCGAGTCGCCGGGGGCCGTGCTGGTGGGCTCGGCTTCGGGGTCGTACTTCTCGGTGGCCGGGTCGATCCCGCCCTCACTGACGACGGTCTTGTTCCGGTCGTACGGATACGGGGGGTACAGGTCGTCGATCTGCTTCTCGCTCAGCCGGCTCGTCAGCAGCGAGCGGTCTATCTCGTCCTGCATGTTGCCGCGCAGGTCCCAGG
Source organism: Streptomyces sp. GMY02 (assembly GCF_019056675.1). Classification (NCBI taxonomy): domain Bacteria; kingdom Bacillati; phylum Actinomycetota; class Actinomycetes; order Kitasatosporales; family Streptomycetaceae; genus Streptomyces; species Streptomyces sp. GMY02. The sequence goes on along the minus strand of NZ_CP077658.1, from coordinate 5,034,911 downwards.
CCATCGCCTTGAGCCAGGCCACCGAGTCGACGGGGGTCCACTTCGCGGGCTTGTAGTCGTTGATGAAGTCGAGCGCCGCGTATTCGACCGAGATGTCCTTGCCGTCGCGGCCTTCGAGATAGGCGTTGACGCCGTCCGCGTACGCCTGGAGGTTCTTCTTGGTCTCCTCCGACAGCACGTCGTCGTACTCGCGCTGAGCCACCCCGCGCCAGTCGAGGGTGCGCAGGAAGGCATCGGTCTTGACCTGGCTCGCGCCGAACATCTCGGAGAGGCGCCCGGCGGTCATGTGCCGGCGGACGTCCATCTCCCAGAAGCGGTCCTGTGCCTGGACGAAGCCCTGGGCACGGAACAGGTCGGCGTCGCTGTTGGCGTAGATCTGCGGGACGCCGTAACTGTCACGCCGGACGTCCACGGGTCCTGAGAGGCCCTTGAGCTGGATCGATCCGGTCGTCTGGGGGAACGAGGCGCGGACGGTGCTGACGCCCCAGTACGAGCCGTAGCCGACACCCGCGACAAGCGCCAGCACCAGGACGATCACGATCAGACGGGCGCGTCGCCCCTTCTTTTTGACGGAAGGGGGGCTGTGTTGGCGGGCATCGCTGTCCTTCGAGGGGCAGGGTGGTCCTGGAATGCTGGAGCAACCATAGGCGCAGGCGTTCCCAGGCCCCGACGCGGTGTCATGTAGTGCGACTCATCGAACGATCACAGAAGGATACAAGCGGGATTCATGCCGAGTTGACACCGGTTTCCGGGGGCGAGCGCGACGGCTTTCGGGTGCGAGCACGACGGTTTCCGGGTGCGAGCGCGACGCAGATCACATCCGAGCCCGCCTGAAACTCGCACTGACAATCGAAGGCGTCAAGAAAACGTTAAAGATTAGGTAAGGTAACGAAGTACCGGCCGCCGGAGGAACGATCCGGCGTGCGCGAGGGGAAGGATCGGCCGCTGACTGTCCACCAGCTCAATGAACTCCTGCTCGTCAGCTCACTCGTGCTGCTGATCGCGGTCGCGGCCGTACGGATCTCCTCCCGGAGCGGCCTCCCCAGCCTGCTGCTCTACCTCGGAATCGGGGTGGTCATAGGGCAGGACGGGATCTTCCATGTCAAGTTCGACAACGCCGGGCTGACCCAGGTCATCGGCTACGCGGCCCTGGTCGTGATCCTCGCCGAGGGCGGTCTCGGCACCAAGTGGAAAGAGGTGCGGCCGGCGCTGCCCGCCGCTGCCGCGCTGTCGACCGTGGGGGTCGGGGTGAGCGTCGGGGTGACCGCCGCCGCCGCGTACTACCTGGTCGGCCTGGAATGGCGGCAGGCGCTGATCATCGGCGCGGTCGTCTCCTCGACGGACGCGGCCGCGGTCTTCTCCGTGCTGCGCAAGGTGCCGCTGCCGTCCCGGGTAACCGGGGCGCTGGAGGCCGAGTCGGGCTTCAATGACGCCCCTGTGGTGATCATCGTGGTCGCGCTCTCGGCATCGGGGCCGGTCGAGCACTGGTACGTACTCGTCGGCGTGATCGCGCTCGAACTCGCCATCGGCGCGTGCATCGGGCTCGCGGTGGGCTTCGCGGGCGCCTACGGACTGCGGCATGTGGCCCTGCCCGCCTCCGGGCTCTACCCGATCGCGGTGATGGCCATCGCGGTCTCGGCGTACGCGCTCGGTGCCACGGCGCACGGCAGCGGCTTCCTCGCCGTCTATGTCACCTCGGTGATCCTCGGGAACTCCAAACTGCCGCACGCCCCGGCCAACCGCGGCTTCGCGGAGGGGCTCGGCTGGATCGCGCAGATCGGTATGTTCGTGCTGCTCGGACTGCTGGTGACCCCGCACGAACTGGGCGACGACTTCCTGCCCGCGCTGATCGTCGGCCTTGTCCTGACGGTGGTGGCCCGGCCGCTGGCCGTGGTGGTCAGCCTGCTGCCGTTCCGTATCCCCTGGCAGGAACGGGCACTGATGTCGTGGGCCGGGCTGCGCGGCGCGGTGCCCATCATCCTGTCGACCATCCCCATGGTGTCGCAGATCGAGGGCAGCCTGCGGATCTTCAACATCGTCTTCATCCTGGTCGTCGTGTACACGCTGGTGCAAGGGCCGACGCTGCCCTGGCTGGCCAAGGCGCTGCGGCTCGGCGACTCCGCCGAGGCCGCCGACCTGGGCATCGAGTCGGCGCCGCTGGAACGGCTGCGCGGCCATCTGCTCTCCGTGGCGATCCCCCCGCGGTCGAAGATGCACGGCGTGGAGGTCGGCGAACTGCGGCTGCCTTCGGGGTCCGCGGTGACCCTGGTCGTACGGGAGGGCAAGAGCTTCGTACCGTCGCCCTCGACCGTGCTGCGCCGGGGCGACGAACTGCTGGTGGTGGCCACGGATCCGGTACGCGACGCGGCGGAACGGCGCCTGCGGGCAGTCGGCCAGGGCGGAAAGCTGGCCGGATGGCTGGGCACGGGCTCGTCGGGATCGGGGTCGGGGGCGGGCTCGGGATCGGGGTCCGGGTCGGGGTCCTCCTCGGGGAGTGGTACGGAGACGGGTGCGGGGGTCGGCGGACGGTCGGGGTAGTCGGGGTACTGGTGCGGGTGACGGGCTGGGCGATGGTCCGGATTACGGTTGGCGGGCTGGCGCGGGTGACGGGCGGGGCAGCGGTCCGGATGACGGGCGGGGCAATGTCCCCGGGGGCGTAATCGCAGGCGTACGGTCCTAGCGCCTGGCCATTCCCAGGGGGCTGGTTTCCCGTACCTGTACGATGAAGGCGCACCTGACTGATCGACCACCTCTGCCTGACGCAGGGCTGGCGCGACCGTATGGCGGCCGTGGCGTTCCCCTCCGTGGGCCCTGGTATCTACCGCAGTTCCGCGCAAGAGGACAGCCCTCGGCTGCCCCCGTACCCCCGGGGCGCGCTACCAGGCGGCAGAAAGGCAAGGGCCGTGTCCCGCAACACGGTCGGCACCGACGCACCGCCCAGGGGCAGCGCCCCGAGCCGCCCCGGCTACGGGCAACTCCTCCGCACACCAGGCGCCTGGACATTCCTCCTCCCTGGCTTCGCCGCCCGGCAGCCCTTCGCGATGCTGACGATCGGCATCGTCCTGCTGGTCCGGCACACCACCGGTTCGTACGGCAGCGCCGGAGCCGTCGCCGCGGTCACCGGCGTCTCCATGGCTCTCTTCGCACCGAGAAGCGGCAGGCTGGCGGACCGGTTCGGACAGCGCGCGGTCCTGGTACCGGGCGTACTGGTCCACACCGGCTCGGCGGTGGCGCTCACCGCACTCGCCCTGGCGCACGCCCCTCTGTGGGCACTGTTCGCCGCGGCCGTCCCCACCGGCGCCTCCGTCCCGCAGATCGGCCCCATGGTCCGGGCCCGCTGGGCCGCTCTGCTGGGCACCGGGTCCGGTCCAGCGGGCCAGGCGCGCATCGAATCGGGGACAGGCTCCACGGACACTTCGTCCGCTTCGGATGCTGCCTCGTCTCCCTCCTCCCTCTCCTCCTTGCTGCCGACCGCGGCGGCCTTCGAGTCCGTGACGGACGAGTTCACCTTTGTCATCGGGCCCGTGCTCGCGACCGCGCTGTGCACCGGCGTCCACCCGGCGGCCGGACTGATCGCCGAAGCCGCGCTCACCCTGGCCGGCGGACTGCTCTTCGCCGCCCAGCACGGGACACAGCCAAGGACCGCCCGGCACGAGGCGGGCGCCCCGGCAGAGCGCGGCCGGTCCGCGCTGTCCGTGCCCGGGGTACGGGTACTGGCCGTGGCCTTCCTCGGTATCGGTTCCGTCTTCGGCGGTATGCAGGTCTCGCTGACGGCGTTCACCGAGGAGATCGGTGCCCCCGGAATGAACGGTGTGCTGTACGGGATCTTCGCCGCCGGCAATATGCTCGCCGGAATCGTGTGCGGCGCCATCGCCTGGAAGACCGGTCCCCGCCGCAGGCTCATAGCGGGATATTCGGGACTGACATTGGTCGCCTCCTCTCTGTGGTCGGTGCACTCGGTGCCGCTCCTCGCCGGGCTCGGCCTGCTGGTCGGGCTCTGTATCGCACCCGCCCTGATCACCGGCTACACACTGGTCGAGTCGCTCGTGCCCGCTTCGGTCCGCACCGAGGCCTTCACTTGGCTGACCGGCGCGGTCGCGCTGGGCCAGGCCGCGGCAGTGACCGTCGCGGGACAGCTCGCCGACGCCCATGGCGCGAGCGCCGGATTCGCCGTCCCGCTCATCGGTACGGTGGCTGCTCTAGCCACCCTGGTACTACTGCGTTCGCGGCTGGCCCCGAAGCACCCGGAACGGGTCGCCGCGCGTGGGATGAGTCACCGCGTTCCGATGGCAGTGGACTGATCGCGCGGAATACGTCACTATGGAGCGTCGTTAGCACTCATTGAGTGAGAGTGCCAGGAGGAGCAAGTGCCGACCTATCAGTACCAGTGCACCGAGTGCGGCGAGGGCCTTGAGGCGGTGCAGAAGTTCACCGATGACGCCCTTACCGTCTGCCCGAATTGCCAGGGACGCCTGAAGAAGGTGTTCTCCGCGGTCGGCATCGTCTTCAAGGGCTCCGGTTTCTACCGCAACGACAGCCGTGGCTCGTCGTCGGGCAGCGCCCCCGCTTCGGCGAACTCGTCGGGCTCGGCCTCCTCGGGTACGAAGTCGTCCTCGTCGTCTGAGTCCAAGACCACGGCGTCGGCCTCCTCCTCGACCTCCGGTTCCTCCGCGTCGGGTTCGGGTTCCAGCTCTGGTTCCTCGGCGTCGAGCGGCAGCTCCAGCGGCTCGTCGGCCGCCTGATCCCGCGTCGTCCTCTTCTCTCGCAGGGCCCCGCCGCATCCCGCGGCCGGGGTCCTTCGTGTATGCCGCGGACGGCACGGCTACTGTGATCGGATGGCGAACGCAGAGATCGGCGTGATCGGTGGCTCGGGCTTCTACTCCTTTCTGGAGGATGTGACCGAGGTCCAGGTGGACACTCCGTACGGACCGCCCAGTGACTCCCTTTTCCTCGGCGAGATCGCGGGCCGGCAGGTCGCGTTCCTGCCCCGGCACGGCCGCTCGCACGGCCTGGCCCCGCACCGCATCAACTACCGCGCCAACCTGTGGGCACTGCGCTCCGTCGGTGTGAAGCAGGTACTGGGCCCGTGCGCCGTGGGCGGGCTGCGGCCGGAGTACGGGCCGGGCACGCTGCTCGTACCCGACCAGCTCGTGGACCGCACCAAGGCGCGGACACAGACCTACTACGACGGGGTACCGCTGCCGGACGGCAGCGCGTCCAAGGTCGTCCATATCTCGCTCGCCGACCCGTACTGTCCCGAGGGGCGCGGGGCGGCACTGGCGGCGGCGCGCCGGCACGGCTGGGAGCCGGTGGACGGCGGGACACTCGTGGTCATCGAGGGTCCGCGCTTCTCGACGCGAGCCGAGTCCCGGTGGCATGCGGCGATGGGCTGGTCGGTGGTCGGGATGACCGGGCACCCCGAAGCCGTACTCGCTCGTGAACTGGGCCTGTGCTACACCTCCATGACACTTGTGACGGATCTGGACGCGGGGGCGGAGACCGGAGAGGGGGTATCCCACGAGGAGGTCCTCAGGGTCTTCGCCGCGAATGTCGACCGGCTGCGCACCGTGCTCTTCGACGCAGTGGCGGGACTGCAGCCGAGTGGGACGCGCGACTGTCTCTGCTCGCATGCGCTGGACGGGATCGACACCGGGCTCAAACTGCCCTGATCACGGGTTGCCCCAGGCCTCCGCGAACCATGCGCGGAGAAACGGGATTTGAGCGGGCGAACGCCTGAACCACTCGTGCGGGTGGCGGAGTTGTCCACAACCGCCAGGTGATCCACAGGTTCCGGCGGGATCGTGCCGGACCGTGGATCGTGGGGAGCGATCGAAGAAACTCCTCACGTCAGGCGGTGTTCGCCATGTCTCATTCCTTCTCGCACAATTCGTGCGATCCGTCCCCCTGCTTCCTCTTCTTCTCCTTCTCGCTCGACCGCTTCTCCCCCATCCTCGCCCCTTCCCCTTTCTTCCCCTTCTCTCCTTTCTCCCCTTCCGCCTCCCGCCGCACCGGAGCCGCGCGGTGTGCCGCCGTTCGGTCCGCTGCGGGTGCGCCGTTCCGGGCAGCGGCTGCGCCGGGCCCTGCTCAGGCAGCGCCGTGCGACCGCGGCCGGTCTTGCCATGACGGCCGCCGCGCTGGCCGCCACCGGGGCGAGCGGGGCGGTCGGTGCCGCGGCCGACGCGGACGCCCGTGCGGAGGCCGCGGCCGGTGCCGTGGCCGCGTCGCCGCCACCGGCATCGGCTTCGTCCGGGCGACAACCCACGGAGCACCGGGGGCGGATGGTGTCCGCGGCGGTCCGTATCGCCGACGCGGAGACGGTCCGGCTGCTGCGGCGGGGCGATCTGGTCGATGTGATCGCGACCGCCGCGATCCCGCCGGGGCCGGCGGGAGTGGCGGACGCGGGACCGGAGGCACGGGTGGTGGCGAGCGGGGTCCGGGTGGCCGAAATCCCCGAGGCACATGAGATCTCCTCGGAAACCGGGGCACTGGTCGTGCTGTCCGTGCCACGTGCCACCGCCACGGCACTGGCGGGAGCGAGTATCACTTCACGGCTGGCGGTGACGGTGTGCTGAGCCGGTGGCTGCTGGGCCTTCTGCGGCGGGTCCGGGGTGTACTGAGTCGCACTGGCGAACTGTGGCGTCGCCTGATCGCGTATGCGGATTGGACAGCGCGGGCACGCGCCGCCTTAGGTTGCGGAGCAGATTGTCAGTCCAACCGCACATGTGAAGAAGGGCTCACTCGTGAGCAAGGAGAAAGAGAGCGTGCTGGCGGGCTTCAAGGCCTTCCTGATGCGCGGCAATGTGATCGACCTCGCGGTCGCGGTGGTCATCGGCACCGCCTTCACCAATGTCGTGAACTCGGTCGTCAAGGGCCTCATCAACCCGGTGGTCGGCGCGTTCGGCACCAAGGATCTGAACAAGTACAGCTCGTGTCTCAAATCGCCCTGCGAGACGAACGCGGCGGGCGAGGTCGTCACCGGCATTCCGATCATGTGGGGCACGGTGCTGAGCGCGACCCTGACCTTTCTGATCACGGCGGCGGTCGTCTACTTCCTGATGGTCCTGCCGATGGCCAGGTATCTCGCCAGGCGGGCCAGGCAGCAGGCAGCCAACGAAGAGGTTCAGGAGGTCGTCGAGGTCAGCGAGCTGGAGGTGCTGAAGGAGATCAGGGACGCCCTGGTCGCGCAGCGCACCGTGCCGGGGCAAAACACTCCGTAACGGCCCTGACGGCCGACGTCGGCAGCGGCGCTCAGAGGTGGTGGGGCGGCTTCTCGTCCAGGAACCGGGCCAGATCCGCGGCGCTGTCGCCGCCACCCGCGGGCCGCTCTCCCCAGCCGCTGTCCGTGTCGTCCGAGGACTGCTGGTCCAGCGGATCGTCGAAGATCAACGCCGGTCGGGGCCGGGGCGCCCGGGGACGGGTGGGCGGCGACGGCTCCGTGGCCGGCGGCTCGGGGGTGGGGGCGGTGCTCATACCCCCAGGGTACGGGGGTGCGGTCCGCGCCGGGATATGCGAGGCGGCCGGGCCGGACCCGCCCTTCCCGGCCCCCGGCGGGCGCCTCAGGGGCCCGCGAGCCGCCTCTCCGGACTGCCGGCCGCATGAAGTCGAACGGCGCGGCAGGGGGCCTCCTCCGCGCGGCCGCGCCCGGCCATGCGGAGCCCACCGGGGCACGGCTTCGTCAAGGCGGTCGCAGGGCGTGGGCCCGATGGTCACGGGTTCACGCCTCGGTGCCCGTGCGGTACGGCCGACTCGTACCGTACGGGTCGGCGGTGGGGTCGATCGCCTGTACGTTCGTCACGTCCTGGGCGGTTCTCGTCGCGGGGCTGGTGGCGACGGTGGCGGCGGGGTCGGGGTGACGCTCGTGGCCTCCTCAGGAACGCGTGGTACGGATGGGGTTCATGGCAATCAATGACGCACTGACCGATGTGGCGGGTCTGCGGGTCGGACACGCCCGGGTGGCAGGGGACCGTGCGCTCACCGGCACCACGGTCGTCCTCGCCCCACAGGGCGGGGTGGTGGCCGCGGTGGACGTGCGGGGCGGCGGCCCGGCCACCCGGGAGACCGATGCCCTCGACCCGCGCAATATCGTCCAGCGCGTCGACGCGGTCGTGCTGACGGGCGGCAGCGCGTACGGACTCGACTCGGCGTCCGGTGTGGTCGCTTGGCTGGAGGAGCGCCGACGGGGCATCCGGGTCGGTCCCGGCCCGGACCAGGTGGTGCCGGTCGTCCCGGCGGCCGGTGTCTTCGACCTGGGGCGCGGCGGGGACTGGCGGATACGCCCGGACGCGGCGACGGGGCGAGCGGCGGTGGAGGCGGCGGCCCGTTCGGCGAGCGGGGCACCGGTCGCGGAGGGCGGAGTGGGCGCGGGGACGGGCGCCCTCGTCGGCCCCCTCAAGGGCGGGATCGGTACGGCGAGCACGGTCCTTGACTCCGGCATCACCGTGGCGGCCCTGGTCGTAGCGAACGCGGCGGGCTCGGCGGTGGATCCGCTCACGGGTGTGCTGTACGGGCGCTACTTCAGCGGGCGTACGGAATATCCGGCGCCGGAGGTCCATGTGGCGGCGCAACTGCGCCTGGCCGAGCTGCGCGAGCGGCAGGGTCCGGCGCCGCTCAACACCACGCTCGCCGTCGTCGCCACCGATGCCGAACTGTCCCGACCCCAGGCGCAAAAGCTCGCGGGGACGGCGCACGACGGTATCGCGCGCGCCGTCCGTCCGGTTCATCTGCTCAACGACGGGGACACGGTTTTTGCCCTGTCGACAGGCGGACGGGCCCTCACCGAGGGGGATCCGCTCGCCCTCAACGAAGTGCTGGCGGCCGGTGCGGACGTCGTGACCAGGGCGATCGTACGGGCCGTCAGCGCGGCGAAGAGCGTCCGGGGGCCCGGCGGGACGTTCTTCTCGTACAGCGAGCTGTACGGCCTCGACTGACCGGCGCGGAGGCCGAGTTGGCGGGGGGCGCACGGGAACTTCGCGTACGCCCCCTTCGTTTTCCCAAACCTGGGACGCAATGTCAGCCCTAGGCGCTACGTTATGCAATCACCAAGTGACATGTGGCGACGGCCTGGAGACCCATCTTGAACGATCCTCACGAGACAACCGAGACGCACCTCGAGCGACTCCTGGGTCGGGCACTCAACTCCTTCGACCTGCCCGACGCACTGGTCGAAAAGCTCGGCCACGCGCTGGCGCACGCCAGCTCGCTGTGTTCCGCGCACCACAGTGCGGGGCTGCACCGCGAGACCTACCGGCACACCTTCCTGCTCCGCGACGGCAGTTCGCTCACCCTGTGGGAGCTGGTGCACAACACCGGCCGGGACGGGGCACGGCTGCACGAGCTGTACGCGGAAGAGTCCGAGGTGCGGCTCGCCGCGGCCCGGCTCAGCCATCCCAGCAGTCCCGAGGCGGCGCGGTCGGCCGTCGACGGACCCGACGGACCGCCCTTGGTCTCCGGGCCCGACGAGGTGCCGTCCGAGGGCAGAGCGCCCGTGGACGATGCCGCGGCCGGTCTGCTCGCGGAGCTGGAGTCCGAGCGCACCGCCGAGATCGACGCCCATCTCGCCCTGCTCCGCGGGCTGCGGGCGCTGCCTCAGGCGCCGAGGCCCCGGCAGTACTTCCCGGACAACTCCCCCGACCACGCGCGCCGGGTGCTGCGCCGGGCGGAGAACGCCGACCGGCCCGGCGAGGCGACCGCGCGACTGCTGCAGACGGCTTTCGCGCACCACATCACCCAGGTCTTCGGCCGGCAGTGCCAGGTCGAGGGCAAGGACGCGGGATTCATGCTCTACGAGCACGCGTTCCTTCTGATCGACGGCAGCGAGATGAGCCTCTGGGAGGTGGAGCACACGGCGACACCGGACGGCCGCCACATGTGCGAGGTGTACGAGTCGGAGAGCACCGCGCGCGAGGCCATGGAGCTCCGCGCGCGGGTGCTGTGAGGTGACTCGGGGAGGGAGTGTCGAACGGCCGCCAGGGGTGGGCGGTCGTACGACAGGGGGAAACGGGTTCAGACAGCCGCCGGGACCTTGGGGTCGGGTCCGGCTCCGGCGGCGCCCGTCGCCCCGGGTGCGGCTGCGTCGGCCGCGTCGTCAGGGCCGGGGGCTCCTTCGCCCTGGTCGGGGTGGCCCGTCTTCCGGGCTCCCTTGAGCAGGACGACCAGGCAGGTGCTCACCGCCGTACCGACCGCGATGGCGAGCAGATAGAGGAACGGATCGCCGATCAGCGGGATCACGAAGATGCCGCCGTGGGGTGCCCGGAGGGTGCACTCGAAGAGCATCGACAGCCCGCCGGTCACCGCGCCGCCCACCATCGCCGACGGGATCACCCGTAGCGGGTCGGCGGCGGCGAAGGGGATCGCGCCCTCGGTGATGAAGGAGGCACCGAGTACCCAGGCGGCCTTGCCGTTCTCCCGTTCGGCACGGGTGAACAGCTTGCCGCGTACGGTCGTGGCCAGCGCCATCGCGAGCGGCGGGACCATGCCCGCGGCCATCACGGCGGCCATGACCTTGAGGCTGCCCTCGTTGGGGTTGGCGAGACCGCCGACGGCGAAGGCGTAGGCGACCTTGTTCAGGGGGCCGCCCAGGTCGAAGCACATCATCAGGCCGAGAACGACGCCCAGGATGATCGCGTTGGCGCCGGAGAGGCCGGAGAGCCAGTCGGTGAGTGCCTTCTGGAGTGAGGCTATGGGCTTGCCGACCACCAGGAACATCAGAAAGCCGACGACCGCCGAGGAGACCAGGGGGATCACGACAACCGGCATGATGCCCCGCAACGGGGCGGGCACGCCCACCCGCTGAATGGCCATCACGGTGCCGCCCGCGATCAGACCGGCGGCCAGACCGCCGAGGAAGCCCGCGTTGATGGTGAGGGCGATGGAGCCGCCGACAAAGCCCGGTACGAGACCGGGGCGGTCGGCCATCCCATACGCGATATAGCCCGCGAGGACAGGCACGAGGAAGCTGAAGGCCAGACCGCCGATCTGGAACAGCAGGGCCGCCCAGCTCGTGTGGTCGGTCCAGACGAAGTGTTCGGCGACGGAGGGAGCCTTGTTGATGGTGTAGCCGCCTATGGCGAAGCCGAGGGCGATGAGAAGCCCGCCCGCGGCCACGAACGGAACCATGTAACTGACCCCGGACATCAGCCACTTGCGCAGCTTGGTGCCGTACCCCTCGCCGGGATCGCCTGCGTTGTCCACGGGTGTGCCGGGAGAGCCCTCGCCACGCCCGGCGGCCGGGGCGGTGATCTCGCCGCGCTGGACCTTGCCCCGCACCTCGGCGATCAGTTCGGCGGGGCGGTTGATACCGGCCTTGACGCCGACATCGACAGTGGGCTTGCCCGCGAACCGGTCCTTCTCCCGTACCGGCACATCATGGGCGAAGATCACGCCGTCCGCGGCGGCGATGACAGCGGGGTCGAGCCGGGTGAATCCGGCGGACCCCTGAGGCTCGACGACCACCTCGACACCGGCGTGCCGACCGGCCTTCTCCAGGGCCTCGGCGGCCATATAGGTGTGCGCGATACCGGTGGGGCAGGAGGTGACAGCAACAATCCGGAAGACACGGTCGGCGGCGGGAGCGTCCGGCTCGGAGGCGGAAACGGGGACGTCCGGCCCGGTCTCGGGCCCGGCTTCGGCTTCGGCCTGAGTCGCGGCACCGGCCTCAGCCCCGGCCCCGGCGCCAACTCCGGTGCCGGTACCGCCCGTCGGCTCGGCCGTAACGGCCTCCGGCTCGGGGGTGCCGGGTTCAGTGCCGACGGGCTCGCTGTCACCGCTGATCAGGGATGCCGTCGCTGTGGGATCCGTGGCCGTGCGCAGGGCCGTGGTAAAGTCCTCGTTCATCAGACGGCGGGCCAAGGCTGAGAGGATGGTCAGGTGCGCGTCGTCGGCGCCAGCCGGGGCCGCGATGAGGAAGATCAGGTCGGCCGGACCGTCCGGGGCACCGAAGTCGATGCCCCGCGCCGAGCGGCCGAAGGCCAGGGTGGCTTCGGTCACATGAGCGCTCCGGCAGTGCGGGATGCCGATCCCGCCGTCGAGGCCGGTGGGCATCTGCGCCTCGCGCGCGGCCACATCGGCGAGAAACCCGTCCAGGTCGGTGACCCGGCCCCGGGTCACCATCCGCTCGGCCAGCGAGCGGGCCGCGGCTTCCTTTGTCTCGGCGGCCAGGTCGAGGTCGACCAGGTCCGCGGTGATCAACTCGCTCATCGCGGGCTCCTTCGCTCGCATATCTGCTGGGGGACTGTCCGGATCAACTGCCCGCGGACCCGCTGAGGGACCGGTTGACGGACCCGCTGAGGAACCCGCTGACGGACCGGCTCAGGGACACCGGGAAGTACGGACACACTGGGAAAGGGGGAACACGAGGGGCGGCTCATGAGGCGGGCTCCGTGAGGGGGCGGTCCATCGGTACGTCGGCGGTCACCGTGACCGCCGAAGGGTCCAGGTCCGTGGGCGAGGGCATCACGCTGCCGGGAAGTTGCACCGCTGCCGCGCCGTGCGCCACCGCCGATGCCAGGGCGTCCGGGCCCTCGCCGCCCGCCGTCAGAAAGCCGGCCAGCGAGGCGTCACCGGCACCGACATTGCTGCGTACGGCGGTGACGGCCGCGGAGCCGAAGTATGTCCCCGCGTCCGAGACCAGGAGCTGGCCGTCGGCGCCGAGGCTGGCGAGGACGGCCCTGGCACCGTACGTACGGAGTTCCTCCGCCGCCTTGAGAGCGTCGCCGACCGTGGCAAGGGGGCGGCCGACGGCCTGGGCCAGTTCTTCGGCGTTCGGTTTGACGACATCAGGCCGCTCCCGGAGTGCCGCCAGGAGCGAGGGTCCGGAGGTGTCCAGGGCGATCCTGGCGCCGGCGAGGTGTGCGCGGGCGACCAGTTCGGCGTACCACTCGGGCGCGAGCCCGCGCGGAAGGCTGCCGCAGCAGGCGATCCAGGCGGCGGCGCCGGCGTGCGTACGGATCGTGGAGAGCAGGGACTGCGACTCGACAGGGGTGAGTTCGGGACCCGGCGCGTTGATCTTGGTGAGGGTGCCGTCGGGTTCGGCGAGCGCGATATTGGAGCGGGTCGCGCCCGCGACCGGCACGGGGGCGACCTCGATGCCCTGTCCGGCGAGCAGTTCGGCGACGAGCGCGCCGGGCGCGCCGCCCAGCGGCAGTACGGCGACGGTGCGCCGGCCGGCCGCGGCGACGGCCCGCGAGACATTGACGCCTTTGCCGCCGGGGTCCATGCGTTCGGCCGTGGCGCGCAGGACTTCGCCGCGGTCGAGAGCGGGGACCTCGTACGTACGGTCCAGGCTCGGGTTCGGTGTGACGGTGAGAATCAACGGCCCGCCCGCACCCGCCGCCCGACGCTGCCCCTGCCCTTGTCCATGGCCCTGCCCCTGTTCGACCGCCGCCCGGCTCTGCCTCTGGCTCTCCCTTTGCCCCTGGCCCTGTGCGCCCGCCGCGCGTCCCTGCCCACGCTCCCCCCGGCGCCTCGCTTCCCCATCCCCGTACACCCGGGCCGCCCCACGCACCCCAGCCTCCCCGGACACACTGGCCTCCCCGCTCGCCCCAGCCTCCTCCGACACCCCAGCCCCCTACACGCTCAGGACTTCGGTGCCCGTGGCCTCGATCGCCGCGGTGTCCGGGGCGCCGAGTCCGCTGTCGGTGATGAGCAGATCGACATCAGCGAGGGTGCCGAAGCGCGCGAAGTGTTCCTGGCCGTGCTTGGCGGAGTCGGCGAGCAGCACCACCCGCCGGGCGGCGCCGACGAGCGCGCGCTTGACGGCCGCCTCGGCGAGGTCGGGGGTGGTGAGCCCGCCGTCGGGCGAGAAGCCGTTGGTGCCGAGGAAGACCACATCGGCGCGGATCTCCCCGTACGCCCGCAGGGCCCAGGCGTCGACGGCCGCGCGGGTACGGTGCCGGACCCGGCCGCCGACGAGGTGGAGGTCGATCCCCGGATGGTCGGCGAGGCGGGCGGCGACGGGCAGCGCGTGGGTGACGACGGTGAGCCCGCAGTCCAGCGGAAGGGCCGCCGCGAGCCGGGCCACGGTCGAGCCCGCGTCGAGGATCACACTGCCGTCCCGCGGCAGTTCGGCGAGCGCCGCGCGGGCGATACGGTCCTTCTCGTCGGCCGCTGTGGACTCGCGCTCGGCGAGGTCGGGTTCGAAGTCGAGCCGCCCGGCCGGGATGGCGCCGCCGTGCACCCGCCGTACCAGTCCGGCGCGGTCGAGAGCCTTGAGATCACGCCGTACGGTCTCGGCGGTCACCTGGAACTCCTCGGCGAGCGCGAGGACATCGACCCGCCCGACCTCGCGGGCCAGGCGCAGGATCTCCTGCTGGCGCTCCGGTGCGTACATATGACTTTACGTCCGTTCCATGCCCGAACCTGTGGTTTCGGCGACACGCTACGCCCGGATTTCCAGAAAGTAAACAGATCCGGGCACGGAACGGACACACTCAGACTGCATGCGCGCGACTCATACGGCGCGCACCGCTCCCACCCTCACAAGGCCGCCCCCGCGCCCTCCGCCGACCCCGCACTCTCCGCCGCCCCGGCGCCTTCAACCTCCCCCGCGTCCTCCGCACGCTCCCGCGCCCGGGCCGGCAGCGCGAACATCACCGCGAAGATGACCGCGAGCACCGCCATCACCCACCACAGCGCGTGCTGGAACCCGTCCGCGAAGGCAGCGCCCGGCCCGCCGGGACCGCCGGCCGCGACCCGTTCGTCGACCACCCCGAAGAACACCACCGACACCAGGCCGAGCCCCAGTGCGTTGCCCATCTGCTGCGTGGTGTTGATGAGTCCGGACGCCGAACCCGAGTGCTCGCGCGGCACCCCCGACAGCACCGCGTCCGTCAGCGGCGCCACGATCAGCCCCATGCCGAGGCCCATCACCGTCAGCGGCAGCGCCATCTGCCAGGAGTGGATCTCCAGCCCGTACCGCCCGGCCTCCCAGATGTAGAGCAGAAGCCCCGCGATCATCGTCAGCGCCCCGGCCTGAAGTACGGCACGCCCGAAGCGCGGCACCAGCTTCTGTACGGAGAGGCCCGCCGCCACCGACACCGCGATCGAGAACGGCACACCGGTCAGCCCGGCCCGCAGCGGACTCCAGCCGAGTCCGATCTGCATATAGAGCGTCCAGACCAGGAAGAAGATGCCCAGGGCGACACCGAAGGTGAGCTGTACGGCAATGCCCGCGGCGAAGCTCTTCACCTTGAACAGCGACAGCTCGACGAGCGGCGAACCGTCCTTGCGCGTCTTCCGCCTCTCGTACGCCACAAAGCCCGCCAGCACGACCAGGCTGGCGGCCATGCACAGATGCCCCCACAGCGGCCAGCCCAGCTCACGCCCTCGCGTGAGCGGATAGATCAGCATCAGCAGGGCGGTGGTCACCAGCACCACACCGATCAGGTCCAGCTTGAGCGCCTTGGGGGCCCTGGACTCGGTGATGAACCTCCGGCCGAGCAGCACACCCGCGATCCCCACCGGCAGATTGATCAGGAAGATCGGCCGCCATGCCAGGCCGAAGAGATCCCACTGGGTGAGCAGCGCGCCGAGCAGCGGGCCCGAGACCGCGCCGAGGCCGACGACCGCACCGAACATCCCGAACACCTTGCCGCGTTCCTCCGCGGGAAAGGTGACATGGATGATCGCCAGCACCTGCGGCACCATCATCGCCGCCATCGCGCCCTGGAGCAGCCGGGAGCCGACCAGCATCTCGGGGCTCGCGGCGAAACCGCAGAGTGCGGAGGCGATCGTAAAGCCGGTGATTCCGATCAGGAACAGCCGCTTACGGCCATGGATGTCACCGAGCCGACCGCCCGTGATCAGTCCGGCGGCAAAGGCCAGCGCGTATCCCGCGGTGATCCACTGGATCGCCCCGAACGAGGCCCCCAGGTCCCGTTCCATGCTCGGGATCGCGATATTGACGATGGTGACATCGACCAGGTCCATGAACGCCGCCGTCATCACGACGGCCAGCGCCAGCCACCGCCGCCGGTCGACGGACCCGGGCGCGGGCTCGGGCTCGGCGGCAGAGCCGTCGGCCCCACCCGCATCAGTCCCTGCACTGGGCCCCGCGTCAGCCCCAGAAGCAGCCCCGGCGACAACCCCGGCCGCCCCAGCAGCCGTATCTCTTACAGCCGTATCCACTACGGCGGGCGAAGTACTCATGCTCCGCACGCTAGAAGTGATCTAGGCCGGTTCATGTCCTAGATAACCCGCACCATGGATCCCATGACCGATACCCCCGCTCGGCTCCTCACCCTGCTCTCCCTCCTCCAGACCCCCCGCGAGTGGCCGGGCAGCGAGCTGGCCGAGCGTCTCGGCGTCAGCCCGCGCACCATCCGCCGCGACATCGACCGGCTGCGCGACCTCGGCTACCCCGTCGAAGCCACCAAGGGCGCCATCGGCGGCTACCGCCTGGTCGCCGGTACGGCCATGCCCCCGCTGCTCCTCGACGACGAGGAGGCCGTCGCCATCGCCGTCGGGCTGCGGGCCGGCGCGGGCCATGCGATCGAGGGCGTCGACGAGGCTTCCGTACGCGCCCTCGCCAAGCTGGAGCAGGTGCTGCCGTCCCGGTTGCGCCACCGGGTCTCCACTCTCCAGGCCGCGACGATCCCGCTGACCCGGGGCGACGGCGCGACCGTCGACCCCCGCACGCTGACCGTGATCGCCGCCGCCGTCACGGGCCACGAGAGACTGCGTTTCGGCTACCGCTCCGGGGACGGTACGGAGACAAAGCGGCAGGTCGAGCCGTACCGTCTCGTCTCCACCGACCGGCGCTGGTATCTGGTGGCGTACGACCTGGGGCGCGAGGACTGGCGTACGTTCCGGATCGACCGGGTCGACGAGCCGTTCGCCACCGGCGCCCGGTTCAGCCCACGGGAGGTGCCGACCGGGGACGCGAGGCAGTTTCTGAGCCGGTCGATCTACCGCAGGCAGCCGCTCACGGAGGTGGATGTGAGCTTCGCGGCGCCCGTGGAAGCCGTACGGGCACGGCTCCCCGCCTATCTCGGCACGCCCGAGCCGACCGGCCCGGACTCCTGCCGGCTGCGTACGACCACCAGCGACTCGCCGGAGTGGCTGGCGCTGCGACTCGCGCTGGTGGACTGCGAGTTCACCGTGCGTCAGCCGGCGCGTCTGACGGATCATCTCCGGGAGCTGGGCGCCCGCCTCATCCGCGCCACCGCCGTCAGCACGACGGACGAGCGGAAAACCACGGACCCGGAGAAGAGGTGAGCCCCGGCACCTGGGGGGGTTGGTGCCGGGGCTCGTCTATGGGGGCCGCTGAATCGGCCGGTGCGTACGAAGAGACAGTACGAGTAAGGCCGACCCTACGGCTACTGGACGGCGACGTCACGCCGCCGCGTCGAAAAGTCCTCACGCAGCCGCGTCAAAACCTGTATCGCGTGCCATCCTCTTCAGCTCCAGCAGAGCGTGCTTCTCGATCTGCCGGATCCGCTCACGCGTCAGACCGTGCTGCTTACCGACCTCCGTCAGCGTACGCTCCCGCCCGTCCTCGATGCCGTACCGCATCTTGATGATCGAGGCCGTGCGCTGGTCGAGCTTGCCTATCAGGTCCTCCAGCTCCTCACTGCGCAGCAGCGTCAGCACCGACTGCTCGGGCGACACGGCGGAGGTGTCCTCCAGCAGATCGCCGAACTGGGTGTCGCCGTCGTCGTCCACCGACATGTTCAGACTGACCGGGTCACGGGCCCAGTCCAGCACGTCGTTGACCCGCGCCGGGTTGGTGCCCAGCTCGGCGGCGACTTCCTCGGGCTCGGGATCCCGTCCGTTCTCCCGGTTGAACTCCCGCTGCACACGGCGGATCCTGCCCAGCTCCTCCACGAGATGGACCGGCAGCCGGATCGTGCGCGACTGGTCCGCTATGGAGCGGGTGATGGCCTGGCGGATCCACCAGGTGGCGTACGTGGAGAACTTGAAGCCCTTCGCGTAGTCGAACTTCTCGACCGCGCGCACCAGGCCCGCGTTCCCCTCCTGGATCAGGTCCAGCAGCGGCAGGCCACTGCGCGGATAGCGGCGCGCCACGGCCACCACCAGGCGGAGGTTCGACCGTATGAAGATGTCCTTCGCGCGCTCGCCCGCGGCGGCCAGCGCCTCCAGCTCCTCGCGCGAAGCGCCACCCGCCTCGCTCTCCACCTCTCCGTCGAGGATCTGCCGGGCGTAGACTCCGGCCTCGATGGTCTGGGACAGCTCGACTTCCTTTGCGGCGTCGAGCAGCGGCGTACGCGCGATCTCGTCGAGGTACATGCCGACCAGGTCGCGGTCGGCGATCTCCCCGCCTCCAGCGCGAACACTGCTTGCCGCGTTCGTCCCGCCGGCGGCGGTACGACGGGCGACGGCACGGGTTGCCATGCGAGCTCCCTTACTGAACTGAGTAGGTCGCGACACCCTCACGGGTGCCCTGCATCCGAAGGAAACAACGACTGGAATCCGGACAGAATTCCCATGGCGTACATCTGTTTTCTGATCATGCAGTACCCTGCGCCGCCGACCGGGGTGGACAGAAGCCCCAGAGGGGGACAGAACCCCAGGTCAGGGCCGGGGTAATGACCTTCCCGGGCACCCTGTGGCCGCATCTTCCGCCTCCCCCGAAGTAACCTCGCTCTCATCTTCAAGACGGCCCCTGCTCGGCAATGGTTGCTCGGGCGGCGGACGGCCGCCGGGGCCGCCAGGGCGGCGTCCGACCGCGGACGACCGGACGGCCGGCCGCCGGGGCTGCGCCGCCACCGACCCGACGCCGCGCCGCCGTCTCAGCCGAACTGCACCGAGCGCTTCGCCAGCCCCATCCAGAACCCGTCGATGACGCTCCTGCCGCTGTCCAGCTCGCCCTCCGAGGCGCCGAGGGTCACGAACAGCGGGGCGAAGTGTTCCGTGCGCGGATGGGCGTACCGCCCCGCCGGGGCCTTGTTCTCGAAGTCGAGCAGGGCGTCGACGTCCCCGGCCAGCAGCGCCCGCATCCCCCAGTCGTCGAACTCCGCCGACCAGCCCGGCACCCCTCCTCCCGCGTGCCGCAGCGCCGCCAGATTGTGGGTGAAGAAACCGCTGCCGACGATCAGCACGCCCTCGTCCCGCAGCGGCGCCAGCCTGCGCCCGGTCTCCAGCAGCTTCCGGGGGTCGAGCGTGGGCATGGAGACCTGGAGTACGGGGATGTCGGCGGCCGGGAACATCTCCACCAGCGGCACATACGCCCCGTGGTCGAGCCCCCGGTCCGGCGAATCGACGACGGACGTACCGGCCCCGCGCAGCAACTTCCTGACGGAGTCCGCGAGTTCGGGCGCGCCGGGGGCGGCGTACTGTACCTGGTAGTAGTGCTCGGGGAAGCCCCAGAAGTCGTAGACCAAGGGGACCGTCTCGACGGCGCCGAGCGCGAGCGGGGCCTCTTCCCAGTGCGCGGAGACCACCAGGATCGCCTTCGGGCGCGGCAGCGCCGCGGCCCAGGCGGCCAGTTCGGCCGGCCAGACCGGATCGTCGGCGAGCGGCGGGGCGCCATGGGAGAGATAGAGGGCGGGCATGCGCTCCGCGACGGCGTTCATGGCGACTCCCGGGGTTGTCGGCTGCGACTCAGGCTCGGACTCGGGCTCGGACCCCGGCCGGGGCCGGACTGCCCGTCGAGCCACCGGTCCACCGGGCACCGCAACCAGGCACCGCCGTCGGGCACCGGCCACCGGACCGGCCCACCGGCCGCCGGGACAATCGACCACCGGCCGCCCGACAACCGACTACCCGGCCACCAAGCCGCCAAGCCACCGCCCGTCGAGGCAATCCGTTTGAAGCCTCAAGCACTCATTTCATACAACCCTATCCAGCCCTAGTTTAACTTTCAAGAATGAGTACAGTGGATTACATGACCACGGCATCCACCGGCAATGACGCCGGTACCGGCGGGGAGCCGCGCTGGCTCAGCGACGAGGAACAGCGCGTCTGGCAGGCCTATCTCCAGGCGACGACGCTGCTGGAGGACCATCTCGACCGCCAGTTGCAGCGCGACGCGGGGATGCCGCACATCTATTACGCGCTGCTCGTGCATCTCGCACGGGCGCCCCGGCGCCGGATGCGGATGACCCAGCTCGCCAAGGACGCCAAGATCACCCGATCGCGGCTCTCGCACGCGATCGCCAGGCTGGAGCAGCACGGCTGGGTCCAGCGCGAGGACTGCCCGTCCGACAAGCGCGGGCAGAACGCCTTCCTCACCGACCTGGGCAACGAGGTGCTGAAACAGTCCGCGCCGGGGCATGTCGCCGCCGTACGCCAGGCGATCTTCGACCGGCTCAGCCCCGAGCAGGTGAAGCACCTCGGGGAGATCATGCAGGTGATGGCCGAGGGGTTGCAGCCGGAGGGTACGGGCGCGGATCTGCCCTGGCGCCGCTGAGCCGCGGGAACACCAGGGCAGATCATCCGTTCTTCGGTTGTCCGGCACGATGGCCGGCCGGCGGTGATCGCCGGATGCGGGTGATCGCCGGATGCGACTGCCGGGTCGTACGGCAACACGACCACCAGGCCGTACGACCACGTCAGCGCATCCTCAGCGCATCACACCCGTCAGCGCTCACGCGCGTCAGCGCATGACTACCGTCAACGCATCACGCGCGTCAGTGCATCGTGGGCGTCAACGCGTCACACCCGTCAGCGCACCGCGGTCAGCGCGGTCAACGCATTCAGTGCATCGCGATCGGCATCTTCGTCGCGTCCTCCAGGCCCTCCGCGCCCTCGCCGCCCGAGGCCGCCGGCGAGCTGCCGGGACGCCCGGTGTTGATGGCCGTCACCGCGATCACGGCGGCGACCGCCAGGATCCCGACCGCCCACCAGATGGCGCTGGAGTAGCCCTCGACCATGCCCCGCAGCTCCAGGAGCTGCGGGTTGCCGCCGGCCGTGGCGTGCGAGGTGATGTACGAGGTCGTCGCCGAGGCCGCGATCGTGTTCAGCAGCGCCGTACCGATCGCGCCGCCCACCTGCTGCGAGGTGTTCACCATCGCCGAGGCCACGCCCGCGTCCCGCGGCTCGATGCCGTAGGTGGCGAGCGACATGGCCGGCATGAACGCCGTACCCATGCCCAGACCCAGCAGAAGCTGCGCGGGCAGGATCAGACCGACGTACGACGAACCGATTTCGAGCTGCGTCAGCAGCAGCATGCCGAGCGCCGCGACCAGGAAGCCGGGGCCCATCAGCAGCCGCGGCGCCACGCGGGTCATCAGCCGCGCGCCGATCTGCGTCGATCCGGTGATCATGCCCGCGATCATCGGCAGGAAGGCGAAGCCGGTGTTCATCGCCGAGTAGCCCTTGACGACCTGGAGGTAGTACGTCAGGAACAGGAACAGGCCGAACATCGCGATGATCGCGAGGCCCAGCGAGGAGTAGACACCGCCGCGGTTGCGGTCGGCCACCACGCGCAGGGGCAGCAGCGGGTGCGCGACCCTCGACTCGACGACGACGAACGCCAGCAGGAGCACGGCAGAGGCGACGAAGAGCGAGATGGTCATGGTGTCGGACCAGCCGTCGGACTCGGCGCGGGTGAAGCCGTACACCAGCGAGACCAGGCCCAGCGTGGAGAGCACAACACCGGCGAGGTCCAGCGGGGAGCGGTTGCGGCCGCCCTCGGGCTCGCGGATCACGAAGTACGCGCCGAGCGCGGCGACGATCGCGAACGGGATGTTGACGAAGAAGGTCCAGCGCCAGTCCAGGTACTCGGTGAGGACACCGCCGAGGATCAGACCGACCGCGCCACCGCCACCCGCGATCGCGCCGTAGATACCGAACGCCTTCGCCCGTTCCTTGGCGTCGGTGAACAGCACCGCGAGCAGCGAGAGCGCGGCGGGCGCGAGCAGCGCGCCGAAGGCGCCCTGGAGCGCGCGGGCACCGAAGAGCATCGCCTCGCCGTTGGCGGCGCCGCCGATGGCGGACGCGGTGGCGAAGCCGAGCAGACCGATGACGAAGACGCGCTTACGTCCCCACAGGTCGGCGAGGCGCCCGCCGAACAGCAGCAGCCCTCCGAAGGCGAGGGCGTAGGCGGTGATGACCCACTGCTTGTTGCCGTCCGATATGCCCAGGTCCCGCTGGGCGGAGGGCAGCGCGATGTTCACGATGGTCGCGTCGAGCACGACCATGAGCTGCGCGAGGGCGATGAAGGTCAGAGCTTTCCAGCGGGTGGGCTCGACATGTGGCACCGAGGAGTGCCGCGCGGCCGGGGCCGCGGCCGGGTGTTGTTCGGATCCGGCCGGTTCGGCCGAGGACGCTGATTTTGACATGGAGATATCCACCTAAGGGTGCAGAAAGGCGAAAAGGTCGGTAAGTACAGGCGACGCTGCCCGACTTACGAGGTCATGGAGTCACCGGGACCACCAGGTGACCGGATGGTGTACGGAAGAACCGAAGGTCGTACGGGTACAGGGTCCGACGGGCACGGGTCCGACGGGCACGGGTCCCGTACGGGCCGACGGAGCGACGGCACGGTGGAACCGCGGTACGACGACGGGTACGCGGCAGCCGCAACCCGGGCCGACCGCGCGAGCCGAGCGACCGCGCGAGCCGTACGGTCCGTCCGGGACGAGCGGTCCGCCCCGGTGGGCAGTCCGCGTGGTCCGTACGAACGGTCCCTACGGTCCGTGTGGTCCGCGATCCGGTGGTCCGGGTCCGCGGTCCGGTGGTCCGTGTGATCCGTACGTGATGCGCAGCCCCCCGGTATCGGTTCCTGCGCTCGGCCGCCGGTCTGGGATTCCGGCGCCGGAGTTCATGGTTCAGGGCGCGTCACGGAGCGGCGCGGCGCAGATCCTCCAGGGTCGCGGCCGAGCCGGGCAGTTCGGACCGGATGGGCGCCTCCAGCCCGTCGAGGAAGAGCTGGAGATGCCGGTGGATGAACCGGTCCATGGTCAGGCAGCCGGTGCCGGGCAACGGGCGGGTGAGCTGGGACAGCGCGACCATCAGATCGCCGACGGCGACATCCGTACGCAGCCGTCCCGCTTTCCGCGCCCGCTCCATCAGCCCTTCGATGGCCCCTTCGAGGCGCTCACGTCCGGCGTACAGATCGGGATGGTCTCTGTCGAACGCGTTCGACAGCAGGGGGCAGAGCGCCCCGATCCGCTCGTCCGCCGCGATGTGCACGAATCGGCGCAGCGCGTGGAACGGGTCGGACTCCTCGGTGGCGATCCTCTCCGCGTGGTCCGTGGCACGGGCCATCACAAAGAGCACGACGTCGTGGATGAGGGCGTTCCGGTCGGGGAAGTGGCGGTAGAGCGTGGCATTGCCGATTCCGGCGCGGCGGGCGATCTCGTCGAGCGGGGCCTCGGGCCCGTACTCCACGAACAGCTCGCGTGCCGCGACGACGATCCGCTCCCGGTTGCGCAGAGCGTCCGCGCGCGGCCGTGTCGTACGGCGCGCTTCGGGTGCGGCGGCGGTGACGGCGGTCACGTCTTGCCCTTCCCTCGGTTTTCGGTCCGTCCCCGTTTCGGGGACCGGAGGTGTTCAGTCGGACGTAGATGCAAACGGGGAAGCGGTCCCCGGTTATTTCAGGGAACCCATGTGACCTGAGTCACAAACCCCAGGTATGCGCGCCGAAGCTCCTCGACACGCCGAAATTACCCACGATCGGCCGCACCCAGCGCGCGCCGACACGCCGAACGGCGGAGGGTGATCGAACGGAGGGCAGTCAGGACGGCCGACTGCCGCGGACCCGAAGGCGACCGCATGAAGCAGACGCGTCGGATACGCAGAACCGGCGGCAGTGCCGGAAACACGGGCCACGGCGGTACGAGTGGCGACGGTACGAGTGGCGACACCGGTGGCGAGAGCACCACCCCAGGGGTTACGGAAGCAGGGGTTCCGGAAACCACGAGCGGCGGCGAGAGCGGCGACAGCAGCGCGAGCGCAGCGCCCCGCAGGACCCACGAGACCCACCGAACCCACGAGATCCGCCAGACCTACCAGACCGACGAAACCCGCCAGACCCGCCAGACCCACGAGAGCTGCCAGGCCCACCAGGCCCACCAGCCCCGCCAGAACCGCCGGACCCGTCGCGGATTCCAGAAGCGCCATGGACACCGCGGAGGCTCCCATCGGTTCGGCACCCTCGCCGGCCTCACCGCTCTCACCCTCGCCGTCCTCACCACCGCCAGCGACACGCTCCCCGGCCCCACCCGCGCCTCCGCGGGCTCCCTGGCCGCGGGCAGGGACGCTTCCCTCGCCCCCTGCCGTATCGCCGCCACCACGACCGTACAGATGTCGGAAGGGCTGCCCACCCCGCCCGGCTACTCGCCCTCCACCGGCACGGTCCGCGCGCTCAACCTCATGATCGACTTCCCGGACGCACAGGGCCCCGGCAAGGCGCTCGACCGGCTCGCCGAGTTCTTCCCGAAGACCTCGCAGTGGTTCAGAACCAGCTCGTACGGACGGCTCGACTACAAGGCCGAAGCTCCGCTGACGGACTGGCTGCGGATGCCGCTGACGTTCGCGGCGTACGGGATAGAGCGCGGCGCGCCGTACGAACCCGGCTACCGGCGGCTCGTCGAGGACATCGTGGCCGCCGCCGACGCCCGGGTGGACTTCGCGGCGTACGACCTGGTCAACGTCCTGGTCACGCCCAATGCCGGGCCCTCGGCGCTGGACACCGTGTTGTCCGTCACCTTCTCCGGCAACCCGGACGCGCCCGAGGCCGACGGCACGCCCCTCGCCAACACGTCCTTCGTCTACAGCCGCCAGGACGACGGTTCGGGCTCGTACGCGGAGACCGGTTACCGCGTGCTGCCGCACGAGAACGGCCATGTCTTCGGCCTCCCCGACCTCTACACCATGGACGGCGGCAGCTCGGTCGGGCACTGGGACATCATGTCCGAGGACTGGGGCGCCAACAACGATCTGCTGGGCTGGCACAAGTGGAAGCTCGGCTGGCTCGACGACGAGCAGATCCGCTGCGCGTCGATGTCCGGGGTCAGTGAATATCTGCTGGAGCCGCTGGCCAGGACGGGCGGCCCGAAGGTGACCTTCGTACCGGTCTCCAAGGAGTCCGGTTACGCGGTGGAGGTACGGACCAGGGCGGGCAACGACGAGGCGGTCTGCGAGCCCGGCGTCCTGATCTACCGCGTGGACTCCACGGTCGACACCGGGCACGGCCCGATAGCGGTCTCGGACAGCCGCAGGAACAGCGGCGGCTGCACGCGGCGGCCCAATGTGCACGCGGAACTGTCGGACGCGCTGTACAAACCGGGCGAGACCTTCGTGGACGCCGACCACGACATCCGGATCACGGTGATGGCGAAGGAGCCGGGCGGCAACTTCAGGGTGCGGGTGTCACGGCCGTGAGCAGTGCGGGTCCTACGACTCCGAACCGGCTTCTGACTCCGAACCGGCTTCTGGCTCCGAACCGGCTTCTGGTTCCGATCCGGCTTCGAGGACCTCTTTGAGGACCTCGGCGCGCAGCTCGCGCTTGAGGAGCTTGCCGGACGCGTTGCGGGGCAGCGGCTCCTCCCGTACGAGCACATGGGCCGGGACCTTGAAGGCGGCCAGCCGGGCGGCGACATGCGCCCGCAGCTCGTCAGCAGCGGTCGCGGCGCCGGGACGCACCCGTACCACCGCCGCGACCTCCTCGCCCAGCTCCGGGTGCGGGATCCCGAGCACGGCGGCGTCGAGGACATCGGGATGGTCGTGGAGTACGCCCTCGACCTCCACGCAGGACACGTTCTCGCCGCCCCTGACGATCAGCTCCTTGATCCGGTCCACGACCGTGACCCGTCCGTCCTGCACCGTCGCGAGGTCACCGGTCCTGAACCAGCCGTCCGGGGTGAAGGCCTCCACGGTCGCGGCCTCGTCACGCCAGTAGCCCCGTACGAGCGACTGCCCGCGCAGCCACAGCTCGCCGCTCCGCCCGTCCGGTACGGGCTCGCCCCGCGGCCCGGCGATCCGTACCTCCGTGGCGGGCGTCGGCCGGCCCGCGGTACCCGGGAAACGCCGGTACTCCTCGCCGAAGGCGGCCAGCACTCCGCCGCAGGTCTCCGTCAGGCCGTAGCCGTTGCGGGGCTCGACGCGCTCGCCGCAGCGGGCGGTGAGGCGGGTGAGCAACGCGGGCGGCGGGGCGGCGCCGCCCGTGCTGAGGAGGGTGAGCGTCTCCAGCGGGTCGTCGCCGTCGCTCGTGGTGGCCGCCGCGTCCAGAAGCTGGAGCGCGGTGGTGGGGACCCCGGCGAACTGCGTCACCGTGTGCTCACGGATCAGTCGCAGGGCCTCCCCCGCGTCCCACTTCCGCATCAGGACGAGCGTGCCGCCGACCGCCATGGCCGAGTAGAGGCAGGTGAACGCGGCGACATGGAAGAAGGGGTACGTCATGAGCGTGACCGGCGCGGGCCCCTGCCCGGGGATCCGCCCGCGCGCGAGGGCGGAGGCGGCGGCCTGGTAGCGCGGGTTCATGGCCGCGCCGGCCTGCGCGAGCTGGGTGGCGACGGCGCCCTTGGGACGGCCGGTCGTACCCGAGGTGTAGATGATGGTGGCGTCGTCCTCGGCCCGTACCTCGACATCGGGCGGGGCGGCGGCGGGATCGGGGGCGGGCAGGTCCTCGTACCGTTCAATCCGTTCGCCTGTCTCCCCCGGCTTGCCGTCTTCAAGGCGGAAGACGACCGTCCGTACCCCCTCGCGCCGCTCTGCCCAGCGCGCGACACGCAGCAGCCGCTCGCCGTCCACGAGCAGTACGCGCGGCGCGCAGTCGTCCAGGGCGTGGCCGAACTCGTCCTCGGTCCACCGGGCGTTGAGCGGTACGGCGACCAGCCCCGCCAACTGGGCCGCCCAGAAGGCGATCTGCCACTCCGGGTGATTGCGCATGGCGATGACGGCGCGGTCGCCGGGGCGCAGCCCGTACGAGTCGTGGAGATGGTTGGCGAGCGCGGTGGCGGCGGCGAAGAACCGGCTGTACGTGTACGTCCCGCCCTCCGCCACCAGGAACGGGCGGTCGCCGTAGGCCCAGGTCGCCTCGACGAACTCGCGCAGGGTGCGGGGCCCGTCGGCGTACATCGGCGAACCGTTCTCGGCCCGTACGACGGCGAAGGGCGCACCCGGCGCGGTGAGGATGTCCGACTGCTCGGGCTGCTCGGACACACGGCACCTTTCTCGGCGGACGCTCGGCGATCGCTCGGCGGTCGTCGCTCGGGGCGGTCGGGGGTTGGGTCGGTCGGGGGTTGGGTCGGTCGGGCGGTCGGCGGTGGTCTGGGCGGGAGGCTCGGACCTCGGGGTCGGCGGGCGGCGGTTCCTAGTGGTGCGGGCGGTCGCCGGTGGTCCGGGCGGGGGGTTCGGTCCTGGGGGTCGGCGGTCGGGGCGGTTGGCAGTCGGCGGTCGGCAGTCGCTGATGGTCCGAGCGAGGGGCCGGCTCGGTCCTGGGGGTCGGCGGCGACGCTATGCGGATGCCGCCGGACCCGTCAACCAGCGATCTTGCTCTCCCCAGCCGGCTTCAACCGGCCTCAGCCCCTCAGCCGACCTCCGTACCGCAAGTGATGTTGAGCGCGGTCGCGGTCATGGACCGGGCGCGGTCGGAGGCGGCGAAGGCGGCCACGTTCGCGACGTCCTCCCGGGTGGCGGCCCGCTTCAGCAGGGTGCGTCGCACGGTGTCCTCGACGATGGCCTGACCGCCCTCCATGTCCTCGGGGATCGTGTCCACGATGCCCGCGGTCTGGAGGGTGAGCGCGCGGATTCCGTACTGCCCCAGCTCGGCGGCGAGCTGCCTGCGCAACGCCTCGACCGCCTGGAAGGCGACCTGCAGCCCGCCCAGGCTGTAGCCGGGATGCGGATCGCCGTAACCCCCGAACATGAGGATCACGCCCGACCGCCGCGGGATCATATGGCGCGCCGCGGCGCGCGCGGTCAGGAAGTTGGTGCGCAGGGCGGTCTCGACGGGCTGGTGCAAGTCCGCGAACGACATCTCGGCGAGCGGGGTGCCCTGCACATCGTTGTGGGAGATCAGATTGAACGAGATGTCGATCCCCCCGGCCCGCGCGGCGACATCGTCCGCGTGCGCGTCCACGGCCTGTTCGTCGAGCGCGTCCACGACGGCGGACTCGATGACGCCGCTCTCGGCACCGATCTCAGCACCGATCTCGGACGCGACCCGCTCCAGCGGCGCGGGCGTCCTGGCAGCGATGAAGACCCGGGCACCTTCACGTACGAAGGTCCGGGCCACGGCACTGCCAATGGCGCCGCTGCCGCCATAGATGACGGCGGTCTTGTCCTTGAGCAGCATGTCGGCTCTCCTCCTTGTGGGGGACGTATCCGTTCCGAAGCGATGACTCCGCCCCACACAGAAACTCATCGCTTTCAAAGCCGAGGACTTCAAGACGCAGAGGCCACGGCCGACTCCGCCCCCCACCGCCCCTCCCGGATCGGCTACCCTGGTGCCGGGTCACACCCCAGCCTTCGCCTTCGTAGCTCAGGGGATAGAGCACCGCTCTCCTAAAGCGGGTGTCGCAGGTTCGAATCCTGCCGGGGGCACAGAGAAGCAGCAGCTCAGAGGCTCTGTCGTCCTGGCGGACGGCGGGGCCTCCGGTCTTGTGGCACCCATTGGTCCGCGCAGAGCACGGGGAGCGGCGACGACGACACTGTGGAGATGGGTGAGTTGAAGCACCACCGGCGTGCCGCTCGGGAGGTTGGGTGGCGTTTCGGCTGGACGACGACCGTCCGTCCCGTTCGGAGGCCGACTCCTCGTCATCGACGAGCGGGAGGCGTCCGACGAGGTCGAGCGGCTCGTTGATGACGCAGCAGTGCACGCAATGGACCGGGTCCGGTGGGATCATCGGTGAACCTGACTCCGCCGCCCGGTCCGGCCACCGTACTGGCCGAAACCGACTGGGCCGCTCTGGAGCATGCCCTCGGGACAGCGGAGGACACTCCCGCGCAGCTCGTCGCGCTCCTGGACGCCGATCAGCAGGTGCGATCACGGGCCCTGGACCATCTCCACCACGTGGTGCATCACCAGAACACCCTCTACGTCGCGACAGTCCCCGCCGCGCTCTACGTGGCCGCGATCCTCCTCGACCCACGCACCGCCCTGCCCGTCGACAAGAGGTCCGGGGATTTCCCCGGGCCCATGCGCGCCGAATTGCTGGGGTGGTTGGGCTCGGTGACCGATGCCGCCGGCGACCAGGCCGGGGCAGTGATGCGCCGCGTGGACGACTCCGACAACGCAGCGAGGTGCCGTGCCAGGCGTTCCGGGCCCGCGAAGATCCGCCGGACAGGGCCTAGTGTCCTGAGTCGCTAATTCGTCGGCAGTATGAGGCGAGGGATTCGAGGATCTGGTCGGCGGTCCTGGTCCAGATGAACGGCTTGGGGTCCTCGTTCCATGAGTCGATCCAGGTGCGGATGTCCTTCTCCAGTGCCTGGACCGACTTGTGGACGCCTCGCCGTATCCGCTTGTTCGTCAGCTCGGCGAACCATCGCTCGACGAGGTTCAGCCAGGACGAGCTGGTGGGCGTGAAGTGCATGTGGAACCGGGGACGGGCCAGCAGCCACTTCTTGACTGCCGCGGTCTTGTGGGTCGCGTAGTTGTCGCAGATCAGGTGGACCTGGAGCCCGGCAGGGACCTCTCTGTCGAGTTTGCCCAGGAACTTCTTGAACTCCTCGGCCCGGTGCCTGCGGTGGAGCGAACCGATCACCTTGCCGGTGGCCGCGTCGAACGCGGCGAACAGGGTGGTGGTGCCGGCGCGGACATAGTCGTGGGTCGCCCGCTCCGGCACCCCGGGCATCATCGGCAGCACCGGCTGAGACCGGTCCAGTGCCTGGATCTGCGACTTCTCGTCCACACACAGCACCAGCGCCCGCTCCGGCGGGTCGAGATACAGTCCCACCACGTCGTGGACCTTGTCGACGAAGAACGGGTCCGCGGACAGCTTGAACGTCTCGGAGCGGTGCGGCTGCAGCCCGAACGCCCGCCAGACCCGCGAAACGGTCGACTGGGAGAGTCCCGTCCTCTTCGCCATCGACCGCGTCGACCAGTGCGTGGCATCCTCCGGCCCCGACTCCAGAGTCCGCGCGATCAGATCGGCGACCTGCTCATCCCCCACCGTGCGGGGCCGGCCCGGACGGGGCTCGTCCGACAGCCCGTCCAGACGGTCCGCGAGGAACCGCCGACGCCACTTCGACACGGTGTCACGCGACACCCCGACCCGCTCCATCACCACACGCGTCGACACAGGGAAACCGTCCTCCCCGACCTCGTCACAGGCCAGGACCACACGAGCCCGCATCGCCATGTCCTGCGCGGACTTACGCCGCCGAACCCAACCCTCCAACACCGACCGCTCAGCATCAGTCAGATCCAACGGCACAAGCTTCGGTCCCGGACGCACCATGACCCAACCCTACGGAAATTTAAGACTCAGAACACTAGGTCGGGGTGGGTGTCTCCGTGAGGCCGATCGCGAACGTCTTCAGCAGGTGGTCCAGGCGCGGTGTGAAGTCCAGGGCGGCGTGGCCCCAGGCCGGTACCTGTTCGTACAGGGTCGCGAGGGTCGGGGTCGGGTGGGACACCTGCCAGAAGCCAGCGGCCAGCACAACCGCTACCGCCAGCAGGTTGACGATCTGCTCGGCCGACAGGACGCTCATGCGATCCAGTACGGCGGCCATCTCGTCGTGAGCGGCGAAGGCGTTGGTCTTGTACCGGCGGGCCCGTTCGAGGTCCACGTCGCCTTCGAAGTGCAACGGGACATGGGTCAGCAGGTCGCAGAACACCGGCAGTGAGACGAGGGTCCCGCTGACCACCGCGGCGGTGTCCGCGGGCCCGAGGCCGGTACGGTCGGCCGCCTCGGCCTTGATCGCGTCACGCCACTGGCCCCAGCCCCGCTCGGCCAGTTCCAGGAACAGCTCTTCCTTGCTGGCGTAATACCGCCGCACCCCGGTGCGGTGCAGGCCGGCCCGTTCGGTGACCGCGGCCAGGGTGACGTACCGGATGCCGCCGAGCTCCAGCGCGAGCGCCTCCGCCGCTTCCAGCAGAGCTTCGGCGCGACGTGCCTTGTCCTCGACCGATCGAGCCCTCTGACGCATGCCGTGAGCATAACGCGCACGCCATGGGCGTAACGCACCTCACGATGCGTTACTGCGGACCCCCGTGCTACGGTCGAATTAACGCATCACGACGTGCGTTATCGAGCAACGTACGTCTTCGAAGGGAGACCGCCATGCAGGCTGTTCAGGCCGGCCGGTTCGGTGAGCCGGATGTGCTCGCCCTCGCCGATCTGCCGGATCCCGCGCCCGGGCCCGGTCAGGTCGCGATCAACGTCACTCACGCCGCCGTCGGACTCATCGACGTCTACATCCGGCAGGGCCTGTTCCAGGGCCGCGAAGGGCTGCCGCAGCCGCCGTACGTTCCCGGTCTTGAGGTCGCGGGCACCGTGCGGGCGCTCGGTGACGGGGTCACCGGCTTCGCCATCGGTGAGAAGGTGGTCACGCTCTCCGGCGACGCCACGGGCGGATACGCCTCGGTGTACGTCGGCGACCAGTCGCGGGTCGTGTCGACGGAGGGCTACGACATCGATCCCGCCCTCGCCGTCGCCGTCGTCCCCAACGCGATCATGGCCCACGTCGCGCTCACCCGCGCCATCCAGATATCCGCGGGTGAGAGCGTTCTCGTCCATGGCGCACTGGGCGCGCTCGCGGCCGCCTTCCCCGGCGTCGCACGGCAGTTGGGCGCGTCACGGGTGGTCGGTACGGTCCGTACGGAGAGGATGGGCGCGGCGGCGGCCACCAAGCTGCCGTACGACAGGATCGTCGACTCCGCCGAGTTGCCCGACGCCCTCGGCGATGAGAAGTTCGATGTCATCGTCGACCCCGTGGGCGGCTCTGTCCGCACCCAGAGCCTGGACCTGCTCGCCCTGTCCGGCCGTCTGCTGCTGGTCGGCAATGCGAGCGGCGACTGGAACCACCGCATCGACGGCAATCAGATCTGGCAACGCAACATCGTTGTCGCCGGGTTCAACGCCGGCGCCTACCTGCCGGCGCACCCCGAGGCCATCCGGCCCGCGGCCGAGGCAGCGCTGAAAGCCGCCGCCGCCGGACTGGCCGACACCGAGATCGAGATCCTGTCGCTGGCGGACGCCGCATCCGCACACGAGCGGCTGGAGAACCACACGGCCAACGGCCGCCTCGTCCTCACCCCATGAGGCTGTACGGCGGTGCCGCTCGCGGAATGCCGGAGTTGCGCCGTACGCCGTCAGTCCCGTAGGTACGTCAGTACCGCCAGGACTCTGCGGTGGGACTCGTCCGTCGGCGGCAGGTTCAGTTTGGTGAAGATGCTTCCGATGTGCTTGCCCACCGCTGCTTCCGACACCACCAGTTCGCGGGCGATCGCGCCGTTTGATCTGCCCTCCGCGATCAGGGCCAGGACTTCGCGTTCGCGTGGCGTGAGGTGTTGCAGGGGGTCGCGGCGGTGGCGGAGGAGCTGGCGTACGACTTCGGGGTCGACGACCGTTCCGCCGTCGGCCACCTTGTGCAGGGCGTCCATGAACTCCTCGACCTGGCCCACCCGGTCCTTCAGCAGATAGCCGACGCCGGATCCGTCGCCGGAGTCGAGGAGTTCGGAGGCGTAGGTCCGCTGTACGTACTGGCTGAGGACCAGGACGGGCAGCGTGGGCCGCTGCTCGCGCAGGCGCACCGCCGCGTGCAGCCCCTCGTCCTGGAAGCCGGGCGGCATGCGTACGTCCGTCACCACGATGTCGGGTGCATGTGCCCCGGCCATGGCGACCAGCGCCTCCGTGTCGCCGACAGCCGCCACCACCTCGTGGCCGAAGCGGTCCAGCAGGCCGATGAGCCCTTCCCGCAGCAGCACGCTGTCCTCGGCGAGCACTACCCGGAGCGACCGGTCTGCTCGCGGTGCTCGCTGGGAACTCGGGGCTCCCTCAGAACGCGGGACTTGCTGGGCTCGCGGGACTTGCTGGGCTCGCGGGGCTCGCTCGGAACGCAAGGGAACTCCACACGCAGCACGGTTGGTCCGCCCGGCGGACTGGACAGGGAGAGTCTGCCATCCAGGACCGACACCCGGTCCGCGAGACCGGTGAGCCCGCTGCCTGTCGCGGTGTCGGCGCCGCCGCGGCCGTCGTCCCGTACCACCAGGAACAGCCGGCCGTCGCGGTGACGGCCGGTCACCTCCGCGCGGTTCGCACCGCTGTGCCTGGCTGTGTTGGCGAGCGCCTCGCAGACCACGAAGTACGCGGCGGACTCGACGGCTCGGGGCAGCCGGCCCGGTAGTTCGAGGCCGACGTCCACGGGCACCGGGGAACGGTCCGCGGCGTCGGCGATGGCCGCTTCCAGACCGTAGTCGGCGAGCACTTTGGGGTGGATGCCGTGGATCAGCTCGCGCAGCTCCGCGAGCGCCCTGCCCGCCTCGTCGTGGGCCTTGGCGAGCTGGTCGGCGAGCGACCCGGGCGGTACGTCGAGCCGGGCCAGGCCGAGGGTCATCGTCAGCGCCACCAGCCGCTGCTGCGCTCCGTCGTGCAGATCGCGTTCGATACGGCGCCGCTCGGCCTCGAAGGCGTCGACCAACCGGACCCGGGAACGGGCCAGTTCGATGACCCTGGCACCCAGATCCCCCTCGCGCGAGGCGATCAGAAGACGGGTCAGTCCGGCCCGCGCACCCGCGGCAACGCCGAGAACGTACGCGCACAGGCCCATGAGGACGAGCCCGAGCACGGCGGCACCGAAGGCCGCCGGCCAGGTGGTGACCGTCCACTGCTTGAGCACCTTGGCCTCGCGGCCGTCGCCGACCGTGGCCATCAGCAGCGGAGTGACGGCCATGGACAGGGGAGACAGCAATGCGACGGCGATCACGAGGGCGTCGACCGGCCAGAGCAGCCCGGCGAAGAGCAGGGTGAACCCGAGTTCGCGCCAGGTGGCCCGTTCCCGCAGACGGGTCGTCAGCCAGCCCCACAGCCCGTGCGCGGCCGGTGTCCGGTGCGGGTCGGACGCCGGGTCCAGGTCGATCAGGCGCAGCCTGCGCCGCTCCGCCCACGCCAGCGGGATTCCGCTGAGGGCTGTGGCGGCGAGCAGGGGCAGCCCCACCAGGACGAGGGCGAGGATCCCGCCGGCCGCCGCCGTGATCACGATCAGCAGCAGGGTCGCGGCGCCGGTCACCGCCCCGCTGACCAGGTACGCCACCGAGCGCCACGGCCACGACGACAGCAGGAAGCCGGGCCGGGACATGGCCTGCCACACGTTCCGGGGGTGCGGGGAGTGCGCGGGGAGTTCGGGGAGCTCGGTGTGCACGCGAAGTTCGGAGTGCGCAGGGAGCTCGGAGTGCGCGGGGTGCGCGGAGTGCCCGGGGATCGCGGGGTGCATGGGGACCACGGTAGGAGGACCGCCGTTCATCATTCCATCGGTCCAACTGGAGGACCGGGGGTAGGCCTGGCCCTACCTCAAGTCTCGTACCTGCCGTAGTGCGCCGGGGTACGTCCGCACGGTTTCGTGGTGGAGGCGACAACACCGATACGAGCACCGAAACCGACACGAGTACGCGCACCGACGCCGATGGGCGGGGGCCGATTGGGGACAGATGAAGAACGACGCCATCCGATTGCGTGGCCTGACAAGGCGGTACGGATCGTCCGGCGGGGCCGTGACCGCCCTCGACCAGGTCTCGCTCTCCTTCCCGAGCGGAACCTTCACGGCCGTCATGGGCCCTTCCGGCTCCGGCAAGTCGACGCTGTTGCAGTGCGCGGCCGGGCTGGACCGTCCCACATCGGGCTCGGTCACCGTGGGCGGGACCGAGCTGACAAAGCTGAGCGAGACCGGACTGACCCTGCTGCGCCGCGAGCGCGTGGGCTTTGTCTTCCAGGCGTTCAATCTGCTGCCGTCGCTGACCGCCGAACAGAATGTGGCGCTGCCCCTGCGGCTCGCCGGCCGCCGCCCCTCGAAAGCCCGGCTACACGAGGTGCTGGGCCAGGTCGGACTGACTGAGCGGGCGCAGCACCGCCCGTCGGAACTGTCCGGCGGCCAGCAGCAGCGGGTCGCGCTCGCCCGTGCGCTGATCACGCGTCCCGCGGTCCTGTTCGGTGACGAGCCGACCGGTGCCCTCGACTCGCGGACCGGCCGTGAGGTGCTCGGGCTGCTGCGCGGCATGGTCGACGACGGGGGCCAGACGATCGTCATGGTCACGCACGACCCGGTCGCCGCCTCGTACGCGGACCGCGTGGTCTTCCTGGTCGACGGGCGGGTCAACGGTGAGTTGACCGGGGCCTCCGCCGAGGACATCGCGGCGCGCATGACGAGGCTGGAGGCGGCGCCGTGCTGACTACCGCCCTGCGTACCCTGCGCGTCCGCTGGGTCACCTTCGTGGGCAGTTTCGTCGCCCTCTCCCTGGGCGTGGCGCTGATCGCCGTCATGGGGCTGGCCCTGGCGTCCTCGCTGAGCGCGCCCGCGCGCGGACCCGAGCGTTTCGCCGCCGCGCCCGTTGTGGTCAGGGGTGCGGACACGTTGCGGGTGCCCACACCCGTCGGCGACCGGGTCCAGCGGCTCGCGCACCCTCGTACGGTGCCCGCCGGGGTCGTCGCGAAGCTGAAGCGGCTCGGCACGGTCGTCGAGGACCGGTCCTTCGCCGTACGAGTCGTACGAGTCGTA
Source organism: Streptomyces sp. GMY02 (assembly GCF_019056675.1). Classification (NCBI taxonomy): domain Bacteria; kingdom Bacillati; phylum Actinomycetota; class Actinomycetes; order Kitasatosporales; family Streptomycetaceae; genus Streptomyces; species Streptomyces sp. GMY02. The sequence continues at coordinate 4,999,355 of NZ_CP077658.1, read as the reverse complement.
CGGGCCGGACCGGCCGGACCGGCCGAGCGGCCCGAAGGGTCCGAAGGGTCCGAAAAGGCCGGCGAGTTGGTGGGCCACCCCTGGTCCACCGCCGCGTTCGCTCCGTACCAAATTGACGCGGGACGCGCACCCCGTACCGCCGACGAAGTCGTCGTCACCGGTGACTGGGCCGCGCCCGGCACCCGCGTACGGACCGACCGCGGCACCGTACGGGTCGTCGGAACCGTACGAGTCGCCGGCACCGATGCCCGGCCCGGCTCCAAGAACACCGTCCCCTTCGAGAACGCCGTCTTCTTCACCGACCGGCGTGCCGCCCAACTCTCCCCGCGCAGCCTCCAGTTGGTCGTGGACGCCGATGCCGCGGCCGTACGCGAGGCCGTGCGCGGCAGCGCGGGCGTACGGGTCCTCACCGGCGACGCCCGAAGATTCGCCGACGCCGATCCCGGCCGGGACAGCGAGGCCCTCACCGCGATGAACGCCATGTTCGGCACGGCCGGCGGAGTCACCGGCTTCGTGTCGGTGTTCGTGGTGGCGTCCACCTTCGCCTTCGCGGTGGCCCAGCGGCGCCGGGAGTTCGGGCTGCTGCGTACCGCGGGGGCGACTCCGGGGCAGATCCGCCGCATGGTCGTCGCCGAGGCTCTCGCGGTGGGCGTCCTCGCCTCGGCCGCCGGCTGCGTGCTCGGCGCGTACGCGGCGCCGCTGCTCGCGGAACAGGTGGTACGAGGCGGCCTCGCCCCGCGCTGGTTCACCATCGGCGGCGCCGTCTGGCCGTACCACCTGGCCTTCTGGACCGGCCTGCTCGTCGCGCTGTGCGGTGCGGCGGCCGCGTCCTGGCGGGCGGGGAGGACCGGCCCCGCCCAGGCGTTGCGCGAGGCGTCCGTGGACAGCGGCGCGCTGACCCGCGGGCGGCTGCTGGCCGGGCTGGCACTGCTGCTGACCGCGGCCGTCACGCTCGGGCTCGCGCTGGTCACCGACCCGGGCGAGCTGTTGCACCGTAAGACGTATGTGAGCCGGCCGATGATGCTGATCACCGCGGTCGCCCTGCTCGCGCCGGTCCTGGTACGCCCGCTGACCCGGCTGATCGCCTGGCTTCCGGCCCGGCTCCCGGGGGCCGTCGGCATGCTCGTACGGGAGAACGCCGCCGCCGGTGTCCGGCGCACCGCCGCCGTCGCGGCACCCGTCCTGGTCACGGTCGCGCTGGCGGGCTCGCTGCTGGGCGCCACCGCCGTACTGAACGAGGCGAAGGCGACGGAGGTACGGGAGCGGACGGCCGCGGATTTCGTGGTCGTCCCGGCGGCGAACGGGACGGGTGGGACGGACGGGGCGAACGGCGCGGGGTTCGGCGAGGCGACACTGAACAGGCTGCGCGCCGTGCCCGGTGCCGCCGAGGTGTCCGCGACCTCGTCCAGCGCCGTGTACACCCTGGAGGACGGCATCGCGCTCATCAGGTCCGATGCCCGAGCCGCCGCCACCGGCCCGCTCACCGCCACCACCCGGCTGCCGCTCACCGCCGGAAGCGCCGCCGACCTCGACGACGGCTCGATCATCGTCAACGAGGAATGGGAGAGGCACTCCGTGGGGCAGCGCGTGGACGTCTGGCTCGGCGACGGTACGAGGAAGTCGCTGCGGATCGCGGCCGTGATGCCCACCGGTACGGGCAACAACGGCGTCTACATCACCCCACGCAACGCCCCGGGCGCGGCCGTCGACCGCGTCGATGTCGCCTTGGCGGACGGCGCGGACGCGAGCGCCGTGGCCGCCGGTTTGCGCGAGGCGATAAGACCCGCCGACGGGCAGGCCGTCGGGCGGGTCCTCACCAAGGATCAGTGGGTACGGGCCACTTACCCCGAGACCAACCGCACGACCCGGCTCGGCCTCCTGCTGGTCCTCGGCATCGCCCTGCTCTACACCGGTATCTCCCTGGCCAACACCATGGTCATGGCGACCTCCGACCGCCTGCGCGACCTGGCCGTACTCCGTCTGACCGGCGCCACCACCTGGCAGGTACTGCGCGTGGTCGCCGCCGAGGCACTGACGGTGGTCGCGGTGGGCGGAGTGCTGGGCCTGCTGGTCACCGGACTCAATCTGCTGGGCATATGGGGTGCCCTGGGCATCTTGTCGGTGCGGACGTCCCTGGAGATACCCTGGCCGGCCCTCGGCACGATCGCGGCTGCCTGCGCACTCCTGGCGGTGGCCTCGTCGGTCATGCCCGCCGGACTCGCGCTACGCCGCAGGGCGGTGGAACTGGCGGGGGTACGGGAGTGACCCCGGCGGCAGCACGCGGCACCCGGCACGGGCCGACGCCGCTGAGCCTCGGCGGCGGGGCAGGTACTGGGGCTCCCTGCTCGCGCCGGCAAACGCCGGAGGAGGCGCCGCCCCACCGACGGGCCGACCAACGCCAGGCGCCCCCCGGCGGGCAGGTACCAGGGCTCCCGGCACACGCTGGGCAGTGCCGGAGCAGGCGCCGCCCCACCGACGGGCCGACCAACGCCAGGCGCCGCCCCCGGGGCGGGCCGACCGACGCGGAGGGGTCGCCCCACCCACGGGCCGACCGACGCGGGGGGGCGGCGCCCCGCCGACGGGCCGGCCGATGCGGGGGGGCGCGTGCCCCGGCGCCTTCCGCCGGGCGGCGTCCCGCATCGGCGCGTGCGCACAATGGGGCCATGGATACGCCACGGCGGACCCCGGCGGACCCTGTCGGACGGGCTCGGGAGGCCGTGGTCGTGCGGCTTGTCGGGGGGCCGACCGCTCTCTTCGAGAGCGGGGGGCTGCGGCTGCTGACCGATCCCACGTTCGACCCTCCCGGGCCGATCGCCAGCGGCACCCGCACCCTGGTCAAGACCACCGGCCCCGCCATCCGCCCCACGGACGTTGGCGAACTCGACGCCGTGCTCCTCTCGCACGACCAGCACGCCGACAACCTGGACCGGCGGGGCCGCGCGCTGCTGGCCGATGTCCCGGTCACGGTCACCACACCCGTGGCCGCCGGACGCCTCGGCGGGACCGCGTCCGGGCTGGCGCCCTGGGAGCATCTGGTTCTCGGCCGCCCGGACGGCCGCCCCGTACGGATCACCGCGGTGCCCGCCCAGCACGGTCCGGACAACACCGAACACATCACGGGACCGGTCACCGGATTCGTCCTGACCGCCGACGACTCCCCGACGGTGTACATCAGCGGCGACAACGCCTCGCTCGACGTCGTGGCCCGGATCGCGAAGCGCTTCGCGCCGGTCGACATCGCCGTACTCTTCGCGGGCGCGGCCCGTACCCCGCTCCTGGACGGCTACCTCACCCTCACCAGCGACCAGGCGGCCCGAGCCGCCCGCCTCCTCGGGGCCCGCACGGTCATCCCGGTGCACAGCGAGGGTTGGCAGCACTTCACCGAGGGCCCGGACGACCTCCGCGAGGCGTTCACCCGCCACGGCCTCGACAATCTGCTCGTCCTCGCACCGGGCGACTCCGTGACCCTGTGAATCCTGTGAACCCTGCGACCGCTGTGAAGCGAGATCGCACGGGCTGGTGCCGGGCGCCGAACCACCCGTACCGCACCGGAGTTGGTACGGGCAGCAGTCATCCAGAGCGGAGGCCGCCGAGGGCTCGTGGCGTCGAAAGGCCGCTCTCCGGCGGGCCTTGGCGGTCCGCGACCGACGGTCACGGCTCGCGTGCGGCGTCGTACGGCGCCGTCCCGCGTCCCCCGTACGGCGCACCTCGTGTCGCGCCGGGCCGCTTCCGGGCGTGCAGTGGGAACGGGCGGGCGTGTCGCGGCGGCCGATGTGAGGGCCGTGGATCAGCGGGTACGCGCCCATCGTCGCCCACCGTCGTCGTCGAACGCGCCCGGCCCGCCAGGGGCCGGAGCCAGGGTCAAGGAGAAGTGACATGCCGCGAGGTTCGAGTCCCAAGCGGGAGCGCCAGTACGAGCACATCAAGGAGGGCGCGGAGAAGAGTGGTACGCCCACGGGCCGGGCGAAGGAAATGGCGTCGCGCACGGTCAACAAGGAGCGGGCGCGGTCCGGGGAGGCGAAGACGGCGAGCAGCACCTCGATGCGCGACCCCAAGTCCGCTTCGCAGCGCGGCGGGCAGCGGTCGCACAGCGGGGCGCAGGGGCCGACGAAGGACCAGTTGTACGCCGAGGCCAAGAAGCGCGGTGTGGAAGGGCGTTCGTCGATGAACAAAGGTCAGCTCGCCCGGGCGCTCGGCCGCTGACCCGGTACGCCCCCAGGGTGTGCCCGGCCCCGCTTCCGGCACGACTTCCGTACCCGGCACGGCCGATGGCTCCGCGCGCCGTCGGCCGTGCTCCGTACGGTGCCGCGGTGCTTCGGCGTCAGCCGCGTACGGCGGCGGTCGTCCCGGGCGCGCGATCTGCCCGGTGACGAACCAGCTCCACAGGCGGATCCTCAGCCGCTCCCCCGAGTTGCTGCCCGAGTCGCCCGTGTCGCCCGGCTCCGCCGCCCGCGGCGGGTGTTGAAAGCGAGGGCCTCCGCCGTTCCCTCGGGTAACGGGTGGCTCGTCCCCCGCCCCACCCCGCCTCAGGCGCAGGCGAGTTTCATCTGGGCCGCCGCGTGGTGGGCCGAGTAGCGGTCCGGGGTGCCCCAGTCCTGGCCCCGGTCGAGGAGTTGGACCGAGAAGGAGTCGCCGTCGACCCGATAGCTGCCGACGTCGACCAGGGTGCCGCGGTGCGTGGTCTGGCGGATGCCGAAGGTGGGTTCGGGGGTGTGGGAGGCGGCGGGTGAGGTGGTGCGTGAGGCGGCGGTCAGGACGCGGTAGACCGTGGGATGGCCGGCGGAGTCGGGGGCGTGGCCGCTGTCCGGTACGTAGACGGCGAGGGCGCAGCGCGCGTACTCCTTGCCCAGTTTCCAGGACCAGATCGCGGTGGAGCCGCGGTCGTGGTCGGGGCTGCCGGACATCGGGACTGCGGTGAAGCTGCCGTCGCAGGCGGCGTCGCGGTGGCCCCCGGAGGGGACGGTGTACCAGGCGGCGTCGCCGTTCTCGAAGCGGCCGTGCTCCTCGTACGCGCCGGTGGTACAGCCCGGGCCCGCCCAGGCCGTGAAGCCACCGGCGGAGTCGGCGCCGGAGTCGGCATCGGAGTCGGGCGGTGTGCCCGCCGGATCGGCGCTCTCGCCCGGGTCGGCCGCGCCCGCCAGGCCCGGCAGTTGCGGGGGTCCGAACCCGGTCGGCGCGGCGCGGGGTCCGGTGTCCTCGACGGGGTCCCCGCCGCCCGAACCGGCCACCGCCGCGACCGTCGCGCCCACACAGCACAGGGTCAGCACCACCACGGCGAGCACCTGGCCCCGCGAGGGGGAGTCGCGCGCCGAGGGTGCTCTCCGGTGCGTACGGGGTCCTGTACGTGTACGGGGTCCCGTACGAGAAGTGGTACGGCTGTCAGCCCCGCACACGGGGCAGACCATGCCCGGCAGTGGGCCTCCCCGGCCGTTCCCGCACCGTTCGCACCTCATGCCGCCTCACTATGGGGGATCGCGGGGCCGCCCGGCAGCAGAAGCCGCCGATTCGCATGAGACACCGCGTCAACCGGGCCGCCCGCACACCGCCTGCACCCGCCCGCACGCCGACGGCACCGGCCCGCACCGCCCACCCGCACACCGCCTGCACCCGGCCCACGCCACCCACCCGCACACCGACCCGTACACCAACCGCACCACCCGCCCGCACACCGGCTGCCCCCCGCCGCAGCAGGCCCGTACCCACCGCCCAGGCAGCTCCCCGTCCCCCGGCCACAGCGGGCCTACCGCAGTTCCTCCGGGCATCCCGTCCCGCGCGGTAGCTGGTACGGCGCCGCCAGCCGGTAGACGCCGGGGCTCGGCGCCAGGAGCAGGGTCCACTCGTCGCCCTCCACCGTCTCCTCCGCCTTCATCAGACAGCCGTTGGGGTTGGTGTAGACCTTCGGCCCGTCCTCGTGCGCCTTCGATGCCGCCGTCTCCTGCGGCGGTACGACACTCTTACCGTCCCCGTCGACCAGCCCCAGCCACGGCGAGTACGGGATCCGGATCAGCACGCGCCCCGCCGACTTCACATGGATCGTCAGCTCGCCCGCGCCCGCCCGGTCCACCGTCGCGGGCGGGTCGGCCATCGGCTTGGGGTCCTTGACGGCGTAGAGCTGCCAGTTGGTGTCGCCCCAGAGGTGTTCGAGGTACGGCTGTCCGCGCCGTACGAGTTCCGCCTCCAGGCCGGCGCCGGAGTCCGGCTTGCCCTTGGGGAGTACGACGAAGTGCACGGCCCAGCGGTCGAGCCAGCCGCGGTAGTTCTCGGCGGTGAGGGTGTCGTCGTAGAAGAGCGGGTTGCGCTCCATGTCGGCCTGCCGGTTCCAGCCGCGGGCGAGATTGACGTACGGGGCGAGCGCCGATGCCTCGCGGTGGCTGCTGGCGGGGACCACCTCGACCCGTCCCTTCTCCGCGCCGGCCTGCTGCAACTGGTTGACCAGCGGCGCCAGCTCGCGGGCCCAGGACGCCGTGGGCGCGGTACGCACCATGTCGTCCACGCCCTTGAAGCCGATCCAGAGATTGAGCCCGACGAAGGCGATCATGAGGGCGTACCGGCGGCGGGTGCGCGGCGCGGTGTACGGCACGGCCGCCCACAGCACCACCCCTGCGATGATCATCGCCAGCCGGGACACGTTCGACCCGATCTGCGAGTCGATCACATACGTCAGCAGCACCCCGACGCCGTAGACGGCCGCGGCGGCCCTGACCGTACGCCACTCGCGCGGTACGAGGACGAACACGAGCACCGCGTACAGGAACGGCAGCGACGCCGTCCCCACGGACATCGGCTGCGTACCGGAGAACGGGAACAGCCAGGCCGAGAGCGCCACGACGGCGGCGGGCGCAAGACCGAGGGCGTACGCGCCGGGGCGCCGCTTGTTGAGGAAGAGCGCCGCCGCGACCACGCCGAGGAACAGCCCGGCCACCGGGCTGGCCGCGGTCGCGAGCCCGGCGAGCGGGGCGGCGGCGACGGCCTTGGCCCAGCGTTTCGTACGCCAGCGGTGCGGCCAGCAGAAGACGGCGGCGACCGCGCCGAGCGCGAACATCACGCCGAGGCCGAAGGTGACGCGCCCGGACAGCGCGTTGCAGAGGAACGCGAAGATCCCCGCGACCGAGCACGCCACCGGATTCCGCACGGCGCGGACGCGGGCCAGGATCAGCGCGGTCAGGGCGGCGGACACGGTGCCGGCGACCATCATCGTCGTACGCACGCCGAGGACGGACATCAGGTACGGCGAGACGACACTGTACGAGACGGGGTGCATGCCGCCGTACCAGGCGAGGTTGTACGCGGAGTCGGGATAGCGGCCGACGAACTCGGCCCAGGCGTCCTGGGCGGCGATGTCGCCGCCGCTGTTGGCGAAGAAGAAGAACCAGACGATGTGGACGACGGCGGCGACGAAGGTGGTGGCGAGGACGGGGTGCCGCTCGATGAGGGCGCGGAGCGTGGCGGGGGGTCCGGGGGCGGGGGATCCGGGGGCGGGCAGCCCTATTCGCGGCCCGGGGGCCGGTCCCTCGCTGCCGTCGGCGTGCGTCGGCTCAGTGGTGGTCACTGCGGCTCTCCACGTCTTTCCGTCTCACCGCCCGGCGGTCGGTCGTCCGTCCACCGCCCGACGGTCGCCCGTCTCACCGCCCGGAGGCCGCCCTCACCGCCCGGAGGTCACCTGCCCGCGTTGTACGGCGGCTCCCGGCGGTTCCCGGAGGCTCCGCCAATGGCCGGCTTGCCCGGCGGCACGGCCGATGTGGGCAAGGACGCCGCCCCGCGCCCCGCAGTTGCCCGGTCGGTGCCGCCCGGTGCCGTCCGGTCGGTCCGGTCGGTCCGGTCACCCTTTCGGTCCGGTCACCCTGGCAGATGTCCGTTTCGGGACGCTAGCACGTGACGACGCCCGGGGCGGGGCCGATGAGGGCCGCCCTCCCCGGGCGTCGGTATTCCAGTGGGTTTCGAGATTCCAGCGGGTTCAGCCCACGCGCGTCAGCTTCGCCCCGAAGCCCGGTTCCGCCAGGGCCCGCTGGAGTGCGACCGGGGTGGAGACCTTGCCCGTACCCGTACCGATGGTCAGTTCGCCGATCACCGTGCCCGCCTCCGCCGTGTGCGGAACCTCGCGCCCGGCGCCCGCGCCCAGCTTCAGCTTCACATCGAGCCCGGCCCAGCCGACCGCCCTGAGTTCCTTCGTCGCCACGACCGGGGTCCGGCCGCCGAGGCCGTCGTCCACGTACCCGACGACCTCGCCCTTCTTGACGACCCCGGCCGAGGTGACGCCCTCCTGCGCGGCCTTGATCACCTTGAGGCTGTTGTCGATCGAGAGCTGAAGCTTGTCGTCCAGCGTCGTGCCCTGCTGAGCGCCCATGACCGCGCCGATGATCCGGCGGTTCTTGCCGTCGACGACGGTGTTCGCCGACCAGAGCAGATTGCCGCCGGCCGGGGTGGAGGAACCGGTCTTGATTCCGCTCACGCCCGGCTCCAGCAGGATCCGGTTGTTGTTGTAGATCATCGGCTCGACGCCCGGGATCTTTATCTGGGGCGTGTTGACGATGTCGCGGAACACCTCGTTCTGCATGACCGCCTTGCCGAGTTCGATCTGGTCGGCGGCGGTGGACACGGTGGTGGCCTGGAGGCCGCTCGGGTCGGTGTACGTCGTGTCCGTCATGCCGAGTTCCTTGGCGGCGGCGTTCATCTTCTTCACGAACGCCTCCTCGGTCGTGGCGTCCCAGCGGGCGAGCAGACGCGCGGCGTTGTTGCCCGACGGGATCATGAGGAGCTGAAGCATCTGCTTCAGGGTGAACTGCTCGCCCTCCTCTATGGGCGCCGTCGACTCGTCGGGACGGTTGGACTCCTCGCCCGCCTGCTTGTCGACGGTGATCTGCGGGCCGACCTGGTCGCCGCTGATGGGGTGGTCCTTGAGGATGACGTACGCGGTCATGGTCTTGGCGACGCTGGCGATGGGCGCGGGCTTCTGCTCGCCGTACATGCCGATGGTCCCGACGCCCTCGACCACGACGCCGCCCTGGCCCTCGTTCGGCCACGGCAGGTCGAGTTCGCCGCCCTCGAAGGTGTACGTGGGGTCGGCGGACAGCGCGAGCCGGGGGGCGGGGAGGGGGCGCACGGCCTGTACGACGGCGAAGACGATCAGCAGGAGCAGTACGAGCGGCGTCCAGATCTTGACGCGCCGGACGACGGTACGGACGGGGGTCTCGGGCGGCGGCGGGGTGTTCGTCAGCTCGGCGAGCAGATCGAGCGGGGGCAGCGGCGGCATGGGCTGCTGCCGGGTCCGCTCGGCGTCGGGCACCGGCGACTCGGGCCGCAGCGGTACGAAGGTGCTCGCGGGGTCGCGGGGCAGCCTGAGGGAGGTGGTCGGCTGATCGATCTGCGGCTGTGCGTCCGGCTTGGGGCGCGTGGTGAGTACGGCGGTGGGCTGATCGATCCCGTCACGGGCCCAGGCGGGACCCTGCCGCTCGTCGCTGGGCGCGCTCTTGGCGGACGCGGGGCGGCTGCCCTCGGCGCGGCCGTCGGCGGCACCGTCCTGGGCGTCCTCTCGGGCGTCCTTCTGGCCGTCCTCTTGGGCGTCCTCGCCCCCGTGCGTGGAGCCGGGGGCCTCCGGACCGCCCTGGGCGCCCTGTCCGCCCTCGGCACTGCCTGCGCCGGCACCACTGGGCTGGGCGCCGCTCGGCCGGGACGCGGTGGAGCCGCCCTGGGCGGCCTCGCCGCTGGGCTTGTCCGTCGCCGGGGCGTCGCCACGCGCGGAGTCACCGGCCTCCGGTGACTCCGGCTTCCGGGCCGCACCTGCGGACGCCGAATCGCCTCCGCGCGCGGCGTCGCCGGACTCCGCGCCACCGGCCCGAGCCGTACCCGCGGAGGCGGAGCCGCCCCGGGAGGCCTCGCCGTCCGGCGCCGGGGCGCCGCCCCGCTCCTGCTCGTCGTTGCGCGAGGCACCACCGCGCACGGCGTCGCCAGGCGCATCCTCACCGGGTGCGGAGCCAGAGCCCCGGCCCTCCTCGCCGTCACGGCCCGAGCCGTCCCGGACGTTCCCGTCGCTGCTCGACGGACCGCCGACGGAGCCCGCGCCCGCCTCCCCCGGCCGCAGGACCACAGTCGCCGCGGAGCCGCCCTCGGCGGTCTTGCCGCCGTGAACCGCGCCACCCGCTGCCGGGACACCGCGCCCCGCCGCGTCGCCGGCCGACGGAACCCCCGCCCGGGCCGTGCCCGTACCGGCCGACCCGGCCGGATCCGGCGAGCCGCCGGGCCCGGAGCCGCCCGGTACGTTCTCGTCGCTGGGCGACGGACCGCCAGCAGGCCCCGCGGACGCGGACTTTGAGGGCGTCGCGGTAGCGCCACGGCCGGAGCCGTCGGACCCCGGACCATCGGTCCGGACAGCCTTCGCCGAGGCGGAGCCGCCTCGGGCGGCCTCGCCCGGCGCCGGGACGCTGCCCCGGTTCTCCTCGCCGTCACCCGACAGAGCACCAGCGCGAGCCGTAGCCGTACCGGTACCGGAGCCGCCACCGGGCGCAGGCGCCCCGGGACGTGCCTGCTCGCCGCTCCGCGGTGGAACAGCCGCCTGGGCCACGCTCGTACCCCCCTGCCGGGCCGAACCCTCCGAGCCCGCGCGACCAGAGCCGTCGGACTCCGCACCGCCCGTCCGCGTCCCACCCGTAGCCGCGGAGCCGCCTCCCGCGGCCTTGCCGACCTGCGTCGCGTCCGCAGGCCCGGCCCCGCTCCGCGACGGCGCACCCGTCCGGGCCATACCCGGAGCCCGGTCGCCGGAGTCCGGGGCACCGGCGTCGGCCGGGCCCGTGTCCCCCTGGTCGGCCGGCGGCTCCGAGCCACTCGCGCGAGGTCCCGCCGTACCGCCGTCCGGGCTTACCGGGGCCGTCGTGCCCGGGCGGTCCGGGGTCAAGGTCAGGGTTCGGTCCGCGGGTGTGCGATTTGCGGTTGCTACTGGTGACGAAGGGCGGTCCGGGGACGAATCCCGGAAGACCGCGAGCCGCGGGTCGCACTCGCCCGGAGTCGTGTCACCCGTCTCCCCCGACGGTTTGCGCTGCTCCGACTTGCCGGGGGACTCGCCCGCCACCGTGTCTCCTTCATGTCTCATCCGACGTACCGCCGACGTACCGCGCTGTCCGAACCATCATCAGTGTCCTGCTCTGGGACCGCGCTCCCCGGGCTAGACGAGAACGACATACATAACGGTTCCCGCACAAAGCACCCAGGCGCTCTCGACAGACCAATGTGAGAGGGGTCACCCTGTCATTCATCCACGCGGGGAGGCATGGATGGGCAGGAGCCGCAGAACAATTCCGGAGGAGCTTCTGCTGCTCGCTCTGGACCCGGCCACGGGTACCACAGCGCAGCCGCAGTCGCTCGACCTCGGCCTGGCCGGAGCACAGCTAGTAGAGCTGGCTCTGGCAGGACGGATAGCCCCTGACGGGGATCGTATCGCCGTGGTGATGCCACGGCCGACCGGAGATCCGACTCTGGACTCCGCGCTGGAACTGCTGCGCAGGCGCGGCAGCCCGGTTCGGGCCGTCCACTGGATTGGCGGGCCCCGGCTGGGGCTGCGCCAGACCTATCTCTCGCATCTGGAGCGGTGCGGCATGGTGCATGCCGTGGCGGGCCAGATGTGCGGGGTGCTGCCGACGACGCGCTACCAGGCGACGGAGACGGCGATCAGCCGGGAGATCAGGGCCCGGCTGGACAGTGCGATCCGCACCGGCGTACCACCGGACCCGCGGACCGCGGCGCTCGCCGCACTGGCCCACGCGGTCGGACTCGGCAAGCACCTGTACCCGGGCAACGAGGGGCGCTCGTCGCGCTCCCGGCTCCGGGACCTGATCAGGCACGACCCGATGGGCGGCCTGGTGGCGCACGCCGTGATGGACGTCCAGAACGGCGTGGGCGCGCAGCAGCGCCGCAACCCCGCTCAGGGTGCCCCACCCAGCGCCCCGGGCGGCCGGCCGTCGGCCGTACCGTCGCAGCCGAACCGCGGGAAAATGGCTCGCGTCGCAGCGCACTGAAGGCAGTCGCGGGGCAGCCGCAGCGCAGTCGCGAGGCAGCCGGGGCAACGGCGTACGTGGCGTGCGAGCCGTACAGGCGGCGCACGCGTACGACCGGGCACAACTGAAGAAGCACCGCCGCCGCAACGTCGCACCGACGTCCCCAGAGCCGGTTCGGGAGCCGCAAGAGACGCGCGGGGCAGCCTGTTCCCAACGGGCTGCCCCGCGCGCCGCGTTCCGGCGCCGCCCCGGACCCGCCCCGGCCCGGACCCGCCCCGGCCCGGACCCTACGAGCGGTCCCACGCGGCGATCTCACTCGGTGATCCCCGTCGGCGATCCCGCATGGGGGTACGTGCGGACCGCACCGGACACCGCCGCGCGCACCGGCCCCCACAGCGCGCGCCGAGGCCCGCTGAGCGCCGCCGTCCGGCCCCCCGGCCCCGCGCCCCGCCCCCGTACCCCCTCCCGCTTGTAGCGCGCCCGTAGCCGTCCCGTAGCGGCCCCATGACGGGTCTGTGACAGGTCCGTGACAGTCCCGCCCTGGCCCCGCCCGGGACCCGGTGCGTCCCGCTCGCGGCGGGGAGCGCACACCGGCGCACCGGAGTCCGTCGCCACTGTCGCCATTTTCCAGCGCAGTTGAGACCTTTGGTGGCAGTCTGCTGAGCAGTAGATACGTACGGCTACCCAGTCGGAGGTGCAGTTTCCGTGGCGTCCAGCGTCAACCCCACCGTCAGGCGACGGCGATTGGGCCAGGAGTTGCGCCGGCTCCGGGAGATCAAGGGCATGACGGCCGAGGAGGTCGCGGAGCGCCTGCTGGTCTCCCAGTCGAAGATCAGCCGTCTGGAGAACGGCCGCCGTTCCATCAGCCAGCGCGATGTCCGCGACCTCTGCGGGGTGTACGAGGTCGAGGACCACCGCATCGTCGACTCGCTGATGCAAATGGCCAAGGACTCCCGTCAGCAGGGCTGGTGGCACGCCTTCGGCGACATCCCGTACAGCGTCTACATCGGCCTGGAGACGGACGCCGCCTCGCTCCGCGTCTTCGAACCGCAAGTGGTCCCCGGACTGCTCCAGACCCGTGCCTACGCGGAGGCGCTGATCAACGGCGCGCTGCCGGAGTCCGCAGCGCCCGATGTCGAGAAGCGCGTGGGGGTACGGATCAGACGCCAGGACCGGATCAACTCCCCCGAGAACCCGCTCCGCCTCTGGGCCGTGGTCGACGAGTCCGCGCTGCGCCGGGCCGTCGGCGGGCGGCAGCTCATGCGGGAGCAACTGGAGTATCTCGTCGAGCAGTCGCAGCTTCCCCATGTGACCGTGCAGGTACTGCCGTTCGACATGGGCGCGCACCCCGGGATCAGCGGGCACTACGCGATTCTCGAATTCCCGGACACCGCGGACTCCAGCGTGGTCTATATCGAGGGAGTGACCAGCGATCTCTATCTGGAGAAGGCGAATGACGTGCAGCGGTACAGCGTGATGTACGAGCATCTTCGCGCCCAGGCCCTGAATGTCGACCAGACCCGGCAGTTCATCGCGAATATCGCAAAGGAATACGCCCGCTGAGCGACCACTGCGCGACCGCCGAGCCGCCCCTGAGCCACCGCTGAGCCGTCACCGACGCACCGCCGGCACATCGCCGAGGCACCATCGTGGCAGCGCCCAGGCGCCGTTGAGCCGGCCGCGCCCGAGGAGAGGGCACCGTACACCTCAACCGCCGTGGCACGTAAGGATCCAGCGGGAGATGCCATCAGGACGAGTGAATGGCTGTCCCGCCCATCGAGTGAGGCGAGTAGCGTCGATCATGCCAGCAAGACGTTGGCGCGATGTCCCACCACTCGGTGAACCGGAGCGAACATGGCAATCCTTCAGGGCGCTACGGACACGTGGACCAAGTCCTCGTACTCCGGCGGAAACGGCGCGTGCGTAGAAGTCAGGTCCCCCGTCGTCCAGTCCATTGCCGTCCGGGACTCGAAGGCGCCCGAGGGCCCCTCGGTCTCCTTCGTCCCCACGTCATGGAATGCCTTCGTACAGGAAATGAACAAGGGCGCCTTCGACCTCGGCTGAGGTCGCTCAACGCCCTGCCTCCGCACCACTGATAGAGCCCTCTCGACCGGTCCGCCGTCCTGGCCGAGGGGGCTCGGCCATGCCCGGACACCCGGGGCTCGGCCATCCCGGACACCTCCGGCACGCGGACCGACCGCCCACCGCCTCTCCCGACCGCAAGGGACCCGCATCCCGTGCGGTCGCTTCTGTTTTACGCGTGACACGGATTCACGCGTGTACACGGACTCCTGACGAAGTGCTCGCTCATCGTGTGGTCGCCGTCACGTTCACGACAACGCCCCCGAAGGTCAAGAACACGTAAAATCGTTCTGCTTTCTGATCCGAGTTCACACTTATGACCGGAAGGACTCTTGACCACCTGCCGCGCCAGGCGGTTCAATCCCCGAAGTCCCCGCTCCCGCACGGGGGCACCGCTGACCGGACGCACTGACGAAGAGCACCGATCGTTCACAAGGCGGACCCCTGGAGGGGGCACATGAACAGCCTCGACTGGATCGTGCTCATCGCATACTTCGGTGTGATGGTCGCGATCGGCCTCTGGTCGCACAAGCGCGTGGACAATGTCAGCGACTTCTTCACCGCCGGCGGCAAAATGCCCTGGTGGCTGTCGGGCATCTCGCACCACATGTCCGGCTACAGCGCGGTGATGTTCACGGGGTACGCGGGCATCGCGTACACCTTCGGCATCACCTCGTTCGTGACCTGGTCGCTGCCGATCGCCATCGGCATCGGGATCGGCGCGAAGCTCTTCGCGCCCCGGCTCAACCGGCTGCGCTCCCGGCTCCATGTCGCGTCCCCGCTGGAGTACTTGAAGAACCGGTACGACCTGAAGACCCAGCAGGCCCTCGCCTGGTCCGGGCTGCTGCTGAAGATCGTGGACGTGGGCGCCAAGTGGGCCGCCATCGCCACCCTGCTCTCCGTCTTCACCGGGATCTCCCTCAACCAGGGCATCCTCATCACCGGTGTCATCACCGGCATCTACTGCACGGTCGGCGGGCTGTGGGCCGACGCCCTCACCGAGCTGGGCCAGTTCATCATCCAGCTCTTCGCCGGGATCGCGATGCTCGTCGCCGTCATGGGCGAACTGGGCGGCTTCAGCGCGCTGTGGACGGTCTGGGACAAGCTGCCCGAGGGCCATGCCGACCCGACGGCGGGACCGTACACCGTCACCTTCCTGCTCGCGTTCCTCTTCATCAAGACCTTCGAGTACAACGGCGGCATGTGGAACCAGGCGCAGCGCTACATGGCCACCGCCAGCGCCCGTGAGGCCACCCGCTCGGCCCGGCTCTCCGCGGTGCTCTGGCTGGTGTGGCCGCTGGTCCTGTTCTTCCCGATGTGGTGCGCGCCGCTGCTGGTCGAGGCGCAGAAGCCGGACGCGTCCGACTCGTACGCCCTGATGACCGAACAGCTCCTGCCGCACGGTCTGCTGGGCCTGGTCATCGTCGGTTTCTTCTCGCACACCATGGCGATGTGCTCGTCGGACGCCAACGCCATCGCCGCGGTCTTCACCCGGGACATCGCGCCGACCCTGTCCAAGGCGGCGCGCGGCTGGTCGGAGCGGGCGGGGCTGCTGGCGGCCCGGCTGTCGACGATCGCGTTCCTGGCGCTGTCGATGGCGGTCGCCACCCAGGTCAACTCGCCGACGTTCAAGGACATCATCACGGTCGTCATCAAGTGGGTGGCCGGTCTGATGGGCCCGATCGCGATCCCGTTCATGCTCGGCCTGCTCAGGCCGTTCCGCAGGTCGGGCCCGACGGCGGCGCTGACGAGCTGGGCCCTGGGTCTGCTGGCGTTCTGGCTGGTCAACTACCCGATCAACTGGAGTGTCGAGGGCGGAGTCCCGCTCCAGTACCAGGTCTCGATCCCGCTCGCGGTCTCGCTGGTGCTGTACATCGTGATCGGCTACGTGAAGCCGGAGCCCTCGGAGGACCGCGATGCGCTGCTGGCGCAGATCAACGAGGATGCGGACGAGGGCGGTCCCGGCCTGACGGCGGGCGCGGCGGCGCGGGTGCCGGCCCAGGGGGACGGTACGGACACGAAGCTGCCGGGCGGGAAGGGCTCGGACGGCTGAGGAACCGCGGCGGTACGGGTCAGCTCGGGTCCGCCGCGGGGTGGTTGTACGGGCGTACGGGTGCGGTGCCGGCCTGTGCGCCCGTACGGCTGTGTGCCCGTACGGCTGTGTGCGCTACGGCGGGTTGGCGCAGCGCCTGTGCCGGGTGCTGCCGGGTGCTCGGTGCCGGGTGTTGGGTGCTGGGTTCCGGGTGTGTGCCCGTACCGCTGTGGTCCGCTGTCGGACGTGGCCTGTCGCTGTCCCGTACGCGGTCAGGTCCAGACCGGCCGGTCGCTGCCCCACTCGGTGGGCGGACGGTCCCAGTTCCGGGGTGCTCCGTCGTAGCGCACCGGGGGAAGCGCGTGGTCGAGCACGCCGTAGGGCGACACGCACCTGGCCCGCCAGGGCCGTGGCGCGTAAGCCTCGCCTTCGATCGGTGCCGGAAGGATGTCATGCAGCAGCCAGGACGCGGTGCCCGCGAGCGACAGCCGTAGACACCTCCCGACGCCGGTCGCCTGCCGGTCGGTCAGCGCGCGCAGGACGGCGGCCGCGAGGAGGTAGCCGGTTCCGTGATCCAGTGCCTGCGCGGGCAGCGCTCCCGGGGTGCCGTCGGCGGAAGCCTCGGCCACGGCGATACCGCTCCCGGCCTGGACGAGGCTGTCGAAGCCGCGCCGTGAAGCCCACGGTCCCGACCAACCCCAGGCGCACAGTTGGCCGACGATCAGACCGGGCCGCCGCTCCAGCAGCGCGTCGGGGGCCAGTCCGTACCGGTCCAGCGCGCCGGGCCGGTAGCCCATGAGCACGACATCGGCCGAGTCCAGGAGATCTTCGAAGACGCCCCGGTCTCCGGGAGCGGAGAGATCCAGCAGCGTGGAGCGCTTCCCGAAGCCGGTGTCGGCGTGGCTGTCCGCGTCCTCCGGAAGCCAGGGCGGGTCCACGCGCAGGACATCGGCGCCGAGCAGGCCGAGTGTGCGCGTCGCGACCGGGCCGGCGATGACCCGGGTCAGGTCCAGGACCCTCACACCACTGGCAGGCAGCGGCGAAGCGGGCAGTGATCCCGTCGGCAGCGCCCGTGACCCTCTCTGCCCGACGAGCCGTGTCTCGACCAGGGGGATGGTGGCCCCGGGCGGGGTCACGGCCACGGCCAGGCCGCCCGCCGCGTAGACGGTCTCCTGTACGGACTGTGCCGAGCGGGTGGCCAGCTCGTCCGACAACAGCTCGGCCGACGCCCGGTCGTCGCCGGTGTCGGGGATGCCGAGCGCGTCCAGCAACCGGGCACGGTGGTGCGGGTAGTTGGCATGGGTCCGTACCCAGCCGTCCGCCGCACGCCAGAAGCCGGACAGTGGTGCGAAGGACACCGGCGTCCGGCCGTCGACACGCAGATGCCGCTCGCTGACGAACGCCGTGGCCACCGCGCCCTCGTGCACCCGGACCGCCGGTACGGGTCCGGTGCCCCGGACCGCCAGCAGTTCCGCGGCCGCCAGCGAGCACACGCCCACGGTGGCCCGCGCCAGCTCCCGTACCGGCAGACGTGCGGGCAACACGCCGCTCGCCCCCTCGTACGACACCCTCTCCAGCAGTCCGGCGGGACCGCCAAGGGCGGCCCAGGCCTGCGCGGTCGCCCGGTCGTCGGTGTGCGTCATCCCGCCAGCCTGCACTGGCCTGCGGGTGGGCCGCCATGGGGCCGTACTCAGCGCGGGCAGCCGCATCCACCGTGAACAGGCACCCGCACCCACCGAGGACAGCCGAGTCCGGCCGCGCGGTCCGGCACCGCCTGGCCGGGACCACCTGCCCGGGATCACCTGCCCGGGACCGCCTGGCCGGGACCGCCTGGCCGGCGCACCGCGTGCGGCCTCGTGACTCGTCCGCGCCGCGTCGCTCTCCGGGCACGGGACCGGAGCGGAACGCGGAACTGCGGCCGATGGCGGGCGGGCAGGTGTGCGCGCCCGGATCCGTCAACCGCGCGGGTAGCGGGTCAGCCAGCCCGAGGCCGCGACCGCCGGGCTGTGCAGTGCGGGCCCCTGGGTCATCTCCATCGCGAAGTCGTCGGCGATTTCGAGGAGCGTGGGCCGGCCCTCCACTTCGGCCAGCCAGGCCGGCGGCAGCGCCGTCTCGCCGTGGTGCGCGCCGAGCAGGGCACCGCAGAGAGCGGCGGTGGTGCCCGAGGGACCGTCGTGATTGACGGCGAGCCGCAGGCCGTGACGGATGTCCTCGCTCACCAGCGCGCAGTAGACGGAGACGGCCAGCGCCTCCTCGGCCGCGTGGCCCTCGCCGCCGAGCGCGGCGATCCGCCCGGGGCCCGGGATCCCCTGCCGTACCGCGCCGAGCGCCTGTTGAAGTGCCTCCGTCACGGGCTGGTGCCCGGGGCGCGCGGCGAGCAGGGCGAGAGCGCGCTGTACGCCCGCGTCGAGACTCTCCGCGCGGGCCAGCGCGTGCACGATCACCGCGTAGGCGCCCGCCGCGAGATACGCACTCGGGTGCCCGTGCGTCTGAGCGGCACACTCCACGGCGAGCTGGCAGACGAGCTGCGGCTCCCAGCCGACCAGCAGCCCGAACGGCGCGGACCGCACGACCGCGCCCGCGTCCCGCGCGGTGGGGTTCTTGGGCTTGTCGAGCGTGCCCATGATGTCGTCGCCGAAGCCCATGAGACACGACCGGGCCGGGTCGCGGCGCGCGTACAGCCACTCCTCCTGAGCGAGCCAGCCGTTGTCCTTGCGGCGCAGATCGGGCCCCCAGTCGCGCTGGGTCGCCGCCCACCGCAGATGGGCCCGGTGCACATCGGTCGGCGGATGCCAGGCGCCGGTGTCCCTGCGGACCTGGGCGCGGATCAGGCCGTCGACGGTGAAGAGGGTGAGCTGTGTGGCGGAGGAAACGGCGCCGCGACGGCCGTACGCGGGAACGAAGTCGGTGACGGCCTCCGGGCCGTGCGCGGCCCTGATCTCCTCCAGGCTGAGCCCCGAGACCCCCGCCCCGAGCGCGTCCCCGATGGCCCCGCCCAGCAGACAGCCCCGGACTCTGCTGCGGAAGTCCTGTTGCTCGGCACGGCCCCAGACGGCCCCGGACGGTGTGCTCACGAGCCCTCCCTCCCCATGAGCCTCGCAGCGACTCCGCAGATGCGCAGCACTGTAGTGGAACGGGAACAGGGAGTTGAGGGTGTACGAAGGATCATGGCCGGTATGAACCCGCGGCCCCGACCCCGGCCCGCCACCTCGCCCGCCGGCCCCGGCCCGCCACCTCCGCCCGCCCGGCCAGCCGCCTCGGGTGGTCGCCCTGTCCGACCGTTTCTCCGCCGGGCCGTCCCGACGAGGCGGACCTGATACGGCTACGTACCCCGGCCCGGCCGCCGACCGCTGCCCGGGTTCTTCACGTCACGGACGGGACACCCGCCGAACGGCGCCATCCGGCCACACGACATCTAGGCGTTCCGCACCTCAACCCGGCACTGCGAGACGCTTTGTCATCTTTGACGTGCCGGCAAACTACATGGCGGGCACGCCGTTGACCCACAACTCCTCCGCATGATCGGCGAATCGGCCGAACATGCCTCCGTCACCGCGTCGGCGCAGGTGAAGAAGTGGGCTGTCGTGCCCGACCAGGCGGGCAAGGTGCGGAGTCAGCTACTTCCGCAGCTCGGGCGCTCTCCGCATCGAGGTGCACGACGGTTCGCCGGACCGGCCGCAGCCGCGAACGCCGGATACGGACGCGCCGGACGGGCGGGGGCTGCTGCTGGTCGGCGCGCTGGCGGACGCGTGGGGCGTGGCCGGGCGGGTTGGGCCGGGGAAAGTGGTCTGGGCGTCGCTTTCGGTGCCGCTGGTACGGCCCAGCGGGCGTGGTCGCTCATGACCCTGCCGGAGGGCAGTCTTCCGGTCGGGGCCTTTCCGGGGAGGCGGTGCCGGTTGCGGTCCGGCGCCGGTGTGGCTACGCGTCGGCACGACCGGGGGCGGTGGCGCCCGGGTCGTCATCGGGCCCGGCGCTCGCGTCCTGCTCCGCCAGCAGTTCGTCCCTCCTGGCGCGTGCCCAGTCGTAGGCCGGTCTCAGTTCCAGTGCGCGGTTCAGGTCGGCCAGGGCCTCCGGGGTTCTGCCCAGGGACTTCAGTGCCATGGCGCGGCTGCCCAGGGCCCAGGTGTACGACGGGTCGAGGGCCAGGGCACGGGTGAACTCGGTCACCGCCTCCTCGTACCGGCCCGCCCACCGGTACACCTCCCCCCGCTGCCCCGGCACCTGCGCCAGTTCCGGGTCCAGCCGCTCGGCCCTGCCCAGATCGGCCAGCGCTCCGGCGGTGTCGCCCAGCCGGCCGCGGACATGTGCCCGTCGGCGCAGCGCCCAGGTGTAGTCGCTCCACAGCTCGATGGCCCGGTCCAGGTCCTGGAGGGCCTCCCGCTCCTCGCCCTGCTGGAACTTGACCTGTCCCCGGCTGCCCAGGATCACCGGGTCGTGTGGATCGCGGGCGTGAGCGCGGTCCAGTTCGGCGACGGCCTCTTCGTACCGGCCCGCCCTGCGGTACGTCTCCCCGCGCTCGCGCGGCACCCACGCCGTCCCGGGCGCCAGCTCCTCCGCGCGGTCCAGATCGGCCAGCGCCCCGGTGAAGTCGTCCAGCGCCCGGAGTGTGAGCGCGCGGCCGTGGTACGCGGGCACATGCGCGGGGTCGAGCGCGACCGCCCGGCCGTAGTCGGCGAGGGCCTCCTCGTGCGCGTCGGCCCGGAAGTGGTTCCAGCCACGCGCGGTGTACGCGGCGGTCCGGTCGGCCTCGGTCAGTTCGGGGCGGACGAGCAGCAGCCCAAGTACGTCTATGGCGTACCGCCGTTCGTCCCCGAGCGCCCCGAGGCACTCCGCGCCCCAGGCGCCGAGCTGTTCGGAACCGCTGTCCCGGCCCGCGTCCGCGAGCGTCCGCGCCCAGCGGCGTGCCGCCACCGGGCCCAGCCGGCAGGCCGCGATGCCGTCGCGCAGCACAGCGGGCAGGGCGGCGCGCGGCCGGGCGCAGAGCAGGTGGTACGACTCCTCAAGGCGCGGCCCGCGCCAGCTCTCCTCGGCCCAGCGCTGGTCGGCGCCGATGCCCAGGTGCGGCTCCAGTCCGTCCTCGGCCGCCGCGCGTTCGCGCGCGAACGCCTCGGCCAGCCGGGTGTGGGCCTCCGTCCACCTGCGCGGGGAGGCGGTCCGTTGCAGCCGCAGCATCGGGTCGCGTACGACATCGTGGTACCGCGCCCGGCCGCCGGACCGACCGCTGACGAACGGCAGGGTGCACAGCCAGCCGAAGAGCCCGGCCGCCTCCTCCTCGCCGACGATCGCGGCGAGCCCGACGGTCCCGGCGAACCCGGCAGCCCCGGCGAGCCCAGCGGTCCCGGTGGTCCCCTGCCCGTCGCTCCTCCCGGCAGTCCCCTCCGTATCCGCCCCCGAACTCGCACCCGCGCCCGAACCGGCTCCCGTGTCCACACCCGCGCCCGAATCCGAACCCGCCCCCACACCCGCCGAACGCCCGCCGACCGCCCACCGCAGGATGTCCTCGTTCAGCCCGCGCGGCAGTGCGCACGCGAGCGCCACCGCCCGGCGCGCCGGGTCGCGCTCCCATTTGAGGAAGCGCTCCACGGCCGTCGCGCTGGGATCGTCCAGATCGCCGGGGCCGTCGGGCCGGCCGGCGGCGAGGGTGGAGACCAGCACCGGCAGCCGCCCCGAGAGCCGGAGCACTTCCCGTACGACCGGCTCGTCGACGACGCCCTTGTCGGCGAGCAGCCGTCGCGCCTCGCTCTCGGTGAAGGGTCCGAGAGGCAGATCCGTGACCACGTCCGCGTAGTCGCCCCAGTGGCCGGGGTCCAGCCCGCGCTGTCCGGCGAGGGTGATGACGACATGGTCGGGCAGCGCGCCGTACCGCTCGGTGGTGATCAGATCGCGCAGCCACTCGTCGAGAAACGGCGCGGTGCGTTCGTACGTGTCGAAGAAGAGCGCGATCCAGGGCACTTCGGCGCCCGCTCGCCGTATCTCCGAAACCAGTACGGGCGTGAGTACCTGGAGCGGCGACAGCACCAGCCGTACGTCCTCCTGGCTGCGCAGCCGAGCGCTGAGCGCCGCCCGTAACCGGTCGGCTCCCTCCGCCACTTGCCCCGGATCGGCCATCGCGGCGAACGCGCCGATACCCGGCACCATCCCGAGCCCGGCGAGACCGGCCGTGGCGAGGGCCCGCGAACCGGCCGACGGCCCGTCCGCCCCAGCCCCCGCCCCGGCCTGGAGGCCGGCCGACGGTCCCGGCTGTGCTCCGGCCTGGAGTCCAACCGACGGCCCGGCCGACAGTCCTACCTGCGGTCCGGCCGACAGTCCCGCCTGCACCGCGGCCGACTCCGCCTCGAACTGCCGCTGCCGGTACGTCGCGAGCGCCCGGTCCAGCGCCTTCAGCGGCCGGCCCTGCCGCCCGAACTGCTCGCTGACCGCGGCCATCACCTCCGGCACCCCGGCCACGGCCTCATCGGTATACGCGGTCAGCGCCCCCCGCTCCCGCGCGGCCTCCTCCAGCTCCCGCATCAGCGAGGTCTTGCCGACCCCGGCGTTCCCCCGGACATGGAACACGAACCGGTGCCGGTCGTCGTCCGGCGGAATGTCGAAGTTCCCCCGGAACAGCCCCAGTTCCTCCCGCCGCCCGACGAACCCGCCCCGCCGCCGACGCCGGATCCGCTCCTGCATGGACGGCCGCGCCGCGCCACCCACGCCGGACCTCACTCCCCCGCGCCGAGCAGCGGCAGCAGTTCCGGCAGATGGCCGTCCGAGGCCGTCGCCGCTCTGACGCGCTCCTCCGGGACCTCGCCGTACAGCGTCGTACGCGGCTTCGCCGGGCGGCCCGCCGCTTCGGCGATGGCCACCAGGTCCTTGACCGAGCGGTACGAGCCGTAACCGGAGCCCGCCATACGGGAGATGGTCTCCTCCATCAGGGTGCCGCCCAGGTCGTTGGCGCCGGAGCGGAGCATTTCCGCCGCGCCTTCCGCGCCCAGTTTCACCCAGCTCGTCTGGATATTGGTGATGTGGGGGTGGAGGAGGAGGCGCGCCATGGCCGTCACCGCGCGGTTGTCGCGGTCCGTCGGCCCCGGGCGGGCGATACCGGCCAGATAGACCGGGGCGTTGGTGTGGATGAAGGGGAGCGTGACGAACTCGGTGAAGCCGCCCGTCTCCTGCTGGATCCGGGCCAGCGTACGGAAGTGGCCGAGCCAGTGGCGGGGCTGGTCGACATGCCCGTACATCATCGTGGAGCTGGAGCGGATCCCCAGCTCATGGGCCGTCTTGACGACCTCGATCCAGGTCGTGGCCGGGAGCTTGCCCTTGGTGAGGATCCAGCGGACCTCGTCGTCGAGGATCTCCGCGGCGGTGCCCGGGATCGAGTCGAGCCCCGCCTCCTTGGCGGCCGTCAGCCACTCGCGGACCGACAGACCGGTGCGCGAGGCGCCGTTGACGATCTCCATCGGGGAGAAGGCGTGGATGTGCATGCCCGGGACGCGCTTCTTCACGGCGCGGGCGATGTCGAAGTACGCCGTACCGGGCAGGTCCGGGTGGATACCGCCCTGCATGCAGACCTCGACCGCGCCCACCTCCCACGCCTGCTGCGCCCGGTCGGCGACCTGGTCGATGGAGAGGGTGTACGCGTCGGCGTCCGTACGGCGCTGGGCGAAGGCGCAGAAGCGGCAGCCGGTGTAGCAGACATTGGTGAAGTTGATGTTGCGCGTGACGATGTACGTGACGTCGTCGCCGGCCACGTCGCGGCGCAGCTCGTCCGCGATCCGGGTCAGCGCGTCCAGCGCGGGCCCCTCCGCGTGGAGCAGCGCGAGCGCCTCGGCGTCGGTGAGCTTCGCCGGGTCGTCGGCGGCCCGTGCGAGGGCCGTCCGTACGTCCGTGTCGATACGGGACGGCACCATGCCCGGCGCCGCCGCCTCCCGCAGCGCCTCCCAATCGCCGTACACCTCGTCGAAGTCGTCGCGGCGGTCGGTGGTGCGGCCCTCGGTGTCGATGGTGCGGTGCAGATCGGTCCGGCCGGAGGTGGTGAACCCCTCGTCCGGCTCCTGCCAGGGCAGCCCGGCCGGGTTCACCTCGCGGGCGAGGCCGGTCTCCGGGTCCGCCAGCGCCCGTACGTGCGGCAGCAGCCGGGGGTCGAGCCAGGGCTCGCCGCGCCGGACGAACTCCGGGTAGATCGTGAGCCGTTCGCGCAGCTCGAAGCCGGACTCCGCGGTCTTCGCGGCGAGTTCGTCGATGTGCGGCCAGGGGCGTTCGGGGTTGACATGGTCGGGGGTCAGCGGTGAGACCCCGCCCCAGTCGTCGATGCCCGCGCCGATCAGCAGCGCGTATTCGGCGTCCACGAGATTGGGCGGCGCCTGGATCCGCGCGGAGGGGCCGAGGATGTGGCGGGCCACGGCGATGGCCGCGGCCAGCTCCTCCAGTTCGGCGTCGGGCATCCCGCGCATCGCCGTGTCCGGCTTGGCGCGGAAGTTCTGCACGATGACTTCCTGGATGCCGTGGTAGGCCCGCTGGACGCGCCGGAGTTCGAAGAGGGAGTCGGCGCGCTCCTCGTACGACTCCCCGATCCCGATCAGGATCCCGCTGGTGAACGGGACGTTGGAGCGGCCCGCGTCCTCCAGCACCCGCAGCCGTACGGCGGGCTCCTTGTCCGGCGAGCCGTGGTGCGGGCCGCCGGGCTCGGACCAGAGGCGGGTCGCGGTGGTCTCCAGCATCATGCCCATGCTGGGCGCGACCGGCTTGAGCCGCTGAAAGTCGGT
The DNA here is from genome assembly GCF_019056675.1 of Streptomyces sp. GMY02. Classification (NCBI taxonomy): domain Bacteria; kingdom Bacillati; phylum Actinomycetota; class Actinomycetes; order Kitasatosporales; family Streptomycetaceae; genus Streptomyces; species Streptomyces sp. GMY02. Next base: position 4,974,513 of record NZ_CP077658.1, on the reverse strand, counting down.
CCAGGAGAGCACGCCGGGGTTGAGGTGCGGCAGCAGGCCGGTCTCCTCCAGCACCCGGATCGCCATGGCCCTGACGTACGCGAGGGTGTCGTCGTACCCTTCGGCCGCCAGCCACTCGCGGGCCTCGGGCCAGCGGTCCTCGGGCTTGTCGCCGAGTGTGAACAGGGCTTCCTTGCAGCCCAGTTCGGCCCCCCTGCGGGCGATCTCCAGCACCTCGTCCGGCGACAGGAACATGCCGTGGCCGGCCCGGCGCAGCTTGCCGGGCACGGTCACGAAGGTGCAGTAGTGGCACTTGTCGCGGCACAGCCGGGTCAGCGGGATGAAGACCTTGCGGGAGTACGTGATGACCCCGGGCCGCCCGGCCGCCACGAGCCCCGCGTCCCGCACGCGCGCCGCGGAGGCGGCGAGATCGGTGAGATCGTCCCCCCGCGCCTGAAGCAGCACGGCGGCCTCGCCGGCGTCGAGCGCGACCCCGTCCCGCGCCCGCTTGAGCGCCCGGCGCATGGCGTTGGCGGTGGGGCGTGGGGCGGGGCGTGCGTCGTCGTGCTGGCGGGTGGCGTCTTCGGCGGATCGCCCGATGGGCTGTCCGCTCCCAGGATCCTGCGGCGCGCGCGTCGTCATCCTTTGAGGATACGTTCGAGCCCCGGTCTCACGAGGGCGCGCCCCGAACCGGAGACACAGCTCACGGGCACGCTCGGGAGCAGCGTCCGCGTCGGTTGCCCAGGTCAGGCCCGAGCACCACCGCATGCATTTTGCATGCAGGGATGCTACGTTGCAGTCATGACTGCTCTTACCATCCGGGACGTTCCGGAAAGCGCCCTCGCCATACTGAAAGCCCGTGCCACCGAAGCCGGAAAATCCCTCCAGGCCTACACGCTGGACCTTCTCGTCGGCGCGGCCACCACTCCCACGCTCGCCGAAGTCTCCGCACGCGCCGAAGCAGAGGCGAGTACGACGCTGACCGTCACGGACGTACGGGCCGCGATTGACGACGCAAGAGCGGCCCGGTGATCGCCCGGTGATCGTTATTGACTGTTCCGCGCTCGTCTTCTTCCTGACCGACGACGGTCCCACCGGGCATCACGTGCGCAAACGCGTCGCCGGGGAGGACCGGCTCGCCGCGCCCCACCTGATCGACTACGAAGTCATGTCCACCCTGCTCGGCCTGGCCCGCGGTCGGCGTGGAGGGGAGCCCAAGCTCGGCGAAAGACCGCTCCGCAAGGCCATGGCGACTTTCCGGGATCTGCCGATCGACCGGCACGAAACCTTGATCCTCTGGGAGCGAGTCAAAAAACTGTCGGCGAATCAGTCTGCATATGACGCCCAATACGTCGCCCTCGCCGAGACTCTGGGAGTTCCGTTGATCACAAGCGACGCCAGGATCGAGCGCAGCGGCGCCGGGCGGTGCCGGATCGAAGTCTTCGAGACTCCGGGCTGATCCCGGCTTCGGCGCCGGGGTACAGCGCCACGGTCCCCGAGGCGGGCCCACGGCCCACGGCGCCCGCCTCCGTCCCGCCCGTCAGAGATACTGCGCGTACTCGTCCAGCGCTCGCAGGACCTCCGGCTCGTCCGCCGGGGGGAGTTGGAGGACGACCTCCTCGATGCCCAACTCCTCGTAGTACGCCATCTTCCCCGGGGTCGGGCGTACCGAGTACGGCACGATCTGGAGGCTCTCCGGGTCCCGGCCCGCCTTTTCCCAGACCGTGCGGAGTACCGGCACCGTCTCCGCGAGGCCCGCGCCGCCGATCGGCAGCCAGCCGTCGGCGTACTGGGCGATCTGCGCGAAGAGCTTCGGGCCGGCCGCGCCGCCGATCAGGGTACGGGGTGCGGCGCCCTGTACCGGCTTCGGATACGCGTGGCTCGCCCGTACGGACCCGAACTCCCCTTCGTACGCCGTCGGTTCCGCCGCCCACAGCGCGCGCATCAGCCCGATCCGGTCGCGGGTCAGCTCACGGCGCGAGGTCCATTCGACGCCGTGGTCCGCGGCCTCCTCCTTGTTCCAGCCGAAGCCCACGCCGAGCGTGAAGCGCCCGCCGGAGAGATGGTCCAGGGTCGCGATCTGCTTGGCGAGGTCGATCGGATCGTGCTGTACGACCAGGGTGATGCCGGTGCCGAGCCCCAGCCGCTCCGTCACGGCCGCGGCCTGCGCGAGCGCGACGAACGGGTCGAAGGTACGGGTGTACTCGCGCGGCAGGTCGCCGCCGGCCGGGTACGGGCTGGTCCGCTCGACCGGGATATGGGTGTGCTCGGGGAGATACAGACCGGCGAACCCCCGCTGTTCCAGCTCCTGTGCGAGCCGTACGGGCGTGATCGTCTCGTCGGTGAGGAAGATCATGGTCGCGATCCGCATGGGTGGCCTTTCTACGGAGGAGATGTGGAAGGGGCTGTACGGGGACCGTGCGGCGGTTGTGCCGTGGGGGACGCAGGGGCCCGTGGGGGACGCAGGGGCCACCGTAACCGCCCCGTGGGCACCGCGGCGCGCACGGGCGCAACGTCCCCGCCGCGTTTCCGCCACCTGTCAAACCCCTTTCCTTGCTGCCGGGTTCATGGCTCCGTACGAGGGTTTGAATGCACGTGTTGTGTGACCACCCGTGTCCCCCTCGGCACCCTGGGAGCCGCCGGTATGCGCAAGGACCACGCAGACGACCACGCGGCCCGCCGCGAAGTCCACGACCTCCACGGACGGCGCGGACCGCACGGACCGCACGGGCTCGCCGACTTCAGCGGCCTCCTCGAAGACGGGGACCACGGGCTCGGCGGTCCCGACAGGCGCAGGCTCCTGATGACGGGAGCCGCCGCCGCGCTTACGTTGAGTACCGTGAGCTTCGCGAACGCGGCACCCGCCCAGGCCGGCGACAGTGACGGACTGACCAGGACCGTGACCGGCACCCTGCCGGCCGGCTCCCCGGACTTCGTCTATCTGCCCGTCGAAGTGCCGCGCGGCGTCCGCGAGATCCATGTCTCGTACAGCTACGAGCGGCCCCCGGTGCCGGCCGGCACCCAGGGCAACGCCCTCGACATCGGCGTCTTCGACGAACGCGGCACGGCCCTCGGCGGGCGCGGCTTCCGCGGCTGGTCGGGCGGCGCCCGTACGGAGTTCTTCCTGCGCGCCGACGAGGCGACCCCCGGCTACATCCCGGGCCCGGTCCGCCCCGGCACCTGGCACATCGCGCTCGGCCCATACACCGTCGCCCCGCAGGGCCTCGCGTACGAGGTGACCATCACGCTGAGGTTCGGCGCCCCCGGCACCACGCCGCGCCCGGTCCACCCGCCGGAGCGCGCCAAGGGGCGCGGCCGGGCGTGGTACCGCGGCGACTGCCATCTGCACTCCGTGCACTCCGACGGCAGGCGCACTCCGGCGGAGATCGCGGCGCTCGCACGCGCCGCGGGCCTCGATTTCATCAATACGAGTGAGCACAACACCTACTCCGGGCACAGCGCCTGGGCCGGGCTGTGGGGCGACGACCTGCTGATCCTCACGGGCGAGGAAGTCACCACCCGCAACGGGCACGTCCTGGCGATCGGTACGGACCCGGGCACCTTCGTGGACTGGCGCTACCGCGCGCGGGACAACCGGTTCGGCCACTACGCCCGCGAGGTGCACCGTGCTCGGGGTCTGGTCGTACCGGCCCATCCGCACGCCACCTGCATCGGCTGCAACTGGAAGTTCGGCTTCGCCGACGCCGACGCGGTCGAGGTGTGGAACGGCCCGTACACCGTGGACGACGAGGTCTCACTGGCCGACTGGGACAACACCCTGGTCTCCGCGGCCCGTTCGGGCCGCCCGTGGACCCCGGCGATGGGCAACAGCGACGCCCACCGCGACCCCGACCCCATCGGCACCCCGCAGACGGTGGTCCTGGCCGAGGACCTGACCCGGGACGCGATCCTGGCCGGCATCCGCGCGGGCCACAGCTATGTCGCCGAGTCCTCGGAGATCTCCGTCGCCTTCACCGCGACGGGCGGCCGCGGCCGGCACGCGGACATCGGCGACCGCCTCCGCGTCCCGGCGGACACCCCGGTGACGGTCCGTCTGCTGGTGACCGGCGCCCCCGGCTGCACGGCCCACTTCATCACCGACCAGGGCACTCTCCACACGGCCCCGGTCCCGGCCTCGGGCACGGCCACCATCGACTGGCGGACGACCCCGTCGTACGCGACGTACGTACGGGCGGAGGTCCGTCACACCCCCGTGATCCCCGGCCTCCCGGGCCCCCTGGCGGCCTTCACGAACCCGATCTTCCTCGGCGACCACTGACCGGGGCGCCCACCGACCGGAGCGACCCCGACCGGTGCCGGCCACTGACCGGGACCGACCACCGACCGGAGCGGGCCGGCGCGTGCCCCGCACGCGTCGGCCGTCGGCCGTCGGCTCTCAGCCTCAGCTCTGCTGCGTCTCCTTGTCGCGCAGCGCCTGTTCCACCGCGGTCCGTACGCGGGCCTCCTCCGCCAGTTTGCGGCGGGCCCGGTTGCGGCGGATCAGGAGGAACGTGCCGACTCCCGCCGCGATCAGGACGAGCACCAGCGCCAGCAGCGTCCAGGGGACCGCCCAGCCGTGGGTGGTGGACTCGACGGGCTTGAGGGCGGTGGTGGTGCCCGAGGCGTCGGTGAGGAGCGGGGTGAGGGTCACCGTGGCGGCCAGGCTGACCGCGGGCCGCACGCCGTGGACCGGGACCTTCACCTTCCAGTCCTCGCCCGGGAGCAGCTCCGGCGGCGCGGCGATCCGGCCCGCGTCCGTCCGCAGCCAGCCGAACGGGCCCGAGACCGAGACCGCCTGACGGGTCGACAGGATCGCGTTGCCGGTGTTGTGGATCGTGTACGTGACGGTGGCGTCGCCGGTGGCGAACGGGCTGGCCGACCCGTCGTACTCCACATGCAGGTCCTCGACCGCGAGGTTCGGCTTGAGCGCCCCGCTGACCCGCAGCTTGACCTTGATGCCGAGGCGCCGGTCCACATTGATGCCCTCGGCGTCGTCGGACTGCTTCAGCGAGGTGAGGATGCCGCCGACGTAGTCGCCGGGCGGTGCGTTGTCCGGCACGCCGACCGTGAAGGGGATCTCGGCGGACTTGCCGGGCTGGATCACGACGCTGCTGCGGCCGGCGTGGACCCAGGCGCCGATGCCGACGGACTTCTTGTCCTGGGTGAGCAGGTCGAGCTGGCCGGTGTCGGTCGTGTACCCGTCGGCGGCGTAGACGGCGAGTTCGAGCGGGGTCTTGCTGCGGTTGGCCACGACCATGGCGTCCTTGAGCTGTCCGCCGGGGTTGACGGTGTAGCTGTAGCTGGACCGGTCGTCGCCGTAGCTGTTCGGGGCCGTCCTGACCGTCCAGGTGACATCGCCTTCGGCCGCCGCGGCGGGACCCGCGGACAGACCGGCGACCGCGACCACCATGAGCAGGGCCAGGGCGGCGGTACGGACGAGGCCCGCGACGGCGGTCTTCCGGCGCGGTGCCGACTTCCGGAGCTGTGTGGACTGCCGGCGCGGTGCGGACTTCCGGGGCGGTACGGACGCGTACATCTCAAGCTTCTCCTGGACGGGAGGCGGGGCAGGCCGCCCGAAGGCGCCTGCCCCGCCGTGGAACGGATGTGATCAGCTGCTGAGCGCAGTGATCGTCAGAGTGGCGCGGTAGCCACCCTTCTGAACGCTGTCCGGGATCTTCAGACCCAGGTCGGCGCCCAGCTTGGCCGTACCCCGGGCGTGGCCCTGCTCGGCCGAACCGAGGCCGCGCGAGACGGACAGACCCTGACCCTGGTCGTCGTAGCCGGAGGCGACCGGCTCGCCGGCCTTGGAGCCCGCGCCGTTCACCAGCACGCGCGGCGTCCAGCCGAGGTAGGAGCCCGAGAACGTCTTGTCGGCGTCCTTGAAGTCGCTCACGTTGGCCGAGATCGACCACGGGGCGAGCGAGCGGCGGCTGTCCGAGACGAGCAGCGGGTTGATCTTGCCGTCCGCCTCGAAGTGGTCACCGTTGCGCTCCTCGGCGGTGCCGAGGTCCACCAGGCCGTTGTAGCCGTCGATCGTCCAGCCGAACTCGCCCGGGGCGACGTTCGGCACGTTGACCGCGAGGGCCTGGTTGTCACCGTTGTACGGGTGCACCGTGACCTTGTCGACGATCGAGCCGACCGGCTGGCCCTCGGGGGTGTTGGTGCACACGAGGCCACGCTCGACGGCCGCGTTCGGGGCCGCGCAGGTGCCGCTGCGTACGTTCTCGACGACGAGCTTGTCGTTGCGGACCTGGACCTTGACGTACGTACGCACGTGCTCCTGGTTCTGCACCGAGTTGTACCAGTAGCTGTTCGGGTTCAGCGGGTCCGCACCGTTGCCGGCACCGCTCGTACCGCTGCTGTCCGGCTTCGTGATGTCGTAGTACTTCGAGCCCGAGGCGGAGTTGGCCGTCACGTAGATGACGCCGCCGGGACCCGGGTACACATCGGCGTCGCCGGGCTTCTCGTCCGGGTTCGCCTTCGCGCCGTTCTTGATCGCGTAGCTGCGCGAGTAGCTGTGGTCGTGGCCCTGGAGCACCAGGTCGACACCGAGCTTCGAGAACGTCGTCGGGAAGTCCACACGACGGACCTTGTTGTCGCCGTCCTTGGCGTGGTCGGCCGGCGAGTAGATCGAGTGGTGGTAGACGAGCGCCGTCCACTTGGCCTCGGCACCGTGCTGGTTGATGACGTCGGTCACGTACTTGATGTGCGCCGCGTCACCGCCGCCGCCCTGGGAGGTGGCGTAGCTGTTGCTGTTGAGGTCGATGAACAGCACATCCTTGTAGATGTACCAGTAGTCACCGCCGGACGTGTTGGACGCCGGGTTCCCGTTGGAGTACAGCGGGCCCGAGCGGTCCGTGTTCGGGGTGTAGAGGTGCTGCTCGTACGCCTTGCCGCCGACGTCGTGGTTGCCGATGGTGGCCGCCCACGGGTACTGACGGAGCTTGTCGGGGGCGAGGAAGGCGTTCCACTGGGTCTCGGTGTTGGCCGTCTCGACCTGGTCGCCGCCGGACACCAGGAGTTCGGCGTTCGGGTTGGCCGCCAGCGAGACGTCCAGGGTGTCCTGCCAGCCGGCCTGGTCCTTCGCGACATCGCCGGACGAACCGATCTGCGGGTCGCCGTAGAACAGGAAGTCGTAGTCGCCTTCGAAGTCCTGCGTCTTGAAGGAGTACGCCGAGGACCAGTTGCCCTCGGAGCCGACGCGGTACGAGTACTGCGTGTCCTCCTTCAGGCCGGTGATCGTGGCGTGACGGTTGAAGCCGCCGCTGGTGGCGATGTTCGCGCCGCCCGTGGCGTCGAAGGTCGCGGCACCGGCCGGGAACTCGCCGTTGACCAGCTCGGCGGTCGGGGCGACCTGGAGCACCTGCGCCGTGTCGGCGGAGGAGTACCACGTCACCGTGCGCTGGGACTCGTTGGCGCCCACACCGAGGATGATGCCGGTCAGCGCGGCGGGGTCGGCAGCCGCGGCAGGGGACGCCAGGCCGCCGCCGAGGGCGACGGAGAAGCTCAGGAGCGCCGCTGCGGCCCCGGTGGCCACACGGCGTCGCACAGGACCGAGGGCCTGTGCGGAGGGTCTTGATGTCATCAATTTACGTTCCTTTTACGCACATGGGTGCATGTATTGGGAAACAAAATGTCTCCCCCGTTGGTGAACCGGACACGACGACAGACTTCGGGCCAGTTGAACTTCTGGCTCGCACGGGAGGCACACACCGTCCTCACAGCCCGGCGACCCTCTGCACGAACCACACCAGGCCCATGGCGGCCACACCCGCGGAGATCGCGCCGGTGGCCCAGAGTCCGGTCCTCGGCGCGCGGTGCCGCAGTACGGCCAGCAGCGGGAAGATGACGGCGATGATCCCCAACTGCACCGCTTCGATGCCGACGTTGAACACCAGCAGGGACCACAGCAGGGTCCACGACCACGCCTCGTCGATGCCCAGCGCGCCCGCGAAGCCCAGCCCGTGCACAAGGCCGAAGCAGAAGACGACCCCCAGGCGGGTCCAGCCGGCGCGGTCCAGCCCGAAGTGACCGCGTCCCGCCGCGGCGTCGAGGTCCAGATCGGTCGCGTGGCCGCCGTGCCGCCAGACCCGCCAGAGGTACCAGCCGGCCACCACCGCGATCGACAGCGCGATGACGGGTTCCACGACGCTCGCGGGTACGTCGACCAGTCCGAGGGCGGCGAGCATGAACGTCACCGAGTGCGCCAGCGTGAAGCTCGTGGCCGCGAGCACGATCTCCCGCAGCCGCCGCGACCCGGCGATGAGCGCCAGCAGGAACAGGATGTGGTCGATCCCGGTCAGCAGATGCTCGGCGCCCAGCCGGAAGAACTCCCAGAACCGCTCGTACCACGCCTGACCCATCGAGAACGACGGATGCTCGGCGTCGAGCGCGGCGCTGCCCGAGCGAGCGTCGAGCTTGTAGTCGACGATGGTCTTGGTGCCCTTGACGTAGGTCTCGGAGTCGGGGAACAGCCCGCTGCGCACCTCGGCGTCGTCGCCGCCTGCCGGGCAGGCCCAGTCGAGCAGCAGATTCGCGTACGGTACGCCCTCCCGCCGGCCGATCGTGAAGTCGCCGGCCTGCGTCGCCGTACAGGCCTCGCCGCCGCCCGAGCTGACGGTGAAGCGCTTGGTGACATACGAGACGGCCGACTTCGCGTGGGCGTTGAGCGCCGCGGCCTGGGCTGCGGTGTCACCGTCCTCGAACGCGGCGTTCCCCGTCTGGAAAAGGGGGTCGTCGTCCTCGTAGTCGGCGGCGGACACGACGAAGAGGTCGTATTCGAGCTCCAGCTTCGTACGTATCAGGCCCCCGTCGGGGCCGCCGTCGCCGCCCGCGGTGATGTGGGCGTACACGGTGGAGGTGAAGCCGTGGGCGAGCGCCGGCTGACCGGCGCTCAGGAGAGCGATCACCGCCGCTGTGATCAGCACTGTGGCGCGGCGGACCCGTTGTGACATGTGGAGTGACTCCTTCAGGTTGCCTGTGCACGGTGCATGTCATGGATGAACAGGGCCCGGCCCATCAGCGAAGAACGGAAGAACAAGAGCAAGAACGACACCCGTGGAGGAACACCGCAGAGGACGGCATAGGAGGATGCAGGCGCACCATCCACCATCACTCGGAGGAAGATCACTTTGCGCCCCCTGCTTCGGGCCGTCGCCACGCTGGCCGCGGCCGCCGCGCTGGTCACCGGATGCAGCTCCGGCGACGACTGGTCGCGGCCGCATCCCAAGCCCTCCGCCGTCGGCACCCTCGGCGCGGGGTTCGTCGAGCCCTCCTCCTCGCCCGTCCCGGAGTCGACCACCACACCGCGGCCCGGCTCCTGGTCCGGGGTCCATCCGTCGGAGGACTACCGCGTGGTCCTGCTCACGTCGGGGGACGACCGCCCGACCAAGGCCCTGGTGAAGGCGGTCGAGGACTGGGCGGGGGCGGAACACGTCGACCTCAGAACGGTGGTCGCCGACGGCCCGCACGACCTCATCCCCAGCATCACCGAGGCCCTCGGGATGAACCCCGACCTGATCGTCAGCGCGGGCAACGACCTGGTGGACCCGCTCGCGACGGTCACCCCGAACCACCTGGACCAGCCGTTCCTCGTGGTGGGCGCGGAACTGGCCGAACCCACCCACAACGTCACGGCGGTCGACTGGTCCGGCGCGTCGTTCCGTGGCGAAGGGCTCGGCGCCTCCTCGACGTACGACCCCGCCTCGTTCACCGCGGAGCGCTGCGCGGCGGCCATCAGGGCGGGTGTCGCGGCGGTGCTCAACGACCTGACGGGGATCGTGATCTGGCTGGACGATCACTAGATCCTGTCCGGTCGCGTTTGCCCGGCTCGTACTGCCCTATCACGGGCGGCGTGAAAGCGTTGAAGGCTTGTGCAGACCCTGACTCACTGCTGACGCACGCACCTCCGACAAGGCAGACTGTCGAAGGCGAAACCGGCAGCACCGGGAGCAGGGGGAGCTATGGACCGTGACGGCGGGCCGCGCGTACCGGAGCAGCGGGCTCCGGGAGTGCCGGGGGACACCGCAGAACTGCGCTTCAGCGTGCTCGGACCCGTACGCGCCTGGCGCGACGGCGAAGCGCTGTCGTCCGGGTCCCCCCAGCAACGCGCCCTGCTCGTCGCCCTGTTGATGCGGGACGGGCGGACCGCGACCGCCAGTGAGCTGATCGACGCCCTGTGGGGCGAGGAACCGCCGTCGCAGGCGCTCGCCGCCGTACGGACATACGCCTCGCGGCTGCGCAAGGTGCTCAGCCCCGGCGTACTGATCACCGAGGCCGGCGGGTACGCCCTGCGCACCGCGTCCGGCTCCCTCGATCTGAACATCGCCAGGGACCTGGCCGCCGACGCGGACAAGGCGCGCGCCACCGGGGACCGTTATCTGGCCCGTACGCTGATCAACAAGTCGCTCGGCCTGTGGGACGGCGAGGCGCTCGCCTCCGTACCCGGCCCCTACGCCGACAACCAGCGCACCCGCCTTGAGGAATGGCGTCTCCAGCTCACCGAGACCCGCCTCGATCTGGACCTGGAGGTCGGCCGCCACGCCGAGGCCGTCTCCGAGCTGACCGCGCTCACCGCCGCGCACCCGCTCCGCGAACGGCTGCGCGAGCTGCTGATGCTGGCGCTCTACCGCAGCGGCCGGCAGGCCGAGGCGCTCGCCGCGTACGCCGACACGCGCCGTCTCCTCGCCGACGAGCTGGGCGTCGACCCGCGCCCCGAACTCTCCCAGCTCCAGCAGCGGATACTCCAGGCCGACGCGGAACTGGCCCGTCCGGTGGAGGAGCCCGCCCCCGTCCACACCGTGCGCAGGCCCGCCCAGCTCCCGGCGACCGTGCCCGATTTCACCGGCCGCGCCTCCTTCGTACGGGAGCTGGGCGACCGGCTCGCCGCCGCCGGCGGATCCGTGATGGCCGTCTCCGCGCTCGCCGGTATCGGCGGGGTCGGCAAGACGACGCTGGCCGTGCATGTCGCACACGCGGCGCGGGCGCACTTCCCGGACGGGCAGTTGTACGTGGACCTCCAGGGCGCGGGCGCGCGGGCGGCCGAGCCGGAGACGGTCCTCGGCGCGTTCCTGCGGGCCCTGGGCACCCCCGACACCGCCATCCCCGACTCGCTCGACGAACGCTCCGCGCTCTACCGCTCGACGCTCGACGGCCGCCGCATCCTCGTCCTGCTGGACAACGCGCACGACGCGGCGCAGGTACGGCCGCTGCTGCCCGGTACGGAAGGCTGCGCGGCGCTGGTCACCAGCCGGGTGCGGATGGTCGACCTGGCGGGCGCGCACCTCGTCGACCTCGATGTGATGTCGCCGGACGAGGCGCTCCAGCTCTTCACCCGGATCGTCGGCGAGGAGCGGGTCACCTCGGAACGCAAGGCGGCGCTGGACGTGGTGGCGGCGTGCGGTTTCCTGCCGCTGGCGATCCGGATCGCGGCGTCCCGGCTGGCGGCGCGCCGCACCTGGACGGTCTCGGTCCTGGCGGCGAAGCTCGCGGACGAGCGGCGGCGGCTGGACGAGCTCCAGGCGGGTGACCTCGCGGTCAAGGCGACCTTCGAACTCGGCTACGGCGCGCTGGAGCCGGCCCAGGCACGCGCCTTCCGCCTGCTGGGCCTCGCGGACGGCCCGGACCTCTCCCTGGCCGCGGCGGCGGCCGTCCTCGACCTGCCGCTCCAGGACACCGAGGACCTGCTGGAGTCGCTGGTCGACACCTCCCTCCTCGAATCCGCCGCCCCGGGCCGCTACCGCTACCACGACCTCGTACGCCTCTACGCGCGTGCCTGCGCGGAACGCGACGAACAGCCGCCGTCGGAACGGGAGTCGGCGATGTCCCGGCTGCTGGACTTCTATCTGGCGACGGCGTCGAGGGTGTACGCGCTGGAACGCCCGGGGGACCGTACGGTCGACCACTTGGAGCCCACCCGCTACCCGGGGCGGAAGTTCGACGACGGCGCCGTCGCGCTGGACTGGCTGCATTCGGAGGCCGGCTCGATACTGGCCTGTGCGCAGCAGTCCCTCGGCGCGGACCGGCTGCGGCGGGCGGTGGATCTTCTGCTGGCCTCCAAGGACCTCGCCGAGTCCGGCGCGAGTTCGAAGCGGTTCGAGGCCGCGGCGACAGCGGCGCGGGACGCGGCCGCCGCGGTCGGGGACGCGCACGCGGAGGGGCGTGCCCGGGTGACTCTCGCGCAGGTGCACAACAGCGCGGGCCGGTTCGAGGCCGCGGGGACGGAGGCGCGCCGCGCCGCCGAACTCAAGCCGGCGCAGCCGGACGCCTGGATCGCCAGCAACCTGCCCAACGAGCTGGGGATCATCGCCAATTGCACCGACCAGTACGAGGCGGGCGAGGAATACCTGCTGGAGGCGATCGAGGCGTTCCGCGCCGACCGGAACCGGCCCGGTGAGGCGAGCGCCCTGTGCAACCTCTCCCGGGTCGTCGCCTCCATGGGACGCACCTCCGACGCCGTCGAGCTGGCGCGCCAGGGTGTGGCCATATACGACGAACTCGGGCTCACCCTGCGCCTCGCCAACGCCCGGTACGCGCTGGGCATCGTCCTCACCCAGTCGGGGCGGTACCCGGATGCGCTGGAGCAGCTCTCCGAGGCGCTCAACGTCTTCGTGGACACGCGGCAGCGCCTCTGGGAGGGGACGACCCACTTCCGTATCGCCCAGGTCCATCTGTCGGCCCGGCGCCCCGCCAACGCGGCGCAGCACGCCGAACAGGCCCTGTCGACCGGCTTCATCGGCGGCGAGTGGATGCACGCGAACGCCCTGACGCTGCTGGGGAAGTCGCTGCGCAGCCTCGGCCAGCTCGACCGCGCGCAGGTCTGCTGGCAGGAGGCGCTGGCCATCCACGAGCAGCTCGACGGGGCCGGAGCGGCAGAGGTACGGCTGCTCCTCTCACCCCTCAAAGCGGCCTGATATCCGTCCGGCTGGGCGTTCATCGATTGTTTATGCGTACCTGCGAGGCTCGGTACACGATCCGTCGCCTCGGGGGGCAGACGGGTTGCACGCGCTACACCCACGGGGGGTGGGGCGCCCGAATCGCCCGTTCGGCGACCTCCGGGGGAGCCGCCGAACGGGCGATTCCAGCCAGTGCACGACAAGTTCCAGGGGAGATCCCAGATATGAGCGATGTGACGAAGAACGAGGACATCACGACGCTGGACAGCCACTCGCCGATCCTGCCGCCCAAGAAGGCCACGGACCCCACCACGCAGGACAGCCACTCGCCGTCTGCGCCGGCGAAGGAGACGAAGGAAGCGGACGTCACGACGCTGGACAGCCACTCGCCGTCCACGCCCGCCGGCGAGTCCGAGATCACGACGATGGACAGCCACTCGCCCGCCCCGCCCAAGCCCTGACCAGTTCCGACGGGGAGCGGCCGCGGCGGCGCGGAGGGGGAGCCGCCGCGGCCGCGAAACGCACGGGGGAACACGTAGGGGGCCGAGCGCGTCGCTCGGCCCCCTACGGGTGTATCCGCGGACCGTACGGTCAGATCGCCGGGGTCACTTCCGGGACGCAGGTGCGGACTTTCGCGACCTGGTTCGGGAAGTCCATCGGGACGCGGAGCGTCTGGGTGTCGCCGCTCGTCAGCGTCACTTCCGTGTCGCCGCTGTCGACGACCCTGCCCGACGCGTCCTTGAAGTCGACCTCGACCTCGTAGGTGCCCGACACACCCGGGTCCGTCGTCACCACGACGCTCGCGTACGTGACGGCCTTCCGTTTGCCGCTCGCCCTGCGCGCGCAGGAGACCATCATGACCTGGACACCGTCCGAGGACGACGCCGTGGCGCCGGACGTGCCGGACGTGGAGGAGCCGCCGGACGAGGTCGAGTAGTCGTCGTCGGAGTCGTAGTCCGAGCCCGAGCCCGAGCCCACGTACCCGTTGTTCTTCTTCTTGGAGCTGGAGCAGCCACCCCCGCCACCGCCGCCGCTGCTCGACCCCTTGCTCTTCCCCGACCCGGACCCCTTGCCCGACCCGGACCCCTTGCCCGACCCCGACGAGAAACCCGTCAGAGCCAGCACCACCACGACCAGCACGGCCGCCAATTTCGCATGTCGACGCAGCAAGACCGAAGCCCTTCCCCCGTTGTCCCCGTGGCCCCCATGGACCTGTCAATCGCGACACCCTAACAGCGGGCGTCCGCCGTCACATGGCGCGGCCCGGGGACCCGGCGTAGCGTCGTGGACCGGAGCGGTATGTCCGGGTCAGGAGGCGGCGATGGTCCGTAACGCCATCGGTTCGATCCTCGCCCTGGCCGGGGCGGCGGCCACCGTACTGAGCGTCTTCCTCGCCTGGTTCGACGGGCGTCAGGGCCAGGACTACCGCGTCGCCGACCTGTTCAACGGCATCACCCCCACCAGCGCCGCCCTGGCGACCTCCCTGCTGCTGCCCTTCGCCTTCGCCGCCCTGCTCACCCTGATCGCCCTGGCACTGCGCTCGCGGCTGCTGACGGCGCTGGCCGGGCTGATCGTCCTCGGCTTCACCGCGCTGTGGATGGTGCGCCAGGGCCAGGCGTCGGGCGGGCTGAGCGTCGGCGGGAACGGTTCGGGCCTGGACGTCGGCCTCGCGTACGCCCTCGGCGGCGGAGTGCTGCTCCTCCTCGCCGCGCTGGTGATGAGCGGACGCCACGTACGGTTCCCGGCACCGCACACCCCGTACGCCCCGTACACGCCCCCGGCACCGGCCCCGCAGGAGGAGGACTGGGGACCGTACGGCTCGCATCCGTACGACCCGAGGCAGCAGTGGTACGGACAGCAAGACCAGTACGGGCAGTACAGCCAGCACGAGCAGTACGGGCAGCACGACCAGTACGGGCAGCCATACGGCGACGGCTACGGCTACGACTCCCCGCACCCGCCGCAGCCCCCGCACCACGGCCCGTACGAGCCCCCGTACCAGCCCCCGTACGACCAGCTCCACGACGGCGACACCCAGTCACTCCCCGTGCAGGACCCCCGTAACCAGGACCGTGACGACGGCCCCCCGCACCGCTGAGCCGCGCTACCGCGCCCCCCGTCCCGTCGCCGTCCCCTTCACCGCGTCCAGCGCGTACACACACCGGTCCTTGCTGCACGCGTACACCACGCCCCGCCGCGCCACCGGCGACCCCGTGATCTCGCCGCCCGTCGCCAGCTTCCAGCGGAGCTGTCCCCCGCTCGCGTCCAGCGTGTACAGCACATGGTCCGCCGAGCCGAAGTGCAGCCTGCCGTCCGCGACCACCGGCGCGCCGATCACCTCGCCGCCCGCCGCGAAGCGCCACTTCGGCGTGCCCGTCACCGCGTCCAGCGTGTACAGCGCGCTGCCGCTGCCGACATGGACATTGCCGTCGGCGACCAGCACCGGTTCGATCGACTGCCGCGACTCCGTCGCGATACGCCAGCGGTCCTTGCCCGTCGCGGCGTCGAGGGCGTACACCGTACCGAGGTAGTCGGCCAGATAGACCCCGCCGCCCGTGACGGCGGGCCCCGGCGCGAAGGCCGGCGGGGAGAGGAAGACCGCGGGCGCCTCGAAGTGCCAGCGCACCCGCCCGGTGGAGATGTCGACCGACAGGACGCGCGTACCGGCCGAGACATAGAGCTGCCCGTCCGGCGCAGGCCGCACCCGTACGGGAACGCCCCCGCAGGAGGCCGCGTCCCCAATGGGATACGACCAGATCTCGGCGCCGGACCGCGCGTCCAGCGCCCGCAGCCGGGCGTCCTTCCACACATAGACCGTGCCGTCGGAGACCACGGGCCCGGCCTCCGGGGTCTCGAAGTCGGTCTGGGCCCCGGTGGTCTCCCACAGCTTCTCGCCGGTGGACGCCTCCCACGCCTGCACACCGCCGCCGCGGGTCCCGGTGACCACCGTGCCGCGGTCGACCTTGAGCGAGTACACCCAGGCGTCCGTCCTGAGCCGCCAGCGCTCGCTGCCGTCCTTGCCGTCCAGCGCGTACAGCGTGGGGCCGTCGGAGGCATGGATCCGGCCCCCGGCGACGGCCATGGCCCAGGCCACGTCCCGGGTCTTGAACTGGCGGCGGCCGGTGCCCACGTCCAGCGCGTGCACCTCGAAGGAGGTGACGTAGAGCAGATCGCCGTCGACGACCGGGGTCCCCCAGACGTCGTTGGACATCCGGAACCGCCAGGGCCGCCAGCGGGCCGAGGCCGCCGCCGTGTCGGGCGGCTGCGCGGGCGGCGGTACGGCAGGGGGCACCGGAGGCGGTACGGGGCCGGCGAGCGCGTCCGTTCCGTTCAGCCCGGCCGGCGGGCGGATCCAGCCGGTGGCCGGGCCCGCTCCGGCGCCCGGGCCCACGACAACGGCCGCGCGGGTGTCCGCGACCCGGGGTCCCGGACCGATCGGCACCGGCGAGCCGGACAGCCGGAGCGGACCGGCGGCCCCTGGCTGCTGGGGCGGCGCGGCAGGCGGGGCGGCGGCTGAGGCAGAGGCCGCGAGCGGCTCGGGCCGCCCGCCGTGCCGGCCACCGCCCGGATGCGCACCGTCCCGGTGCCCCGCCCCCTGATGTCCGCCCTCGCGCTCGGCGCCCCGCGGCCCGCCGTGCCGGCCACCGCCCCCGTCCGGGCGCCACGCGGCGTCCCAGTCCGGGGCCTGCGCGGGCGGCGCGGGCCGGTGCGCGGGCGGCGGTGGTACGGGAGCCGGTGCGGCCACGGGCTCCGCCGGCCGTACCGCCCCCGCGGGCACCCGCCCCCCGGCCCTGCGCCGCTCGATCATCGCGGTGGCGAGATCCGGCAGCCACGCCGAGGCCGTACCGCTGTCGTCACTGCCCGACGCGAAGAGATGCGGGGCGAGCTGTGCCTGGAGATCGGCGGGCGAGGGGCGGCGCGTGGCGTCCATCTGCATGCACGACTCGATCAGCGGCCGCAGTTCCTCCGGCAGCCCCTCCAGGTCGGGCCCCTCACGCAGCAGCATGAAGACCGTCTCGACGGGGTTCGCCCCGTGGAACGGCGCGTGCCCGGTGGCGGCGAAGACCAGGGTCGAACCGAGCGAGAAGACATCGCTCGCGCCCGTGACACTGCGCGAGTCCCGCGCCTGCTCCGGCGACATGTACGCGGGCGTGCCGACGGCCACATTGGTCATCGTCAGCCGGGTGTTGGACACCCCGGAGGCGATCCCGAAGTCGATGACCCGCGGCCCGTCCTCCACCACCAGCACATTGGACGGCTTCAAATCGCGGTGAACGAGATTGGCGCCGTGGATCGACTGGAGCGCCTCGGCGATCCCCGCCGCCAGCCAGCGCACGCCCTGGGCGGGCATCGGGCCGCACTCGTTGACCATCTCTTCGAGCGAGGGGGCGGGTACGTACGCCGTCGCCAGCCAGGGCACCGCGGCCCTCGGGTCGGCGTCCACGACAGCCGCCGTGTAGAACCCGCTGACGGCCCGCGCCGCCTCCACTTCGCGGGTGAAGCGGACCCGGAACAACTGGTCCTCGGCCAGCTCGGTCCGTACGGTCTTGATCGCCACCCGGCGCCCCGACGCCGAGCGCGCGAGATAGACCAGCCCCATGCCGCCGGCCCCGAGCCGCCCCAGCACCTCGAAAGGGCCGATGCGTCTCGGATCGTGCTGCGTAAGCTGCTCCACTTGCCTGCCACCTCCCCGTACGGGCCACCAAGGTACGGCCCCGTGCCCCCTGATTCTTCCTGTCCGAGGCACCGGTTGCGAACCCGGGGGCGGATCGGGGTGTCTCACCTCGATCCGGACACCACATGTGTCACACCTTTGCCGCTGATCGCCCGTTTACCGCCGGTCTTCCGCCCTTCCGCGGCCGATCCAAGCCCGGCCACGCGCCCGGCCGGCGTTCTGTCCGGGCTCCGTTTCCGGCTCCTGACGCCCTGCCTCCTGACGCACCGGCTCCTGACTCCCCGGCGGCTCCTGACTCCCCGGCTCCTGACCGACCAGCTCCTGACCGACCGTGGAACGGGCTTCGGGCACGCGCTCCTGCTCGTACCGGTGCCCGTACCGCTGTCCGTACGGATCAGACTCTGCCAGTACGGCGAACGCGGCGCCCTGGTTGTCCATCAGCGCGGCCATCCGGCCCGACTCGATGTCGAACGGCGGTGTGGTGACCCGGCCGCCGAGCCGGACGACGGCCTCCGCGGTCTGGTCGCAGTCCAGGACGGCGAAGTAGATGAGGAAATGACCCGGCATCTCCGCGGGAAAGGCGTCCGTGATGACGCTGCGTCCGCCGATCGCGCCGACGGCCCCGACCGCGCCCGGCTCCGTACCCGTACCGGCCGGGAACCACAGGCGGAAGTCGACGGGCCCGTCGGGCACGTCCGCGCCCAGGAAGCCGAAGACCCGTTCGTAGAAGGGGTCGACGCGCTCCTTGTCCCGTGTGTAGACCTCGGTCCAGCAGAACGATCCGGGGAGGCCCCGCTTCTCGAAGCCCGCTTCGTCCCCGGCCTGCCAGAGGCCGAAGACCGCGCCGGCCGGGTCGGCGGCCTGGGCGAGCACACCGAGGCGGCCGACGGGGGTCGGGGGCCGTACGAGCCGGCCGCCCGCGCGGATGATCCGGTCGGTGAGCACCGCCGCGTCGGCGGTGGCGAAGTAGACGCCCCAGGCGGTGGGCATCCGGCCGTCCCGCTTGGCGAGGAGACCGGCGACCCGCTTTCCGTCGCTGAAGGCGGTCGCGCACCCGCCGTGCCCGAGGGTTCCGGGGTCCCCCGGTTCGAAGGTCCAGTCGAACAGCTCTCCGTAGAATCGCTTGCCCGCCGCGAGATCGGGAAGCGCCGCGTCCACCCAGCAGGGTGTGCCCTCCGCGAACTCGGCCATGGCCGGATCCGTCCTTCCCTGTGCATGCCCTGTGCATAACGCTGTGGTCCCCGTCACAGTCAAGTTAATGGGCCTGGACCGGGAGTGCACAGGAAAAATTAGAACAATTGCTCAAGTATCGCAGCGTGAGCCCGTCGCCACCGCGAGTTGTCCACCGAAGTTATCCACAGGCTGTTGATAACATTATTCACTCGTGAGTGGCGCCTGGGGATAACTGACCGTACGCACAGCCCGTGCGCGGAGTGGCCGGTTCCCCATTTGCACTCGGCCAAATCGCGCTGGGATCACCCCTCGGTAAGCTGACGGCATGACAGGACAAGTGCGCACCGTCGACGGCCGGGTGGCTGGTCGGCGCGGGCAGGCGACGCGGCAGAAGCTGCTCGACTGTCTCGGCGAGATGCTCAGCTCCTCGCCGTACCGGGACGTCAAGGTCATCGACGTCGCCCGGCGGGCCGGCACGTCCCCCGCGACTTTCTACCAGTACTTCCCGGACGTCGAGGGCGCCGTCCTGGAGATCGCCGAGGAAATGGCCAAGGAGGGCGCCGGGTTGACGGCGCTGGTTTCCGGCCGCTCCTGGGCGGGCAAGGCGGGCTGGCAGACCTCGGAGGAACTGGTCGAGGGGTTCCTCGATTTCTGGCGTAAACACGACGCGATCCTCCGTGTGGTCGACCTGGGCGCGGCCGAGGGCGACAAGCGGTTCAACCGCATCCGGCTGCGGATCCTCAACTCGGTCACCAACTCCCTCACGGAGTCCGTGAAGGAGCTCCAGGCCAAGGGCCGGGTCGACAAGGACGTGAACCCGGCGGCGCTGGCGGGCTCGCTGGTCGTGATGCTCTCCTCGGTGGCCTCGCACCAGAAGAACTTCCAGAGCTGGGGCGTCAAGCAGGCCGAGCTGAAGCCGAATCTCGCGTTGCTGGTCCATCTCGGCATCACCGGAAGGAAGCCCACGAAGTAGCGCACGAACGAGCCGGCGCACTGCCGGCGGGCACGGTACGGGCGTGCCCCTCACTGTCCTGTCACGCCGACGGTGGATCACACAGACGATCCCTGTCGGCGCTCCCGTGTCCGGACCACGTTTCACAAGGAACCACCCGAGCGATCGCCTTCCTATGAACAACAGCGACGAGAACAGCACCGAGACCTCCGAGGACTCGCGGCCCGCCGAGAACTCGCAGGCCGCCGAGGGCTCGCGGGCCGCCGAGGGCTCGCAGGCCGCCGAGGGCTCGCGGGCCGCCGAGGGCTCGCGGGCCGCCGAGGGCTCGCAGGCCGCCGAAGCCGCCCGGCAGGAGGCCTTCCGGGCCCTGCTGCGCGCGCAGCCGGTCTGGGACATCGGCGAGCTGCCCGTATTCGATCCGTCCACCGCGCCCACCGGGCCGCTGCCGCTGTTCCGGCGCTGGTTCGCCGAGGCCGTGGCGGCCGGCCAGCCCGAGCCGCACACCATGACGCTGGCGACCGCCGACGAGCGGGGGCGGCCGGACGTACGGACCCTGATGCTGCACGACGCGGACGCCCAGGGCTGGCACTTCGCCTCGCACGCGACCAGCCGCAAGGGCCGGCAGCTCGCCGTACGCCCGGAGGCCGCGCTCGGCTTCTACTGGCCGGCGCAGGCGCGTGCCGTACGGATCCGGGGCGCCGTCCGGACGGCCGGGCCCGAGGAGAGCAGCGCCGATCTGCACGCCCGCTCGACGGGTGCGCTGGCGGCGGCGCTGGTGGGGCGGCAGAGCGAAGTGCTGTGCTCGGCCCGGGAGTTGGCGGAGGCGAGTGAGGCGGCCTGGCGGCGGGCACAGCGCGAGCCCGGCGCGGAGGCGGCGTCGTGGACGGCGTACGTACTGGTGCCGGACGAGGTGGAGTTCTTCCAGGGCGAGGCGCGACGGCGTCATGTACGGCTGCGCTACCGGCGCGAAGGGGACGCGTGGGTACGGGAGTTGCTCTGGCCGTAGCGGGTGGTGCACTATTCACCGGCCCGCCGGGACGATGTTCACCGGCCCCGCACCACATGCTCACCGTACCCGCGGGGCGTGATCGATTTGCAACCGTATTCCGGTCCGACCGAGACCCACCACGTGATGGTTCGATTACGCTCAGCTCTCATGCCCGACGTTTTCGACCGCACCGAGGACCGCCCCGTATATGTCATCGGCGGTGGCCCTGGCGGGCTCGCCGTCGCCGCCATGCTGCGCCGGCGGGGCGCGCGGGCCGTCGTCCTGGAGAAGTCCGGCGCGGTCGGGGCCTCCTGGCGCAACCACTACGACCGGCTGCGGCTGCACACCACCCGCCGCGGGTCGGCGCTGCCGGGGCTGAAGATGCCGCGGTCGTTCGGGCGGTGGGTGTCGCGGGCGGACATGGTCCGCTATCTGGAGAAGTACGCGGAGCTCAACCGGCTGGAGATCGTCACCGGGGTGGAGGTCACCCGGATCGAGCCCGCCCCCGACGGCACGGGCTGGCTGCTGCACGCCACCGGCGGGCGGGAGCTGACCGGACGGGCGGTCGTGGTGGCCACCGGCTACAACCACACGCCGCGGATGCCGTCCTGGCCGGGCGTCGAGTCGTACGGCGGCGAGCTGCTGCACGCGAGCGCGTACCGCGACGCCGGGCCGTACGCGGGCAAGGACGTCCTGGTCGTCGGCGTCGGCAACACGGGTGCGGAGATCGCGGTCGATCTGGCCGAGGGCGGCGCGGCGCGGGTACGGCTGGCGGTCCGTACCGCCCCGCACATCGTGCGCCGCTCCACGGCGGGCTGGCCGGCCCAGCGGACCGGGATCCTGGTACGGCGGCTGCCGGCCTGGTCCGTGAACATCGCGGCGGCGGGGATGGCGCGGCTCTCCGTCCCGAACCTGTCGTCGTACGGCCTGCCGCGCCCGGACACGGGCCTGTACACCCGCGTCCGCCAGGGCGCGATCCCGGTACAGGACGTGGGCCTGATCGAAGCGGTACGGACGGGCCGGGTCGAGCCGGTGGCGGCGGTTGAGTCCTTCGACCAGAACAAGGTCGTCCTGGCGGACGGCACCCGGATCACCCCCGAGGCGGTCATAGCCGCGACGGGCTACACCCGGGCCCTGGAGCCCCTGCTCGGCCCCCTGAACGTCCTCACCCCCACCGGCCGCCCCCAAACCCACGGCCCCCACACCCCGCCCCAAGCCCCGGGCCTCTACTTCACGGGCTTCACGAACCCCATCAGCGGCATGCTCCGAGAACTCTCCCGAGACGCCCACCGCATAGCCAAGGCCCTGACCCGCTGACCGACTCCGCGAGCGCGTCCCGATCGAGCGGGAGGCGGATCATCCTTCTCACGGTCTTCCGCAAACAGCGGATGCGGGAGACCGCGGAGATCGAGCGGGCGGCTCGGGCGATGAGCCGCTGTATCGAGCAGGCGCACACAGTCGATGAGGGGTGACGTGATGAGCGGCCAGAAGAAGTGGGCCGAGCTGAGGGAGGAGACCTTGGCTCACCCGGAGGCCCGGGAAGCGTACGAAGCGACGCGGGTCCGCTACGAACTCGGCCGTGCCGTACGGGAGCGCCGCGAGGCGCTCGGGATGACGCAGGCCCAGCTCGCCGAAGCGGCGGGATTGCGGCAGCCCGCTGTGGCGCGGTTCGAAGCGGGCGGAACGATGCCCACTCTGCCCCTGCTTGAGCGCATCGCGGCCGCACTCCATCTGCGACTCAGCGTCGCCTTCGAACCGCTCGACCGAGCAAGCTGACGAAGACCGACGCCTCGGCCTTGCCGGTCAGGCGTTCTTACCGGTCAGGCCTTGAAGTAGTGGCCTACTTCGAGGTCCGGGACGAGGACCAGGTGTTCCGGGTGCCAGGGCAGGACCGCGGGCGTCATCGTCACCCCCGCGGCGCGCGAGCCGTGCCGCCGCCCACCGGCCCCGGCTCGGGCGAAGGTCCGGCTTCGCCGAAGCGGCGAGTGCCCCCGGTCTCGCCCGGCGGTCGAGGGGCGCAGCTCTCAGGCCGGGACCGGCAGGGCCTTCGGTGTCGGCGGGCGGCGGATTATCAGGGCCATCAGGGCCGCTGCCGCGCAGAGTGCGCCCGAGGCGTACCAGACCATGTCGTAGGAGCCGAAGATGTCGCGGGCCAGACCGCCCGCGAAGGCGATCACCGCCGCGCCCACCTGGTGGGACGCGAGGACCCAGCCGAAGACGATGGCGCTGTCCTCGCCGTAGTGCTCGCGGCACAGGGCGATCGTCGGGGGCACCGTCGCCACCCAGTCCAGGCCGTAGAAGACGATGAAGAAGAGCATCGGCGGGTGCACCGAGGGGGCCAGCAGCATCGGCAGGAACAGCAGCGAAATGCCGCGCAGCGCGTAGTACACCGCCAGCAGCCGCCGCGCCTCGAAGCGGTCCGTGAACCAGCCCGACGCGACCGTCCCCACCACATCGAACACACCGATCACCGCAAGCAGCGACGCCGCCGCCGTGATCGGCATGCCATGGTCATGCGCGGCCGGTACGAAGTGGGTCTTGACCAGGCCGTTCGTGGACGCGCCGCAGATCGCGAACGTACCGGCCAGCAGCCAGAACGGCCCCGTACGCGCCGCCGACAGCAGCACCGAGACCGCCCGCCGCGCCGCGCCGGGCACCGGCTCGGGCTTCGGTACGAACTCCGTCGCCCCGTACGCCGGCAGCCCCACATCCGCCGGATGGTCCCGCAGCAGCAGCCAGACGAACGGAACCACCGCCAGCGCCGCCAGCGCGACCGTCACCGCGGCCGGCCGCCAGCCGTGGTGCTCCACCAGCCAGGACAGCAGCGGCAGAAAGACCAACTGCCCGGACGCGCCCGCCGCGGTGAGTATCCCCGTGACCAGCCCGCGCCTCGCCACGAACCAGCGGTTGGTCACCGTCGCCGCCAAGGCCAGCGCCATCGAACCGCTGCCCAGGCCGACCAGAATCCCCCAGTACAGCACCAGTTGCCAGGCCGCGGTCATCCACACCGTCAGCACCGACCCGACCGCGATGACCGTCAGCGCGACGGCCACCACCCGGCGGATGCCGAACCGGTCCATCAGCGCCGCGGCGAACGGCGCCGTCAGCCCGTACAGCGCCAGATTGACCGAGACCGCGAAGCCGATCGTGCCGCGCGACCACTCGAACTCCTGGTGCAGCGGGTCGATCAGCAGACCGGGGAGCGAGGCGAAGGCCGCCGCGCCGATGATCGTCACGAACGTGACGACCGCGACGAACCACGCCCGGTGGATACGCCCGGGGGTACGAGGTGCTCCCGGCGTACGGGAAGTGCCGGCGGCGGCCGGGGTACGGCCCGCGTCGTCCTGAGCGGGAAGTTCGGTTGACTGTGTCACGTCAGACAGGATCGATGGACGGAACAGTCCTTACGAGTGGCCCGGAGGACAGCATTCGCTAGGATCGGGCCATGCGCCGCCGCCGGCCCGCCCGCCCCTGCTCCCCCGGCCCCTACCCGGCCCCACTCCACCGTCCCTACCGCACCCCGCCCTACTCCACCCGCCGCAGACACCGGATCACCGGCACCGCCAGCAGCACCCCGCACACCGCCACATTGATCACCGCCCCCGCCACCAGCACCTCGCGCACCCCCACCGCCTCCGCCACCGGCCCCGCCAGCGCCCGCCCCACCGCGAGCATGATCAGCGAGCCCGCCACGTCATACGCGTGCAGCCGGTTCAGCGCCTCCGCCGGGACCTGTGTCTGGACCGTCGTGGACCACATCACCAGCCAGAACGCCAGCGCCACACCCCCCAGGAAGAACCCCGCGGCCAGCACGGACACCGGTACGTCGTACGCCAGCACCAGTACGTTCGCGACCACCCCGAACAGCGCGAACGTCCCCGCGAACAGCGGTCTGCGCGGCCGTACCCGCATCGCCAGCAGCCCGCCCGCCGCGTTGCCCGCGCCGGCGACCGCCATCATCAGGCCGAACATCGCCGAGCCGTGCCGCTCGGTGACCACCACCGCCTCCAGCGGGGTGATCGGACCGAGCACGGTGATCCCGTACACCGACCAGACCGCGATCACCCCCCACAGCCAGGACCGCGCCCTGAACTCCCGCCAGCCGCCCAGCAGTTCGGCGAGCATCGACTCCCCGACGACCGGCGCGACAAACGGCATCCGGATCAGGAACAGACACACCGCGCTGACCGCGAAGGTCGCCGCGTTGACCCCGAAGATCAGTCCGGGGCCGCCGAAGCCGACCAGCCCGCCCGCGACCGCAGGCCCCGCCATCGTGGTCAGCGACTCGGCGACCCGCAGGACCGCGTTCCCGCGCTGTACGTCGGGCGCCATCAGCGGCAGCATGCTGGCCACGCCGGGCTGGAAGATCGCCGCGCCGAGCCCGCTGAGCGCGCTCAGCGCGTACACCAGCCACAGTGAGGGCGGCCCCAGGACGAACGCGCAGGCCAGCACCACCGTGCCCACCACCCGCACCACGTCCGCCAGCACCATCATCCGGCGCGGCGTGAACCGGTCGGCCAGTACCCCGCCCATGATCACAAAGCCCGCGAAGCACGCCATCCACGCGCCGAGCGCGAAGCTCACGGACGAGGCGCCGTATCCCGCGTCGAGCAGCCCCGCGGCGAGCGCGACCGGCACCATCCCGTCACCGAAGCGCGCGACGGTACGGGCGAGGAAGAAGAGCCGGAAGTTACGGTTCCAGAGGGTGAGCTCCACCGTCTCCAGCGGGTCACCGGGAATGTCCGGCTCGGGAATGGCCTGGGCCGCCACGCGATTCTGAGTCACAGGGGTGACAGATATCAAGCGGTGGTCCGGGCCTCCAACACGCATCCACGGACCGGACCGCCGCAGGACCACCGCGGGACCGCCCCACGACCGCCGCACGATTGCCGCACGACCGCCACCAGATCACCGCCGGACCACCGCAAGCCCCCGCACCCGGCACACCAGACCGGAGGACCCCCATGCAGGACGCACCAGGCCCCGGCTCCGACTCCGGCCCGGGCCCCGGCGCCGGCGCCAGCGACCGCGCCCGCCCCCACCGGGTCGTCGTCCTCGCCCTCGACGGTCTGCTCCCCTTCGAACTGGGCATCCCCCTGCGGATCTTCGGTATCGCCCGCGACTCCTCCGGCCACGAGCTGTACGAGGTCGTCACCTGCTCCGTCCGCCCGCCGGGACCCGTCCGTACCAGCGGGGACTTCTCGGTCCTCGTCGAGAACGGCCCCGAGGCCCTCGCCACCGCCGACACCGTGATCGCCACCGCCTCGTACGGACTCGGTCCGGTCTACGAGGAGGGCATCCTCTCCGAGGAGTTGAAGGCCGCCTTCGCGCATCTGCGCCCGGGCACCCGTCTGGTCTCCATCTGCACCGGCAGCTACGTCCTGGCCGCCGCGGGCTTCCTGGACGGCCGGCCCGCGACCACCCACTGGTTCCACGCCGCCCATTTCCAGCGCATGTTCCCGCGGGTCGGCGTCGACGCGGACGTCCTGTTCATCGACGACGGCGATGTGCTGACCTCGGCGGGGGTCGCCGCCGGGATCGACCTCTGCCTCCATATCGTGCGCCGCGACCACGGCGCGGCGGTCGCCAACGACGTGGCGCGCCGTACGGTCGTACCGCCCCACCGGGACGGCGGCCAGGCCCAGTACGTCCGGCGTCCGGTCCCCGAACCCCAGCTCGCGACCACCGCCGCCGCCAGGACATGGGCGCTCGCGCGGCTCCATGAGCCGATCCAGTTGCGCGACATGGCGGAGCAGGAGGCCATGTCCGTACGGACGTTCACGCGCCGGTTCCGTGAGGAGGCGGGGGTCAGCCCCGGACAGTGGCTGGTGCGGCAGCGGGTCGAACGGGCCCGGCATCTCCTGGAGTCGACGGATCTGTCGGTCGATCAGGTGGCGCGGGACTCGGGGTTCGGTACGGCGCAGTCGATGCGCCAGCACCTCCAGTCGGCGCTGGGTGTCGCACCGACGGTCTACCGGCGCACCTTCCGCGCGGGGACCCAAACGGGTACCCACGTGGGAACACAAACAGGAACAGCGGCGGGGACCCGAGCAGGAACACTGGCGGCTACCCAGGTGGGAACACAAGCAGGGGTACGGCCGGACGGCGCGCGGGACCGTCACGACGCGCGGGACCGTCGGACGCCTGACGGTCAGGCGGGACGCGGCACCGCGCACGACCGCTTGTAGGCGGGGCGCGCCCCGCCGCCCCCGCCGCCCGCGGGCGGCCGGGTCTCATAGGCGGGACCGTTCGTGGCGGGCCGGGTCTCATACGCGGCCGGTTCGTACGCGCCCGGCGCGCGCTCCGGCGCCAGGCGGTCGACCTCGCACCAGATCCGCTTGCCCGCGCCCTCGGGCTGCCAGCCCCACCGGTCGGCCAGCCCGTCGACCAGCTCCAGACCACGGCCGTTGGTGTCGTCGCCCTCCGCGTGGCGCGGGCGCGGCGGACACGCGCTCGCGTCGGCGACCTCGACCCGTACGGTACCGGCCTCGGCCCCGCCGGGCCGGAACCGCATCCGCAGCACGGCCGGACAGCCCGTGTGCACCACGGCATTGGTGACCAGCTCGGAGATGAGCAGGATCAGGGTCTCCGCGACCGGTTCGTCGTCCCCTATCCCCGAGCCGACGAGCCGGGATCTGGCCCATCGGCGCGCACGCCCCACCTCCGCCGGGTCGGGCCCGACCTCCAACTGAACCTGAAGCACCTGCACCGCTCACACCATCCGAACCGGCGGACACATCGCCTCGCGCCTCGACAAGGTCCTCGACAGGATCACTGAACGTGATGCCCTTGCGAGACAGCATGGTTGACGTACAGTCACCGCAACAAGCGCTTCGGGCATATTCCAGCGCGAAGGAGTACGCGTGCTGCATACTGTGCGACGCGCGCTGCGGGGAGTCGAACAAGGGGGCGTACGGCGCCTCCGTACCGCGCGAGCGGCGCACATCCCCGGTCCCGGAGCCACCCTCCTGGCAGCACCGCGATCCTCGCGCCTCACAAGCTCTCGCACCCCATGGAGCGTACCGGAGCCCGAAGCGACTCCGGCCTGTGACGGCCCGCCGTAAGGACACAACCCGGTATCGACCGTGAAACGGCCGCGTCGGCACACACGGTGACGCAGCAGAACGCTGGGGCCAGAACTTTTCGCCGACGCGCGAACTTTCCCGGCGAGGCGGACGCATGAAAGAACGCAC
This sequence comes from Streptomyces sp. GMY02, assembly GCF_019056675.1. Classification (NCBI taxonomy): domain Bacteria; kingdom Bacillati; phylum Actinomycetota; class Actinomycetes; order Kitasatosporales; family Streptomycetaceae; genus Streptomyces; species Streptomyces sp. GMY02. The sequence continues at coordinate 4,946,660 of NZ_CP077658.1, read as the reverse complement.
AAAAAACTCATGAAAACAGACAAGCCACGACGGACCAGTCGCGGCCGGCAAGCCACGGCGGACCAGCCGCGACGGACGGGCGGGGCCGGATCGAACACCGGCCCCGGCCGGTCAGGGTTCCGGTGTGACGTAGTACGCGGCGAAGCCGGCCAGGATCTCCTCCTCGTGGATCCTGCCGTCGCCGTCCGCGTCGAGCCGCTCGGCCACCATCGCCGCCGCCTCCGCGCCGACTCCCAGTACCAGCAGCGCGCGTTCGGCCGCCGCGCGGGTCACCCCGGTGCCGTCCTCGTCGGCCACGGCGATCGCCGCGCGCAGGAACGGCCGGGCGATCTCGGCGAACCGCTGGGGGTTGTCCCGCAGCCGCTTCACCGCGCCCGTCACGAACTCCTGCCTGCTGACCCGCTGGTCGCCGTCCACATCCGCGATCCCGGCCATGCCCTGCCAGAACGCCTCGGCCCCGTTGTAGAGGGCCTGGCCCTTGTCGGAGCGTGCGGTCGTGCCGAACTCGGCCAGCAGTGCCGCCGCCGCACCACTGAAGTCCTCGCGGTCGATATAACCGCTGCCGTCCTGGTCGAAGGCTGCGAACCGGGAGGCGATCTTGCCCTCGTACTCTGCGCTGTCCATCCCCGGAGGGTACGACGACGGACGGCTCCCGCGCGCCTCTGTGGCACGGAGGAGCCGCGGCCCGGTGGTCCGAAGCAGCCCGGAACCGTCCGGTGCGGTCCGGGCATTCGGTGCGCCTGCCCCACTGAGCCCGTCCGAAACGTGATGAGTGCCGTGGGGGCGCACTTGCCACAAAGGGGCGTGTGTCCTCGGCGCCGCCCACTACATTCGAAGGGACGGCGGGATTCGGCACGTACGGCACGTTGGTGGCAGGGGCGGGCGGACGGGCGCAGGAACAGGGCTGGGGGTCGTATGGCGAAGGACACTCCGCCCCGGTGGGACCGCAGGATGCAGCAGCGGCTCGCGCGGGGCGAGGCAGCCGCGCTCGGTGAGCTGTACGACCGGTTCGCGCCGCTGGTGCACAGCCTGGCGAACCGTGTGCTCGACGACAGCGACGAGGCCGACCGCGTCACCCGGGAAGTCTTCGCCCATGTCTGGGACAACCCGGGAACGTACGACCCGAAGCAGGGCTCGATGCGGTCCTGGGTGGCCGGAATCACCCGCCGGACCGCCATACGCAGGTTCCGGCAGACCGAGGCGGCGGCGTACGAGGCGAACGGCGAGGGCACGGCCGAGGAACTGGCCGAACTGGAGGAGAAGATACGCAGGGCCTCGGCGGCGGCCCGCGCCGACTACATCGTCGGGTCGATGCCGGCCCCGCTGTGGGCCGCGCTGGAACTGGCGTACTTCCGGCGCAGGAACTACCGCCAGACCGCGGCGGATCTCGGGGTCACGGAGGACGAGGCCCGGCGCAGGCTCCGGCTCGGACTCCAGCTCCTCTCGACCGCCAGCACGCATGCGGCGGACGGCACTTCGCCACCGGGGAACGGACGCTCGCTGTGACCGGCCCGCTGGACGGCGGCCCGGGCGGCCGCGACCGGAAAGGACAGCCCGCCTCCCCGCGCATCCCGGGCCCGAGGCAGGCCGCGGACGACATGACTCCGAGCCGACACGAGCGGACCCCGCCCCCGGAACCTCGGGACCGGCCCGAGGACCAGGACCAGTCCGAAGCCCGGGACCGGTCCAGGACCCAGCCCCCGAACGGTGACCAGTCCGAGGCCCGGACCGCGAGCCGGGACCGGTCCGAGGCCCGGACCCCGAGCCGGGACCAGAGCCAGGACCCGGCCCGGACTCAGTCCCAGGACCGGTCCAAGGGCCAAAAGTCGGGCCAGGAGCAGGACCGGGAGCAGGGCTCAGCCGAGCCGAGCGCATCCGCCGGCAAGCCGCCCCACTCACTGCTCGCCTCACTGCTCGGCGCCTGGGCCCTCGCCGCCTGCTCCGCCGAGGAGACCGCGCTGGTCGAGGAGCATCTCACCGAGTGCGCGCCCTGCGCCGACGAGGCGCTCCGCCTCCGCGACGCCGTGGGGCTGCTGCGCTCCCGGGTGCTGGAGAGCTGCCTCGGCCGCAGACCCGCCCGGATACCCGTGCCCGCCTGGTCGGCTCCGTACGACGCGGAGACCGCGCGGCTCGACGCGCTGCTGCGGGACATCGGGGACGGCGAGTGGCACGCGCCCGTACGGCTGAGATGGTTCGAGGAGGAGCGGCCCGTCTCGCGCAGGACCACCGTCGCCGGGGTCATCGACCATCTCATGACCGTGGACGGCCTGGTCGCGGGCGCTCTCGGTCTCGACGATCCGCTCGGCGCCGGCGCCCCGGACGACCCCACCGACCGTACGGAGATCCACTGGCGGACCGCCGAGTCGCCGCCCACCCGTGCCGTCCACGAGCCCTGGCGCGAGCAGACCCACGCGCTGATCCGCACGGTGTCCTTCGCCGGCCGCGGGGTGGCCGAACTCTCCGTGTCGTACGGCGACTTCTTCGCCCTGCCGCTGCGCGACGCGCTGCTGGACCGCGCCTTCGAGTGCTGGGTGCACGGTACGGACATCGCGGAGGCGGTCGACTATCCGTACGAGCCGCCCAGCGGCGCCCATCTGCACCGGATGATCGATCTGGCCGCGCGGGTGCTGCCGTCGGCCATCGCGACCCGCCGGCGCAACGGTCTCGCCGGGCCCGCCCGGGATCTGGTGACCGCGGGCTCGCCCGGCCGGTCGCTGCGGCTGGAGGTGGAGGGCGCGGGCGGCGGAAGCTGGTACATCGCCCTGGACTCCCCCGCCGCGCTGGGCAGCCCCGAGCGCTCGGTGGGCCAAGTCGCCCTGGACGCGGTCGAGTTCTGCCAGCTCGTGGCGGGGCATGTCACACCGGAGGAAGCGGCGGCGGGGCAGGACGGCGACCGTGAAGCGATCCGGGACGTGCTGTCGGCGGCGGCCTCGATGAGCCGCCTCTGAACCACCCGCCTCCGAGGCACCCGGCTCCTGGGCACCCGCCCTGGGGCCACCCGCCTCCGACGCACCCGGTGATCCGACGCACCCGGTGAGATATTCGTCACACCCCACCCGCCGGCGCGACGGGCAGGTCAGGCGAAGACGACCGTACGGTGCCCGTTCAGCAGGATCCGGTGCTCCGCGTGCCACTTCACCGCACGCGCCAGCGCCTGGCACTCCACGTCCCGGCCGATCGCCACCAACTGCCCCGGCGTGACCTGGTGGCCGACCCGCTCGATCTCCTGCTCGATGATCGGGCCCTCGTCGAGATCGGCCGTCACATAGTGCGCGGTCGCGCCGATCAGCTTCACCCCGCGCGCGTGCGCCTGGTGGTACGGCTTCGCGCCCTTGAAGCTCGGCAGGAAGGAGTGGTGGATATTGATGATCCGGCCGTTGAGCTGCTTGCAGAGATCGTCGGAGATCACCTGCATGTAGCGCGCCAGCACCACCAGCTCCACCCGCTCCGCGCGGACCAGTTCCAGCAGCTCCGCCTCGGCGGCCGGCTTGGTGTCCCTGGTCACCGGGATGTGGTGGAACGGAATGCCGTACGAGGCGGCCAGCTCGGCGAAGTCGGTGTGGTTCGAGACCACCGCGGCGATCTCCACCGGCAGCGCGCCGGTCCCGGCCCGGAAGAGCAGATCGTTCAGACAGTGGCCGAACTTGCTCACCATCAGGACGATCCGCATCCGCTCGTCCGCGCGGTGGATCTCCCACTCCATCCGGAAGGCGTCCCCGATGGCGGCGAAGCTGGCCCGCAGCTTCTCCAGGGTCACCGGCGCGCCGGCCGAGAAGTGCACCCGCATGAAGAACAGGCCGGTGTCGTGGTCCCCGAACTGCTGGCTGTCCTCGATGTTGCAGCCGGTCATGAACAGATAGCTGGACACGGCGTGCACGATCCCCTGCTTGTCCGGACAGGACAGCGTCAGAACGTACTGCTCGGGCTTCACACGCGGCTCGGGCTTCACGTACTGCTCGGACTGCGCGGGCTGCTCGGGCTTCGCGGGCGCGTTCGCGGCGGGCGGCCGCTGCGGGGCGGTGCTCATGACCTCAGAGGATCCCACACCGCCGCGGAACCCCGCCGTACTCACACCGACCGCGTCATGATCCGCAGCACGTCCAGCGACTTCGGCACGGTGTCCGGATCGTCCCCGTCGCTGGTCGCCAGCCGTACATGCGCCTCGCGGGCCGCCCGTACCGCCTCCGGCCAGCCGTGGTGCTCCAGATAGGCCGACACGGGCGCGTCCGCGCCGACCTGGTGCATGATGCGCAGCACCCGCAGCACGGCGAGATCGACCAGGGCGGCCTCGGCCGAGTCGCGGAAGATCGTGCCGACGTACTTCTCGGCGGACCAGTTGTCCAGCCAGGTGTCCTCGACCAGCCGGTACACGGCGTCGGTGACATCGCCGTACCCCTCGCGGCCGGCCAGCCAGTACTCCTGATGGAAGACGGGATCGGAAAGCATGTGCAGCGCCGAGCGCACATTGCTGCGCCAGCGCCACCATGGCATGTCATTCAGCGGCATGCCGCCCATGGTGGGGGAGTGACGGGTACGACGGGAAGAGTTCTCGGAACCTTGCTGCACAGTCCTTGACTCTACGGTCCGTACGGAGCCGGACCCATCGGCCCCCGTAATTCACCCCTAAGTCATCAAACGTTGAACTTTAACCATTCCTCCGTTACCTGGGGGCGGCAGCCTGCATGACTATGACCGGTAGGCGTCGCTCTTCTTCCTTCCGCCCCTTCCAGTCCGGTGTGTTTCGTACCGTCTGTACCGCGGTGGCGGGAGCGTCGCTCCTGACCGGCTGCGGCGTACTCCCTGGCGGCTCGGGGGGCTCCAGGGAGCCCGTGACGGTCATGACCTGGGCGCCCGTCGGAACCAACGCCACCAATCAGCCGGGCATGCCGGCCATGGCCAAGGCGTTCGCCCGCTGGGTCAACGCGGACGGCGGGATCGACGGTCATACGCTGCGCGTCCTCACCTGCAACGAGAACAACAGCACCGCGGGGGCGGCCGACTGCGCGCGCCGCGCGGTGAACGAGAACGCGGTCGCGGTCGTCGGCTCGTACAGCCAGCACGGCCGGGAGTTCATGGCGCCGCTGGAGGCCGCGTCCATCCCGTTCCTGGGCGGATACGGGCTCACCGAGGAGGAGTTCACCAGCTTCCTCTCCTATCCCGTCAACGGCGGCCAGGCGACGCTTCTCGCCGGCAACGGCAGGCAGTTGGCCCGCGAGTGCGAGCGTACGGCGCTGGTACGGCCCGACACCATCTCCGGTGACGATCTGCCCGAGCTGCTCAACTCCGGCCTGGCACAGGGCGGCAGGGGCACCGCGGGCGACATCCGCGCGCCCGAGGACGCCACCGACTACACGCGCCAGGCCGAGCAGGCCCGCTCGCGGGCGGGGGACGGCGGCTGCGTCACCGCGGTGCTCGGCGACCGTACGGAGACCTTCTTCGACTCCTACCGCCGGGTGCCGGAGGACGACCGGGAGATCAAGGTCTCCTCGGTCCTCGGCAGCGTGGGCCAGCCGCTCATCGACAGCACGGGCGGCAAGACCGGCCCCTTCGAGGGCGCGTATCTGACCGGCTGGTACCCGGTGGCGACCGACCCGGCGTGGAAGCCGATGCTGAACGTGATCGACAAGTACGCCTTCGGCGACAACGACATCGACCCGGCGGACCCGGGGTCGCAGACAACCTGGATCGCGTACACCGCGCTCAAGAAGGTCATCGAGTCGATCAACGCCGATGTGATCACCGCGGGCAAGATCGCGGACGCCCTCGACCGGGGCGTACAGGTGGACACCGGCGGGCTCACCCCGCCGCTGCGCTGGCGGTACGAGGACATGCTGGGCGCGCCGGGCTTCCCCCGGATCGTCAACAGGGACGTGACGTTCCAGGTGGTACGTGAAGGCCGCCTGGTGGCGCAGAAGAAGGGCTTCGTCGACGTCGGCCAGACGGTCGGCGGCACGGTGAAGTAAGGCCGGGAAGGAAGGCCGCGAAGGACGGCGGGGAGGGACGGCGGGGAGGGGACGTTCCCCGGCCCGGGGAATTGCCCCGCCCCGCCCTCGTGGGCGCCTTCGGACGCCGCCTCCGCCGCTGATCCGAGCAGGCGGGGCACGCCGGTCAGAGACGCCGCACCCGGCCCGCGACGCCGTGGCCGATCAGCAGATAGACGACGGCGGCCAGTCCGTAGCCGCAGACGACACGCGCCCATGCCTCGTCGAAGGTGAACAGGTCGTAGGACCAGCCGGCCAGCCAGCGTGCCGCGTCCCGGACGAACTCCACCAGGTCGTTGGCGCGGTTGGCGTCCAGCAGGTACATCACGATCCAGAGGCCCAGGATGAAGGCCATGATGTCCGCGACGACGACGATGAGCGTCGCCGCGGAGCCGCTTCCACTGCGATGACGTGAGGACATGTCCAGCGTGTTGCCGCTTGTGACCGTGTGAAACCTGCCCGCCCCGCCCGGCACTCTGCCCGGCACCTCACCCGGCGCCTCGCCCGGCCTCCTCGGCTCCCGGCCGCTGGTCTCCCGCGGCGGCCGGCGATGTCAGAGCTGGGTCGGCGGGCGCTGTGAGAGTCCGTACTTCGTCGCGATGCCGTTCCACAGCTTCGACGCCTTCTGCTTCGCGGCCGTCGCGTCGCCGCTCGCGCGGTTCCCCTCCGCCGCCTGCTGCGTCACCCGCGCCTGCCCGTCCTTGCAGTTCTTCTTGCCCTTGACCTGCTTGGCCCAGTTCGCGTAGTGGTCGTCCGCCGAGGCCGACGCCTCCCAGGCCTCGGTCAGCGACGAGGTCAGCTCCTCGTGGTCGGGCAGCTTGTCGAGCGTCAGGTCCTTGAGCCGGGTCACCAGATCGCGGCGCTGCTCGGCGGCGCCGTGCAGATCGGTGGCCGCCTGTTCCAGGTTGTCGCAGGACTTGATCGACTCGACCGATTTGATGACCGTGGCCCGGCTGCTGCCGCTGTCCGCGAGCAGCTTGTCGAGCGCCTCCGCCTGCGGCTTGGCCGGGTCGGCGGCCTCGCTCTGCGTCGACGGCTCGGCGGGGGGCGAACTCACCGCGCCCACGGCCGCGCTGTTGTCCTGCGCCGGGTCGTCGCCGCCACCGCTCATCAACGCGCCCGCGCCGAGACCGAGGACGGCGCAGCCGATCACGACGGCCGCGATCACGGGGACGGGCGAGGACTTGCGGCGCCCGGCGGCGCGGCCCTGCGGCCGGCGCGGCTCCTGCGGCGCCCGGCCCTGGTCGTACGAGGCGTGCTGCGGCGGTTCGTAGGGCGCGGCGGCGGGCCTGCGGCCGCCCTGCTGGAGGCCGTGGCCGGCGCCGAACTGGGGCAGCGGCTGCGTCGAGTCCGCGCCCTGGCCGCCGCCGGGCGGCGCGTCGCTGCGGAAGAGGCTGTCGAACTCGGCGGGCGGCTGGCGTTCGCCGGGCTCGCCGGGCCGGATGCCGTACGGGGCGCCGGGGGGCGCGGCCGGGACGTTCCGCGCGGGTCCCTGCTGGGCCGGTACGGGTGCGATGTACTGCGTGGCGTCCGCGTCCGGGCCGCCCGGACCGGGGCCCTGGATGGGCGTCGGCAGGAACTGGGTGGCCTCGGCGGCGCTCTCGGGCGGCGGCATGCCGGGGCCGGGGCCCGCGGCTATCGGGGCGATGAACTGGGTGGCGTCCGCGTCCCCCGCGCCGGGTATGCCGGGCGCCGCGCCCACCGGCGGCAGATACTGCGTGGCGTCCGCGCTGCCCGCCGCCGGGGCCTGCGGGGGCAACGGCTGGGCGTGCCGGGGCGGTTGGGGCTGCTGGTACGGCTGGCTCTGCTGCTGGTACGGCTGTTCCTGCTGCGGATAGGGCTGCCCCGGGCCCTGCGTGGGCTCCTGCGCCGGCGGAAGCGGCCGGCTCGGCGGGAGCTGGCCTCCGTACGGGGCGCCATCCTGCGGTCCTCCGTAGGACTGGCCGCCCGGCTGCTGCCCGTACCCCTGCTGCCCGCCGTACTGGGGCTGCCCGCCCTGCTGCCGGCCGTCGTGCGGAGGCTGGCCGCCGTGCTGCGGCTGGGCCCCGCCGCCGTATCCCGCTTGGTCCCCGCCGCCGTACCCGGACTGGTCCTGCTGCCCGTCCGCCGGTCCCCAGGGCTGTCCCCACGGCTGCCCGCCCGCGGGCCCCTGTGCGGGCTCCTCCGCGGACTGGCCCGGGATCCAGGGCGCGCTGCCGTCGCCGGGCAGCACAACGCCTTCGTGCGCGGGCCGAGCGGCGGGGTGCCGCGGCTCATCCCCTTGTCCGCTGTGCGTCACCGGGACTCCTACGTGTGGAACGTGTGGACCTACCGAACGTCGGTTCACGCTACCCGGTGAATCGCGGAAACTGCCACGCGCCCGGATCCGGTAACGCCCCGCCCCCGGGAGACCCTGATACCGAGGCCGAAAACGCCGGTACCGGCGGGGACTTGGGCCTGATCACGGCCCTGGACACGCCTCGGGCACGGCATGAGCACCATGCCCGTACGGCACCCGCACGCACGACACCTCCAGGACATCCCCGCGCAAGACTCGTCACAGAACTTTCACCCGTCCCGTGACATCCCTCACGCGGGTGCCCGGCGAGCCCCTCTCATGCCGCCTGGATCTCCAGCCGCGCCCCGAACTCCCGTACCACGGGCTCGTTTCCGAACGGCTCAAGACGCTGCTGGAGATCGTCCAGATACTCCGCGCCCCGGCTGGAGCGCAGCGTGCCCAGCAGCTCGACCGCGCGCAGGCCGGTGTGGCACGCCTCCTCCACCTCGCGCTGCTGGACCTGGGCCATCGCCAGCAGCACCAGCCCGATCGCCCGCCTCCGCGCCCGGGACTCGGGGTGGCCCTCCAGCGCGTCCGCGGCATGCCGCCCCGCCGCCTCCGGCTGCCCCAGATCCCGGTAGCAGTGCGCCAGTTCATCGGCGAGATAGGCCTGGTCGAAGTGCGCGATCCACTCGGGGTCGTCGCCCGACTCCGCGTCCGCCCGCTCCAGCGACTCGATCGCCCGGCCCGCCACCGCCTCGCAGGTCCTGCTGTCGCCCATCAGCGCGTGGCCGCGCGCCTCGGCCGCGTAGAACATGGCCTGCGCACGCGGGGTCACCTGGCCGCGCGCCCCTTCCTGCGCCGCCCGCGCCAACTGCGCGATCTCCCGCGGGTTTCCGAGCTGCGCCGCGAGATGGCTCATGGACGCGGCCAGTACATAGCCTCCGTATCCGCGGTCCCCCGCGGCCTGGGCCAGCCGCAGCGCCTGGATGTAATAGCGCTGCGCGAGCCCCGGCTGTCCGGTGTCCACCGCCATGTACCCGGCCAGTTCGGTCAGCCGGGAGACGGCCGCGAAGAGCCGGCGCCCGACCGATTCGCGGTACGAGCCCGAAAGCAGGCCCGCCACCACGCTGTTCAGATAGTGGACGACGACCGGCCGCACATGGCCGCTGCCGAAGCGGTGGTCCAGATCGATGAGCGAGTGCGTCATCGCCCGTACCGCGTCGACATCCGAATCCCCCACCCGCGCGCCGGTGTTGCGTGCGACGGCCGGGTCGGCGGCGGTGATCAGCCAGTCCCTGCTGGGCTCGACGAGCGCGGAGGACGCGACGGCGGAGCCGGAGAGGAAGTCCCGCCGCCCCACATCGCTCCGCCACAGCTCACAGACCTGTTCGATCGCGCCGAGGACGGTCGGTGAGAACTGGAGGCCGACGCCGGAGGCGAGATTCTTGCCGTTCGCCATCCCGATCTCGTCGATGGTGACCGTACGGCCCAGCTTCCGGCCCAGCGCCTCGGCGATGATGCCCGGGGCCCGGCCGCGTGGCTGCTGTCCGCGTAACCAGCGCGCCACCGATGTCTTGTCGTACCGCAGGTCGAGCGCGCGCTCGGCACCCACCATGTTGACGCGGCGGGCGAGCCCGGCGTTGGAGCACCCGGCTTCCTGGATGAGCGCCTGGAGCCGTTCGTTCGGCTGTCGCGCTACGAGAGGCCTGGCTGCCAATTTGGATACCCCCTGTGGCCGCAGTGATCAGCTAAGTGACCAATGCCCGGCAGATCTGCGGAGAATGCGCATGTTCGGCGATAAGCGAAATTTTCGACGGTTCTTCGGAAGCGTCGGTAAACACGGCCCGGCCGGCCCGCTGTTCGCCCTCGCTGCCCGCTGTTGCTCACTGCTCGCCCCCATGGTGTCGAAGCCTCGGGGGTGGCTACCCGGATACCGCCGCACACCCGCACGCGCGCCCCCGCCCATGCATCGATGCGCCCCATGGGCGGAATCGGCGCACGGCGCGGCGCCGTGCGCCCGTAACCCGTGGTGATGGCGGGAGTTGTGCTGTGCGTGGAAGAGACGATCGGAGTCAGGGACGCCGCGCGGATCCCGGGGCAGCGGGGCGAACTGCCGCTGGACTGCGCGGTGCGGTACACGGAAGAGAGGCACTGGGACGTGTTCCCCGGCACATGGCTGGAGGCGGTCGAGGGCACGGAGCGGTGCTCGTGCCGCCGGGCGGGCTGCCCCCTGCCGGGGTCGCACGCGACGGGACCGGAGTGGGCGGCGCAGGCGACGGGCAGCGCGGCGGCGGCGCGCAGACTGTGGGCGACGAGGCCCGGGGCATCGGTGCTGCTGCCGACGGGACGCACCTTCGACGCGCTGGACGTACCGGAGTCGGCCGGTTTTCTGGCGCTGGCCAGGATGGAGCGGCTGAATCTCGCGCTCGGCCCGGTGACCTGCACACCGGACCGGCGGATGGTGTTCTTCGTCCTGCCGGGCGCGGCGGCGAAGGCGGAGGAACTGGTACGGGGGCAGGGCTGGGCGCCCCAGGCGATCGATCTGGTGGCGCTGGGCGAGGGGCAGTACGTGGCGGCGCCGCCGACCAGGGTCGGCGGCAGGGGCGCGGTGCAGTGGGCCCGCAGGCCGACGCTGGCGAACCGCTGGCTGCCGGACGCGGAGGAGCTGATGAGCCCGCTGACCTACGCGTGCGGGCAGGAGGCCGCCGCACGGCGAACCCGTCGTACATAGCGATCCGGCGTACATAGGGTGGTGCCGTAGATATACGGGACACCGAAAGGCAGCGCCATGCCGGACCAGGCACGGGACCAGGCACAGGGAAGGGCGCCGGAGCAACCGGCCACCGGGGCGACCGGAACGGCGGGCGGTGCGGGCGGGACGGGGACGCCACCGCCCGCCGTTCGGGTCGAAGGGCTGTGGAAACGATTCGGCGAGCAGATCGCCGTCGCCGGGATCGATCTGGAGCTGCCCGCGGGCCGGTTCATCGGCCTCGTCGGCCCGAACGGCGCGGGCAAGACCACCACCCTGTCCATGATCACGGGCCTGCTCAGGCCCGACCAGGGGCGGGTGCTGGTGGCCGGGCACGATGTGTGGCGCGACCCCGCCGAGGTCAAGGCCCGGATCGGGGTCCTGCCGGAGGGGCTGCGGCTCTTCGAGCGGCTCTCCGGCCGCGAACTCCTCGGCTACACCGGGCGGCTGCGGGGGCTGCCCGGTACCGAGACCGACAAACGCGCCACCCAGCTCCTGGACGTACTGGACCTGGCCGGCGCCCAGCACAAGCTCGTCGTCGACTACTCGACCGGCATGCGCAAGAAGATAGGCCTGGCGGCGGCGCTGCTGCACAACCCCCATGTGCTGTTCCTGGACGAGCCGTTCGAGGGCGTCGACCCGGTATCGGCCCAGACCATCCGGGGCGTGCTGGAGCGCTATACGGACTCGGGCGCGACGGTCGTCTTCTCCAGCCATGTGATGGAGCTGGTCGAGTCGCTGTGCGACTGGGTCGCGGTGATGGCGGGGGGCCGGATCCGCGCACAGGGCACCCTCGCGGAGGTACGGGGCGGCTCGCCGTCTCTCCAGAGCGCCTTCCTGGAACTGGTGGGCGCCGGGTCCCGCGACACCGGTGAGTCCCTGGACTGGCTGGGCGGCGCCCGATGAGCCGGACCTCGCCCGCCGGGACCGCTCCCGCTCCCGGCGGCGTCCCGCTCACCCCTGTCTTCGTACGGCTGAAGCTGTCCCTGCTGCGCAATGGTCTGCGGCAGTCGTCGGGCCGCACCGCCGCGTATGTGGTCTCCGCGGTCTTCGCGCTGCTGATCGCGGCGGGACAGCTCCTGGGGCTGGTACTGCTGCGCGGAAACGATCACGCGGGCACGCTGGTCGTGCTGCTGGCCGGCGTCCTCGGGCTGGGCTGGGCCGTGATGCCGCTGTTCTTTCCCGGCGGGGACGAGACCCTGGACCCGACGCGGCTGGTGATGCTGCCGCTGCGGCCCCGGCCGCTGGTCAGGGCGCTGCTGATGGCGTCGCTGGTGGGGATCGGGCCGGTGTTCTCCCTCTGTCTGCTGCTCGGTTCGGCGATCGCGGTGGCGCACGGCGCGGCGGCGGTGGCCGTGGCGGTCGTCGCCGTACCGCTGGCCCTGCTGACGTGTGTGGTGCTGGCTCGGGCCGTCGCGACCGCCAACATCCGGCTGCTGACCTCGCGCAAGGGCCGCGATCTGGCCGTTCTGAGCGGTCTGCTGATCGCGGTGGGCATCCAGGTCGTCAACTTCGCCGCGCAGCGGCTCGGCGAGGCGGGCGGCCTGTCGGAGCTCGACCCGGCGGCCGGGCTCGTACGGTGGCTGCCGCCCGCGGCGGCGCTCGGCGCGGTGGACTCGGTGAGCGCGGGCGCGTACGGAACGGCCGCGGCGCAGTTGCTGCTCTCGGCCGCCGCCCCGGTGGCGCTGCTGTGGCTGTGGCAGCGGTCGCTGGTGAAGCTGATGACGGCCCCGGACGGCTCGACGCTCGCCGCCGCGGAACCCTCCCGTACGGAATCCGCCTCGGCGGCGGGACGGCTGGGGCGGCTGCTGCCCGAGGGGCGTACGGGCACGGTGATGCTGCGCAGTCTGCGCTATGTGTGGCGCGACCCGAAGACCAAGGCGGCCTGGGTGACCTCGCTGGCCATCGGGCTGATCGTGCCGCTGTTCAACGCGATCCAGGGCCGGGGCACGATCTATTTCGCGTGCTTCGCGGCGGGCATGCTGGGCATCCAGATGTACAACCAGTTCGGCCAGGACACCTCCGCCTTCTGGATGGTGGCGCTGACGATCTCCTCGACCCGGGACGCCTATCTGGAGCTGCGGGCGCGGGCCCTGACGCTGCTGCTGATCACCCTGCCGTACGCGACGCTGGTGACCGTGGCGACGGCCGCGCTGCTGGGCGACTGGCACGCGCTGCCCGAGGCGCTCGGCCTGTCCTTCGCGCTGCTCGGCGCGATGCTGGCGACGGGCTCGGTGGCCTCGGCCCGCTTCCCGTACTCGATCCCGCAGGACAGCGCGTACAAGAACGTCGCCCCGGGACAGGCCGGGCTCGCCTGGATCTCCATCGTCGGCGGCATGCTCGCGGCGGCGCTGATCTGCGCGCCGGTGATCGCGCTGACCGTCTGGCTCCATGTGGCGGGCGCCGACGGCTGGACGTGGCTGCTGCTGCCCGTGGGCACGGTGTACGGGGCGCTGGCGACCGCCGGAGGCCTCCGCCTGGCGGCCCCGCGCACGGCGGCCCGCCTCCCGGAGATCCTGACGGCGGTCAGCAAGGGGTAGGCCACAGCCGACCCAGGCCGACATATCCAGCCCGTCTGGCGATTGAGGACGAACCGTCAGCCGGACGGACCCGGCGAAACACCGCGACCCCGGCCACCGCCCCCGGTCACTGCGTGAGCACCCCGTCCAGGAACGGTTCGATCGCCGCGCGATACGCCTCCGGCCGGTCGTAGTGGATGAGATGGCCCGCGTCCGTCACCTCGGCGTACTGGCCGCGCGGCAGGACCCGGACCATCTCCTGGGCCTCCGCGCGGCCCAGGTCGCCGTCCAGTCCGCGCACCACCAGCGCGGGGCACTGGACCTGGGTCAGCTCCTCCCAGTGGGCGTCATGGACCCAGGTCGCCCGCGAGGTCAGCATCTGGTCGCGCGAGAAGACCGGGTGCCAGCCGTCCGCCCGCTCCGTCATCACCTCGGCGAAGAACTCGCCGCGCGACGGAGTGGGCCGGTCCGCCCACGGGTCGTCCTCGGCGAACCACTTCCGCGCGTCGTCGAGCGTGGCGAACGGGACGGGCCAGGCCTCGAACCACTGGGCCCACTGCCGCTGCGACGCCGCGCCCAGCGCGGAGGCCCGCATGTCGGAGATGACCAGGGCCCGCACCAGATCGGGCCGCCTCGCGGCGAGCTGCCATCCGGTGAGCGCGCCCATCGAGTGCCCTATGAGTGTCACGGGACCGAGCCCGAGCTGTTCGATCACCGCCTCCGCGTCGGCGACATACGCCTCCCGGGTGTACGCCCCGTCCGCCGGCTTCTCGCTGAAGCCGTGGCCCCGCTGGTCGAGTGCGACCGTACGGTGCCGCTCGGCGAGCCAGCGTCCGGTGGGGGCCCAGTGCGAGGCGCGGCCCATGAGGCCGTGGAGCAGCAGCACACCAGGGGTCCGCGGCGGCACGCCGGAGGTCCGCTCCGGTCCGCGCTCCCCCGCCTGCTCCCCGTTGTCCCGGCCGTCCCGGGCGCCCCCGGCCCGTTCCGCTTCCGGCTCCGCGCGCCGCCCGGGCGGATAGGTGAACTCCCAGGCAGCGAGACGTACACCGTCCGCTCCGGTCACATCGATGCGCCGCACCATGCGTCCCGGCACCCCCTTCGGTCCTGAATGGTCGTACCCGTGGTCGTCCTGAGTGGTTGTCGGCCGTCGGATTCCGCTTACGGCCCGATGCGCGCCCGTCCAGCCCTGCCAGACTATCGAACTCTCGTTCGAGAACACGCTTCCCCTGAGCAACACCGCTCGTTCGAGTGACAGCGATCAAGGATTGCCGGACACGGCCCGGGGGAGATCTTCTCCGGGAGGCGGGCCGCTCGGGGATGACGGCCCGAGGGGAATGACCCTGAGAGCTCGGGGCTCCGGGTCAGCGCAGGGGAGGACAGGCTCCGGTGCCGCACGGCACCGGAGCCGCCCCCGCGGACAGAGGTCATCGCATACGAAATCTCCGCGCGGCCACGCACGTACCCCAGGTCCTGCCCCCGCAGGACACACGGGCCGTGCCACGGCCGCGACGCACCGTGCCCACCCCCACACAGGCGCACAACCCTGCTCCCTCCCCGGGCGTGGCCGGGAGCCCGGCCGCCTTCAGGTCACATGCCCCAGGGTCCGCAGCCAGATCCGGGAGACAGACCCTGCCGACAGCCTGGCACGCGATGCGTCCCACCGCTGCCGTTCCGGCCGGAAAGCGCACGCCCCCCGCCCTCGAATGCTCCCCGCACGCCCCCCAACGCCCGCACCCGTACTACGTACTTACCGCCGACGCCCCCGCCCGGCCACCCCCCGCTCAGCACGGACCGCGCACCGGCACCCGGTCCGGCACCGCCCCGCGCCCGGTTCGGCGCTTCGGGCCCGGCTCAGCGCTTCGCGACGAAGACGTGCGACGCCACCTCGGTCTGCAGCTCCGCCGCCTCGCCGCTGCTGCCCACCAGCACCCCGGCGGGCGACTCCGTCACACTCACCACGGACCCCGGCTGCACCCCCGCGCGCCGCAGTGTGTACATGAGCTGGGCGTCCGTCTGGATCGGCTCACCGATCCGCCGCACCACGACCGTCTTGCCCTCGGCGCCCGGGTCCAGCTCCGCCAGGCTCACCATCCCCGCGTCGAGGAACGGATCCGCCTCGGTCTTCTCGCCCAGCTCCTCCAGGCCCGGGATCGGATTCCCGTACGGCGACTCCGTCGGGTGCCGGAGCAGCTCCAGCACACGCCGCTCCACCGCCTCGCTCATCACATGCTCCCAGCGGCACGCCTCCGCGTGCACCTGCTCCCACTCCAGGCCGATCACATCGACCAGCAGACACTCGGCGAGCCTGTGCTTGCGCATCACGCGGGTCGCCAGCCGGCGCCCTTCCCCGGTCAGCTCGAGATGCCGGTCGCCCGCGACCTGCACCAGCCCGTCCCGCTCCATCCGGGCCACGGTCTGGCTCACCGTCGGCCCGCTCTGGTCGAGCCGCTCGGCGATCCGGGCGCGCATTGGGACCACACCTTCCTCTTCCAGCTCCAGGATGGTGCGGAGGTACATCTCCGTCGTGTCGATCAGTCCGGACATACGTGCCCCTCGATAAATCGTGCGCTGGCCCTGAATGCAATTCTGACGCATACCACCGACAACCGTGCCGCGCGGAAGTAAAGCCGAGGCGGCGCGCTCCGCATGAACGGCGGACGGCGGTCACGCACGGCGGGCAGCCGTATTGACAGAGTAATGGTCCAGACCTCAACGTGATCCGCGACACAGACATCACCCGCCTCCGGGAACACCGCCCGGAACTCCGGGCACCCCCGGAAACCCCACGCCTGGGAGGGCCTCCTCGATGAGCGAGAGCAAGCTGTCCGGTCAGTTCTTCGATGCCGCGATCGGGCTGCTCCGCCGCGTACGGGACGAGGAGTCCGCCGCCATCGCCGCGGCCGGCGCCGCGATCGCCGACACCGTCGCCGCCGGCGGCCGGATCTTCGCGTTCGGCGCCGGGCACTCCTCGCTCGCCGCGCAGGACATCGTCTACCGGGCGGGCGGTTTCGCGCTGGCCAATCTGCTCGCCGTACCCGGCGCGGTCGGTGTCGACGTCATGCCCGCCACGCTCGGCTCCGCGCTGGAGCGGGTCGACGGTCTGGCCACCGCCGCACTCGATTCGAGCCCCGCCGGGGCCGGGGACGTGCTGGTGATCATCTCCCTCTCCGGGCGCAACTCCCTGCCCGTCGAGATGGCGGCCCACGCCCGGGCCCTGGGGCTGAAGGTGATCGGTGTGACGTCCGTGGCCTATGCGACGGAGACGACCGCCCGCAATCCCCTGGGGAGCTTCCTCAAGGACCACTGCGACATCGTCCTCGACAACAAGATCGCGGTCGGTGACGCCGAACTGACCGCCCCCGGTATCGAGGCGCCCTTCGCCCCCGCCTCCACCGTCGTCACCAGCGCGCTGATGCAGGCGATGATGGCCGCGGCCGCGGAGGAACTCGTCGACCGGGGCATCGAGCCCCCACTGCTGCGGTCCGCCAATGTGGACGGTGGGGCCGACTGGAATCGCCGCGTAATGACGGAGTACTCCGACCGTATCTTCTACCGTCACTGAACGGACGCCCCGTTCGAACGCAGACCGTACCGAAGTAGCCAAAGCAACGACGGGTGCCGGAGCGGCTGATCAGTCGAACGACTAGAACAAATGGCCGAGGCCTGCGGGAACTTCCCCCGCGGGCCCCGGCCATCGCCGTACCCTCGACCCTCGAATTTGCGTCACCAAAGGCCCGGTTGGCGGATTTCTGATCTTTCACGAGAAGGTAATGTTCGTGCAAAGTAGGAGAAGCTGCGGTGTTGCATCATCGGAGCTGACGAGGTGTCGGCACATACACCGCGTCCGATACCGCGTGAAACACACCTGACGCA
This sequence comes from Streptomyces sp. GMY02, assembly GCF_019056675.1. Taxonomy (NCBI): domain Bacteria; kingdom Bacillati; phylum Actinomycetota; class Actinomycetes; order Kitasatosporales; family Streptomycetaceae; genus Streptomyces; species Streptomyces sp. GMY02. The sequence continues at coordinate 4,929,278 of NZ_CP077658.1, read as the reverse complement.
CCGTCACGGTCGGCCGTAGGACCACGGTTCGACCGCACAGTGCCACCACAGTTCCGACCGCACAGTTCGACCGCATTGCGCACCACACACCGATACACCACGCACCACGCACCACGCACCACGCACCACGGAAAGCACGGAGGAAAGGCGAGCCATGAGAGTCCGACTGGACCGCGAGTCCACCGTCCGGCCCGAATCGCCCGCCCTCTGACCGGTTTTCCCGGCCGACCCACACAGGCCGTCCGACGGCCACCCCCGACTGCCGCGATCCGGCAGGGGTGACGCCTACCCGGCGGCCCGTAACGCACCCCCTTTTCACCCCCCACTGACCCGACCACACCGCGCCCCGGCACGTCCGCCGCGCAGGAGGCAGGCCATCATGAAGTCACTCATCGACCACGCCCGAACCTTCTCCGTCCAGGTGGCGGAGCGCCACGAGGAGTTCCGCGAACTCGCGGCCGGACAGCGGCCGCAAGCGCTCTTCATCACCTGCTCGGACTCCCGAGTCATCCCGTCCCTCATCACCGGCGCACGTCCCGGTGAGCTGTTCGAGCTGCGTACGGCGGGCAACATCGTCCCGCGGTACGACGCGGAGCGGCCCAGCGGCGAGGCCGCCACCATCGAGTACGCGCTGCGCGTGCTCGGCGTCCGCGACATCGTCGTCTGCGGTCACTCCCACTGCGGAGCCGTGGGCGCGCTCGTCCGCGGCGAGGACCTGTCCGCCGTTCCCACCGTCCGCGGCTGGCTCGACCTCGGAGTCCCGTCGCTGCCGGCCGCCCAGGGCCTCGCGCACGCCGTGCGCCACCACGCCGTGGCCCAGCTCGCCACCCTCCGCGGCTATCCCGCCGTACGGGAGCGCAACGCCGAGGGGCGGCTCTCCCTGCACGCCTGGTACTACGAAGTGGACACGGGCGCGATCAGCGTCCACCGGCCCGACCTGGGCGGGGAGTTCAGACCGCTGTGACACGGCGGCCTCGGCCCGGACGAGCGCATCCAAGGTCTCGTCCGCCTCAGTACGACCCCACTCCCCATTCGTCCGCTCGTGCGCGCGGACCGCACCCTCTAGGAACGCCCCTCATGTTCTCCCAGTTGTCCCAATTGAAGGACCAACGTGTCCTGAGGCGCGACATACTCGCGTCCCTCGTCGTCTTTCTCGTCGCGCTGCCCCTCTGTGTGGGGGTGGCGGTCGCCTCCGGTGTGCCGGCCGAACTCGGCCTGGTCACCGGCATTGTCGGCGGTCTCGTCGTGGGCTGCCTGCCCGGCAGCTCGCTCCAGGTCAGCGGCCCGGCGGCCGGCCTGACCGTCCTCGTGTACGAAGCGGTCACCGACTTCGGTCTCGGTGCCCTCGGCGCCATCGTCCTGGTGTCCGGACTGCTCCAACTCGCCCTCGGCGCCCTCGGTTTCGGCCGCTGGTTCCGGGCCATCTCGGTCGCGGTGGTCCAGGGGATGCTGGCCGGGATCGGTCTCGTACTGGTCCTGGGCCAGGTGTACGCGATGGCCGACACCGCACAGCCCTCCGGCGGGCTCGGCAAGCTCGCCGGACTGCCCGGGCTGGCCCTGGACATCATCACGGACGGTACGGCGCTGGTCGCGTTCCTCGTCGGGGCCGGGACCGTCGCCGTACTGATCGCATGGCCCAGACTGCCCGCCCGGGTCCGGGTCGTCCCCGGCCCGCTCGCCGCGGTCGCCCTGGCCACCGGGGTGACCCTGCTGCTGGACCTTCCGCTCGCCAAGGTGGAGGTCCAGGGCCTGCTGGAGTCCATACGGCCGCCCGGCACCGAGGACTTCGGGCAGCTCGCGGGTGTGGCCGCGATCGGCACCGTCCTCGCCTTCACCCTGATCGCGTCGGCGGAGAGCCTGTTCAGCGCCGCCGCGGTCGACCGTATGCACGACGGGCCGCGCACCGACTACAACAAGGAGCTGATGGCACAGGGCGTGGGCAACACGCTCTGCGGGGCGCTCGGTGCGCTGCCGATGACCGCGGTCATCGTACGGAGCGCCGCCAATGTGCAGGCGGGGGCGCGCACTCCGCTCTCCCGGATCCTGCACGGCCTGTGGCTGCTGCTGTTCGCGGCGCTGCTGCCCGCGGCGATCGGCGTGATCCCGCTGGCGGCGCTCGCGGCCGTCCTCGTACACGCCGGCTGCAAGCTGGTGCCGGTGAAGGACATGGCGCCGCTGTGGCGCGAGCACCGCGGCGAGGCGGTGATCCTCGCGATCACGGCGGTGGCGATCCTGGTCACGAATCTCTTCGAGGGCGTGATCCTGGGGCTGCTGCTCGCGGTGATCAAAACGGCGTGGGAGATCTCGCATCTCCATCTCGACGTACGCGAACTCACCGGTGGGCGGATGGTGGTGTCGATCACCGGCAACGCCACGTTCCTGCGGCTGCCCAAGACCATGGAGCAGTTGGAGGCACTGCCGAAGGACCGCCCGATCGAACTGGACCTGTCCGGGCTCCACCATGTCGACCACGCGTGCCGGATCGCCCTGGAGAACTGGGCGCTGCGGCACAACGACGCGGAGACCGAACCGGTGAGGATGAACCCGCCGACCACGGCCTGACCGGCGGTACGGAGCTTGCACCAGGGCTGTACGAGTACGGAGCAGCCTGTACGAGGCGCCGGGCGGCGCGTCCCAGCCGCCCGGCGCATCCGGAGCCCGCACCGCGCGGCGGCGCGTTCACTCCGGCGGCGCGGGCACGCGCTTCCCGGGCGTCCGGAGTCCGGCTGGTGTCCGCGTCCGGCTCAGACCTCGTCGTCCGGCAGTGCCCGGGAGAGGTCCAGGGACGCCGCCACCCGGACCGTCACATCCTCCGCGTACACCGCGTCCGGACGCTCGAACGCGGCCCGGCTCGCGCCCCGCAGAAACGTCACCACGCCCAGCGACCGCCCCCGGCTGCGCAGCACCGTGCACAGCGCGTGCACCGCGTCCGCCGGCCACTGCCGCGAGGTCGCCCAGGTCGGCGACGGAGCGGCACCCGCGGGCGCGCTCGCGCGGACCGAGCCCGTACGGTCCATCGCCTGCAACGCCGGATGCCCGACCGCGTACCGCACCGGTATCCCGCCCGCCGACACCTGCGTACTCGGCCCCGAACCGCCGCCCGCGGGGGTCGCCACCGCCCGTACCAGCCGCACCGGCACGTCCGGCGCCGACGAGAACGAACCGGCGTACGGCTCCCCCACCACCAGGTCGATCAGCGCGTGATCGGCGAAGCCCGCCAGCGCGAAGTCCAGATAGACCGTCGCCGCCTCCATCGGGTCCTCGCACTCCACCGCCGCCCGCCCCGCCCGGTGGAGCTGACTGGACCGGAACCGCAGCCGGTCCGCCTCCTGCGCGGCCCGCTTGGCGTCCGTCGAGTCCTGGAACATCCAGCCCACACCCAGCGGCACCGGCTCCTCCGCCAGCGGCGACGCCAGCCGCAGAAACCCGCTGCGCCAGCAGCGCCGCCGGTCGCCCTCGGGCGTACGGACCGTCACCCACAGCTCGGTGGGCGACTTCGGCGCGCCCTCGGCCAGCACATGGTGCAGCGCGGCCTCCAGCTCCTCGACGCCCTGGATGACCAGCTCGCCCAGGGGCCGCCCCAGCACCGCCGTACGCCCGGAACCGAGCGCGCGCGCCGCGTAGCTGTTGACGACCGTGGGCCGCAGATCGACATCGACGAGGACGACACCCCACGACGCGTCGTCGAAGAGCGCCTCGCTGAGCGCGATGGACCGTTCCAGATCGATCTGCTCATGGACCTCGCTGAACGCGCTGTACACCCCGACGGGCTTGCCGTCCGTCCCGCGCATCCCGGCCGACTGGGTACGGATCAGCACCCGCCCGCCGTCCTTGCGCAGCAGCGCGAACTCGTCGACCTGGCGCCCCGGCGTGTCCATGACGGCCATCAGCCGCGCCTGCACGTCATCCGCGTCGGCGCTGCGCACGGCCCACCCGGCGAACCCCTGCCGCCCCACGGCCTCCTCGGCCGACCAGCCCAGTATCCGCTCGGCCTCGCGGTTCCAGTGGGTGATCACACCGTGCGCGTCGAACGCGCACAGCGCCGCGTCCATCCCGTCCAGCAGCGCGGCAAGCAGATCCGACCCCGCCGCATCCCGCTCCGCCTCGTCCGCGGCCACCGCCCCGGCCTTCGCCTCGGGATCGGGCTCCGGCCCTTCGGGCCCTCGCGCGTCGGTGGTCTCACTCCGAGAAGCACTCATCCTGGCACCCCCTGCAGGGCGTCTCCGCCTGTGCTGACGCACGCCTCGTCATTCAACCCGAACGTGACCCAGCACACACAAGGTTCCCCGAAATCGTTGCTTCGCACAATTCTCCGCCCGGTACGCGATCGGCGCACCACCGGGCGCGTACGGGGGGGGCGTCAAGGTCTCCGTAAATCCCTTGAGTCGTGCCGTGGGGACGCCTAACGTGTGGCTCACACCGAAAGGAGGTGATCCGGAAAATGGTTTCAGTCCGGACAAGTGAGGTGGCTGCGGGCTAACGGCCCGTCGTCGTACTCTCCGCAGTACTCGGCCGGTCGAAGGCCGAAATCCCAAGCAGTCACCGACCCGCGGGCTCGCCGGTACGTCCGGCCGGCTCCTCTTCGGAGGAACCCGAGCCCGCGGGTTTCTGCGTTTTCGTGCGCCTTGCGCACTCCGGGCCAGGTCTGCGGCTTGTGCCTCGCGGCTACGGGCAGAGGCGTTCTATGCGCCAGGCCGTGCCCTCGTGGGCCTCCTCGCGGATGTAGCGGAGGCGGTCGTGCAGGCGGTTTTCGTGGCCTTGCCAGAATTCGACGGTCTCCGGGGTGACGCGGTAGCCGCCCCACTGCGGCGGCACCGGGACCTGTTCGTCGTCCGGGTAGCGGGCCGCCAGGGCTTCGTAGCGGTCGAGCAGCGCCTCGCGGGAGCCGATCGGGGACGACTGGTCGCTGGCCCAGGCGCCGAGCTGGGAGCCGTGCGGGCGGGTGCGGAAGTACGCGGCCGTCTCGTCGCGGCCGGTACGGGCCGCCGTGCCCGTCACGATGATCTGGCGGGCCACCGGGTGCCAGGGGAAGAGCAGCGAGACCTGCGGGTTCTCGTCGATCTCGTGGCCCTTGCGCGAGGTGTAGTTGGTGAAGAAGACGAAGCCGCGCTCGTCGTACCGTTTCAGCAGCACCAGTCGCGAGGAGGGGCGGCCGTCGGGGGTCGCCGTGGACACCACCATCGCGTTCGGCTCGTGGAGGTCCGAGGCCGCGGCGGCGGTGAACCAGCGGTCGAACTGTTCCATGGGCGCGGCGGCGAGGTCCGCCTCCAGCAGCGGCGTGGTGCGGTACTGCTCGCGCATGGCGGCGGGGTCCGTGACAGGGCCAGTGGCGGGATCCGGATTCTCGTGAAGCACGGGGCCATCCTGCCGTAGCGCCCCCGTCGCCGTGGCACCGCTGCCGTCGGGCCTTGCCGTAGCACCACCGCCGTACGGCTTTGCCGTGGCACCACTGCTGTAGGGCCGAGTTTTCCCGGCACTGAGTGCCGCCAATCCTTCGGGGACGAAGTCTGGCAGTGTGCCGGTTATCACGCTTCCCCGCATCGGAGGAACTCGCCAAAATCTTCGAGTGAGGCACTGTGGCCTTCGAACACCGGAGGCTGTGGTTCCTGCCTTCCGGACCGCCGCAGTACGGAGGCATCCACCCGGGGTGACCATCCGTCGCACTCTCATGAGGAGCCGCTCATGTCCGACCTCGCCACCTCCTTCGTACCTGGTCTCGAAGGAGTCGTCGCGTTCGAGACGGAGATCGCCGAACCGGACAAGGAAGGCGGTGCGCTCCGCTACCGGGGCGTCGACATCGAGGACCTGGTGGGGCAGGTCTCCTTCGGCAATGTGTGGGGGCTGCTGGTCGACGGGGCGTTTGATCCCGGTCTGCCGCCCGCCGAGCCCTTCCCCATCCCGGTGCACTCCGGGGACATCAGGGTCGATGTGCAGTCCGCGCTGGCGATGCTCGCGCCGGTGTGGGGGCTGAAGCCGCTGCTCGACATCGATGAGCGGACCGCTCGTGACGATCTGGCGCGCGCCGCCGTGATGGCGCTCTCGTACGTCGCGCAGTCGGCGCGCGGGCAGGGGCTGCCGATGGTGCCGCAGCGGGAGATCGACAAGGCGCGCACGGTCGTGGAGCGCTTCATGATCCGCTGGCGCGGTGAGCCCGACCCGCGCCATGTGAAGGCCGTCGACGCGTACTGGACCTCGGCCGCCGAGCACGGCATGAACGCGTCGACGTTCACCGCCCGGGTCATCGCCTCCACCGGCGCGGACGTGGCGGCGGCGCTGTCCGGCGCGGTCGGCGCGATGTCGGGGCCGCTGCACGGCGGGGCGCCCTCGCGGGTGCTCGGGATGATCGAGGAGATCGAGCGTACGGGCGACGCCACCGCGTACGTGAAGCGCGCCCTGGACAACGGCGAGCGGCTGATGGGCTTCGGCCACCGGGTCTACCGGGCCGAGGACCCGCGGGCGCGGGTGCTGCGGCGTACGGCACGTGACCTGGCGGCGCCGCGGTTCGAGGTGGCCGAGGCGCTGGAGAAGGCCGCGCTGGAGGAACTGCACGCGCGCAGGCCCGACCGGGTGCTGGCGACGAACGTGGAGTTCTGGGCGGCGATCGTGCTGGACTTCGCGGAGGTGCCGGCGCACATGTTCACGTCGATGTTCACGTGCGCGCGTACGGCGGGCTGGTCGGCGCACATCCTGGAACAGAAGCGCACGGGCCGCCTGGTGCGCCCGTCGGCCCGTTACATCGGCCCGGGCACCCGTGACCCGCGCGAGATCGAGGGCTTCGGCGAACTGAATGCGAGCACGTCAGGCGAGTAAGGACAGAGCGCGGCGGCCCGCCCGGCTGAGGACGGAGTACGGCGGCCTGTCCGGGCGGGCCGACGTCCAGGCCGGACCGGCACCCGGGCGGGTCGGCACCAGGCTGGCCCGGGGGCCGGGCGTGGCCTCAGGGCAGTACCCCGTCCAGGATCCGCGACCACTGGGTCACCACCCGCTCCCTCCGCTTGCTGTCGTCCGTCAGCAGCGTCGCCAGCCCCAGCCCCCGCGCCATGTCCAGCAGCCCCTGGACCGTTTCGCGTACGCCCGGGACGGATTCGTCGGCCGCGAGCAGTTCCACCGCGATGCGGTGGGCCTCGCGGCCGACCCGCGCCTCCAGTTCGGTGACCCGGGGGCGTAGCTGGTCCTCGTCGCCGGCCGCGACCCACAGGTGCAGGGCCGCGCGGAACAGCGGTCCCGTATAGAGCGCCACGATCCCTTCGACCGCCTCGTGCCGGTGTCCTGGCCCCGCCGGGACCAGGGCGCGCAGCGCGGAGGACCGTTCCTCCGCCACGTACTCGACCGCCGCGGTGAACAGGTCCTCGCGGGTCGGGAAGTGGTGCTGGGCCGCGCCGCGCGAGACCCCGGCGCGCTCGGCGACGACCGAGACCGTCGACCCGCCCCACCCGTACTCGGCAAGGCAGGCCACCGCGGCCTCCAACAGCCGCCTGCGGGTGGCACGGCTGCGGCCCTGCTTGGGCACGTTGGACGCGGCGGCCCCGACGGACGGGTTGGCCCTGACGGGCCTGGTGGACGCGACGGCGCTGGCGGGCCCAGCGGAACCGGAGGCCCCAGCAGACGCGGTCGGCCCGGCGGAACCGGCGGAACCGGGCGACCCGGTCGGCCCGGTCGGCCCGGCGGACCCAACAGACCCCGTCGCCCCCCCTCGTACCCGCCCTACCGCACCCACGCCGCGTCCCGTCGTTCCATGAACGCCGTGATGCCCTCGCGTGCCTCCGCCGTCACGAAGAGCGAGGCCGACCGGCGTACCAGATCCTCCGCGTACCGGTCGAAGGCCTCCAGCACCTCGACCGTCAGCAGCTTCTTGGACTCGGCGAGACCCTGCGGGGACGCCCTGCGCAGGCCGTCCAGTACGGGCGCGAGCGCAGCGTCCGCGTCCTCGGCCGCCTCGGTGATCAGCCCTGCCTCCGCCGCGCGCCCGGCGTCGAAGCGTTCGCCGGTGAGGCAGTAGCGGGCCGCCGCGCGCGGTTGGACGCGGGGCAGCAGCGGCAGCGAGATCACCGCGGGCGCGACGCCGATCCGTACCTCGGTGAACGCGAAGTCGGAGGTACGGTCCGCGATCGCGATGTCGCACGCGCCGAGCAGCCCGAGCCCGCCGGCCCGCACATGCCCGCTGACGCGCGCCACGACCGGCTTGGGCAGTTCGACGATCTGCCGCATCAGGGCGACGAAGGCGTACGGGCTCGCCGGTTCCTTGAGGTCGGCGCCCGAGCTGAAGGTGTTCCCGGTGTGCGTGAGCACCACCGCCCGTACGGAGGGATCGGCGCCGCAGGCGGTGAGGGCGTCCCCGAGCGCGGCGACGAGCCGCGCCGACAGGGCGTTCCGGTTCGCCGGCGAGTCCAGGGTCAGGGTGGTGATGCCCCGCTCGTGCGCGGTGATGACCGGTCTTGTGCGATGGCTCGCGTGATGGTCCGTGTCGTGGCTCGCGTGATCGTCCGTGTGGTCGCCCATGTGGTCGCCCGTGTGCTGGTCCGTCATGTGGTCCTTGGTCATGTGGTCCTTGGTGCCCTTGGTGCGGTCCGTCACCTGTTCTCCCTCTCCCGGGACCATGTGTCGCGCCCCCGCGGGCCAGGCGCCTCGGGACCGTACGACGGCTGGTCGGACGGTCCCGGGTCCTGCGCCTCGTACGACGCGGAACCCCGATCCGCCGAACCCCGATCCGCCGAACCCCCATCCACAGCGCTCCGATCCACCGCGCCCCGCTGCACAGCGCCCTGCGGATCGGCGCCGTACAGTTCCGCGCCGTGCGGTCCCGCTCCGTACGGCTCGTACAGCGCGGGCCCCCGCGCCCCGAGCACAGGCCCCTGCGCCCCGAGGTCGCGCAACTCGCGGTTCCTCTCTTCGCGGTCCCTCAGTTCGCGTCTGAGGATCTTGCCGGACGCGGCACGGGGCACGCTTCCGATGAACTCCACCCGCCGGACCTTCTTGTACGGCGCGACCCGCTCGGCGACATAGGCCATCACATCACCCTCGGTGAGCGCCTCCGTACCCGGCCGGAGGACGACATACGCCTTGGGCACCTCGTTGCCCTCGGTGTCGTACACACCGATCACCGCCGCGTCCGCGATCGACTCATGCGTCAGGAGCACGGCCTCCAGATCGGCCGGGGCGACCTGGTAGCCCTTGTACTTGATGAGTTCCTTGACCCGGTCCACGACGAACAGCCAGCCGTCCGCGTCGACCGTGCCCACATCTCCGGTGTGCACCCAGCCGTCCGCGTCGATCATCTCGGCGGTCGCCTCGGGCCGGCCGAGGTAGCCCTTCATGACCTGCGGTCCGCGCATCAGGATCTCGCCCTCGGTGCCGGGGCCGGTGTCGAGATCCGGGTCGTCGAGGGAGACGATGCGCATCTCGGTGCTGGGCAGGAGCTTGCCGACCGTACCCGGCGGCGGGCTGTCGGCGGAGAGCGGTACGACATGAGTGCCGGGCGACAGTTCCGTCAGCCCGTACGCCTGCCGTACGGGCGGCAGGTTCAGCCGGGCCGAACAGGCGGCGGCCAGCCGGGCGTCCAGCGGGGCGGCGGCGCTGAGGATGTAGTCGAGCGAGGACAGGTCGTACCGCGCGACGGCCGGGTGCTTGGCCAGCGCGAGCACGATGGGCGGGGCGACGTACAGCCCGTTGATGCGGTGCCGCTCGATGGCCGCGAGGAACTGGTCGAGGTCGAAGCGCGGCAGCACGACGACGGTCGCGCCGTGGCGCAGCGGAGCGTTCATCAGGGCAGTGAGCCCATAAATGTGAAAGAAGGGAAGAACAGCGAGGATACGGTCACCGGGCCGCATCGGCATGACCGGTTCGAGCTGCGCCAGATTGGTGGCGATGGAGCGGTGCGTGAGCATCACGCCCTTGGGGAGACCGGTGGTGCCGGAGGAGTACGGGAGGGCCGCGATGTCCTCGCCGGGGTCGATGACAACGTCCGGCGGAGGGACGGCCCTACCGGCCGACGCCGCCATGTCCAGCACCGAACGATGCCCGTCCGCCGCCCGGTCGCTCACGAAGATCTCCTGTATCCCGCCCACGAGTTCAGCCGAGCGGCGCACCACGTCCAGCAGCGGCGACACGGTCACGATCCATCGCGCTGAGGAGTCACGGAGCTGGGTGGCGAGTTCCTCGGGGGTGGCGAGGGGGTGGGTGGTGGTGACGGAGGCGCCGGCGCGGGTGGCGGCGTAGAAGACGGCCGGGTAGACGATGGTGTTGGGGCTGTGCAGGGCCAGGACATCGCCCTTGCGCACCCCGGCGTCGGCGAAGGCGGCGGCCATCTGCCGGTGCAGACGGTCGAGTTGGGCGTACGTGAGGCTGGTCGGCGGCAGACCGTCCCCACCGGCTTCGAACGAACCGGCCCCGCCCCCGGACGAACCGGCCCCGGGCGAACCGGCCCCGGCCCCCGCCCCGGCCTCGAACGAACCGGCCCCGGGCGCGTCACTCGTACCGTCAACAAGTGCCACCGCCTCCCCGAACTCGGCGGCGCGGCCCAGCACCGCCTCGTGGATGGGCAGATCGACGGCCGGGACATGCTCGTACTCGCTGCGGAACACCATGAGACGACCCCTTCGACGCGGCGTTTGGGCGAGCGGGCGTTGGGACAGCAAGAATCGCGTGTATCACCACGCCTTGGGGAGACCCAGGAACCAATGGGCCGGATCGCGCCCCGATTGGGGTGCGCGGCGCCTGGGGTTCTGCCTTGCCGAGCTACAAGGGGTGAGCTCGCGCTTCCGTCCGTTTCAGGTACGCGGTGTGTTCCGCGTCCAGGTCGACGACGGTGAACTCAAGGAGCTCCATGATCAGTTGGCTGGCGAGCACCCAGCCGAGCCGCCAGCTCTCGAAGGCCACGCCACCCGCGTCGTACACCACGGGAAACAGCCCGCCCGGCTGATACAGGGCTCCATGTACGCCCACTATCACGAATGTCCGCACCCGCAGGGCGACATGGCGTTTGCGCAAGTGGGGGCAGGCCCCGACCGAGGTGACCGCGCAGGGTACGCACAGGGGCGGGTGAGTGGTGACGTAGCCGGGCTTGTGCAGCTCCGGCTCGTCCGCGTCCTCGCCGACCAGCCACAACGTGCCAGCCTCGGTACGGTCGGAAGGCCCGCCGCAGATCTGGCACAGCAGCTTCCGCATGGCCCGGCGCTGCCGCAGGAAGTGCACGTTCCCCAACTCCGGCCGCCCCTTCCCCGGACTGATCCCCACCCGCTTCCAGAGCACACCCATGTCGTCACGCTCGTACGGCCCTTCGTCGGCGTACGCGATGCCGCCGCCACGGACGACCAATGTGCCCTGGGGCCGGTGCTCCGAGGACCAGCAGGCGACGTACGGAACGACCGGAGGCCTCCCCACCGGCGCGGTCACGGGCAATCCCTCTCTACGGGCCGTACGTGCGGCACCGACAAGGACGCCCAAACGACCTTCCCCGGCCCGTTCCGCTCGGCCACGCCCCACGCATCCGCCAGCGCGTCGACCAGCAGCAGCCCCCGCCCGTCCGAAGCGTCCGGACCGGCCGGCCGAGGCTGGGGGCGGTCCGGCGAACCGTCGTGCACCTCGATGCGGAGAGCGCCCGAGCTGCGGAAGTAGCGCGTCTCGATGGTCTGTTCCGGCGTCACCTTCGCGTGCAAGCCGGCATTGCTGAGCAGCTCGGACAGAATCAGGACGGCGGAGTCCTCCAGGATGGACAGGCCCCAATCGGCCAGAGCCTTCCGCAATTCGAGCCGCGCGTACGCGACGCACCGCGGATCCGGACTCCATCGCAATACAACGCGGCTGCCGGTTGGATTCGGCGTGGGTTTCCCGTACATGTCACACGGCCTCCATCTGCCCTTGTCGCTTTCGGCCAACTCGTCAGCGTCGCGTCGGGACTTGGCGGGGATGCGCTTGCAGGACAAGGCCCACTCCTCTCCGTAGCGAAACGACTACCGGGAGCACTCAGAGTGGCGTAGAGTTGGGACCTCTTCAACGTTTCAGCGGCGAAGGAAGGGCGGGCGAAACCCCTTTGAATCGCAAGGAGTTACACCCCGACAGCGGCCCTCAAGCAGCCTTCGGAGCGCGTCTCCGCAGCTCGCGGGAGAGGCGTGGCTGGACGCAGGACGAGCTGGCGGCACGGATGGAATACTCCAGTGTTCATATTTCAGCCGTGGAAACTGGTCGCAAGCCTCCGACTCTGCGTTTTGTGCGCAGTGCCGACCGCACCTTCGGCACCGAAGGCACGGCAGACTCGTTCGAACGCGAGTGGCGCGAGATCCGGCACGGCAGCCTGTTGGAGGGGTTCCCCGAATACGTTGGGCAGGAGGGGCGAGCGGCGGAGATCCGGCTGTACGAGGTGGGCATTGTCCACGGTCTGCTTCAGACAGTGGAGTACGCCGCCGTCCTCGCCGAGAGCGCTGTCAAGCGGGGAGCAATCACGCCTGACCAGGCAAGCGAACGGGTCTCGCTCATCGCCGAGCGGCAAGCAGCGCTGAACCGGACGCCTTCGCCGCTGATCTTTGTGGTGCTGGACGAGAGCTGTATCCGTCGGCCCATCGGTGACCCCGCCGTCATGGAGGCACAGTTGGCGCGGCTGATCGAGTTCGCGGAGCTGCCGAACACCGTCTTTCAGATCGCAGAGTTCACCATGGGGCACCGTAGCTCATTCAGGCTGCCGATTACGGTGCTCACGTTGCCAGACCGGTCACTCATGTCGTACGCCGAGTCGGCACAACGGGGCCATCTCGAACGAGACAGCAAATCTGTACTGCCCATGCTGACGGCCTACCATCAGTTGCAGGCCGAAGCGCTCTCTCAGGCGACATCTGTGGCCATGATTGAGCAGGTACGAAAGGGCACCTTGTGACGACCGAATCCCCCCGTTGGTTCACGTCCTCCTACAGCGACAACGGCGGCCAGTGCATCGAGGTCGCCGCCAACCTCGCCACTACGCACGGCGTGGTACCCGTCCGTGACTCCAAGAACCCGAACGGTCCGGTTCTCGACATCCCCGCCGACGCGTTCACCTTGTTCGTAGAGAACGTCAAGGCAGGCGAGTTCACCCCTGGCTTCGACGTGTGAAGGAGCGCCCGTGACGACCGAATCCCCCCGCTGGTTCACGTCCTCCTACAGCAACAACGGCGGCCAGTGCATCGAGGTCGCTGCCAACCTCGCCACTACGCACGGCGTGGTACCCGTCCGTGACTCCAAGAACCCGAGCGGTCCGGTTCTCGACATCCCCGCCGACGCGTTCACCTCGTTCGTAGAGAACGTCAAGGCAGGCGAGTTCACCCGTAACCTCAACGCCTGATCCGCGCGCAGCACTGAGCCCCGCCACTCCTTCCCTTGGGAGCGGCGGGGCTCTTCATAACGCCTCTACCGGTTGAGAATCTGCTCAACCGTCTCGGTCACCTGCTCGGCCTGGATGTCGCGGCCCTTGGCATTGGGGTGCGCGTACCAGGGGAGCTTGTAGTCGCCGAGACTGACCTGAGAGTCCTCCAGCAGGCCGCCGATGCCCCGGTCGGCGCCGTCGCACGCCGTGTTGGTGCCGGTGCGGGCGTAGAGGTCGACGAAGTCGGCGCCGCCTTCGGCGTCAGCGGCGGCCTTCTTCATGACGTCGTTCAGCCGCTTCTGGACCTGGTCCAGGACCGGCAGGGCGTCTTCGGGGATGTCGGCGAACGGCAGCTCCGTCTGACCGGGCGCCGCGGTCAGGCACTTGGTGGTGTCCCCGGGCACGAGCCGGGGGTAGCCGACCAGGACGCGCTTGGCGTCCGGGGCGAAGTAGCCGATGCGGTCGAGCAGCTCCTCCAGTTCCCAGCCGACCTGCTCGAACTGGCCGTCCAGCCACTGCTTTCCGTCCCCGGATTCGAAGAACTCAGCGCACTTGGCGGCCGGTTCGTCCCCGTCGACCGGCTCCCCCGGCAGCAGGGAGGGGCTCCGGAGCTTGTCGGAACACTGCTTCAGGATGCGGTTGAAGCCCAGCGTGTTTCCGCCGATGCTTCCCACGGCAAGCTGGGTGTCGGCCTTGAGCGCGTCCTGCTGCGGCGGGACCGTCATGCCGGTGCCGGGCAACAGCTCCTGTTCTTGCCAGAAGTGGTTGACGAGGGCGCCCCCACAGGAGACGTCCGACTGAACGTCGAGCGTGATGCCCTTGTCCGCGAGGCGCCGGGTGGCGACGGCGGGATAGTTCTCCTTCGCCTGGAAGCAGAAGTCCCTCTTACCGTCCTGGTTGAAGGGAGCGACGCCGAAGTTGGCGGTGTACGAGTCGCCGAAGAAGACGGTCGGTACGGGGTCGGCGGGCGCCGCGCCCGCGCTTTCCGCCGCGCCGGCGAGCGCCAGGCAGCTACCCAGCGCGACGGCCGCGGCAGCCAGCCGCCGCACCACCGGAGATTTCGTCGTCTTACGCATGGCCGAAGGCAAGCTTGTGCCCTTTCGTCGAGGCCCAAGAGAAGAGGCGAACGAATGTAACGCTTCGCATTCACTCATGCGCGGAACGTGATGATCCAATACGCGTGAACCAAACCGGGCGTTCCCGGCCAACCCCTCACGCGTGTCCATCTCGCCTGCTCAGCAAGGACATCGGGGAGGAACGACCAACGAGCCCCGATGTGATCATGACCCGAAAGGGAAAATGCCTGCCCGACCACTGCGAGGGCCCCGCGACGTGGCCGTGCGATGAGGGGGCGAGGACGTCCGGCAGACGGCCGGCGATGTCGCACAGCGGAGCGGCGATCGAAGCCGAGTTCCGTGGTCGGCGCTGCCGCCTTCGCGTACTTGGCCAAAAGTCAGCCGACGGCGCGTCGAGCCCCGCCAGGCCCCTGACGTGGGATGAAGGCGGGGTGCGGCCCTTGGTTCGTACGAGACGATTCGGACGCCTCGGACGCCGGGCACCGCCCCGTCCCAGACGGCGCCCCCTCAGCGGTCCGCACCAGCGGCCCGCACCAGCGGCCCGCAGCAGTGGCCCGCGCCAGTGGCACCCTTCCGCATGGTGCGGCCGTCGCGTTCCCGTCCAGCCCCAGCCCCAGCCCGCGAATGGGCGGGCCGTCTTCTTCGTATCGTCGAGCGCGACCGTAACCGCATCACCCAGGACTGACCGGGCGCGGGCGGCTCAATCCGGGATGGCGGCGTTCACGACGACGGCCGCCAGGGTGCGGGCCGCGGTTTCGGCGCTGGGGTCGCGGTCCATCCAGGCGCCGATGCCGGCGCCGTCGTAGAGCAGGACCAGTTGCTGGGCGAGTGAACGGGCGTCGGCGGCGCCGGCCTGCTGGGCCAGGTCGTAAAAGAGGTCGTGCAGCCATGCGCGGTAGTCCCGGGAGGCCTGGTCGACCACGCCGCCGGGCGGGGCGTCGGAGCTGGCGCTGACGAACGCGCAGCCACGGAAGCCCGGCTCGGTGAAGGACAGCCCCTGCACCTCGAAGGCGCCGATCAGGCGCTCCTTGGGGGTGTCGTAGCGCGCTCGCAGCTCGCGCTCCATCCGCTCGGCGGTGGCGGCGTGACGGGCCTGGAGATAGGCCTTGACCAGGCCGTCCTTGTTTCCGAACGCGCTGTAGAGCGTCGCCTTGGCGACCCCGGCGCGCTCGATGACCCGGTCGATCCCGACCGACTGCACACCTTCGGCGTAGAACAGCTCGTTCGCCGCCGCCAGCAGTCGCGCCCGCGCGGCAGCACTGCGTTCCTTGGGAGAGAGCAGCTTTTCGGACATAGCACTCACCCTAGCAGACCGATCTGTCTGTCTGGAAGGGGGGCTCTTGGCATTGACACAGGCAGACAGGTCTGTCTACCTTGTTCCCTGTTCTTGCCAGACAGACCTGTCTGACTTCTCTACTTCTCTACTTCTCTACTCGAAGGGTTCCTCCCATGTCCGTACAGAGCGCCGCCTCCGACTCCCGCCCCCTGACCGCGCTGGTCACCGGCGCCACCTCCGGCATCGGCCGGGCCATCGCCAACCGGCTGGCCGCCGACGGCCTGACCGTCGTCGTGGCGGGCCGCGACGCCCGGCGAGGCGCCGAGACCGTGGCGGAGATCGCCGCGGCCGGCGGCCGGGCCCGGTTCGTCGCCGTCGATCTCACGACGCCGGACGGCGCGGGCCGGCTGGCCGCCGAGGTGGGAGAGATCGACGTACTGGTCAACAACGCCGGGGTGTCTTTCTGGGCGCCGACCGAGGAGATGACGCCGGCCGACTACGACGCCATGTTCGACGGCAACGTCCGCGCGCCCTTCTTCCTGGTGGCCGCCATCGCTCCGGCGATGGCCGCGAGGGGGTCGGGCAGTGTGATCAGCATCGGCAGCATGGCCGGCAGTCTCGGCCTCGCCAACGGTGCGGCCTACGGCGCGACCAAGGCCGCGCTGGCCTCACTGACCCAGAGCTGGACGGCCGAGTACAGCGCCCGGGGTGTCCGCTTCAACACCGTGGCCCCCGGGCCGGTCTACACCCGGCCCGAAGGACGCGAACTGTACGACACGCTGGGCGCGACCACCGCGATGAAGCGTGCCGCCGAGCCTGCCGAGATCGCCGAGGTGGTCGCTTTCCTGGCCTCGCCGAAGGCGAGCTATGTGACCGGTGCCACCGTCGCCGTGGACGGCGGCCGGACCGCGATCTGAGCCGGCTCCCCGGGCGCCCGGCACCCGGCACCCGGCACCTGACTCCCCGTTCCCCATCCGCGTTCCCCACCCCACGCTTCCCGTCCCCGTTCCATGCTCCCCAGCCCCCACTCCACGCTTCCCATCCCCTGGTCCCTGGTCCCTGGTCCCACACCCGATCCCAAGCCATGAATCCGCTTCACCCGAGGAGAGACGATCATGAGTAACACCCTGTACGGCCTGAGCGTCGACACCGCCGACGCCGCCAAGCTGGCCCGTTTCTGGGCGGACACACTGGGGCGGCAGGTCGCCCCCGGCGCGAGCGCCGAGTTCGCCTCGATCGACCCGGCGGAGGGCGTGCCGAGGCTGAGCTTCCATCAGGTGCCCGAGCCGAAGTCGGTGAAGAACCGGCTCCACCTCGACCTGGTCACCACCGAGTTCGAGGCCGAGTCGGAGCGCCTGACCGCGCTCGGCGCGACCCGGCTCAACGACGTCGACAAGGGCACGGTCCGCTGGACCACCTTCGCCGACCCCGAGGGCAACGAATTCGACCTGGTCGCGGGCTGAGAGCGGAGGAGCGCCGACATGGAGTACGAGCCCAGCCCGAGCGAGCGCGTCCGGGAACAGGTGGCACTGTACGAGGCGACCGGCGGGCGCGAGGGCGGCACGCTGGAGGGCCGTCCGGTGGTCATCCTGACCAGCAGAGGCGCGAAGTCCGGCAAGGTCAGGAAGACCCCGCTGATCCGGATCGAGCAGGACGGCGTCTACGCGGTGACGGCCTCCGCCGCCGGGTCGCCGAAACACCCGGCGTGGTACTGGAACGTACAGGCCGACCCGTTGGTACGGCTCCAGGACGGCGACCGGGTCCGGGAGTTCCGGGCCCGGGAGCCGGCCGGTGAGGAGCTGGCCCGCTGGTGGGCGCTGGCCGAAGCGCACTGGCCGCACTACCCCGAGTACCGGAAGCGGGCGGGCGGCCGGGTGATCCCCCTGCTGCTCCTGGAACCGGCCGACCTCGGCTAAATCTTTCGTGCGGCTGTCCACCTGGCCGGGCTCCGCCTGGGGCGTCTTCACCCGGTCCGCCCGGTGACCCAGACGAAACGGCCAAGTGCCGCGACTGGCAAGGCTCAGGCGGGAGCGGTCCGCGATCCTCGGCGGGAGCGGTCGCGATCCTCAAGACCTCCGGCCGGGGGCCGTACCGCCGACCCAGCGGTGGTAGGCGTCCACGTCGACGTTGCTGCCACACACGATGGTGACGACGTGCCGACCGGCGAAGCGGTCACGGTCTTCGAGGATCGCCGCGATGCCGAGCGCGGCCGAAGGTTCGACGACGAGGCCGGCGTGGTCGAGGAGCATCCGCATACCGGCGATGATCGACGCCTCCCGGACCAGGACGGCGTCGTCGGCGACCAGGAGAAGGTCGTCCAGGACGGCGGGGATGGGACGGCGACCGGCGACGCCGTCAGCGATGGTGTCGGCCGAGTCGGTGGTGACGACGCGCCGTTCGCGCCAGGACAGTGTCATGGCCGGTGCGCCCAGCGGCTGGACACAGATCACCTCGACTTCGGGCGCCATGGCCTTGAGCACATGCCCAATACCGGTGGCCAGCGCCCCGCCGCCGAGGGCGATCAGGACGGTGTCGAACGACGGCGCGGCGTCCACCAGTTCCAGACCGATGGTGGCCGCGCCCTCGCAGGTTTCGATGTCCAGGCTGTCTTCGAGCAGCCGGATACCATCGTAGTGGGCAATCATCGCAGCCCGCTCACGGGCCAACTCGTGGTCGCCGTCCACCAGTTCCAGCGTGGCGCCCAGTGCGCGGATACGGTCGAGCTTGGCCGCGGTGGCGAAGCGGGATGCCACGACGGTGACGTCGAGCCCCCGTCCACGACCGGACCAGGCGAGGGCCTGACCAAGATTGCCCGCACTGGCGCACACCACGGCCTGCGAGCCACTGCCGGCGAGCAGACCGGCGACCAACTCGGTACCGCGCCCCTTGAAACTGCGGACCGGATTCGCCGTTTCGAGCTTGACGCTCACCGCGCACCCGAGCCCGGCCTCCAACGCCTCACAGCGGTACAGCGGAGTATCAAGAAAAACGGGGTCGATCACCCGCCGAGCGGCCCGGATCCGACCAGTATCGAGGCGCGTCTGCTGCACAACACAGCAGCGTAGCGCCACCAGAACCAGCCCCCGCCGGGGACGAGGACAACGAGGCGCGGCGCACGCTCACGACCGGCCACGACCGGCCACGGCCGCGGGGCGGCCCGGGGAGCACCCGGGTCAGGACAGGGCGTCGATGGCCTTCATGACCAGAGCCCGGGCCTCCGCCCCGTACACGGCCATGCCCCGCAGGGTTTCGAACGCGCGCACATACAGCTCGATCTCATCCGGAGCGGTAACCGTCACCGATGCGGAAAGCAGCTCCACTTGCACCTGATCACCGTCGAAGACGGTGAATGCCTCCAGCGGCCACATCGCATGTTCGCGGTCCGCAGTGGAAGGGATCACGCCGATCGATACGGACGGCAGCGACATCGCCGCGAGCAGGTTGCCCATCTGGCCGACCATGACGTCCGTGTCCCCGAGGCGGTATCGAAGTACGGACTCCTCGATGAGAAGCACAAAGGCATGTTCCCCGTCGCGCATTACGTGCGTACGTCGCATCCGGGCGTCGACAGCGTCGATCACGTCGTCGGGGGTACCCCGGAACCGGGCGATATTGCTCAGCATCGCCGTGGCGTAACCGGGCGTCTGAAGGATTCCGGGCACCACGTGGGAGCAGTAGGTGCGGAACAGGCGAGTCCGTTCCCACAAGGGAATACTCGACTCCTGTAGACGCTTGAGGCCGCTGCGCTGAAGCCGCCTCCACTGCACGTATGCGGAGTCGGCCTGGCGGTTCGCGGCCACCAGATCAGGCGCCTGCGCATCCGCCCCACACGCTGTGCACCAGGCCCGGATGTCGGCGTCCGAAGGGGCGGTTCGGGCGTTCTCTATGCGGGAGGACTTGGCGACGGACCAGCCACAGCGTGCCGCCAGTTCCTTGCCCGTGATTCCGGCGTCCAGGCGCAGCTCCCGCAGACGTTCCGCGAGAGCTGCCCGTGCCTGATGCGCGCTGGACGATGGTGAGAGGGGCATGGGTGGGGTGGGCTACCTGATCTCGTATTCGTCGTGCGGGATGGCCCGTTCCCAGATCCGCTCGAAGGCTGACGCGCACATCTCGACGGTGGTCGGGTCGTCGTGGATCTGATGCTCGACGATATCCCCGTTGCCCGCGAAGTGATGAGCCCTGATTACTCGCTCGTCGAAGATCCAGAAGTCATTGCCCGGCAACAACAGATCGGTTGTGTTCCGGCGGGGGAGCCACCGGACGTTCTCGCCCGCGGCCACGTTCGCCTTGGTGATGTAGTGCTCCCAGGCGATGTATTCGGTCACGGGCTCGCTGACCACGCGAGCGCGCCGTACGTGGACGCCCCGCGCGACAGCGTCCGCGATCTCGTCGTGGAACGACGACCACCACTGTGACCGGTCCGACCAGTCGATACGCTCGCCTCGCTGCCACGCCTCGAATCTGGGGTTCGAGTAGTACACGTCCCGCATTTCCAGATGGACGGCCGAGTGCTTCGCAGCGCCGAGCAGTTCAGTGAAGTCCGGGACCGTCGAGGGCATCGATCGCCTTCCTGATGGCCGGCACCATGCGGGCCGGGATGCTGATGATTGTCTCGGTGGGCGGTACGGGACCGTACGCGGGGGATGTGGCCTCGCACTGTGCTCGCGAGGCTTCGTCGGCGTTGTAGCTCTGGATCAGCAGCCGTTGCCCTTCCTTGTCGACCCAGACTGTCGGGCACTCGTTGCGGTCCGTACTGGGGTCGATCCCGACGAACTGAATCCGCATGTCCTTGAACCTCCGTTGCCGGTCAAGTTACAGGGGTTTTCATCACGGTCATACCTCCGGGTGAAAGCGTCAAGAGGGCCTCATCGCCCGATACGGAGGGGCCAAGTCGCCTGTAATTCGGTGCAACTTTGCTGACTGGCCGAACGGTTCCTCCCTACGGTCGGAGAAGCGGGATTCAGGGCGCTTCGCGCCGGGCCGCGCGGGATTGCTGGCACGAGTGCGCACGGAGGCAGGCGGCCATGGGCGGACAGACGAGCACCGCGAGCGCGGTACGGGCCGCTGTCGACAGGGCCCGGGCGGTCGTCCACGAAGCAGACACCCACGAAGAGCTGAACAAACTGGCCGAAGAACTCCGTGACTACATCAGCCAGATGCTCCCCATCGCGCAGAACCAGACCGACCGCATGTGGCGCGGGAGCCGGGAGTGGTACGTCCTGACCTCACGCCTGAACGGCATCTCAACCGAAGCCCAACAACCCCTGGCAGCCAGCAAGTTGGCCGCGCATGTGCAGGTACGGCTTCTCGCGCTCGACTGCGAGTGGCTGTTCATGCGATACGGCACGGACCTCCCGACGGAGAGCCCGACACGATGACAGCGCAAACCCTCCTGGGCGACGACGCCCCGTCGTCCCCACACCGCCCCCTCAGAGGCCGCCAGAGCATGAACCGCTCACCGCTCGACAGCCGTCTGACCCAGCAGCCGCACAAGCCCCGACCGCATGCGCAACTGGGGGCTCTAAGAACCTCACCACATGGCTCTGAGACGATGAAGGCATGCGAACGGGCATTGGTCAAGGAACAGCAAAGCCCCACTAACACCGCAGCTCAGAAAGGGGTGGTCCCCGCGCAGGCGGGGGTGTTCCGACCTCGGCCGCGTTCATCACGCCAGAAGCCGACTCCATGAACGTCCCCCGTTTTCCACGCACCGTCTCCCAGGGAAAGTCACCTTAGCCACGGTGATGTGGCGGGGTGGGCGAGTTGTGTGCATTGGCGCACGGAATCGGCTGTGTCAGTACGACTTGGGGAGGCCCAGGGACTGATGGGACACGTAGTTCAGGATCATCTCCCGGCTGACCGGTGCGATCCGGGCCACGCGTGCGGCCGTGATCAGGGACGCGAGGCCGTACTCGCGGGTGAGGCCGTTGCCGCCGAGGGTGTGTACGGCCTGGTCGACGGCGCGTACGCAGGCTTCGGCGGCGGCGTACTTGGCCATGTTCGCCGCCTCGCCCGCGCCCGTGTCGTCGCCCGCGTCGTACAGGGCCGCGGCCTTACGGGTCATCAGTCCGGCAAGTTCCAGCTCGATATGGGCCTGGGCGAGGGGGTGGGCGATGGCCTGGTGGGCGCCGATGGGGTCGTTCCACACCTGGCGGGTCTTCGCGTACTCGACGGCGCGGGCCAGGGCGTACCGGCCCATGCCGAGAGCGAAGGCGGCGGTCATGACGCGTTCGGGGTTGAGCCCGGCGAAGAGCTGGAGCAGTCCGGCGTCCTCGTCGCCCACGAGGGCGTCGGCGGGCAGCCGTACGTCCTCGATGACCAGCTCGAACTGCTTCTCCGCCGCGTGCAGTTCCATCTCGATCGGCGAGCGCCGGAAGCCCGGGGTGTCGCGGGGGACGATGAAGAGGCAGGGCTTGAGGCGGCCGGTCCTCGCGTCCTCGGTGCGGCCGACGATGAGCGTGGCGTCGGCGATGTCGACGCCCGAGATGAAGACCTTGCGCCCGTTGAGCACCCAGTCGGTGCCGTCCTTGCGGGCGGTGGTGGTGATGCGGTGGGAGTTGGAGCCCGCGTCCGGTTCGGTGATGCCGAAGGCCATGGTGAGGGAACCGTCGGCCAGGCCGGGAAGCCAGCGCCGCCGCTGTTCGTCCGTACCGAAGCGGGCGATGACCGTGCCGCAGATGGCGGGCGACACGACCAGCATCAGGAGCGGGCAGCCGACCGCGCCCAACTCTTCCAGTACGAGGGAGAGTTCGGCGATTCCGGCGCCTCCGCCACCGTACTCCTCGGGCAGGTTCACACCGAGATAGCCGAGCTTGCCGGCCTCGCGCCAGAGGGTCTCGCGGTCGTATCCGCGGCCATGGCGCCGGCCGAGGGCGGCGACGGCGGCGCGGAGGGCGGTCTGTTCTTCGGTCTCGATGAGGCCGCTGCCACTCATGTTGTCTCCTCCTGTGCGGTGTCCGTGACGACGGCGAGCAGGGCTCCGACCTCGACCTGGCGGCCCGGGACGGCGTGCAGCGCGGTGAGCGTGCCGGAGGCGGGGGCGGTGACGCGGTGCTCCATCTTCATCGCCTCCAGCCAGACGAGCGGCTGCCCGGCGATGACCCGCGCGCCCTCGGCCAGCCCGTCCGCGACCCGTACGACGGTGCCGGGCATGGGCGCGAGCAGCGAACCGGGTTCGGTACGGCGGCTCGGGTCGGTGAAACGGGGCCGGGCGGTCAGCCGGTACGAGCCGTCCGCGCTGTCCACATGGACCTCGTCGCCGTACGCGGTGACCTCGAAGTGCCGTACGACGCCCTCGACTTCGAGGCTGACCCGGCGGGGTGCGACGGCGACGACCCGTACGTCCACGTCCGCGTTCACGTCCACGTCCACGTCCACGTCGTCCGCGATGCCTTCCACGCCTTCAACGCGCTCGACGCCTTGCACGCTCTCGACGCGCTCGACCCCCTCGACGCCTTGCACCCCCTCGACACCCGGGACGCCCTCAACACCCGCGACACCCGCCACGACGAATCCGTCCCTCGTGGCCCGGTAGCGGATCTCGTGCTCGCCATAGGTCTTCCGCTGCCACGCCGCCCCCACGTTCCGCCAGCCGCCGACCCGCGCGGGCAGCCCCGCACCGCCGCCGCCCCCTTGCCCCGCGCCGTTTCCCCGCACCCCACCGCTCCCCCGCGCGGCGGCGTCGGCCAGTGCGGCGGCGACCGCGGCGTACCGCTCCCCGGCCACGGGCCCGGTCAGCGCGTCGAGACACCGCTCCAGAAACCCGGTGTCCACCTGCCCGTCCGTGAACGAAGGATGCCCCAACGCCCGTACGAGCAGCTCCCGATTGGTCCCGGGCCCGTGCACTCGTGCCCGCCCCACGGCATGCCGGAGCTTCCGCAGCGCCTCGGCCCGGGTGGGCGCCCAGACGACGACCTTGGCGAGGAGGGAGTCGTAGTGCACCCCAATGGTGTCCCCGGCCGAGTAGCCGGTGTCGACGCGGAGGCGGGGTGCGTCCGGGGCCCGCCCCGCAGCGGTGGTTCCGGCGAAGTCCAGCGCGTGCAGCGTGCCCGTCTGCGGGGCCCATGCCCGCGACGGGTCCTCCGCGTACAGACGCGCCTCCAGCGCGTGGCCGTGCGCGCGCGGCGGCTCCGGCGGGAGCGGTGTGCCCTCCGCCACCGACAGTTGCAGCGCCACCAGGTCGAGGCCGAAGACCTCCTCCGTCACCGGGTGTTCGACCTGGAGGCGGGTGTTCATCTCCAGGAAGTACGGGCGGCCGTCCGCGGAGACCAGGAACTCGACCGTCCCCGCACCCACATAGCCGACCGCCCGGGCCGCCTGGACCGCCGACTCGTGCAGTGCGGTACGGAGTGCGGGCGGCAGGCCCGGCGCCGGGGCCTCCTCGATGACCTTCTGGTGGCGCCGCTGGAGGGAGCAGTCCCGGGTGCCCAGCGCCCACACCGTGCCCCACGCGTCCGCGAGGACCTGCACCTCGACATGCCGGGCGCCCTCCACGTACGGCTCCGCGAACACCTCGCCGTCCCCGAACGCCGACCGCGCCTCAGCCGCCGCAGCCGTCAACTCGGCGCCGAGCGAGGAGAGTTCGCGTACGATCCGCATCCCCCGGCCGCCACCCCCCGCCGCCGCTTTCAGCAGCAGCGGCAGGTCCGCCTCCGTGACCGCGGCCGGATCGACGGGCGCCAGGAGCGGTACCCCGGCCGCCCCCATCAGCTCCTTCGCCCGTGTCTTCGAGGCCATCGCCTCGATCGCGTCCGGCGGCGGCCCGATCCACACGAGCCCCGCGTCCAGCACCGCCCGCGCGAACCCGGCGTTCTCGGAGAGGAATCCGTACCCGGGGTGTACGGCGTCCGCGCCCGCCGCCAGCGCCGCCTTCACGATCAGATCGCCCCGCAGATACGTGTCGGCGGGCGCCGCCCCCGGCAGCCGTACGGCTGTGTCCGCCTCCCGTACATGCAGCGCGCCCGCGTCCGGATCCGCGTACACCGCGACCGTCCCGATCCCCCGCTCCCGGCAGGTCCGGAAGACGCGGCAGGCGATCTCGCCCCGGTTCGCGACCAGCACAGAAGTGATCACCACAGCACTCGCACTCCTCACGTACTCACGCCCTCACGTCCGGCTCACACCCGGAAGACACCGCACACTCCGCAAGACCCCGGAAGGCACCGCACGACACCGCACCGCACCGCACGACACCAGCAGGCACCGGAACGCACCGCACGACACCGGAAGACACCGCACGCCGTCGCACGACACCGCGCTCACATCCGGAAGACACCGAAGCCGCCCCTGGCACCTTCGACCGGCGCGGTATGGATCGCGGACAGGCACAGACCGAGCACGGTCCGGGTGTCGCGCGGGTCGATGACCCCGTCGTCGTACAGCCGCCCCGACAGGAACACCGGCAGCGACTCCGCCTCGATCTGCCGCTCCACCATCGCCCGTACGGCCGCATCGGCACCCTCGTCGTACGGCTGCCCCTTCGCCGCCGCCGACGCCCGCGCGACGATCGACATCACCCCGGCGAGCTGCTGCGGGCCCATCACGGCGGACTTGGCGCTCGGCCAGGCGAAGAGGAAGCGCGGATCGTACGCCCGGCCGCACATGCCGTAGTGCCCCGCCCCGTACGACGCGCCCATCAGCACCGACAGATGGGGCACCCGGGAATTGGACACCGCGTTGATCATCATCGCGCCGTGCTTGATGATGCCGCCCTGCTCGTACTCCTTGCCGACCATGTAACCGGTGGTGTTGTGCAGGAACACCAGCGGGATGTCCCGTTGGTTGGCGAGCTGGATGAACTGCGCGGCCTTCTGCGACTCGGCCGAGAACAGCACCCCCTGCGCGTTCGCCAGCACCCCCACCGGATAGCCGTGCAGCCGCGCCCACCCGGTCACCAGGCTCGGCCCGTACAGCGCCTTGAACTCGTCGAAGTCCGAACCGTCCACCACCCGCGCGATCACCTCGCGCGGGTCGAAGGGGATCTTCAGATCGCCGGGCACGATCCCCAGCAGCTCGTCCTCGTCGTACTTCGGCGGCGCGGCCGGGCCCGGATCGGCGTGCGCCTTGCGCCAGTTGAGGCGGGCGACGATCCGCCGGGCCTGGTGCAGCGCGTCCTGTTCGTCGAGTGCGAAGTGGTCGGCGAGGCCGGACGTACGGGCGTGCATGGCGGCGCCGCCGAGCGACTCGTCGTCGCTCTCCTCGCCCGTGGCCATCTTCACCAGCGGCGGCCCGCCGAGGAAGACCTTGGACCGCTCCTTGATCATCACGGTGTGGTCGGACATGCCGGGTACGTACGCGCCGCCCGCGGTGGAGTTGCCGAACACGACCGCGACGGTGGGGATACCCGCGGCGGAGAGCCGCGTGAGGTCGCGGAACAGCGCGCCGCCGGGGATGAAGATCTCCTTCTGGGACGGGAGATCGGCGCCGCCGGACTCGACGAGGCTGATGAGCGGCAGGCGGTTGGCGAACGCGATCTCGTTGGCGCGCAGGGCCTTCTTCAGCGTCCAGGGGTTGGAGGCGCCACCGCGTACGGTCGGGTCGTTGGCGGTGATCACGCACTCGACGCCCTCGACCGTGCCGATACCGGTGACCATGGACGCGCCGACCGGGTAGTCGCTGCCCCAGGCGGCGAGCGGCGACAGCTCCAGGAACGGGGTGTCGGGGTCGAGGAGCAGCTCGATCCGCTCGCGGGCGAGGAGCTTGCCGCGGGCGCGGTGGCGCGCGATGTACTTCTCGCCGCCGCCGGCCAGTGCTTTGGCGTGCTCGGCGTCCAGCTCGGCGAGCTTGGTGAGCATGGCTTCGCGGTGGGCGGCGTACTCGGCGGAGGCGGTGTCGAGGGCGGAGGGAAGCACGGTCACGGGGCGGCCTCCGGGGGTACGGGACCGGCCGGGCGGTCCGTCGTCGCGGTCCTTCGGCTCACAGCAGTACCTCCGGGATCACAGCAGTACCTCCGGGATGTCCAGGTGGCGGGCGCGCAGCCACTCGCCGAGGGCCTTGGCCTGGGGGTCGAACCGGGCCTGGGCCGCGACTCCCTCACCGAGCAGCCCCTCCACGGTGAAGTTCAGGGCACGGAGACCGGGCAGAACATGGCGGACGACGGTCAGCTCCCGGCTCTCGGGGATGAGCTGCCGGAACCGCTCGGTGGTCAGGGTGTGGGCCAGCCACCGCCAGCCGTCGTCGTCCCGCGCCCACACCCCGACATTGGCGTCCCCGCCCTTGTCACCACTGCGCGCACCCGCGACAAGGCCGAGGGGGGCGCGGCGGGTGGACAGCCCGGAGGGCAGGGGGTCGGGCAGCCCGGGAGCGGGTACGGGTACGGGTACGGGTACGGGCGCAAGCGCCTCGGCACGTACGGGACTTGGTACGCGGCTTGGTACGGGACTTGGCGCCGGACCTGGGACGGGATCCGGTACGGGGCTGGGCCCCGAACCCGGCACGGGGCTTGGCACGGGAACTGGTACGCGGCTTGGTGCCGGACCCGGCACGGGACCCGGCACCGACAGACGCCGGCCGTCCGGCAGTACCGCCGTGTGCGGGACCTCCGCCGGGTCGACGTACACCGCTTCGAAAACCCCGTACGGCGCGCCCTTGCCCGGCGGCGCGGTGACATGGAAGCCGGGGTAACTGCCGAGCGCCAGCTCGACCGCCGCGCTGGTGACGGCACGGCCCACCGCCTCCGGATCGCGGTCGCGGACGACGAGGCGCAGCAGGGCGCTGGCCGTCTCCTCGGTGTCCGCGTCGGGCCGGTCCGTACGGGCCAGCTCCCAGCGCACCTCCGCCGGGCGCCGTCCGGCGAACGCGTCCTCAACCTGTTCGCGCACCAGCCGCGCCTTGGCCTCGATGTCGAGCCCGGTGAGAACGAAGACGACCTCGTTGCGCCAGCCGCCGATCCTGGTCAGCCCGACCTTGAGGGTGGCGGGCGGCGGTTCGCCCCGTACACCCGAGATCCGGACCCGGTCGGGCCCTTCCTGTGCCAGTCGTACGGTGTCGAGCCGCGCGGTCACATCGGGCCCCGGGTACCGGGCGCCCCCGGTCTCGTACAGCAACTGCGCGGTGACGGTCCCGATGTCGACGACCCCGCCCGTACCGGGGTGCTTGGTGATGACGGCGGACCCGTCGGCATGGATCTCGGCGAGGGGGAAGCCGGGGCGGCGGATGTCGTGCGCGGTAAAGAAGGAGTAGTTCCCACCGGTGGCCTGGGCCCCGCACTCCAGGACATGCCCGACGACGACGGCACCGGCGAGGGCGTGAAGACGGGTGGGGCGGTCCGGGCCGATGGAGACAGTGGGGGCAGCGGGGACAGTGGGGCCACCGGGGCCGTGCTGGCCGGTTGAGGCGTACGAGTCGGTGGAGGCGTACGAGTCGGCCGCGCGGTCCGAGCTGGTGGGGCGGTCCGGGTCAGTGGGGCGGTCCGGGTCGGCGGGGTCGGCGATGCCACCGGGGCCCGGGAGGAGGTCCCAGCCGAAGTGGGCGGCGGCCGGGCCGGTGACGAGCGCCGCGTCGGTGACCCGGCCGGTGACCACGACATCGGCCCCGGCGCGCAGACACGCGGCGATCCCGGCGCCGCCGAGGTAGGCGTTGGCGGTGAGAACGCCGTCGCCCCACTCCTTCCGGCCCAGCAGATCGTCGCCCTCGACATGCGCGACCCGCACCGGTACGCCCACCCGCGCGGCCAACTCCCTGATCGCGGTGGCGAGTCCGGCCGGATTCAGACCACCGGCATTGGTGACGATCCTGACGTCCCGCTCATGGGCGAGCCCAAGGCCCTCCTCCAATTGCCGCAGAAACGTCTTGGCGTAACCGGCGCCCGGGTCCTTCATCCGGTCCCGCCCAAGAATGAGCATGGTCAGCTCGGCGAGATAGTCCCCGGTGAGCACATCGAGCTGCCCTCCGGTCAGCATCTCCCGCAACGCGTCGAACCGGTCGCCGTAGAACCCGGAAGCGTTCCCGATCCGCAGTACTTCCGGGCTCGCGCCGATGAGTGTGGTCCGCGCCGACATGGCGTCAGGAGACATATGGCCGCCGGACATGGTGTCGGAGGACATGTGGTCAGAGAACATGTGGCCGCCCAACATGGTGCGGGAGGACGTGTGGCTGGAGGATGTGTGGCTGGAGGACATGTGGCCGCCGGACATGTCCCCGGCCGACATCGCACCGCGCAACACGGCCCCCGCCGGCATGGGCCCGCCCCTCATGTCGCCGCCCAACACAGCGCCGCGAGACATATGGCCCGCCGACACGGGCCACCCGCCCAACACCGCGCCACGGGACACAGGGCCCGCCGACATGGGCCGCCCGCCCGGCGCAGCCTCGGCCGGCATGGGCTTCGCCATCACGCCCCCTTGGGCTCGCGGCCCTCGCCCGCCGGGCCCGCGAAGGCCTGGGCGATGTCCAGCCAGTGGTCCGCGTCCTGGCCCTCCGCCCGTACCGACACATCCGCACGGTGCGCCCGCTGCGTGACCAGGAGGCAGAAGTCCAGCGCCGGGCCGGTCACCCGCTGGGCCGCGCCTTCCGGGCCGTACGCCCAGAACTCCCCGCCGGGGCCGGTCAGTTCGACGCGGAAGGGGTCGGCGGGCGGCTGTTCGCCGCGTACGAGATAGGCGTAGTCGCGTGCCCGTACGCCGATCCACGCCACATGCCGCAGCCGCGCGGTCGGTTCGCGCCGTACGCCCAGCGCGTCCGCGATGTCCTGACCGTGCGCCCACGTTTCCATCAGCCGTGCGGTCACCATCGAGGCGCCGCTCATCGGCGGCCCGAACCACGGAAAACGCGCACCCGGCGCCGCCCCCGACAAGGCATCGCGCAGCCGCGCACGGCCGTCACGCCAGCGGTACAGCAGTTCGGCCGACGGAAGCGCCGCACCTGCGGCCGCCGCCTCGTCGACGGCGGATCCGGAACCCGCGCGAGCCGCGCCCGGCTCCCCCGCGCCCCGCTCCCCCGCGCCCGACTGCCCCTTGCCCGACTCCCCTGCGAACGCCTCCGGATCGGTGACGGCCAGCAGCGCCGCACGGTCCGTCCACGCGAGATGCGCGATCTGATGGGCGACGGACCAGCCGGGTGACGGGGTCGCGAGCTGCCAGCCCTCGGGCCCGAGCCGGGCGACCAGCCGGTCGAGTTCCTCGCTCTCGTCGCGCAGATCGTCCAGCAACTCGACCACTGCGGCAGAGCCGGGTGCGGACACGGATGCGCTCCCCTCGGGACACGGCGGTGTGCGTGCCCCGGAGCATGGCAGCGCCCGGAGAAACAAGCAAGCGTGCTTGGTTTACTCCCGCCCGCCCCCACGCCCCGCGCGCCCTACCGCTCCCCCTGTTGCGCGCCCTTCCGCCAGGCCCGGCGCGCACCCTCCCGCCCGCCCCCCACGCCCTTCCCGCCCACCTGCGTCCGTACCGCGCCCATGCTCGCCGCGATGACCAGTGCGATCGCCAGCGCGTCGCCGGCGGAGAGCGCCTGGTCCAGGAGGAGGAAGCCCGCGGTCGCCGCGATGGCCGGTTCCAGGCTCATCAGGATGGCGAAGGTGGGCGCGGGCATCCGCCGCAGGGCGAGCAGTTCGAGGGTGTACGGCAGAACGGATGACATCACCGCGACCGCGAGGGCCAGCCCCACCGTCGAGGGCACCAGCAGTCTGGACCCCGACTCGACGACCCCCAGCGGCAGCGCGAGCAGCGCGGCGACCGTCATCGCCAGCGCCAGCCCGTCGGCCTGCGGAAAGCGCCGGCCGGTTCGCGCGCTGAAAACTATATAGGCCGCCCACATGGCGCCGGCCAACACCGCAAAAGCCGCACCTATGGGGTCCAGCCGGTCGAACCCGCCACCGCTCAGCAGCAGTACCCCGCCGAGCGCCAGGCCGGCCCAGAGCACATTGACCAGCCGCCGGGAGACGAACACCGAGAGCGCGAGCGGGCCGAGGACTTCGAGGGTGACGGCCGCGCCCAGCGGGATACGGTCGGCCGCCTGGTAGAAGAGCGCGTTCATGGCGGCCATCACGGCGCCGAAGGCGATGACCGTACCCCAGTCGGCGCGCGAGTGCCCGCGCACCGTGGGCCGGCACACCACCAGCAGGACCGCCGCGGCGAGCGCGAGCCGCAGCGAGACGACCCCGAGGGCGCCGGTGCGGGACATGAGGAGTACGGCGATGGCGGCCCCGAACTGTACGGAGAGACCGCCCGCCATCACCAGCGCGACAGGCCCGGCGGAGCGACCGTCGCCGCCCGCGCGCGGGGTGGCCGGCGCGCTCGGGGCAGCGGCAGCCGTAGTCGTAAGCGGCTCTTCCACCGGAATCCCTTCATGATGCACATCTGGTTTACGTTGACACTGGTGCACTTCAATGGACCTTGAGTCCAACACATTGTACTCCACTCGGCCGCATCACCCACATGCCGCTCACCGCGCGCCCCGCCCCCGCTGACCTGGCAACACTGATGCCGAACCCCATCCGCCTCCCAGAGGAGACAGACATGGCCATGCCGTCCGCTCCCGGCCCGTGGATACGTCCGGGTTCCGGCCCCGGGAAAGGTGCGCGTCCGGGGCATCGGATACGTTCGCGCCGCGGGTACGCGCTGGCCGCGGCGCTCACCGCGACGGCGCTCGCGGGCACCGCCCCCGCCGCCGGCGCCCTGCCCGCCGCGGCCCACCGCGGCAGCACCGACAAGCCGACCATCGTGCTCGTGCACGGCGCCTTCGCCGACGCGTCGAGCTGGCGCGAGGTCGTACCGCGCCTCCAGAACGACGGTTACCGTGTCATGGCCCCCGCCAATCCGCTGCGCGGCCTGCACGGCGACGCCGCGTACATCGCCAGCGTCCTGAGGAGCATCAAGGGCCCGATCGTCCTGGTCGGCCACTCGTACGCGGGAGCGGTCATCAGCGGCGCGGCGGTCGGCAATCCGCAGGTCAAGGCGCTCGTGTACATCAACGCGCTGATGCCCGACAAGGGCGAGGTCCTCTCGGTGCTGTCCGCGAAGTTCCCGGGCAGCGAACTCACGCCGGCCCTCAGGTCCGTACCGTTCACGCTGCCCGACGGGTCCACCGCCACCGATCTCTACATCAAGGCCGACCGTTTCCGGCCGGTGTTCGCGGCGTCCCTCCCGGCGGCCACGACGGCGGTACTGGCGGCCACTCAGCGCCCCATCGCCGCCCAGGCGTTCGCCGACACGGCCGGGCCCGCCGCCTGGCGGACCATCCCCTCCTGGGCCATGGTCTCCACCGCGGACAGGACCATCTCGCCCGAGCTGGAACGCTTCGAGGCCGAACGGGCCCACTCGCACACCGTCGAGATCGACGCCCCGCACCTCGCGATGCTCACCGACCCCGAGGCCGTCACGGACCTCATCCTGGCCGCGGCCCGCCTCCAGCCGTCCCACCGGCCCGCCACCAAGGACCCGGCCAGAACCCTCGCCGCCACCGGCTCCACGAGCGGCACCGGACCCGCCGGGCCCACCGGACCCACGAACGCCACCGACTCCACGCGCCCGGGCACGGCGGGCCTCGCGGGTGCGGCCCTCATGGCAGGCGCCGCCGTGGTGGCGGCAA
This sequence comes from Streptomyces sp. GMY02, assembly GCF_019056675.1. NCBI lineage: Bacteria > Bacillati > Actinomycetota > Actinomycetes > Kitasatosporales > Streptomycetaceae > Streptomyces > Streptomyces sp. GMY02. The sequence continues at coordinate 4,897,072 of NZ_CP077658.1, read as the reverse complement.
CCCGCAGACGCCGCCCGACCGCTGGCTGACCAGCCGTCCGCGCCCCGCCCGTCCGTCCCGCCCGCCATGGGGAAGGGACGGACGGGCGGGGTCGCCTGTGCCCCCGCCGTCAGCTCCGCCGTCAGCTCCGGACGTCCGGAGGCCCCTCCGGCGACCGAGGAAGCACCTCCGGAAGCCCGGCCGGAAGCATCTCCGAAGGCCCGGCCGGAAGCGCCTCCGAAAGCCCCGGAAGCCCCTCCGCCAACACCTCCGCCAAGTGCCTCGCCCGATACCCCCCTGGCTCCGCCAGTTGCGTACGGCACGAGTAGCCGTCCGCCAGCACGACCGTCCCCGGTTCCGCCGCCCGTACCGCCGGGAGCAACTGGTCCTCCGCGCAGGCCGTCGACACCTCGTAGTGGCCGCGCTCGAAGCCGAAGTTGCCCGCCAGGCCGCAGCACCCGCCCGTCAGCTCACCGGTCAGTCCCGCTCGTTCACGCAGCCGCCGCTCCGCCGCGTCGCCCAGGACCGCGTGCTGGTGGCAGTGGGTCTGGCCGGTGACCGGGCGGTCGATCCTCGGCGGCGCCCAGTCCGGGGCGCACTCCTCCAGCGCCTGGGCGAAGGTCCGTACGGACGCGGCCAGCCGCTCCGCGCGCGGGTCGTCCCCGAGCAGCTCCGGCAGATCGGTCGTGAGGGTGGCGGCGCAGCTCGGTTCCAGGACGACGACCGGCAGGTCCAGATCGAGCAGGGGTTCCATCCGGTCCAGGGTGCGGCGCATCACCGTACGGGCCCGGTCGAGCTGGCCCGTCGACACATACGTCAGCCCGCAGCACACCCGCCTGCCCTGCGGCGGCAGCACCACCCCGATCCCGGCCGCCTCCATGACCCGTACCGCCGCCCGCCCCACCGACGGCGACAGGTGCTCGGTGAAGGTGTCGGGCCACAGGATCGCGGACCGGTCACGCGCGAGGACCTCGGCCCTGCCCTTGGTGTGCCGGCGCATCCAGCGGCCGAAGGGCTCGGGCGCCAGGCGCGGAATCGTACGTTCCGGAGCGATGCCGCCGAGCCGCTTGGCGAGGCCCGCCAGCGGCGGCACCCCCGCCGCCGCGTTCAGGGCCCGCGCGAGCGGCGCCGCCGCGCGCAGCCACTCCGGCAGCCGCCCCATCGTGTAGTGCGCGGCGGGCCGCCGCCGTCCCTTGTAGTGGTGGTGCAGGAACTCCGCCTTGTACGTGGCCATGTCCACGCCCACCGGACAGTCGCTGCGGCACCCCTTGCACGACAGGCACAGGTCGAGGGCCTCCCGTACCTCCTCCGAGCGCCAGCCGTCCGTGACCACCTCGCCCGCGAGCATCTCGTGCAGCAGCCGGGCGCGCCCGCGCGTGGAGTGCTGCTCCTCGCCCGTCGCACGGTACGAGGGGCACATCACCCCGGGACCCGAACTCGGCCCGGCCACCCGGCACTTGGCCACCCCGACACATCTGCGCACGGCCGCGGAGAAGTCCCCGCCGCGGGGCCCGTCGTGCGGATAGCCGAAGGCGACCTCGACGCGCTCGCGCGGCAGCACGGAGAAGCGCAGATTCTCGTCGAGCGCGGCGGGCCGGGCGAGGACGCCCGGGTTCATCCCGCCCGCCGGGTCCCACACGTCCTTGAACCGGCGGAAGAGCCCGGTCAGTTCGTCCCCGTACATCGTCGTCAGCAGCTCCGAGCGCGCCAGTCCGTCGCCGTGCTCCCCGGACAGCGAGCCGCCGTGCGCGACCACCAGCGCGGCGGCCTCCCGCGAGAACTCCCGGAAGCGCCGGACACCGTCGCCGCTGATCAGGTCGAAGTCGATACGGACATGGATGCAGCCGTCGCCGAAGTGCCCGTACGGCGTGCCGCGCAGGCCGTGCTCGGACAGCAGCGTGCGGAAGTCGCGCAGATACGGGCCGAGCCGGGCGGGCGGCACCGCGCAGTCCTCCCAGCCGGGCCAGGCCTCGCTCCCGTCGGGCATCCGGGTGGCGGTGCCGGCCGCGTCCTCCCGTACCCGCCACAGGGCCCGCTGCCCGGCCGGGTCGTCCACCACCGTGCCGTCGAGCGGGTCGGCCGCGCCCAGGACGGTCATGGCGGCGGCCCGTGCCTCGGCGGGGGTCGCGCCGCCGGTCTCCACGAAGAGCCAGGCCCCGCCGCCCGGCAGCTCGGGCCCGCCCCGGGTCCCGCCCCGGCCCGCCCCCCGGGTCCGCACGAGGTCCTCGGCCATGCCCTCGACGGTCAGCGGACCGTACGGCAGCAGCCCGGCCGCGGCCTCGGCGGCGGCGCTCTCGTCCGGGTAGCCGAGGACGGCCAAGGCGCGCGCGGCGGGTGCCTCGACCAGCCGTACGGACGCCTCGGTCACCACGCCGAGCGTGCCCTCGCTGCCGCAGAAGGCGCGGGCCAGGTCGGTGCCGGCCTCGGGTAGCAGCGCGTTCAGGGCGTAACCGGAGATCAGCCGGGGCAGCCCGGCGGGAAAGCCGGTGCGCAGCGGCGCGAGACTGCCTTCGACCAGCTCGCGCAGTCCGGCGGGGGCGCCGTCCCAGCCGCGGCCGAGGCGCAGGGTGTCCCCGCCGTACGTCATGACGGACAGCTCGCGCACATTGTCGGCGGTCGTCCCCCAGGCCACGGAGTGCGAGCCGCAGGCGTTGTTGCCGATCATCCCGCCGAGGGTGCAGCGGCTGTGGGTGGACGGATCGGGGCCGAAGGTCAGTCCGTACGGCCGTGCCGCCGCCCGCAGGTCGTCGAGGACGACACCGGGCTGGACGACGGCGGTACGGGCCTCCGCGTCCAGGGACACGACGGAGCGGAGGTGGCGGGTGAGGTCCAGGACCACCCCGACGCCCGTGGCGTTCCCGGCGATCGAGGTGCCCGCGCCGCGCGGTACGACCGGTACGCCGTGCTCCCGGCACACCGCGAGCGCGGCGGCCACATCCGCCGCGTCGCGCGGTGCGACGACCCCGACCGGGACCCGGCGGTAGTTGGAGGCGTCCATGGTGGTCAGGGCACGGGCCGCCGCGCCGAACTCCACCTCGCCGCGTACGGCCGCTCTCAGCGCCCGCGCCAGTGCCGTGGCCGCCGGGGCCGCCGCACTCGTGGTCGCCCCGGTCGGTGTGGTCGCTGTGTGCGTATCCGGCTCAGCCATATGCCCAGGATGCCCCGCACTTTGTCCCGGCCCGGGCTTTTCTGTGCCCGTCGCGCGCAGACTGTGGAAGAAAACCGAACAGGAAGCTCCCAAACTGATCGTCAAATCTCATATAGTGGCCACCGTTTGAGCAATATTCAACAGATTCCGAGTCCGTCACCACGGGATCGCCCCCGCCCCGCCCAAGCTCTTCCCAGCTCCAGCCGGCTCTCCCCCGCCCCTTCCAGCTCGCTCCAGCTCACCCCCGCCGCTCGTCGCAGCCCCCCACACTCAGCGACTTCCCGGTCCCGACATCCCGAAGCAGGTGCGCGTTGGACTCCGCAACCTCCGAACGGCCCACAGGTCATCCCCTGGCCGTGCCGGCGCTGGCCAGGACCATCGACAACGCCCTGAAGATCGTCATCGTGGGCGGCTTCGGGGTCGGCAAGACGACCATGGTCCGCTCCGTCAGCGAGATCCGTCCCCTCAATACCGAGGAGACGATGTCGATGTCCCGCGCGGGCGAGGGCGTCGACGTACTCCCCGATCTCGAAGGGCTCCGCAGAAAGAACTCGACCACCGTCGCCTTCGACTTCGGCCGGATCTCCCTCGACGAGCGGTCGGTCCTGTATCTGTTCGGCGCCCCGGGCCAGGAGCGCTTCTGGTTCCTCTGGGAACGGCTGTTCGCCGGGACCCTGGGCGCGGTCGTACTGGTCGACACCCGCCGGCTTCCCGACGCCTGGTACGCCCTCGACCGGCTGGAGCACCACGGCACGCCCTTCATCGTGGCGTGCAACGACTTCGGCGGGCCCTTCCACGCGGTGGACCAGATCCGTACGGCGCTCGCGCTGGCTCCGGACGTACCGCTCGTGGAGTGCGACGCGCGGGACCGCTCGTCCAGCAAGTACGTCCTGATCACACTGGTGCAGTACCTGTACGAGCTGGCGTCCAAGCGGGCGGCGGAGAAGGAGGCCGAGGGCGCGGCGAGCTGAGCGCGGAGTGACGCCGTCCTCCCTGAGGGTGAAGACCGGTCGCGCGGCGGAAGGCCCCCGGCGCGGCGCCGCGACTCCCTTGAGAGGCGCTCGAAAGCCCCTCAAGAGGCCCCCGTCCCGGCCCCCGCACCGTACCGCCGGCCCCCTGACCGGCGTCTCATCCGACGGACAGCGTTGCCCGCCGCCCCGGCGGAGGGACTAGGCTCCGGGGCCGTGGCCGATATCCAGATTCCCGCTGACATCAAGCCCGCCGACGGCCGTTTCGGCGCAGGCCCCTCCAAAGTGCGGACGGAGGCGGTGGACGCGCTGGCCGCCACCGGTACCTCCCTCCTCGGTACGTCCCACCGCCAGGCCCCGGTGAAGAACCTCGTGGGCTCGGTGCGCGAGGGCGTACGGAACCTCTTCGCACTGCCCGAGGGGTACGAGGTGATCCTGGGCAACGGCGGCTCCACCGCCTTCTGGGACATCGCGACGCACGGTCTGATCGAGAACAAGTCGCAGCACCTGTCCTTCGGTGAGTTCTCGTCCAAGTTCGCCAAGGCGTCGAAGCTCGCCCCCTGGCTGGCCGAGCCGACGATCATCACCACCGAGGCCGGCACGCACCCGGACCCGATGGCGGAGCCGGGCGTCGATGTCTACGCCCTCACCCACAACGAGACCTCCACGGGTGTCGCGGCCCCGGTCGAACGGGTCGCGGGCGCGGACGACGGCGCGCTGGTGCTGGTCGACGCGACCTCGGGCGCGGGCGGCCTGCCCGTCGACATCGCCGAGGCGGACGTCTACTACTTCGCCCCGCAGAAGTCCTTCGCCTCCGACGGCGGACTGTGGATCGGCGTCTTCTCGCCGGCCGCGCTGGAGCGCGCCGCGCGGGTGCACGGTTCGGGGCGGCATGTGCCCGAGTTCTTCTCGCTGCCGACCGCGATCGACAACTCGCTGAAGAACCAGACGTACAACACCCCCGCACTGGCCACGCTCTTCCTGCTCAACGAGCAGCTCGACTGGCTCAACTCGCAGGGCGGTCTGGACTGGTCGGTCCGGCGCACGGCCACCTCCGCGCGGACGCTGTACGGGTGGGCCGAGGCGTCCAAGTACGCGACGCCGTTCGTGGTCGACCCGGCGAAGCGCTCGCAGGTCATCGGCACCATCGACTTCGCGGACGAGGTCGACGCGGCGGCGGTCGCCAAGGCGCTGCGCACCAACGGCATCGTCGACACCGAGCCGTACCGCAAGCTGGGGCGCAACCAGCTCCGGGTGGCGATGTTCCCGGCGATCGACCCGGCGGACGTGGCGGCGCTGACGGAGTGCATCGACTATGTGATCGAACGCCTCTGACGACACCGGAATCCCCCGGCACTCACGGAACGGGCCCCATCGCCAACCGGCGGCGGGGCCCGTTCCGTATCTTCCGCGCTCGTACGGGGGACAAGATCTCCCGCGCTCGTACGGGGGACAAGGCGCCGGGCGGGCAGGTCAGTCGACGGCCGGGCTGCGGCGTTCCAGCAGGACGACGTCGCGCCACGTGCCCCCGTGGCGGCCGATGCGCTCGCGGGTGCCGATGACCCGGAAACCGGCCCGCTGGTGCAGGGCCAGGCTGGCGGTGTTCTCCGGGAAGACACCGGACTGGATCGTCCAGATCCCCGCGGCCTCGGTGGAGGCGATCAGGGCGGTCAGCAGTGCCAGGCCGACACGGCGGCCACGGGCGTCGGGGTGGACATAGACGGAATGCTCGACCACCCCGGCGTACGCGCACCGGTCGGAGACCGGTACCACCGCCGCCCAGCCCAGGACCCGGCCTTCCTCGTCCAGGGCGACCAGGCGGTGATCCGGCAGCTTGGCCGTGTCGAACGCCTGCCAGGTCGGGGCCGTGGTCTCGAAGGTGGCGTTCCGCTCGTCGATACCGAGCTGATAGATCGCCAGTACGGCCGCCGCGTGCTCCGGCCGCATCGCGGTGACCCGCACACCGGCGTCGGTCCTCACGGCATCACCTCGACACCGAGCTCCGCGAGCAGGCCCCGGACGCGCCGCTCGATCTCGTCGCGGATCGGCCGGACGGCCTCGACGCCCTGTCCGGCAGGATCGTCCAGCTTCCAGTCCAGGTACCGCTTGCCCGGGAAGTACGGGCAGGCGTCCCCGCAGCCCATCGTGATCACGACGTCGGACGACTGCACGGCCTCCGCCGTCAGCACCTTGGGGACCTCGGCGGAGAGGTCGACACCGACCTCGCGCATCGCCTCCACGACGGCCGGGTTCACTGCGTCGGCGGGGGCGGATCCGGCCGAGCGGACCCGGACCCCGTCCCCGGCGAGGTGGGTGAGAAAAGCGGCGCCCATCTGGGAACGGCCGGCGTTGTGCACGCAGACGAACAGCACGGAGGGGGTGGAAGGGGTGGTGGCAGTGCTCATGAGGACAGTGCGCTCTCTTCAGCGGGTTGGGCGGGGGCGGGGAGCCGTTGCTCGCCGGGTGGTACGGCAGTGCCGTCACCTGTCACGGGTGCCGGGCGCCCGAAGGTGACGGCGACCAGGGCCAGTCCGACGGCCGCCCCGGCGAACTGGGCCGCGACGAACGGAGCCACCGACCCGGGCGCGATGCCGGCGAACGTGTCGGTGAACGTCCGGCCGATGGTCACGGCCGGATTGGCGAAGCTGGTGGAGGAGGTGAACCAGTAGGCGGCGCCGATGTACGAGGCGACCGCGACCGGCGCCAGATGCGCGCGGCCGGCCCGGGCCAGACCAAGGACGAGCCAGACCAGTCCCGCCGTGGCCACCGCTTCACCCAGCCACAGATGACCGGCGAACCGGTCGTGCGTGGACCAACTGACCAGCGGCCTCGCGAACATGGCGTCCGCGAGGACCGCGCCGCCGATGGCTCCGGCGAGCTGAGCGGGTATGTACGCGGCGACCTCCCGGAGGCCGAGGCCGCCTTCGGAAGCCGTGCGGCGGCCGGTGAACCAGGCGGCGAGCGTCACCACGGGGTTGAAGTGCGCGCCGGAGACGGGGCCGAGCAGGGCGATGAGCACGCCCAGACCGAAGACGGTGGCCAGGGAGTTGGCGAGCAGCCGCAGGCCGGTGTCGTGGCTCAGCTCGGCCGCCTGGATCCCGGAGCCGACCACAACGGCCACCAGCGCCGCGGCGCCGACGGCCTCGGCCGCCGCACGCCGGACCAGTGGCACCGCCGCACGCCGGAGCGGTGGCGCCGGGGCGCTCACGCCGGGACCTCAGCCGGCGCGGCCGGGGCGCGCAGCAGGTCGGAGAGCTTCGCCAGGGCCTCGGGCAGCACCCAGTAGTACACCCAGGTGCCGCGCCGCTCGGAGCCGACCAGACCGGCCTCGCGCAGCACCTTGAGGTGATGGGAGATGGTCGGCTGGGAGACGTCGAACGGGCCGGTCAGATCACAGACGCATGCCTCGCCTCCCTCGTAGGAGGCGATGAGGGAGAGCAGCCGCAGCCGGACGGGATCCGACAGCGCCTTGAACATCCGCGCCAGCCCGGCCGCGTCCGCTTCCCCCAGCGGCTCACGAACCATCGGGACACAGCACACCGCGTCCTGTCCGACCACGGGCAGATGGGTCACCGGCAGACCGTCTTGTTTCGACATGGCTCTATATTGACATCCCTCTAAACAGGTGCCAACCTCCTTTGCATCGACAACTGTCAATACAGACCCGAGACCGGCACAGGACCCCGAGAAGGAGACCACCATGTCCCGAGTCCAGCTCGCTCTGCGCGTCGCCGACCTGGAAGGCTCGATCGCCTTCTACTCCAAGCTGTTCGGTGCCGAGCCCGCCAAGCGGCGGGAGGGTTACGCCAACTTCGCCCTCACCGAGCCCCCGCTCAAGCTCGTCCTCATCGAAGGAGACACGGGCGAAGAGACACGCCTCGACCATCTCGGTGTCGAGGTCGAAGACACCCAGGAGGTCACCGCGGCCACGGCCCGGCTGCGGGACGCGGGCCTGGCCACGTTCGAGGAGAACGACACCTCGTGCTGCTACGCCCTCCAGGACAAGGTGTGGGTGAGCGGGCCGGGCAAGGAGCCGTGGGAGGTGTACGTGGTCAAGGCCGACGCCGACACCCTCGGCGGGAGCGCCGGCAGCGGCACACCGGCGGCGTGCTGCGGCGCCTGACGCGTGCTGCCGCCGCCCCACGACGCACACGGGGCCGCCGGCACACGGGCCCGCCGGCACGTGAGCCCGTTGTCCCTCAGGGCCGGCGCCGGTCTCGTAATCGCCGGTGCGCGCCCGGGCCGGCGACGCCCGCTCACTTCTTGGCGCGCAGGCGCCGGAAGCCGAAGAACAGTGCCGCGCCGCCCGCGAGGATGAACACCCCCAGGGTGGCGCTGCCCTTGGAGCCGCTGCCGCCGGTTGCCCCGGCGTCGTTGCCCGGGGTGGTGGAACCGCCTTCCCGGGACGGGGAGTTGGCGGAGCCGTCGCCCTTGCCGTTGTCCAGGTCCTCCCGTACGACCTCGCTGTCCTTGCCCTCCGAGCCGAACATCAGCGCCTTGCCGTCCGCCGTGTACGTCACCGACTCGGCCTGGGCCTGGAAGGGGGCGCGGACCGCGTGGTCCGCGCCCAGTGCGCCGTTCCGCCACGCGTAGGCACGGGCGCTGAAGTACGAGCGGAGCACCAGCTCCTTGCCGTCCGGTGAGAACGCCCCGTCCGTCACCCAGGGCACCTCGCCGATCCGCCGGAACACGTTGTTGCCGGACGAGGACAGCCGGGCCGGGCCCTCGTACAGCCCGCCGCCGTTGTCGTTCTTCGAGGCGATGTAGACCCGGCCGGTCACGGGGTGGACCATCAGCGCCTCGGCGTTGCGCGGCCCGTCCGCGTAGGTGACGGTGAACTGCGTCGCCCGCACCGTGGTGTCCGCCAGCCGTTTCGGCTCGGGGAAGCGGTAGATCCACACATGGTCCCAGCTCCCGTTGAGGTTGTCGCCGATGTCGCCGACATACACATTCCCATCGGAACCAATGGAGATCGCCTCTACATCCCTGGGTTCACCCACGCCCCGCATGGTGACCATCGCCACCGTTTCACCGGTCCGTGAGTCCACCGCGAACACATAGGGCCCGTCGTCACTGTCGTTGTGCGTCCAGTAGATGCCGGGGTGGAGCCGGCTGGCGGCCAGTCCGCTGGACTCGACGATCCGCGGATCCTTGATGGTGAAGGTCTGGTCGGGCGTCTGCTCGGACTGTCCGTCGGCGGCCGATGCCGAGCTGACGGACATGCCCGGCGGTACGACGGTGGCGGCGGCCGCGAGCAGGGCGGCGGCGACGGCACCGGAAAGACGCAGGCCGGAAGGGCGGAGAAGCGAACGCATGCCACCAGCCTGCCACCCCGCCGCCGCGCACCGGGGGTCCGTACGGATATCCAGGGCATGTCCCGGGATGTCCCCGCCCGCACCGGCCGCCGGGACCGGCGGTTCGGCCATGATGGCCGGATGCGTTTCCTGTTCGTCGGTGACTCCATGACTGTCGGCCGTGCCGGTGACATCACCTGGCGCTACCGGATGTGGCAGCACCTCGAAGCGGCCTTCGGCGGCCCGTACCGGATCGTCGGCCCCCGTACGGAGCTGTACGACCCCGAGGCCGACGCGCCCGTCTCGTACGCGTACGGCGCGCCGGACTTCCCGGCCGGGGCGCGCCACCATCTCGCCGGCTGGGGTGTGGGGTTTCACCACATGTGGCCGCTGATCGGCGAAGCGGTACGGGCCGGGCGCGTGGACATCCTGCTGGTCTCGCTGGGCCTGATCGACCTCGGTTTCTATACGGACAGCGCGCAGACCGAGCGCAACGCGCGCGCGTTCATCGCCGGGGCCCGCGCGGCGAATCCGCGGATCCGGGCCGTGTTCCTGCCGGTCGTCCCGAACATCCGGGCGGAGGCCGACCCGGCCTTCGCCGCCGAGGTCGGCCGCTTCAACGAACTGCTCGGCAAGGCCGTCGCCGACCTGGACCGGCCCGGCTCCCCGCTGCTGCTCGCCTCCCGCCCGGCGGCGTACGACATCCACGCGGACACCTACGACGGCACACACCCGGCGCCCTCGGGCGAGCACAAACTCGCGGCCGCCTTCGCCGACGCGATGCACCAGGCGTGGGGGCTGGGCGCACCGTACGAGAGACGCGGCTGAGCGCACCGGCCGGGGGACGGGTGCCGCTGGGCTTCCATGGAGCTGGATACCGGACGCCTAGAACTCGCGCGCGTCGCGGGCGGCGGAGTCGGTACGGTGCGGGGGGCCGTACCGGCTCCGCAGATCCGCACCGCGTACGAGGAGCGCTCTCCATGGACGAGGACCGGGCCGCCACGCCTGTGCAACAGCCGCCCGCTGCCGGGCCGTTGCCGCTCTACCCGCCCGTCGAGCCGTACGAGCAGGGCATGCTCGACGTCGGCGACGGCAACCTCGTCCACTGGGAGGTGTGCGGCAATCCCGGCGGCAAGCCCGCGCTGGTCGTGCACGGCGGCCCGGGCTCGGGCAGTTCCCCGTACGCCCGGCGGTACTTCGACCCCGAGCGCTACCGCGTCGTCCTCTTCGACCAGCGCAACTGCGGCCGCAGCACCCCGCACGCGAGCGACCCCGCCACCGACATGCGCCACAACACCACCGACCATCTGATCGCCGACATGGAGCGGCTGCGGGTGCGACTCGGTGTCGAGCGCTGGCTGTTGTACGGCGGGTCCTGGGGTTCGACGCTGATCCTGGCGTACGCCGAGCGGCACCCGGAGCGGGTCTCGGAGATCGTCATCGCCGGGGTGACAACGACCCGGCGCTCGGAGATCGACTGGCTGTACAAGGGCGCCGGGCGGCTCTTCCCCGAGGCCTGGGAGCGCTTTCAGGCGGGCTCGGGCCTCCCGGAGAGCGAGCGCGACGGCGATCTCGTCGCGGCCTACGCCCGGCTGACGGAGAGCCCGGATCCTGCTGTACGGGAGCGGGCGACGGCCGACTGGTGCGCGTGGGAGGACGCCGTACTCTCCCAGGAGCCGAACGGCTCCCCCGCCCCGTACACCGGCAGGCCCCCGGCGGCCCGGCTGGCCTTCGTGCGGATCTGCGCGCGCTACTTCGCGCACGGTGCCTGGCTGGAGGAGGGCGTACTGCTGCGGGAGGCGGGGCGGCTGGCGGGGATCCCCGGGGTGCTGGTGCACGGCAGGTTCGATCTGGCCGGGCCGCTCGGTACGGCATGGGAGCTGGCGAAGGCCTGGCCGGACGCGCGGCTGGTGGTGGTCGGGGACGCGGGGCACATGGGGAGCGACGCCGGGCGCGGTGAAGTACGGGCCGCGCTCGACGAGTTCGCGCGCTGACCTGCGGGCGCGCGCGGAGGGCGGCCGAATCGGCCACAGGGCGCAGCCGGGCTTGCCTTGAGTACGCTCGAACGCGTTGGCTGTGGAGTCATGAAGTACACGCAGCTCGGACGCACCGGACTCAAGGTAAGCCGACTCGTCCTCGGGACGATGAACTTCGGCCCCCTCACCAACGAGGCCGACAGCCATGCGATCATGGACGCCGCGCTCGGCGCGGGCATCAATTTCTTCGACACGGCCAATGTCTACGGCTGGGGCGAGAACAAGGGCCGTACGGAGGAGATCCTCGGCACCTGGTTCGCCAAGGGCGGCGACCGCCGGGACAAGGTCGTCCTCGCCACGAAGGTCTACGGGAACATGGCCGCGGACGGCGACGCCTGGCCCAACCACGACAAGCTCTCGGCCTTCAACATCCGCCGCGCGGTCGACGCGAGCCTCAGGCGGCTCCAGACCGACCACATCGACCTGTACCAGTTCCACCACATCGACCGCGCCACCCCGGTCGAGGAGATCTGGCAGGCCATCGACACCCTGATCCAGCAGGGCAAGATCCTTTACGCGGGGTCGTCCAACTTCCCGGGCTGGAAGATCGCGCAGACCAATGAGACGGCCCGCAGGCTGGGCTCGTTCGGCCTGGTCAGCGAGCAGTGCCTGTACAACCTGGCGGAGCGCCGCGCCGAGATGGAGGTCATCCCGGCCGCGCAGGAGTACGGCCTCGGGGTCATCCCGTGGTCGCCGCTCCAGAGCGGTCTGCTGGGCGGCGCGCTGCGCAAGGAGCGCGAGGGCGGCGCGGGCAGCCGCACCACCCGCCGGCTCGCCGACTCGGCGATCCGCACGCAGATCCAGTCGTACGAGGACCTGCTCGACAAGCACGGCATCGACCCGGGCGAGGCGGCGCTGGCCTGGCTGCTGACCCGGCCGGGGGTGACGGGCCCGATCGTCGGCCCGCGGACGGCCGAGCACCTCGAATCCGCGCTGCGCGCGGTGGAGCTGGAGCTGTCGGACGAGGTCCTGTCCTCGCTGGACGAGATCTTCCCGGGTCCTGGGCCTTCGCCGGAGGCGTTCGCCTGGTAGCAGGCGGTACGGGACGAGCGGCCGGGGCCGGCCTAGGGCGTGTCCGGCGGACAGGACCTAGCCGACCGCGGCCGCCACGGCGATGATCGCGAACATCAGCACCAGCACGACGGCCATGATCTGGTTTCGGGTCTTGGGGTCCACGTGTCGAGATTAACGGCCGGGGGCGGCGCGCTCCTCGCCCGGGTCGCGGTTGCCCGTACGGGCCGCGTCGGCCGCCGGGGCCGCACCGGCCGCTGCCCGGCCGAGCGGGTAGCGGGCCACCGTCTCGTACCGCGGCTGCTCGCCCGGCACCCCGCTCACCGGCAGACTGCTCTGTACGAGTGACAGCTCGGTGACGTCCCAGGGGGTGCCCTCGAACCCGTCGGGGCCGCCGAGCGCCTCGACGTACGGCCCCAGATCCATGGGCGTACGGCTTCGGGCGACGGTGAGATGCGGCCGGTAGCGGCGGTGCCGGTCCATCGGCACCCCGGCCCGGTGCGCGGCGGCCTCCGCGCGCTCGGCCAGGAGGTGCAGGGCGTCGATGCCCCCGGCGGCCCCGGCCCAGAGCACCTGCCCGCCGAACTGCCCGCCGCCGTGCAGCCGCAGCGGGAACGGCTCGGTCCTGCGGGCGGCGCGCTCCAGCCGTACGGTCAGCTCGGGCAGCAGCCGGTCCTCGACCTCCCCCATGAACGCGAGCGTGAAGTGCCACCCGTCACGCCCGGTCCACCGCAACCCCCCGGCCCCGGCCATCCCCCGCACCCGCTCCAGCGCCCGCGCCAACTCCTCGGCCGCCTCGGCAGGCGGCAGCACGGCGGTGAAGAGTCTCATACGGACAAGTCTTCCCACGGCGCGAGCCCGTACGTAACCCGATCACCGTGCGTATCGTTGTACCGGGTGCTGCCGCGGATCGCCTGTCGGTGGGGAATGGAGCGCCGGCGGACCAGACGCCTTGTCGTGCGCACGCTGAAGGACGTATTCGGTGCGACGGGAGGCGTGAGGTCGACCGTACGGATCAGCTTCCCCGAGCAGCGGAAGACCGACGACTTCCGGCGCGGCGGACCCCCGCGCCCCCTTACGCGACCGTGGCCAGCTCGCGCTCCTTCGTGACCAGTTCGACGTACGGGCGGCCCCGGCGCAGGTCGATTCTCACCCGGACCCCCGCCACCCGCGTCAGGACCACCGCGATCGTCGCCGCCGCCAGGAGTGAGACCGCGCCGCCCGTCGCGAAGCCGATGCGGGCGCCGTAGGTGTCGGTGATCCAGCCGAGGAGCGGGCCGCCGACCGGGGTGCCGCCGACGAAGACCATCATGTAGAGGCTCATCACCCGGCCCCGCATCTCCGGGTCCGAGGCCATCTGGACACTCGTGTTGGCGCTTATGTTGGTCGTCATGCCGATCATGCCGATCGGTACGAGCAGCAGTGAGAACAGCCAGACCGTCGGCGACACGGACACCGCGATCTCCAGCAGACCGAAGCCCATCGCCGCGAGGAGCATCAGCCGTACCCGGGTGGAGCGGCGGCGGGCGGCGAGCAGGGCGCCGGCCAGGGAGCCGGCTGCCAGCAAAATGTTGAAGAACGCGTACATCCCGGCTTCGCCGTCGAAGACCTCATGTGCGAAGGCCGTCAGCCAGATCGGGAAGTTGAAGCCGAACGTACCGATGAAGCCGATGAGGACGATCGGCCAGATCAGCTCCGGGCGTCCGCGCACATAGCGCAGCCCCTCCCTGAGCTGTCCCTTTCCGCGCGGGACGAGGTCGGTCTTGTGCAGTTCGTGCGGTCTCATCAGCAGCAGGCCGGCCAGCGGAGCCAGGAAGGACAGACCGTTCAGCATGAAGGCCCAGCCACTGCCGACGGTCGTGATCAGCGCGCCCGCCACGGCGGGCCCGATCAGCCGCGCGGACTGGAAGTTCGCGGAGTTGAGGCTGACCGCGTTGCGGAGCTGGTCCGGGCCGACCATCTCGGACACGAACGACTGCCGGGCCGGATTGTCGACGACCGTCACCATTCCGAGCAGGAACGCGATCAGATACACATGCCAGACATGCACCTGCCCGGACAGGGTCAGGACCGCCAGCGAGACACCCAGCAGTCCCATCGCGGCCTGGGTGAAGAGCAGCAGCAGCCGTTTCGGGTAGCGGTCGGCGACCACCCCGCCGTACAGACCGAAGAGCAGCATGGGCAGAAACTGGAGGGCCGTCGTGATACCGACGGCGGCCGAGGAACCCGTGAGGCTGAGGACCAGCCAGTCCTGGGTCACCCGGGACATCCATGTACCGGTGTTGGAGACGACGGCACCCGTCGCGAACAAGCGGTAGTTACGGATCTTCAGCGACGAGAAGGTCCCGCCGCCGGTCGCCCGGGGATGCCGGGCCGTGCTGTCGTGGGTGGATTTCGGTGCGGGGGCGGAGTCTGCTCCGGGTCCCGTACTCAAAGTGGGTTCGCCTCCTCGGGCGCGCGGATCACAGGTGGGCGAGCTTCTCCAGTACGGGGGCGGCAGCGCGCAGCTTCGCCCACTCGTCCTCGTCCAGGCCCTCGGCGAGGGACGCCAGCCAGACATTGCGCCTGCGGCGGCTCTCTTCGAGCATCGCCTCGGCCTCCTCGGTCTGGCTGACCACCTTCTGCCGACGGTCGTCGGGATGCGGCTCAAGCCTGACCAGGCCCTTCGCCTCCAGCAGTGCCACGATGCGGGTCATCGACGGCGGCTGGACATGCTCCTTGCGGGCCAGCTCGCCCGGCGTCGCGGAGCCACAGCGGGCGAGGGTGCCCAGCACCGACATCTCGGTGGGACTGAGCGATTCGTCCACCCGCTGGTGCTTCAGGCGCCGGCCCAGCCGCATGACGGCGGAGCGCAGGGCGTTCACGGCGGCGTCGTTCTCGTCACCGTGGGACAGGTCAGGCATGTTTGTTAGCGTAACTCATTACCCTACCTAAATACCAGTCGGTCGCTCCACGCGCCCCGGGGATCCACGAACCGGCCCGCGAATCCCCACACATCACTCATACGAGTGAGTCTGCTCCGGAAAGTGACACGACCGGGCCGGGCCGCGCCCGAGGCTGTTCCGTATGGGATCGACAGTGCTCAGCCTGCGGATAGACGGTGAGCTGCTCGACCGCCTCAGGCGGCGGGCCGCCAGACGCGGAATGAGCGTCCAGGACTATGTGGTCGGCACACTCGTCCGCGACGACTTCGACGAACGGTTCATGGCGGCGGTGGAGGAGACGGAGCGGTTCTACGCGACGGGCGTGACGGGCGTGACCGTGACGGGCGTCACGGGAAGGGCATCCGGGACGGGCCTGGCATCGCGGCCGGCGTCCGGGACCGGGGCGCTGGCCCCGGCGAGCGGCCGGGCGGCCGTCGCCGCGCACAGACCGCCGGAGGCGCCGGCGTAGCGCCCCTGGCCCCGTACCCGACCCCGCTCAGCCCCGTACCCGGCCCCGCCCGGCCCCCCACGTAGCGCCACCTGGCCCCGCCTAGACTGAACGCCATGACCGGTTCTTCGACGAGAGCGCCCCGGCGCGCCGCGCCCGAGCCTCTGGAGGGGCCGGTCGTCGGCACCATCACGGGCGGCACGATCATCTGGTTCGTCCTCTTCCTGGTGCAGCTCCCGTTCTACGGCTGGTTCAGCGACCACGGGCACGCCTGGTGGATCTGGACCTGTCTGGCCGGCGGCGGTCTCGGGCTGATCGGCATCTGGTACGTACGGGGCAGGGACGCGGCGCTGAAGCGGGCCGCGGCGGCGAAGGAGGCGGAGGAGAAGGGTGAGGCGGGCCCACCCCCGCACCACCCCGCGGCCTGACCGAACCGCCGCCCCGCACACCGCACGGCACGTACCCCACAAACCCCGGCCGCCGCCCACCCGCGCCCGGCCTCCGCGCACCCGCACCCGCACCCCGATCACATCCCCGTACCCGCCCGTACTCCCCCGCGCGTACTGCCGGAGGACCATTCCCTCTCGTACCGGCTCGTCCCAGGGTCTGATCTGCGGGCCCCCGGCGGGTGATCGCCGTCCCGGCACCGTACCGTCGGAACCATGACGCAACGGGCGAAGATCGACACCGACGGCCCCGAGCCCCATGGCCCCGAGCCGCACGGCCGCGGATCTCATGGCCCCACCATCGACGCGGGCGCCGAACTCGACCCCGTACACCCCATCAAGCTTCCGCGGCCCTCCGGCCGCCACACCGGCCTGACCGCCGCCGAGGTCGCGCGGCACATCGCCCGCGGCGAGGTCAATGACGTACCCGTCCGCAGCAGCCGCTCCACGTCCGAGATCATCCGCGCCAATGTGTTCACCCGCTTCAACGCGGTCATCGGCGTGCTGTGGGTGATCATGGCGTTTGTCGCGCCGGTCCAGGACACCCTGTTCGGCTATGTGATCCTCGCCAACACCGGCATCGGCATCATCCAGGAACTGCGCGCCAAGAGAAAACTCGACGGACTCGCGGTGATCGGCGAGGCCAGGCCGACCGTACGGCGTGACGGCGTCGCCACCGCGGTCTCCACCTCGCAGATCGTCCTCGGGGACCTCATCGAACTGGGCCCCGGCGACAAGGTCGTCGTCGACGGCGAAGTGGTCGAGGGCGAAAGCCTCGAAGTCGACGAGTCGCTGCTCACCGGCGAGGCCGACCCGGTGCTCAAGCGCCCCGGCGACTCCGTGATGTCCGGCAGCTTCGTGGTCGTCGGCACCGGGGCGTTCCGCGCCACCAAGGTCGGCCGCGACGCGTACGCCGCGCAGCTCGCCGAGGAGGCGTCCCGCTTCACCCTGGTCGACTCCGAACTGCGCAACGGCATCAGCACCATCCTCAAGTACGTGACCTGGATGATGATCCCGACCGCCGCCGGACTCATCCTCAGCCAGCTCTTCGTCAAGCAGACCGATGTCAAGGACTCCATCGCCAGAACCGTCGGCGGCATCGTCCCGATGATCCCCGAAGGCCTGGTGCTGCTGACCTCCGTGGCCTTCGCGATCGGGGTCATCCGGCTCGCCCGCAAGCAGTGCCTCGTCCAGGAACTGCCCGCCATCGAGGGGCTCGCGCGTGTCGATGTCGTCTGTCTCGACAAGACGGGCACGCTCACCGAGGGCGGGATGGACATCCGCGAGCTGCGGCCTCTGGGCGGTGCGGACGAGACGTACGTACGGAAGGTCCTCGGCGCGATCGGGGCGTCCGACCCGCGCCCCAACGCCAGCCTGCGGGCGATCGTCGACGCGTACGGAGATGAGCGCGGCGAGTGGCCCGTGACGGCGGCGCTGCCCTTCTCCTCCGCGCGCAAGTACAGCGGCGCCGCCTTCGCAGAGGCGGAGTCCAGGGGCGGATCCAGCGGCGCGTCCACGGGCGGGTCCAAGGGCACAGCCGACTCCTCGGGCACGGGCAACTCCTCGGGCTGGCTGCTCGGCGCACCCGATGTGCTGCTGCCGCCCGGCGATCCCGCGCTCGCCGGGGTCGACCGCCTCAATGAGCAGGGCCTGCGGGTCCTGCTGCTGGCCCGTGCCGCCGGTGCCCCCGACAAACTGGACGCCCCGGACGCGGCGGCCGGCGCCGAAGCGGCCGCGCTCGTCGTACTGGAGCAGCGGCTGCGGCCGGACGCCGCCGACACCCTCGCGTACTTCGCCCAGCAGGACGTCGACGCGAAGGTCATCTCCGGCGACAACGCCGTCTCGGTCGGCGCGGTGGCCGGCAAGCTGGGCCTCCCGGGTGCGGAGCGTACGGTCGACGCGCGGCACCTGCCCGCCGTACGGGAGGAGATGGCCGAGGCGGTCGAGTCCGCGACGGTCTTCGGGCGGGTCACCCCACGGCAGAAGCGGGACATGGTCGGCGCGCTCCAGTCGCGCGGGCACACGGTCGCGATGACCGGGGACGGTGTCAATGACGTCCTGGCGCTGAAGGACGCGGACATCGGCGTCTCGATGGGCTCGGGCTCGGAGGCGACCCGGGCCGTGGCCCAGATCGTGCTTCTCAACAACAGCTTCTCGACACTGCCGTCGGTGGTGGCGGAGGGCCGCCGGGTCATCGGCAACATCACCCGGGTCGCGACGCTCTTCCTGGCGAAGACGGTCTACTCGGTGCTGCTGGCGATCCTGGTGGCGTGCTTCCAGGTGGAGTACCCGTTCCTGCCCCGGCATCTGACGCTGGTGTCGACGCTGACGATCGGCGTACCGGCGTTCTTCCTGGCGCTGGCCCCGAACAAGGAGCGGGCGCGGCCCAACTTCGTACGCCGGGTGATGCGTTACTCGATCCCCTCGGGGGTCATCGCCGGGCTCGCCACCTTCGTCACGTACCTGGTGGCCCGGCACTACTACACCGGCCCCGACTCCCTCAACGCGGAGACCAGCGCGGCGACCCTCACGCTCTTCCTGGTCGCGATGTGGGTCCTGGCGATCGTGGCACGCCCGTACACCTGGTGGCGGATCGGCCTGGTGGCGGCGATGGGGGTGGCGTTCCTGGTGGTGCTGGGCGTGCCCGCGCTCCAGCACTTCTTCGCACTGAAGCTGGTGGGCACGACGATGCCCTGGGCGGCGGTGGGCATCGCGGCGGTGGCGTCGGGGGCGCTGGAGCTGTGCTGGCGCTGGGTGGAACGCAGATTCCCGGCGTAGCGGGAGGCCGCCCGTACGAAGAAGCGCGAGGCCGCCCGTACGCGCCTGTACGAGAAGAAGGGGCCCGGCGGTTGTCCGCCGGGCCCCTTCGTCATGCCTGCCTCGATTTACCGCACGTCTTGCCGCACGGCTTACCGCACGTCCTACTGCACGTCGATGTAGTCGCCCGTGGCGTTGATCGGGGCGGTCGTGGCCGAGCCGGCGTAGCTCCACCGGTAGTAGCCGTCGACCGACGCCGTGACGGTGGTCTTGAGCGCGCCGGTGGTGGCGCCCTTGACCGTCTTGACGGTGGTGTAGGTGGTGCTGTTCTTCTTACGGAACTGGAGCTTCACCGGCTGCGAGGCGTAGCCGGTGTAGTTGCCGCCGTCCCAGTTGACGCGGTCCAGCTTGCCCGTGACCGTGATGGTCTTGCCCTTCTTGACGGGCTCCGGCGCGGCGTTCACCGTCAGCCGCGACAGACGCTGGAGCTGGACGCTGCCGAAGGCGTCCTTGCGGACGATCTCCTGGTCCTTCGCCAGCGCGATAGCGCCGACCTTCCAGGTCCTGGCGTCGGTGTTGATCAGTTCCTGCGAGTCGACCGTCACGGTGAGCGTGCAGGTCGAGGTGGTGGCGCTGGCCGCCTTGCAGGTGGCGGCGTCCTCGTTCTGGTAGAAGGCGTAGCCGTTCGGGTCCTCGACGGTGCTGCCGATCCAGATGATCGTGGCGGCGTCGATGATGCCCGAGTTGTCGGAGGCGGTGATGGCGACGGACACCTTCTTGGTGCCGGTCAGGCCGACCACGATGGGCTTGCCGCCGTTCACAACGATCTTGTTGAGCACGGGTGCGGTGTTGGCGGCCGTGGCCGCCAGCGCGCGCTGCTTCGCCTGCGGCACAGCGGTGTGCTGCCGCTCCGGGAAGCCGTACTGCCCGGCCGCCGGGGCGTGCCTGTCCGACGGAGCGGTCTGTGACGCCTGCGAGGCCGGTACGGCGAGGGCGGACAGGGCCAGGGCGCCGGAGACGACGGCAACGGTGGCACGAATACGCATATGGTCCCCAAGTCTGGTTCTACGGGTCCGTTGACCCGGAAAGCCAGACATGGGGAATCCGTGAATGGTTGTACGCGAACGCGGAGAAGGATGGAGTCTTTACGAAGATCGAACAAACGGGCCGGGGCCGACCGGCTGCCGGTTCGGCCTCGATCGCCGGACGTGCGCTAGTCGAACCAGCGGTCGCGTGCCAGTTCTTCCGTCCGTGACGGGTCTTCCAGCAGTGCCGCCACCTCGAAGCGTCGTGGCCACTGGCCCGCCGCCCACGCCAGGCCCGCCGCCACGCCCTCCAGGGTCGACGCGTGGACCACGCCCTCGGCGGTGCGGCGCCAGTCCAGTTCGACTCCGCCCGCGCGGAGTTCCTCGTGTTCGACGTACACCTCGGGCGTGCCCGCGCCGAGCAGTACGTGGACCGACTCCGGAACGGTGTGCTCCTCGCCCTCCGTCGTCACCTCTGCCACGACCGTCTCGCTCAGCCGCCGTACCTGGAGCAGCTCCGCCAGTTCGGCGAAGCGCGTCGGGGACACCGGCAGCAGCGGCAGCCCGCCCGTCAGCGGCAGCAGGTCGGGCGCGTCCGCGACCACCGCGTCCGCCGCGTCGACCACCCGTACCTCCCCGTCCACCACCGCCCGCAGCTCGTCCGGGAGCGTCACCTGTTCCGGGTCGAGGTCGGCGAGGGCGGTGTAGAGGCCGTGGAGCTGCTGCGGGGTGACCTCGCGGTACGGGTCGGCGAGCCGGCCCAGCAGTTCGGCGGCGCCGCCCGGCTCGTCGAGCAGCGCCGCGACGGATGTCCGTACCCCCAGCGCCCGCAGCACCTGAGCGTCGTCAAAGCCGGTCGCGTCCACCGAGTCGTACAGCCCCGCCAGCAGCGGATCGCCGCCCGCCGCCCGCAGTCCGGCCGGGCGCCGCCCGTCCAGTACGGGATGGTCGCGCAGCCACCAGGCGGTGTACGACCGCACGGTCTCCGTCGTGCCGTCGGGCAGCAGGATCCGTACGGACTGGGTCACCGCGTCCCGGTACGGCGGCCGGGCCAGCAGCGCCAGCGCCCGCGGCCAGGCGTCGTCGTCCACCAGGTCCAGGTCCCGTACGGCGACGATCTCCGTGGCGACCGGCGGTACGGGCGTCTCGGGCAGCCGGTCCAGCACGTCCTCGCACCAGACGTCGACCGCGTCCAGCAGGCCCGCGTCGTCGGGCTCGGCGAAGTCGCCGTCGCGGGGCTCCAGTTCGTCCGGGTCGAGGACGACATCGGTGGCGCGTACGAGCGCGAAGTCGGCCAGCACACCACAGGCGGCGAGCGGCTGTTCGCCCCAGCGCTCGGCCAGCTCGGCGTCGCAGAAGGCGAGTTCGTCCTCGCGGAGGATGCCGGCGAACGGGCTGCCGGGCAGCACGAGTTCCCCGGCGGGCGCCAGTTCACCGTCCTCGTCGGGAAGTGCGAGCGCGCCGAGCCAGGGTTCGTCGCCGGCCTCCAGACCGGCGTCCCGTACGAGACCGAGGACGGTCTCGGCCAGTTCCTCGGCGTCGGGCGTGTCGGCGGCGCCCAGGTCCGCGTACCAGACCTCGCCCGCGTCGAGCGACGCGGCGACGGCCGCACGTACCTGAGGGGTCGTCAGCACGGCACGCGGGGTGGCGGGCAGCGCGCCCAGCTTCTCCAGCAGGGGGTGGGCGGCCTCGGGGTGCGCGACCTTCAGGCCCAGCCGGGCGAGGTCGGTGGCGGGCTCGGAGTCGGGCAGCGGCAGCAGGACCTGGCGGGGGCCGATGGCCGTACGCCCGTTGGCCAGCGGCACCGGCAGCCCGGAAAGACGCTCGGGGTCGACGCCCGCGAGAGATTCGTACAGCCGGTGCCACCAGGCGGGCGGGCGCTCGGCACCGGCGATCCGCTCGATGGCCTCGCCGAGCGGGAGCCGGCCGACGCCGAGGGTGCGCAGTTCGGTACGGCGCTCGAAGCCGGCGGGGAGGAGGGTGGGCAGCACTTCGGCGAGGACGCGTACGGTGTCGGCGCCGGCGCCTTCGACCACTTCGGCCTCGAAGGGGCGGAGGGCGGCGGGGAGTTCGCGCTCTTCGCCGTCTTTGGCGTCGTCGTCTCCGGCTTGCGCGGCGGGGGCGGCGGGCGCCAGGAAGGCGACCCGGGGCAGCCGCTCCAGGATCGCGGCCCGCAGCCGCCCGTCCAGCTCGCCCTTGCCGAGCGGTCCTGGCACCAGATCGATGGTGCCGGTGGAGACGGGCTCCCAGTTCCCGAGCAGTTCGGCGTACGCGTCGGCCGCCCGCTCGACCAGGAAGTCGGTGAGCGGTCCGGGCGCGGGGTGGCGCCGGGTGGTGTCGAGCGGCAGCGAGGCGATCAGCAGCGCCGGCACGCCGAGGGGCTCGTCGGTGGGGGTCGGGGCGTGCACGACGGGCGCGGTGCGTGGACGCCGGGGGCGCCCTCGGCGTCCACGGGGACGGCCCAGGTGACCGACCAGTGGGGGCGCAGCCGCTCCTCCAGGGGGCGCCCTTCGAGGAGCGCGGGCGCGGTGGGGCCGTGGTGGGCGACGACGCGCCAGCGGTTCGCGGCCCCGCCGTCCTCGATGTCGACATACGGCCCGTGCTGCGAGCGGCGCAGCACCCGCTCCCCGTCCGGGGTCTCGACGACGATCTCGCTGAGCCCGGAGAGGGTCAGCAGCAGGGCGTCGTCGATCCCGGCGAGCAGCCGCTCGACGAGATCGGCCGCGGTGCCGTCGCGCAGTGGCAGGACGACGACCGTGTCGTACCCCTCGGGGGCCGTGCCCTCGGCGGGCAGGGGCAGCCGCAGCAGCGGTACGTGCCCTTCGCGGCGGCGCAGTTCGTCCCCGAGTCCCTCGCTGGTCACGGCGGCCTGCCCGGCCAGCTCGCGGGCCTCGGCGAGGGACCAGCGGACACCACCGTGCCGGCCGATGACGGCGGGCTCGTCGCTGACGGCGAGCACGGCCGCGAAGCCGACACCGAACCGCCCGACCGCGCTCTCGTGCCCCTCGCGCTTGGCGGAGGCGCGCAGGGTGCTGAGCGACTCGACACCGGCGGCGTCGAGGGGGGCGCCGGTGTTGGCCGCGGCCAGTACGGCGGGGCTGTCCGCGGTCCCGGGCCGCAGGGTCAGCCGGAACCGCCCCGGCACCCCGGCGCGGGCGGCGGCGTCGGCGGCGTTCTGCGCCAGCTCGACCACCAGCCGGTCACGGTAGCCGCCGAGCGCGAGGTCCTCCTCGGCGTTGGCGTCCTCCCGGAACCGCGCGGGGCTGGCCCCCCACGCGTCAAGCACCCCACGCCGCAGCCGCGCCGTCCCGAACGGGTCGGCCCCCTCGGTCGTCCTGCCGCTCACGTTCCGACTCCACTCTGCTCCGGCTGCGCCCCACCATCCCCGTCCGGCCCGAAGGTACCGCGTACACACGGACGAGGGGGTGCGGGGCTGCTGTCCAGGACAGACATACTCCCGCCGCGTCCGGTGCGGGCCGTACGCGATGAGGTCGACAGCCAGAAAACGCCCCCCGTTCACCCACCGGCCGCCGATCGCGTCCGCACCGTCCGCCGCTTTCTGGATAAAACCGCATTGACAAGAATTCGCCACACATTCGGGTGAATCTGCTATTCGGGCGAGAGGCAAGGGGAAACGACTCTGCCCAGCGGCGGCAAGGATTTCACGGAAACAGGAATTCCGCCGTGATTACGGAACGTAATGCTTGCCCGTATTGATTGCGGTATCGCGGGGCCGGGATCCTCGATTTGTCCCGGGCATACGACCGGCTGGTTGTGCCGGGGGCACCGGGGCGGAAAGGGAGCGAAATGAGGATTCTCAAATCTCTGGGCGTGATCCTGGCCATGGTGCTGCTCGCCCTCGGAATCGGCGGCGGGCTGGCTCCGGCGGCCTATTCGGCGGACGGGCCCGAGGCACCGGGCGGGGCCGGGTATTCGGCGGCCGATCTGAACACCGGGCGGACCGTCAGCGGCGGTGCCCCGGCGGTGTCCGGGGCCGATAGAGAGGTGCCGCCGCAGGAGGCCTCGCTGCGGTGCTGGGACCCGTATTTCTCCGGTTCCACGTTCGCTGTTTCCTGTGACGGCAGCCGGTATTACGTCTATGTCGACTGCGCGAACGGCTACCGGTACGTCGTAGGCCCGCTCTCCGGGGCCAAGCGCGTCACGCTCACCTGCCCGGGCGGATACCGGGCGCTGCGAGGTGGTGGCTACGGTAGCTGATTCCGCTGGAACGTCGCTCATGGGTGTGTGACGCTTCGCCCTGGCGGATGGCCGTCCGTCAGGGCGGACCGGCGTCCGCCACCCCCGCGACCGGGCTCGCCGCGGCGAACGCGCGCCTTCCGACGCCGCCCGCCTGTACGACGCCGGCCTTGCGCCGCCCACCTGACGACTCCGGCCTTACGACGAGCCCTTACGACGTGCCCTTACGGCTCCGGCCTTACGAGTGGCCCAGGTCCTCCGACTCGTCCCCCGGTTCCGCCGCCGGCACCGAGCCGCTGTCGGGCGCCGGGCGCAGCGGGAAGGCGTCCGCGCCCATCGAGTCCAGCACCGGCGGGGCGGGGCGCGGCGGCTTGGGCATGATCGCCGCCTCCGAGTGCCCGCCGCAGCCGTACGCCAGCGATACGACATGCCCGTCGGCCGGGGAGAACTCGTTCCCGCACACCCCGAAGGCCTGCCGTAGCGAACCGGCCAGCGGCAGCAGGAAACCGCAGGAGACACAGGGCGCGGGCGCCGCCTGCGCCATGGGCGTCTTCGCGCCGTACGCCTCGTCCCAGCGGTCGGCCGCGACATGCAGTCCGTACCGCGAGAGCACCCGCGCCCGGCGCATGCCCAGTTCCTCGGCGACCGATGCGATCGTGCCCCGCGTCGGCAGCACACCGCTTCCGGCCGCACCGCTCCCGGCGCCCGAAGCGCCGGCCTCGCCGCGCCCGGCCGCACCGCCCTCCGGAGCCAGGTCCTCCTCCGGCCCCGCGTCCTCCGCCTCCACCAGTTCCGCGAGGTTCCGCGGGGTCACCGCGTCCGCGGCCAGCACCGAGTTCGGCGGCGGCGCGTCCTCGCCCGAGTAGCCGGGCTCCAGCCGCAGATCCTCCGCCTCCGTGGGCAGCAGATCGCCCGGCCCCATGTCACCGGGCCTGAGCCGCTCGCTCCAGGGCACCCATTCCGGGGCCAGCAGGGCGTCCGGCCCCGGCAGCAGCACCGTTTCATCGAGCGTGACGACCTTGGCCCGCGAGGCGCGCGCGACCGTCACCGCCCAGCGCCAGCCCCGGTACCCCGGCTCCTTGCACTCGAAGAAATGGGTGACGACCCGGTCGCCGTCCGCCACCGCCGAGACATGCTCCCCGACGACCCCGGGCGCGGCCGCTTCCTCGGCGGCTGCCCTGGCGAGGTCTACCGCCTCGACGCACAGGCGGTCAGGGGTACGGCTTCGCGTCGTCGCAGCACTCACAGGTCTCGCTTCTCTCCTACGCCGTATCACGGGTGCGCCGGCCGATTCGTGATGTACGAGCCGCGGGCGGAGCGGACCAGAGGGCCGCATCGACGTCCGCGCCCGACCTCGCCTCGGGCACACCTATCGTCTTCCATTCTGCGGGATGACGAAGAGGCGCGCGGCCGAGAACAACCGCCGGTGGCGCGCTACGCACGCTACCCCCTCCATCGCCCCCCGCCCACCTGCACGCCGCCTTTCCCGTACTTCGGGCAACACCGCAACAAGCCCGTGACCCGGCGAACGGCCCGGCGCGGACCCGCGCCGGGCCGGCAGAAGGTCCACTCCGGGTCGGCAGGAGGTCCCGTCCGGCCGGTCCCGCCCCGGCCTGCGAAGGCGCCCGGCCCGCCCCCGCGCCCCGGGCTCCCCCTCGCTCCTCCGTCATGGCACCGTCACGGCCCCGTCACGGCCGGGATCGGTTCGCACCCCGGACCGTTGGGGCACTATGACGGGGTGGCAGCCGCAAGCTCGTCCGACGACGCAGCCGGCCCGCTCCGCAGGACCGGGCGGGCCATCGGCCATGCCGTACGCGTGCCGGTCACCGGCACCGCCAAGGGCATCCGCCGCGCCACCCACGCGCACGGCGCGGGCGAGTCGGGGCTCGGCAAGCTGATCGAGCTGCACGCCGTGAACGGCGCCGGCGATGTGATGATCACCGTCGCGCTCGCCTCGACCGTCTTCTTCTCCGTACCGACCGACGAGGCCCGCGGCCGTGTCGCGCTCTATCTCGCCATCACCATGGCCCCCTTCACCCTGCTCGCCCCGGTGATCGGCCCGCTCCTCGACCGTCTCCCGCACGGCCGCCGCGCCGCCATGGCCGCCGCGATGTTCACCCGGGCCGCGCTCGCGGTCATGATGTCGGCCGCGGTGATCACGGGCAGCCTGGAGCTGTATCCGGCGGCGCTGGGCGTACTCGTCGCGTCGAAGGCGTACGGAGTGGTCCGCAGCGCGGTCGTGCCGCGGCTGCTGCCACCGCGTTTCTCGCTGGTACGGGCCAACTCGCGGGTCACCCTCGCCGGGCTGCTCGCCACCGGTGTCGCGGCGCCGATCGGTGCGGGGCTGCACCAGATCGGGCCCAAGTGGCCGCTGTACGGCGCGAGTCTGGTTTTCCTTGGCGGAACGTTCCTGGCGTTCACCCTGCCTCACAAGGTCGACTCGGCGAAGGGCGAGCGCAAGGCACGCCTGGTCACCCACGGGGAGCGCAACGGCGACAGACGCAACGGGAAGAACGGAAAGCGCGGCGAGCGGCGGCCCGGTCTCCGTACCGTCGGCCCCTCCGTCCTGCACGGCCTCCAGGCGAACGCGGCCCACCGCGCCCTCTCCGGCTTCCTGATCTTCTTCCTCGCGTTCCTGCTGCGCGAGCATCCGCTGCCTGGCCAGTCCGCGGCCGTCTCCCTCGGTGTGGTGGGCGTCGCGGCCGGCGCGGGCAACGCGCTGGGCACCGCGATCGGCGCCTGGCTCAAGGCCCGCGGCCCCGAACTGATCATCGCCACGATGCTGGGGATCGCGCTCGGCGTGGCGATTCTCGCGGCGCTGTTCTTCGGCGGCCTGCTGATGGCTCTGCTGTGCGCGACGGCGGGCCTGAGCCAGGCGCTGTCGAAGCTGTCCCTGGACGCGGTGATCCAGCGGGACGTACCGGAGGAGGTGCGGACCTCCGCCTTCGCCCGCTCCGAGACGCTGCTCCAGATGTCCTGGGTGGTGGGGGGCGCGATCGGGATCGCGCTGCCGCTCAACGGGGTGCTGGGCATGTCCGTCGCCGCGGCGATCATCGGTGCGGGGGCGCTGACCGCCGTACGGGGACTGCTCACCGCGGCCAGACACGGCGGCGCCTCGCACCCGCGTGTGGCGTGACGCCGGTCTCGCGGCGCGGCGCCCGCGCGACCGTGACCAGGGGCGGCTCGCCGTACCCCCTCGCGGGCCCCGCCGGTACGACCGATAGCCTTCGGCCCATGACCGTTGCGTTCTTCTCTGGCAGAGCCCGCAGGGCCGGCGTCGCCCTCGGTGCCGTATCCGCCGGGCTCCTCGTCCTCGCCGCCTGTGACAAGCCGACGCCGCTCGCCACCGTGACGGTCGGCGACAACTCGGTCAACACCGAGGCCGCCTGCTACAACGACGGCGCGGCGATCAAGCCCGCCGACATCCAGCCCTGTCTGAACAAGAAGGCGGAGAAGACCGTCGAGGTCGCGATGGACGACCAGGTCCACTTCGGTGTCGACCCGGTCATCGCCGAGCACGGCTGGACGCTGTTCATCGACGGCCAGCAGGCCGAGCAGGAGCCGTACAAGAAGACGTACCGTACGATCCCTGGAAGCGCGTTCTTCTCCAGCCAGACCGGCCAGACGACCAATGCCACGCAGGTCAGCATCGTGGAGACCAGTGGCAAGGAACTGATCGGCATCTGGCAGTTCGAGTTCAAGAAGACCTCCTGACCCCCGGCTCACCGGCCACTGACCGCGCCCTCCTGGAAGGCCCCCGATGCGCGTACTTGTCGTGACGGCGGTGGCGGCGGAGGCCGACTCCGTCGTCGCGGGGCTCGGCCGGTTCGCCGGCAGCGGTGTCCGTGAGCTGACCGGCGGATACGAGATCGCGAGCCACGCCCAGTACACGCCGCGCCCGGGCTCCGTGCAGATACCGGTGGTGGATGTGCTGGCCGGCGGGGTCGGTCCGACGGCGGCTGCCGTCGCCACCGCGACCGCGCTGGCGGCCTCGCCGTACGACCCTCCGTACCATCTCGTCATCTCGGCCGGGATCGGCGGCGGTTTCGCGCGGCGCGCCCCGGTCGGCTCGCTGGTGGTCGCGGACTCGATGGTCGCGGCGGATCTGGGCGCCGAGACACCCGACGGCTATCTGCCGGTCGACGAACTGGGCTTCGGGCGCAGCGTCCACCGGCCCCCGGCGGAACTGGCGGCCCGGTTCGCCAAGATCCTGGACGCCGGCCGGGCCGATCCGGCGGCCCCCACGGTCCTCGCCCCCGTCCTCACCGTCTCCACCGCGACCGGTACGGCGGCCCGCGCCGCCGCGCTGGCGGAGCGTCATCCGCGTGCCGCCGCCGAGGCGATGGAGGGGTACGGGGTCGCGGAGGCCGCCGCCGTCCACTCCGTACCGTGCGCCGAGATCCGCGCGATCTCCAACACCGTGGGACCGCGCGACCGCGCCTCCTGGCAGATCGGCCGGGCGCTGGAATCGCTGCGGCACGCCTTCACGCTGCTCACCCCGGTCTTCGAGGAGCCGTCATGACCGCGCAGTCACCCGTGCCCGGGGCCACCCCCGCCGCGCCGCTCCGGATCGCCTACTCGCCCTGCCCGAACGACACGTTCGTCTTTGACGCCTGGGCCCATGGCCGGGTGCCGGGCGCGCCCGATGTCGATGTCACCTTCGCGGACATCGACATCACCAACGGCATGGCGGAGCGCGGCGAGTTGGACGTGCTGAAGGTCTCGTACGCCGTGCTGCCCTGGGTCCTCGACGAGTACACCCTGCTGCCCTGCGGCGGCGCGCTCGGCCGCGGCTGCGGTCCGCTCGTGCTGACGCGGCAGCCGGGCACGGACCTGACCGGCAAGACGGTCGCCGTACCGAGCGAGCGGTCCACGGCCTATCTGCTGTTCCGGCTGTGGGCGTCGGATGTCGTACCGGACGGGGTGGGCGAGGTGGTCGTCCTGCCGTTCCACGAGATCATGCCGGCGGTACGGGACGGCAAGGTGGACGCCGGACTCGTCATCCACGAGGCGCGGTTCACCTATCAGAATTACGGACTGCACTGCCTCGCCGACATGGGCGAGCACTGGGAAACCACGACCGGACTGCCGATCCCGCTGGGCGCGATCATCGCGAAGCGCTCTCTGGGCGCCGGGACGCTGGAGCTGCTGGCGGAGTCGACACGCAGGTCGGTACGGATGGCCTGGGACGATCCGGAGGCCTCACGCCCGTATGTCCTGGAGCACTCCCAGGAGATGGATCCGGCGGTGGCGGACCAGCACATCGCGCTGTACGTCAACGAGTTCACCGCGGATCTGGGCGACGACGGTTACGCGGCGGTCCACGGGCTGCTCACGCGTGCCGCGGCCGAGGGACTCGTACCGCCCCTCGGCCGTGACGCGCTGCGTTTTGTCTGATCCGAAGCCGATCATCCGGCCCGGGGGCCGGATCAACCGGCCCGGAGCCGGAATTGTCCGGCCGGGAGCCCGAACCTGGTCCGGATCCGGGCGACTTCCTGTGTCATACGTCTGCGCTCGGACGTCTGCTGTCAGATGTCCGCTGTCAGATGTCTGTCGTTGGACTTCTGTCGTTGGACATCACACGTCTGTCATACGTCCAACTGGTCCGCGACCGCCCTCAGCAGGCCCGCGATCTTCGCGCCATGGACCTTGTCGGGGTAGCGGCCGCGCTCCAGCATCGGCGTGATGTTCTCCAGCAGGGTCGTCAGGTCCTGGACGATCGAGGCCAGTTCGTCCGGCTTGCGGCGCTGCGCCGCCGCGACCGAGGGGGTCGGGTCGAGGACCGTCACCGAGAGTGCCTGGTCTCCGCGCTGGCCCGCGACCACACCGAACTCCACGCGCTGACCTGGCTTGAGCGCGTCGACTCCGGCAGGGAGGACCGACGAGTGCACGAAGACGTCGCCGCCGTCGTCACGGGAGAGAAAGCCGAAGCCCTTCTCGCTGTTGAACCACTTGACCTTGCCGGTAGGCACGTCTGTCCTCGTCCTCGTACTCGTTGGGGCGCTGGGCGCGCACAAAAACGGCTCTGGATAGCACTACAGCGGGTCCACCGACCCGCCACCCCCAAGGCTAATGGTCCAGAGGCTGGTGACAAGACGTCGCCGTATGGTTCCTGTCCGCTGCTGTCCGCAGGGAACTACCCTGGTGAGGTGACTGCTACTCCTGCACCCCGTACCACGGACGAGCCCGGGCCCGGCGACGGACTCGTCCGTATCGGCGCGATCGTCTTCATCGTCGGCGCGATCGCGACCCTGATCACTGTGGCGCCGCTGTTCCTGGGGACGGACCCGTTCCCGTCGTTCGCTTACGCCGTGTGCATGCTGATGGGGGTCGGTTTTCTGATCGCGGGGGCGGGGGTGCTGCGTTCGATCGGGGCGCAGCGCCGTCAGGCGAAATCGGCGGCCTGATCAGTGACCGGGGTGACCGGAGCGGCCGGGGCAACCGCCAAGTCGCCGGGCAGCGCAGCCGCGTAGCCGTTGAGCCACGCCGGGAACGCCGTCAGGTCCTTGAGGATCACATCGGCGCCGGCCGCCCGTAGTTCCTCCTCGTCGCACGGTCCGGTCGGTACGGCGACTGAGAGCGCTCTCGCCGTACGCGCTCCGCGCACATCACCGGTGTGGTCGCCGACGTACACCGTCGCGCCGTGCGCGCGCAGCGCCTCGCCCTTGGCCTCCGCCCACAGCCAGCCGATGACCGCGTCGGGCTCGATGCCGAGGTGGCTGAGATGGAGCCGGGCGTTCGGCTCGTGCTTCGCGGTGACGACGATCGCCCGGCCGCCGAGCGCCCGCACCGCGGCGATCGCCTCGCGGGCGCCGGGCATCGCCGGGGTCGGGGCGATGGCGAATGTGGGATAGATCTCCCTGTAGAGGTCGCCCATCTCCTCGATCCGGTCCTCGGGGAACCAGTGCGCCAGCTCCTCTTCGAGCGGCGGGCCGAGCCGGGTGATGGCGAGATCGGCGTCGATCTCGACCCCGGTCTCGGCGGAAAGTGCCAGGTAGGCGGCGTGAATACCGGGGCGGGAGTCGATGAGGGTCATATCGAGGTCAAAGCCGACCGTGGGCGCGTGACGGGCCGAGGAGGAAGCCATGGCACCCATTGTGCCCAGGGGGATGGCTTGAACCGGGTGCTTAGACTTAGCCAAACCTAACCAGCCTCGACCCCAGCCGCCCCAGCCCGCACCCGCACCTGAGCACCCGACCGCCTGCCCCGCACTCGCGCACCCCGGCTCGTACACCCGTACCCGTACCCGTACCCGCACCCGCACCTGACCGCCCGCCCCGCACTCGCCCCGATTGGTCCGCATGTCAGCCGCCGCCCCGCCGGTCCCCGGTGTCAGACGCGTCCTGGTCGCCCGCCGTATCGGCTGGACGGCCGCCGCCGTCGTCGCCGTACTGCTCGCGGTCCTCCTCAGCCTCGCGGTCGGCGCGCGCGCCGTCGCCCCCTCCGCCGTCTTCGACGCGCTGCTGCACGGCGCGCGCGGAGACGACGCCGAGGTCATCCGTCAACTCCGGGTGCCGCGCACGCTGATCGGGCTGATGGTCGGCGCCGCGCTCGCCCTCGCGGGCACCGTCCTCCAGGGCATCACCCGCAATCCGATCGCCGACCCGGGCATCCTCGGCATCAGCCAGGGCGCCTCGGCCGGAGTGGTGCTGGCCATCGCGTTCGCCGGGGTGCACACCCTCACCGGCTATGTCTGGTACGCGTTCACGGGCGCGGGCATCGCCTCGGTGGCGGTGTACGCGGTCGCCTCCAGCGGGCGCGGCGGCGCGACCCCGGTCAAACTCGCCCTGGGCGGCGCCGCGATCAACGCGCTGCTCCTCTCGGTGACCACGGCCGTACTGACGACCGACGCGGCGGCGCTGGACGAGTTCCGCTTCTGGCAGGTGGGCTCGGTGGCGGGCCGGGACTCCGAAGTGGTGGCCCAGGTCTGGCCGTTCCTGCTGGTGGGCACGGTGCTGGTGGTCTCGGTGGCACGCGGTCTGGACGCGCTGGCGCTCGGCGAGGACGTCGCGAAGGGGCTCGGCCAGAATGTCGCGGCGGTACGGGTCCTGGGCGGGGTCGGCGCGACCGTACTGACCGGGGTCGGCGTCGCGGCGGCGGGGCCGATCGCCTTTGTCGGTCTGGCCGTTCCGCATATCGCCCGCGCGATCGTCGGCACCGATCACCGCTGGGTGCTGCCGATGGCCGCGCTGCTGGGTCCTGTGATGCTGCTCGTCTCCGATGTGGTCGGCAGGATCGTGTTCCCGCCGGGCGAGATACCGGCGGGGGTGGCGACGGCGCTGCTCGGGGTGCCGTTCCTGGTCGCGCTCGTACGCAGGAAGGCGGTGCCGGCATGACGGCGCGGACCACGAGCGGCACCGACACGGCCGGCGCCGCCGACTCCCCTGGCTCCGCTGACCCGACGGACGCCCGCGTGATGGGCATACGGCCGACCGGATACACCCGCCTACGGATCGGGCGCGGTTCGTTCCTGCTGCACCGGCGGGCGGCCGTGGCCGCCGTCGGACTCGCGGTGGTGCTGGCGGCGGTGTGCGTCGCGTATCTGAGCGTCGGCGAGAGCTTCGTACCGCCGTCCGAGGTGGTACGGGTGCTCAGCGGGCAGCCGTCCGCGAACGAACTCGTCGTCGGCACACTGCGGTTGCCGCGCATGATGACCGGGCTGTTCGTGGGGCTGGCGTTCGGGGTCGCGGGCGCGCTGATCCAGACCGTCGCCCGCAACCCGCTGGCCAGCCCGGACATCATCGGCA
Organism: Streptomyces sp. GMY02; assembly: GCF_019056675.1. NCBI lineage: Bacteria > Bacillati > Actinomycetota > Actinomycetes > Kitasatosporales > Streptomycetaceae > Streptomyces > Streptomyces sp. GMY02. The sequence continues at coordinate 4,864,092 of NZ_CP077658.1, read as the reverse complement.
TCAGCCAGGGTGCGAGCGCTCTCACGGTCGGCGCCATGACGTTCGGCGTCACCTCGTTCGCCGTGCTGCCGTATCTGTCGGTCGCCGGCGGGATCCTGGCGGCGGCGCTGGTGTACGTGTTCGCCTGGCGCGGCGGGCTGCACGCGACCCGGTTCGTCCTCATCGGGATCGGGTTCGCGATCGCGCTGCGCTCCGTCACCACGCTCTTCCTGACCAAGGGCGACTATCTGGTCGCGCAGCAGGCACAGGTCTGGATGACCGGTTCGCTCAACGGCCGCGGCTGGGACGAGGCCGCCCCGCTCGGCTGGCTGCTGCTCGCCCTGCTGCCCGCGATGCTGTGGGCGGCGTACGCGCAGCGCACGGTGTCGGTGGACGACGACACGGCCACCGCGCTGGGCATACGGCTGGGGCGCGTCCGGCTCGGTCTGGTCCTGCTCGGCGTGGTGCTGGCGTCGGTCGCGACGGGCGCGGCGGGGCCGGTGGACTTCGTGGCGCTGCTGGCACCCCAGATCGCGCGCCGGCTGACCCGTACCGCCCAGATCCCGCTGCTCTGCTCGGCGCTGACGGGCGCGGTCGTCGTCGTACTGGCCGATCTGCTGGCCCGCAAGGTGCTCGCGCCGACTGAGCTGCCGGTGGGCGTGCTGACGGCGGCGGTGGGCGCGCCGTATCTGATCTGGCTGATCGTCCGGAGCCGTGCCGTGGGCGCGGGTGCGACGGGGGTACGAAAGGGAGGGACCGCATGAGCAGGCTCATGGCCCGCGGGCTGACGCTCGCCTACGAGGACCGTACGGTCGTCCACGAGCTCGAACTGGCCGTCCCCGACGGGCAGGTGACCGTCATCGTCGGCCCGAACGCCTGCGGCAAGTCGACCACCCTGCGCGCGCTGGGCCGGCTGCTCAAGCCGCGCGGCGGCTCGGTGCTGCTGGACGGTACGGAGCTGGCGAAGATCCCGACGAAGAGGATCGCGCGGTCGATCGGGCTGCTGCCCCAGTCCCCGGTCGCGCCGGAGGCGATCACGGTCGCGGACCTGGTGGCGCGCGGGCGCCAGCCGCACCAGCACTGGTGGCAGCAGTGGTCGGACGAGGACGAGCGCGCGGTGACCGAGGCGATGGCCCGTACGGATGTGAGCGCTCTCGCCGACCGGCCGGTGGACGAACTCTCCGGCGGGCAGCGGCAGCGCGTCTGGATCGCGATGGCCCTGGCACAGGAGACGGATCTGCTGCTCCTGGACGAGCCGACGACGTTCCTGGACATCGCGCACCAGGTGGAGGTCCTCGACCTGGTGCGCCGCCTCAACCATGAGCAGGGCCGTACGGTCGTGATCGTCCTCCACGACCTCAACCAGGCGGCCCGCTACGCCGACCACCTCGTCGCGATGAAGTCGGGCCGCGTGATCGCGGAGGGCGCGCCGGGGGAGGTGGTGACGGCGGAGCTGGTACGGGAGGTCTTCGGCCTCGAAGCGGTGGTGATCCCGGACCCGGTGACGGGCTCACCGCTGGTGGTACCGGGGGCACCGTTCCGGCCGGGGAAAATCTCAGCCCGTCCGGCGATTGAGGACACAACAGGGAGCCCGTCCGGCGATTGAGGACGCGGCGACAGGTCCGGCGGGCCGTCGCGTCACTTCGTACGGACGCCGTTGCCCGCGTGGGCGTCCAGGGCCGGGGCCTCGTAGACGTCCATGTCCGGGATGCGCACAGCCTCGGGCGCGTGTGATGTGCGGGCGCCGTCGGCCGGCCCCGGCGCCCCTGCTTCCCGTACGCCCGTCGCACCCGTCGTATCGGCCGTGTCCGGCGTGTTCATCGTGTCCGTCAGGCGCTTCCACATGGCGATCAGGCCCGCCCGGTACCCGCCCTCCGGCGGGTTCGACCACAGGCCTTCCGACCACAGACTGTCCAGGGACGTGCGCGCGCGCCGTGCCACCGGGGGGAGACGGAGGGCCGCCATCGTGCCCGCCGTCGCCGCCGTCAGGGCGATCGTCCAGCCGACCGGGCCGAGCGGGGTACTGCCGAAGAAGTGGCTGACGCCGGGCGTCTGGATGACCGCGGCCAGGGCCGCCATGGAGCCGGCGACCGAGGCCAGGACCGCGGGGCTGCGCCAGCCGACCAGGAGGGTCTGGCCAAGCTGGGTGGCGACGAGCGCGGCCAGCGCGACCGTACGGGCACGGGCCGGGCGGCCCGTCGCGCACGCCGCGATCCAGCCGGCCGCGGCTCCCAGCGCGGTGGCCATGGCCCGTACGGTGATCTCGTCGGTCAGCGCGGTGCCGAGCGACGACTCGGGGCCTTCGCGCAGAAGGCGCCCTCTGGCGTCCTCCCCCGGCGGACGCAGGGCCACGGCGATGGCCGGCGCGAGGTCAGTGAAGAGGTTCACCAACAGGAGCTGACGGGCCGTCAGAGGCGAGGCGCCGCTGACCGTGGAGCCCAGGACCGTGAAACCGATCTCGCCCAGGTTCCCGCCGAGGAGGATCGCCAGTGCCTGCCGTACCGACGCCCACATCGCGCGTCCCTCGACCAGCGCGGCCAGGATGGTCTCCAGCCGGTCGTCCGTGACGACGAGGTCCGCCGCCGCCCGGGCGGCCGGGGTGGCCCGGGTACCGAGGGCGATACCGACGTCCGCGAGCCGGATCGCGGGCGCGTCATTGGCTCCGTCGCCGGTCATCGCGACCGTACGGCCGAGCCGCTGGAACGCCTTGACGACCCGCACCTTGTGCGTCGGCGTCCCCCGGGCAACCACACCGACATGCGGTAGCAGCGCTTCCAGTTCGTCGTCGTCCAGGGCGTCCAGGTCCGCGCCGGTGACGACCCTCCGCCCGTCGGCCACGTCGAGTTCGCGGGCGATCGACTCGGCGGTCTGCGGATGGTCGCCGGTGATCATCACGATGTGCACGCCCGCCTCGGCGAGCTGCCGTACCGAACGCGCCGCGCCACTGCGGACCTTGTCGCTGAGGAGCAGGAAGCCGAGGAAGCCGAGGCCGTGCACCGCGTCGTCGGTGAGCGGGCCGCCGCCCTGGTCACGCGACTCCGCGACCGCCAGGACCCGGTGGCCCTCGGCGGCCAGCTTCTCGCTGTCGGCCAGCAGCGCGTCCTTCGACTCCCGGCTCAGGTCGCAGAGTTCGACGACCCGCTCCGGGGCGCCCTTGACCGACAGCAGCCGGTCCGTACCGTCGCGGCCCCGGGTGGCGTGAAAGCCGCGGCTCGGCTCGAACGGCAGGCTCGCGGTGCGTCGCCAGCCGCGCGCTCCGTCGGTACGGGAGACGCCGGCCCGCTCGGCGCCGGACACCACGGCGCGATCGGTGAAGTGCTCCAGCTTCTGGTTGTCGCGCGGACGCGGGGTGGCACGCAACGCGGCGGCGAGTACGGCCTGTTGGCGATGGCCGAGACACTCCGGCGGACGCCCTTCGCGGTCACCGGGCCCGGACCCCTCGTCGCCCGGCACGCCGCGCCCGTCCCCGGCCTCCGCCCCGTCGCCCCCGTGCGCGACGACCAGCGCGAGCTCGATCCGTCCATGGGTGAGCGTGCCGGTCTTGTCGAAGCACAGTACGTCCGCCCGCCCCGCGGCCTCGATCGTACGGGGATCGCGCACCAGCACACCCAGCGTGGAAAGCCTGCGGGCTGCGGCGAGTTGGGCCGCCGAGACCAGGAAGGGCAGCCCTTCCGGCACACTCGCCACCGCCAGCCCCACGCCCGCCCCCACCGTCTCGCGGGCGGGCCGGCCGCGCAGGAGCCCCGCCGCCATCACCGCCCCCGCCGAGCCGAGCGCCAGGGGCAGGGTGGTCCTGGTGATCCGCGCGAGCCGGTGTTCGACGCCCACCGCCGGCCGGGCGCCCCGGCCCGCCATGGCACCGCGCCCGGCCTCGGTGGCCGTGCCGGTCGCCACGACGACGGCCCGGGCCCGGCCGGCGGCCACGGTGGTGCCCTCGTACAGCATGGACGTACGGTCCGCCACGTCCGCGGCGAGCACCGGGCGTACGGCCTTGGCGACCGGCAGGGACTCGCCGGTCAGCGCCGACTCGTCGGCCTCCAGGCCATGGCTGTCCAGCAGCCGGCAGTCGGCGGGAACGACATCGCCGGAGCCGACCGTGACGACGTCCCCGACCACCAGTTCCTCGGCCGGTACAGCCCGCGCCTCACCGTCCCGCACCACCCGGGCCTGTACGGCCGACCGCTGGTGCAGACGGCGCACCGCCCGGTCGGTCATATGGCGCTGGGTGCCGCCGATCAGGCCGGAGAGACCGGTCACCGCGAGAACGATGACCGCGTCGAGGACCCCGCCGACCGCCGCCGACAGCGCCGCGCCGCCCACCAGAACGGGCGTGAGCGGATTGGCCAGTTCGGTGATGACGGCACGGGGCAGCGAAGGCGGCTGGGCCGCGTGGTCGCCGGACCGCGAGGCACGGGCGTCGGCCTGACGCTGCGTCAGACCGTTCTCCTCGCCGGCCGTTCTGGCGAGCACGGTCTCCGGCGGCATCGCGTGCCAGGGCTGCCGGGAAGCCCCGTGCACCGGCGGGCGGCGCAGGAGTTCGGCCGCGGACCAGGCGCCGTACGCGATGCCGAGCCCGGCGGCCCAGTTGACGGCCGACAGACTGAGCTCCCCCGGTTGTCCGGACCGTCCGGCCAGGGTCATGGTGCTGCCCAGGCCCGCGGCTCCCTTGGCCAGCCACACCCCGCGGCGGGCGACCCGGCGAGCGACCCCGCAGGCCTCGACCACGATCACGGCCCCGCCGGGATCCGCGGTGTAGAGGTGGGCGCCCCAGGCGGGACGGCCCTGCGAACCGGCGATGCCCACCCCGACGTCCGCGGCGTCCAGGGCCTCCCGGTCGCGGGACACCACCAGCACCCCGGTGCCGTCGGCCTGGAGTTCGCGTACGGACGCGGCCAGCCTCTCGCCACCGCGTACGGTGCCGTCGGTGCCGGTCACGACGGCCGGGGCGTGGCCGTCCGCCGCCAGCACCCGCAGTCCGGCCCGCCGCGCGGCGCCCACCAGCCGCTCGGCGGCCTCGTGCACCTCCGGTACGGTGCTGATCACCGCCATCAGCCGGTCGCCCCGCGCCAGGCCCAGCACATGCGCGGCCCCCTCACGCTCCAGGCGCGCCCGCGCCCGGGTTCCCGCACGGCCGCGCAGGCTGAGCCGGTCCAGCGGGCCGAGGAACCACTCGGGGCTTGAGGCCGAGTCCGGGGCGGAGGACTCCCCCGGGGCAGGGGATGCCCCCGGGGCAGGGGACGCCCCCGGAGCCTTCTCCTCCGCGCGTACCGACGGCTCGTCCGCGTGTCCGCCCGCGCCCTGCTCCTGATCGGCGCTGCCGCCCCGGCCTTCACCGCCTCCTTCGCCGTCGACGCCGCCCTCCCCGGCATCGCCCCGGCTGAGGCGTTCCGGGTCATGGGGGTCGAAGAGCCGGTGGGCGGTGGCGGCCAGGTCGCCTGCGGACGCCTCGTCGAGCGGGACGAGATCCGCGAGGACATGCGCGCCGGTGGTCAGGGCCGCGCTGTCGAGGACGACCGTACGGATACGGTCGAGCCTGCGCAGCGAGTCCGGGCCGTGGACCAGGGTGCCGCTGTGCGCGAGGGCGCCGCCGAGAACGCAGGCGAACCCCTCCCGGGCCAGAACGGGCGCCTTGGGGATGGCCGCGAGCGAGGCACTGGCCGCGCTGCCGGTACGCCGGGTCACCGCCAGCGCCCCGGCGAAGGTCAGCCCCGCGATGACCGCCGCCATGTCGGCGTACCGCTCGACGGGCCCCGGCCGCAGCGGAGCAGGACGCGGCACGGGGTCCCGGAACTCCGCGCGCGCGAGCTGGGGTTCCCGGGCGAGATCCGGCTCGGCGCTGGTCCAAGCGGTGCGGTGGGCCTTCAGCTCCGCCGCGCTGAGGGCGTGCCGTACGGCGTCGACGGCGAGGCCGAGGAATCCGCCGGCGCTGCCCTGGGCCGCGGCGTTCAGGGTGGCGAGTACGACGGAGGTGTTCCGCTCCCCCACCACCTTCCCGACCATCCGCCGCAGCCGCGGCTGCGTGTCGACGATGGTCACCACGGAGGCCAGCTCGATCGGCAGCGGGGCGTGGTGGGTGAGGCGCCCCATCACGGCGAGCGGGAGCGCGACGGTCTGGGTCGCCAGGGACCAGACAGCCCGTCCGGCCGGTTCGGCGGCGGCCGGGTGGAGCGGCAGCGGCCCGTGCGCCGTGTCGTACGCCTCCTCGACCGCCTCGACGACCTCAAGCAGCGCGCCTACGGTCGACTCGTCCTCCGCCGGGCCCTCCACCGCGACGACCACGCTCTGCAGGACGGCGTTCACCGCGGCCCACCGCACACCGGGCACCTCGGCCAGCCCCTGTTCCAGGGCTTCGGCGACCTTGGCACCGGCCGGGCCGCGCAGCCCGCGCACGGTCAGATGCGCCCGTCCGCCCTCGTACGTCCGCACTCGCTCATGAGCCCGGGACAGCAGGGGCTCCACCACCGCGTGCACTACGCCGAGGGCGGGGAGCACAGCCGTGGCGGGCCGCGCGACAGTCCTGAGCGCGACAGCCCTCAGAGTGCCGAGTCCGGGGATTCCCACAACTCACCGTCCACGTTCGGCTGATCGGGCCGAGTGCCGGGGCGGCCGGGGCAGGACAGGACGCACCCCGCCGACCGCGGACAAGGGGCGGCGGACAGGGGGCTCGTACGGCACGGATGCGATCAAAAAAGTAGTATAAAAAGGACAAATGCTCAAGGAGGCGATCACCGTGACAGACGCCACCAGGACACGGCGTGCGGCCGGACATACGGGTGATGGGGCGGACCGGACGTCCGGGACCCGGTCGGGCGGCGGCCTGCGGATGCACACCCTTCACGCGGACCTGCCCATCCCGTACCTCACGGCGAGCGACATCACCGCCAACGCCCGCGTGGCGGGCTCGAAGCTGACGCCGCCGAAGCCTCCACTGCCCTCGATGCCGTCAATGCCATCGCTGCCACCGCCCAAACGGCTCGCCTTCTATGGCGGTCTGGGCGCCCTCGCGGTCCTCGGAGCCCTGGACTGGCCGGTCGCGGTGGCCATCGGGGCCGCGACCGCGGTCGCGCGCAGCGGACGGCGCGGGGAGGACGGAGAGAGCGATGGCGGCGGGCGCGCCAAGAAGGGCGGGCGCGCTGAGAGCGCTACCAGGAGAACCCGCAAGACCGCGGCCACTCCTCCGGCGGAGGAGGAGAGCAAGCCGGCCGCGCGAGGCGGCACGAGGGGCGGTACGAGAGGTGGCGCCCGGGGCGGCACGAGGGGCGCGGCCAAGAAGGCGACCGCGAAGGCGTGAGTGAGGCCTGAGCCGACACCGCCGGCCCGGCGGACCCGCGGTCGACGCGGGGCCGCCGGGCGGGCCGTTACGTAGCGGGCGGGGCGTCGCGCGCCGGGCGTGTCGGCGCACGCGCCGGGGCGCCACGTGCGGGGCCCGCTGACGCAAGTGCCGGGGCGCCACGTGCAGGGCGGGGCGCCGTGTGCCGGGGCGCCGTGTGCCGGGGCGCCGTGTGCCGGGGCGGCCGCCCGGCGGCCCGTTCCGTCAGGCGAACGCTTCCGTCAGGCGAAGGCCGGATTCGCGGCATCCCGCGAGTGCGCGTACTCCGTCCAGAGCCGGGTGACCAGGCGGGTGACGACCATCTCGATCGCGATGACTGCCGCCCTGGTGAGGAGCGAGACCAGGAAGCCGGACATCGGCGCCCTTTCTGTCGATGCTGTCTGTTCCTCCCATTTGTGAGCCATCCGAGGGACCCTGCCGACCAATGCCAGATGAACACTGGACGAATGAAGCGCGGCCGGATCGAGGGAGCGGGCCCCCGGTCCGGGCGATCGAGGACTTCGAGGACAAGGCACACCACCGGAACCGGCGGCGGGCCAGCAGCAGCGGGCTAGCGGCGGCGGGCCCGCGGCGGGCGGGCTAGCGGCGGCGGGCCCGCGGCGGGCGGGCTAGCGGCGGCGGGCTCGCCAGATCAGGTACAGCGCCGATGCCACCGCCGCTGTGCGGAGTACCACCGGCCAGGCCCCTGAGAGCGCTTCCGCCATGCCCGTGTCCGGGAGCGGTTCGCCCCAGCGGCCGTCCATGCGGCCCCACAGCCAGACCAGGCCGCCCGCCGCGGAGATGCCGGGCAGACCGAAGACCGCCCACTTCGCTTCCGTACGGGAGAGCCTGCGCGAGGCGTACGCGAGGAGCCAGCCCAGGCCCAGGGCGATCCAGGAACCGAGCACCGCGCCCGCCACCAGCAGCGCCGCGGCCACCAGCAGGAACGGGCTGGAGAATCCGCTCAGCACCCCGGGCTTCTTCGCGGGCTTTCCGCCGTCTCCGGCCTTCGGGTCCGGCTTCGTCTCAGCCGGCTCCCCGGACTTGGCGGGCTTGCCCGACTCGCCGGGCTTCCCGCCGAAGCCGCCCAGGCGCCTGAGCTTCAGCCACCACCCGCGCGCGCCGCCCTTCGCCGCCTCCTCGGCGGCCTTCTCCTTCGCCTTCTTCTTCTCGGTCTCCTCCGGATCCTCCGGCGGCGGTTTCAGTATTTCGGGGACCTCGATCCCCGCCCAGACCCCACGGTCGCCCGCCGTCGGGTCCATCGGCCCGAGCTGGATCCGCCACCAGTCGGGCTCGCCGAATTCCGGCGCCGGCGTGTCGAGCGGAGGTGGCGGCGCCGCGACCCGCAGGACGTCCGCGTCGACAGGTTCCGCCGTGCGCTGCCCCGGCACGGTCGGCCGCGGCTCCTGCGGCCCGTCCTCGAACACCGCTTCGTACGCGCTCTCGGGAGCGCTCTCAAACACGCCCTCGGAAGCCGCCTGTACCACCGCGTCCGGTGTCCCCAGCCGCCCCAGGATCCGGCGCACCGCGGCCGGGCCGCCCAAGCCCGGTCTGCCGCGCCGCCGGTCGATCTCGTTCCGCAGCGTCGACACCAGCCGCATCCGCTCCCCGGAGGGGAGTTGCCGCTGCTGTGCCACGTCCCCGACCCGGCTCAGATAGTCAAAGACGAGCTGGTCGCTCTCGATCCCCACACAGTCCTCCGCACAAGCGACAAGCGCTCACCGCCACCCGCGATGGTGTCGGAGTCATCCCCGAACGTCCACCCCGAACACGCGCGCCGTATGTCCGCTCCGAGGAGGGTACGGAGCAGACTCGGCACCACACCCGCCGCCGCCCCCGGGCCCCGCGGCGCGGGCGAAGCGCCCCTCAGGGGCTAACGTGGAACGGATGGGGACCCGTGGAAAGGCCGAGCAGGAGGCGCACGTGCCCGAAGGAACCGGCGGTACGCCACCGCGCACGCTCGCGGAGGCCCTGCGTACCCAGAGCGACAGTTCACTCGCCGCGCTGCTGCGTGCCAGGCCCGATCTCCTCACCCCCGTCCCCAGCGACCTGTCGCAGCTCGCGACCCGCGCGGGCACCCGGGCGTCGGTCGTACGGGCGCTGGAGCGGCTCGACCGGTTCACGCTGCAGACCGCGGAGGCGCTGGCCGTCGCGCCGGAGCCCGCGCCCTACGACACGCTGCGCGCGCTGCTGACCGGCGACGAGGGCGATCCGCGGATCGAGGAAGCGCTCCCGGGCGCGGTCCGCGCGCTGCGGGACCGGGCACTGATCTGGGGCGGTGACGACCGGCTGCGGCTGGTCCGTACCGCCCGCGAACTCCTCGCGCCCTCCCCCGCGCACCCCTCCCCGACCGGGCTCGGCCCGACCGTCGCCGAGGCCACCTCGGGCATGTCGCCGGGCCGTCTCCAGGAGATCCTCGCGGCGGCCGGTCTGCCCTCCACGCACGATCCGGTCTCCGCCGTCGCCGCGCTGAGCGGGCTCTTCACCGACCGTACGCGGATGGCCGCGCTGCTCGACACCGCGCCGATGGAAGCGCTCTCAGTGCTGGACCGGCTGGTGTGGGGGCCGCCGTACGGGGAGGTCACCTCCACGCCCACCCCGCCCGTGCAGTGGCTGCGCGACCGGGGGCTGCTGCTGCCCGCGACCACCCGTACGGTCGTGCTCCCGCGTGAGGCCGCGCTGCATCTGCGCGCCGGGCGCGCACACCGTACGCCGGAGCCCTTCGCCCCCGCTGTCGCGCCGCGCGCGCCGGAGGCCGCCGGCGGGGCGCCCGCCGGAACGCGACCGCTGGTGGTGGACAGCGCGGCCGCCGCCCAGGCGTACACCGCGCTCGCCACCGTCGAGGAGCTGGCCAAGGACTGGAACGAGGGCGGGCCGAACGTCCTGCGGGCGGGCGGCCTCTCCGTACGCGATCTCAAACGCACCGCCAGTGCCCTTGGCGCCTCGGAGACCGTGGCCGCCTTCTGGGTCGAACTCGCCTATACGGCAGGGCTGTTGGCCACGGACGGCGAGGCCGACGAGCGGTACGCGCCGACGCCCGCGTACGACGAGTGGCAGGAGCTTCCCCCGCCCGAGCGGTGGGCCAGGATCGCGACGGCCTGGCTGGCGTCGACCCGTACGCCCGGACTGGCGGGCAGTCAGGACAGCAAGGGGCGTACGCTCGCGGCGCTCGGCCCCGACCTGGACCGGGGTGCCGCGCCCGAGGTACGGCGACGGATCCTCGAACTCCTCGCCACCCTGCCGGAGGGCATCGCCCCCGACCCCGAATCGCTGCTGGCGCGGCTGCGCTGGGAGCGCCCGCTGCGCGGCGCGTCGGCCACCGGGCGGGCGGACGATCTGCGCTCGCGGCTGGCGGCCTGGACGCTGAACGAGGCGGAGATGCTGGGGGTGACGGGCCGGGGAGCGCTCTCAACTCATGGCCGGGCGCTGCTGGGTCCGAAGGCGGGGGTGGCGAGCGGCGACTCCGGAAGCGGCGCCCCCACCACCACCGCGTCCACTCCCACCGCGCCCAGCACCGCCCCGCCCGTCACCGCCGCCCTGCCCATCACCGCCCCGCTCTCCACCACCCCGCCCGGCACCGCCTCGCTCAGCACCGCGGGCCTGCGCGCCGCCGCGGCCCTCGCCCCGCACCTCCCCGAGCCGCTCGACCATGTCCTCCTCCAGGCCGACCTCACCGCCGTGGCCCCCGGCCCCCTCCTCCGCCCGCTCGCCGAGCTGCTCTCCATCGCCGCCGATGTCGAGTCCAAGGGCGGTGCCACGGTCTACCGCTTCACCCCCGGGTCCGTACGGCGCGCCCTCGACGCCGGCCAGTCCGCCTCCGACCTGCACGATTTCCTGAAGGCCCACAGCCGTACGCCCGTTCCGCAGCCGCTCGCCTATCTCATCGACGATGTGGCGCGCAAGCACGGCCATCTCCGGGTCGGCTCCGCCTCCGCGTACGTACGCTGCGACGACGAGGCCGTACTCGACGAGATCCTCGCCGACAAGCGCTCGCAGTCCCTGCGGCTGCGCCGGCTCGCGCCGACCGTGCTGTCCGCCCACGCCGACCCGGCGGCCCTGCTGGACGGGCTGCGCACGATGGGGTTCGCGCCCGCCGCCGAGTCCGCCGAGGGCGATGTGATGATCACCCGCGCCCATGCCCACCGGACGCCGCCCCGGGCCGCGCCCGCGCCGGTTCCGGACGGCCCGCCCGTACCGGACGCGACGCTGCTCGGCGCGGCGGTACGGGCGATCAGGGCCGGGGACCGGGCGGCCACGGTGGCGCGCAAGCCGGCCCAGGCGCAGGTGCCGGTGCAGGTGCCGCCGTCCGTACCGGCCGCGCACCCGGAGCCGTCGGCCGACGGCGCGTCACCGGTCGCGCTCTCACCCGACGGCCGGCTCCCCCGTACCACCTCCGCCGAGACCCTCGCGACCGTCCAGGCCGCCGCCATGACCGGCTCGGCGGTCTGGATCGGTTACGTCAACGCCGACGGCGCGGCCAGCCAGCGGGTCATCGCCCCGGTGCGGGTGGAGGGCGGCTATGTGACGGCGTACGACCACACGGCGGACGAGGTCCGCACCTACCCGCTGCACCGGATCACCGGGGTCGCCGAACTGGCCGACGACCCCGCGTAGGTCCGTAAGTCCTCAGCAGTCCTCAGGGGTCCTCAGCAGTCCTCAGCCACCCGCCACGTACCCGATCAGCTTCGCCATGTTCGCCACGTACGCGGCCGAACTGATGCACAGCGGCGGCTCGGCCGGCCGGTACGGCGGCTCCAGCGGCGGGTCCTTCGGGCTGTAGGGCGAGGTGTCGCGCGGGTCGCCGACATGCTTGCTCATATACGCCCGGCCGTCGTACGGCTCCGTCGAGCCCGGCCCCTGGTACGGGTTGGTGATCTGGTCGATCGGCGTCAGCCAGTGGTCCCGCGTCCCGAGGCCGTCCACGAGCGCCGCCGCCTCGGCCTCCGTCACGGTGGGCAGCGGCAGCGGGGCGTCCCGCAGCAGGTCGGAGAGCTGGAGGTCGCGCGGCGAGAAGTAGCGCGGCAGCGGGATCCGGCCGCCGTGCGCGTTGGCGGGCGAGAGCGGTGAACGGGCGCGCAGGGCGGCGATCTGAGCGGGGGTCAGCGCGGCGAGTTCCTCGTACGTGGCGCGCAGACCGGCGAGATCGATGGAGCGGCCGCCCGAGTAGTGGCTGAGGGTGTCCTTGTGGTCGTAGTCGTTGTAGTACGCGCCATTGCGGATGTTGGAGCCGAAGCGGTGCACGAACCGGGCGCGGTTGGTGCCGAGTTCGACGAAGGTCGGGTGGGTACGGCCGGCCAGCAGCGGGTTCTCGGCGATCTGCTCGCTCGTCAGCGCGCAGCTCTCCAGCCAGGCCAGGGCCTCGGGCACCCGGCGCAGATAGGCACGGTCGCCGGTCAGCCGGAAGTAGTGGAAGAGCTGCTGGACATTGGTCTGGGTGGTGTGGGTGGCGAGGGCGCGCGGTTCGTACGAACGCGCTCCGGCGGGCGCCCCCGCAGGCCGGCCGCCCTTGGCGCGGGAGAGGTGCTGAAGGCCCCAGCCCGCCTGGGGCGCGGGCTGCTGCATCCGGTGCAGGCACTCCATGGCCCGCAGGACGGGGTCGATCAGATCGCGGCGGCCGAGGGTCGATATGCACATCAGCAGGAACTTGATGTTCTCGCCGAGGACATCGTCGTTGAAGGTGACCTGCTGGGTGTACTCGCCGTCCTCCATGCCGTGCCGTACATCGCCCAGCAGCCAGGGCGGGCGCTTGTCGGGCCAGGGGGTACGGCTGACGGATCCGGCGAACGCGGGGAAGCGCTGCGGCCAGCCGCCGTCGGCGACACCGCCCCTGAACTGCGAGGCGAGCAGGAAGCTGATGACCCGGTCCAGCGAGCGCTTGAAGCGGGGGTCGCGTCGCTCGGCGTACAGCCGGAGGATGAACTGGGCGGCGGACGAGGTGCCGGCGTCGTCGAAGGTGGCGTTGCCGTAGTAGTGCTGGAACTCCTCCAGCCGCCAGCCGTTGGCGCCGATCGTCTCGTACCAGTCGCGCAGGGAGTCCTCGCCGGCGAAGTCATGGATGTAGTTCCAGCCGCCGACGGGAAGCTGGGCCTCGACGAGCGCGAGCCCGGTCCGCTCGGCGGCCCGCCAGCAGACCTCCTCGCCGGTGGCGTGGTACGCGTCGAGCAGGCTGTGACCGACGGAGGGCGTACCGGGCGGCTGGACCCAGCACATGGTGCGCTTGGCCTCCATCTCGCCCCAGGTGACGGAGAGATCAGGCAGATAGTTCCAGACGTATCCACCTCTGTAGGAGACGGTCCCGTCCATGAACGCGACAGCTCGCTTCATGGCACGTACGACCGTACTCCGAGACGAGGCTCCGGACGCGGCTCCCGACGCGGCCCGGGCCGCGTCGGGCCGCAGCAGCGCGGGCCCCGCGAGCAGCGGAGTAACGGCGAGTTGACTGAATGTGCGGCGGTTCAAGGGCGTTTTCCAGGGCTTCTTCATACGAGAAGTGCCTCCCTCGGCGGTGGCTGAACACGGGTGCCGCTGTCACCTCGGGAAGGTAGTGACCCCACGCACGCTCTTCAAGTATGTGGACAGCACTTTCGTATGAGAACGAGGTCAGCCCTTGGCGGCGCTCTTCTTCGGGGACGCCTTCGGGGACGCCTTCGAGGACGCCCGGAAGCCGCGGAAGCGGAGGCGGGGCTTACCCGGACGAGGCTTACGGGGGCGAGGCTTACGCGGGCCGCTGAGGCGAGGGCGACGGGGGCGGCGGAGGCGGCCCACCCGGCGGCCGATCACGCGGTACGCGGTGAGCGCGACCAGATACGCGAGCAGCGCGCCCGTCGTGTTGAGGATCACATCATCGATGTCGAAGGCACGCCCCTCGACGATCGCGCCCTGGGCCAGCTCCACCAGCACCATCACCAGCGCGGTCAGCAGCACCACCCGCGCCATCCGCATCCTGCGCGGCCCGAGCACCGGCAGCAGCAGCCCGAAAGGCGCCCCCAGCAGCAGATTCCCGCCGATCTGCTTGCACGCGCCGAGGAATGTGTAGCTCTCCACGTACTGCCGCAACGAGTGCCCCGGCCGCAAATTGGCCCCCGCGATCTCCGCGGAGGCCGGGGACGGCGTCAGCGTGAGTCTGGCCAGTACGGCCGAGAACGCCACCAGCGCCACAAAGGCCACCGCCACCACGATTCCCCGCCCGATCCGGGCGCTCACCCTCCCACCATCCATACCCCCCTGATGCCCCCGCCCCGCCCCGGTACGCCCACCGGCGGCCCCGGCGACCCCCGAAGCGGATCCCCGGGCTCCCTTCGTGGTCCGGATCAGGGCCGGATGCGGGAGACTGGGCGTTTGGCATACGGACATACGGAAAGGGCGCGGCTGTGAATGGACCCCTCATCGTCCAGAGCGACAAGACATTGCTGCTCGAAGTCGACCACGAGCAGGCGGGGGCCTGCCGTCGCGCCATCGCGCCGTTCGCCGAGCTGGAGCGGGCCCCCGAGCACATCCATACCTACCGGCTGACCCCGCTCGGGCTGTGGAACGCCCGGGCCGCCGGGCATGACGCCGAGCAGGTGGTGGACGCGCTGGTGGAGTTCTCGCGGTATCCCGTGCCGCACGCCCTGCTCGTCGATGTCGCCGAGACAATGGCCCGCTACGGCCGGCTCGTCCTCTCCAAGCACCCCACCCACGGCCTTGTGCTGACGTCCACGGACCGTCCGGTGCTGGAGGAGATCCTCCGTTCCAAGAAGATCCAGCCGCTGGTCGGCGCCCGGATCGATCCGGACACCGTCGCCGTGCACCCCTCCGAGCGCGGCCAGATCAAGCAGACGCTGCTCAAGCTGGGCTGGCCGGCCGAGGATCACGCCGGTTACGTCGACGGCGAGGCGCACGCCATCGAGCTGGACGAGACCGGCTGGGCGCTGCGCCCGTACCAGAAGCAGGCCGTCGAGGGCTTCTGGCACGGCGGCTCCGGCGTGGTCGTCCTGCCCTGCGGCGCCGGGAAGACCCTGGTCGGCGCGGGTGCGATGGCGCAGGCCAAGGCCACGACCCTGATCCTGGTCACCAACACCGTCTCCGCCCGCCAGTGGAAGCACGAGCTGGTGAAGCGCACCTCGCTGACCGAGGACGAGATCGGCGAGTACAGCGGTACGCGGAAGGAGATCCGCCCCGTCACCATCGCCACGTACCAGGTGCTCACGACCCGTCGTAAGGGCATCTATCCGCACCTGGAACTGTTCGACTCCCGCGACTGGGGTCTCATCGTGTACGACGAGGTGCATCTGCTGCCCGCGCCGGTCTTCAAGTTCACCGCCGATCTCCAGGCCCGCCGCCGTCTCGGACTGACCGCCACGCTCGTACGGGAGGACGGCCGCGAGTCCGACGTCTTCTCGCTCATCGGGCCCAAGCGGTTCGACGCGCCGTGGAAGGAGATCGAGGCGCAGGGGTACATCGCCCCGGCCGACTGTGTGGAGGTACGGGTCAACCTCACCGACAGCGAGCGCCTCGCGTACGCGACCGCCGAGACGGAGGAGAAGTACCGGTACTGCGCGACGACCCCGACGAAGCGGCGGGTGACGGAGGCGCTGGTACGGAAGCACATGGGCGAGCAGACGCTGGTCATCGGGCAGTACATCGACCAGCTCGACGAACTGGGCGAGCATCTCGGCGCGCCGGTCATCAAGGGCGAGACGAGCAACGCGCAGCGGGAGCTGCTGTTCGAGGCGTTCCGGCAGGGCGAGATCTCGGTGCTGGTGGTGTCGAAGGTCGCGAACTTCTCGATCGACCTGCCGGAGGCGACGGTCGCGATCCAGGTCTCGGGCACGTTCGGCTCCCGCCAGGAGGAGGCGCAGCGGCTGGGCCGGGTGCTGCGGCCCAAGGCGGACGGGCACGAGGCGCGCTTCTACTCGGTCGTTGCGCGCGACACCATCGACCAGGACTTCGCGGCGCACCGGCAGCGCTTCCTGGCGGAGCAGGGGTACGCGTACCGGATCGTGGACGCGGACGAACTGCTGGCGGGGGACTGAAGGGGTCGGAGCCGGAAAGGGCTGAGAGACCGAGGGGCAGGGCGCCGGGGACCCTGTGTGAGGGACGGGATCCCGTCCCTCACCCCGTCCCCGCCGACGTGCTCACGCCCGAGCCCGACTTCGTACGCGGCGACGGGACCAGCACCCCGCCGCGTACCGGCGCCGTGCCCGCCGTGGTGCAGACGCGCCAGACCGCGAAGGCCAGCAGGCCAAGGGCGCACAGCGCGTACGGCGAGGCCAGCGGCTGCTGCCACCAGGGCAGCCGCAGGTCCCGTTCGCCCTCGTGCGGTACGGCCCAGAAGCTGCGGGCCGTCCACACCACCCCGACCAGTGCCGCCATCCGGAACCGGCCCTCCGCGATCAGCACCGCCAGCAGCGGAACGCACCACACCCAGTGGTGCGACCAGCTAATGGGCGACACGAGCAGCGCCGTCAGCGCGGTGACCAGCACTCCCCAGCTCTCCGACCCGGCCCCTACGACCGCCCTGCGCGCCGTCCACAGTCCGCCCACCGCCGTGACCACCGCCGCCACCGCCCACAGCGCGCCCGGGTCCGGAGTGTGCAGCACGCGTGCGAGCAGCCCCTGCAACGACTGGTTGTCGACGATCCACGGCTTGCCGATCCGCCCGGTCTCGAAGAGCCGCCGCGTCCAGAACTCGGCGCTGGCCGCCGGGAGTACGAGCACCCCCAGCAGCACCGTGCCGGTGAAGGACGCGAGGGCGGTGAGGCCCGCCCGTACCCGGCCGGTCACCAGCAGGTACACGATGAAGACCGCCGGGGTCAGCTTGATGCCGGCGGCGACGCCGAGCGCGAAGCCCTTCCCGATCGCGTGCTCGGCCCTCGACAGGTCCCACAGCACAAGACACGCGAGGGCGAGATTGATCTGGCCGAAGAGGACGGTCTGGAAGACGGGTTCGAGCCACAGCCCGACCGCGACGGCCACGAGCAGCGGTACGGGACCGGCCGGCAGCCCCGCGAAGCGCCAGGACAGCCGTACGAACAGAGCCAGCAGCGCGACGTTCCCGATGACGAAGACAACCTTGAGGGCGTCGACGGGCAGCCAGGTGGTGGGTACGAAGAGGATCGCGGCGAAGGGCGGATAGGTGGCGGGGAGCTGCCACTGGGTGACCGTGAACCCGTAGAGGTCGGTGCCGCCGACGACCGCCGCGCCTTCCGCACGGTAGACGAGCGTGTCGGCCATGGGGATGCGCCGGGCGACGCAGAGGGTGGCGAACACGGCCAGCGACAGGGCGAGCGTGCCCACTGCGGCGAGTGAGCGGAGGGTCACGGTCGGGTAGGTCACGGCCGCGACCCTAGTGGATCAGGCGTGCCACGCAGCAACGGTGACCATCGTAAGCGGTGCTCAGAGGGGTGCGGGACGGTGCGGGGGCGGTACGGGGGCGATACGGGGGCGGTACGGACGGGCTCGGCCGCCGAGAACGCTGAGAGCGCTCTCAGCTCAGAGGGTCGAGCGGCGCCGTATGCCGGCCTCCTCCGCGTACTCTCCGAGGACCGCCACCCGGAACGCGGTGCTCACGAAGACCTTGACCGCGCGCAGCGCGTTGCCGACATGGTGGGCCGGGTGGGGGGCGGCGCCCGAGGCCGTCGCGCCGGGCGGCGCGCCGTGCGGGGCGTGGGCTGGGGTGAAGGCTGCTGTGCTCATAGGTCCATGATGGATTCGCTGCACCGGCGTACGCATCGCACCAAGGACGGAAGCTGCCGGGCGGCGGGTACGACTCGGGGCGCGGTGGCCCGTACGACTCCCGGCATACGGGGTCTCCCCTACGGGACGGACACGGGAGCGGCACGGCGGCGGCAGCGCGAGCCGGTCACCCAGGCGGCACGGCGGGGGCAGCTCGGCGGGGCGCGGGGGCAGCGCGAGCCGGTCACCCAGGCGGCGCGGTGGCGGCGCGGGCCCGTCGCAGGGGCCGACAGCGGCGGCGGCAGAAAAACCATTCGCCCGTCCCGCCCCCGCTGACTACAATCTCCTCTCTTGCCCGCCTCCCTCTGCGGAGCGCCGCCGTCCGGACGGAAACCGGACGGCCACCGCCATGATGTGATCCACGCCGACCGCCAGGGCCGCCGACCGACCGGCTCGCGGTGTTTCGGCATGCGTACTGCCCGGAGGCAAAGACCGTGCCCGCGTACGACCCCGACCAGACCCCCGACCTCGCCACCCTCACCGAGCCAGCCGAGCGCACCGAATCCACCGCTCCCGACGAACCCACTCAACCCACCGACCTCGCCGACCCCCTCGGTACCGAACGCGCCCATCTCAGCGCCTCCCGCTCCGCCCTCCGCGCCATGCGCGAGGACGTCGAAGCGCTCGACATCAGCGATGTCACCGCGAACTGGGTCAACGCCGCCGTCCTGGAGGCCCAGATCGAGGAGCGCATCAAGGCCCTCGCCGATCTCTCCCACACCCCCTCTTCTTCGGCCGCCTCGACTATCTGCACGCCGTGGGCGCCGCGAGCGCCGAAGGCGCCGAGGGCGACCGCCCGCTGCCGGAGGCGGCTGATTCGACGGTGTACATCGGCCGTCGCCATGTGCACGACGCCGACGGCGACCCCATGGTCATCGACTGGCGCGCCCCCGTCTCCCAGCCGTTCTACCGCGCCTCCAAGAAGGACCCGCTCGGTGTCGCGCTGCGCCGCCGCTTCGGCTACACCGGCGGCGACCTCACCGCGTACGAGGACGAGCACCTCTCCGACCCCGCCGAGGCCGCGCGCACCAGCAAACTGCTCCAGGCGGAAATCGAACGCCCGCGTGTCGGCCCCATGCGGGACATCGTCGCGACGATCCAGCCCGAGCAGGACGAGATCGTACGGAGCGGGCTCGGCGGTACGGTCTGTGTCCAGGGCGGTCCCGGCACCGGCAAGACCGCGGTCGGCCTGCACCGGGTCGCGTATCTGCTGTACGCGCACCGCGAGCGGCTGGCCCGTACCGGCACCCTGGTCATCGGACCGAACGCCTCCTTCCTCCACTACATCGAGCAGGTCCTGCCCGCGCTGGGCGAGTTGGAGGTGCGGCAGTCGACGGTGGACGATCTGGTCACCGCGGTCGCCGCGGTGGAGGTACGCGGTACGGACCCCGCGCCCGCCGCGGTCGTCAAGGGCGACGCCAGGATGGCCGAGGTCCTGCGCCGGGCCGTACGGTCCCATGTGACCCTGCCGGCCGAGGGCGTCGTGGTGGTGCGCGGCTCACGGCGGTGGCGGGTCCCGGTGTACGAACTCGAAGAGATCATCCGGGAGTTGCTGGCCCGGGACATCCGGTACGGAGCCGCCCGCGAGGCCCTGCCGCAACGGGTCGCGCACGCCGTGCTCGTACAGATGGAACGGGCGGGCGAGGCGCCCGACGACCGGGTGCAGGACGCGGTGGCACGGAACCCGGCGGTGAAGGCGCTGGTCAAGGCCGTCTGGCCGCCGGTCGATCCGGCGAAACTGGTGCTCCGGCTGCTCTCCGACGCGGAGTTCCTGGCGGAGCACGCGGCGGACCTGCTGACGGCCGACGAGCAGCGGACGATCCTGTGGACGAAGCCGGCGCGCGGTCTGAAGTCGGTGAAGTGGTCGGCGGCGGACGCGGTGCTGATCGACGAGACGGCCGATCTGATCGCCCGTACACACTCGTTGGGCCATGTCGTGCTGGACGAGGCGCAGGACCTGTCCCCCATGCAGTACCGCGCGGTGGGGCGCCGCTGCTCGACGGGTTCGGCCACGGTCCTGGGCGATCTGGCCCAGGGGACCACCCCGTGGGCAACGGCGAGCTGGGCGGACGCCCTGCGCCATCTCGGCAAGGCGGACGCGGTGGTCGAGGAGCTGACGGCGGGCTTCCGCGTACCGCGCGAGGTCATCGCGTACGCGTCGAGGCTGCTCCCGCACATCTCGCCGGGCCTGGCGGAGGTCCGGTCGGTCCGCGAGTCGCCGGGCTCGCTGGAGGTACGGGAGGTGCCCGACGCGGCCGCCCTGGACACGGCGGTCGTAGCGGCCTGCACGCAAGCCCTGGCCCATGAGGGCTCCACCGGTCTGATCGCCGCGGACTCCAGAATCCCCGCCCTGCGCGAGGCACTCACGGCGGCCGGCCTGCCCTGGCTCTCCCCGGGCGAGGAGACGACCGCGGACTCCCGCCTCACCCTGGTCCCGGCCTCGCTGGCGAAGGGCCTGGAATACGACTACGTGGTCCTGGACGACCCCACGCCCGTCGTCTCCGGGGAACCGGACGAACGCACCGGCCTCCGTCGGCTGTACGTCGCCCTGACGCGCGCGGTCTCAGGTCTCACGATCCTCCACACGGAGCCCCTCCCGGCCGAGCTTCTGGGCCGGCCCCCGGTCGTACGAGCGGTTCAGGAGAGCCAGTCCGCGTAACGGGTGGGGGCGAGGCGGGCGTCCTTGTCGGTGAGGACATCGCCCTTGACGGCGGCGAACATGCCGGCGGTGGGGTCGGTGACGACCGTACGCTTGTCGCCCTTGTGGGCCAGGGTGATCCGGCCCAGCTCGTCCAGGGAGAAGATCTCCGGACCGGCGATGTTGCGAATGCCTCTCAGCGGGGTGCCCGCCGCGACGTCCGCCACCGCCTCGGCCACGTCCTCGGCGGCGATCGGCTGGATCGGCGTGGCGGGCAGCCGGACGGTGTCGCCGTCGGCGGTCCAGGACAGGACAGCTTCGATGAACTCCATGAACTGTGTGGCGCGGACGATCGAGTACGGGATCGGCCCGGCCGCGAGGATGTCCTCCTGGAGCGCCTTGGCCCGGTAGTAGTCCAGCTCCGGCACCTGATCCACGCCGACGATCGAGAGGATGACGAAATGGCCGACGCCGCTTTTCCGGCCCGCGGCCAGCAGATTGTCCATCGAGGTCCGGAAGAAGGCCGGGGAGGCTTCGTCGAAGGTCGGGGAGTTCGTCAGATTGACGATGACATCGGCCCCGTCCACCGCCTGGTCCAGTCCCCGGCCGCTGATGACGTCGATTCCGGTGGAGTGCCCGTGCGGTACCGCCTCATGACCGGCGGCGTTCAGCTTTCTGACGACCTGTGACCCGATCAGCCCCGTACCGCCGATGACCGCGAACTTCATGAGATGCCCTTCGGTGGGAGTTCAGTGGGATTCCAGTGGAGTTCAGGGATTCCAATGGGATGCATACCCGAATTTGGCATATGCCCCCCCACGTCGGAGGCAGGTCCGGCGCCCGGCGGGCAAGGCGGTGAGGCGGCCAGGCGGTGAGGAAGAGTCGGTCAGCCCAGCGACGCGCTCGCCGCGCGCAGCTCGTCCAGGGCCGCCAGGGCGTACTCGGCGAGCTCGCCCTTGCCGGAGCCGTCACCCTCGGCCCATTCGGCGTACGCCCGCTTGAAGGCGAGGACGCCCAGCTCGCCCGCGAGTGCCGCGGTCGGGCCGGGTACGCCGCGGGCGGTCAGAGCGGTCGTCATCGCGGCCGCGAGGCTGACGCTCTTGAGGGCGTCACGCTCCTGAAGCTCGGCGCTGGCGGCGACGGCCGCCTTCAGACGGGGCGCGAGCTCCCGGTTCATGGCGCCCATCGCGCTTGAGGCGCGCTCAAGACCGGCGGCGACCGCTTCGAGTGGACTGGCGTCAGCGGGCGCCTCGGCGATCCCCTCGGCCAGCAGCCGGCTCAGCGTCTCCTGCCCGGCCACCAGCAGCTCGCGCTTGTCGGGGAAGTGCCGGAAGAACGTGCTTTTGGTGACCCCGGCACGCTCGGCGATCTGCGCGACCGTCGTCGCGTCGTACCCCTGCTCGGTGAACAGGTCGACAGCAGCCACGACGAGGCGTTCGCGCGCCCCTGGTTCCCATCGCCCCATGGGTCGATCATACGCGATGGGACTCTTGTCCCATCACCTGTTAGGGTGACGGGACAAGAGTCCCATCACTTGGGGAGAGTCCCATGCGTGTCTTGCTCACTGGTGGCACCGGTCTGATCGGTTCCGCCGTCGTCGCCGAACTGCTCGGCAACGGCCACACCGTCCTCGCGCTCGCCCGCTCCGACGCGTCCGCGCTGGCCGCCGAGACGGCAGGCGCCGAGCCGCTCCGGGGAGCCCTCGCCGACCTGGACGTCCTTCGCGCCGGCGTCGCCCAGGTCGACGGGGTGATCCATCTGGCATTCGCCAACGACTTCAGCAGCCCCGACGCCCTCGCGAACGCGGTCGCCGAGGAAAGCGCCGCCCTCGCGGCCCTCGGCGAGGCACTCGTCGGCAGCGACCGCCCCTTCGTCACCGCCTCGGGTACGCCCGCCGCGCCGGGCCGGGCCTCCACCGAGGCCGATCCGCTGCCGACCGACGGGCCGGTCGGTGGTCGCGGTCGCGCGGTCACGGCGGTCCTGGGCCTGGCCTCGCGCGGAGTACGGAGCACGGCCGTACGACTGCCGCGCACGGTCCACAACCAGGGCACGGGCGGATTCGCCGGATTGCTGACCGGTATCGCACGCCAGACCGGAGTGTCCGGCTACCCGGGCGACGGCACGCAGCGCTGGCCGGCCGTGCACGCGCTCGACGCGGCAGCCCTCTTCCGGCTCGCCCTGGAGCTGGCCCCGGCCGGCAGCTCCTGGCACGCCGTGGCGGACGAGGGCGACGAGGTGCGTGACATCGCCGCGGTCATCGGCCGACGGCTGGGCCTGCCGGTCGAGTCGGTGCCGCCGGAGACCTACGGTCCTCTCGGCCCGATCTTCGCGTACGACCAGCCCTCGTCCAGCACGCACACCCGGCAGACCCTCGGCTGGGAGCCGAAGCACCCGAGCCTTCTGGAAGACCTGGAGAACATTCAGCCCTGACCGGGGACCGGGCCCCTCACCCACGTCACTCGCTGCCGACGCCCGCACCGGCAGCGGCACTTCACGTCCACACCTCCACGTCCACGTCCACGTCCAACAAGTCCACAACCAAGCAGGAGTTCCCGTCATGGTGACAGTCGTCTTCGGCGCTCGCGGCAACGTGGGGCATCACGTGGCCGCCGGCCTGCTGGCCGCCGGTGAGCAGGTCAGAGCAGTCAGCAGAACCCCGGCCGCGGGCTTGACGCCCGGTTGGGAAACCGCCGCCGCCGACCTGGAGCGTCCCGAGACGCTGGCCGCGGCGCTCGACGGTGCGGACAAGGCGTTCCTCTACGGAATGCTCCACCCCGAGAAGCCCTACGACATCGAGAAGGTCACCGCGGCGGCCACGGCCGCGGGGATCCGGCAGGTGGTTCTGCTCTCGTCGGTGTCGGTGCTGAACCCCGACGCCGACCACCCGGTCCCCCGCCTGAACCGCACGATCGAGCAGGCCGTCCAACGGTCGGGCATGGACTGGACGTTCCTCAGGCCGGGCACGTTCGCCACCAACACCCGTACCTGGTGGGCCGAATCGATCCGCACCGACAACGTCGTCCGCCTTCCCTATCCCCTCGCGCAGTCGGCTCCGGTGGCCGAGAAGGACATCGCGGCACTGGCGGTGACCGCCCTGACCGAACCGGGCCACTCGCACCAGACCTACACCGTCTACGGGGCCGAGTCCCTGACCCTGCGACGCCAGGTCGAGCACATCGGCGAGGCCATCGGCCGCCGCATCCGGATCGAGCACATCTCCGACGAGGAGGCTCGCGCGGAAGTCGGCAGAACAATGCCTCCGGTCGTGGCCGAGGCGATCGTGGACCAATGGGCCGCCGCCGACGGTGTCCCGGTCACGACCTCCGCCATCGTCGGAAAGATCACCGGCACTCCGGCGCACACCTACGCCCAGTGGGCCGCCGACCACGCCGACGACTTCCGCTGAACCGGACAGGACGCGGTTGTCCGCGGCCGGTTCGAAGTCGTCTACGGCCGGTTCGCAGAGCCGCGGGCCGGCCGCGCGGGTCCGCGGCCCGCCCCGGCTCCCCCCTTACCCGTCCAGCCTCGTCCGCCACTCCCGTACCGCCTCCGACGACACCGGCGCCTCCCAGCCGCCCGGCCGTGCCGCGCCGCCGATGTGGAAGCCGTCGACGCCCGCCTCGACCAGGACCTCCACATGGTCGAGGCGGAGGCCGCCGCCGACCAGCATGTGGGGGCCGTAGCCCGGTTCGCCGCGGCCCGCCGCGCGCGCTTCCGCGAGCAGCGTCGGCAGCCCGTCGTCCACGCCCGTGGCCGAACCGGCGGTGAGGTACGTGTCGAGCCCCGGCAGATCCGCGAGCTGCTTGCGCAGCGCGTCGCGGTCGACCGCGCGGTCGATCGCCCGGTGGAAGGTCCAGCGGCAGCCGTCCAGCTCCGCGAGCAGCCGTTCCACCGTCACCAGATCGGGCATCCCGTCCTCGTCGAGGAAGCCGAGGACGAACTCGTCCGCCCCCTCCGCCCGCAGCCCGCGCGCCGCCTCCACCAGCGCGTCCGCGTCGCCGGGCGCGCCGGGCTCGGCCACCGTGAAGCCGTCGGCCAGCCGCAGCATCACCCGCAGCGGGATGTCGACCGCCGCACGGATCTCCGCGAAGGTCTCGCGGGGCGGGGTCAGCCCATCCGCCGCCATGTCGGTGACGAGTTCGAGGCGGTCAGCGCCTCCGCGCGACGCGGCGACCGCGTCCGCCGCGTCGAGGGCGATCACCTCCAGGACTGCACGCTTGCTCATGGGGACCTCATTCATAGGGGGGTGGACTTCGGGGACGGGCAGGACAAGGCTGGGCCGGGCTATAGGTCTAGTCCAATGTCCAGCCTAAGGGGAGCCAAAACCCGGCGCACCGGCGCACCCGTACCGTGGGCCCCACCAGAATCGGGACACCCGAATAAAAATACCCCCGAGGGGTATGTTGAAGTCATCGCCCGCCCGAGGTATACCTGAAGGAAAGGGATACCCCTGGGGGTACGATGAAGATGTACGGGCCGACACCGAGGAGCCATCAGCCATGAGCCTCGCCCAGACCACCGGCACACCCGCCGAAGTCGAGCTGCTGATCGGCGGTATGACCTGTGCCTCCTGCGCCGCCCGGATCGAGAAGAAGCTCAACCGGATGGACGGCGTCGAGGCCACCGTCAACTACGCGACCGAGAAGGCCAAGGTCGTCTACCGCGGCGGGGACGTCGCCGTACAGGACCTCATCGCGACCGTCGAGGCCACCGGTTACACCGCGCACGAGCCCGCTCCCGTACGGCCGGAGCCCTCGCCCGGCGAGCCCGGCGAGCCCCGCGACGACCGGCCGAGCGCCGAGGACCAGGCCAAGGACGCCGAGCTGCGCTCCCTGCGCGAGCGCCTGATCACCGCTGTCGTCCTCTCCGTACCCGTCGTCGCGATGGCGATGATCCCCGCCCTCCAGTTCCAGTACTGGCAGTGGCTCTCCCTCACCCTCGCCGCCCCGGTCGTCGTCTACGCCGGCTACCCCTTCCACCGCGCGGCCCTCACCAACGCCCGGCACGGCGCGGCCACCATGGACACGCTGATCTCGGTCGGCACCATCGCCGCGTTCGGCTGGTCGCTGTGGGCGCTGTTCTTCGGTACGGCGGGGATGCCCGGGATGACGCATCCCTTCGAGCTGACGATCGCCCGCTCCGACGGCGCCGGGAACATCTATCTGGAAGCCGCCGCCGGGGTCACCGCCTTCATCCTGGCCGGCCGCTACTTCGAGGCCCGCTCCAAGCGCAAGGCCGGCGCGGCCCTGCGCGCGCTGCTGGAACTGGGCGCCAAGGAGGTCACCGTCCTGCGCGACGGGCGCGAGACCACCGTGCCCACGGCCAGTCTCCGGCTCGGCGACCGTTTCGTCGTACGGCCCGGCGAGAAGATCGCCACCGACGGCACGGTCGTCGAGGGCTCGTCCGCCGTCGACGCCTCGATGCTCACGGGGGAATCCGTGCCGGTCGAGGTGTCCGCCGGGGACGCGGTGACGGGAGCCACCCTCAACGCGGGCGGGCGGCTGGTCGTCGAGGCGACCCGGATCGGCGCGGACACCCAGCTCGCGCGGATGGCCCGGATGGTCGAGGAGGCCCAGAACGGCAAGGCCGCAGCCCAGCGCCTCGCCGACCGGATCTCCGCCGTCTTCGTCCCGGCCGTCATCGCCCTCGCCCTGGCGACGCTCGGCTTCTGGCTCGGCAACGGCGCCGGACCGGCCGCGGCCTTCACCGCCGCCGTGGCCGTCCTGATCATCGCCTGCCCCTGCGCGCTGGGCCTGGCCACACCCACGGCGCTGCTGGTCGGAACCGGGCGCGGGGCGCAGCTCGGCATCCTGATCAAGGGGCCCGAGGTGCTCGAATCCACCCGCCGGGCCGACACGGTCGTACTCGACAAGACCGGCACCGTGACCACCGGCCGGATGACACTGCTCGCCGTCCACACCGCTCCCGGTACGGACGAGACCGAGGCGCTCCGGCTGGCGGGCGCGCTGGAACACGCCTCGGAACACCCGATCGCACGGGCCGTCGCCACCGGCGCGACCGAACGTCTGGCCGCCGCGACCGGCACGGGCGGGACCGACGGCGCTCTTCCGGTACCCGAGCTTCCGGTGCCCGAGGACTTCGCCAACGTCCCCGGTCTCGGTGTCCAGGGCGTCGTCGAAGGACACGCCGTCCTCGTCGGCCGTACGCGGCTGCTCGCCGAATGGGAGATCCGTCTCCCCGCCGGCCTGGAGCAGCGGAAGTCCGAGGCCGAGGCGGCGGGCCGTACCGCCATCGCGGTCGCCTGGGACGGCGAGGCGCGCGCCGTCCTCGAAGTCGCCGACGCCGTCAAGGACACCAGCGCCGAAGCGGTCCGCCGGCTCCGCGCCCTCGGTCTGACCCCGGTCCTCCTCACCGGCGACAACAAGGCGGTCGCCGCCTCCGTGGCCGCCGAGGTCGGCATCGACCCGGACCAGGTCATCGCCGAGGTCCTGCCCCAGGACAAGGTCGACGTCATCAAGAAACTCCAGGCCGAGGGCCGCAGCGTCGCCATGGTCGGCGACGGTGTCAATGACGCCGCCGCCCTCGCCCAGGCCGACCTCGGTCTCGCCATGGGCACCGGCACCGACGCCGCGATCGAGGCGGGCGACCTCACGCTCGTACGGGGCGACCTGCGCGCCACCGCCGACGCCATCCGCCTCGCGCGCCGCACACTCACCACCATCCGCGTCAACCTCTTCTGGGCCTTCGCCTACAACGTCGCCGCGATCCCGCTCGCCGCCGCCGGACTCCTCAACCCGATGATCGCCGGGGCGGCCATGGCCTTCTCGTCGGTGTTCGTGGTCGGCAACTCGCTCCGGCTGCGCGGGTTCCGAGCGCTGTAGTCGGCAGTCCCGCAGTCCGAGCGCAGCGGTCCAAGGCACTGGAGCCCATGGCGCTGGACTTCAAGGTGCCGTCGTTCAAGGCCCAGCAGCCCAGCGCGCTGGACTCCATGGCGCTGATGCCCTTCCAGGCCGGGGCCGGTAGCCGTTCCGTACACCCGCCGTACGAAACGCCCACCGGCCCCCGGCCTAAGGTCGTCCCATGCCCGCACCCGAGCCGCACCCCGCCCTCCGCGACCGCTTCGCCGCCGCCCTCAACGCCCTGCGCGACCCGGGCGACGACACGCGCCCCGACCCGTACCCCTACGCCGACGACCTGCTCGCACGCTGGGCCGAACCCCAGCGCCGCTACCACACCACCGCCCACCTGCTCGCCGTCCTCGACCACATCGACACCCTCGCCGAGTACGCCGAGGACCCCGATCTCGTACGCCTCGCCGCCTGGTTCCACGACGCCGTCTACCGCCCCGACCGCTCCGAGAACGAGGAGCGCTCCGCCCGGCTCGCCGAACGCGCCCTCGCCGAGGCCGGGTTGAGCGACGACCGTACGCGCGAGGTCGCCCGGCTCGTCCGTCTCACCACCACCCACGCCGCCGCCCCCGGCGACCGCAACGGAGCCGTCCTCTGCGATGCCGACCTCGCGGTGCTGGCCTCGGCCCCGGCGGCGTACGAGACATACCGGACGGCGGTACGGGAGGAGTACGGCTTCGTCCCCGACGCCGGCTTCCGGGCGGGGCGGGCGGCCGTACTGGAACAACTGCTCGCGCTGCCGGGGCTGTTCCGTACCCCTCATGCCGTACGGGAGTGGGAGGCCCGCGCCCGCGCCAATCTCACCGCGGAGCTGGTCGGCCTCCGGGCGGAATGACACCTCGTTCGCGCCCGTTCAGTCGATAGACGCCTTACGCCGCACTAGAGTTGAGTCTCCATCAGCTTCAGGGGGCGTTTTCGGTATGACGGAGCAGACGGCGGACCACCTCGCGGGCCACATCGACCACGTTGACACCGTTGGCCACATCGACGAGCAGACCGAGGGCGGGACTCTGCCGTTCTGGGTCGACGTGGTCGAAGAGGAGGACGGCGGCGACGGCAACGCCATGGGCGGTCTCTTCCGTCACGGCTCCGACGGCGAGACCGTCCTGCGCTCCGTCCCCCTCGGCCCCCTCCGCAAGAACCTCGCGGACACCGTCGACGCCCTCCAGAAGGTCTTCGAGGAGGTCGCGAACCGTGGCGGTACGCTCCCCCTCGCCGAGGCCCAGCTCTCCTTCCAGGTCACCGCGAGCGGCGGTATCCAGCTCATCGGCAGCGGCCAGATCCAGGGCACCCGCGGTCTGACCCTGACGTTCAAGCGCCCGTCGTAGCGGTCCCCGCCCATGCCGCCGTCGTACCGGTCATCACCCTCGCCCCGCTCCGGACCGTCGTCACGCCCGCGCCACAAGGCCCTGCTCATCGGCGCCAGTGAGTACGACGAACCGGCGATCCGGTCCCTCCCCTTCATCCGGGACGATCTCCAGCGGATGAACACCGCGCTCTCCGAACGCGGCTTCCAGCCCGTCGAGATCGCCGAGTCGCAGCGAGGCATCACCCCGAACGCCGTCAACCGCCACGTCCTGCGCTTCCTGCGCGAAGCCGGCCGCGGCGACACCCTGTTCATCCTGCTCAGCGGCCATGGCCTGCACTTCGAGGGCCGCGACTACCTCATCCCCGAGGACGCCTATTACGAAGGCGGCTCCTTCGCTGATAGCTGTATCGAGATCGGCTGGCAGAAGGAACTCGAAGACTCCCCCGCCGGCCAGGTCGTCTTCCTCATCGACGCCTGCCGCGAAGGCGCCGCGCGGAGGGCCAAGGCGGCTCCGCCCCGGATGCCCGGCTGGGAAAAGCCCAAGATCGCGGCGGCCCTGCGCCGCAAGGTCGCCTACATATACGCCTGTTCCAAGGGCCAGTACGCGTTGTACGTGGACGAGTCCGAGGCCGTCGTCCAGAGCGAGGACGCTCATGGGACCGACACCGGCATCGGCACCCAGCCCGGCGACTCCTTCAGTCTGTTCTCCCGCGCCGTCTCCGACATCGTGACCGGGGTCCAGCACACCCTGCACATCGGCGAGTTCGCCGAAGCCGTCCAGCAGCGGGTGACCGAACTGCACACGGCGTACGGCAAGAAGCCCCCGGTCCAGCAGATCAGGGTCGAAACGGACATCCCCTGGCCCGAGTTCACCGTACTGCCGGGCCCGGCCCGCGACTCCTCCGAGCACCCCTGGGTACGGAGCACCGCCACCCATCCCGTGTGGGAGCGCACCGCCCCGGGCAACGCCCGCGATGCCCTCAAGGAGGTCTGCGGCACCCTCGCCGCCCGGCTCGCCGACGGGTACGAGAAGGCCGCCGCGGCGCTCCGCGACGACCCCTGGCACGACGGCGAACTGGCCAAGCGCGCCCAGGACCGTCTTGGCTTCCTCACCGACAAGCTGGCCCCCGGCACCCAGCTCTCGCCCAGCGAAGCCGCGCTGGCCGTCCTTCTGCCCCTGGTCGGCCAGGCCTTCTGGACGCATGAGGCGGCCCAGCGCGCGGGCGTGGTCACCGGGGGCCCCGCGGCCGACGGCTCCCCCAGGACCAGGACCAGGGCCGGAGCCGGGGCCGGAGCGGCAGCCGGAGCCGAGGCCGAGGAGACCACCCCCGAGCGCGACCGCTTCGCCAAGTTCGCCCAGGGCTTCCCGCGCCTCCAGCGCCGTCTCCGTACCCTCGAACAGCGCGGCGTCTCCGACGGTTCGGTGGAGCGCATCCGCTGGTGGCTGTTCCACCGCTGGCTGATCCGCCAGCCCGAGCTGTACGCGTCCCAGACCCTCAAGACCCTGCTCGGACCGCCTCCGGGCGATCCCGAGTGCCCGGCCTGGGCCGCCGACGTGCTGTCCGGAGAGCGCTTCATGCGCTTCCTCCAGGAGCTGCGGGCGGCCCCCTTCGCCGTACCCCGCCGTACCCCCCGCCCCGGCGACCACGACGAGTCCGACCACGATCTCGTCGCCGCCACGACCAGGGACGAGCACGAGCTGCGCGAGCCCCTCGTCGCCTCCCTCGCCAAGACCGCGCAGGCCTTCGCCGTCGACCCGCTGGACCTGCCCGAGATCCTCGTCGAGCACATCGGGATCTCCGACAGCGTCAAGCTGACCGACCTGCTGACCACGATCCGCGGCTCGAACTGGCCCAACTCCGGCCTCGGCCGCTCCCTCAAGGCACTCTGCGAGCACCCCGCCGTACAGATCGCGCTCCGTGAGCACGCCCAGCGCGTCGACGCCCTGCTCCGCGACATCAACCGCTCCCCGGCGCCCGCCCTCGCGCCGCTGCGCTCCCTGCCCCCGTACGCCGACGCCGACCGCGTCCGCCTCAGCGGCAACACCCCCGCCCATCTCTCCGACGGCATCCGCTTCCAGCTCGCCGAGGACCGGGTGCAGGAACTGCTCATGGGCGAGGAGCTGTACGGCGAACGCGAACTTGCGATCCGCGAGCTGTACCAGAACGCCCTGGACGCGGTCCGCTACCGCGACCGCCGTACGGAATATCTGCGCCGGTCCGGACAGCGCCCGGAGGAGCGGTTCGACGGACTGATCGAGTTCCTCCAGTCCGTGGACGACCAGGGGCGCCCGTACCTGGAATGCCGCGACAACGGCATCGGCATGGGCATCAACGAGCTGAGCAATGTCTTCTCGCAGGGCGGCGCCCGTTTCGTGGACCTCCCCGAGTACATCGAGGAGCAG
Organism: Streptomyces sp. GMY02; assembly: GCF_019056675.1. Lineage (NCBI taxonomy): Bacteria > Bacillati > Actinomycetota > Actinomycetes > Kitasatosporales > Streptomycetaceae > Streptomyces > Streptomyces sp. GMY02. Next base: position 4,832,868 of record NZ_CP077658.1, on the reverse strand, counting down.
ACCGCCTGGGCCGAACTCGGCGAACCGCGCATCGAGTTGCACCCCAACAGCCGCTTCGGCATCGGTGTGCTCAGCTACTTCATGCTGGCCGACGAGATCGAGGTGACCACCTGCCGCATGGGCCGCGACGGCCGCCCGGGACGCAGGCTCCAGGTCAAGATCGCGGGTCCGGGCAATCTGTTCCGTATCGAGGACCTGGGCCAGGGCACCGAGCCGGGGACGACGGTACGGCTGCTCCTCACCGAGCACGTGGAGCGCGTGTCCTGCGTCGACACCTTGCAGCGGGTGCTCTGGCTGGCGCCGTACCGTACAACGGCTGAACACGGCTCCCGCCGCTACGGCTGGGACCCGGGACAGCTCTCCATCAGCGGCCCGGAGCTGGCCTGGCTCAACGACGCGGAGATGTTCTCGCTCAGCGGCGCGAGCTTCCCGTCCGACCATCCGGACGTGTGGTGGGTGGACGGTACGGGCTGGCTCCTCAGCGACGGACTCCTGGCCGCGGCCAGCAACGGGCATGAGCCGTACGGCGCGCTGGTCAATCTCGGCGGGGAGCACCAGCCGGAGCTGAGCGTCGACCGCAAGACCATCCGTGCGCTCGACAGCGCCTATGTGGACGGGCTCATGGACGAGGCGCTGCCCAGCCTCTTCTCGACCGCGCGCCCCCTGCTGCGTCCCGACTGGCTGGAACGGGTCAGCGCGTTCTCCATCCGGTTCGCGGACGCGGTGGCCGAGCGGGCGCAGACGAGCGAGGTGCCCTGGCCGATGGGGGACGACCTGCGGCCGTTCGCCGAGCTGGGGTTCTTCCGCCCGGACACGGCGCTGCTGCCGCTGGTCACCGGCCGCTATCCGGCAGCACGCGAAGCCCACGCGGCCTCGTATGTGAGCACGATCCCGGCGCCCGTACTGCGCTGGCGGCTCCTCACGCTCTACCGGGCGGGCCTCGGCGATCCGCTGACCCCCGCTGCTGAGAGCGCTCCCGAGCTGCCCTGCGCCCGGCCCTCGGACATCCTCCTGCTCATCGAGCGAGGCTCGTCGAGCAACTGGGCAAGCGAGTACAAGTCCTGGCTGGAGGGGGTGAACGGGCTGATGAAATACGGCAAACGCCCCTCCGAGTTCGTACTGAACTCCGGCATCCTCAGCCTCAACGCCCTGCACGAGTGGCGCGATCCCGGGGAGCCGGTCGCCTTCGACGAGATCCTGCCGCTGGTCCGGGTGACAAGGCTCGGTGTCGGGGCGGTCGCGGAACGTCTGACGGCGCTGGGCTACTCCGTGGCCCCGCTGCCGGAGCACAGTGAGCGGATCCAGCCGGACGATCTGCCCCTCCTCAGTACGCTCGGGCAGCCGGGATGGATCGAGCCCGGCGGTGAACTGTCGGTGGCCCAGGTCTTCTACAGCGCGGCACTCGCCGACTGCGCCTCGCGCAAGGCGGCCGACCGGCTGAAGGAGCTGGGCTTCACCGTGCCTGCGGAGTTCTCCGCGTACGAGGACATCAACGCCTGGACGCCGGAAGAGCGTGACATCCTCGTCTCGCTGTGGAACTTCCACGCCGAACGTCTGTCGCCGGAGCAGCACCGGGTGGTCAGCTACCCCCAGCTCATCAGTGTGGCGCGGAGCTGCGGTGCCACCACCGACACCGTGATGGGGCTGCTGACGCGGATGGGCTTCGTCCTGTCCGAGGAGTGCGAGTCGCGCCGGGGCGCCCCGTTCCGGGCGTCCCAGGAGGACGAGTGGGACGTACTCAGCTACAACGACATCGAACTCGCTGTGGACCGCAAGGTGCCGGTGCCGCACTTGGCCGGGGTCACCTACCGCACCGGCCGGACACTCCGGGCCGTCGCGGAACAGTTGCGCGCCCTTGGCCTCGAAGTCCCCGAACTGCCCCTCGACCGGCCGCTGCCGAACAAGCAGGACCTCAACTTCCTTCACGAGCGGTATGTGATCACGTCGAACGACGCGTGGCCCGACGAGGAGAAGCCGCTGTCGCTCCAGGACATCGCCGAGCGGGCCCACCACTCGAATCTGTCGATGACGGAGGCGGCGGCGCGGCTGCGCGCGTTGGGCTACGACTGCCCGCAGGAAGCGTCTTTGCTGGACAGCTTCCAGGAGCAGGACACGGAAGTCCTGCGGTGGGACCGGCCGGGGAAGGTCACGGCGGTGCAGTTGTACGCGGTGGCAGACCATGTCGGACTGGGCCCGGCGGAAGTGGCGGAATGGCTCACCCCTTTCGGATACGAGGTCGAGCCCGAGTCGGAGGCCGTGCGGCGGGACTGGAATGCCCAGGACCTGTTGGGGGCCGTGCTGGCGGGCGCACGGGAAACCCGGCTGTCCGAACATTCCGAGATGGCAGGCACCAAGGTCTCCCTCCCCACCCTGGCCTCGGTCGCCATGCACCAGCGGCTGCCGTTCCGTACGGTCGCCCTCAAGGCCACAGAACTGGGGCTGCGGCACGAGGCGGAGGAGTGGTTCGTGGCGGACGAGCCGGAGGAGAAAACGGCCGAGGCCGAGGCTCCCGGCGTCGTAGCTGCCGGGACCGAGGCGGATGGCGTCGAAGCGGCCGAGGCTGAAGCGGCCGGGACCGAGGCAGCCAGCGCCGAGACTCCCGGCGCCGAAGCGGATGGCGCTCAGCCCGAGGACTGAGCGCCACGCGCCACCGCTTGGACAGCAGACGGCAGACAGCAGGCGGCCCGGCCGGCCGTACCGGGGCGAAGCCCCAGCAGCCGGACCGGGCCCCTGCCCATACGGGAGTGCCAGTACCGGAGTGCCGGTCAGTCGCCGGTGTTGGTGGCCCAGACAGGCCTGTTGGCGTTGTCGTAGACGACGACGTTGCCGTCGTCCTGGACCGCCAGGTACCGGCCCTTCTGCCAGGTACCGGCGGCCCAGAGGGCCTTGCCCGCCTTGTTGTACACAACGAGGTTGCCGTCGCTCTGCATCACGAGACGGTCGGCGTTGGGGTAGACGTTCGGGGCCTGCCAGACAGCGCGGTTGTTCTTGTAGAGGACGACATTGCCGTCGCTCTGGACACGCAGGATCGCGCGTCCGTTGCCGGAGGTCCACGCCTGGTTCTTGCCGAGGGTGGCGGGCGCGTAGAACTTCGAGTCGCTCCGCAGCGTCTCCTGGAGCTGCGTGCTCTCGACGGTACGGACCGCACGGCCGCTCTCCACCGCGTCAGCGGCGGGAACGGCGGCCAGAACGGGCAGGGCTGCGAGGGCGAGCGCGGGAAGGCCGCGCCGCACGAGGTTTTTGATCACAACCCGGTTGTAGGCAGCCCGCGTGTGCCCCGAACAGCCCACCGGCCACGAACTCACCCGTACGGCCCAGCCTTTTCATCGCCGAAACGACTCTGCGTGCCCAGCGACCGTGTTCTTAAACCAACTCGTTTTTCACGGCCGCCGTGCGGAACGGTCCCTCGACCGCCTTGAGCCGCTGCATGGCGGTCAGTTGGACGGCGAAGTACACGGCGGCAGCGGCGGCGAGGATGTGCAGCACGTCGGCGGCCATGTACAGCACCACCCCCTCCTTGATCTCGGTCAGCGTCCTGGCGGCGCCGTAATTCCTCCCGGCGTACCAGTTGAGCAGCATGCTGAAGACGAACAGCCCCCACCACAGGTTCACCGGCCAGACCCGCGCCCGGTACCGCTCGCCGTCGGCCGGCGAACCGTCGGCCGGCAGCGAGGTGGCGGCGCCCCACATGTCGAAGGCGACGCGGTACGGCATCCAGAAATTCGCCAGCGGGATCAGCCAGACTCCGATGGCCCACCCCGGTCCCCTGTGGAACCCGTCCGGCGCCAGCGGCCCGGTTTTGCGGCGCATCTGGAAGAACCAGGCGATGAAGGCGATCGCGCAGGGCAGGTACACGATGGTCTGGTACCACGCGGCCGTGTCGTACAGCGAGGTGGCGGCATCCAGTTCCTGCTGCGGAGCCGTGGCGAAGCCGCCGTCTCCGTCGATCAGCGACCGGAGCCTGACTTCGGCGAACAGGCTGAACAGATCGGTGAAGGCCGCGACAGCGAGCGCCGCGACGGCCACGGCCAGAAGTCCGTACGACGCCACGGTCGGTACTCCGGGCAGCGGCGGACGCGGACGCGGATCAGTGGATTCGGACATGACGAGGAGAGCCCCCCACGGGCGAGAAACGGAACGGCCTGCGATGGAACGCGCGGCCGAGTCACGATACGCCGGACATGAGAGTCCCGTCCATGACAATTCCGCAGGTGGGCCGGTCCGTCGGCCGGAACGATCAGTAAGCCGCCGATGCCGGGCCGGGAGCCCCGCGGCCCTTGGAAGCCGGGGCCGGCCGTCCCTTCGGCCTTCTCAGGCCCGCCTCCGTGAGCCTCCGTACCAGTTCCTTCGAGCCGACCTCCACCGCACCCGCCCGCACCAGATCCCCGTACCGCTCCCCCGGCACGTCGTAGTGGTCGCGCTCGAAGGCCCGGCGCGGGCAGCCGGCCGCCGCCGCGAAGGCGTGCAGTTCGTCGAACGAGACATCGCTGACCAGGTGCGACCACAGCCGCCCGTGTCCCGGCCAGGTCGGCGGATCGATATAGACCGTCACGAGCCGCCCGCCCCCGTCCCCGCCCCCAGCGCGCCCACCGCCGCGACCACCACGCCCGCCTCCGAGCAGACCCAGTGCGGATCGGGCCCCAGTTCGGGCTCGACATCGAGCGCGTGCGGTTCCGTCGCCACGCCCCCGGTCTCCGTACAGACCGGGCAGAGGGGCCACCGCCCGTACCGTTCCAGCAGCGCGTCCTGCACATCCTGGGCGACCAGCCCCGCCACGAACGCCGCGCCCTCGGGCCACTGCACCACCCACCAGCGCCGGTGCGAGACCGACTCCTCCACCAGCGACACGACGTCGGCGCGCGCCACCCCGCCCGCGGCCAGGTCGGCCAGGACCAGCGCCCTCGCCGAATGCAGCGTGCGCTCCAGCGGATCCATTTCAAGGCCGGGGCCGGGGCCGGGGTCCGGGTCCGGGCCGGGATCGTCGATACGGTCGCTCATTCCGCCATTGTCGGGGATGACCGGGGGTTGACGACCGGCGAGGGCCGAAAATATCTTTCAAAGGTGACCCAAGATGTGAAGGAAATTTTCAGCGGCGATCCGCCGCCCGCCCCCGCGGCCCTCGCCGCCAAGGTACGCACCCTCGCGCCCACCATGACCCGCTCCATGCAGCTCGTCGCCGAGGCCGTCGCCGGAGACCCGGCCGGCTGCGCCGCGCTCACGGTCACCGGGCTCGCCGAGCTGACCGGTACGAGCGAGGCCACCGTCGTCCGCACGGCCCGCCTCCTCGGCTACCCCGGCTACCGCGATCTGCGCCTCGCCCTCGCCGGTCTCGCCGCGCAGCAGGAGTCGGGGCGCGCGCCCGCCGTCACCGCCGACATAGCCGTGGACGACCCGATCGCCGATGTGGTCGCCAAGCTCGCCTACGACGAGCAGCAGACCCTCGCCGACACGGCCGCCGCCCTCGACACCGTCCAGCTCGGCGCGGTCGTCGCGGCTGCCGCCGCCGCCCGCCGGATCGACATCTACGGCGTCGGCGCCTCGGCCCTCGTCGGTATGGACCTGGCGCAGAAGCTGCTCCGTATCGGCCTGATCGCACACGCCCACTCCGACCCGCACCTCGCCGTCACCAACGCCGTCCAGCTCCGGGCCGGCGATGTGGCGATCGCCATCACCCACTCCGGCTCCACCGGCGATGTCATCGAGCCGCTCAGGGTCGCCTTCGACCGGGGCGCGACGACGGTCGCGATCACCGGCCGCCCGGACGGCCCGGTCTCGCAGTACGCCGACCATGTGCTGACGACCTCCACCGCCCGCGAGAGCGAGCTGCGCCCGGCCGCGATGTCGAGCCGTACGAGCCAACTCCTCGTTGTCGACTGCCTGTTCATAGGGGTCGCGCAGCGTACGTACGAGACGGCCGCGCCCGCGCTCGCCGCGTCGTACGAGGCACTCGCGCACCGGCACAGCCCGCGCGGCGCCACTCGCTGATCCGCCCCGGCCGGCCTCGGGCACCCGCACCCGCACCGGTAACACCCAGCAGAAAGAGCCGCTTCTCCATGACCTCCCAGCACGGCGAGCACAACGGCGCACAGCACAACGGCGCGCAGCGCAGCGAAAATCAGCACAGCGACAATCTGCGCGGCGACGGGCAGCACGGCCACGGGCAGCACGGCGACGGACGCGAGGGGTACGAGGAACTCCGCGCCCAGCTCGACACCCTCACCACCGAGGCCTTCCGCCCCGAACTGGCGGAGATCGACCAGCTCCCGACCCTCGACATCGCCCGCATCATGAACGGCGAGGACAGCACCGTGCCCACCGCCGTCGCCGCCCAGCTCCCCCGTATCGCCGCCGCCATCGACGCCACCGCCGAGCGCGCGGCCCGCGGCGGCCGGCTGATCTACGCGGGAGCGGGTACGGCGGGACGCCTCGGCGTCCTCGACGCCAGCGAGTGCCCGCCCACCTTCAACACCGACCCGGAGGATGTGGTCGGGCTGATCGCGGGCGGCCCGGGCGCCATGGTCACCTCCGTCGAGGGAGCCGAGGACTCCAAGGAGCTGGCCGCCGCCGATCTGACCGCGCTGAAGCTCACCGCGGCCGACACGGTGGTCGGGATCTCCGCCTCGGGCCGCACCCCGTACGCGGTCGGCGCGGTCGAGCACGCCCGCGCCCTGGGAGCGCTCACCATCGGCCTCTCCTGCAACGAGGGCAGCGCACTCGCCGCGGCGGCCGAGCACGGTATCGAGGTCGTCGTCGGCCCCGAACTGCTCACCGGTTCCACCCGTCTCAAGGCCGGTACGGCACAGAAGCTCGTCCTCAACATGATCTCGACGATCACCATGATCCGACTCGGCAAGACGTACGGAAACCTGATGGTCGACGTCCGCGCCTCCAACGACAAGCTGCGGGCGCGCTCCCGCCGTATCGTCTCGCTCGCCACCGGCGCCCCGGACGACCGCATCGAGAGCGCTCTCAGGACCACCGACGGCGAGGTGAAGAACGCCATCCTCACCATCCTGGGCTCCGTCGACGGCCCCACCGCGGCCGCACTGCTGGCCGACTCCCAAGGGCACTTGCGCGCGGCACTGAAGGCGGCGGCTCGGGAGGCCGGCACACAGGGGACTGCCGGCGCGCGCTGATCCCGCTGATCCCTTCAGGAGCCACCCCCTCTACGCTATGTATATCTTTTCACCACACAGCGTGGTCACGGGTGGCTAGTCTGGCCGGACACAGCAGACGAACGCCGCTGTGTGTTCCGGAGGAGCCCCCGTGTCTCAGAATCTCAAGCCGCTCGACCCGTCGTCGTCCCCGCGCGCCATGCTCGGCGCCGAACTCAGGCATCACCGCGAGAAAAAGGGCATGTCCCAGAACGAACTGGGCAAACCGCTGTTCGTGAGCGGTGCGTTCATCGGGATGCTGGAGGTGGGCGTCCGGAGGATGCAGCCGGAGTTCGCCGTCAAGTTCGACGAGATCTTCGAGACCGGAGAGTACTTCTTCCGCCACTGCGAGGTGCTGAAGAAGTCGAAGTACCCGGACCACTTCGCGGAGGCGGCGGAGGCCGAGGCGACCGCGGTGATGATCAGGGAGTACGCGCCGCTGCTGATTCCGGGGTTGTTGCAGACGGAGGCGTACGCGAGGGCGGTCTTCCGTGCCGGGTTGCCCACGGCGACGGAAGACGTCATCAACGAGTTGCTGGTCCCACGTGTGGAACGGGCCAAGCTGCTCAACGACCCTACGCTGCCCACGGTCTGGGCGGTGCTGGACGAAGCCGCGCTGCGCCGGGCAGTCGGCGGCCCCGCGACGATGGCCGATGCGCTACGCCATATCGCCGCGCTCATGCGCCGCCACCGCGTCATCGTGCAAGTACTGCCGTTCACGTCCGGCGCCCACGCGGCAATGGGCGGCGCTCTCAAGCTGATGGAGTTCGACGACGCACCTCCGCTGGCCTACGTCGACGGGTTGGCATCGGGCCAACTGCACGACGATCCGGCTACTGTGCGGTGTTTCAGGCTGACCTACGATCTGATCGGGGCCAGTGCGCTGTCACCGGAAGCTTCCTTGGCCCTGATCGAATCAGCGGCGGAGGATTACGCGCATGAAGAGCAGCAGGCATGAGTACGACCTGAGCGGCGCGTCCTGGCGCAAGTCCACCCACAGCGACGCCAGCGGCGGCAACTGCCTGGAGGTCGCCCACGGCCTCACCGGCATCGTTCCCGTCCGGGACTCCAAGATCCCCGCCGGGCCCGTTCTCACCTTCCCGGCAGACACCTGGGCCGTCTTCATCGGCCGGGTCAAGGCCGGACAAGCCGCGTAGGTCCCGGCGCCCGCAACCGCGGCCCGCAACCCCGCCCGTACCCTGATCGCCCCCGCAACCAGACCCGCGCCCGCACCCGCGCCGCCATCGCCGGAGACGGCTGAGCCGCCGCCTCCGGTGTCCTCGCCTATCGTGGGAAGCGTGTTGGAGTGGACCGACCATGATGTGGACGGGCTCCTGGTCCGCGAGGCCCGTGACCCCGCGGTGACCGAGCGCGGCCGGGTACTGATGGTGCCCGGCGCCATGCACGGCTGGTGGGCGTACGAGCGGTGGATGCCGGTGTTCGCCGAGGCCGGCTGGACGCCGCTGGCGATGTCGCTGTCCAACCACACGGGCTCCCGGTCCCTGCCGGACGCGGAGTTCCTGGCGTACACGCCCGGTGACTACGCAGCCGAGGTACGTACGGTCCTGCTTACCCTCTTCCCCGACCTCGCCCCGGACCTGAGGCCGCCCGTTCTGCTGGGCCACAGCATGGGCGGCCTGGTGACGCAACTGGTGGCCGAGGCGTACGTACCGTATGCCCTCGTCCTGGTCTCGACCGTGGGGCCGGGGCAGCTCGGCGCGACGCGGGCGGGGGAGCTTCCGGCGGACCGCCCGGTGGCATACGGGCGGGAGGAGATCCAGGAGATGTGGTTCCGCCATATCTCCGAGGAGGACCTCGAACATCTGATGGAGCTGCTGACCCCCGAGTCCCCCGGCGTCGTGAACCGCCTCAGGAACGGCACCGTCACCATCGACCCCAGCACCATCCGCTGCCCGGTCCTGGCGGTGGGCCCGGAGAACGACCGCGCGCCGGTCCACGACATCCGTACCATCGCCAAACTCCTCGGCGCGACCCCGGTCCTCGTCCCCAACACCGGCCACGACATGATGCTCGAAACCCCGGGTCTCCCCGCCGCCTCCACCATCACCGCCTGGCTCAACACCCTTCCCGGGCAAGGACATTGATCCCGGGGTCCCGGGGTCCCGGGGCCCCGGGGCAAGGGCAGTGATCCCGGGATCACGGGCAGGGGCAGTGATGCCGGGGTCCTGGGCAGAGGCAGTGATCAGGCTTCCGGGGCAGTGATCAGGGAAGCCGCCCGTTCCGCGATGGCGTAGACCGCCGGCATGGTGTTGGCCGCGGGTACGGACGGCATGACGGACGCGTCCGCGACCCGGAGGCCGGTGATTCCATGGACGCGGAGTCGCGGATCGACGACGGACATGGCGTCCGTACCGATGCGTGCCGTACCGGCATAGTGCCAATAGGAGGCGTAATCGTCGATGATGTAGGAACGCAGTTCGCTGTCCGTGGTCAATTCCGGGCCGGGGTCGGCCTCTCGTAGCCGCCATGGATCCATTGCCCGTGCCGCACCGATTCTCTGCGCGATCCGCAGGGCGACAAGCATACCGTCGAGGTCATAAGGATCGCTGAAATAGCCCGGTTCGATCACGGGCGGGGAATCCGGCTCCGGATCAGCCAGCCTGACAGTTCCCCGGCTTTTGGGTGTCATCAGCGCGAAGCCGATCGTATAGCCGTTCTGGGGGCCGGCCACCGGCGGAATGCAGCGGCCATGACTGGCTATCATGAATTGGATGTTCGGGCGTTCCTGTTCCGCGTGTCCAGGAATGGGAGCGGTGATGACACCGCCCATTTCCGCATGATTACTCACCCCGGCCGGGACCGGTTGCGCCGCTTCATAGGCGACACCGGAAAGGGTGTGGTCACACAGATTCCCACCGACGCCCGGAAGGTCGAGGACCGGGCGGACACCGACGGACCGCAGATGGGATTCCGGGCCGATCCCGGAGAGCAGCAGGAGCTGGGCGCTGCCGATGGTGCCCGCGGTGAGGACGGTTTCCCTCGTGCAGCGCGCGGTGTTGCCGCGGCCCCCGGCTCCGTACTCGATGCCGGTGCATCGGCCGTCCTCGACCAGGACCCGGCCGACCAACGCGTCCGTGACGACCGTCAGGTTCCGCCGCGCCCGGACGGCGGGGGTCAGATAGGCGTCGGCGGCGGTGACCCGCCTGCCGTCCCTGATGGTCACGTCGTGCCAGCCGAAACCCTCCTCCAAGCCGCTGCTAGGGTCGGCGGCCTGGGGCAGGCCCACTTCCCGGGTCGCGTCGAGCAGCGCGGCCGTGACGGGATTGGGCGAGGCGATGGTCCGTACGGTGACGGGCCCGGCGGTTCCCCGTACCGCGGAATCCCGGTCGGGCGCGGTCTCGGACCGTTTGAAAAAGGGAAGGAGGTCGTCGAATCCCCAGCCCTCGGCACCGGCGTCGGCCCAGGCGTCATAGCCGCTGCGATGCCCCCGGATGAACACCATGACATTGATATCGGTCGAGCCGCCCAGCCCTTTTCCCCGCGGAAAGACAATGGACCGTTTTGTGGTCTCGTCGATTACGGAGTCACCCCAGTCGCCGGAGCCCCCGAGCAGAGTCGGCCACACCTGCGGGGTACGCGCCCCTTCAGGCGGCCCTCCGGAACCCGCCTCCACCAGCAGGACGCGCGCCCCGGGATTCTCGGAAAGGCGCGCCGCCAGCACACACCCGGCTGTTCCGCCGCCGGCGACGACGTATTCATACTCCGTCTCGTGCCCGTGTCCCGCCTGCCCCATCACGAGAATCGCCTGCCTCACCCCCGAGGTCCGGTCCCCTGAACCCTCCAGCGTAGGCGCGCGCCGGAACCCCCGCATTCCGGTGCCGACCAGGCGGCCGTGGGGACCGGCCACAGGGACCGAGTGGGCGGGGTGGTCAGGACGTTGCCGCTCGTTCCCGCGCGCTGCGTTCCACGCACAGCTCGTTGCCCTCGGGGTCCCCGAGCGTTGCCCAGCCCGTGCCGTCCGGGCGGCGGTGGTCGGCGAGAAGGGTGGCGCCCAGGGCGAGGAGGCGGTCGACCTCCTCGTCGCGCGTACGGTCCTGGGGCTGGAGATCCAAGTGCACCCGGTTCTTGGCGGACTTGGCCTCGGGCACCGTGATGAACAGCAGCGCCACGCCCTCCGCCGTGACCAGCGCCTCCGGGTCCCCGGGATGATCGTCCTCAGCCAGCGACCCCCCGAGCACCTGGGCCCAGAATCCGGCGAGCGCGTACGCGTCGGCGCAGTCGAATGTGATGTGTCGTACGAGCGAAGTCATGCGCGTCACTCTGATTCGTCACGCCCGGCACTGTCCAGGTGATTTCCGTCGGACGCGGGACCCGTAACTCAGCGCGGCGAAAGCCTGGATGACGGCCGCGCTGAGGAGTGTGACGGGGAGGGAGCGGGTCGCGAGGGGGGCGGTGAGGGCGGCGCCCAGGGCGAAGGCGGTGATCTTGAGGCTGGCGCCGGTGGTGAAGATCTGGGCGCGCAGACGCCCGGGCGCCTCCCGGTGCCGTATCGCGAACAGCGCCGCGAGCTGCGGCCCCTCGCCCAGGCCGGCGATCAACGCGGCGAAGGTCAGCGGAACCGGCCGGCCGGTCGCGGCAAGGAGAAAGGCGACCGCCAGTACGAGCGTGCCGCACCGGAGAACGCTGTCGGGCCGCCGCATCAGCCGAGGACACTGGGCGAGCACCGCATTGGCCAGCAGCGCGGAGGCGGCGACGCCGGAGAGCAGCAGGACCCCGTGCCCGGCCGCCCCGAACACCCGCTCCCCGAGCAATGGAGTGCACGCGACGAACATGCCTTGCCCCACACAGGAGATGACGGACACGGCGGTGGCCCGGGCGAGGGGCGGGGTACGGACGATGGCCCGGAATCCGGCGCGGATATCGGCGGAGAGAGGTGTACGCGCCGGGGGCCGAAGCGGCAGCGCGAGCACGGGAGAGGGAGATGAAGAGGGTGACGGTACGGGCAGCCTCCACGCCGCCGGAACCGCCGCGCCTAACAGCGTCGCGGATACGATCACGCTCATCGGCGCCCCCACCGTGCCCGCGACCGCGCCCGCAGCCGCCGGGCCCGCCAGACCGGCCGCGTTGAAGGTCATCGCGTCGAGGGCGGTGGCGCGGGGGAGGTCCTTCTCCCTTACGGTGTACGGGAGTTGGGCGGTCCAGCCACCTGACAGAGCCGGCCCCAGCAGTCCCGCACACACCGCGATCAGGAGCGTGGCCACCACCGGTACGCGCCCGATGCTCAGCAGAATCAGGACGAGGGCCGACGCGTAAGCCCCCAGCGCCACGGCCAGCAGCCGGCCAGGACGGGGCGATCTGTCGAGCAGTACGCCGAAGACCGGGCCGCCGACCGCCGCCGAGACCGTGACAGCGCCGAGCAGCAAGGTCGCCGTGGAAGCCGATCCGGTGATCGCCAGCCCGGCCAGAAGCAGTGCTGGGCCCGACATCTCGTCCCCTGTACGGGCCGCGGCGGCTCCTACGACGTACGACCGGAGTACGTAACGCTCGTCCATGCCCGGCACGTTACGTATGTAACTCAAACCTTGACCAGATGCGTTACATTCGCCCCATGCCGCCTCCTCCCCCGCCGCTGCCCCCGCCTCCGAACCCGGCCCCGAAGGCCCCGCACCCGAAGCCCTCGACCACCGCCCAGCGAACCGCCGCCCTCGTCAACGCCCTCACCAGCCACGACCCAACAGCCGACGCGGCCGATGCAGACTATGCAGCCGACGCGATCGGCGCGGTCACCGAAGTCCTGCGCGAACACGGCGAGGCCGAGCCCATCGAACTCTCCGTCCAGGACATCGCCGACATGCGCGCCGTCGCGTTGAAGCTCCGCGAGGTCTTCGCCGCCGAGGACGTCGACTCCGCCGCCGCCTCGCTCAACCGCCTGCTGCGCCTGAGCCCCGGCCCCCTCCGCCTCACCTCGCACGACGGACTGACCACCTGGCACCCGCATCTGGACAGCACGGACGACGCGCCGTGGGCCGAGTGGCTGCTCGCGTCGTCGTGCCTCGCGCTGACCGTTCTCGTCTGGGACCGGCAGCGCCCGCCCGGCGGGATCTGCGCGTCGGCCAGTTGCCGGAACGTATATGTCACCCAGGGCAGCGGCCTCCCCCGCCGCTACTGCTCCCGCCGCTGCGCGACCCGTGAACGCGTGGCCGCCCACCGCCGCGCCCACGCCTGAGCCCACCCCTGCCCCGGGCCCCTGTCCCCACCCCGGCTCCGCCCCAGGCCCCCGTCCCAACCGTGCCCGAGGCCGGGCCCAGGCCCAAGCCCAGCGCTCGCGCCCAGTCAGCCGTCACCGCGCATCACCGCGGCCGCAAGCCCGCCAACAACGTCTCGACCGCACCGGACACCAGCTCCCCGAGGGGCTTCGTACCGTTCGCCCCGGCGGCCATTCCGGTGGCCGCGAGCACCGCGAGCCCCTGCAACAGCGCCAGCACCGTCATATCGGCCCGCCCCGACGTGTCGGGGTCGATGTCCCCCCGCGCCCGCGCCTCCGCGAGCAGCCGTACGGGCGCGGCGAACGCCCTGTCGTTGGCCTCCCGCAACCGGTCGCCGCGCGAACCCTCCTTCGAGCCGTGCATCAGCAGGAGCAGTTCCCGATGCTCGACCGCGAACTCCACATACACCCGCGCGAAGAGCACCAACCGCTCGGCGAAAGCGCCCTCGGCGTCGTTCAGCGCCGTGTCGAGCCTGCGGCCGAGGCGCTCGTACCCCACCTCTGCGAGGGCGTCGAGCAATGCCCGCTTGTCGGGGAAGTGCCGGCGCGGCGCGGCATGGCTGACGCCGACCTCGCGGGCGAGTTCCCGCAGGGAGAGGCCGTCGGCGCCGTGTTCGGCGAGGGTACGTTCCGCCTGCCGCAGCAGCGCGGTGCGGAGGTCGCCGTGGTGGTAGGGCCGGGGTGCGGTCACTCGGCCACCCTATCCAGATGTTCCCATTGACTACAATGTATCCAGTGACTACTTTGCAGCCATGACCAGCTCACACCCCACCCTCCGGCCCGCCGCCCCCTGGACCCTCGCCGACCTGCCGCCCCAGACCGGCCGTACCGTGATCATCACCGGCGCGGGCAGCGGTATCGGCCTGGAGACGGCCCGGGCACTCGTGTCCGCGGGGGCCCATGTCGTCATGGCCGTACGGAATGCCGAGCGCACCCGCGAGGCAGCCGCGAGCATGACCACCACCGGCCCGGCCACCGACACGGCCATCGGCGCGACCACCGGCTCCGCCACCAGCGCCGCCCCGCGGCACGGCCGCACGGCCGGCACCGTCGAAATCCGCGCCCTGGACCTCGCCGACCTCGCCTCCGTCCGCGGCTTCGCCGCCTCCTGGGACCGCCCGGTCGACGTCCTGATCAACAACGCGGGCGTGGCCAACGTCCCGCCCGGCCGTACCGCCGACGGCTTCGAGACCCACTTCGGCACCAACCACCTCGGCCACTTCGCACTGACCAACCTGCTGCTCCCCCGGATCACCGACCGCGTGGTCACCATCGCGTCGAACGCCCACAAGAACGCCACGCTCGACCTGGACGACCCGAACTGGCGGCGCCGCCCCTACCGCGCCTCCGCCGCCTACGGACAGTCGAAGCTCGCCAATCTGCTCTTCACCCTCGAACTACAGCGCCGACTGACGAAGGCCGGCTCCCCGCTGCTCGCCGTCGCCGCCCACCCGGGCGCGGCGACCACCGGCCTGAACCGCCACCTGGGCCCGTTCATGACCCTGGTCGCCACGATCGTCGGCCGCCTGGCCATGCAGAACGCCGCGGCCGGCGCCCTCCCGGCCCTCTTCGCCGCCACCCAGAACCTCGAAGGCGCCGCCTACATAGGCCCCGACGGCCGGGGCGAACTCCGCGGCCACCCCGCCCGGGCCGGCCGCACCCCCACCGCCCAGGACCCGTCCCTGGCCCGCCAGTTGTGGACCCTCTCCGAGGACCTCACCTCAACGGCCTTCCCCAGCCCCGGAAAGTGACCCTCGCCGCGCGGCGAGAGCCCCCGAAAACGCCCGAGGGCGGCACCCCCACACAGGGGTGCCGCCCTCAGTACAGAAGCGTACGGATCTACCGACGCGGGACGGATCCGAGCCGAGGAGGCTCAGAAGTCCATGTCACCGCCCGGCATGCCGCCCGGAGCCGCGGCCGCGGCCTTCTCCGGCTTGTCGGCGATGACGGCCTCGGTGGTCAGGAACAGCGCCGCGATGGACGCCGCGTTCTGCAGCGCGGAACGCGTCACCTTCGCCGGGTCGATGATGCCCTCGGCGATCATGTCGACGTACTCGCCGGTCGCGGCGTTCAGACCGTGGCCGACCGTCAGGTTCCGGACCTTCTCCACGACGACGCCGCCCTCAAGGCCGCCGTTGACGGCGATCTGCTTGAGCGGGGCCTCCAGCGCCAGCTTGACGGCGTTGGCACCGGTCGCCTCGTCGCCCTCCAGCTCCAGCTTCTCGAAGACCGAAGCGGCCTGGAGCAGAGCCACGCCACCGCCGGCGACGATGCCCTCCTCGACAGCGGCCTTGGCGTTGCGCACCGCGTCCTCGATGCGGTGCTTGCGCTCCTTCAGCTCGACCTCGGTCGCGGCACCGGCCTTGATGACGGCCACGCCGCCGGCCAGCTTCGCGAGGCGCTCCTGGAGCTTCTCGCGGTCGTAGTCCGAGTCGCTGTTGTCGATCTCGGCGCGGATCTGGTTGACCCGGCCGGCGACCTGGTCGCTGTCACCGGCACCGTCGACGATGGTGGTCTCGTCCTTGGTGATGACGACCTTGCGGGCGCGGCCCAGCAGGTCCAGGCCGGCGTTCTCCAGCTTCAGGCCGACCTCCTCGGAGATGACCGTGCCGCCGGTGAGGATGGCGATGTCGTTGAGCATGGCCTTGCGGCGGTCGCCGAAGCCCGGGGCCTTGACGGCAACCGACTTGAAGGTGCCACGGATCTTGTTGACGACCAGGGTCGACAGCGCCTCGCCCTCGACGTCCTCCGCGATGATCAGCAGCGGCTTGCCCGACTGCATGACCTTCTCCAGCAGCGGAAGGAGGTCCTTCACATTGCCGATCTTGGAGTTGACGATCAGGAGGTACGGGTCGTCCAGGGACGCCTCCATACGCTCCATGTCGGTGGCGAAGTAGGCCGAGATGTAGCCCTTGTCGAAGCGCATACCCTCCGTCAGCTCAAGCTCCAGACCGAAGGTCTGGGACTCCTCGACGGTGATGACGCCTTCCTTGCCGACCTTGTCCATGGCCTCGGCGATCAGCTCGCCGATCTGGGTGTCGGCGGCGGAGATGGAGGCGGTCGAAGCGATCTGCTCCTTGGTCTCCACGTCCTTGGCCTGCTCCAGCAGAGCGCCCGAGACGGCCTCGACGGCCTTCTCGATGCCACGCTTGAGGGCCATCGGGTTGGCACCGGCGGCCACATTGCGCAGGCCCTCGCGGACGAGCGCCTGGGCGAGCACGGTCGCGGTGGTCGTACCGTCGCCGGCGACGTCGTCCGTCTTCTTGGCGACTTCCTTGACCAGCTCGGCGCCGATCTTCTCGTACGGGTCCTCGAGCTCGATCTCCTTGGCGATGGACACACCATCGTTGGTGATCGTGGGGGCGCCCCACTTCTTCTCGAGGACGACGTTACGGCCCTTGGGGCCAAGGGTGACCTTGACGGCGTCGGCGAGCTGGTTCATCCCGCGCTCGAGACCGCGCCGTGCCTCCTCGTTGAACGCGATGATCTTGGCCATGTGAAGTGGTCCTCCCGGACAGGGGTCTCCCCGGGCCGCAGGGCCCAGGGGGCGGGTGGAGCGGACCGCGCCGGCGCCCGCGACGGACGGCCTGAGAGCCGTGCGGTTCATTGCCCCACCGGCTCTTCGGGCCTCACAGACCCGGTCCTCAAGTTGTCACTCTCACTTGCAGAGTGCTAACGCCAATGATTAGCACTCGACCCCCGAGAGTGCAAGCTCCCCCGGCTCCCACGACCCCTTCGAGGCACCCGCGCCGGAGCGGCCCCGCCGGAAGGCCGGAGCCCCCGGTTCTTACCGGGTGGGCGCACACGCACGGGGGCGCACACGCACGAGGGGCCCGTATCCCCATCTCTGGGATACGGGCCCCTCGCGCGTGAGCTGAGTGCGTCGGTGGCCGATCGCGCCGGGATCAGACGGCGAGCTTGACCATGTCCGCCTGCGGACCCTTCTGGCCCTGCGAGATCTCGAACTCCACTCGCTGACCTTCTTCAAGGGTGCGGTAACCGTCCATCTGGATCGCGCTGTAGTGGACGAAAACATCCGCACCACCGTCGACCGCGATGAAGCCGTACCCCTTCTCCGCGTTGAACCACTTGACGGTGCCCTGAGCCATGCCTAACTCCCCTATTACTGGCCCTTCCAGGGGGCCACACTTCGCGCCGGAACGCGTCGACCGCGGCTGAATGTATCTGCCCAACTGCCCTCTGCAACAGGTCAATCGGACGAGAATTCTGGGCATGGCTGAACACGCATAGCGACGAATTCGCTGCGTTCCCGGGCAAGTCGGGCCGGGCAAAGCGCACCTATAGCGCAAACAACACCAGGACTTTGCCCCCATGTTGTCGCGTTCTGATACACGCGCGGCAGGGCCGGCGGAGGGGCGTTCCCATACTCTATCGCGTTCAACCATAGAGAATGGCTCCCTCCGCTTGCTTCGCGGAGGGAGCCATCGGTGGAGCTTTCGGGGAGCCGCCAGAGAGCCGTCGGAGAGTCGTCGGAACGAGTCGGAACGTGCCGCGCCGGCCGGGCGGCGGAGCTCAGCCCCCGGCGACCGCCGGGATGATCGAGACGCCCGCGCCCGCCGGGGTGACGGTCTCCAGGCCCTGCTCGAAACGGACATCGTCGTCGTTCACGTACACGTTCACAAAGCGGCGCAGCTTGCCCTGGTCGTCCAGGACACGCGCGGCGATGCCGGGGTGGTTGGCCTCCAGGGACTGGATGACCTCGGAGAGGGTCGCCCCCTCGGCCGGGACCTCGGCCTGGCCGCCGGTGTACGTACGGAGAATGGTCGGGATGCGGACATTGACGCTCATAGTGGTGTTCTGCCTTCCGTCTTCCGGCTTTCCGTAACGCCGGTAACGTCGTCGGGTTTCAGCGGGCCAGGCCGGCTTCGCGGAACGCGTCCAGGCTCGGGCGGATCGTCGCGGTCGGCCCCGTCGTCGCCGCCACGGCGTCCAGGGTCTTCAGTCCGTCACCCGTGTTGAGGACGACGGTCGTCAGCGCCGGGTCGAGCAGACCGGAGTCGATCAGCTTCTTCGTCACACCGACCGTCACCCCACCGGCGGTCTCCGCGAAGATTCCCTCGGTGCGGGCCAGCAGCTTGATCGCCTCGACGATCAGCTCGTCGTCGACGTCCTCGACCGCCCCGCCCGTACGCCGGGCGATGTCCAGGACGTACGGTCCGTCCGCCGGGTTGCCGATCGCCAGCGACTTGGCGATCGTGTCCGGCTTCTGCGGCCGTACGACATCGTGCCCGGCCTTGAACGCGGTGGACACCGGCGAGCAGCCCTCGGCCTGGGCGCCGAAGATCTTGTACGGCCTGTCCTCCACCAGCCCCAGCTTGATCAGCTCCTGGAGACCCTTGTCGATCTTCGTGAGCTGCGAGCCCGAGGCGACCGGGACGACGATCTGGTCGGGGATCCGCCAGCCGAGCTGCTCGCAGATCTCGTACGCGAGGGTCTTGGAGCCCTCGCCGTAGTACGGGCGGAGGTTGACGTTGACGAAGCCCCAGCCCTCGCCCAGCGGGTCGCCGATCAGCTCCGAGCAGAACCGGTTCACATCGTCGTACGTGCCCTCGATACCGACGAGTTCACCGCCGTACACCGCCGCCATGACGACCTTGCCCTGCTCCAGGTCGTGCGGGATGAACACGCAGGAGCGGAAGCCGGCGCGGGCCGCGGCGGCGCCGACCGCGCCGGCCAGATTGCCGGTGGACGAGCAGGAGAGCGTGGTGAAGCCGAAGGCGCGGGCGGCCTCGACGGCGATGGCGACGACGCGGTCCTTGAAGGAGTGTGTCGGATTGCCGGAGTCGTCCTTGACGTACAGGCCGCCGGTAACGCCGAGTTCGCGGGCGAGATTGTCGGCCTTGACCAGCTTGGTGAAGCCGGGGTTGATGTTCGGCTTGGTCGCCACATCGGCGGGGACGGGCAGCAGCGGCGCGTACCGCCAGATGTTGTCGGGGCCTTCGGCGATGCGCTTCTTGAGCTCTTCGGGGGTGCCGCTCGGCAGGTCGTACGCGACTTCGAGCGGCCCGAAACAGCTCGCACAGGCGAAGATGGGTCCGAGCTGGAAGCGCTCTCCGCACTCGCGGCACGAGAGCGCGGCGGCGGGTCCGAGATCAACGGAGGCGTCGGCGTGGCGGACGGTCTGCACAGCCATGATGGCGAGGCCCTTTCTCCTCATCTTCCTTACGACGCGTTTCGCCGCAAGACGGAATTGGCACCTTCCCCACCGTGACCTCGCGGTCGGCGGGAGGGTTGCCGGGACTTCAACGGGCCGTTCCCTCAGTCCCTCTGGATGAGCGCTATGGCGCGGACCCCTGGTCCGGCGCGTTTTTTCACGAAACGACCCCGGCATGCGGTGGCCACTCGTGTTGTTCAAGACTGTAACCGAAGGAGCGGACGGTTGAGATAGTGGTCCGCACCGCGAGATGGATCACGTCACCACGCGTGGCATGGACAGGCACGCGTGAACGGGCACGCGTGAGACGCATGGGCGAGCATCGCACGACACGCACGACACGTCAGGGAGAGTACCGACCGTGCTGGAAGAGGTGGAACGCTGGCTGACCAGGCGCTCCTGGTCGGCGGCCGACCGTACGCTCGACCGGCTCCTGCTGGCGAAGGCCGCGCGCGGGACCACGGTGAGCGTGGTGCTGCCGGCGCTCGACGAAGAGGCGACGGTCGGCGGGATCGTGTCGGTGATACGGCGTGAGCTGATGGAGCGTGCGCCGCTGGTCGACGAGCTGGTGGTGATCGACTCCGGTTCCACGGACCGTACGGCCGAGACCGCGGCGGCGGCCGGGGCGCGGGTGGTGCACCGGGACTCGATCCTGCCGCGGCTGCCCGCACTGCCCGGCAAGGGCGAGGTGCTGTGGCGGTCGCTCCTGGTGACGAGCGGCGATGTGGTGTGCTTCGTGGACGCGGATCTGCGGCGGTTCTCGGCCGAGTTCGTGTCCGGGACGGTGGGACCGCTGCTGACGGACGCGGATGTGCAGTTCGTGAAGGCGATGTACGACCGTCCGCTGACTGAGAGCGCTCTCCTGACCGAGAGCGCTCTCACCGGCGGCCAGGGCGACACGAGCGGCCGGGGCGACCCGGACCGCCGCGGCGGGGCGGCGGCCGGGCAGGGCGGGCGGGTGACCGAGCTGGTGGCGCGCCCGTTGCTCAATCTGCACTGGCCGCGCCTGGCGGGGTTCGTCCAGCCGCTGGGCGGGGAGTACGCGGCGCGGCGCTCGCTGCTGGAGCGGCTGCCGTTCCCGGTCGGGTACGGCGTGGAGCTGGGGCTGCTGGTCGACGCCCTGCACACGGTGGGCCTGGACGCGCTCGGCCAGGTCGACGTGGGGGTGCGGCTGCACCGGCACCAGGACGACCGGGCGCTGGGGCGAATGGCCGCGGCGATCTACCGTACGGCCCAACTGCGCCTGTCCCGCGCGCATTTGGTCCGTCCGGAGCTGACGCAGTTCGACCGGGGCGAGAACGGGTTCGTACCGCGCACCTACTCCGTCGACACGGAGGAGCGGCCGCCGATGCGGGAGATCGCGGAGTACACGGCCGGACGCGCGGCGTAACCACGCATCATCACATCCGTTGCTTACATTGCACCCTTATGAGGGCAAAAGATGTGATTATCAGGCGGGCAATCGGGGTGCTGGCCGGAACGCTGGTGGCGCTGGCACCCGGGCAGGCGCTGGCCGCGGACCAGCCGCCGGCGGACGGCGCACGGGTCTACGGCCCGGTGCGGGAGGCCGTGGAAGGCGCGGTGCACGAGCCGCTGGAGGGCCATCTCGCGGACACCGGAGGCGTGGCGGAGCGGTTGTGGCTGCTGGGCGGGGTGGCACTGGCGCTGACGGGCGCGGGCGTGGTGGCGCTGGCGGCGACCCGTGGCCGCCGCTGAGCTCCGACGGGGCGCACACCACACCGTCCGTACGTTTGAGCGTTTACGGGACGGGCTAGGTTCGGCACATGGTTACCGAGCCGTCCTCCCGGCCCAAGGTCCAGCCGGCCCAGATCCTTGTCGCGTCCAACCGCGGCCCCGTCTCGTACACCCTGCGCGACGACGGCTCGCTGGCGCCGAAGCGCGGCGGCGGCGGTCTGGTGTCCGGCCTCTCGGCCATCGGGTCCGACGACGGCGCGGTGTGGGTGTGCGCGGCGCTCGGCGACGGCGACCGCGAGGCGGTGCGGCGTACGGACGGACGGCTCGACCCGGCCGACACCGGCGGCCAGCGGGTCCGGATGCTGGGGATCGCGCCCGAGGTGTACGCCGACGCGTACAACGGCGTCGCGAACTCCACGCTCTGGTTCCTGCACCATCTGCTCTACCAGACACCGCTGGAGCCGTCCTTCGGCCCCGAGTTCCGCGCGCAGTGGGCGTCGTACGAGACGTACAACCGCGCCTTCGCGGAGGCGCTGGCGGACGAGGCGGCGGAGGGCGCGGCGGTCCTGGTGCAGGACTACCACCTGGCGCTGGTGCCCGGGATGCTGCGCGCGCTCCGCCCCGACCTGCGCATCGGGCACTTCTCGCACACCCCGTGGGCGCCGGTCGACTACTTCCGGCTGCTGCCCGACGACATCGCCCGCCAGTTGCTGCGCGGCATCCTCGGGGCGGACCGCGCGGCGTTCCTGACGCACCGGTGGGCGGACGCCTTCCGTGCGTGCTGTACGGAACTGCTGGGCGGGACGGGCAACACCAGGACCGGTGTGCACGGCCTGGGCGCGGACGGCGACTTCCTGCGCGAGCGCGCGCACCGCCCGGACGTGGAGGAGCGGATCGCGACCCTGCGCGAGCAGATCGGCCGTACGGGAGGCCCGGGCCCGGACTCCGGCGAACCGCGGAGGACGATCGTCCGGGTGGACCGTACGGAACTGTCCAAGAACATCGTCCGCGGTCTGCTCGCCTACCGGCAGCTCCTCGTCGACCACCCCGAATGGCGCGAACGCGTCGTCCATGTCGCCTTCGCCTACCCCTCCCGGCAGGATCTGGCGGTCTACCGCGACTACACCGCCGAGGTCCAGCGGGTGGCCGAGGCGATCAACGACGAGTTCGGCACGGCCGGCTGGTCCCCGGTCGTCCTCCACGTCCGCGACGACTTCGCCCGCTCCCTGGCCGCCTACCGGCTCGCGGACGTGGCCCTGGTCAACCCGATCCGGGACGGCATGAACCTGGTCGCGAAGGAGATCCCCGTCGTCTCGGAGCGCGGCTGCGCGCTGGTGCTGTCGCGGGAGGCGGGGGCGTACGAGGAGATGGGCGAGGACGCGCTGACGGTGAACCCGTACGACATCTCCGCCACGGCGAAAGCGCTCCACCAGGCCCTGACGCTCTCCCCCGAAGACCGCGCGGAACGCGCCAAACGCCTCTCCGCGGCGGCCACGGCCCTCCCCCCGCAGCAATGGTTCCTGGACCAGCTCACGGCCCTCCGCGCCTGACCCCCTGAGGGGGGCCGGGCGAGGCCGGGTCAGTCCATGGCCCGGGCGAGGGAGGCGAGGTAGTCGGCCAGGGAGGCGGGGCCGGGGAGGCGGAGGTCGGCCCGCGCGGACAGTTCGGGGACCTCCGAGCCGCTGCAGATCAGCAGGCCGGGGTGGCCGTCGGAGCGGAGTTTCTCGACGGCCGCGTAGGCGGGGAGATCGCCCAGGTCGTCGCCCGCGTAGAGGACGGTTCCGGCGCCCGTCTCACGGACGTACTCCAGCAGCGCCACGCCCTTGTCCATGCCGGGCGGGCGCAGTTCGAGGACCATGCGGCCCGGTTCGACGATCAGGCCGTGGCGGGCCGCCAGTTCGGCCAACGGGTCGCGCAGGGCGTCGAAGGCGGCCTGGGGGTCGGTGGCGCGGCGGGTGTGGACCGCGACCGCCTGGCCCTTCTCCTCTATCCAGGTCCCGTGCCAGGCGCCGAACCGCTCCAGGAATCCGGGGAGTTCGGCACGGACGGCCGCGACGCCCTCGTGCGGGGCGGGGGTACGGACGGTGCCGCTGACGGCGTCCCAGCGTTCGGCGCCGTAGTGGCCGAGGACCACGAGGTGTTCCAGGCCCGGCACTCCGGCGAAGCCGCCGTACCGCACCGCGACCCCGGCCGGACGGCCGGTGATCACCGCGACGGACGCGACATGCGGGGCGAGGGCGGCCAGCGCGGGGACGGCGCGCGGGTGGGCGCGGGCCTGTTCGGGGTCGGGGACGATGTCGGCGAGGGTGCCGTCGAAGTCGAGGGCGACGACCGCTTCGCCGGGCCGGGCGAGAAGCGCGGCGAGGCCGTCGGCACCGGCGGGTGTGGTGGGTTCCGGCAGGGGGAGGGGGTACGGGTTGCCCATGCTCCTGAGCGTATCGGCGGGGACGCCACGGCCGGTACGAAACGGTGAGCCCGGGCTGCCCCGGGGCCTTGTCCTCAATCGCCGGACGGGCTGGATTCGGCCGGGCGGCAACTTCGACTGCGGGGCTGGATCCTGGCGGGGTCAAGCGATTCGGGTGCCGGGCGGGATCTGGCCGGCCAAGCGCCTCGGCCACCGGGCGGGCCCTGGCCAGGCCAGGTGCCCCGGCCAGCCGGGCGGGCCGTGGCCGGGCTCGGGCCGGAAGCCCGGTGCCGACCGGACAGGCAGAGATACGTGCCACACGACGCCGGGCCAGGCGCTCCGGCCGCCGGCGGGACCGAGCCGCGCCCCGCCACGGGCGCACAGGCCCGTGTCAGCCCTCTCGGCTTTCTCGTTTTTCTGCTCTGATTCTGCGCAGCCGATTCACCGTCACCGGGTCGTGTTCCGCCGCCCTCGGGTCGTCCAGCAGCGCTCCGAGGAGCTGGTAGTAGCGGGTCGGGGAGATGCCGAGGTCCTCCCTGATCGCGCGTTCCTTGGCGCCCGGGCCCGGCCAGCCGCGCCGTTCCACCGCGAGAACGGCGCGGTCCCGCTCGGACAGCCCGGCGCGCTCAGGGACGGGATCAGGCGCGGGATCAGGCGTCGCGGTCATATCCCCGACACGCTACCCCGGCCGTCACTCCGACGTCTCCGCCGCCGTCGCGTCCCGCGCTATCCGCCCCAGGACCGCCGCCGGATTACCGCCCGGCTCGACCGCCTTGCCGATGTTGTCCTTGATGTCCTGGCTGACACCGCCCCAGGACCTCTTGCCGGACGGATACAGCTCCGAGGTCGGCAGCACCGTCTGGAACGTGGCCAGGTCCTTGTACGCCGTGTCCGCCGCCATCGCCTCGTTCGCGCTGTACGTGACCGGCAGCAGGTCGTACTGCCCGACGAAGTCGAGAACGTTCTTGTCCTCGAACACGAAGTCCAGGAACGTACCGATCTCCTTGCCGTGCTTGTTCTGCTTGAACGCCATCATCCAGTCGGCCACACCCATCGCCGGCTTGGGCTTGCCGTCAATACCCGGCAGCGGCAGGATCCCGACGTCGATGCCCTCCCGCTCCGCATCGAGAAGCAGCGTCGGATGCCCGTTCAGCATTCCGACCTGGCCGCTCGTGAACGCCTTGAAGGCAGTGGTCCTGTCGAGTTTCGACGGGGCGACCGGGCCGGTCAGCTTCTCCTCGACGAGGTTCTTCTTGAGCCACTCGAAGGTCTTGACGTTCTGGTCGGAGTCGATGTCGTACGAGTCGTCGGCATTGTTCGTATAGCCGCCCCCACCGCTCAGCAGCCAGATCATCGTCTCGCCCTGCGCCTCCTCCGAGCCGAGGGGAAGCGCGATGGGGGTCGTCACACCGTTCGCCTTGAGCGCCTCGGCGTCGGTCTTGATGTCGTCCCAGTTCTTGGGAGCGCTCACACCGGCCGACTTGAACAGCTTCTTGTTGTAGAAAAGCAGCCGGGCGGAGGCTATGAAGGGCAGCCCGTACTGGATGCGGTTGACCTTTCCGGCATCCGAGAGCTGGGCCAGGAAGTTCGCCTGCGTGGGTACGGACAGCACCTCGTCGGCGGTGTAGAGCAGGTCGTCCTTGGCGTAGTCGGCGTACGAGCCGATCTGCGCGATGTCGGGAGCGCGGCCCTTCTTCACCATCTCGGCGACATCGCGGTCGACGGTCTTCCACGAACGGACATCGACATCGATCTTGATACCCGGATGCTTGGACTCGAATTCCCTGGCCAGGGTCGCCCAGTATTTGTCGGACCGGTCCGACGAACCGTTGCCGTAGTCGGCGGCCACGAGCTTCAGGGTGACGTCCCCCGAGCCTCCCGTGCTGCCACAGCCTGCCAGCGCCATTGTCATGCCAAGTGCGGCCATGGCCGCCGTCGCTCCCCGAAAGCGCTGCTGCACAGCTCTGTTCCGCCTCTGTTCTTCGGTGATCCCTCATGAGGTCCTGCTACGGATCAGTGATTTTCCCCTATCCGGAGGTTTACGGTCCACGCAGTGCCGGTTTCGCTTCGGCAACGTCTGCGCCAAGAGCGGACGCACGTCCGGGCCAAGAGCGGACCGGCCCACGAAGGGCATCGGCATTTGCACCGGCGTTTGTATGGGCGGGCAACAATCCAGGACAGTGGACTAGACCTTTCATGGGTCCACACGCGAGACTGTCCGCGTGAGACACGTCATCGCCCTGGATGTGGGCGGCACCGGAATGAAAGCCGCCCTGGTCGGGGCGGACGGCGCGCTGCTGTACGAGGTGCGGCGCGCGACCGGCAGGGAGCGCGGCCCCGACGCCGTCGTCGAGACCATCCTCGCTTTCGCGGCCGAGCTGCGCGCGTACGGCGCCGAGCACTTCGGCGAGAGCGCTCTCGCGGCGGGCGTCGCGGTCCCCGGGATCGTGGACGCGGAGCGCGGTGTCGCGGTGTACGCGGCGAACCTCGGCTGGCGCGACGTACCGATGCGCGATCTGCTCGCGGCCCGGCTCGGGGGCGTACCGGTCGCGCTCGGGCACGACGTACGGACCGGGGGTCTCGCGGAGGGGCGGCTCGGCGCGGGCCGCGGCGCCGACCGGTTCGTATTCGTACCGCTGGGCACCGGGATCGCCGGGGCCATCGGCATCGGCGGCGCGATAGAGGCCGGGGCGCACGGGTACGCGGGCGAGATCGGGCATGTCGTGGTGCGCCCGGACGGACCTGAGTGCGGCTGCGGGCAGCGGGGCTGTCTGGAGACGCTCGCCTCGGCGGCGGCGGTGAGCCGCGCCTGGGCGGCGGCGAGCGGCGACCCGGCGGCGGACGCGGCCGACTGCGCGAAGGCGGTGGAGTCGGGCGACCCCGAGGCGGTACGGGTCTGGCGCGACGCGGTCGACGCGCTGGCGGCGGGACTGGTCACCGCGCTCACCCTGCTCGACCCGCGCACCCTGATCATCGGTGGCGGTCTGGCCGAGGCAGGAGAAACATTGTTCACACCGCTGCGGGCGGCGGTCGAGGAGCGGGTGACGTTCCAGAAACTGCCCGAAATCGTCCCCGCGGCCCTGGGCGACACGGCGGGCTGCCTGGGCGCGGGCCTGCTGGCCTGGGACCTGCTGAAGCGGGACGACCAGGCCTCGAAGGACCGGCCCCGGGAGGACCGGGCCCCGGAGGCTCAGGTCCGGGAGGACCGGTCCCCGACGGATCAGGTCCCAACGGCCGAGGCCGAGGCCCGGGCGGACGGGGTCCGCGCGGGCGGGTCGTCCGCGTCCGGGGCCGGGCCTGCGGCGGACGGCCGGTCTACGGCCGGGGCCAGGCCTGCGGCGGACAGCCAGTCCGCAGGCGGGGTCGCGCCCGCAGCGGACGGCCGGTCTACGACCGAGGCCGGGACTCCAGCGGACAACCAGTCCGCGGGCCACAGCCCGACCGCGGCGAACAGCCAGTCCACGGCGGGGGCCGAGACTGTGGCGGACAGCCAGTCCGCCGCGGGCAGCCGGACCGTGGCAAACAGCCGGTCCACGGCCGGGGTCAGGCCTGCGGCAGACAGCCAGTCCGCAGGCCACAGCCCGACCGCGGCGGACAGTCGGACCACGGCCGGGCCTGGGCCGGACAGCCGGTCTGCGGCCGAGACCAGGCCTACGGCGAACAGCCCGTCCACGGCCGAGGCCGGGCCCGCAGCGGACAGCCAGTCCGCAGGCGACAACCCGACCGCGGCCGACGCCGCTCCGGCTGATCGTCGGCCCACCGCCGGGCCGCTCCGCGGCGGTGGCGGACCGTCCGTCGCCGGCGTACCCATCCCCCATCCCCCCACCGACCCACTCGTCCCGGAGGTGAGCGCCTGATGGCCGCTCGTGCCGAATGCACCGTTCTCGCCGGCGCCCGCGTGGTGCTGCCCACCGGGATCGTGGAGGGCGGGCGGGTGATCGTCGACGGGCGCCGGATCGCGGGCGCCGCGCCGGACGGCGCCGCCACGCTGGATCTGTCGGGCCACTGGCTGGTCCCCGGTTTCGTGGACATGCACAACCATGGCGGCGGCGGTGCCTCGTTCACCTCCGGCTCCGTGGACGACGTCCTCACCGGCATCCGTACGCACCGCGAGCACGGCACCACCACGCTCGTCGCCTCCACCGTCACCGGCGAGGCCGACTTCCTCGCCCAGCGCGCGGGCATCCTCTCCGAGCTGGTCGAGCAGGGCGATCTCGCGGGCATCCACTTCGAGGGCCCCTTCATCTCCCCCTGCCGCAAGGGTGCCCACAGCGAGGCGCTGCTGCGCGACCCCGACCCGGCCGAGGTGCGCAAACTGCTCGACGCGGCACGCGGTACGGCCCGGATGGTGACCCTCGCCACCGAACTCCCCGGCGGTATCGACTCCGTACGCCTGCTGGCCGAACACGGCGTGATCGCCGCGATCGGGCACACGGACGCGACGTACGAGCAGACCGTCGAGGCCATCGAGGCCGGGGCGACCGTCGCGACGCACCTCTTCAACGCCATGCCGCCGCTCGGGCACCGCGCGCCCGGGCCGATCGCCGCGCTGCTGGAGGACGAGCGGGTCACCGTCGAGCTGATCAACGACGGTACGCATCTGCACCCCGCGGCCCTGGAACTGGCGTTCCACCGCGCGGGCGGGAGCCGGGTCGCCTTCATCACGGACGCGATGGACGCGGCCGGCTTCGGCGACGGGCTCTACCAG
This sequence comes from Streptomyces sp. GMY02, assembly GCF_019056675.1. Classification (NCBI taxonomy): domain Bacteria; kingdom Bacillati; phylum Actinomycetota; class Actinomycetes; order Kitasatosporales; family Streptomycetaceae; genus Streptomyces; species Streptomyces sp. GMY02. The sequence continues at coordinate 4,804,506 of NZ_CP077658.1, read as the reverse complement.
CTCGGCCCGCTGGCCGTGGAGGTCAAGGACGGTGTGGCGCGGCTGGTGGAGGGCGGTTCGATCGCGGGCTCCACGCTGACGCTGGACACGGCGTTCAAGCGGGCCGCGACGGTCGACCGGCTGCCGGTCGAGGACATCGTCCAGGCGATCTCCGCCAATCCGGCGAAGCTGCTGGGCGTGGACGACCGGGTCGGCTCGCTGGAGCCGGGCAAGGACGCGGATCTGGTGGTGCTGGACGCGGACTTCTCGGTCAAGGGCGTGCTGTACAAGGGCGATTGGATCGTCGAACCCCGGCTGGGCTGATCCGGGCCGGGCCCGGCTGATCCGAGCCGGGCTGATCCCCGAGCCGGGCTGAGGCCGGGTGGATTCCGGGCCCGACTCATCCGGGCCGGGCTTTCCCGCCGACCGCCGACCGCCGTCCCCGGACCGACTTCCGGTCGGGGACGGCGGCTGCCCAGGGTGCAGGGGACGGCGGGGCCGCCCGGGACATCGCGGACGACGGCTGCGCGAGGTCTGGGCCAACCGCTTTCTTTTTGACATGATCGCTCCGGTAACTCCGGTAACGGGTAATCGGCAACAGGCAATCGGCAGCAGGCCGAGCAAGCGCATTCCCCGGGGGTGTGACGGTGATCCTGACGGTGACGCTCAACACCGCGCTGGACATCACGTACCGCACCTCCGCACTCGTCCCGCACACCACCCACCGCGTCAGCGAGGTCATCGAGCGCCCCGGCGGCAAAGGCTTGAACGTCGCGCGGGTGCTGGCGGCGCTGGGCCACGAGACGGTGGTGACCGGGTTCGCGGGCGGCCGTACGGGCGATGTCCTGCGGGAACTGCTCGCGGGCGCGCACCATGGCGCGGGCTCCGGATACAGCACGGGCCACGGACCGGCGTACGGCTCCGGATACGGATGGGCCCACGGCCCGGGCGTGGACGGACGGCGCGGCGGCGCGGGCTACGGCCCCCGGCGCGCCGACGCGAGGCACGCCCCTGGAACAGGCACCGGCTCCCGGCACGGTACGGGCCCCAGAGCCCGGCGCGGCCCCGGCGCGGGACCGTTCGCCGGCCCGGGCATCGGTCAAGGCGTCGGTACGGGCGCCGACGGCCGGCATGGCCGGAGCACCGACCCCGACCACACCGGTACGGGTACGGAGAGCCCGAGCCCGCCCGCCTCCGGCCCGGGCACCGGTCCAAGCACCGGTCCGGAGGGCTCCGCCCCGCCGCAGCCCGCCCAGAACCCGACCGCGGAGCCCGGCGCCCCCGGCCGCGCCCCTGGCACCCCGGGCCGCACCCCCGGCCGCACGCCCGGCACCGGCACCGGCCGTCCCCGCCGCCCCGGCATCGCGCCCGCCCACGTCACCACACGCCCCGTGGACGCCCTCGTACCCATCGCCGGATCCACCCGCCGCACCATCGCCGTCGTCGACGAGACCAGCGGCGACACCACCCAGCTCAACGAGCCCGGGCCGACCGTCTCCGCCGCCGAGTGGAACGCCTTCCTCAGCGGTTACGAACGGCTGCTCGCCGGCGCCGAAGCCGTCGCCCTCTGCGGCAGCCTGCCGCCCGGCATCCATGTCGGCGCGTACGCCGAGCTGATCCGCCGGGCCCGGGGCGCGGGCGTGCCCGTACTGCTCGACACCAGCGGCGAGCCCCTGCGCCGCGGTGTCGCCGCCCGCCCCGATCTGGTCAAGCCGAACGCCGACGAACTCGCCGGGCTCACCGGTTCCCGCGAACCCCTGCGCGCCGCCAGGGACGCCCGCCGCCGCGGCGCCCACGCGGTCATCGCCTCCCTCGGCCCGGACGGCATACTCGCGGCCACCCCGGACGGCGTCTGGCAGGCGGTTCCGCCCGCCCCGGCGAAGGGCAACCCGACGGGCGCGGGCGACTCGGCCGTGGCCGGACTGCTCTCGGGCCTGGTCGAACAACTCCCCTGGCCTGCCAGGCTCAGCCGCGCCGTCGCCCTCGCCACGGCAACGGTCCTGGCCCCGGTCGCGGGCGAGTTCGACCCCGAGGCGTACGAGGAACTCCTCCCGCGCGTCACCGTCACCGAACACCCCCCGGCGTGAACCCGGCTTCCCCAGCAGGGCTCCACAGCGGCACACCGGCATATCGGCACAACAGCACACAAGCACACAAGCACAACGGAACTGAGGGCCCATGCCACTCGCCAGCACCGGAGAACTCGTCACGGCCGCCGCTGCCGCCGGCCACGGCATCGCCGCCTTCAACGTCATCACCCTGGAGCACGCCGAAGCGATCGCGACGGGCGCCGAGCGGGCCGGCGCCCCCGCGATCCTCCAGATATCGGAGAACGCGGTGAGGTTCCACGGCGGCGAGCCGCGCGCCATCGCCGCCGCCGCGGTGGCAATCGCCCACGCCTCCTCCGTACCCCTCGCCCTCCACCTGGACCATGTCGAGTCGGCTGACCTGCTGCGGGCCGCGCCCGGTGCGGGCTTCAGCTCGGTGATGTTCGACGCGTCGAAACTGCCGTACGCGGAGAACCTCAGGGCCACCGCCGACGCCGTGCGCTGGGGCCATGAGCAGGGCATCTGGGTCGAGGCCGAGCTGGGCGCGGTCGGCGGCAAGGACGGCGACCCGTCCCCGAGCGAACCGCCGCCGGGGGAACCCTTCCCGGGCGAACCGTCCGCCGACAAATCGCAGCCGGGCGTACCGTCCCCGAGCGCACCCTCCCCTGGCGAAAGGTCCCCGGGCGAAAGGTCCCCCGGTGAGTCGCCGCTGACCGCACCCGCCCTCGACGCTCACGCCCCCGGTGTCCGTACGGATCCGGCAGAGGCCGCCGCCTACACCGCCGCGACCGGAGTGGACGCGCTGGCGGTCGCGGTGGGCTCCTCCCACGCGATGACCCGTCGTACCGCCGCCCTGGACCACGCCCTGATCGCCGCTCTGCGCGCGGCCGTCCCCGTACCGCTCGTCCTGCACGGCTCCTCCGGCGTCCCCGACGAGGAGATCCGCCGGGCGATCGCGGCCGGCATGGTCAAGATCAACGTCGGTACGGCCCTGAACGCGGCCTTCACCGGTGCCGTACGGGAGTACCTCGCGGCCCGTCCCTCGGTGGTCGACCCCCGGAAATACCTCGTCCCGGCTCGCGAGGCGATGGCCGGGACGGTGGCGGGTTTTCTACGGGTGGTCGGTCCTCAGACAGAGGCCCCTCGAACAGCGGTCCCTCGGTCGACCGTCGATCAGATGGCCGTCGATCAAGTGACCGCCGATCAGGCCGTCAGCCCTTCGGAGGCGTGACTTCCAGCCAGTCGAGAATGGCGTCGCACTGGTTGCCCTGCTCGCAGGAGATCTTGATGGTGTTCTCGCCCGCCTTGAGGTCGACCGGCGCCCAGGTGGTCTGCCAGTTCTTCTCCCAGTTCGGGTCATTCGAATGGATGAAGTTCTTCAGCCCGATGGGGTTGGAATTGGCCTCGCCGTTGACGGTCAGCGTCGCGTTCGCGTCTTTGGCCGGGATGGCGTAGCGCACCGACAGGGCGTACGAACCGGCCTTCTCGATGTCCGCGGTCCACGTCACCGACGCGCCGACGGCGTTGAAGCCCGTCACATACGAACCGTTCGTGCCCTCGGCGCCCTTGATGTCCGTAGCGAGGGCGGCCGGCGGTCCCAGCTTGAGGGTCGCCGCGTCCTGCTTGGGAAGCTGGATGCCCTTGTCGGACTGGTCGGACGCGGCGTCGCTCGGCTTGTTGTCGTTGCCGTCGGCCGGCTGGGACACGGGAGCCGAGGCGCCGTCGGTCGGGGCCGCGTCGTTGTTCTCCTTGTCACCGCCGCTGGAGAGCACCGCGGCCGTGATACCGATCACGACCACCACGACGACCGCGATCGCGCCGATCAGCAGGCCCTTGGTGTTGGGACCGCCACGGCCACCGCCGCGCGAGGCCGGCACCTGGCGGGTGGTGGCACCGCCGGGGTGGGTCTCGGGGGCCGCGTAGTGCGCGTTCGACTGCTGACCGTAGGGCGCCTGGCCCTGGCCGTACGGTGCCTGCTGCCCGTACGGAGCCGTCGGCTGCCCGTACTGCGGCTGCTGGCCGTACTGCGCCTGCTGCGGCGGGACCTGCTGCTGTCCGTACTGGCGCTCGCCGACCGTCCTGACCTGGTTGTACGACGTCCTGGGCACGCCGGGCTGCGCGGTCGGCCCGGGGTAGCCATAGCCGCCCTGGCGCCGCTGACTGCCGCCCTGCGCCTGACCGTCCTCGTACAGATAGCCGAACGGGTCTTCGTCCTCGGGCGTGCTCGCGCCGTTGTTCCCGGCCGTCATCCCTGGGTCACTCCTTACCATCTCGCCAGCGTCGCCGACCGGCCGAGCCTACCCCGAATGAGTAAGCCCATGGACGGGCGTTGACTGAGAGCAGCCACTGTGCCGCCCCTGGGTGAACAACGCGTCGCGGGCATGTCGCAGCCCTGTCCCGGATACATGCCGGACGGCCTTCGGGCACCCGGAAATGCCGTACCCCGGCCCGTGCCCCAAGCCAGTGTCCCGGCCCGTGTCTCGGCCCGCGTCCCAGCCCAGGCCCCAGCCCGCGTCCCAGCCCAGGCCCCAGCCCGCGTCCCAGCCCAGACCTCGGCTCGGCTTCCCACCCTGCGCTTCCTGCCCCGCACGGAACTATCCGGCCCTCCGGTGGACCGTCTTGCGCGACCGCTTCTCCACGTACATCCGCTGGTCGGCCGATTGCAGGACTTCCTCCACGGACATCCCGCACGCCGCCCAACTGATGCCGAAGCTCGCGCCGACCCGGACCGCGCGCCCGTCGACCCTGATCGGCGGGATGATCGCGTTCCGCAGCCGTACGGCGAGATCCGCCGCGTCCGCCGCACCCAGGCCGTCCGCGAGGACGACGAATTCGTCACCGCCGAGCCGGGCCACCGTGTCACCGTCCCGCACCCCGGTGGTCAGCCTGCGCGCGACCTCGATCAGGACCGCGTCGCCGGTGTTGTGGCCGAACCGGTCGTTGATGGACTTGAAACCGTCGAGGTCGCAGAAGAGGACCGCGAGGCCCTTCGTACCGTCGTCGGTCTCGCCGTCGCCGGTGGGCGCGACCATGTGCACATGGTGGTCGAAGCCTCCGCCGCCGGCCGCGCCGCCGGAGCCCGGCCCGAGGGCGCCGCGGACCCCGCCGCGCAGACCGGCCTGCTCCTCGTACCCGTCGTATCCCTCATAGCCCTCGTACGCGTCGTACCCCGGCTCGTACAGGACCGTGCCGTCGTACCCGCCGTACGCCGCGTCCAGGGCCTCGACCGCGGTCTCGCGCAGGGCGTGGGGGCGTGAACAGAGCCGGGAGCTGAGGCGGGAGCGCAGCTCCGCGCTGTTCGGCAGGCCGGTGAGGGAGTCGTGGGAGGCGCGGTGGGCGAGCTGGAGCTCGCGGCTCTTGCGCTCCTCGATGTCCTCGACATGGGTGAGCAGGAAGCGCGGGCCGTCGGTGGTGTCGGCGACCACGGAGTTACGGAGCGAGACCCAGATGTACGTGCCGTCACGGCGGGCGAGGCGCAGCTCGGCCCGGCCGCCCTCGGCGGACGTACGCAGCAGGGTGCCGATGTCCTCGGGGTGGACCAGGTCGGAGAACGAGTAGCGGCGCATCGCGGAGGCCGGGCGGCCCAGCAGCCGGCACAGCGCGTCATTGGTCCGCAGCAGCCGCCCGTGCTGGTCCCCGCCCATCTCGGCGACGGCCATCCCGCTCGGCGCGTACTCGAACGCCTGACGGAAGGATTCCTCACTGGCCCGCAGCGCCTGCTGTTCGCGTTCGAGCCGTACGAGAGCGCGTTGCATATTTGCTCGGAGGCGGGCGTTACTGATCGCAATCGCCGCCTGGGACGCGTACATCTGGAGGGCTTCCTGTCCCCAGGGTCCGGGGCGGCGGCCACCGCGCGGCCGGTCGACGGAGATGACCCCCAGCAGTTCCTTGACGCCGTCCGAGGCCGCCGCCCGCGCGTACATCGGGGCGTAGAGACGGTCCTGCGGGTGCCACTCGTCCTCGAAGCGGGGATCGGGGCCCTCGGTGTACCACTGCGGGACGTCGTCCTCCAGCAGCACCCAGCCCTCGGTGTGGGGTATGAAGCGCAGCTCGCCCCAGCACTCGCCCATGGAGAGACGGCGGTCCCAGGAGCCTCGCGAGCCGACCCGGCCGGTGATCAGCGCCTCGGCGGCGGCACTGCCGGAGAAGGCGGCGACGACCAGGTCACCGTCGGCCTGTACGACATTGACGCAGGCCAGTTCGTAGCCGAGACCGCCGACGACTCCGTCGGCGACGGCCTGGAGAGTGTCCGCCAGGCTGCGGGCGACGTTCAGTTCGGCGACGGCCTGGTGCAACTGCCGCAGGGTCGCAAGACGGACGTACGGCTCCGACTCGGTCTCCATTGTTCGCTCTCCCCGAGACCTCGACAGCAACTCCAGGATTCTCATCGGCTCTCGTGTTGCATTCTCATCGCCACTGAATCACAGCGAGCTGTGCGCCCGGTACACAGGGTCAACAAATACCCCACACTGTGACTCAAGTCACATGATCAGATGACCGGGAAGAGTGCCTGTTGAGAGCGCTCCCCAGGTTTTCGGAAAGCAAATTCCGTGGGCGTGTCGCACATGCGCCCCGAGGGGGCGGTCCGTGTCGGGCCCTGGCTCGGCGCCGTTGCCGTAGCCATCGCCACTGCCGATGAGTGTGCCGGTGCCGGTGCCGGTGGGCGCCGTTACCGGTGCGCGCCGGGGACCCGGGGCCGGTCCCGCTGGACCCGGGCCTGTCCCGCTGGTCCTAGGACCGGTCCTGGTCCGGTGGCCCGATGCGGGGCGGCGGCGGACAAGGTTAGCGTTCGGCCGTGTCCCAGTCCCAGGCGACCCCCGCTTCCCGTACCGAGGCCCCCGCTCCCCACGCCGAGGCCTTCCCCCATGCTGAGGGGGTGAGCAACGACGAGTTCCGCGCCGCCCTGTCCCGGCTCGCCGCCGGCGTGGTGCTGGTGACGGCGTACGAACCGCCCTTGAGCCCGGAAGGACCGCGCGGCGAGAACGCCGGGATGACGGCGACCGCCTTCATGTCCGTCTCCCTGGACCCGCCGCTGGTGCTGGTGAGCGTACGGAACGGCTCCCGCATGGACGACCTGCTCGCCGAACAGCCCCTGTGGGCCGCCTCCTCCTGACGGAGAGCCAGCGGCACATCGCGGGGCGGTTCGCGATGAAGGGGCGGATCAGCGACCGCCTGCTGTTCGAGGACATCCCGTACCGGCGCGGCGAGGCGAGCGGCGCCCCGCTGATCGGCGGCGCGCTGGCGACCCTGGAGTGCCGTACGGAACAACGGGTGGAGGCGGGCGACCACACCCTGGTCATCGGCCGCGTCCTGACGGCGGAACTCCCGAGCGCGGAGGGCGGCCCGCTGATGTACTTCAAGGGCCGCTACCGGCAACTGGGGCAGGGGTAGGCCCTGTACGGCGGTGTGCGCACGGGCAGGTGCGGGGGCTGAACACCGGGCAGATCAGACCGCACGAACGCGGCAGGGTGCGGCACGGGCTGGTACGCGGGCTGAGCGCCGGGCGGGTCAAGCGGTAGGGGCACGGCGGACGGGCTGAGCGCCGGGCGGGTCAGACCGTACGGGCATGGCGGACGGGCTGAGCGCCAGGCAGGTCACCCCGTACGGGCGCAGCAGGCGGCGGGGTTGCGCGCCGAACCGGCGCCGGCGCCGGGGTTGCGGCCCTCGCGCCGTTACGACCAGTCGCGGCCCGTGCGGCCGCGCTTCGTCTCCGCCCGCTGCTTCTTCTCGCGCAGCCGGCGCTCATTGATGCCGCGTGGGATCTTCGTCTTCCGGCGGGCCCGCGGCGGCGGGGCCGTCGCCTCGGCCAGCAGGGACGCCAGCCGTACCGCCGCCATCTCGCGGTTGCGCCACTGTGAGCGGTGCTCCGAAGCGCGTACGGCGATCACACCGCCCACCAGCCGGTTCGCGAGCCGCTCCAGCGCACGGTCCTTCCAGACCTGCGGCAGCGCCTCCGTCTTCGCGAGGTCGAAGCGCAACTCGACCTGCGAGTCGCTGGTGTTGACATGCTGTCCGCCCGGCCCCGACGAGCGCGAGAAACGCCACATCAGCTCGGCCTCCGGCAGGGAGACCGAACCGCGGATGACATACGGAGGCCCGGACATGCCCCCATGGTCGCGTGCCCGCGCCATTCGCGTCACCCCCTTTTCGCCGCGCCCGTCGGTCCGTACCCGCGCGCTGTCCTCCCTCCGGGTAAAGAAAGTAAAGAGGCGCGGAACCTCTCGGTCCTCTGCCCGCGTTATGTCGGGTGACGGTAACTTCGGGACGACCCGAAGCCCGCACACGACAACGAAAGGGACATCCCCATGGCTGTAAGCCTGTCCAAGGGCGGCAACGTCTCCCTCACCAAGGAGGCACCGGGCCTGACCGCCGTCACGGTCGGCCTCGGCTGGGACGTCCGTACGACCACCGGCACCGACTTCGACCTCGACGCCTCGGCCATCGCGGTGAACGGAGGCGGGAAGGTCGTCTCCGACAGCCACTTCGTCTTCTTCAACAACAAGTCGACGCCCGACCAGACCATCGTCCACACCGGTGACAACCGCACGGGCGCGGGCGAGGGCGACGACGAGGCGATCAACGTCAATCTGGCGGGTCTGCCGGCCGATGTCGACAAGATCGTCTTCCCGGTCTCCATCTACGACGCCGAGACCCGCAGCCAGAACTTCGGCCAGGTGCGGAACGCGTACATCCGCATCGTGAACCAGGCCGGCGGCAGCGAGATCGCCCGTTACGACCTGAGCGAGGACGCCGCGACCGAGACCGCGATGGTCTTCGGCGAGCTGTACCGCAACGGTGCGGAGTGGAAGTTCCGCGCCGTCGGCCAGGGCTATGCCTCAGGCCTGGTGGGCATCGCCACGGACTTCGGCGTCAACCTCTGACGAAGCTTCTGACAGCGGCTTGTGACGGCTGCTTCTGACGTCGTGACCAAGCTCTGAGCGCGACTCGGTCGGCTGGCCCCGGGCCTCCCCCGGGGCCGGCCGACCGGGCGGTCAGCGGAGCGGGTCAGCGGAGTGGTCAATCTGGCTGATCAGTCCGGCCGGTCCGTCTCGCAGGTCCGTCTGGTCGGTCCGTCTGGCTGGCTGGCCGATCTCGCCGGTCAGTCGAGCGGGGGCCTGTCGTCGCCGTACAGCCACGCGTCCCAGATCGCGCCGAGATCGCGGCCCGACTCCCGCTCCACGTACGCCGTGAAGTCGTTGGTGTCGGCATTGCGGTAGCGGTAAGTCTCCAGCCAGCCGCGCACGATACGGAAGAAGGCCGCGTCGCCCACGGCCTCCCGTACCCGGTGGACGACCATCGCGCCACGCCCGTACACCGGAGCGTTGGAGATATGCGCGGCGGAGGGCGGTTCCGCAGGCGGAAACGCCCAGTTCTCGTCGTCCTCGTAGGCCTCTTCGAAACTCTGCCGCACCGGAATCTTCTCGGTGTGCTCGGCCCAGAGCCATTCCGTGTACTCCGCGAACCCCTCATTGAGCCACATGTCGCGCCAGGACTTCGGGGTCACCGAATTCCCGAACCACTGGTGGGCCATCTCATGCACCAGCGTCGCGACGCTGGTGGGACCGGGCAGGAAGGGCCGGTTCTGGGTCTCCAGGGCGTATTGGGAATCGCCCTTGCGCCCGATGATCACGCCGGTGGAGGAGAAGGGATACGGCCCGAAGGTCTTCTCCTGCCAGGTGACGATGGCGGGAAGCTCGGCGAGGAGCCGCGCGCTGTCGGCGGCGACGGAGGGATCGACGGCGTTGTAGATGGGCAGCGGTGTTGAACCCTGGTCCGCGGTCCTGGCCGCCTTGCCGGTCTCCCCGGCTTTTCTCTCGGCTGTCTCCCCGACCTTCTGCGCTTTCCCAGCCTTCTCGGCCTTCTCGGCCTTCTCGGTCCGTACGGAGGCCTCGGTCTTGTACGGGCCGATCGCGACGGTCGCCAGATAACTGGCCATCGGCTGCGCGGAGTGCCACACGAAGGAGGTGCGGCCGTCCTTTGTGTCCTCGCTCCTCAACTCACCGTTGGAGACGGCTTTCTGCCCCTCCGGCACGGTGATCCGGATGTCGTACGACGCCTTGTCGCTGGGGTGGTGATTGCCCGGGAACCAGGCCATCGAGCCGGTCGGCTCTCCCAGCCCGACCGCCCGCTGCCCCGACACCAGCCAGCCTTCATGCGACTTGTCGGGATCGACGATCCGCCGCGGTACGCCGGAGTAGCGGACGACCGTACGAAAGGTGTCGCCGCGCGCCACATCGTCGCGGGGCCGCAGGGTGAGTTCCGAACCGGCACGGTGGAGCGCGGCGCTGTCGCCGTCGACGGTCACGGAATCGACCCGCATCCCCGCGAAGTCGAGATTGAAGGCGCTCAGATCCTGGGTGGCCCGGGCGGTGATCTCGGCGATGCCTTTGAGCCGGCCGGTGGAGGGCACGTAGTCGAGGGTCAGCCCGTAGTGCTGCACGTCATAACCGCCATTGCCCAGCCGAGGAAAATAAGGATCCCGCACCCCAGCACTCCCCGGACGCCCCCGCACCTCACCCTCACCGGCACAGCCACTGAGAACAACAAGGATGAGAGGAAGAAGAAAAGCCAGGGGCACACCGAGCCACTTGTCCACCCCCCGATCCTAGGCGCCCCCGGTCCCGGCCGCCCGGCTCAGAACTCGCCGGTGTCCAGTTCGAACCCGAGCGGCTCGGGAAGCGGAACCGGCTCGGACAGCTTGTACGGAACCTTGCGCTTGTAATCCTCGCCGAATGGCATTGTGCACAGCACGGCCTGATCGGCTTCCCTGTCGATCAGGAGGTAGACGGGAATACCTGCGCGGGCGTACCCGCGGATCTTCTTGACCCGGTCGTTGTCACCGGTCGAGCGCGAAGTCACCTCGGCGATCAGAAGCACGGGCGCGGGATCGTGGTACTCCGACGCGCTTGCGAAGCTTCCCTTCGGCGCAATCACCAGGTCGGGCACCACCTTTCCGGTAACCGATGCACCCGGGACATACAGCCCGATTCCGCAATAGCTCCGCATCTGCGGATTCTTACGGCGTACTGTCACCTGAACCGTCATCTCAGCGACGATTTCTTCGTGTTCGCCGTTGGCGGGAGGCGCCACGTGGATCTCCCCTTCGACCAATTCCACGCGCCACCCCACCGGGGCAGCCGCACTGAACACGTCGAAGGCCGCTTCTACTGACATCGCCGGGATCTTTCCCTTCATCTGTCGCAGCATCCGCATGTAATCGACTTCGCCGCCCTCGGTTTCGTACGGCTCATCGGGCTCGTACGACTCATAAGGCTCGTATTCGGAAACAGGCAGTGCCACGGCGGACCTCCTTCGTGCAAGCGACACTGCCAGCCTAGGCCGCACAGCAGGAAAGGAAACCGCAATCCTTCACTCGAACGTGCGAACGGTGACGTTTCTGCAGGCCAGGGGCTTGCGAGCCGATCCGCACCGCGCGGCCGGGGGCAGTGGGCGGGCGCACGGAGGTGACCGGTGGGGTGCGCGGGGTGGTCGGGGTGGTGCGGGGTGGGCGTGGGAGCATTGGGGGGTGCTTGACATTGGGTATTCCCTCTCCCGGCGCTTTCCCGATCCGCCCCAGACCGACTACCGGCTCGCGGATGTTCAGGCACTGCGGCACGACCTGTTCTGCGGGGACGTCTATCTCGCGGACACCAAGGCGGACCGTGAGGTGTCCACCGCCTGGGGATGGGTGCCGGTGCTCGACTTCGCGTGGGCGCTGTGCGACATCGTCGAACAGCTCGATCTCGACCCGCGGGGCAGCCGCGCGGCGACGCCGCAGTACGCCGAGCTGGACTTCACCGAGTCGTCCGACCGGATGCTCTTCGAGCGGCGGTTCGGCTGGGTCGATGTGGAGGCCGACTGGATGCCGGGCGACGAGCCCCCGCTCACCTTCAGCCACCGGCTGCTCCGCCGCGAGGCGCGCGACTTCCTGCACGATCTGATCGCGGACCTGGCCGACATGCACGAAGGCCTGGCCGACAACCCGATCGTGTGGGACCTCCAAGCCCGCTTCCCCCGCGTGTGACCCGCCTCCCGCCCGTCTCCCGCCCCGTGTCCCGTTCGCCTGCTGACCTGTCTTCTGACCTGCGCGGGTACGGGCTTGCCAACAGGCCTGTACGAGGGCGGCGCGCGGCCCGTCACCCACCCCCTACAGGCCCTCCACCGCGGGCACCCGACGGCCACACACCCCTTGCATCGTTTTCCTGATCGTCAGGCGTACATCCCCGGCCTCCGGGCAGACGAGAAGTGCCGGGGCAGCGTCGGGAGCGGGCAGTCGCTCCTCCCCCCACACCAGGCGCGCCCCCGGAGCACCACGAAGGCCCCGGTCCATCCCCCCAGGCCGGGGCCTTCGGTCCGCCACCGCCCCGGACCCGGCACGCCCGAAGGGCGCCAAGCCGGCCGGACCCGCCCGGACCCGGCGTGCCTGAAGGCACGGCCTCCGCCCGGCCTCATCTCCGTACCCCCTTGGTTCAGTCCTCTGGTTCAGTCCTCCACCCGCACCCCGATCTGTGCCGCGAACGCCGGTGCCAGGTGCAGGAGTTGGGCCGAGCTGATCACCGCGCCCGACAGCCGGTCCAGGCCGCGGGCGATATCCAGCTCGGCGACCGTCCGCAGGTCGACGTCCTTCATCCGGACCCCCGTCAGATCGGCCCGCCTGAGCACACAGTCACGGAACTCCACCCGCTCCAGCTCCGCGTCCCCGAAGTCCGGCTCCGAGAGCACACAGCTCTCGAACACCACATCCTTCAGCCGGGCCTTCCGCATATTCAGATAGTCGATCTTCCCGCCCCGGATCAGCACCCGCTCCAGCACCGCGCCATGGAACTGCACCCCGCCCAGGCGCGCGTCCACCAGCTCGACATCCCGCATCGACGCGCCCGCCAGGTCCGTGCCCACGCCCCGGACACCGCTCAGCACGGAATCGATGAACCGCGCCCGCCCCAGCGCCGTTTCATCGAGAGCGCACTCCCGCAGCGCGCAGTCGATGAACCGCGCGCCGGCCCCCTCCTGCCCGGTCAGATCGAGGTCCTTGAACTCCAGTCCGTCATAATCCCCGTCCGGCTCCAGCCCGCCGCCGTAAGGGCTCAGCGGCGGCAGCCGCACCTCCGCCCGACGCGCCTCCACCCGCCTCGCCGCGCCCCCGTCCGCACCGCTCTTCGTCGTCTTCCTCGCCATGTCCCCATGGTGACGTACACCACTGACAACGCGCCGATGTCACATCGAGCTGTCCGGTATCCGTCACACCTCCAGATGCCACGCACGGGGAGTGACCACGACCGAAGGCCGGCGCATGAGCGACAGCCGACACCGATACCGACACGGCAGGGGAGAGACGCACACCATGGACCGCAGCAAGCGCAGCAACCGCAGCGATGAGAGCAATGACAGCAATGACAGTCACCGCAATGACCACGATGACCGCAGTCATCGCGGCAACCGCGTCAATCGCACCGACCTCACCGACCGCGGCAGCCGCACCGACCGCAGTAACCGCCGCGACCGCGCGACCCGTATCACCGTCATCGGCGGCGGCCTCGCCGGACTCACCGCCGCCATCACCGCCGCCGAGTCGGGCACCGCCGTCACCCTCTACGAGGCCCATCACACCCTCGGCGGCCGCGCCCGTACCGCCGAAGGCCCGTACCTCACCAACGAAGGACCGCACGCCCTCTACAGCCGCGGCCCCCACTGGGCCTGGCTGCGCCGCCGCGGACTGCTCGGCCCCATGGCGAGCCCGCCCGCGCGCGAGGCCGCCCGTTTCCGCTTCCACCGCGGCGGCGCGCTGCGCAGGACCCCGCCCTTCGGCGTGTTCCGGCTCGCCCGCCGCCCGGCCCAACAGGCGCCGGTGGACACCGACTTCATGACCTGGGCCACCGCGCTCGCCGGGCCGGACACCGCCCGTGCCGCCGCGCACTTCGCCGCCGTCGCCCTCTTCCACGACGACCCCGGTTCGCTCTCCGCCGCCTTCGTCCAGGAACGGCTCCGGCGCGCCGCCGCGCTGCCCCCGGAGGCCCGCTACCCGGTCGGCGGCTGGGGCCAGCTCACCGACCGTATGGCCGGGCACGCCTGGAATCTGGGCGTACGAATCGAAACGGCGGTACGGATCGACTCGCTCGACGCCTTGCCCGAGCGCGGTCCCGTGATCGTTGCGACCTCCCTGAGCGCGGCCCGCCGGCTCCTCAGGGACGACGGTCTGCGCTGGACCGGCGGCCGTACGGCGCTGCTCGATCTGGCGGTACGGGCACGCGGCGGCGACCCGTTCATCGTCTCGGACCTCGACGCCCCGGGCTGGCTGGAACGGTTCACCGCGCAGGATCCGTCCCTCGCCCCGGCCGGCCACGAGCTGCTCCAGGGCCAGTTCCCGGTCGGTCCGGGAGAGTCGGCCGCCGCTGGTATCGCCCGCGCCGAGCGCCTGCTCGACCTGGGCTTTCCCGGCTGGCGCGGGCGTACGGTGTGGCGGCGCGAGGCCCTCGCGACCGGCCGTACCGGCGCCGTCGACCTGCCGGGCACCACCTGGCGGGACCGGCCTCGGATCGACCGGGGCGACGGGGTGTATCTCGCGGGGGACGAGGTCGCCGCGCCCGGCGTGCTGTCGGAGGTGTCGTTCAACAGCGGGATCGCGGCGGCATCACTGGCGCTCAAGCAGTTGGAACAGCGGGCGCCGGATCGGCGGGGACGGGAGCAGCAGAAACCGGAACAGCGGGGGCGGGAGCGGCAGTGGCCGGAAGAGCGGCGGCCGGAACAGCAGAAGCCGGAGCAGCCAGGACCGGAACAGCGAGGTCCAGGACAGCGAGGTCCGGGGCAGCGGAAAGGCGTTGGCCCGGCGGGGGTTGACCTCAAGCATGCTTGAGGTCGGAGGCTTGCTCCCAGAGCCCACCGGCAACCGCCCACGGCCAGTCACGCCACGACCAGTCGCGCGGAACCCGTGCCCGGATACACCCGGACACGCCGTATTCACCGGATTCACCGTACGGGCCGTTCCGAACGCGACACGCCGTACAGACCCAGGGAGCCCGCCATGCACGCCATCCGCCTCCACGCCTTCGGCCCCGCCGAGAACCTCACGTACGAGC
Organism: Streptomyces sp. GMY02; assembly: GCF_019056675.1. Classification (NCBI taxonomy): domain Bacteria; kingdom Bacillati; phylum Actinomycetota; class Actinomycetes; order Kitasatosporales; family Streptomycetaceae; genus Streptomyces; species Streptomyces sp. GMY02. The sequence goes on along the minus strand of NZ_CP077658.1, from coordinate 4,789,406 downwards.
AGATCGAAGACCCCCTCCCCGGCCCCGGCCAGGTCCGGATCGCCGTCGCCGCCGCCGGGGTCCATCTCCTCGACACCGCGCTGCGCGGCGGCATGCGCGGCCCGTACCCCGCCGTGATCGAACTGCCCACGGTCCCGGGCCGCGAAGTCGCCGGTACGGTCGAGTCGCTCGGAGCGGGCGCGGATCCCGGCTGGCTCGGCAAGCGTGTCGTCGCACATCTGGGCATGGCGCCGGGCGGGTACGCGGAACTCGCCGTCACCGACACCGCCCGCCTGCACGAGATCCCGGCCGGGCTCGACGAGGCCGAGGCGGTCGCCATGATCGGGACGGGCCGTACGACCATGGGCATCCTGCAGTTCACCGACGGCCTCGGCCCGGCCGACATCGTCCTCGTGCCGGCCGCCGCGGGCGGGATCGGCACGCTGCTCGTGCAGTACGCGAAGAACGCGGGCGCTGTCGTCATCGGCCTCGCGGGCGGCCCCGCCAAGACCACGCGGGTCGCCGAGAACGGCGCCGACCTGGCCGTCGACTACACCCTCCCCGACTGGCCCGTACAGGTACGCGACCACCTCCGCGACCACCACGGCGGCCGCGGCGCGACCATCGTCTTCGACTCCGTCGGCGGAGAGGCGGGCCGCGCGGCCGTGGACCTGCTCGCCAAGGGCGGCAAGCACCTCGTCTTCGGCTGGTCGGGCAGCGGCCTGCACGACGGCGCGCCGCTGACCTTCACGGACGAGGAACTGGCGGAGCGCGGAATCACCTCTGAGAGCGTTCTCGGGCCGGTGATGCTCCAGAAGGCGGGCGGCGACATGCGCGTACTGGAGGAGCGCTCCCTCGCCGAAGCCGCCTCGGGCCGCCTGCGCCCGGCCGTCCAGCGCTTCCCCCTGGCGGAGGCGGCTCGCGCCCACCGGGCACTGGAGACACGCGGAACGGTGGGGAAGGTGGTCCTGGAGCCGTAGAGGCCGGAGGGGTGTCGGCGGAAGGGGCCCGTCCAACGGGGCTGACGGAGGGGTGTCGGCGGAGGGGGCCCGCCCAAGGGGACTGACGGTGGGGGGCTGGCACCCCGCAAGAAGCGAAAGCACCCGATTCGTGGTCTTCTATCCAGGTGTTTCTTCCGTACACCACACCACCGGCCCACACCACACCACCGGCCCACACCCCCCTACCGGCCCACACCCACACGAGGGAAGACCCCGGATGAGCGACCCGGCGAACTCGGGCGGCCGGCCCGGACCGTACCCGGACCGCCCGGGCCATCCAGGCGGTCCGTACCCCAACCGGCACCCCCGCCCCGAGCCCGGCACCGAGACCGACACGCACCGCTGGTGGGCGCTCGCCGTCATCGCGACCGCCCAGCTCATGGTCGTCCTCGACGCCACCATCGTGAACATCGCCCTGCCGTCCGCCCAGCGCGAACTCGGCCTCACCAACGGCAACCGCCAGTGGGTCATCACCGCCTACACCCTGGCCTTCGGCGGTCTGCTGCTCCTCGGCGGCCGGATCGCCGACCTCGTCGGCCGTAAACGCACCTTCGTCATCGGCCTCATCGGCTTCGCCGCGGCCTCCGCGATCGGCGGCGCGTCCACCGGCCCCGAGATGCTGTTCCTCGCACGCGCGCTCCAGGGCGCCTTCGCCGCCCTCCTCGCCCCGTCCGCGCTCTCGCTGCTCACCACCACGTTCACCAGGGGCGACGAACGCGCCAAGGCCTTCGGCGTGTTCAGCGCGCTCGCCGGCGCGGGATCAGCGATCGGGCTGCTCGTCGGCGGCGTCCTCACCGAGTTCCTGAGCTGGCGGTGGTGCCTCTACGTCAACGTCCCGATCGCCGCCATCGCCGTCATCGGCGCGTACACCCTGCTCAGCGACCGGGCCGGCACCCGAGGCACCCACGGCGCGCACCTCGACATGCCCGGGGTGATCCTCGGCTGCGGCGGGCTCGTCGCCCTGGTGTACGGGCTGAGCGAGGCCGAGATCCACGGCTGGAGCGCCCCGCTAGTCCTGGGCCTGCTCACCGGCGGCGCCGCGCTGCTGAGCGGATTCGCGTGGTGGCAGACCCGTACGCCGGGGCCGCTGCTGCCCCCGCACATCGTGCGCGACCGCAACCGCGGCGGCTCGATGCTCATCATGTGTCTGACGACCATCGGGCTGTTCGGGGCGTTCCTCTTCATGACGTACTTCCTGCAGACCGTCCTCGGCTACTCGCCCCTCAGAACCGGGCTGGCCTTCCTGCCGCTGACCGCCTCGATCGTCATCGGATCCACGCAGATCTCCGCCCGGCTGCTGCCGCACGTACCGCCGCGTTACCTCATCGGCCCCGGGCTGCTGCTCGGCGCGGCCGGGCTGTACTCGCTGACCTTCATCGACACCCACTCCAGCTACCCGACGCACATCCTGCCCGGCACCGTACTGCTCGGCCTCGGACTCGGCCTCACCTTCATGCCCGCCATCGCCACCGGCACCTCGGGCGTGGCCGCCAGGGACTCCGGCGTCACCTCGGCAACCGTCAACACCGCACAACAGGTCGGCGGCTCCATCGGTACGGCCCTGCTCAACACGATCGCGATCACCACGACGAGTACGTATCTGGCGGCAGCCAAGACGACCGGCCTCACCCCGCCCGAGCGAACGGCCCTGGTGAACACGGCAACGGTCCACGGCTTCACGGTGGCCCTGGCCTGGGCGTCCGCCATCCTGATCGCCGCGGCGGTCGTAGCCGTACTCGTCATCACGGGCGCGTCCCCCCGCACCCGCGAATCAACAACCGACACGGGCCCCTGACGGGCCGCGGCACTGCGCCCCAGCCACCAGCACGGCTACACCCCCGCCGACGCATAACCGAGAATCACGCCGGACAGAAGATCCCCACGGACGCCATGCTGAGAACGACCTGCAAGGCGCTGAGAGGGGAACAGCGATGGCGCGAAGGCTCCAATTCATCGGCACGAACTCCGGCAACAGCGGATGCCCCACGCTGCACGAGGACCTGGACAGCGGGGAGGTCCTGGTCCAGGGCGACGCGGTGACCGACCCCGACGACGTGGCACAGCTCCGGAACGTCAAGGACGGGGAGGGGTTCGTGGTCGTACCGCGTGTGTTACTGGCAGACTTCGCCCCCAAGGAAGCGGAAAGGGTTTCCGAGATGATCAGCTTCGACGAGTTCGAGGCCATGTTCAAAACCTGTGAGCACACCGCCTGGCGGCTGGAGTCCCGGCGCCGGTACGCCTCCGACGAGGAGACCGAGACGTACCACCGTTTCGCACGCGGGGAGGATCCCCGCTGGGACCTGGACGACCCCTGGTGCGTCACCCGGCGCGAGCAGTCGGCCCTGGGCAAGCGGTTCGAGCGCGTGCGCGTCGTGGACAGCCCTCCGACCGTCGGACAGCGCTACCTCCTGGACAACGCGCGCCGGAACAGCGCGGTGGGCGAGGACATCCGCAACCTGTGGCGCGCCGACGCGGAGCGCCTGCGACTGCCGGACGACGACTTCTGGCTGTTCGACTCCCGGGTCATCGCCCGGCTCCACTTCGATGACGACGACCAGCTCACCGGAGTCGAGCTGATCACCGACCCCGTCGAGGTCTCGCGCGCCAGCCAGGTGCGGGACGCCGCGTGGCACCACGCCGTCCCGTACGAGCGGTTCACGGAACAGGTGCCTTCCAGCGCGTGACAACCGACTTCCAGCAGGCGAGAGTTTCCCTCGGTGCGCGGCTGCGTGAGCTGCGCACCGATCGGTGTCTAACGGGCCGCGAGTTGGCGGCCCGGCTCGGCTGGACGCAGTCGAAGGTCAGCAAGTTGGAGACCGGCCGTCAGACCGCCACGGTGAACGACCTGCTGGCATGGACGGACGGCACGAACCACCCCGGGGCAGCGGAGGAACTGGTCGCCCGGCTCCGGAGCCTGGAATCCCGGTCCCGGGCATGGCGCCGACAACTTGCCGCCGGCCACAAGCCCGTCCAGGACACGCTCACTGTGGAGTACGAGCAATCCAGGAACATCCGCGGCTGGGAGAGTTCCATGGTCGCCGGGATTCTCCAGACCGCCGAGTACGCCCGCCACATCTTCACGGGGTACGCCGACCTCCACCAGTCCGTACGCGACACGGAGGAAGCCGTACGGGCCCGTGTGAGGCGCCAGGAGCTGCTCTACGAGCCGGGCAGGACGTTCCACATCGTGATGTGGGAAGCCGCGCTGCGGGCGTTGGTCTGCCCGCCTCAGGTCATGGCCGCACAGCTCGACCGCCTGACGGGCGTGCTCGGCCTGGACACCGTCTCACTGGGCATCGTGCCGTTCGGCGCCTCGCTCAAGCTCCCGCCCGCGAATGGCTTCTGGATCTATGACGACCGCCTCGTGATCGCGGAGGACTGGCACGCGGAACTCTGGCTGGACAACGCGGACAGCGTGGGCGTCTACCAGAAAGTCTGGCGGGCCCTTTCGGAGTCCGCTGTCCACGGCGCCGAGGCCCACCGCGTCATCGCCCGCGCCAGGCACGCCCTCCGCACCGTCTGAGAGCGCTCCCAAGAATCCTCCCGAGCGGCGCCGCTCGGCGCGAGAATCGCGGAGCATCAGCGCCCGCCCGAAAGGCCGTTGGCGTCTAGCGTCCTTCTCAGCGAGAGCCCGCCGGTACGAGCCGGCTGCGGCGATCAGCGGCATCAACACGCGAAGGAGCACACCCTCATGAGCGACGGCAAGCACGGCGGCGGAACCGGCGACGGGCAGGGCGGCGGGCAGCAGGACGACAGCAACTCCGGTGCCGGGCACGGCGGCGGCGGTTCGGAGGGCCAGGACTCCGGTCACAGCGACACCAACGGCAGCGGCACCAAGTGACGGGGCACGCCACGACGGAGGCCGCACCCCAGGAGCCGGCCTCCCGGCTGTCCCAGGCACTGGCCTCCCGTCTCATCGACGCCGGGGCCCTGACCCCCGACTGGCTCCCCGCCTTCCAAGCGGTGCCCAGGGATGCCTTCGTACCGGATGTGATCTGGCCCGGCGTAACCCGGAGCACCGGAGCGGTGGAAGCCGTCGACCGCCGGACCGACCCGGAGGCGTGGCTGGAGGCGGTCTATTCGGACGTGTCCCTCACCACTCAATGGGACGACGGGGCGCACACCGGGAACGGCCGGGGCAGGAACCCGACCTGCAGCAACTCCCAGCCCTCCATGGTGTTCTCCATGCTGGCCGCCCTGGACGTCCGGCCAGGAGCGGCCGTCCTGGAAGTGGGGACCGGTACGGGCTGGAACGCGGCGCTTCTGTGCGAACGGGCCGGCTCGCCCGGCGTGGTGACCATCGAGTTCGCCCCGGAGAACGCCGCTTCCGCCCACGCCCGGATCAGAGCCGCCGGGTACGCCCCCGTCACCGTCGTCGGAGACGGCTCCCTGGGCTGGAAGCCGGGCGCGCCGTACGACCAAGTGCTGATCACGGCCTCACTCGCGGAGATCCCGGCCGGGATTGTCCGTCAGACCGGACCCGGGGGAATCATCGTCTCCCCGTACGCCACGGGGTACGGCGGCGAAGGGGTCGTCCGCCTCACTGTTCAGGAGGACGGGAGCGCGTCCGGCCCGTTCGTCGGTCCGTCCGCCTTCATGCGGCTGCGGCAGCAGCGCACTCACCGGCGCCATGTGAGGGACTACCTGGGCGGCAGGCCCTGGCCCGCGGACGGCCGCCGGACGGTTACGGCGCTGTCCCCTGAGAGCGTGGCGGACTGGCTCCCCATGTTCGCCATCGGGCTCCGGACCGTCGGTATGTTCCCGCATGCGGAGCGCTACCCCGACGGGTCGTACACGCTCTGGCTCCGCGACACCGACGTGACCTCCTGGGCATCAGCCGACTTCGTGCCCGGCGCGGACGAGTTCGAGGTCTACCAGTGCGGTCCTCGCGAGCTGTGGGGTGAGCTCACCGCCGCCTACGCCTGGTGGGACGGCCAGGGCCGTCCGGGGTTCGAGCGCTTCGGTCTGACCGTCACCCCTGGCGGTGCCCACACGGCGTGGCTGGACTCCCCGGAGCATCCGGTCCCGGCCGTCGGGTAGCCGTCCCTGAAGCCCGTCTGTCGCCCGCCCGGCGGTTCACCCGTGGTACCCACCCGTGGTACCCACCTGTGGTGCCGGGCAGGGCTGTTCCTCGGCCTGAGGGCCGGGGCGGGGCGGGTAGAGGCCCTGACGAACCGGGCCACGCCCCCGTCGATGTCCCCGCCGCATGCACCGCCAGGTCCTGTTCGGCGGGTCTTCATGAGCCCGGGCAGGGCCTACGCCGCCGTCCCTCCTCCCAGTGTGTGCAGGGCCTCGTCCGTCAGGCGGAATACCGTCCACTCGTCCTGCGCCACCGCTCCGAGTGAGCGGTAGAAGCCGATCGACGGTTCGTTCCAGTCCAGGACCGACCACTCCAGCCGTTCGTAGCCGCGCTCCACGCAGATCCGGGCCAGCTCCGTGAGGAGCGCCTTGCCGTGGCCGCCGCCGCGGCTGGCGGGCCGTACGTACAGGTCCTCCAGATAGATGCCGTGCACGCCGCGCCAGGTCGAGAAGTTCAGGAACCAGAGCGCGAAGCCGACCGGCTCGCCGTTCTCGTCCGACTCCGCGATGTGCGCGAAGGCCGCCGGGTGCTCCCCGAACAGCGCCTCGTGGAGCTGCGCCTCGGTCGCCCGGGCCTCGTCCAGGCACTTCTCGTATTCCGCCAGCTCACGGATCATCGCGTGGATCACCGGAACGTCGGCGGCAGTGGCAGTACGAATCATGACCGCAGCCTGCCCTCTCCCCCGCTCACCGTGCCAGCAGTGACCGAGCGATGGACACCTGGACCGGGTCCAGCTCCCGGTCGCCATCCCTCAGCCGCCACAGGCAGTTCTGCAGCACCCGGCCCAGGGTCCAGGCACGCGCCCGGGACCGGTCCAGGGCCAGCACCTCCGTCATCAGGTCGAAGCGCCACAGGGTCTGCGCGCCGGGCGATCCCGTGCCGGTGCCGGTGTTCGTGCCGGTGCCGGTGCCCTTGCGCCTGCCGGTGCCGGTGCCCGTGCCGTCGAAAGCGCCGAAGCGGTTCGTCAGCGCCGGTAGCAACTCGAACCCGGGATCGCCCGCCAGCGGCTTCGGATCGATCGCCAGCCACGGTTCACGCTCCGCGGCCAGCACGTTCTCGTAATGCAGATCCCAGTGCAGCAGCCGGTCCCCCGGCTCGTCCGCCACCTCGCGCACCGCCGCCGCACAGTCCCGTACGAGCCGCCGCTCACCCTCGTCCACCAGCGCCCCCGCCAGCACCGGCGCCTCGTCGAGCATCCGCGCGACGGCATCCCCCAGCGTGCGCAGACCCGCCGGAGCCTGCACCGACGTCAGCCGCGCCAGCAACTCGGCCAGGATCCGGACCGCCTCCCGTACCGGCACCCCACTCAGATCGCGCGGGGGCAGATGACGCGGAACCGGGTCGCCCGAAACCGGACCGCCCGCACCCGGACCGCCGGGACCGCCGGGACCGCCCGAACCGCGTGCAACCGAATCGCCCGGAGCGCCCGAACCGCGCGCACCCGGACCACCCGAAGCACCCGGACCACCAGGCCCACCCGCCCCAGAGCGCCCGCCCAGCCCACGCGCAACCAGCCGTTCCAGCAGCAGCGTCCCCGTCTCCTCGTCGTACCGCAGCAGCCGCACCGCGCCGTCTCCGCCCCACGCCCGCAGCGCCACCGGCTCCCCCACCGACTCGTCGTCGGGCTGCTGGAGCTTCAGCACCGCCGCCGTACCGTCCGCGCACTCCACCGGCAGCACCAGTGCGCACTTGCCGTACATCGCGGAACCCGTACGGCGCAGCTCCCACCGCTCCAGAAAATCCGCCGCCCGCCCCGGCAGCGCCGCGATGAACGCCCGGCCCGCCTCCCCCGAAAACCTCGACTGTGATTCCGCCAGCTCCACCGGAATGTCGATCACGCCCACGATCCTACGACCGTGCGTGAATCGCCCCATGCGCCGCATTCCTCACGTGATCCGCCCACGGACCGACGCGGTCCGCCCATGGGCCGGCACAGTCCGCACCTGGATCACGAGCGCCCCCGGCACCCATCTCTGGCTGGCCGCCCTCTTCGTCACCACCATCGCTCTCCACCGCATGTCACCCGAGTTCGAAGAGGAATTCCTGCTCCAGCGCTCCACCAACATCCACGAACTGTCCACCGACCCCCTCCGCGTCCTGATCTCCAGCGCCTTCTGGACCGACGGCGGCACCTGGCTCCCGTACGCCGTCCTCTACACGCTCTTCCACGCCCCCGCCGAACACTGGCTCGGCACCACGCGCTGGCTCGCCGTCGCCGCGTTCGCGCACATCGGCGCCACCCTCATCAGCGAAGGCGTCCTCGGCTGGGCGATCCTGCACGGGCACGCACCGCAGTCCGCCGCCCACACCCTCGACATCGGCGTCAGTTACGCGCTCGCCGGGATCGCCGGCGTCCTGACCTACCGAGTACCGCTGCCCTGGCACCTGCCGTATCTCGCCGTCGTCCTCGTCTACTACGGACTCCCGCTGATCGTCGCCCCCAACTTCACCGACCTCGGCCACGTCACCGCGGTCCTCATCGGCCTGGCCTGCTACCCGCTGACGCGCGCCCAGGGACCCCGCCGATACCTGGACAGACGTACGAGCAGCGGTGTACGAACACCCACATGACCAGCGCGAACAACGACGAGCCGGACAGACCGGACGACGCCGGCGACGGACCGAACAGCGGCAACGGTACGAGCAGGGGTACGGGCACGGGGACGCCCCCAGGCAACGGACCAAACGACGGTACGAGCGACCGCGCCGAAAACACCGCCCACCCGGAAAACACACCCCGTACGAACACCGCCCCCGCCGCCATCTCCTTCTGGTACGCCCAGGACGGCCTCCCCGCCCCGCGCCCGCCCCTCCCCGGCGACACCACCGCCGACGTCTGCATCGTCGGCGGCGGCTACACCGGACTCTGGACCGCCTACTACCTCAAAAAAGCCGCCCCGTACCTCAACATCACCATCCTGGAAGGCAAGTTCTGCGGCTTCGGCGCCTCCGGCCGCAACGGCGGCTGGCTCTACAACGGCATCGCCGGCCGCGACCGTTACGCCGCACTCCACGGCCACGACGCCGCCGTACGCCTCCAGCACGCCATGAACGACACCGTCGCCGAAGTCATCCGCGTCACCGCCGAAGAGAACATCGACGCCGACATCCACCACGGCGGCGTCCTCGAAATCGCCCGCACCCCGGCCCAGCTCACCCGCCTCAAAGCGTTCCACACCGCCGAAACCGGCTTCGGCGAAACCGACCGCACCCTCCACGACGCCGCCGAGACCGCCGGCCGCATCCGCGTCGCCGGAGCCCTCGGCTCCGCCTGGACCCCGCACGGCGCCCGGCTCCACCCCGTCAAACTGGTCAAAGGCCTGGCCGCCGCAGTCGAAGCGCTCGGCGTCACCATCCACGAATCGACGCCCGTCACCGAGATCAGGCCCAAACACGCCCTCACCCCGCACGGCACCGTCCGCGCGCCCTACATCCTCCGCTGCACCGAAGGGTTCACCGCGAGCATCAAGGGCGCCCGCCGCGCGTGGCTCCCGATGAACTCCTCGATGATCGCCACCGAACCGCTCCCCGCCGAAATCTGGGACACCATCGGCTGGGACGGCCGCGAAACCCTCGGCGACATGGCCCACGCCTACATGTACGCGCAGCGCACCGCCGACAACCGCATAGCCCTCGGCGGCCGCGGCTACCCGTACCGCTACGGCTCCCGAGCCGCCCGACTCGCCGACACCGCCCCCACCCCGCCCGCCACCGTGGAGGCGCTCCGCGAGATCCTCGTCCGCTTCTTCCCCGCCACCGCCGACGCCCGTATCGAACATGCCTGGTCCGGCGTCCTCGGCGTCCCCCGCGACTGGTGCGCCACCGTCACCCTGGACCGCACCACCGGTCTGGGCTGGGCGGGCGGTTACGTGGGCTCCGGCGTGGCCACCACCAACCTCGCCGCCCGCACCCTCCGCGACCTGATCCAGCACGACTCGGGCCAGGCGGGCCCCACGGACCTGACCACCCTCCCCTGGGTCCACCACAAGGTCCGCAACTGGGAACCGGAACCCTTCCGCTGGCTGGGCGTCCACGCCTTGTACGCGGCCTACCGCACGGCGGACACCAAGGAATCCACCTCGAACGCCCCCACCACCCACCCGATAGCCCGCACGGCCAACCGCATCTCGGGCCGCTGACCACCCCGGCCAACCCCGAACACCACCCACCACCCACGGAACACCACCCACCGCACACCGCACACACGAAAGCCCGGGCGGAAATGGCCAGCCTGGGGCTGCCGGCCTGCCGTCACGCGCGCGGGCAGCCCTGTACCGCCCTCCAGCACTCGCGCTGGGATGCGGGTGGTCCTGGGTGGGGTGACGGTGGGATGAGGGGGATCAGCCACAACACCGGGAGCCGTCATGATCAAGATGCTGCACGAGAAGGGCCTGCGGAGCGAGCACATGTACACGGCCGGCGTCGTGTCGATAGGGCTCGCCGTCGCCTCGTGGGTGAGTTCGCTCAAGTTCGAACCGATCGGCGGGATAGAGCGCGCCGACCGGTGGGGCATCTTCGTCGGCGAGTGGGCGCCCACGTTCTTCTGCATGGGTCTGGCTCTGTCGCAGTACGAGCAGACGGAGAAGGAGGCAGAGATCCTGCGGGAGGAGATCCCGCGCGATCTGTCACGCCTCTCCGCGTGACCTGTGCGTACGACGATGGCCTCACCCAGGGCGAGGGAAAGGGCGGGGCCATCACCCCGTCGGCAACGCTTCGGCTGCGCCCGGGGCGGTAGGGACCGTACGCCGGCGCCTGACGCCTCGCCGGCGCTTCACCACGTACACGGTGCCTCCGACCGAACCGGCTTCCGCCGCACGGGAGATGAGCGCCGCAAACCGGATGCCCGACCGCCGGGAGGGAGGTGAACGCCATGGCAGAGCGTCGTGACCGGGCAGGCGAGCAACGGTACGACGCCACCCCCTACCTGCCCGACCGTGGCGGGCTCCCTGCTTACCGGGAGGCAGCGGCGGCCTGCGAGGGCTGCCCGCTCCACGAGCACGCGACGCGGACCGTCTTCGGTTCCGGCGAAGCGTCCGCGCGCCTCGTACTCGCCGGCGAGCAGCCGGGCGACCAGGAAGACCGGCAGGGACAGCCCTTCGTCGGCCCCGCGGGCGGCGTGTTGCGGAGGGCGCTGGAAGAGGCCGGACTCGACCTCGCGGACGCGTATCTCACCAACGCGGTCAAGCACTTCAAGTTCACGTCCGCGGGGCCGGGCAAACGGCGTATCCACAAGCCGCCCAGTCTCCGGGAGATGACCGCCTGCCGTCCCTGGCTGACGGCCGAACTCCGCCTGGTCGATCCGGAGGTGATCGTGGCGCTGGGTGCGACCGCGGCCAAGTCGCTGTTCGGGCCGTCCTTCAGGGTGACCAAGGAGCGGGGCGCCCTGTTTCCCACGGGCGAGGGCGCGGGCGACGGCGACGGGAGCCGGGCGCGCGCCCTGGCGACGATCCATCCTTCGGCGGTTCTACGGTCGGAAGACCGCGAGGCCGTGTACAGGGGCTTCGTGTCGGACCTGCGTGTCGCCGCGGCAGCCCTGCGCTGACACTCCCCGGCACCCGCACCCGGGGCCCACGTGCAGCACGCCTACGGTTTCCCGCGTCAACCACCGCACAAAGGCGCCCAGCGCTACGGCTCGCCCCCGGCGCGACCGCTCCGTACCCCTACGCCCAGCCGGGCCGGAGCGCCCGGCTCCTCGACGGCAACCTGCCGTGACATGACATGACATGACCGCCCGCCCCGACGCCGGTCAATGCAGGATCTTCTCCTTGGCCCGCCGGAACTCCTCGTCTGAGATGTCACCCCGGGCGCGGATCTCGGAGAGGCGCGCGAGGTCGTCGACCTGGCGGCTGCCGTCCGTGCCGGCGGTCTTTCTGATGTAGCGGTCCACCTCCTCGCGCTGGGCTTCGACATGGTGCGCCTCGCGGCTTCCCATGCCCCGGCCCCGGGCGACGACGTAGACGAAGACGCCGAGGAACGGCAGGACAACCACGAAGACCAGCCAGGCCGCTTTGGCCCAGCCGCTGAGTCCGTCGTCCCGGAAGATGTCGACGACCACGCGGAAGAGCAGGAAGATCCACAGGACCCACAGAAAGACCCACAGCGCGGTCAGGAAGGCCCCGAGCACGGGATAGTCGTAGGCCAGGATCTCGTAGCCGGCCATGAGTGACTCCTCGCCCGGCCGCAGTGTCCCGGGCGGTATGGGCCGGGGCCGTGCCTTTTCCGGCGGCGCGTCGCCCCGTGCGGTCCTGGCATCGGGAGTGGGCCGTGATCGGGCCGGACGCCGCCGCAGCGAGGACCAGACGGCCGGTCGGCGTTCGTCCAGCGCATCGAACTGTCATTCCCATCGTGCGACCGCCGAGGTCCCGCCGCCACACGAGCCGCGCGCACCTGCCCCGCCGGTCACGGCTCAGGACGGTGCGCGAAAGGTCCAAGCCAGACGGCGTCTGACCTGGACCTCCCTGAACCTCCCCGGAGCCCCCTGTCGGATTCGAACCGACGACCTACGCATTACAAGTCGATAGGTATTACTCCGGCTACTCTGGGGCACTCCGGCTACTCCGGAATGCCGGGTAGTTTGCCCGGTTCGCACCCCGGATCACTCCGGCTACTCCGGTCCACTCCGGGATCTCCGCTCACGCACCGCTCACGCACCGCCCCTGCTCCAAAGGCGGTCTGACCAGCGGTTACCACATTGTCTCGCACCCAGGTGAGCGCGACAACAAGCATCCGAGACGCACCGGAGCCCCAGTCACACAGGTGACTGGGGCTCCTTGCACTCCGGCCGCCCGCCGGGGGGACAGGATGCGACCAGAGTGGATCAGGGACGCTCTACGGCCGTCCGTAGGCGGGGCAACCCGGTCGGCGCCGACGGGAGACGGAAACCGGCCGGGGCAGGGCCCGCCCGCTGCGAGATGTCAGCAGCGGGCGGGGGTCACGAGTCCGTCCGGGCAGCCATGTAGATGTCCCACAGCCCGGCACCCGTGTCGCACCGGTCAAGGTCGGCGCAGACGGAGCACTCCTGAGCGTGCTTCAGCCACTCCGTGTACTCCGCCTGGAAGCGGATGACCTCGGCCACCTGCACGAGCTGGAAGTATCCGCGCCCGCTGGTGGTGACTTGGGGCTGCCAGACAGTCGGGGGCGCTGTCATGCGGATACCGCGATCTCCGCCGCGAGTGCGTCGTGCAGCAGCTCGGCATCGGTGAGGTAGCGCGTATCGGTCAGGGGGCGGATCCAGCGCAGGCGGCGGGAGGTGTCCGTGAACTGAGCCGGTGGTACGGCCACGAATGTGGCGATTCCCAGCGGCTGCACCTGCGATGCTGGGAGATCCCACTCATCGGCCGTCCCGCAGGGCACGAGCCAGTAGAGGACCCGCCCGTGCCAGTCCTCAATCACCGCGCCGCAGCCGTCGCCCAGACGCTGGATGATCCGCATACCGATCGCGGACCGTACGCGTACGGCATCCCAGTACCGGCCAGCGCCGACCAGCTCCACAGCCGTGAGAGGCGGCTGCCACGCCTCAGCGGGTTCATCCATCGCTGGGCTCCTCGCCGTGGCCCAGGTGCGCGCACAGGGTAAGAACCGAACGGGCCAGAGAGTGCGCGTACCAGACGGGTCCGAGCAACCCCGGGTCAGCAGCCACGCGCCGACGAGCCTCCTCGATGCCGGCCGGGGAGAAGCGTCCGAGCCGCTGCTCCGCCTCCGGGATCAGGAGCGCCAGATGCGCGCGCAGCCGGAGGATCGCCGTGTCCAGATCCTCGGGCAGCAGCCGAATGCCGAAGTCCACGGTGTGCTGTGCTGTGGCGCGCATGGTGGCGAAGTCGAGCGGCAGGGAATCGGTGTCGGGAGCTGCTGGTCTGGCTGTTTGGAGGGTCGTCATGGCCCGGATGTCTTCGGCAGTATCGGTCCCGCTCTCGCTCACGGCTGTGTCCTTACCGAGCGAGGCGCGGGGAGGAGCAGCTCGGCCAGGCGGTCGCGAAGCAGCTCGGCTTCGCGCCGCGACAGCACGAGGGGCGCGACCGCCAGAAGACGGTCAATGCTGAGGAGGCGCAGCGGGACGCGTACCTCACCGGTCGTCAGGTCGGTTGTCGGTAAGGCGCGCTCCGGCGACGCGTGCGAGATCGCGGCAGACATGAAAGCCCCCTACGGGTCAGGTCCAAACGGACCGTCACCGTAGGAGGCATGGCTGATCAGAAGGGGGACAGATTGTCCCCCCACCCCACTCCGCCCCTCTTACCCGGCGGTAGAGACGCCGACTGCCTCGGCCAGTTGTGCTGTCTCCGCACGCATGGAACGGGGCGCCTGCCTCCACAGGTCCGAGGCGACGGTGCGCGCGGATGGGGTGTACGCGAGGGTCTCGATACTGATCTTGCTCGCCTTCTGCATCACGTGCAGAGCTGCCGTCCGGTCCCCCCGCTGCATGTGCCCGCGCGCGACTTCCACCCACAGCCGGGCACGCCGCTCCAACGACGGCATGACGTCAGGGTCGAGGTCGTCAGCCACATTGAGGGCCTGCCGTGAATGCCTCAGGTCTACTTCCACGCTGACCTGGTGGAAGTCGACATTCGCCCTCCCGAAGACGGTAGACGGATGGACGTACGAGATCGGGAGAGACTTCGCCACCTGGTCGCCCGCGTCCCAGTATCGCCACGCGTCCCCGTCCCGCCCGTCCCTCGCGCTCGTCACCGCTGCGTGGAGCTGAAGTGCCCCATAAATCCCGCGCCAGTCGTCCGGCGCGGTGCTGAGATGGGGGCGGATCAGGTCGGCGGCCTCCGTGACTACGCGAAGAGCCTCATCCGGATACGCGGTCTCCCGCAGGATGTTGCCCATGTTCCACGCTGCCGCAGCTATGGCCGCTGGATGATCAGCCATCTGCGCCGCGGACAGCGACCGGTCTGCCACCACCCACGCCAGTTCGGCGGGGGCTACGTACGCGGTCGCCTGGCCGGTGAGCCGGTAGACGTCAGAGAGGGCAACATGCGCGGCCCGCCGGTCGTCGCCTTCAAGAGCGCGGGCAGCGCCCTCGGCTTCCCGGATGAGCGAGGGGAGAAGTGCGCTGACCTCCGTGCGTTGGTGGCCGGAGGTGTGCCATAGCTGCCACGCCTGATCGATGCGTGCCTGAAGGGCGGCGACAGACACGGACTGCTGCTGCGGGAGGGCGATCACGCGATTCATTACGGCAGACCAGATGGCCGGCATTCCGGGATGCGTGAGGCGGCCGAGCGGTACGGGCTGCGCGATCTCGGGTGTCCCGCCCGTGATCAAAGACAAGTCGGGAAGCTGAAGCGCGGCGGCGAGGCGCATGAGCAGAGTGTGCGAGTCGAGGTCCCGCTGTCCGGACTCGATCTTCTTGAGCCAGTCCGATCCGCGACCACACAGACCCGCCAGCACGGTACGCGACATGCCCCGCGATTCGCGCAGGACCTTGATTCGTTCGCCGATGCTCAGGTCTTCGGGGATGCTGAGGTCTCCGGGGATATCCACTGGTGCCCCTTCGTCTGTCTTCGCGTACGGCCAGAGTACGACCGCCCCGTGATCGATGGGGAGACAGCAGAAAGCGCCCCGCCTCCCGAAGGAGACGGGGCGCCTGTGTATCAGGGCGGTGGTGGCGGGGATCCGTTCAGGGCGACGTCCACGCGATCGACCGCATCGCGCAGGGACGTCCCGGAGTTGGGGTGCAGCTCGTGCTCCACCGACGTGAGCCTGGCATCGATAGAGGTGATTCGGTCGTCGATGGAGGTGGTCCGGTCCTCGATGCCGCCAAGTCGTTCCATCACCCCCGGCCGCTCCGGGACGCCGGGGCGCGCGGGAGTGCCAGCCCAGTCGTCCGCGATCTGGTCCACCCGGGTTGCTGCCCGGGCCACTCCGCGCACCGCCCGGAGAATCCCCCGCCCAACCAGGCCGACGAGCCCGGCGATGGCCACGACCGCGACGGACCAGACCACGGCGGCGTCGACGGCCGCGATACCCGTCTTGCCCACTCAGACTCCTCTCGCGAGGGACGCCGAGTTGCGGACGTCCTTCAGCCGGGCTGCGAGGCCCTTGGCAAGGGAGACGACGGCCGCGACGCCGCCGGACAGGGCGGCGTACCACATGCTGGCGTCGAGGGGCTGGGTGACGACGATGCCGCTCATGACACCGCCGAGGAAGCTGGTCGCGACGCGCTCGGTCAAGTCACGCGCGTAGGTCCGGGCGGACTTGATGACGGTGTCGACGTCGGGCAGAGGGAAGTCGGACATGATGGAGCCTTTCATTCGTGCAGGTCAGGAGGGCAGGGCGTGCGTTACGCACGTCATGGTCAGGCGAAGAGGAGGTGCCAGGTCAGCGGGCCGGGCAGCCCGTCCGCGTCGCCCGTGAGCTGGGCGTGGGAGCGCTGGAACGCGGCGGTCGCCTGGCGGTCCGCGTCGCCCCAGCGAGGCCCGGGTCCGACCTTGTAGAAGCGGCCGAACCCCTTCTTCACGAGCTGCTCGCCGAGCTTGGTGACGTAGCTGTTGTTCTGGCCCGGCCCGAAGTAGCCGCGGCCCGGGAACGCCGGCCGGGGGCGGGCTTCGCCGGCGGCGGGGCGGGCTTCGCCGGCGGCTTCGGCTTGGCCGGCGGCTTCGGCTTCCCCGGGACCGGGGCGTCAAGGCGGCCGTCGATCCGGTTCCGCATGGACGCCATGGAGAACCCACGCGGGTCGACTTTCCCCGGCTGCCATTCCAGATGCCCGATCACGGAAGCCGCGTCCCAGCCGTGCGCCCGGCAGATCGCGGCCGAGGCCTTCTCGATCGCCTCCAGTTGGGCTTCGGGCCACGGGTCCTTCCCATCGCCCATGTTGATGCACTCGAAACCGTAGAAGTGGCGATTCCCGTCGGTGTTCGCCTCGTTGTCCGCGGGCAATGCGGATTCCGCGATGACGGCGTTCAGGACGTCGTCGTCCCCCGCCCCGGCGTGGTTGGTGCGGCCGTAGCCGACGAGGTAGACCGTGCCGTCCTTGTCGATGACGCCGTGGCACAGCGGGCCGGGCAGGGCGGAGTGCCCGTCCTTGCACAGGCGGACGCTGGACTCGGTGCCCTTCGTGACGGTGTGGTGGATCATCACGCCGTGGACCGGTCCCCACGGTCCCTTGTGGTTGCGGTTCCGGGTGCGCCAGCCGTCGACCTCGACGACCTTCAGGCCTTCGGCCCGAAGCGCGGTGAGCAGCCGGTCAGCGGTGAGTGGCGTCGCCATCGGGCGCCTCCTGCCCGTCGTCGTGGCGCGCGACGGCCGCGTTGGCGAGCAACACGGCGTCGTCGACCGCGTTGACCGCGCGGGTCAGCTCGGGGCTCGCGGGGCACAGCTCGGCGAGCAGCTCGGCGAAGGCCCGGCCGCCGGCCCGGATCCGCTCGTACGTCTCGACCTGGCCGGGCTGCGGGGGATGGTAGGTGAAGCGTGCCTCGATGTTGAGGTCATACGCCATGCGGTCCTCCAGAAATGACGAGAGCCCCGGCCGGGTGGCTCGGGGCTCGGGGTTGGGGTGGGTCAGGAGACTTCGGGCTGCGGGTCGAGCAGTTGGCCGCTGAGCAGCACCATGTCCTTGCCGCACATGCCGCAGCCGACGCGAGGATGCCCGCCGTTGGAGTAGCAGGGGTCGATCACGAAGACCTTCTCGAAGTTCACGCAGGCCGGCGTGACGTCGCGGGCGGTGACCCGGTAGTAGAGGGCTGGCTCGAAGACGGGCGGGTCCGGTTCCGGCTGCGGGTCGGTCGGTTCCGGCTGGTCAGGGGGTGTGCTCATTTGCTGATCACCATCCAGTTCACAGTGGTTGCGGTCGTGTTGGTGCGCGTCAGCCACAAGGTGAATCCGCTCGCCGTGGCGGCGGTGACACCAACACCCGTGACGTTGCTGCCGGGTGCGGCCGTGGCCGCTGTGGCGAGGGCGATGAAGACAGTCCCGGGGAGGCTGAGGCCGCCGACGGCCACGCTGGTCGGGACGTTGGCTGCGCTCGGGGTGATGACGGCCGAGCCCGTGACGATGTTGGCCGCGGTGAGCAGGCCGCTGACAGCGACCCGGTCGGTGGTGACGTCGATGCGGCTGTCCGCGGCGCCCGGGGCGGTTGCGGAGTACGCGGTGAGCAAGCTCTTGGTGGCTCCGGCGGCGCCGCCGGAGGACAGGAGGGTCTCGTAGCGGCCGTCGCCGACGTCGGCGAAGCTGAGACGGCCCTCGTCCTCCGTGCGCGTCGCTCCGCTGATCCCGAAGGAGATGTCGCCGGCGGCGAGTGCGGCGTAGTACTCGACTCCCGAGCGGGTGTCGTAGGTGACGAACGCGGCGGATCCGTTACGGTCGGCGACCAGCTCGGCGAGGATGTCCCCTGCGGCGTCGACCAGGCGGATCCCCCCGGTCGCGACGGCTGTGTGCGCGGCACGGCGGGCCGCCCGCAGTTCGCGTACCTCGCGCTCCAGTGCGGTCAGGCGGCGGGACAGGCTGGTGGGACCTGCGGGCAGGTGGTCTGCCGCTGTGGGCATGGGTCAGTCCTCCTCGATGAGGATCGGCCGTACACGGTCGGCGCCCGGGTCCAGCTCCCACGACCAGGCGCGCGCGACCGCCTCGGCGCCTTCGGGGTGGCGGGGCGAGTGCTCCACCGCGATACGGACCGTGTCACCCAGCCCCCAGTCCCGGCCCAGGCGCGGCGCACGCGACGCCACCGCCTCGACGGTCCAGACCCTGGCTCCAGTGGCCATGAGGGCGAGGGCCTGGGCGGCGTGGGCGGTGAGCTGGTCGGGGTCAGTGATACCTGTGGCCGGAGTGAACCGGTGCACGTAGCGGGGCCAGCCCGTGGCTTCCAGATCGGTGGCGATGCGCGGCGCGCTGCTCAGCCGGGACTCGCCCTCGCCTTCGCCTCTCGCCAGCACGACGGTGGCGCCTTTGCCTGACTCGTACGACTCGGCGAGCGTGTACGAGGTGACGCAGCCGGGAGCGTCGAAGGTCGCCTCCGGGGCCGGGCTCTGGGCGCCGATCTTCGGACGGACGCGGACCGGCAGCACGAAGCCGGTGTGAGAGGCGTCCTCCCATTCGGTGTCGATCGTCCACTCGGGGCCGCCTTCCAGGCCCATGACCTCCTGCGCTGCGGACAGGGTCGTCCGGTCGTCGCCGTCCAGAACCGTGAAGTCCATGAGGGTGCCGGTGGCGGGCGCGTCCATGACCAGCGGCGGCCCTTGGGTGAGGGCCGCGCCCATGAGGCTGGCGAGGACCGCGGCTTGGTCCTGCTGGATCAGGACCTGGTCCCCGGTGTAGCGGCGGTCCAGGTACGCCTCCGGCGTGGCCGCTCCCAAGGTGACGGTCTGCGCGGTTCCGCCCTCGCGCGTGAGGACGATCCCGGACCACACCGGCCGGTCGGTGACCGTATCGACGGCCACCAGGAGTGTGCGCCCCTGGTCGGTGGCCGCTTCCCAGCCTGCTGGTGCCCCGCCGAGCGCCAGCTCAAAGCTGGTGCTGGTGCTGGTGCCGAGCCGCCGGGACAGGGGGCCGGTGGGCTTGAGCGAGGGCAGGTCCTCGATGATCTGCCCGGTGCGCAGATCACACCCGTACCAGGCCAGGACCACGGGCTCCGCCGCGACGCCCGGGCCCGCGGCGAGAAGGGTCGGCGGAACTGGCGCCGTCATGCGGCACCCAGCGGTTCGACACTGAGCTGCCCATCGGACACGCGGGTGACCGCGCCGACCGTGCCGGATGAGTTGACCTGGTACTGCGGAGTGACCGTCAGGCTGGCCCCGGGGGTGAGGCCGGAGACGATGACACGCCGGGTGGCGTAGGTGCGCGAGCCCACCGCGGAGACGGCGTTCGCCTCCGACGCGCTCTGCGTCAGGGCTCCGGTGGCACGCCAGGCGGCCCACGCCGAAGCGGCGCCGGAGGCGGTGTTGGCGACGGCCGCGCCGATGCTGATGGCGACGATTCCGCTCGGAGGCACCGTGGTGGTGATCGGCGGCCACTGCAAGGCGGTGAAGTCGACGAAGGACCCGGTGGAGAACGATCCGGGCATGGACACCTGGTTGCTGACGACCGGGCTGGACGGGCTGACCGTGCGCCAGGCGGAGCCGTTCCACCGCTGAAGTCCTGTGCCGTTGTCGCGGTACTGGCCGACGTAGTAGCCGGTGGCAGCGGGGTCGGGCAGGATGCCGCCGGGTGCGACGGTGACCGGCAAGACGGACTGCGACACGGAGGGGGCGCCGCCACCGGAGGCGGGCACGGTGATGGTGGCGATCCGGATGTAGATCTGCGTCCCCGCCGGCGTGGGCGCCACGGGGGTGACCGACGGAGTCCCGGGCAGGTAGACAAAGTCGCCCTCGTTCAGACCGCCCGCGTCAACGGAGTTGTCCCACACGCGGAGATAGACCAGGTCGATCCGGGGCAGGGTGGCGTGCGGTGCGTCCAGGGTGCGTGTCGAGACCGACATGGTCACCCCGTACAGGCCCTGTCCTGCCTCGTAGACCCAGGCGGACCCGCCGCCGATGCTGATGGTGGACCCGTCGACCGTGACCCCGAACCCGGTGGTGCCGGGACGGACTCCGGCCCGGGCGCCGAGCGGGGATCCGTTGGTCATGCTCATCAGAGTGTTGAACCGCCGCAGCCGCAGGCCGTCGACCGCAACCCCGTTGATCCATAGAGGTTCGACAGCAGCCATCAGAACGTCTCCTTCCAGGTCAGAGCCAGGCTGAGCGCCAGGTGACGGTCAGCAGAGCGGTGGAGTTGTAGCCGGTGGCCGCGAACAGGAACGTCACCGTGGCGTCGGCAGGGATCTCGGGCCACTGCGCGGACAGGTAGCGGCGTCTGCTGGCCGTGCCGTTGAGGATCACCGACTTGGCATCGACGTCGATGGTGAGGTACTCGCCGTCCGCGATGGACTCGGAGTACGCCAGCCGCTTCACCGTGCCGTCCGGGTACTGCGCGAACACCGTGGGATCGGTGACCGGCCCGTCGATCCGCAGCACCGGCCGGGTCCCGACTGTGCCCTGGTTGGCGGCGACCACCTGCCCGGCCACCGTGGTGGCCGCGACGGTGACGGGCGGGGTGATGGGCGGGGCCAGGCCCCCACTCGTCATCGGCAGGCCCGTGCTCCCCGCCTGCTCCGTGACGCTGTACCGGCGCGGGTCGGCCGCGGTCACCATCAGGCTGTAGCTGGCCGTGGTGTCCGTCACGTACTGGAGCACCGGCCGGCCCGAGCGCCGTACGACAGACTGCTTCGGTACGGACTCGTGGACCACCAGCAGGGTGTCCGTGAGCGCCGCGGCGGCCCGGGCCCGTTCCATCGCGGCCTCCAGCGCCGCGGGATCCGGGGCGAGGATCAGCCCCCCCAGGGTGACGGGCCGCTCGGACAGGTAGACCGGGGTGAACCAGGCCCCGTGGTCGGCCTCGCGCTGCTGGACCTCGGACCGGCTGTCCGAGGAGTCCCAGCCCTCCATGCTCTGGAGGATCCAGGCAACCCCGGCCTCGTCCACCCCGCCCAGCGGCACACTGCCGAGGTCCGCCCGCAGGCCGTCCAGGTCCGTACCCGGCACATACATCCCGTCCCCCTGTCTCAGCCGATGAGCTGCATGTGCCGGGCCACATCCATCGCCTGCTCAGCGCTGCTCTGCTTCGCGCCGTACAGGTTCACGGTGCTGATCCGGTCCCCCTCGCGGACCACCTGCCGGCCGCCGGCCGGGGCCGCCCCGTACCGGGATGCCGGGGTGAGCCGGTAGCCCATCGCCGACGCGGTACGGGCCAGCAGCGCCCGCGACCGCCCCGAGGAGTTGATCGGGATCCACGCCTCGGTGTCCCCGGCCTCTGCGGCAAGCACGGTGGTGGGCCGGGTGAGGATCCCGCCCCGGGCCATTGCCGTGGCGCCGCCCTGGCCGGCGTACTGGGACAGGAACTTGCTCTTGTTGGCGCTCGGGAGGGCGTTGATCTGCGCCATCATGCGCGGCACCAGCGCCCGGATGACCCCCGTGTCGAGGCCGGCCGCGAGCAGCTCGGCATAGCCCGCACCCGGCTTGGACCGCAGGGTGGTGAGCAGCACGAGGGAGTTCGCGAGGTCCTCGCCCGTGAGCGTCTTGGCGCTGTTCTTCACCGCGGCGTTGGCCTGCGCCGCGCCGGCCGCGCCGCCGGTCACGGCCTGCCGAGCCAGGTCCATCGCGGCCTGGTCGCCCTGGGCGGCGAGCGCTTGGGCTAGGTCGCCGAACCCGCGGGCGGCGAGCGCCTGAAGGTCTGAGGCGAACTGCCCGCTGCTCTGGGTGGCCGCACCGAGCTGCTTCGTGAAGTCGGCCAGAGACGCCTTGGCGACCTCGCCCGTCTTCAGGAGCTTGGAGGTGATGTCCTTGAACTGCTTGTCGCTCGCACCCGCGAGGGCGTTGACGAGGGCGTACCCCTCCTCGCCCATGGCTTCCAGCAGCGCCTGGACCTCCGCCCCTCCTCTGCGGCCGATCTTCGCCAGGCTCGCGCGCCACTTCTCCGTCGCCGCCACCGAGGCACCGAGCTGCTTCTGGTACGCCGCCAGGTTGAAGCCTGTAGGCGCCTTCGCTCCCCTGGCCACGCCCAGTGCCGCGTCGGCCGCGAAGACGTCGGAGCGCTCCCGGTTCACGGTCGCGTCCGCGGTCCTCTTCGCGGTGCGCGCGTTGGTGACCTTGTCCTTTGCCGCGTCCAACTGCTTGGCGGTCGGCTTGGACTTGCGGACCTTGGCCAGATCGGCTTCGGCCTTGCGCAGCGCGTCTGCCTTCTTCTTCTGGTCTGCGAGGGCCTTGGTCAGCTCCGCCCAGGCGTCCTTGAGGTCCTGGACCTCCTTGTCGTACCGGGCTTTCGCGTCCCCCGGCCCGCCCAGGACCGGCTGACCGGTCGGGGTATACGTGAAGCCGACCCCGCCGCCGGAGGCGTACCGCATGGCGTTGAGCCGGTCGAACATGGCCACGCCGTACTTCCGCACCGCTGCGGCCTTCACCACGTACTCGCCGTTGGACACCAGCGCGGGGATGCTGTCCGACGTGCCCGTGCCGGGCCCGTAGATCGGGCCACCAACAGGCCAGCTCTGCACCACGTCGCCGCCGGCAGCGTAGCGGCGGATGATCCCGCCGTTCGCTCGCGCATTGGGGCCGCGCCCGCCTTGGCCCGTGTTGATGACACGGTTCTCGGTCAGGTTCACGTAGTGGGAGGTGATCGTGACGTTCTTGTCCCGGAGGCCATTCAACGCACGAGCCAGCGCCTGGGCGTTGGCGATGGCCGTACCCGTCGGCGCGGTGATCCTGATGTTCTTCGTGCCCGGGATCTTCTTGACGCTGTACCCGGCATCCTCCAGAGCCTTGACTACCGCGCCCGTCGGAGCCTTGACCGTGATGGTCTTCCCCGGAGGAACCGCCATCACCCGCTCGCGCAGCTCTGCGAGATCAGCCGCGGCCTTCCGCGCGCCCGGTGAGGTCACCGCGGTCTCGGCGGTGCCGGGAAGCTGCGCGTAGGCGTCGGTGAGTTCCCGGATCTGCTTGTCGGTGAACCCGGCCTGATCCATCGTCCGCTTCAGGATGGCGATGTCCTGTTCCAGGACGGCCTGGCCAGCCTCTACCGTGCCCGACTGCTCAGACACAGCCTCGGCGTGGGCCATCGCAGCCTTGGCCGCATCGAGGAACGCGCCCTTGACCGCGCGGCCCTTCTCCGTGGTGACATCAAGGCTGCGCCCGTTGTCCTTCACCGCTCCGGTGAGGTCCGCGAGGCTGCTACGAAAGGAGATCTCGCCCTCCGCCGCACCGATCGACGTGCCGTTCAAGATCTTCAGGGAATCCGCGAGTTCCTCGGCAGCCGTCTTCTGGTCGGCCATCTCCTCGGCGGTCATCGCCAACTCGTTGCCCAACTCGCCCTGGGAACCCGCGGCCAGCTTGCCTTGGGTGTCCGTGGCGGCCAGGGCATCGGTGTAGCCGGGCAGCAGGGTCAGGAGCTTCTCGGCGGACGTGCCGCCCTTCTCCGCCTCGACCGCGAACCGGTCGAACGCGGCGGCGGCCTGGTCCTGCGCACCAGACTGCACCAGTTGCGCGAGGGCTTGGTCCAGGCTCCCGATCAGGTCGCGCGCCTCGGCCAGCTCCATCGTCTTCTCGCCGAACCCGAGGTCCGCGTCATCAAGGAGCTTGACCGACTCGGTGATGTGGTTGAGCCGGTCCTGCAAACCCGGGTGCGCGATCTGCTTCACGGCCTCGCCGAACTGCCCGAGATCCTTTCCGAACGCCTTCGCGATCTCGCCGGACGCCTTGCCCTTCTTCCCGAAGTCCAGCAGGGAGTTGGCGAGCTTGTCCGTGCTGGGCGGGGCGTCGCGCATCGCCTTCTTCAGCTCGGACACCCCGTAGGTGACAGCCGCGAGGACCGCGACCACACCCCCGATCCGTGCCAGCCCGCCCATCGCGGCTCGGGTGCGGGCGCTGGTGACGCCGAGCGCGACCAGTTCCCGGCGGACGGTCATGATCCGGGGCAGCAGGAGCAGCATCGCCGTGCCGAGGAGACCCCCGACACCGATCAGCCCGGTCATCGCGGTGACCGAGGACTGCACTCCGGGCGGGAGCTGGGAGTACCAGTTGACGACGTTGGTCAGCCACCGGGCCATGTCCCGCAACATGGAGTTCGCGGATGTACCGGAGGTGATGAGCGCCGTCTCCAGCGCGCCCGCCAGCCGCTCCACATCGCCCGCGAGGTTGTCGGTCATCGTCGCGGCGACGC
The DNA here is from genome assembly GCF_019056675.1 of Streptomyces sp. GMY02. Classification (NCBI taxonomy): domain Bacteria; kingdom Bacillati; phylum Actinomycetota; class Actinomycetes; order Kitasatosporales; family Streptomycetaceae; genus Streptomyces; species Streptomyces sp. GMY02. Next base: position 4,764,668 of record NZ_CP077658.1, on the reverse strand, counting down.
GGGTGGCGTAACCGGAGTCGTCCACGGCCTTCACCCAGGAGTCGACGCCACTGGCGCCGGCCTCGTACAGGATCGTCGCGGCGCGCACCGCGTCCGACCCGAAGATCGTGGCCATCGCGGCATTGCGGGCCTCGGGGGTGAGCCCTGCGAAGCTGCTCTTCATGTTCGCCGCGAGCGCCGACAGCCCGATGAAGTTGCCCTGCGCGTCGTAGGCGCTGAACCCGATCTTGTCCATCATGGCCGCTGCCTCTTTGGACTGTGGCACCAGGCGCTGAAGCATGACCTTCAGCGACGTACCCGCGTCGCTCCCCGTGAGCGCGTTCTGCGCGAACATGGCCAAGGTGCCTACGGTCTGCTCCAGCGACAGGCCCGTCTGGCTCGACAGGAGCGCGGCCTGCCGGAACGCCTGGCCCATGTCGTGCACGTTCGTCGCGGACTTGCCCGCGCCCGCGCTGATGACGTCCGCGATGTGCCCGACGTCGCCGCCCGCCAACTTGAAGGCGTTCATCGCCTGAGCGCTGATGATCGCGGACTCGCCGAGTTCGAGCTGCCCGGACGCGGCCAGGTCCAAGGACCCCTTGAGAGCGCCGCCCACGATGTCCGCCGTACTGATGCCCGCACGGGCCAGCTCCGCCTCCGCGTTCGCGGCCTGCGTCGCCGAGTAGATGGTGGCCTGCCCGGCCTCCAGCGCGGCGTTGGAGAGAGCTTTCATGTCGGCCGCCGAGCCGCCGGTGACCGCCCGGACCTCGGACATGCCCTTCTCAAACCGGGCGGCAGCGAACGCGGCCAAGCCGAACGCGGCCACCAGGCCCAGTGACGCCGTGCGGGCGGCCTCCAGCGCCTTCCGGCCGCCCGTTGCCGCGGCCAGCATGCCCGCCCCTGCGGCGAACGCGGCCAGCCTCATCGCGCTGAACGCGCGCCCAACCGCTGTGGCAGCGGCCGTCCAGCGGGCCGCGACCGCGCCAGCCGCGGCGCCAGCCGCAGTCCGGGCTCCGGTCATCGCACCTGTCACCGCGGCACTGGCGGCGGACCACCGGGCGGATACGGCGCCAGCAGCCGCCGACCAGCGGGCGGCCACCCATCCGGCCGCCGCCCCCGCTCCGGCGCGCACGGCCGCGCCGCCGGCCGACACCGATGCCCACGTAGCCGACCACCGGGCCGACAGGGCGGCGGCGGCCGTCGACCAGCGCGAGGCCACCGTGCCGGCTGCGGCGCCCGCGCGGACACCAGCCCGTACGACCGCGTTGCCCGCCCGGACCGCCGCTGCGGGCATGGCCGTGCCGATGACGGCCGCCGCCCGCGCCGAGGCCGCCCGTACCGCTGTCATCGCTGCCGTTCCCCGCTGGCCGAGCCGGGTGAACGCGGCGCCCGCCCGCGCCGCCAGAGCAGGGACCGGGGCGAGGGCTGCCCGGGTGGCCGCTGCGGTGCGTGCGGCCAGGCGGGTCATGTCCGCGCCTGCCCGCGCCGCCATCGTCCGGAGCGCCATCCCGGCACGCGCCGCCTGGGCCTGGGCGCCCCGGGCCATCGCGGTCATCGACGCCTGGACCCGCACCGAGGTCTGACGCATCGTCGCCGTGATTGTCCGAGCGGTCGCGGTCGTGGTGCGGGCCGCGGTGCGCATCGCGTTGGTGTACGGCGTGACGGTGCCGGTCAGGACGACGCGGACAGTACGGACAGCCACGGCTACCTCCTCTTGCTGATGGCGACGTGGATGCCGCGGGCGTCACCGCCTCGCTTCTGATGGGCGTGCGCCGCTTGGGCCCCGGCAAGGCACGCGTGGCAGCGCACCACCTCGGCGGTGTACGCGTACTCGTTGTCGATCTTTGACGCCTCGGACCAGGGCTGGCCGCAGTCCGGGCACACGTCGCCCTCGACCTCGGTGAGGGCGAGGGCCCAGGCCCGGTCCTCGTCGAGCCAGAGCGGCTCACCCGGCCCCGGCATGGGGCGCCCCAGGAAGATGGACCGTGGGACGCCCCAGGCGCGGGCGGTCTCTACTTCCCGTCGGTGAGGGAGCTGAAGATCGCGGAGGCGCTCACAGAGAAAGGGATGCTGGTGGCCTCGGCGTTCACGTCGTAGGCGGCCTGCATCAGATCGGAGCGCTGGCCTTCGTTGAGGACCTCGAACAGGGCGTCCACCTGCTCCGGTGTCATCACCGGGTCGACGCAGCAGACGGATACGAGCGCGCGCGGGAACGTTTCCGGGTCCCAGCCCTCGTTCGGGTTCTTCGACGGGTGCGCGGCGACGAGATCGGACCAGGCTCGCGCGCCGATGGCACGGAACCGGAACTCGGTCTCGGCTGCCTTCATCTGCTCGCGGAGCGCCTTGATCTTCGTGGTGATCTTCTCGCCGGGGTTTGAGGAGGCGAGGGAGTCGGGCGTCCAGGTGTCGGACAGCCCGGCCAGCTCCCGCTCCAGCCGGTCGATCTCAGCGATCACATCACCGGCCAGGCACATGAAGACACTCTTCTCGCGCGGCTTGGCGCGCTTGAGGATCTCGGAGATGTCCGGCATCAGGCAGCCACCACCGCGTTCGTCGCCGGCGGGGAGTAGACCTTCACCGGGCTGATGAACTTCATGACCTCGTTCGCGGCGGGGCTCACGTTCGCGCGCTCGCCGCACACCATCGGGTAACACTCGACCTGCTGCCCGGCCGCCCACGCGGTCTCGGCGTCGATGCCGCGGCGGACGATGAGGACGCCGTGCACCCCGTAGGTGAGGTTCTGGTAGGGCCAGTCCTCTTGCAGGGTGTCGCCCCGCTTGAATGTGATCTGGGTCTCGAAGCTGACCCGGCCGACTTCCTTGGTGTCGAACTTCGACTTGAGGGATCCGGTGTCGACGTCGGCGGTCGTGGGGTCGACTTGCAGACCGTCCGGGGTGATCCGGTCGGTCAGCTCCTGCGCCGCGGTGCACTCGGCAACGGCCGGAGCGGCGAGATTGGCGAGACTGGTGGCCCAGGCCACCCGGGTCTTGCCATCACTGATGAGGTCCATGAGAGCCCTCCTCGGGGCATGAAAAAAGCCCCTGACGGGGCGGGCGGAGAGTGGAGCGGGGTCGGTCAGATGCGCAGGGCGGCGACCGTGACCGTGGTGGCGGAGCTGTAGCCGATGGCCACCAGGCCGTCGGACGGGGACGCCAGGAGATCCCCCGGCAGCGGGCCGATCATCCGCTCACCCGAAGCGGGTACGGACACGGTCAGGTTGGCGACGGACTGCCCGCGCACCGTCGCGGTCGCGGTCAGCGTCACCGTGATCGGGCTGGCCGCGCCGTTCTTGACGTGCAGGAAGGTGCGCTCGCCGGGGGCGACCTTGTCGCCGCCACCGGCCGCCGAGGCGTAGGTGGGATTGATGCCGGCCAGGGATACGGCCTGCGGGGTCAGGACAGCCATGAGAGGACCTCCCGGTCAGGATGTGGACTGGAGCCGGTACTGCACCGGCAGGTAGAAGAGGGGCGGCGAGACCTCATCGTCGCGCTGGACCGGCGGACCGCCCAGCTCCTCGGGCCGCCACGTCGCCCGGCCCGCCACGGTGAGCCGCCCGAAGAGCGCGACACGAACGCGCTGCGCCACCCACAGGCATTTCGTCTGCGTAGGGCCAACGCACGTCACCTGGAAGCCCAGGGCGAGCATCGTGCGCCGGTCGGCCAGCGACTCCGCCGTGACCTGCCCCGGGTCGAAGTACACCGCGGCGTACATCCCGGTGGCGGGCACGGGGGCGGGCGCCCCGCCCTCGCCCACCGCCAGGCCCTGACCGGTCAGGGCCTCGGTCACCGCGGTGATGTGGGGGCCGATGTCCGGGGGTGTGGTCACAGCCGCCCCAGGCGTACGGTCAGCGCCACCACCTGCGCCTCGAAGCGGGGCAGTTCGGCGATCAGCGCCCGGCCGCCGTCGTTGTGCCCGCCCTGGCGGCTGGTCCCGTATTCCAGGATGTTGCCGAGCGCGCCCTGAGGCTTGTCCTTGTCGGGGCCGATCTCGGCCGACGCACCGCCGGGCATCGGCAGGGGGTCGTAGGAGACGCTGTACGGGTAGAGCCGGGCGTGACGGCCCGCGCTGGCCTGCGCGTTGGCGCGCCACTGGTTCTTCACGTTCAGCGCGCCCCGCATGACGATGCCCGTCATCTGCCGCTCGGCCTCGCCCGTGTTCCAGGCCATGGCGTTGGCGAGCTGGTGGAGTTCGCGGGTGTCTGCGCTCATGACCGGTCCTCCGCACTGATCCGCCATGCCGTGGCTGCGTCCCCGTACTCGACCCCGGTGACCCAGAGGGTCAGGCCCACGAAGCGTGCGTCCCGTGAGACGGTCACGGTGACGACCGCGCCGGGGGCGATCCGCTGGGTGGGCGGGGGTGTCGCCCAGGGCACGGACACCACGAACTCCCGCAGCGTCACGTTCTGCTCGCCCGCCTCGACCTCTTCCCCGGTCCGGGCCACGGACTTGATCCGGGCCCGGCCCTCGTAGAGGACGGTGCCGGGGGCACGTGTGTCCGTACCGGTCTCCCAGTCGAATCCGTCCTCGCCCGGCCAGGCGATGGTGACCTGGTCGTGCATCCGCCGCTCGGCTGCCGCCCGGCCCAGGGTCAGTACGGTCTCGTCCATCACGTCGCCGCCGGAGTGCACGGGGCGCTGGGGACGATGCTGAACGCGGTCTTCTTCGGCGGCCGTAGTTCCTCGACCTCGTCGTCGGACAGATACACCTCGCCCCGTGAGCGGGACGAGTCGATGGTGTACGAGTAGTCGTCGATCGACTCCTGCCGCTTGCCCTCCGGGTTGCCCAGGACCCGGAGCACCATCGCGCAGCAGACCTTCGTGGAGATGGCCGTCGGTGTGGTCGCGTACTGGGGGAACCGCTTGAGGATGAGGGCGGTTGCGTCGTCGAGCCAGGCGGTGGCGCGGCGCTGCTCCTCGTCGGTCAGGTCGCGGCCGAGCCGGTCGGCCAGGTCGTCCAGGGTTGCCAGGGCCACCACGCCCCCCTTTCCTTACAGGCTGGCGACGAGGCCGGTCAGCAGACCGTGCTTGCGCTCGTTGCCGTACTTCAGGCCGACCTCGCCGTAGAGCTGGGTGCGCTCCTTGGCGCCGGTCTTGGCGAGCGGCTCGGCGAAGAAGTGGCCCTTGCCCGGGGTCTCCAGGTAGACCGGCGTGCACTCCTCCAGCGAGGCCACCATGATCTTGTGCCTCGGCATGTGCCGGTCGAGCATGATGTTCAGGACGCCGAAGTCGGTCTGGATCGTCTGGAGGTTGACGCCGCCGACGGTGCGGGAGGTCTCCGTGTACTTGCCGTAGGCGTTGGCGTAGGCGTCGGTGACGCCCCGCTTGGACGTCGAACCGACAACCAGGGTGGCGGTCTCGGACTCCATGATTCCGCCGTTGTCGAAGACGGTCTGGAGCAGGCTGTCGATGGCCGCCTTGGAGACCGCGGCCAGCTTGGTGACGTTCGCGGTGCCGTCGGCCCCGGCCAGGTCGATGGCCGTACCGCCCTTGGTCAGCGACAGCTTGAAGGTGTTCGTGGTCGGGCCGACCACGAAGTACGGGGTGTCCGCGCTGATGCCGGTCAGGTTGGCGATGGTGTCCAGGGTGACCTGGTCGTTCGCGACGAGGCCGTGGGCGTTCAGGGTGAACGCGTCCGTGCTGATGGCGCCCGCCGCGGAGCCGAGCGCGGTTCCGGCGCTCGCTGTGTTGGTGGTGATGGCCGAGACCATGCCACGGGTCTTGCGGGGCGTGGTGTTGTCAGAGGGCTTCTGGTAGATGCCGTTGATGAAGGACCACTCCACGTCCCGGACCATCTGCTTGAGCATCTGCTCGACCTGCCAGTCCAGTTCGTTGCGGACCGGGTTGGTCGCCTCGATGTTCAGCCCGGAGTGGGCACCGACCGCGGCCAGCTTGGTGTACGAGACGCCGACGGTCTCGTGGTGGATCTGCGTGATGTTGTCGACGGACCCGCGGACCCGCTCCTGGTCGGTGGGCGCGTCCTGGCCCTCAAGGGCGGTGTTCTGACCGGCGGAGCGAAGGTCGAAGGTCTGCCATTCGAACTCCTTCGCGGTGGTCTGGCCGCCGCCGGTCAGGCCGCCGACCGCGGAGAAAAACGGGGTGTCGTCCGGGGTGAGTTGGTGCAGAACTCCGGTGTAGTTGGGCAGGTTGTACGTCGTGCCCAGGGCGGTGATGCTCCCGGCCATGGGGGCTCCTTAGGGTGCGGGGCACGGCGTGCGCCTGCCCAGGTGATCAGTTCTTGACGGTGCCGAGCTTGGTGTTTTCCAGGGACAGGACCGTGCGCCAGTCGCCCTTCTGCTTGGCTGCGGCGATCTGCTCGTCGATGCCTCCGGGCGTGCCGCCCGGGCGAGGCCCCTGCGAGGGGTCCGGCCGCGGAACCCGCGGGCCGGGCTCGGCCGCCGCCCAGTGCGGCTTGCGGGTCAGCAGGTCGTCGATGGCCGCCTGGATAGCGGTCTGATCGACCGTCCCGGCCTCGGTGAGGTACGAGCCGTCCTTGAGTGCCTCAACCGCGTCCAGGGGGTCCTGGAACCGGCCGGCGGCGAGCGCTTCGACCTTCGCCGACACGGCCAGCCGGGTCGCGCTCTCCGCCCGGGCCTGTGCGTCCTTGAGGGCGTCCGCCTGGCGCTCCGCGTCGGTCTTGTCGCGGTCCTCGAACTGCTTGAGCCGGGCCGCCTGGTCCTTGTTCTGCTGCTCGGCGTCCTTGGCCCGCTTCTTCCATTCGGCCAGAGCCTTCTCCCCGGCCGGGCCGAGCGCCGGGTCACCCTCCGGGGGCCCTGCCGGGTCGGTGCCCGGGGCGGGCGGTGAAGCCGGGGGCGCCGGAGGAGTAGGCGGGGTGGGCGGGTCGGCCGGCGGCTGCGGGTTGCCCGCAGCCGGGGCCGGCGGGTTCGTCGGGTCGGGTGGTGTGCTCACTGGTGCTCCCGTTGCAGGAGGTGGGGACCGTCGGCGTTGCGCCGGGGTCAGGTCAGATAGCCGAAGCGCCGCAGCATGGCGATGGCCTCGGCGCGACTGCCGGCGAGTCGGTAGATCTCCTCCGGCAGCAGCCGGGGGGTCATGAGGCGGAAGCCGCGCCCGGAGCGCGGGATGAGGCCCCGCTGGATCGCGCGCTGGCGTTCCTGCCGGTAGAAGGCGCCGCGGCGGGTCGTGCTGTCGCGGGTGGCGCGCACCCGCTGCCCGTAGGCGTCGGCCGTGTACATGCCGCGCCGGGCGTTGACCACGCTGGCGAGGCTCGCCCCGTCCCGCACGGCCTGGGCGCCATCCCGGGTGAAGATCCGGGCCTGTTCCCGCTCCGATAGTGAGTCGAAGTACGCCTTGGGACTGAACGCCCCGCGGTGGTGGCGCCCGCGGGCGATGAGGGTGGCGGGCATGTGGACGCAGTCACAGCGCGGATGGCGCTGGAAACCGGCGTTCCAGCCGTACTCGACCCCGGCGAGGATGATGCACCGCGCACACGCGGGCGGGTTCACCACCCGGATGTAGCCCTGGATCGTCCGGTTCCCGGCGATCGACGCCCCCGCAGCGGTACGGCCCGCGTCGGCCGCCTCGGTGGCTGCCGCTCTCAGCAGGGCGTTCAGCCCCGACAGCAGCGACTCCCGGGCGGCCACGCCTTGCGCCCGGTTCCACTTCACATCGATGAGCGGCTCGTAGAACAGGGACCGCAGGGGACGCCCGTCGGCTGCGGTCCCGGCGAAAGCCGCAGGGCTGACCGTGCCCTCGGGCTCCGAGTCGGCGCCGTCTGCGGCGAGGACAGCCGCCACGTACCCGTCGGCCTGGCCGGCCGCGTCCCGCTGCCCGTCGGCCACAGCAGACGTGAGGAGAGGCGCGATGGCCGCCCAGGACGCGTCCAGGTCGCGCGGGTCGAGCTGGCGCCACAAGCTCTGGACGCGGTCCGCGGCACGCCGCACGATCCGCTGCTGGCTCCGGTAGTGCCGCAGAGCCACTTCGGTGGCCTCCATACTCAGGCCGCAGCGGGCACAGGGGCCGGATCGGGGGCCGGCGGCTCGGGCTTCGGGCCGTAGTCGGCAGCGAGATCCCCGGCCATGGCCCGGTCCAGGGCGCGCTGGTCCATCTCCCGCATCCGGGCCCGCTGCCCGGCCGTGTAGCCGAGATCCTCACGGGCCTGCTCGCGCGGGATGATCTCCGCAGTCACCAGCTTCACCGTGGCGTCCGCCTTCTGCGCGAACGTCGGCGTCGCCGGGTCCCGCCACATCGTCTCCAGACGCAGGAGCCGCGGATCCCAGTCCCCTTCGAGCAGACGCATGATCAGACGGTTCATCCGCTCGTACCCGCCGCCGAACGGCTTCTGCCGGCGCTCGCACCGCTTGATCAGACGGGTCTCTCGGGAGCGGATCGCATCCGCCGACGCCGCGTCATCGGCCACCAGGCCCATGTAGTTCGGCGGGAGCGCGGCCAGCGAGGACGTGATGCGCGCGAGGAGTTCGATCGTCTCGTGGAAGTTCTTCAGGTCCGCGGCAGGGAACTGGAGGACGTCCGCGCCGTCCTCCTTACGGGTCTTCGACGTCGACCAGATCCGCCCGGTCAGGCGGGACCACACGGAGAGCTGTTTGCCGTTGACGTCAACGAAGTCTTCCTCGTCGAAGCCGAACGCGGCCCGGCGCGGCAGGGCGTGGAACTCGGCGCCGACCATCATGTCCGTGGCGATCTTGCACGCCGCGTCCGAGACCGGGAGCACGGACTTCAGCTCCGACTTGCCGCCCGGGATCAGCAGACGGCCCCGGTTCGGCAGCACCGCCACCAGCGGCTCACCCAAGCCGTGGTCATCCCGGTCGATGACCGTCCACGTGCCCGGGCCGGCGGACTTGAAGTGCACGGTCGCGTTGGGCCGGTACAGGGTGGCGTACCGGTCCCGGGTCGCCGAGGTCAGCGGATCGATCTCGTTGTACCGCTTCAGCGCCGCCCGGATCTCCCGCGTCGCCGGATCGAAATCGGCGTACATCTGGAGCGGCGACTCCGCCGTCACCAGCGGCGTATCAGCAGCCTTCGCGTTGGTCCCGACAACGAGAAAGCTGCGCTTCATCACCAGGGCGTCGGTGTGGGCCTGCTGCGACTTCTCGTCCATGCCGTTCGCCTGCCAGATCCGCCACAGCGTGTCATCAGCCGAGTCCGTGTCGGCGTAGCGGAAACCCTCGACATCGAGGCGCTCCTCGATCGCCTCGACCACCAGCTCGGGCCAGTTGATGACCACCTGCCGGATCTGGTCGCCGATCTCCTTCAGCAGCTCCGGGTGCATGTACGAGAGTTCCTGCTCACCCTCGAAATGATCGTTCAGCTTCTGGAGTTCCCCCAGCTCACGGTCGTGAGTACGGGAAAGGTACGTTGCCCAGTCCTCCTCGGTCAGGTCCTCCATGTTCACTGGCCGTCCCCCTCCCTACATCACGACCATCGCGGCCTTCTTCTTCGGCTTGTTCAGGCCTGCGGCGATCGCGTCCCGGTATGCCTCCCAGGAGAGGCATCCGGCCATCGCGCCGTCCATCGACAGCGGCGACTGGTGCCGTTCCTTCTCGATGACCCACAGGGGCTGGCCCTGCTCATCGAGCATCTTCAGGACCTTCTTGCGGGCGTTTCCCACGTGCCGGGCCAGGGCGCGGTCACCGGAGTGGGAGAGGGCACCGGACTGCATGGCGCCCTGGTAAGCCTTCAGCGAGTACGCCATCGCCTTGAGCCGGTTCGTCCACCACTCAATGACGCGCTTGTCGCCCCACCGGCCCTTCCACAGGCTGATCATTCCCTCCCAGTACGGCGGATCGGCGTACAGGCGGACCACGTCCCACGTGCGGAACGCCTCCCTGAGGACGGCGTCGACCTCGTCCTCGGGGCACTTCCAGCCCGGCCCGCCCGGATCGTTGGCCCCCGGCGGGCACTCCCAGATGCCCAACGGCCACTGGAAGCCGGTCGCCAGGTCCGTCGCGACGAGCGCAGTGGCGTCCCGGAACTGGGCCCCGTCGAAACCGACCGTGATCTTCTCGCCCTTGGCCGACAGAGGCTGATCAGGCCGGGCCAGCTCCGCCCACCGCTCGACCGAGAACGCCTGACGGCCCGCCTGTACACGGCGGTTGAGCCACACGCGCTCCCAGTACGACCGGTCCGTGTCCGGCGCGTTGTACAGGGAGACGATCGCGTCGGTCTGGCCTTCGAAGTCCGGCCAGGCCGCGATGGACGGCCCCGACGCCTCCCGGACCGCGGCCCGGATCGTCGCCTCGTCGTCCAGGTCCTCGTCCGGCCGCGGGGTGGCCTCGCGGTGGAAGAAGAACAGGGTCCGGTCCTTCGACTTGCCCGCCGCGACCAGCTCGGCGAACTCGTGCGTTCCCTGCGCGACGCTGTCCTCGCCGGGCGTGTACGTGGTCGTGGTCTCCAGGCTCCACGGGTCGAACAGCATGATCTTCGGGATGTTCGCCAGCATCGTGCCGTGAGCATCCCGGTGCCGGGGCAGGGTGAACCGGTGGGTCTCGTCGAAGTGCTGGAACGTCGTCCTCGCGCCGTCGCGGCTGTCGGGTGAGGACGCCAGCGCGACAGCCCGACCCCTGCCGTCCCACCGCATGATGCGGTCCAGGCCGGGGTCGAACAGGTCGGTGTCCGGGCCCTCGGTCACCATCACATACAGCGCGCCGTACGCCAGTTCTTCGGTCTGCTCCTCGGTGTACGCCACCATCGGGATGTACGGGTCCGACACCGGTACGCCGACCGGCTCGCCGTCCGCGTCGAAGCCATCGCACCGCACCGGTCCGTCCGGGTGCAGCTCGGCGAACGCCACCGCCGCGGCCAACTCTGTTTTGGCCGTGCCTTTTCGTACGCTGAGCCCAACGCGCTTGAAGCGTCGCTTCCCGGCCCGCGGGTGCCCCTGCGGGTACACCTCGTACCACCGGTAGATCAGCGCCCGCTTCTCCGGATCGAGGACGTAGGGCCGGCCGCGCAGCGCGCCCGGCCCGTGCACGGCCCGCTCCTCGATCAGGTCACAGACCTGCGGCCCCAGCGTCGGCCACGGCTCGGCATCCGGCGCCGGGACCATCAAGACGCCCACAGGCTCACTCCACCACGTGCAGGGCGGCCCGCGGATCGTCCGGCCGCCGCCCACTGGCCGCCGGCCGCCGCCGAGGGCGCGCGGAGCTTTCGTCCTCGTCCGCCGCTACCCTCCAGCGCAGCCGCAGCATGGCCAGCGGCGACAGCCCCAGCCGGTCGGCGAGCTGTCTGGCCTCCTTGGACGCGTCCAGGTCGCCTTGCTCTGCCCTGGCCTTCCATCGCACGTACTGGGCCACTTCGCGGGTCCAACCGGCTCGTTCCCACTCAACGGCCTGCGGCAGCGCCCACAGTTGAATCCACAGCTCGCCCTCGACACGCTCCTGCGCCGCAAGCCGAGCAGTAAGGATGGCGGCTTCCTGCCGGGCGGCATCCGCCTTCCGCTGCGCAGTCGTACGTGCACGCCCCTTGAGGTTCGGTTCCTGGAGAGCCAGTTCGAGATCGTCGGCCAGGCGCTGCGCGGAGTCGCGCTGTGTCGACAACGCGATGTCGGCAAGCAGCGGCCACGCCGGCGGCTCGCCGCCGCGCCCAGCAACAGGCAGTTCGACCATCGCAACGGTGGCGTTGCGCCTCCGAGCGTTGGGCTTCGGGGCAGGGCCCATTCCGGCCATGCCGATCACCCCCACAGTGCCGTTGCGGCACGTCGGATGCCCGGCCGTTGCAGCCGAGCGCGGTTACGGTGCGTGGTGCCTGAGCCCGGTCTGCGGGCCTCCCAGACCCGTACATTCAGCCGGCGCCCTCCCCGGCGGTCCGGCCAAGATCACCGGGAAGGGGTCACCCCCCAGGGGGCGTCACCCTGGGTGACATTGGGGCCGCTCAGTCGCCGGCCAGGCCCAGGGTTGAGGTGGTCTCCAGGGTCTCGGCGACCCGCAGCATGCCGGCTCGTTCGATCCAGCCCAGGCCATCGGAGTGGGCCAGGCTGAGGCGAGTGTCCCCGTCCTCGTCGATCACCTTGAGCAGGACCAGAGCGCCGGCGACCAGCTCGCCCTCGTTGACGGTGGCCCGGATGCCGAGCCCGTCGAGCACGTCACCGATGGGCCGCGTCTCGGAGCCCGCGTTGTCATCCCATCCGGTCATGTGTTCCATCCTCCGGGCTGCTCGGCTGCTGTATGCGTGCTGTGGCACGAGCCGCACAGCCCGCGCCCGTACTGAGGGTCGTTGGGGTTGAGGCCGGCGTCGGCCAGGGCGCGGCGGTCGCGCGGGTGGTGGTCGGCGTGGACGCTGGGCGCTTGACCGCACAGGACGCACACGGGATCCCGGGCAAGGACTCCGGGACGGAAGCGGGTCTCGTGCTCGCCGCCGTAGCCGCGGTCCCTCGCGCTGCCCCGCCGCTGCTCTGCCTCGCGTCGACAGTCGGCACAGCGGCCGCGGTCGGTGAGCCGGGGGCAGCCGGGGCGGGAACAGACGGTACGGGCTCGGCGCCTGGGCATGGTGAGCCTCCCGTCCGTACGCTGTGGCCACTCAATGAGGGGGGACTGGAGATGGAGCAACAGGCAGGGCCGCGTTGGACGTTAGGCCGGGGCGTAGCGGTGGTGGGGCTGGTCGCCGTGCTGGTCGCAGTGTGGGTGTGGGTAGCGGGCAACGACGGAAGCGACACGGCCGGCAGCGAGGAGACGGCAGTGCTGACGGAGGTGTCGGCGTCGAGCCGGGTGGAGTACCGGCTGACGGGGTCTGCGGACGGCGCGGATCTGACGTTCACGGATGGCCGGGGGCAGATGGCGCAGGCGGCGGGGAAGGCGGTGCCGCTCGTGTCGACGGACGGCGCCCCGCTCGACTTCACTGCGGTCCGGGGGACGTCCTTGTACCTGTCGGCCCAGAACACCGGGAGCACGGGCGATCTGACCTGTCAGATCCTGGTTGATGACATGGTCGTGGCGGAGAACACGAGCAGCGGGGGGTACACGATCGTGACGTGTCAGGCCACCGTGTGAGGCCCGGTGACGATACAACGAAGGCCCCGTCCGTTGCCGGTTCGGGGCCTTCGTGGTGTCTGCGGTTCAGGCTGGTTGTGGGCACAGCTCTGCACGGAGATCGTTACACGGCTCTGACCTGCGCGTCAAGGGGCGTTGGATCGGGTGCCGGGCGGCGATGAGGGCGGTGACGTCGCTGCTGGCGTAGTGGGGGTGCCGTTCGGTTCCGCCGGCGCGCTTGAGTCGGCCTCGGTGGACGAGCTGGCGGACGCCGCCGAGGGTGATGCCGAGGGCGTTGGCGGTCTGGCGGGCGGTGAGGTGGCCGGGCGGTACGTACATGACTCCATGGTCGCCTACGGCCGGGGCGGGGCGCCGGGTATTGCACCCGGGTCTGTACCGGTCATGAGTCGGGCGCTCTGCTGCTGAGCTACGCCCCGCCCTTCGCGGCCAGTGTCCGTCATGCGCGAAGCCCCGCCGCGATCGGTCGGCGGGGCCTCGGGCCCGAGTAGCGCAGCAGCCAGCAGCGCGGATGGGATGAGAACAGCGTACGACGCAGGGCTTACCGCTCGTCGGGTCGTACGACCCACACCCGTTCGACGCCAGCCATGTCGGCGGCGTCCTCGATGGGGTCGCGGTAACGCCAGTCGTTGATCGGGGTCACCTCGATCTCGGTGCCATGCACCCGCTCGGCCTTGGCCAGCCACGCCATGACCACGGCATCGGACCGGTCATCCGGCAGGACCAAGTCGGCCAGGAACGGATGCTGTTCGATGAGTTCGGGCACGCATGCGTCTGCGATGTCCGGGGCCTGATGGAGGTAGACACTCTGGCCCGTCATGTGCCCGAGTACGGCGCACACGGCCTCCATCGCTATCGACGGGTTCGTGGTGAGCGTCCATCGCGTGGTGACGGAGAGCACATCGGCGAGTGGGAAGAGCCTGGTCGTCATGTCTCCATCGTTTCGTCGGGTGCGGGGCAATGATGGTGGAATGCCGAAGTTGTCAACGTTCTGGCACTCCCGCGCAGGGCGGCGGGGCCGGGTTGCTACAGCTTGGCGAGATGCCGGCAGCGGTCGCAGGTGGGGTGGGGACACAAATCCGCGCGGTGCTCGCGGCGCCAGTGCTCGCAGCCGGGAGCCGACGGCAGCGTGTCGGGATCGAGCTGCCGGGCGGCCTCCCGTCGCTCTTCCGCCCGTCGCTTCGCGATGCGCCCTCCGACGTCAACGCGGGCGACCTGGTCGCTGCCGCGCTCGATCCGGCCGCCCTTGCCGCAGGAGCCGCACTTGATCCAGACGGGGCCCTTCATCTCCAGTACGACCGCGCTGTCGCCGGGGAGGATGTACGCGTTGTCGATGTCCATCGAGGACCACCACATGGCGGCGGACATCGGCTTACCCTCCTGGCCGACCAGGAGCATGTCCACCTCTTCCCCCGCTCGGTACTTGCGGGGCGGGCCGTAGGGGTTGGCCGCCTCCAAGTCAGCCACGATCCGTACCCGGGCTTCCATCGTCCAGTTCGTCATGTCCTTATCGTCCTCTCTGAGGTGTGGTCCGCGCAGGCGAACCGGTCGGCTTGGTGCGGGGTCAGTGGGTCCGCTGCGCGCTGTAGTTCAGGGCGCTGTTGGCGATCCCGCTGACGCCGAGCCGCTGCTCGGTGTCGGCGACGATGCCCGGCAGGATCGACGCTGCGGTCGCGTCGGCGTCGGCGTATGTCTCGCCTCCGGCGGAGAAGGGCTCCCCGGTGGTGGGGTGGGGAAATTTCAGGTGCCAGGTCCAGTGGCTTCGGGTGGCGGTCATCTGGTCCTCTCTGTCCGGGGCTGTCCCGGCTCCCCTCACCGCCCGTAGTGTCGGGCGGATCGGGCAGCCGTCAGCCGCTGTTCAGTGGGTGTGGGGCGGGTACCACCAGCCGCAGCGCGCGCAGTACGCCAGCTCGGCGGCGAGGGTGACGAGGCGGCGGATCATGCGCTCTCCACCCGCTCTCCGGCGTGCTCTCCACGGCTCTCCGGCTGCTCTCCGTCCGGAGAATCAGCGGTCTGACCTGCGTCTCCATCCGTGGAGAGGGGCTCCTCTCCGTCGCGGGGGAGGAGGGGGGCGAGGTCGGCGAGGCGGACCCCGGAGCGGCCTTCTACGTCGCCGACGCGGAGGCTGCGGGTGATGGTGATGCGGAGGGTGGTGAGGGCGGCCCGGAGCCGGGCGTCGTCGTGCCCCTTGTGGCCGGGGAGTTGGCGCATGGCGGGGTACAGCTCGTAGAGGTGGATTCCGGTGCGTGGGCCGATGGTCTGGATGAGCCAGCGGGCGAAGACCGCGCGGGGGTCCGGCGGAGGGGTGTCCACCACGGTGGACACCGGCTCGGGGGTCTCGGTGTCGGCGAAACCCTTCTCGGGCTCGGGGGTCACGGTGTCGACGTGCCCCTCCTCGTCCTGGTCGTCGAGGAGTTCGCGGTAGCCGATGGCCCAGGCCCCGGTGACCCAGGCGACCGTTCCGGCGGCGACTGCGTAGGTGGTGTAGTCGGAGGCGAGGATCAGGTAGCCGCCGGCGCCGAGGAGGGCGAGCCGTTTGAGCGGGGCCCGCTTGTCCAGCTCGGGCTTGGCGTTCTTCGGGGCGTCGTCGGGGAGGTCCCGGTACTTCGGCTCGGTGACCCAGGCGGTAAGCCTGAGCGCGAGGATCAACGAGCCGTCGTGGAGGGGCTCCGCCAGGGGACGGAGGTTCACCGGCCGACGCCGGTCTGGGTGATGGTGGTGCCGACAGTGCCGCCTACCTGCTGGACGGTGCCGAAGATGTCCGCGACGATCCCGCCCGCGGATCCGGCGAGCAGCGCGACGGCGATGGCGGTCGTGATGACGACCTTCTTCTCAGCGTCCTTGTAGACGTTGTTCTTCCACTTCACGACGATGATCGTGCACATGATGATCCCGACGATGAGCGCGCCCATGGCGCCGCCGTTGACGTCGAGGGCAGGCGCGATCTGGGGCTGGGCGGCCATGGTGTGCCGGGCGGCGGTGTCGATGGCGGCGGTCAGGCTGTTGGACACGGTGGGCCTTTCAGAAGCCGAGGAGCTTGGCGATGGTCGTGAGGGACGCGGCGTAGATCGCCCAGGTGGCGAGCCGGGCGCGTATGACCGGCGGGGTGAGGAGCGCGAGGGCGCGTATGACCACGTAGGCGGTCACGGCCCAGCCGAGGGCGTAGGCGAGCACGGTGGTTCTCCGTGGGGTGTGCGGGTCATACCGCCCGCGCCTCGCGGTCTGACGTGCGTGCGCGGGCGGTATGACGGGTCAGGTGCCGGGCTCGGCGGCCGGGACCGGGGCGGTGTGACCGGGCTGGTCAGGGCCGGTATGACCGTGAACAGCGGGGTCGTACGGGGCGACCTGGCAGGCGATGATCTGCGGCTCGACACCGGGCGGGTAGACCTCGGCCTCCCAGGCGTTGCGGTACGTACCGGCGATGAGTGAGACCGCGTGCTTCACGGCGGCGGAGGCGGTCATACCTCCGTGGTCGCCGGTCATACCCGCGCTCATGATCACGGCCAGGTCGTCATACAGCTCGGCGTCGACCTTCACGGACAGGCCCTTCCCGGGCAGCGGAGGAGTGCTCACGGGGTACCACCTCCGGCAGCGGCGTGCAGCGCGGTGCATACCTCGGCCGTGGTGCGTCCGGGCGCACGCTCCCACCCCTCGACCGCCTGCTCTCCGAGGTGAGCGCCGAGGGTGTCCCACGCCTGGAGGGTGGTCTCCTCGGCGGCCGGGTCGATGCCGGGCTTGGTGAAGCCGGCCGCTCGGTCCACGGCGGCGATCATCGGCCGGAGGTACGGGTCCCAGCCGTCGGCAGCGAGCGTGATCGCGGCCTGGTGAAGGACGGCGGCGACCCGGGAGGGGGTGACGGACAGCGTCAGCACGTCCCCTCCCCGTCCTCGGGGCGCGTGTACGGGCGGTAGGTGACGGGGAGGTCGGCGGTCATCTCGCGGATGCCTACGGCGTGGTACGGCGCCGGCTCGCGCCGCCTCTCAACCATGGCGTTGAGGTAGCCGCGCAGCATGGAGGCGCGGGCCTCCAGGAGCCGGTAGTAGGTGGGCTGCTCGCTGTACTCCTCGGGCCGGGGGACGTCGATCATGTCCACGATCGCGGCGAGCAGGTCGTGGACCGGCGACAGACCGGTCTCGGTACCGTCGCTCACTCGTCGTCACCCCCGGCCGAGCGGCGGAGGATCAACGCGTACTCCCCGCGGGTGATGGCGCGGTCGACGGGCGGGGCGTACTGGAGGACCTCGGCTTCCAACTCGTCGGCGGCGTCGGTCATGTAGCCGCGCCGGTTGGTGACCGCGGTGAGGATCATCGCCATGCGGCGGCCGTCAGTGAACGCATGGGTCGGGCGGATGCTCGCGAGGCGGGCGGCGATGTCGAGGAGGATCTCGCGGGCCTCGCCGCCGGGCGTGGTGGGAGCCGGGGTGGGGGTGTCGTTCACCGGGCACCGCCGGCCGGGCGGATCGTGCCGGTGACGCCGGCCTCGGTGGCGCGAACGGTCGTGGTACGGCCGCTGCGGCGGGTGATGCTGCCGACGGCGATCAGACGCCGGTCGGGCGGGGGCGCGGCGGTGCGCGCGGGCATGGAAAGATCCATGTCAGCCGACTCCTTGGTGAGATCAAGGTGTACGCCCGGCTTGCCGGGCTTAGGTCAGGCCGTGGTGTGGGGGTGGAGCCCCGCGCCACGGCCGTTCTGCGTCAAGGGAGTTGGTGGAGCAACTCCCGAGTGGCACTCCACTAACGTAGCGTCTTCCCTGGACCGTGGCAATCCACTGTGGGACGATTCCCGCATGCCAGCAGGAGTCCACAAGAAGAGGGCGCGCACGTACCGCCCCGAGCCCGAGGTGTACGAGCGAGCGAAGGCTGCCGTCGCCGAGGTGGGCTCCGACATGAACACCCACATCAACGCGTTCCTGCTCTGGCTCACGCATGAGACGGATGAGCTTCCGGCGCGGCCGAAGCAGCGTCTTCCGAAGACTCCTCAGTAGCTTCCTTCGCGTCCTCGTCCATCCACCCCTTCACCCGGGCCAACGCCTCCAAGGTGACCGGCCACGACGACCGGCACCACCGGCACCGCACATCCGCATCACCCGGGAAGTACCGCAGCACCGCACCGCACGGCTGCCCGCCCTCCACCAGGGCCGGGCACGGCCCGAGCCGGACCGGACGCTTCGCCGGATCCGGAGCGTCCACCACCGACATGGCAGCCCGCTCCAGCTCCTTGACGGCCCGCGCCATGTCACCGGCCGCCGGCCACTCGGTGGCGACCCACTCCATGCTCATCAACAGGGCGCTGGCGGCGGCCGTGACGCGTTCGCCGATCCCGACGCACACCACCGGCTCGTCCCATCCCCGGTCGGCGTGCAGGGCCGCACGCCAGCTCTCCAAGGTCCCGACCATGCCGCCGGGCCCGCGCAGGCTCAGCGGCTCCTCAGCGACCGGCAGCGGCGCCTCGGCCGCGCGGGCGCGGCCGTACTGGGTGGTGGCCCGGCCGCCGGGCGGGAGGAACGCGGCGAGCGCGGACCACAGCTTCGGCATCCGGTCGAGACGCGCGGCCGTCGCCCGGCGGCACCCGCCGCACAGGTAGCCGGCCACGGTGTCCCGCTCGCACATCAAGCAGGTGTTCATCGGACTCCTTGGGGCTGAACAGGGGCGGTACTGGTGCTGGTGGTGGTTCAGGCGAATCCGATGGGGGTCTTCTTGGGCGCCTTGCTCTCCTGCTCATCGAGGAGCTTCAGCGCGTGGGTGAGGAGCGCCCGGCAGACAGCGCGTTCGCGGTCGTCCGTGACTGCCTCGGTGTCAACGGCGGTGTACGTGCCGGCGGTAGAGCGGTACGCGATGAGGGGGCCGCGTCCGGACGGCAGGGCCATGGTCAGCGCTCCGTGGTGGTGTCGGCGGCCGAGGCGTCGAGGGCGGCGCGTAGCTCGGTGGCGGCGCCACCGAGGGTGCGCAGCACGGCCCATTGGGTGGCGAGCTTCCGCGCACGGTCGATGGCGGCCTCGGCGCGCTCCAGCTCGGCTTCGGCCTTGGCCCGAGCCTCGTGTGGAGTGAGCGCGCCAGGCGCGTGCCGCTGCACCACCAGCGTGTATGTCTCGGGGGACTCGGCGACCTTGACGTCCATGGCCACGGTCTCGGTGTAGTTGGGTGCGTCGCCGAGCATCGTGCGGGCGGCAGCGACCCAGTGCGCGAGGAGTTCACGGGCCGGTTCGAGTTCCATCTCGGCGCCGTTGCGGAAGTCCATGGACCGGATGCCGGTCTCGTCGAGTTGCTTCTGGATCCATCGCTCGCGAGCCTCGTCGTGACGGCCGTCGAGTTCCGCGAGGAGAGCGTCCCGTTCGGCGGTCACGTCGGCAAGCTCCGCGTCCGCCACGGCCATGACCGCGTCGGCCATGTGCTGTCCGTCGTCCAGGACCCACCCGCTGGTCGCGGTGATCGCCGCCGCGTACCGCTCGCGCCGGGCGTCGTCGGGCACGGGCAGTGCGAGGAAGCGGCCATACACAAGCACAGCCGGGCGTCCGCACCCGCACTCACACTGCTGCTCCGTGCTGGGCTGCTCGGGCCGGGTGTCGGGATGCCCTCCGACGGCATCATGTCCGGTGCAGGGGCAGCGGTGCTCAGTGAGCACGCTGACACCAGTGATCGCGTTGCACGGGGTGCGCTCACCGCAGGACAGATGCCCGCACGTGGTGCACTTGCCGGTCGCGGGCTGCTGTGCCTCGTCGGCCAATCGGCGCAGCTTCTCCAACGCGGCCTCGTCGTCGGCGGTGAACTCGTCGCCGCGTGAGGCCATCGTGTCGGCGGCCAGGTCCAAAGCCAAGGACAGGAACTGCCGCTCGGCATCAGCCAGAGCAGCGGTCCGGGCGGCGGCCACAGCTTGATCCCGCTCGGCGGTGAGCTGCTCGGCCTTCGCCTTCCACCTGTCCCCTCGTCGCCAGCCTCGGTTGGCGTTCTCGTACAACTGGTCCAGGGCGTCGTCGGTGATGCTGTCCGCGTTGTGGCGCTTCATGCTGATCCTCCCGGGTGCAGTGGTGTGACGGATGGTGGGCCGCCCCGCAGCCGAGTTGCGGGGCGGCCGTGCGGCTTCAGCGGCAGATGACGCACACGTGGAAGGCGTCGGTGGACTCGTAGCACCGGTCGACGCAGTGCCGGCAGTACGGCGTCCCGGCGTACCGGGCACGGCCGTCGAACCGGCCGTCGGCGGGGTCGAAGGCGGTCCGGCACTTCGCGCACGCCGTCGGCTCGGTCCTCTTGTGCTCGGGGCAGTAGTCGCCGAACTCATTGCACTGCCAGCCCTGGGTGCGCATGTGGGAGCGGGCGACTTCCAGCCGTTCGGTGCTGGTCTGCTCCTCCGAGACCATGTACTCGCCGGTGAACTGGGTGCCGCAGTCGTCGCAGTAGACGCAGATGCGGGACGGGTAGAGCGGGTTGTCCGGGTCCCGCAGGATCGTGGAGACGATCTCGGGGGTCAGCGGCGAGCCGTACGCCGCGGTGGTGTCGGCGACACTGGCGTGCCCGAGCTCCTGCGCCGGGGTGGGGTTGGGCTGGGTGTCCATAGGTTCCTCCGTGATGTGATGGGTGGAGGTCCGGGCCTGGTAGCGACAGGCCCGGACGTTTACGCGGCGGGAAGAATGAGCTGGCCGAGGACGCGGCCAACGCGGTCCTGGTCGATGAGATCGGCGACGTCCCCGGCAGTGCTCGCGCGCGGCACCGTGACGCCGAGCCGCCGGCAGAGACCGAGCTGCTTCGTGGTGGGCTGGCTTCGCCGCCACCGGGCCTCGCGCGCGACGAAAGCCCCGGGGGCGAGCACCTTGGCCTGCTGCTCCAGCCACGCCAGGGCCTCTGGCAGCGGCCGGGCCACGTCGTCCGTCGGCGGGTGCACACCGTGCGCCTGCGTCCAGCGGCGCATCCGGTACATCCGCGTCCCGGGGTCACGGACGAGGAACAGGAACATGGCGCCGGTCAGCCGGATGAACCAGGTGCCGTCCTCGGTCCGGAGCCAGCGGATCGCCGAGGACCCGAACAGGTTGATCTCCTCGGCCTCGATGCGGGCTGCGAGCGCGCGGCGTTTCTCGTTGGCCACGTGCTCCTCAGCGACCTGCCGTAGGCTCTTGCCCTCCTCGGCCTGGCCGATCTCCCGCTCGGTGAGGTCGACCATGGAGGCCAACTTGTGGCGGGACGCGGCGCCCATTACGTCGAGCAGCAGGGCGTCACGCTTCCCGGGTGCCGGGCGCAGGCCGCGGCCGACCATCTGCACGTACAAGCCGGGGGACTTGGTAGGTCGGGCGACCACGATGCAGGACGTGTGCGGGGCGTCGAAGCCCTCGGTCAACACCATGCAGTTGGTGAGCACCTGCACCTCACCCGCCTCGTACTGAGCGAGCGTCGACCGGCGCTCCTCCCGGCCCATGTCGCCCCATACCGGGGCCGCCTTGATGCCGACCGCCCGCAGCGAGGCGGCGGCGGCCTGCGCGGTCGCCACGGTCGGCGTGAAGACGACACCGGGCCGGTCCGCGGCGTGGTCGACGTACGCCTTGGCGATCGCGTCCAGTGCCCCGGAGTCCTCCAGCGCCTTCCCGAGCTGCCCGTCGACCAGGTCGCCGCCGCGGGTCTTCACCTTGTTCAGGTCGAGGGTGTCGACGGTGATGGCCTTGCCGCGAACGTCGCACAGGTAGCCGTCGCTGATCATGTCGAGGATGTCGAGGCGGAAAACGACGTCCTGCCAGACCTCGGCGAGGCCACCGTCAACCCGGGTCATCGTGGCGGTGAACCCGGCCACCGGCACGCCGTCCCAGGCTCCGAAGTGCTGGAGCACTTCCATGTAGGTGCGGGCAGCTGCGTGGTGGCACTCGTCCACGATGATCAGGCCGATGTCCTGGATGGCCTCCCGCCGCCGGGCCACGGCCAGGGTCTGGATGCTTGCCACGATCACGTCGGCATCGTGGTGGTCATCGTGCTGGGCTTTGACGATGCCGACCTTCAGCAGCGGGTCGACAGCCAGGAGTTTCGCGGCGGCCTGCGAGATCAGTTCCTCCCGGTGGGCGATCACGAGGACGCGGCGGCCGTTGAGGGAGTCGAGCATCTGGTGTGCCAGGTGGGAGAAAACCACGGTCTTACCGGCGCCAGTCGGCAGCACGACTGCCAGCCGGTTCTTCCCTGTGGTCCAGCCCTGGCGCAACGCCTCGATGGCGTCGACCTGGTAAGGGCGGGGTGTGAAGGACATGGGTCACCTCGAATCGGTTGCTGGGCTGTTGCGGGGAGTGCGGGGACCTCGCGGGAGTCCTGCGGGGACTCCGGGGCGGTTCCACATGGGCTTTGGTCAGGGGTTTTGCGGGGATGCGGGGACTTGCGGGGACTCTGGAAATCCCTTGATGCCGGAGGGCTTCGGAACTGGCGTGAGACGACGTGCGGCACATGTGATGCGCGATGCATGCGGGACGCACGCGCCATACGGGGCATACGCCGGGCCCCCCGCGAGTCCCCGCGTCCCCGCATTCGTGCTGGTCGGGCCGGTTGCGGGGGCTTGCTGAAGTCCCCGCGCAGGTCCCCGCAGACTCCCCCGCACTCCCCGCGCCCCGGCCGGTCATGACTCGTGCCGTCCGGTGCCTCGGTCGGCATGGACATCGACGCGCCACAGGTTCTGCTTCCGGTGGCTGTCCACGACCATCACGACCTTGTGAGTGCCGAAGTAGCGGCCCTGGCGGGCCTTCAACCAGATGCCCAGCTGGTTCGCACTCGGCGGCTCGTCGCCCTTACGCGGGACGTGGTTGGGCAGTCCCTTGATGACGGCCCCCGTGGCCAGAGGCTCGGCGCCATAGGTCTCACGCCACATCTCCAGGAAGAGCGCCCACTCCTGCTGCTCGTCGTCCTGGTTGCCGGCGTCGGCGCCGTTGGCCATCCAGCCATCGACACCGAGGTAGTGGAGCAGGCCGGCCATCATGGAGGCCCATTCGCTGTAGTCGCCTTTGCGGACGCGGATGGTGGGCGCCCCAGCAGCCAGCCAGGCCCGTACGAGGGTGACGAGCGCGGCGACCAGAGTGGAGGCGTTGGCGCGGAGCCACGGCCGAAGGTCCCCGATGCGGAATCCGTCCCGCTGGTCAGGATCAGGGCAGTCCGGGTCGAGCCTGACCCACAGGACTCGGCGGCGGTTGTCGCCTCCGGTGCGGAGCGCGTTCCCAGTGGCGATCCACAACCGGTCGTTCCGCATGGTCACCTTGCCGGTGGCCCCGAGGATGCGGTCGCCCCAGTGCTCGCCGGTGAGTAGGGCGGACAGGATCGGCGTCTTCAGGACGAATCCGTTCGGCAGATTGTCGAAGACGACGACGGGGGATCCGGTGCCGTACAGCTGCGTCGTGATGCTCTTGCGCAGCTCGGTGTCGTTCTCGGGCCAGGCCGTATCTGCCGTGCCGTAGCAGTGTTTGAAGATGTCCTTCAGCAGCGTCTTGCCGCTGCCGGCCGCTGTTGCTGTGATGGCTACCATCTGCGTCGGCCCGTGGAAGTACGCGCGCACGATCGGGGTGAGCAGCGCGCCCAGGAAGTTGGCGCGGTCGCTGTGTTCCACCCACGGGAAGTCGGCCAAGACCTGGCCGAGCACGATGTCCTTTGCCCGGTCCAGGCTCTCCTTGGTGACCTGCGGCTGGAGTCGGCGCAGTGGCACCCGAGGTTCCAGGTAGAGGCCGGTTGTCCGGTCGTACCCTGGGGACTCCAGCAGGCTGCCGTCGGGCCGGATCACGGGTGATGTGACGACCCCGCGAAGGAGGGGCAGCGGCCAGTCCTTCCGGCCGAGGACCGTGGCGCAGCTCTTGGGCATGAGGAGTTCGCGATGTTCTTCCAGCTCCTCGGTGACGGGGTTGCGCTTCACGACGAAGCTGCTGACGTGGTCGGCGAGGTAGGCCCGGAGGTTGTCAGAGCCGAGCTGCTGGACCACGGGGTCGTCGTTGTCGTCGCGGTACACCCAGCAGGGGCCACCGGACCGCTTGTAAAGATCAGGCAGGCTGCCGTTGCCCATGAGCGCGAGGACGCCGTCGATGGCGTCGGCCTCGTTGGTGATGTCCAGCTCAGGGCGGGCCGAGACGGCGCGCAGCTGGGGGCCGCCCTCGAACCCGTCATGCTGCTCGGGCGCCTGCTCAGCGTCGAGCGCGGTCGAGCCGTCGCTGAAGTGCTGCGGCTGGGCAGGGACCGAGGAGAGGCGGCGGCGCGGCGGCGGCGTGCCGTACCCCTGGGCGCGCAGGGCGGAGGCGGCGGCCTTGTGGTTGCTGCCGTGCTGCAAGAGCGCGTAGGCACCGAACTTGGTGTACGGCACCTCTGCCTGGAACTCGGAGCCGGTGGCGAAGACGTACAGCCGGTCCCGCTCGGGGTCGCGCCCGGTCGTCGCCTTCACGCCGCCGACACCGTCGGCCCATCCCCAGTACGTCGTGTTCCCCCGGGTGATGATCGGCCGGAAGGTGCCACGCAGGATGTCCGCCCAGTCCGCGCGGGCCTCGTACTCCTCGCCCGGGCGTAGGCCGCCGTCGGGCAGCGGCGGCAGGTCACGAGTCGGCGCCGTCTTCGGGGTCTCCGCCTTGGGCAGGTCATCGAGCATCCGGCAGACGGCACGGATCGCGTCCATCACGTCCGGGTCGAGGACAGGGACAGTGGCTGGTGATCCGGCGATACGGACGTACGGGCGCCCGGTGGCGTGCACGGTGCCGCTGCTCGGCTCGACGAGCCCGTACCCGCCCTCGCCGCGCGTCTCGATGAGGACGCGGACGATCTTGCTGTTGGGCCTCTCGGCCAGCCGCTGCCGTTCCTCGGGGGTGTACTCGTCCTCGCGCGCCAGCCTGGAGGCCAGCTTGCGGTTCGGAGGGACGGGAGCGCCATCAAGGCGGACGCGGTAGTGACGGCCGCCGCTGGGCGACTCGGTCACCCAGCCGTTCAGGACGGCGGCCCACGACTCCCCGAGGCCCGACGCCTCCATGATCTCCGTGACGTCGTCCAGCAGGCCCTCACGGATGGCGAGGCCCTCGAACTCCAGCAACTCGACGCCGCCGCTGACCTCGCCGTAGACAACGGCCAGGCCACGGGCCTTGTCGCCGGAGAACCATGCGTCATGTTCGGCCGGCGTGCTGCGCTCGACCTTGTACTGAAGCCAGCTGACGGCCGGCTTCTTGGTGCCATCAGCCTTGATGGGCAGGACGCACAGGCCAGCGTCGTGCAGCTCGCGAGCGGAAGCCCGGAGGTCTGGTGTGGGCTGCGCGTCGGTCAACGGTTCTCCCCGTGGTGGTGCTGGGTCAGGTGCTGGGTCTTGATGCCGTCGATGAAGGCCTTGACGCCGCCAACGCCGATCGGCTCGCCGTCCTCGTCCAGGTCAGTGGAGAAGACGGGGCCTTCGCGGCGGTGCGGGCAGCCGGGACGCAGGCACTCGTATCGGGCGCGCTGACCATCAAGGTCGACGAACAGGGCGCCTTCTATGCGGCCACCCCCGGCCGGACGGCCGGGGGTGGGGACCCCGGCCGTCGCGGTGGTAGTCGTCTCGCTCACGCGCGGCCTCGCGCGGCGTTGAGTTCGGCGGCACGATCACGGAGCGCCCGGAGCCCGGGGAGGAAGTCCTCCAGGCTCTCGACGAGTTCACCGGCCTGTTCCGGCGTCAGGTCGTCGTCACCCTGGTAGGACCACACAGCGATCCGGGTCACCCGGTCCGCCGGGTTCTCCTCGTCAGTGGTGTACAGCTCCGCGTTGAGGATCTTGCCCCCGGCGTTTCCGGCCTGGACGCT
Organism: Streptomyces sp. GMY02; assembly: GCF_019056675.1. Classification (NCBI taxonomy): domain Bacteria; kingdom Bacillati; phylum Actinomycetota; class Actinomycetes; order Kitasatosporales; family Streptomycetaceae; genus Streptomyces; species Streptomyces sp. GMY02. Next base: position 4,738,991 of record NZ_CP077658.1, on the reverse strand, counting down.
GTAGCACTCGGCGTCGGGCTCCAGCGGGCCCACACCCTCCGCTACATCGGCGAGGAGCAGCACCTCACCCATGTGGCGGGTGATCTCGCGGGCGCGCTGCCGGGCCTGGGCGGCGGTGAGGTCCAGGTCGAGGAACCCGACCTGCGGGGCCTCGCCCGGCACTGCGTGAAGGCCGACCGGGAGGGTGTGTTCCCCGTAGCCGTCGACGCTGGGCAGTGCGGTGAGCTTGGACCAGCACAGGTCATGGGCGCCGGTCTTCGTGCACCAGTCGTACGCGGTGCACGCGGCGTCCGGGACGGGCTGCTCCATGGCCGGCGGCGGGACGAGGCCGTGCTTCACCAGCAGGTCAGCGGTCAGCCCGGCGAACTCCGCCTGGTCGATCCGCCCGGCCAGGCCAGGCACCGAGGCAAGGATGTGGCTGGCGATCTCCGCGCCGAGGGCGGCCGGGTTGGGGGCGGTGGTGTGGGTCATGCGCTCTGCTCCCCACGCTCCAGGTGAGCGACGAGCATGCGGGTGACTCGCAGTCGCTCGGCCGTGTCCTGCCCGGCGGGTACGGCGAGGATGGTGCGGCCGTCGGCGAAGTCGTACAGGTTGGCGAGGAACTTGCGCCGCAGGTCCTCGCCGAGGAGTGAGGTGTCCAGCTCCTGAACGGTGAAGCCGTGCTCGGCGACGAGCGCAGCGAACTCGTACCGGTCCGCGAGCGCGTCGAACGCGTCGAGCTGGGCGCGCAGCTCGGCGGTCTTGGCGCGGAGCTGGGCGGGGGTGATCTCTCGGATGTCGTGCTGGTTGTGGCTGGTGGAAGCGACGAGCATGGGCAGCCCGGTGTCGCTGTCGGTCGTGATCTCGGCGTCGAGCACGAGACTCAGGGACTGGCCGGGGACCGGCTGTCGGCTGTCGGCGGCGGGCGGTACCGTTGTCGTCACGAGTGCTCACCAGTCTTCTTCGCAGTGGATTCGTTGCTGTGCTCGTCCGAAGCCGTCGCGGTTGCCGCCGCGTCGGCTTCGCTGTTTTCGCGAAGGTGCAGATAGGCCAGAAGGTCGACGTGCCGCACGGAAAGGCGGCGCCCCAGGCGTACGACCTCGAAAGGCATCCGGTCTTCGGCCGCGAGCTGGTACGTGGTCGACGCGGAGATGCCGAGGGCCCGACCGACGGTCGGCCAGAGCGGGACCATCGCGGGCTGGTCGAGGATCTCGGCGATGGAAAGCGGCAGCGGCGGGGTCGTCATGCCGACACCGCCTGACGGCGTCGGCTCCGCGTGGTCCGGCCGATGCACTCCCAGAGGACGGGCAGGTCCACGCCGATGCGGTCGGCGACCGCTTGCGCCACCTCGCCAGGGACGGACTCCTGGACTCCGGTGAGGAGGAGTCCGATGGTGCTGTGGTGCACGTCGGCGGCGTCGGCCAGATCTCGGATGCTGACGGAGCGGCCATCCCCCGTGCGTCTCATGAGCACACGCAGAAGGTCCGGGTCTACCAGCCGGTACATGGGCTTGCGCAATGTTCACCTCGTAAGACGAGTTGTCGGTCTCGTTGAACAACCGTCTCACGAGATAGACGCATTGTCTATCTCGTAGAACATGGGGAGGTATTCAGCCACGCATGGCGGCCTCCGGCCATCCGGGTGCGACCCGGTAGCGTGCTACGTCTGACGGCATAGACAATCTGTCGATGGAGTCAAACAGGAGGCCGCCCCTGACCTGGGCGGTGACGCCATGCGCACTATGGGGGAGACAGACACCCAATGGCAGAAGAGTGACAGGATGGGCCTTATGACCGACTCTCAGTCCCGGACTGACTTGTCCGATATCGTGCGCAACCGTCGCGCGGAACTGGGGCTGAGCCTGCGGAAGTTGGCAGAGCGCTGCATCGACCCCGAAAATCCGGCCAGCGGACCTCTGTGGAAGTTCGGCGTCGTCGACCGGCTTGAGAAGGGGCTCCCCATCCTCGTTCCGCAGACCCCCGAGCTGCGCGCTCTGGCGGCCGGCCTAAAGCTCCCGCCCACCCTGATCAAGGAGGCCGCCGGCGCACAGTTCTTGGGGCTCGACACAGTGTGGGCCGATGATCACGAGACGCGCGCGATGGTGCACGACTACCAGGCGATGAGCCCGGCAGACCGCGAGCGGGTCCGCGACCTGATGAGGGCGTGGAGCAACCACCCCAAGGCCACGGATTAACACACAGTTACTTTCCTGTAACTCCTGGCGCTTTTACTACCTCTTGGGCATGATGGTTCCCCCGCCGGGGGGCGGAACAGATGACTCCGGCGCCGCTATCGAACAGGTGTGCGGACCGGTAGGCGTGGTGGGGGAAAGACCATGAACGAAAAGCTCAATGAGGTGACCTCCGTCACCTTCTCGCTAGGCCCTGGGGCGAACATCTCCGCTGGCCGAGCCTGCCGCCTCACCGAGCAGGATGCCGCCATCACGGTACGCATCCGGTACGGGCACGCCCATCCCGGGCTGTGCCGAGACCTCAACGATTTCCACCGGCAGATCCTCGGGGTAGAGAACCGCTGGGCGCAGGCGTGGGACCCGAGCGATCCCGGCCGGGTCGACTCGGCACCCAAGGGGCTCGGCATGGCCGATGTGCAGTGGAGGATCGTTCCTGCGTCGAAGCTCCCCGCCGCGGCCACCTGCCTGCCGCTGGAGGAGCAGGGCCGGTTCGTGTGGATGATCCGCATGGGCTTCGCCACCCCCCAGCTCATCACGGAGATGAACGAGTACCTCGCCAGAATCACAGGCGATGGGCTGTGGGTGCAGCGCTGGTCCGATCGGCCCGACACCCACTGACCCGGCCCGTGTACGGCGGTCGCCCGCGGGTCAGGTCCTCACCCGGGCGACCGCCATGTTGGGAGAGCGCATGAAGGGTTCGACATACCGCCGCTGCTATTGCCGCGGCGACGACGGCAACCCACTGGGCAAGGCATGCCCGCAGTTGTCGAGCAAGCGGCATGGCACGTGGGCGCTACGTCAGGAACTGCCGCCACGCGAGGGTGGCGGGCGACGCAGCTTTTCCCGGGCGGGCTACGCCACCGCGAAGGACGCGCAAGAAGACCTCGACAAGGTCCGCGCCCTTCTCGCACTGCCCGACAAGGACGACGTTGAGGGCCAAGTCCGCATCGGCGACCTTCTGGAGGTGGTGTCGAACGACAAGAAGGCGCCGATACCTGACCTTGAGGAGACACGGCGCCGCTTCCAAGCCGGGCAGAAGTTGACGTCCACGATGACGGTGGCCGACCTCCTAGACGAGTGGCTGGAGGCCAAGAAGAAGTCGCGGCGGGCGACAACCGTCAACGGGTACCGATCCCGCGTGAACTACCACCTGCGCGAAGGCGTCGGCCACCACCGGCTCGACCGCTTCAACGTCGGACATGCCCAGGCTTTCTTCGACGGGATCGACGACCGTAACGATGTGATCCGCGCGGAGAACGAGGCCCGCCGCGAGCAGCAGGCACGGGCAACCTGGGGGAAGCGGTCCCGGCCGCCGAAGGCTGAGCGCGAGCGCCTGGCCGCCGAGCGGGCGGCGCTGGCGGAGATGCCGCCCTACCGGCGGATCACCGGCCCGGCGACGAAGCACGACATCCGGCGAGCCCTGCGGACAGCCTTGAACTTCGCGATCAGCCGCCAGTACATCACCTTCAACCCCGCCGCCCACGTCGAACTCGGCTCGGCCAAGCGGCCAAAGGGACAGCTCTGGACAGCCGAGCGGGTGGCGCGCTGGCGTGAGACGGGGGAACGGCCGGGGCCGGTCATGGTGTGGACGCCAGCGCAGCTCGGCGCGTTCCTGGACGCAGCCGAGGAGCACAGGCTGTATGCCTTCTTCCATCTCGTCGCCCACCACGGACTCCGCCGTGGTGAGGGTGTGGGGCAGGACTGGGCGAACGTCAACTGGGAGGCGCGGACCATCGCGGTGGCGAAGGAGATCGTGACGGACGGGTGGACGCCGATCGAGACCGAGCCGAAGACGGACGGCTCGGCGGCAGCCGTGAAGCTGGACCGGGGCACGATGGAGGTGCTGAAGGCGCACCGCGAGCGCCAGGCCGCCGAGCGGGCCGCGCTGAAGGAGAAGCGCCTGCCGTGGTCCGATACGGGGAAGATCTTCACCCAGGAAGATGGGACCTGGCTGCACCCGGAGATGGTCAGTGACGCCTTCCGCGAGATTGTCGCGACAGCGGACCTTCCGCCGATCAACCTCCGGGACCTCCGGCACGGGGCGGCAGCGCTCGTGAAGGCCGGCGGCGGGGACATTCATGACGCGAAGGCGAAGCTCCGGCACTCCACCATCGCGCTGACCAGCGACACGTACATGGAGCTGTTCGAGGAGTACGAGGAGGAGCTGACCGAGCGCGCGGCGGCGGCCGTCCCCCGTGCCCGGAAGGCGGCTCCCAGCACCTCCGCTCACGCATCGCTCACGCAGGAGCCGGAGGAGGAGAGCCAGGCCGAGGAGGAAACCTCCCCTGACCTGGCCTCCGGCTGAGCCCCCTGTCGGATTCGAACCGACGACCTACGCATTACAAGTGCGTTGCTCTGGCCAACTGAGCTAAGGAGGCGTGTGCCAGCAGTGTAGCGGCCCCCGATCCGCGGTCGGCCAGGAATTTACCTGTCGCCGGAGTGCTGACAGAACGGGAAACGCCAGGTAGCGTCACCCGCAGTTCACCCAGGTGGACTAGACCCATCTTCCGCCTCGCGGCGGGAGAACCATTCCTTTACTCGGATCGTCCGGCACGTTCCTGCCGGTGGAGGGACACAGCGTCATGGCAACTGTCTCGTTCGACAAGGCAACCCGCGTCTACCCGGGTTCCACCAAGCCCGCCGTCGATCAGCTTGAGATCGAGATCGCGGACGGCGAGTTCCTCGTACTCGTCGGTCCTTCCGGCTGCGGCAAGTCGACCTCCCTGCGGATGCTCGCGGGTCTTGAGGACGTCAACGCCGGGGCCATCCGTATCGGTGACCGCGATGTCACGCACCTGCCGCCGAAGGACCGGGACATCGCCATGGTGTTCCAGAACTACGCGCTCTACCCGCACATGTCCGTCGCCGACAACATGGGCTTCGCGCTCAAGATCGCCGGCGTGAACAAGGCGGAGATCCGGAAGAAGGTCGAGGAGGCCGCGAAGATCCTCGACCTCACGGAGTACCTGGACCGCAAGCCGAAGGCGCTCTCCGGTGGTCAGCGGCAGCGTGTCGCGATGGGGCGCGCCATCGTGCGTGAGCCGCAGGTGTTCCTCATGGACGAGCCGCTGTCGAACCTCGACGCCAAGCTCCGCGTCTCGACCCGTACGCAGATCGCGTCGCTCCAGCGCCGCCTCGGCATCACCACGGTGTACGTGACCCACGACCAGGTCGAGGCCATGACCATGGGTGACCGGGTGGCGGTCCTCAAGGACGGGCTCCTCCAGCAGGTGGACTCGCCGCGCAACATGTACGACCGGCCGAGCAACCTCTTCGTCGCCGGCTTCATCGGCTCCCCGGCCATGAACCTGGTCGAGGTGCCGATCACCGACGGCGGTGTGAAGTTCGGCAACAGCGTGGTGCCGGTGTCGCGCGAGGCCCTCGCCGCCGCCTCGGCCAAGGGCGACAAGACCGTGACGGTCGGTGTCCGCCCCGAGCACTTCGATCTCGCGGAGGCGAGCGGCGCCGCGGGCGCGCTCTCCAAGGACGCGCCGGCCGGTCTGGCCGTGACCGTCAATGTCGTCGAGGAGCTGGGCGCCGACGGTTACGTGTACGGCACCGCCGACCTCGGCAGCGAGCGGAAGGACATCGTGGTCCGCGTCAACGGGCGTGCGGTGCCGGAGAAGGGCGCCAAGCTGCATGTCGTACCGCGCGCGGGCGAGACGCACGTCTTCTCGACCTCGACGGGTGAGCGTCTGACCGACTGAGTCGGCCACCGTACCGACTGAGTCGGCCGCCGCCAGGACCGGCTCGCCGGCCGGGCCTCCCCGGAGGACCTCGCCTCCCGGCGGACCGTCTCCGGGGGACGCCACTCCGAGGTCTCGTCCGAATTCGTTTGTACGGCCCCGCACTTCGGTGCGGGGCCGTTTACGTGTGTCGACAAATACCCCGGCACACTGGCCTTTTCGGACAGCGCCGTCAACCCGCGATTCGAAAAGAACGCTCGAACCATCCCTCGGGAGAGTGACTAAATGTCGCCAAATCATCACTGGCCGCTACGCTCGCCTGCGTGACCCACTCAGCCCGCCGTATCGGCCGAACTCTCGCTCTCGTACTGCCCGTCGTCCTGGTGCTCTCCGGGACTCTCGCGGTCGCCCGCGTCCCGTGGGCGGCCGGCACAGCCGAGTCGCAGGTCCTGACCGCGTCCTCGGACACCGCTTCGGTACGGGCCAAGTCCCGTACGCCCCAGGATATTCTGCGCGAACAGCTCCTTGTGGAACTTCAGGAGAAGGATCCGGGCATCGCCCTGACGCACCTTCAGCGGCAGGTCGAGGAGCGTCCGTCCCTCGCCAGGCACTGCATGTCGATCGCGCGGGCCCTGGGCCGTGCGGCCGTGGCGGTGTACGGACCCACCCGCGCGCAGTCGTTCTCGCGTCCCGTGTGCGACACCTCCTTCGCGTACGGCGTCTCGCAGCAGGCCGCGGGAAGCTGACCGGCCTGCGGGAAACCGACCGGGGGCTCGCCCGCCATGCCGGCCCGCCTATCGTTCACGGCATGCATACGTTTCCGACGCAGGCCGTGGTCCTCGCGGGCGGCCAGGGGTCGCGGCTGCGCCCGTACACCGACGACCGTCCCAAGCCGATGGTCGAGATCCCCGGCACGGGGACCCCGATCATCGGCCATCAGCTTGCCTGGCTCGCCGCCGAGGGCGTGACCGATGCCGTCGTCTCGTGCGGCCATCTCGCCGAAGTCCTCCAGGACTGGCTGGAGTCGGCGGATCTGCCGCTGCACGTCACGACCGTGGTGGAGCCCGAGCCCCTGGGGCGCGGCGGGGGGCTCAAGTACGCCGCTGCCAGGCTTCCTGCCCCGCAGCAGCCGTGGTACGCCACAAATGGCGACATCTGGACACGTTTTTCGCTGCGCGAAATGGCCGCGTTCCACGCGGAGCGCGACGCGACGGCGACACTCGCCCTCGCCCGTCCCCGGATTCCATGGGGCGCCGTCGAGACAGACGAGTTCGGCCATGTCCTGGACTTCATCGAGGCGCCACCGTCGCCTTATCTGATCAACGCCGGTGTGTATGTGTTCTCTTCACGCTTCGCGGAGCTGCTGCCCGAGCGCGGTGACCACGAGCGGACGACGTTCCCACGGCTGGCGCGCGAGCGCAGCCTGGCGGGCTTTCCGCTGCCGCAGGGGGCGTACTGGCGCGCCATCGACACGGCGAAGGACCTGACGGAAGCGGCCAAGGAACTGGCCTCGGGCAAGCACTGAGACCGAGCCGGGCCGGGCCCGGAACACACTGTCCGGACCCGGCCCGGGCCACTCGTACGGTACGAAGCGCAGTTACGGGCGGGGGACGGGGACCGCTCCGGCCCCGCCCCGTACCCCAGCGCCCGTACCCCCGCCCCAACCTCAGCCCAGCAGCCCCCCGATCGGGTTGTGGTTGCCGCCGCCCGACGTCGAGCCGCCCGTGCTCGATCCTCCGCCGTCGCCGCTGCTCGCTCCCGTACTGCCGTCGCCAGCGCCGCCGCCCGTGGTGGACGGGCCGCCGCCCTGGCTGCTGGACGGCGGCGGAGCCTGCTCGGCCGTCTGCGGGGCCTGGCGGCCGGTGCCCTGGGTCTGGCTGGGCTGTTGCTGCTGGCTCTGGCCGGTGCTGGTCGCACCGCCCGTCTCCGGTACGGAGCCGCCGCCGCCCTGCGCCGGTCGCTGGGCCTCGGGGGTGCCCGACCGGGTCGCGGACGGTTCGGACGGCCGGCCTTCGGTCGTACCGCCGCTGCTGGGCGTGCCGGAGGCGCTGCGACCGCCCTCGCCCGGTTTCTGGGGCAGCGGTTCGCCCGGAAGCTGATTGACGGGGTCGGCGTTCGGGCCGGGTACGGTCACCATGTCCGAGGACCGTACGGCGCCGCCCAGCACCGAACCGACCAGCAGCGTCAGCCCGATGACGACGGTCGCGACGAGCCCGCCGCGGCGGAGGACCCGGCGCCGCAGGTCCCAGATCTCGGAGCGCGGCCCGAGCGTACGCCAGGCCTCACCGGCGAGCCGCCCGTCCACGGAGTAGACCGGCGCCCCCGCGATGATCAGCGGGGACCAGGCGGCCAGATAGATGATGTCGGGCGCGTCGTACGCCGGAACGGTCCGCCAGCTCACGGTCAGCAGCAGCGCCGCCGACAGCAGCGCGCCGAAGCAGGCGGCGACCCGCTGCCAGAGGCCGAGGACGGTCAGTACGCCGGCCACGATCTGGAGGAAGGCGACGCTGAGGCCCGCGCCGACCGGGTGCGAGAGCGCGAAGTCCCGCAGGGGTTCCGCGAGGGCCCAAGGGTGCAGCGAGGAGAGCCAGGTGACCATGGAGCCGCGCTCGCCGCCGTCGAAGTAGACGGGGTCGCAGAGCTTGCCCATACCGGCGTAGATGGAGATGAAGCCGAGGAAGACGCGGAGCGGGAGCAGCACCACGCCGAGGTTCATGCGGCGGCCCGGGTAGTAGGCGTGCCGGACGCCTGCCCCGTCACCGGCCCGGGTGCCGGTGGCGCCGTACCGCCCGGCGCGCGAGCGGTGGTCGTGCCTCTCGTCGTACAGGTCGTCGAGTTCGTACCCGCCGGTGTCGGCATCGGTGCCGGTTTCGGCATACGGCTCGCGGTACGGCTCCGGATACGATTCCGGCTCCGCCTCCGGGCCGGGCGTGTCGTACGCGCCGACCGCCTGCCGCATGGGCGGCAGCAGCGGCCCCACACCCGTACGGGCGGCGGGACCCGCACCGGGGCCACGGCCGCGCCCATGGCCCTGGCTGCCGACCACCGGGGTCGCCACCGTGGCGTCGCCGTCGAGGTCGAGCCGCGGGATGACCTGCGTGGCGCCCGCGTCGTAGTCGTACGCCCGTCCCGGCGCCCCCGACACGCCCGGACCCCCGGACATCCCCGCGCCCGACACGCCCGGGACGCCTGCCGGACCCGGCCGCCCGGGTGCGCCGGGCCGGCCGCCCGGGACGGTCCGTGCCTCGTGCGTGTCGCGGTAGCCCGCGGGTGGCGTGGCGGAGTTCCGTACGGCCTGGAGGAGCCCGGTGGCGCCCGGATCGCCCGGCGCCGACTTGCCGCTCCACACGACGGGCGCCCTGCGCCGGCCCGCGCCGCCGGTACCGCCGCCACCGGCCCCGCCGCCCGCTCCGGTGCCCCGGCCGCCACCGCCTCTGCCCGCCGTGCCTCCTCCGGCGGTGCCCGGGGGCGTGCCGGGGAAGCGCCCGGTGTCCGCCAGGGCGCGTGCGGGGCTTGGGCGCTGGGAAGATGCGAGCTTCACCCGGAAGCTGGCGTGGTTCACGATGACCTGCGCGGGATCGCAATCCACCTTGAGCATGCTCAGCGGGGGCTGATCGTCGAACCCGGGCCTGGGCGTTCTGGTGTCCACACTCATCTAACCGAGTGACTTGTGTTTAGGACACTGCCTTGACGCGCGGGAAATGTCCGAGACCCGTCAAGATCATCTACCCCGTCGGCGCGAGCCCGGGCCCGGCCGCGTCCGAGCCCGCCGGACCCCGCCCCGGGCCTGCCGGAACCCGTCTCCGGCCGGCCGCACCCGACGCTTCCACCTCACGCCCGCCGGCGCGCCGCCTCGTACAGCACCACTCCCGCCGCGACGCCCGCGTTCAGCGACTCGGCGCCGCCCGGCATCGGGATCCGTACCAGGAAGTCGCACGTCTCCCCGACCAGCCGCGACAGTCCCCGGCCCTCGCTGCCGACCACGATCACCACAGGACCGCCGAGCGCCTCCAGATCGCCGACCTCCGCCTCGCCGTCCGCCGCCAGCCCGACGACCACCAGTCCGGCCTTGCGGTACGACTCCAGGGCGCGGGTGAGGTTGGTGGCGCGGGCGACGGGCGTACGGGCCGCCGTGCCGGCCGAGGACTTCCACGCGCCCGCGGACATCCCGGCGGCGCGCCGCTCCGGTACGACGACGCCGTGCCCGCCGAAGGCGGAGACCGAGCGGACGACGGCACCCAGGTTGCGCGGGTCGGTGACCCCGTCGAGCGCGACGATCAGCGGGTCCTCGCCGTCGTCCAGCGCCGCCGTCGCCAGGTCCTCGGGGTGGGCGTATTCGTACGGCGGGACCTGGAGGACGAGGCCCTGGTGGTTCAGCCCGTTCGTCATCCGGTCCAGCTCGGGCTTGGGCGCCTCCATGAGGTTGATGCCGCCGCGGTCGGCGGCGAGCTGGAGCGCCTCACGGACCCGCTCGTCGTTGTCGATGAACTGCTGGACGTACAGCGTGGTCGCCGGTACGCCGTCCCGCAGCGCCTCGAAGACCGGGTTGCGGCCGACGACCATCTCGCTGGTGCCCTTGCCGCCGCGCCGGGCGACCTGGCGCCGTGCGGTCTGCCGGGCCTTGGCGTTGGCGGCGCGGTTCTGGGCGTGGCCCTTGCGGGCGGACGCGGGCGGGGTGGGGCCCTTGCCCTCGAGCCCGCGGCGTCGCTTGCCACCGCTGCCGACCTGCGCGCCCTTCTTGTTGGACGTGCGGCGGTTCCTGCGCTGGCTGTTCCCGGCCATGACCTACCTGTTTCGTTGCCTCAGTGGTGCTTCAGAAAGTGCTTCGGGACGCTTCCGGGTAACCGAGCAACCCTTCGGAGCGTGCTTCGGAGTGTACGTACGCCGCCGCGCAGCCGGTACGCACGTGTACCGCCCGGACGCCCTGCAAGCGTCCGCGCGGCACATCGGTGCAGGTCAGCGCGGTCCCAGCGTCCAGCGCGGGCCCGTGGGACTGTCCTCGATGACCAGTCCGGTCTGCTGGAGCTGGTCCCGGATGGCGTCCGCCGTACCCCAGTCCTTGCGCGTCCGCGCGGCCTCGCGCTGCTCCAGGACGAGCCGTACGAGGGTGTCGACGACGCCGTGCAGGTCCTCGCCGCGGTCGGTCTCGCCGGCCCAGTGCGGGTCGAGCGGGTCCAGGCCGAGGACGCCGAGCATGGCCCGTACCTCGGCGAGCCGGGCGACGGCCGCTTCCTTGTCGTCGGCGGCGAGCGCGGAGTTGCCCTGCCGGACAGTGGTGTGGACGACCGCGAGCGCCTGCGGTACGCCGAGATCGTCGTCCATGGCCTCGGCGAAGGCGGGCGGCACCTCACCGGCGGGGTCGACGACCCCTCCGGCCTTCTCCACGACGCGCTGTACGAATCCCTCGATCCGTGCGAACGCCGACTCGGCCTCGCGCAGCGCCTCCTCGCTGTACTCGATCATCGAGCGGTAGTGCGGGGTGCCGAGGTAGTAGCGCAGCACGATGGGGCGCCAGTGCTTGACCATCTCGGAGACGAGCACGGAGTTGCCGAGCGACTTGGACATCTTCTCGCCGCTCATGGTGACCCAGGCGTTGTGCACCCAGTACCGCGCGAACTCGTCCCCGTACCCCTTGGCCTGCGCGATCTCGTTCTCGTGGTGCGGGAAGATCAGGTCGATCCCGCCGCCGTGGATGTCGAAGACGCTGCCGAGGTACTTGTGGGCCATCGCCGAGCACTCCAGGTGCCAGCCGGGCCGGCCGCGTCCCCAGGGGGTCTCCCAGCTCGGCTCGCCGGGCTTGGCGGCCTTCCACATCGCGAAGTCGCGCTGGTCGCGCTTGCCGGTCTCGCCCTCGCCGGAGGGCTGGCGCAGATCGTCCAGGTCCTGGTTGGACAGTTCCAGGTACTGCGGGAAGGACCGGACGTCGAAGTAGACGTTGCCGTCCGACACATAGGCGTGGCCGCGCTCGATCAGGCCGCGCATCATCTCGACCATCTCGGTGATGTGGCCGGTGGCGCGGGGCTCGTAGCTGGGCGGCAGGCAGCCGAGGACGTCGTAGCCCGCGTTGAAGGCGCGCTCGTTCTCGTACCCGATGGACCACCAGGGGCGCCCCTGCGCGGCGGACTTGGTGATGATCTTGTCGTCGATGTCCGTGACGTTCCGTACGAACGTCACGTCGTAGCCGCGGTAGTCGAACCAGCGGCGCATGATATCGAAGTTGAGTCCCGACCTGATGTGCCCGATGTGCGGGGCGGCCTGCACGGTGGCGCCACACAGGTAGATCGAGACACAGCCCGGCGTGAGCGGGATGAAATCACGGATCTGCCGGGCGCCGGTGTCGTACAGCCGAATAGTCACGCGACAAGGGTAGTGCGCCAGGGGTAGTGCCCCGCGACCCTTTGGGCCACGGGGACACAGAAGCGTGACGTTCATACCCGCCCGGCAAAGTCTCCGGTGGAATTTCGCGGCGTTTGGGACGTTTGATCCGATCGGGTCGGGTGGCCGGTCTCCGACCGCCTCGGATACGCCCGACGACCGCTTCGGATACGCCCGACGGCTGCTCCGGTATACGCCCGACGGTTCAGATACGCCCGACGATCTTGCGCGGGGTGATACGGACGACCACCCGCTCGGCGTCGTCCTTGGACGCCGGGTTGAACTCCGCGTACGGCTTGCCGGTGTACTTGAGCGACAGCTCGTTGATCAGCTCCTGGCCGCCCTCGGTGGTCAGGGTCGCGGAGCCGCGGATCTCCGCGTAGAGGTACGGCGCGTCCTCGGGCCGTGCGACGACCGACACCCGGGGGTCGCGGCGCAGGTTCTGCTCCTTGCGGCGGCCGACGGTGGTCGAGACGAGCAGATCGTCCCCGTCGCGCTTCACCCAGACCGGCGAGACCTGGGGGCTTCCGTCGGGCTGGACGGTCGCGATGTCGACGAAGACGGGTCCGTCGAGGAGTTCCTTGAGCTTCTCGGAGAGTGCGGCTGCCATGACTGCCTTCCTGCTTCCTGAGGTTCCTGATGCTGACGCTGTTGCCGATGCTTACGGTGCTGCCGGTACTGACGCTGTTGCCGGTGCTGGCGGTGTTGCCGATGCCCGGACAGGGGCCGGGACAGGGATCCGGGAACTGCTGAGACTACGGCTGTACGAATCCCGCTGACGCTCTCTCAACCCGTGTCCCACGCCCGGTATTTCGATCAGCCGGTACGAACCACCAGCGCCGTCGCGATCGCGGCCAGCCCCTCCCCCCGGCCGGTGAAGCCGAGCCCGTCGGAGGTGGCGGCGGAGACCGCGACCGGGGCGCCGACGGCCTCGGTGAGCACCTTCTGCGCCTCGTCCCTCCGCTTCCCGATCTTCGGCCTCAGACCGACGACCTGCACGGCGACATTGCCGATCGTGAAGCCCGCCCCGCGCACGATTCTGGCCGCCTCCGTAAGTAGGGTGAGTCCGGAGGCGCCGGACCACTCCGGACGGCCGGTGCCGAAGTGCGCGCCGAGGTCGCCGAGACCGGCGGCCGAGAACAGCGCGTTGCAGGCGGCGTGGGCGACGACATCCGCGTCGGAGTGGCCGGCCAGACCGGGGCCCTCGCCCTCCCAGAGCAGCCCGGCGCACCAGAGCGGGCGGCCCTCCGCGAAGGCGTGGATGTCGGTCCCGATGCCCACGAGCGGCAGGTGCACGGGCACGGCGGGCACGGGCGCAGGCGCGGTCGCGGGCACGGGAGCGGCGGGTACGGGCACAGGCGCGGCGGGTACGGAAGCCCGCTCGGCCTCGGAAACCTGCTCGGCCATGGAGCCCTGCTCCCCCGAAGTCTGCGAAGTCTGCTCAGAAGCCATCGTTCGCCCTCCTCCGCGCGAGAACCGCCTCTGCCAGCACCAGATCCAGCGGCCGGGTCACCTTGAACGCCTCCTCGTGTCCTGGCACGACCACCACCGGCGCGCCGAGCCGCTCGACCATACCGGCGCAGTCCGTCGCGCCCTCGCCGACCGCCGCCACCGTCTCGTGCGCACGTTGGAGCGTGGCTCGGTCGAAGCCCTGCGGGGTCTGTACGGCACGCAGCAGCGCCCGCTCGGGTGTCGCGACGACCGGTTCCGGCTCGCCCTTCTCGCGCGGTTCGACCTGTTTGACGGTGTCCGAGAGCGGCAGCGCGGGCACCACGGCCGGCGCTCCGTCCCGTACCGCCTCGACGACGGCGTCCACGGTGTCGACGGGTACGAGCGGGCGCGCCGCGTCATGGACGAGTACGGCGGTGATCGAGTCGGGCAGGGCCTCGATCCCGAGCCGTACGGATTCCTGGCGGGTCTCGCCGCCGGGCACGACGAGATAGTCGGTGCGCTGGGGCAGGGCGTGCTCGTCGAGGAGGTGCTTCACCTCGGCGGCGCCGTCGGGCGGGGCCACCACCACGACGAGCGAAACGGCGCGCGAGGCGGCCATCGCGCGGACGGCGTGGATGAGCATCGGTGTGCCGCCCAGCGCGCGGAGCGCCTTGGGGGCTCCGGGGCCGAGCCGTACGCCCCGGCCTGCCGCGGGGATGACGGCGGCGGTGCGGTGCGGGCGGGCTTCGTCTGACATCGGTTGCACTCCGGCAGGTTTGTTTCCTCGGCCGACATGGGTATGGCCACAGCGTGCCGGGCGCGACGCCTTGACCGGACCCTTCCGTGACACACGGTCGAGACGGATCGCGCCGGCTGCCCCGGGCCCGGCCTCCGCGGGTCCGCCCGGGCATGGCGCGTTCCCCGGGCGGCGGCCCGGTGAAGTCCCCGGTGCGGCGCGTAAAGCCCCCGCAGGTGTGCGTGTGCGTGGGACAGGGTGTGCGTGGACCTGATGTCGTACGAGGTGCGGGTGTACGGACATTGCGGGTTTAAGGGAACTGCGGGTGTACGGACATGCCGCAGCGCCCGGCGACACAGCATTTCCCTCAAGGCTGGTCAGCGGGCACCACGGCATTCACTGCGACTGCGTGGGACGGCATGCGCGTACGGCATGCGAGCGGCGCTGCGGGCACAGCAGCGTCACATCCTGGGTTCAGGACGCGAGGACCTCGTCGAGCAGAGCCTCGGCCTTGTCTTCGTTCGTGTTCTCCGCGAGAGCCAGCTCGCTGACAAGAATCTGTCGCGCCTTGGCGAGCATGCGCTTCTCACCTGCGGAGAGTCCACGCTCACGCTCGCGGCGCCAGAGGTCGCGCACCACTTCAGCGACCTTGATGACATCGCCGGAGGCGAGCTTCTCGAGATTTGCCTTGTAACGACGGGACCAGTTCGTCGGCTCTTCGGCGTACGGTGCGCGGAGCACCTCGAAGACCCGGTCCAGCCCGTCCTGACCGACCACATCGCGCACGCCGACGAACTCCGCATTGTCCGCCGGTACACGCACTGTCAAGTCGCCCTGGGCGACCTTGAGCACCAAGTAGGTCTTGTCCACGCCTTTGATCTGGCGAGTTTCGATGGCCTCGATCAGCGCGGCCCCGTGATGGGGATAGACCACGGTGTCGCCAACCTTGAACGTCATGTGACAGGTACCCCTTCCGTGGCTATCCAGGGTAACACGAGAATGGCATCTTCTGAATGGCGTTTTCGCAGGTCAGGACGGTTCTCGGGGCTTGACAAGGGCACCGGGAACGTGCTGCGGACGGCTTCCGGAAGAGGGTATTCGCAGGTCGGAGCGGCTGCGCGGGCGCACGGAAACGCGCCGGTTACACCCCGCACAACACCCCTGGACGAGGATGAACGTCCCGATTTGCCGGATTTAAGGCCTCGAACTTCCCGTAGTCCGTTCGGATGTCGATCACTCGTGCGGATCGAAGGCGGATCGAAGTGCGAGAGATTCTGAATTTGATCACGCCGGGCCCGCGGCACGGTATTCGGGGGGAATGTACGGCGCCCGGAGGAATTGATCACCGGCATTATGTGAACGGCACGCTAAACGGCGGGATCGGGAGGGATATCGGATACGGAATCCGGGCCTCTGGACGGTTGCCAGGAGGCCGCCGGGAGGCCGCGGGGAAGCCGCGGTGAGCCCGCTGGGAGCCCGCCGGCAGCCGGTCGGAAGCGGTGCCGTGCCGGGCTGTGTGACGGGCTGCGTGCCGGGCGGGGCGGCTGGAGGCGGGTCGGGTGCGGGGCCTCCGTGACGGCTCGGTAGCCTAGGGCCGCTGAACGCCTGCCTGCCCATTCCGTCCGTACGTCCTAGGAGTTGCCGCCGCCGTGAGCCGCAGCCTTCGACGCGGCGTCCTCGCCGCCTCCGCCCTCGTGTTCTCGCTTGCCCCGCTCACCGCGTGCGGTGCCGGCAACAACGCGCAGACGCTTGGCGTCAAGCCGGACAATGCCGCCACCTCCGTCGGTGACATCTCCATCCAGAACGCCACGGTGATCACCCAGCCGGCGGCCGACGCGGAGGGTCCCGCGGTCGTCACCGGCACGGTCTTCAACAACGGCAGGAGCGCGCAGACCCTCGACGCGATCAAGCTGCCCGGCACCAGCGCCAGTGTGACGCTCTCGCCCGCCGAGGGGTCGGGACCGGTGACCGTACCGGCCGGCGGCTCCGTACAGCTCGGCGGCAAGGGCAATGCCTCCGCCGTGATCGAGAACGGGCGCGAGGCCGCGAAGAACGGCGACGCCCAGCGGGTCGTCTTCAGCTTCAGCGAGACCGGCGACATCGGTCTGCGCGCGTTCGTCTTCCCGTCCGACACCTATTACAAGGACGTCGGCCCGAGCGCGTCGCCGTCGCCCTCGGTCTCGCCGTCCGGCGGTCCTTCGGGCACCCCGGCCGGTTCGCCTTCCGGGTCGCCCTCCGACACGCCGTCGGGGAGCCAGTCCGGCGAGGCCGGCGAGACGGGAACGCCGGCGGGGTCCGCGGTGGAGTCCGGATCGGGCTCCACCGGGCACTGAGCAGCGCCGGACAGCGCCCGCCAGGCACGCCGCACGTAACAACCGCGTACAGCACCGCCACGTACACCACGTACACACCGCCACGTACAACAGCGCTGTGGCGCCCCGCCCGGGAAGAAGTCGGGCAGGGCGCCACAGCGCTGCGGCTTTTCGAACGCTCCGATTTCCGAGCGCTCCGGGCGACGCCGTATACGCGCGTCGCTCGGGTACGCGCGTCGCCGTGTCCGGGCGACGCGCCGTACGGGATGGCGCGCGCCGTACGCGACGGCGCGCTCCGGTCGGGGCCGCGGCCCGGGCCGGTCTACGGCTCGAACTTGTAGCCCAGGCCCCGCACCGTCACCAGATACCGCGGCGCGCCCGGATCCGGCTCGATCTTCGCGCGCAGCCGCTTGACGTGGACATCGAGGGTCTTGGTGTCGCCGACATAGTCCGCGCCCCAGACCCGGTCGATGAGCTGCATCCGGGTCAGCACACGGCCCGCGTTGCGCAGCAGCATCTCCAGCAGGTCGAACTCCTTGAGCGGCAGATCGACCTTGCCGCCGGAGACCGTCACCACATGCCGGTCCACATCCATCCGGACCGGGCCCGCCTCCAGCGCGGCCGGCGTGACCTCCTCCGGCTCGCCCCTGCGGCGCAGCACCGCGCGGATACGGGCGACCAGTTCCCGCGAGGAGAAGGGCTTGGTCACGTAATCGTCGGCCCCTATTTCCAGGCCGACGACCTTGTCGATCTCGCTGTCCTTGGCGGTGACCATGATCACCGGGACATTGGATCTGCCGCGGAGCTGGCGGCAGACCTCGGTGCCCGGCAGGCCGGGCAGCATCAGGTCGAGCAGGACGAGGTCGGCGCCGTTGCGTTCGAACTCGTCGAGCCCCGCGGGCCCGGTGGTCGCGATCGCGACCTCGAAGCCTTCCTTGCGGAGCATGTAGGAAAGGGCGTCGCTGAAGGATTCCTCATCCTCGACGACGAGCACTCGGGTCACGGAAGGACCTCCGGGGCAGGAATCACGGTCGGGGGATCAGCCAGCTCAAGGCTGGGGTCGCTGTCGGTATCGGTGTCTTTGTCTCGGTCGCTGTCTCTGTCGTACGGAGACAGGTCGTCTTCCGGAGACCGGTCGTCTTCGTCCGGGCCGGTGGACCGCCTCCGGTCCCGTACGGCTCCCGCCTCGGGCAGCCGCAGGGTGAAGGTGGAGCCCTGGCCCTCCGAGCTCCATACGGTGACCTCCCCGCCGTGCGAGGCGGCCACATGTTTGACGATGGCGAGGCCGAGCCCCGTACCACCGGTTGCCCGGGAGCGGGCCGGGTCGACACGGTAGAACCGTTCGAAGATCCGCTCCCGGTCCTTCTCCGAGATGCCTATGCCCTGATCGGTCACGGCTATCTCGATCAGGTCCCCGCCGGTGGCGGAGACGCGGTGCGCGGCGATACCGACGCGCGTGCGGGCCGGAGAGTAGTTGACGGCGTTCTCGACGAGATTGCCGAGGGCCGCGGCGAGCTGGCCGCGATTGCCCCACACATGGAGGTGGACGGTGCCGCCCGCCGCCATGGTGATCTGTTTGGTGGAGGCCGCGTGCCGGGACCGGTCGATGGCCTCGGCGACGAGTTCGTCCACACGTACGGGCTCGGCGTCCTCCAGCGGGTCGTCGTTCTGCACCCGGGAGAGGTCGATCAGCTCCTGTACGAGATTGGTGAGCCGGGTCGCCTCGATCTGCATCCGCCCGGCGAAGCGGGTGACCGCCTCGGGGTCGTCGGAGGCGTCCATGACAGCCTCGGAGAGCAGCGACAACGCCCCGGTGGGGGTCTTCAGCTCGTGGCTGACATTCGCCACGAAATCCCGTCGTACGGCTTCGATACGACGGGCCTCGGTGAGGTCCTCGACCAGAAGCAGCACCAGCCGGGAGCCGAGCGGGGCCACCCGGGCGGAGACCGCGAGCGCCTCGCCCCGGCCCGTACCGCGCCTCGGAAGGTCCAGCTCCACTTGCCTTATCTCGCCGTCCCGCCGGGTGTCGCGCGCCATGTGCAGCATCGGCTCGACGGCGAGCTTGCCGCCCCTGACCAGGCCCAGCGCATACGCCGCGGAGCTGGCCTTGACCACGGAGTCGCTCTCGTCGAGGACGACCGCGGAGGAGCGCAGTACGGAGAGCACGGTGTCCACGCCGGGAGGCAGCACGGCGTCGGTGTGCAGGGACGTACGGGTGGGCCGTGTCTGGTCGCGTTCGCTCCAGCGAAACGCCAGCATGGCGATCACGCCGGTGCAGACACCGGCGATCGCTGCCAATGCGGCGACCGCCGCGTTCACGTCCATGCGACCAGCGTATGCGGGCCCCAGGACACTCTCCCAGCCGTCCGGGTGTCTCCTCCGACACTCGTCGCCCAGAGTTCATGGAGGGGATAGTGCCGGTTCATTTGCGGGGGAGGCGCCCGACGCGTTCCGGCCGGAGCGTGGGACCGTGGGGGCCGCGGCTTCCGGTCACAGTCCCGGCTCGGCGGCCCCTGGCCATGGCCGGGGGCATACGGGCGGGGGCGTCCGGACGCCACGAAACGCCGAGGCACACCGAGGCGGGGAAGGGTAGCCGAGGAACGTCGAGGCGAAGCCGGTCAAAGCAAAGCTGGTCAAGGCGAAGCCGGTCAAAGCGAAGCCGGGAAAAACCACCGAGAGAGGGACAACCCCATGCGGGACGCGTACCACGAGGAACTGGATTCGATCGGCGAGGACCTGGTCGAGATGGCCCGGCTGGTCGGTTCCGCCATCGGCCGTGCCACCACGGCCATGCTCGACGCCGATCTCAAGCTCGCCGAGAGCGTGATCGCCGCCGACCAGCGGGTCGACGACCTCCAGCACGACCTGGAGGCCAGGGCCATCGCGCTGCTGGCGCGGCAGCAGCCGGTCGCGACCGATCTGCGGATCGTGGTCACCTCGCTGCGGATGAGCGCCGACCTGGAGCGCTCGGGCGACCTGGCGCAGCATGTCGCCAAGCTGGCCCGCCTCCGCTTCCCCGCCTCGCCCGTGCCGCACGACCTGCACGCGACGCTGCTGGAGATGGGACAGCTCGCGCAGCGTCTGATGGCGAAGACGGCCGAGGTCATCATCACCAAGGATGTCGATCTGGCGCTCCAGCTCGAACAGGACGACGACGAGATGGACCTGCTGCACCGGACGCTGTTCCAGCACCTGATGGACGACCGGTGGAAGCACGGCATCGAGACGGCGGTCGATGTGACGCTGCTCGGCCGCTACTACGAGCGCTTCGCGGACCACGCGGTGGCGGTCGCGAACCGGGTGGTCTATCTCGTGACGGGCGAGCACGCGGACGAGATCCAGCCGGCGGAGACGCCGGTGGAGGGGGCGTAGGGGGAGGGCTGGGGGTTACGGGCGTTACGGGCGGGGCGTGGGGGGCGGGCAGGGCGTGCGGGTCGGGCGGGGCGTGCGGGGTCGGGCTTGCGGAAGTGGCCGGCCTTGCGGAAACGATCATCCTCCTTGCGGAGGCGGTCGTCCGTCCGGAAGCGGTCGTGCTTTCGGAGGCGGTCGTGCGTCCGGAAGCGGTCCGCTCGTGCAGAAACGGTCATCCCGTCCGTCCGGAAGCGGTCGTCCGTGCGGAGGTTGCGGAGGGGCGCACGGCGGTGTTTGCGCGCATGCGCCGGAGATGCGCCGTTGATACGCCCGCCGGGGAGGGCTTGCAATGGGCAGAGGCGTCATCCGCGCACGCCTTTGAGGAGGATCCCATGGCCGATTCCCCTACGACCGACCCCCGGCCGGAAGCCCCGGCCGGAGCCATCCACCTGCCCATGCTCGGCGCATGCGGCTGCGGCTCGGGCTGCGGCTGCGGCTGCCAGTCGGGCGGCTCGTGCCAGTGCGGCGGCGGCTGCGGCTAGCCGCGTACGGCACGCACAGAAGAGCGCACGGAAGAGCGCAAAGAGATGGGTAGGACGAGGGGCCCTGTCCGCGTAATGCGGGCGGGGCCCTTTCGCGTGCCCGTACGCGTTCGGGTACGGGTAACCCGTGTGCGGGTGCGGGGACCTGTGCGCGCGTGTGGGCATGGGCGTCGGCGCGGGCGGACCTGCCGCCTCGCCTCAGCGAAAACCGCTGGTCACAGGCCTACTGCATGGGAAACCATGGGGCATGCGACCGGATGGCTGGCACCTCACCGAAGACATCGACGACTTTCTCGCCCGAGCCGGAGACTTCCTGCGCTCACGGCCCGCCCTGCACAACACACCGCTGACGGTGATCGAGAAACTGCGAATCGACGGGGCGGACACGTACGGCCCCGAAGCGACCCTCTTCGGACGGCTGGAGTCAGGGGGCGAGGTCCACGCCATCTTTTACCGGCTTCCGTCCCGCCGCCTGACCCTCACCACCCTCTCCCCCGAGCAGGCCGATGCCCTCGCCGCTCACCTGGCCGGCCTCGGCCACCCCCTCCCCGGCGTCCTCTCGGACCACGACACCGCCACCGCTTTCGCCGAGGCATGGCAGCGGCACACCGGCGCGGTGTCGGAACCCAACTGGCGGGCCCGTCTCTACCGTCTTGGCACGCTCACCCCACCGGAGCCGCTCGCCGAGGGCCGGGGGCGCGTCGCCGACGAGCCGGACCATGAGCAAGTCGTGCGCTGGTGCCGTGAGTTCTGCGTCGACGTCGGGGAACAGCCTTCCCTCGACTTGATCGACGCCGGTTCCTGGGCCGACTCGCGTTTCGGCGACAGACACTTCACGTTCTGGGAGACACCGGACGGCACTCCCGTCTCCATGGCGGCCACGACCTCGATGGTCGGCGGCATGGTCCGGGTGGACCCCGTCTACACCCCGTCCCACCTCCGGGGCCGCGGCTACGCGGGCGCCGTGACGGCCGAGGTGAGCAGGGCCGCGCTGACCTCGGGCGCGACGGACGTCGTACTGTTCGCGGACCCGGCCAACCCCACCAGCAACGCCCTTTACCAGCGCCTCGGATACGTACCGGTCACCGAATTCGCGGGGTACAAGTTCTCGTGATCGGCCGCGGTACGGAGTAACACAACGCCGGGCCCCAAACGCACATGGGGCCCGGCCGGAAGCGCTGAAGCGCCGTGGACGTTACTTCTTCTTGCCCTGGTTCTTTACGGCCTCGATGGCCGCTGCCGCCGCGTCCGGGTCGAGGTAGGTGCCGCCGGGGGTCAGGGGGTGGAAGTCGGAGTCGAGGTCGTAGACGAGGGGGATGCCGGTGGGGATGTTCAGGGACGCGATGTCGGCGTCGGAGATGCCGTCGAGGTGCTTGACCAGGGCGCGCAGACTGTTGCCGTGGGCGGCGATCAGGACCGTACGGCCGGTCAGCAGGTCCGGGACGATCGCGTCGTACCAGTACGGCAGCATCCGTTCGACGACGTCCTTGAGGCACTCGGTGCGCGGACGCAGCTCGCTCGGGATCGAGGCGTAGCGGGGGTCGTCGCTCTGCGAGAACTCCGTACCGTCCTCAAGCGCGGGCGGCGGCGTGTCGTACGAGCGGCGCCACAGCATGAACTGCTCCTCGCCGAACTCGGCGAGCGTCTGCGCCTTGTCCTTGCCCTGGAGCGCGCCGTAGTGGCGCTCGTTCAGCCGCCAGGAGCGGTGGACCGGGATCCAGTGACGGTCCGCGGCCTCCAGCGCGAGCTGCGCGGTGCGGATGGCGCGCCGCTGGAGGGAGGTGTGCAGTACGTCGGGCAGCAGGCCGGCGTCCTTGAGCAGCTCACCGCCGCGGACTGCCTCCTTCTCGCCCTTGTCGGTGAGATTGACGTCCACCCAGCCGGTGAACAGGTTCTTCGCGTTCCATTCGCTCTCGCCGTGGCGGAGGAGGATCAGCTTGTACGGTGCGTCGGCCATGGGGCCGAGCCTAATGGACGAGCCTGGGGCGGCTGGAGGCCCTGTCCGGATTGGGAACGGATTGGCGGCGGACCGGAGGCTGGTCGGCGGCGGGTTGCTTCGGCTGTTGATTGACCGGTGTCCGGCGGGTGCCTGTATGTAAATTTCCGTTGGCCGCACGGCCACTTGTCCGGGTGTTGCCCGGTGCTGTCCGGGTGCTGTCCGGGTGCTGTCCGGGTGCTGTCCGGGTGCTGTCCGGGTGCTGTCCGGGTGCTCACGGAGTGCTTACCGCGTACACCGTTCGTACGTTGTCCCTCGGCCGGGGCTTCGTCCGTGCCGCCGGGCCCTCGGCGAAGGCGCGGAGCACGTTCTCGGTGGTACGGGTGACGAACGCGCCGGTCCGCGCGTCCATACCGTGGTTGCGCCCGTTCTCCCGCGTCCCCGCCATCAGCCCCTCCACCCACCGCATCGTCCCGGTGGCGAAGACGCCCGCGCCGCTGGGCACGGTGTAGTACGCGGAGTCGGAGTGGCTCTTCCGGCCGTTGCAGACGAGCGGCGAGTGGGCGACGATCTCGATCGGCGCGGGCCCGGGGGTCGGCGTCGGCGCGCCCGGGGTGACGCGGTCGTACTCCACTCCGACGAGATGGGCGAAGGAGTCGCCGCGCCTCACTCCCGTACCGGCGAAGACCCAGTGATCCGCGCCGTACACGACATAGGGGGCATCGGTGGGAAAGCCCTCGTACAGGACGCCGGTCAGGGAGGATTCGGGGTCGGCGCCCGGGGGTTGTCGGAAGTCGGTGGTCGCCATGGTGGGGTGGGTGGCCAGGTACGGGTCCGCCCTGAAGTCGGTCTTGTAGCAGACGACGGTGCGGAGGGTGGCGCTGGGGGCGCTGGGGGCGCTCGTTCCGGTGGTGCTGGTGGTGGGGCCTGGGTTCGTGCTGGTTTGCGCGGCGGTACGAGCCGTACGCTCCAGCCTGATCCTGCGGAAGCACGTGTTCGCGCCCAGAAAGGCCACATTCGTCCCAGCATCGCGCGCCCGGGTCACGTGCCGCCGCTGCTCCGGCGTCCAGTACTCGTCATGGCCGAGCGCGACGACGGCCGTGACGCCGTTCAGCGCCGTGGGATCGGCGTGGACGTCGATACCGGTGGTGTACGCCAGCGGGAGACCGAGCCGTTCCGCCAGGACCACCACCGCCCGCTCGTACACCATGAACTTCTCCGCACCGTTCTTGTCGTACGGCCGGTCGAAACTGACCGCGAGGGAACGGGTGCTGTACGCGCCGCCCTCGCCCTGGTAGAGGCTGAGGCCACCCCACAGGTTGTACGCCTGCCAGGTGGCGGGGGCATGCATCAGTACGGTTCTGCCGCGCGTGCTCGCCGAGCGGACGATCAGCGGGACATAGCGCTGGTGGCCGTGTTCCGCGTCGAGCCTGAGCAGGTACGCGCCCTCCGGCCAGCCGTCGGTGCGGACGGTGAGGGTACGGTCCCAGTCGGCCCGTACCGTACGGGTCGCGGCGATCAGGCGCGGGCCGCGCTGAACGCGGCCCGCCACCCGGTCCGAACGCCACACCCGCCGGGCCTGCGCGCCGCCGTACCAGCCGATGCGGTACGCCGAGACCCGGAAGGCGGGCGCGGTGGTCGAGACGTACAGTCCGAACTCTTCACCGGGCAGGACGCTGACCTTGTCGGCGAAGCCTTGGACGGCGTCGGGCGGGCCGGTGGCACGGATGCGCCAGTCGGAGGTGCCGGGACGGCGGCGTTCGCGGTCGATGGCGGCGGTGGGGGTAGGGGTGGGAGTGGCGGTGGTGTCGGGTTTGTGGCCTCGGGGGGTGTCGCAAGCGGTGAGGGTCGCGGTGGTGATGCCGACGGCGGTGATGCCAACGGCAGCGGCGGCGGCCCCGCCGGCGGCGCCTGTCAGGAAGTGCCGACGGGGTAGGGCGTGTCCGCCCGGGTGCTGTGTGCCATCGCTCACCGAACGATCTTGAGTCGGCGGAGGGGTGGGGGCGACTGGTGGGGGCCGAATGCGGGTTCAGGCTGTGGGGTAGTCGGGGTGGGCCGGGGGTGTGGGATGCGGGTGGGGGCCGCCCCTCTGGGTTGAGGGTCGCGGGGCCGTGCCGGGTGTCAAGGGCGCTCCTGCGTCGCGTCGGCTCCGCCGATTGCGCTGCGCTCCACCCCTGACACCCGTCCCGTCCCCGCACGTGCGAGTGAGCGGGAGGGGCGGCCGGGGGAGGGGTCCCCGGAGCAGGCTTGTTGTGGGGCCGGTTTCTCTGCCGGGTGCCTGACCGGTGGGGGGTGTGCGCGGCAGTGGAATGGGGCGGTGACGACACCGGCTCAGCGACCAACCGTTTGTGCGCGGCTGGGGTGCAAGCAGGTGTCT
Organism: Streptomyces sp. GMY02; assembly: GCF_019056675.1. Lineage (NCBI taxonomy): Bacteria > Bacillati > Actinomycetota > Actinomycetes > Kitasatosporales > Streptomycetaceae > Streptomyces > Streptomyces sp. GMY02. Next base: position 4,714,075 of record NZ_CP077658.1, on the reverse strand, counting down.
GGGGCTCATTGGACGGGTGGCACCTCTAGCCTCGGGCCTGTCGATTGTGCCTGGTCAGGGGGTTGGCGGGTGGCTGGGGCTCTGGGGTGAGCGGCGGTCCCGCCGTCTCTTATGTCGTAGAGACGCGAGAGCGAGACGGGCAGCCGTCGGGGCTGAGGGTGGGGAGCGCGGCCATCATCGCGTCATCACGGCCGGTCCGTGGCGCCTAGATCATTGGTGCTGGGCCGTTGCACGATCCTGCCAGGCTTGGCGATCGCGCGAAGGCGGTGTTTGACTGGGCAGGTGGACACACTGCGACAAATTCGCGATGTGGTCGCTCGTCACGCCGGCGAAGGACGGGCGGCGACAGCGTTGCCGCGGGTCGAGTTGTCGCGCTTCAGTACGGCCACCCCGCCGACCGGTGAGACGGTGAGCCCGAGTGTGGCCCTGATCCTGCAAGGGGACGTACGTACCGTCCTGTGCAAGCGGACCCTCCACTACGGGGCGGGGCAGTTCGTCGTCGCCTCGGTCGACCTCCCCGTGACATGCGCGATCCAGGCCACCTCGCGGCAGCCGTACCTCGCCTTCGAGATGCGCCTTGAGCCCTCGGTCATCTCGGATCTCCTGCTCGCCGCGCCCGCGCCCCGTACCGTGACCGAGCGCACCCATGTCCCCAGCATCGCCACCGGCACCGCCGACCCGGACCTGCTCGATGTCGTCGGACGCATGGCGCGCCTGCTCGACCGCCCGGAGGACGCCGCGGCGCTGGCACCGCTGTACGAACGCGAGATCCTCTGGCGGCTCATCAGCAGCGACCAGGGCGCGACGGTACGCCAGATCGGCCTTCCGGACAGCGACGTATCCCAGCTCGGCCACGCGATTGGCTGGATCCGGACGCACTACGACCAGCCGCTTCGTGTGGAGGAGCTGGCCGCGCGGTCGTCGATGAGCGTCACCTCGTTCCACCGGCACTTCCGGGCGCTCACGCAGATGACACCGCTCCAGTACCAGAAACACCTGCGCCTGCACGAGGCACGCGCCCGGCTGCTCGCCCACCCCCGCGACGTCGCCGACGCCGGCCACGCCGTGGGTTACGAGAGCCCCTCGCAGTTCAGCCGCGAATACCGCCGCATGTTCGGCGCACCCCCAGGCCGCCACGCAACCCAACTCCGCCAACCGGAAACCCCGGCCACGACACCGACCCCGGCCCAGTAGCCCCGAAGCGCCCCCGGGTCAGGGCCCGGCGGGTCGGGTGCGTAGGCCGTCGAGGATGAGTGTCAGGACTCGGGCGGCGCGGGCTGTTGCGTCGTCGCTCGGGGGGATGCGCCACAGGACGCTGAGCTGGAGGAGTACGTCCTCCGGCTCGATACCCGGCTTCAGGTCTCCCGAGGCGGTACCGGCGTCGAGGAGAACGGCGATGGCCCGCAGGAAGGGTTCGTAGTTCTTGTCGTCGAGCCCGCCGTTGGTCGCCGCGTGGATGACTTCGGACACGCCGTATTTGAGCTTCCCGTAGCGGGCGACCTCCTCGAACCATCGGCGCAGCGCGTCGAGCGGGGGCAGGTCGGCCGCGAGGGTGTGCGCGAGGTCGATGACCTTCTGGATCTCCTGGTGGTAGAGCTCCACGATCAGTGCCTCGCGGGTGGGGAAGTGCCGGTACAGCGTCCCCACGCCCACCCCCGCCTGTTTGGCGATCGCCGTCATGGAGGCACCTGATGCATCAGAGACTCCCGAGGACGCGGCGAAGGCTTCGCCCGCGACGGCGAGGATGCGGGCCCGGTTGGTCAGCGCGTCGGTGCGGGTGGCGCGGGTGGCATGGGTGGCATGGGTCGCGCGGCGAGAAGGCGGGGTCATGGCTGGTCCGATCGGTCCGGTTGCAAAGCGGAAGGGCTTCCGTTACGTTCGGGGAAGTAGCGGAAGGGCTTCCGCTTAATCCTGTCACACCCCATGGAGGACAGCCATGCCAGAAACGGTTCTGGTCACCGGAGGTAGCGGCTACGTCGCCGGCTGGTGCGTCGTCGAGCTGCTGCGACGCGGCTACCGCGTCCGCACCACCGTGCGAAGCCGCGCCAAGGAGCAGGCGGTGAGCGACGCCGTCGCCACCCAGGTGGACGCGGACGGCCGGCTGGAGTTCGCCGTCGCCGACCTCACCGCGGACGAGGGCTGGGAGGTGGCCGTCAAGGATGTGGACTACATCCTGCACGTCGCCTCGCCCCTGGGCGGCGCCGTCGCCGACAACTCCGAGGCCATGATCGCCCCCGCACGCGACGGGGCCCTGCGCGTGCTGCGCGCCGCCACCGCGGCCGGAGTACGGCGCGTGGTGATGACGTCCGCGGCGAACACCGCGAGTCCCTCCTCCTACACCGATGAGGGCGTCACCGACGAGACCCTGTGGACCGACCCCGACGACCCGACACTGATCCCCTACCGCCGCTCCAAGACCCTCGCCGAGCGCGCCGCCTGGGACTACATGGCCGGCTACGACGGCCCCACCGAACTCACCACGGTCCTGCCCGGCGCCGTCTTCGGGCCGATCCTGGCCACGGGCACCATCGGCTCGGTCGGCATCGTCCAGCGGATGCTCTCCGGAGGCATGAGCGGCGTGCCGCGCATCGGTCTGGAGATCGTGGATGTCCGCGACCTCGCCGACATCCATCTGCGCGCCATGACCTCGCCCGAGGCCGCGGGTGAACGCTTCCTCGCCACCGGCGAGTTCACCTGGATGCTGGACATGGCCCGTGCCCTCCGGGAGGAGCTGGGCGAGGACGGCCGACGGGTCTCCACCCGCCTGCTCCCCGACCTTGCCGTCCGCTTCGCGGCCCGCTTCCGCGACCCGTCACTGCGTGACATCACCCCGTCGCTGGGACGCCGCAACCGCCACAGCACGGCAAAGGCACACCGCGTCCTGGGATGGCAGCCGCGCCCGGCCCGCGAGACCGTTGTCGACTGCGCCCGCAGCCTGCTGGCCCACGGCGCCGTCCAGCCGCAATAGCCGCGTAGCCGTAGAGCGGGTACGGGCACGTCGGCCCGCCGTCACACCAGCCCGCCGACACGTCGGCCCGGCCGGTCCGCCGAACCACCCCCGCCCGGCACCCCGCGTCCCAGCGGCCATATGCCCGCATACGCTCCCCGAACAGGCACCGGACGTACAGTCGATTCATGACCGTTCATGTCACCTTGCTCCCGGCCGCGCTCCCGCCGGGTATTGAACCGTCCAACCGCGTCATCTCCTACGAGGACCAGGACGACATCCGCTTCCGGTATCTGCTGCACGACAGCGGGGCGCTGGTGGTACGGCGTACGCGTCATGAGGAGGCGACCGTCACCGAGGCTGTCTTCGGGCCCGCGGCCTGGGAAGGGGTGCAGGGGGACGGGTCCATCCAGCCTCACTCCTGAATCCTCAGTCGCCGGCCCCCCGGCTGACGCGCAGCGCCCGCTGCGCCTCGTACACATTCCGCGGCCTGATCGTCTCCGGGCTGCCGTACGCCTCCAGCCTCGTGTGCAGCTCGCCCATGAAGTCCGGTACGTCGATCTGGTCGAACTCGCGGACCTCGCTGATCCCCGCCGTCGCGCTGTACGGAGCGATCTCGTCGATCTTGATCAGGCCCGCGCGCCCATTGGTGACCGTGACGTTCCAGTGGGTGAACCGCGCCCCGTACAGCGGGCCCGCGATCGCGTCGCCGCCGTGCCGGCCGTCGTTGGTGACGGTGATCTCCGTGCGTACATTGGCGAAGGGCATCCCGCGATGCGTGTCGAAGGTGCCCATCTCCATCAGTCCGCGCGACCAGACGTTGTAGCTGGAGAGGCCCTCCACATTGATGCCGTGGAGCTGGGTGCCCGCGGGCGGCGCCGGGAGCGTACGCCGTTCGATGACGAAGTCCTCGATCAGATTGTCGTGCGAACCCTCGCGGCAGTAGTACGGATGGTGCGCGCCGCGGCCCGCGACGCGGGTACGGCGCAGGGTGCACGCGGACGCGGCGATCAGGCCGAAGCCGTTGTCGACATGGCGTACGACCACATCGTCGGCCCAGCAGTCGTACGCGCACTGGAACGCGACCCCGTTGTACCCCTTGTCCAGCAGGTGCGGGGACTGCGGTGTCTCGACCGCCTCCAGCGTCAGCCCTTCGACCCCCGAGCCGGTCAGCGGGGTGACGAGGGTGGTCAGGCGCGGGTCCCACTCCGGTCGTACGTCCAGCGGAAGCGGCCGTTCCAGGGTCACCTTCCTGCCGCGTACGGCCGTGACGCGCACCGGCCATTCGTACGGAACGTAGGACGTCAGCTTGGTCATGGCGGCCCAGTCGTACGACTGCGTGCCAGGGCCATCGCCCGCCATGTGCTCCAGCAGGGTGTGGTCCGGGTCGTCGGCGAGACGGAGGAGGACGAGCTGTCCGGGCCGGAGCTTCGAGGTGTCCTGTACGGTCACGGTCCGGTCGCCACGCCGGGCGCGGCCGACGCCGGTGAGGGTGCTCCACTCGTCCCGCTTGTTGCCGGTCCAGCCCTCGAACGGCCAGGCGCGCTCCTCGATGGCGGCGGTGAGCGAGTCCCAACGCCCTTGCGGGCAGATCCAGATAAGGCCGCCGGCCCAGGACCAGCTCGACTTGTCGCCGCCGTAGCGGCTGCCGTAGGGGCCGATCAGCTCGGTGAGGTTCTTCGTCGCGTAGAGCTTCGTACGATCGCTTCCCGCGCCCCGCAGGGTGACACCGCTGTGGGCGATCCGGATGACGCCGTCGACGCGGTAGGTGCCGGGCGGGATGGTGACCGTGCCCCCGCCGCGCTCTCCGGCGGCGGCGAGGGCACGGTTGATGGCGGGGGCGTCGTCCGTGGAGCCGTCGCCCTTGGCGCCGTACGCGCGGACATCGGCCACGACACGGTGGCGCGGGAGGCGGGCGGCGCCGGCGCGCTGGCCGGCCCGGCCGACGTACGGGATCTGGGGGTGGGTGTACGGGGAGGCGGCGAATTCTCGCCAGAGGGTCGAGGTACGGGTTGGCCGGTCAGGGCCGGCGGCACCGCCGACGGCGCGTGTTGCGGCTGTCGCCGGTGCTCCGGTGGCCATCACCCCGGCGGCGGCCACGGCGACGGCACTGCCCAGCAGGGTCCGCCTGCCGACCGTGTGCCGACCTTCGTACCTCTGCCCCTGCCCGTCCCCGTAGGCCTGCCCGTGCCGGTCCGCGTGCGCCTGCCCGTGCTCCTGTCCGTACCCCATACCCCGCCTCCACGTATATGAACGACGTTCAGGTGTGCGTTTGAGGGTGAGCATGACATGCCCGATCGGGTACAGGGAAGAGCCGTGCGACGACTCAGGCGGCCCCCACTGGCGTCAGGTCGACGGCCCCCGGGTCAGATGCTCGAACGCGTCCAGATTCCGGGTCGACTCGCCCCGCGACACCCGCCACGCGTACTCCTTGCGGATCGCGCTCGCGAACCCCAGCTCCAGCAGGGTGTTGAACGAACCGTCCGCCGCCTCCAGCACCGACCCCAGCAGCCGGTCGATCTCGTCCTCGGTGACGGCGGCCAGCGGGAGTTTGCCGGTGAGGTAGATGTCGCCGAGGCGGTCGACCGCGTAACTCACCCCGTACAGCTTGAGGTTGCGCTCCAGGAGCCAGCGGTGGACGGCCTCGGCGTTCTCGTCGGGGCGGCGGACCACAAAGGCGTTGAGGGAGAGCGCGTGCCGGCCGACCAGCAGGGAGCAGGTGGTGGAGAGCTTGCGGGTGCCGGGGAGGGTGACGACGTACGAGCCGGGGCGCGGGCTCTCCCACGCCAGCTCGGCCGAGTCCAGGGCCTGTTCGACGACCAGCGCGACCTGCGCGGCGCGCTCGGCGGCGGGCGCCTGCCGCGTCCGCGCGCTTTCCGTACGCCGTCTCGTGCCCGGTTCCGTCCGGTGCCTCGTCCCCTGTTCCGTCCGCGGTCCCGTTCCCCGACCGGCCCGCTGTACGTCAGCCATGGTGCGAGCGTACGTGACGGCGGTGATCGTGCATGGCCGCCATGTACACCTCCGCCGTCGCCGACGCCGCCGTGTCCCAGCCGAAGGACTTGGCGTGGCGGGAGGCCGCCTCGCCCATCCGCGCGACCAGTTCCGGGTGGTCGACGAACTCGCGCAGCACCCGCGCGTACGCCTCCGGATCGTGCCCGGCGACCAGAAAGCCCGTCTCCCCGTCCCGTACCGCCACCGGAAGACCGCCCACCGCCGCGGCCACCACCGGGGTGCCCGCCGCCTGGGCCTCTATCGCGACGAGGCCGAAGGACTCGCTGTACGAGGGCATGACCAGCACGGACGCCGCCCGGAACCAGTCCGCGAGCCGGTCCTGCCCGACCGGCGGCCGGAACCGCACCACATCCGCTATCCCCAGCCGCGCGGCGAGCTTCTGGAGCCCCTCGGGCTTTGCCAGCCCCGTACCGCTCGGGCCTCCCACCACCGGTACGACCAGCCTCCTGCGCAGCGCGGGTTCCTGGTCGAGCAGCACGGCCACCGCGCGCAGCAGCACATCGGGCGCCTTCAGCGGCTGGATACGGCCCGCGAAGAGCGGAATGAAAGCGTCCGGGGGCAGCCCCAGCCGGGCGCGGGCGGCGGCGCGGCCGTCGCCGGGACAGAAACGGTCCAGGTTCACCCCGGGGTGGACGACGGCGGCCTTGTCGGGCTCGGCGTCGTAGAAGCGGACGAGTTCGCCGGCTTCCTCCGCCGTGTTGGCGATCAGCCGGTCGGCGGCCCGTACGACCTGGGTCTCGCCGATGACACGGGCCGCGGGCTCGGGCCTGTCGCCCTCGGCGAGCGCGGCGTTCTTGACCTTGGCCATGGTGTGCATGGCGTGGACGAGGGGGACGCCCCAGCGCTCGGAGGCGAGCCAGCCGACATGGCCGGACAGCCAGTAGTGGGAGTGGACGAGGTCGTAGTGGTCGGGGCGGTGGCCGGCCCAGGCCTGCATCACGCCATGGGTGAAGGCGCAGAGCTGCGCGGGCAGGTCCTCCTTGGCCAGGCCTTCGTACGGGCCGGCGTCGACATGCCGTACGAGCACTCCGGGGGCCAGCTCCACGGCGGGGTCGAGGCCGCCGGTGGTGGCGCGGGTGAAGATCTCCACCTCGATGTCGATGGCGGCGAGGCGCTTGGCCAGCTCGACGATATAGACGTTCATGCCGCCCGCGTCGCCGGTGCCCGGCTGGTGCAGGGGCGAGGTGTGGACGCTGAGCATGGCGATGCGCCGGGGCCGGCGGTGCTGGCCGGGGAGCCGGAGCCGGGGCGATCGAGCCGGTCCTGGCCGGGCCGGTGCCGGCCGGCCCGGTCCTGCGAACGTGCCGGCGATACGGGACACGTACTGGCTCACGTCTACGGCCTCTCGCTCGGGGAGCCGCTCGGCGCGCGGCCTCGGGACACGGCAAAGAAAGGGTCTGCTCGGCCCTCCAAGGGCCGTCAACAGCGGTGCGGGGTCCTTCAATTCCGCTTTCGCCGCCACTTTGCCAATTCATTACTACGGGTGGCTCAACCTTCGCGGGTTGACGCGAACCGGCGCCTTCGCAGGGTGACGCGAACCGGTGCCTCTGCGGGTTCGCGCCCTAGCGGCTTCGCGCCTTCGCGGGTTCACGCCTTCGTGCCCCCGCGGGTTCGCCGGTCTCGCTGTCGGTGCGTGTCGCTACGCTCGTTCTGCGTGTCGTTACGCTCGTTCCATGGTGCCTCCGGTGTCCCCGCCCCGCTCGTCCCGCCCAGTGGGCACCGTGACGCGTGGCACCACGCACCAGAACCGGCTGCGCCGTATGGACCGCTGGATCACCGCCGTACACGGAGCCGCGCTGCGCCGGTCCGCGGGCGTGCCCGTGGTGGTGGACCTGGGGTACGGAGCGGCCCCCTGGACCGCGGTCGAGCTGCTCCTGCGGCTGCGTACGGCCGATCCGCGGACCGAGGTCGTCGGGATCGAGATCGAACCGGCGCGGGTCGCCGCCGCCCTCCCGTACGAGCGGGAGGGGCTGCGCTTCCGGCACGGCGGCTTCGAGATCCCGCTGGACGGGGGCGTACGGCCGGTGCTGGTACGGGCGGCCAATGTGCTGCGGCAGTACGAGGAGCGCGAGGTCGCCGCGGTCTGGGCGCGGCTGTGCGCGCGGCTGGCGCCGGGCGGGCTGCTGGTGGAGGGGACGTGCGACGAGATCGGGCGGCGGCATGTGTGGGTGGCGCTCGGGCCCGAGGGTCCGCGGACGGTGACGTTCGCGGCGCGGCTCGGTTCGCTGGGGCGGCCCTCGGATCTGGCGGAACGGCTGCCCAAGGCGCTGATCCACCGGAATGTGCCGGGCGAGCCCGTCCACGCGTTCCTGCGGGACTTCGACCGGGCGTGGGCGGCGGCGGCCCCGTACGGATCGCTGGGCGCGCGGCAGCGGTGGGTCAGGGCGGTACGGGACCTGGCGGGCGACTGGCCGCTGACGGACGACGCGCGCAGATGGCGGCAGGGCGAGGTGACGGTGGAGTGGGGAGCACTGGCGCCGGGCGGTCCGCACGGCCGTGAGGGCAACGGTATGTGACCACGGGAACACCAACGGGTGCCCGTTCGTCCACAGTGTGGTGAATGAGTCCTGTGAGGTGCAGGGCCCCTCTGTCCCTTTGCTGGAGGCCATGACACGATCGCGACGACGACAGCAGTTGCTGGCGGTATGTCAGTCAGGTGATGAAGGCGCGTTTCAGATCGGTTTGAGCCCAGCGGGTGGGCTCGGCCGACTCGGAGGGGGAGCTTGTGAACCGACGTCGCAGTGCCGCTGCCGCGATCACCGTGGTGTGTGCCCTGGCCGTCCTGGCGTCGCCGGATCTGCTCAACCGCGCGTACGCGGCGCCGATGCCGCCCCCGGCGCCGGTGGTTCCGCTGGCCGCGCCCGCGGTGCTCGGCGCACCGGCCGCGCCGTCCCCGCCGGCCGTCCCCCCGCCCCCGGTCGAACTCCCGCCGGGAGCCGGCCCGGTGACCAAGGACGGCAAGTCCCTGGACGACATACGCAAGGAGATAGACCTCCTTTACCAGAAGGCCGCGTCCGCCACCGACGCGTACAACCTCGCCGACGAGCAGGCCAAGAAGCAGTCGGCCGAGGTCGTCGGGCTGGCGGAGGACCTCGTACAGGGCCAGTTGCGGATCGACGCGCTCAAGGACCAGGCGGGCGCGGCGGCCCGCGCGCAGTACCGCGGCGGCGGGCTGCCGCCCGAGGCGCAGCTCATCCTCACCGACGATCCGCAGCTCTTCCTGGACGGCGTCGGGCGAATACAGCAGGGCCAGAAGGCAACCAAGGACCTCATCGCCGAACTGACCGCGGCGCAGGAGGACTTGAAGACCTATACGGCGGACGCCAGCACCCAGTGGCAGGCGCTGGAGGCCAGCCGCGCCAAGAAGGAGCGGGCGAAGAAGGAGATCACCCGGCAGATCGCCGCCGCCAAGAAGCTCGAATCGAGCCTGGCGAAGGAGGAGCGGGCGCGGCTGGCGCGGCTGGAGGCCGACGCGGCGTTCCGGGCGCAGTCGGCGTGGCTCGGCTCGGGCGCGCTCACGGACATCAACCGCGCGTCGAGCGCTCCGGGCAGGAAGGCGATCACGTTCGCGACGGCCCAGATAGGCAAGCCGTATGTCTGGGGCGCCGAGGGGCCGTCCTCGTACGACTGCTCGGGGCTGACCTCCCAGGCGTGGGCGGCGGCGGGCCGGCTCATCCCGCGCACCTCGCAGGAGCAGTGGCGGCTGCTGCCGAAGGTCGCGGTCGAGGACATGCGTCCGGGCGATCTGGTCATCTACTTCCAGGACGCCAGCCATGTGGGGATGTACATCGGCGACGGCGCGATCGTGCACGCGCCGAGGCCGGGGCGGAATGTGACGCTGGCGGGCGCGGGTTCGATGCCGATCCTCGGGGTCGTACGCCCGGACATCTAGTCGGCCATGGAGCAGGGCGTGTAGCCGGACATGGAGCCGGCCGTGTGGCCAGGCGTGTAGCCGGCCGTGTCGCCGGCCGGAACGAGCAGCCGGCAGGCGGCCCGGCAAATGGCCCAGCAGCGAGCACCGTTGGGCAAGCGAAGCGATACGGTCCAGAACGGGCCATACCGTACGCGCACCCGGTCCGGCATGTGATGCGCACAGCACCCGCACAGCGCTCCACAGCAGACTCACATGTGATGCGGGGCCAGTTCACGGACTGGCCCCGCATACTCCACGTGTGATGTTGCCCATGTCCAAAGTCCGTAAAAGACATGCCCGTACCCGTACGTGATGTATGTCATGGCCACCGATGCCCGAATCGCGCGGGATGCGATATGGCCAGCGGCATATGACGGCGGCTCTTCGCCAAAAGGCCATTCCGCTGGGGCGGGCGCTACCGCTATGGTCCCCGTCTGGTGGATCGTCGATCGTCGTTCCACCGCGCCCTCGGGGGGAGGGAAGGAAACCCATACCGATGCCGGCATCTGTACCCGTACCCGTACCGAGGCAGCGCACAGGTTCGACCGGTCCGACCGAGGAGACCGTGGGGAACCGGCCGGCGCCCGTGGAGAGCCAGGCCGCGACCATGGAGGACCAGACCGCCACCGCCGAGAACCACCGCGCCGAGGACCGGTTCGAGGACCGGTCCGGGATCCGCGCCGAGGACCGGTCCGGGATCCGCACCGAGGACCGGTCCGCGGCGCAGACCGCCAAGGGCGGCGATCTCATGCTGCTGGTGATCGACGACGATCCGGCGGGCTCCTTCACCGCACCGGAGCTGCCGGAAGGGGCCGGCACCCGTGTCCGTATCCGTACGGCCCGCAATCTCACCGAGGCGGAGCGGCTGCTCACGGACGACATCCACTGCATCCTCGTGGACCTCGCGCTGCCCGGGCAGAGCGACGGCGACGATCTGGCCCCGCTCAAGCGCGTACTGCGGCTGGCGCCCCGGCATGCCGTGCTCGCGCTGGCGGCGGAGGGCGATGTCGAGCGGGCCGCAGCGGCGGTACGGGTCGGGGCGCAGGACTATCTCTTCCGGCACGAGCTGGACGGACGGCTGCTGAGCCGGGCCATCCGGTACGCGGTCGAGCGCAAGCGCGCGGACATCGCACAGCGGCAGCTCACCGAGTCCCGGCTGCGCGCGGAGGAGAACGCCCGGCTGGAGCGCGGTCTGCTGCCCACTCCCCTGCTCCAGGACTCCGACCTGAGCTTCGCCGCCCACTACCGGCCGGGCCGGTCGCGCGCGCTGCTGGGCGGGGACTTCTACGACACGGTCCGTACGCCGGACGGCACGGTCCACGCGATGATCGGCGACGTCTGCGGGCACGGCCCGGACGAAGCCGCGCTCGGTGTGGAGCTGCGGATCGCCTGGCGCGCGCTGACGCTGGCGGGGCTCAGCGGGGACCGGCTGCTCTCCACGCTCCAGCAGGTGCTGGAGCACGAGCGGGAGAGCGAGGAGATCTTCGCGACGCTCTGCACGGTCGACATCACCCCGGACGGACACCAGGCCGGACTGTGCCTGGCCGGTCACCCCTCGCCACTGGTCGCCCGGCACGGACGGGCCGCGCAGCTCCTGCCGTACGAGGAGGGCGGCCCGGCCCTGGGCCTCCTCCCGCGCGCCCGCTGGCCGCGCAGACAGGTGGAGCTGGGCCCGGCGTGGAATCTGATGATGTACACGGACGGCCTGATCGAGGGCCGGGTGGGTCCCGGCGTCACGCAGCGGCTCGGCCAGGAGGGCATGGTCGAGATGATCAACAGCCAGCTCGCCCTGGGCCTGAGGGGCGACGACCTGCTGGAGGCCGCGGTGACACAGGTGAGGGAGCTGAACGGCGGGGAGCTGACGGACGATGTGGCGGTGCTGCTGCTGGGCCGGGGCGGCGACGCGTAGGGCTGTGGCTTCTGGCGCGTAGGTCTGTGGCTTCTGCGGCGTTTGCCCCTTGCGGCCTATGGGGCTTTCGGGGCCTTTGGCGGGCCCTTATCGGCCTGTGGCTTCAGCGTCCGCCGTTGTACGGACCGTAGGGGCCGTCGCTGCTTGAACCGCCGCGACGACCGCCGCCACCGGAGATCTGGTGGATGGCGGGCCGCACGTCGACCATGAAGACGATCGTGGCGACGAGCCCGGCGATCTGCAGGAACAGCATCGGCACAAACAGGTTCACGGCGACCGTGATCCCGAGAATGATCAGCCAGAACTTCTTGGTCTGCTTGTCGGCGGCGCGATAGGCGTCCTCACGGGCCGTCGCGGAGAGGAACAGCGCGACGACGGCGAGAAGGAGCATGGCCAGATTGAGCAGCCAGAGGAATGTGCCGAATCCCGAAAGCAACATGCTGACACCACCTGCCTGGTGAGTGGGTGACCCTGAAGAGGGAAGGAAACGCCGGTCGGTCGGCCCGTACGCCAAGGTACCCGGATAACGGCCGAAGCACCGGGGAGGTGCCCGGGCCGTTACTTTCGGGACTTTCGGGGGCCGCGGGCGGGCGACGGCCGACTCGGACTCGGCGTACGGGATGCGCCGTACGGCTCGGCGCGCGGGATCCGGCAACCGACGCTGGGCACCGGCGCCCGGCGCCCGCCGGTGCCCGGCCCGGTTGCACGGCTCGGCCCAGTGGCTCGGCCCGGCTACTTGGCGGAGGGCGGGGGCGTCTTCTTCGCCGTCGTCTTGCGCGGGACGGTGGTGGTCTTCTTCGCCGTGGCGGCCGCGGGCTTGGCCGTGGGCTTCGGCTCGCTCTTGGGAGCGGGCTTGGCAGCGGCTGCGGGCTTGGCGGCGGTGGCGGGCTTCGCGGCTGCCGGCTTGGCGGCGGTCGCCGTGGACTTGGGCTGCGTCTTCGGCTGCGTCCTGGACTCGCCCTTCGGCTCGCTCTTGCGCGTCGCGGGCTCGGGCTCGACGGCGACGGCGATCTCGTTGATCTGCTCCGCGCTCTCGCCGCGCCAGGTCCGTACGGTCTGCTCACCGCGCTCGGCGACCTTCTCGTACGTCTCCCGCGCCCTGACCGCGTACTCCGCGGCCCGGCCGAGACTCCGCATCGCCAGGTCCTGCGCGCTCTCGCCCAGCTTCTTCAGATCGGTGTCCAGCGACCCGATCACCTCGCTGACCTTGGCCTGAACGGTCGCCTGGGCCTCCTTGGCCTGGATGGTGACCTTCTCCTGGACGGCCTTGGGGTCCGAGTTGCGTACGGCCTCCAGCCGCTCCGGGGCCTCGGCCCGCAACTGCTCGATCAGGCCGGGCACCTTCCTGGCCTTCTCGACGGCGATGTCGGCGGTGCCGGCCGCGAAGTAGAGGGGGGTCGGGTCGGTGAGGGTCTTGCGCAGGTCATCCACGATGGCCATGACTGGTGTCCTCCCGGATCAGTTCAGTGTGAGGGTGGTGTGGCGGCGGCACTGCCGCCGGTAGCGCCGGAACCGTCGTCGAAGAGCCCCTCGAAACCCCCGGCCCCGCCGACCTCGGCACCGGCCGAACGCCCGGGGACATCGGCGACTTCGGCGGCCTTGACGCCGCCGAGGGCGTCCGTACCGTCCGCGTTCACCGTGCGTACAGAACTCCGCACCGTCGCGGCGTTCTCCACGCTGTCGGTGCTGACCGCGCCGCCCGCGTTGACGGCGCCGGAACTCTCCGTGTCGGGACTCTCCGTGTCGAGCGCGTTCTCCTTGCGGAACGACTCGTAGATCTGGAGCAGCACCTGCTTCTGCCGCTCGTTTATCGAGGGGTCGGCCAGGATGACGGCCCGCGTCTCCAGCTCGTCCCGCCCCCGCTCGTCCAGCATCCCGGCCTGCACATACAGCGTCTCCGCGGAGATGCGCAGCGCCTTGGCGAGCTGCTGAAGAATGTCCGCACTCGGCTTCCGCAGCCCGCGCTCGATCTGGCTCAGATACGGATTCGACACCCCGGCGGCATCGGCGAGCTGCCGCAACGACAACTGCGCGTTACGCCGCTGCTCGCGCAGATACCCACCGAGATTGCCGACATTGAGTGATGCCATGCCTCCATACTGCCCCCACCCCGCTAACTATTGCAAGCGCCCGCTTGCAATAGTGTCCCCCATCCGGACGACACAGCGCACCGAGCGCGACGGCGGAGGGAACTGCCGTCTCGGCAGGCCGCACAAAGCGAAAGGCAAGGAGAGGACTCTCCCTGCCACTCTCAACGTATAGCCCGCCGGGGGGCTTGTGGCAAGGCCCCGGGGGTGGCGCAGAATCCTCGGCCGAGGCCACAACCTGCGGAAATGACGGGGGCACGACGTGCGTGTGTGTTGTCGACGGAGCGCGGCTGCCCCGGAGGTGTCGCGATGACTGAGCAGTACGTGTTGGATCTTCGAGAGGTTGACGAGACGCAGGTCGGCGTCGTCGGCGGCAAGGGCGCGCATCTGGGCGGGCTGGCGCGGATCGAAGGCGTCCGGGTGCCGGACGGCTTCTGTGTGACGACGGACGCCTTCCGGCGGATCATGGCGGAAGCGCCGTCGATCGACGATCAGCTCGATGAGCTCTCACGCCTGGACCCGGACGACCGGGAGGCGATCCGCACGCTCAGCGCGCGGATCCGCCGGACCATCGAGGGGATTCCCGTCCCGGGCGATCTCACGGCGGCGATCACCCGCGCGCTCGCCCGGCTCGGCGAGCGGGCCGCCTGCGCCGTGCGGTCCAGTGCGACGGCGGAGGACCTGCCGACGGCCTCCTTCGCCGGCCAGCAGGACACGTACCTGAACGTCGTGGGGACGGCGGCGGTCCTCCGGCACATCAGCCGGTGCTGGGCCTCGCTGTTCACCGAGCGGGCCGTGACGTACCGCAGGCGGAACGGCATCGACCACCGTACGGTCCACATGGCCGTGGTCGTACAGCAGATGGCCTTCCCGCAGGCGGCCGGCGTGCTGTTCACGGCCGACCCCGTCACGGGCAACCGGAAGGTCGCCACCGTGGACGCCGGCTTCGGCCTCGGCGAGGCCCTGGTCTCCGGGCTGGTGAACCCGGACGTCTTCACGGTGCGGCACGGCGAAGTCGTCGCCAGGACGATCGCCGCCAAACAGCGTGCCGTTCACGCCCTGCCGGCCGGCGGAACGCACGAGGTGGCGATCGACTCGCAGCGGCAGGAGGAGCCGGCTCTGACGGACGCCCAGGTTGTGCGGCTCGTACGGCTCGGGCGGCGGATCGAGGCGCACTTCGGCCGCCCGCAGGACATCGAATGGTGCCTGGTCGACGATGACTTCCAGATCGTTCAGAGTCGGCCCATCACAACGCTGTTCCCCGTCCCCGAGACCGGCGACCAGGAGAATCACGTCTACGTCTCCGTCGGCCACGGGCAGATGATGACCGACCCCATGAAGCCCCTGGGTCTCTCCATGTGGCGGCTCACGGCCATGGTGCCGATGCACGAGGCCGGCGGGAGGCTGTTCGTCGACGTCACCCGGCGCCTGGCCTCGCCCGCGAGCCGCGCCGGCCTCCTGGACGTCATGGGGAAAGGCGATCCGCTGATCAGGGACGCGCTGGAGACCGTACTCGACCGCGGCGATTTCGTGCCATCAGTCCCGGACGCGGGTCCCGGCAGGCCGCCGGCCCGCGGCGCGTCCGCCCCGATCGCGACCGATCCGATCCCGACCGCCCCGATCGCGACCGATCCGGCCATCGTCAGCGAGCTGATCGAACGCAGCCGCGCGTCCATCGCCGCCCTGGAGCGCGACATCCGGACGAAGACCGGACCGGCGCTGTTCGACTTCCTGACGGCGGCCTTCGAGGAGCACAAGCGGGTCCTCGGCGATCCGCTGAACCATCAGGCGATCATGGCCGGGATGGAGGCCACGTGGTGGCTCAACGACAAGCTCCAGGAGTGGCTTGGCGAGAAGAACGCGGCTGACACGCTCACGCTGTCCGCCCCCGGCAACGTCACGTCGGAGATGGGACTGGCGCTGCTCGACGTCGCGGACGTGATCCGCCCGTATCCGGAGGTGGTGGCGTTCCTGCGGGACGTCGAGGACGAGGGCTTCCTCGACGAGCTGGCGAAGCTCGCGGGCGGGACCGAAGCGCGCGACGCCATCAAGGCCTACCTCGACCGGTACGGCATGCGCTGCGTCGGCGAGATCGACATCACGAGGCCGCGGTGGCGCGAGCGCCCCGCCACGCTCGTGCCCGTGATCCTCGACAACGTCAGGAACTTCGAGCCGGGCGCCGCCGGGCGGCGCTTCGAGGAAGGCCTGCGGAAGGCGCGGGAGAAGGAACAGGACGTGCTGTCACGCTTGCGGGCCCTGCCGGACGGGGACCGGAAGGCCGACGAGACCAAGCGGATGATCGACCGGGTACGGACCTTCATCGGGTACCGGGAGTACCCGAAGTACGGCATCGTCAGCCGCTACTTCGTCTACAAACAGGCCCTGTTGGCGGAGGCCGAGCGCCTCGTTCAGGCAGACGTGCTCCCTGAGAAGGATGACATCTTCTACCTCACGTTCCAGGAACTCCACGACGTCGTGCGCTCGAACCAGGTGGACGACCGGCTCATCCGGCAGCGCAAGGACGCGTTCCGGTCGTACCACTCGCTCACACCGCCCCGGGTCCTCACATCGGACGGTGAGGCCGTCACGGGGGCGTACCGGCGCGACGACGTGCCGGCCGGCGCCCTGACCGGACTGCCGGTTTCCGCCGGGACCGTCGAGGGACGGGCCCGCGTCGTCCTCGACATGGCGGAGGCCGATCTCGAAGCGGGCGACATCCTGGTCACGGCCTTCACGGACCCCAGTTGGTCGCCGCTGTTCGTCGGAATCGCGGGCCTGGTGACGGAGGTCGGCGGCCTGATGACCCATGGCGCGGTGATCGCCCGGGAGTACGGTCTGCCTGCCGTCGTGGGCGTGGAGCGGGCCACCCGGCTGATCCGGGACGGGCAGCGGATCCGTGTGCACGGCACCGACGGGTACGTCGAGATCCTGCCTTGACCCTCGCGTGTCCTGCGTCACGCGACACATGGCCGAACCGGTCAGGAATCGAGAAGCGCCGGCCTGGAGCCGCGCCTAGCGTGACCGCCATGGACGGTCCGCCACGTCCGCCACAGACACATCCCGGCCGGCGGACCCACGACGTAAGGAGCAACCATGACCGACTCTTCCACCCAGGGAATCAAGACCGTGCTGCATCCCGTCTCCGACCTGGCGGCGGCCAAGGCGGTGTACACCGCGCTGCTCGGCGTGGCGCCGCAGGCCGACGAGTCCTACTACGTCGGCTTCGAGGCCGCGGGCCAGCACATCGGGCTGGTGCCGGGCGGCGGGCAGCAGGGCATGACCTCGCCGGTGGCCTACTGGCACGTACCGGACATCGAGGCGAAGCTGGCCGAGGTGACCGCGGCGGGTGCCACCGTGAAGGAGCCGGCGCACGACGTCGGCGGCGGTCGGCTGGTGGCCACCTTCACCGACCCCGACGGCAATGTCCTCGGGCTGCTTCAGGACCGGTGACCCCCGGCTCGCGCTTGAGCGCGGGCCCTCGCTTGGCTGTCGGCTCCCACTTGATCGCCGGGCCCCGCTTGGCTGCCGGCGCTGATTGATCGTCGGGCCCGCTTGATTGCCGGGCCCTGCTTGATCGCCGGCCCTGCCTGATCGCCGACCCTGCGCGACTGCCAGCGCCGCTCGATTTCCTCCCCCCACTCCCGCGCTCAGCGGAGCGCCCGTACGCTCGAAGCCGGTCGGATCCAGCCGGGCGACGCCGACGGAAACCGCGAAGGCAGGCCCGCCCGACAAGGGCGGGCCACGCCCTCACAGGCCCCTGTGCGCTCACAGGCCCTTATGGACAGACAGACAGATGGAGACACGATGAGCACCGCCGCGCGGACGGACACGCAGTCGCCTGAGCTGCACGTTGCCGACAGCCACGATCTGATCCGCGTGCAGGGCGCGCGCGAGAACAACCTCAAGGACGTCAGCATCGAGATCCCGAAGCGCCGGCTGACGGTGTTCACCGGCGTCTCCGGCTCGGGCAAGAGCTCGCTGGTGTTCGGCACGATCGCCGCGGAGTCGCAACGGCTGATCAACGAAACGTACAGCGCCTTCGTACAGGGCTTCATGCCGACGCTGGCGCGGCCCGAGGTCGACGTACTCGAAGGGCTGACGACCGCGATCATCGTCGACCAGCAGCGGATGGGTGCCGACCCGCGTTCCACGGTCGGCACCGCCACCGACGCCAACGCGATGCTGCGCATCCTCTTCAGCCGGCTCGGGCAGCCGCACATCGGCTCGCCCAAGGCGTTCTCGTTCAACGTCGCCTCGATCAGCGGATCGGGCGCGGTCACCGTGGAGCGCGGCGGACAGACCACGAAGGAGCGGCGCAGCTTCAGCATCACCGGTGGCATGTGTCCGCGCTGTGAGGGCCGGGGCTCGGTCACCGACATCGATCTGTCCCAGCTCTTCGACGACAGCAAGTCGCTCAACGAGGACGCGCTCACAATCCCCGGGTACAAGGCGGGCGGCTGGAACTACCGGCTCTACAGCGAGTCGGGCTTCTTCGACCCGGACAAGCCGATCCGTACGTACACCGAGCAGGAGCTGCACGACTTCCTGCACCGCGAGCCGACCAGGATGAAGATCGCGGGCATCAACATGACGTACGAGGGGCTGGTCCCGCGGATCCAGAAGGCGATGCTCGCCAAGGACCGGGAGGCGATGCAGCCGCACATCCGGGCGTTCGTGGACCGGGCGGTAACGTTCACGGCCTGCCCCGAGTGCGGCGGCACCCGGCTCAGTGCGGCGGCCCGGTCGTCGCGGATCGGCGGCATCAGCATCGCTGACGCGTGCGCGATGCAGATCAGCGACCTGGCCGCGTGGGTGCGAGGCCTGGACGAACCATCCGTCGCGCCGCTGCTGGCGGCGCTGGGGCACACACTCGACTCGTTCGTCGAGATCGGGCTGGGCTATCTCTCGCTCGACCGGCCGTCGGGCACGCTGTCGGGCGGCGAGGCGCAGCGCGTCAAGATGATCCGCCATCTCGGCTCCTCGCTCACCGACACGACGTACGTCTTCGACGAGCCCACGGTGGGTCTGCACCCCCATGACATCCAGCGGATGAACAGCCTGCTGCTGCGGCTGCGCGACAAGGGCAACACGGTGCTCGTCGTGGAGCACAAGCCGGAGACGATCGTGATCGCCGACCATGTCGTCGACCTCGGTCCCGGCGCCGGTACGGGCGGAGGCACCGTCTGCTTCGAGGGGACCGTCGAGGGGCTGCGGGCCGCCGGCACCATCACCGGCCGCCATTTCGACGACCGGGCGGCCCTGAAGGAGACGGTACGGACGCCCACCGGCGCACTGGAGATACGCGGTGCGACGGCGCACAACCTGCGCAACGTCGACGTCGACATCCCGCTCGGGGTGCTGTGCGTGGTCACCGGCGTCGCGGGCTCCGGCAAGAGCTCGCTCGTGCACGGGTCACTGCCCCAGCAGCCGGGGGCGGCCGGGAAGGGCGTGGTGTCGGTCGACCAGAGCGCGATCCGCGGCTCGCGGCGGAGCAACCCCGCGACGTACACCGGACTGCTCGAACCGATCCGCAAGGCGTTCGCGAAGGCCAACGGCGTGAAGCCGGCGCTGTTCAGCGCCAACTCCGAGGGCGCCTGCCCCAACTGCAACGGCGCCGGCGTCGTCTACACCGACCTGGCGATGATGGCCGGTGTCGCCACCACGTGCGAGGAGTGCGAGGGGAAGCGGTTCGAGGCGTCGGTGCTCGACCACCATCTCGGCGGCCGCGACATCAGCGAGGTGCTCGCGATGTCGGTGACCGAGGCCAAGGAGTTCTTCGGCGCGGGCGAGGCGAGTACGCCGGCCGCGCACCGCATCCTCGGCCGGCTCGCCGATGTCGGGCTCGGCTACCTCAGCCTCGGCCAGCCGCTCACCACGCTGTCCGGCGGCGAGCGGCAGCGGCTCAAGCTGGCCACGCACATGGCCGAGAAGGGCGGCGTCTACGTACTCGACGAGCCGACCACCGGCCTGCACCTCGCCGACGTCGAGCAGTTGCTCGGCCTGCTCGACCGGCTCGTCGACTCCGGCAAGTCGGTCATCGTCGTCGAGCACCACCAGGCGGTCATGGCGCACGCCGACTGGATCATCGACCTCGGCCCGGGCGCCGGCCACGACGGCGGCCGGATCGTCTTCGAGGGCACCCCGGCCGACCTGGTCGCCGCACGCTCCACGCTCACGGGCGAACACCTCGCGGCGTACGTCGGCACGACGGGCAGTTGACCGGTACGACGCGCACCTGACGGGTACGACGGGTACCCGACCACGGCCGACCCTCCTCTCGGACCTGGACAGCAGAACTTAAGCCTTCCCTTATATAAGCGAGTGATGGCATAGTCGGTGCGTGCACGCCTTCGACGTTCTGGGAGATCCGGTCAGACGCCGGATATTGGAGTTGCTCGCGTCGGGCGAGCAGGCGTCGGGCGAGATCAGTGCCGTGATCCGGAACGAGTTCGGGATCTCTCAGCCCGCTGTGTCGCAGCACCTTCGCGTCTTGCGGGAGGGCGGCTTCGCGTCCGTACGAGCGGAGGGGACCCGGCGGTTGTACGCCGTCGAGGCCGCGCCGCTGCGCGAGGTGGACGCGTGGCTGGAGAGGTTCCGGGGGTTCTGGGAGCAGCGGCTCGACGCACTGGGAACGGAGCTCGCACGGGGAAAGCGCGAGCGCAGGCTGAGGGAGGAAGAGAGCGGCAATGAGTGAGATCGTCGACGAGATCAACCGTCTGCACCGCGAGGTCGGCGCACGACAGGCGGACGCGGGCGAGGCCCGTACGGTGCTGATGCGACGTACCTACGACGCCGAAATCGCCGACGTATGGGACGCGGTGACCTCGCCCGAGCGGCTCGGGCGCTGGTTCATGCCGGTCAGCGGTGAGCTCAAGCTCGGCGGGCGGTACCAGTTGGAGGGCAACGCCGGCGGCGAGATCCTGGAGTGCGTGGAACCGACGCGCCTGCGCGTGAGCTGGCTGATGGGCGCGGATCCGGGCTTCAGCGAGGTCGAGGTACGGCTCGCGCCGGAGGGCGACGGGCGCACGGTGTTCGAGCTAGAACATGTGGCCGTGGTGCCGGACGAGTTCTGGGGGCAGTTCGGACCGGGAGCGGTCGGCGTCGGCTGGGACATGATGTTCTTCGGCCTCAGGAAGCACCTCGCGGGTGGCGAGATCACCAAGGAGGAGGCCGCGACCTGGCACACGACGCCCGAGGGCAAGGAGTTCATCACGCGCTGGGGCGAGGCGTGGGGCACCGCGTACGCGGCCTCGGGCGCGGACACGGAGGCCGTGGCAGCGACGACGGCGGCGACGATCGGGTTCTACACGGGCACGTAGTCGGGTGGAGGCGTCATGCCATTCGGGTACGGAGGGCGTCATGCCATGCGGGTACGGGATGCCAGGGCGGCGGCCAGGGTGCTCGGTACGAGCAGAAGTGTGAAGGCGGTGGCGTAGGCGGCCAGTGCCGGAGAGCCCGCGTTCTGAGTCGCGTTGAAGGCGGCGGAGACGAGGGCCATGACCGCCACCTGGCCCAGGTTCTGGGCCGTCTGCATCGCGCTGCTGGCATAGCCCTGCCGGTCGGGCGGGCTGTGCGCGAGTGAGAGCAGGGTGAGGGACGGGGCGAGCAGGCCCATCCCGACGGCCGCGACGATCATGGCCGACCCGGCGGTCAGCGCGGGCATCCCGGGAAGCGTGCCCGCGGCCGCGAGCCCGACCGCCGCCGCCAGTACCAGCGCGCCGGCCGCGACCAAGTGGTGCCGGGGGCGGCGCGCCAGCGGATTGCCCTGTGCCCAGGAGGCCGCGGCCCAGGCCACGGCGGCGCCGGTGAAGGCCAGGCCGGTCAGTACGGCGGGTACGCGTCGGGAGCTGTCCAGAAGCAGTGGTACGAACGCCTCCAGCGTGAAGTACGCGCCTGACGCCAGGCCGCGCAACAGCACCGTCGCGGGCAGGCCGCGTGCCGCGCGCCAGGTGCCGGGCGGCAGGAGCCGTGGTACGAACACCGCCAGCAGCGCGAGTCCGGCCGCCCCGCACAACAGATGGCGCAGGTCCCAGCCGGAGGCCGCGTACTGCCCGAGCGCAGCGCCGAGACTCACCGCCGCCGCGACCAGCAGAGCGGGACGCGGCGGCGGGTCTTCCGACGGCAGGGGCGCGGGGGCGGGGGCAGCGGCTCCGGGTGATACGGGTGCGTCTTCTGGCGATCCGGTCGCGTCGGTCGCGTCTTCCGACCGGGCGGGCCCGGCCTCCGGCGATCCGAGTGCCCCTTCCGACCGTACGATTACGGTCACGGCTTCCGACCGTACGACGGGTATCGCCCGCCCCGTACCCCGCTCCCGCAGCAGCGCCACCACCGCCAGCGACGGAGGCAGGCTCAGCACGGCCAGGCCGAAGAACACCGTCCGCCAGGACCACCATTCGGCCACCAGCCCCGCCAGTGGAGGGCCGGCCAGTGACGGAACGATCCAGCAGGCGCTCATCAACGCCAGGGCCCGCGGCCGCAGATGGTCGGGGTAGGCCTGGCCGATGGCGGTGTTGATGGCCACGGCGATCATGCCGGCCGCGATCCCGTCGAGGAAACGCCCGGCGGCCAGTTGCCAGATGGACGTGCTGGTGGCGGAGATCAGAAGGGTGGCCACCGCCAGCGCCACGCCCGCGGCCAGCGGACGGCGCGCCCCGGCCCGGTCCGCCCAGCCGCCGCCCAGCACCCCGCCGAGCAGACTCGCGGCTACGAACGCGCCAGCCACCAGCGGGTACAGGGCCACCCCGTCCAAATCCCGCGCGGCCGCCGGCAGAGTGGGTATGACGGCGAGCGCGGCGAACCCGGTCAGGAACATGACCGCCGCGAAGCCGGCGGTGGCACCGGCGTACGTACGTGAGAACAGGCCCTCGTCGCCGACGCCGGCCTCGTCCCGTACCGCGGTCGTACGCTCCGTACGGTCAGCCAACGCCGACCACCCACCACGGCCGGTCGTCGACGGAACGCGCGACGCCAGCGCCAGGATCACCATCCACGAACGCAGAACTTATGCGCACCCGCCCCCACCGACCACTGCTTTTCGAGCCGCTGGCCCTTGCGCAGTTCAGCGGCCGACCGCGCCGTTCAGCGGCCGACCGTACGGATCCGTCCGCCCCGGCGGAGGGACACGGCAGGTTGGCCGGTGCTGTCGGTGCTGTCGGTGCTGTCGGTGCGACTAGCCGACGCGCAGCCACTTCGCGAGTGCGGCGAAGTCCGGGTCGGTGAGGCCCTGCCGGGGGTCCACGCGATGCAGAAGCGCGTGCCCCTGGTGATATGCGGTCACCCAGGCGCGGTCCGTGTCGGTGATCTCGTCGTCCACCCATACGAAGGGGCGCCCGTCCGCCCAGTCGAGGAGCGGCCGGGTCTTCCAGTGGAGGCCGGCTCGCTCGTCCTCGTCGGAGGGGTCCGGCCAGGTCACCACGGGCAGTTCGGGCAGGCCGAGCCACGGCGCGACGACGTCGTTCGCGTCGGTCATCCATGTGGTGGCCCAGACCAGATCACACCGCAGTGCCATCAGCCGGGGCCCGTACTCGGGATTGATCCTCGCCAGCAGCGGATTCGCGTCCGCCGCCGCGACCTCGCGGCTCGTCCTGTACGTCGGATACCCGTCCGGTCGTTCCCTCGGTGTCGCCCCGAACGGGATGAGCGGTCCGTCGACATCAAGGAAGAGGAGCGGGCGCTGCGCAGCAGCGGAAGCCGAACCGGTCACCACCGCACGATAGCTCCAACTGGCCATGCCTACCGCCCCGTCACCCACGTACGTCAAGCACCGCCAAGTCCAGCCCCCTCAGTCTCGACGGAGTCGCGATCACCTCGTAGCCCGCGATCTTCTCGCCCTCCGCCTCGCCCTCGTCCGTAGGTGCGAACGTGAACGTGAGGGCCAGTACGAGGCGGCCGGACGGGGCCACGATCGCTCCCACATGGCCGTTCACCAGCGCCGGTTCCGCGGAGCGGGCCCGGTGGCCGAAGGCGAAGACTCCCTGGGCCACCGCGCGGGCGCCGCGGGCCTGTGTCGGGGCGCCCGGGGGCAGGGCGGCGGGGTCGGCTCGGCGTACGGCGTCCGGGGCCAGCACCGCCAGGATCGCGGCCAGGTCGCCGCTGCGCGAGGCCGCGAGGAAGGCGTCGACGGTCCGGCGGTGCCGGGCGAGTTCGGCGGCGGGGGCCTCGGGGGTGCCGCGGACCTTGCGGCGGGCGCGGCTGGCGAGCTTCTTCGTGGTGACCGGGGAGCGCTCGACGACCGGGGCGATCCGGTCGAACGGCACGGCGAACATGTCGTGCAGTACGAACGCGATCCGCTCGGCCGGCCCCAGCGTGTCCAGCACCACGAGCAGCGCCCGGCCGACCTCCTCGACCAGCAGCGCTTCCCGCTCGGGGTCCGCGCCGCCGCCCTCCCCTCGGCCTTCGCCGATACGTTCGGTCACCCCCACGAACTCCTCGCGCCGCGCCGCCCGCGCCCGCAGCATGTCGAGGCAGAGCCGGGAGACGACCGTGGTCAGCCAGCCGGGCAGGTTCTCGACGTCCCGGACATCGGTACGGCTGAGCCGCAGCCAGGTCTCCTGGACCGCGTCGTCCGCCTCGCCGACCGAGCCGAGCATCCGTTGAGCGACCGCGCGGAGCCGGCCTCGCTGCGCCTCGAAGCGTTCCGCGAGCCGGTCCTGCGCATCCGCCCGGTCCGGCCGATCCAGCCGATCCGGCGGGTCCGGCGGGTCCGGTCGGTCGAACCGACCCTGCTGGTCCGTCCCGTCCTGCTCGTCCATCGGTCACCTTTCCCCAGCGCGTCACGTCACTTCCATGACGCACGCGAGCGCCCCGAAGTGACCGAAGCAGCCTCAAGGAGTTGTACGCGATGAGCACGGCCCGAGCGACTCAGGCGCCCCCGGCGCCCCAACCGGCCCAGACACCCCAGACGCCTCAAACGCCCCCGATACCCCGGCCTGCGGCCCAGCCCCTCCTCCGTCCCGCCGCCCTCGGCGACCTCCGGCTGCCCAACCGCGTGATCATGGCCCCGACCACCCGTGCACGCGCCGCCGCCCCCGGCCTCGTGCCCACCGAGCTGCACGCCGCCTACTACGCCCAGCGGGCCGGCGCGGGCCTGATCATCACCGAGGGGACCTGGGTCGGTGAGCGGGCGATCGGCTTCGCCAACGTCCCCGGCATCTACAGCGAGCCGCAGGTCAGCGCATGGCGCCGGGTCACCGAGGTCGTCCATGCCCTCGGCGGCCGTATCGTGCTCCAGCTCTGGCACGCCGGCGCCACCTCGCACCCCGATCATCTCGGCGGCCTGCTGCCCGGCGGGCCCTCGGCGGTCAATCCGTACGAGAGGTCCTTCACACCGAGCGGGTTCAAGGACACCGTCACCCCCCGCGCCATGTCCGTCGCGGAGATCGAGAGCACGGTCGAGGACCACCGCACGGCGGCCGAGAACGCCCGGCGGGCCGGGTTCGACGGGGTCGAGATCCATGCCCTCGGCCCGTCTCTGATCCCGCAGTTCCTCAACCCGCGCCTGAACCGGCGCTCCGACGCGTACGGCGGTGACCGCGCCCGCAGACGGCGGCTCCTGCTCGACATCGTCGACGCCGTCGCCGGGCCCTGGGACGGGCGGTGCGTGGGCGTCCGCCTGTCGCCGTACTGGAACGCCGGGCAATGGTTCACCGCCGACGAACCGACGCTCGCCGAGTACGACGAACTTGTCGCCTGCCTCAACAACCACCCTGTCACCTACCTCCATCTGCGCGGACCCGATCTCGCAGCGCCGGGCGGCACCCCCGACCCCGGGGCGTTCCTGCGCTACCGACGGATATTCGACGGCCCCCTGATCGCGAACCTCGGCTTCGACCGGGCGTCGGGGAACGCCGTGGTCGAGGCGGGCACCGCCGACGCGGTCTCGTTCGCGACACACTTCATCGCCAACCCGGACCTGGTCACCCGGTTCGCCCTGGGCCGCGAACTGGCGACGGGTGACCCGGCCACGTACTACACCGGAGGGGCGGGCGGCTATGTCGACTATCCGGTGAGCGAGTGGCGCGACGGTATGTGAGGTCCGCGACGGTATGTGAGGACTGCGGGCCCTGTCCGGAGGCGGGCCGGACACCCTCCAGGCAGGGCCCTCAGCCGTACTGGCCCCCTCCAGGCGGGGCCCAGCCGTACCGGGCCCCTCCAGTCTGGCCGATCAGTGCGGGCGACCCTGAGTTATCCACAGGGCATTTCGTGGGCGTCTCCGCCTTGTCCACAGGGCGCTCACGGATCCGAATGGGGATGCGATGCTGAGCAGGTGACTCCAGAAGACCTCATCAGACTGCGCCGGGCGCGGGACACCATGGACCGCGAGTACGCGCGCCCCCTCGATGTCCCCGCGCTCGCCCGGGCTGCCTTGATGTCGCCCGGCCACTTCTCCCGGAGCTTCCGCGCCGCCTTCGGGGAGACGCCGTACAGCTATCTCATGACGCGCCGAATAGAACGGGCCAAGGCACTGCTGCGCCGGGGCGATCTCACGGTGACGGAGGTCTGCTTCGCGGTCGGGTGTTCATCCCTGGGATCGTTCAGCTCTCGCTTCACGGAGCTGGTCGGGGAGAGTCCGAGTGTCTACCGGGCGCGGAGCCATGAGCAGGGCGCCGGCATACCGGCGTGCTTCGCGAAGATCCTCACCCGGCCGGTAAGAAATGGGGCGCCGATCACGAATGGGGAAGCGGAACCGGTCCTCGGCTCGTAGCGTGACGGACATGGACATCAAGCTCTCCCACTGCTTTCTGACGGTGCACGACCATGAGCAGGCGCTCGCTTTCTACCGTGACGTCCTCGGCCTGACCGTACGGAACGACGTCTCGTTCGAGGGCATGCGCTGGGTCACGGTCACCCCGCCGTCACAGCCGGACATCGAGATCGTGCTCGAACCGCCGGGCGCGAGCCCGAACGTCTCGAAGGACGACCGGCGGGCGCTCACGGATCTGATGGCCAAGGGGCTGCTGAGCAGGGCCGTGTTCATGACCGACAACTGCGACGCGACGTTCGAGCACATCCGGGCGTCCGGAGCCGAAGTGATCCAGGAGCCGATCGATCAGCCGTACGGCGTACGGGACTGCGCCTTCCGCGATCCGTCCGGCAATCTGCTGCGTTTCAACCAGCCCAACAGGCAGCAGTAGCGACTGGTCGCGGGAAACCAGCCGCTCCTACGGTGCCGCCTCCCGCAGCGCTCCCGGCAGTGGTCGGCTGTGGACGATGTCCAGGCGCGACACCGCTCGGGTCAGCGCCACATACAGCCGGTGCGCACCCTTGGCCTCCGCCTCCACGATCGCGGCGGGCTCGGCCAGGACGACATGGTCGTACTCCAGGCCCTTGGCCTCCGTCGCCGCCAGGACCGTCACCGTCCCGCCCGTCACCCCGCCCGCCGCCACGGCGATCTCGTCGGCCGTCGCCGTGGCGATACCGGCCGCCCGGAGAGCCGTACGAAGGACGTCCGTATCCGTGTCGGCCGCGATCACGCCGACCGATCCCTCGCGGGTGAGGGCTGCCCGTACCGCCTCGACCACTCCCCCGGCCAGCCCGGCGAGCCCCTCCCGCGCATCCGGTCCGGGGACGGAGACCTGACGGATCGTCAACTCGCCGTCCCTGCACAGGGAACGCGCGGGCGGTACGTCGACATCCAGCGCCGTCAGCAGCCGGTTGGCGAGCGCCACCACGGCCCCCGGCACCCGGAAGCCGGTGGTCAGCGGGATCACGGGCGCCTCAGGACGGCCCAGATGGGCGAGGAGTGCGGGCCAGGAGCGGGCGGCCCAGGGGGTGGTGCCCTGTGCGAGATCGCCCAGCACCGTCAGCGAACCGAACACCGCGCGCCGGGCGATCGCGCGGCACTCCATCGGCGAGAGGTCCTGGGCCTCGTCGACGACGACATGTCCGTACCCCTCGGGGTGTTCGATCAGCCCGGCCAGTTCGTCCAGCAGTACCAGATCCGCCGCCGACCATGGCAGGGAGCGTGCCACCCGAGCAGACATCGGCCCACTCCTGAGCCCACTCCCGGGCCCACGCCCGCGCCCGCGCGCCGGCCGGTGGATCGCGTGCTGCTCGTCCGCCGTGAGGATGCCCTCGCACGCCTCCGCCGGATCGGCCAGCAGTTCCGCCAGCACCTCTTCCGGACGGGTCCTCGGCCAGACCGCGTCCAGATACTCCCGCACCGCCTGCGAACCGCCGACCCGCCGCACCCAGTTCGCGGGCTTCGGCCCGGCCCGCCGTTCCGCCTGGAGCTGTAGTTCCCGTACGGTGCGGCTGCGCACCCGCTCCCGGCCGATGGCGTACGGGGGCGCCTCGGCCCGTACCTCGTCGACGATCCGCACCAGCTTGTCGAGCCCGAGCCGCCAACTGTACGAACCGTCCGCGTCCGGCACGGTCAGCGGCCCGACGGGCGCCGCGACCCGCCCGTACAGCGCCCGGCGCAGCACCTCCGCCATCCGGGCATCGTGCTTGACGACCGCTGCGGCCTCCGGGTCCTCCGTACGCACCGGGTGGAGCGCGATCTCGTCCGCGACCGTCGACTGGCGCACCCCTGTCTCGCCGAGGGCGGGCAGCACCTCGGAGATGTACGAGAGGAAGGTGCGGTTGGGGCCGAGGATCAGCAGACCGGCGCGCTGGATCCGCTGCGGGTAGGTGTAGAGGAGGTACGCCGCGCGGTGCAGCCCGACCGCCGTCTTGCCGGTGCCGGGGGCGCCCTGGACACAGAGGGACAGGCCGAGTCCTGACCGTACGAGATCGTCCTGCTCGGGCTGGATGGTGGCCGCGATGTCGCGCATCGGGCCGACGCGGGGGCGCTCGATCTCACGGGTGAGGATCGCGCTGCCGCCGCCAACGCCAGTGCCGGCCCCAGCACCAGCACCAACCCCCTCCTCACCGCTGCCCGAGGCCAGGTGCTCGTCCTCCAGGCTGGTCAGCTCGTCCTGTTTGCCGGTGCTCCGGGGCGCCCAGCCGAAGCGGCGGCGTACCGCCACGCCCTGCGGATCACGCGCGCTCGCCCGGTAGAAGGCGCGCGAGACGGGCGCGCGCCAGTCGACCACCAGCGGCGGGGCAGCGGGGTGCTCGGTGATCCGGCGGCGCCCGATGTGGTAGCTCTGGCCGCTGTGATCGCCGCCCTGGCCCGCGTCCTGCTCGCCGGGCGACTCGGGATCGGCGCTCCGGCCCGCGAAGTCGAGGCGGCCGAAGAACAACGGGCCGTCCGGCTCCTGCCCCAGCTCCTTCGCGTAGCTGCGCAGATGGCGGCCGAGGACCTCGGCGTCCGCGCCTGAGGCGAAGGCGTTCTCACCGATGACGACCTGCTCCCGGGCGTCGTCCACCATGCCGATCAGCGCGGCGCGGCAGGTCTCGTGGTAGGCGCGTTCCCGTTCGAGTTCACCAACAAGACCGACGGGATCGACGGGATCAACGAGATCGACGGAGTCAGCAGGATCGACGGGATCAATGGGATCGACGCTGGTCCGACGAGGGCCGGGCGGAGAAGGGAGTGCCGTCATGCGGGCGAGAATAACGCAACCCGGTTAAAAACATTACCGAGTATCACCACCTCCTCGGCAATCGGGACCTGTCACCACTCCCTGAGTCCGGCACGCAGCCGCTCGAACGCCAGCTCCGCCGCCGCCACCGCGTCCGGGTACACCGCCTCCACGCGCTCGCCCTCCGCGATCCGCCGCCAGTTCTCCAGCGCGAGGATCCGCTGTACGGCGATGATCTGGCCGGCGCCGAGCGCGCCCTCGATACCGCCGCCCAGGGCCGCGGCCAGCGCCTCTTCGGAGCGGCGCTGATACCCGTACATCCTGGCCACCAGACTCGGCGTGCCGTACAGCAGCCGGTGGTACGCGAGCACCGCGGCGTGGTCGTTGAGGCCGGTCACCGGGTCGCGCCCGGCGAGCCCCGCCAGGAAGTGGCGCCGGAGGGCGTCGAGCGGCCGTACGCCGTCGGACCGGCCGGCCAGTACCACCCGTGCCGCCTCGTCCTCGTGGTCGGCGAAACGGTACAGCGCCAGGTCCTCCTTGGTCGGGAAGTACCGGAAGAGCGTCGGCTTGGAGATCTCGGCCGCGGCGGCGACCTCCGCGACGGAGACGCTGTCGAAGCCCTTCGCGAGGAAGAGGGAGATCGCGGCGTCGGAAATGGCCTGGTAGCGCTGCTGCTTCTTGCGCTCCCGCAGACCGGGGGCGGTGGTCGGATCGGGGCCGGGGCCGCGGCCCGGATCGGCGTCGTTCATGGCCACGAGCGTACGCAGCGGTTGACCTCAACCGGACTTGACGTTCAAGACTCTCCAGCACGACCACAGGGACGCGACCACGAGACGCGACCACAAGCGGAAGGCGTGATCGGTATGCGCGTGGCGAGGGTGACCGCGTTCGGCGGTCCCGAGGTGCTGGTGACGGACGAGGCAGCCGACCCGGTGGCGGGCCCCGGCGAAGTGCTGATCGCGGTCTCCGCGGTGGACACGCTCTTCGTGGAGACCCAGATCCGGATGGGCTGGGGCCGGGAGTTCTTCTCCGTACGGCCTCCGTACGTCCTCGGCGGCGGAGTCGCCGGTACGGTACGCGCCGCCGGCGACGGCGTCGATCCCGCCTGGCTCGGCCGCCGGGTCGTGGCCGCGCTGGGCGAGAGCGGGGGCGCGGCGGAGCTGGCGGTGGCGGCGGTGGGCGCGCTCGTCGCCGTACCGGACGGAGTCCCGCTCACCACCGCAGCCGCGCTGATCCACGACGGTGTCACCGCGCTCGCGCTGATGGAGAGCACCGGACTCACGGAGAACACCGGCAGCGGGGGAAACACCGGCGTGGCCGCGGGCGAACGGGTCCTGATCACCGGCGCCTCGGGCGGTATGGGCACCCTGCTCGTACAACTCGCCAAGGCCCGTGGCGCGTTCGTCGTCGGAGTCGCGCGCGGTGAGCGGAAGACCGCGCTGGTACGGGAGTTGGGCGCGGACGCGGTCGTGGACGGCGGACTCGACGGGTGGCAGGACCGGGCCCGCGAGGCGCTCGGCCCGGCTGGCGCCGATGTCGTCCTGGACGGTGTGGGCGGCGAACCGGGCCTGGCCGCCTACCGGTTGACCGCGAAGGGCGGCCGCTTCTCGGCCCATGGCGCCCCGACCGGCGCCTTCACATCGGTGGACGCCCGGGACGCGGCGGACCGGGAGGTCACTCTGCTGGGCATCATGGACGTCCAGCTCACCGAGGAGCACCGGGTACGGCTGTGCGCGCGGGCCCTGCGGGAAGCGGCGGCGGGCCGCCTGCGCCCGATGATCGGCGGCACGTTCCCACTGGAACAGGCGGCGGACGCGCACCGCGCGATCGAGGGCCGCGGCCTGGTGGGCAAGGTCGTACTCACGGTCTGAGCCTCCGCCCGGGTCGCGGGGGCACTCGCCCGAGCCCCCGAGCCCGCCTCAGTGCTCCCGGTAACAGTCGGCGAGGGCGCCGAACGCGGCCCTGGGCCGCGGCACGCGGTCGCCCGCGGCCCGGCCGACCCCATCAAACTACGAGGCGCGCAAGCTACGAGGCGCGCCACGTCGGCGCCGTATGACGCCCGGGCCCGTAAATCCGGGCCAGTGCCTCGTCGGCTTTTTCCGGGCTGCCGGTACGCAGGAGAGCCCGGAAGCCCTCCCAGTCGGGAACGCGGCCGTCGTGTCCCCACTGATCGTTCGGGATGGTGTAGACGTGCACCCATGGCCCGTGCGCCGGCAGCGGACCAGAACCGAACACCGATCGCACTGCTTCGGCGGACTTGATCAACATGGCACGGGAGTCTTCAGGCGTGGGAAGAAGTTTCTGGGGCGCGATCACGTCGAGTTGAACCCGCGAGTTGGGATCGGCACCGGCGACATTGGCCGGTGCGTACCAGTTCTCGGGCTCGAACTCGTAGAACTGCACCCAAGAGGTCTCCTGGTGGGTCTGGTTGTTGACCAGGTCCTCGACGTCGGCCACGGCCTGAATGAGTTTCGCGCCGAGCTCCTCCTTCTGCGCGGCACTCAGATAGCCCTTCATCGCGTGCACGCGAACGAAAACCATGTGTGTGCGTCCTTCCGGGTCACTGCGAGTCACTGGCCGACGGCCAAGCCTGAGCCGGAAAGGACGGCCGGCTTCAACAGGCACGCTGACCCGTGGCGTTCCGTCACCTGCCCGGGCGAGGCGGTGTCGGTTCCGGCAGACTGGTCGGCCGACCGCGCGACGTGGACTCAAAGCGTGCGTGGGGACTCAGAAGACGTCCGGGCACCAGGGGCGCCTGGGGGTGCGGAACAGTCGCTCCGCCACCGTCGCCGCGCCCGGGCGTTCCTCGCTCACCGAGCCCAGCGCCACCAGCCGCAGCACCGATTCGTCGCCCAGATACAGCGCGCCCAACTCCCGTACGTCCAGCACGAGATCGGGCGATTCGGTGGTCGGGACGCAGGTCGCGCCGTCCGGCGAGGCATCCAGCCGGAACCGGCCGGCCGCCAGCTCCGCCCTGTCGTGGATGTCCAGGACGACCGTGCCGGGAACGCCGTACGTACGCGCTTCCAGCGCCCGTACCGCGTCGAGGATCCGCACCCACAGGAAGTCCGCCTGCGTCACGATCCGCGCCGCGCGCGGGTCGGGCAGGAACAGGGGCAGCAGATCGTCCGGGGCGCGCAGCCCCGTCCTGACCTTGGTGATCCAGTCGACCGAGCAGAGGAACTGCCACAGGGCCCGTTCCGCGCGCGGCGACACCGCGATCAGCTTCCGCACGGACGCGGTGTTCTTCGGCTGCTTGGAGTCGCCCCACATGTCGTCGGCGGTGTACTCGGCGAAGCCCTCGACCTCGCCGGCCGCCGAGCGGTAGACGGCGTAGAACGGCTCGGTCCACGGCTGGCCGTTTGGCACCTCGCCGGTGTTGACCTGCCACCAGTGCTCGTCGCGGTCGACGGCGCCGGGCTGCCGCGACCGGAAGCGTTCGTACAGTTCGGGGCCGAGTTTCCGTACGTCACCGGTGTCGGCCAGATCGATCCTGCCGCCGTCGACCGGGCCCGACCAGCGGGGGTCGAGGCCGGTACGCGCCACGTCGATCTCCCACTCGGCGGTGGAGGCGGCGGGGCCGAAACCGTACCGCCCGTAGATCGGGTACTCCGCGGAGATCAGCGTGGCGACGGCGTCCCCGCGTTCCTTCGCGGCCGTGAGGTCGGCGGCCATCATCCGGCCGAGCAGCCCGCGCCTGCGGTGGGTGGGCGAGACGGTCACATTGGTGACGGCGTCGGCGGGCAGGGTGGCGCCGCCGACCACGGTCAGCTCCTGCGCGAAGGACCGGAAGGTCGCGACACAGCGGCCGTTGTCGAAGGCACCGCGCGTACGCTCAAGATCGCCGTGCGCGAGCCGGGCCGCGATCACATCGTCCTGGCCGACCGGCGGCCGGAGGAACCCGGTGTTCAGGGCGCGATGCCAGTCGGGGTACTCGGACGCGGTGACAGTACGGACCTCAAGGCTCATGATCCACACGGTAGGCGCTGGTGCGGGTCGTCCGCATCCGGATTTTCCGCCCCACGGACGGCCGGACCCTCGGCACCCCGGGCCGACTCCGCCTCAAGCCCGGTCGGCTCCGCCTCAAGCCCGGTCGGCTCCGCCTCAGAACGCCGCCCGCACCGCACCCACCTCGGCACCGCCGCCGAGCAGTGGCGCCCGGCCGATGCGGCCCACCACCTCCGACTCCACGCCCAGCAGTTCGAGCGCGCGCGCCAGGACCGGGCCCAGGGCCCGCATCGAGCCGTCGTCGATCTTGAAGGCCAGCGCACGCCCGTCCGACAGGGCCACCGCCTGCACCGCCTCCGCGCCCATCTTCGACAGCGTCCCCGGCACCTCGCGCATCAGCCACGTGTCCGAGCGGCGCGTGCCCGCCACATACTCGGGGTGGGCCCGCATCGCGTCCGCCACCCGCCGCTCGGCCGTCCCCGGCCCGGCGAGTACGAAGTGCCGGAAGGCCCTGGCCAGCCCGGTGAGGCTGATCGCCATCAGCGGGGCGCCGCAGCCGTCCGTACCGACCGCGTCCACCGTCTCCTCCGCCGTCTCCTCGACCACCGTGCGGACCAGCCGCTGGAGCGGATGCTCCGGGTCCAGATAGCTGTCCTTGGGCCAGCCGTTCAGGGCGCTGGCCGCCAGCATGGCGGTGTGCTTGCCGGAACAGTTCATGACGACCCGGTCCCGCACCCCGCCTGCCGCCAGAAACGCCTCAGCCTCCACCCGGTCCACCGGCAGGTCCGGCGGGGTTTGCAGATCGTCCGCCGTCAGCCCGTGCTCGGCAAGCATCGTGCGGACGAGGTCGAGATGGAAGGCCTCGCCGGAGTGGCTGGCCGCGGCCAGCGCCAGCCGTTCGCCCGACAGGTCGAGGCCGGCCCGCAGGACGGCGGCGGCCTGCATCGGCTTGTTGCTGGAACGCGGGAAGACCGGGACGTCCGGGTCGCCGATCGCCAGTTCCACCCGTCCGTCCGCCCCGAGCAGCACCAGCGTGCC
Organism: Streptomyces sp. GMY02; assembly: GCF_019056675.1. Taxonomy (NCBI): domain Bacteria; kingdom Bacillati; phylum Actinomycetota; class Actinomycetes; order Kitasatosporales; family Streptomycetaceae; genus Streptomyces; species Streptomyces sp. GMY02. The sequence continues at coordinate 4,679,754 of NZ_CP077658.1, read as the reverse complement.
GCGGTGCCGCCCCTCGGTGAAGCCGGACCGTACGACCTCCGCCAGCACGGGCGGCGCGGCATCCGCCGACGGAACAGCGGCAGGCGCTACGGGCGCCGCCGCCGGCGACGGTACGGCCGCGGGTACGGGCATGGGCACGGCGGACACGGACGTGGGGGTGAGTACGGCGGCGGGTACGGGCGTGGGCACGGCCGGCGGTATGGCGGGGGTGCTGGATGTCATCGTCGGCCTTCCGGAACAGGTGCGTGTGCAGGTGCGGGTACGGCTACGAAGCGGTGGCCCGCTCGCCTACCCACACGGTGACCCGCTCGGAAAAGCCGGCGGCCACAAGGGCGCCGCCGGCGGTCTCGGTGAGCGGGTCAGCAGGTCAAGCGAATCAGCAGGTCAAGCGGGTCATCGAGCAGGGGAATCGACTACGTGAGCAGGTCATCCACCTGTGCTTCGCCTTCACGGTACCTGCGCGCGATTTCGGCACTGCAGTCGTTGGCCGTCCGTTGGAGCTGGTGACGCCGGCGCGAGAGCTGTTGTTCGTTCCGGATCAGCCTGCCCATCGCGGAGTGCAGCTCCTCGTCCGTACGGGCCTCCAGGTCCGACAGTTCCACCTCCGCGAGCGTCTCCGCCGCCAGTGCGCGGTACTCCGCGCTGCGCGGCACGGAAAGCGTGACATGCCGGGCGGAGGTGCGATGCCGCGAAGGGGCGTCGGTGAGGATCTCGGAGAGCCGGTCGACCACCGGTGTCTCGGGCGCGGTACGGCGGGCCAGCTCGGCCCGCAGGATGTCGATACGGCCCTGGAGGAGCCTGCGCAGATAGCTGAGATCGGCCTCGTCGCGCTGCGAGTCCCGGCGCAGCGCGCGCAGTTCGGGCAGCCGCAGCACCCGGAAGTCGTACGGCCGGGCCGCGGGCAGCGAGCCCTCGGCACCGGTCCGCTGTACGGGCGGCCGCAGCCCCCCGGAACCCGCACCGCTCCCCTTCGCCTTGCCGGTCCCCTTGGTCTTGCCCGTCCCGCCCGCCTTGCCGCTCCCGGCACTCGGACCAGTGCTCAAGGGACCCATGGGACCGATCGCGGAACCCGGGCCGGTGCCGACCCCGGGCCCCGGATCCGTACTCCCGAGATCCGTACTCCCCAGGTCCGTGAGCCCCAGCTCCGCACCGGAAGAGCCGGTCCCGCTCGTCGTGCACGTCGTACAGGCTGTCGGTACCGAACCGGGCGGCTGCCCACCGCCGGATGCGCTCATCACACGTACTTCCCCTCACTCCGCTGGGGAGACCCGCCCTCGCTCCGCTTGGATCCCCCCATCCCTCGACCGGCGCGCTCACCGGCGCGCCGCCTTTGTGCATGGTGCCACTCCTGCCCAGGAGCATGCGGGCACTCTGCACCCGTTCGGCCCCCGATAGGTTGGTCCGCATGCGAGCGGTGGTGCAGAGAGTCGACGGCGCGAGTGTCGACGTGGTGACGGAGTCGGGGACCGAGACGGTCGGCGGGTTCACGGGCGAGGGCTTGTGTGTGCTGGTGGGAGTGACCCATGAGGACACAAAAGAGCAGGCAGAACGGCTTGCCAGGAAGCTCTGGTCGATACGGATGCTTGAAGACGAGAAATCCTGCTCGGAAGTGAATGCCCCACTGCTGGTGATCTCGCAGTTCACCCTCTATGGGGACGCCCGGAAGGGCCGCCGCCCCACGTGGAACGCCGCGGCGCCGGGCCCGGTGGCCGAACCGCTGGTCGACGCGGTGGTGGCGGGTCTGCGGGCACTGGGCGCGCGGGTGGAGACGGGCCGCTTCGGGGCGGACATGCGGGTGTCCCTGACGAACCACGGCCCGTTCACGGTGCTGCTGGACATGTAGGCCCGCCGCGAACAGCCGACACGGGCCGCCACGGACAGCCGACACGCCCCGGCCGCCCCGTGCCGCTGGTGCGCCCGGCCCCGGCCACCGGCCCAACCCTGGCCTCGCGCCCCCGCCCGAAGCCCGCTTACGCCCGACGCCTCATGCCTCGACCACCGCTTCCTGCGCCGCCGCCGTGTCCCCCGCCATCAGTTCCGCGTCCAGCGGCACATTCCGCTTGACCAGGGCCAGCGCGATCGGCCCCAGTTCGTGGTGGCGCCCCGACGTGGTGATGAAGCCGAGCTGGCGCCCCTCCGCGCCGTCCGCGGCGAGACGTACGGGCGTACCGTGCCCCGGCAGACGCACCTCGCTGCCGTCCAGATGCAGGAAGACCAGCCTGCGCGGCGGCTTCCCCAGGTTCTGGACGCGCGCCACGGTCTCCTGGCCGCGGTAGCACCCCTTGTGCAGATGGACCGCGCTGCCGATCCAGCCCAGCTCGTGCGGGATGGTCCGGTGGTCGGTCTCGAAGCCGAGGCGCGGCCGGTGGCCCTCGATCCGCAGGGCCTCGTACGCGAGGATCCCGGCCAGCGGCCCGTTCGCCGCCGCGTACGCCTCCAGGTCCGCGCGGGGCAGGAAGAGATCACGGCCGTACGGGGTCTCCCGTACGACCACGCCCTCGGGCGCCTCCGTGATGGAGCCGGCGGGGAGATGGACGATCGCGATGTCGTCCGTACGGTCGGCGACCTCGACCCGGTAGAAGAACTTCATCGACTCCAGGTAGGCGATCAGCGCGCCCTGCGTACCGGGTTCGACATGCGCCCAGAGCGTCTCGCCGTCGTCCACGAGATACAGCGCGTGTTCGATATGGCCGTGCGCGGAGAGAATCAGCGCTTCCGTGGCCTGCCCCGCCGGCAGCTCGCTCACATGCTGGGTGAGCAGCAGATGCAGCCAGCTCAGCCGGTCGTCCCCGGTCACGGTCACAACCCCGCGGTGCGAGAGGTCGACCAGACCGGTGCCATCGGCGAGAGAGCGCTGCTCACGGAACAGATCACCGTAATGCGCGGCGACGCCTTCGTCCTGGCCTTCGGCGGGAACGGCTCCGGGCAGGGACAGCAGAGGGCTCTTCATGCTTATCAGCCTACGACTTGGCGGCGGCAGGGCCCTGGGGGTGCCCGGGAATCAGCCTTTTCCCGCGAATCAGCCCTTTTACGAGCCCTTGCCCGCCTACGAACCCGTGCCCGCCGCGCGCAGCGAGCAGGCCCGGCAGCGGCCGAAGATCGCGAAGTGCTTCATGTCCGTCGTGAAGTCGTACGTCTCGCTCAGCTTGGCGGTGAACTCCGCCGCGATCTCGATATCCGCCTCGATCACTTCCGTACAGTCCCGGCAGACCATGTGGATGTGGTGATGGCGGTCGGCCAGATGGTACGTCGGGGAGCCGTGCCCGAGATGGGTGTGCGAGACCAGCCCCAGTTCCTCCAGCAGCTCCAGGGTCCGGTACACGGTGGAGATGTTCACCCCGGAGGCGGTCTTGCGCACTTCGCAGAGGATGTCGTCGGGCGTCGCGTGTTCGAGGGAGTCGACAGCTTCGAGCACAAGCTGACGCTGCGGCGTCAGCCGGTAGCCGCGTTGCCGGAGATCGCTCTTCCAGTCGGTGCTCACCACGCTCCCCAGTGTATGCAGCGGCGGGGGCGGTGCGGGCGGATCGTGACGGACTGCCCGAAGAAGGCGCTCTGGTTGGCTTGACGACACCGGTCCGCCCTGGCGGGGGCCGGTCCTGGCGAAGCGGCCCTGACGAAGCCGGTCCGCCCTCAGGAACCGACCCGGCCGCCCGGCCGGTCGACCGGGCCTACTTGAAGAACGCGATGCCGTCGTCCGGGAGATCGCCGAGGTCCTTGGCCCATGCCTCGACCTGGTCCGGCGTCACGACCTTCTTCAGATGCGCCGACATGTACGGGCGCAGCGCGATCTCCGGTGTCGACTTCTCGCCGACCCACATCAGATCGCCCTTGACATAGCCGTACAGCCGCTTGCCCCCGCTGTACGGGCCGGAGGCCGCGGTACGCGCCACCGCGTCCGTGACCAGGTCGATCTGCGGCTTCTGGTCGGCCAGCTCGCCGTACCAGACCTCCACCACGCCCTGGTCCCTGACCATCACGACCTCGACCTTGCGGTCCTTGTCGATCCGCCAGAAGCCGGACTCGGACTCGATCGGCCGGAGCTTCTTGCCCTCGGCGTCGAGCGCCCAGGTGTGCGAGACGTACTCGATGAAGTCCCGGCCGTCATGGCTGAAGGTGACTTCCTGGCCGAAGTTGGCCTTCTCGTCGCCGGGGAAGTCGAAGACGCCGACGCCCTCCCAGTTCCCGAGGAGGAAGACGAGGGGAACGAGGTCGGGGTGCAGGTCGGACGGGATCTCGATCATGAGCGGCTCAGTCGATCTGTAGAGGCGGGGGGTGTTCTGTAGAGGCGCGAGGCGCGGGGTGTGACGGCGATGGCGGCGACGCGGCCGGGACCTGAGCCCCTCCGGGCCTAGCGCTGGCCCTGGTACAGCTTCTTCACGGCCAGTCCGGCGAACGCGAGCGTGCCGAGGCAGACGAGGATCAGCAGGGAAGTGAAGAAAGCCTCAAGCACGGGGTGCTCCTCGGGTACGCGGTAAGGGCAGAGCTGGGGCCGGTGGGCCGGGCCCCAGCCTAATGGGTGATGGCCCGGCCCTCACGATGAGGTGCTTCCGCGGAGGCCGCGGAGGCGCGGAGGCGGCACGGCAGGCCGCGAAGCCCCTCAGCCCAGGAGCTGGCTCTGGAGTATCAGGGTCTGGTGGAACGGCACGGCCGCGGCGCCGCCCTTCTTCTCCTGCACAATCAGCGCGACGGTGTCCCCCGCCAGCACATACGCCTGCCGGACCTGGCTGTCCCCGTACGGCTTGGGCTCCACGTACGCCCTCGCCGTCGTGTCCTGTACGAGGTCCTCCTCGGCCCACCCCTCGTCCAGTTCGGTCGTCGGGGCAGCGGCCAGCGGCGTACCTGCCGTCAGGACGTTGCCGATGTCGCTGTACTGGAACTCCACCGCGTACGCGGTGGACTGGAACTGGAGCAGGTAGACGCGTGTGCTCGTGCCGTCGGGCATGGTCCAGCCGCGGGCCGCGACATGCCGTACGACGTAGTCGCGCAGGGCCGCCTTCAGCGCGGCCCGCTCCACCGGGGCGTACTCGGCGAGATACCGGTCGACGCCGGTCCATCCGCCGGGGAGCTTCTTGTCCACGGTGGCCCCGGCGGGCGCGGGCAGCAGCAGCGCGCGCAGATCGGCGTGGTGGATCTCGGCCTCGTTGGCGTCGGTGAAGGGCCGTGGCGAACCGGCGGGCAGGGCGGGCAGCGAAAGCCGTGGATACGTCCAGCGCCCGTCGTCCTGGGTGGCGAGACCGGGCACATCGCCGCGCTCCATCCCGCTGATCCCGAAAGCCACCCCGCTCCCGAGCCCCGCGAACACGACCACGGCGGCGGCCCAGCGGGCAACGGCACGGAGCACCCGCCGGGGAGGCCGGGGCGCCTGGAGCGCCTGGAGCGACTGCGGCGCGGGCGGCACCGCTTCAGGCGTCTGCGGGACTTCGGGCACCTGCGGTACGGGAGCGGGTACGGCGGCGGCCTCGGACACGGCGGCGGCCTCGGGCACGGGGGCGGCCTCGGGCGCAGGAGCCGGCTTCGCCTCGGCGGCGGCAGGCGGCGCGATCACTTGGTCGGTCATACGTACTTCCCCGGGGATGCGATGTGGTCGAGCTGATCCGCCATCAGCTCGGCGACGGCGGACGAGTCGATCGGGGCCGTGCCATGGGCGATGACATCGACGGCCAGTTCGCCGTCGTAGCCCACGCACTCCATCGCCGCGAGGCCGGTCTTCTTCTCCTTCGGGCCCAGGAAGCACCTGGCGTTGTTCTTGTGGCCCTCGACAGCCGGGCCCTTCCGGGCGCCTGGCCGGTCCACTTGACGCCCGTACGAACGGCGGACGGCCGCGCGGTCCGTCATCCGGAACAGATACACCTCGACGACCAGGAAGTCCGTGTTCCGCTCGTACGACCGCGCCGCGGTGCCCTGGATACCCAGTTTGTCGATCTCCTTGTCCAGCTCCCTGCGCAGCTTGCCGGGCAGCCGCTCGCCGAACGACTTGAACAGCACCGTCGCCTCCTTCGAGGTCAGGAAGGCGTCGTTGCCGTACTCGTCCACATCAGGGCCGAGCCGGTAGTCGGCGGGGACCGGCAGCAGCTTCCTGCTGAGGTCGGAGTCCGTACGGCCCTCGTCGGCGCGCTCGGCCGGGTCCGGGTTCGGACGCGGCTCGGTGGCCGGGTCCCGCCAGACCGCGGTGGGCGCGGTGGTGTCGGCACTGTCGACGGTGGTCTTGACGAACGCGAGCCCGCCGGCGGTCGCGCCGAGGACGAATACGGCGGGCAGTACGGTGCCGAGGACCCGGCGGAGCCGGCTGGGGCCGGGACGTACGGGCGGAACGGCGTCCGGAGCCGAGGGCGTGCCCGCAGCCTCAGGGGCCCGATCGGCTTCCGGGGACTGGTCAGCGTCAGGAGCCTGGTCAGCGTCAGGAGCCTCAGGAGTCCGGTCGGCTTCCGGAGACTGGTCGGCCTCAGGAGCCTCAGGAGTCCGGTCGGCCTCAGGCGCCTGGTCGTCGTCGTTCACAGCGTCATTCACGGAGTCGTTCACGTTTACGGAGCCGTTCACCGCGTCATTCACGGGGTCCTTCGTGAGGTCACTCTCAGGCGCGTTCACAGGCGCTCCAACTGCCGCTCGGCCAGCGTCCGGATCGTCTTCTTGCTGATCGGCTCGGTGTCGAAAATGTTGATGTCGAGCACCACATCGCCGCGATAGGCGATCGCGCGGGCGCGGTACTGCGGCAGATACCCCGCCTTCCGATCGACCTTGTAGAGGTAGTAACGGCCGTTGGTGCTGCCCTTGATGGCATCGCCGTCATTGCCCGCGCCGATCTCGTCGCCGGACATGTACGAGAGCTGACCGTCCCCATGCTCGACCGCGCCCAGCTCAGGACCCGCCCGGAACTGCACAAGGGCGATGTCCGTCTCGCGGTACTCGCCCTCCATCCACGAAACGGCCGCCGCCCGGCGGAAATCCCCGCTCACCAGGTCCTCGAACATCGAGTCGGGAAACTCGAACTCACGGGCGTACTCGTCGACCGAGAGCCACCCGTTGTCGGCCCAGGGCGCGAGGTTCTCCCTGGCGCCCGCGGGCCGCGAGAGCAGCAGCTTGCGCAGGTCACCGTCCGTCTTGACCCGGCTGTCCTCCTTCGCGGACAGCGGCTCGGGCTCCTTCCCCGGAGCAAGCGGCTTCGCGGGATACGCGAGGCCGGGCTGCGCGAGCATCGGCAGCGGGGTCGGCGGGCGCTCGGCCTGGACGGCGTACCCGGTGGCCGTACCGGCGACCACGCCCAGCACGGCGGCCGCTGCGATCAGCAGGGCCGTACGCCCGCGCCGACGCGGAGCCGCCTGAATTGGCTGAGATTGCAAAAAGAGTCCCCCCATGACACATACGTGACACATACGAAGACGTACGCAGACGTAAGCAGGCGTACGAGATGAGATCCCAAGCGCGGATACGATCATCCGCGCACAGACCTGACCTCCGGGCGGAGGGAGTGGTTGTACCGGACAGGATTACAGTTCGGCATATGCCTTCCGCGAAGAAGCTCGTGATCAAAGTGACCGCCGGGGCCGATGCCCCCCGAGCGCTGCTCCCAGGCCTTCACCGTCGCGGCCGTGGCCGTGGCCAGCGGGATCGAGGTCTCGCTGTGGCTGACGGGCGAGTCCGCGTGGTTCTCGCTGCCGGGCCGGGCGGCCGAGTTCGAACTGCCGCACTCCGCCCCGCTGCCCGACCTCATCGAGTCCATCCAGGCCGGGGGCCGGATCACCCTCTGCACGCAGTGCGCGGCCCGGCGTGACATCTCGGAGAAGGATGTGATCGAGGGGGTACGGATCGCCGGCGCGCAGGTCTTCGTCAGCGAGATCATGGCGGACGACGTCCAGGCCCTGGTCTACTGAGGCCCGCGTAACCGCCCGCAGGCCGCAAGCACGCAGATAGCCCCCGCCTTGGACGGGCACCGCGTGCTTCTCGCGGCTTCCCGCCCGCTCACTGCTCTGCCCGGCTACTTCCTGCTGTCTCTCTTCTGGGACTTCGGGCGCGTCTTGCCGTCCAGCTCGTCCCACCACTCATCGGACTGAGGGTCCCCGGTCGGGTCGTCCCACCAGCGGTCGTCCTTGCCCCGCGCGTTCCCCACCATGGCCGCGATCGGTGGAATCACCATGGCGACGATGCACAGGGCGACGGCGGCCGGGACCGACCAGAATCGTACGAATCCCCAGGCGGAGACGAAGAGGATCAGGCATCCGCCCATCAACAGGAAGTACCGACGACGGCGTCGCGTGTACATGTCTCCAGCGTACGACCGAAACCGCCGCCGGGACCCGCGCGGAGACCCCGTACAGCAGTGCAGACCGCATGGCCCGTACAGGAGCGCAGACCGCATGGAAAGAGGGCCGCACCCGTCACGGGTGCGGCCCTCCATGCCCTGCGTCCTGCGCCCTAAGCCCTGCGCATGCGGACTGAACTCAGACCGCGATCGCGACCTCCGCGAGGCCCCCGGTCTGCGCGACGACCGTACGGTCCGCCGTGGCACCCGGTACGAGCGCCCGTACCGTCCACGTCCCCTCGGCCGCGTAGAAGCGGAACTGCCCGGTCGCCGAGGTCGGGACCTCCGCGGTGAACTCACCGGTCGAGTCCAGCAGGCGTACGTAACCGGTGACGGGCTCGCCGTCACGCGTCACGGAACCCTGGATGGTCGTCTCGCCGGGCTTGATCGTCGAAGCGTCGGGGCCGCCGGCCTGTGCTCCACACATACTGTTCAGTCCTCCGGGTCAGGGCGTGATTACTTGTTGGCGCCGAGCTCGATCGGCACACCGACGAGCGAGCCGTACTCGGTCCACGAGCCGTCGTAGTTCTTGACGTTCTCGACACCGAGCAGCTCGTGCAGCACGAACCAGGTGAGCGCGGAACGCTCACCGATACGGCAGTACGCGATGGTGTCCTTGCTGAGGTCCACCTGCTCCTCGGCGTACAGCTCCTTCAGCTCGTCGTCCGACTTGAAGGTGCCGTCGTCGTTGGCGTTCTTGGACCACGGGATGTTGCGGGCGGACGGGATGTGACCCGGGCGCTGCGACTGCTCCTGCGGGAGGTGCGCCGGCGCGAGCAGCTTGCCGCTGAACTCGTCGGGCGACCGTACGTCGACCAGGTTCTGCGTGCCGATCGCGGCGACGGCGTCGTCACGGAAGGCGCGGATCGCGGTGTTCTGGGGCTGCGCCTGGTACGTGGTCGCCGCGCGCTCGGGGACGGCCTCGACCAGGTCACGGGAGTCCAGCTCCCACTTCTTGCGGCCGCCGTCGAGGAGCTTGACGGAGTCGTGGCCGTACAGCTTGAAGTACCAGTACGCGTAGGACGCGAACCAGTTGTTGTTTCCGCCGTAGAGGACGACCGTGTCGTCGTTGGCGATGCCCTTGGCCGACAGGAGCTTCTCGAAGCCCTCCTGGTCGACGAAGTCACGGCGGACCGGGTCCTGGAGGTCCTTCTTCCAGTCGATCCTGACGGCGTTCTTGATGTGGTTCTTGTCGTACGCCGAGGTGTCCTCGTCGACCTCGACGATGACCACCTTCGGGTCGTCGATGTGGGCCTCGACCCAGTCGGCGTCTACCAGGACGTCGCTGCGGCTCATGCTGTTCTCCTCCGGGGCAGTGTGCGGCGGGATGGTGCTGGTGCCGGGTGGTGCGTGTGCGTACGGGTGCGGCGTGGCTTCCGCGCATGGCACGCGAGGGACGGAAGCCGGCATACGGCGCGGTGCTGGCCCTGAGACACTCGAAGGGCCGCGGGAAAAACGGGACGCGGAAATCCCGTTCAGACAGCGCGACAGAGCATGGCGGCGACGCGGCACAGGTCGACTGCCCGCCGCTTCGTGAAGTCCGCCTGCTGCCTCATACGTCCGATCGTAGGGACGTTCCGGCGGACATGTCACCGGTGTGTCGTATGGCGAGACACGATCATCCACGGAACGAGACGGCAAGGGGCCGCCGCGGGGAAGGCGCTGCGGGGCGGGCGGGAGCGGCCGGTTCCGCCCGCGGGGCTTCTACGGAGCGGACGTCGGCGTCTCACCATCCGATCACCCGGCCGGCGGTCCCCCGGCCGGCGCGCTCAGCCCGCTTCCGGCCGCCGCCTCTCCCTTGCTCAGCCCGCGAGCGAGACGTTCGTACCCGTACCGGAGAACTGGAGGCCGGTCTCCGAGGCGGTGACCTTGTCGAGCTTGATGGTCGACGGCAGTCCGTCGATCTTGAGGTCGTAGTTGACGACGTCCCTGACCTGGTCGTTCAGGCCCGGCACCGGCAGCTCGGGCAGCGCCTCGGCCCGCAGCCGTACCGTGTCGCCACCCGCCAGCGAGACCGTGCTGTACGCCGTGACCTCGCGGCCCTCCAGCAGCGCCCGCACCGAGGACGGCATGTCGATGCCCGCGCCCTCCAGCACCTCGGCCAGCGGCCCCGAGACCTTGACCTGCCCCTTGGCGGCGCGGTCGGGACCCGCGTACCCGACGGTGGCGCCCTTCGGCGCGGACTTGGCGAGATCGGCGTACGAGATGTGCGCCGAGCCGGTGGCCTGGCCGGCGGTGGCCGACGAGAAGCTGCTGTCGATCTCGACGTTCCTCAGCTCGGCGCTGACCTCGGTCACCTGGACCTGGTGGCCGTCCGCGGTGGCGCTGACACCGTCGAGGCTGATGTCGACCTCGTCCAGCGACGAACCCAGGACCTGGGTGAGGAAGGGGAAGCCCTTGATGGAGACCTGGGGCTGGGAATCGAGCCCCTGGCTCGACCTGATCCGGTCGGCGACCTGGCCCTCGGCGAAGTACACCGCGGCCCGGTCGGCGGCGACGAACAGCCCGCCGAAGATCACCACAAGAATCAGGAGTATTCGCAGTGCGCGCATTGCTCGGTGTCCCCCACCCTGTCGGTGCCGTAGATCCGGTGTCGGTGTTCCGGTGTCGCCGTTCCGGTGCCGGTGTTCCCGTGTCGGTGCCTGGTCGTTCGAGGGCGGCTCTGGGTCGCCGCCCCTCACTGATCGCCGCTGACCGATTTCAAACCGATTTCGATCGGTCTTGCCCCGTCGGCGACCGATTGAGACTAACCGGTCAGCCCAGCACCCGGCCCAGCAGGTAGACGGCCGGGGCCGCGGCGGTAAGGGGCAGGGCCACTCCGGCGGTCATGTGGACGAAGCGGGACGGGTAGTCGTAGCTCGCCGCCCGCAGTCCGGTCAGCGCGCAGATCCCGGCCCCCAGCCCCAGCAACGCACCGGCGCCGCCGCCCAGATCCGTCATCGAGCCGACCACCACTCCGGCACCGAGACCGGCGAGCAGCGCCACCACGGCCGAGGCGATCCCCGGCAGCGGCAGGGCCCGGACCACGGTGGTCGCGGCGACCGCCACCCCGCCCACGACCACCGCGTCCGGCAGGGCCGCGAGATGGCCGGTGGCGATGATGGTGAGGGCGGCCGAGGCGACGGTGGCCATCAGGCCCTCCATCCGCTCGTCGGCGCCCGCGCGGCTGCGGAGCTGGAGGACGACCGTCAGCAGGACCCACACCCCGAGCGTGCCGACGATCGCGGCCACGGCGTACTTGTCGTCGACCGCCAGCAGCGCGACATCGGCGGTCAGCCCGCCGAGGAAGGCGAGCGCGATGCCCTGCCGGGCCGGCCACATGCCGTTCAGCCGGAACCAGCCCGCCGCGGTGACCGCCTGGAGCAGCACCAGCGGGACGAGCAGCGCGTACGGTCCGACCGCCGCGCCCCCAGCCAGCAGCAGACCCAGTACGGCGGTCAGCCCGGCCGGCTGCATACCTGGCGGGATGATCGGCGACCGGCCCTCGGCGCGGGCGCGCTGGGCGTCGGTGATACGGGCGTTGCCCATGGTGGTGGGGGCGTTGTAGCCGTCGGCGCCGGGCGCGGGTGCTGCGGCGGCGGGCGGTACGGGGGCCTGGGGGCGGGGGTCGTACGGGGCCGGCGCGGGGGTCGGCGTCTCGGGCGGCAGCGGATAGGAGTTCTGCACCGGCAGATACGCGGTCTCGGCGGCGGCAGCGTGCTGTTGTGGCTGCTGGTGCTGCGCCTGCGGCTGCCCCTGATACGGCAACTGCTGGCCGTGCTGCCCCTGTTGGGCCTGCTGCCACTGGAGGCGCGGCTGGTACTGGGTGTCCCAGGTCTGCCCCTCCCAGGTCTGCGCGGCGCCCGGATCCTGCTGGGGGTGTGGCTGCCCCTGGGGGTCGGCCCAGCCCTGGGAGGCGCCGCCCGCGGCCGGGTCCTGGTACGAGGGCTGCGGGGGCTGCTGGTGGGGGTGCTGGGACTGCTGCGGGTGCTGGGGCTGGAGGTGCTGGGGCTGGAGGTGCTGGGGCTGCTGCGGGTTGCCGTACTGGTCGTACTGCCCGTACGGGACCTGTCCGTCCTGCCCCTGGACCTGCGGCTGCCCCTGGCCGTACTGGCCGGTCTGCCCGTTGCCGTACTGCCCGTACGGATGCTGCTGATCGTTGCTCATGCTGTGCGGTTCACCCTCCTGCGAACGGCGGGAGCACCTCGACCGTGCCGCCCTCGGCCAGCCGTACGGTCTCATGGTCACGGGTCCCGACGGGGTCACCGTCGACAAGGAACGAACACCTCTGGAGTACGCGCGTCAGCTCGCCCGGGTGCCGCGACCGCACCGCGGCGAGTGCCTCGGCCAGGGTCTCGGCCGTATACAACTCCTCGGCGGTACCCGCGGCGGCCTTGGCCGCTGCCCAGTAGCGGATGGTGCCCGCTGCCATAGCGGCACTCCTTTCGTCGGCCTCCATGATGGCCGACGCCAAGGGCCCGCCCGGTTCCGGCCCTCTGCCTACGGGCCCCGCACCGGGCCCCGTATCCGGCACAACGGATCACCCGGATCACAACGGATCACAACGAATACGGCACAACGGCCGGCCCACCGGGCGAGACCCGAGCCGGTACCCCTGCGGAGCCCGCGTCCCGCGACCCGGCAGGCGCGGATGCCCGTACGCGCCCTCCGCCCCCGCGATCCGCCCGTACCACCCCCCGTACCACCGCCGGATTTGCTCACCTGTTCACCGCGTTTGCTGCGCCGCCCGCTCCCCGCTCAACCGCACCAAGCCCTAGGCCGACGCCCGTGCCTCCCCCTCTGTCCCTCCGGGCCTCTCCGGTGCCGTCCCCGCCGGCCCCCGTCCCCGCTCCGTCAGCCACTCCGCGATCCGTCGCAGCAGCGCCTCGTCCGCCGCGTTCTCCGCGTGCCCCATGCCGGGTTCCAGCCAAAGTTCCGCAGGTCCCGCCCCTCGTCCCGGCTCCGCGCCCGCAGCGGCCGCCAGCATCCGCGGGTGGTCCAGCGGGAAGTACGGGTCACGGTCGCCGTGGACGACCAGCAGCGGGGTCGGCGCGATCAGCGGGACCGCCTGGACCGGCGACAGCGGCACCGGATCCCACTCCCGGTGGTGGATACGCGTATGCAATCCGTAGCGTCCGATGAGCCGTCCGGCGGGCCGGGTGACCACCCAGTGCAGCCGCCGCATCGGCGCCGTCCCCCGGTAGTACCAGCGCGCGGGAGCGCTCACGGAGACCACCGCGTCGGTCCGCGCATCCGTGCGCCCCCTGTGCAACGCGGCGTGCCGAAGCGCCACCGAGCCGCCCATCGAGAACCCCACCGTCACCACCCGCCGGTGCCCGAGCGAGCGCGCCCACTCCACCGCCGCCGCGAGATCCAGCACCTCCCGGTCGCCCACCGTGGAGCGTCCGCCAGAGCCTCCATGACCCCGGAACGAGAAGGTCACCACCGCCGCACGCTGGGCGAATACCCGCGCGACGCGCCGTACCGCGGGCCGCTCGACCGAACCCGTGAAGCCGTGCGCGACCACGATCGCGGTCCCTCCACCGGCCCCCTGCCGACCGCCGGAATCCGCGGCGATACCCGCCGTACACGGCTCGTACACCGACTCGATGGGGACCCCGTCCGCGGTCCTGAGCATGGTGCGCCGGGCACCCGACCCGGCAGAGTAATCAGATGATCTGCGGGATTGACCAGATGACGCGGTACGCATGTGGGTTATTCTGCTTCGAAGAGGATCCGGGCAACGCAGCCCCCGGGTCCTTTTGTGTTTCCGGTTCGTTGTTACAGACAGATGACACAGCGGTACCGGGCAGTACCAAGCGGTAGTACTGAGGAGTGCGGTCCCAGGACCGCGCTACGGCACTACCGAGCAGTGCCGCATACGTCCTCGCAGGGACCGAGGAGGAAACGACGTAATGGGCAAGCGAACCGCGCACCACGCGTACGACCCGAATGACCGCAGTCCGGGCGCAGTCGACCGCGTTCCGGCCAGGGTGGGTGAGCGGCGATGAGTTCTCTGCTGCTCCTCACCAACGCGCTCCAGCCCTCGACGGAGGTGCTGCCGGCGCTCGGGCTCCTGCTCCACAATGTGCGGGTGGCCCCCGCGGAAGGGCCCGCGCTCGTCGACACCCCCGGTGCCGATGTGATCCTGATCGACGGCCGGCGCGACCTTCCGCAGGTGCGGTCGCTCTGCCAGCTCCTGCGGTCCACCGGACCCGGCTGCCCGCTGATCCTGGTGGTCACGGAGGGCGGACTGGCCGCGGTCACCGCGGACTGGGGCATCGACGACGTCCTGCTGGACACGGCGGGTCCGGCCGAGGTCGAGGCCCGGCTGCGGCTCGCGATGGGCCGCCAGCAGATCTCGACGGACGACTCCCCGATGGAGATCCGCAACGGTGATCTGTCGGTCGACGAGGCCACCTACAGCGCGAAGCTCAAGGGGCGGGTCCTGGACCTGACCTTCAAGGAGTTCGAGCTGCTCAAGTACCTCGCACAGCACCCCGGCCGGGTCTTCACCCGGGCCCAGCTCCTCCAGGAGGTCTGGGGGTACGACTACTTCGGCGGTACGCGCACGGTCGATGTGCACGTACGGCGTCTGCGCGCCAAGCTCGGCCCCGAGCACGAGTCGCTGATCGGGACCGTTCGGAACGTCGGCTACCGCTTCGTCACCCCGGAGAAGCCCGAGCGCGGTGCGGAGAAGGCCGAGCGGAGCGCGGGTACGGGAGCCGGTGCCGGCGCCGATACCGGTGCCGGTGCCGAGGAGGCGGGCAAGGCGAAAGGATCCGCCGCCGAGGGCTCCCGCGCCGAGCCGCGGCACGGTCAGCCGGGCGAGCACGGGCGTACGGTTTCGGCCACCGAACTGGACGCTGTACAGGAACCTGCCGGACAGCCTGCCAAGCGGTAGGTCACCACGCGTAGACTGCCGCGCGTGGCCAAGGTGACGCGGGACGATGTGGCACGACTGGCGGGTACGTCGACCGCTGTCGTCAGCTACGTCATCAACAACGGACCCCGGCCGGTCGCCCCGGCCACGCGCGAGCGGGTGGTCGCCGCGATCAAAGAGCTGGGCTACCGCCCGGACCGGGTCGCCCAGGCGATGGCCTCGCGGCGGACCGACCTGATAGGGATGGTCGTCCCCGACGCCCGGCAGCCCTTCTTCGCGGAGATGGCGCACGCGGTGGAACAGGCCGCGGCCGAGCGCGGGAAAATGGTGCTCGTCGGCAATTCCGACTACCGCGACGAGCGCGAGGTCCACTATCTGCGCGCGTTCCTCGGGATGCGGGTCTCCGGGCTGATCCTGGTCAGCCAGGGTCCGAGTGAGCGGGCCGCCGCCGAGATCGAGGCCTGGGACGCACGGGTGGTGCTGCTGCACGAGCGGCCCGAGGGCATCGACGACGTCGCGGTCGTCACGGACGACATCGGCGGCGCGCAGCTCGCCACCCGTCATCTGCTGGAGCACGGTTACGAGTACGTCGCATGTCTGGGCGGCGTCGAGTCCACCCCGGTCGTCGGCGACCCGGTGACCGACCATGTCGAGGGCTGGCGGCGGGCGATGCTGGAGTCGGGCCGGTCGGTGGAGGGCCGCCTGTTCAAGGCCCCGTACAACCGGTACGACGCGTACCGGGTCGCGCTGGACCTGCTCTCGGGCCCCGACCGGCCGCCGGCGCTGTTCTGCGCGACGGACGACCAGGCGATCGGCGTGCTGCGGGCGGCCCGCGAACTACGGCTCGACGTCCCGGGCGAACTGGCGGTGGCGGGCTTCGACGACGTCAAGGAAGCCGGCCTCACCGATCCCCCGCTGACGACGGTCTCCTCGGACCGCCCGGCGATGGCACGGGCGGCGGTGGACCTGGTGCTGGACGACGGCCTGCGGCTGGCGGGCTCGCGCCGGGAACGGGTGAAGCAGTTCCCGTCGGCGCTGATCGTGCGCCGCTCGTGCGGGTGCGGCGGCTGAGGGATCGGTTCGGGTCGGGGGTCGGTCCGGTTCGGGTTCGGGTTGGGGGTCGGCCCGGGTCGGGGTCGCCTCGGATCGGCGGTTCGCTTCGGGTCCGGGCGGCCGGGGCCCGCGGCCCTTACATGGGGCATACACCGTTTTGTTGGGCTTCTCAGGACGTCCTCAGCCCGTTCTCATGTCGCGCGCCGACAGTCGATTCCATGACCGACTACTACCGCAGCAGCGGCGACGCAGACAGCACGCAGCAGCAGCCCACCGGAGGGTTCCCGGGGCCCGCGGCCTACCCGCCGCCGCCCGCGTACGGTCCTCCCGCCCCGCCGACCCACCGCGGCCGGGGCCGCGCCCGTACCCCGGGCACGCTCCTCGCGGCGGTGGCGCTCGCCGCCGCGGTCGTCGGCGGCGGCACGGCCGCCCTGGTCGGGCAGTACTCCGACGACAGTACGGGCACCACCGCCACCAGCATCGTCAGCGGCACCCCCGTCTCGCAGAGCAGCAAGGGCACCGTCGCCGGGGTCGCCGAGGCCGTGTCCCCCAGCATCGTCGAGATCAACGCCAGCTCGACCGGCGGCGAGTCCACCGGTTCCGGCGTGATCATCACCTCCGACGGCGAGATCGTCACCAACAACCATGTCATCAGCGGCGCGTCCTCGGTGAAAGTGCAGCTCAGCACGGGCAGGACATACAACGCCACGGTCGTGGGCACCGACGCCGACAAGGACCTCGCGCTGATCAAACTCGACGGCGCGAGCGGCCTCAAGGCAGCCACGCTCGGCGACTCCGGCGGGCTCAAGGTGGGCGAGGGGGTCGTGGCGATCGGCTCCCCCGAGGGCCTGACCGGCACGGTCACCAGCGGTATCGTCTCCGCGCTCGACCGCGATGTCACCGTCGCCAAGGAGCAGGACCAGGGCCAGGGCGACGGCCAGAGCGCGAACCCATGGCAGCAGGGGGGCGGCGGAAACTGGCCGTTCGAATTCGGCGGGCAGCAGTTCAACGGCGACACCGGCTCCTCGAAGACCACGTACAAGGCGATCCAGACCGACGCCTCGCTCAACCCGGGCAACTCCGGTGGCGCGCTGATCGATATGAACGGGCAGATCATCGGCATCAACTCCGCGATGTACGCGCCGAGTTCGGCCTCGGCCGACGTGGGCTCCAGCGCCGGCAGTGTCGGCCTGGGCTTCGCGATCCCGATCAACACCGTCAAGGCGGACCTGGCCGCGCTGCGCGACGGGGGTACGAACTGATCCGGTCCGCCGGCATCCGCTCCACCGGGGCACCCCTCACGGCAACGCCCCCGGCCGTGCGACGCTGATAGCACCGGTACGAGCCGACGAGCCCGGTACGACCGGCGACCGGCGACCGGCCCGAACAAGAACACACGAGACACCCCGAGACACCCGAGACACCCACGAGGTAGACGAGATATGAGTCCCGCCGAAGGCGATCCGCAGAGAATCCTGATCGTCGACGACGAACCCGCCGTACGCGAGGCCCTCCAGCGGAGCCTCGCGTTCGACGGGTACGGGACCGAGGTCGCCGTCGACGGCGTCGACGCCCTCGCCAAGGCCGCCGCGTACACGCCGGACCTGATCGTTCTCGACATCCAGATGCCCCGCATGGACGGCCTGACCGCGGCCCGCCGCCTCCGCGCCGCCGGTTCGAAGGTCCCGATCCTGATGCTGACGGCCCGCGACACGGTCGGCGACCGGGTCACGGGCCTGGACGCGGGCGCCGACGACTACCTGGTCAAGCCCTTCGAGCTGGACGAGCTGTTCGCCCGTATCCGCGCGCTGCTGCGCCGCAGCTCGTACACCGCGGCCACCGTGAGCGACGGCCGGCCCGAGCACGATGTCCTCGCCTTCGCCGATCTGCGCATGGACCTCACCACACGCGAGGTCACCCGCGGCAGCCGCCGGGTGGAGCTGACCCGTACCGAATTCACCCTGATGGAAATGTTCCTCGCGCACCCCCGGCAGGTGCTCACCCGGGAGCAGATCCTCAAGGCGGTCTGGGGCTTCGACTTCGAGCCGAGTTCCAACTCGCTGGACGTGTATGTGATGTATCTGCGCCGCAAGACAGAGAGCGGCGGCGAACCGCGCCTGGTACACACGGTGCGCGGAGTCGGCTACGCACTGCGAGCGGACAGCAGTACAGGCGGCGGTACGAGCAGCGGCACGGGTGGCGGTACAGGGGGCGGTACGAGCGGTACGGCCGGTACGGGCAGCGGCAGCGGTGCCGCACCCGGCCGCGGCACCCGTACCGGAAGCGGCGGGGGCGCCGAGTGACCGGTCCGATCCGCCGGTTCCAGTCGCTCCCCCTGCGCTCCCGGCTCGCGCTCCTGGTGACCACGGCCGTGGCCGTGGCCGTCGCCGCCGTCGCCGTCACCTGCTGGCTGCTCACCCGTACCCAGCTCCCGAGCGAACTGGACACCTCGCTCCAGAACACCTCGGCTCCCGGCGCCACCGTCCAGGACGCCATCAACAACTGCGTCAACGGCACGAATACCAGCGCCCCGAGCGGATCCGGCTTCGCCTATATCCAGGTGGTCCTGCCCGACGGCACCCGCTGTGTGGCCTCCGACTCCGAGCCCGTGACCGTCCAGCAGGAGGATCTCGCGGTCGCCAACGGCACCGAGCACCAGTCCCTGCACGACAGCACGACCGAGAGCGGCACCCCGGTCCGTGTCTTCACCCAGCGCCAGTCGTTCGTCCGCCCCAACGCACTCCGCGCCGACGAGCTCGCGGTCTCCGTGGCGCGCCCCCTCACCGAGATCAACTCGTCCCTCAACCAGCTCGCCCTGCTCCTCACCGCCGTCGCCGGCATCGGCGTCATCGGCGCGGGCGCGGCCGGCCTCTGGGTCGCGAGGGCCGGGCTGCGCCCGGTCGACGGTCTGACCCGCGCGGTCGAACATGTCGCCCGTACGGAAGACCTCACCGTCCGTATCCCGGTCGCGGGCGAGGACGAGATCGCCCGGCTGTCCCGTTCCTTCAACTCCATGACCGCCGCGCTCGCCTCCTCCCGCGACCGGCAGTCGCAGCTCATCGCCGACGCCGGGCACGAACTGCGGACGCCGCTGACCTCTCTCCGTACGAACGTCGAACTGCTCGCGCGCAGCGAGGAGACGGGCCGCGCGATCCCGCCCGACGACCGCAAGGCGCTGATGGCGTCCGTCAAGGCGCAGATGACCGAACTGGCCGCCCTCATCGGCGACCTCCAGGAACTGTCCCGCCCGGACGCGGCCGACCCCGGCCCGCTCCAGGTCGTCGCGCTGCACGACATCGTGGAGAGCGCCCTGGAACGCGCCCGCCTCCGCGGCCCGGACCTGACCGTCACCGCGGATCTGAGCCCCTGGTACGTACGGGCCGAACCCGCCGCGCTCGAACGCGCCCTGGTCAACGTCCTCGACAACGCGGTGAAGTTCAGCCCCCCGGGCGGGTCGGTGGAGGTCGCCCTCGCCGAACGCGGCGAGCTGACCGTACGCGACCACGGCCCCGGCATCCCGGCCGACGAACTCCCGTACGTCTTCGAACGCTTCTGGCGCTCTCCCTCCGCCCGCGCCCTCCCCGGCTCCGGTCTGGGCCTGTCGATCGTGGCCCGCACGATCCAGCAGACGGGCGGTCAGATCACCCTGCACCCCGCTCCGGAGGGCGGCACGGTGGCGTCGATCCGGATCCCGGGAGCCCCGACCCCGCCCCCGGAAACCCCGTAGATCTTCCGGAAGCCCCGTGGGTACGGCGGGAGCCGTCCCGGAAAGCCGTTCCAGGGGTGGGTCGTTTCCGCAGGTCAGACGGCACTCAATCGTTCCAGCGTCCCGTTCTTCCCGTGGATGGTTGCGGGGCGGGGCGGGCTGGCCGAAGGCTGTGGGCAGACAGCAGCACCGGCCGGGAGGCACCCGTCGCTCAGCGACCGCCTTCCTCGCCGTCGTCGCGCTTCCGTCTCCGCAAGCCAACCGACACGGGAAGAAGAACCATGCGCAAGCACCGCATCCGCACCACAGCCCTGGCCGCCACCGTCCTCGCCGCCGCCCTGTCACTGACCGCCTGCCAGGACACGGACGCGGAGACGGGCGCCAAGGAGAACGTCTCTTCGGAGGTGCCTGCCGACAACGCCGGGTCGGACGCGTCCGAGGGCTCGGGGACCTCCAAGGACTCGGGTGCCGCCAAGGGCTCGGACACGTCCGAAGCCACCGACACCTCCGAGGCCGCGGCCAGCGGCAACGCCTCGGGCAGCGCTGCCGAGGGCTCCGGCGACAAGAGCGGTTACGGGCAGGTCTGCGGCGCCAATGACATCTCCTGGAGCACCCGGTCCGAGACCCAGGCCGGCGGCTACATCCTGATCATCGCGAAGGCCAACCCGGGAATCACCTGCGTCCTGCCCGCCGCGCTCCCCACGGTCGCCTTCGGATCCGACGGCACCGAGGCGGGCCCGGCGGAACAGGCCGTCGGCGAGGCAATCACGCTGAGCGGCAGCACCACCGCGTATGCCGGGGTGAACCCGAAGACCACCAAGGACAACGGCGGCAAGGAACTGGACAGCATCGTCGTCGCCGTCGGCAACACCGACCCGAACCCGGTCTCCCTGCCGGTCGACACGATCACCGTCGAAGACCCCATCGTCACCAACTGGCACACCTCGGCGGCGGACGCGGTCCCCTTCAGCTCCTGACGAACCAGCACCCTTAACGAACCGCCACCGCCCCGAACGGTTCGTACCTCGGATACGGAACATACGGAACGGGCGGTCCCCGTTCGTGTCGACGGGGACGGCCCGAGGCGGGGAGTGACGCGGCCGCTCAGGTCAGGTCGTCGAACTCGCCTTCCTTGGCGCCGCCGAGGAACGCGCGGAGCTTGGTGCGGGTGGTGCGGATGATGACGTCGGGGTGGTCGCTCTCGCGCAGGAGGATCTCGCCGTTGTGCTCCGCGAGTTCGAGGCAGTTGTTGCCCTCCGCACCTGACGATTTTGAGGACTTTCTCCAATGAATATCCATTATTGCCACGCCTTCACACCTCTTGTGCAATATCGCGAATGAAGTCCCGTGATCTCTCAGGATCGAGCGATCGCTCCTCGACCCTGTCCAGCACGGCTCGATAGTTCACGAGGCGCGTTTCGGCATCCAGAAATGCAGGTCCGGTCGCGGTGTCCGTCTGTACGGTGTCGAGCTGCGGGACGGAGCCGTAGACGTATTGTGTCGAACTGCCGGTCTCCGGGAAACCGCCCGCCGCGAACGGGATCGCACGGACAGTGACATTGTCGCGGTCCGACTCCTTGAGCAGATGGTGGAGTTGGCCGCGGGCGACCTTGGGGCCGCCGTACACCATCCGCAGTGCGGCCTCATGGATCAGGAACGTGCAGGTCGGCGGGGTTTCCCGGTCGAGCACATCGCGGCGCTTGAGCCGGTGCGAGAGTTGCCGCCGCTGGCGCGCCGCACTCAGCGGCGGCACGACTTCCGCGTAGACGGCACGCGCGTACTCCTCGTTCTGGAGCAGGCCGGGCATATACATGATCTGCACCGACCGGATGCCTATGGCGTGGTGCTCCAACTCGGCCAGATCGAGCGCGCCGCTGGAAAAGTCACCACGGTAGTCCTCCCACCAGCCGCTTATACGCTCCGCGGCCATGGTGGCGAGGGCTTCGATGTATGCCTCGTCCGGACACTCGTAATGAGCCGCCCACGTCCGCACCCGCTCGGGGCTCACACCGAACCGGCCCGATTCGATGTTGCTGATGGTGGTGCGGTCCGTACCGAGCATGGCCGCCGCATCGGTGAGCGAGAGCCCGGTGTGCTCTCGGATCTTGCGCAGTTCGGTACCCAGCCGGCGCTGCCGCGCCGTGGGCGCCTTCCTCGATGGCATCGGCCTCTCCTCTTGTCAGACCTCAGTGTGTCTGGTGTCTGAGCGAGGGTCCAACCTGTCTATATATTTGCGATAAGGCGTCCAATACTTGAGGTGAGGTGCCGCGGTTGCGGTATCGCGCGTAGCCGCTGGTAGAAGTGAAATGCGGCTGTTGGAAGGCGTCTTGACGCGCGCTCAGCATGCTTTTGAGGGCAACGTGGTTCAAGCCGGCGGAAGCGGGGGTGGGGGCTCGGGCGGAGGCCGCTACGCGGTGGCACCGTCGGCGGACCTGGCCGTCACCGCTCCGTTGTCGGTCTGGGTGGCGTCCAGGCCGTCCACCGCGGGGTCGTACTTCCACGCGAGCAGGCCGAACCAGACGAGGGTCAGGAACGCCTGCGGCGACAGCCAGAGGTTGGACAGCACGGCGCCGAAGAACGTGTAGAGCGCGAGCCACAGTCCGCTGACCACGCCGACGACACGTATCGCGGTGGAGCGGCACAGCAGCGACACCGTGACGGTCCACACCCCGGCGAGCACATGTCCGCCAAGCCGCACCGGCCAGGCGATGTCGTAAGGCACGTTGTTGATCAGCATCGCGCCGGTTGTGATGTCGAGTGCGAGCCAGCAGAAGCCGGCGGCCTTGGCCCACATCGGCCCGTTCATCCGGCTGACCACGAACAGGATCGACAGATGGAACAGCACACCGACGCTCTCACCGACCGGTGAGCCCTTGGTGGCGAGCCCGAGGGCGAGCGTCGGAACGAACAGGACGATGGGCAGGACCGCGAGCGTGCGGAAGCCGAGGATCTCGCGATTTTCGGTGAGCATGGCCTCATCCAGGTCATAGCGGATTCATAGTGGATAACCACTATCCAGTTCTCGCCCGGGAAGCTAGCACGAGCGGATAGCCTTTATCCACTTCTGGCGGGGCTGGCTATGCTGACGGGATGAACGCGACCCCGCAGCCCGGTGACGAGCGGCCGTTGCGGCGTGACGCGGAGCGCAACCGGCAGCGGATCATCGACGCCGCCCGCGAGGTGTTCGCCGCCCAGGGGGTGAGCGCGGGCCTGAACGACATCGCCCACCACGCCGGCGTGGGCGTCGGTACGGTCTACCGCCGCTTCCCCGACAAGGAGGTTCTGGTCGAGGTCGCGCTCCAGGAGCATCTGGCGAGTCTGGTGGCGCTCATCGACGAAGGACTCGCCGCGGCCGATCCCTGGGAGGGATTCACCCACGTCGTACGGCGGGCCGTGGAGATGAACGTCGCCGACCGCGGCCTGCGCGATGTCGCCTTCAGCTCGGGGGGTGGCCGGCGGCAGGTGGACGCGATGCGTGACGGCATCGTGCCCGGGATGGGCCAACTCCTGCGGCGCGCGCAGCAGGACGCCAGCGCGCGCCCGGACATCACCGTCACCGATCTCATCATGCTGATGCTCATGCTCACCGAGTTCGCGCAGCGCAGCGCGACGGTCAAGCCCGAGGCCTACCGCCGCTACCTGGACCTAGTGATCGGCTCGCTGCGCGCCGACCGCGAGGGGGGCGACGGGGGCGACACCGACCTCGCGGTGACGGTGAGCGCGGACGAGGCAAGAGCGATCGCGGAACAGTGGTCGGAGCCACGCGGGAACCGGTGACCCGCCCAGCGTGCCGGCTTACTCGCTCCTCGGCTGGACCCCGGCCAGCACTCCCCCGACGGCCGCGAACAAGGTGAGGTACAGAATGGTTTCGGTGCTGCCGACACCGGCGTCCTCAATGATGTGGCCGCCGATGAACAACCACGCCACCGCGCCTCCCAGTACAAGTAAGTGGTTGCCCCGCTCGCGCACCGCGCGCATCGCTGCCCACAGCAGCACCGGCATCGATGCCACGCCGGCGATCTGCGCCAGCAGCCCTTCCAGGAAGCCGGTGCCGAAGTTCGAGTCCGGAGCGGCCCGAGCGTCCTGCGCCCACTCCCGTGCCGAAGTCCAAATCCAGTAGCAGACCGCGGCTGCCGCCGCCGATACGAGAACGCCCTTCACCCAGCGGGCGGTCATGGTCTTCGTCATGTCCTCACCGTGTCACGAAGGCGGGCAACGGGGCCCGAGCACGAGTGCTCAGACCCCGTTCCGTCATTGCTGGTTGGGGTTCAGTTGTCGGCGAGCGTGTGCTCCAGGGCGTCGGCGTACACCCCGGCGCCCGCGACCTTCGGGTGGAAGGACTTCATGGACGGAGCCAGGTTGCCCGGCAGCCACGCCCAGTCGCGGTTGTCTGCCTTCGAGTGACCGGACAGGACGATTCCGTGGATCGTCTCGGGGGCACCGCAGATCGCCTTCCCGGCGAACTCGTCACGCGGGTCGGAGAAGACGGCGTTCGCGTTGTAACGGCTGTTGGCGTCGTTGACGGCGCCCTGCATCTCGGTGGCCATGGTGTCCGCCATCTCGTTCAGCCAGGGCGCCTCCTCGGTGCCGACCCCGATAATGCACTGGCCGTTGCCCTCCAGGAGCACCGGATAGCCCATAAGGACGATCTTCGCGTTCGGCGCCCGCTTGTGGATCTCATTGAGTGTGGTGACGAGGCGCGGCCGGACCTGGTCATGGAGCCACTTCGGTGCCCACTGGTCCATCGGCCCGGTCTCCCCGTCTGTCACCTGCCCGGTATCGGGGTCCTTGTTTTCGATGGAGTCGTCGTTGCACACGGTGATGGCCTCGATGCAGTGGACGAAAATGTCAGTGAATCGGGCGTCGTTGCCGCCGATCGACAGCATGACCATCGAGGTGTTCTGGTCGAGGTAGCCCTTGTCGAACTGCCCCAGTTCGCCGTACTGGCCTTCGCGCAGGATGTTGTAGTGACGGGCGCCGGAGCACGCGATGAACTGGTAGTCCATGTTCGAGTCCCGGTCGTCCGCCATCGCGCCGATCGACTTCGACTGCCCCGGCAGCACGGCCTGGCGCGACCAGGCGTACTTCGAGCGGTGGCACTTGTTCTCGGTGTCCGGCTGCAACTCGTCGTAGTAGTCGGACTCGGGGTAGTAGTCGTCGCCGCCGTTCGTCGAGGCGCCCTCGCCCGAGGAGTAGGAGTCGCCCATGCCCACGATCTGGTGGGTGGGCTTGCCGCTCAGCGGCTGGAAACCGACGGAGTCCCAGGCCACGTCCTCGGTGCCCTTGCCGTCCTCGGTCACGTTCGACAGGGACACCGTGGGAGTGCCGGTGAAGTTGAAGACACCGATCGGCACCCACTTGTTCTCCATCACCCGCTGCGGCAGCGCGCGGTTGGGGCTGGTGGAGTTGGTGCCGCCCACCTTATACATGGCCTGGCGGGTGTGCGCGCCGTGGTCGGGCAGATGCACCCAGACCCGCATCCACCCGCGGTCCGGTTTGTTCAGCGTCCATGTGCCGGTGGTCCGCAGCCGGCTTGCGTCAGCGGTACCACTCTTGTTGGTGTGCGAGAACCAGAAGTGATTGCCGTACGCGGCACCGATCTGGTGCAGGTCGATCCGGCCCGAGGCGGTCTCAAAGTCCAGGCTGAACGAACCCGCGGACGACGCCGTCCCGCACCCTCGGGCGGTGGAATTGGCCGGGATGACGCCGTCGGCGACGTCGTCGACGATGTACGTCCCGGAGGGCAGGTTGGCCGAGCACTGCGGTGGGTACGAGTTGGCGTCCGGCTGTTCGGGATAGGTGTCGTCGAACCGGTGGATCGGGTTGCCGCATTGGGCGCTGACCGTGCAGTTCTTCCAGGTCACGGGCTTGGTGAACCAGCACTTCAGATACAGCGGATCGGACTCGCTCGGGTCACCGGGCAGTAGGCAGGGACCGCCACCGGTGTTGTTCGTGGCGTCGCCGCTGATCTTTGACGCGTCGCAGTCGTTGCTGGTGTCGCAGAACGCGGCGATCGGAGGCTTGGCCGTCGTACGGTAGGCGTTGGTGTTCCACCACGCGGCGCGGTAACCGGCCTGGAAGTCGCCCGGCTTGAACATCGCCGAGATCGGGCGAGCGGCCCAGCCGATGACCTTCTCCTGGTACGGCCAGTATTGCGGATTCGCGGCGTGGCTGTAGTCGTCGGCACCGGACGCGTTCTCCAGGAACGGTGTACGGTTTTCCTTCCACAGCGGGTTCGCCGGGTTATTGGTCCAGCCCAGGCCCCACTTACCGGAGTTGCTGCCCGCGTCCGCCTTCGGGTGGTATCCCGAGTTGTACGACCACAGGGCCGCGAACCAGTTCTCGATGTACTTCGGGTTGCCGTCGTTGATGATGATTCCGTCGGCGCGGGTCTGGTTCCACTTCTCGATCAGGATGTTCACGCCGGACGCGATGTTCGCCGCGTAGTCGAGCGCAACAGCCTCCTGCTGCTGCGTTGTCATCGTCGGCTGGCCCTTGCCCGGCAGCCGCATACCGTCCGTGACCTGAGTGACACCGTAGCCGCAGTCGGACTCGGTCCAGTCGATGGCCCAGGGGTCGCTCTGGGTGCCGTCGGGGGCGTACGTGACGCCATAGAAGTTGCCGATCAGCGGGTTCGCCGTGACGCCCGGAACGGCGAAGCGGGTCGCCTGCCACATGTTCGACTCCTGCGCGGTGATGCCGAGCATCACCTGGGCCGGGATGTGCCAGTCGGCGCCGCTGCCGCCGCTCAGTGACCTGAGCGGGAACAGGGTCTGCGGCGCGTACGCGGACATCCCCGTGTTCTTCCAGTCCGCCGGTCGGGTCGCGCCCTTGTTGAGCGTGCCCACGATCGCCTGGTCCACGGCCCACTCGATCTGCCGCGGAGTCGGCTGGAACGCCTGCTTCTTCGGGTCGTTTCGCGGGACCGAGCACGTACGGTCGGTGTCGACCGGGTTTGCCATCGGCGTGACCTTCCCGGACTGCATGGGCGCTGCGAGCGCGGGACTCATCGCGGTCGCGGCGCGTTGCGCCGCATCGCTTCCGATCCGGTCGCCCGGCGCGGCGTCCAGGACGGTCGTCCTGCCAGTGTCCAGGGCCTTCAGGGTGATCCTTGCGGCACGCGCCGAGAACGAGTCCTTCTGCGTGATCCTGGAGTCCTTGCCGTCGGCCCATGCCGTGGTCACGGCGGCGGCGCCGTGGCTGGAGACCCGGGCGTCCTTGGCGATGCCGCCCGGGTTGCGGACGGTGGCCGGCAGCGCCCCCTTGTTCTGCGCCTCGCCCGTGACGTACACCGACCCGGACGGCGTCCGGTCGAGGTCGAAGCGAGTGAGCGCGCCCTGAGCGAGCTGTGCGGCCCGGGCCGTGCCGTCGGCCCTCCGTATCGCCTGGGCGGAGACGCGCGAGACGGCGGCCTGGTCGGAGGGTGCGGAGTTTTTGCCCCCGGCCTTGCGTGCGGCATGGTCAACCGGCAGCCGGTCGATGAAGGTGACACCGCCCTCGGCGTCCGGCTTGAGCTCGAACGGCACGGCGTGCGTGGGGGCGACGGCCTTCACCCTCGCCCCGTCGATCCGCACGATCGCGTGGCCGCGGGCCGCCACGATGTGGTCGTCCACCGGAACGGCGGAGGTGACCTGGCCGGCCACCACCGACTCGGCGGTCTGGCCGGTGCGGGCATCGGCGGTGACAAGCTGGGTCTCGTTCTTCCTCGACGTGATCTCATCCGTGAACCGCGAGAACACCACGTCCTCGCCGGTGCCACAGCCTGGCGAGAAGTAGCCGAGCGTCGCCGTGAACGGCAGTTTGCGCACGGCACCGCTGTCCAGGTTCACGATCGCGGCGAACGCACCGCGGCTCAGCAGTTCGGGCTTGTTGGTGAAGGTACGCGGCGCGTACGCCACGGCGGCGTAGGTGCCGGACGTGGTCACACAGGCGTTGCCGATCCAGGTGTCCGTCTCGAACCCCGGCTCGGAGAGCGAGGCGGCGGTCTTCCACGCGTAGCCGTTCTTCTCGTCGGCCACCATCACGTGGAAGCCCGTGCCGTCGCCGGAGGCCGTGAAGGCCCGGTCTGAGGACGACTTGTAGCTCTCGCCGAGCAGTGTGGCGCGCTCCTTCGCGGGAACGGCGCTGGGGTTGCCGCCGACCGGGTGCCCGTTGCCCGGGGTGGCGGATTTCACCGTCGAGTCCGAGGACCATCCGTTGGCCGCTCCCGGCGGGACAGCGTCCGCGTACGCCTGCGTCGTACCGATCCCACAGGCCACCGCCATCGCAACGGCTGCGGCAATCGGAACACGCACAAGTCTCAATAAGCTGTTTCTCAATTTCCTGTCTTTCCCATTGAATTCATACCGAACAAGAATGCGCCGCGCATTCGATGCTCTTGTTCAATAGCGATCATGTGAGGCATTCTCGTTTTTCAGGGTGGAGACGAGATTGTCCGCAGGCCAGTAATCACCGCAGGTGGGCAGGAATGCCTGGCTCGGGCCGCTGTATCCGGAATAAAAATAGACACGGTAGGTGGCCGAGCATTCACCGTTGGATCCGGATGCCGCATTGTTCTTGACAGCCTGACCATCGCCCTCATTGGTCAGGACACAGACCGCAGGACTTCCCGAAACTTGTTTTGTCCTGAACACGTAACGCACGAGAACCGCCCCGTTCGGGGAGTACCCGTAGTAATCAGGAATGTCCTTGTCCGCCACGAAGCACGGACTATCCGAATACCAGGTCTGCGGCCCTCGGCTGTTGTAGTGCAGAGCAAAGCAGTACCAGTTCCCCGCCGAGTCGCAGGCGTCCGACTCGTATGTCGTGGACTCCGCCGTTGCAGGGGCGGCAGTAAATACGAGGGACATGATGGCGCTGACAGCGACGGATGCCGCGAAAAGCTTTCTTCTCAGATTCATCGGTTGCTCGCAGCCGTGTACG
Organism: Streptomyces sp. GMY02; assembly: GCF_019056675.1. Lineage (NCBI taxonomy): Bacteria > Bacillati > Actinomycetota > Actinomycetes > Kitasatosporales > Streptomycetaceae > Streptomyces > Streptomyces sp. GMY02. The sequence continues at coordinate 4,650,915 of NZ_CP077658.1, read as the reverse complement.
CCTGCCGGACCTTCGCATCGGAAGCTTCTTTCACGCTTTTCTCCTCGGTGAGCTTGGATGCATTCTCCGCAATCACCTTTTCCTGCTTCTCGCTCTCCTGCGCGTTCCAGATCTTCACGAGTCCGGTTTCCTCCTTGCAGGCCACATCTGCGATTGCCTGAGCGATTTCCCCTTCGGTTACGGGGGAGGACAGTGAGATTCCCAGTTCACGCAAATCTTCGAGCGGGTGATTCCGCTCGTAACCCTTCTCCCCCATACAGGAGGACCACTTCGCCACGGCCGAGACGACGTCCGAATCAGTGCGCGACTGCTCGAAAACCACGGCCCCGAGCTGCTGCGCTTCGGGCGTCTGAGGCATGGGGAACATACGGCGGGCCTCACCACGGCAGCCGCCTTCAGGAACCCTCTCTCCTTCATAAACGCCACTCTCGACTTCGACCCCTGTGCCGGTGAAAACGGCAGACTCGGCGCCCTGAGCCGGCTCCCAGTGAGGAGGCTCCTCAGTTTCGGCAGGAAGGTGGTATCCGTACTTCAAGGCCAGCGCAGGGTCCGAGATGCCGTAGCGGCGTCCCATGGCTGAATTCGTCTGCGCAGTCACGGATTGCTCAGAGACCGGGGGAGGGCCGAAGTCGCGGAAGCCGTAGCGGGCCATGCACTTCTTCCACTGGTCCTGGACTGCGACCTGCCAGACGTAACCGTCCACCGGACTCGTGATGTACGCGTCGAGGGGGAGAGTCAGCCCCTTCGCCAATCCATCGGTGGGCGCCGTCGGCAATGCGCTGAGCGCGATCCGTTCAGGCGTTCCCGCCGGCCCATTTGCGACCGTAGTCGGACGCGGGTCTCCCGCCTGTTGGCTTCCACAGCCGGTGAGCAGAACTGCGATTACGGCAGCTCCGGTTAAGCTTCCCAGTATTTTCAATGCGAACAATCTCTCTCTCAAGTTCGAGGTCGGCCAGCGGCTCGCAGTGCATCCCACTACAGGGACAACGTGTGACGCTGCAACCGCAGAACGTATTGACCTGGCGAGCATATGCATGCCAAATCAGGTTGTCTATACCTTTTTTTGCGTCACGTCGGCCAGGGCGGATTGCGGGATTATCCGGGGCGATACGGCCTTCCGCGACCGACGGCATCACCGTCGCAGCGACGAGAAGCACCATCGGGCTTCGAGGAGCGCGGCCGTGCTCACCCGCAGCCAGCGCTGGGCACCCGTGTCAGGGCCGGGTTCCGAGAGCTCCAGGGGGTCGCCGTTCCGCACGGGGAAGTAGCCGCCGGTCACGTCGGCGAGTTCTTGGCCGAACACGAGCGACAACGCGGCGAGGCGCGGTGCCGGGGCACTCAAGCCCAGCAAGATCCACAACACACGCCCTAGGGGGTGTCTTTCCGATCATCGGGTCGTTGGTCTGGTTGTGAGGGATGGGGAGATTTCTGACGCCGCGTGGGCGGTGATCGTGCCGTTGCTGCCGCCTGCGGGCCGGGCTCGTGGCCGGTGGCGGGATCAGCGTCAGGTTCTTGAGGGCATCGTGTTCAAGTTCCGTACCGGTCTGCCCTGGAGGGACCTGCCCGAGCGGTTCGGCCCGTGGCAGACCGTCCACGGGCGGTTCGCCCGCTGGGCCACCGACGGCACCTTCGACCGTCTCCTGGCCGCGGCACAGACCCGGGCCGAGGTCGACTGGCTGGTCGCGATCGACTCCACGATCGTCCGCGCCCACCAGCACGCCGCCGCCAAAGAGGGCTCGAAGACCGCGGGCTCGGGCGCTCCCGCGGCGGGCTGACCAGCAAGGTCCACCTCGCCTGCGACGGACGCGGCCGTCCCCTGGCCTTCCTGGTCACCGGCGGCAACCGCAACGACTGCACCCGGGCCGAAGCCGTCATCGGCCGCATCCGCGTCCCCCGACCGGGACCAGGAAGACCCAGGACACGGCCCGGGCATGTCGTCGCGGACAAGGGCTACTCCGCCCGTTCCTTCCGCGCCTACCTCCGCCGGCGCGGGATCAGAGCCACGATCCCCGAACGCACCGACCAACTCGCCGGCCGCAGACGTCGTCGGGAGCGGCCCTGCGGATTCGACAAGACCGCCTACAGGCGCCGCAACGTGGTCGAACGCTGCTTCCACCGCCTCAAACAATGGCGCGGCATCGCCACCCGCTACGACAAACACCCCGACCGCTACCTCGCAGCCATCACCCTCGCCAGCACCCTCATCTGGCTCGACACCTGATCGACAAGACACCCCCTAGAACGTTTGTGATGGGCGCCGGCACCAATCCGGCGTACGACGGCTACGGGCGACCGTAATCACCGTACCGATCTGGTCTCCCCCGTGAGGCATGGCACCGCTGCCCAGGGCATGTGACCACTGCCGATGACCGCGTCTGCACCATTAAGGGGTACAAGGCGTTCCCGTTGACGGTCCATGTCCGGAAAGTCTTCAATCCTCGCATGGATCCGCTTACTCATTTAGTGACTCATTCGCTGGCGCACCTCGCCAAGCATCTTGGCAACTCCGTGGAGGAATGGCTCAACGAAAACTCCCCGGAGGAGCGCTCCAAGCGAGACGCGGTCATGTATCAGCACATGCGGCAGGACGCGCTCTGTCTCGTGGAGTTCGGACTCGTCCACGGTTTGCAGCCCGCTTACAAAGAGATCATGTTCCGGGCGTACTGCCGGGGGTTCAACTCACGCATACCGTCTGACGCGTTGTACAACGTCGGCTACCTGGCTGAGGCTTTGGGCCGGGATACCCGCGACGGCGAGAACGGTTACCGCCAGTGCTTCAGCGGCCGGGGGCATGTCGAGTCCCTGCTGTCGAAGAACAACCAGGTCGGCGACCGCGGCGACGGCGACTGCTTCTGCCGGCACGAGTGGGTCCCGGAGAATTTCCGGGCCCGCGCACGTCAGCACCGCGGCTGACAACCGTTCCGAAGGCTGTCCGGCGGATCTGCGTGAGCCCGCCGGACAGCAGGACCTAGTGCCCCTCCCGGCAAGGCTTGCCCGGTCGCACCAGTAGTCGCGGCACCAGCGGTCGCCGTACTAGTGCGCGATGCCGTCGATCAGTTCGCGGGCTCCCTGGCGGAGCAGCGCGACCGCCACCGAGGTGCCCAGCGTCGCCGGGTCCAGCGGGCCCGCCCACTCGTGTGCGTTCAGTACGGTCTTGCCGTCCGGGGTGAAGACACAGGCCCGCAGCGAGAGGTCGCCGTTGCGGTGCGCCTTGGCGTAACCGGCGATGGGCGAGTTGCAGTGGCCCTGGAGGACATGCAGGAACATGCGCTCCGCCGTCGTCTCACGGTACGTGTCGGGATCCCCGAGCCCGCTGATCGCGTCTATCAGGACGGTGTCGTCCTCGCGGCACTGGAGCGCGAGGACGCCCGCGCCGATCGGCGGGCACATCGTCTCGGGCGACAGGGCCTCGGAGATCACATCCGTACGGCCGATGCGTTCGAGGCCGGAAACGGCCAGGAGCAGGGCGTCGGCCTCGCCCGCGGCGAGCTTCTCCAGGCGGCGGTTGGCGTTGCCGCGGAACGGTACGCACTCCAGGTGCGGGTGCGAGGCGGCGAGCTGGGCGATACGGCGGACCGAAGAGGTGCCGATCCGGGTGCCGGCCGGGAGTTCGTCGAGGGTGAGACCGCCCGGGTGAACCAGGGCGTCGCGGATGTCGTCGCGCTTGAGGAACGCGGCGAAGGTCGTCCCGGCGGGCAGCGGGCGGTCCGCCGGGATGTCCTTGACACAGTGCACCGCGAGGTCAGCCTCGCCCGCGAGCAGCGCGGCGTCGACCTCCTTGGTGAAGGCGCCCTTGCCCTCGACCTGGCTCAGGTCGCCCATCCACTTGTCGCCGGTGGTCTTGACCGGGACGACCTCGGTGGCGGTGCCGGGGTGGAGCGCGGCCAGCTCGGCGCGCACGCGCTCCACCTGGGCGAGGGCCATGGGCGAGTCGCGGGAGACGATACGGATCAGCTCAGGGACGGACATGGGGCCACGATAGACCGTCGTACTTGAGCCGCGGTGGGCAACCCGGATACCCAACTCTCACGTACCACAAACAGGTTGAGGGAATCCCCTGCCTGAGCCGGGCGCCCCTGTCTGAGCCGGGCGGCCCGTCCCGCCCGCCTCAGACCAGGAATACGTCCCTCTTGTGCCGTTTCAGCCGTTTCGCCCGGTTACCCGTTGTGCCGTATCAGCGACTCCACCAGACCGGCCCGCGTCGCCGGGAAGTCCAGCGGTACGATCCCGAGCCCGCGCCAGCCGCTCGCCTCCGCGCCGTCCAGGAAGGTGTGCACCTGGGGGTTGAGCCGGTCGGAGTTCCAGCGGGGCGGCAACAGGGCCGCCGTGCTGACGTAGTTGATGAACAGCTTGCCCGGCTGCTGCACGGCCTTGCGGAAGTGCGCCTCGATCTTGGGGTACTTGGCGAACGGCTCGGCCTGGTAGTCGTCCTGGATGTCGAACAGCGCGCCGTCCCCGTACCGCACCCCCGGCAGCCCGCCGCTGTCCGCGAGCAGCACGACCCGGCCGCGCGCCTCGCCGAGCGTGGGCAGATTGCCGTCCAGCCGGAAGAGCGAGCGCCAGCCCTTGCCGTCGAGGTACGTGTCGAAGATCCGCCGGAACTCGGCGTCGCTCTCCGTCGAGTACTCCTGCTTGAGCCGCATCAGCACGGTCTCGGAGGGGTGCGCGCGGAGGAAGTCCCGGCAGGCGCCGAGGACATCGTCGAAGTTCAGGTTCTGGTAGAAGGCGGCGTGGTGGATGCTGAAGGCGTTGTCGAACGCCCGGCAGCGTACGTCCAGGAAGCGGATGCCGCTGTTCAACTGGTCGGCGATGCCGGTGTTCTGGCAGGCCACCCAGAGCCCGCCGACCTGGGCGCCGGAGTTGTGCGTACCGGGAATCGTCAGCCGCTGTACGGGCGTACCGTCGCCGAAGCCGCTCATCCAGTCCTGCGGGGCGAACGCCCGGCGCGAGGCGGCGATGGCGGGCGCGGCGCCGATGAGGGCGGTGGCGGAAACGGCGAGCGCGCCGGCCAGAAAGCCCCGGCGCGTACCTGTGTGTGTGCTCACGCGGCTCATACGAAGGTGCCTCCGTCTGCTGTGTGGGGGATCAGCCCTCGGATTATGTCCGGTACACGTCACACGTGGAACAGGGCCGGATGAACGGCCGCGGAATGAACGGAGCGCAGCGCGGAGAGCCGCACGGCGGGCGGCGCCCCGGGGCCCGGCGGACCGGATCCCGGCGTCCCTGGGCGGCGAGGTGGTGCTGTAGGTCGATGTGACGGAACTGGTAAACCGTTCCCACCTGGCGCAGTACGCCGCGTCGTTCATGGGCGTCGGTGAGGAAGGCGGTCAGATCCCGGGGGAGGTGCCGGCGCGCCGCCAGGTGGTGGCGCGTGAGGGTGTACTGCCACCAGGCGTTGTGGCCGAGCGCCGCCGCGAGGCCGACGGTGAGTCCGTAGGCGAGGCCTCGGTCGAGGATGTGGGGCGGGCTCATCGAGATCGCCTTGCCGCCCGTGGTTCCGCGGCCCAGACCGTAGTGAAGGCCGCCCTGTACGACGTACTCGACGCCGTAACAGAGGAGGAACGCGGCGCAGACCGCGAGGCCGACGACGGTCCACAGCCTGCGGAAGATTTTCCGGTCCTGCTCCAGGAGGGCGGCCGGTCCGACCGAGGTGGCGAGGTCGGCCGGTTTGCCGGCGAGGCCGTGGGCGATTCCGACGGCGAGCCCGAACGCGCAGGAGAACGACAGCATCGTCGTGAAGGTGTAGGAGGGAGTGCCGGTGAGGAGCGACTGGATCCTGAGGACGGCCCAGTGGGTGAGGCCGATGGTGGAGCCGCTCGCGAGGCCCACGGAAAAGCCGCGCCAGTCCCAGGCCCAGCGCGTGCGGACGGTCGGGATGGCGTCCGGGCGGCGTGCGGACAGGCTGCTCGCGCGAGCGCCGACGGCTCCGCCGGCCAGCGCGTAGACCGTCCCGTTGGCGAGGGCGCCGACGGCCGCGGCGGCGGGGCCGTAGTTCAGCCGGAAGGAGAACCAGAGGACGGCCCCGGCGATGAACCCGAGGGCACACATCCGCCAGTCCCAGGCCCTGCGGCCCGGGGCCCCGGGCACCACGCGGGGCCGCCGAGTCCCGCGCACCGCCGCCCCGGACTGCCGGGACCCGGGCACCGCGCCGGACCGCCGGGACCCAGGCGCCGCCCCAGGCTGCCGGGACCCGGGTGCCGCCCCAGGCTGCCGGATCTCGGGCACCCCACCGAGCCGCCAGGCCCCGAGCAGCGCCCCGAGCCGCCGAGTCCCGGGCACCGCGCCGGACCGCCGGGACCCGGGTGCCGCGCCGGGCGGCCGGATCCCGGGCGCCTCCTCAGGCCGCCGGGCCCCGGAAGGTGCCGCCCCGGACCGCCGCCCCGAAGCCCCCTGGCCCACCGGAGCGCGAGTCCGGTCGTCCCACGCCGTCTCCCCGCAGCCGCTCCCGGTCGCCGGGTCCCCGCAGCCGCCCCCGGCCGCCGGTTCCCCGAAGCCCACCAGCGCCGCCGCCGGATCCCCGGCCCGCCCGGTGGCGCCCCCGGACGCCGGGCCGCGAGTCTGCTGGACAGCGCGCCGACGATGCCGCCGGCGAAGCCGTAGGCGAGTCCGTAGGCAAGCGTGGTCGCCAGCCAGCCCGGCTGCCCGGTGGTGAGTACATGGGTCGCTCCCTCGGCGACGCCCCCGGTCACCCCCGCGACCAGGCCGCAGCCGATGCCGCCCGCGATCCCTCCGGCCAGTCCCGCGACCATGGCCGCGGGCGGGCCCGTCTGCCACCCGGAGTCGAGGCCGGCGAGCAGCGCCGTGAGCCGGCCCACCACGGTGGCGGCGGTCCAGGCCACGACACCGAGGACAACTCCCGTCACCACCTGGGCGATACGGGAGGGCAGCGCACGGCGCACCTGCCACCAGGCCAGGTCGGTGGTACCGCCCAGGGTGTGCTGCAGATGGCGTGCCAGATACCGCAGCGCGTGCTCGGCCTGCTGCGGGGACCAGCGGCACGGATACCGCGGATGGGGCCGGTAGGCGGCGGGCACGAACGCGTCGAAGAGATGGGCCCGGACGGCCGCGGCGCCGGGGAAGCGGACCGGATCGCACAGGTCCGCGGGCGTGGGGAGGACAGCGGCCTGTTCTCCCGGCCGGGGGTTGTACACCGTCCTGGCCAGGAACAGCATCAGCGGTGTGGTCAGCGCGCGTGCCACGGGGGCATCGCCGCCGAGCAGCCTGATCACCGGATCCCAGCGGGCGGCCGCCGCCGTCTCCTGGCCGCCGGAGTCCCGTTTCAGATAGCCGGCGATGTCCGGCGCGTCCAAGGGGCGCAGCTCCACGGCGGCGGCACCGCTGAGCCTGACCGGTACGCCGCGGGCCGGGGCCAGTGTGTCACCGTACTCCGTCACGCGGCTGGACAGCACCAGCGGGCGGCCGAGCGGCAGGGCCGCGTTGATCGCGTCCAGCGCCATGGCGCGGAACGGCGTGGGGATCTCGTCGAACCCGTCCAGGACCGGCAGGATCAGCCGGTGTTCGAGCAGGGCCCGGGCGAGGCTGACCTGCTCCTGCTCCTGCCCCTGGCTCTGCCCCGGCCTCTGCCCCTGTCCCGCGCGGGCCGCATGCCCGGCGCGATCCGGGTGATCCGCGTACCCCGCCTCCGGGGAGCCCAGACCGCTGTAGTCACGCGCGAGCCGTTCCGCCATCCACGACTCCAGCGTCTGTTCCGCCGGATTCCACGAGGCCAGCGGGAACAGTACGGGAACGGGGCCGCCCTCCGCGCGCTCGGCGACCAGCGCCAGCAACAGACGGACCAGCAGCATCGTCTTGCCGCTTCCCGGTCCGCCGAGGACCACAAGGCGGCGAGTCGGCACCCGTTCGAGGAACACCTCGGTGATCTCCCCGCCCGTCCCGGCCAGTCCGGCGGGCCCGGTGGCCCAGCCGGAGGGCGGAGCCGGCCGGCCGGACGGCCGCTCCCCGGCCATCTCCCGCAGGAGCGGCCACGACTCGCCGAATCCCGGGTCGGCCGCCCGCCAGGAGACCGGGAGCGGGTACGGATCGTTCAGCCGCCGCACCCGCGCCTCGGACTCCCACTGCCCCCGCACGGCCAGCGCCAGCCGGTCGGCGATCCGGGCCATGTCGTAACCGTCGGCCACGTCCCGCCGATCGGCCCGGAAGGCAGCCCAGGACAGATACAGCCCGCCCACGGACGGAAGCAGAGCCGCCACGGTCTCGGCCACCGGCAGCTCGAACCGAAGGGCGACACCCACGGCCCCGGCCATCCCGCCGACGGCCAGCACGAGATAGAGCACACCAACTCGGCGCGTCCGCCGCCCAGTTCCCATGGGCGGATTTTCCAGCGCCGGGGACGGGCGGCCGGCTGGAACGGCGCCCCGGCCCCACGTACGAGTGACAACCGGCGGCACGGCTCCGTACTGCACCGCGCCGCACAAACGCGCCGCACAAACGCCCCGCGCAAGCTCACGGATGCCGAGAAGGCGCACGGATGCCATGAAGGCGCGCGGCCGAGAAGCGCATCAGAAAAGGGCGTGTCCGCGAAGTCCCGCCCTGCCCCGAGGCAGACGGCGATACTTCGCGGACACTCCCTACCTACATGTGCACCAGACCCGCACGTGCGGCGGACCTACACGCGCACCGGAATCAGCGGATGATCGTGATCCGGTTGGCGGCCGGCGGCGCCAGCGGCGACTGGGCCGACGAGTTGGCCGCGAGGTACGCGTTCAGCAGGTCCAGGTCCGAGGGACCGACCAGCTTGTTCTTGCCCTGGCCCAGCGCGGCGAAGCCGTCACCGCCGCCGCCCAGGAACTCGTTCATCGCGACGCGGTAGGTCTTCGCCGGGTCGATCGGCGCGCCGTTCAGCTTCACCGTGTCCGTGAGGACGCGGTCCGCGCCGGTCTTCGTCATGTCCAGCGTGTACGTGAAGCCGTTCGAGACCTGGAGGATCTTCGGGGAGGCCGCGTTCGAACCGCTCACCTGCTGCTGGAGCGCGGTGATGATCTGAGCACCCGTCAGGTCGAAGACGTTCATCATGTTGGTGAACGGCTGGACGGTGAACGCCTCGCCGTACGTCACCACACCGTCGCCCTCGGCGCCCGACGCCGCGTAGACCAGGTCGGACCTGATACCGCCCGGGTTCATGAAGGCGAGCTGCGCGCCGCCCTTGTCCGCCGGGGCCGTGCCCGCGAGCTGCGCGTCCGCGATCACATCGCCGAGCGGGGACTCAGGGCTCGTCGCGCCACGGCCGTTGATGTCCGCGGAGATGTAGCCCTGCGGGGTGTTGGAGATCGGCGCGGCCAGCTTGTTCCAGCGCGCGATCAGGTCCGTCATGTCCTGCGCCTTGGGCTGGTCACGGCTGACGACGTGGTTCGCCGACTCGACGCTCGTCCGCACGATGTCATTCGTACGGCGGTCGTAGGTGAGCGTGGTGTCCGTGTAGAGCCTGCCGAACGACGCCGCCGAGGTGACCAGACGCGGGTTGCCCGCCGGGTCCGGGATGGTGCAGGCGTACGCGTTGTGGGTGTGACCCGTCACCAGCGCGTCGACCTGCGGGGAGATGCCCTTGGCGATGTCGACGATCGGACCGGAGACGCCGCCGCCGGGGGCGGGGCTGTCACAGTCGTAGTTGTACGCGGACGAGGCCGGCAGGCCGCCCTCGTGGATCAGCGCGACGATCGAGTTGACGCCCTGGCTCTCCAGCTCCTTGGCGTACTTGTTGATCGTCTCGACCTCGTCGTGGAACTTCAGGCCCTTGACGCCCTCGGCGGTCACGATGTTCGGCGTGCCCTCCAGGGTCACCCCGATGAAGCCGATCTTGATGCCGTGCGTCTTCCAGACGGTGTACGGCTTGAGGACCGGCTTGCCGGTCTTCTCCGACGTCACATTGGCGGCGAGGTACGGGAAGTCGGCGCCCTTGAACTTCTTCCCCTTCTCGTAGCAGCCGTCGGTCGGGTGGCAGCCGCCCTTCTGGAGACGGCCCAGCTCCTCCGCGCCCTCGTCGAACTCGTGGTTGCCCACGGCCGTCACATCGAGCTCCATCTTGTTGAGCGCTTCGATGGTCGGCTCGTCGTGGAAGAGGCCGGACAGCAGCGGGCTGGCGCCCACCATGTCACCGCCGGCCGCGGTGACGGAGAACTTGTGGCCCTCACGGGCCTTGCGCAGCGAGGTCGCCAGGTATTCGGCACCGCCGGCGGGGATCGCCTTGGTCGTGCCGTCGGCCTGCTTCTCGTTGACGTTCCCGGACGAGCCGGCGGGCGGCTCCAGGTTTCCGTGGAAGTCGTTGAAGGAAAGGAGCTGAACCTCCACCAGGTCGTCCTTGTGGTGGCCCTTGTTCTTGTCCTGGCTCGCGGCGGCAGGCATCGCGGCGACCAGCGCGCCCACGGTCGCCAGCCCTGCTGCGGCGGCAAGCACCCGCCGCGCCGCGCGCTTCTTCTGCGGTGTCGCTGACATCGGTCCCCTTGTGGATCGAATGCGTATCGAACGTATGCGTGAAGTGCTTTGAGGGTATTGAGAATCGTGAAAAGTCCGGAGTTGAATACTGCGCCCCGCAGCCTAAGGTCAACGCGCGTAGCGCGACAGGGGTTGCCGGGTTACGACCTGGTTGCCGTTGGGGGTGCGGGGGCTGTCGGGGCGTGGGCGGATCCGGGGGCTAGGTCCTGTCCGGCGGATCTTCGTGGATCAGCCCGGGGCGGCTGGTGCGGTGGATCGCAAGGCGGAGGATCGTCCTCGTACTGGATGTACTTGGACGGTCCGACAACGCAGCGAGGTGCCGTGCCAGGCGTTCCGGGCCCGCGAAGATCCGCCGGACAGGGGCTGGGAGCGCCGTACCCTCGGGTTATGACTGACGCAGCAGCCCGCGAGTCCGGCCGGCAGATTCTGACTCTTGACGCGCTCACCCCGGAGCAGGCCGAGGAGGTGCTCGCGCTGCTCGCCGAGGCCGGTGCCTCGGACGGGGTGCAGGCCATCTCCGAGCAGGGCCGGCTCCAGTTGCGCGGCGGACACCGCGAGGGCGTACGGCACTTCCTGCTGAGCGTGGACGGGGTGCTCGTCGGATACGGGCAGCTTGAGGACACCGACCCGGTCGAGGCGCCGGCCGCCGAGCTGGTCGTACGGCCCGGATACCGCGGGCAGGGCCATGGCCGGGCGCTGGGCGCCGCGTTGCTGGGGGCGTCGGGGAAGCGGCTGCGGGTCTGGGCACACGGCGGCAAGTCGGCGGCGCGGCATCTCGCGCAGGTGCTGGGGCTGACGCTCTTCCGTGAACTGCGGCAGTTGCGCCGCCCGTTGGACCCGTCGGCGATCCCCGAGGCGGTGCTGCCCGCGGGGATCACGATCCGTACGTTCGTACCGGGGCAGGACGACGCGGCCTGGCTCGCGCTGAACGCGGCGGCGTTCGCGCACCATCCCGAACAGGGCGCGCTGACCCAGCGGGACCTGGACGACCGGATGGCGCAGCCGTGGTTCGACCCGAAGGGCTTCTTCCTCGCGGAGCGCGGCGGGGAGCTGGTCGGTTTCCACTGGACCAAGGTGCACGCCGAGGAGCGGATCGGTGAGGTGTACGTCGTCGGCATCCGGCCGGACGCGCAGGGCGGCGGGCTCGGGAAGGCGCTGACCGCGATCGGGCTGCGGCATCTCGCGGCGGAGGGGCTGCCGACGGCGATGCTGTACGTGGACGCGGACAACGCGGCGGCGGTGACGGTGTACGAGCGGCTGGGCTTCGCCACGCACGAGGTGGACCTGATGTACCGCACCGAGTCCTGACGCGGCATCCGCGCGGGGCACGGCCGACGGTCCGCCCCGCCGGGACGCGAACGCCGCCTGGCACCGGACCCGCGCGGGGACCGGAGCGCCCCGGCCCGGAGCCCTGTCCCCCGCCGACCGCCGGACCCAGGCCAAGCCCATCCGCGCCGGCCGCCCGGCCCGGCACCCCGGGCAAGCCGGTCCGAGCCGCGGCCCCGCAGGCTCCCGACCGCCCCGCCACCGGGGGCAGCCCCGTCCGGACCGTAACCCTCCGCTCCGGTGGCGTGACCCCGCGCGCATCCCGCACCCCGCCGGGCCGCCTCCCGTACCCCCCGCGCTCGCCCCCGTACCCCCACCTGCGTACCCACCGGCGCGCGTCCGCGCGCGGCCCGTGAGCAGGCGCTTCGGGGCACCCCGGGGAGCCCGGTCCCGCTTTCCTTCACGTCATGTCACCGTTACCGGCCATTCAGACGGTCTTGCGACTCTCTCTCAATGCAGCCCGCTCTGCCCCCCACGCCGAACGGCAGGATCCGCCTCGCACCTGCCCTCTCCGACGCGCCGGTCGTCCCCTCTGCGCGGAACAATGGGGACATGAGCCAGCAGCCCGCCGAGGTACCGGTACAGCACCCCCAGCCGTCCGTCGGTTTCATCGCCTCGCACCGGCCCCACGCGGTCGCCACGGGCGGGTCCGACCTCGAACCCGATCTCGACTCCGACCTCGACGCGTACGAGGAGGAGGGCGAAGGAGAGCGGGAGGGCTCCGAGCTGCCCCAGGGGCGGTTCCTCGACCGCGAGCGAAGCTGGCTCGCGTTCAACGAGCGCGTCCTGGAGCTCGCCGAGGACCCCGCGACCCCGCTGCTCGAACGGACGAACTTCCTCGCCATCTTCGCGTCCAACCTCGACGAGTTCTTCATGGTCAGGGTGGCCGGACTCAAGCGCCGTATCGCGACCGGCGTGGCCACCCGCTCCGCCTCCGGACTCCAGCCCCGCGAGGTCCTCGATCTGATCTGGACCCGCTCGCGGGAGCTCATGGCACGGCACGCCGCCTGCTATCAGCAGGATGTCGCGCCGGCCCTCGCCGACGAGGGCATCCACATCATCCGCTGGCCGGAGCTGACCGACAAGGAGCAGGCGCGGCTCTTCACACTCTTCCGGCAGCAGATCTTCCCGGTCCTCACACCGCTGGCCGTGGACCCCGCGCACCCCTTCCCTTATATCTCGGGTCTCTCGCTGAATCTGGCCGTGGTGGTACGGAACCCGGTCAGCGGCCACCGCCACTTCGCGCGGGTCAAGGTGCCGCCGCTGCTGTCCCGCTTCCTGGAGGCCTCGCCGCAGCGGTACGTACCGCTGGAGGATGTGATCGCGGCACACCTGGAGGAGCTGTTCCCGGGGATGGAGGTGTTGGCGCACCACATGTTCCGGGTGACTCGCAACGAGGACCTGGAGGTGGAGGAGGACGACGCCGAGAACCTCCTGAAGGCGCTGGAGAAGGAACTGATGCGGCGGCGCTTCGGCCCGCCGGTCCGGCTGGAGGTCGAGGAGTCCATCGACCCGTACATCCTCGATCTGCTGGTCCGCGAGCTGAAGGTGTCCGATGCCGAGGTCTATCCGCTGCCCGGGCCGCTGGATCTGACGGCGCTGTTCGGGATCTCGCGGCTCGACCGGCCCGAGCTGAAGTACCCCAAGTTCATAGCGGGCACGCACCGTGACCTCGCCGAGGTGGAGTCGGCGTCCGCGCCGGACATCTTCGCCGCCCTGCGCGAGCGCGATGTGCTGCTGCACCATCCGTACGACTCGTTCTCGACCTCCGTCCAGGCGTTCCTGGAGCAGGCCGCGGCCGACCCGGACGTCCTGGCGATCAAGCAGACGCTGTACCGGACCTCGGGCGACTCGCCGATCGTGGACGCGCTGATAGACGCGGCCGAGTCGGGCAAGCAGGTCCTGGTGCTGGTCGAGATCAAGGCGCGCTTCGACGAGCAGGCCAACATCAAGTGGGCACGGAAGCTGGAGGAGTCCGGCTGCCATGTGGTGTACGGCCTGGTCGGGCTGAAGACGCACTGCAAGCTGTCGCTGGTGGTACGGCAGGAGGGCGACACCCTGCGCCGGTACAGCCATGTCGGCACGGGCAACTACCACCCGAAGACGGCGCGGCTGTACGAGGACCTGGGGCTGCTGACCGCGGACCCACAGGTCGGCGCCGACCTGTCCGACCTGTTCAACCGGCTGTCCGGCTACTCGCGCCGGGAGACCTACCGCCGGCTGCTGGTCGCGCCGAAGTCCCTGCGGGACGGGCTGATCGCCCGTATCAACAAGGAAGTGGCGCACCACCGGGCAGGGCGGCCCGCCTATGTCCGGTTCAAGGTCAACTCGATGGTCGACGAAGCGGTCATCGACGCCTGTTACCGGGCCTCGATGGCGGGGGTGCCGGTCGATGTCTGGGTCCGCGGGATATGCGCGCTGCGGCCGGAGGTCGCCGGGCTCTCGGAGAACATCCGGGTGCGGTCGGTCCTGGGGCGCTTCCTGGAGCACTCCCGGGTCTTCGCGTTCGGCAACGGTGGTGACCCGGAGGTCTGGCTCGGCAGCGCCGACATGATGCACCGCAATCTCGACCGGCGTATCGAAGCACTGGTCCGGGTCACCGACACGGCCCACCGCGCGGCACTCATCCGGCTGCTGGAGACCGGAATGTCCGACAACACGTCCTCCTGGCACCTCGGCGCGGACGGCAACTGGACCCGGCATGCCACGGACCAGGACGGCCGGCCGCTGCGGCACGTACAGGAAATGCTCATAGACGCCCGGAGGCGCCGGCGTGCAGCACCATGAAGTGGACATCGACTCCTTTACCGCGGGCGACACCGACCGCCTGACGGCGGGCGAGGTCCTGGCCGGCTATCTGCACGCGCGCGCCGGGGACTTCCTGCGCGCGCTGCGGATGTACGGCGAGAGCGGCTCGGACACGGCGGCGGCCGAGGCGGCGGCCCGGACGCTGCGCGGTGCGGCGCGCCGGATCGGCGGCGGGCTGCATACGTTCCGGCCGCTGCTCGATCCGGCCTGGGCGGATCAGCTCCGTACGGAACTGGGCTGGCTGTCGGGCACTTTGGCGCAGGAGCACGCCTGTACGGGGCGGCTGCACCGGCTGCTCGGGGCGCTGGCGCGGCTCTCGGGCGCGACGGTGACTCCGGCCGTGGCCTCCGTGGCCTCGGCCTCGGCGGGCCCGGTCGCTCCGCGTACGGACGGCCAGCCGGAGGGGCCGCCGCCCGGCACGCTCACCGTCGGGGCGTCGCGCGCCGGCGCGCTGCTGGAACGTCAGCTCACGCTCGCGCGGACGCGGGCGCACTCGGCGGCGCTCCAGGCGCTCGGTTCGTCGCGCTTCCACGCGGTGGCGGACGCCGTGGCGGTGCTGGCTTCGGAGGTGCCGCTGGCGCCACTGGCCGGGGCCCCGGCCGTGGAGGTGCTGGCCGGGCCGAGCGAGAGCACGGAACGGCAGTTGCTGGACGCGGTGGCCGCGCTGCCGCTGGCCCGCGCGGCGCATCCGTACAACGCGGAGGCCCTGGTGCACGGGCTGGCCACGGCCTCGGAGGGCGAGGCGCAGGACGCGCCCTGGCACCACGTACGGCAGTTGCTGCGGCTGCACCGGTACGCGCAGGAGGTCTGGAGCGCCGGCGGCGCCCCCGATCCGACGCTGCTGGGCGCGGGCCAGGCCCTGGACCGGCACCGGGACGCGGCCGAGGCGGCGGCAGCCGCGGCGAACGCGGCCCGCACCCCGCGGATCGCGCCCGCGACGGCGTACGCCCTGGGGGTGCTGCACGCGGACCAGCGTCTGGAGGTCGAGGCGGCACGCTTCGCCTTCCAGCAGGTGTGGCAGCGGGCGGCGGCGACCGCGCCATGACCGGCGCGCCATGACCGGGTACGGGCCGCAGGACGGGCCCGTACGCAAACAGGTGCCTTCGTACGGGTACGGGAGCGACGACGGCAACGGCAGCGGTGACGGCAACGGGGGCGAAGCCATGACACGGACCGGCCAGGACAAGCAGAAGAACCAGGACAGTCAGAACAGCCGGAACAACCGGCGCGACCAGGACAAGCCGGACCGGCAGGGCCTGGTGCTCGCGGCCGGCTGTGTCCTCTGGCGCCACCCCCGGGGCGGCGACAGTACCCCGGAAATCTGTCTCGTACACCGGCCGAAATACGACGACTGGTCGCACCCCAAGGGCAAACTCAAGCGCGCGGAAGGCACTCTGGCCGCAGCGGTGCGTGAAGTGTTCGAGGAAACCGGCCACCGCTGCGCCCCCGGAGCCCCGCTCGGTACGGTCAGCTATCTCGCCCAGGGCCGCCCCAAGCAGGTCAGTTACTGGGCGGCCGAGGCCACGGACGGCGTCTTCACCCCGAATGACGAGGTGGACCGCATAGCCTGGCTCACTCCCGAAGCCGCCAGGGACCGTCTGACCCAGCCCCGCGACCGCTTCCTGGTCGACGCGCTGCTGACCGCACTGCACGCCATCTGACCGAATGTCACCTGATTCCCTGTCACTTCGGCACGCACACCGGTCTCGCAACGTCGGAATCGAACCGAGTCCAAAATGAGACCGGCACCGTGCCGCCTGCCACGGTTCACTTCCCGTTCATTCTTCCCCGTTGGCGGCTTCACCTCATCTGCCTAATTTCGGGCTTACAAGGTGACGGTCGCAGTGCCCCACCACCCACCCCGACACACGCCGCCGTGAATACGCAAGGACCGGCGGCTCTTGGAAGGAACACCCGAAGTGAAGCTTCAGCGCAAGAACGGGCTGCGTGCCACCGCGCTCGGCGCCCTCGCCCTCTCCGGCGCCCTGGTTCTCACGGCGTGTGGATCGGACGACAACACCGGCTCCGACGACGCGTCGACGAAGCCCACCGCCGCGTCGAACGCCGTGTGCCAGGACGCCAAGGGCCAGCTTCTCGCGTCCGGTTCCAGCGCGCAGAAGAACGCCATGGACCTCTGGGTCAAGGGCTACATGGCCGCTTGCCCCGAGGTCGAGGTCAACTACAAGTCCTCCTCCTCCGGTGAGGGCATCATCGCCTTCAACCAGGGCACCGTCGGCTTCGCCGGCTCCGACTCGGCGCTCAAGCCCGAAGAGGTCGCCGACTCGAAGAAGATCTGCCAGGGCGGCCAGGGTATCAACCTGCCGATGGTCGGCGGACCCATCGCGATCGGCTACCACCTGGAGGGCGTGGACAGCCTCGTCCTCGACGCCCCCACCCTCGCCAAGATCTTCGACAGCAAGATCAAGAGCTGGGACGACGCCGCGATCGCCAAGCTGAACCCGGGCGCCAAGCTCCCGAAGAAGCCCATCCAGGCCTTCCACCGCTCCGAGGACTCCGGCACCACGCAGAACCTCGGCAAGTACCTGGGCGCCACCGCTTCGGCGGACTGGAAGTACGAGGCCGAGAAGAAGTGGCCGGCCCCCGGTGGCCAGGCCGCGTCCGGCTCCTCCGGTGTCGCCACGCAGGTGAAGCAGGTCGACGGCTCGATCGGTTACTTCGAGCTCTCGTACGCCACCTCGCAGCAGATCTCCACCGTCCAGATCGACACCGGCGCCACCGCCCCGGTGGAGGCGTCGTCCGAGAACGCCTCCAAGGCCATCGCCGCCGCCAAGATCAAGGGCACCGGCAAGGACCTGGCCCTTGAGCTGGACTACGCGACCAAGGCCGACGGTGCCTACCCGATCGTCCTGGTGACGTACGAGATCGCCTGCGACAAGGGCAACAAGGCCGAGACGCTCCCCGCGGTCAAGTCCTTCCTGACCTACACCGCCAGCGACGAGGGCCAGAAGCTGCTCTCCGAGGCCGGTTACGCCCCGATCCCCGCCGAGATCAACGCCAAGGTCCGCGAGACGGTCGCCTCCCTCTCGTAATACACAACAGCAGGTGACGGAAGTCGGCCCGGCGTATCGCTCCGGGCCGACGGCCGTCCTGCCTCCGGTGCACCGCCGCCAGGGGAGCCGTCCTCCCCCACACAGACCGGAAAGATCATGGCTTCCACCACACCCATGGACACACCACCAGCCCCCCCACTGAGTTCCAAGCCGGGTACCTCCACCGGCCGCGCGGGTGACAACATCTTCGCGGGCCTCTCCAGGGGCTCCGGCATTCTGCTGCTCGTCATCATGGCGTCGATCGCGGTGTTCCTCACCTACCGCGCCGCGCTCGCCCTCTCCGAGAACGAGGGCAACTTCCTCACCACCTTCGAGTGGGACGCGTCCAGCACCCCGCCCTCCTTCGGTATCCCGGTCCTGCTCGTCGGTACGATCATGAGCTCGATCGTCGCGATGGTCATCGCCGTCCCGATCGCCGTCGGTATCGCGCTGTTCATCTCGCACTACGCGCCGCGCCGGCTGGCCGCGCCCCTCGCGTACGTCATCGACCTGCTCGCCGCCGTGCCGAGCATCATCTACGGCCTCTGGGGCGCGCTCGTCCTCGTGCCGTATCTCGAAGGACTGAACCTCTGGCTCGACCAGTACTTCGCCTGGACGTACATCTTCGACCAGACCCAGCCCGGCGTCGCCCGCAACATGCTGACCGTCGGCATCCTGCTGGCCATCATGATCCTGCCGATCGTGACCAGCGTCAGCCGGGAGGTCTTCCTCCAGGTCCCGCGGATGAACGAGGAGGCGGCCCTCGCACTGGGCGCCACCCGCTGGGAGGTCATACGCCTCTCGGTCCTGCCGTTCGGACGCTCCGGTGTCATCTCCGCCTCGATGCTGGGCCTCGGCCGCGCGCTCGGCGAGACGATGGCCGTCGCCACGGTGCTGTCCCCGAGCTTCGTGCTCTCGTTCCATCTCACCGACCCGGTCGGCGGCACCTTCGCCCAGAACATCGCCGCGAAGTTCGACGAGGCCAACGAAACCGGGCGTGACGCCCTGATCGCCTCCGGCCTGGTCCTCTTCGTCCTCACCCTGCTGGTGAACGGCGCGGCCCGCCTGATCATCGCGCGCCGCAAGGAGTACTCGGGGGCCAACGCATGAGCCACGCAGCCGTACAGCACGCACCGACGCCGCTGCCGCCCTCGGACAACGGGAAGAGCCTGAGCCGCCGCGGTCTGCCCCGCTGGGCACCGGCCGGATTCGCCGTCGCCGGCATCCTGATCGGCGCGGGCATCGGAGCCGCCGCCGGTCTCGACAGCAAGGTCCAGTGGGGCCTGATCGCCGTCGTCGCCTTTCTCGTCGTCTCGTACGTCACCACCACGGTGGTCGAGAACCAGCGCCAGGCCAAGGACCGCCTGGCCACCAGCGTCGTCTGGGTCTGCTTCGTCCTCGCCGTCATCCC
This sequence comes from Streptomyces sp. GMY02, assembly GCF_019056675.1. Taxonomy (NCBI): domain Bacteria; kingdom Bacillati; phylum Actinomycetota; class Actinomycetes; order Kitasatosporales; family Streptomycetaceae; genus Streptomyces; species Streptomyces sp. GMY02. Next base: position 4,631,871 of record NZ_CP077658.1, on the reverse strand, counting down.
GCTCTTCTCGCTGCTGTGGACGACCATCAGCCGCGGGGTGAAGGTCCTCGACGGGTACTTCCTCAGCCACTCCATGGCCGGTGTCCCCAGCTCCCAGCCGGGCGGCGGTGTCTACCACGCGCTGATCGGCACGCTGGAGCAGGTCGGCATCGCCACCGTGATCGCCACGCCGATCGGTCTGCTGACCGCCGTCTATCTGGTGGAGTACGGCAAGGGCGCGCTGGCCAGGGCCGTGACCTTCTTCGTGGACGTCATGACGGGTATCCCGTCCATCGTCGCGGGTCTGTTCATCCTGTCGCTCGTGCTGATGACCGGCACCGAGCCGTCGGGCCTGCTGGGCTCGTTCGCCCTCACCATCCTGATGATCCCGGTCGTGGTCCGCTCCACCGAGGAGATGCTCAAGCTCGTACCGAACGAGCTGCGCGAGGCCTCGCTGGCCCTGGGCGTGCCGAAGTGGCGCACGATCCTGAAGGTCGTCCTGCCGACCGCGATCGGCGGTATCACCACCGGTGTGATGCTCGCCATCGCGCGTATCGCCGGTGAGACCGCGCCGATCATCCTGCTGGTCTTCGGCAGCAACCTGATCAACTCGAACCCCTTCGAGGGCGCTCAGTCGTCGCTCCCCTTCTACATCTACCAGGAGTACAAGGCGGGCGAGGTCGCCTCGATCGACCGTGCGTGGGCCGCGGCCCTGGTCCTGATCGCCTTTGTGATGATCCTCAACCTGGTGGCGCGCGGCATCGCCCGCTGGAAGGCCCCGAAGACCGGCCGCTGAGGCCCGATATCCGGCTCCGCCGCGCGGGGCCACGAAAGAAGCAGTGATTGACATGGCCAAGCGAATCGATGTCAGCGGACTCTCCGCCTACTACGGATCCCACCGGGCGATCGACGACATCTCGATGACCGTCGAGCCCCGCTCCGTGACGGCCTTCATCGGCCCGTCCGGCTGCGGCAAGTCCACCTTCCTGCGCACCCTGAACCGGATGCACGAGGTCACGCCGGGCGGCAGGGTCGAGGGCAAGGTGCTCCTGGACGACGAGAACCTGTACGGTCCGAATGTCGACCCGGTCGCGGTGCGCCGTACGGTCGGCATGGTCTTCCAGCGCCCGAACCCGTTCCCCACGATGTCGATCTTCGACAATGTCGCGGCCGGACTGCGGCTGAACGGCCAGGCCCGCAAGAGCGAGCTGGCGGACACCGTGGAGAAGTCCCTCAAGGGCGCGAACCTCTGGAACGAGGTCAAGGACCGCCTGAACAAGCCCGGCTCCGGACTCTCCGGCGGCCAGCAGCAGCGTCTGTGCATCGCCCGCGCGATCGCGGTCGAGCCGGAGGTCCTGCTGATGGACGAGCCGTGCTCCGCGCTCGACCCGATATCGACCCTCGCGATCGAGGACCTGATCGGCGAGCTGAAGGAACGCTTCACGATCGTGATAGTGACGCACAACATGCAGCAGGCGGCGCGGGTCTCGGACCGTACGGCGTTCTTCAACCTCGCGGCGGTCGGCCAGCCCGGCAAGCTGATCGAGATCGACGACACCGAGCGCATCTTCGCCAACCCGTCCGTGCAGGCGACCGAGGACTACATCTCCGGGCGCTTCGGATAGGTCGACAGAGCCGTCCTGCGGTGCTGCATGGCGGTGCCACCGCATGACGACGGGCCCGCCCCCTCTCCCAGGGGGCGGGCCCATTCACGTTTACGGCGACAGGCGCACGGCTTTAGAAGCGGTACGCGTACGGCCCGGCTCAGCCGAAGGCCAGGTCCACGATCCAACTGTGCCCACCCGGGGGACAACCCCCGGACCCCCGGCCGGTCAGCCGAACGCCAAGTCCACAATCCAGAAGCTCAGCCCCGCGACCAGTGCCGCCGCCGGCATCGTGATGAACCAGCCGAGAACGATGTTCTTCGCGACGCCCCAGCGCACCGCGTTCACCCGCTTCGTCGCCCCGGCCCCCATGATCGCCGACGTGATCACATGCGTCGTCGAGATCGGCGCGTGGAACAGGAACGCCGAGCCGAACATGATCGACGCCCCCGTCGTCTCGGCCGCGAATCCCTGCGGCGGGTCCAGCTCGATGATTTTCCGGCCGAGCGTCCGCATAATGCGCCACCCGCCCGCGTACGTACCGAGCGACAGCATCACCGCACAGACGACCTTCACCCACACCGGGATCGTGTCGCCCGAGTCCTCCACATCGGCGATGACCAGCGCCATCACCACAATCCCCATCGTCTTCTGCGCGTCCTGCAAGCCGTGCCCGAGCGCCATCCCCGCCGCGGACACGGTCTGGGCTATCCGGAAGCCACGCTTGGCCTTGTGCGGGCTGGACCTGCGGAATATCCACATGATCGCGAGCATCACCAGATAGCCGACGCCGAGGCCGACCAGCGGGGACACGAACATCGGGACGACGACCTTCTCCAGCACGCCGGACCAGATCACATCCGTACCGCCGGCCAGGGCCGCGCCCACCAGGCCGCCGAACAGCGCGTGGGACGACGAGGACGGGAGTCCGTAGTACCAGGTGAGCAGATTCCAGACGATCGCACCGACCAGCGCGGCGAAGAGGATACCCATCCCCCGCGAACCATGGGGCGTCTCGATCAGACCCTCACTGACGGTCTTGGCGACCCCCTGCCCCAGGAACGCGCCCGCGAGATTCATCACCGCGGCCATCACCAGCGCGGCGCGCGGAGTCAGCGCCCGGGTGGACACCGAGGTCGCGATGGCGTTCGCGGAGTCGTGGAAACCGTTGGTGTAGGTGAAGCCGAGCGCGACACCAATGGTCACGATCAGTGCGAAGGTGTCCACGTGGTTCAGGACTCCTTGACCGCGATGGTCTCCACCGTATTCGCGACGTGCTCGAACGCGTCGGCGGCCTCTTCCAGCACATCGACGACCTGCTTGAGTTTGAGCACCTCCATCGCGTCGTACTTGCCGTTGAAGAGATGGGCCAGCAGCTTGCGGTGGATCTGGTCGGCCTGGTTCTCCAGCCGGTTGACCTCGATCCAGTACTCGGTGAGGTTGTTCATGGTGCGCAGGTGCGGCATGGCCTCGGCGGTCAGCTCGGCAGCCCTCGCGAGGACCTCGATCTGCTGCTCCACTCCCTTGGGCAGCTCTTCGATGTTGTAGAGGACGACGAGGTCGACGGCCTCCTCCATGAAGTCCATGATGTCGTCGAGGGAGGACGCGAGTTTGTAGATGTCCTCGCGGTCGAAGGGCGTGATGAAGGAGGAGTTGAGCTGATGGAAGATCGCGTGGGTGGCATCGTCGCCCGCGTGCTCCGCCGCCCGCATCCGTTCCGCGATCTCGGCCCTGGCGGAGGAATCCGCCCCGAGGAGTTCCATCAGGAGTTTCGAGCCCGTGACGATGTTGTCCGCGGACGCGGCAAACATGTCATAGAAGCTCGTCTCCCTGGGGGTCAGACGAAATCGCACCTGGGGTCCTCGGGTTACATGGAATTCGGTCAGGGTGATGCTAGGCGCATCATCCGGCCACTGCTAACCGGCAAGTTCCAAGTGTCGCCCATCAGACAAGGTGATATGCACAGGGCCCTGCCCCAAGGACCACAGACGGGTACCATATACCCACAAGGGGTATATGACTCTTTTCGGACATCCAGCAGTTCGGGCACCCAGCGGCCCGGACATCCCAGCAGGAGGACGCGATGACGACCACCGAGGCGGCCGGCGCGGCGACGAGCGACGCACCCTCCGCCCTCACCGACCATGACCGCGGCGTGCACGGCTACCACAAGCAGAAGGACGAACACCTCAAGCGGCTGCGCCGGATCGAGGGCCAGATCCGGGGCCTTCAGCGGCTGGTCGACGAGGACGTGTACTGCATCGACATACTGACCCAGGTCTCCGCCTCGACCAAGGCCCTGCAGTCCTTCGCGCTCCAGCTCCTGGAAGAGCACCTGCGCCACTGCGTGGCCGACGCCGCGGTCAAGGGCGGGGACGAAATCGATGCGAAAGTGGAGGAAGCGACCAAGGCGATCGCCCGGCTGCTCCGTACCTGACACGCCCCCGATACGCCCGATTCGTAACGGACATCACATACGGACCCGCGTACGGACATCACGTCCGGGCGCACATCACACCTGGCACGACGGCAGGAGCGCGGCAGGCCGGGGCGCCCGCTCCGCCGTCACGTTCAGCACCTCGTCGATACGGTCCGGGCTGAGCCGTTCCCCGTCCGCGGCCGACGCCGCGATCATCAACTCGCCGCACAACTCGATTTCGGCGAGGGCCACGTGGTCCTGGACGGCCGGCGTACGCAACAGTGCCACGTGCAATCACCTCTTCCTGCCGGTATCGCTGCCGGTATCGGCTTCCTAGCGTAGGGAGCGTGATACACACCGCGCATGGCACGTCCGGACCATTTCCGGCTTGGTCCTCCATGGTTACGGCTGGATCCGATCTTGCGGACCGGGCGCATTCGCCCAAGTCCCGGCGTTATGCCTTGATCTCACCGGCGAAGATGTCGTCGGACGGCGGCAGCGTGACGGAAACCGCGACCCCGAACGCGTACAGCAATGTGGTCGACGCGACATCGACCAATTGACCTTGATTGACATAGCTGAACTGATGCCTGACCTTGCGCAGCCGCCCCGCCTCGTCCAGATACGCGTCGAACGGCACCGCGTTCTCCCCGAATCCCTTGGCCGCGGCGGCCAGTGCCTCGCGCGCGTACGGAGCGGCAGACACCGCGGCGCGGCCGATGTGCGTCACACCCCGGTAGTGCCGGACCCGGATGCCCGCCAGATCCAGTTCCCCGATAAAAGCCACATTCCGGGCAGCGCGCAGGAGTTCGGCCGCGGTCAGCGGATCGGTCGCCCCGCCGGTGACCAGGTTTCCGTCGTCCAGCGTGGTCGAATCCACCCTGACCCACTTGTCGATGGGCACCCCGGCCCCGCGGTTCTTCATATACAGCGCGGCGGGCGACAGCAGTTCGGTGATCGGCCGGTGCCCGCTCGTACCCGCGGGATCCTTCGGCAGCACGACCCTGAGCCGCCCCATCCGCCGCACGAAGTCGTACCCGCCCTCGCCCCGGATGGTCACCCGCGTCCCGCCGGCCGCCATCTCCATGGACGTACGGGCCTTCGAACTCCCCGACGCCAGCAGCACATCGGCCGCTCTCAGCACCGCTCCCGGATCCCGGCCCGGCCGGTCGTCGGCCATGGCGCCGCCGCTTCCCGAGCAGCCGGAGGCCGCGGCGACGGCTCCGGCCACAGCCATGGCGGCGAACGCCACACCCCTGCTTCTGTGCTGCTGCACCACCATCGCCTGCCAACCCCCAACGCCTGGCCGTCGTTTGTCCGAAGCTCACCCGCTCCGGATAACGACGCCCCGCGTCCCCCGTCACGCCGCGCATCGTGCCGGGCGTCACGCCAGGCGTCACACCGGGCCCTGTCATGGGGTGCGAACACCTCGGTACGGTGGAGTCCGTGTGCGAGCACAACACATCGGAACCCCCCATAGGCACCCCGCCCTTCACCCCTTTACTTCACCCCATATCACCCCACATCACCTCGATCCTGGAACGCGGTTCGTTCTGTCTGGCCCGCTGTAGCTGCGGCTGGTCGGGCCCCGCCCGCAGATCCCGCGACCGCGCCCGTACGGACGCGGCGTCCCACGCGCCACAGAGCTGAAGCGGAACTTCCCGACCCGGAACCGTTGCACCCCTGAGGCACCCTTCCCTCCTCAGGAGGCCCTCCTATGCGACCCATGGAACGGCGCACCCTGCTCACCGCCGTCGCGGCCGCCGCCCTCACCGCGGCGACCGCGACGGCCTGTTCCGGCGGTACGGGCAGCTCGGGCGGTACGAGCGGCGCGGGCGACAAGGGCGGACCGCCCGACAGCCCGCCGGCCGGCACGGCAAGACCCACGGGCGGTGCCCCGAGCTGGGGCGCGCTGGCCAAGGGGCTCGACGGCGATCTCGTACGCCCCGAGGACACCGCGTACCGAACAGCCCGGCAGCTCTACAACACCCGCTTCGACTCCCTGAAGCCCGCGGCCATCGCCTATGTCGCCGGCGAGGACGACATCAGGGAGTGCCTCGCCTTCGCCAGGACCCATGGCACCCCCGTCTCCATCCGCAGCGGCGGTCACTCGTACGCGGGCTGGTCCAGCGGTGACGGCCGTCTCGTGATCGACATATCGCGGCTCGGCTCGCTGGAGTCGGCGGGCTCGGACGGGGTCGTCGGCGCGGGCGCCAGGCTCGCCGATGTCTACCGCGCCCTCGCCGAGCACGGCCGTACGATCCCCGCGGGCTCCTGCCCGACCGTCGGGGTGTCCGGGCTCACCCTCGGCGGCGGCCATGGTGTCGCCGCCCGCGCGTACGGTCTGACCTGCGACAGCCTGCTCTCCGCCACCATCGTCACCGCCGACGGCAAGCGGCTCACCGCCGAGGCCGGGCAGAACGAGGACCTCTTCTGGGCGCTGCGCGGCGCGGGCAACGGCAACTTCGGCGTCGTCACCGAGCTGCGTTTCCGTACCCACCCCGCGCCGACGACCGTCTCCGCCTTTCTGAGCTGGCCCTGGTCCAAGGCGCAGACCCTGCTCGCGGCCTGGCAGGAGTGGGGCCCGGACCAGCCGGACGAGATCTGGTCCTCGCTCCATCTCTCCGCGGGCCCCGGCGGCTCCGCCCCCACCGTCTCCCTCTCCGCCTTCTCCCTCGGCGACGAGACCGGACTCAAGAACGCGCTCGACCGGCTCGCCGACGGACCGGGCGGTCCCGGCCCGGCCGGCTCCATATCACTGCGGCAGCGCGGGTACGAGGAGGCGATGCAGGTGTACGCGGGCTGCTCCGGGCTCAGCCAGGAGCAGTGCCATCTGCCGGGTACGACCCCCGGCCGCAGCCCGGACGGCGCGCTTCAGCGCGAGACCTACGCCGCGGCCTCGGACTTCTTCGACCGGTCGCTCTCGCCGGCCGGGGTCCGCGCCCTGGTCTCGGCCGCCGAGGCGTTCACCCGGCTGCCCGGCGACGCGGGCGGCGGGAAGGGGTCCGGCGGCGGGGGCGGCTCCATCGCCCTCACCGCGCTCGGCGGCGCGGTCAACCGGGTGGACCCGCTCGCGACCGCCTTCGTCCACCGGCGTTCACGGATCCTGGCCCAGTACATCGCCGCCTGGGAGCCCGGCACCCCCGGAACGGCGGAGCGCGCATGGCTGAAAACCACCCATGGGTCGCTGCGCCGGTACGCGTCGGGCGGGGCGTACCAGAACTACACCGACCCGGCCCTGACGGACTGGCGCACGGCCTACTACGGCCCGGCCGCGGACCGGCTGGCACGGCTGAAGGAGCGGTACGACCCTGAGCGGCTGTTCGATTTCCCGCAGGCGCTCTGAGTCTCGCGCGCGGCATGCGGGTAGTCGCCCGGACGGCCCACCGAGGTGGCCGTACCGGCCGCTTGAGGATGCTCTGTATGTAGCAATCAGAGGGGGCACACCCGGCAGACCGACTCACAGGGGCGTACCCATGGACCGATACGGACCCCGGATAGCCACGCTCACCACGGCCACCATGCTCCTTGTCGCACTCGGTGGCGCCGCCACGGCGGTCGACCGCCCGAAGGAGCCGAGCGAACTGACGCTCATCAACACCGGCCTGGGTCAAGTGCTGGCCGACGAGAACGGCAACCCGCTCTATATGCGGCTCGCCGACAAACCGGACAGGCCCTCGTGCTCCGGCGCGTGCGCCGCGAAGTGGCCCGCCGCTATCGGCTTCCCGACCAAGGCGGCGGGTGTGATCGGCGAGACGGCCCAGACCCCGCTCAACGCGGTGAACAGCACCGAGCCGCACGTCATCTACAACACCCACCCGCTCTACTACTACAAGAGCGACCGGCCCAACGACCCGAAGGGCCAGAACGTCGACGGCTTCAGCCTGGTCTCCGCGGACGGCGAGGCCATGGCGGACCGGAGCAGGTCGTCGGCCACCGCGCCGCTGCCGAACCCGGCGGCGTCGAAGGCCGCGCCGAAGCCGTCCGCCACGAAGTCGAAGACGACGGCGCCCAAGACCCCGGCGCCGACCGCCAGCGGAACGTCACGCGGACGGGTGCCCCTGCCGCGGCCTCCTGGCAGGACGAGCCCGTGGACCCCGACACCGAAGGCGCCGCAGGCGCCCGTGCCGAAGCCGGTGGCACCCGCGCAGCCGACGAGCGGCAACGCGACCACGGGCACAGGCACGGGTACAGGCACCGGGACAGGTACGGGCACTGGCACTGGCACTGGCACCTCCAACATCCCCGGGCCGTCCGTGGGCGCCCTCCAGGTCACCCCGTCCGGAGCGGCCAGGGGAGGCGCGCGCCACCTGCCCTCCGCGTACGAACCGCGCCGTACCGGTACGGCCGAACTCACCCTCGCCATCGGCGCGACCGCCGCGGCCGCCGCCGGCACGATCCTCGTGGTGCGCCGCCGCCGGTGGCGTGCCACGGGTGACCACCACTGACCGGACCGGCGGGGCCGGCCGGCCAGGACCGTACGGCGCACAGGACACGCATGACACGCATACCGGAGCGGGCGCGTGAGGCACGCGCGTCGCTCCGGGCACGCCGAGCGCGTGGTACGCGTACGAGCGCGGCGAACGGAACGGTCAAGGTCCTGTTCGCCGCCTCGGTCCTGTGCGCCGTGGCCGCCGTACTGCTGCATCTGTTCCCGCAGCGGGCCGCGCCGCCGGTGGACGCCGCCGAACCCCGCCTGATCAAGGTCACCGACCCGCCCACCGCCCCCGTACGCCTGCGCATACCCGTCCTCGGGCTGGCCGTGGACGTCCTGCCGCTCGGCGTGGACGACAAGGGCTCGCTGAACCCGCCGGGTTTCCGGGACGCGATGAAGGTGGGCTGGTACGCGCTGGGGCCGCGCCCCGGCGACATCGGCCCGGCCGTCCTGGTCGGGCACCGGGACGCCCCGGCCAACCCCGGCAGCGTCGCGGCGCGCAACGGCCGCGACACCATCAAGAACGCCGCCTTCGCCAAGCTCGGCCGGCTGCGGCCCGGCGATCTGGTCGAGACGGAGCAGGGGGACGGGCGGCGGCTGCCCTTCCGTGTGACCTCCGTCAGCACGTACCCGACGAAGAGCTTCCCGACGAAGCTGGTCTACGGACCCGTACCGAACTCGCAACTACGCCTGATCACCTGCGGCGGGGTCATCAACGCCCAGGGCCACTGGGATTCGAACGTGGTGGTGAGCGCGGTGGCCTCGCGCTGACGGCGATTTTCAGCCAGGCCGGCGGGGCAGATCACCCCGTCCAAGCCCGTCCGACGGTGGAGGACGAACCGCCCACTGGGGCGGGACCCGGCAGAGATCAACCGCGTCACGCCGCCAGATTGTTGTCGTCGGGGCGCGGCTCCGGCAGCCCGAGCGGCCGTGTCCCGCCCACCGCCCCGTAATCCGCCAGGCGGTCCGCCTCACGCGCGGCCCGTGACCGTACGGCCCAGGCCATCCGCTGCGAACGGGACACCGCGGACACCAGCGGCGTGAGCAGCGCCAGCGCGAGCGGGGTGAGCAGCAGGGCGACCGCCGTACCGAGCGCGAACCCGCCGATCACATCGGTCGGGTAATGGACCCCCATATAGACCCGGCAGAAGCCTTCCAGCAGCGCCAGCGCTATCGCGGCCAGCCCGAACCTGCGGTGCGCGATGAAGATCCCGGCGCCGAGCGCCATGGCCATGGTCGCGTGGTCGCTGACGAACGAGTAGTCCGTCTTCCCCGCCACCAGGACATCCAGTCCCTTGTGATCCACGAACGGTCTCGGCCGCTCCACGAAACCCCGGATGGGGATATTGACCAGCAGCGCGATCGCGGCGGCCAGCGGCGCCCAGAGCAGCCCGACGACGGCGGTGACGGAGTCCTCAGCGGACCCGCGCCCCCGTACGCTCCACCAGCAGCCGGCCAGGATGAGCACCAGCGCGACCATGATCCCGTACTCGCCGACGAACTCCATGACGCGGTCGAACCACGAGGGAGCGTCCTTGGCGAGTCCGTTGATGTCATAGAGCAGGCTGACATCGGGGTTCGACCCATCCAGTACGAGTCCAGCCATCTGAGCGGCCCCTTGCCTTGTCACCCGGCAAGCCGCATCTCGGTGCGCGCTGCCTCTACCAACCCCCGTGGTCGGTACGGAACATGCCGCGTGATCAATACCGCGACTCCGTCCAGGGAACGGCCTGCTCACCGTCAGCGTTCCGCTCTCCACCGAACGATCACCATGACGTTATCGAAGAGTGACACGTCGTCCCAGTTCAGACGGCTGCTACCGGCTGGTACGAGGGAGAGTTCCGGCCATGAACGAGGGCAGGAGGCCCACCGGGGACCCAGCGCCCCGAACCCGGAACCCGCCCCCGGGGCCCGCCCCTCAGCTCCGGGACCCGCCCCTCAGGCGTTGGGGCGGCTCGCCGGGAGATCGGTCGGCAGAGACTTCGCACCGTCCTCGGTGACCCGGGTGGCACCAAAGTAGTCCGGGGTGTCGATCTTGTCGAACCGGATCACGGCCCCGGTGTACGGCGCGTTGATCATGTACCCGCCGCCCACATAGAGCCCCACGTGCCGGATCGCGCGCGAGTTCGTCAGATCGTCCGAGAAGAAGACGAGATCGCCGGGGAGCAGCTCGTCCCGTGAGGGATGCTGACCCGCGTTGTACTGGTCGTTGGCGACGCGCGGCAGCTCGATCCCCACGGTCCGGTACGCCGCCTGCGTCAGCCCGGAACAGTCGAACCGCCCGCCCTGCTCCGGCGTACCGTTCCCGCCCCAGAGGTACTCCGTACCGAGCCTCCCCTGCGCGAAGTGGATCGCCGCGGCGGCCTGCTGCGACGGCGCGACCCGCCCGACCGGCCGGGCGAAGCTCTTCTCCAGCGTCCGGATGATCTTGACGTAGTTCTGTGTCTCCCGGTACGGCGGCACACCCCCGTACTTGATCACCGCGTACGCCCCGGCGTTGTACGCCGCGAGCATGTTGTCGGTCGGATCCCCGGGCACGTCCTTGACGTATCCGGCCAATTCACAGTCGTACGAGGCGGCGGAGGGAATCGCGTCCGCGGGATCCCAAATGTCCCGGTCCCCGTCGCCGTCCCCGTCTATCCCGTGCGACTGCCAGGTCCCGGGGATGAACTGCCCGATACCCCGGGCGTCGGCGGGGCTCTGGGCGCTGGGGTTCCAGCCGCTCTCCTGGTACAACTGCGCGGCGAGCAGGGCGGGGTTGATGGCGGGACAGTACGTGCCCCACTTCTGCACGAGCGGCTGATACGCGGCGGGCACGGCGCCCTTGGCAAGCCCGACGGCACGCCCGCCCCCGACGAGCCCGGCGGCGGCGGAATAGGTCCCCACCACGAGCAACGCGACGAATGCGACCCCGACACCACCGACAGCGACCACGCCGAGCCACGCCTTACGCACCGTCAAACACCCTCCGCGTCAGGGCCGCCAGTCCCCCCAGTCTAGGCGCGCCACCCCGCTTTCAGGCAGTACCACCAACCCCCGCGGAAAGTCCCCCGGGGGATGACCAGAAGCTGTCGTGCACGTCGGGCCGCGGGATGGGGCCGCCGCTGTAGTCGGGGCCGTTGGGCTTGGTCGCTGGAGGCAGAACCGCAGACTCGCCGAGACAAGGTGTGGTCACGCTCAGGAAGAACTGTCCCTTGTGTCCCACCGCCAGGCTCATCCGGAAATCGTCCGGAGTTGCCGCGTAAATAACAGGAAGCTCCTCGTCGGCGTCCACGCTGGTGATCTCGTAGCCGCGTTTCTTCCAGTGCCGCTCGACCAACCCGAGCAGGCTGCCTCGCCGAACAGCCGAAACTTTGGTCGTAACTGCCGCACGCCGAGTGGCGGACCCGGTGCCCGTGGCATCGTTCTTGAAGTCGTTGCAAGAAATCTCCGTCGCAGCGTCATGAACCCATTCCACTGGTGGCTGTACTGCCGAGAGGGTGTCGAGAATGATGAAGTCCGCCTTCTCAGCGCCTCCCTGCATATTCATCGCAGGACTCATACCGCCACCCTTTCCTTGCATCTCCGAAGCACCACAAGCTGTTAAGCAGGTCGCCGCGAATAGTGCCGTCATCCACCGGGACCAACTCATCGGGGCTCCTGGGTGTTGATCCTGTCGCCTCTCCCAGCGACGATCTTCGCGATGTTCCTGGCCGATTCCTCGTCCACTCTCGGGTTGAAGTAGCTGGAGTGCGCGGCAAAGCCTCCGGCGTCTCCGATCGGACGTGGTCCGTCCTCCACGCGGAATCGCCGAGCACCGAAAGCCTCGTGCGCCGGATCCGTCCCGTACCAGATCTCGCGATCGTCCGCCTGTGCGTCTTGCGCAAGGTACGCAACCGCGCCGCCTCCAAGCCCCCCGACCGCAGCCCCGACTGGGCCTGCCATCGCGCCTCCAACCACGGCTCCGCTGGCAGCGCCTGCAGCCATGCCACGCGCCTCGATCTTGGCGGGCATCGCGGTCACCGGATCATTGTCCGCAGCGCCGACAAACACGTGACTCCTGCCCACCCCCAAGTCGTCAGCGGACTTCGCGCCGGTTCCGGGGCTACCAAGCAGAACGATTTCATCGACACCCGGAACACCACCCTCCCGCTGCGCGGCCTGGCCAACGGTGAGCGACCCATATGAGTGCCCAATGGCTGTCACATGCGGATCTGCGTTCTGATTCGTTGCCGAGATACCCGACATGAATTCGTTGTACGAAGTTGCCCCAGCCCTCGCCTGATCAGCCGACATCACATCCGTAGCGCCCGAGATGTCTGTCAGAGAAAACTGCGGGGCGTCGTATCCCAGCCAAACAATCGAAGCGGATGAAGGGTCATATCGCTGTGCCCCGATCGCCGTATCACGCGCTCGCTGCACGTCATTTCTGGCGAAATCCTCGTCCAACGCGGTCCCCAGACCCGGCACATACGCTGATACATTCCGTGACGTGTCCGGGTCACCGAACGAGATGATGGCCCGGCCGTTTCCCTGGTTCCCGATACCCAGCAGGTACATGGGCGGCACATTCGGATCCCTGGCGGCCCGCAACTGCTCGTCGATCGCCCGCAAACCCGCCAGCCTGGTCCCCGGCCCCTCCTCCCCCCGCCCCTCCAGTTCGCCGATCAGCAGCGACAGGTTGTCCCGGTTCGCCGCGTCGCGGATCGCCGACGGGATGCCGTCCAGGTTGCCGATCTCGTCCGGGTAGACCGCCAGGTACTCCTCCCGCTGCTCCTGGGTCAGGCCGTCCCACCAGGACTTGCGCTCCGCCGGGGACTTGTCCCTGGGGATGGCGTCCCGTAAGTACTCGTCCGCGAGCCCCCGCACCACCCGCGCGTCCCCGTTCGCGTCCGACCACATCGCGTCGGTGACCCGCAGCCCGTCCTCCGCCGTCAGCTTCACCAGCGTCGCGGTGTAGCGCGCGTCGACGGCGCGTGCCTCGGCGACCGCGTGCGCGATCGTGTCCGCGATCTCCTGCGCCTTCTCCGCCAGCGGATTCGGCGGTGCCAGCGGCGGTCGCGGGGACAGGAGGGGCGGCAGCGTGGTGCCCTCCGCCGTGCCGCCCGGGAGCTTCTCCCGGGAGATCAGGTCCTCGCCAGCCGGCGGATAGCCCACCGAACCGTCCGCGTGGACCGTGAACTTCAGCCCCGCCGCGTCGTCCAGCGCCGCCCGCAGCCGCCGCTGAGGCACCCTCAGCTCCTGGGCCAGGCTGTTCAGCGTCGTACGGACCAGACCGCACTCCGTGTACGCGTACTGGAAGTTACGGCTCAGCTCCCCCAGCCGCGCGACCGCCGCGTCCGCCGCCTCGCCCTCCTGTGTCGTCTCAAGGCCCGCGAGGATCTGCTTGTCGATACGGTCGCGTGCGGCGTCCGCACGGTTGCTGGCCCGGCCCCAGCCGTCCGCCGCCGCCTCCAGCTCGGAGCACTTCAGGTCACGCAGCCGCGCCCAGGTCAGCACCCCGCCAGCCCCGCCCGGCCCGCCCGCCCCGGAACCCCCGGCGGCCCCGCCGCCGAACCCATTCACAGCGCGCCACCGCCGAACCCGTTCACCGCGCACCGCCACCCGCCCCGCCGACGGCCCCCGCGGCGGCGAACGAGACCAGCGCCGACCGGATCTCCGTCTCCGTCTCGCCCTGGTCGCGCGCGACCGCCCGTAGCTTGACCGCCAGCCCCGCGCACTCCCCCATCACCGACTCGATCCGCCGCTCCCACGACGTCCGTACCGTCCCCAGCACCGCCACCGCGCCCAGGCCCTCCGTACCGGCCGCCGCCCCCTCGTGCGCGGCGGCGAACTCGCCCCGGACCAGGCTCATGTGCGTACGCAACGACTCCACCGTCCCCGCCGCCCCCGTCCAGGGACCACCGCTGTGCCGCAGCCCGCCGGCCCGCGGAGCCGGTACACCGCCGGCCGTCCCGATCAGGCGCCGCCAGTCGTCCGAATACGCCGCGTGCCCCGCGTGCCCCGCATGCCCCGCGTCCCCTGCGTGCCCCGCCATGCCGCTCGCCCCTGTTCCTCTTCTTCCTCTTCCGCGTTCCTCACCGCGATGTGGACGGCACTGTCCCAAAGCCGGGCAGGGGCCGGCCGCGCTCATCAACAGGCCGCGGGAGCGCGTACGTACGGGGAAACCACCCGCGGTCCAGGCATTCCGAGGCCATCGGCCGCCCGGCCCGACAGCCGTGCGGCACCGCCAAGTTCACCCGTACGGTGCCCCGCCCGCGCCATGGGTCCCACCGGTCACGCCGGTACGGCGGCCCCCGCGCCCGTACCGGCTCTCCGCGGCGCTCGCGCCGGGGCCCTGACCGTAAAGGTGTAACAACGACAGTCATTGCCCGGAGTCACGCTCCGTGATACACAGAGTAACCATGCGCGGACACACATGGCAGATCCACGCCAGCTCAGCGGGGTGTGATCGGTCATATGTGCGGGGATCGGGTAAAGAGAGCCGCCAAGCGGCATACGAGAGCGGTTCCATCAGCGAAGATAGAGCGTGACCCATGCCATGGGGGCGTGGGCGTAACAACCCAACAGGGGCGGTGAGTTACATGTACCTGGCGGCCGAGAAGGGCGACATCACCACCATCATCGGTGGCATCGCGCCGAACTGGGGGCCTTTCGGGACACTGGGGAACGAGGCCCGCGTCATGATCGAGGTCGTGATGGCCGTAGCCATCCTTCTCTGCCTCGGCATCGCGATCTGGGGCGCGGCCAAACAGCGGATCGGAGCGACGGCGCTCAGGGACACGTTCAGCGCGGAGCAGGGCAAGGGCCTGATCGTCGCCGGACTGACCGGAGTCTTCATCATCGGCTCGCTGGGCACGCTTTTCACCATCGTCTACGGAATGGCCGTCTAGCGGCGACCATCCCCACGTCCCCGGCCCGGGCCCCGGCCCCTGTCGCCCCGCCATCCTCACCGTTGTCGTCAGTCCGTACCGGGCGTGCCCGGACCACCCTCAACACCACCCGTCCGTCGCACCCACCGGCTGAGGTTGCGTCTCCCTGATGTCGAGTCACCACACCGCGCCCGCGCGGCAACCAGCACGGCTACCGTCGTACTGCACGGACTGCACGTACTACGCAGACACGGACTGCGCGGACCGCACGGACCACAAGGACCCGAACACGGCTGAGGGGGCGTACACGGCATGAGCTACGGCGACGAGCACGGCTACGGCGACGGCCCGGGCCGTACGGACGACGGCTTCGGCGGTACGGGCCAGACGCGTACGCGCCTGCCCGACGGCAGAAGCGGCGATCTGTACGGCGGCGGCCCCCGCCGCCCGGCCCGCAGCTCGCGCTCCCTCATCACCGTGGTGGGCGTCGTCGTCCTCCTCATCGCGGCCATCGCGTTCGCGAACCGCGGCGGGGACAAGGGCGGCGCCGAAGGCGCCGGGAGCACGGGCGGCGGCGCGGGCGCGGAGCCGACGGCGGCATCGGGCGTCAAGCCGGTGACGGGCAAGAACGGCACGATCCCGGCCGGCTTCCCCCACACCGAACAGGGCGCGGCGAGCGCGGCGGCCAACTACGCGGTGGCCCTGGGCTCCGCCGAGATGTTCAACGCGACCTCCCGACGGGACATCATCCGCGCCACGCACGATCCCGCCACCGTCGAAGACCTTCTGGCCGACATCGACACGGCGTACTCACCGGCCTTCTACCAGAACGTCGGTCTCAACGCGGACGGCTCCGCACCCGCCGGCCTCACCTTCGTGTCCAGAACCGTGCCCGTCGGCACCAAGGTCACCGGTTCCGGTGAGAACACGGCGACCGTCGAAGTCTGGTCGACCGGCCTCCTGGGGCTGGCCGGCGAAGGCTCCACCAAGCCGGTGACCGAAACCTGGTTCACCATCACCGCACAGCTCAAATGGACCGGCGGCGACTGGAAGATCACCTCTTCCAGCCAGTCGGACGGCCCCACGCCGGTCACCGGCGACAACCGGGCCTCCACCGCCGACGACATCGCCAAGGCCGTTGAGGAATATGGAGGCTTCACCTATGCCCGGTAGCCGCCGTCCCAGCGCGTCCTCGCTCGCCGCGACCCTGGCGGGCGCCTCGGCGCTGGTCCTCGCCCTGGCCGCGCGCGCCTCCGCCGCGCCCACTCCGACGCCTACGCCCACCGACGGCGCCTCACCCGGTGCCAGCCCCTCGCCCGCCGCGAGCGACAACGTCTGTGATCTGATCGTTGGCCGGGCCAAGGAGTACTGCGAGGACGGTGAGAAGGCCGCGGGCGCCCCGCGTTCCGGCGGTGTCTCCGACCCCGCCAGCGCCCTCGACCCCCTCTCCTCCCTCGCCCGTGGCTGCGCCGACGCCGCCGCGTGGATCGTCGGGAAGCTCAGTGACGCCGTCAAGGCGACCGCCAATGTCGACTTCACCAACGCCGCCTTCCTCCGTCAGTACGCCGTCATCTTCGCCGC
This sequence comes from Streptomyces sp. GMY02, assembly GCF_019056675.1. Taxonomy (NCBI): domain Bacteria; kingdom Bacillati; phylum Actinomycetota; class Actinomycetes; order Kitasatosporales; family Streptomycetaceae; genus Streptomyces; species Streptomyces sp. GMY02. The sequence continues at coordinate 4,615,002 of NZ_CP077658.1, read as the reverse complement.
CTCCACCGTCCTCACCCTCGTCATCTGGCTCCTCGCCGTCGCCAAGCGCGCCATCCGCGGCGTCCCCCTCACCACCGCACTCTCCGAGGCCATCGGCTTCCTCTGGCTGACCGTCCTCGCCTCCGCCTTCACCCCGCTCATCCTCTATACGGTCGTCTCCGCGACCGACGGCGTCACCGAGGTCATCTCCACCTCCACCGGCGGCCAGACCGATGTCTTCTTCGGCGGCTTCGCCGAGGCCCTCAAGAAGGGCGACGACATCGGCGGCGGCCCGATCATGCTGATCGTCGTCGCCCTCGTGTCGATCCTCGCCGCCGGCATCCTCTGGCTGGAACTGGTCATCAGAGCCGCGCTGCTGTACGTGGGCGCCCTGCTCGGCACCGTCGTGTACGCCGGGCTCGTCGACAAGAACATGTGGGGCCATGTCCGCCGCTGGGCCGGCATCATGATCGCCGTCATCCTGGTCAAACCCGTGATCGTGATCGTCCTCGGCCTCGCGGGCGCGCTCTCCGCCGACGACGGCCCCGACGCCTTCTCCGCCGTCGTCTCCGGCCTCGCCATCATCCTGCTCGCGATCTTCGCCTCCGCGATGATCTACCGCTTCGTGCCCGGCTTCGGCGACGAGATCGCCTCGTCCCGCACCAACAGGAAGCAGGCCACGGACGGTTCGCAGGCCGCCGCCCTCATCAGCTCGCCCGCCGCGCTCGTCTCCCAGGGCATCAAGACCCACAGCAGCCGCAACCACCAGCAGCAGGGCAACAGCGGCGGCTCGGGCGGCCGGCCCGCCAACCCCGTCTCCGGAGGCGTCGCCGCACACAGCGCCCGCCCCTCGGGCGGCGGCATAAGCGGCACAGGCGGAGGTACGGGCGGCGGAGCCGGCGGCGGAATCCCCGCCGCGCCCCCGCCCCGCAGCGGCGGCCCCACCAGCGGCCCCCACAGCTCACGCGGCACAGGCCTCGGAGGAACCGGAACCGGTAACAACAGCACTGGAGGTGGAGGGCGTTGACGACCCAGTCCCACGCGATCGCGCCCCGCCGTACGTATCTCATCGGCCGCGCCCGGCCGAACGCGATCGTCGGCAAGAACCGCGAGACCGGCGAGATCGCCCTGATCGTCGCCGGCGCGTTCGTCGGCATGATGTGCGGGCTCCTCGTGCCCGTCCTGCCGGTGCGCATCGTGACCCTCGCCGGCTTCCCGCTCCTCGCGCTGACCGCCGTCTACGTACCGTACAAACACCGCACGTTCTACAAGTGGTACGAGATCAACCGCAGCTTCAAGCGCACCCTCCGCGCCGGTACGGTCTACCGCTCGGGCGCCATGGAGGCCGGCACCAGCATCGACGGCCGCGAGGTCGAGATCGGCCCGCCCCCCGGCATCGGCCGGATCAACTGGCTGGCCGCGCCCTTCGGCCCCGACGAGATCGCCGTACTCCTGCACGCCGACCGCCGCACCGTCACCGCCGCCATCGAGATCGAGGGCCCCGGCGTCGGCCTGCGCGACAGCGAGGACCAGGAGGCCCTCGTCGACCGCTTCGGCACGCTCCTGAAGCATGTCGCCAACGGGGACGGCTTTGTCACCCGGCTCCAGATGCTCGCCCGTACGCTGCCCGCCGACCCCGACGCGCACGCCAAGGACGTCGCCCAGCGCGGTGACGTCTCCGCCCCCGAATGGCTCCAGGAGTCGTACGACCAGCTCCAGTCGATGGTCTCCACCTCCAGCGAGCAGCACCGCGCCTATCTCGTCGCCTGCATGCACTACACCCGTGAACTGGCCGCGGAGGGCCAGGCCATGGCCCGTGCCGCCCGCCAGGCCTCCGGCGCCAGGCGGCTCGACCGGGACGCGGGCCTCGCCGTCGTCATGGCCCGTGAGCTGACCGACATCTGCGCCCGGCTCGCCGAGGCGGACATCCGGGTACGGCAGCCCCTCGGCCAGAGCCGGCTCGCCTCCCTCGTCCACTCCATGTACGACCCCGACCACCCCATCGACCACATCCAGGCCATGACGAAACGAAACGCCTGGCCGGCCGAGCTGGACGCGATGGAACCGACGTATCTGCAGGCCAAGACCCGTGAGTCGTCGACCCGCGCGCCCTGGTGCCACTCCACCGCCTGGGTCAAGGAATGGCCCATGACCCCGGTCGGGGTGAACTTCCTGGCGCCGCTGCTCGTCCACACCCCCGATGTGATCCGTACGGTCTCCGTCACCATGGACCTCGAACCGACCGAGATCGCGATCGAGCGGATGCTGACCGAGAAGACCAACGACGAGGCGGAGGCCAGCCGCGCCGCCAAGATGAACAGGACCGTCGACCCGCGCGACATCGCCGCGCACGGACGGCTCGACCAGCGGGGTGAAGATCTCGCCAGCGGGGCAGCGGGAGTCAATCTCGTCGGGTACATCACAGTGTCGTCCAGGACGCCCGAGGCACTGGCCAGGGACAAGCGGACGATCAGAGCCTCGGCGGGCAAGTCGTATCTGAAGCTGGAGTGGTGCGACCGCGAGCATCACCGCGCGTTTGTGAACACCCTGCCGTTCGCGACGGGCATCCGCCGCTAGCACCACCCGCCAGCCCAGCCAGCCACCGCGCCGAGAAAGGGGCCTGTGGTGCGAGATCCGCTCTCCGTCCTCACGGATGCCTTCACCAGCTTCCTCTTCGGGAAGGTGGAGACGACCAGGCTGCCCGTCCGTACGTCGACGGGCCAGGCCCAGGCCGTCTATCTGCCCACCGCGGCCCCCGGCCTCGGCGACTCGGGCGTGATCATCGGCCGTGAGGTCTACAGCGGCAAGGGCTATATCTACGACCCCTTCCAGCTCTACGGCCAGCAGCTCCCCGCCCCCCACTGGCTGGTCCTCGGCGAGTCCGGCAACGGCAAGTCGGCGCTGGAGAAGACCTACGTCCTGCGCCAACTGCGCTTCCGCGACCGCCAGGTGGTCGTCCTGGACGCCCAGGGCGAGGACGGCGTCGGCGAGTGGAACCTGATCGCCCAGGAGCTGGGGATAACTCCCATCCGGCTGGACCCGATGGCCGCGCTCGACGGCGGCATCAGGCTCAACCCCCTCGATCCGTCGATCACCACGACCGGCCAGCTCGCCCTGCTGCGTACGATCATCGAAGTCGCCATGGGACACGGCCTCGACGAGCGCTCCGGCTTCGCGCTGAAGGTCGCCCACGCCTATGTCAACGAGACCATCGTGCAGCGCCAGCCCGTCCTGATGGACATCGTCGAGCAACTGCGCCACCCCGAGCCCGAGTCGGCCGAGGCCATGAATGTCGACCTGGACGACGTACGGGCCTGGGGCCTGGACGTGGCGCTGGTCCTGGACCGGCTCGTCGACGGTGACCTCCGGGGCATGTTCGACGGCCCGACCACCGTCGGGATCGACCTCGACGCCCCCTGATCGTCTTCGACCTCTCGCACATCGACCGCAACTCGATCGCGATGCCGATCCTGATGGCGATCGTCGGCGTCTGGCTGGAGCACACCTGGATCCGCCCCGACCGCAGGAAGCGCATCTTCCTGGTCGAGGAGGCCTGGCACATCATCAACTCGCCCTTCGTCGCCCAGCTCTTCCAGCGCCTCCTCAAGTTCGGCCGCCGGCTCGGCCTGTCCTTCGTGGCGGTGGTCCACCACCTCTCGGACGTCGTGGACGGCGCGGCGGCCCGCGAGGCCGCGGCCATCCTCAAGATGGCCTCGACCCGCACGATCTACGCCCAGAAGGCCGACGAGGCACGCGCGACCGGCCGGGTCCTCGGACTGCCCCGCTGGGCCGTGGAGATCATCCCGACCCTCACCCCCGGTATCGCGGTCTGGGACGTCAACGGCAATGTCCAGGTGGTCAAACACCTGGTCACCGAGGCCGAACGGCCGCTGGTCTTCACCGACCGCGCCATGACCGAGAACTCCGCGGCATCGGACGCCGCCGACACCGCCGAGGCGCTGGCCGCCGGACTGCCCGCGGACATGCAGGCCGCGGAGTGGGAAGCGGAGCAGCGCGCGATCCTCCTTGAGCGGCAACGGCAGTTCAACGAGTCCTCCGAGTCGACGGTGGCATGACATGCCGCACCACCACGACGGCCAGGGCCGGGGTCCGGTGTACGACGGGGGCGACCGCGGCCAGACCCGCGGCGGCGTCCCCGACGGGCTGCTGGTGGGCCTGCTCGGCTTTGTCCTGGGCCTGTCCCTGCTGGTCTGGACGGCCACAGGCCTGGCCGGCCTGTTCACGCACGGCGCCTGGCCGGAGGCGGTCACGTACGCCCGTACGCCCTTGGCGATGCGTCAGCTTCTGGCCGCGCCGCACGATGTGGCGGGCGCCTGGCCCGACACCCCGCCGGACCAGCTCTCCGGGTACGGACTGTTCTGGGGCCTGCTGATAAGCCAGCTCATGGTGCTGACCGTCCTCGCCGTGTTCGTCCTGGGGGTGGCGGCGCGCTACCGAGTGGTACGAGCACGCCGCCGCGAACTGCACCACGCGCACCGTGAACGGGCGGCCGGAACCCGCGACATGCTCAGCAAGGGGCCCATGAACGAGGCCGCCAGGAGCGGGGAGAGGGAGAGCGGGGGCGAGGACACCGGACCGGGCGTCGCGGCCATGGCAGGCCCGACCCCCGGCTTGCAGCCGTCCGTCACGACGGCAGCGGCTCAGGCAACTGCACCGGCACCGCCCGAGCCCGTCTCCGTACCACCCGTCGCCACCGCGCCCACGCCCCCGCCGGCCGTCGCCTTCGCCGCTGTCCCCGCTCCCCGTACCGAACCGTCCGTACGGTACGGCGATCCCCTCACCCGCCGCCCCACCGCAGTCCAGGCCATCCTCGACGCCGAGGGCCCGGCGCTGGTCGTCACCTCCGACCCGACCGTCTGGGCCGAGACCAAGGACGCGCGCGCCAAGCTCGGCCCGGTGCTGCTGTACGACCCCGGCCACCTCTGCGACACCCCGGCCCGTATGCACTGGTCGCCCACCGCCGGCTGCGAGGACCCCGCCACCGCCGCGGCCCGCGCGGCCGCGCTGCTCACCCCCGTACGCCCGCACGCCCTGCTCGACGCCGCCATGGCCGACACGGCCGAAACACTCCTCCGATGCTGGCTGCACGCCGCGGCCGTGGACGGACGGCCGTTCAAACAGGTGCACCGCTGGGCCCAGGGCGGCAGCGCCCACGAAGCCGTACGGATACTCCGCACGCACCCCAAGGCCGCCTCGGGCCTCGCGGGCCTGCTGGAGTCCGCACTCACCGCCCATCCCGAACGCCGGGAAGTGGCCCAGCAGTTGACGGCCCGTACGCTCGCGGCCCTCTCCTCGGTCCATATCCGCGACGCCTGCACACCCAACAGAACCGATGCGCTCGCCCTGGATTCTTTTGTGAACGAGGGGGGCACTCTCTATGTGGTGGGTGAGCCGATCGAAGATCCGCGCTCCCGCCCGGGTGCGATGCCGCTGCTCACCGCACTCACCTCAAGCGTGGTCGAGCACGGCCGCCGCATGGCCGCACGGTCATCTGACGGTCGGCTCGACCCACCAATGACACTCGTCCTCGACGATGTCGCCGCCGTGGCCCCGCTCCCCCAGCTCCCGGAGCTGCTGGCCGCCGGCCAGGACCAGGGACTGCCCGCCCTGGTCCTGCTCCGCTCACGCCAGCAGGGCAAGGACCGCTGGCCTCACGCCGATCTCCAGGCCCTGTCGGACGGAACGTGATCCGCATGCCCGTCAGGGGCGCTCGATCGCCAGCTCCAGTTCCTTGGCAAGCGGATCCTGCTCGAACGGTACGACCGTCCCGGTGGGTACGAAGCCGAGCTTGAGGTACGCGGCCCGCGCCCGGGGATTCTCTTCGTGGACATAGAGCCGTACGCGGGCCAGCCGCGGCTTCTCCTGCGCCCAGGCCCAGTCGAGCGCCTCCCCGACCAGGGCCCCGATCAGCCCACTGCCGCGCTGCTCGGGGCGTACATAGACGCCGACAAGATGCCCCTGGGCCTGGGCGATGGTGGCCCCGAAGAAGTCGATGCTGCCGGCCTCCTCGACCAGCATGGCCACCGAGCCGGACCAACTGCCGTCCGGGGCCTCGGCGATGAACTGGCCCGATCTGCTCCCGTACCGGGGCGCCGAGCCCGCGGCTCGCTCCTGCCAGTACGAGTCGGGGTGTGCGAGGCCCTGCTCGTACGTCTCCAGAAACGCGACCGGTGCGGCCGAGTCCTGGAGGGCGAGCAGCCGGAGCTCCTTGACCTTGGCCCACTCGTCGGGCCGTACGGCGCGTATCACATGCTTCATGCACCGATACTCCGCGCAGGCGTCTCCGCTCGCAAGGCGATTTTGAACGCAGAAATGCCCTGTACCAAAACCTCTGGTACAGGGCATTTCTCATAAAGTTTGTTCGGCGGCGTCCTACTCTCCCACAGGGTCCCCCCTGCAGTACCATCGGCGCTGTAAGGCTTAGCTTCCGGGTTCGGAATGTAACCGGGCGTTTCCCTTACGCTATAACCACCGAAACACTACGAAACCAACCCGCCGGAAGAAGTCACGGCTGTTCGTGGTCTCAGAACTAACACAGTGGACGCGAGCAACTGAGGACAAGCCCTCGGCCTATTAGTACCGGTCAACTCCACCAGTCACCTGGCTTCCATATCCGGCCTATCAACCCAGTCGTCTACTGGGAGCCTTACCCCCTCCAGGGGGTGGGAGTCCTCATCTCGAAGCAGGCTTCCCGCTTAGATGCTTTCAGCGGTTATCCCTCCCGAACGTAGCCAACCAGCCATGCCCTTGGCAGAACAACTGGCACACCAGAGGTTCGTCCGTCCCGGTCCTCTCGTACTAGGGACAGCCCTTCTCAAGACTCCTACGCGCACAGCGGATAGGGACCGAACTGTCTCACGACGTTCTAAACCCAGCTCGCGTACCGCTTTAATGGGCGAACAGCCCAACCCTTGGGACCGACTCCAGCCCCAGGATGCGACGAGCCGACATCGAGGTGCCAAACCATCCCGTCGATATGGACTCTTGGGGAAGATCAGCCTGTTATCCCCGGGGTACCTTTTATCCGTTGAGCGACGGCGCTTCCACAAGCCACCGCCGGATCACTAGTCCCGACTTTCGTCCCTGCTCGACCCGTCGGTCTCACAGTCAAGCTCCCTTGTGCACTTACACTCAACACCTGATTACCAACCAGGCTGAGGGAACCTTTGGGCGCCTCCGTTACCCTTTAGGAGGCAACCGCCCCAGTTAAACTACCCATCAGACACTGTCCCTGATCCGGATCACGGACCCAGGTTAGACATCCAGCACGACCAGAGTGGTATTTCAACAACGACTCCACAACCACTGGCGTGGCCGCTTCACAGTCTCCCACCTATCCTACACAAGCCGAACCGAACACCAATATCAAACTATAGTAAAGGTCCCGGGGTCTTTCCGTCCTGCTGCGCGAAACGAGCATCTTTACTCGTAATGCAATTTCACCGGGCCTATGGTTGAGACAGTCGAGAAGTCGTTACGCCATTCGTGCAGGTCGGAACTTACCCGACAAGGAATTTCGCTACCTTAGGATGGTTATAGTTACCACCGCCGTTTACTGGCGCTTAAGTTCTCAGCCTCGCCCCACCGAAATGGAGCTAACCGGTCCCCTTAACGTTCCAGCACCGGGCAGGCGTCAGTCCGTATACATCGCCTTACGGCTTCGCACGGACCTGTGTTTTTAGTAAACAGTCGCTTCTCGCTGGTCTCTGCGGCCACCCCAAGCTACCGGCAGCAAGTGCCATCACCTGGTGTGGCCCCCCTTCTCCCGAAGTTACGGGGGCATTTTGCCGAGTTCCTTAACCATAGTTCACCCGAACGCCTCGGTATTCTCTACCAGACCACCTGAGTCGGTTTAGGGTACGGGCCGCCATGAAACTCGCTAGAGGCTTTTCTCGACAGCATAGGATCATCCACTTCACCACAATCGGCTCGGCATCAGGTCTCAGACTTATGTTGCACGGATTTACCTGCACAACGCCCTACACCCTTACCCCGGGACAACCACCGCCCGGGCTGGACTACCTTCCTGCGTCACCCCATCACTTACCTACTACAGATCTGGTCCGACGGCTCCACCACTCCCCTCAACTCCGAAGAGATCAGGGCGGCTTCACGGTCTAAGCATCGTCTGATTCGATACTGGGCGTTTCAAAGCGGGTACCGGAATATCAACCGGTTGTCCATCGACTACGCCTGTCGGCCTCGCCTTAGGTCCCGACTTACCCTGGGCAGATCAGCTTGACCCAGGAACCCTTAGTCAATCGGCGCACACGTTTCCCACGTGTGAATCGCTACTCATGCCTGCATTCTCACTCGTGAACCATCCACCACTGCCTTCCGGCGCGGCTTCACCCGGCACACGACGCTCCCCTACCCATCACAGCGGGCGTTGGCCCTCATGCTGCAATGACACGACTTCGGCGGTATGCTTGAGCCCCGCTACATTGTCGGCGCGGAATCACTTGACCAGTGAGCTATTACGCACTCTTTCAAGGATGGCTGCTTCTAAGCCAACCTCCTGGTTGTCTCTGCGACTCCACATCCTTTCCCACTTAGCATACGCTTAGGGGCCTTAGTCGATGCTCTGGGCTGTTTCCCTCTCGACCATGGAGCTTATCCCCCACAGTCTCACTGCCGCGCTCTCACTTACCGGCATTCGGAGTTTGGCTAAGGTCAGTAACCCGGTAGGGCCCATCGCCTATCCAGTGCTCTACCTCCGGCAAGAAACACACGACGCTGCACCTAAATGCATTTCGGGGAGAACCAGCTATCACGGAGTTTGATTGGCCTTTCACCCCTAACCACAGGTCATCCCCCAGGTTTTCAACCCTGGTGGGTTCGGTCCTCCACGACCTCTTACAGCCGCTTCAACCTGCCCATGGCTAGATCACTCCGCTTCGGGTCTTGAGCGCGCTACTAAAACGCCCTATTCGGACTCGCTTTCGCTACGGCTCCCCCACACGGGTTAACCTCGCAACACACCGCAAACTCGCAGGCTCATTCTTCAAAAGGCACGCAGTCACGACACAAGAACAAGTCCTGTGCGACGCTCCCACGGCTTGTAGGCACACGGTTTCAGGTACTATTTCACTCCGCTCCCGCGGTACTTTTCACCATTCCCTCACGGTACTATCCGCTATCGGTCACCAGGGAATATTTAGGCTTAGCGGGTGGTCCCGCCAGATTCACACGAGATTTCTCGGGCCCCGTGCTACTTGGGAATCACACAAGCGAGCCGTACAGATTTCAGCTACGGGGGTCTTACCCTCTACGCCGGGCCTTTCGCATGCCCTTCGCCTACCCATACGGTTTCTCACTCGCCCAACAGCCGGCAGACTATTGAAGTGCGATCCCACAACCCCGCATGCGCAACCCCTGCCGGGTATCACACACATACGGTTTGGCCTCATCCGGTTTCGCTCGCCACTACTCCCGGAATCACTGTTGTTTTCTCTTCCTGAGGGTACTGAGATGTTTCACTTCCCCTCGTTCCCTCCACACTGCCTATGTGTTCAGCAGCGGGTGACAGCCCATGACGACTGCCGGGTTTCCCCATTCGGACACCCCCGGATCACAGCTCGGTTGACAGCTCCCCGGGGCCTATCGCGGCCTCCCACGTCCTTCATCGGTTCCTGGTACCAAGGCATCCACCGTGCGCCCTTAAAAACTTGGCCACAGATGCTCGCGTCCACTGTGCAGTTCTCAAACAACGACCAGCCACCCACCACCCCACTGCTGAACAGTGAGTTCACTGGGACCGGCACTGAAGAAACAGACCAACGGCCCGTACCCTCAGACACCCAACAGCGCGCCCGACCCGACCAGCACCACAGACCCACGTTCCACGCCGAAGCAGTACTAGTGAACCCACAATCCCGATCGTGCCGAATAGTCAACGTTCCACCCATGAGCTGACCACCGCCGGACACTTGCCGACGTAGTGGCTCTGGACCCCGTTGGGGGTCTAGATGCTCCTTAGAAAGGAGGTGATCCAGCCGCACC